>CAWHVO010000008.1:0-1661232 GCA_963832905.1 Terriglobia bacterium | reverse complement strand
CCTCTGGCTACCCAGTAATGCCAGTCGCCAACGGCCTCGGCGGTGGCGTCGTCGGGGTCGATAGCCGCCAGTTGTGACAGTGGCACGGCCATGAACCGACCGTGCCAGCGGATCAGCACGAGCATCTCCGCTGTGCAGGCATCTTCCGGAGCCATGCGATGAACTTCGACGGTTTCCCCTTCCCTCAGCGGTGAAACGATCCTGCGAGCGATGCACCTGGCTTGAAAAGGAAATCGGATTTTGTCATCGAGGTAGCAATGCCACCCCATGATCTGCTCCTCCGGCCCGTTGGCATCCGCGATGGCTTCGTTATGAATGCGGTCCTCGCGGACTGGATCTTTGGCTGGTTTCTTCATGGCTGCTTTGCTGACAGTATCCGGCGCACGGAGGTCCGGCCGATCTCCAGTCGCCGCGCGATCTCGGCCTTGCTGACGCCTGCGCGGTATAGCTTCCGAATCTGGCTGGACTTCTTTGCCGCGGTCAGCGGCCGTCCAAAGCGCTTTCCCTTCAGCCGGGCTTCTGCGATGCCCGCGCGAATCCGCTCGCGCAGAATCTCGTGTTCGAACTCGGCGAACACCGAGAGCAACCCGGCCATCGCGCGGCCCGTCGGCGTGGTCAGATCCAATGCTTCGGTGAGCGATACGAAACTGACACCCAGTTCAGCCAGTTCCTTCAACGTGACGACCAGATCGACGAGCGACCGGCCCCATCGGTCCAGCCGCCAGACCAGCACCACATCGATTTCGCGCCGACGAGCGGCGGCGAGCAGATTCTCGCGCAGTTCACGCGCCGCCGCGCCGGAACCGATTTCTTTGATCTGCACCGCTATCGTCCAGCCGCGTTTCGCCGCATACTCCCGCATGGCGCGCATCTGCAGCGACAGGGTCTGCTGGTCATGCGTGGACACGCGCGCGTACAGCCCGACGCGAAACATTTTCGTCCGCGCCTGTCGCTGGCCGAAAACCCTCGGTGATTTTGCTGGTGCGGATGCCCGTTTGGCGGCCATTTGGAGAGGTTCGTTTCGCAGGGCTTTAAGCTAATGCTTTCGGCCATGCGACCGAACCATGATATTACGCGGCCACAGCGTTCGCGCGGCCCTGGTAGTTCCATGGCATCCACTCCGCCGGATGGGCAGTCAGATCCGCGCGATGCCGGAGCAGCTCTGTCAGGTAGTCGAACGGGTTGACCTTGTTCAGTTCGCAGGTGTGGATCAGGCTCATAAACAGATCGCCCACGCGCGCGCCGTTCATCGTCTTATAGAAGAGCGCATTCTTACGATGCAGAATCGCCTTCTTCAGTGCTCTTTCGACGATGTTGTTGTCGAGAGGGGCGCCCTGCTGTCGCAGGAACAGTGTTAGTTTCGTCCAGTGTCTCAGTAAATAAGAGATCGCCTTGCCCAGCCCGGAGTTCGGTTCTGTTTTGTGCTCCGCAAACTGCGTCTCCATCCACTGGCGCAGATCTTCCATCACCGGCGCGCTGTGCGTCTGGTGAAACGTCAGCCTTGCCTCCGGTGTCAGGCCGAGGTCCTTCGCTTCGGCATCGAAGCCGTATACCGCTCCCAGCGACTCCAGCACATACCGGCATTCGTCGGGAAAGCTCTCCGCGACTTCCGTAAACTGCCGCCTCCCGTGCGCCAGGCAGTAAGCCGACAGTGTTTCGATAAGCTTCGGTGAGTTGCGCGACAGTGCATCGCACATCTGGATCGGCGGCGCCAGGCCGGGCGCGCGGTGCTTCAGAACATCGGCGAGGTTTTCGCCCGCATGCTTCCATCCGCTGAAGTACAGGGCGATCTTCCGCCCGCCCGAGATCGATACGATGCCGCTGGTGAAGGTTCCCGTGCGGCTGTCGTCGCTGCGGCGCGCCATCTGCAGTATCCGCATGCCGGTGTCGTCGTTATGCACTACACCGCCCTGCGCCGCCTGCCGAATGAACACGCCCAGCACGGGTTTGAGCCACTTCGCGAACGCCGCCATCAACTCCCACTGCGTTGTCGCGGGTAAGGGAATCCCCAGTTGTCCTTCCAGCCGCTTCATACGGTTAAAGGGCATTCCCGTGCCATATTTCAAAAGCGCGATCATCGCCACCGCAGTGGCATCGAACTTTTCCGCACCCGCTGACGGCGGTTCGGCGGCGGTGAATACCTCACCGCAGCCATTGCAGCGCAGCCTTTCCATTTCAAACACAGTCGCCGCCAGCGGGGCCTGCCCGATAATGCGGACCAGCGTCGCCGGTTCTTTCTGGCGGTACACTTTTCCTTCGCGGCATTCCGGGCAGGGATCGCCGGACTGAAGGGTGGCATGCGCGACCGCTACTCTGTTTGCTCCCGTAAATGCGGATGCTCCGTTGCGTCCGTGTCCCGCAGCCGCCTGTTTCTCCGGTGGCTGCGTATCGGCTGCGGCGTGTGGCGCTTTCGGTTCCAGCACAGCGCTGGTCTTCTCCGTGTTCCGCAGCCCGACTAATCTTTCCGCCATCGCATGCAGGGCGGTTTTGAGCGTCCTGCCATCGGCCTCATTCAGCGGCGCCTGCATGGCGGCGTCGATGATCCTGTCGAGTTCATCGACATTGACATCGATGCGCCGTCGGGATGATTTCTTTTTCATAACTCACTCAGCAGTTCACGAAAGCGCCGTGTCAGCGCCAGCCCAAGGACCTCTTTAATCGAGCGGTTCGGAATGTAACTGTTGGAGGCTTTGCCCCGGCCCGTGGTCCTGCCCATCAGCACCCAGTTGGCCGCGCGATAGCAGGTCCCGCGAAAACGGCCGGGATCGATGAAGGTCTCCGCGAAGTAGACCGGGTGGCTGTACATCCGCTCCCAGTCCGCCGGCAGCGCCGCCGCCACGCGGCCCAGAATGTGCGAAGCCAGATGCGGAACTTTAATCCACGGCAGAATCAGGAAGCGCGTGTTGTAAGCGATGAAGCGGATATTCCGACGGCGCGCTGCAGCGCTCCATCCTATATAGCGGTCGCGGCTGCCCAGATGACGCGGCGCCGAACTCCATGCCATGCACGCGATGGGACGGCCCTGCGCCCACACCAGATACTTCAGATGCTCTCCCACCGGTTGTTCATAGCCGAGATAATGATGTTGTTCCATCAGGCTGTTGAACAGCGGTTCGTCGGTCGTCTTTCGAACCTGCTGCAAAAGGATCGGACGAACGGCGCTGAGTGGCGTCTCGAGCGGCGTGGTGTCGATCAGCATCGGTTGTGGCCGCTCGCGCCGGACGAACGGATTGGGAGGCCGGAAACGAATCGCCGGCAACTCGATCTGCCCGGCGCGGTGCAGCATCAGTAATAAGCCACGGCAGACCATATCGCGTGGAGCGCCGTTGGTCTGTTTCCATTGCCATGCCTCGCAGAGTTTCTCCGACAGGTTGCGACGGCTGGCTCCGGGATTTTCAGCGATTAACCCGCGGATGAAGGCGATCTCTTCAGCAGTAACGGTGCGTCCCCGGTATCTCCACTCCGGCATTCTTTTCGCAGTGTGGCAGAGTCAAAAGTGGAACGCAAGGGGGTTGGCCTGATTTTCTTACGCGCTCACCTGCCGCCATACCGGCGGTGCTTCGGCATCCGGGTTCGCGGCGGCCAGCAGTAACTGCGCCTGATGCGCGCGCAGCGTGCGCGCCGGTTCCGCACCGGTGGGCCACCACTTGAAGCGGCCCTTCGACAGGCGCTTCGTGGCGAGCCAGAACCCCTGGCCGTCATAGGCCAGCAGTTTTATCGCCGTGCCCCGGCGGCTGCGGAAGATGAACAGACATCCGGAGAATGGGTCGGAGTCGAGCTTCTCACGGCACAGCTGCGCCAGAGAATCGATGCCCTTTCTGCCATCGATGGCGTCTATCGCAACCAGGATGCGCAGTTGCGGCGTGATCTGAATCAGGACGCCGACTCCCATAACTCCCGGCTCAGCGTTGCCAGATATGAGGCCGAAGCGCCTTTCAGCTGGATGCGCAGTTTCGATCGACGGCCCTCGACTTCGATGACGCACTCATGAAGCGCTTCCTCAGGCCGCGCGACCAACTCCACAAACCTCGGTGGCGACGGTTGCGACGATGTTCCCGCAGCCGCGGCCATCCGCCGCTTCAGATGATTCCATTCCACGCGCAATTCAGTCGCGGTCCGGCTGACCCCTTCTCTCCGGGCTACGTCAACGGCCGCCGACCATAGCTCGTCCGGTATCGCGGCTTTCCCCTTACGGTTCTGCCTCCAGACTTCGAAGCGTGCTTTGGCTTCCTCGATGGTGATCATCGCAGTTTTGCGTCGCGGCATGGTCTGCTCCGCGCCGGGGCACCGGCGGCAGAACGACCTTAGCAATTACCGGCGGTGGATTGCACGCACGCTTGCCGGAAACTCACCGAGGTAGACGCTTGCGGCCTTGAGATCGTACAGCTTTCTCGGAGATTTCGGCTGGAGCTTTGCCGCGACCGCCTCCGCGAGCGCCGCGATGAGATCGGTGGTCATTGTGTCGCCCTCCCTTTTCTGCGAATCCGGCGATTGATAGCCGAGCACACAGACAAGGGGGTGGCAGAAGGATTTCCGAACAGCTAACCACGAAAAAGACGAAAAATAACAACGGCTAACAAGAAAAGACCGATTCCAACAAACCCGGTACAACTTGCAACAGATCATCACTCTTTCGACACAAACGAAGGCGGAGACAGCCCGCTTCAGCCATGGAAGCAGCCCAAAATCCCGGTAGTGGAACATAAAGGGGCGCCGGGCGACCCGTGTGTTTTTCGGCCTTTTGGCGCTTCGTTTCAGGTGCTTGGCCGTCAGACAAGCCAGGCAAACCGCCCGGCATTTGCCCGGCGCCTTGTTATTGCTGTTTGGTGTTCGCATTCCGAACGCCCGAACACTATTCGCACGGGCAGTTCTGTGAAGCATCACCCGCACGCGAGGTAACCGCCTCCTCCACAAGAGCGCGGGAGTTCGACGGTAGCCGATTCGCACAACCCGTGCAGGATGGTCAGGTGTGGCGAGGAAAAATGAAGGCCGGGCTTTTTCCGCCCCGTACTACAGCCGCCGTCACGCGACCGCCATAGGGCGCAGCGGTTCGATTTCCACTTTGGTGTGCAGGCGGACGTTCAATGCGTCGAGGATTTTTATGGTTCTTTCAAGCGTGATACCGAAGTATTCGTTTCGTTCATCGCGCGACACCTGGGACTCGTGCACGTCGAGTCTCCGTGCCAATTCTCGTTGCGAAATCCCTTGAGCGATACGGGTTGAAATTAACAAGTGGCCGAGTCCGCGGAGATTGTCGAGGTCGTCGAATTCACCGCGCTTGAGGCGTTCGTAACTCTCGACCTCCTCCTGCAGCTGGAGGTGGAACGATTCCATCGGATCGATAACGCGTTTGATCTCCACATCGCTGAGACCGGCTTGCCGTAAGCGGCCCCGATGTTCAGCGAGCCTGGTCCGCTCGTCCGTCAGGCGGGCGGATGCTTCCTGATATTCCGTCTCGTTGCGAATCATGACTGACCTCCATACCTGATTTTTACGATTCCCCGCGGTCTACCGTCGCGCCGCGATTGGCGAAACGCTGAGGGGAATTCGAGCTCATGCCCGTGTTTGTCACGAATGCCGCTGCCGACGCCCAGCCCCGGCACGTGCGGATACAATTCAACGCGGTAACGGTGCCACATTGGAAGTTGTTTTTTTGGATATCCCCGATATGGTTTGCGAGAGGCTGGGTCCCAGGTCCAGACCTTGTACGGGTCAAGCAGATTCAGTTCGCGTACCAGTTCGCCGGTTCTCAGCTGGTCCAAGGTGCAGACGAAATACCCGTCGATATCGTTGGGGTGGTCCTTGTCTTCGGCGAACGAGCCATCGGCGAAGATATCGCGGATGCCAGCCTGCCAGAGCTGGCGGCTGAGGACTTCCAGGTTATCCACCAATTCGGCTCGCCATGGCACGTCCCAAGATGAATGCTCGTGAGATTCATCCGGGCCAACGACCAGGGCCGAGTGTCTAAGCTCTTCGAATGAGACTTCGTAATCGTTCGGCGGGAGCAGACCATCGGAATCGAATGGCGGAATCGGGGACATTCTGGTATGGATATATTAACATATAAGCCATACTTGACGTTTATGTAAAGTTAAGCCGGAACCGACTGCCACGCGCACCGCCTTCCGAACTCTGTACCGGGGCGGTTTTCTCTTGCACGATCCCAAACGCCGACAACGGCTGGCGGAATCGGACCGTGTCATTCCGACAACACATTTGGCGTAAAATGGTTTAAACGGTATTTGGGGATCGTGAATATCGATACAGTAGCCCCTGGAGGTGCACTTGGCTGACGAACAACTGACAGATGACGCTGAAATCCTGACACAAATTATCTCGTCACTGAAGAAGCTCGACCCGACCGCTGGAGCGCGCGTGTACCACACCATCGGCACGTTTTTTCAGTTAGAAGCGTCGCAGACAACCTCCTCGGTTCGCACCACAACTGGACCTGCTGAGGGAGTGCACGTTGGCCCTCACTCCAACCCTTCGGGCTTCTCTGCCGACCGCGCGCAAACGCCTAAGCAATTCCTCAACGATAAGCAGCCTCGAACTGACGTTGAGCGCGTCGCCTGTTTAGCGTTCTACCTCACCCACTACCGTGACATGCCGGAGTTCACAACTCTAGACATCAGCAAAATCAACACTGAAGCTGCACAACGCAAGCTCTCCAATGCCGCGGTTGCCATAAACAACGCCATGCAGTACGGTTATCTGGCCCCTGCCGGAAAAGGTGCGAAGCAGATAAGCGCGGCTGGGGAGAGATACGTGCAGTCTCTTCCGGACTATGAAGCGGCAAAAGAGATAATGGCCTCGGCGCGTCGGCGGAGGAAGCCGAAGAAAGTAGCGGCGAAGTCATGATGAGATACGGCCGGAGGTCCAGCTAAAGAGTGGCTTCGCCCCCGGTTCGGCAACGGCATCGAGCTAAACGAATCGCCATTTTCAACCACAAAGGCGGTGTCGGGAAAACTACGCTCACGTTGAATGTGGCGGCGGCTCTCGCTTATCTCGGCAAGAAGGTTTTGTTGGTCGATTCTGACCCGCAGTGCAACCTAACTTCCTATCTTCTGGAAGACAAAATAGTTGACAACTTACTCGACCAATCGGATGGCCCTGACGGGGAAACGCTCTGGTCCGCGGTCAAGCCCATCGTGGAGGCTTCCGGCGATGTTCAGGTAATCGCGGCGAAGGAATTGAGCATCGACAATCTCTACCTGCTTCCCGGAGACATCCGACTGAGCGATTTTGAATCCGAGCTCAACCAGCTTTGGTCTGACTGCCTGCAGCGGAAGGTCAAGGGCTTTCGAGGTACTGCGGCTTTGAGTGCCGTCGTTAACGACGTTGCCGAGGAACTCGACATCGATTTCGTATTTTTCGATTCTGGACCCAATATTGGACCGTTGAATCGCAGTATCTTGCTCGACTGCGACTATCTGATCATTCCTGCCGCCTGCGACGTTTTTTCTGTTCGTGCGCTAAAGACGCTAGCAGCCCGTGGTAAAAGTCAGATTTTCGCCTCCAAACATGTGACCTCTGAAATGTTTCAGACGTCATAAGCTGTATGGCGATGGGTAAGCGCAAGCCGAAGCAGGACGCGATGTTTTTCAGCGCTCAGGAGATTCCCCAGGCGGCAAGTCATCCGTTCTACGCGAAGGTGAACGAGATCCTGGAGCGGAACAAGGTCGACAAACGCCTGGAGCATCTGTGCAAGCGTTTTTACAAGCCGGTCATGGGTCGACCGAGTATAGCTCCGGGTGTCTATTTCCGGATGCTGCTGCTCGGCTACTTCGAGGGAATCGATTCGGAACGGGGAATTGCGTGGCGTGTGGCGGACTCGCTTTCGTTACGGGAGTTTCTGGGATTCAGTGTTATCGAATCGACTCCGGATCATTCGACGATGTCGCGGACGCGTCGGCTGATGCCGGTCGAAACGCACAAAGCGGTGTTCCGCTGGTTCGTGAAGGTGCTGGGCGAAGAAGGCTTGATGGACGGGCAGACCATCGCCATAGATGCGACCATGCTGGAAGCCAATGCCGCGATGCGTTCGATCAAGCGGCGCGACGATGGGCGCGGCTACGACGAATATCTGAAGGATCTGGCCAAAGCCGAAGGCATTGAGGAACCTACCCGCGAGCAGGCCGCGAGGCTGGACCGGAAGCGCAAAAAGAAGGCCTCCAATAAAGAGTGGATGAGCCCTACCGATAGCAGCGCGCGCATCGCCAGGATGAAGGATGGCCGCACGCATCTGGCGCACAAGGCCGAGCATGCGGTCGATCTGGCCAGCGGCGCGGTGGTGGCGATCACGCTGCAGGCGGCGGATCTGGGTGACACCACCACCATCGGAGTCACGTTACAGGAAGCGCAGTCCAACGCGGCCCTGATCAACCAACGCGGCGTCGAAGAGGTGGTCGCTGACAAGGGATATCACAGCAACGAAGTTCTGGTCGATTTGCATGCGGACGGTGTGCGCAGTTATATCCCGGAGCCGGAGCGCGGGCCCCGCAATTGGGACGGCAAGGAAAAAGAACAGAAGCAGGTGTATGGGAATCGGCGGCGGATGAGTGGACGGCGCGGCAAAGATCTGCAGAAGCTGCGCACGGAATTGACCGAAAGAAGTTTTGCGCACATGTACGAAACCGGCGGCATGAGACGAACCCACCTGAAGGGTCAAAAGAACATTCTGAAGCGGCTTCTGTTCCATGCCATCGGATTCAATCTGGCGCTGCTGGTCCGGAAATCTTCGGGAATCGGCAAACCGAGAACCCTGCAGGGGCTCTCCGACGCGATTTTGCTTGTCCAGATCGCGATGACGGCATGGACGGCGCACCGGAACGAATCAGCAGAAGAAAGCGGGCCCACTTCCGGTTGGTTTTCACTTCCCCTGGTTTTTCCAATCTCAAGCCACATCTAACTGTTTCCGCACTTCTGCCACGGGCTGCTAGGGCACACTCTCGCGGCTTGGATACAGGATTGGCAAACGATTCTTGCGTTGGCGCCAGACCAGGTTTATCGGCTTCCCGGGCGACCGATGGTGCTCGGATTCATCCCTCAACGCTTCCGGGTGTATCGAGGTAGCGCCGCTGCCGTGCAGGCAAAGTATCTTTATCAAATCGAACGCCATGTGAAGAGCGATATTGTCAGTGTTCTTCGCAAGATTGATCCGGCCCTCGCTGACGTATCCGCTACACAGTTACTCATTGGGGAGGTCAAAGACTTCAGCACTCTGATGACTCATTCGCAAGAGCAGGGTGTGCCTGTACGAGACGTGGAAGCGGGGACTCCCGACCAACGGCTGGAGGCGCCGGGGATCGTCCACTGGCAGCCGCCGCTTTCCACACCGCCAACGCTGTGCTGTTCGGATCTCCTATTCGAGAAACGTGGCACGCGGGCAGTGGCGCGCCCACGGGTCTTATCTTGAACGCGAAAGCGCCGCCCATGGAGATACGGGATTCAACGCCAGCGAGAACGACATTCAAGTCGCTCGCAGGTTGCAGGACTGGCAGGCAAACAAAGATCAACTGCTTTGGAAGATCATCATCTCCCCCGAGTTCGGCGACCGCGCCGACCTGCAACGGCTAACGCGGGATGTGATGCTCAGCGTGGACGAGGATCTTGGCGGCTCGCTGGAGTGGGTCGCGGTCGTTCATCGTAATACCGAGCATCCCCATGTGCATGTCGCATTGCGGGGGTTGACTGCCGACGGCAAGGCGCTGCGCCTGAGCCGTGACTACGTGAAGCGCGGCGTTCGTGAGATCGCAGAGGAGCTTTGCACCCGGCAGTTGGGATTCCGGACAACCCTCGATGCGGCGGAGGCAGAACGGCGAGAGATCCCTGAGACCCGGCTTCACTTCGCTCGATCGCGTCATCCTCCGAAATTCGGAGGCCGTCGAAAACGGTTTCGCGTTCACACCAACCTGCCGAAAAAGGCCGTGCACAGGAATCACCATGTCTCGGCGCGATTGATCGCGCTGTCACGCATGGGATTGGCGGAGATCGCTGGCGATGGCTCGTGGCTCACTTCGATCCGATACGGAGCAGGTGTTGCGCGCGATGCAGCGGGCAGGCGACCGGCAGAAGACGCTGTTCGCCCACGGAGAGTTGGTTTCGGATAAACGCCTGCCCTGTCGAAGCTGTGGACTGGCAGCAGATCTGCATCGGTCGAAGGTCGGGTGCTCGTGCATGGTGAAGAAGAGCAATCGGGAAAGAACTACCTCTTGCTGGAATCAACAGCTGCCAGGGTTTACTACATCCCGTACACGCGGGAGATGGAGGAGAGCGCGCAGCCTTGGAGGGCTGAAGACGAATTCGTTCGTTCGCCTGCGGAGACTCTCCGGGGACGGGCGGCTCAGGATTGAAATTGAGGATCTTGGTCACGCAGAAGCGATCCTGAACAACCGCCTCCTCCTTCGGGAAAAAGCGGACGCGTTGCGGCAACAGGGTGTTCGACCGACCGAGGAGGGGTGGGGCGGATGGTTGGGGAGATACCAGAAGGCACTCTGCGAGGTCGAGGCGGATCGCGCATTCATCCGCAGGGATCAGCAGCTCGAAAGGCAAGCACGCCGAAGACGCCCAGCACTTGAGCGATAGAACTGCTACGTGCAGTGGGCGCAGGAGTGCCGTGCGATTGTATCGCTGGGCAAAGAGGTTTTTGGACCATGTTGTCGAAACGAAATTTTCCGGCCCCATTAACAAGGATCATTTCTACAACAGAGGTTGCCCTTGGGGCGCCTCGGCCCAGCGTTGCAGTGTATAATGCAGGCTTCCTTCTTTCAGGACGATCTTTTAGTCGCCGTCATGCTTCGTGGCAGTGGCGTGAGAGTCGCCTGCGAAGGCAACCAAAGCGAGGAACACCACCTTAAAACACTGAGAGCAAGCCCAGCCGGGAGTCCGAAGCCTATGCAACCTGAAAGCCTTTACCAATCCGGCGGCCTCCACTACAAGAATCAGAATTACCGCGAGGCATTTCGGTGCTTCGAACTGGCTGCACAGCTCGGGCACAGCGATTCTCAGTGCATGGCTGGCATCATGTTGGACAACGGGCAGGGCGTGAACCGGGATTTTCAACGGGCCATCGAGTGGTTCGACCGTGCCGCCCGCCAAAATAACCCCAAGGCTGAGTTTTGCTTGGGCGTGATGCACCGCGATGGCCACGGGTTTCCGCAGAATTACCGCGAGGCCGCTCGTCTCATTGGAGCGGCTGCCGCCAAGGGCAATGCTGAAGCGCAATTCAACCTCGGCGTAATGTACCTGCACGGCCATGGCGTCGTTCAGAGCCTGGACATGGCGGAAATGTGGTGGAATCGCGCGTCCGTTCACGGTCACCCCGATGCCCGGACAAATCTGACGGCGCTGAAAGAACTCCACTTACGTCAGCCAAACCGTTTTACGTGGGGCGGCATCTCGTACTCCTGCGCGGAGGAACTGGAAGGATACTTCACACTTCACGATTCTGCTCCTGCCCGCCGCCCTAACAATAGGGAAGTCCTTGTCATCCAGGAACCGCACTACCAGGTTCTTTGCCAGTGGAACCTGTTTTGCGGTCTCGAGCTCCTGATGGAGCCGATCTTTTCGCGACGTTCGGCTACCGGCCCGGTTATATTTCTGGCGGAAGGAGTGCCAGCTTTTGAGGAAGTCTCGCTCCAAGCGCTATGGCGTAGCGCCAGAGCCCCGAGCGACTCCACAATATTTGCTGTCCTCCGGAGTTTTCTCCTGCCGGGGTATATCGCCTACGAATGGCGTCATCAACTGGGTATCCGGGTCTACGGTATGGAGGATCCCAATCTTTATGGCCTTTCAGCGAGGCTCTGGGAAGGGCACCGAATGGTCGAGTGGAACTCGACCGTTGCCGCCCGCAACAAACAGATCGCTGAGGTGATCGGGCACTATGCGAAGTCCGGCTCATGGGTAGTCGCGTTCGTTGGCGGGATGCACATGACAGCAATCCGTGACGAAGAGTTCGCAGCCAGCGTTGACCGACTGGCCCACCAGTTCCCGCAATACGCCGTCACGGCGAAGGACATCCGCAACCTGGGCCTCAAGGACTACCTTGAGGCTGAAGGGATTGGTTAGCTAAAGCGTTGTCCCGGTGGCTGGCAGCAGGAAAACATCAGCCGCCAATTTTCCATTGAGTGTTTTGATAGCCTCAAGCCCTCCGTTTTCGCCGTCTTCGCCGCCACCTCTTCGGACGGAGTTTAACACGCGGCCAATCTTGCGGGAGCGGACCAGCCAGTGGAAGACGATAAAAAGTACGAAGTGTGACGCATTCAGAACAGGCTCCGTATTGAACCGACCTGTCAACATCCCCCGGCCCGGAATTTTGTTGGACAGTTCTCTGGGAACATTTGAGATAGAGAATGTTCTTTAAGGAGAGAGAATGTCGGACACAAAGAAGACCGATTCCGGGGCGGCGGAAGGAGCCCGGAGGGCGACTGAGCCGTCTCCGGAATCGGGGCGAGCGGGCGCGGGGCGATGGTCGTCGCGCCGCAAGACGGCAGTGATTCTGGAACTGCTGCGAGGCGCGGACCTTGAGAGCACTTCACGGAAGTATCGTGTTACCGTTGCAACACTCAGCGACTGGCGGGATCGCTTTCTGGCCGGAGGCGAGGCCAGCATCAAGAGCCGCGAGGTCAATGTCGAGGATGAGGAAAAGCGCCGCCTGAAGTCAGTGGTTGCAGGTCTGAGCGTTGAGGCAGAACTGCTGCGCGAGAAAATCGCGCTGATCGAGGGCGGCCGCCCTTTGGTGTCGTGGAAATCGAGAAAATGAGCCGGACTGTCTCGGTTTCCAGCAGCAAGCCGTACGGCGTGGCGCGCGTGGCGGCGGTATGGGAACTGCGTCGTTCCAGTTTCTATGCGGCGCTCGGCCGGGGGCGGAACCCGCGGCAGCCGCGGAAACGCGGCCCGAAGGTGCACTGCGATGCGGAACTTTTGAGTGCGATTCGCGCAGTTCTGCACGAGGCCGTTTTCACGGGCGAAGGCTATCGCAAAGTCTGGGCGCGGCTGCGCTTCCGGGGCATACGGACATCGAAAGACCGCGTCAACCGGCTGATGCGGGAGAACCAGCTGCTTTCTCCCTGCCGTCAGCCATCGCCGGTACCGTGCCGGCCCCATGAGGGCGTGATCGTCACCAGCGAGCCGGATCGGATGTGGGGTACCGATGCCACCGCCACAGTCACAGTTGCTGAAGGCTCGGTCACGGTGTTCGCCGCCATCGATCACTGCACGGCTGAGTGCGTTGGCATTCATGCGGTGAAAAGGGCCAACCGTTTCGAGGCGCTCGAACCGGTTCGACAGGGTGTCCGGGAACGTTTCGGGGGCTTCGCCCAGGACATCGCCGCAGGTCTGCAGTTGTGTCATGATCATGGCAGCGTTTACATGAGTGACGATTTTCAAAAGGAAATCCGGTTCCTCGGAATCGAGTCCTCTCCGGCCTTCGTGCGGCAACCGGAGGGCAACGGCTGCATTGAGCGCTTCTTCAGAACGCTCAAGGAACAACTGCTCTGGGTCCGCCACTTTCGCGATCTCGATGAACTTCACACAGCCCTGATCGAGTTCCGGGACCGTTACAACCATCACTGGATTGTCGGGCGCCTCGGCTATCGCACGCCGGATCAGGCCCGCCGCGACTTCGAACTTGCGCTGCCCTCTGCCGCGTGATTCAATGAGTCAACTTACTCCCAGCGCGCTGTCCAACCCGCCCGGGCTAAAACAACCGACCTGTCAACAAACGCGGGTTGTCAACTGGAGAGCGCCGAGAATTCGCAATCGAGAACCTGGGGATCGACCTCAACCCCCTGCGAGTCACAGCTTTCAGCTACGGGCAACACCGTGTAATACGGATCCGTCGCGCGTTATTCGGACTGTAAATTCAGTGCTTGGTGTCCCCACACCAGTCAGGGGTTTAGAGCCAGGTCACCCGCCGCAGCGACTCGCATCACGTGAGAGCATTCAAATGTGATTGATGTTGTGGTGGACACGAATGTGCTGGTGGCAGCGTTCCGATCCAGTCTGGGCGCTTCGTACCGGCTCCTGCAAACGATTGAAGGTCGGCAGTGGCGACCAGTGATTTCCCCGGCGCTGGCGCTCGAATACGAGTCCGTACTCAAGCGCGGAGCGGGGGACTGGGGCGTGAGTCTCCGCGACGTTGACGATTTCACCGAGTACCTGTGTAGCCGCGCCAGATTGGTCCAGATCTATTTCCGCTGGCGGCCGATGTTGCCTGACCCGGACGATGATCGTATTCTAGAGGTAGCGGTTCGCACCGGATCGCCGATCGTGACGTTCAATGTAAGAGATTTCCGCGGGTCCGAGAGTTTGGGTATCCGAACAATGAGCCCCGGTGAGTTGCTGGCCATTATGGGAGATCAGAGATGAGTGTGAGTGTCAACGTTCCCGAAGAGTTGTATCGCCGGGCCACTGAAGTGGCAACGGCTGAAAACATCTCGGTTGACGACCTGTTCGCGTCGGCCTTTGAGGAGCGCCTTCTCGAATTCGAACGCCTCAAAGAGAAGGCCTCTCGTGGAAGCTACCAGAACTTCCTGCGCGTCATGTCGAAGGTTCCCGCCGTCGAACCGCCCGAGCATGACCGCCTTTGATACTCCAAGTCGCGCTGGGCATTTCATACGCCTCCTCCGGGCATCAGCAACTAACGAATCCGTAGACTGTGTACCCGCCGTGTACCTCGGTTCGGCTGAAGTATCGATTCTGGCGTTTCTGTCGGATTGTAGAATCAATAACTTACAGTGGCTCAATGGGCCGTTCAGGTTCGAGCCCCGCCCGGCTCACCAAAACATCCTGAGCGTTTTCAGTCAATTGAAGACCTCCATTTTTCCGTGTACCTCTGGTTCCCCTTCGTCTCGGCGGGCACTACCTTTTTCGCTTCCGCGAGCGCCTCGTCGGACGAATCTCGTCCGTGCGGATAAGGGGCAATATCGTTAGCTATCGTTTGGAGCGCTTCTGCGGCATCTTCTCTGCAACACGACTTAACGGGCTGGCGCAGCGGCGCTTGCCGGCGGAGATGCAGGAACAGGCGCGGGAAGCTCGGCCTTGCCGTCGAGTGCAAAGACGAACAGCATGGGAGGGTTATCGACCTTGGCATCGTTCGGACCGACGGTCGTTGCGGGGCGGCCCCTGCCGGCCATGAAGGCCACGTACTGTTTGCCATCGATCTCGTAGGTGATCGGTGGCGCCACACCTGGCTTGCTGGTCTGAATCTCATACAGCTTTTCGCCTTTGTCGGCGCTCCAGGCGGCGAATCGCCCGTCATTGGACGTTTGGAAGACGAGGTTCCCGCCGGTGGTCACGGTGCCACCGCCGATGCCTCCACCTCCATCGCCGCGCCAAACCAGCATATGTTTCACCGGATCCCAGGCCTGCAGTCCGCCACGGACCCCGTCAGGTGCCGATGGGCCGATGGCCGGCGCCTTGATCTGCCGCGGTACGGAGTTCGTGCGTACATCGCCGTTGCTGCCCTTCTTGTATTCGTCCTCCGCCTGGTAGGTGTACGACGTGTAGGAAGCGGGAATGTAGACCAGTCCGGTAGCCGGATTAAACGACATCGGCGCCCAGTTATGCGCGCCGCCGCCGGTCGGATACACCGCCACCGGGTCCGTATCGTAGTAAGCTTCGGGGTTCACCATCGGACGCCCGCTGTCATCGACGCCCTTCGCCCAATTCACTTTCACGAACGGGAAAGCCGAAATGAACTGTCCCGTGACCCGGTCGATGGCGTAGAAGAATCCATTCTTCGCGGCTTGCGTCAGGACCTTACGTCTGCGCCCATCGAGCGTCAGATCCAGCAGCATCAACTGTTGGACACTGTCGAAATCCCAGTTGTCGTTCGGCACCGTCTGGAAATGCCACCTGAGCTTCCCGGTTGTGAGATCCACGGCAAGGATCGAGCAGGTGTACAGATTGTCCAGGTTCTTTGCGCCGCGGAATTTCTGCGTCCACGGCTCCGCATTCCCGGTCCCAACATAAACCAGGTTGGCGTCGGAATCGTAAGCGAATCCATCCCAAACGGCGCCTCCGCCGCCTTTGGTGTAAAAGTCGCCGCCCCAGGTTTTGGCGGCGACGCGCATGGCTTCGTTCTCGAAAGGCTTACTCGGGTCGCCTGGAACCGTATAGAACCGCCACGACCGCTGCCCGGTTGCGGCGTCATACGCATCGAAGAAACCGCGAGTGGTAGTATCCCCGCCAGAGACCCCGATGATCACTTTGCCGCCGGCTATCCGGGGCGCCATGGTGATGTAGTATCCATCCTGGGGATAGGCCACACGGGTCTCCCATACGGGTTTGCCCGTAATAGCATCGAGCGCAAACAACCGTCCGTCTTTGGCCGGAGCAAAAATCTTTCCGTTATAGAGCGCAAGGCCACGACTCGCGGTGATGCCTTTGATGCTCTGATTGACCTCCGGATCCCACCGCCAGATTTGTTTGCCCGAGCGGGCGTCAATAGCGTACACCACGCTCCAGGTGGTCGTGCCGTAGATCGTATTGTTCCAGACCAGAGGGGTGCCTTCCTGGCCGTAGCCGCCCGCGCCCACCACATACGTCCACTCAAGGCCGAGACGCTTCACGTTCGAAGCGTCGATCTGTTTCAGCGGGCTGTAGCGCGTCTCGCTCTGGGATTTCCCATAGGTGAGCCAGGAACCGGGGAACTGATCCGCGGGCGTCCCGGCCTTTTTCAAGACCGTCGAGTCAACAACCGCAGGCCGCTGGCCGGAAATCGTGGCGCTACCCGCCAACGTCAAGACCGCCGCAAGTAACAGGGTTGGGCGATTCTGTCGAAACGTCTGCATGAGGTCTCCTCCAAACAACCTGCCTGGCTGAAACAGGCGAATCTTAACCGGCTCGGGGCGCGTGCGAAACCCGGCATCTGTCGCAATAAACGCGTTTCCGATTCTACTGCAATTCGCTCCCGGACAGGGGGAACTCAACCGTGTGGGAGCTGCACAGTCGAAGGCAACTAGCGGGAAACGCAGCGGGCCCTACCCGGCCGCGGAGCTGTTTCAGATATCGACCAACTCCGCCCTGTCCCGCAACCGGCTGACACCCGCAACGGAGACACGGTGGCTCGACAAGGTGGTCCGATTGAAAACACCGGCGCGAATGTGTTCTACTGCGGCACGTGCAGGTCAGTCCTCTGGGTTTGCGCCTCGGGCGCATCGAAGATGAGTTAATCGATGTGCAACGCCACTTCCCGGCGATCAATGCGGTACTTAACTTGCGGCGAGATGACTTCACTGACGTACTACGGCAGAATATGATCGCGGCCTACGAGTTTCTCGACGCGGTCGTCCAGCAAAGTGTTCAACTTCTTCAGCGACGAAGGACTCGAGGTGCTGTTGCAGCTCAACCATCTCGTGCTGCTTGGCCGGGGATATGACTCCCGCACCTACCGTTAACACATCTCGGCGACTCGCCAGCAGTTCTTCGCGAATTTTAGCCGATACGTCAAACCCATCCGCCGGTGGTATCGCAAGCATGGGACTGAAAACCCCTACAAGGTAGCGGCGCAGGTTTATGTCGGCGTGCTCAGCCAGCCGCAGCTGTATCAGGAGGGGAATCACCGCACTGGGTCCTTGATCGCGAGCGGGATACTGTTGCAGAACGGCTGTGCACCCTTTGTCCTGACGCGGCAAAACGCCGTCGCCTATTTCAATCCTTCGTCGGAGATCAAGTTTACCGACAAACGCACGGTTCGCGGCAGACTCCGTCTTCCAAAGTACCAGCGCGAATTTCGAACGTTCCTTATGCAAAAGGCGGACCTCAGGTATGTTCGTCGGCCATAGAAGTTCGGGGCTCGATAACGGTAAATTAACGACCGGTTGCAGCGATGGCGCGATCATCGACTTACTGATGGGGCCCGACTAAATATGGCAGGGGGGAACCGCAGAGGAATGCGTTCGGAATCGCCTGCCGTACGACTCATCCCAAACCCCTCAGCTTCGGGGCCGTTACAACGGCGTCCTTTTTGCAAGGGTCGCGCTTCAGTGCTGAATTGGCATCACGATAGTGGGCGCGCCTGATCCGCACCTGGGGAAGTATTGCGGTCGGCTGTCGAGATGGAAACAACGTAGTTATCTTCCGGCATTGTGGCGAACTGCTGCGGCACTGTGAAGTTAATCTGAAATTCGCCGGCTGTCACCATACCCGCCCAATCTGCCGGAACGGTGACGGTGCCGATGGTGACGGTTATGCCGCTCAACGGAGGCTGCACACCCACGATCTGGCCGGAGGGTAATGGGGCGAAACCGGTTGCGTACAGCTGGATCAGATCAGCTGGCCGGGCTTTGCGAAACGCGGCACTAACTTGGGCCGGATCTCCAACATACCTGTGCTGACGACCGGAAATATCGAGTTCTCCTTTTCGTTTCCAGAGCTTTCGGGGTTCAAATGGCGCAGAATTTCGAATGATTCGAACAGCTTCGTCTGCAACACGCGCCAAAGTGGCATTCTCTACAACGGTCTGGAGTAATCGACACTCGGTGCTCCCCCCGGTGTCTCCCCCGGGTGTCTCCCCCCGGTTGCCAGCGTCTCTGAAACCTGATATTTTAGTCCCGTTCCTCGATTCATGTAGGCGTAACGATGCGAAAACACACACACTTGATCCTTTCGTTGCTGGTTCCAGCCTTTTTAGGCCTCGGCGGAGATGCCGTCCTTAAGGCGCAGCAAAAGACTTCGGCGGCCAGCGCCAAGCGCTGGTCCGATCCAGCCACCTGGCCTGACAAAAAGGTGCCGGCCAAAGATGCTGTGGTCACCATTGAAAAGGATACGAACGTCGTCCTCGACGTCTCTCCGCCACCGCTGCGCAGTTTGACGATCAACGGCAAACTGAGCTTCGCAGATAAAAAAGATCTTGAACTGACCACCGAGTGGGTCATGGTGCACGGCGAGTTGGAGATTGGCACGGAAGCTAAACCCCACACGCGCAAGGCCACAATTACCCTCACCGACAACGTCAAAGACGAAGATATGAGTGGAATCGGTGGAACGAATGACCGCAGTGACCGCGGGATCATGATGATGGGTGGAACCCTGAACCTGCACGGTACAGAGAAAAACTCCTGGACCAAGCTGACAAAAACAGCCGCCGCGGGTAGCAACACAATCGACGTCCTGAATGCCGGTGACTGGAAAAAAGGTGATGTGATTGTCCTCGCGTCCACGGATTTCGATCCCCATCAGGCAGAGCGGCGAAACATTGCCGCCATCCGTGGCAATGCGATCACGCTCGACAGGAAACTGGACTACATGCATTACGGCAAAATCACGTTCGGTGTGGATGAACGCGGCGAAGTCGGCATGCTGACGCGCAATATCCTGATCCAGGCTTCGCCTGACGCAGACAAGACGCTCTTTGGCGGCCACATCATGGCGATGAACGGGAGCAAGATGTTTGTCGATGGCGTCGAGCTCAATCGCATGGGTCAGAACATGCATCTGGCGCGGTATCCGATCCACTGGCATCTGATCGGCGATGCGCAGGGGCAGTACATCAAGAACTCGGCGATTCACGACACCTACAGCCGCTGCGTGACCGTGCATGGCACAAATTACCTGGACGTTGAAAACAACGTGACCTACAACAACATTGGTCACTGCTTCTTCCTGGAGGACGGCGTGGAGCACGGCAACCAGTTCGTGCACAACCTGGGGATCCTCACCAAGTGTCATCCTGACGCGCCCTGCGTCCCGACAAACCTCGCCGCAGCCGGAGAGAGCCGGCCGGCGGGAGGGAATGGCCAGAATGCCAAGGACATCCTGATTCCCTCGGACAACACGGCGGCGACTTTCTGGATCACCAACCCGGACAACATCTACCGGGATAACGTGGCCGCGGGTTCCGACGCGACCGGCTTCTGGATGTCATTGCCGGAGCACCCGACGGGTAAGTTCGAAGGCACGGAGATCAGTGCGAAGACCTGGCCGCGTCGAACGCCATTCCGCGAGTTCAAGGGCAACGTCGCCCACTCCAACTACGACTCGTTCATGTTCGACCGAAACGTTGCGCCCAATGGCCACTTCAGTGTTACCGGCAGCTCGCAGACCGGCCATGAAAATCCCGCTGACGCGAACAGCAAGGCGGTGGAATCGGTCTTCGAGGATCTCACCGCCTACAAGAACCGGAATAACGCCATCTGGGGCCGCGGTGAGCTGCACGTATTCAGGAACGTGAAGCTGGCCGACAACGCTATCGGCTTTACGCACGCGTCTGGCGAATTCGGTCGGTACGCCTTTACGTCACAGGTGGTTGACTCGCTGTTCGTGGGCGAAACCGAGAACATCGGTAACCCCAGGACGCCGGCGGAAATGGCCTACGGCCGCAGCTTGCCGAAGCCCGAAATGCCGGATTACCCGATCCGCGGCTACGAGTTCTACGATTACCGTCATGACGTGGTGAATGACACCTTCGTGAATTTCGAGGACAACGCCACTCGCAAGACGGGAGCGATCTCTTACCTGATGTATACCAGCTTCGGGGTCAGCTCCAACAACTCCGTCGAGCACCTGAAATTCGTCAACGCCAAGCCGGTGTATTTCCCGCCGATGGAGCGTAAGTGGGGCAGCGACAATGGAGGCAGTACGGCCTATAAGACCGCGGTGATCCGCGACAAGGACGGCTCGTTCGGCGATGGTCCCGATTCCTACGTTCTCATCAATGACGGCGTCAACGACAGCATCGCGGCCGACGCGGGAGACTGTGAGTTCAAGCCCACCTGGAACGCTGCCGTGTGCAAGGGCGATGTTGGGCGCCTGAATTTTGGCGGCGGCGGAGGCGGACGTGGATTCGGCGGCGGCGCTCGTGGCGCAGGCGCCGGTCCTGGCGGTGGTCAGGGCGGAGTTGCGCTGGCTGGCGGTCGTGGCGCTGGTAACGGCGGTCCCGGTGGTCCTGGCGCAGCCAATGGCGGTCCTGGTCGCGGTTTTGGTGGCAGAGGAGGAGGCAGAGGCGCTGGTGCACCTGCTCAGCCGCCAGTCGTTCTCAGCCGCGATGGCAAGGAGTACCACGTCACGGGCACCAACGTACGAGCCGGTACCGAGATCGAGGTGACCACCGCAAGGCCGACCGTGTCCCTCTCCCTGACGGAACTGGATGCCGGCTCGTGGGTGATCTTTGAGCTGCCGGGATTCACCACCGCAGCCTCGGGTGCGCCGCAGGACAGCCTGGATGCGCTGCGTAAGGCCGGCGCCACCTCGTACTACAAGGACAAGGATGCACTCTGGGTCAAGGTTGTCTCCAGCGGTGACAGCGGCACCGGCGCCCCTGGTGGTGGAACCAGCCTCCAGGTCAGCCGGTAAGCTGAACCCTGCTACATGAGCAAGAGCCCCCGGCGCAGGCCGGGGGCTTTTTACTGTGTACCGAGCATGCTCGACAGCTCGAGGGTGAAGGTCCCTTTGACAACCTGATGGAGGTGAAGTCATAGCGAAGCGCAAGGGCGTCGTCGCGAGGCGGGGTCTGAAGGAAGCGTGGAGCAAACGCGCGAGCCGATGAATGAAAACCGGATGCGAGGCCTACGGCAGCGGACGAGTTGGCAGTTGACAACGAAGTCCATATCCATCAAGGCTGCTGGTGGTAAATCCGGCGTCCCCATAGGGGGCCCCGCGCTGAAGGCGGTCGAGCTTACCTCGGGAGGTCTGCCGTTTGTCCCGGAATCGGGACGAGCGATCGATCCTGACCGGGCGGCAGAAGTCAGCAGAGGGCGTAGTAGCGTGGATAGCCCTTGAAAGCGGGAAGGAGCGAAGGCCCGAACGGTCCTGACCCAGGGGCGAAGACCAGCACCGATCTTATCCCCGGATAAGTTGAGCGATGCGGCTGCGCTACTGGTCAAGGGGTTGATGGGAGCGGCGAGTAAGCGGCGCGACTCATGAGTGACAGGCGGCAGAAGAACCAGCTAACGTTGGCCTTGGTGGAGGAGCATAGGGGTGAAGCCCCGAAAGAACTCCGCGGAGGGACCGAATCGCTCACGGTGAAGCGCAATGCAGAAAGCCCGGCCATTGGCGAACAGTGGATGGAGGAAGTCTGCGGGCGGGAAAACTGCAGGCAGGCATTGGCACGAGTCAAAGCCAACAAGGGAAGCGCTGGCGTGGACGGGATGACTGTCCAGCAGTTGCCAGGGCATCTCAAACAGCATTGGCCAGTAATCCGGGAACAGTTGCTGAACGGGACCTATAAACCGCAGCCGGTTGACCAGAAGCGCAGCCGCATGGTCAATCTTGTCCAGGATAAGGCTGACCTTTGCGCTGCGCCAATGGCCACGGGTGGAAATCCCGAAGCCGGACGGGGGAATACGAAAGCCTGGTATTCCGACGGTGCCGGACCGATTTATCCAGCAGGCGGTGATGCAGGTTCTGCAAGGCAGATGGGACCGGACGTTTTCCGAACACAGCTACGGGTTTCGTCCCGGACGGGCGGCGCATCAGGCGGTGGCACAGGCGCAGCAATACATTGCGGCTGGATATCGCTGGGTGGTGGACCTCGATCTGGAGAAGTTCTTCGACCGGGTCAATCACGACAGACTGATGGCAAAGATGGCCGAAAGGGTCAGCGACAAGCGG
Organism: Terriglobia bacterium; assembly: GCA_963832905.1. Taxonomy (GTDB): domain Bacteria; phylum Acidobacteriota; class Terriglobia; order Bryobacterales; family Bryobacteraceae; genus BOG-234. The sequence continues at coordinate 1,638,678 of CAWHVO010000008.1, read as the reverse complement.
TTGTTGAAGCTGATCCGGGCGATTCTCAAGGCCGGGGTGATGGAAGGCGGGCGGGTAAGTCCGGTAGATGAAGGGACGCCACAAGGCGGCCCATTATCACCGTTGCTAAGCAACATCGTGCTCGATGAGTTCGACCGGGAGCTGGAGCGGAGAGGCCTCCGATTCGCACGGTATGCGGACGACAGCAACATCTACGTTCGCAGCCGACGGGCAGGGGAGCGAGTGATGGGGAGCACTACGCGATTCATCACGACGAAGCTCAGGCTCAGGGTAAACGAGCAGAAGAGTGCGGTGGCGCGGCCATGGGCAAGGAAGTTCCTCTGAGGACCCGACCCGATATCTAAGGGGATGGATCGGCTACTTCGGGAAGTGCGAAACACCGTCGGTGCTGGAAAGTCTTGAACGGTGGCTCCGACGCAGGCTTCGGTCTGCGATCTGGAAACAGTGGAACCGTAGTTCGGTGCGGTATGCCGAACTGCGCCGGCGCGGAGTGCGAGGCGACCTCGTCGCCCAAACCGTGGGCAGTGCTCATGGCCCGTGGCGAATGGCTAACTCGCCAGCACTTTGCTTCGCACTGCCCAATGCTTACTTCGACTCGCCCGGGATTCCAGGATTGACTGGCCGATAGCTCAACCCGCCGAACCGCCGTATACGGACCCGTACGTACGGTGGTGTGACAGGGAAAGCTGGCGACAGCCTACCTATGTCGATTCGTTCCGCAATGCTGCGCAATCGGTTCCCGGAATCGCCTCCGGCGTCCGGGGAAAGGTCCGCCCAAAATTAGTCGCGTAGCGTTTACCGAGGTATGCCAGAGACCGCTACCGATATTTACCGTTTATCGGAGCTATCCCCGGTGCTGGAATCCGGACAGCCTGGGTGTCGGCCAATGCTGCGCGACTGAGCAGACATACAGCGCTGCTCATCAGCGCTTTATCCGCTTGAGACGGGTGTATACTCTTACGGATCGGGAGCCGAGAACACGATTCATCAAACTCTATTCACAAGGAGCAACCCATGGACTCGAAGAAGCCGAATCGGCGTGGATTCCTAAAGAGTGGCGCGGCGATGGCCAGCCTGGCAGCCGGCGGAGGGGTCGCCAAAGCCCAGACCCAGGGGATGCCGGCGAAGAAGATCGACGAGTTGATCGGCTACGGGGAACGCTCGCGTTTCGTCACCTCGATCCGAGTGCCCGTTGCCGAGAGGCATTCGCCGGATGAGTTCGGACTGACGTTTCACGTTCTGACGCCGCTCCAGGATTCGTCCGGGATCATTACGCCCTCATCCCTCTTCTACACAGCGACGCATCGCGGTTCGTATGTTCCCGATATCGACCCCGGGGAGCATCGCCTGATGATTCACGGGATGGTGGACCGGCCGCTGACTTTCACAATGGATGAGCTGAAGCGTCTCCCCTACGTGTCGCGCATTCACTTTATCGAATGCCTCGGAAACCGCGCCCGTCCTACACACAAAACGGTTCAGGAAACACACGGGTTGACGAGCTGCGCCGAGTGGACAGGCGTGTCGCTGCCGCTGCTGCTCAAGGAAGCGGGGGTGCAGACCGGAGCGTCGTGGATCGTCGCGGAAGGCGCGGAGGAAGTGAAGGGTGCATCGAGCATTCCGCTCGCGAAAGCGATGGACGATTGTTTCGTGTGTTATGCGATGAACGGCGAACCGCTCCGCCCGCAGCAGGGCTTTCCGCTGCGGCTCATGGTTCCCGGTTTCGAAGGCATTTATCAGATCAAGTATCTGAGGCGCATCAAGGTGGTGGACCGCTACTACATGACCTATGACGATTACGGGCATATCAATCCAGACCCCAGGGTGGCAGCGCTAACTCACGAGATCGGTCCAAAGTCCGTCATCACTTTCCCTTCGGGCGGACTGCGGCTTGCGGGTCGCGGATTCTATGAGATCACGGGGTTGGCGTGGTCCGGAGCGGGCGCGATCAAAAGAGTGGAGGTATCGACGGACGGAGGCCAAAGCTGGAAAAATGCGGAGCTCCGATCGCCAGCCCTGCCCATGTCCCACACCCGATTTGGCTTCCACTGGAACTGGAACGGACAAGAATGCACGCTGATGTCGCGCTGCACGGACGAATTGGGCACGGTGCACCCTACGCGAGCCGAGGTCGCAAAGTACTGGAATCAAACTCTGGACAGCAATTTCCGCGTGCCCGGCGCGGACAACAGCGTCCAACCGTGGAAGGTGGCGGCAGACGGGAGCGTGCGCAATGGACTGGCGTAAGGTTGCCGTCGCGATTGCAGCCTTCGGGATTTGCCAGAGCGCCGGGGCGCAGTCGCCCACCTACGGCCTGGGAAGGGCTCCTACGCCGGATGAGATCCGCGTCTGGGACATTGCCGTCAGTCCGGCCGGAAAAGAACTTCCGCAGGGGCATGGGACTGCCAGGGAAGGCGCGGCGCTGTTCGTCAGTAAGGGTTGCGGAGGATGCCACGGTGCATCAGGCTCCGGGGGCCACGCTCCAACGTTGATCCGGAGCAACGGGACGCAGTCGGCGATGGCCATGACTTGTCTTGCGCCTTGCGTGAACGATTCCAATGCCATGGCGATTCACTCCCCGTTTGCGACGACGATTTGGGACTACATCAACCGGGGCATGCCACTGGGTAAAGAAGGCTCGCTAAAGCCCAATGAGGTGTATGCTCTCACGGCCTACATTCTGTTCAAGAACGCGGTCATCAAAGAAGACGAAGTGATGGATGCCAGGATCCTGCCCAGGGTAAAGATGCCAAATCGCGACGGATTCGCCCTGCCTCCGCCGTGGAAACACGGAGCCCCGAGGCTGCAAGGGTACCCATGATACGGCTGGCCGGATGTAAGACATCAGGACACGCCGCCTGACTCGTTAACCGCGAATATCGGAAGGTGTTCCAGTGGGCGATTCCTGTCAGAGTCAGGGAGGATGACTGTGTTTTCAATTTTTGGATAGTGCGAAACGGAAATGCTGACCTTATTTGGCTTCCTGTAGTCCGAGTACAATCACGGCGGCTTTGCCATGGCTGCCGATAATGCGATCCTCGAGGCCCGCGGCGATGGCGACCTTCTGCTTGCCGCCCGCCTGATAGGTGATCACACCGCCGCCGCCCGGTTGCCCGGTCGCGACGCGGTGTAACAGCTTGCCGCTGGCGGCGTCGTACGCCAGAAAATCGCCATTGAGGTCGGCGGTCATCACGAGTCCGCCCGCAGTGACCGCAATCCCCGCCAACATCGGAGTTGTCATCCGATTGCGCCATCGGACAACGCCGGTATCCGCGTCGACAGCCGTCACCCAGCCGAATTTATCGGCGTCGTTGTCGCCAAATCCGTTGGCCGAGCCGAGGAACATTTTCCCCTCTTCGAACGCGGGCGGCCTGGGGTCCAATTTCAATGTCGAGCACCAGTCCATGCTGTTCACGTAGACCAGGTTTGTGGCCGGTGAATATGCGGGGCCGTTCCAGAGCACTCCGCCTCCCGGACCAGGGCAGAAATGAGTACCCCCGGGCGTCAGGGGAGCATCTGCATTCTCGATGGTAGTCACGGGCGTCTTCCACGCCACTTTGCCGGCGGTAATATCGATCGCGTGCAGGAATCCGTCCTTCCCGGCCGCCATCGCGCGCCGCCGCCCGCCTTTTGTGGTGATGAGGGCCGGGGCGGCGGCCTGATCCCAGTCGTGAATATCGTGCGGCACCAGTTGATACCAAGTGCGCAGAGAGCCTTTCTTGGCGTCGAGCACTACAATCGATCCGGTGTAGAGATTCGCGCCCGGACGATAGGCGCCGGAGAAGTCCGGCCCCGGATTGCCAGTGGGTATGTAGAGCGCCCCGGAATCCGGGTCGATGGTGAGGCTGGTCCAAACCGATCCGCCGCCCACATGCACTCGTGCGGGCCACGATTCTGCGCCGGGGGCATTTGCCCCGGGAACGACGGCGAAGGTCCAGACGACGCGGCCGGTAGCGGCATCAAGGCCGGCAATCACGCAACCGCAGGCTCGTTCGGCGCCCGACGTGCCGATGAACAACATCCCGTTCCAGACCAGCGGGGAGGCCGCAATGGTAGCAGGCATCCCGTTCGTTTCCTTCAATTGCGCGGACCAGACCTGCTCGCCGTTGCGGGCGTCATAAGCGATAACCTGCCCGTCGCTAAAGCCACGGTAAACCCGGCCATTGGCAAACGCCACGCCGCGCACCGTGCCTCCGGGGCCCTTCATCTCATGCCGCACGCGCCATTTCAGAGCGCAACTGGCTGCGTCGATCGCGTAGGTGTACTCGGAACTCGTGAAGTAGAGTGTGCCGTTGACCTCGACCAGGCTGGTTTCAAACGTGGTCTCGTCCGGCAGCGCATACGTACAAACCTGGCGAAGATTCGAAATATTCTTCGGGGTGATTTGCGAAAGTTTTGAGAAACCGGTTGACGCGTAGTCGGAACTGTGTTGCGGCCAATCGGCCTGTCCCCACGCCGTAGCCACTGCGCACAGAAAACCTGCTGCAAAAGTTATAGAACGCGTTTTCTTCACCAAGGGAAAGTATATTTCAGAATGTCCGTTACGGTCTGGTCAAATTGTCAGCGGGGCCAGCAGGCCCCGAAGGACCCAAGGGAGCGCCCTGTTGCAGTTTGTTCCGGCGCACCGGACGACACTCGGGAGGCCGTTATGCGCCGGGGGACGCGCCGCGCAAGCTGCGCACGATTTGCCGCCTTTCAACTGTTATCCGGCGTGCATTGCCGCGTAACCGGGGTGATTTGGCAGGGCTTCATCTGCCCGGGCGCCCTTGGCAGGGTGCCTGCGTGCGCGCCGTAATAGAGTTCCGCGGCGCGGTCGACGGCAGATTTCGTAAGCTCTGGCGCCCGCTCCTCGAATTCTGCAATCGACTGGATGATTTCGCAGAGATCGCGCGGATAACACGCGCGCAGGCCGCCGCCGTGCGCCTCGCATACGGTGCGCAGATGTTCGGCGGCCCCGGCTTCTGAGCGCCATCCGCTCGATTTCAGGCGCCGGCCGACGATGTGGTCAAAGACCTCCGTCGAAATTGAATCGACGAGCACCTTGTTCGGAATGCGCCGCAGAAAGGCTTCGTCGGCCAGGTCGGAAGGATTGAGATTGGTCGAGAAAACGACAAATACTTCGAACGGAATCGGAAATTTGGCGCCGCTCACGGTGAGATAATCGACGCGGCGATCGAGTGGCACGATCCACCGGTTCAGGAGGTCGCGCGGTGCGATGGGCTGCCGGCCAAAGTCGTCGATCACGAATATGCCGTTGTTCGCCTTCATATGAAGAGGCGCGACCAGATGACCCTGCTCGGGATCGCGCTGCAATTCGAGCATTTCGGAGACAAGCTCTCCGCCGACGATAATGGACGGCCGCTCGCAGAATACCCAGCGGGGATCGTCATCCGCTCGCTGCGGTCCGGCCGGACGGTGCACGGAGGGGTCGAAAACGGATACGATGTTGCCGTCGATTTCAACGGCGCAAGGAACCCCGATCCGGTCACGGTAGATTCTGAGAACGCGCTCGGCGAGAGAGCTCTTTCCGGTGCCGCTCGGACCATATAAGAACATCGACTTCTGTGCCACCAGCGCCGGACCGAGCCGCGCCAGGAGATCGGCGGGCAGCGTGAGATCCTGATAGGCCTCTTCGAGACGCGCGCGGTTGAGACGCGTGCGCGCCACCTGAGACCGAACCGCAGATTCGTACTGCGCGAGGGAAACCGGCAAAGGACCGGCGTACCTCGACCGCTGCTGGCGCTCGATGGCAGAGGTCTTGCCGAGAGACGAAAGACAGAAGGCGAAATCGTCGCCATACGTTCCGCGCACCTCGATGAGATTCTGCAGTTTCAGCTTGCGGAATGCGAGTTCCGCGAGATGTACAGGCAACCGGAGGGAGGCCGCAATGCCTGCGATCGTGCAGGCGCCGGCTTTGTAGGCGTGTTTGAGAAAAAGCTCGTTCGACGAGATCTTCCGTCACGCCGAGGTCTGAGAGCCGGTCAGGCGCGCGGAACTGGTCGGCGGGGGGCCTCGGCGTGCGATTGGGCAGCGTATCTGCCGCGAGCGGGTAGTCAAGCTCTGCTGTGATCATAGTGGTTTGAGTGGTCGTTACTTATATCGGGAACCGTCTCTGTTCGGCTGTTCTATCGAACCGGCTGGACAGCCCTGGCAGCACGCTACACGGCGGCGGCATCGGTCCGCGGGATCTTGCGGCGATCCGGAGCTCTGAAGGCGCAGGCGCATTCGCGACAGCGAAATTTTGTTGTTCTGGTAAGGAAAACAATTATTCGTTCGAATCCCACGGTGCGCCGGACATTGAAACGATGACAACCGCATTTCGGACACCTCATAAGCAAATATTGACGCATTTTATTCGCCGTCTATATATAACGAACGGCAATCGCGTCGCGGCAACGTACCAGGGAGTCAGAGATCGAGCAGGCAGGTTTCCTTGCCGCAGCCTATGCATTGGTTGTGGATGTTAACTCCACACGAGTGGTGCAGTGCGTCATCAGGTACTTCAGCGCCAGGCTTCGGTTTTCAATCGTTAACGTTGGCTGCGAACTAACGCTCCGGCGCCAGTTTTTCCGCCGTCTCAAAAACGGGCCGTATATCCGTTGGTACATCCTTGATCCGTCCCAGGGTGGCGCCCATCTCCGGCCGCATTACGCCAAGCGTGTCCAGCATCCTCTTCGCGCCGGCGTAATCGCCTGTCGCCTCGATCGTCAGCAGATCGTGCGCCAGATCGCGGACGCCGCCTCGGATCTTCGACGCGTCCACTTCCCACGCATCCCCCTTGTGCACGAACGCGCCTTTATCCACCAGATAATTGAACTGCAGCGCCATCCCCTTGCCGTGTGCTTCCGTCAGTCCGAAACGCAGCGTGCGGAATGACGACGCGAGAAACGTCGTATACAGCGCATTTTCGTCGTGCTTCATATACCCGCGGTCGAAGAAATGTTGCAGCATGTAAAGCCCCAGCACATCTGCTTTGGCTTCTTCGATGGCGCTGTACAGCTCCTTCAGTTCCGCGCGCACCGTTGTTGCCCGGCCGTTCACGGTGATCTGATGCGGCCCGATCCCGTGGCTCATCTCGTGCGCCACGATGTGCGTGAAGAACGAATCGAAGCTGAGCATCGGCCGCGCCGCGGGCGTGAGCACTGTCTTCGCGATTGGCTCCAGCGTGGAATGGAACTTCGCCTCCTGCACGTTCTTCAGCATCACGCGCTTGCTGCCCTTTTCATGCACCACGCGCTCGTCGTTCGGAAGGTTGTAAGCCGCCGTCTGGACGCCGTGGTCGCCGTCGCCCGCGGCGAAAACCTCATTCACCACGCGAATCGGCGCCAGCCCTCCGATCTTCTTATTCCGGTACTTCGGATCGATCGGCAGGTTGTCCTCAACCTCCTGCATGTGATCGCCGAAGAATTTCAGCTTCGACGTCTCCGCGTCGTCGCGCACATTAACATACGCCTCGAACGCCGCTTTATAACCGAACAGCTCATCGTTATAGGTTTCGTACGGCCCGATTGTGATATCGATCGGGGCATCCAGGTCCATCCACGCTACGTCGCTCTCGTAGTAGTCATTCGAAAGAAACGCCGCCGCCCGCGTATCGAGAAAACGCTTCAGAGTGGCGTTGTCAGTCGCCTTTGCCGCATCCCGCAGGTCCTGCGCGCACCGCGCCAAATCCGCCCTGTAAACCTCGGAATACGGGATTGCGTCGAGCCTGCCGTTCGAATCCCGATGAATCACCGTGAAAAAGCCTTCGGCCTGCTTTCGCTCCTCCGCGGAGAGTGTCTTTGCCCAGGTTTCGAACTGCTCCCGCGTCATATTCTCCGGATAGAAATTCGCTCCCAGCGGCTTGCGCTCCGGCACGTCCGGGAGAAACGCCTTGTGCTCGTCCAGATCCGACCAGGGCCCCTTATTCAGCCGGAAATACTCCAGTCGCGCCTTTCCCAGCGGGGACTGGTCGCGCTTCAGCTTGTCGTACAGGGCGAGATTCCCGCCCCAGACCTGCTGCAGGAAAATATGGTTCACCACGCGTCCGGCGTCGATGAGTTTCACCAGCGCCTTTTGGTCGCCCGGCGATAGCTTCGACGTGTCGACGCGCAGCACAGCCGGCGCAAAACGTGCCGTCATCTGCTGCAACTGGGGAAGGGTAGCCGCGGCGGTCACAAGCATGACAAATATTTTTGGCCTCATAAATGAATAACCTGCGGGTCATGACGGGCTCGAACCCGGTTTTGGCCGGTTAACATCCGGGCATGAAGAGCTACAGGCTTGAAATGCTCGGATCGGCCGCTGCCGGAATCGCGCACGACATTAATAACCAACTCCATCTTATTGTCAACCACCTCGCCGTAACCGACATTGAAGGCGCAAACAGCGCCGCCCGGCGCTGCACGGCGATGACCGAGAGCCTGCTGGCGTTCTGCAAAGGCAACCCTGTCGAACTGATCTCCATCGACCCCGGCGACTTCCTCTTCGATTTCGTGGATCAGCTCGTCCTGCCATATGGTGTGGACGTTCGGCTGAATCTGGCGCCCGCCCTTCCCCCGATTCTGGCCGACCCCTTCTCGCTGAATCGTGCGCTGACGAACCTGATCTCGAACGCCTGCGACGCGCTGAATGACGAGGGAGCCATACGAATCAAGGCTTCGCCGCGCGCGATCACGGTGTCCGACACCGGCCCCGGCATCGCGGAAGATGTGATCCTGCGGATCTTCGAACCCTTCTTCACCACCAAAGGCGATCGTGGAACGGGCCTCGGATTGTCGATTGTCCGCGACCTCATGCACCAGCAGGGCGGCTCCGTCAGTGTACACTCCGCACCGGGTCAGGGTGCACAATTCACCCTGGGTTTCCGGGCAGGATGAGAGAGCTACTGCACAGTCGGCTTGAGCGCGCCTGCCGCCTGCACCCGGCGCAGCTGCCCGTTGTCGGCCATTTCACCGCTGCCCAGATAGCTGTCAGTTGCGGACTTCATCATAAGCGTCGGCAGCTTCAGCTTCGGACCCCGCCCATCCCGCGCCCAGACGAACGTCCCGCTCACGGAATCGTAGTCGTCAATCTCGCGGCCTTCGAACGAACCCTTTGCGCGCATGTTGCCCAGCAGCGCGGTACCCGTGCCGGAAGTCATCAGCGTTCCGTCGGCGCCGATCGTGCCCCCGTGCCACGGGAAATCCGCCATTTTCCCGGTGAGTTCATACCGCGGTTGCCGACCCGCCAGATGAATCCTCGCCGACCCCCTGAACGCCGCATCTCCGAACTCTGTTTCCAGCCCCGACAGCTGCACATCGGTTCCTTCCCAGACCACGCGGGCGCGCAAATTCGCGAATCGGCCGCCGTTGACATCGAGCTGTCCTGCCTGAATGATCCCGTCGGCTTTCATGTTGCGCAGCCAGTCGGGCTGCGGCGCGCGGCCGAAATTGAATGCGTACGTCAGCAGATTGCCGCGATGCAGCGTCGGCATGAGCACCCTTTCCAGTTCCGGACCGCTCATTTCCGGAACCAGAATGCGGAACCGGTGCGGTCGCGGCGCATCGGCTTCGTATCGATATTCGCCCAGCGCTTCGATGCCGCCGATCGAAAGACTGACGCGTTTCAATGTAAGCGCTGCCCCGTCGATCGTCGCATCGGCCGACACAATGTGCAGCGGTTCGGCAAAGGCCTCGAACGGAATGTCGGCGTCCTCCAGACTGATGTCGCCGCTCCATTCGCCGCGGTAGCGCAGCGCGCCTTTCCATGTGCCCGAAGTGGCACTGCCCAGCAGTGGAATACCCGCGACGGAAATCTGTCTCTTCAGCGACGTGATCGACATGCCGTCGCTCGAAAGCTGCACGTCGAGTTTTTGCGAATCGGCGTCCCACAATCCCGCAAGGGCGGCCGTCTCTTTGGCTTCGTTTGTAACGGCTGCCGCCTGGAGCGCGATTGTGCTGCCCGCGAAGTGCAGCTCAGCGCCGGACATATGCAGGGGCGGCGTCCCGGCCATCATCAGTGTGGCATTCGACAGGCTCAGCTCGCCGTCCATCCGCGGCATCCCCGCAGGCACGGAGAATCCAACGGCGCCGTCCACCATCCCGTCGAACTTTGAAATCGGCCGGTACCGGAAAACCAAGATTTCGTCCGATCTCCGGTACCGGCGCGAGCGGAAAATGATTGACGTTGACGGTGACGCCCCACCGCGGGCGCCGCAGATAATCGGCCACCCGGTATCGCACAGCCAGCGGCGATGTTGCATCCGTCGTCCGCGCGTTGAGATCGATTGTCTGTCCCGGCAGATCGACCGCGCCGCCAATTGCGAATCGCCATGCATTGCCCCCCGGAGGCGTCTGATTCCAGCCATGCACGTCCGAAACCGTCATACGCCCCGCGATGCCGATGCGATTCAGCGGGCCGGCGAGATGCGCATCGCCGGAGATATCGCCGTGTATACCGCTTTCTGTACCGTTGAACAGCGTCAGGATGTCGCCGAGTTCACTCTTTTCAAGCTTCACGTCGAGTGTTGTTGTGTTGTTTTTCGCGAGCCACTGGCCGCGCGCCACAAAGCTGCCGAAGCCGTTCAGCCCCGCAGGCTTGTCGGTTCTGGCTGGTTCAGCGTGTACGCGCAGTGTCCAGGGTCCGTCCGCCGTAACCGGCGGCCATAGATCGACGTCCGTGTGCCACAGATACACCAGCGATTTCGTATCGCCGAACTTGAAATTGACGCGCCCGCCGCTCAGATGCACGCTCGGGAACGCCGCGAGCGTAGCCAGCCGCAGCAGCGAGGCAAAATTCCAGCTCACACCCGTCTCGGGCCTGTCGACGCGCGTCAGGTTCACGCTGGCGTCTCCCAGATCGATCGACGCGAACGCCAGCGGGCCGCCGAAAAGGGAGGTGATCCGGGGCACCGCGATCAGCGTGTTGACGTAGGCAAAAGGCTCGGCGCCGATCGTCGGATCCTCGCCGATGACGACATTCGTGACTGTGATGCCCGGCGTCGGCAGCAGCCGGAAGCGCACATCGCCCAAATCCACGGGCCGGCCGAGGCCTTTTTCCAGCGCCGCGCGTACGCTGTCGCGATATCGGCCCACACTGATCCGTGGCACGCAGAAGGCGACAGCCAGCAGCGCCAGGATTGCGAAAAACCAGATGCGCCGCCTCATAAGGGCGCACGTCTCATAAGCACGCCTCACGGGCCAGCAGCTTTTCGTACAGCGCCGGATCGTCAATGTCGTCGGAAATACCGGGGTCGGTCGTCTCGACGTAATCGATCTCTGCGGCGTGCCGGTCGATAACGTCGCGCACTTTCGAATCCACGGGCTCGAGCAGGAATTCTTCGCAGATGGATCTGCGAATCATGACCGGGTGGCCACGCTTGCCATCGAAGCGGGGAATCGCGATCGGCGCGTCCGATCTCAACAGTCGATCCACCGTCGAAAGGGAAATCGCCGGATGGTCGACCAGCGTAAACAGTACCGCATCGCACTCGCGCGGCACCGCCCGCAGACCGGCCTGCAGCGAGGTCAGCATTCCCTGCTGATAATCCGGATTCTCGACGGCCAGCACTCGGAGTGGACAAGCCATCGCGATCAGCCGCGCGGCGTCGAAGTCCGAAGACCGCAATCACAGGCGAGCATCGCTGGCCCAGCACTCGCGGCGATCTCGGAAAGAAACGTACCGCCCCGAAATGGCAAAAGAGCTTTAGGCCGCCCCATGCGGCGCGATTCGCCGGCCGCGAGAATTATCGCGCCGCTCTACGGCGGTCGACTCGCTTGCGCAGCAGTTTTTCGCGCAGATGCTCGTCCAGGAAAATCGATTTCGAGAGCGTGCGCCAGTTGCCGTCCGGATCGCGGCGCATCGCGATCATTTCGGCGGCGACGGAAATGGCGATTTCTTCCGGCGATATGGCGCCGATCTCGAATCCCATCGGGCGCGTAAATGCGGTCGAAGGCCTCCGGCGTCAGGCCCTCTTTCTCCAGCTCACGGATCACGGCGATCACCTTGCGCTTGCTTCCGATCATCGAAATATATTGCGCCGGGGTGGTCACCGCCCAGCGCAGGACGCGCATGTCGTCACGATGGCCGCGCGTCACGATCACGATGTAGGTTGATTCAGTAATTGACAGCTTTGGATAGAGCTCCTCGTATTCGTCGGCGTGGACTTCGGCGGCTTCGGGAAAACGTTCGCGGTTGGCGAAAGCTTCGCGGTTATCCACCACCGAGACGCGGAATCCGGCCAGGTCGAGCACTTTGGCGAGGCTTTTTGAAATGTGCCCGCCGCCGAAAATAATGGCCGAGGGCTGCGGGGTGATGCATTCGACGAAGACGTCCAATTGGCCTCCGCAGATCAGTCCGTTATCGTAGGCGGCGTCCTGCCCCAGGCTGAACGACATGTGGCGCGGCTTGCCGGTGGCGATGACTTCGCGCGCCGCGTTCCAGACCTCGGCCTCCACGCATCCGCCGCCGATCGTGCCGACCATCGACCCGTCTTCGCGAACGAGGAGTTTCGCGCTCTCAAAACTGGGGATGGAGCCGCGCACCTGGACGATGGTCGCCAGAGCGCACTTCTGCCCCGCCGTGCGCAGGTGGATCAGTTCGTCGAATACGTCCATGTGCCTCTAAATTATATCGATCAGGTTAATCGGCGGTGAAACAGCTCGAACACGAACTCGTAGCAAACCCGGGCCAGAGCCGGGTCGTAACGCGGTCCTTCGTCGCGCAGGAACGCGTGCGCGGCGTTGACTTCGATCCAGCGGAAGTTGGCGCCCACCTCTTCGAGGCGGGCGTGGATCATGTTTCGGCCATCCAGCGGAATGTGCGGGTCCTGACTGCCCCAGATGTGGAGCAATTCACCCTTGATGTCCTTCGCGCGGGCCAGCGAGTTGTCCTTCAAGCCTTTGGCGAGGGTGCCTTTGTGGATGTCGGTGGCATAGAAACACGCTGCGGCAAGAACACCGGGATTCATCGCCGCGCGGAAAGCGAGATGTCCGCCGATGCAGATGCCCATCACGCCAAGCTTGCCGGTGCAGGCTTCGAGCGTCTTCAGGTAATCGAGGGCGGCGCGGGCGTCGGAATCATAAGAGGAGAGCTCTTTGCCGATCTTGTGCGCGTTGCCCACGTCGGCGCCCGCCTGATCGTAGGCGAGGACGGTGCCCGCCGGTTCCAGCTCGTGATAAATCTCCGGGACGACGACGACGTATCCGTGTCCCGCAAGATAAGCGCCGGTGCGGTGGATGGGACCGGTGATCTGGAAGATCTCGGAATAGAAAACCAGGCCTGGGTACTTCCGGCCGTCCCCGGCTGGCCGGAATACAATAGAGCGCATCGGGCCGGTGGGGGTGGGGATTTCAACTGCCGATTCCGTGATAGTCATGAATAAGCCATTATGACCCCTTTCAAAGAAGACTCGGTCCGGGGATTCCTGCATGAGCCGAAACATCCCGGCAATCTCGGCATCGTGCTGACACACGGAGCGGGCGGCAATCGCAAAGATGCCCCTGCTGGTCCTGCTTGCGGAGACGTTCTGCGAAGCCGGATACCACGTCCTGCGATGCGATATGGCGTTCCGGCAGCGCAGGCCGTCCGGACCCCCGTCGCCGTCAACGGCGGCAGATGATCGCGCGAGCCTTTGCGAAGCCGTCGAGGCGATGCGGCGGATGCTCCAGGGCGGCAGGGTCGCTCTGGGCGGGCAGTCATACGGGGGGCGCCAGGCGGCGATGCTGGCATCCGAGCAGCCAGGGCTGGTGGAGGCGCTGCTGCTGTTGTCTTATCCGCTGCATGCGCCCGGCAAACCGGACCGCCCGCGCACGGCGCACTTCCCGGCGCTGCGGACGCCCGCGCTGTTCGTGCACGGCACGAACGATCCGTTCGGCATGATCGAGGAGATGACCGAAGCGCTGAAGCTGATTCCGGCGAAGCACGAACTGATCGAAGTCGCGGGCGCGGGACACGACCTGGCGCGCAGGAAGTTCGCGCTGGCGATCACGGTCGTCGAAAAGCTAAGGCCGCTCGCTGCCGCGAAATCGGAACATCACGCGTAGGCTGGCGCGCCAGTCGGCGGCGAGCCCGATGCGCGTGACGTCAATCAGCGGCGCGAGGGCTTCCAGCATGGTCTCGGTCGTCGAGTGGAATTCGAGCGCCGGAGCGACCAAGTAGTATGCGCGGCGCGCTCCCGGCTGATGACGTGTCCGGCGAAATAGCCGAGCCGCTCGAAATCACCGGCTTCAAGATGCTTTCGCACGCGCAGCCAGTAATCGAGCGCCTGAAAGGGCAGCTGCAGATCGGCGGTCGCCTTAAGTTCGATCACCACGAGGCGGCCCGTGTGATCGATGCCCAGCAGGTCGATGACACCGCGATCGCCGCCGGCGAATACGGGGACCTGACCGTAGACAGGCGTCGATTGCAGCGAGGCGTCGATACTCTCGGGATACGCGCGCACCTGGGATTCGAGGAATGCTTCAGGGTCGAGCTTGAATGAAGGCCGTTTGCGGCGGGCTTTAATTGAACGTTGGGGGCCGCAGGGCGGGAGCGTCGAGGCGATGTTGCCGGCATCGGACAGATCGATGAGGCCGGCGCGGTCGCGCGCATCGAAGGCGAACAACCGGCACGAGACCTTTGTGGCATCGAGACAGGCGACGCGCGGCGCGACATCGGGTTCGCTGCCCAGCGGAACGTAGAGCAGCAGGCGTCCGATAGCGAGAGCTTTCTCGCGATGGCGCAGATGATCGAGCCAGATCAGTCCGAAAGCGACGATACCAGCGCCGGGAGCTTTGGGCGGCGCTGCCATGACGGCCATTCCCACAGAACCCTGACGCAGCAGGGAGCGCGCGTACGATGTCGAGAGACTGGCTTCGAGATTGGCGTCGGCGCTGACTTCGACGATCTGCCAATCGGGCCATTCGCGCGCCAGCATCAGACGGAAGCGCTCGCAGAAAGCGACGCGAGACGCGCGCCGTTCGAGATCGCGACCACCGGGGGCGGCGAGGTCGGCGATTTCGATCTCGGCTTCGGCTTTGCGAAAGCGCTCGGTGATGAGACGGAGACGATCGCGGCGGCGCTCCTTGAGTCCGACGATTTTGCGAACGAGGTTGCGGTGCTCATCCCAGGCCTGCAGGATGAGGCGGCCATTCCACTCGGAGACCGTCCACTGATCGGAGACGAGCAGGAGCGGTTCCTCGCCGGGGTCGAGCATGGCGGGCTGCGCGGCTCCCGCGACAAAGCTCTCGACCACGGTCTTGAGATCAGTCTCAGGGAGAGGCACGCGCTTCCAGCTTCGCAGTCCGGCGCGATGATCGGTCTTAGCCTCGGAGGCGTAAGGGTATAGTCGGAAGGACAGGGAAATGGCGTCTAATGGCAAGGTAGCTGTCGTCACAGGAGCGGGCAGCGGCATCGGAAAGGCCGTGAGCCTGGCGCTGCAGTCCGCGGGGTATTCAGTCGTGCTGGCGGGGCGCCGTGCCGAAGCTCTGGATGCCACTGCGGCATCGGCATCGAAAGACGGCGGCAAAGTGCTCACTGTGCCGACCGACGTGGCGAAGCAAGAATCGGTGAAGGCGCTGTTCGCGCGCATCGGCGAAGTGTTCGGGCGGCTGGACGTTCTGTTCAATAATGCGGGCACGGGCGGACGCGCGCTGCCGATGGAAGACCTGACGTTAGAGCAATGGAACAAGGTGGTATCGCGTGAACCTGACCGGCGCATTTCTGTGCGCGCAGGAGGCCATCAAGATCATGAAGGCGCAGCAGCCGCGCGGCGGACGCATCATTAACAACGGTTCGCTGTCCGCGCATGCGCCGCGCCCGAATTCCGCGCCGTATACCGCGACCAAACACGCCATGACCGGTCTCACCAAGTGCATCTCGCTCGATGGGCGCAGATACGAGATCGCATGCAGCCAGATCGATATCGGCAATGCGGAAACCGAGATGACGGCGCGCATGTCCGCGGGTGTGATGCAGGCGAACGGCAGCGAGATGGCGGAGCCGCGCTTCGACGTGAAGCATGTGGCCGGTGCCGTCCTTTATATGGCCAACCTGCCGCTCGACGCCAACGTGCAGTTCATGACGCTGATGGCGACTACGATGCCTTTCGTAGGTCGCGGCTGAAGAGGCCGAAGTATGGGGCTGCTGCAGTTCTCGCTGGTGGCGTTCACGTCGGTCTTCGCGCTGGTGGACCCGATCGCCGCGGTGCCCACATTCCTGATCATGACCGTGCACACGGAGCAGAGCGCACAGGCCGACGGGTCCATTGTGCGGGCAAATAAAAAGCGGCGCGGAAGGACGGCGGCGCGCGCATCGTGGACGTGCTTCCTTGTGCTCTCGATCTTCGCGCTGGCCGGGCCGTACATTTTCGAGATGTTCGGCATCACGCTGCCGGCGTTCCGCATTGCGGGCGGCGTGATTCTGGGGCTCATCGGGATCGACATGCTGCGCGCGCGCCGCTCGCCCACCAAGGAAACGCCCGGTGATGCCGAAGAGGGCGCGGAGAAGGAGGACGCCGGAATCACGCCGCTGGGGGTCCCGATGCTGGCGGGGCCGGGCGCGATGTCCTCGGTCACGGTGCTGATGGCGCAGACGCCCGACTGGGTGCACCGAGGGATTGTGCTGGCGGCGGTGGCGACGGCGTCCGTGCTGTCGTTCCTCGTCCTCGCGGCGGCGGACCGAGTGGGGTCGTACCTGCATGAGACCGGCATCCGCATTCTGAGCCGACTGATGGGGCTGTTGCTGACGGCGATTGCGGTGCAGTTCATTCTCGACGGCCTGCGGGACGTGGGCGTGGTGCGGTGACCGAAGGCTACGGATTTCCCCGAGTTTGCCGATCGGACTCCTGCGGTTAGTGAGTAGGCTTCCTGTTAACTGAAGGTAACTGTGCGGGGGAGTTGCGCAGGAGCGTAGTCTTCCTGATTGCTTCGAAAAGGCAGGCTGGCGCGTCGCGATTGCCGTGTGGAATCTTGAGTTTACGGGGAAATCCGGTTCGTTTGGCAAAAAATCAGTTTTCCGAGAAACAAGTCCGGCGCGGAGGGCGATGACAGAGGCGTGCGGGTTGTTGAGGCCGAGGTTCATAGGGTTTCCAGCGATTGCATTATGACCCCTGAAAATCGGGCTGGAAGGCAACGTCGATGCAGATGGTTGAGGGGGAAGGGAAAAGAAATTGGGAAAGGCTGTCACCCGATCGACGGGGCAGCGTCCCCTCTTTGCCGATTAGCCGGAAACGGCGTCAAGGTGTCGTCCCTTTATACACGCGATGGATTATCGAACTGCCATATGTCCGCCACGTAAGGGATTAACTTCTGAGCGCGGTCTTTGACGCTGGCCTCATTCCATTTCGTGTACGTCTTTGCCAATTCCTGAGCCATTTTCAGTTCGGTCGCCTTCTGGTAATACGCCCGCTTTTTGTCGTAGCCTTTGTTGGCAACGTCGTTGTTGAGCCGCTCGCCGAGCATAGTCAAATTGCCTATGTGCCACAGAAATGGTTCAAGATCGCTTATACCCTCCCACTCAGACGATGGTTTTTTAGGAAATATGTGCTCCCGATTGGCTTCGTCGATTCTTATCTCCTTGGTGTCGGTCTGCATTCGAGTTGCGATGCGGCTAACTATATACCGAGCTTCCTCCGGCGATAGCACCAACTCAATCACTGCAGCCTTGATTCGATCATCAGACGGCGCATTCTTGACAAGAGTCGCTTTTATCGTCGCCATGCAATGCTTCGCTCTTTTGTTATCTGCCATCGTCGTTCGTATATCGCGAGCCAAAGCGAAGAACACATTCTCAAGCCCAGAGGAATCGAAATTGGCAATGATGGAGTAGCGCGAGACGAAGACCACCATCCATTTTGCGAACGTCTCAAAGTCTCCGGCGTTCAACACAGAGGGCATCCCGAGAATCATACCGCGCTCTCGGTTGAGGGTCAAAGATGCTTTCGCCGTGAATCGGAGTTGGAAATGCGGAGATTGTCGCCGCTTTTGCGCGGAGGGAGTCCGACTCACCGTTTAACGAGCGCTCGCCAGCGCTCGACCTTTTGATTGCACTTGGTAGCCTGGCGCATTCGCCAGTCGAACTATGTTCGTCGTCGGCTCGTCCTCCGCGCGTTTTCCGCTACACCAGCTCAATCGTGACGCGGGGGCCGACCACTGCTGCCGCCCGCTGCAGGCTGGCGGCGAGCTGCCAGGCTACGACTTCCTTGACTGCCTGCGCCTGCGCCTCCTCAAAAATGCCCTCGTCTTTGAGGAAGTCATCGACGCCCGAACCCATGTGCTTCCCGCTCATCGCTCCAACTCCTTCCTGCGCTTCCGCGCCAGGGCCAAATCTTCATCCGGCGTGGAGCGCGTCTTCCTGATGAACCCGTGCAGCGCGACCAGCTGCTAACGATTCCGGCGGCCTCGAAAGCGTCCGCTACGCAGCCTGATTCAGAGGCTCGTGGAGAAGAGGCAGCAGCTGGCTCGCCTCAGCCGCCAGCGTGGCGTACGTGCGTCCGTTATGGTCGCTGAACTCGACTTCATAGACCCCCTGCGCAAGCCTTTCCACGACGGTCCCTACCTGCCCGCGAAACAGCCCTTTTTCGGGGACATCCGTCATCAGCGCCACAGTGGTCAGAAGATTCAGCTCAGACATCGGAATCTGTCCTCATAATACGAAACAAGTCACCAGCCTGGGCAAATCCTCATCCAAAAGGATTATCCAGTGGCTGCGCACGATGGCACGTTTATCCGCCCGCACACAATTGAAATCCACGATGTAGCGCCGGCCGTATGAGTCCTGATCGCCCTCCACAGCATTCTCTTCCAGAGCAGCCCGCAGTAACTCGGCTCGCAGGAATTCCGCTTCAGATTGTCTGATATCGAGCGCCGCAGCGAACACCCGCGCCTTGTGACGTCCCCGTGGGTGCTGCGGATTCAGGACATAGTCGCGCAACTTCACAGGATCGGCGACGGCATGCTCGCCGTTCGGCAGACGCACTACATGAGGTTACCTGACTCCGCGCCCGCCCAAATATCAGACGCGCACGATGCCCGCCCGAGCGCCAGGCTGTGCGCTTGTCAGCTCGCCGGAAGCACCCAAGTGCTACACTAATTTCTCTTTTTCGGGATTTTTTTCTTCTTCATGGCCCTCGGCGAACTGCCAGGCTACGACTTCCTTGACCGCCTGCGTTTGCGCCTCCTCGAAAATGCCCTCCTCTTTGAGGAAGTCATCGACGCCCGAACCCATGTGCTTCCTGCTCATCGCTCCAACTCCTTCCTGCGCTTCCGCGCCAGCGCCAAATCTTCATCCGGCGTCGTGCGCGTTTTCTTGATGAATCCGTGCAGGGCGACCAGGTGCTCACGATAAAGGCAAAGCAACACGCGCGCCGTCCGTTTCGCCGGCAGATCCGTCCGGATTTCTCAGAGGCCGCTTCCCATGGCACGGCACAACGGCATACCCACCGGCCACCGCCACTGTGCCCGCAAAAGGTCCCTGCCTAATCGCCTGCCGTTCCTCTTCCGGCAGATCCTTCAGGTACTCTCTCGCCGGCTCATTCTCCGCGATCATGCCAACGAGGTCGGCGGGACCGTTGGCTCCGTGTATATGTTCGTCATATACTGAGGGCAATGGCCAGGGACCCGCTGGAGGACTGTACCGGGTTCGACTGGGACGAAGCCAATGCCGAAAAAAATCGGGAGCGGCACCGGGTAACACCAGAGGAGGCGGAGGACGTGTTTTTTCACGAGCCCTTGGTGGTCCGCAGCGACGTGGGTCATTCGAAACGCGAAAAGCGGTGCTACGCGCTTGGACAAACGAGCGCGGGCAGGATGCTGTTCGTCGCGTTCGCGATCAGACGGGAGCTCATTCGGGTGATTTCGGTTCGGGACATGAATCGGAACGAAAGAGAAATTTATGGCAGAGAAGAAGCCGAAAAAGATTCCTGACTTCAGAAGCGAGGACGAGGAGCGACAATTCTGGGCCACCGCGGATTCGACACAGTACGTCAACTGGAGTTCGGGGAAACGCAGAAAATTCGTCCAGCTGAGACCGTCGCTGCGAACGATTTCGCTACGGCTGCCGGTCGCGATGATCGAGGACTTAAAGATTCTGGCCAATCGGCGCGACGTGCCGTATCAGTCTTTGCTGAAGGTTTTCCTGGCCGAGCGGCTGGCGCAGGAGCGGAGTGCGCGAGGGTAGGCGTGAGCCGAGGATTTGGAATTCCCTGCGTGATAGCCAAGGCGCTGGCGGTGGAACCGATCGCGGAAGATCGGGCTTAAAAGCGACAAACGATACCGAAAGCTCCGCGCCGGGCAGCAGCGCCAAAGCGCCGGCCCTCCATATAGAACCTTCGCATCCGGGCGAAACGGGTTGACGATCCTGACGCCGCCAATCGTCTGACCGTACCGCATATCCTCAAAACCTGGGTGCTGGTGCGCAGCGCTTTGTGAAGAACCAGTTTCCGGATCAGCTTCTGAGCAGCCGTCGCCGGGACCCGGGACGGCTGCTGCCACAGAGGCAGGCGATCAGCGCTGCTCCAAGCATTACCCCGGTTCCAGGCTCCGGTGAGGCCGCGGTAATTTCATAAATGGTGCCGGTCCCAAAGTCCGAAACGAAGAGGGCATCGTCCGTCGAGGTAACGCCGAGGATATCGGCGATAGCCGGATTCCCTCCCTGAATGAACTGCAGGTACTGTCCTGTGGCTATATCGTAGTAATCGAGACCCGCGTCAGGATCCCCGGGACCGCCGCCCTCTCCTGTGAATCCAACGAACACGCCATCGTTAAACGGCGCCGGAAAATTCGCCGGAGCGAACGCTATCTCCGTTACTCCGTTTGTGTTATGGCCATCGATGGGCTGAAAGGCAGCTAATGGCTGGACGCATCCGCTGCCGATCTGAATTCCCGTCTCATATTGGGTATAACAGTTGGGGAACCCGAAATTCGGGACCATTCCATCTGCAAAATTCGCGGCGCTGATGAAATCCAGTTCGTCAGCCTGTTGTGAAAATCCGTCCGGATTCAGCGGATAGTCAATGCCGTTGTCGGCGAAATAGAAATCTCCGGTTCCTGGCTGAAATGCCATGCCAAAAACATTCCGGATACCGTCGGCGACCTGCTGCAGGTTTGTGGCGGAAGGCTGGGCGCCCGTAGTATTGATGGTGATGCTGTAAAGAGAGTCCCCATTCAGACTGACTGAGCCCCCGGGACCGGAAGGAAAATCAGAAAAACCCGTCGCCGTCAAACCGACCTGCTGTGTTGAAGCGGTGCTGTCGGCAGCCGACCCCACGTTAAAAACCAGCGTGTATGAGCCCGGTTGCCCAGGAGTGGATTCCACCGCCAGGCCGGCGCTGCTGTGCTCCCACGGCACGCCTGGAGAAACATCCGGATAATTGAACTGCATCACGGCCACGCTCGTCCAGGGTGCGGAAGGAGTGGCGCCTGGCTGAAGTAAGGTGATTGTCTTGTTCAACAAAATTTCCCACCGCATAGTACGGCCCCACTTGAACCATCCTCGTCAAAAGCGCATTATCCGGAGTCTGGTAAAGAACGGTCCCCGGGCCGTCCGCGACACCGGAATTGCCAGTGCTGGTGAACCGCAGAATCTGGCCGGGCGCATCTGTGTAGCCGGGACTGGTTTCTACGGCCAGAGAACCGTCGGGCAGCACGACCATGCCTTCGGGAAACCCAAGGCCCGATGCAAAAGTGGTGACGTTGAATTGCGAGGTATCGAACGCACTCGAATTCAGGATGCTGTCGCACGGCGCCAGGGAGCACGCCAGAAACGTCAGCACCACTGCCGTTCTGAGCATATCCGGTAGTTTACAACGCGGTTCTCACGACCTAAGCCCCTTGCAGAAGTCCGGCTGACTGAATGTCTGCCCCTCGAGGTTCTACATTTCGGACACGCGGATTGTATCGGCGTCTTCGTTTCAGAGCGACGAATTGGCGGAAACGCTCGGATACGGCCACTGATCGGGACGCGCGCACAAATCAGCCTTTACTGGATTGTTCTCGATATAGTGTGGTACGCGGTGGGCATGATCGCGGTCGCGGAATGCAACGATCGTTTGCTCCGGAATGGGCCGTCCCGGCCGAGCACGCTGGTGTACAGGTCAGTGTTCAACCACTTCAGGAAGCAAGCCTTGCCGGCCAGGGTCCAATGCGGTTAATCGGCTCACACAGGAAGGTGGCCGGAAACAGGCAGATTTCTCCACAACAAAACCAAACGCGGATACAATTCGCGCGGCCTCCAGCGGCAGATTCTGACTCGCCGGATTTCTATTGCTTTAATGTGGATCGGAACGGTGCGGAAAGGGTTTAAGCTGATGGATTCGACCCATGCTCTCAAAGAAGCCGCGCCTGCCGCCTCTCGATCCTGAGGAAGGGCGAAGGCTCATCCTCCAGGCGATCCAGAGTTCGGACGCGCCAGCGCCCTTGGCTGCGCTGGGCTCGATTCCGGAACTGGGGCGCAAAGTGCCGGGAACGCAGGTGCGGAAACTAATCGCCCGGGATCTCGCATCCGGCACCGTCTTCCAGTGGGGCGCCGGGAAGGCGACAGCATTCTGGAATCGGAACCCCAAAGCGCTGGCCCGGGAGCGAATCCTCGACCTCACCGCCAGAGAACTTCTCACCAGCGCGGAGATCAAGAAGCGCCTGGCGAGCGGAGTTCCGCCTCTGAGTCCCACGATAGTGCCCCGCCTGCTGAAAGAGCTCAAGGGCCAACTCCGCGACGTGCCGCCGGCCCCGAATTCAAGAACCAGGCGCCTGGTCAATGCGGGGCACCCGGCAGTCTACATTGAAGAGGCAGTGACCACTTTGCTTCAATCCTTTGGACTGGCGCGATCTCCCGCGCAGATTCGAGCGCTTCTTGCCGCCGAGGAATCTCAGCCTCCACAGGACGACCCGGTACGGGGTGCGGCAGAGAAGATTTTTTCGGCGATGAACCAGCTTGCCTTTTCTCCCGGCGCGACAGTGACGTTCTATCGGTTGCGCCAACACCCGGAATTGTCGGACATCCCGAAGCAGATTTTCGATCGAGCCGCACTGCTGCTTCAGGATGAACGCCGGGCGCTGCTCAGCATTCACGGCCACGCCACGGCGCTTCCGGAAGCAGAACGGGAGGGTCTGGTCACGGACGGTCACGGTAATTACTATGTCTCCCTCTACAGCCGCTAACGGCAAGCCGCGCATCCCGTTTCAGCCGAATCCGTTCGGGAGTTCAGCCCTTGGGTCGCCGTGGGCGGGGGAACTGGCCGACGTTCCCGGCATCAATCGCAGGCCCTTCGCGCTGATACTCGACGCGCTGCGGCAGATGCGCGCGGGAGGCCGGGGCACATCTATCGTTCTGATCGGCGAACCGGGCAGCGGGAAAACGCATCTGCTGGGCCGTCTGCGCAACCAACTCCGGCAGGATGAGCTGACGATTTACGCTTACCTGCGATGCAACGCAAGCGCCGGCACGCTATGGCGGCATCTGCGATACGCCCTGGCTTCCGATCTCCTGAGAGGGACCGAGGGGTCGCAGCTCAATGTCGTCTTTGCGCGCGACTCTGCTTCCGACCGGCACCGGCTGGAGAGCGTTAATCACAGAGGTCTGCGCCGCGTGATCGAGTGCCTGCGCGACGGCAGCCATTTCCACGCCGCAAGCGCGTGGCTCCGCGGTGAGCTCTTAGGCGATGCGGATATGGCTGCGCTCGGGCTGGCCGTGGAAAAAGAGGACGAAGATCACAACCGGGAACGCGATGCCAAATTGGTGGTGGATGCGCTGCTCGGCTTTCTGGCGCCCACACCCGTCGTGCTTTGCTTCGACCAGGTGGAAGCGCTGGAGACCTACCGTGGTGAAGAAGCCGGCTATCATGCCCTGGGCCAGATGATTTCCGCGCTCTATGACGGTCACGACCATCTCCTCTTAATTTCCTGTGTCATCGCCGAATACGAAGTCAGAGTCGATTCCTCGTCCAGCCAGGCCGATAAAGATCGCTGGCTCCAGCACAAGGACACCATCAGGCCGATCGGCTGGGATCAGGCAGTCGAACTGATCAAAGTCCGGCTTGACCTGGCACCTGCCTTGAAAAGTGCGCGAGCCGCACACGCCAACGATCCAATCTGGCCCATCGATGCGTCGAAACTGAAGCCGCTTTTTGGAGCCACAGACCTGTGCCTTCCGCGAAAGCTTATCCGGGCCTGTGAGCATCAGTTCCGCGAACTCATGGGCGACGAGCCCGCGCCCGAGCCGAAAGACCGGGATAAGTTCGTGCAGGAAGAATTCGACAGCAACCTCAGCGAGGCGCGCCGGACAGTTTCAATGCAGGGCCTCAGCAAAACGCTCAGCGACTGTCTGCCATGGCTGTTGCAGAGCAGCGGCCTCCGGCCTCTGGGGCGCGACGAAGCACGATCGAGATATGCCGCGCAGGGCTGGCGTGGAGCGGGCGGAGATATGGCAATCGCGTTCTGCGATGGCGGGGGTAACGCGCTCACCAATCAGCTGAAGCGAATCGAGCGTGAGTGGTCGCCGAGAGGGCTGAAACTCGCACTTGTGCGCGATATTTCGATTCAGCCGGGCGCGGTCGGCGAGCGCACGCTCACGAGTCTGAGGCACAAAGGCGCGCGCGAGATTCATCCCCTGCCGGAAGCGCTGGCGGCGCTGCAGGCGATTCGGAATCTGATTGCCACAGCGCGCTCCGGCGAACTGCTGAACGGTGACGAGTTGGTGGACGAAGAGGCCGTCACCGCCTGGGCACTTGCCAATCTTCCTCCTCAGGTCGAGCAGTTGCGGGATGCCTTGATGGAACGCGAGCCTGAACCGGAAGATCCGGTGCTCCCCCGCTTGTCCGAGCTTCTGAACGAGCGGAAGATCATTGCGGCGGATAACGCCGCTGCCGAACTGAACCTCAGGGCAGAGGAGGTGAGTAAATGTGCGCGTCTTTATCCTATGCGCTTTGGGTTCCTGGATGGCCCTCCGATGGTTATTTTCGAAGCGGCAGAGGGACCGTCGAGGTAGGCTTTCCATGCCCGGTCCAGTGCTTGTCAGCGTGTCCGATGTGCGCCGGGAAATCTACCGGGCGTCGGAGTTTTCCGCAGGTAACGGTCAACCGAGCACTGATTTGCTGGGTTCACTGTTTCACAGGGTCTTCCAGTCGCTGATCGACCCGGCGTCCCCGTGCGGATGGGCCAGTGTGCTGGATCGCGACACGCTCAGCGACTCGGCCAGGCTGCGCGATGAGGTGTACGCTGCCATCGTGGGACCGCGCCTGCGCGAAAACCAGGCGGCTTTGCAGAATTCCGCGAACGAAGTGCTGTCCATGTGGGCCGCGACCGGGCACCTGTGCGCGCGCATATGCCGATTGCTCACCAACAGCTATGACCAGAAGCTAATTCACTACGATGCCGGCGCGAACGCCTGGCGCGGAGCGGAGCAGTTTTCCGTCGAAGAAAAGCTGGCGTGGCTGGTGGACGATCCTTCGTGGTCCGCGCCGGTTCTCGTCTCAGGTATTGCGGATGCGGTGTGGCGCAACCCGGCTTCGAGGAGCTGGTGCGTCCTTGAACTCAAGCTCGGCGCCGGATCGGGCGAGGCGGATCTGGCGCAGCTGTGCCTGTATCACGAGATGATTCGGGCGAGCGACGGGAAAGCAAGCGGCCAGCTGACTCTTTGGCATTTTCAGCCTGAACTGAAGACCACCCAGCTGACGGCTGAACAAACCGCGCCGGCAAAAGAGAAGCTCCGGGCACTCATCGGGCGAATAGCCGGCGTTGCGCCGGGCACGTCCGCCCTTTCGCCCGTGGATTCTCAACGCGAGCTGGGCCAGCGGCTGATCAAGGTTCTGGAACAATTCGGTCCGATGGTCACGCTCGAGTCCGACCCTGTGGTCGGCCCTGCATTTCTGCGATTCCATCTCATGCCCGAGCCGGGTGTCAAAGTCGGGAAGATTCTTCCTCTTGGTGAAGACATCGGCGTACAACTGCGGCTGTCGAAGCCAGCACTGGTGCGGCTCGAAGACGGAATACTTGTCGTTCAACCTGCAGCGGCCCGACAGAGAAACGCTGTTCTTCAGCGAGTTCCGCCTGGGATTGCCGATACCGGATCGAGGTAATCCGAAGCTTCTGGTGGGCGTCGATTTGCGCCGCCAGTCCCGCTATGTCGATCTGTCTTCAGACTGCCCGCACATTCTGGCGGCGGGCACCACCGGGAGCGGCAAGAGCGAGTGGCTGCGGATGGCGATTGCCAGCCTGATTGCCACCAATACACCGCAAACACTGCGGCTGATGCTGATCGATCCGAAACGCGTTACCTTCGGGGAACTCAGTGGTTCGCCATACCTGCTCGATGCCGGTGAGCAGAGCGGCGGCGCGCTGCTCTCAACGCCGGAAGAAGCCATCGGCGGACTCGATCGCCTGATCGGGCTCATGGAAGAGCGCTATCGCCTGTTTGCGGAGGCGGGGGTCACGGACCTCAATGGTCTCAACAGAATGCCGGATGCGGCGCCGCATCCGCGTGTTGTGTGTTTCTGCGATGAGTACGGCAACCTTGTGGCGCAGAAGAAGCATCGTGAAGCGATCGAGTCGGCAATCAATCAGCTGGGCGCGAAGGCCCGCGCGGCCGGAATCCATCTGATCGTTGCGACGCAGGACCCGCGCGCGCAGATTCTGTCGCCCGTACTGAAGAACAATCTGGGCGGCCGGGTGTGTCTGCGCACAACGTCGAGTACACAGTCGCGAATGATGCTGGACCAGAATGGCGCTGAGTCGCTGCTGGGCAACGGCGATCTGTTTTTCAAAACCACGGGCGAGCCGGTCCGATTGCAGGCGCCGCTGCTGACGGCAGATGAGCGCCGTGAGCTGTTCGGTCCGAAGTCGAGTGCGGCGAATCCGGGCCTTGAGTGACAAAGAATTGCTCATCCAAAGGATCGACTCCTGCGCCAAGTCCAGGCGGATGGGTGAACGGGCCGACGGGCACGGGAAGCATGGCGCGCGCCATGAACGACTTCACCCGAACTCCGGCAGAGTCGCGCATAGCCGAAATGCTGGAGTGGCTCGGCGCGCCGCCACGGCCGCATCGCTCCGATTGTCAATGACGCTTGGCGTCATCAGGCGACGTGCTCCAGGGCCCGCAGGTCGTGACTATTCTGCGCAAGCAGATTTTGGACTTCGGTGTCGCTCGTCTGTCCGAAATTGTGGTACCACCGGCCGACGGCGACGAACGGTTCCGGAGTTGCGAGGCACACCACGTCGTCGGCCTCCCTGAGCAGGCGGGCGCAGGCTTCGCGCGAGCCGACAGGTACAGCGACGATCACGCGCGCAGGATTCAGTCTCGCGACGCAGCGTGCGGCGGCAGACATGGTGCTCCCCGTTGCGAGGCCGTCGTCCACCAGGATGACGGGACGTCCGGCCAGTTCGAGAGGCCCTCGGCCGCGGCGGTAGAGTGCTTCACGCCGTTTGATCTCGGCCTGCTCCCGTTCGGCGATCCGGTCGATCTCTTCGCTGGAAATGCCCAGCTCGCCGATGATGTGCTCATCGAGAATGCGCACGCCGCCGGCGATCGCGCCCATCGCCAGTTCGGGCTGCCACGGCACGCCGAGCTTGCGCACGATCAGGACATCGAGCGGCATCCGCAGTTGTTTTGCGATGGCGAATCCGACGGGTACGCCGCCGCGCGGCAGCGCCAGAACGGTCGCTTCCTTTGCCAGATTGTGGAAGGCCAGATGGTCCGCCAGTATCCGTCCGGCTTCGTCGCGATCGGCAAATGGGAGTTGAACCATGACATAGCCTCCAGGCTGCTCAGCCCCCGGGAGTGCAGCTCAATAGCCATCTATCCGGCTGCGGAATCATAGTCTTTCGCCCGGCTGGCTTGCGTCAGAAACCACGATTGCGCCAGGAAACGCACATGCCGGATCGCTCCGGGTCCGGCCCTGATCGCGTCCCCCTCGCCCCGGGTCAATCTGTAAGTCTGGCCAGATCAAAATTTTTTATCAATCTGTAACGAAGAATTCCCGTACACTATCTTTTTTCGCGAACACGACGCAGTGCGCGAATCTCGCTTTTGATTGGCGCGCGCAACGGACCTGACCACAGGCGCAGCGGTGTGGCCCACCTTATCCAGGATAAGGCTGACCATGCATCTGCGCTTGTGGTCTGGCTTGTGCGCTCGGCGGCCCCGACCGGGGGGATCTCATATTTTTCTGGGGAGGAAATTCATGAAAACTGGAAGCAGCCTTAGCAGCCCGTGGCAGAAGTGCGGAAACAGTTAGATGTGGCTTGAGATTGGAAAAACCAGGGGAAGTGAAAACCAACCGGAAGTGGGCCCGCTTTCTTCTGCTGATTCGTTCCGGTGCGCCGTCCATGCCGTCATCGCGATCTGGACAAGCAAAATCGCGTCGGAGAGCCCCTGCAGGGTTCTCGGTTTGCCGATTCCCGAAGATTTCCGGACCAGCAGCGCCAGATTGAATCCGATGGCATGGAACAGAAGCCGCTTCAGAATGTTCTTTTGACCCTTCAGGTGGGTTCGTCTCATGCCGCCGGTTTCGTACATGTGCGCAAAACTTCTTTCGGTCAATTCCGTGCGCAGCTTCTGCAGATCTTTGCCGCGCCGTCCACTCATCCGCCGCCGATTCCCATACACCTGCTTCTGTTCTTTTTCCTTGCCGTCCCAATTGCGGGGCCCGCGCTCCGGCTCCGGGATATAACTGCGCACACCGTCCGCATGCAAATCGACCAGAACTTCGTTGCTGTGATATCCCTTGTCAGCGACCACCTCTTCGACGCCGCGTTGGTTGATCAGGGCCGCGTTGGACTGCGCTTCCTGTAACGTGACTCCGATGGTGGTGGTGTCACCCAGATCCGCCGCCTGCAGCGTGATCGCCACCACCGCGCCGCTGGCCAGATCGACCGCATGCTCGGCCTTGTGCGCCAGATGCGTGCGGCCATCCTTCATCCTGGCGATGCGCGCGCTGCTATCGGTAGGGCTCATCCACTCTTTATTGGAGGCCTTCTTTTTGCGCTTCCGGTCCAGCCTCGCGGCCTGCTCGCGGGTAGGTTCCTCAATGCCTTCGGCTTTGGCCAGATCCTTCAGATATTCGTCGTAGCCGCGCCCATCGTCGCGCCGCTTGATCGAACGCATCGCGGCATTGGCTTCCAGCATGGTCGCATCTATGGCGATGGTCTGCCCGTCCATCAAGCCTTCTTCGCCCAGCACCTTCACGAACCAGCGGAACACCGCTTTGTGCGTTTCGACCGGCATCAGCCGACGCGTCCGCGACATCGTCGAATGATCCGGAGTCGATTCGATAACACTGAATCCCAGAAACTCCCGTAACGAAAGCGAGTCCGCCACACGCCACGCAATTCCCCGTTCCGAATCGATTCCCTCGAAGTAGCCGAGCAGCAGCATCCGGAAATAGACACCCGGAGCTATACTCGGTTGACCCATGACCGGCTTGTAAAAACGCTTGCACAGATGCTCCAGGCGTTTGTTGACCTTGTTCCGCTCCAGGATCTCGTTCACCTTCGCGTAGAACGGATGACTTGCCGCCTGGGGAATCTCCTGAGCGCTGAAAAACATCGCGTCCTGCTTCGGCTTGCGCTTACCCATCGCCATACAGCTTATGACGTCTGAAACATTTCAGAGGTCACATGTTTGGAGGCGAAAATCTGACTTTTACCACGGGCTGTTAGACAGAGGTTCATACTTGCAGGTTTTCTGGCAGTGCTCGTGGGCGCGACGGCACCGGTGAGCGCGCAGGAGATTCTGGGCGCGATTAACGGAACGGTCAAGGACTCGCAGGGCGCCAGCGTCGCAGATGCCGGAGTGAAAGCGGTGAATACCGGCACAAACCAGGCAATCGAGCAGCATACCGACGCCGCGGGGTTCTACGCGCTGCAGAACCTTCCCGTCGGCGCCTACATCGTCACATTCACGAAGAATGGCTTCCAGGCGGAAACGCACACGCAGGTTCTGGTGAGCGGCAACCGCACGACTACAATTGACGGGTCTTTGCAGGTTGGCTCGGTCAGCGCGACCGTGACTGTGACCGATGTGGCGCTGATGAACCAGACGCATACGACCAACGGTTATGTCGTCGATCAGCTGACGATTCAGAACACGCCGCTCGGCACGGGCAGTTTCACGCAGCTGGCAATCATGGCGCCGGGCGTGCACGCGGATTTCCTCGGCGGATCGGGCGCCAACGCGGGTCTCGGCAACCAGGCTATTTTCGCCAATGGTCAGCGCGACACCAGCAACAGCTTTTCCTTGAACGGCGTCGACACCAACAACCTGTTCAACGGCAATACCACGAGCCAGGTCGGCGAGAACCGATTCGTGCTGAACACGGGCGAAAACTTCGGCGGCAACAATGTCCAGACCGCCACGTCGGTTTACGCCGCAATCGGTGAGGCTCTGCCCACGCCGCCCGTGGAAGCGATCCAGGAAATCAGCGTGAACGCCGCATCCTACGATGCCACCCAGGGCGCGCACAGCGGCGCGCACGTCGGCGTCATCACCAAATCCGGCACGAACTCGCTGCATGGCGAAATTTATGACTACTTCCAGAACAGCGATCTGAACGCCGCTCCGTTCTTCAACAACGCCTCACCTGCCTTCGCGCTGGCTCACGAACTGGATCCGTTTCAGGCGCGCAACCAGTTCGGCGCCACGCTGGGCGGTCCGATTCTGAAGGACAAGCTGTTCTACTTCCTCTCTTATCAGGGCATGCGCAATGCGGATGCGGCCGAATCCATCCAGACTCTGACCGTGCCGCTCGGTCTGACCAGCGACCGCAGCCTCGCCGGCCTTGCCTCTATGTACACGGCCACCACCGGGAAAGCGATCGCGCAGAGCGCCATCAGCCCGGTATCTCAGGCTATGATGTCCGCGACTCTGCCCAATGGCCAGTACGTGATTCCGAATCCTACCATCACGAATTCGGCCCAGGCGGTCGCGCTCGGCTACGACGCGCTGGTGCAGGGCCCTAATTCGCAGTCGTCATTCAATCAGGGAATCGCCAACATCGACTATCTCGTCAACAACAATAATCGCCTGACAGCAAAATACTACGGGCAGAACGACCCGACGACAACGCCGTTCGGCGCGGTCGGCGGCACGCTGGGTTTCCCGCAGACTCTGTCGGCGGGCAGCGCTGTCGCGTCGATCGAAAACACCACGGTCTTCACTTCCAATCTGACGCTGGTGCAGCACGTCGGATTCACCCGTATGCAGGCGTATTCGAACACCAGCCAGGCGCTGTCGCCGTCCTCTATCGGGACCAATCTTCTCGGCGTGAATACTTTCCCGCAGATCGAAATCGGGGGCTTCGACACCACGCTGGGGAGCGGGCTGGAGTTCGGCCCCAGCGTGAGCTTCGGCAATGCCGGCATGTATCAGAACCAGTACGAATACGGCGCCACCCTTAACTGGGTTAAAGGCCGCCACACTCTGTCTGTCGGATACCAGCTGGACCGCACGGATCTCAATATCATCAACAATGCCGCGCAGAGCGCGAAGATCAGCTTCAAAACCCTGCTGACCTTCCTCGAAGGCAGCGTGCGCACGGGCACCTATTCGGACTTGTTCGACGGCAGCGGCACGGCCAACCGCTACTACCGCTCGAACACGATCGGCGCATTCGTCAACGACAACTGGAAGCTGCGCAGTAATCTGAGCGTCACGCTCGGCCTGCGGTTCGACAACGACGGCGCCTTGTCCGAGAAGTACGGGCGCCTCGTCGGCTTCAACGGTAACCAATACTCGTACAACACCGCGACGGACACGATCGTCAACTCGGGACTGGAATTTGCCGGGGAGAACGGCGCCAGCAACACGCTGATGCAGAATCCACAATATGGTTTTGCGCCGCGCGTCGGGATTGCGTATTCGCCCATCAACAAACTGACGATCCGCACCGGATACGGCATCTACTATGACCGCGGCGAATACTTCAGCGAACTTTCCCCAAGCGCGGGCGGTGGTTTCAACGGACCGTTCGGCGTGACGCTGGCGCCGCCGTTCGAGAATCCGGTTTTCGCCGCGACCGGCGCCACATTTGCCAATCCGTTCGGCACCACCACGCCGCCTCCGCCCGCGGGCACGCCTGCGGCGTTCCTGGCTCAGCTGCCGAATATTGCGCAGACCATCTCGGGACATTTCCCCGGTGGCAACGAATACGGACCTTACCTGTTCGGCGGATACGACATCGGCAACAAGCTGCCTTATTCGCAGAACTGGACGTTTGACCTGCAGTATCAGGCTTCGAACAGCTGGCTGTTCAGCGCCGGCTATGTGGGTAATCACGGCACGCACCTCGTGCTGCCGATTCCGTTCAATCAGCCGGGCATCGCCACAGCCTCGAATCCGATCAACGGACAGACGGCTTCCTATGGGGGCACCAGCCCGCTCGATCTCACCAATGAACCGATCTACACCAGCGAATTCGCCGGCAATGCGCCGATCCGTGTCCCCTATATCGGCTACGACATGAATTCGGTTCTGTATAAAGCCGAAGGAACTTCGAACTACAACGCGCTGCAGCTGCAGGTGCGAAAACGGCTATCGTTCGGTCTGCAGCTGACTGCCTCTTACACGTGGTCGCACTCGCTTGACGAGCAAAGCGGCCTCGGGCTTTTCTTCACGGGCAACAATCCGGCCAACCTGAAGTCCAGCTATGGTAACTCCGATTTCGATCAGACGCACGTATTCCTGGTTAACTACAGTTACCGGATTCCGGATGCGACAAAAAGCAAGGGCCTCGGCTACCTGGTCAATGGATGGACATTCAGTGGTCAGACCGTAGCGCAGAGCGGCCAGCCGTACAGCGTGTACGATTACACCGGTTCGGTCGCCAGCCTCTACTACGGCACCGATATCTATATTCTCAATCCGATCGTGCCGCTCATTCCGGGTGTCACGGCGCAGCAGGCGCAGCTGCAGGGAACGACCGGCGTAAACCCCGGCAAACCGGTGCTGAACGTCGCCGATTTCGGACCGCAGTTTGTGGCTCCTGGCACCAACGGCGTCCCGGCCTGCAATGCCTCGGGTTGCGACACCTATGAGTCGCTGTTCGGAGGGACTGGCCGCAACATCTTCCGCGGGCCCTTCCAGACGCGCTGGGATATGGGTCTGCAGAAACAGTTCGTCTTTCATGAGAAATACTAACCTGCGCTTCAACTCCACCGCGTTCAATGTCTTCAACCATCCGGACTTCGACACGCCGAACAGCGACGTCGAGTTTTTTCCGGGTTTCGAAGGTCCGCCTTCCATTCCGCCGGTGGGCAACCTCGGTTACATCCAGCACACGATTGGGAGCTCGCGCTTCCTGATGCTGGCGCTGCATCTGTCGTTCTGATAAAACCCTCACAGGGTGAAGCCCGTGCCACCACGCATCGTAACCTGTAAGTCGGAAGGTGGCGCAGACTTCAGTCTGTGTCTTCGGTTGTCATTGAAGCCGCGTGTACGAGCAAAGTGAACAGGCGCAGATTCCTCACATCCGCTCTTCCGGCCGCTTCCCTCGCGGGGGCGGCCGGAAGCGTTCTTGCTGCGGAAGCACAGCCGCAGTTTTCGTTTATTCATTTCACCGACCTGCACATCCAGCCCGAGCTGCACGCGGGCGCCGGCTGTGCGAAGTGCGTGGTGAAGATGAATTCGCTCAAGCCCGACTTCGCCCTCTGCGGCGGCGATCTGGTCTTCGACGCTGCCGAGCAGCAGTATCCGCGCGCCAAACAGCTCTACGACCTCTACGAGGAAACGCTGCAGCCGCTCCAGACCCGCGTCCACACGGTGATCGGCAATCACGACGTGTTCGGCGTGTCGAGCAAAAGCGGCGTGGCGCAGTCCGATCCGTATTACGGCAAGCGGATGTTCGAGGACCGGATCGGCAAGACGTATTCGTCGTTTGACTATCAGGGCTGGCATTTCGTGCTGCTCGATTCCATCGGCAGCCGGCCGGGCCAGGACTTCATCGGCCTGATCGACGACGCCCAGATCGACTGGCTGAAGTCCGATCTCGCGCGAATGACTCCTGGAAAACTCCGGAGACGTACCCGGTCACAAACGCGCGCGAAGTTCTGAACATCCTCTGGCCGTACCAGCCGAAGATGGTGCTGCAGGGCCACACGCATATTCGCGAAAACGTTGTCTACAACGGATGTCAGTTCATCACGTCGGGCGCCGTGTGCGGCAACTGGTGGAAAGGCCCGCGCGAGGGACATCCCGAAGGCTTCGGCGTCCTGACCGTACCCGGCTTGAAACTATGCATTCACCGGCTCGTTTATACCCGGTCTGATCAGACTCGCCCCCGCCTGCGGCTTCGCAACCTGAAGGTTATCCACCACGCGAACCACGTTCGGAACCGATTTCGCGATGGAAATCGCCTTGTCTTTCACATCCGCCGAATTCACCTCTCCGGACAGGGTGACCACTCCGTTCGTCGAGTTGACCGAGATATCGGTAACACTGGAGATGCCGACGCCGGAGGCCAGCTTCGATTTCAGGTCCGCAGTGATTTTAAGATCATCCACCTGCGCGCGCGGAGTTTCATTGGTTCTGCAGCCGAGAAAAAGAGCGGAAAGCAGTGTTATCAGGAACAGTATCTTCATGCATGTCCGGGATGCATCTTGACTTCCAGGTGAGATGGGGCACAGTAGAATCGAGACAACCGATGAATGCACCCGGCACTTCGACAGCGCCAGTCCGCGAAAGCCAAAGGCTCGGAGGGTGGGTCTTTGCACCTACGATCCTTCTCTCGGCGTTTTTGCTCTTTCAGGTGCAGCCACTCATCGCCAAGCTGATCCTGCCGTGGTTCGGAGGCTCCGCGGCGGTGTGGACCACCTGCATGCTCTTCTTCCAAATGGCGCTTCTGGGAGGATACGCGTATGCGCACTGGCTGCGGGGGCTCGACGGGCGTGCCGCAACCATAGTCCATCTGCTTTTGTTGGGCTGCAGCATCCTCTTTTTGCCGATTCTGCCGTCAGGATGGTGGAAGCCGCACGGAACAGAGGACCCGCTGCTGCGGATTCTCGGGCTTCTGACCGCAACTGTCGGCCTGCCCTACTTCCTGCTCTCATCCACCAGTCCGCTGCTGCAGTCGTGGTATTCGCAGTCGAATAAGGGCGCGATGCCCTACCGTTTTTTTGCCCTTTCGAACGCAGGTTCCATGCTCGGTCTGCTGACTTACCCGGTGCTGATTGAGCCATACCTGAGAGGCCGGCAGCAGGCGTGGAGCTGGTCGATCGCATATGGCACATTCGTGCTCGGGTGTGGAATCGTGGCGCTGCGCTCGCGGCACAAAGGCTCCGAACGGGCTCCGGCTCAGACCAGCGCCAGGCCGCTCTGGTCCGAGCGGCTGCTGTGGATGGCGCTCGCGGCGTGCGCGTCCGCGTTGCTGCTGGCGATGACGAACCACCTGACGCAGAATATCGCCGCCATTCCTTTTCTGTGGATTCTGCCGCTCAGCTTATACCTGCTGAGCTTCATCCTCTGCTTTGACAGCGACCGCTGGTACAATCGCTGGCTCTTTACCCGCCTGGGCGCCGTGGCGCTGGTGACGATTGCTTACGGCATAACCGGTGAGAGCGTGTTTTCGAATATCAAAGTCTCGCTCGGCCTGTTCTCAACGGCGCTCTTTGTGGTGTTCATGGTCTGTCACGGGGAACTGGCGCGTCGGCGACCGGAGCCCGAACATCTGACTTCCTTCTATCTCATGGTTGCAGTCGGCGGGGCCGTCGGCGGACTGCTTATAGCCCTCGCAGCGCCTTATCTGCTGAACGGTCTCTATGACCTTCCCATCGTCGTGGTGTCGGTCAGCGTCCTGCTGCTTTGTCTGTTTTGGAAGGCGCAGGGAAAAGCCAGCCTCCAGGCTGTTATTGACGCGTCTTTCCTCGATGAGCCGTACGACAAAGTGGTGGGGGGGGCGCTGGTCACGTTATTTTTCGTTTTCGTAATCGCCCGGCTGCTTGGCGCGCGACTGGGGCGTCCGGATTTCCTGAGCACACCCTTTCTGCAGGCGCCCTACGACTCGCGGGTTCTGCTTGGCATCACCGGTGCGATCGCGCTCTACATTCTCTGGCGGGGCCGGGGAGTCATCACCGAGCAAGTCGCGTTATTTTCGTTTGCCGTCTGCATCACTGTGGGAATTACTGGCTACCTGATTCGCGATGTCTGGGATTCGGTAAGTCACTCCCGGTTACTGGTCCGCAATTTCTACGGAGCGCTGCAGGTTTATGACACCCCCAGCGGCGGGCCGAAGGGTGAGGTACGCGTGCTGAAGCACGGGACCATCGAACATGGCGAAGAGTTCCTGACACCTCTTTACCAGAGGCAGCCCACAACTTATTACTCTTCGAATTCCGGTGTGGGCCGCGCGATACGCGGCCTGGAACGCTCCGGTCCCCTGAACGTGGGCGTGATCGGGCTGGGCGCAGGCACGATCGCCGCCTACAGCCGCGCCGGCGACCACTACACTTTTTACGACATCAATCCTCTGGTGTTGAACATCGCCAGGAACCAGTTTCGGTTCCTTCCTTACTCTCCGGCCTCCGTCGCGGTCGAACTGGGCGATGCCCGCTTATCGCTGGAACGTGAATCGCCGAGGCATTTCGATGTTCTCGCGGTGGACGCGTTCTCCGGAGACGCCATTCCGGTGCATCTGCTGACGCGCGAGGCATTCGCGCTTTACTGGCGGCATCTCAAACCGGACGGCGTCCTGGCTGTCCATGTGTCCAACCATTACCTGGATCTGGGGCCGGTGGTTTCCCTCGCGGCTGCGGAGACCGGAAAACAGGCTCTGATGGTCAGCGTCGATGAGGACAGCGATGAAGAGGCAATCTCTCTGTCGGACTGGGTGCTGGTCACTTCGCGGCCGGGTTTTTTCGACTTGCAGGAGGTAAGAGGTTCCGGCGAGCCTATTTCCGGCATTCCCGGCCTGCGCACCTGGACTGACGATTACAGCAATTTATACCGGATTCTGCGTTAGGGCGAAACGCGGCTTGCGCCGCGTGTACCTTCAGAGCCGTTGGCCCGGTCAGCGTTTCGCGATTGAGTCACCACGCCGGGCCCCGCAAAGACTGGATATCTTCGTGCACGGAAACAAGGCATAGAAAGGAACAATGACTTATGAGTCACCAGAACCCGATTGCGGGCCTGCTTCTCCTGTCGAGCGGACTGGCGGCCGAACGCAACATCAATACGGCGGCGAACGATGCTCAGTTTGCCCGGAATGCAGCCATTGACAACATCGAACAAACCCGCTCGGGCAAACTCGCCGTGGCAGACGGTTATGCGGCGAAGGTCAGGGAGTTCGCTAAGCGCATGGTTGACGATAGTACGAAACTCGACGATCAACTTATGGGGATCGCTTCTAAGGACAATTTCACAGTACCGGATACGCTTGATGCGAACGGCCACGCCGCTTTCGGTAAGCTCAACGGCCTTTCCGGCGCCGCGTTCGATCGGGAGTATATTTTCGAGATGGTCGTGGAGGACAAAGGGACCATTGCGGCGTTGCAGAACGAAGCTTTGTACGGGCGGAATAAGGACCTGGTGAACTGGGCCACGGCCGCGCTGCCGGTGATTCAAAATGATCTCCGGATAGCGCGGGAAATCCAGGAATAACAGAAATCCGCAGCCACCAGCGGTGTCCCTGCCCGGAACTAAAGAGCATCGCGGGAGTGCCGCAGACTCACGCGGTGTCTGGCCCAGGAAATGCCTTTTACCCACCGCGTGGGAATCATCAGGTGGCGGCTGTGAAGCCAGTCTCCGGTTTTCACATCCAGATAGCCGACGTGCCAAGAATGTTCGTCCGCGAAATAGTCTTCCAGTGTCCCGATCTTCTCGTCCTCATCCCGGACCTCGTAGCCGCACACCGCTTCGGCACTCCGCAGGTGCGGGTCCTCCTGGGCAGACACAGGAAATTCGCGGCCGGCGGGAAGCGACGACGCGAACATTTCCGGGTTGGCGCCATTCTGCCAGTAGCGGGGCAAGCCGTAATATTCGCTCATGGCGACCCGCTGCTGGCTGGACACCGGTCTTATTGAATTCAGGTCCGGGCTGCGCCGTACCTGATCCTGGGTAAGGCCGACGCAGAAGACTCTCCTTTTCCAGTCGGGCTGACCCAGGTCGGCTGCGGCAACAAGCACATTGTGCCGCCTCACCCAGCTTTCCACGCTGACCACGACGTAGCGAACCGTCCAGGACTGGTCATCGAAAAGAAAATCTTCGACTCTCCCGATTTTTCCGTCTGTGGCGATGACAGATGCGCCCCACAAGGTTTCCAGGCTATCGATCACTTGAGACCTGCACTCTTAAGTTCCGTCAGGGTTCACTCGGCGGCGCAGGTTTTCTGTGCCACCAATTTCATTCTGAAGCCAAGGGGCCACAAAAGGTATCCTGTCGCGGCTGTATCCCGGGCAGAACTTCAGACTGAGCTATTCGATGCGTTCGCCAGTTGCTCATCGAAGCCGTCGCTGACTGCAGTTTCGCCCAGAGACAGCACTTTGACCGGCATGCCCGAAGGAAAATCCTGCAGCAGAACCTCTCTACCGTGAAAGAACCGGACAGCATCGCGAAAACTGTGCGTGATGGCTCCGACCTGGACGAAAACCACCTCTTCCGCGCTTCCGACACTCCACCGCTGCGGCAGATCTCCGGGGATCTGCCGCATAAGAAGACGCGCCCCAGGCGGCACGCAGACGGCTACCGCTTTGGGCTTCGCGGTGAGCGTTTCGAAACCGGCGGCGAGCCATTGCCAAAAGCCCCGGAAACCCTCGCGTGCCGGCGGCGTAAGATTCCTGGGCGCCAGGCCCATGGAGCCGGTTGAGAAGCGGTGGATGACCAGATATTCACCTTCAGCTGCCAGCCTGTTGGGAACCCCGGCCAGCGAGTAATCGCACATAGTCAGCCTCCTTTCAGAAACACGAACTCCTGCACCAAAGCACGGCAGCTTCCATCGCGGGTTTGGACTGGAAGGGCGCTTGCATCTGATTGGTTGGCCGGATTCCGGAAACGGTCCGGGCGGGAGGCGAACAATGCCGAGGACAGCGAAGGACGATGTTGGCCGCGGCAGATGCTTTTTTTTCGCCGCTCAGGACTTGAGCATGAATGGAGGTTCCAAATGCGAAGGAAAACGGTCCTTATCACAGCGTTAGTATTCGTGATCGGCGGGGCGGTGGGATCATGGGCGACAGCGAAAACCGGTCGCGTTCCGTTCAATTCGAGGGGGCCCGTGTCGTTTCTTATTTCGAACGCCCCCGGGGAGGCCATCGGCCGCCAGGTTTCATTCACCAACGGGTTTGCGGGGGTGGCCAAAGCTGTGCTGCCGGCTGTGGTAAATATTGCGTCTTCGAAAACCGTCCGCACCACGGATCAGCTATCACCGTTCTTCTCGGATCCGTTCTTCCGTCAGTTTTTCGGAGACGGCTCCTCGCAGTTCAACGTACCGCGCAGCGAACGGGAGCACAGTCTGGGCTCCGGTGTCATCGTGAACGGCGACGGTTACATCCTGACGAATAACCACGTTGTGGAAGGCGCCGATGACATCGAGGTTTCCCTGCCGGATAACCGGCGATTCAAAGGCCATGTCGTCGGCACCGATCCGAAAACGGATCTCGCCGTTGTCAGGATCGATACCAAAGGCCTGACCCCGCTGGTCCTGGGTGATTCGTCGCATGCCGCCGTGGGCGATTTCGCTTTGGCGGTGGGAAATCCCTTCGGCGTCGGCGAGACAGTAACGATGGGCATTATCAGCGCCACGGGGCGGGGCGGGCTGGGTATTGAAGACTACGAGGACTTCATACAGACCGACGCGGCGATTAACCCAGGCAACTCCGGAGGCGCGCTGGTGAACGTCAGCGGCGAGCTGGTCGGCATCAACACGGCGATTATTACCGGCGGCAACGGTGGAGGAAATCAGGGGGTCGGCCTGGCCATACCGAGCAACATGGCGCGGACCGTGATGCAGCAGATCGTCGAGCACGGCAAAGTAGTGCGCGGATCGATGGGCGTCGTGATTCAGCCCGTCACGCCGGAGCTCGCTAAAGCTTTCGGCGTCAGCGGAGAAGCTCAGGGAGCGCTGGTTTCGCAGGTCACGCCGGGCAGTCCCGCGGAGAAGGCTGGCCTGAAGAGCGGCGATATCATCCTCGACCTGAACGGCACGCCGGTCAGCGGCAGCCGTGACCTCAGCCTGAAGATCTCGACGATGTCGCCCGGAACGGTGGTCAGGCTGAAGGTACTGCATGACGGAAAGGATCGGGACGTCAGCGTGACGCTGGTGGAGTTGCCCGCGAAAGCGCCGGCAGCGCCCGCGAACCCCGGTGGGGGAACGAGTCTGCAACTCGGAATCTCCATCCAGACGCTGACTCCCGCGCTGGCACAGCAGTCGGGTTTGCCGGCTCAGACGAATGGGGTTCTGATCACGGCGGTCAGCCCCGGGAGTCCTGCCGAAGCAGCGGGCCTGCAGCACGGCGATGTCGTTCTCGAGGCGAATCACAAGCCGGTCATCAGCGCGGATCAGCTGCGAAACGCGATCCGGCAGGGCGGCAATCAACCGATGCTGCTGCTGATCGACCGCAGCGGAGAGCGCTTGTACGTCGTGGTGGAGCGGCAGTGAGCGGCGGAAAAGACTGCGGCGCACTGAAAGGAGTGGAAGAATATGGACCGAAAATATGCAGCTATCAAATATGCAGCCTTTATCGGCGCTGTCGTTTTCGGGTTGTTCGGCGTCACGCAGGCAGCCGGTGAACAATGGAACGAGGAGACGTTCATTACGTTCCGTGCGCCGGTCGAGATTCAGGGTATGGCACTGCCGCCCGGCACGTACCTGTTCAGGCTTTCCAGTGCATCGTACGTTCGCGACATCGTGGAGGTATACAGCCCGGACAGAGAGCGCTTATACGGTATGTTCATGACCTTACCGGATTACAGCCTGAAGCCGCCCGACAGGACGTTCCTGACCTTTGAGGAAAGACCTGCGGGCTCCCCGCAAGCCATCAAGGTCTGGTTCTACTGGGATAACCATTTCGGCCGCGAGTTCGTCAACCCGAAAGCGCTGCGACGAGTTCCGTAAATTCCGGTACCATCCGGTTCACTCATGCAGCATCTCTTTGACCGCCGTGCCGACGGTAGAAAGAAACTCCTCCAGCCCTGAGGGCTTCTCGATGTAACGAACAGCGCCCATAAGGCTGCTGCGGTGCTTATCAGTTCGTGCCTGAGACGATGTGATAACTGCGATCGGCACATCCGAGAGGTGTGGATCCCGCCTGAGTGTCCCGAGGACCTCAAAGCCATCACTCCTGGGTGTGTTCAAGTCGAGGAGGATGGCGTCCGGGTGAAAATCGTGCCCAGGGGTCCCCTCAGGCGTACAGAGTGCGCCGACCGCGTCCTCGCCGGTTGCAAAACGCGTCAGATGGTAGGGAACCTGATTCGCCTGGAGAGCCATTTCCACCAGGCATACATCGCCAGGATTGTCTTCGATCAGTACGATCTGAGCAGTCTTCATGATCTTACCCGGCTCCTTTTAAGCTGACAGTGCACGCGGCGCAAGCCGCGTTTTCCCAGCGAGCAACGAACGCGACTGGCATCGCGTGTACCCGTTCATTTTGTGCCGTCAGCGGCTTCGCTGACCCGCGCAGCGCGTTCACCCGGTTGCGCGGGGATCGTAAAGTGAAATGTGGATCCTTGGCCATACGTTGACTCCGCCCAGATCCGGCCCTTGAAACGCTCGACGAT
The DNA here is from genome assembly GCA_963832905.1 of Terriglobia bacterium. GTDB lineage: Bacteria > Acidobacteriota > Terriglobia > Bryobacterales > Bryobacteraceae > BOG-234. The sequence continues at coordinate 1,597,056 of CAWHVO010000008.1, read as the reverse complement.
TCGTTTGCAAATCGCCAGACCCAGACCGCTGCCGGGATATTCCGCCGCCCCATGGAGGCGTTTGAACGGGGTGAAGATCATGGAAAGGTATCGGGCTTCGATGCCGATGCCATTGTCACGTACCGAGAAGTGCCATTCGGCGTCGCTCTGCTGCGCCGCAATGTGGACACGCGGCGGTTCGCCCTTCCGAACATATTTCAAGGCGTTACCGATCAGGTTCTGAAACAGCAGCTCCAGCGGAACTATTTCGGCGCGAACCGAGGGCAGGGGATCGTGGGTAACCACCGCGCCGCTTTCAGCGGTTCGATTGGCAAGATTTGCCAGCGCCATCTCAACAATCCGGTTGCAGTCGGCAATTTCCGCGTTCACCGTCTGCTCTTCGTTGATGCTCCAGTATTCCCGCAACCCGTTCAGGAGCATTTCCATGCGCTGGGCGCCGCCAACCGCGTAGGTGATGAACTGCTCGGCTACCGGGTCGGCCTTACCCGCGTAGTGCTTGGCCAGAAGCTGCGTGTAGCTGGTAACCATCCGCAGGGGCTCCTGCAGATCATGGGAGGCGGCATAAGCGAAGTGCTTCAGATCCCGGTTCGCGTCCAGCAAAGGCTTCATGGCACGGGTTTGCGCCGTGATATCTTCGATCGCCAGCAGAATCAATGGCGCCTCGCCATTTCTCTGGATTATCCGGCGGGCGTTGAGCAGCATTGTTTCGGGGCCGTTATCCGGAGATTCCCACTCGACCCGAAAGTCTTCCATTTGCTTCTTCTCGATGAGAGTTTCATGGAGCAGGCGTCGCAGGTCGGGAATATCCCATCGCCGGTCACCCAGTTCGTAAAGAGAATGCTCCGCGGCTTCGGCGGCGTTGAGCTGAAACCTTTCATAGAACGCCCGGTTTGCCGATGTCACGCGCAGGTTGGCATCAAGGACCAACAATGGTTCACGCACCGTATCCACGATGTTTTCGGCAAAGGCGCGGGCATCTTCCGCGCTCAGCTTTGCCTTTTCCGCGATGCGCCTGGCCTCTTCGGCAACCTGTTGGGCTTGTTTGAGCGATGTAATGTCGGTGAACGTGACGACGACGCCATCGATGACATTATGCACGGTACGATACGGCAGGACGCGCATCAGGAAATACCTGCCGCGCGCGCCCGCCATATCCCGTTCAAACGGCGCTAGCGTCCGGAGCACTTCCCCGATGTCGCCGACAAAACCCTCATCGGCAAACTGAGCCGCGAGATCGGTAATAGGCCGGCCGACGTTGCCGGCAATGAGGCGGAACAGACCGCCGGCGGCGGGCGTGAAACTCCGGATGTTCAATTGTGGATCGAGGAAAAGCGTGGCGATCTGGGTGCTGGCGTTGAGGTTCTGCAGGTCGCTGTTGAGGATGTCGAGTTCGGCGAGGTGCCGGTTGAGTTCGGCATTAACGGTTTCCAGTTCCTCGTTGAAGGACTGGACTTCCTCCCTGGAAGTTTCCAGCTCCTCGTTGGTCGATTGATATTCTTCGTTAGCGGATTTCAGTTCCTCATTGGAGCTTTCCAGTTCCTCAAAGACCGCCTGCGATTGCTCCTGCGCGGCGCGGAGTTCGGCCTCAAGCTGGCGGATGGTTTCTTCCGCCTGGGGATTGAAGGACTGCGCGACCGGGCCCTGGCTGTCCTTTGCAGCCGGCACGTCTTCAAACAGGATCATGCAGAGGTTCGCGGCCTGGAATTCAGGGATGGGCTCCACTGTCAGATCGATGTAAATCGCCGCGCCGGCTTCCGTTTGAACAGGAAGCTGCTTCTGGACAACACGCTCGTGAGTGCCGACCGCCTTTTGCAGAGCCATCCGCAAGGGGATGCGGAGCCCTTCCTGAGCCATTGCGATCGCATTGGTGCTCGGGCTGCCCGCGGGCTGTTTGAGGTAGCGGCCGATACCGCCGGAGAAATAGACAGCCTCGCCATCTTCCCGGACCGCGACACAGGCTGGCCGGTAGCGCTGCGCGATGATACGTTCCAGCTGCCTCGACAGATGCTGTTCATCTGTTTCGGGCTGGCCTGTTCCCTGCTGTTTCGGACGGCTGACATCCGCGAGCGGAAATTTCACAATGGTACGGGGTACGGTTTCTTTCCTTTGGAAAATCCGGTTCCGCTTGTCAACCGTGCGAAACAGATCCGAATGGGAAGCGGCACTTTCGGACGGGCCCAGAAACAGGTATCCGCCGGGACGCAGCGCATAGTGGAACAGCGGGATAATTTTCTGCTGCAGCTCCGCGCTGAGGTAGATCATGACGTTGCGGCACGAGATCAGGTCCTGGCGTGCGAAGGGCGGGTCTTTGATGAAACTGTGGTTGGTGAAAATACAAAGCTCGCGCAGCTCTCGTTTGATCAGGTAAGCACTCTCCTGTGCGCTGAAAAAGCGTTCGAGCCGGGCGGGGCTCACGTTTTCCGCAATGCTTTCGGGATAACGTCCCTTGCGAGCGGTTTCCAGACCCCGTTCGTCGATGTCGGTGGCAAAAACTTTGATGGCGGGAGGGGCATCGAGCGTGGCGGCGTGTTCGGCTAACAGAATCGCTATAGAGTAAGCCTCCTCACCGCTGGCGCAGCCGACGACGCACGCCCGGACCTGATCGTCGGCGGTCCTGCCTTCGAACAATTTTGGAATTACGTCGCGGGCAAGCGTCTCGAAGGCTTCGGGATCGCGAAAGAAACAGGTTACCCCGATGAGCAGATCTTTGAAAAGCCGGTCCGCTTCCTCCGTCTGCTCTTCGAGGACCTGAACATACCGCTCGACTGTTTCAATCTGCAGGGCCTTCATGCGGCGCGCGAGGCGCCGCGCGATCGTGTTCACTTTGTACTGGCTGAAATCGTGGCCGAACCGTCGCCTGAGCAGCGCGTGGATCTTGCCGATGTGGGCGACTATCTGGTGGCCGACGTCATTTGCGTTACCGTTGCCCGAAGCGAGGTGAGCGGCATACTCGAGGAGTTTGGGCGGCATCAGCTCAACGGGCAAGACATAGTCAACAAGGCCCGTCGAGATGGCGCTGCGGAGTATGGAATCGTACGAGGCCGATTCCAGGGTCTGAGCCATCGCCATCCCGCCGAACTCCTTGACGGCTTTTATGCCGAGCGTGCCATCCGTGCCCGTGCCGGAAAGAATAATGCAGACCGCGTTTTCGCCACGGTCTTGCGCGAGCGACCTGAAGAGGCTATCAATCGGTGTGCGGTGGCCGCGAGCTTCAACCGGGGGCGTCACCTCCAGGACGTTCTTGTTGATTGTCAGTGTGGCATTCGGGGGAATGACATAGACCCGATTGGGAACCACAGGGGTGTGGTCGCGAGCCTGTTCCACGGGCATTTCGGTGCATCGGGCCAGCAGTTCCGGCAGGGCTGTGGCGTGGTCGGGAGCAAGGTGCTGGACAACAATAAATGCGATTCCGGCGTCCGCCGGCATGTGCGCGAAGAAGTTTTCAAGAGCCTGAAGGCCGCCGGCCGATGCGCCCAGGGCAGCGATCACGAATTCGTCTGTGGTGCTCATGGCGTGGCCTGCGAATTTCGCGGAGGTCAGACGGGGACACTCACGTCAACAATACTACGCCGCAGGTGACCCTCCTGGTACCGCCGGCAGCGCGATTTGGTACAGATTGTGGGCTCGATCCGGCAAGATGAGTTGTAATAATTGCGTTCGACTATCATCGGATTTTGTCAGTTGACCTGATTCCCGCCGGTCTCGCACGTGTCCGTGAGCGCATGGCGAACGCGTGTGTGCGCGCGCGCCGCGACCCGGCCGCCGTGAAGCTGCTCGCCGTCACGAAGGTATTCGGGCCAGAAGTGATCCGCGCCGGATACGCCCTCGGCCTGCGCGACTTCGGAGAAAACTACGTGCAGGAAATGGAACGTAAAGCTCCCGCCATCGCGGATCTCGCCGATGCCCGCTTCCATCTGATCGGTCATGTGCAGTCCAATAAAACGAAGAAAGCCGCGCAGTTGTTCTCTTCGATCGACGCCATCGACGCGGTAAAGATCGCCCAGCGGCTCGACGCGGAGTCGAAGCCGCTCGACGCCATGATCGAGGTCAAGCTTTCCCGCGAAGAAACCAAGACGGGCGCGAGCCCCGAAGACCTGCCCGCGATCGTCGACGCCATCCGTTCCGCGCACTATCTGAAGCTGACGGGGCTGATGACGGTTCCTCCGTGGTCGGAACACGCGGAAACTTCTCGTCCTTACTTCGCGCGCCTCAGGGAACTGGCCGCCCGGCACAGCATCGCGGAGCTCTCGATGGGAATGTCGAACGATCTCGAAGTCGCGATTGAGGAAGGCGCCACCTGGGTGCGCGTAGGCACGGCGATTTTCGGCCGTCGCAGGAAGCCGTGACCGTCGGTTACCACGCGCCGCCCCCGGGGTCGCCTTCCGGCGTCGCCGACTATGCGGAAACGCTGCGCCGCGCCCTCGCCCGTCTTACCCGCGTGGCGCCCGGCGCTGCCACCGCCGACGTACATCTTTATCATCTGGGCAATAATCGCCTGCACGAAGCTGACTATGCGCACGCCCTGGCAACACCCGGAATCGTGGTTCTGCACGACGCCGTGCTGCATCACTTCCTGCTCGGCACGTGTACAAAGGAGCACTACCTCGCCGAGTGGATCTATAACTACGGCGCATGGAAGCGCGATCTCGGCGAAGAGCTCTGGCGCGAACGGGCCCGTGCTCACACCGATCCCCGCTACTTCCGCTTCCCGATGCTGCGGCGCGTTGCCGAGCGCTCGCTCGGCATCATCGTGCACAACCCTGGCGCGGCGGCCATCGTCCGCGCCGCGAACTCCGGCACTCCCATCGAAGTCATCCCGCACTTCTGTGAAATCGCCGACCCGCCCGACGCCTTCCTGACTGCCCGGTTCCGTCAGCAGCTAGGTATCGGTCAGGGCGTTATGCTCTTCGCCATCTTCGGCTATCTGCGCGAGCCCAAACGCGTCATCCAGTGCATCGAAATATTTAAGAAACTTCATCTGACCAGGCCGAAAACCGCGCTCCTGCTCGCCGGAGAAGTCGTGTCGAACGATCTGGCGCGCCTGCTCCAGAATGAACCGGCGCATCCCGCCATTTTCCGCACCGGATACCTCAGCGACGAGGATTTCCGTATCGCCGCCGCGGCCGTCGATTGCGGTCTGAACCTGCGTTATCCGGGCGTCGGAGAGACTTCCGGCATCGCGGTCCGCCTGATGGGCCAAGCGAAGCCTGTGATCATCACGGACAGTGCGGAAAACGCCGATTTCCCGCCGCAGGTGGTTCTCCGCGTAGCGCCCGGTGTGGCCGAAGCGGCCGAATTGTTCGACGATATGAGTTTGGTGACTGAGTTTCCCGCCCTCGCGCGCGAAATCGGGAGCGAAGCCAGACTCCACGTCCAGCAGCATCATTCACTGGACACGGTCGCCCGGCGGTTCTGGGAAGTTTTGTGCGCCGCCTGTTCCCGCTCAGTACCTCGCGGGCAGAAATGACTCTCGCGCGTCACCCGAATCGGCGTGGCGGTCGCAGTACCGCGGGCCGACGCCGCGCTGGTGATGCGGCCTGCATTATCGGCGCCTCGGACAGGCGGATTTCCGCTGTTACTGCCGTTCCGGCATGATATAGCCGCGCCGCGCCAGGACGCGCGCATTCGGAAAGCGCGCCCGCGCGTCGGCCGAAAGCTCGATGCGGATCGTGCGCTCATTTCCCGGCTGCCCGTTGGGAGTCACATAGTAAAGGCTGTACCGATTGCGGATGCGGTACATCATTTCCCGAAACGCAGCGCCGGGATCGTCAGACACCAGTGCATCGCCTCCTGTTTTGGCCGCTATGCCCTGCATGCCGGCGAATGCCAGATGGTTTATCACGAGACTTTCCGGCACGGTTATGTCTGTGAACACGTCCATGCTTCGGGTGAATCTGCCCTGTCGGCCCCGAAGGATCAAGCCGCTCAGCAGTGTGTCGGCTTCCCAAAAGTCGCGCAGGACCGACCTCTCGCGCCGGGTATGGACACCATAATTGTCGGTAATGATGAGCACCGCCCGCCTTCGACCCGTCCGCGGTTCGTGAAAAAAACGGAGTGCGGCGTCATCCACGCCCTGCTGGATGAACGTCCCTCCCGCGAACGGTTCACGCAGAACGTCGTTCTGTATGGACCGCGCGACCGCGTCCAGATTTTCCGAGAACGGCGCAACGACTCGTGATTTCGTATTAAAGACCATCACCGAGACCCGGTCCCCATTGCGAAGCTCGTTCAATCCCGCCTTGGCAGCCGAGGCGACGCTTCTGATTTTCGGCCCCATACTGCCGCTGACGTTGAACAGGAGAATCACATCGAGCGGTTGCTGCTCCGCCTGGAAACTGACGACGGGCTGTTCCTTCCCTTCGTCGAAGACGCGAAAGTCGTCTTTGGAGAATCCCGTGAGGTTACGTTCGTTGTGCCCGCGGACTTCAGCGTCCACGTGGACCAGGGAAACACCCGCGTGGAAGACGAGGTCGTCCTGGGCCCATACCAGGGAGCCCATGGCAACGATGCCAATCCACACTATCCGAAAAGCCATCTCCCGCATGATGCAAATCTGTCCCTCAGCACGGAGGCCTTGCACATCGCATTTCAACACAAATACCGGTCGAAGGGATCTCCCTTTCGGCAGAATTATTTCACCCCGGGACGGATAATTACACGTCATACGGCCGGGCGACTATCGCCATCAGTTCCCGCCGCGCGCAGGATCGGGTCCGGCGCCTTTCTGACTGCCCGGTTCCGTCAATCTGCGCGAGCCCAAACGCATCATCCAGTGCATCGAAATATTTAAGAAACTTCATCTGACGAAGCCGAAAACCGCGCTCCTGCTCGCCGGAGAATTCGTGTCGAACGTCTAATGGGACAGGGCAGGCCGGTGGTCGTCACGGACAGTGCGGAAAACGCCGATTTCCCGCCGCCGGCCGTTCTTCGCGTTGCCCCCGGTGTTGCCGAAGCCGCCGAATTGTTCGACCATATGAGTTTGGTGACTGAGTTTCCCGCCCTCGCGCGCGAAATCGGGAGCGAAGCCAGACTCCACATCCAGCAGCATCATTCACTGGACACGGTCGCCCGACGGTTCTGGGAAGTTTTGTGCGCCGCCTGCTCGTCTTCATCCGCCGGCTCTTCATTGGCAATGCGGTCCTGATCGCGCTGCCTATCGCCGCGAAACCGCCCGTCGCGGCGGTGAAGATGCCTGCGGCCCGCGCGAGTGAATACAAAGTGATCACCGCACTCAACGTCGCCGTGCCCGTGCGTGACGGCGTCATTCTGCGCGCCAATATCTTCCGCCCGGGCGCGCCCGCGCGCTATCCGGCGGTCCTTCTGCGCACGCCCTACGGCAAAGGCAACGCCATCACGCCGGCTTATCAGTCCTTCGTCAATCACGGCTATGTGGTCGTGGTGCAGGATGTGCGCGGCCGCTACGCTTCGGGCGGCACATTCGAGCCGATCAACCAGGAAGTCAGCGACGGCGACGACACGCTCAACTGGATTGCGCGCCAGCCCTGGTCGGACGGCGGTGTCGGCATGTACGGCGGTTCCTACCTTGGCATCGCGCAGTGGAAAGTCGCGATGACCGGCAATCCGCACCTCAAAGCGATCTTCCCCTACGTCTCCGGCGACGACGACTACCGCGACCGTTTCTACTCCACTGGCGGCGCCATGAAAATCGGCCATCGCCTGCTCTGGTTCGCCGACAACATGCGGGCGCCCCGATTCTCCGCGCCCGATTTCAAAATCTACACCGCGGCCCTGCCCGAACGCACGGCCGACGTTGCTGCCACCGGTCACCGTCTGGACGACTGGCGCACCGTCGCCGACCACCCCGCTTACGACGATTTCTGGAAGGCTCACAGCGTCCGCGAGCACCTGAAGGACGTCCACGTCCCGGTATATTCCGTCGGCGGCTGGTACGACAACTATGTCGAAAGCGATCTCGATGCTTTCTCGATTCACCGCAAACACAGTGCCGACGACCGCATCATGATCGGGCCGTGGGCGCACGTTTTCAGCGCGACATTCAAGGGCGCGGCGTTCGGGAAGGATTCCCTCGTGCCCCTGCGTCCCGAGGAACTGCGCTGGTTCGAGCGCTGGCTGAAGAACGATGACGCCCCCGCGCTGATTCCCGCGCATCCGGTGCGCATCTTCGTCATGGGGATCAACCAGTGGCGTGACGAGGACGAATGGCCGCCCGCCCGCGTGCGCGCCGTTAAGTTCTATCTGGATTCCGGCGGACAGCTCGGGAATAAACCCGATTTACACTCCGCCCCGGACACTTTTGTTTACGATCCGCGCAACCCGGTACCCACCATGGGCGGGGCCGTATGCTGCGACCCGCGTATTTTCCCCTGGGGGCCGCTTGATCAGCGTCCGGTCGAAAAGCGCCGCGACGTGCTCGTGTATTCCACCACTCCGCTTACATCGCCCCTCGAAGTCACCGGCCAGATCAAGGTGGTGCTCCACGTGTCGTCGACCGCGCCGGACACCGACTTCACGGCGAAGCTGGTGGACGTTTTTCCGGACGGCACGGCGCGCAATCTCACCGATGGCCTGCTCCGCATGCGCTACCGCGATTCGATCGAGACACCGAAGCTGATGACTCCCGGTGAGGACTACAAAGTCACGATCGACGCCGGCGTGACCAGCAATGTCTTTCTCGCGGGCCATCGCATGCGGCTGGAGATTTCGAGCAGTAATTTCCCGCGCTTTGACCGCAACCCGAATACGGGCGGTCCGATTGCCGATGCCGGCGCGAAGCAAACGCGCCGGGCGACCCAAACGGTGTACCATGAACCAAAGCGGAATTCATATGTGTTGTTGCCGGTAGTTCCCGCCGCGCCCGCCGAATTGACTTCGAGTCGGCAGGCGCGATATGTTCCAAAGAGAACCTCACCGGCCCGGTCAAATTCTTCGACGTTGTCTCCGGTAATGGCGCGGTAGCCAAGTGGTAAGGCCAGGGTCTGCAAAACCCTTATTCGTCGGTTCGATTCCGACCCGCGCCTCCAAAATTAAATCCTTTAAAATCAGCAGAATCAGCGGCCGGAATGGCCGGGGCGGCGAGAGCCGCCCCATAACAGAGCCATTCTGGCGCAACTGCGTTAAATCCCGGGGTCGCAGGGGCAGAGCCCCCGTATTGAGATGTGCGATGAGGTTCGCTTTTCATTGCACGGCGCCGTTTTCAAACTCAGCCGGCGGCAGATACCCGAGGGCTGAGTGAAGTCGTTTCTGATTGTAAACACTTTCCAGAAACTCGGCGATACTGGCACGAGCCTCGTGGAAGTCGCGGTATTCGTTGCGGTAGACCTCCTCATACTTCAGTGTTTTCATGAAGGATTCGCAGGCCGCATTGTCGTAGGGATTGCCTTTGCGGCTCATGCTGATGATGGCCTGATGGTGTTTCAGCATCCCTGTGTAGTCGTGCGAGGCATACTGAACTCCGCGATCGGAGTGGTGCACCAGACCCGGAGCCGGTTGCCGTTCACTCAGAGCCATACGAAGCGCGGCCACAGCCAACTCCGCTTCCAGAGTTCGGCCCAGCGCCCAGCCGATCACCCGCCGGGAGAATGCGTCGAGCACCACGGCCAGATAGATGAACTCCGTCCGCAGCCGGATGTACGTGATGTCGGCGACCCACAGCTGATTGACCCTCGCAGGCGTTATTTTGCCTGCCAGGTTTGGATAGACCGGCAGGTTGTGCCGGGAATCGGTGGTGACCGTAAAGGCGCGCTGACGGACGCAGAGAAGATTGTCTTCGCGCATCATCCGCAGCACACGCTTGTGGTTCACATCGAAGCCGCGCCGCCGCAGTTCCGCTGTAATTCTCCGGTAGCCGTATGCGGACGATTCCACGGCCACCTTCTGCATCTGGTCGCGGATTTCCATCTCCACCGGCGTGGCCTGCCGGGGTAGTCGCCAGCGATAGAAACCGGCCCGGCTCAGGCCCGTCATCTGGCAGAGTGCGTTCACGGCTTCACCTTTCGCCGAGGCTTGCTCAACTTCTTCAAACAGGCATCCCCGCCACTGACGACGGTTGGCGGGTGATGATCCCTGAAATGCTGCAAGGCTTTTTTTAAAAAATCGTTCTCCATCCTGAGCTGGCCGATCTTCCGTTCCAGCTCGCCGATCCGGCGCGCATCGTCCACCGCGGGCAAACCCGCTCCACGCCTTCCGATTCCGGGAAACGCCAGCTCCCCTTTGGCGCGCCATTCCCCGCGCCAGCGTTCCAGCAGCTTGGGGCTCAGTTGATACTTCCGCGCGATCTCACCGGTCGTCGCCGTTCCGGCATCCAGCGCGCGCATCGCAGCGATCTTCAGATCGCGACTGTAAACAGCTCGGGACAAATCCATTCCTCACTCCATTCAATGTCTTTGTGCCCTTAACTCGCTGTCTCACTTTTGGGGTTCACTCCAGTTCATCAAAGTAACAGGTCAGCCACGGCGTTCGGTGACCTGATGGCGGCGAGCAATCGAAAGCCAGCTCAAATCTTGAGTTTCGGGAGTCCCAGTCGTCCAAGGCTCTGATCCAGCAATCCACGGTCGTATCGTATTCCCTGTTCCAAGAGGCTCAGATAGACGGACCGCAGAATCTGCCACTCGATTGAGCCTTGCGCCTCTTTTTCAAGAATGGCGATCGAACCTGCGATACTGAGGCCCACGCTTTTCGCTGCGCGCCGCGCCCGCTCTTCATCAATCAGAACAAGGTCGGCGGGCAACGCGGAAGCGAGATAGATGATGCTACGCTCGCCGGCGCCGAGGCCGGCGCACGCTGCTTTGACCTCGGGCGACGATTCCGAGGGATTCGGCTGCACTTGAATCCAGTTTGCCTGCTGCATCTCGTCGGCTCCGGGGAGTCCGGCGCCCGCGACGGTGATCTCTTCGTGAACTTCCCGCGAAACGACTAGCTCGTCATAGAACTCATGCAGCAACTCGAAATATCGGGCGCGTGCCAGTGTGATGAGAGGAGAGGAGTCCGCGAGGACAATCACGCACTCAAACGTTCAAGCGTCAGTCGATCTTCTTCCAGGTCTGAGACGCTGTAGTGTATCGGCGCTTCGTGCTTCCCCGCGAAAACCATGAACGCCTCGATCGGCATCGCACACAGTTCCGCAGCCCGCCCCAAGGAGACCTTGTTCTCGCGATAGAGTTCGAGGGCCAGGAGTCGCGCCGATTCCCTGGAGGCGTCGGCCGGATTCACGCCAGCCGCTTCGAGCAGCTCCGCGGGTACCGTGATTTGAACGCCGTTCATGGCTCTTCAGCTTACCTCTTCGAGGGTCCGTGTACGATAGGCGTACGACAAATGAAACGCGTTAGCGATTTTGGCGTTTTGAGCATATCGTGTTCTCAGTAACTTGCAGCCGATCAGCACGCGCCACGCCTTCGATTCCGACCCGCGCCTCCAATTTAAACCCTGTATTTGCAGTTATTTGTCATCCGTAGCCGCGTTTGTCTCTTTCGGCCGTTTCCCTCTCGATTCGGCCCTTTCGGACGCGGTATCCGGCAAAAATCCGGCAAAGGATTGTTGCTGTTCGGCGATTGTTCGCATGAGGCGGAGCTGCTCGATCCTGAGCATTGCGTCGCTTCGCCGGTTCCCCGAACGCGTCCGCTGCATTGACGCCGACCGTCTCCAGGAGCTCAGCCGACAGGGTGATTGGGACGCCGCGCATTCCTCTTCAGCCTGCCCGCGAGCGAATAAAAACCACGTAAAATGCAAGCTGAATGGTTCAGACCGATTCCAGGGCTGCGGCTCACGTTGCGGAAGGGTTTCGATCTTGGCGGCCACGGATTGAGCCGGTCGCTCGCGGAGGATATCCTTTCGCTCGACTTCCCGCAACGAGACGCTGACCGCCTCGCTGAGCTGAGCGCGAAGGCGAACGAGGGAGCGCTCACGGAAGCTGAAGAGGTCGAACTGGAGGCATACATCAACGTCGGTGACCTGCTGGCGTTCTGGCAATGGAAAGCCCGACAGGTCTTGCAGCACCAGGTGTGAGCGAGCTTGGAACCGAGGTCCGGCGCCGAGCGGCGGGCCTTTGCGAATACTGCCGAATTCCCGAGGCGGCCTTTCGACTAAGTTCCGGGAGCCTATCGGCTGGCTTTGGTTTTGTAAGGGCACCGGCGGCAAAGACCGCCGGCGTTACAGCAGACGCAGGACTTCGCCCACGCTCCACGCCTGTGCGAAACAACCGCGCGGTTCAAAGGGCTCGTTTCCATCGAAGATTTCCGGAATCTGTCCCGTCCCGCGACCAAGGACGAATGCACGGAGCGGTGTGAGAATCCGCTGCTTCCGGGCTTTAGCGGCCTCGCCGCTAAAGCGCGCATCCGCGGCGAGGAACGGGCCGAGAAGCCATGGCCAGATCGTGCCCTGGTGATAAGCGCCGTCGCGTTCGGGAATCGGGCCGGTGCAGCGAGCGCAGTAGCCGGGTTCGAAGGGCGCCAGAGTGCGCAGTCCGAAAGGCGTGAGCAGGTGCTGCTCAACAGCGGCGATGATGCGGCGCGCGCAGTCTTCGGGAATCGCACAGTAACCGAGCGACAGCGCGATCAGCTGGTTGGGACGAAGCGAGCGGTCCTTGTTCTGGCCATCGACCGTGTCGTAGAGCCAGCCCGCCTCCTCGTTCCAGAATGTTTCGGTGAAGGCCGCGGCGGCTTTGCCGGCTCGCACTTCGAGTGAGGCGCGTGCGTTCTCATCGCCGAAGTCATGCGCAAGCCGCGCGGTGAATTTCAGCGCGTTGTACCAGAGCGCCTGAATCTCGACCGGCTTGCCACTGCGCGGCGTGACAGCGCGTCCGTTCACGCGCGCGTCCATCCAGGTGAGCTGCGTATTGCTGTCGCCGGCAATCAGCAGACCGTCGGAATCCACATGAATGCCGTAGCGCGTGCCGCGCACGTGCCACTCGATGATCTCTTTCAGCTTTGCGTGCAGATGCGTGCGGATGAATTCGGCATCGCCGGTGTGTTCCAGATACTGGCGCGCGGCCTCGAAGAACCAGAGCGTGGCGTCGACGGTGTTGTATTCCGGCGTGTCCCCGGCATCGGGAAAGACGTTGGGCAGCATGCCCTGGTCAATGCAGTTGGCAAACTCAAGCAGAATCTCGCGCGCGACGTCGAAGCGGCCGGTCGACAGAGTGAGGCCGGGCAGCGCGATCATCGTGTCGCGGCCCCAGTCGGTGAACCAGGGGTATCCGGCGATCACGGTATACAGAGATCCCCGGCGCACGATGAACTGCGAAGCTGCCTTCTGCAACGTGGCAGCGAATGGATCGGCTCCGGCGGACGCCGCGGGCCGGCACGCGATTTCATTCGCTTTGAGTGATGCCGTCTCGCCTGCGTGGTGCGGCGCGGTCGAAGCAATCAGGACGGCTGGCTGGTGCGGCGCGAGAGCGTACGTCAACACGCACGGGCAGAAGAGGTCTTCCTGGAAATCCAGTCCGCGTTCGCGCTCCACCGGGTATTCGAAATGGTAGTACCAGTGCCCGCGCTTCTCAACGGATTTGGCGTTGTGCCCCATATGCAGCGGCGGGTGATCGGGATAGGGCTGGATCGAGCAAATGCCTTCACTCTGCTGCAGCGTGCCGTTCAGTCCTGAGTTGGCATGCGTCAGCTCGTGGTACCCGCGGAATGCGATCAGGGGGCGAAGCTCGAGATGGCAGGCGAGGCCGGAATCGTTGCCGATGATCTCGTACTCGATAACAACCGTGTTCTCGCCCTGCACCATGAACACGCGTTTCTCCAGCGTGATGCCGCCGGCCTGAAATGTGCTGACGGGAAACGGATCGAGCCGGAATCCGGTGAGGAATTTGTAGCCTTCCGGATGCACTGCGCCTGTATAGAGGTTCACGGAAAGCTCGAAACGCCGATCGCCGGCAACCAGAGTTTCTTCGAGCTTGGAAAGCATCAGCACACGCACGGTCGGCGGCTTCGTGGCTGCCATGAGCAGACCGTGGTAACGCCGCGTGTTGACGCCCGCCACAGTGGATGACGAGAACCCGCCCAGACCGTTGGTCTCGAGCCACTCACGCTGAAACGATTCCGACGGGTTCGTGCACACCTTCTGGTCAAAACGAATGGCAGGATGCATCACGCGGCCGTCGACGACTGCTCAAGAGTGACATGCGGGTGTTTCCATGTGTCCCAGAGATGGTGCATGCGGGCCACGAATTCGCGGGGCTTTTCCGCATAGACTCGCTCGGCAAGCGCGATCGCAGCGCCGCGCAGTTCGGTCTGGTACCGGTCGATGAGATCGAGCAGCAAATCCGTTTCCTCCCGTGTGCCGTAGAAGGCAGGCTCAGCGGCGATACGCTCGCGCAGGACGGCGAGATTGTGATCGTTGCCCAGCCAGGTTTCCAGATCCTTGAGACTCTTTTCGTATGCGACCATCACATCCGTCCATAGATTTTCGAGCAAACGGATATGGTACCAGTGATCTTTGACCCTTTTGCGGAGGTCGTGGAGGTTGTCCGCGGTGGGGTTCTCCCCGGCGTGCGACAGCGCAGCCCTGCCCGCACGGAAGGTTCTTTCAAGGCCCGGGGCAAGGGCTGCGTAGCCTTCAGTTTTGAGCTTCCAGCGGGCGACGCGCGATGCAGCCATCGTGAGGGCGGCGGCCGCGTGATCAAGCACGATGCGCCGGTTTTCTTCCCTGACTGCTTCGTTCCGGCGTTTGATCAGGGCGGCACGAACCACGCGAAATTTCCGCGAGGTCTCGGCGCGAAAGTGTTTCTTCAGATCGTCGAAGGTCTCCACCATGACGAATGCATCGCGATAGTGCGAGAGGCGTCGCGCGATGTCGCGCAGTCGCACGTTCTCGCCGGGATCGACGCCGCGCAGTTCATCTTCCATCAGACGCAGAAGCGCGCGAACTTTTTTCATGCTCTTGCGGGCTTCGTGGATGGCCTTGTCGCGGCTGATATGCTCGCGTCCCCCGAGCTTTGCGCCGGCCGATTCCATCTCCTGGCGCGCCACGCGCTGCAGGCCGGCAATGACGGACTCCTCGCGCTCCAGCCGGTAAGGCATCTCTCCCAAGTATGCCTGATCAGAGGCCGAATGCCACTATGGAAGAAGCGCTGCTGAAGTGGAAACGTTGATTGCCAGCCACGTCGTGTCGCAGGCTCGCGACCTGGTGATGAAGCACGGGCACAACGCGACGGCGTATCAGATCCTCAATCCGGGGATCGAACACTGGTTCAACAGCGGGGCCGACGCCGTGGTCGGGTATGTGAGAAGGGGCTCGTGGCTGCTCGTCGCAGGAGAGCCAGTCTGCGGCCCGGCGCGACTTCCCGGAGTGATCCATGAATTCGAAGCATTCGCCGGCGGAGAAAATCGCCGCGTGTGCTACGTGTGCGCGACTGAGTCGATGCGCGGGCTGCTGGCGCGTACCGGGCAGCACTCTGCGATCACGATGGGCGCGCAGCCTGTGTGGAATCCCGCGGAATGGATGCGCGTGCGATCGCAGCGGTCGGTGCGGCTGCAACTGAATCGCGCCCTCAACAAGCGCGTCGAAATTGAAGCGAGCGCACCCGCCACCGCTGCCCGGCATCCCGAAATCCGCCGCACGCTCACCGAATGGCTGCGCGGCCGTCTGCTCCCGCCCATGCATTTTCTTGTGGAACCGGAAGTGCTGGCCGGGGTGGTGGATGACCGAATCCTGCTGGTTGCGCGGGTGCACCATGGCATCGTGGCGTTTCTGGTGGCGTCGCCCGTGGCGGCCCGGAACGGATTTCTCATCGAGGAACTGGCGCGATCGTCACAGGCACCGAATGGCACGAGCGAACTTCTGATCGACGCCGCGATGCAACGTTTTCGGGAGGCAGGCTCCACGTGGGCGACGATGGGCCTGGTGGCGCTGGCGCGCGGCACCATCGACGACAACCCTCTGTGGCTTCGCGGACTCATGAAGGTCGCGCGGGCGCACGCGAACCGCTTTTACAACTTTCGCGGCCTCGAGCGATTCCGTGCAAAGATGCACCCGGCCGGATGGGAAAAGCTCTATGCGATCTCCAACGAGAAGCAATTCTCTCCGCAGGCGCTTTATGCGATGGGCGGCGCTTTCTCCGGAATCCCGCCCATACAGGCGATCGCGCTGGCCGTTCTGAAAGGCGCGCGCGAAGAACTGCGCACACTGGGCCGGGGGTTCGGCAAACAATCGTTCAGCGGATAATTTTCTTGCGTACGGCGTAGAGGATCAGATCGGCGGTCCCGTGCAGCGACAGCTTCCGCAGGATGTGGCCGCGGTGTGTTTCCACCGTCGTGGTGCTGATGTTGAGGAGGCTGGCTACTTCCTTGTTTGCGCGGCCCTCGGCGAGCAGCTGCAGGATCTCGCGCTCGCGGTCGGTGAGCAGGTCGAAAGTGTCGTCGAGCCCTTTCGAGCGCAGCTCTTCGATGTGCTCCTCCTGCAGCATACGGCTTACTTTGCGGCTGAGAAACGAGCGCCCCTGCGCCGCGGCGCGAATCGCTGCCAGAATGTCCTCGCGCGGCGAATCCTTCAGCAGGTAACCCTTGGCGCCCGCGCTCAGCGCCTGCAGAACGTAGCTTTCATCCTGGTGCATGCTGAGGATCACGACACCGGTGGCCGGGTTGGCGCCGAGGATACGGCGCGTCGCCTCAATGCCGTTCATCCTCGGCATCGCGATGTCCATCATCACGACGTCGGGCGCGTGTTCTTCCGCCAGCTGGATGCACTCGCGGCCATCGGCGGCCTCGGCGACGATCTCGATCCCCTGCTGACCGGCGAGCAGAGCGCGCAGACCGTCGCGCACCATCGTGTGGTCGTCAGCCAGCAATATGCGAATGGAAGGCATTCGTTTCGGCTACCGTTTTTTTCGGCTCGATCCTCGCGGGCAGGGGCAGCCGGGCGGAAACTGTCGTGCCCCGGCCGATGTCCGAATCAATGCGCAGTTCGCCGCCGAGGCGGCGAACACGCTCTTCCATGCCCAGCATCCCGAGACCGCGCACGAACCGCTTGTCAAAACCGCAGCCGTCGTCGCGCACGGAGAAAGCCACGCGGTCCGGATCGGTTTTCAACCCGTCAGTCTTAACAACGATCTGGACGTTGTGGGCATGCGCATGGCGCACCGCGTTGTGCAGCGCTTCCTGCACGACGCGATAGATGCAGGTGGCGTGTTCTTCCGGAAGGTCGTCGGCGACATCTCCGGCGCTGACGTGAACGTTGAGGCCGGTCCGCTTGCCCACTTCGCGGGCGTGCCAGTTGAGCGCGGGAACCAGGCCGAAATCGTCCAGCATGGAAGGCCGCAGAAGCAGGGCCATATCGCGAACGGTGTTCAGAGTTTTCTCCGCCATGGCGGCGATCGACGCCGATCGTACACCGGGAGCGTTGGCCTCCATCATGATGGCCGAAAGCGACTGCCCGACCTCGTCGTGGAGCTCACGCGCGAGGTTGCGCCGCTCTTCCTCCTGGGCGCGTACCAACTGCGCCGACAGGGCCTGCAGATCGGCGCGCGCGGCGAGTGGTTTCGCTGAGCTGACGCTCCACCTGCTTTTCAAGACGCAGCGTGAGCCCGGTGGCTACCACGGCCAGCGCCATGCCGCCCAGCAGAGCAATCCCGAAGGTGACGTAGAGCGACAGGCGCAGATTCTCGGCAGAGGCCGCGAGCCGTTCTTCGGCTCGGTTCAGGCCGAGCTCATTGATCTCGGCGATACGGTCGGCGATCTGCAGCATCGTGATGCGCCGCGGTACGACCTGCTCGTTGAAATAAGCCGTGCGCAGTTGATTCCTCTGGGCGGCGTCCAGTGAAAAGCGGTCTCAAAAACCTGAAACCATTCGTCGATTTCGGAGCGCAGCGCGTTGAAAGGCATCCTGCTCTTCGGCGTCGAGGGAACGCGCGTAGATGTCGAGGGCAGCTTTCGTGCGGTCCCGAACCGCGAGGATATCGTTGCGCGGCGCTTCGATGCCTGCCTCTCCGGCCGAGAGAAGGAAATCGCGCATATCCGTGGCGGAAAGATAAATTCCGGAGCGGATCTGGTCCAGTGTGCGGAGGCGGTCAAGGTAGGCCTGGCGAATGCGCGTGTCGTCGGTGCGCACGCGATCCAGCAGGACCAGCGTGCCGACGGCGGAGGCGAGGATGAAAGCGAGCAACCCGCCAAATCCGACGGAGAGAACCAAGGCAGGCCGCAGCTTATTCACTGACGACAGTGTAATGGAAGACCGGGCGTGCACAAAATCCTGTCCCGACAGGATGGTTTCGGCCGGCGGCTCACGGTATTCATGATGCAGAGGCAGAAAACCAGCATGAAAAGTTTCCGTTACACGAACATGATCGCAGTCGCCGCATTGGCGATTTTCGGCGTCGCGTGCGCCAAGAAGCAGGTGGCAAAGGCGCCCCCTCCGCCGCCGCCCGTTCAGGCGTCCACACCGGCACGGAACGCGTCCACTCCGACGCCGGCACGACGCCCGACACCGCCGCAGCAGACGACGCGCAACACGCCGCCGCGCTACCCCAATGCCGCCACGCGCGCCAGGATCGATGAGCTGATCGCACGCATTCAGGACGCGTATTTCGATTACAACCAGCACACTCTGCGCAACGACGCGATCACAACTCTCGCCGCCGATTCGAAGGAACTGGGGACCATCCTGCAGCAATACCCTGACTACAAGCTGAAGATCGAAGGTTACTGCGACGAACGGGGCTCGGCGGAATACAACATCGCGCTGGGCGACGCGCGCGCCAAGGCCGCGAAGGACTATCTGGTGAATGCGGGTGTTCCCTCGAATTCGCTCGATACCGTGAGTTTCGGCAAGGAACATCAGGTCTGTACCGAACACGACGAAGCCTGCTGGCAGAAGAACCGCCGGATACATATCGAAGCGGAGAAAAAGAACGGCTGACCTCCCCATTTGGCAGCATCTGAACCTCCCAGGCGGCGAACGCGCATTGCGTCCGCCGCCTTTGCTTTTTTTCGATGGACGGCTGCTACACTGGGAGTTCACCCCTCGCTCCAAATACCAGTGATTTCAGTAAGCAATGTCAGCATGCGCTACGGCGCCAAAGATTCTTTTTGAAGACGTGTCCACTGCGTTTCTTGTCCGGCCGCAGGTATGGTCTGACCGGTCCGAACGGCGCGGGCAAGTCCACCTTCATGAAGGTCCTGACGGGCGAACTGGAAGCGCAGAAAGGCAGCGTGGTGCGCCCGAAGCGCGTGGGCGTCCTGAGCCAGGATCAGTTCGCGTTCGATGAGTTCCGCGTCGTCGATACCGTCATCATGGGCAACCGCCCGCTGTGGGCGGCCCTTTCGGAACGCGACGAGCTCTACGCCAAGTCCGATCTGACCGATGAAGACGGCATGCGGCTCGGCGAACTCGAAGGCATTATCGCGGAGAACGACGGCTACACGGCGGAAAGCGACGCTGCCGTTCTGCTCGACGGACTCGACATTCCCGAGCCGCTGCACGACCGGAAAATGAGCGAGATCCAGGGCGGCCAGAAGGTGCGCGTGCTGCTGGCGCAGGCGCTGTTCGGCGGTCCGGACGCGCTGCTGCTGGACGAACCGACCAATCACCTCGATCTCGAATCGATCCACTGGCTGCAGGATTTCATGCTGCGCTATCAGGGCACGCTGATCGTGATCTCGCACGATCGCCACTTTCTGAACAGCGTCTGCACTCACATCGCCGATATCGATTACCAGACGATCATCACGTACACCGGCGGCTATGACGACATGGTGCTGGCGAAGACGCAGATTCGCTCCCGCATCGAAGCGCAGAACTGCGCAGCGCGAAAAGAAGATCGCGCAGCTGAACGAATTCATCGCGCGGTTTTCGGCGGGCACGCGGTCCAGCCAGGTGACGTCGCGCAAGAAGGAAGTGGAGCGGCTGCAGACGAGCGATCTGGCGAAGTCGAATATCGCGCGGCCGTTCATCCGTTTCGAAATGAAGAGGCCCTCGGGACGGCATCCGCTGGAGATCCGCGGGCTGTCGAAGTCCTATAGCGCCGCCAGCGTCGTGAAAAACTTCACGGCCAGCGTTTCGCGCGGCGAGAAGATCGGCCTGCTGGGCCGCAACGGCGTAGGCAAAACCACGCTGCTGCGCTCGCTGATCGCGAATGCGCCGGGAGCGGCCGACGAGCCTTTCGATATCGACAGCGGCACGATCGAATGGGGTCACGAAGTTCAGGTTGGCTATCTTTGCGCAGGACCATCGCGCGACAATCCAGCCCGGCCTGACGGTTCTCGACTGGCTGCAGGAATTCGATCCGACGGCCGGTGAACGAAGAACTGCGCGGCCTGCTGGGCCAGATGCTGTTCATGCGCGAAGAAGGGATGAAGCCGACCGAAGCGCTGTCGGGCGGCGAAGCGGCGCGCCTCATCTTCTGCCGGCTCATGCTGCAGAAGCCGAACGTGCTGGTGCTGGACGAACCGACGAACCACCTCGATCTGGAATCCATCAACGCGCTGAATATCGCGCTGCAGAAGTACGACGGGACATTGTTTCTGGTGACGCACGATCACGATCTGCTGGAAGAAGTCGCCACGCGAATCTGGCATTTCGACAGCAACGGCATTGAAGATTTCAAGGGCGCGTACGAAGAGTTTCAGACCGCGGCCGCCTGAGCAGGCCGTGCGGGTACATTAGAAGCGTTGGTTCCCGCATCCCTTAATCTGCCGATCCTCGCGACGCTGGTTGCCGTGGCATCCGCGTTTGCCGGCATTTGGCTGCTGGATCACGTGCGGCACACGCGAATGCTGATCCCGCTCAGCGGGGGGCTGCTGGTGGGTGTTGCGCTGTTCGGCCTGATCCCGGAACTGGTGCTCGATATGGGCTGGGTGCGCGCGATTGCGCTCGTGGCGGCGGGCTACGCCGGCCTGCATGGGCTGGACCGCTTCGCATTTTCCGTGTGTCCGAGCTGCGCGCACGATCACAAGCACGAAGGCTGCGCGGAAGAGCTGCACGGTTTCGCTTTGCCGCTGCTGGCTGCGACGGCAATACACGCGGTGGTGGATGGCTGGGGGCTCGTTGCAGTGCCGTTGGGAGCGCATACGCCGGGCGCGGGAACGGCGTTCTCCGCGGCGCTGTTTCTGCACAAGATTCCGGAGGGGCTGGCGCTGGGCACCATCCTGCGGGCCTCGGTGAATCGCGAGTGGACAGCTTTGGCGCTGTCCGCATTGGTTGAGTTTGCGACTGTCGCCGGCGGCGCGGTCGGGGTATGGCTTACCTCGGCGGCCTGGGTCAACTACCCGCTTGCCATCGCCTGCGGCACTTTTTTGTTTCTCGGCGTGCATGCGGTCAACAGCGACTGGAAGCGCCACGGTGCGAGGCCCGCGTTCATCCCGGCGCTCGCCGGCGCGGCGGGCGCGGCGCTGCTGCAGCAAGGCTTGCGCATCGCGGTGCGTTAATCCATGACGCCCCAGGCCGATTCGCCGTATCTCACCGACGCTTCGGGTTATCGTGGATCGGCCGAAAAGATTTTGCTGCCGCGCACGCAGGCCGAAGCAGCGGAGCTTCTCCGGGAGGCAACAGAACAGCGAAAACCCGTCACGATTGCGGGCGCAGGAACGGGCGTCACAGGCGGACGCGTGCCGCATACGGGCTGGCTTCTCTCTCTCGAGCGTCTGAATCGAATCGAGGTGCATGAGGGCTATGCGATCTGCGGGGCCGGCGTGTTGCTGCGCGATCTGCAGGCCGCCGCAGCGCCGCGTCAGTTCTATGCGCCCGATCCGACTGAAGCGAGTGCGTCAATCGGCGGTTCGATTGCTACCAATGCCAGCGGTTCGCGGAGTTTTCTCTACGGCGCGACCCGGCGCCATGTGCGCGCTCTGCACGTCCTGCTGATGGATGGTACGGTGCTTGATCTGCGGCGCGGGGAAAAACCTCCGTTCGGGCTGCCGGCCGTGCCTGCGCCTGCCACGACCAAGAACACAGCCGGATACTATCTCCGCCCCGACGCCGATTACATGGATTTGTTCATCGGTTCCGAAGGCACGCTGGGTGTGGTGACGCAAGCCGAACTGGCGTTGTTGCCCGCGCCGGGGGAACTATTCACGGGCGTGCTCTTCTTCGAATCCGATACCGGCGCGCTTGACAACGTGGACGCGTGGCGCCCGCTGCCCGGCCTGCGCATGCTGGAGTATCTCGATCGGGGATCCCTCGATTTACTGCGCCCGCAGTTTCCCGAAATTCCAGCCGGAGCGCGGGCGTGTGTGCTGGTCGAAAGTGAAAACGACGACTGGCTGCGCGAATCTGACGCGATGGAGGCTTCCTGGTTCGCCACCGGCGCGGCCGACCGGGAGCGTTTCCGGCGGTTCCGTCATGCGCTGCCCGAGGCGGTAAACGATCTCGTGCGCCGGCGCAGTCTGACGAAGATGGGATCCGACTTTGCGGTGCCGGTGGCGCGTAATCGCGAGATGCTGGACATCTACCGAGACACTCTCGACCGCGAATTTCCGGGCCAATACGTGATTTTTGGCCACATCGGTGACGCGCACCTGCATGTGAACATTCTGCCCGCGAACGAACAGGAGTGGAAGCGCGGGAACGAACTCATGACTGAATTCGCGCGTCAGGCGGTGGCGATGGGAGGGACAGTGTCTGCGGAACACGGCCTCGGAAAGCGGAAGCGGCATCTGCTGGAGATCCAGTATTCAGCGGCAGAGATCGAAAAGATGAAGGACGTGAAAAGGCGGTTGGATCCGAACTGGCTGCTGGGGCCGGGGACGCTGTTCGCGGACGCAGCTTAGACGACTTCCGCGCCGCGTTCGAGGAGCAGTTCGCGCAGCACCGACCGGTGGCAGCGGGTTTCGTCTTCGCAGTAGCAGCCCACTGACAGATTGGTCTGATGCGAAAGCGCGGCGAGGACATCCAGTTCGCGACTCCGGTCCGGAGCACTCATCTCATGTCGGAACTTACGTCGGAAGACGGCCCATGCCTTTTCGTCGGTTGCCTGTTGCGCTTCGGCGACAAGCGCAGCGCTCGGCGACAGATTGGGAAACCGAACGTCGTAATAACCGAGCTTTGCGAAGTCGGCTTTTGGAACGCCGCGCGGCGGACGGCGAACAGTGCCGATGCGCAGACCTTCCCCACGTTTTCGGGGCGTGCCGAGCCGAACGATGAAGATCGCCATACTCGTTCACAATAACGCCAGGCGAAGCTTCTCCAGATCCGATTCCGTATTGTAGAAATGCGGCGACACGCGCAGGTTGCCATGGCGAGCCGCCACAACGATGCGCTGCTCCTGAAGCTTCTTCGCCAGCGCCGACGCGTCGCGGTCCGGCCAGTGAGCAGCCACGATATGCGTGTGGTCGTTTTCGATCGAGGCGCCCGACCGCCGCAGCAGATCGGCTGTCATCTCCGCGAGCTCCAGCACGCGCTTCTCGATACATTCCGGGCCCAGTTCAAGCATCATGCGGATCGACTCCGCCGCCCCGTAAATCGACGGAAAATTCAGCATGCCGCCTTCGTACTTTTCGGCACCCTCGGGCATCCGGTGCGGTCCGTGATGCAGTTCGTTGACGGATCGCCAGCCAACGTCGCTGCGCCATCCGATCACGGAAGGTCGCAATGTGCGGCGCAGTTCCGGCGACACGTAGAAGAAAGCCGCGCCGTTCGGGCAAAGCAGCCACTTGTAGCCGTCGACTGCAAACATGTGCGGATTCACAGCGCGCACATCGAATCGCACCGCACCGACGCTCTGCGTGCCGTCGATATAGAGCAAAGCACCGACACGCCGGGCCAGATGGGAGATCATCGCCACATCAGGCCGATAGCCGTTCGAGTAGTTGACGGTGCTGACGAGCACAGCGCGCGTCCGCTCCGGCAGCGAATTGATCTCGTTCATCCGGATCAGCTCCACACCACGATCCGCCAGCGACGAGGCGCAGTAGTACTGATTCGGAAACTCATCGCGCAGCGTCACGATGCGATCGCCGTCGCTCCAGTCCATGCCGAACAGGAACAGCGACAGCGCCGATGCGGCATTCACGGTGAAAGCGATATCTTCGGCGTGGCAGTGGATCAGCTGTGCTATCAGGGAGCGCACTTCGTCAACATCATCGAACCATTTCAGGAAGTCCGTGCACGCGGTTTCATCGCGCCGGGCGAAATGTCGATTGACAGCCGCGCGCGTCCGCTCGGGCAACTGGCCGTATGTGGCGGTGTTCAGCCACGTCCAGTGCTCGAGTGCCGGAAACTGCGCCCGAACCGCATCCCAGTCCATCTATTTGCCCGACCAGACTGCGGCGGCGAATTCGGCGTCAATAACCTTGCGAAGTTCGACGACAACGTCCGCGAGCGCGACATCGCGCGATGTGCGTGTTTTCCGCGTGATCAGCTCCACCATGCCCTGCGCCAGCTTCTTGCCGACTGTCACGCGGTATGGGACGCCGATGAGATCTGCGTCCTTGAACTTCACGCCCGGCCGTTCATCGCGGTCGTCGTAGAGGGCGTCGATTCCGGCAGCGACGCACTCGTCGTATATCCTCTGCGCTGCCTCGCGCAGCGACGCGTCGGCGTTGTTCACCGGCGTCACGATTACGGAGAACGGCGCGATCGGCGCGGGCAGGAACATGCCGGCGTCGTCGTGATTCTGCTCGATCGACGAACTGAGGATGCGCTCGATGCCGATTCCGTACGATCCCATGATGGGCGTCACCTCCTCGCCTTTCTCATTGAGAACGCGCAGGCCCATCGACTCCGAATATTTGTAGCCGAGCTTGAAAATGTGGCCGATCTCGATGGTCTTGTGCAGATTCAGCGGACCGCCGCAGCTTGCGCAACGATCGCCGGCGTTCACCTGCCGGATATCGGGAACCTCGGCTTTGAAATCGCGGCCGGGTGTGACGTTGCGCAGGTGATAGTCGTTCTTATTGGCGCCGGCGATCATGTTGCGGCGCGATTCGAGCGCGGCATCGGCGATCACCGGCATCTCCGTGATGCCGACCGGTCCGAGCGAACCGGGATCGGCGCCGAACCAGTCGTTGATTTCGTCGGGGTGCGCGGGGCGGACTTCGAGCGCGCCGCCCGCGGCGGCGGCGAATTTGGTTTCGCTCAACTGATGATCGCCGCGCAGCAGCACCAGCACCGGCTTGCCATCGGCCACCATCACGAGGCTCTTCATCTGCGAGGTCTCGGGCAGGCCGGTGAACTCCGCCACTTCGGCGATGGTCTTGCGGCCGGGCGTGTGGAACTCTTCGGGCGCGATGTCGGTTTCGGGATCGGCAATCGACGGCGCGACCGGTACGGAAACCGCTTTCTCCAGATTCGCCGCGTAGCCACAGGCGGGGCAGTTGACGACGAGATCCTCGCCCGCGTCCGAAGCCACCATGAATTCCATCGACTGGCTGCCGCCCATCGCGCCGGAATGCGCCTCGACCGGAATCACGTCAAGTCCGCAGCGCGCGAAGATGCGGCGATAGGCCTCGTAGTGCTTTTGGTAAGCCGCGTCGAGACCGTCGGCATCCATGTCGAAGGAGTACGAGTCCTTCATGATGAACTGGCGCACGCGCAGCAGGCCGGATTTGGGCCGCGGCTCGTCGCGAAACTTGGTCTGGATCTGATACCAGATCTGCGGCAGCTGCTTGTAGCTGCGCAGCTCGCCGCGCGCGATGGCGGTCATGACCTCTTCGTGCGTCATGCCCAGGCAGAGGTCGCGGCCGAAGCGGTCCTTGAGGCGGAACATGTTGTCGCCCATCACGTCCCAGCGTCCGGATTCCTGCCACACCTCGGCGGGATTGAGCGCGGGAAGCAGAAACTCCTGCGCGCCGATGGCGTCCATTTCCGCGCGGACGATCTGCTGGATCTTCAGCAGCGAGCGCTGGGCGAGAAACAGGTAGCTGTAAATGCCCGCCGCGAGCTGGCGGATGTAGCCGGCGCGCAGCAGCAGCTGATGGCTGGGGACCTCGGCCTCGGCAGGGTTCTCACGCAACGTGGGGATGAAGAGCTTGCTCCAGAGCATAATTGAAGGGGAAAGTTCAGTGTAACAATGCAAATGATGACTTCCAATTTTTCCGCGCACAACGGACCCTTCGGCCGGTGCGCTCGTTTGAATCGGATTGCGATCGTGTGGGTTGCCACAGTGCTGCTGCTGGCAGGGTGTGCCAAGCCGCAGCCGGTGAAGACGTATCAGATGCAGGGAGAAGTGATGGGCATCGATGCTGCCGGTCACGTGGCGACGATTAAACACGGGGACATTCCGGGCTTCATGTCCGCGATGACGATGGGCTACCCGGTCAAGGACCAGGCGGAGCTTTCGAAGATGTCTGTCGGCGAGAAGATCACCGCGACGCTTTATAAGAAGGGCGACGACGATTTCTGGATCGGCAATATCCAGAAAGCAGATAAGTAGCGGTGGATCGCTCGTGGGGCGCCGGGCAGAAGCCCGGCGGCAGGTTGGCAACCTGCCCCACTAAACTGGGGGTATGCGGTTTTTCGCAGCCTTCCTTATCTGTATCTGTGCCGTATCGCTTTTCGCGGCCGACAAGATTTTTCCTTATCCGTACGTGCAGGAAGATCTGCCGAACGGCCTTCGCCTGATCACGATCCCAACCGACTATCCGAATCTCGTATCGCTGTTTGAACGAAGCCGCTCGCGCGGCGGACGCTGCGCGTGTGGTGAACCGGTGGAGTGCGTGGGGTTTTGAGATTAAATATGGGTCACAAGGAGGTCCCTGTGACCCAACTTCGAAAAATGATGCTGGAAGAGCTCCAGCGTCGGAATTACTCTCAGGCTACCGTACGCGCCTACCTGCACGCAGTGGAGGCGTTCGCCGGACATTTCCACACTCCGCCGGACCGTATGGGTCTCGATCATATCCGTACCTGGCAGGCACACCTGTTTCAGGAAAAGAAACTGTCGGCCAGTACTGTGACACAGATGACCGCCGGTTTACGGTTCTTCTTTGTCAGGATGTTGCGGCGGCCCTATCCGGTGGAATCGGTTCCGTATCCGAAGAGACCACGCCGCCTTCCACGGTCCTCACACAAGAGGAAGCTGCCCGGCTGATCAACTCCGCGAGCAACCTGTTCCACCGCGCCATCCTGATGACGCTCTATGCGACCGGCATGCGCCGGGCCGAGGTGTGCAATCTCAAAGTCAGCGATATCGACAGTACGCAGATGGTCGTTCACGTTCGCAACGGCAAGGGAGCCCGCGACCGGGATATCCCGCTCGATCCGAAACTCCGGGAAACGCTGCGGGAGTACTGGCGCTGGATGCGGCCGAAGACATACCTCTTTCCGGGGACCATCAACAACTGGCGGGCCGATAAGCCAATCGATACCAAAGTAGTCTGGCAGGCATGCCGACAGGCGGCCCAAAGAGCCGGCATCACCAAACCGGTTACACCTCACGCCCTGCGGCACGCGTTCGCCACCCACCGTCTGGAAAGCGGCTGCGATCTCGTCACACTGCAAACGCTGCTCGGTCATGCCAACATCCGACACACCACGATCTACCTGCACCTGTCGCAACGCCACCTTCGGTCGGCCGGCAATCCACTGGACAACATCGATGTTTCCAGCCCTGACCAGATTAAGCGGTCCCGGAAGCTGATCAAAAGATGAAGAAGCCACCTTTCGAGGTGGCAGACATCATTCGCGCCCATGGCGACAGCTTCGTCGAAAGGAACCGCTCCTGGCTGACCTGGCTCCAACTCCGCATTCTCTTTGCCATCGAGCACTGTCGCACGGCTGCGCTCGGCGGACATCTGGATCGCTGTCGTCAGTGCGGCCATGAAGCTACCTCGTTTAACTCCTGCCGTTCCAGGCATTGTCCGAAGTGCCAGACCAATGCCCGCAACCGGTGGCTCGCCGATCGCCACAAAGAACTGCTGCCCGTGAGCTACGTACACGTCGTGTTTACTCTTCCCCACGAACTCGCCTGGCTGGCTCTGCAGAACAAGAAGGTTGTCTACGATCTTCTGTTCCGCGCGAGTGCCGCAACCCTGCTGGAGGTCGCAGCCGATCCCAAACACATGGGAGCGGAGATCGGCTTCCTCAGCGTTCTGCACACCTGGGGGCAGAATCTGCAGATCCATCCGCATGTTCATTGCGTGATCCCGGCCGGCGGTCTTGCTCCCGATCACCAGCGCTGGATTCACCCGCGCTATGATTTCTTTCTGCCGGTGAAGGTGCTGGGCAAGGTGTTCCGCGGAAAGTTTACCGACGGATTGAAAAGCGCCTTCTACGCAGGAGAACTCCGGTTCCCTGGCCGGATGAAAATGCTGTCCGAACGAAGAGCGTTCCACGCCTTCCTTCGACCACTGTTCCGTAAGCGCTGGGTAGTTTATGCCAAACGGCCTTTCGGAGGACCCGAGCATGTCCTCCACTACCTGGCCCGCTACACTCACCGCGTCGCCATTTCCAATCACCGCATCGTGAGCCTTGCCGACGGCAAGGTTACCTTCCGCTGGAAGGATTATGCCCATCACAACAAGCAGCGGCTGATGACTGTCAGCGCCGAAGAGTTCCTGAGGCGCTTCCTGCTCCACACTCTGCCGCGCGGTTTTGTGCGCATCCGCTTCTGTGGCTTTCTCGCCAACCGCCGTCGAGGTAACCTGCTCCCGGTGTGCCGCCAACTTCTCGCAGTCGTTTCGCCTTTGCAGAAGGCGTCAGGGCCGGAAGCCCCGGCTTTCGGCGCATGGCGTTGCCCTTGTTGCGGCGGAGCCATGAAACTCATCGAGAAACTCAATCCTCAACAGATGTTGCGAAGGACTGCAGCCCGGGAGAGCTTCGCTGACACGTCATAGCGATCGGTCATCGGCTAACCATGCGCTTGCTCCGGCACGCGGGTCCGAGGTGTGTCCCGTTGCCCCTGGCGCGCCCAGGAACAATCAAAACCCTATCCCGCAGCCCGTGCCATTCACCATTTACCCGGAGTTCCCGACATCAAAAACAGCCCCTGATCTATCCACGGCTACCGATTCGCCGAACCAGAAGTTCCCCTGTGGATTGAACACCCATAGCCAGACCGCGCCCGCCGCAAACGCGAGCGGCCCCGTTCAAACGCCCCTATCTGAAGTGCCCCGGCGACACACATCTCGCCGTCCCCCGGCATCACGCGCCGGGTCACCCCAGATAGGGTCATAGCGTTTGAACGAAGCCGCTCGCGCGGCGACGCTGCGCGTGTGGTGAACCGGTGGAGTGCGTGGGGTTTTGAGATTAAATATGGGTCACAAGGAGGTCCCTGTGACCCAACTTCGAAAAATGATGCTGGAAGAGCTCCAGCGTCGGAATTACTCTCAGGCTACCGTACGCGCCTACCTGCACGCAGTGGAGGCGTTCGCCGGACATTTCCACACTCCGCCGGACCGTATGGGTCTCGATCATATCCGTACCTGGCAGGCACACCTGTTTCAGGAAAAGAAACTGTCGGCCAGTACTGTGACACAGATGACCGCCGGTTTACGGTTCTTCTTTGTCAGGATGTTGCGGCGGCCCTATCCGGTGGAATCGGTTCCGTATCCGAAGAGACCACGCCGCCTTCCCACGGTCCTCACACAAGAGGAAGCTGCCCGGCTGATCAACTCCGCGAGCAACCTGTTCCACCGCGCCATCCTGATGACGCTCTATGCGACCGGCATGCGCCGGGCCGAGGTGTGCAATCTCAAAGTCAGCGATATCGACAGTACGCAGATGGTCGTTCACGTTCGCAACGGCAAGGGAGCCCGCGACCGGGATATCCCGCTCGATCCGAAACTCCGGGAAACGCTGCGGGAGTACTGGCGCTGGATGCGGCCGAAGACATACCTCTTTCCGGGGACCATCAACAACTGGCGGGCCGATAAGCCAATCGATACCAAAGTAGTCTGGCAGGCATGCCGACAGGCGGCCCAAAGAGCCGGCATCACCAAACCGGTTACACCTCACGCCCTGCGGCACGCGTTCGCCACCCACCGTCTGGAAAGCGGCTGCGATCTCGTCACACTGCAAACGCTGCTCGGTCATGCCAACATCCGACACACCACGATCTACCTGCACCTGTCGCAACGCCACCTTCGGTCGGCCGGCAATCCACTGGACAACATCGATGTTTCCAGCCCTGACCAGATTAAGCGGTCCCGGAAGCTGATCAAAAGATGAAGAAGCCACCTTTCGAGGTGGCAGACATCATTCGCGCCCATGGCGACAGCTTCGTCGAAAGGAACCGCTCCTGGCTGACCTGGCTCCAACTCCGCATTCTCTTTGCCATCGAGCACTGTCGCACGGCTGCGCTCGGCGGACATCTGGATCGCTGTCGTCAGTGCGGCCATGAAGCTACCTCGTTTAACTCCTGCCGTTCCAGGCATTGTCCGAAGTGCCAGACCAATGCCCGCAACCGGTGGCTCGCCGATCGCCACAAAGAACTGCTGCCCGTGAGCTACGTACACGTCGTGTTTACTCTTCCCCACGAACTCGCCTGGCTGGCTCTGCAGAACAAGAAGGTTGTCTACGATCTTCTGTTCCGCGCGAGTGCCGCAACCCTGCTGGAGGTCGCAGCCGATCCCAAACACATGGGAGCGGAGATCGGCTTCCTCAGCGTTCTGCACACCTGGGGGCAGAATCTGCAGATCCATCCGCATGTTCATTGCGTGATCCCGGCCGGCGGTCTTGCTCCCGATCACCAGCGCTGGATTCACCCGCGCTATGATTTCTTTCTGCCGGTGAAGGTGCTGGGCAAGGTGTTCCGCGGAAAGTTTACCGACGGATTGAAAAGCGCCTTCTACGCAGGAGAACTCCGGTTCCCTGGCCGGATGAAAATGCTGTCCGAACGAAGAGCGTTCCACGCCTTCCTTCGACCACTGTTCCGTAAGCGCTGGGTAGTTTATGCCAAACGGCCTTTCGGAGGACCCGAGCATGTCCTCCACTACCTGGCCCGCTACACTCACCGCGTCGCCATTTCCAATCACCGCATCGTGAGCCTTGCCGACGGCAAGGTTACCTTCCGCTGGAAGGATTATGCCCATCACAACAAGCAGCGGCTGATGACTGTCAGCGCCGAAGAGTTCCTGAGGCGCTTCCTGCTCCACACTCTGCCGCGCGGTTTTGTGCGCATCCGCTTCTGTGGCTTTCTCGCCAACCGCCGTCGAGGTAACCTGCTCCCGGTGTGCCGCCAACTTCTCGCAGTCGTTTCGCCTTTGCAGAAGGCGTCAGGGCCGGAAGCCCCGGCTTTCGGCGCATGGCGTTGCCCTTGTTGCGGCGGAGCCATGAAACTCATCGAGAAACTCAATCCTCAACAGATGTTGCGAAGGACTGCAGCCCGGGAGAGCTTCGCTGACACGTCATAGCGATCGGTCATCGGCTAACCATGCGCTTGCTCCGGCACGCGGGTCCGAGGTGTGTCCCGTTGCCCCTGGCGCGCCCAGGAACAATCAAAACCCTATCCCGCAGCCCGTGCCATTCACCATTTACCCGGAGTTCCCGACATCAAAAACAGCCCCTGATCTTATCCACGGCTACCGATTCGCCGAACCAGAAGTTCCCCTGTGGATTGAACACCCATAGCCAGACCGCGCCCGCCGCAAACGCGAGCGGCCCCGTTCAAACGCCCCTATCTGAAGTGCCCCGGCGACACACATCTCGCCGTCCCCCGGCATCACGGCGCCGGGTCACCCCAGATAGGGTCATAGCGTTTATCGTGGTGGGGGCCGGATCGCGCAATGAAGTCGAGCCAGGCAAAAGCGGCTTCGCCCATCTGTTCGAACACCTGATGTTCCGCGGCACGCCGGAGTACCCGGCCGAACGCTACAACGAGGAACTGCAGAAGGCCGGGGCGGCGTCGAACGCCTTCACCACGAGCGATTACACGGCGTATCACACGACGTTCTCGAAAGAAGACCTGCCGCGCATGCTTTCCATGGAGGCCGACCGGTTCGCGCACCTTGCCGTGCCCCCTGCCTTGTTCAAGACAGAAACACTGGCGGTGCTCGGTGAATATAACAAGAACAGCGCCAACCCCGAACAGAAGCTTGACGAAACGCTCCACGCCACAGCGTTTCATGTGCATCCCTACCAGCACACGACGATGGGCTTTCTGAAGGACATCGAAGCCTTCCCCGACGAATACGACTACAGCCGCCAGTTTTTCGACCGTTACTACCGGCCGGAGTACACGACGATCATCGTGGCGGGCGATGTGGATGCGAAGCGCGTCCGCTCGCTCATCGATGAAGGCTGGGGCACATGGAAGCGCGGCGATTTCAAACCGGTGATTCCCGCCGAGCCCGCGCAGGAGGGTCCGCGCACCGCGCATGTTGACTGGCCGACCGAGACGCTGCCGTGGATCGTGGCGGGTTACCGAGGGCCTGCATACACCGATTCGACCGAGGACACCGCGGCGCTCGACGCCATTTCGCGCCTCGGCTTCGGCGAAACATCGGTGCTCTACCAGAAGCTGGTGATCGACGAACAGAAGCTCGATTCGCTGAGCGCCGGACCGCCAAACAATGTCGATCCGGAACTGTTCAGCATCTGGGCGCATGTTAAGAACGCGGCGGACATGCCGTCCGTGCAGCAGCAGATCACCGCCGTGGCCGAAGGATTCGCGGCGAAGCCCGTGGATGCGAAGAAGCTGAACGATCTGAAAGCGCACCTGCGATACGAATTCGCGCTGCAGCTTAATAACAGCGAGTCCATTGCGGCCACCGTGGCCGACTTCGTGGCGCTGCGGCGAACGCCGGCAACCATCGATCGTTACTACGGTGCCTACGCGAAGCTGACCCCGGCCGACATCCAGAACGCTGCGAAAAAATATCTGACCGAAAAGAACCGCACTATCGTAACTCTCACCACAAAGGCGGGGTCGAAATGATGCGAGCCGTTCTGCTGCTGGCTCTTACCGCTGCTATGGCATTCGCGGATATGCGCGTCGTAACACTGCCGGGCAAATCGCCGCTGGTGACGCTGCGTTTCGTATTCACCACTGGCGCCGGGGCGGACCCCGCGGACCAGCCCGGCGTGGCGCATCTCACGGCCGAAATGCTGGGCAACGGCGGCACCAAGAGTCTCACTTACAAACAGATCGTGGATGCGATGTACCCCATGGCGACTTCGGTGCGCGTTTATTCCGACAAGGAAATGACCACCTTTGTGGGCGAGACGCATCGCGACAACCTCGACAAGTTCTACGGCCTGATGCGCGACATGATTCTGCATCCGGGGTGGCGCACGGACGACTTCACACGGATCCGCGATGAATCCGTCAACGCGCTGCGCGTCAGCCTGCGCGGCAACAACGACGAAGAGCTGGGCAAGGAAGTGCTCTACAACGTGATCTACAACGGCCGTCCCTACGGTCACGAAGATCTGGGCACGGCGTCGTGGCTGCAGAAGGCCTCTATCGCCGAT
The DNA here is from genome assembly GCA_963832905.1 of Terriglobia bacterium. Classification (GTDB taxonomy): domain Bacteria; phylum Acidobacteriota; class Terriglobia; order Bryobacterales; family Bryobacteraceae; genus BOG-234. The sequence continues at coordinate 1,563,798 of CAWHVO010000008.1, read as the reverse complement.
CTGCAGAGTTTCTACAGCCGGCACTACACGCAGGCCAATCTGATCGTCGGCATCGCGGGCGGATATCCGGCGGAATTCGCGGCGCGCGTGAAACGCGATTTCGGGGCACTGCCCGCCGGGCCGGCCGACCGGTTCGACGAGATGCCGCAGCCCGCCGCGTCGGCGCGCAGTCACGTAACGCTCGTCGAAAAGGATACGCGTTCTGTCGCATGGTCGTTCGGCTATCCGCTGGATGTGACGCGGCGCGATCCGGACTACGTTGCCATGCTGCTCGTGCAGTCCTGGCTGGGTCAGCACCGCGAGGGCGTGGGGCGGCTCTTCAACCGGATGCGCGAAGTGCGCGGCCTCAATTACGGCGACTACGCCTACATCGAATATTTCCCGCGCGGCATGTTTCGCATGGAGCCGGAACCGAACCTTGCGCGGCATCAGCAGATCTTTCAGATCTGGATTCGCCCGGTGGAGCCGCCGAATGCGGTCTTTGCGCTGCGGCTGGCCATGTTCGAGCTGGACAAACTCGTGAAGAACGGCATCCCCGCAGGGGACTTTGAAAAGGCACGATTGTTCCTTTCGAAGTACATCAATATCCTGACGAAGACGAAGTCGGCGGAACTCGGCTATGCCATCGACAGCGCCTACTACGGCATCCCGAACTACAACGAATACGTCAAGGCCGGACTGGCGAAACTCACGCTGGCTGACGAGAACGCCGCGATCCGGCGGCATCTGCGTGCGGATAAGATCGAGATCGTCGGGGTTGCGAAGGACACGGACGCGATCCGCGCCGCGCTTACCGGGGGCGATCCGTCGCCGATGCACTACAACTCGGCGAAAGCTCAGGAGGTTCTCGATGAAGACAAGATCGTCGAGCGCTTTCCGCTGGGGCTGGGGAAAGAGGACGTGACTGTGGTGCCGGTGGATACGGTGTTTGAAAAGTAAGCCATCACAGGCTGAAGCCTGTGCCACATCATTGGGCGGGGAGGAAGTGTTCGAGCTCGGCGGCGGTGAAGGGGTTGCGGGTAACATTCTGTCTGGCGTGCTGCATGCGCCGGTTGACCGCCATAGCGTCGAGTAATTTCGGAATCGGAAAAACGAAGCCATTCGGGTGGGTGAACCCGCCGGTGAGATCGAGCTGGCCGTCATGGCGCAGATTCAGCTCGAGCAGCGCGCAGGATTCATCGAAGGCCTCGCGGTTGGCGGCTTGTTCCTGCTCGGCTTTCTTTGCCTCAGCGGCGTTACGGGCGGCCTGGATTTCGCGCAGCTGCTGGAGGTCGAGCTTGACCTTGCGGTGCAGACGCATTTCGTAGACCGTGAGGAGCTGGAAGCGCTCGGGGTGTTTGATGAAGGTCAGGGCGGAAGCGAGGGCACTGTTGACTTCGGGTTGCTCGGACTCCGCGGGGCGGTCGAGTTCCTGATTGTATGCGTCGGCCGCAAGGAAGTTGTTTTCGATGGTGGAGACGCGGTTGATGCGCCAGTAGCCGTCGGCGATGGAGTGGGCGAGCTGGCACTCGATGGCATCGGCGGGCTTGAGGCTGTTGACCATGCCGGCCATGAAGGTGTCGCGAGCCTCCTTTTGCTCCTCAGTCATGACGTTGAGGTGGCCGGTGAGGCCGTGCTTGTACGCGTTGAGGCGGGAGACAGCGCGGCCAGCCTCGGTGCGGGGGCCGGTGGATTTAAGCGCGTTCAGGCGGTTTGCTTCGATTTGTTTGTCGATTGCCACTTTGGATTCCTCCGGTAGAAGAAGTAGCACGAGAAGGCGGAAAACGGACCCGCGCGGGGTTGGGCGGAGCGCCGGGAAGGGGCGGAAAGGGGCGTGGGTGCATGGAGATAGCGGGAGTGGAGGTTTCTTTGTGAAATTTGTGATTCGCTCGGGGGCGCGAGGGCGTTTCCCGTCGAGTTGACGTGAACGCGACTTCAGGGGCCAGTGATCTCCCCGAACGCCGTATCTCGGGAATTCAGCGGCATCTCGACGGCTTGCCGGCAATCCAGCCAAGCGGCCGGTCTCGCGGCGGGGATCAATCACAACAGCGTTCGAAGAGTATGATCGAAAGCAACAAAATGCGTGTAGGTGCGCCCCAGCTTACGAGCCTACCTCACCTTCTTAGTTGCAATCGGAAACCCACGGGCGTGCTCGAAAACTGCAGTCCACCGCACGAATAGGCTATCCAGGATTCTCTCGAAGTCCGAGAAGTTGGCTGCGGAGATTTTCTGCTGAAGCCAAACCTCGTATCCGAAACTGTGAACTTGGTCCGCTTCCAGTTTCTTCGCAGCCTCCTCGACAATTCTCATTCCCGCAATCGACCACGCCTCGAATCCGACCCATGCGGTCGTGCCGATCTCCGCCGACATCTCTTCGACCTCCCAACCGATACCTGCGTGGATATGGGTCCTGCCTTCTTTGACAGTGAGTTTAGCTCCGATATTTGCAAGCGATTGGTCCCATTCGTCGATTTCGCTACTGAAATCAGGCCTCGTCGGGGAAATTTGTGGGTTGACGGCGAGCGTTAGCGAGCCGTCTCGGTGAGGAATCGGCGGAGCTTCCGGCAAGTCGAATCGAACGATCTTTGTTCATCCTCGCCGCCGTGATACAGAAGCGGGCCGCCGTCGGACTCGATCATGCGCCAGAGAACCACATCCACGGGCTTCTTTCTCAGAGAAGGATCGTAGTTGAGGTCGCGGATGAACTCCCCGCCCAGCACCCACATGTTATCGACGTGTTTCTGAATGGTCTTTGGCGCCAGGTCCGACGCCGCCAGAGATTCGAGGAACGGACGGAACAGGGCGATCAACTGCTCACCCGGCGGCACATCTTTTTCCAGCCCCATCCAGGACCGGGGCCAGCCGTTCAAATCCCGGCAATAGTGTTCGAGGTCGTGGCGTGGTCGAGTAGCGGCGCGGTTTACTTTGGTAGTTCTCGCCTTCACCAGCTTCCACTTCATGCTTGCGCTCATCACGATTCTAAATCGTTGTCACCGTTTTCCGGGATTCGTTTATCGGCAGGCCCGTTTCAGCTCCGATCACAAGAGCATTGAGATCGCGGTGCGTCCCCGTAAGGGCTCGAAGGCGATTTGTTCGCGATGCCACCAGCCCGCTCCAGGCTACGATCAACTCGCCGAGCGCCGTTTCGAGTTCATTCCATTCTGGGGATTTCTGGTTTTTCTGTTGTACTCGATGCGGCGTGTGGATTGCCGCCGCTGCGATGCGGTCGTGGTCGAGGAAGTTCCGTGGGGCGACGGAAAGCGCACTCTGACCCGGGCCTACATGTTGTTCCTCGCCCGCTGGGCGCGCCGGCTTTCGTGGAAAGAAACCGCCGAGGCTTTCCGTACTTCATGGGAAAAGGTTTTCGACGCCGTCGAGCACGTGGTTACCTTCGGGCTGGAGCACCGGGTGCTCGGTCAGATTGACGCCATCGGTGTGGACGAAATCCAATACGCCAAAGGCCACAAGTATCTGACGCTGGTTTATCAGATCGATCTCGGCGTCACGCGCCTGCTCTGGATCGGAAGGGAAAGAACGATTGAGTCGTTTCAGGGGTTCTTCAAAGTCATCGGCGACGAAATCGCTTCAAAGATCGTCTTCGTCTGCTCCGACATGTGGGAGCCCTATCTGAAGGTCATTCGCGAGAAATGCTCCGAGGCGCTGCACATTCTCGACCGCTTCCATATCGTTGCGAAGATGAACAAGGCTCTCGATGAGGTTCGCGCCGGCGAATCGCGCCGCATGCTGCGCGAAGGCTATACGCCGGTACTGAAGAAGTCGCGCTGGCTGCTGCTCAAACGCGAAGAGAACCTCAAAACCGAACAGCGCTTCCGCCTGCGCGACATCCTCCGCTACAACCTGAAAACCGTCCGCGCTTACCTTCTCAAGGAAGCCTTTCAGCAACTCTGGGATTACAACGCTCCCTACTGGGCCGGAAAGTTCCTCGATGACTGGTGCCGTCAGGTGATGCGCTCCCGCATCGAGCCGATGAAGAAGATCGCCAGTTCTCTGCGCGATCACCGTGAACTGATCCTCAACTATTTCCGCGCTCAAAAGATGCTTTCCAGCGGTGTCGTCGAGGGGCTGAATAACAAGGCCAAAGTCACAATGCGAAAAGCCTATGGCTTTCGAACCTTTCGAACGCTGGAACTCGCCCTCTATCACTCACTTGGCAAACTTCCCGAGCCCGAATCCACCCACGATTTTTTCTGACGAACCGAAATCAGAGGGGTCGGCATAGGGTACAACCTCATCGGCATTCAGGTCGAGCTTTGTTGCAGCACTCAGCGTCGGAATATTTCGAGTGATAGAACGCTTCGCGCCTCGGTATATTTCTGCCCGAAACCTCGCAAAGGCCGTGAGGCCCGGATGGTATGAATTTAGGCCGATTCTCAAAAACTGCTTCGTTTCATCGGTCAACCTGAATGTTCTCCCTAAGATATGAAATCACTCGATCGGCACCTGCTGTGATTCCCGCCTTAAGTAACCTTAGCGGCTGCCCGGGAAGACCGCATAGATTCTGTTCAATCGCTCCGGCAAATGCGAGGAGCATAGCGGCAACAACAACTCGACGAGCCCTGCAGATGCCAGGAACGATTCTTCGTAGCTCCCTCGCGAGGTCCAGCCAGAGCCGAACCCGGAAATCGCCATGCGAGGAAGGTCTCTCTGTTCCGGTGACCAGGAGCACCTTGTCGCACTTCCCGTACAGGGCTGATAGCAAACTTGAGTATTCTTGCTGCTTGTAAGTGTCGGCGGCCTCAGCGGTCGTAGTCTTTACCTCGATTACCAATGGAGGTGCTCCCGGGTAGCGAACTAAAAGGTCGAGGCGCCGCGATCGCGTGGGATTTCGGAGTCCATCGTGAATTCACGGGACAAGCTTGGGATGTCGCGCTCGATACCGGTGGGCGGGTCCAGCTGGAACAAGCGATACACAAGGTCAGGGTGACGATCCAACTGCCGAACGACATATTGCAGCCAGTCCGAGTAGCTTTCTTCGCGGCCTCCCGTCAGCCAACGATGCAATCCAAAATCCGCACAGAATGGATCTTCGAGGGGGGAAAGAATGCGATTGGAGAGGGCTACGGCGGCCTCCAGGTCGCGAATGTCGCCGCTGATCAGAGATCGGCCAGCAGCGATCACTTGATCCACAGCGTCCCAGCTCTTCGCTGAGTGCAGTCTTGGAGCAGCCAGCGAGGCCCACAGCGTCAACATCTCTGCGCTGGCCTGCATTGCAATCGTCAGTCTATCTCAATGGTCATATAGCGCCGGAGGTCTTTGTCTACTTGAACATCCGTAGTGGACTGTGATTTCGGCACTCCAGTTCGCCGGTTATTTTGCGAAAACCGCTGAGGTGGTCGCGTGTTTGTCCATTTGTCCCGTTGGAGGAGGGGTCGCAGTGATTCGTCGGACCCCGTTTGGATCGCGCATTCCCCATCGGACGTGAGTCCAGGCCCGTCCCCGGCAGAACGGGCTCTGGGTCGGTGCCGAGAGGCTGGTTTAACGACTACCGGGTGAAAACCGGTGGAATCCGCGACGACTGAAAGGCGCTGCGCCCCGCGCATCCCAGGTGTAGAACTGGCCGTGCACGGCCAGTTCCGCGGGGCTATTGCCGACGATCACCTCGCCCTTCACCACGCGGACAGCCGAAGTGAGAATATCGCCGGGATCAGTGATCAGCTGATGTCCGGACCGGCGAAACCGCCTGCCCCACCACGGGCAGTCAACAGTTTGCGGGCCGGTGTGGGGCCTTTTTCAACAAAGTCCCAGAGCATTTTCGAAATAAACGCAGAGCGATTTCCTGAACACCGGATAATGGAGAAGCCCATGAATCGGTACAGCGCCCTGGCGACTGTGGTCCTGGTCGTTCATTTGACCTGGATCATCTGGGTGATCTTCGGCTGGTTCGTTGCGCGCGACCGGCGCGTGCTTCGATGGCTCCACTTCGGATCCCTGATCTATGGCATTGGTATCGAGATCGCACCCTGGCCGTGCCCGCTGACCTTGCTCGAACAGGGGCTCGAATCCAGGGGAGGCATCGCGGCGTATCGGGAGCCGTTTCTGATCCACTACCTGGAGGCAACGGTGTACCCGAATGTACCCGAGAGCGCGTTGATAACCGCGGCAGTGCTTGTATGCGGATTCAACCTGTACCTTCATGTAAGGCGCATGTCGGTATAGTCCTTGCCGGCCTTGAAGCGGCGACGGTCCGATAGCTACTCTCCTGATGGCGGCCCGGAGGCGGGGAAAGGCTGCCAATTCGTCGCTCTAAAAACGAAGACGCGGATACAATCCGCGCGTCCCAAAATGGCAGCGAAATGTAAGAAACTCCAGGCGCAGGGTGAAACCCAGCGGCGGCGCGGGGATGATAGTCTGGACAAATGCGATTTCCCTTATTGGTTCTGTCAATCGTTTTGCTTGCGTGGTCGTCCGCGGGGCAGACGGCGGCGGACTATGCGAAGTTTCTGGCAAAAGCCGCGGCAGCACCAGGCGCAGTAAAGACCGCGAGCGGTCTGGTTTATACCGAATTAAAGGCGGGCACGGGCGCTTCTCCGCGGGCGAGCCAGGTGGTAAAGGTCAACTACCGCGGTACTTTGATTGACGGAAAAGAGTTTGACAGCTCGTACAAACGAAATATGCCGATTGAGTTTCCTCTCAATCAGGTAATCCCCTGCTGGACGGAAGGCGTGCAGAGAATGAAGGTCGGCGGGAAATCCAGACTGGTCTGCCCTGCGAGCATCGCGTATGGGGATCGCGGCAGCCCACCGGTGATCCCGGGTGGCGCAACCCTCGTCTTTGAGGTCGAGCTTCTGGGTATCCAGTAGTCTTCAGAGCGTTTTCACAAGCCCCCAATCGGGGGAGGGCGCGATCAGGCGAAGGCCGAGCAGAAGGTCGAGTCCGGACCTTGAACTAACACCTCCGTTACGATGCATGGTGGCACGCTTCAGCCTGCGGCTGGCCGTAGCTGAGTAAAACCACCGGCGAGCAAGACCGCCAGCGGTACAGGGTAAGATCAGACGGGGAATCTATGCGAAAAGCTGTTCTCGCGATCCTGCTGACCGGCCTGCTTCTCGCCCAGTCTCCGCAGTTCGAGGTGGCGTCCGTCAAGCCTTTCGTCCCGGCGCCGGGACAGAACGTCGGCGGCCTTCACTTTGACGGTGCACAGATGCGGGGCATCGCGCTATCGCTCCGGGACTACCTGGCCACCGCCTACAGAATCAAGGCGACCTTGATCTCCGGACCGGATTGGACTGCGACGGATCGTTTCAATATTTCGGCAACGCTTCCGGACGGCGCCTCCAGGGCGCAGGTTCCGGAGATGCTGCAGGCTCTTCTCGCCGACAGGTTCCAGGTGAAACTGCACAAAGAGAAGAAAGAGTTTCCGATTTTCGCGCTGGTGCCTGCCAAAGGCCCGCTGAAGCTGAAAGAAGTGCCGCCCGATCCGAACGCGGATCCGGTTAACGACGAGCCTGTGGGAATGGCCAATGTCGCGACCATCGTGGCTGCCGGCAACGGGGTAAGCGTGCAATATGCGCGCGGCGCGTCATTCTCGGCCGGCAACAACCGGATCGAAGTCAGGAAGCTGCCGCTGTGGGTGTTTTGCAGGAACCTGGAACGATACTCAGACCGCCAGATCGTCGATATGACCGGGCTGACCGGCGCCTACGATTTCGCGGTTGACGTCACGCCGGAGGATTACACGGCCATGTTGATCCGTTCCTCGGTCCTGCGGGGCGCGAACATCTCGCCGGAAGCGCAGAAGATGCTCGACGCCAGTCCCCCGCTGCGATAGGCGACGCCCTGCAGCAGGTTGGCCTCAAGCTGGAATCGCGTAAGGCCCCGCTCGACATTTTCGTAATCGACAGCGCCCTGAAAACCCCGACAGCCAATTAGGAAAACTTTCGGGATTTGGGATCGGTTGACCGCTTTCAACGACAGCGGGAGCGCGATTGACAATCGCGCTGCAGGATGTCATCCCACCCCACAAAATCAGACAGCGGGTTACGGCTTGAGAGCGAGGCGCAGGACCTGCACCGGGTTGAGCTGCACGTTCGGTCTGATTCTCCCGGCCGCCACCTTATCCGTCTGCGGGTTTGCCATGTAATAGAACGCGCCGTCCGCTATCGCTCCGGTCGTGATGCCGTCGAACGCCGGGTTGCGCCGCTCCAGCACTTCGAAGCCCGCGATGTCTTTCTGATCCGGCGTCAGCCTGTACCGCGCCACACGCTGCGCCATCACGCCGTTCTGGATCGCAATGAGACTGCCTTTGAAATAGGCGAGTCCGTCAATGCTGCCGAGACAAAGGTCCTGTGGATGGCCGATCGCACGTGACGTTTTCGACGCGATGTTCGACCACCCGGATCCCGTCAGGGAACCCGGCCAGGTAAAGCGTTTTGTCGTCGTCCGAGATCGCAATGCCGTTGGCGGAGTCCACTTTCAGGTTCGGATCGAAAACCTGCAGGCGCTGCGTGGCGGCGCTGATCCAGTAAACGGTTCCCGCCTGCGTGTCGGTGATGAAAACGTCGCCCTTCGAGCTGATCGCGATGTCATTGAAGTAATGCCGCTCGGTGACGCGGCTCAGTGTGTACTTGCGGATCAGCGTGCCGAAAGGGGTGTCCAAGTGGTAGATTCCGGCTTCGCCAGGCGAATTGCTGGCGGCCCAGATGGAGCGGTCGCGCGTGTCAGCCTTGATCCCGAGCACTTCAAACAGGCCGTCCTGCCCGTCCTGCACCAGGGAGTTGCAATCCCCCACAATCGTGCACTCGACGATGTTGTGCTGCCAGGTGCTGCCGACGAAGAACCGCTTGCGGCGCGGCTCCCAGGCGATCCCCTCCGGAAAAAGACGCGGGTTGTCGATGGTGAACGCCGGCTGGCTGTTCGACACCGGCGGCGTGCCGTCGCGAACCTGGCGCATCAGCAGCGTGAATTCGTTCGTGCCGCGCAGCCGTGCGAAGGCAGCGTCGCGCGAAGGATCGAGACCGACGTTGAGATCGATGGCGTCGTGCAGCGCGTCCAGCGCCTGACGATACTGCCCGCCGCTGGCATACGTGCGCGCGAGGGCGTAGGAAACGGTGCACTTGTCGCCAGCCGTAGCGAGCAGGCCCTTTATACGCTGGACCTCCGCCTGAAAAAGCTTCGAATCGCTGTCGGAAAGCTTTTCAGGCGGCGGTATCTGAGCGGTAAGTACGGAGGCAATGGTCAGGAGAAAGAAGATCGGCGTGACACGGCGCACGCTGTCAGGATAGCGAAGTCAGGCGACAGCAGGCTGAAACGCGGCTCGCGCCGCGTGTACGAAAGAGACTCACGTCAGCAGAGGGCGGCCATCAGGAGGCCGCGCGCGGTCGAATTCAGCGGCTCGGCCGAAACGCGGACTTCGGAAAGTTTCACCGGCAGTTCGTTGGCCTGCAGGGCGGCGCGGAAGCGATCGAAGAAGCCGTCCGGCATCACAGTCCCGCCAGCCAGCACCAGGGGAATCGGATTCGACATTTTCGGCAGCTTGCGCGCCGCCGAGATGCTCGCCTTGAGGTTCTTCACGAGATTCTCGATCACCTCGTCGTAATAGACGGTCAGCGCGTTGTTCACGCGGTTCCCGTTCATTCCGTTCATGCGGAAGCTCTGCTCTTTCTGCACCCGCATGCGGGTGGCGACATCGCCCGTCACCAGAGCCGACTGCGAATCGATGAAATCGCCCGCCTTGGTCACGCTGAAGCTGAAGACAGGCACAGACAGCACGGCGAGACACACATTGCACAGTCCGCTGCCGCAGGAAATGCCGATGCCGCTGAAGTTGGAAGCGCTCATCTCGCCGAACACAACGGCAAGGCCTTCCTCGACCGGCGTACCTTCATAACCGAGTTCGGCCAGCACCTGGCGGATGGATTCCTGATGATGACGGATGCCGCCTGCGTTGCCGCCGATGGGCGCGGGCACGCTGAAGAAGACCTTCTGCCCCGGCGCGCCTGCACTGCCCAGCAGCTTCCGGACGATCATGTGGAGCACATCGATGGCGCAGGGCTCGTGCGGATTGAGCACGCCTTCCTTCATGGGGCGGCGCGTCTCGGCATGGAAAACTTCGGCGAGCCTTTCGGCATCGTTGCCCGCCACGATGATCTGGCCGTCCTTCAGCTCGTAGAGAACGTTCTCGCGCTGCAGCAGACTCTCGGCCAGGCGCGAGTGGGGCAGCGTAAAAAACGCATTCAGCTGGGCTTCGTAACCATTTCGTTTCCCCTGGGTCCGGGCAACGACGATGCGGCTGGTGCCGACGTTGAGGCCGATGGGCTGGGTGTAGGTTTCTTCAGTGGTGGTGCTCATAGTCTCTTTTCATCACTCCCTGGAAATCACTCAAACGGATAGAGCCAATCCCGGCACGCTTCCTCGGCGGCGCGGCAGTGTCGCGCCAGTTCCTTGCGGTCGAGCGGCGTCGATCTGCCTTTACGAATGCGGAAGCCGGCCACGAGCAGGGCCGCCGCCGCGAGCGCCATAAGGATCACGGCATGGCTCTAACGCGAGGCGCCTCCCGCCCGCTGGGTAAACGCCATGACTTTGTTTTCGGCGATCTCGTCTTTGTCCTGTTCCGAGTCTTCCTCCGATTCGCGCGGCACACACAGGGCCGCGGCGTCAGTGAGCCTCTGCAGTTCCTGCTGCTTCAGTTTCTGCCATTCGCGGAATTCTTTCTGCCAGCGTTCGATGTCGGCCAGGCTGGCGTCCATGCGCGCTTTGAACTGCGCGGTGATGCGGTCGAGCTCGGCCTTCTGCAGGCGGTTCTGTTCCAGCTGTTCGGCCTCGAACTGGTTGACCTTTTCCTGATAAGACTCCTCGTATTCCTTGAGCGCCCGCTGCCGCGTGACGACGTTGTTAAGGACGTGCCCGACATCGGTGCCCGCCGCCTCGAGCGCCATCAGCAGCGCCTTGCGCCTGAGCGGGGTTGACATTCCCGTCAGGTGCGCGCTGTTGCCCATCTCGGCGACCTTCTGGATGCCGTAGGTGAGTTTCGGCGGCTTGACGGATGCCGTCTGGTAAATCTGCTCGAACGGAAGCGGCACCGGCGGAGTGGCCGGCTGATGGCCTTCGAGCAGTTTCTTAACCTGCTCGTTACGTTCCGTCGATCCGTTCAGCACAGAATCCGACGGGGACTTTCCCAACGCGCACAGCGGACCATTCGGCCTGTGCGCTTCTTCTTTTCCGAACCACTTGTTCAGCATCTGACCGCTCCATTTCAGGGACGGGGATATCCCGAATAACAAACAAATGGTCGGGGGCCAGGCGAAACTTCTCAGCTTTAATGTGAGGAGAATTTGTCCGCCATATAGCCGGTTCCGTCAAGCGCGCCTGGCGAAGGCCGTTCCGGCGGGGCGGAGGCTGGTACCAAATTGCAGAAGTCAGCGTGGATATCCCAAACCGCTTGCTGGCGCGCGCGGCTCAGAAAGCGGCCAAAGGTGAGCGTTTCCCGAAGAAATGTCGGCTTTGGGCATCGGGTGAACCGCGCGACGGCAAGGCGCCAAGATCAAAAAACGTCGTAATGTAGTTTTGGTTTCCCGCGATCAACCGACATTCAGCGCACTGCCTCTCGCGTCGCACGAAGACGCCGCCAGAGCAACGCGAGGCCGGCTGATAGCAGCAACGCAGCCGTGCCTGTGGGGCCAGTGATACCGGAGAGCACCGAGGTGGGCTGAGCCGCAGTATCGGTGAAATCGAGATCGTAAGAAGACTGCGAATAGTTGCGATGCTGCGTGTCGATGCGGATGTGCGGGTCGCGCGGGACGAGGCAGTTAACCATGTAGGCCGCGATCAGAAACTGGTGGTGGTTTTGGAACGTGAGCCTGCGGTGCGGACCACCGCGAGGTAAGTCTGCGTCCACTTCAAGATGGATTTCGCCCAGGCCATCCTTCATTTGATCAATGGACGGGTAACGGAAAGAGAGCAGACGCGGGGTCAGGCGGGTTCCGTCGATGGCGAAGGACAAATCGCGAAGAACCTTTGCGGCGTAAGCGCGCTGCTCGGCAGGGGAGATCGCGCCGTCGGCGTTGGTGTCGATCTCGCGCAGCACGGTGGGAAGCACGGCTATGCCGGGGGTGAGGCGAATGTCCGCGTGCATACGGCTGGTGTCAAGCGAGATCATCGTGGCTTCGAGATATTCGTCGAGGCGGTGAGCCGAAGCGGCAGATGCCAGCAGGAAGATTGCAGCCAGCGCTTTGGTCATCGGGGCCGGCCGTAATCGTTGGTGGGGTCGCGGTACATGGTGTGGACGTGCATGGAGGGGTCACCGCCCATCCCTTGCGGCGCGTATTCGATGACGAGATGCGGGCCCTGAATACGGTAATATGCCGAAATGTTTTTGCCGGGATCGACTGTGACCGGACCGCTCCAGGCAAACCAGGTTTCGTCGATATCGGCTCTGAGTTCGGCCATGCGGGCGGCGGCCGCGCTTTCGTGAACGATGTCCGCCCATTCGGAAATCAGATCGATCAGCATGGCGCGCTGCTTTTCGGTCATGGCGGAAGCTTTCAGGCCTTCGGGCTGGATGGTCTTGCCGTCCTGACCGGGACCGAGAGCGAGGTCGGCGAGGCGGTAGCTGAGAATGGCCTGTTTGCGCTGGTTTTCGTCGAGTGCGTTTAAGAGCGCGATGCCTTTATCGCTTTCACCGCCGAGGGGGCGTACGGTTTTGCCGTTCAGCGTGTAGAGCGAGGGCTGGGCGCCGGTCAGAGTCGGCGTAAGAATGCCGCGCGCCCCGGCGATGGTGATGTTGAGCGCGAGATGGTGACCGCCGAACTGGATCATCCACGGGTCTTTTTCGGATGGCTTACCGAGGATGGAGATGTAATAGAGGTCTTTACCGAACTGGACGCCGCCACCGGGGCCACCGGGTCCGCGTCCCGGCGGCGGGCCGCCATTGCGACCGAAGGGTGGCGGGCCGCCGCGGCCGCGGCCGCCGGGAGGGCCGTTATCAGGCTGCGATTTGAGGACCTCGTCGCCATCCATGATCTGCTGCACCTTCTCAGCTCCGCGCCGACTCAGCGCCGACGCGACCAGAGCTATCGCGGCGCCGCGCTGGGCGGGCGTCATGTCTTTGAGCGCGATGCCGGCGCGGGGAACCATCGTGGTCGGCAGATTCGACCAGCGTTTGCGCTGGTCCTCGTCGTTGAAAGCGAAGAGCACCTTCTGCCGTCCGGCGTCGTCGAGCGTGGCGAGGAAGGCGTTGGCGGCGGTGACGATGCGCGATGCCGGCGTCTGCGTCAGCGCGAGGCGCCCGGACAGAAGAATCAGCGCCAAGGCACATGATTTTCGAAGCATAGAGAAATTCACCTGTACCGCGTTGCCTTTCGCGGGAAGAGAGTTCCCGATTCACAGGCTGAAGCCTGCGACACATCGTTTCATCGGTTTGACACCGGGCGGCAACATTGAGTAGCCTGTTATAATCAGTGTTGTTTAAGACTGCAGGAGTGGTGTGTTCATGAGTACGGTATTCCCGTCCAAGCCGGGAATTGAAAGAAACTGGCACGTTATCGATGCCAATGACGTTGTCCTCGGCAAGCTCGCGAGCCATGCCGCGCAACTCCTGATGGGCAAGCACAAGACGATTTATACGCCTTTTCTCGATACGGGCGATCACGTGATCGTCATCAACGCGGCGAAGGTGAAGCTGACGGGCCGCAAAGACACGCAGAAAGTTTACCGGCACTTCACCGGTTATCCGGGCGGGCTGGTCGAAGACGGGCGCGGAAAAAGTTCGCGCCACGCGCCCGGCCCGGATGATCGAGGAAGCGATTTCGGGCATGCTGCCGAAGACGAAACTCGGCAAGCAGATGTACCGGAAGCTGAAAGTTTACGCGGGTGACAAACATCCGCATGCCGCGCAGAAACCGGTGGCGCTGACCGTGAAGCGGTCGCCCAATGCACCAGCGTCTGCGGCGAAATAGAGCCTCGAAACAGAAAGGTATTCGATTTTGGCGTTAAGAAAATTAGAACAGTATCTGGGGACCGGGCGCCGCAAGCGCGGCATCGCCCGCGTGTTCCTGCGGCCCGGATCGGGCAAAATCACGGTCAACGGCCGTGATCTGGAAAACTATTTTCCGACCGAAGCAGGGCGCGTGCCGGTGAAGCTGCCGCTGCTGACGGTCGAAATGACGGATCGTTTCGATATCGTCGATCCTCGCAAACGGCGGCGGCGTCGCCGGCCAGGCCGGCGCGATCAAACTGGGTATCGCGCGCGCGCTGGTCGAGTTTAACGCCGAACTGCGGGGACCCCTCAAGAAAGCCGGTCTTCTGACGCGCGATCCGCGGGAGCACGAGCGCAAGAAGTACGGCCAAAAGGGCGCCCGCAAGCGGTTCCAGTTCTCCAAGCGCTAAAGGGTTTGCATTTTGCGGGCGGGGCGCGGGTATCGTCTGCGCCCCGATTCTGCTGTTCAGTTGCCTTTATTTGTCTGCGGCGCAAATCTCGCTTTGGACCGCGCCGGAGCAATGAACAGGTTGTCAATCAGAGTAAGGAGCAAGTTTGCCCGCATATTTCAATGAAAGAATTGCTCGAAGCCGGCGTTCACTTCGGGCACCAGACCAAGCGCTGGAATCCAAAGATGAAAGAATACATCTTTGGCGAACGTAACGGTATCTACATCATCGACCTGCAGAAGACGCTGAAGCTCTTCAAGGATGCAGCCCGGTATGTAGTCGAAATGGCCGCGCAGGGCAAGACAGTCCTGTTCGTCGGCACCAAGCGCCAGGCGCAGGAAGCCATCGCCGAAGAAGCCAATCGCTGCCAGATGTTCTACGTCAACCAGCGCTGGCTGGGCGGACTTCTCACCAACATGGCCACGGTGCAGAAGTCGATCAAGCGCCTCAAGGAACTGGAGCAGATGGCTGCCGAGGGTTCCTACGGCGGGCGTCCGAAGAAGGAAATCGTGCGTCTCGAACGCGACCGCAAGCACCTCGATCAGAATCTCGCCGGCATCAAAGACATGCCCGGCCTGCCCGACGTGGTCTTCGTGATCGATTCGAACAAGGAAGCGATCGCGGTCAAGGAAGCGCGCCGGCTGGGTATTCCGGTGGTCGCGATCGTCGACACCAACTGCGATCCCGACGAAGTCGACTGGGTGATCCCCGGCAACGACGATGCGCTGCGCGCCATTCGCCTGTTCACCAGCAAGATCGCCGATGCCGTGATCGAAGGCCGCGCGCTCGCGACCGAGCACGACTTCACGGCCGACAAGGTCGAAGGAAGACGAGAGCGCCGGTCGAGGAGATCGCCGAAGAGTATTCGCAGTATGTGGATCCGAAGTACGCCGAGCAGATCATGCAGGAAAGCCTGATGCTCGGCGAAGAACCGCCCGCGGCGAGCCGCAAGGGTCCGGCTTCGGAAACGGCGAGCGAAAGCGAAGCCGCCGAAGCCGGTCAGGTCTGGATCAAAGCCTCGGATGACGCGCGGGTGTCATCGTGTATTCATCGCCGGTCATGGAGCCAGAAAATAACGAACAATGGCCGAAATTACCGCAAGTCTGGTCAAAGCAGCTCCGCGAGCGCACCGGAGCCGGAATGATGGAGTGCAAGAGCGCTCTCACCGAAGCGAAGGGGGATCTCGCCGGAGGCCGAAGTGGTGCTGCGCAAGCGCGGCATCGCGTCCGCCGGCAAGAAGGCGTCCCGCACCACCAAGCAGGGCGTGGTGGGCTCCTATATTCACGCGGGCGCGCAGCTGGGCGTGCTGGTGGAAGTGAACTGCGAGTCCGATTTCGTGGCCCGCACGGACGATTTTCAGGAACTGGTGCGCGACCTCGCCATGCACATCGCGGCGGCCGATCCGCAGTTCGTCCGCAAGGAAGACGTGACGCCAGGCGGCCTCGAAAAAGAGAAGGAAATCCAGCGCGCGCCGCGCTCTGAACGAAGGCAAGCCGGAGAAGATGGTCGACAAGATCGTGGAAGGCCGCATGGCGAAGTTCTACGAAGAGGTCTGCCTCTACGAACAGCCGTTCGTGAAGGAAAACACTATCACCATCGATCAGCTGATCAAGACGAAAATCGCCAAGCTGGGCGAAAACATCTCGGTTTCGCGCTTCGCGCGTTTCAAAGTCGGCGACGCGGCGCCGGCCGAAACCGCCTGAACAGCATGGTGAAAACACGAATCACAGACTGAAGTCTGTGCCACGATGCCGAAATACGATCGCATTCTGCTCAAGCTGAGCGGCGAGGCCATGGCCGGGCCGCAGGCTTTCGGCATCGATGCCGGAACGCGTCCGGGATCTTGCGGCAGAAATTGCCGCCATCGCCCGGGCAGGGCGTCGAGGTCGGCGTGGTGGTCGGCGGCGGCAACATTTTCCGCGGCATCGCGCTGGCGGCAAAGAACATGGATCGCGTCACGGGCGATCACATGGGCATGCTCGCCACCGTGATCAACTCGCTCGCACTGCAGGATGCGCTCGAACAGATCGGCGCAGCACACGCGCGTGATGAGCGCCATCGAGATGCATCAGGTGGCCGAGCCCTACATCCGGCGGCGCGCCATCCGCCATCTGGAAAAAGGCCGCATCGTGATCTTCGCGGCGGGCACTTCGAATCCCTATTTCTCGACCGACACCGCGGCCACGCTGCGCGCGCTCGAAATCAAGGCGCAGGTGATCGCCAAAGCCACCAAAGTGGACGGCGTCTACGACAAAGACCCGATGAAGCACGCCGACGCCGTCATGTACGCAGCGCATCACCTACACCGAGGTGCTCACGCGAGTCGCTGGGCGTGATGGATGCGACCTCGATCGCCATGTGCCGCGACAACAAGCCTGCCCATCCTGGTTTTCAATCTGAATACCCACGGCAATATAATGCGAATGGTGTCCGGCGAACCTGTCGGCACGCTGATCAGCTGACCGAACATGAATACTGTCAAAGAAATCGAAACCAGCCGCAAAGCAGCGCATGGAAAAAGCGCTGGAAGATCTGCAGCACGCCATGGCGACGATCCGCACCGGACGCGCTTCAGTGCACCTGCTCGACAATGTGCGCGTCGATTACTACGGCACGCCCACGCCGGTGAACCAGGTGGCGAACCTGCATGTTCCCGAGCCGGGCATGATCACCATCACGCCCTGGGACGCCTCGCAGATCGGCCCATCGAAAAGGCCATCCGCAGCTGCCGATCTCGGCGTCAACCCCGCGAACGACGGCAAGATGATCCGCATTCCGATTCCGCCTCTGACCGAAGAGCGCCGCAAGGAGCTGGTGAAGAAGCTGCACGGCGTGGCGGAAGATCATCGCGTGGCGATCCGCAACATCCGCCGCGACTCGAACGATCACGTCAAGAAGCTGTCGAAGGAAAAGAAGATCACCGAAGACGACGACCGCCGCGCGCACGACGAAATGCAGAAGCTGACCGACGGCTACATGCAGAAGCTGGATCCCGCGGCGCGGGCGAAGGAAAAAGAGATTCTGGAAATCCGCTGAGGACCGTTTGCGCGGGCGAAACCCGCAAACGGCTCTTATCCCGGATCACAACCGTCCGGCCGGACGGGGAACAGAATCAGCTGATTGGCAGCCCAGGGCTGCAGGCAACCCCACGCTGAGAAGCCCGGAATAAGGCGCGGTACGGGGGAGGGCACGCTGCGTGACCGTCCGCCCATCGCTTTTCGAGCGAAACCCGCCGCCGCGCTTCTACCTGCATTTCGATTTGCCATCTACCAGGTATCTGGTATTTCGCGGCCCATGGTTCTCCGGCTAAGCTCGGGCTTGAAGTTGTGGAAAAGTTTTCAGGACTTTTGGGGTAGCCTTTCGCGCGACAAGACATCCCTGGCGACGCCGGTGGTGGCTCTCATCCGCGATGGACAGGACCGCGACCTCCTCGAGCTGATCGGGATTCGCGACCACCTCGACATCCACTTCGCCGACACCTGCGATGAAGCCTGGAACACCGCCAACCGCCTGCAGTCGCCGGTCGTGCTCTGCGGACGCGACGTTCCCGGGATCGAATGGCCGGACGCCGTGCGCATGCTCGCCTCCGCTGTCCCGCGTCCCTGCGTGATCCTCACCTCGCCGGTCACCGATTCCTACATGTGGAAGGAAATCGTCGAGCGCGGCGGATACGACGTTCTGGCCACGCCGCTGCGCGATGCCGATGCCACACGCGCCATCCGGCTCGCGCTCTCGTACTGGAAGAGCACGTCGAACAGCCGCCAGCGTTTCCTCGGCGGGCGAGGCCCGGCCGTCAGGAAATGATGCCCTTCCGCACCGCGTAAAGCACCAGATCGGCGAAGTTGCGCAGGTTCAGCTTCTCGTGCAGATTGCGCCGGTGCGTTTCCACCGTATAAGGGCTCAGATTCCACAGCGACGCGATCTCTTTGTTCGACTTGCCCTGTGCCAGCAGATGCAGGATCTCGCGTTCCCGTGTCGTGAGCAGCTCGTAGCTGTCGACAAATCCGTGGGTACGGATTTCGCGCACGTAATCCTCGGCCAGCATGCGGCTGATCTCCGGACTGAAAAACGTTTTTCCGCTGTGCACTTTGCGAATAGCTTCGATCAGGTCTCCTTCGGCCGAATCCTTAAGCAGGTATCCCCGCGCGCCGGCCCGCAGCGCCCGCAGCACGTAAGCTTCATCCGAGTGCATGCTCAGAATCAGGATTGCCGCATCGGGCAGCGCCTCGTGAGTGCGCTGCGCCGCTTCCACGCCGTTCAGCCTGGGCATGGCGATATCCAGCACCACCACATCGGGCTTCGCTGCCTGCGCCTGCTCCACGGCCTCGATGCCATCCGAGGCTTCCGCCACCACGCTCAGCCCCGGCTGCGTCTCGATCAGCAGACGGAGCCCGCGGCGCATCACCACATGATCATCGGCTAACAGGATTCGTATCGCGTTCACGTTATTTTACGCGCGCAACGAAGCCTTCGCCCTGTGCGCTTTTTTTTACGCGCACAACGGAGCCTTCGCCCTGTGCGCTTCCGTATTCGCTCATGTTCGCGGCGACGGCGGGCAGCTCGACTTTCAGAATTGTTCCCCCGCGGGGCTCGGAATCAATCTCAAATGTGCCTCCCAGCCGCGCTACCCTCTCCTCGATGCCGAGCAGTCCGAGGCCCTTCACCTGACGCGGATTGAAACCCACGCCGTCGTCCTGAATCCGCAGTATCAGCCAGCCGTCCTGCTGATGCACGCGGATGCGCACCGTCGTGGCGTGGGAGTGCCTTTCGCAGTTGTGCAGTGCTTCCTGCACGACACGATAGAGGCAGGTCTTGTACTGATCCGGCAGTTCCTCGTCGCTCAGCTCAGTCGCCACACTGACGTTGATCGGCGTGCGTTTCGACATCTCTCTCGCCTGCCAGCGCAGCGCCGGAATCAGCCCGAGATCGTCCAGCATCGACGGGCGCAGCAGCAGCGCCATGTTGCGCACCACGCGCACGGTTCCTTCCACGAGGCCCTTGATCGCCTCCACATTCGTCCGCGAAGCTGCCGTCGGCTGCCCGTCCAGACGAATGGAAAGGTTCTTCAGCTCCACCAGCACTGCCGACAGTGCCTGCCCGACCTCATCGTGCAGTTCGATGGACAGCGCGCGCCGCTCCGTCTCCTGCGCCTGCAGCAGCTTCGCCGAAAGATTCGTCAGTTGCTGCCGCGCCTCGGCGGTCTCCGTATAGCGCAGCTCGGCGTTTCGTTCCAGACGCAGAATGTGCCGCGTACTGAAGACCGCGAGGCCCAGCCCGATCCCGAGCGCCATCAGCAGCGTCACGCCCAGCCGCGACTGAAACTGCACCAGCAGAACTGCCACGCGCTCATTGCCTGCGTTCATCTGTTGTTCGTTGAGATCGCCGATGCGCCCGGCGATCTCCAGCATGGCGGCACGTCTCGGGAACACATCGTCGCGCAGAAAGATGTATCCGCGCGTGCGCCGTTCTTCGGCGTTCCAGTGCATGATGGGCCCCAGCACGTCCCAGTAGCGCGCCAGCTCTTTCGTCAGAGCCGCATACGCGGGCCGCTCCGCTGTGTTGACCTGCCGCCCGTATTCATCCAGCGACGCCTGCATCTTCCGCCGCACTTCTTCAAGGCTGGCGCGGAAAGAATCGGCGCGCGTCGGCTCCGGTTCGAGCAGATAATCGCGCACCCAGGTGCCCGAGAGGTACAGATCCGACCGCACCTCGTTCAGCGTGTGATTACGAAAGAGAAACTGGCGCCGGATCGCGTCGTCCTGCTGCCGCACCTGGCGCAGCACCAGCAGGGCATCGCCGCCGGTCAGAGCCATGATTGCCAGCAGGCTGCCGAAGCCCGCAATGAGCGCAGTGCGCGCGTTCCACAGGCGACGATCAGTGGGACTTCCCGGCATAGTCAATGCTCACAAGCGCACAACGGACCTGACCACGGGCGCAGCAGCATGGCTCACCTTATCCTGGATAAGACTGACCCGTAGCTCTTCGCCAGTGGTCTGGCCTGTGCGCTTCTCTAATTCCAGACTACAGCCGAAGCCTTGCCGGACAAACGTCAATCCGCCTGCCTACCTGATTTTCCGGCCGGAAATACCAAGTGTCCGGTATGGGACCCATACGCCCTCCGGGCCTAGATTGAATGGAGGAGAGTTGCGGCTTTTCCCCCCCATCATGACTCTGCTTTCGACTGCTGCGTTCGAAAAACTGGGCTGTCTCGACACGTGCAGCGTCTCCAATGCCATCGAACGGTTCAGCGTCCGGCTCCGCAATGAGGGCTTTGTCGCCGGTGCGGTCCGGGCACGCTTTGCGCAGCTTCCGCCAATGCTGGGTTATGCCGCCACCGCGCGGGTGCGCACATCCTCAACGCCGGTCAAAGGCCGCTGTTACTTTGATCGTATGGACTTCTGGGAGTTCGTTGAATCCATACCCCGGCCGGCTGTTATGGTCCTCCAGGACGTTGATCACAATTCCGGTATGGGCGCCCTGGTCGGTGAGATTCACGCCACCATCGCCCAGGCGCTCGGGTGCGCGGGCTGCGTGACGAACGGCGCGGTGCGCGATCTCGCAGCGGTGGAGGCGTTGAAATTTCCGCTGTTTTCGCGGCGCGTTTCTGTGAGTCACGCGTACGCGCACATTGTCGATTTCGGCAGCCCGGTGGAGATTGGCGGTCTGATGTTTCAGCCGGGCGACCTCGTTCATGGCGACCGAAACGGCATCCACACGATCCCCCTGGAAATCGCCGCTGAGATCCCGGAGATGGCGCACCGAATTCAGGCGGAGGAAGACGAACTCACGCAGTTCTGCCGCTCAGATGGGTTCTCCCTGAAGGAACTGTCGAAGCGCATGCGTCCCGTTGCAGAGGACTGCCTGCCTCCTTCACCGGCGTTGAGGTCATGAAGAATTCAATCTGTATCAACGCACTGCTTGTCCTCGTGGCTGCGGGACTGGCCTCCTGCGGCAACGGCAAGGTCAGCGCCAAGACTGACGCCGTGAGTCCCTCCTCCGAGGCCTCGACGGTCAAAGTCGGCGTCGCAGCCGTGAAGTCGATGCCGCTGTCGCGCAATCTCACCATCTCTTCCGAACTCGTGCCCTTCCAGGAAATCGACGTCTTCGCCAAGGAATCCGGCTACGTGAACAAGCTTCTCGTCGACTATGGCGATCATGTCAAAGAAGGCCAGCTGATGGCGGTGCTCGAAATCCCCGAACTCGAACAGCAGCTGCAGCAGGACGATGCCGCGATCAAGAGCGCCGCCGATCAGGTCACGCATGCCCAGCATGAAGTGAGCCGCTACCAGGCTCAGCAAAATGTTCTGCATCTTCAGGCAGATCGCCTCAGCAAAGTTGCGGAGAATCAGCCCGGCCTCGTGGCCGAGCAGGAAGTGGATGACGCCACAGGCAAGGATCTGGCCAGTCAGGCGCAGGTCGAATCGGCGCAGTCCAATCTTTCCGTGGCGGAGAGCCTGCTCGATGCGGCCAAAGCCAAACGTCAGCGCGACCAGGTGCTGTTCGATTATTCAAAAATCACCGCGCCCTTCGCCGGCACGGTGACGCAGCGCTACGCCAATCTCGGTACGCTCGTGCAGGCGGGCACGAATTCGAGCACGCAGGCCCTTCCCATCGCCCGTCTTTCCGAGGACGATAAATTCCGCCTCGTCATTCCTGTGCCCGAGTCCTTTGTGCGTTACATAAAAATCGGCGACCCCGCGCAGGTCAACATCCCCGCGCTGGGCCGCAGCTACAGCGGCAAGGTCGCGCGATTCTCCGTGGACGTCAAGGAAGACACGCGTACCATGCATACCGAGGTCGACATCTACAACAACGATCGCAAGCTGCTGCCCGGCCTCTATGCGGAAGCCACCCTGTCGCTTGACCGCAAGGACAACGCCATCGCCGTTCCCGTCCAGGCCCTCAGTCAGACCGGCGATCAGGCGATGGTGGATGTGGTTTCGCGCTCCGGAGCCATTGAAGTCCGCAACATCTCGCTCGGCATTCAGACGCCGAAAGATGCAGAGGTTCTCTCGGGTCTGAAGGAAGGCGAGATGGTGGTTGTCAGCGACCGCAGCAGCCTGAAGAACGGCCAGCGCGTGCAGTCCGCGGTTGTTCCGCTCATCGAGACGCAGGATCAGTAGCCGATGCCGCGCTTTGCCATTCGCAATCCGTACTTCATCATCGTGATCTGCATGGCGCTGCTGGTGATCGGCGTACTGGCCATTACCGGCATGCCGAAGGACCTTTTCCCTCCGATCAATCTTCCCGAGGTCGTCGTCGCAACGTTCTACAGCGGCATGCCGCCGGTTGACGTGGAGACCGACATCACGAATCCCCTGGAGCGGTTTTTCACACTGGCGGCGGGCGTCGATCACTCGGAATCGCGGTCCATGCTGGGCGTCAGCATGATCAAGGTCTTTTTTCAGCCCGGCACCAGCGCCGATGCGGATCTCACCGAGCTCTCCAATCTGGCGCTGGCGGACCTGAAGCGCCTGCCGCCTGGCACGCTGCCCCCGGTCGTACTGAAGTTCGATGCTTCAAGCCTTCCGGTCTGTCTGGTCACGGTGACCGGCAAAGGAATGTCGGAAACGCAGCTGCACGATCTGGCGCAGTTCCAGATCCGTAATCAGATTGCAGTCGTGAACGGGGCCGAAATCCCCGGCGTGTTCGGCGGCAAGTACCGCCAGGCGATGGTATACGTCGACCCCTTCAAGCTCATGTCGCGGCAGATGAGCCTCATGGATGTTGTCAGTTCGCTGAACGCCAGCAACCTGATTCTTCCCGCGGGCGATGTGAAGATCGGGCCCAACGACTACTACGTCTATTCGAACAGTCTGGTGAAGAACGTCAAGGATCTGGATGGGATCCCTCTGAAGACGGCAGGTACGAGCTGGGTTGCATTGGGCGATATCGGCAAGGCCGAGGACGCCAGCCAGCTGCAGTACAACATCGTGCGCATTAACGGGCAGAAATCCGCCTACATTCCCATCATGAAGCAGGGCGGCGACACGAACACGGTTCAGGTGGTGGACGACGTCCGCAATCTGACCGCAAAGCTCTTCGACCTGCCACCTCAGCTGAAGACAGCCATCGCGTTTGACCAGTCGGTGTTCGTGAAAGAAGCCATCAACACCGTGCTGCACGAAGGCCTCATCGGGCTGGCGCTGACGAGCATCATGATCCTGATTTTCCTCGGCAGCATGCGCGCCACGTTCGCGGTGCTGCTGTCGATTCCGATTTCCGCGCTGGCGACGTTCGTCGTGCTCTACATGATGGGCAGCACGATCAACACCATGATCCTCGGCGGCCTGGCGCTGGCGTTCTCGCGCGTCATCGACAATTCGGTGATTTCGCTGGAGAACATTTACCGGCATCTGGAGCTGGGATCGTCCGCGCAGGTTGCGGCGCAGGAGGGCGGCGCCGAAGTAAGTCTCGCGGTGCTGGCCGCGACGCTTGTCGGTGTGGTCAATTTTTTCCCCGTCACGCTTCTGGCCGGCGTGAGCAAGTTTCTGTTCACCGCTCTGGCGCTCGCCTTCTGTCTGTCGCTGCTGGCTTCGTACGTCCTGGCCATGACCGTGATCCCGCTGTTCTGCTCGCGGTTTCTGACGGCGGTTCACCATGGTGAGGCTCCGGCAGAAGGGGAAGCCGGTGAACCTCACGCCCGTGGCGGAGGCTTCAACGCGTGGTTCAACCGGCAGTTCAATGCGATGCTCGATGTCTACGAGCGCACTGTGCGCCGCGCGCTCCGGCGTCCGGGCCTCACAGTGGCGGCGCTGACCCTGGTTTTCGTCGCCAGTCTTGGCATTTACCCGTTTCTGGGCAGGGCCTTTTTCCCGCAGACCGACGCCGGGCAGTTTACGGTGAACGTCAAGGCGCCGACGGGCACCCGCCTCGAAGTGACCAATGAGTACGTGGCCCGGGTGGAAGATCTGATCCGCCACGTCGTTACCCCGACGGATATGAGGATGATCGTTTCCAATATCGGCGTGGTCAACGATTTTTCGTCGCTCTACACCGCCAACTCCGGGGAGTACACCGCAACCATCCAGGTGGCCCTGAATGACAGCCACGCCGTCAGCAGCCTGGTTTATATGGATCGGGTGCGGGAGCAGATCGCAGAGAAGTTCCCGGACGTGCGCGCGTT
The DNA here is from genome assembly GCA_963832905.1 of Terriglobia bacterium. Lineage (GTDB taxonomy): Bacteria > Acidobacteriota > Terriglobia > Bryobacterales > Bryobacteraceae > BOG-234. The sequence continues at coordinate 1,539,311 of CAWHVO010000008.1, read as the reverse complement.
CGTACAGAGCGGGTCCATGGTGAACGGAATTCTGAATTCGGGCATGGCGGCGCCCATTGATGTGCAGGTGAATACGCGGGACCTGACAAAGACCTATCAGGTCGCGCAGGACCTGGCGGCGCGCATCCGGCGCCTTCCGGGCGTGGGCCAGGTTTATATTCCCCAGGATATGAACTACCCGGCCATTCAGATGAATGTCAATCGCGTGCACGCCGGCGAACTGGGACTTACCCAGAAGGAGATCGTCGACAACGTAATCACGGCGCTGAATTCCAACGTCATGATCGCGCCCAATTACTGGGTGGATTACAACAGCGGCAACGATTACTTCCTGAGCGTGCAATACCCGGAACACGGCAAGGGGGCGATTCAGAACCTGGTCGACCTGAAGTCGATTCCGCTGCGCGCTCACAACCTGAAGCAGCCGACCACGCTGGATTCCGTGGTGAGCCTGACCAGCGTACAGAGTCCGACGGAAATCGACCACTATCAGATCCAGAAAGTTGCTGATGTTTACGTGACGCCATCGGGCGAGGACCTGGGCAGGCTCAAGAGCGCGATCGGGAAAACAATTGACGACGCACACCTGGCGTCGAATATCCGCGTGACTCTGCGCGGGATGGTGCAGGGAATGGATGCGTCGTTTAAGCGCTTCGCTCTCGGATTCACGATTTCGTTCATTCTCCTGATACTCATCCTGGTCGCGCAGTTCCGGTCGGTCATCGATCCGTTTCTTATTATGCTGGCGATTCCGATGGGCTTTGTGGGTGTGCTGATTATTCTGCCGCTGACAAACACCACGCTGAACGTGATGTCTCTGATGGGCGTCCTGATGCTGATCGGCATCGCCAACTCGAACAGCATTCTGATCGTGGACTTCGCGCACAAGCTGGAAGACCAGGGTTTGTCCGTTCCCGACGCCATCGTCACCGCATGCCGCGTGCGGCTGCGGCCGATTCTGATGACGTCGCTCGCCACCATTATCGGCATGCTGCCGATGGCCATGAAGCTCGGCGCGGGCGGCGAGCAGTATACGCCGATGGCACGGGCCGTCATCGGGGGCCTGACAACCTCCGTGCTGCTGACGATCTTCATCGTTCCCGCCGCGTACCTGCTGGTTTATGGAAGGAAGAAACCCGTCACGAACGCCGTGTAACCGATCCGGACCAGGCCATGCCGCGTTTCTCCATCCGCCATCCCTACTTCATCGTCGTCATTTGCCTGGCGCTGCTGGTGATCGGCGTACTGGCCATTACCGGCATGCCGAAGGATCTGTTCCCGCCGATCAACCTTCCCGAAGTGGTGGTGGCGACGTTCTACAGCGGCATGCCGCCGGTCGATGTTGAGACCGACATCACCAATCCGCTGGAGCGATTCTTTACGCTTGCGGCGGGTGTCGATCATTCGGAATCGCGGTCAATGCTCGGCGTCAGCATCATCAAAGTATTTTTTCAGCCGGGCACCAGCGCGGACGCCGACCTCACGGAGCTCTCCAATCTGGCGCTGGCGGACCTGAAGCGCCTGCCGCCTGGCACGCTGCCCCCGGTCGTACTGAAGTTCGATGCTTCAAGCCTACCGGTCTGTCTGGTCACGGTGACCGGCAAAGGGATGTCGGAAACCCAGCTGCACGATCTGGCCCAGTTCCAGATCCGTAATCAGATCGCGGTCGTGAACGGGGCTGAGATTCCCGGCGTCTTCGGCGGCAAGTACCGCCAAGCCATGGTATACGTCGATCCCTTCAAGCTCGTGTCCCGCCAGATGAGCGTGATGGATGTCGTTGATGCGGCCAACGACAGCAATCTGATTCTGCCGGCGGGCGATGTGAAGATCGGGCCGGACGACTATTACGTTTATTCGAACAGTCTGGTGCAGAACGTCAAGGACCTGGAAGGAATTCCCCTGAAGACCGACGGTACCAGCTGGGTTTCTCTCGGGGACGTTGCGAAAGCGGAAGACTCGAGCCAGCTGCAGTACAACATCGTCCGCATCGACGGACAGAAATCGGCCTACATTCCGATCATGAAGCAGGGCGGCGACACGAATACCGTCCAGGTGGTCGAAGACGTCCGGAACCTGACGAAGAAGCTCTTCGACCTTCCAGCACAGCTAAAGACGAGCATCGTGTTCGACCAGTCGGTGTTCGTCAAAGAAGCGATCAACACAGTGCTGCACGAGGGACTGATCGGGCTGGCGCTTACCAGCATCATGATTCTGGTCTTTCTCGGCAGCATGCGGGCCACCTTTGCCGTGCTGCTGTCGATTCCGATTTCGGCGCTGGCCACCTTTGTCGTGCTCTACATGATGGGGAGCACGATCAACACGATGATCCTCGGTGGCCTGGCGCTCGCATTCTCACGCGTGATCGACAACTCGGTTATATCGCTGGAAAACATTTACCGGCACCTCGAAATGGGCTCCGAGCCGAAGAAGGCCGCGGAAGAAGGCGGAGCGGAAGTCAATCTTGCGGTGCTGGCCGCCACCCTGGTTGACGTTGTTGACTTCTTCCCTGTCACGCTGCTGGTCGGTGTCAGCAAATTCCTTTTCACCGCGCTCGCCCTTGCGTTCTGCCTTTCGCTGCTGGCTTCATTCGTCGTCGCGATGACCGTGATTCCGCTGTTCTGCTCGAAATTCCTCAGCGCGGTTCACCACACAGGACATGGTGAGCACGACGAACCGGCCGAGCCCGCCGGCGGCTTCAACGCCTGGTTCAACAGAGGATTCAATGCCGTCCTCGATGTTTACGAACGCACCGTGCGCTGGACCCTGAAGCGCCCTGGCCTGACGGTCGCAGCTCTGGCGGGCCTTTTCATCGCCAGCCTCGGCATCTATCCGTTTCTCGGCCGCGCCTTCTTCCCGCGTACCGACGCCGGTCAGTTCACCGTCAACATCAAAGTGCCCACCGGCACGCGCATCGAAGTCACCAACGAATACACCGCGAAAATCGAAGACCTGATCCGGCACATCGTAACCCCCTCCGATCTGCGCATGATCGTTTCCAACATCGGCGTGGTCAACGACTTCTCGTCGCTCTACACCACCAACTCCGGCCAGTACACGGCCACCATCCAGGCCGCGCTGAATGACGATCACGCCGGCAGCAGTCTGGAATATATGGATCGCGTCCGGGACGAAATCGCCGCGAAGTTCCCCGACGTCCGCGCCTTCGTGCAAAGCGGGTCCATGGTGGACGGCATCCTCAATTCGGGCATGGCCGCGCCCATTGACGTTCAGGTGAACACCCGCGATCTGGGAAAGACGTATCAGGTGGCGCAGGATCTGGCGGCGCGCATCCGCGGAATCCGGGGTGTCGGCCAGGTGTACATCCCCCAGGATATGAATTATCCGGCGATTCAGATGAACGTGGATCGTGTGCATGCCGCCGAACTGGGGCTGACCCAGAAGGACATTGTTGACAACGTGATCACCGCGCTCAATTCCAACGTGATGATTGCGCCGAATTACTGGGTGGACTACAAAAGCGGCAACGACTACTTCCTCAGCGTGCAGTATGCCGAGCACGGTAAAGGGACCATTCAGAACCTCGTTCGACCTGAAGTCGATTCCGCTGCGCGCGCCGAATCTGAAAGAACCCACGACCCTGGATTCAGTGGTGCAGCTCAGCAGCCTGCAGACGCCAACGGAGGTCGACCACTATCAGATTCAGAAGGTGGCGGATGTTTATGTGACGCCTTCCGGTGAAGACCTCGGCAAAGTCAAGTCCGCCATCGAAAAGACCATCGCGGATGCGCACCTGCCATCGAACATCCGCGTCAACCTGCGCGGCATGGTGAAGGGCATGGATGCCTCGTTCTCGCGCTTTGCTCTCGGCTTCATCATTTCGTTCATCCTGCTCATCCTGATCCTGATTGCTCAGTTCCGCTCGTTCGTCGATCCCTTCCTGATCATGCTGGCCATTCCGATGGGTTTCATCGGCGTGCTCATCATCCTCCCGCTGACAGGGACAACCCTGAACGTCATGTCGCTGATGGGCGTTCTTATGCTGATCGGCATCGCCGACTCCAACAGCATTCTGATCGTCGACTTCGCGCACCGCCTCGAAGAGCAGGGAATGTCGGTTCTCGACGCCGTCGTCACCGCCTGCCGCGTTCGTCTGCGTCCGATTCTGATGACCTCGCTCGCCACCATCATCGGTATGATCCCGATGGCGATGAAGCTCGGCACCGGCGGGGAGCAGTACACTCCCATGGCGCGCGCCATCATCGGCGGCCTGACGACTTCTGTGGCGCTCACGATCTTCATCGTTCCCGCCGCTTATCTCCTGGTTTATGGAAAGAAGAAACGCAACGTCCAGCCCGCTGCGTAAATGCGCAATTCTGCTCGCCGCGCTTGTGGCGGTCTGCGCCGCGCAGCAGGCCCCCCAGCCGCAGGCTCAAGGATCGCCGCCGGCGCTCCCGCAGCCTTCACCCCCGACGCGCACGCCGGCGCCGCCCGCGCCGCTGCCGCCGCTGACTCCGGGTCCCATGCTCACGCTGGCGCAGGCGGAGGCGATGGCGCTGCAGAATCATCCGCAGATTCAGGCCGCGCAGAATGAGGCCGCGTTCAGCAATCAGCAGATTGTGGAACAGAGGGCGGCCTATTTCCCCACGGTAAACGGCGACGTCACGGGTTCGGGGGCGAACGAGAATGCGCGTATCGGCGCTGGTTTCATTTCGGACTCGCGCCTTTTCGACCGCTTCGGAGCGGGCCTTCAGTTCACGCAGCTGGTTACCGACCTCGGACGCACCAAAAACCTGGTGGCATCATCGCGCCTGCAGGCCCAGGCCAGCGCGCAGAACGTCACTGCCACGCGCTATGACGTGCTGCTGCAGGTCAACCAGGCGTACTTCGATGTTCTGCACGCCAGAGCGCTGATCCGCACCGCCCAGGAAACCATCAACACGCGCCAGACTGTGCTGAACCAGGTAACGCAGCTGGCGAATAATCAGCTGCGATCGCAGCTCGACGTGAGCTTTGCGGACGTCAACCTGTCTGAAGCAAAGGTGCTGCTCATCCAGGCGCAGAACAGCCTCACGGAATCGTATGCGGAGCTGGCGCGGGCGCTGGGAACGGATCGTGTCGTCAACTATCAGATGCAGGAATCGCCGCTGCCACCGAGTCTGCCTTCCAGTCCCGACGATCTGGTCGCGCAGGCAATCGCCAACCGGCCCGAGTTCGCCAGTTTACGGCTTTCACGCGATGCGGCTTACAAATTCGCGGAAGCGGAAAAGGATCTCAAGCGGCCCACTGTCAACGCCTTTGGTTACGTGGGTTACATTCCCTACATCGAACAGTTGGGTTCAACGCCGATTCCATCCGATTATGCGGCGGGCGCGCTGAGCATTTCAATCCCGATCTTCAACGGTCATTTGTTCACGGCGCGGCACGAGGCGGCGCTGCAAAAGGCTATGGAATCCGACCAGCGGCTGCGCGACGAGCAGGTTCGTCTGTCGCGCGACGTCCGCCAGGCCTGGGCCAGCGCGGTGACCGCGTATCAGCGGATCGACGTTACAGCGCAGCTGGTCGAGCAGGCCAATATGGCCGTCAGCCTGGCGCAGGGCCGTTATAATCTTGGTCTCGCCTCCATCGTTGAGCTCTCGCAGTCGCAGCTGAACCAGACCCAGGCGGAGATCGAGAATCTCAGTGCCAAGTACGACTACCAGACCCTGTACCAGGCTCTTCAATACACCATCGGCCAGCTGCGGTAGCATCCGCTATGGCTTCTAAAGCCGCGCCGCTGTTTCGCGAAGTGCAGTCCATCCGCCAGCCGCGTGTCTGGGCGCTGCTGGGGATTCTGCCCGCCGCTTTCACCCTGCTGCTGATCTGGCAGGTCGTCCTCGGACATCCGGCCGGTCCGCATCCCATGCCCAACGCGAACGTAACCGGCTGGACGATTTTCCTCTGGCTGGTCTGGCTGCGCCTGATCACAATCAAACTCGCGACTAAGGTTCAGGCCGGAAAACTTTCCATTTCCCTGCGCGGCCTCTGGACCGTGCGCCGCATCGCGCTGCCCGATGTCGCCCGCACAGAGGTTGTCACCTATCGTCCCGTCGAGGACTACGGCGGCTATGGCATCCGTCTGACCAAACGCGGCCGCGCTTACATTGCGCACGGCGACCGCGGCGTTCGCCTTATCTTTGGAAAAGGCGGCAGGATCCTGATCGGATCGCAGCAGCCCGAAAAGCTCGCCCAGGCGATCGCCGCTGCGCGATCCGGCACATAGCAATCGGCGTCCCCGATCGCCAATCTGCATCTGCGAAGCGGGAGTTTGCGGACGCACGCGGCCACCGCGTGATCTGCGAATCGGCGATCGGCAACGGAGGGCAGGATACCGGCATGACGCCGCCTGAGTTTCTCCTGGCCTCGCTCGCAACCTGCGCTGGTTTCCACGCAGCCGGATACCTGAGGATACGAGCCGAAGTTCGTCACGGGGCCGTTAAGGTCGGCCAGCACGTCGCTATCAGGCCCGGCGCTGAATCGCCATCTGGCGGTGACAGTTCGGCTATTTTACAGCTTCTCCCGCGCGCGGGGAGCGTTCACCCGACGGATCGCTTGCCTGTCCTTACGCCCGCCGGACGACCTCCGTGGTATGGAACGGTTCGAGGCGGTCGATCGCCTCGGAAGTTTGCGTCTTGAGATCCCATTTGAAGAACCGCAGAATGACGCGATCCGGTAGAAAATCCGCCATCGTGAAACTGTGTTGCTCGATCGGCTTGACTTCTTCCTCGACGTTGAGGTGCTGCGGCGGCGTGGAGCCTACACCGCGAAAGGCCGACGGCCACGCACCGGGAGCCGTGCCGATGGGACCCGCCAGCACCGCGGTGAGCGGATTCCTTTCGAGGCTGACTGAACCGGAACGTAAAATCTTCCCGATTCCGACCGCATGAAGATCGCCGCTGATGGTCAGCGGAATGCGTCCTTTCATTCCCAGCATTGCCGCAACCAGGCGGTCGTGCTGCTTCATCCAGCCGGCTTGCCAGTATGGCTTGGGTTCTTCGGTGGTTAGTTTTCCCGCGGCGTTGAGGACGTTGGGATACCACTCCATCCATTTGCCCGCCGTCCATCCAAGCGGGTTACTCGGCGCATGCACCAGATGCGTTACGTCCGGCGATGCGGAGCGCGCCAGCAGCCATCGCTCAACTTCAGGATCGAGAAAAACCGCGCTGGGACCGGCCAGTGTGCACATGCGGCGGACGTTGTACAGAAGAACCTCGGCCAGACGCCCATAGCGGATGGTGCCCCAGCTTTCGGAAACGGCGCCATCTCCGGAGGCGCCCCAGGGCAGGCCGCGCGGACGTTCCTCGTCCGGGAGAAATTCGGGATAGTACAGCTTCTGCGTGGCGCGCGCCAGTTGAAGCTGGAACCAGTTCGGCGGGAAGGTGACGATCTCCTCGAAGGCTTCGTCGTTGTCGAAATAATCGTGATCGTCCTGCAGAAAGAAAACCGGCGTGGAACGGAAGTCGGTGCCATAAACGGGAACGATCTGCGGCCCGGCGGCGAGTTTCAGCACCGTCTCATTGCGGCTGCCGAAAACGAGCGCCGATCTGTTGAAGCTTTTCTCGCGCGTGTAGTCGCGGCGTTCCGGAGCAATTCTCGGTGTGTGGAGGTCCCAGTAAACGTGGTCGCCATTGGCTACCACTGCCTGGGGCTGGAACGTCAGCGCCCGCCGCATCAGCCGGTTTCGAAGTGAGGTCGGCAGGTTTCCCGAACTGAGGGCATCTGTACCTCTGCCGGCGACGCTGTCGGGACCGCCGGCGCAGGTGAAGAAGAGAACGCGAAAGCTCGATGGCTGCGCGGTCCTGGGGGGAACGTCGTGAGATTCCACGGCTGGCACAGGTTCTTTCCGTGTGCGCCGGCCAAAGACAGCGAATACGTCTTCCCCGGCTCAAGACCCGTGGCGTGGAACTGCCAGAATACGCCCTCGGTGTCGTTCATGGTGCCACGGAATTTCGAGTGGCCGATACGCAGGACGGGCGCCTCCGTCTGCGGTTTTGCGAAGGAGGCTTTGAGCAGAATTCGCGTGTCGCTCACCGCCGGCAGAAGATGCCGCACTTGTCCGGCATCCCAGGTGTGGTCGGCGGGCGCACTGGCGTTTTGCGCAAACGAGTCGGCGGACCGTTCGGCCAGAATTGCGGCCCCCATAGCCCCTGCCAGGAAATCTCTCCGATCCACAGCTCGCTCCCTTCCCAAAGCGGCCAGAGCCTGATGCCGCTCAGGATGCAGGTTCGATCTTCAGTACAACCCCGGGGTCCTCGTCGGTAAGCACATACAAGTATCCATCGGGACTCTGGCTCACATGCCGGATGCGCTGCCGGAAATCCCGGAAAAAGGCCTCGCGGCGAAGCTCGCCACCATCTTTATTTAACACGATCCTCTGCACCTGGCCCGAGTTGGGAATGCGCGCCTCCACCATGCCGGCGACAAACAGATTTCCTTTCCACGCCGGGAACTTGTCACCCGTGTAGAAAGTCATACCGGCGTTGGCGATGGATGGCACCCAGAAGATCAACGGCGCTTCGAAATCCTCGCGCCATGGCTGTTTCGTCATCAGAGTTCCGTCATAATCGCGTCCGTAGGTGACGACAGGCCATCCATAGTTTTTGCCGGCACGAATGATGTTGATTTCGTCCCCGCCCTGCGGACCCTGCTCGCCTTCCCAGATTGCGCCGGTGTCCGGATGGATGGCGAGACCGGTCGGATTGCGGTGTCCCATCGAGAAAATCTCGGGACGGTAACCCGTCTTGCCGACGAAGGGATTGTCCGGCGGTACTGTGCCGTCAGGCCGCACCCGCAGAATTTTTCCGGCGTAACTGCCTGGCTGCTGGGCCCGTGTATCGTTGTTTTCGCCCGCGCCGCCGACTGTGAAAATGAGGTTGCCGTCGGGCGCGAAGATGAGGCGCGAGCCCGCCACGCGCTTCCCGCCGGATGGATCGCTTACGAACACGTCTTTTGTATCGGCCAGCGACGTCCCGTCCCAGCGTCCGGAAGCAACCGAAGTGGCGACTCCCTTGTCGGTCGCCTTCGAGTAGGTCATATAAACCAGGTGGTCGCGGGAAAAATCCGGGCTGAGCGCGATGTCGAGCAGTCCGCCCAGTTCGACCGCCTTCACTGCCGGCGAACCCGCGATGGGCTTCGGGTCGAGCGAGCCGTTGCGGATGATCCGCAGGCGGCCGGGGCGCTCGGTAACCAGAATGCCGCCGTCCGGAAGAAATGCCATGCCGTAAGGATGCGATAGACCCTTCGCGACAATCGACACGCGGATGTGTGTTTTCGGTTCGAAGGTATCGAAAGTCCAGGGTCCGTCGCCCAGTGGAGCACGCGTTCGCGCCTCCTGAGCCGACAGGGCGGCCCCCAGAAGGGAAGCTATCGTCGCGGCGGCAAATCGAATCCGGGTTGTTTTCATTGACTCCTCGGGGGGGTGGTCATCGGGAAAAAGGTGAGCCGTTGGGCTGAAATCGAATTTTAGTGAATGCGGTCTGCACCGTCTACGTTCAACCCGTTAACAATGCGGGTTAACAATATTGAAATCAGACTTGTACAAGAGGTTCCATACGCCGGGTGGCGACCACGTAAAATCGGCTGGAGTGTCCAGGCGGCGTCGCCGCTGGTTGCGCTGCGGCATCTGAAGATGATAGATTTCCGCAAACAGGGGCTAGAATGTCTGGCGTTGTCACCGAGATACTACAGAACGAGTGCTCGTATTCGGACGAGGAGAAGCAAAGAATACGAGCCCACCTTGATGAGTTGCTGGGGAGCGACCATTTCGCGGGCAGCCGTCGCAGGCAGGCCTTCCTGCGTTACGTCGTGGAAGAGAGCCTGGCTGCGCGGGGCGCCAATATTAAGGAAACCAGTATCGCGGTGGATGTTTTCGGCAAGAGCCGCGATTTTGCCTCCCAGGACAGTTCAATCGTTCGCGTCACGGGTGGGGATGTGCGTAAGCGTCTGGCGCAGGCCTATTCCACAGGGTTGGGGCACGACGTTCGAATCGAGTTGAAGGCGGGATGCTATCAGCCGTCATTCCATTTTCCCAACCATACGACCGAAGCTTTAGATGTTAGTGCCCACGACGTTGCGGAACCGATTTCAGAACCAGCCAGCATCCGGACTCCCGAAAAAACAAACCTGCGGCGGCGGTGGCTGGCAGCTGCGGTTGTGATCGTTGCCGGATGTCTGATTACGGCCGGCAGTTTCGTCCAGCTTCGGGGTATGTTCCGGCCCAGTCCGGCACTCGATCAGTTGTGGCGGCCGTTTCTCGATAAAGACCGACCCGTGCTGATTTCCATCGCCACTCCCGTGCTGCTGAAGATTAACCCGCTGCACCAGAACCAGTTCCTGCCGCTCGACGAGGCCGCGTCGATACCTGCATCCGAACTGGTAGTGCTGAGAGATTCCTATGTGGGCACGGGAGGAGCCATGGGCGCAGCCCGGTTTGCGGAACAACTGACGCGCCGCAAGCAGGGGTTCGATCTGAAATTCGGCAGCGACGCGGACTTTGCGGACCTCAAGAATTCGCCGTCGATACTGATCGGCGTTTCGGCGCTGAGCCAGCGGCTTACGCAGGGCGCCCGGTTTCAAATGCAAATTTTTGCCGAAGGTATCCGGATCACGGATTCGAAGGACAAGAACCGGGTATGGGAGCGCCCGCGACGCAACTTTGCCTCCCCTCCCCGGACGGACGGGTATTCACTCATCACGCGGCTCTCTCACTCCGGTTCCGGACATCCGGTGCTGATGATTGCCGGAATGGACTCGCACAACACGCAGGCGGCGGTGGAGTTCCTGACCCGGAACGAGTCCTTCCGTCAGTTCGCCGATTCGGCCCCTTCAAACTGGCCGAACCGGAGTTTCCAGATCGTGTTGCACAATGCGATCTACGGAAACTCTGCCGGTTCTCTTACCGTTGTCGCCTCGGAAATCTGGTAGAACAACGTTCGGAGCCGGAATCCGGCCCGTATTAACGCCTCCGACCAACATTTCACGTAGGTTTTATCCGCCTGATTTAAAACAGGTTTTTCTTCAAGGCAATCTAACCTCCGGCTTTAACCGGTCGAACGTAGACGCGCCCGAAAGCAGCCCCGCATAATCGTCTGGTTTCCATCAGGTAACAGGCGCCGCCATTGGATTCGGATGTGGCGGCGGGGAGGATGCTCATGAAATCTGTAGTTCTCGCGGTCGCCGTTTTTCTTCTGACAGGTTCAATCGTGCTCGGGCAGAATGCCAATGGCACGATCACAGGCATAGTCACCGACTCAAGCGGGGCCGTCATAAACGGGGCGAAAGTTTCGGCGCAAAATACGAGCACCGGCTTCATCTATACCGCAAGCTCGACCGGCACGGGCAATTACACCGTGCTTCAGCTCCCGACCGGGACTTATGACCTGAAGGTCGAAGCCGACGGTTTCAAGCAGTTTGACCGGGCGGGGCTGGCCGTGGAACCCGCCATCGTCCTGCGCATCGACATCCCGCTGGTTGTTGGCGCGACGTCTGACAAGATCACTGTCACGTCCGAGGCTCCGCTGCTGAATACGGAGAACGCCGCTTACGTACACAATGTCGATCTGCACCAGCTCGAAGAGCTTCCGATCCTGCCCGTGAATGGCGGCGGCACCAGCGCCGCCACAAATGGACTTCGCGATCCCTATGCGCTGCTGTTGACAACCCCGGGAACGCGTTACGTGGCCAGTACCACGATGACCGCGAACGGCAACACGGGGATGAACATCCTGATCGAGGGGCTGACCGGAAATATGCCGAATCCCGCCGGCACCGTAACCATGCAGACGCAGCCCAGCGCCGAGGCAGTGCAGGAAGTGGCCGTCCTGACCAGTAATTACTCTCCGGAATTCGGCGTGATCAGCGGCGGAGTCATGAACGTGACCATGCGGTCCGGCACTAACCAGTTTCACGGCACCGCCTACGTAAACGGAGTCAATGAGGCTTTGAACGCCGCTCAGCCCTACACGGGGCTGAAGAACAGGCAGCGCCGTTACGACTTCGGGGGCAGCGTCGGCGGGCCGGTAGAGATCCCCAAACTGTACAACGGCAAGAACAAGACGTTCTTCTACTTCAGCTACGAAGAGTACCTCGAGAACGGCCAGATCAACGCCACGGCTAACACGGTCCCGCTGCCCGCCTATCGCAGCGGCGACTTCAGTCAGCTCATTTCGCTTTCGGGGAATCAACCCGTCAAGGTCGGGACTGCGAATTACGTGGATCCGCTTGGCCGCTCCATCCTTTCAGGCATGATCTTCAACCCCGCTTCGACGCGTACAGTCACGTGCGACAAGACGGCTTATCCCACGGCGACCTGCACACAGGGAACGCTGGTGCAGGTGAGGGATCCGTTTGCCGGAAACATGATCCCGATCTCGATGTTCGATCCCGTGGCCGCAAAGATCCTGGCTCTGGTTCCGCTGCCCAAGGGCCCCAATGCAAATAACGGGCAGCCGAGTTCCAATTACCAGAGTCCCTGGACCGACGAGATGAATACGTTTCTTCCTTCGCTGAAGATCGATCACATCATCGGGACCAAAAATCATATCTCGGGCTACTACCAGACGGTGCGCTACAGCTCGCCTCTGATCTACCCGAACGGAGGAGCTACGGGTCTGCCGGAGCTGATCGATCCCGGCCGCGGCGCCACCTCCTCCTCACATACGGCCCGGCTGGCCGACGATCTGACGATCACGCCCACGTTTCTGGTGCATTTCGCGGCCGGATACAGCGACCAGGGAATCTGGCTTATGCCGCCTATCACCAACTACAACGCAGCCACCTCGCTGGGTCTTGTCGGCGCGACCGCCAACCGCCTTTTCCCGAACATCACGACTGCAGTGAGTACGTCAACCGGCGGACTGGGAGCGCTGGGACCGCAGGGCGGGTTTCTTACGACGCAATCCTCCGCGCAGGTCCCGGAGGCGCAGGTCAGCACAACCTGGGTCAGAGGCAATCACATCCTGAAAACGGGCTTTGAGTACCGCCTGGAGTTCCAGCCCGTCAACTCGCTCACCGGTACGGCCGGCAGCTATACTTTTGGCGCCAACGCCACCCAGCAGATCGCGCTGCAGGGCGTGTCCGTTTCCTCGGGCAGCACGGGAAACCAATTGGCGAGCTTCCTCCTGGGCGACGTGAGTCAGCTCTCTCTTGCTGCCCCGGCAAACTACCGGGACCAGAAGACGCAGACTGCGGCATATGTTCAGGACAACTGGAAGGTCACACGCAACCTCACGCTGGATTACGGCCTGCGCTATGACTTCGGTACCTATCTGCGGGAGCGCGATGGCCGCGAAGGGGCGTTCAGCCCGACCGTCCCCGATCCCTCGGCCAGCGGTCGCCCTGGAGGCGCTATCTACGAAGCCACGTGCAAGTGCAACTTTGCCCACGACTACCCCTGGGGTTTCGCGCCCCGCTTTGGAATCGCCTATCGTTTGAAGGAAAATACCGTCTTCCGCGGCGGCTTCGGGATCGTGTACGCTCCCACCACCTACGGCCAGGGAAGCGTTGTCACGACCGACAGCAACGGTACGCCGGCTTTTGGGGAATATGCGTTCCAGCTGCAGAACGGAGTCCCGGCGTCTTTGGAGCCGGTATGGCCTAATTTCAATGCCGCCGCGGGAGCGCTCGCCGGCACCGTCGGTCCAGGCCCGAACGTCCTGGGGATGGGCGCCGGCCGCCCGCCGCGACAGTATCAATGGAGTGCCGGTTTTCAGCATGCGCTTACGCGTAACCTGACTGTCGAGGCTTCTTACGTCGCCAACCTGGTGATCTGGCTCAATGCTCCGGGCCTGAGTACGCTGAACCTGCTTTCGCAACCCGCGCTGAACGCGCTCGGCTTCCAGGTGGGGAATCTCTCCGACGCCACGTTGGAGACTACCGCCTGGTCGAACCTCACGGCGGCGCAGAAAGCCACGCTCGCCGCCCGCGGCGTCACTCTTCCCTATGCCAATTTCCCGACAGCCCAGACGGTACGGCAGGCGTTGCTGGCTTTCCCGCAGTACACGTCCTTCACACAGTACGTACCGCTGGGCAAGAGCTGGTACGATTCCCTGCAACTCGTCGTCACGCAGCGCCTGTATCATGGCGTGACTCTGAACGCGAGTTATGTATATTCGAAGAGCCTCTCGCTCCTGAGCTCTCCCGATCCGTTCAACCCGGGCCTGGGCAAGGACCTTTCCGCGCTCGACCTGCCGCACCAGTTCCGGCTCTCGGCAACCTACACCGTTCCCAAACAGACGACCGGGCTGTTTCGCAACAAGTTCGTGTCCTACGTGGTGAGCGGATGGCAGACCGGGTGGTTTTTGCAATACCAGAGCGCCCCGATTCTCGCGCTGCCTGCTTCTCCCACGACGAACCCGGTCAGCAAATGGCTTGGCTACGGGCCGGGTCCCGCGCAGATCGTGCCTGGTCAAAGCCTCTTCGCCACGACGTGGACGGACAACAACGGCGTCATGCACAACACGCCGCTTGACCTCAATTGCCATTGTTTCGATCCACGCACCACGGTGGTGCTCAATCCGAACGCGTTTACCGCCATTCCGGACGGACAGTTCGGGGCCGATCAGTCCGCCGACCGGGCTTTTCGCGGATTTCGGCAGCCGAGCGAGGACGCCAACTTCGGACGCAACTTCAGGCTTAAGGAAAAGGTAACGTTGCAGCTCCGGGTCGAGTTCACGAACATCTTCAACCGGCTGCTTCTGCCGCAACCGACCACCGCCGCAAGCTACCTGACCGCGCCGACGAAGGTCAACGGCATCTACACGGGTGGATACGGCACGGTGCTGCCGACGGCGGGTAACGGTATCACCAGTCAGCGATCCGGTCAGGTCATTGCGCGCTTTACGTTCTAAACTCAGGTAGGCGGCCAGACACTTGCGCAGACAAGACGGATACCGGACCGCGGCCCTGTTGCCGATCCTGGTGCTTGCACCGGCCCTGACAGCGACAGGGCAGACGATACCCCGCATGGCAGGCGGAAAGCCGAACCTCAACGGCATCTGGCAGTCGATGAACACCGCCAACTGGGACCTGGAAGATCATTCCGCACAGGCCGGCCCGATAGTCGCCGCCGGGGCGATCGGTGCGGAGCCCGCCGGCATGGGCATTATCGAAGGCGCCAGCCGGATTCCGTATAAACCGGACGCGCTCAGGAAGCGGGACGAAAACTTCAGGAAGCGCGCGCAGGAGGATCCCGAGGTGAAATGCTACCTGCCTGGTGTTCCACGCGCAACCTATATGCCTTATCCATTTCAGATCGTCCAGACCCCGGGCGACCTGCTGTTCACTTACGCCTATGATTCCGCGGCGCGCGTGGTGCTCATGGAGAATCACCGGTCCGCGGAACTGGATACCTGGATGGGAACCAATAACGGTCATTGGGAAGGCGACACGTTGGTTGTGGACGTCACCGGGTTCAATGGAAGGGCGTGGCTCGACCGTTCCGGAAATTTCGCCGGCGACAGCCTGCACGTCGTGGAACGCTATACGATGCTGGACGCGAACACGATCGGTTATGAGGCCACGCTCGAAGATCCGGATACCTACACAAAGCCGTGGAAAATCAGCTTCCCGCTTTACCGGCATCGGGACAACAATCGTCTGCTGATGTTTCAGTGCGTGGAGTTCGTCGAAGAGATGATGTACGGCGATCTTACCAGGAAGCCGTAAACGGACACGGGCTAAGGTCTGTGTCACAAGAGGTTGGCGGTCGGAGAGCGTATGAAAAGAAAATTCGATTACGTCGTGGTTCTGGCTGGTTTGCCGGCCGGCGCGGCTCCGGTGAAAGCGCATCATGCGTTCGCGGCGGAGTCCGCTGCCGAAAGGAACCGAAGTGATTTTCCCGGGATTCCAGGCGAAAGACGGCTCCAACCGCGCGAACGGACGCGACATTATGCTGCCCGACGGCAAGAAGCTCTTCCTCGGTTCATCGGGTCAGGAAGCCGCTCCGGAGAAAAAGTAGGCTCCAGATGGTAATCCTTAGGAAGGCGGCGATCTGCACTGTTCTCCTGGCTGGCATCGCGTCTGTGGCAAGCGCACAGAAGGCGGTCCCGCCCGGTTCGGATAATTTTTACATCGGCACTCCGGCGGGATGGACGCAGCCGAAGACACCATGGGGCGACCCCGATCTGCAGGGTATCTACCCCGAGAACTTCGTCGGCAGCGTACCCATGCAGCGGTGTGCCGGTCGTCAGCGCCCCGGTGCGCCGGCGTGCGATCCCGGCAAGACGTTTCTGACCGAGGCGGAGTTTCAGGCCGCACAGGAGCGATATGAAAAGGCGCCTAACCAGTTTGAGCAGGCGAAAGAGGAGGGCCAGGCAGGGCGCGAATTCCTCAGAGGCGTCACGGATCCCGAACCACCGCAGCGTCAGACTTCGTTCATCGTCGATCCGCCCGATGGCAAATTTCCGGCGTTGACGCCGGAGGGGAAGCGGCTCGGAGACCAGATGAAAAGCAGTTGGGCGATGGCAGGCGAGCATCTGGTTTTCAATTCGTACTCGGACTTCGACGTGAAAGACCGCTGCATCACGCACGGCATGCCCGCGACCATGTTCCCTTTCCATTACAACAACGGAATCCAGATTTTTCAGGCCCCGGGCGAAGTGGTGATCTATTTCGAAATGATTCACGACGTGCGCGTGATTCCTTTGAACAACGCCGCGCCGCCTCCTCCCGAGGTGAAGGAATGGCTCGGTTTTTCGCGCGGACACTGGGAAGGAAACACGCTGGTGGTGGAAACCACGAACGTGAAACCCGGCGCCATGATGGTGAATTCCGCGATGCCGGGCACGCCTCAGTACCACATACCGACCAGTGACCGGATGAAGATTGCGGAGCGATTCACGCGAATCAACAATGAATACCTGATTTATCAGATCACCGTCGACGACCCGATCGTACTGACGCATTCCTGGACCGCGCGCTTCCCCTGGAAACGCGATCAGAATTACAAGGTTCTGGAATACGCCTGCCACGAGGACAACCGGATGATAAGGGACTGGATCAACGTGTCCCGCGTCGAGCAGGAAGGAAAGACCGGTTCCACGGCGAAAGGCCCGCAGCAATAGGAAATCGCGGGCAGGGAAGGATCGATGAAGAGCATCTTCTGGAAGCACAAGTACACGGTTGCCTGCGGCGTATTGTTGGGACTTTGGACTGTCCCGGCGGCCGCACAGGATAAAGGCTCCGCCGGCGGCAAGGTCGAAAACATCATGGTGCATGGGGCATCGCTCGAAGGAAACCTGGAGGGCGATTCGGCGGATCGCGATGTCGCCGTCTACCTGCCGCCGAGCTACGCCAGGGGAGGGAACCGGCGTTACCCGGTGGTCTACCTGCTGCACGGTTACGGGCGGACGGCTGATGACTGGTATCCCTTCATAGGACTCCCAGGCTCCATGGACCGCGACATCGCCACCGGGAAGGCGATGGAAATGATCCTCGTGATTCCCGACGCCAATACGCTCTACGGCGGCAGCATGTATTCCAACTCGCCCACCAGCGGAGACTGGGAAACCTACATCACGCACGACCTCGTTGCCTATATCGACAGTCACTACCGCACTATCGCGGACCGGAACAGCCGCGGCCTCGGCGGGCATTCCATGGGAGGCTACGGTGTGTGGCGACTGGCCATGAAATATCCAGGGGTTTATTCGGCGATCTACGGTCTGAGCGCCTGCTGTCTGATGAATAACCCGCGGCCTCCCGCGCCAGGTCGAGGCGCTCTCGGGCGGGGTTCCGGTCGGGGACCGGACAGGGCGGCGCCGGTCCAGCCTGGCGCTCATGGCGGGCATCCGGTGAACGTTGCCTATGGCGAGGCGGCCGCGTGGTCGCCGAATCCGGATAATCCTCCGCTGTACTTTGACCAGCCAGTGAAAGACGGTGAACTCCAGCCCAACGTCGCGGCAAAGTGGGTGGCCAACTCACCGCTCGCCATGCTCGACCAGTATGTACCGAACATGAAGAAGTATGCCGCCATCGCCATGGACGTGGGGCTGCAGGACCCGCTGCTCCAATCCAACAAACAGTTGGACGAAGCGATGACGCGCCTGGGTATCGCTCACACGTTCGAGACTTTTGAGGGGAACCACAACAACCATCTCGAAGACCGCCTCGAAGGGAAAGTATTCCCCTTCTTCTCGAACCATCTGAAGTCCGGCTTATGAGGTTGAGCCGCATATCCGCTCTTTGGGCCACCGCTTTTCTCATCTCGAACACCGCGGCTTTAGCCGCCGACCTTCACAATCTCTCCACGTGGGCCGGGTACGAGGGCGGAGCGGATTCCTCCCAATACTCCTCGCTGAGTAGGATCAACAAGAGCAATGTGAACCAGCTTCGGGTGGCATGGGCTTACCCGACCGGCGAACGCGGCAATTACAGCTTCAGCCCCATTGTGATCGACGGCGTGATGTATGTCCTGGCTAAGAATAATTCCTTCGTCGCGCTTGACGCCGTTTCCGGAAGGGAATTATGGGTTCACCCGAACGCGGGTGCGGTCGGCACGCGCGGCGTCAATTACTGGGAAA
This sequence comes from Terriglobia bacterium, assembly GCA_963832905.1. GTDB lineage: Bacteria > Acidobacteriota > Terriglobia > Bryobacterales > Bryobacteraceae > BOG-234. The sequence continues at coordinate 1,520,796 of CAWHVO010000008.1, read as the reverse complement.
GCAAGGGCCGGACGGACCGCCGCCTGCTCTACATCAACGGAGGTTATCTCACCGCCATCGATGCCCGTACCGGCAGGACCGTCGAGAGCTTCGGCGACAACGGCCGCACCGATCTGCGCATTGGTCTGGACCACGATGCGCCTCGCGCCCTGCAGACCAGCAATCCCGGCCGGATCTTCGAGAATCTGATCATCGTCCCGCTGCCTGCCGGCGGAGCTTCTTACGACTCCAATGCGGCTGACATCCATGCTTACGACGTCCGCACGGGCAAACTGGTCTGGCAGTTCCACACCGTTCCGCACCCCGGCGAGTTCGGCTACGACACCTGGCCAGCGGAGGCTTGGAAAACAGCCGGCGGAGTCCACGACTGGAGCGAGATGACCGTGGATGCGAAGCATGGTATAGCTTTCATCCCGCTGGGCAGCCCGCGCTTCGATTTTTACGGCGCTAATCGTAAGGGCGACAATCTGTTCGGCGACTCGCTGCTGGCGCTCGACGCGCGCACCGGCAAGCGGCTCTGGCACTTTCAGATCGTGCACCACGATCTGTGGGATTACGACTTGCCCGTTGCCCCCAAGCTGACCACGGTAAGGCACGACGGGAAGATGGTGGATGCCGTAGCGCAGGGCACCAAGTTCGGATCATTGTTCGTGTTCAACCGGCTCACCGGCGAGCCTCTGTGGCCGGTTGAGGAGCGAGCCGTGCCTCAATCGGATGTTCCCGGCGAGTGGACTTCGCCCACACAGCCGTTTCCCACCAAACCGCCTCCCTTCGCGCGGCAGGCGCTTACGGAGAAGGACATCAACCCTTTCCTCACGCCGGAGGAGCAGGCCGGAATTCGCGACCTGTTCAGGAACTCGCGCAACGAGGGATTGTTCACGCCTCCGAGCCTGCGCGGCACAATCCGCCACATTCAGGGAACGAGTTGGGGAATGGAGGCTGTCGAGCCCACGAAGGGCTACCTGTACGTGATCTCGCACGAACACCCGACGCTGCAGCGGCTTGAAGCGCCGGGGCGGGGACGCGGCGGTCGAGGCGCGATTGCTGAGGACACCACCTTCGTCCACTACATATCGCCGATGAATTTCCTGTTCCAGACCTGGAATATGTCCGCCATTGGTCCGCCGTGGTCGACGCTGACCGCGTACGATCTCAACACGGGAACCATCCGCTGGCAGGTGCCGAACGGTGGCATTGCCGAACTCGAAGCCCAGGGCCACGCGGAGACCGGCGCACGGCTTCCGCGCGGCGGGCCCGTCGTTACAGCCGGTGGTCTGATCTTCGCCGCCACCGCGTCCGATCACAAAGTGCGCGCTTACGATCAGGACACAGGCAAAGTGTTGTGGGCATACGAACTTCCGACCGGCTCCGACGGCGTGCCGGCAGTGTATGAAGCCGGCGGTCGCGAATTCATCGCGTTCTGCGTCGCAGGCGGGGATGGCTACCAAGCGCCTCGCGAAGCGTCCGGCTCGCCTCAGCGTATGAATTCGTATATGGTGTTCGCGCTGCCGGGAAAATAAACGGCTCGACTACCCCGCACGCCCGGCAATCGCAAAGTCATCCTCAGAACGGAAGCTTCAGCGCGAACTGTATCGGCCGCGGATTGTTCACCGTGTAATTGACGGTTGCAAAGGTGGACGGCGACGCAAAGTCGGCGCCATAGCGTTCAGACCCGGCGCCCCGAACTGCGGATGATTGAACAGATTGAAAAACTCCCTCCGCAAATCCACACGTATGCCCTCGCGCGGACCGAAGTGCTTGATGATTGAGAAATCCGTGTTCACAAAGTCGGGTCCGGAGAGTGGCGTACGTTTGGCGTTCCCCAGCTGGCCGGCCGCGGGCTGTGCGAAGCAGTTCGGGTTAAACCATTGGGACAGCGTCGGGTTGCTCAGAACCGGCCCCTGATCACAATCAGACTCGCGACGAAGGTGGGACCCGGCAAGCTCTCCATTTCCCTGCGCGGCCTCTGGACCGTCCGCCGCATCGCGCTGCCCGATGTCGCCCGCACAGAGGTTGTCACCTATCATCCCGTCGAGGACTACGGCGGCTATGGCATCCGTCTGACAAAGCGCGGCCGCGCTTACATTGCGAACGGCGACCGCGGCGTTCGACTTATCTTTGGAAAAGGCGGCAGGATGCTGATCGGATCGCAGCAGCCCGAAAAGCTCGCCCAGGCGATCGCCGCTGCGCGATCCGGCGCATAGCTGACGCTTTTCCGTCAGCCAGAAAAACCCGGAAATCGTTTCCTTTCAATCCTGACCTTTCGGCCCTTGAACTGCGATCGTCGAGGCAGGAGTCCTTTATATATGCTTCGAGTGGACGTTCGTCATCTCGGTGGAGTGCGGTTCGAAGCAGACGCACGCGGCCACCGCGTGATCTGCGATCAGCCTATCGGCAACGGAGGCCAGGATACCGGCATGACGCCGCCTGAGTTTCTCCTGGCCTCGCTCGCAACCTGCGCTGGCTACTACGCAGCTGAGTATCTGAAGATACGAGGTCTGTTGACCCAGGGTCTGGGCGTGCGGGTCGAGGCGGAGAAAGCCGCGAATCCGGCGCGATTGGGTTCATTTCACATAGAGGTGACGGCTCCGGCTCTCGCCGGCGTCGACCGCGAAGGCGTGCTGAAGGCCGTAAAGAAATGCCTGATTCACAATACCCTGCTTGGTTCCCCGGAAATCGGCGTCGGTGTGAACGCCCCGCCCGCGCCCGTGCTCGCGGCAGCGTAATTCAATGAACTGGTCAATCAACCGGGCTTTCGATAGTTTCCGACTAAAGCCACATTCCGGTCGGTCCCTGAATTGCCTGGCACCTGATGTTGATCGAAGAAGGACCAAAATAATGTGCGACCCGAGAACGAATCGTCTGTGCCCTGAGGACGTTTACTGGTTGGTGCGGTTGGCTGTTTTTCTGGGCATCTTCTCCGTGGGCGTGGCGGCTGAGAAACTCCCGGATGTGGTCACATATCCCCATGGGGACTCGCCACTGGTTCAGAAGTATGCCGAATACAATCGCCGTTGGTTTGATGACAGGCTCCCGGTGAAAAGTGTGGAAATCGGATGGGGCGATCTTACGGGGACCTATTACACTGACTACGAGGGCGAAGGTTTTCACGCACGCATTTCCATCATCAGCACGGTTGAGGGTTACGATAACCGGGTGTGCATGGAGGTTTTGCACGAGATGGTCCACCTGAAGCTTGCCATGAGCGACAAGAATCTGTTTGTCAAAGATTCGAGGCCTGCTCATGACACAGAGTTTCAGCAGCAAATGCTCAGTCTCGCGGAGAGAGGCGCTTTCGCGGATTGCTGGTAGGCTGAGGGCGTCCGCCAGGCGGTAATTGCGGGGCGGGTATGCGCGTGGAAGGTCCAGTACCTCCGGTACTCAATCTGACCGGACAATGCGTAACAATAACCGTCTCTCCGCCATAAGATTACAGCCGCTGTGTGATAGAGTAGCCAGGATCGCGGCGTGATCCGGGGCCGCAAAATAACTCCCGTCTGCCGATATGTCGCCAAATCCAGCCGATCAGCGGTCCGACAAGATGCTCTCGGAGATGCGACGAATTCAGAATTCGTTTGGCTATCTGAAGGAAGAGCAGATGAGGGCGCTGGCAGAAGATCAGGATGTTCCCCTGTGTCGCATTCAGGGAGTGGCCAGCTTCTTTCCCCATTTCCGCCTCACTCCGCCCCGCCGCGTCAGCATACGAGTCTGCAACAGCATTCCGTGTCACATGGCGGGCTCGGAAGGGATGCTCCGGGGCTTTTCGGCAAAGCAGGATCCGAATATCTGCGTGGAACAGGTTTCCTGCCTGGGGCGCTGCGATCGCGCGCCGGTCACCTGTGTCAGCGTGGTCTCCGATCCGGTTTCAGGGGCACAGGGCGGGGAAAGCGAGCGCAACCTCTACTACATGGGGCGCAGCTCCGAAGAAATCTCAACCGTTCTCGGTGATCTGCTTCAGGGGAAAGAGCCATCCCTCAGAGAAGACCGCGACGCGGATCTGGCCTACCCGGCCGCTGACTGGATGATCGATCCTTACCGGAACGATCCGTCCAGCCGGTATGACGCGTTGAGAAAGCTGATCTCCGCCAGAGATCGCCAGCGCGGGCTGACCGATAAAGATGGCACACCGGTCTGGGTGAGCGACGTTATTAAACACTTTGAAGATGCGAGCCTCCGCGGGATGGGTGGCGGGGGATTTCCCGCAGCCAGGAAATGGCTGGATGTCCATAAGGCGGTGGCCAGGGCCGCGGAACGGGAATCCTACTACGAAGCGTTCGTGGTTGTGAACGGGGACGAGAGCGAGCCCGCCACGTTCAAGGACAGAGAACTCCTTCTGCACTTTCCGCATCTGATCGTCGAGGCCGTCATCGCCGCCGGACTTGTGACGGGCGCTACGGAGGGCTTCATATATATTCGCCACGAGTATCCGGAGCAGATTGCATCCGTGAGAGGGGAAATACTGAGGGCTGAGGCCGCCGGACTCTGCGGCCGTGGGGCGAAGCTGCTGGGCCGGTCGTTCCCGGTATCAGTGTTCGTCAGCCCGGGCGGGTATATCTGCGGCGAACAGAGCGCACTGATTGAAGCCATGACCGGACACCGCGGCGAACCCCGGCTCGGGCCTCCACAGCTGGGGACAAACGGATTCCTGGACAAGCCCACGCTGCTCAGCAACGTGGAGACTTACGCCTGGGTGCCTTACATTTTGATTCATGGCGGCGCGCACTACGCATCTCTTGGAGTCAATTCCTGGAAAGGCCGCCGCTTCTTCTCGGTGTGCGGCGATGTGAACCGTCCCGGGGTCTACGAAATCCCCATGGGACTCACCCTCCGCGACATGATTTACGGGAATCACTACTGCCAGGGCATCAAGGGGAACAAACGCCTGAAGGCGTTTGCCCCTTCCGGACCGTCCGCCGGGTTCGTGCCGGCCGCGTGGAAGCCGGACGCCGCAAATCCGCTATGGAAAGACCTGGCTTGCCGCAGAGGCTTCGATCCGGCTGCGAATCAGCTCGACCTGCTCGATATGGAACTGGAGCTGGAGCTGTTCCGCGCCCTGAGCCCGACAAACGCGCTGGGCGCCGGAGTCATTGTTTTCGCGGAAGACCGCGATATGGTGGAACCGGCGGTAAACGCGCTCGAGTTTTTCCGCAATGAGTCCTGCGGCAAATGCGTACCGTGCCGGATCGGCTCAAGAAAGTTGGCTAACCTCGGCATCAATCTGCGGGATGGCCGTATCGACGCGGCCAGGTGGAGAGAGCTTTCGCAGCCATCTGGCATCATTGACCAGCTCGAGCAGGCCCTCGGCCTCATGTCGATCTGCTGGCTGGGCCGTTCGGTACCCGTCCCTCTGCGGACTCTCATCGAATCCTTTCCCGACGATGTCGCGCAGAGGCTGAGGCAGACGCAGTGACCCTCCCACGGGATTTGAGTTTCGCTCCGCGCGAGGAGTATGAGGGCCTGTTCAGCCGCGACCTGCAGGGCCAGCTCGTCCGTGTGGACAAGCCGACGGAGGAGGATTTCAGGAAAGAGGCAAATGTCTGGATTAACGATCGTGCCATCAGGCTCCCTCTCGCCGAGCCTCTCAAAGACGCCGAGGGCAACATTGTTCAGAAGCTGAATGGAAAACCCGTTCCGCGGAAGCTTACTATTCTGGACGCCATTCTGCGGATCAACGCGCAGAACACCGACCAGCCCGAAATCACGGTCCCGACGCTCTGCCATCAGCCGCACATGCAGCCCGTCGCGGTATGCCGGCTGTGTCTCGTAGCGCTCTACCGGGACGGGAAACCCGAGAAGACCCCGGTGCCTGCCTGTCAGTACGCCATCAGCGGCGGCATGCAGGTGTACACAACCGGCGGGCCGAAAGACTCAAAATACGCCGATGTCGTCCGGTCGGTCACGGGAATCGTCACCGATCTGCTGCAGTGCGAGAACCTGCACGCCGCTCCCGAATGGGCGTCAGAGATTGACAGATACAACTTCAACGAGCTGGGGAATCTGAAGGGTTGTGCCGATCCGATGCGTTTCGCGGCGCAGGAATTTCAGGACCCGCCTGGCGCACCGCCGGTGGCCGAACCTCCCACGGGCCGCCGCGGGGTCGATTCGTCCTCCCCCGTTTTCCATGTGGACCACAGCAGCTGTATCCTGTGCGAACGCTGCATCCGAGCCTGCACGGAGGTCAGGCACAACGACATCATTGGCCGTACCGGCAAGGGATGGAAAGCGGGAATCGGATTCGACCTGAATCTGCCCATGGGTGAGTCCAATTGTGTGCAGTGCGGTGAGTGCATGATGAGTTGCCCGACATCCGCCATCACCTACAAGACGACGCGGACCGTCGAAACCCGGAAGGGAGCGGTACCTGTGCCGCCCGAAGAGCTGATGAAAGATCCGCTCTTCAGGGGAGTCCCGCCGAAGTTTCTGTTGTGGCAGAAGGGGCTTGTGCTCAGGCGCAAACTGAACGTGGGCGATGTACTCTGCAGGACCGGCGATCCGGGCAATTCCGCCTACGTCATGAAGAGCTGCGAGCTGGCAGTCACGCCGCCCGCGTCCCAAGCCAAGCCCATTATCCGGGGCCCCGGCGACGTGATCGTCGGCGAAATGTCCTGCCTCAGCGGTACGCCACGCACCGCCGACGTGTCGGCCCACACCAGCGGAGAGGTCTGGGAAATTCGCCGCAATGTTCTGGATCGCATGATGCAGTCGCCCGGTCAGCGTAAGAAGTTCGATCAGATCTATCGTGAGAATTCGCTGGCCGTTGTGCTGGACGAATCGGATGCATTCAAGGGCGTTGCTTCCGAAGAACGGCAGAACATCGCCGATTTTCTCAGGGGAAAAGACGACAAAGGCAGAGATCGGCTCGCGTTCGTCCGGGTCAACCCGAATCAGACGATCCTGAGGCAAGGGGACCGTGCGGATTGCATGTATCTCGTCCGCCTCGGCCATGTTCGGGTCGGAGTCAGCCATCGCGGACACGAATCCGTGGTGCTTATTCTCGGGCCGGGAACATCCATCGGCGAGATCGGTTTGCTCGGCCTCAATCAGCAGGTCGTGCAACGAGACCTGGAAGATGTGCAGCGTGAAGTGGCGTCAGTAATCGAGCAGACTGCGGCTGCGGACCTGCCCGACGTCTTCCTGGCGGGGGTGCGCACGTCTACGTGCACTTCGCTCGATCACGTGGAAATGGCCCGGATCGACCGGAATCATTTCCTCGAACTCATCCAGCGCTTCCCGCATTTTCGCCGTCACGTTGTTGAAGTCGCATACAACCGGCTCGCGGAACACACCGACCAGCGCCAGGATACCCCCCTTAGACGCGAGTTCGTCAGCCAGGGGCTCTATCAGGGGCAAAGCCTGCTCGTCCTCGACCTGACAAAATGTACACGCTGCGACGAGTGCACCAGAGCATGTACGCAGCAACACGGAACGGCCTCGCACGGGCAGCCTCTCGCGCGGCTCTCCCGCGAAGGCCTGCGGTTTGGAGACTACCTGGTCGCTACATCCTGCCGTTCCTGTAAAGACGCCTATTGCATGATCGGCTGTCCGGTCGATGCAATCTTCCGGGGCAAACACGGGCAGATTGTTATAGCGGATCACTGCATCGGCTGCGGGCTGTGCGCCCAAAACTGCCCTTACGGCAACATATCGATGCAGGAGAACCTGCGCGAGCTGATCGCAGTTGCGGATTTATCCCATCCCGGCGGAACACGGATGATTCCTCAGCGCAAAGCCTCCACCTGTGACCTGTGCGATCGGGATGGTCGCGAGTTGACACCACTGCCACGCTGCGTTCTGGCCTGCCCGCACGATGCGGCGCACCGTATGACCGGTGCAGAGTTTCTCAAGGCTGTAAGTGAGTCGGCCTCTGACAGGTAAGCCGGCCTTGAAACTACTTCCGCGCCCGCGCAATCCGGACAGACCATCGGCTCGTGTGATCTTCCGCAGGGCATGAACTCCTGGAAGCGCACGGCCTCGGCCGGTACCACAACAACGCGCCGCTCGGTTCTGCAGGGATTCAGTGGGATTCTTCCAAAGACATCGTTCAGGACGCGCCAAGTCGTCTCGTTGAGTGCGCCGATCGGAACAGTCTGAGCGCCACCTGAGCCCTCCGGTTGTCCCGGGAAGGCCGCTCCCGTTGAAATTCTCGTATTTCCAGGCTTGCCGGAGCCGGCAGTTGTCGGATCGATGCGGCCGGTTCTGCTTCTGCCGCAGGGAATCGCCGAACGCCTCACGCCCTTCGGAAATGAATGCAGTTCTCGATCACGAACTATGCCATGTGCGGCGGACCTCACGAGCGGGAATGCAATGCCTAAGCCGACTACTCGGTTCGTCGCCGATTCCGGGCTGATCACCTACATCGAATTCGCCTACAAAGCCCGCTTTACCCAGCGGCAGCTTCAGGCCATGCGCGGTCAACTGCCCAAGTGGATTTTCACGCAACGGTACGACGACGCCCCCGGGCAGATACGCCATCGAGGCCAGGGCCAAGACGATTCCCACCAAGGACCAGATTCGGCTGATGATGCAATCGTTGCTGGCGGACCGCTTCCGGTTGAAGGTTCATTTCGAAAATCAGGATACGCAGGTCTTGGCCCTCACTCCAGTGAAGCCGGGTAAAATAGGGCCGAAACTACGTCCCCACAGCGAAGGCCCACCTTGCACCCATTCGTACGGACCGCAAACGCAGGGCGGCAAGCCCCTCGATGCCAGTGTTTACCCGCCAGTGTGCGAAATTACGATGGGGACGGAGAGACCGGGGGGCTGTTTAGGATTGGTTCGCGGAACGCCACCATGGCCCAGCTGGTGGAGGGGCTTTACGGAATGTTCGATCGGCCGTTGATCGATCAAACCGGGATCACCGGCACGATCGATTACCAGGTAGAGTTTACCTTCCGGATGCGTTTCGGGCCGCCGGCCCCACCCGACGCAAACCAGCCGCCACCCGATGCGGGAACGACATTGACGGAAGCGTTACGAGAGCAGCTTGGGTTGAAGCTGGTACCGATGAAGCCGGAACTCCGCGTGTTGGTGATCGATCACGTGGAGCGGCCCTCGGAGAATTGAAGGTAGTCGAGCTTCGGTGGAACCGTGCAGCCGGCGGAGTGAGATATCGGAAACCGCCTCGCGTCACTCCACTCCGAACGCGAGCACCACGTTACCCGGTGTGCCGCGCAGCGTCCCTGGGTATCCAGCCGCGGCGAACACCATACCGCCGGCAATCACCGGACCGGCAGACCCGAACGATCCGCCCTTCGCGGCCACACCATTGACCGTGGTGAACTCCTGCACCGCGTTAAACGACCAGATCACTTTTCCATCTGCGCCCCCATTTGAAGCGACGGCGCGCAGGATCCCATCCCATCCGCCGGTGAAGATCACTCCGGGGATCGCACTCGCGGGACCGGCCTGCCCGCGCCGGTCCGCCGCGATCGCGGCATTCCATTCCACCTTGCCGGTTTTGATGTCGAGCGCCTTCAATCCACCGCCGGGCTGCTGCAGCGGATAGTACACGCGCGTTCCGTCCGCCGCGCCGCCCCACACTACCAGACCGGAGCCCGGGGGCGCCTGATTCTCCCACAGTTGGGTCCGCCACACGAGCTTGCCGTCGTTGTCCGGATCGAGCGCAATCGCCACACCGCCCTTGCCCGCGGCCAGCAGGATGTCCTTGCCGCCGACCGTTTGCAGAATGGCGGACGATCCGCCGAAGTCGTAATCGGGACCCAGCTTCTCCGCGCAGTTGGAATCCGCGGGATTGGTGGCCTGACAGCGCGCCATGAATGCATCGCCCGCAAACTCCTGGTGATGCCACATTATCTTGCCATCCGACATGCGAATGGCGAGGATGGAATCGCTGGTCGCGGCCGCAATGCGTCCGAAGCTGTTACCAGTGCCGGCGTATATCAGTCCGCGCTTCGCATCGACGGTGGGCGTGTTCCACACCGAAGCGCCCGCGGGTCCGAATCGTTGCTTGCCCTTCGCGTTTTCGCCGAGCTCGCGCAGCGGCTCCTCGACGCTCTGCGTAACCCACAGCACTTTGCCGGCATTGGCGTCCAGCGCAGCTACGGCGCCGCGCGATTTGCAGCACTCATAATTGAGATCCGCCCCGACCAGCGTCTCCGTGCCGGACATCGGCACGTAGAGCTTTCCGTCGTGAAACGCCGCCGTGGCGCTCAGGTTATTGAGTCCGGTCCTGATCTGCGTTTTCCAAAGCAGCTTGCCGTCCTGTGCGTCGAGAGCGTAGGCGGTGGTGGAACGGGTCACGAACAGAATCGCGTAGCGCGTCCCGGGGTGGCCGGAGATCGGCGCGGCGATGGGCGCGAACCGGCCAAACATATCGGCCTGATACGCCCAGTAGAGGCAGCCGGTCTTCGCATCGAGCGAATACACGACACCGTTGTCGCCGCCGACGAAGACTCTGCCGAATGCGACAGCGGGCGAGGAATACATACTCCTGGCGCCGGGAATCCCAAAGCTCCACTTGAGTTTCAGCTTCGGTACGTCCGCCGCTGCCAGCCCAGCACGGGCCTTTGTCTGGAAGCGGGCGTTGTTGGCGCCGCCCCAGCCCGACCACGCGGGCGAGGCTTCCAGTCTGCCAAGCGGAGCGTTTGCCGGGCAGGCGTTGGGCTGTCCTTTAAGGATGCCTTCCGTGACTCCAGCCGGCGGTTGCGCGAGCTGTGCCTGCGCCGCGCCTGCGAGAAACAGAAGAGTGGTGGTGAGGGCGATCGGGTATCTCATTTTGCCTGTCTGGAGGGTAATTGTATTGCACCAGAATGGCTCAATTTTCCGTAGGCGATTTCTCTACGTCTGTGTCCAACGGCGCCCAGACCCGCTGCCGCGATCTTCCAGTATCCGGAACGCAGCAGCCACTGGCGCGCCAGAGATACCGTACAATCCGCAATCAGCGCTGGCCTCCCCGGGGAGCCCACCTCTTCGAAATCGCAGAGCATCTCCGGACCGAACCTTTCGCGGAAGGACCGAGGGTGTAACCGCACCAGGAAACCATAGAGCCGCGCTGCGATCATCCACCACTCCTTGCGGTTGCCAAATGCGCCCGGGCTTCCTTCACAACTTCGGCCAACCGGTCCGTTTCGGCTTTCAGAACGCTCCGTCCGAAGCGCGTCAAACGGTAGTATCTTCGGCGCGGATCGTCAGTGGCCGGACGGTGCCGCGTCTCTTCCACAAGCCCCTGGTCGAGCAGCTTCTCCAGATTGTCGTAAAGGGTCCCCGGCCCCAATTTGTATCGGCCACCTGTCTGGCGCGCAATCTCGGTCATGATGGCGTATCCGTGCCGATCCTCTCCTGCGAGAGCCAGCAGGATATGAAGAACAGCCGGTGAGAGAGGCAGTCGGGAATCTGTGGAATTCATTTCACTCGGATTACGTTATATCGAATTCCGAGTCATTGTGTCAAGCGCCGCAAATCGAACTGACGATTACCGGCCCTGCGCCCCGCTGCCGCGAATCTCCTCCATTTGGATCCAATAGCGCGTCAGTTGCTGCCGGCCCTCGGCGAGGATACGCAATGTCGTGATGGTGCGGTTTTTCAAAGGGCAGTACCGCTGCATAACCGCCGACTTGCGCAACGCTCCCAGCGGCCAGTCCACCGGCCCTGTCGAAGTCGACCGGCCCTGGGAATCCTATGCCGACGACCAGCTCGGCCTGATGGACCGAGATGCGCGACCCCAAGTACCCTGGCACATTCTGGAAAAGCTGGGGTGCGCAGCTGGTCGCGAAGCGGCCCGAGGTTACGCTGCAGACCACCGACCGCTTTGTCACCCGGATGTTCGAGACCAACCCCGACTTTGTGTTCACCGTCACCCGGGATTTTGTACGCGGCTGCCAGAACCCGGTGCTGATCCTGCCGGACGATGTCCCGGCGCACCCTTACGCGGTCGCCATGGAGTGCGCCATGCTCGCCCCGAAGTCCGAAGTGAGATGTTCCCGTGGAAACAACCGAAGGAGCGGATTCCCCTGGCTGTGCGCCAGATTCATTCGTTCCTGCGCGCGCATCAGCCCGCTTAGCCCTCAGCCTGCAGTCATGTGGGGTAGGCCCTTGGCCATGCCCTGCTAAGTGGCGGGATGTTCAAAGATGGCGCATCCCGCGTCGGTGTGCGGGTTGTAATAGCGCGGTGTGGCGAAAGCACGAAACTCCGACCGCTCTTCCAGCTTCATTTCGACGACATCGAAACCGTCTGCCGTGATCTGATACTCGGTCAGATCGCCGAATCTCACCCAGTGCTTCTCGCACATGTACCAAAGAGCTGAGGCGAGCTCTTCGCGCGTGCATCCTGTCAGTTGTTCCAGATCGAGAATGGTGCGCCCCGGTGTTTCACCGGCGCTGATGCGCTGCCGGTAAAGCAGACAGAGCACGGCCAGACGGCGATTCTGCTCGCCGCGCACGCCGTCGAAGAATTCACGCGCGCGCAGGCGGAAGCGCGGGGATTTCAGTTTGAGCTCGCGCGAATCGTCATACTCCATGCGGCGCGCCGGGCAGGAAAGCGTCTCGTACGCCGCCGTGACGCGCATGAAGGCGTCGGCATCGCCGGTGGCGGAATTTTCGGGATGAAAGCGGTCCGCGAGCGTGCGATACACGCGCTCGATTGTGTCCTCATCCGCTTTGGGGCTGATTCTCAGGACCTCGTAGTAATCGCCTGCGAGGAGCTCCTGTTCGAACAGATTGCTCGGCGCGGCGGGCGTCTGGGGCCAGGAAGGGCCGGCGATAGGGATCAGGTCTGTAGCAGACATCTCACTAACCGAGTGCGGAGTTCAGGCGTATCGTGTCACCAAAGTCCATGCTCGCGGACGGAGTGGTACCGGCGCAAGGCGTCGCTGGTTGGATAGCCCGACGTTAACGATCGGCAGCGCCGATTTTCTTCAGGTGCTGGAGCGACTGCTCGTTTTCGAGACAAACTTCGTCGATCAGATCGGTATCGACAACGATACGCTGCCGCAGCGTGACGGTCCACGGCTTCGTGTAGGCCTTCGGATCGTTGACGGTGACCTGGATTTCGAGGTGGCCGAAGTCGGGGCGGCGCATCTGCTCGCGCACTTTAGCGGATTCAGTCAGCACGCTGCCGTTCCAGTCGATCCAGGTGTCGTCGCGCAGTCCGATGGTATCGATCACCAGAGTGTCGCCGGACCATTTCGCCGTCGAATATCCCTGCCACGTGGGCTGCGGGTCTTTGGGCAGGGGTCGTGCGTCGGTGAAGACCTGGCGGTATCCGGCGTTCATCTCGTTGAGCACGACGAGAAGGCCGGGCTTGTGGACAAACTTGAGAAGGTGCGGCAGCCCGTAGGCGCGCAGAAAGTTGTCCGGCAGACAACGGATGTGGGGATCGTCGATCGCGAGATTCGCCGTGCGCTCTTTGACGATCGCCGCAAGCCAGGGCTGATAAGGCAGACCTCCCGGAAGGTTGACACCGATGTTCGCCATCTGGCGCGACGCCGTGATGGCGGTCTGGTCGCCGGGTTTGTCGTCGGCAGGTTGCGGCTCTCTGGGGCCCGGTTTTTGCTGCGGGCTCGACAGGCCTTCGGTGCGGCGATTCGGTTCGGCAGTCATCCAGATGCCTGAAAAGTCCGGCTTGCCGTCGGGCAGGCGCGGCGCCGGGGCCGACATGTTCACCTTGCCATCCGGTTTGCGCGGCACACCATCGGTGGGATAGTTGACCCACTGCGCGGCGAGAGGCGTGGCGAGGAGGAAAAGCAGGCGAACGTAGCGGGACAGAGCCGGCACTGGGCTAAGAATATACCAGTCGAAACCGGTTCAACCACCCCGGTCGCATCGACGATTCCCGGCGGCGTTAAGTCAACGAGTATCCGAGCCGTTCGACCCGTTGTTTTGTTTCTGTGTCGAGCGCGTCAATAAAGGCGGCGAATCGCGCTGAATTCTTTCTGACAGACCGATAGCGATAGGGCGTGGTTTGCGGACGCTCGACGCCGAGTCGCCTCGTGTCCAGACCGACGGACATCACTTCCGCGAGGCGCGAGAACTCGCGCCGAGGGTCAGTCAGGAAATCCTCCAGACGCAAACAGAGTGTGGCGCACTGCACGTGCAGTTCGGTCTCCTCGACAAATTCCGCGAAAGAGAGAAAACGCATCCCCGGAGAAGAAGCGAGGTAGGCGGGATCGCCGGCGGCAAAAGCCTCAAAATCGGCGAAGTCCGCCTCCAGTTCGGCAGAGAAATCCGATACATTTGTGTAAACCTGCGTAATGCCCTCGATCCAGCGGCCCTCGCGCCGCCAGGTCCGCCACCAGAGCCAGTTGGTGAGCAGTGAATCGAGGGGGTGGCGATAAATGAAAATCAGATCGGCCTTTCGCTCCCGCGCCGCCTGGACGATCTGCACGGTTTCACCGGGCACGGTCTGATGCCGCGACTCATACTTCAGCGTGGCGTGCCCGCTGTAGATCATGGATGTCGGTCCGGAGTGAAAGCGGATCGAATCGCGAAAATACTTCGCGCGCCTTCCGATGTGATCGAGAATCAGATCGTTCAGGTACCAGCGCCCGGAGCCGAACAGACCGATGACGTACGCTGTCCTGTCGTCGCCCATGCGCGCGACCTGCCAGCCTTTCTCCTCGAGGCGCCCGCGGAAGTTACTGTAGCGTTTCATGAACAGCCGGCGGTGGTCGAGAATCCATTGCCTGGCGAATCGGATCGCGCGATCAGACAGTCCCATAGCTCCGGTGATTCAGTGTAAAACGCCGGAAATGGGCGGTCTGATCCGCCGCCGAATGTCCGGGGCCAGCCGGGGCAAACGGGCCACACCCCGCTTCACGCGGACCAGCGCCCCGAAAAGTGATCAAAAGCCCATTTTGGCCGTGTATGGGATCGTCTCCCTGTAACTTACCAGGCGCGCAGCGGGTTTATGTAACGATTACGTGAATAAAGAAGTTCCTGCACGGGACGCCTGGTCGGGCCGCGTCTTCTGGATCACGGGGCTTTCCGGCTCCGGTAAAACAACGCTGGGGGAAGAACTGTGCCGACGTCTGCGGGCGTACGGCAACGCGGCTACCTTTCTCGACGGCGATGCCCTGCGCGTGGCAATCGCGGAAGATCTCGGCCACAGCGCGGCGGACCGCCATAGCTCAGCCATGCGCAACGCGCGCCTGTGCCGGTTGCTGGCCGGGCAGGGCGCGGATGTGGTGTGCGCGACAATCTCTCTGTTTCACGATGTGCAGCGCTGGAACCGGGAGAATATACCCGGGTATCGCGAAATCTACCTGCGGGTGCCGGTCGAGGAATTGCATCGCCGCGACCGGAAGGGCATTTATGCGGGCGCACGGAACGGAAACACACGACATGTTGTCGGCATCGACGTGCCTGCCGAGTTTCCCGAAGCGCCGGACCTGATCATCGACAACCACGGTTCGATCGACGTCACGGCCGCGGTCGACCGCATCATCGGCCTCTGGCACGCGCGTGCGCGTAACGCATATTGTAAGAAGCCGCCGCGTATTCATTTCAGAACCAAGGCTGAATCGCTGGAGGCGCTGGCGCCGCTGATACGGCACGGTCGCGTCCTGCCGCAGGTCCACTTCACGACTGCGGAGTGGCGTTCCCATCCTGACGCCGTCCTGGCCTCGATCGCCGCTCAGTCCTGGGGAACGGGCAGCGTGATCGTGCGCAGCAGCGCACGCGGGGAGGATCGCCCCGGGGGAGAATCGCGCGCAGGCAAGTACGATTCCGTGCCCGACGTGACGGGCAGCGGGCAGATTGCGCGCGCGATCGATCGCGTGATTCAGTCATTCGGGCAGGATGGCGACGACCGCGACCAGATTTTCGTGCAGCCGATGCTCGACGATGTGGCGATGGCGGGAGTGGTGTTCTCACGCCTTCCCGCCGGAGGGCCGTGGTTTGTCATCAATTACGACGACCACTCCGGCCTGACCGGCCGCGTAACCGGCGGCGAGGGCGAAAACCTCCGGACCTTTGTCTGCCTGAGGTCGCGGCAGGATGCCTGTCCGCCGTCGCTGGCGCCCGTCGTGGTGCTCACGCATGAACTCGAAGATCTGCTCGGCTGCGACGCGCTGGACGTGGAGTTCGCCATCGGCCGGGACAGCGAGGTTTATCTTCTCCAGGTTCGCCCGCTTGCGGTGGACGATGCGAATCCCATTGCGGACGCGGCCGTTGACGCCGCAGCCGAAGCCATTGCGCGCAAGGTGGAACTGCTCAGCCGTCCGCATCCCTACTTGCACGGCAGCCGGGCCGTGTTCGGCGTGATGCCGGACTGGAACCCCGCCGAGATCATCGGCGTGCAGCCCGGGCCTCTGTCACTGTCTCTCTATCGCGAACTCATTACGGACTCCATCTGGGCCTACCAACGCGACAACTACGGCTACCGCAATCTGCGCAGCTTTCCCCTGCTGGTGAGCTTTCACGGACTGCCCTATATCGACGTACGCGTCAGCTTCAATTCGTTTGTGCCGCGCGATGTATCCGGCGGTCTGGCGGCGCGGCTGGTGAATTATTACGTGGATCGCCTGCTCGCCGAGCCGCATCTGCACGACAAGGTCGAGTTCGAAATCGTTTTCTCCTGCTACACGCTCGATCTGCCGCAGCGCCTGGCAAGACTCGCCGGGTGCGGTTTTTCTCCCGAAGACATGGGCGAACTCTCCGATGCTTTGCGGCGGCTGACCAGCCGCATCATGCATGGCGACACCGCGCTGTGGCGGCGCGATCGGGCGAAGATCGATGAGTTGGCGCAGCGGTTTGACACCATCCGCAACGCGCGCCTCGACCGCATCAGCCGCATCTACTGGCTGATCGAAGACTGCAAACGATACGGCACGCTGCCCTTCGCGGGCCTCGCGCGGGCCGGATTCATCGCGGTGCAGATGCTGCAGTCGCTTGTCGAGGTGGACATACTCGACGCCGGCGAGGCAGCGGCGTTTTTGGCAGGTGTCAACACGGTGGCGTCGCGCATCGGGCGGGATTTCGCGCGGCTTTCGAAATCGGACTTCCTTCTCCGCTACGGCCACCTCCGTCCCGGCACATACGACATTCTGTCGCCGCGCTACGACGAAGCCCCGGATCTGTATTTCGACTGGACCGGTCCCCGCCCGCGGCCCGCCGCGCTGCGCCGCTTCGCGCTTTCAGATGGCCAGACGCGCCGCATCGATCGCCTGCTCCGACAGCACGGACTCGACGCAGATGCACGGGGCCTGATGGAGTTCATTCGGGCCGGCGTCGAAGGCCGCGAGTACGCAAAGTTTGTCTTCACCCGGAGCCTGAGCCACGCGCTTTCACTGGTCCGCCGACTGGGGGAAGAGCACGGACTCTCCGCGGACGACTGCGCATACCTCGATTACGACGTCATCCGCGCGCTCTACAGCGGGAGCGGTTCGCCCGAAGACGCGCTCACCGTCAGCGCCGCACGCGGCAGGGAAAAGTACGCGCTGACGCGTCATCTCGCCCTCCCGCCGATCATCGCATCGCCGGCGGACGTCTTCGCGTTTCACCTTCCCGCCAGCCAGCCGAACTTCATCACGCGAAAGAGCGTCACCGCCGCGGTGGCTTCGGTGAGCGATCCGCCGGAAAGCCTCGCCGGACGCATTCTCTTTGTGCCCAGCGCCGATCCCGGCTTCGACTGGATCTTCACGCGCGGCATCGGCGGTTTCGTCACACAGTTTGGCGGCGCCAACTCCCATATGGCGATACGCGCCGGCGAGCTCGGCATTCCGGCTGTCATCGGCGCGGGGCAAACCCTGTTTCAACGCTGGAGCAGCGCGCGCACACTCTGCCTCGACTGCACGAATCGGAAGGTCCTGGTCGTCGCGTGACGCGCGCGGTGATTCTCGCGGCTGGCCGGGGCAGCCGCATGGGCAATCTCGGCGATGACCGTCCGAAATGCCTCGTGAGGCTTGCGGGCGCGACGCTGCTGGAACGTCAGATGGCGGCGCTGCGGCGCGGCGGAGTCGAACGAAATCGGCGTGGTGCGCGGCTACCGCGCGGAATCCATCGACATTCCGGACCTTTTCTGTTTCGCCAACCCCCGATGGGCCGAAACCAACATGGTGATGTCGCTCGCCGCTGCTCGACCCTGGCTGCGCGCGGGTCCGGTGATCGTCAGCTACGCGGATATTTTTTATCGCGGCAGCCTGGTGCGCGGGTTGGCGGCGGCCCCGGGGGCGCTGGTCATCACGTACGACCGCGACTGGCGCCGGCTGTGGACGAGGCGATTCTCCGATCCTCTGGCGGACGCCGAAACGTTTCGCCGAAACGATGCCGGAGAGCTTCTCGAGATCGGCGGAAAGACCACCCGGATCGAGGAGATCGAGGGACAGTATATGGGTCTGCTGAAGTTTACGCCTGCCGCCTGGGAGGCCGTGGAAACGCTCCTCGCACATCTCGATCCCTCTGCGCGCGACCGCCTCGATATGACGGGGTTGCTGCGCCGCCTGCTGGCCGCAGGCAAAACCGCTGTGCGCGTTTACGCCACCGAAGGGCAATGGGGCGAAATCGACAGTCCGGATGACGTGGCGCTCTACCAGCGGATGATCGACGAGGGCGGGCTGCAACTGGAGCCCCTATAGTCCATGGCCGCGGTGGTGAAACACGGAGACTTCACGGGACTGGCCGCGGCTTACACCGCATTCCGCGCGGGCTATGCGCCGGACGTGGCCGACGCCATCGTTCGTCGAGTCGGGCGTGAACCCGAGGCGAGTGACGCTGCCGACATCGGCGCCGGCACCGGTATCTGGACGCGCATGCTGGTGGAACGCGGTTTTCGTTCCGTCACTGCCGTCGAACCGAACGATGACATGCGCGCGCAGGGTATCGCAAGCTCGCGTGGCGCCCGCATTGTCTGGCGCAGCGGTTTGGCCGAAGAGACCGGACTGCCGGACAGCTCGGTCGATCTGGTGAGCATGGCTTCGGCTCTGCACTGGGCCGACTTCGACAAAGCATGTGCCGAATTCCATCGCATCCTGCGGCCCGGCGGTGTTTTTTCCGCCCTGTGGAACCCGCGCCTGATCGAGGCTAACCCCGTGCTCGCCGAAATCGAAGCGCACCTTGAGCGCCTGAAACCCGGCGTCCGGCGCGTGTCTTCGGGACGCTCCGGAATTGCCGAGCGCCTCACCGGCATGCTGCGTGCAAAGTCTCAGTTTGCCGATGTGCTGTACCTTGAGGGCCGCCACAGCGTGCACCGGACGCCGGAGCAGTACATCGGCGCGTGGCGCTCCGTGAACGATCTGCAGGTGCAGTTAGGCCCGACATTGTTCGGCGAGTTCCTGGAATTTGCGCAGAAGCGCATTGCGGGTATGACGACGATTGAAACGATGTATCTGACGCGCGCTTGGGTTGCGCGGCGCGCATAGTACCAGGTTGCGGAAGTTCGCGTTGCCGCTTGCGCACGCACGCGGTTCGGAAGCATCAGGTCAGTGTGAGCCCGCTGACTCCTGATGCGCCTTCTCCAGACCGGCGAACGGCGCCGAAAACAGAAGCGTCTCGGACGCACTCCAGCTGGTCCCGCCGGGGAACGACGCCGCGCGGGGCCCGAACCAGTCGCCGGTCACGGTCGAGATCATGCGTCCTTCGAGGCGTCGCGGGCCCGGGCGGCGAGTCAGCAGGAACACGCTGGCAATCTGCCCCGAGCCGGTGGCTGTGCTCACCGACCTGCTGCACGCCAGGTCGAGCTGCTGCGCGTTGACAAAGAGCTGCTGTACCGTCTGGCCGCGCGTACTGTCGCTCCGGATCGGCGCGTGCTGCCAGTACCACGGCAGGGACGCGGTCCCCGCCGGGTCGGCATTCTGGCTGCCGACGAGATCGTGGCCGCTGAAGACGCCGCACAAGTTCGGCCACGTACTGATGCCAACGTTGCTCCACGCTTCCGCCGCGGAGTTCGAATAGGGCGCATCGGCCATTGAATAGGTATTCGGGCCGTAGGTGTCGGTCCTCTGAAAGTGCGTTCCGGTCGTGGTCAGCCAGGCGTGGGTCGTGATATAGCATTCGCAGTCCGGGTTCGCCATCATCACGTCGTACGCCCAGGACCACACCGCCGTGCCGGCGAAAAAGTCTATGGCCAGAACCAGCATCGCAACGCCGGATATTACGAACTTCACGGCTGTATTGGCGCCCGTGGCATCGAAAGATCCGGCCCACCAGGCCATGTCGCCGCCGCCCAGCGGAATACCGGACTGGTAGACGGAAGCGCGGTTGGCGGCCGAAAAGTACCCGCTGGCGAACTGTGCGCCAAGATTGCCTCGGGCAGAGGGCCCGCCCGTGTAGTCGTGATTTCCGGGTGGCGTGATGAAGGGAATTCCATTGGCATCGAGAATGGACCAGGCGTGCTGCGCGTCGGCAAGTTCATTGACAGTGGTCGCGTTCACGCAGTCGCCGACGCCGATAACGGCCTTGATATTTGCCGGGAAGGTCCGCCCGCCGGAGGTGAGCGTTATCCCCCGGTTCGCGACGATCCAGTTCATCATCGATGCGTAGTAGCCGCCGTACACATCGGGACAGGATGCAGCGAGGAACTGGGGGTCGGGAATGATTGCAATGGTGAAGTCGGCGCCCTTTCCGGCCGAAGGGGAAAACCCGGAGAGGCGTGATGCCGACGCGCCGGCCAGGCCGCCAATGCCAGCGACGGCGCCAATAATGGATGCGCCAAATCCGCGCCGGGAGATTCTGCGGAGCAGCGGCCTCGGCACGAGACCGCGATGTTTGATTTGATATTCCAGTTCCGTCACGACGATTGGTGAGATTATACACAGTCGGAGGCTTCTACGCTACGGCTTCTGTAGGAGCAGCTGGCGCCACTCTTTATGAATCGTTTATTATTGGGAAAAAATGACTTGGAGGTTGGCGTGCCGCGCAGCGATTCCCACCAATGCCTGCATAAGGAGTCCCGTACTATCGATTCGCGGTCAGGCTCCCGCTGCATCAAAGTACGCATTGGAAAGCTGATTCGTCTCCGGCTTTAAATTGCGCCGGAACTCTTGACGTGGATCCATCCGCCCGAAGTGTGCAGATAGACCAGCGGGCCGCCGCCGTTCAGCGGCGCACGCAGCGTGCTGTGATTGTGCTCGTCCGCGAACGGTATAGGGAAATCAGTCGTGACTCCTCCGCCGCTCGTTGAAGCGTCGAGATCCACATGCGCGTCCGAGGGCAGGCTCAGGTTGATCCAGCCGCCGGAAGTATAGAGACGGCATTCGGCACGCGGTTGCGCGATGAGTGCGGCAGTGACGCCGCCGCCGGATGTCGAGGCGTCGATCGTGCCGGATATGGCGCGCGCATCGATCCAGCCTCCCGAGGTATGCGCCCTGATGCGCCCCGACGCCGTGTCGATCGAAATCCATCCGCCGCTGGTGGATGCGTCGAGATCGCCGGACATGTCGCTAACGCGGATCGAGCCGCCGGACGTGTGCACCGTGGACTTGCCCGTGACGCCGGAAAGCGCGATACCGCCTCCCGATGTGGAGGCATTGATCGGTCCCTCGACGCGATCGAAGCTAAGCCAGCCGCCGGAGGTGCGCGCCGTCACTTCTCCTTTCATCGCGGTGACGCCGATCGAGCCGCTGGACGTTGTCAGGCTGGTCCCGAACTGGCGGGGGACGGTGACGCGCAGTTCCACCTCGTCGAGCCAGGTCGAGTAGATCAGACATTGCCAGTCGTGGCACATGGAATGGCGGCCGAAAAAGCCGCCGTCGAGCAGAAACGACAGCGCTGGCTCCCAGCCGTGGACGAACACCGCGTCGAGCGAAACTTCGGAGCCCTGCTGCGTGAGCTTGAGAGAGAAATCGTGCAGCATGCGGTCGAACTCGCGGCGGGAGGGCGGATCGCCCCGGAAGTAGACTTCGACGTCGACGGTGCGCCCGCCGGACGGCCTGATGCTGACGTTACCGAAATCGGCGTTGAGCCGGAGGTGAGTGGCGGAAGATATCGCGACGGACTGGTGAACGCTCTGCTCGGTTTCGGACGCATTGAGCGCCACGGCGCACAGCAGCGCGATGGCCGGAAATCGTACCAAACTGCCTCCTCATTAGTGGGGCCAGGCTGTTAGCCTGCCGCCAGGCTTCCGCCCGGCGCTCTGGAAGGTTTACGCAGCCGCCTCGCATTTGTTCCGGAAAATTCCTATAGAATTTGAAGGAGTCACGACATGCTTCCAAGACTGGCTTTCTGGTGCGCTCTTGCTGTGGGAGCGGCCCAGGCGGCTGCCCCCGCAAACTGGCAGAACGATCTCACGCCTATCACGCCTTCCGACTGGAATTCCGATCGCGCGCAGCATCTGCTGGAACGCGCCGGATTCGGCGGCACGCCGGAGGAAATTCAGGCGCTGGCTAAACTGACGCCCAGCCAGGCGGTGGCGCGGCTGGTGCATTTCGAAGGCGTCGGCACGAGCAATCTTCCGCCATTCGACCATTCGGGAATTCACGATCCGGGCCTTGAGCCGTTTCCCCCGAGCCGTCCGGCGGTCACCGATCTCGCGAAAGAGAAAGGTGAGGCGCTCGGCATCAAAGTGAAACCCAGCGGAAATCGCCGCCTGCAGCCGATCGTCAACGAGTTCTTCTATTGGCTGCGCGCCAGTGCGCTGGAAACCAATCGCGTCGCGTACTGGTGGGCGAACCGCATGCTGGATTCGCCGCGCCCGCTGCAGGAGAAGATGGCGCTGTTCTGGCATGGGCATTTCGTGTCGAACGAAGCGAAAGTCCGCGACTACAGAAAGCTGCTGAACCAGCTGGAACTTTTTCAGCAGCAGGGGCTGGGCAATTTCCGCGATCTGACGGTAGCGGTCGCGGAGGACCCCGCCATGCTCTCGTTCCTCGACGCCGGCGTGAACGTCAAGGGTGCTTCGAACGAAAACTTCGCCCGCGAAATTATGGAGCTGTTTACCATGGGCGTGGGCCACTACACGGAAAAAGACATTCGCGAGGCGGCGCGCGCATTCACCGGCTGGAATTACGTCGACACAAAGTTTGTCGTCAACAAAGACCAGCACGACGACGGCGAGAAAACGTTTCTCGGAAAGACGGGGCGGTTCGATGGGGTCGAGGTAATCGACATCATCATGCAGCAACCCGCGACGGCCGATTACATTGCGGGGAAAATTTACCGTTTCTTTGTGCGCGAAGATCTGTCTCCCGGGCTGCAGCAGCAATTGGGTTCGTTTTTGCGGCAGAATCACTACGAAATCTCTCCGCTGCTGGAAAAGATTTTCCTCTCGCGTGATTTTTACAGCCAGGCGTCGGCCGGGACGCGCATCATGGGTCCGGTAGAGCTGGCCGTGTTCAACTTATAAGAAGCTCGGCCAGACGAACGTTCCCGGCGTTCCCGATTTCAACGTGGTGACCAGCTCTCTGGGGCAGCAGTTGTTCGGCGCGCCGACGGTGGCCGGCTGGGCGCAGGGCCAAAGCTGGATCACACCGGGCCTGCTCCTGGAGCGGGCGAATTTCGGCCGCGACGTGTTGTTCCCCGATATCAGTTTCCTGCCGCCGGACCGCTTCACCGGGAGCGGCGAAGTGCGCCGCGTCGCCGAACGCATCCGCGAAGGCATGGACATCACGACGGCCACAAAAGACGATACGAAAGCCGGCACACGCGCGGAATCGAATGTGAACGCCGATCGCGACGAAGAATTCAACACGCGCTATGGCAGCTTTCGCGGCTCGCAGATGGCGATCGAGCGCGTAAAGCCCATTCCGCGCGACACAGCGCGGGTCAACCTGACGCAGATGGTTCTGCAGGCGAACTGCAAAGACACGACCGCCGTGGTGAATTATCTGGTACATCGGTTCATGACTGTCGCGCCGAGTGACAACGTACGCGCGAAGCTGGTCGATTTCCTGAATAAGGAACTGGGAACATCGGACATCGCCGCGGCGCAGACTTACATGGAATACTCGCTGCGGCTCACGCTGCATCTGATCATGAGTCAGCCGGAGTATCAGTTGAGTTAGGAGTCCTGCCATGAAGAATCGCTTCTCATTCTCAAAGTCCAGCCGGCGCGAACTTCTGCGCGCCGGTATGTACGGCGTGTGCGTGACGGCCGGTGCGTCTATTCCCGTGCCGGTGTTCGGACAGGCGGCAGCGCAGCTGACGGGCAAAGCCGGCGCCGACGGAAAGATCCTCGTCGTGCTGGAGCTCTCTGGCGGCAATGACGGCCTCAACACGCTGGTGCCTTACGGCGACGATGCGTATTACAAACACCGTCCGATGCTCGGAATCCCCGCGAAGGAAGTGCGGAAGATTGACGACCACTTCGGCTTCAGCGGCGGCATGGCGGGATTTCAGCGTCTGTATAAGGATGGGAAGCTGGCCATCGTGCACGGCTGCGGGTACGACAATCCTTCGTTCTCGCATTTCACTTCGATGGCGTACTGGCACACGGCGGCGCCGAACAGCGGCGAGGAATACGGATGGGTCGGGCGTCTGGCCGACCAGATGGCGCCCTCGGCCCCGCCGAATTTCCTCGTGAACATCGCCGCGCGCCAATCGCTCGCGGTGCGCAGCCGCAAACATGTGCCGGTTGTCTTTGACGATCCGAACAAATTCACCCAGGAGAAATTCTTCGACGAGAAACCGATTCTCGCGGCCATTGACGATAGCACGCCCGACACTTCGCAGGTGGAGAATCCAGCGCGGCGATTCCTGCTCGATAGCGCCCGCAGCGCAAAGGACGCGTCGGTGCTGGTGCGTGAAGCGTGGGCGAAATACAAATCGCCGGTCAACTACGGCATCACCGGGCTCGATCTCCCCAAGGTGGCGGCGCTGATCAACGCCGGCATGCCCGCGCGTCTCTACTACACCTCTTATCGCAACAACGCTTTTGACACGCACGTTTTTCAGGGCGACACACACAAGCGCCTGCTGACCTATGCGTCGGACGCGGTGACAGCATTTCTGACAGACCTCGAACGCATCGGGCGCGCGGACAACGTCGCAGTGATGATCTTCTCCGAATTCGGCAGGCGCGTTCCGGAGAACGTCAATCTGGGCACCGATCACGGCACGGCGAATCTCATGTTCGTGGCAGGTAAGCAGGTCAGGGGCGGCCAGTACAGCGCGGTCCCCAGTCTGACGAAACTCGATGCGGGAGACAATCTGATCCACACGACGGACTTCCGCAGAGTGTACGCTACGATGATTTCCGGATGGCTGGGGCTGAACGATACACACGAGCTTCTGCACGGAGACTTCGAGCCGTTTGATATGTTCCAGCAACGCGGCTGATATACGTTCCCGACTCGTACTTCTGTGTTAGCCTGTTCCCAATGCGTTTCGTAAGGGCTTCGGGGATTCGCTTTTTTCTCCCATGCGCGTTGCTTTTTCCGCTTGTGTTGTCGGCGGTCTCGGTCACGATTTCGATCAAAGACCCGGACGGCGCCGCGGTGCCGGGCGCTGAAGTGACAGTGCAGGGGCGCACACTCACGTCCTCCGGCGCAGACGGGACGGTATCGATTTCCGACCTTCCGGCGGGTTCGTATGTCGTGAATGTGCGCAAGGCGGGATTCGAACCTGGGCAGCAAAAGATCGAGATCAAGGCGGGAGCGCCCGCCAGCTTCACAATCCGTCTGAAGCTCGCGACGCAGACAACAAGCGTTACGGTCAAAGGCGGCAAGTCCGGTCTTGCCAACTCCGACCCCAACTACCTCGGGCTGCGATCGGGGACGCCTGGCGGTGTGTTTCACGTCGAAAATCTGCAGGTCCGGCGCAACGTCGGGACCTTCGAGTTCCGGTCCGGCGATTTCAGTTTCGGCGCTCCGGTGCTGGGCAAAACCACGCTGGCGGTGTTTACCGGCGAAGGCGTTTTCCGGCTGAAGCCGCCGAACACGATCGATACGAATTACCTGAAACTGGTGAGCGGCGAACCCGAAGTGGATGAGCCGTTCCGTTCCGTGGTTCTGCTCTTCACGGATGACACGGCGGACGAGATCCGCAAGGTGGCCATGCCGCGCGATGAAGCCTCGCACGCCGCGCAGGCATTCGCGGAGTTTCGCAGCCGCGTCGAGCGCCGCGGAGATCAGCCGCGCAGCATGGTGGAACAACTCCTCGGCGGTGAAGAGATTCCCAATATCGATGCCGACCTGCTGCGCGATCTCTATTCAGGCTCGCGCCACGCCTTCTACGCCTACATCCACGGCGCGAAGCACGCGGACCTTCGCTTCACGGTCAGCGATTCGGGCGCCATCCCGCAGATGCCATCGCCCGAAGAAACAGGACTGATCAGGCTCGATGAATCGGGCGGGGACGACGCGATCTGGTATCTGGATCATCTGAAGACCGAGCAGGACAGCCACCGGGCGTCGTCGAGCGAGAACCGCCGATGGGTGGAAGCGGAACATTACAGGATCGACACCGTGATCGCGAGCAACGACCATCTCGCCGGAACGTGCGATATCAGGTTCAAAGTCCTCGTCAACGGGACGCGCGTTATTAAATTCGGCCTGCTGCCCGCTCTGCGCGTCAGCGACGTGAAGATGGACGGCAAAGAAATCGAGTTCATCCAGGAGGACCGAAAAAAAGACGGCTCTTTCTATGCCATTCTGCCCGCCGGGGCGAGGCTGGGCAGCGAGGTCACGCTGACGGTCGAGTACGCGGGTGATAAGGTAGTCCGCAACTCCGGCGGGGGATCGTTCTTCGTGCAGGCCAGATCGGCGTGGTATCCAAACCTGAATTCATTTACCGATCGCGCCACATACGACCTGACTTTCCACGTCCCGAAGCCCTACACGCTGGTCGGTGTCGGCCGTCAGAAAAGCGCCTCTGTCGAGGGCAACTATGATGTCTCACACTGGGTGACGGATACTCCGGTTGCGGTCGCAGGATTTAACTTCGGCGAATACAGGGAGCTCGAAAAGAAGGAGGGAAAATCCGGTTATAACGTCGAGGTGTACGCGGGCAAAGAAGTACCCGACTATCTGCGGAGGGCGCGGGAATACGTTCAGTTGTCGCCGTCGGCGCTGGCGCAGAACACCCTGATCGACAGCGAGAATTCGGTCAAGCTGTTCAACTACTGGTTCGGAAACCTGCCCTACGGCCGGCTCGCCGTTACAGAACAGCCGCAGATGTTCTTCGGCCAGTCCTGGCCCACTCTGGTTTACCTTCCGCTGACTTCTTTTCTTGATTCCACCCAGAGGTACGAGATGTTCGGGCAGTTCGCGTTCAATATCGCGCCCTTCATCGATGAGGTGACGCCGCATGAAATCTCGCATCAGTGGTGGGGGCATGCGACAGGATGGGCGACTTATCACGACCAGTGGCTGTCGGAAGGTTTCGCGAATTTCTCGGCGGGGCTGTTTCTGGATGCGACGGGACAGCACGCAGAGTATCTGAAATACATGGAGCGGCAGCGGGAACAGATCCTCGCAAAGACCAACTTCGGAATCCGCTCCAATGACGCCGGTCCACTGTGGCTCGGGCTGCGCCTGAGTACATTTAAAACGCAGCGGTCCTATTTCGATGTGGTCTATTCGAAAGGCGGCTACGTTCTGGAGATGCTCCGGTCGCTGATGTGGGACCCGGAGACCAAAGACAAGGCTTTCATCGAGATGATGCACGATTATGTGTCCTCAGGATTCAACCTGGATCTCTCGACGGAGGATTTCCGCAACGTGGTTAACCGGCACATGACGCCCGTGATGGACCTTGCCGGTGATCACAGGATGAACTGGTTCTTCGACGAATGGGTCTACGGCACCGAGATACCCAGATACAAACTGGAGTACTCGGTGCAAACGACGCCCGGCGGAAAGACGGTAGTGACAGGCCGACTGACCCAGAGCGAGGTATCGGATAATTTCCGCATGAAGGTGCCCATTTATGCCGAACTCGAGAAGCAAACCATAAGGCTCGGGCTGGTATATGTCAAGGGCAACTCGACATCCAAAGAGTTCAGGATCACGACTGGTGTGAAGCCAAAAAAAATTGCGGCCAATCTGAATTACGACGTGCTGGCGGTCAACACGGTCAATCAGCAGGTGAAGAATTAGCGCTGGCTGGCCTCGCGCGCGGCCACGCGCCGATTGAACTCCGCCGATCTCCCGCGGGGAACACTGAGGCACTGCCAGTCTGCGCTGCGTAGCTGTTTCGCCAGAAAAACGATCTGGCCGCAGTGGTATGAGTAGTGCGCCAGCTGTCGATTGATGCACTGCATTACTGAGTGCTTTTCCCCGCGAATAGTCACTCCGCGGCTGAGGTCGGCATCGGTCAGCGGTTCGAGCGCATCGAAAAGACATTTCCATCCCGCCTCCCACGAGGCGAGAAGCGTTTCCCGCGTTGTCCTGGGATTTTCGAATTCAGCGTCGCGGTCGCGGCCCGGTTTTTCTCCGTCCGTCGTCAGAAAATCGGGCCAGCGCGACTGCATGTTGCCCACCATGTGTTTGACGATGATGGCCACGGAATTGGACTCGGCATCGGGCGTCAGCAGCAGCTGTTCGTCCGTCAGCTGGGCCATGGCCCGTTCCGCCAGGCCTTTGTAATAACGGAAGAGTGAAAGCGAGTCCTCCATATACGAAGTTGTGAAACGCAGTGGCATACGGCCCTATTGTCGCGCCGGAGCTTTTTCAGGTTCTAATGAGACATGAGACTTGTTCTCTTCATCGC
This sequence comes from Terriglobia bacterium, assembly GCA_963832905.1. Taxonomy (GTDB): domain Bacteria; phylum Acidobacteriota; class Terriglobia; order Bryobacterales; family Bryobacteraceae; genus BOG-234. The sequence continues at coordinate 1,492,260 of CAWHVO010000008.1, read as the reverse complement.
GGTAAGCGGGGCGTTGCTGTTCGCGCAGGCGCCCCGTCCTGTCGTCCTGCACGCGGCGCGCCTGGTTGAAGTGGAAACGGGACGGGTCGTCACGCCCGGCGAGATCCGCGTTGAGGGTGACCGCATCGCCGAGGTCGGCGCCTCCGTTCAGCATCCTCCCAACGCGGATGTCGTGAATCTCGGCGACACCACGCTGCTGCCCGGCCTTATAGACGCGCATGTCCACCTCTTTCTGCATCCGGGCGCGGAAGATCTTCAGACCGTGCGGGAATCGGTTGCAGAGCGCACTATCATGGCAGTGCTCGCGGCGCGCGACGATCTCATGGCGGGTTTTACCGCTGAGCGCGACATGGGCACCGAAGGGGCCGGTTCAGCAGATACCGCGGTGCGCGATGCCATCGACAAAGGCCTTATCCCCGGGCCCCGCCTTCGCATCAGCGGCAATGCGATCGATATTCTCGGCGGGCATGAGGATGCCATAGGCTTCAATCCGGCGCAGCGAGTGCTGCCGAACGCGACGCAGGCCAACAACGCGGAGGAACTGGTGCGCGCGATTCGCGGCCAGTTCAAAGAGGGCGCCGACTTCATCAAGATCTACGAGACGGGCCACGATGAGATCCGCAACGGCGAATGGTCAACGCCTTATCAGTTCTCACAGGCGGAACTGGTGGCCGCGGTGCGTGAGGCGGCGCGCGCCGGGAAGCACGTCGCGGTGCATGCCACTGCGGAACCCGGCACGCTCTATGCCGCGCGGGCCGGCGTCGCATCGGTCGATCATGCCGATGCACTGAGCGCGGAGACGATGCGCATCATGCATGACAAACATATCTTCGCGGTTCCCACGTTCACAATTTCGGAATACTTCGCGGAGCACCCGCTTCCCGGCGATAACGCTTCCACGGAGCGCATGAAGCTCGAAATCCACGCGCGGGAGTTCGCGAAACAGCTGGCCGCGGGCGTGCCGATCGCCATGGGATCGGATGTCGGGCCGTTCCCGCACGGCACGCAGGCGCGCGAGTTCGTCCTCATGGTGAAGTACGGAATGACGTCCCTCGCCGCGCTGCAGGCGGGCACGCTGAACGGCGCCACGCTGCTGGGCTGGGATGATCGTATCGGCCGCCTGAAGCCAGGCTATCTCGCCGACATCATCGCGGTCGAAGGAGACCCGCTGCGCGAAATCGGGGCGCTCGAACGCGTGCGGTTTGTGATGAAGAACGGCGCGATCGTGAAGCGTTGATCACTGGGTCGTGTCGCGCGCCGGCCGGTCCTTTGCGCCGCGCGTGGTTTTCGATGTGTCACCCCCAGTGCGGAAGGGCGAGAAACCTGACGATCGCTGAGCCGGCTGTCTCAGTTCAAAAACAGCGTCGCCGATCACAATTCTGGCGGCACGATCCCGGCCGGTAGTGTTGGCGGGCGTTTTGTATTCCAGCAGGGCGCTGCCGGATCCTTCGGCAGCCGGACTCAGCTGTATCCAGTCGGGCAGGCCGGTGGCGGACCAATGAAAATCGTCCGCGGCACTGACGCGAACATTGCCGGAGCCTCCGGCCGGGCTCACCTCATCGGACGACGGCTCGATCGTAACACTGGAAGGGACGACCTCCAGTGTCAGCTGGCCGCGGTTCACCAGCGGAATCTCGTATCCCTTGGCATCGATCAGCGTTACATAGAGATCGGTGTTACCGGACTCGGTGAAGCCATTGAGTGCGGTGAGCTGAAAACGGGGAGTCTTCGAGTCAACACGAATGATTGAATTCCGCACTGTGATCTGGCCGGACCACGAAGGGGGAGCCTGATCCAAACGAAGCGTGACCGCGCCACCGAGTTTTGCTTTCGGCGGATCGAGCGAGATCGACGTTGTCCGGGCGGCCTTTGGCCCGCAGGAGCCCAGCAGCACACAGAAAGCAAAGAAGAGAAGTTTTCGCATGGCGAAGGCGGGTACGTGCGCTCATTTTATCCCGCGCGATTCGGTAGACTGTGGGGCAGGTTCCGATTAATGACACGCATTCACAATGAGGCCTCCGCGGTTTTCGGCGTTGCCGTCCTCGCGTTGCTGACACCGACACACCTGGCCGCCCAGGCTTTCGCCGATCTGAAAAGCGCGCTCGTCGACTACTCCAGAGCCGATTTCGAGCCCCGCCAGTCCTGCGAAAAACTGAGCAGTTTCAAGTCAAAAGATATCGCGCAGATCAATGCTTCGATGATAGCCGCGACTGATGCCGTAGCGGCCCACTGCCGCGTGACTGGACTGCTGACTCCGGAGATCGCGTTCGAGGTGAGCCTGCCTGCAAAATGGAACGGCCGGTTCTACATGATCGGGAACGGCGGACTGGCGGGCGAGAACATGGAAGACCCCGGGCGCGTCTCGCAGCGAAACGGCGCACTGAAGCTCGGGTTCGCGTTCGCCCAGACGAACACCGGCCACGATTCGCGCAGGGAACCCAGCGGCACTTTTGTATTGAACAATCCGCAGAAGGCCCTTGACTACGCATGGCGGGCGGTTCATCTGACCGCGCTGACGACGAAGGAAATCACCACCGCCTACTACGGCAGGACGATTTCGAAGTCCTATTGGAACTCGTGCTCGAATGGCGGACGCCAGGGTCTGATTGAGGCGCAGCGATTCCCCGAAGATTTCGACGGCATCATTGCCAATTCGCCGTGGGTCAGTCAGACGGGCTTCACCATCGGCGCCATGTGGAATCAGAAGGCGCTCAGCGAAGCGTCGGTCACGCCGGCCAAGCTCGCGCTGGTGGCCGGTAAGGTGATGGCAAAGTGCGATGCAATCGACGGACTGAAGGACGGCCTGATCGACGATCCGCGCAAGTGCCGCTTCGACCCGAAACGCGATGTGCCGCAGTGCGCCGCGGGCGCGGATGGCGCGGACTGCCTGACGAGCGATGAGGCGGCGGCAATCGCCAAAGTCTACAGCGGCCCGATCAGCAACGGGAAGCCGTATTTCCCCGGTTTCATGCCGGGCAGTGAAGCGGTGCTGCTCACAGCCAACGGCAGCGCCGGGGCGAGCGGCTGGATGAATCTGATTCTTGCCGGCCAGCCCACCGCCAAGCCGGCGGATTTCAACCTGGCCGAAGGCGTGATGCGGTTTCTCGTTTTCAAGCCGCCGCAGCCGGATTACGATTACCGGACGTTTAACTATGACCGCGACATCCACCTGCTGGATGACTGGAGTAAACAGGCGGACGCGAATAATCCGGATCTGGCGACCTTCCGGAAACACGGCGGGAAGCTGATCATCACTTACGGATGGGCCGACACGATCCTCCAGCCGATGATGGGCGTGAATTACTACGAGCAGGCAGTGGCGAAGAACGGTCCGCAGACGACGGAATTTCTGCGGCTGTTCATGGCGCCGGGAATGGGCCACTGCGGCGGCGGGATCGGTCCGGATCGGCATGACTCGATGACCGCGATGGTCAACTGGGTGGAAAAAGGCAAGGCGCCGGACTCAATGGTGGCCAGCCGCGTAGTGAATAACCAGGTGGTGCGCACGCGTCCGCTTTGCAGGTATCCGCAGGTGGCGCGCTACTCGGGTCGGGGCAGCATCGACGATGCGGCGAATTTTCGCTGCGTGGCGCCTTGATCGCGCAGGCAGAAAATGAACCGGCGACTGTTCCTGAAAGGCGCGGCGGCTGCCGGGTTCGCGCGCGGAGTTTTCGGTGCGGCTTCGGACGGATCGCCGGAGTTTCGCACCGCGAATGCACGATGGCAGAGCGCCTACGATCGCGCTCTTGCGGTACTTACGTCCAACGTACGCGTGCTGCCGCGCTTCGACCGGCCCATCCTGATCGAAGGCGCGAACTACGCCGGAATCTGGATGGAGTGCGGCCCGCATGAGGCGCTCGTGTACCGGAAATTTCGTCCGGATGTCGCGCGCAACAGCCATTTCACGTTCTTCGCGCTGCAGCGGAGCGACGGGCAGTTTCCGGCGAACAACAAGCTCTCCGAGGCAGGCTTCGGGCAGATCCAGATGGTTGTCCCGATCGCGGCTACCGCCTGGGAACTCGCGCGCGCCACAGGAGATGACGAACTGCTTCACGCCGCATACCGCGCCTGTTCCGCGTGGGACGAATGGCTCGCGCGCTGGCGCAACACGCGCGGTACCGGGCTGACGGAAGGCTTCTGCACCTACGACACCGGGCACGATAACAGTCCGCGCTGGGCGGGCATTCCGCCGCAATGTCCGAATAAGGATGCGAAGCAGCGCGCGCCGATTCCGACGCTGCCGCGGCTTTGTCCCGATCTCTCCGCGACCACATACGGCGCGCGTGTTGCCCTGGCGGCGATGGCGAAGGCGCTGGCGAGGAACAGCGAGGCAGATCGTTGGCAGGAAAGTGCTGAAAAAATCCGCGGCCTGATTCTGTCGCGATTGTACGTGGAAGCGGATGCCGCGTTCTACGATCTCGATGCGGAGAATCGATTCGTGAGAATCCGATGCGACATCCTCAGCCGTGTATGCGGCGAGCACGTTCCGGATCAGAAGCTGTTCGATGAACTCTGGACCCGCCAGATTCACAACGAGAAAGCGTTCTGGGCGAAGTACCCGCTGCCGTCGGTGGCGCTGGACGATCCTCTTTTTGTGCGCCCGATCCCGCCGAATTCATGGGGTGGGGCGTCACAGGCTTTGACAGCACTGCGTGCCGGGCGTTGGTTTGATTATTACGGCCGGCCCGCGGAGTTCGCCGTTATGATGGACCGCTGGTGCGAAGCAATTCAGGCGGACATGAGCCTTCGGCAGCAACTCGATCCGGCGACAGGTGAGTTCACGAGGGGTGGCGAATCGGGCTATTCGCCAACGGCGCTGGTCATTATCGATTACACGTGGCGGCTGGCTGGTGTGCGCGAAGAGGAAGATTCGCTTCACTGGAATGTCAGGCCCGGACACGCGGCGGCGCGGTCGGCATCATTTCACATGCGGACCGACGGCGGCCAGCCTGCGGAATTGCGCTACGATGACCACGGCGCCGAGCTTCGCCTTTCGGGAAGGACGCTGGGACGTATCGAATCGGGAATTGTTCGTGTAGTCACGGATCGCGACGGAACGCCGAAGGGATTGACCGGCATCAGTGAACAGTCGCAAAAAGTCGTGATACGGTGGGCAGGCCATACAAGGCGGGAGGTCACAATGCAGCCGAACAGGAGTGAAGCGCTTCGATTATGAACAGACTAACGACCAGCGTGGCGTCGCTGGTAGTGGTGACATTCTCCCTGCCGTGCCAGGCTCAGAACGAAGACGCGCGCCGGAGTCTGAATTCGTGGCTGACCGCAATCGGACGATCGCAGCTGGCGCAGCGCGAGCAGAAAGTCGCAGCCATCCACACCCGGCAGGAAGCGGAACGCAGGCAGGCCGAAGTTCGTGCGAAGATACTGAGCCTGATGGGCGGGCTGCCGGAGCGGCGCGGGCCAGTGCGTGTGAAGGAATTCGGCGCGGTCCAGGAAGAAGGATTCCGTATCGAGAAGATCGCTTACGAAAGCCTGCCCGATTTCTGGGTGACAGCGAATGTCTACGTGCCGGCGGGCACAGGGCCGTTTCCGGCTGCCATCGTCGCGCCGGGGCACGGACCGGGCAAAGAGTCGCAGGCCAACTGGGCCGCGAATCTGGCGCGCAACGGCATATTGACTCTGGCGATCGACATCCTCGGCGCGGGCGAACGCCTGCAGCATTATGACCCCGAACTCGAGGTCTCAAAAGTCGAACCCAGCGGGGAACACGAGCACGCCAGCCTCTCGACGCTGCTGATCGGCAAACATCTTTCGCGGTACTTCGTCAACGACGGCATGCGCGGCATCGACTACCTGACGCAGCGGAAAGATGTGGACGCCAGCCGGCTCGGCGCGTTCGGCTGCTCGGGAGGCGGAACTTTCACGGCGTATCTGGGCGCGCTTGACCCGCGTATCTCCGTTACGGCGACGGCCTGCTACATCACGTCGTACGCCGAGCTGCTGAACTCGACGGGGGCACAGGACGCCGAGCAGACGCTGCCGAACTTCGTGGCCGAGGGCCTCGATTTCGCCGACTGGGTGGAACTTTGTGCGCCGCGGCCCTACGCTGTCATTTCGACCACCAACGATATGTTCCCGTTCGCGGGTGCGAAGGCGACATACGAAGAAGCGAAACGGATCTACGGTCTTTTCGGTGCAGACGACCGTATTCAGTTCATCAATGGGCCAGGAGGGCACGGCAACCTCGGTCCGATCTCGCAGCAGATTCTTTCCTTCCTCGTGACGAACCTCAAAGCCGGTGCGCAGCCTGCGGAATTCAGGCCGTTCGCAATACGCGACACGGACAGCCTCACAGTTACGCCGACTGGGCAGATCGCAACGTCGCTCGGCGGCGAAACTGTGGAATCGATCAATCGAAAAGAAGCACGCGAGCTGATTGTGACCGGCAAACCCGCCGGGCAGGTCCGCGCCGATGTGCGGTCGGTGGCCGGCATCGTGGCGCGACCGGGCGACGCCACGCCTTTCACGCTGAACGGAACAGTGCAAAAGGATGGCTACCACGTTCAGACGCTGACGATTCACACGGAGCCCGGCATCGATCTTGCGGTGGTGGCGCTGATCACCGACAAGCCCGGGCCCAAACCGGCGGTATTGATGATGCAGGAAGCACCGAACGACCGTGTTGTGGCGACAGCCGATGTCGAGCGTCTGGCGAAGTCGGGCCACGTGGTGCTCATCGTTCCCCCGCGCGGGGTTTCGCTCGATGCGCCCGCGCGGGGGCAGCAAACCGGTGTTCTGGGCAGGAACACTGCGATTGCGCTGCAGGCGATGGCGGTCGGAAAGAGTCTCGTCGGCATGCGCGCGGACGACTTGATTCGTGCGGTGAACTGGCTGGTGACTCTTCCTGACGTCGACAAATCGGCGATCACCGTCTACGCGAGGGCGGCGGAAGGGATGGCAGCGCTCCATGCAGCGGCGATTGATGAACGCATCGCTCACGTCGTGGTGGAGAACACGCTACTCAGCTACCGTCTGGCGCTTGACGCGCCGCTGCATCGCAATCTGTCGGATATCGTGCTGCCCGGCGTGCTGCGACATTACGACGTCAGCGACCTGCTCCAGGCGATCAGCCCGCGTACTGTGATCCTGGTAAATCCGACGGATGCCATCGGCGCCACGGCGCGCGCGGATCTGGTGAACAGGGAACTCTCGGCGGCGTTTGAATCGGATCGCAGACTCGGAACGCCCGAGCGGGTGCGTGCGGTGAGACGTGGATTCCGCGATCCGCTTCCGATCAACTAGCGGCCGGCTTACACTCAAAGGAGCAGCAGAAGTCCGGGCGTAGCGCAGCCTGGTAGCGCACTTGCTTTGTTCGCGTGACGTTCCCTCCAAACCTGCCGGCACTCTTGTAACACGGTTCGCGGCTCGACTTACGCTATTCCATGAGACCAGCCGTTCTGACAAATAAGCCGGTCTTGAGGCCGGTGGGGTCATAGACGATTTGCGCGCCGCCGGTGAAGGAAGCTTGTTTCGCCACAATAGCTGTGGTCGCACTGGCTGCAACGCCGTTCGAAAACGACACTGTGGTGGTGGGGAAATACAAAGTGCCGCTCAGTTTCATGGAGGCGCCGCCCGCGAAGGTCGCGCTGACGGCAGATGTGATAGCGCGGTTCTGAAAGAACAGCAGCCCATCGTATGTACCGGATGTCGGGGCAGCCAGGTTCACGGTGACTCCGTTGGCGATGGTGACGGAGCCATACGTTGCATTGGTGCCCGTGAGATAGAACGAGACGCCGTTTCCGGTGATGTTAGCTCCTCCACCGAGGTTGACGGATCCGCCGTTCACGATGTACATACCGGGGTTGAAGGTGGCTGTGGCGCCGTTGTTGATCGTGATTCCGCCGCAGTAGACGCCCGGGTTCAGCGTCCACGTGCCCCAGCCCGGACTGTAGTTGGTGTAGCTGCACGCGCCGACGGAAGGGCCGGCAACAGAGGCGAAGGGGTCGGCCGTGGCGGCCACACCGGTAACAGGCGCCGGGGTGACGCTGCCGCCGTTGTTGATGTTGTCGCCGCCCACGACCGACACTGCCGTTGCCTTCAGGATCGCTCCACCAGTCACGCTGAGAGCTGTGGCGCTCGTCGAATTCACGTTGACGGCGCAATTCATGGTGACGTTGGCGCCGTTACTCACGCTGAGGGCGCCTGGAGCGGAGGGATCAAGCACGTAAAGACAGGTTCCGGGTACGGATGACAGGATTCCCGCCGACGCTCTGGCACTGATGGTCGAGGAGCTGATCCCGAAGAACCGCATAAACGTCGTCTTCACGACTCTCTGCACGCTGACAGATACCGCCGGGGTCGCGACCGCGGCAAGCGTCACACCCACCAGCGTCGCGGGAAAACTCACCACCACGGTATCCGCGCTCGCTCCGAAGCCGTTGTCCTGGGCATAAACGCAAGGTGTGCGGAGATCGAGGGCAGCGGGCGGCACGCTGCAGGTGAAAGGGATGGCAGTCGAAAACGGATGTGCCGACGTGGAGTTTGTGCCGCGCAGGATACTCATGGCAGCCGACTGCACGGCGGCGTCGGCGGCAGCCTGGGCCATCTGCCGCTGGGCGTAAATCTGGGCGCCGTCAATGCCGAGGCCCAGAACGCCAAAGAGCAGAAGGCTAAGACCGATCAGCATAAGAGCGGTAGCCTGGCCGGTTTCGCCCCGGGAGTGAGCAGGAGCTGTCAAAACACAATCACCCCCTCGGTTGTGCTGCCAAGCGTGACCCTCAGGGAGAACCACGTGGTCAACGGATCGTAGGGATACCTGGCTGTGACGCTGATGAGCTGCCCCGGGGCGTTGGAGCCTCCGGGGTAAGTTACCGTGACCACCAGTCTGGCGGTATTGAGCGCACCTGCCGCGGCGAAATCGGTCACCACGGAGACTACCTGGGCTGGATTGTTGCCGGGTCCGCTGGCGTTGGACATGCTGGCTCCGGAGGTACGCGAACTGCCATGCACGATCCCGTAACGCGCGCCGGCACGGGCGGCATTGGCGACTGTGGTGTACACGAGCATCATCCGGCCGATCTCGATGACCGCCAGCATGACGACGCCAACCATGAAACAAACCAAACTGAACTCCACCATCGACTGGCCGGCGCTGGAACGGCGGATCGGCAGGGCAGGGTGAATCATTGAAGTCTCCGCATAATCGTGCGCCGGTGCACAGTGGTTGATGGCAGAGTCGCGTAGACGCTCACGCCGGGGAAATTCCATAAGGGAATCGGCGGCTGATATGTGTAGGTGACATCGACGCTGGCGAGGACGTAGTTAGGGGACTCAGGATCAGAGGGCGGAGTATAGCTGCCGGTCCCCGTACAGGACACCGTACCGTTGTTGTTCGTGCAGGTGCGAACTGAAAGACTGGCGCGATTCAGGAGCGAGGAAATATCCGTGGTGATCAGTGCCGTTACCTGCCCCGCGGTTGGGGAGGCGGGCGCGCCGGTGCCGGCATCGCCGAGCGCCCAGTATTGAGCTCCGGCGCGCGAAGCATTTGCCACCGTGATCCAGGCGAAGAAGAACGCGCCGAAATTCACCGTGTTGACGACCAGCAACAAAACCAGGGGCAGAACGAGGATGAACTCTGTGAGGGCCTGACCGCGATCGGGCAAACGAGTGGTATTCGCGGGCGGCCGCGCAATCATTCGCTTGCGGAGACGCCGACCCGAGGGAGCCGCACCGTCCTGAACATACACCACAATGGTGGGTTCGCACACCCGCGGTGCATGACGGAGTTCAGTGGAGCCATGTACGCGTTCGGCCTGCCCCGATCCGGCTTCAGCCAGCCATTCCACGAGCCGGCGACACATGTTCCTCCTCACGTAATACCAGGGCCGCGCCCCGCCGATTGCGATGCGGTAATTCCGCGGCCCTTTAATGCCCGCCGTTCACGACACTTTTCTGCGGCGGCGCTGGATCAGAAAAATGACACCGGCCACAAACAGAGCGCCGGCGATGATCTGTACGATAGTCGCGTTATCCATGGAAGATCCCTCCTTTTTTCGTATCGGCAGGAAGCCGGGGTCATTTGAACAATTCATCCATTCGGGTCATGATGTTCACGAGCGACGGGCCCAGCGTCACGACAAACAGCGCAGGAAATATAAAGACGACCAAAGGGAAGATCAGCTTCACTGTCATTTTGGCCGCCAGTTCCTCGGCGTCCTGTCGCCGCCGCGTGCGCAGCGTGTCAGCATGCGCGCGCAGCGTTTTTCCGACGCTCGTGCCGAACCGGTCCGCCTGGATGAGAATCGATGCAAGCGCGCGCACCGAATCGACTCCGGTGCGCTCGGCGAAGTTTTTCCACGCGTCGGCACGGCTGCGTCCGGCCCTCTGCTCAAGACTCACCAGTGCCAGTTCATCCGCGATTTCCGGCTGGCAGAGCCGCAGTTCTTCCGTTGAGCGCTGTATCGCGCGGTCCATGCCGAGGCCTGCCTCTACGCAGACAATGATGAGATCAAGCGCATCGGGAAGCCCCAGGCGTACGTTTGTCTGCCGCGCCTTGATGCGGTTGCCCAGCCAGAAGTCCGGGACGAGAAATCCCAGGCCGAGGGCCACCACATAGGAAAATAACCCGATGTATTCCCAGACGCCGGTGACCGTAATCGCGCCGCAGAGCGCGGCCGGAACCAGCACTTTGGCTCCGTAGAAGATATTGATGTAGGTCTTCTCGCGATAGCCCGCGCGTACGAGTCGTTTCTGCAGGATCGAGATGTTCGACCGAACTCCGCGGAAGGATCCGCTGGAATGGTTCGATCAGCCGCGCGAGACGGGCGCCCCGTTTTACGGCGGGAGTGCTGAGCAGCGCGTTTACTTCGGCAGGCGGCGCTATCGCGCGGGCCAGGCGGCGCGCCGCGGCCGGTTCGTAGAAAATAGCGAAGCCAGCGAGCGAAATGATGAGGAAGGCGGCGGCAAACGTGATGGCGGTGACTACCATATGCCCTCACACGCGGACGCGTACGATCTTTCGGATGACAAAAGATCCGATCCCAATCATGGCCGACGCTGTATACAGCATTTTCATCCCGACGGGCGTTGTCCAGAGGACGCTCATGCCGTCGGGGTTCACCAGGAACATGCCCACCCCGAGCGCGATCGGCAATACGGACAGAATCCAGCCAGTGAGCCGGCCCTGCGCGGAGTGTACCGAGATCTGTTTCCTTAATCGGAATCTCTCCCGGGTCGTTATCGCCACTTTGGAGAGCACCTCGGCCAGATTGCCGCCGCTTTCTTTCTGGATCAAAGCCGCAGCCACGAAGATTCGGACATCCTGCAGGGGAACACGGATGGCGAGGTTCGTCATTGCTGTGCGAAGGTCGACACCGAAATTCTGTTCGTCGAACAGCTTGCGAAATTCACCCCCGACCGGTTCGGCGCAATCCTGTCCGAGGGCGCCCATGGCACTGACGAGACTGTGGCCGACCTGCAGGGCGCTTACGAGCATGTCGAGCGCCTCGGGAAGCTGTTGCTCGAACTTTGCCAGACGCTTCGCGCGCCGCCGCATAACGTACCACAGCGGAACCGGAATGAACATGACGGAAATTGCCACCGCCGGCAGCAGTGCATTCGTTCGGAGATAGATCAGACAGCCGAGTGCCAGCCAGCCGCCCATGGAGATCAGCAGCAGCTTCTCGGGGGGCGTCGTGACCTCCGCCTGATGGAGCAGGAGACGGGTCCGCTCCGCGAGGTTGAGGCGTGTCATCCACCGATTCAGCCATTCGACGCCGCTAACCCGTTCCTCGCGCCGAATACTGGTAGCCGTTGCTTCAAGCTGAGCCGGAGAGGATTCCCAGGCGAGCGCTTTCAGACGCGTTTCGACTTCCTTCGAAGATCCTCTTCCAATAGCCAGACTGAGCACAAGCGCGATTGCGAAGACCGAGATGAAAACGATCGGAACGAGCGCGGGCATATTATCCGACCTCGACAGACCGCTCAAAAATAGCCTTGGGCAGCTGAATACCGGCCACATGGAGCCGGTCGAGAAACCGGGGCCGGATACCCGTGGGCTCAAATGCTCCTACCACCCGGCCGTCGGGCCCGATACCCCGGCGCACGAAATTGAACATGTCGGACATGCTGATGATGTTGTCTTCGAGCCCGGTAATCTCGGAAATGTTCACGCACTTTCGGCTGCCGTCACTCATGCGCGTCAGCTGGACAACGACTGAAATGGCGGAAGCAATCTGCTGGCGCACCGAGCGCTCCGGAATCCCCACGCTGGCCATGGCAACCATGGACTCAAGCCGCATCAGCGCGTCGCGCGAAGTGTTCGCGTGAATCGTTGCCATTGACCCTTCGTGGCCTGTATTCATCGCCTGCAGCATGTCGAATGCTTCTTCGCCGCGTACCTCGCCGATGATGATCCGGTCGGGACGCATGCGCAGGCTGTTGATCAGGAGGTGACGCTGCCGGACGCCGCCGGCGCCTTCGACATTGGGCGGGCGCGTTTCGAGCCGCACCACGTTGGCCTGCTGCAGCTGGAGCTCGGCCGCGTCCTCGATTGTGATCAGCCTTTCCGTTTCCGGAATGAAGCCGGAAAGAATATTCAGGAAGCTGGTTTTGCCGGCGCCGGTGCCGCCCGAGATCAGAATGCTGATGCGCGCCTTCACCGCCGCGGCCAGTACCTGCAGCATCTCCTCTGAGATGCTTTTCAGTTTCACCAGAGCATCGGCCGCTACCGGACCCGTCCCGAACCGACGAATAGACATGCAGGGTCCGTCGAGAGCCAGCGGCGGAATGATGGCGTTCACGCGCGAGCCGTCCTCGAGCCTCGCATCCACCATCGGCGACGATTCATCGATGCGCCGTCCCACCTTCGATACAATCCGGTCGATCACCTGCATCAGATGCTGGGTGGAACGGAACCGGGTCGTGGTTTTCTGCAGGATTCCCCGGCGTTCCACGTAAATGTTGTCCGCGTTGTTGACGAGAATATCCGACACCGCCGGGTCGCGCAGCAAAGGTTCGAGCGGACCCAGACCGAAGACGTCGTCGAGCAGATCCGATTCGACGAGGTCCTTCTCGGCGGCGTTGAGCGGCACGTGTTCCCCGAGGACGATTTCCTGAATGAGCGAGGCGACGGCCAGACGCGCTTTCGCTGTATCGACCGAGGCCAGTTTCTCCAGATCGATCTTGCTCAGGAGTGCGCCGTGGATAGAGGCCTTGTACTGTTCGAAGTCCAGAATTTCCATTTCTCACCTGCTGACTCTTCCGCGGCCGGTTTCTTCGGGAGCTTCGTGGTATTGCCCGCTGCCGCCCTCGCCATCTGACAGATCATGCGCGCCGTCGGACTTTCACGGTTCACGAGCGGAACTCCGAGGTTCTGGGCGCCGCGCACGGCCACGTAGTCGCTCGGCACTTTCCAGTCCACGCCGCGTCCAAGCGCCTTCACGGCGCTCACTTCATCGATTTCCACCATGCGCGAATTGACTCGGTTCATCACGACCTCAACGCCGGCCGCGCGTTGATGGCCGTCGAAATAGGAAATCAGCCGGCGCGCATTGCGCAGCGCAGGCAGGCTGGCTTCCGTGACGAGATAGATACCGTCCGCCATGTCGAACAGCGCCTCGGGGATAACCCCGCAACAGGGTCCTGCGTCCACGACCACCCAGGCGAATTCCTCGCGCAGGATGCGCATCAATTTATCCGCGCCGCGTTCGAGCGAGCGGTTGACCCCGTACGCGTCAGAAGAGGCGAGGACCATAAGGCCGGAGTCATGCCTCACGAGAAGAGTCGAGAGAAAATCCCTGTCGAGACGCACGGAATTGCCGAGAGCATCGCCGATCGAGAATTGGGGGCCAAGCCCCAGGCTGAGGGCAACCTCGCCCAGCTGGGCGTGCATGTCGACAAGCACCACACGGCCGGCGTCGTCGCCGGAAAGGGCCACCGCGAAGTTGGTCGCGAGCGTTGTCACACCCACGCCTCCCTTCGTCCCCTGGAACACCAATACTTTTCCCGCCGAGCGTTCGGGCGAAACGGCTCGCTGACGCGCGGCGGCACGATCGAATGCCTCGGTGAATGCAACGGCAGACAGCGGTGCAGCGAGAAACTCACGGGCGCCTGCGCGCATCGCCCGAATAACGATATCCGCCTCGCTTCGGACCGAGCAGGCTATGACCGTTGCCGGGACGCCGCACTTCGAAATAGATTCGATCAGGTCGATGCCCTGTGCGACTCCGGCGTCGAGATCGACGATTACGATCCCGCAGCCCTCGCTGAGCAGGCTGCAGACGGCTGCCGCGCCCGGGTAATCGTTGAATTCGCGAACAATCCGGCCCGCGGTGTCCGAAAGTGCTTTCACGATTTCCTGCCTGCCGTCTTCTTTCGGGGCTATCAGGACAACCGGCACTTTCGCGTTCCCGGAGCCGGGTTCAGGTTGTCGGGCCGACATGGTTTTCCTCTGCAATTCAGGACCTCGCGGTCTCAGCTTGTATATGTGGTCAGCTTGGTTCCGACGCTGGTGAAGGCAGTGCCGATCGTAGTCGCCAATGTCTTCATCGAAGCCGCCGCTCCCAGAGCCAGCAGCCCCATTACCACTGCGTACTCAACCATGTCCTGGCCGTCTTCTTCCTTTAGTACATCGCGGAGCGTCTGCATCCGGATATAGGTTTTCAAAATCAGGTTCCGCATTGTCGGGCTCCTCCCTGCACAGCTTCCATGCAGATGCAGTGCCAGAACGATTGTTTGTCCACAGTCTTTGCGGACAGAGGATTTAGTGAAAGGACGGAACGCAGCGCACCTGTCATTTGCAAACTCCTGTACACACCGGTGTCGACGAGCGCGAGGGGATTGTCCTGAGGCTGAAAAACGAAAACGCCTTTCGCCATCCATCGTGGATAGTGAAAGGCGTCCTGGGACCAATTCTGTTGCGGCCCAGCAACGGCTAGCTCGTGTATGAGTTGACTGTGTTGCCGACGTTCGTAAAGGCAGTGCCGATCGTCGTGGCAAGGCCTTTCATGGCAACTGTCGCTCCAAGAGCGATCAGGCCCATGACCAGCGCGTACTCGACCATGTCCTGGCCGTCTTCTTCTTTGAGCACGTCCTTAAGCACGTTCCCGAACACCTGTATCCGTACCACATACTTCAAAACCAAATCCCGCATCTCAGGTCCCTCCGCTGCCTGTAAAAGCAGTTGCCGTACCAGTGCCGGGCACGGTTCCCCGGGCCTTATGAATCCGCGATTTGCAGACGCCAGCCTCCGGCACCCTGCGATTGTGTGTCCACCGCCGTCGACAGACGACTGGCTTCTGTGTGAACGGGAGGGAACACAATATCACCGTTGGTCCGGAGGAATACCGGCGGCGGCGAGATGAACAGCTATTCTGAAATCGCATCCTCTATATATGCCCGGGCTCAGGAGCCTGCGCCGGATGGCCGATCCGGCCCTGCTTGCCGGCCTTGTTCTGGCCACACGGATTCCGTTCCGCAGCGTCTACCTTTACGACGTTGATTCGGTGAACTTCGCGCTCGGTATGCGACGCTTCGATCCCGTCGTGCATCAGCCGCATCCGCCGGGATACTTTCTGTATGTCGAGGCGGCGCGGCTCGCGAATATCCTGTTTCGCGATGCGAACGCCGCACTTGTGGCGATGGCGGTTGCGGCCAGCTGCGCCACGGCGATTCTGATTTTCGCTTTGGCGCAGGCATGGTTCGGACGCGGTGCGGCAATGCTGGCGGGCCTCATGTTCGTGTTTTCGCCACTTGCGTGGTTTCACGGGACGGTGGCGCTGATCTATGCGGCTGAAGCGTTCTTCTCCGCGCTGGTCGGTTGTCTTTGCTGGCTCGCATTCGACGGGAATCCGGCAGCCATTGTGCCCGCGGCGGTCGCGCTGGGCATAGCCACCGGTTTCCGGCCATCGTCGTTCCTCTTTCTGTTTCCTTTGGTGCTGCTGTCGGCAATAAAAACCGCGAGGTACGCGCTCGCCGGAGGCGTGGCGCTGGCGCTTTCTCTGGCGGCATGGTTTTTTCCAATGATGGCGCAGGCAGGTGGGGTCGGGCGCTGGTGGTCGTCGTTACGGTCTTTGTGGCTGACGGTACCAGCGAAGGAAACAGTGTTGAATTCTTCCCCGGCGACTTCCATCGCGCGCCTTCTGTCGATTGCGGGTATTCTCTTGCTGTGCTTCGGCACGAGCGCGGTGTTCGCGTTTCGTCAGTGCCCCGGCGCACGGGCCGAAGGGTCCGTTGTCCGCGCCGGAACCATCGATGCGCGGCGACGAACATTTATCTTTGTCTGGATCGCCCCCGGGTTACTTTTCTTCACGTTCGTGTTCCTGAAGTTCGTCAACAGCGGTTATCTGCTGGTGGTCTCGCCGCCGCTGTTTGCTTTGCTCGGTTCAAAGGTGCCGGGGGCGAACGCGAAGGCGCGGTCCGTGCTGCTCGCAGGAGTGGCCCTGGTAAACAGTCTGATTTTTCTTTTTGCCCCCGTGTATTGTTCCTGGAATTCGGTACGGCATTTCGAACGCGAGTTGCAGTCTGTTCTGACGGCGCTGCCAAAGGCTGCCTCACCGCGCGACACGATGATCGTGGGATTCGATTCCCACTTCCTGGGCTACCGCCACGCGGGCTACTACCTGCCGGGCTGGTTCACGGTCGAGTATCCGGCAGTGTCGCTTGAGGCGGGAACCCGCATATTTGCGATGGAACACGGAGATACCCGGCTTGAGCAAAGACTTCCAACCGGACGCTTCCGGAACTTTGTCTTCTTCCCGTTGCCTACGGATGACGCCGGTTACCGGGACTATTTCAACCGAATCCGCGCGCGCTTTCCCGCAGGTGCTCTCACCAGCGTTCACGTTGACGGCCGTGAGTTCGTGTTCGGCAAAGCCTCCGATCTCTGCTTTCTCTTTCCCGAAGGCGGCGCATGAAGCCATCCATGCTGGTTATCGAAACGGGGCTTAGCGCGATCGCGCTGGCCGGAGCTTTCTGCTTTCCGCGCGCGGGAACGTCGCTCTTTCGCAGCGCGGAACGGGGCCTTTCGCAGCTGGCGCGGCGACGAGGACTGTCTGTCTCAATTGTCGGCCTCGCAGCGCTTCTGCTTCGGTTGGCCACATTGCCTCTCAACCCCGTTCCGCATCCGTTCATTCACGATGAATTCAGCTACCTGCTTGCGGGAGACACATTTGCACAGGGGCGCCTGACCAACCCAACGCACCCGATGTGGCAGCACCTCGAGAGTTTTCACATCGATCAGCAGCCGACCTACATGTCGATGTACCCTCCGGCCCAGGGAATGATTCTGGCAGCGGGTCGGAAACTGACGGGCAATCCCTGGTACGGCGTCTGCGCGAGCGCAGCGCTTATGTGTGCGGCAATCTGCTGGATGCTCCAGGGCTGGCTTCCTCCGCAATGGGCGCTGCTGGGAGGATGGCTGGCGGTGCTTCGTCTGGGTCTGTTCAGTTACTGGGTTAACAGCTACTACGGTGGGGCTGCGGCTGCGATCGGGGGAGCGCTGGTGCTGGGTTCCCTGCCCCGAATTTTCAGGCGCCCACGGATGAGGCATTTCCTCCTGATGGCGTTTGGCACGGCGATTCTGGCTAATGCGCGGCCGTGGGAAGGACTGCTGCTTTGCTTCCCGATCGCGATCGCTCTGCTGCGGCGCCGGGCTGCTTTTTCGATGCGCAGTGCTGTGCCGGCGGCGGCACTGCTGGCGCTCACTTTCGCGTGCATGGGGTATTACAACTACCGCGTCTTCGGCAGTCCGTGGACTCTGCCCTATCAGGTAAATCGAGCCACGTACGCTGTCGCGCCCGTGTTCCTCTGGGAATCGCCGAAGCCCGCCCCGGCTTACCGCTATCGCGAAATGCGCGAGTTCTATACCAAATGGGAGCTTGGCGACTTCCTCTACGCCAAAACGCCCCGCGGCCTCGTTTCGCGAACCGCGCAAAAGGCGGGTATCGTTTACTTCTTTGTCTACGGGCCGGTGCTGACGGCTCCGCTCGTGTTTTTCCCGTGGGCGGTGCGCGCCCGGCGCTTGCGGATTCTGGCCGCGACAGGCGGAGTATTCGCTCTCGGGCTGGCGCTCAATGCCTGGTTATTCCCGCATTACACGGCGCCGTTCATCGCAGCGCTCTACGTTTTCCTCCTTCAGGCCATGCGGCGTCTGCGACTGTGGCGTCCCGGGGGCCAGCCCTATGGGCTCGCTCTTGTCCGTTTTGCCCCGGTCGCCTGCGTGCTCCTTGCCGGAATCCGGCTTTTTGCCGCTCCCCTCGGCATCGCGATTCCCCGGTTCCCCACGATGTGGTACGGAACCGAGCCGCTCGGCATGGCGCGGGAGCACGTGGCTCGGCAACTGGGAAGCTGTCGGGGAAAACAGCTGGCAATCGTTCGCTACGCCGCAAACCACAGTGTGTTCGACGACTGGGTCTACAACGCTGCGGAAATCGACGGCTCCCATGTAGTGTGGACGCGCGAAATGGGCGGTGGCGCCGACGCAGATCTTCTGCGTTATTTCCGCGATCGCACAGCATGGCTGATCGAACCAGACGCGAACCCGCCCCGGATCACGCCCTATGCGACAAGTTCGGCGCTGTCCGATTCGTGGCGGATCAGCCGATGCAGATAGGTTCGCGAAATATTGAGCCGTTGCGCCGCGAGGGTCTTGCTTCCGTGACATTCCCTGAGCGCGTCCATCGCCAGCCTGATCCGGAACTCGTGCACTCGGTCCTCGAAAGAATCCGACGCAGCCTCTTCAGGCGCATCCGCCCCGGACTCCCTCATGTGATCCGGGAGATCTGAGGGAACGATGGTGTCTTTGTCGCACAGAACGATGGCGCGCTGAATGACATTCTCCAGTTCGCGCACATTGCCGGGCCAGTCATAACGGCAGAAAAGCCCCAGCACGTCCCGGCTGATGCTGACGATGCTCCGGCGGTACGTTCTCGCGTAGTGACTCAGAAAATGCTCGGCCAGCAGCGGTATATCGTCGCGGCGCTCGCGCAGAGGCTGCGAATGAATTCCGACTACGTTGAGTCTGTAGTAAAGATCCTCGCGAAATGTGCCCGCTTCCATCATCTGCCGGAGATTGCGGTTTGTGGCAAACAGCATGCGCGCGCGCAGGGGGATTGCGGTACTGCTGCCGAGCCGCATGAATTCTCTCTCCTGGAGCACGCGCAGGAGCCGCGTCTGCGTGTGCAGACTCAGCTCGCCGATCTCATCGAGTAGCAGCGTTCCGTTGGCCGCTTCTTCGAAATAACCCACGCGCCGGGCGCTGGCTCCGGTGAATGCCCCCTTCTCGCAACCGAACAGCTCGGCCTCAATCAACGAGTCGGGAACCGCGCCGCACGACACCGCGACGAACGGCTTGGCTGCCCGGTCTCCCAGCGAGTGAATCGCCCGCGCGATCAGTTCCTTCCCCGTGCCGTTTTCCCCTGTAATAATTACGAACACGTCGAGAGGCGCGACGCGGCGGATCATGCCGTAGACCGCCTGCGATGCGGCACTCCACCCGACGAGTCCGCCACATCCCAAAGGCGATTCAGGCGCGACGCTTTCTTCCGATTCTGTACGCTGGATGGCAAGCTCCAGCAGCTTAAGATGATGCGCAAGAAGGGGCTTCCGGCAGTGATGCTCAATGCCGCGTCGCTCCAGCTCCCTCATACAGGCGGGATCGTCTCCGGCAACGACGATGACTGGTATTCCGGTGCCGCGCAGGTCTTCGATGAGGTCAAGCTGTGCGGCCGCCGGGCGTAGGTCGAGATCGAGAACAACAGCATCGCAATCGCCACTCAGGACCAGATCTCGAGTACGATGTCTGGTCGAATCGACGGTCAGGGCGACGTTAGGTATCGTTGCCAGCGCATTCCTGAGGTTTACGTCGAGCGAACTCACCAGTACGCGTCTCATCGTTTTTACCGCCCACAATGCCCGCCCGAGTGGCAGGCTGTGCGCTGACCTTATATCGGCGGAAACGTGCTGTCGCATTAGACCACCACCCCAAATGGGGTACGACAAACGGCGACACACTCACGGCCTTGTGTTGACAACCGTTTACACCGCCGGCCCGGTGATCGCCGTAAACTGCTGAGCGGAAAAGCGTCGCAGGCATCACCGTTTCTGGACCGCGAACTGCGGTTCTCCGGAACAGAATGCAACGCAGGCTGATGATCGTGCTGGCGAGCGCGCTGCTGATGGCTACCGCCGCAAGTTTCATCGTCTACCGGCTGGCGGCAGCCCGGGCTTTCCCGCGGCGCGTTCCGACCATTCGCATCGTCATTGCGGACCGCGATCTGGAAACGGGCGCGCTGATTCACGAAGGCGACGTGCGCGTTGCAGACTGGCCGGCGCCAGGCCCCAGGGGCGCGATCGTGGCCAGGAACAAGGCGATCGACAGGGGAGTCATCTCCGCCATATACCAGGGCGAGCCGGTAACCGAGAATCGCCTCGCACCGGCTGGTTCAGGCGGGGGACTAGCCGCCACGATCCCTTCCGGAATGAGGGCTTGTGCGGTGCGGGTCAACGATGTCGTCGGCGTGGCCGGGTTTGTCGTCCCCGGAATGCGCGTAGACGTTCTGATCACCGGCACACCGCCGGGCGAGGCAAACGGCGCGGGATCGTCGGTAAGGACGCTTTTGCAGAACATCGCAGTGCTCTCCGCGGGAACTAATATCGAAAAAGACAAGGAAGGCAAACCGCAGCAGGCACAGGTGGTAAACCTGCTCGTCAATCCACAGCAAGCCGAGATTCTCAGTCTTGCAGGAAATGAGACGCGCATTCAGCTTATACTGCGCAATCCTTCAGACACCGGAATTACGCAATCGCGTGGCAGCACAACCGCGGACTTGTTCGGGGCGCCGAAGAGTCCGCCGCCACCGGTCCGGATTAACGCGTTCCCGCCCGCGGCGCCCGTGCTGGTGCCAATGCCGCAGGCGGCTCCGGCCTTCCAGACAATTGAAGTCATAAACGGTGCGAGGCACACCGAGGCGAAGTTCCCCGACGGTGAGGAGAGCCGATGAGGATGCCAGGCGCGATCGACGTCTTTATGATGGTCGGCCTCGGCCTCGGCGTTGCTTCGGCGGTCCGTGGGCAGACTCCTGAGACACTGTCCCTCGTCGTGGGCAAATCGCAGCTGATCGAAAGTCCGGTTCCAATCGAACGCGTTGCGGTAGGGTATGGCGACATAGCCGAAGTGAGCGCTGCGGGGCCGGGCGAAGTCCTTCTGAATGCGAGAACCCCGGGTGAGACCAGTCTGATTATCTGGCAGCGCGGGGGCGGCAAAATGTTTTTCGACGTGAAGGTCAAGGCACCGGGATCCAACGCGCCCAGCCGTCTCGAGAATGTTGTCCGTGAACTGGAACGCGAGCTTCCCGGCCAGCAGGTCGAGATCAGCGTGGTCGCCGATTCTGTCTTCCTGCGGGGTCGCGTGAAGGATCTGGTCAGCTCCGAACGTGCGGTTGCTATCGCCTCCACATTGGGTAAGACCGTCAACCTTCTCTACGTCGATGTTCCTCCGGAGGAACCACAGATCCTTCTCAAAGTTCGCTTCGCCACGATCGACCGCAGCGCGAGCGCCCAATTGGGGATGAATCTGGCAAGCACAGGCGCCACGAATACAATCGGTTCTGTTTCGACACAACAGTTCTCCGGCCCGCAAATCGCCAACGCCACTCCGGGAGTGGCATCCGGCACTACCGCGGCCCTGTCCGACGCGCTGAATTTATTCTTCTTTCGCCCGGACCTGAACCTGATGGGCACGATTCAGGCGCTCGAGAGCAAATCGCTGGCGGAAGTTCTGGCAGAGCCCGATCTGCTGACGATGAACGGCAGGCCTGCAAGCTTTCTGGCCGGCGGGGAGTTTCCCTATCCGACATTTCAGGCAGGATCGAACGGTATCGGATCGGTCACGATTCAGTTCCGCGAGTTCGGCGTGCGCCTGAACTTCACGCCCACCATCACGCCACGCGGAACAATCCGTCTTGAGGTGGCGCCCGAAGTGAGCGCGCTCGACTTCACCAACGGGCTTGTGGTGCAGGGATTCACCGTACCTGCGCTGACTATGCGGAAAGTCGATACTGAAATCGAGCTCGCCGCGGGACAAAGCTTCGCCATCGGAGGCCTCATCGATAACACTCTCAGTGAGACCATCAATAAGATTCCGCTGCTCGGTGACGTGCCCGTGCTGGGGAAGCTCTTTCAATCCAAAACGAAGCTTAAGCAGAACACAGAGCTGCTGGTGATCGTTACACCGGAGATCGTGTCGCCGGTTCCGGCGGGCCAACCGGCCCAGGAAATGAAGTATCCGCAGTCACCCGACTGGCCCCGGACGATTCCGGAAGAAGCGGATAAGCCTGTTGCCGGTGCGCCGCCTCACGAGACCATTCCGGTCGAAACTCTGGTCCGGAGCATGGAAAAGGCAAGCTCAGCTTCAAAACGCGAGGGTGTCCGGGCTGTTGCAGGTAAATAGGGGCTTCCGATTTGGTGAGTTCGGCTCGCGACCACCGGGGTTAACTCGCAGGGTTGATTGCCCAAAATTTCCTATAAGCGGTTGATGATTCGGAAAAAATCAATTTGCAAGCGAGTGAGGCGAAGGGTTTTGATACGGTTTGAGGCTGGAAGCGGTTTTCGGAATGGATGTCGTAAACGGGAGTAGTTTAAAATCAATTGAGCAACACATGTCGGGGCGTAGCGCAGCCTGGTAGCGCACCTGCCTTGGGCGCACCCGATCCGGCTCCAACGGTTCTTTTAATTCTCCATACTTATAACGTTTTTCAATAATTTGGGGAATCTGCTTTTCGCTCAAAGCTAACCCCAATGGCTCCAATGAGAGGAGTCTTGACACGGTTTTGACACGGTGCGATCAGGGCTGAACCAACTTTCCTTTGCCTGTTTAAGAGTCCCCGGCTTCGGGGTCGCGCGCCGGAATGGATGCGCCACGCACTTCGACAAAGAGCATCGGCCACTCATCGTCGTGCAGGCGGCAAAACGGCGCGACTTCATCGTCCGGGAAATCGGCAGTCGCAAAGCAGTCGCATCCGATGGCGCGCGCGGCGAGCGCGAGTGCCTGCCAGGCGTGCCCGATGTCGTGCAGGCAGTATCGATATGCGCGGTCGCGATACTTCCACGCCTCGCGCCAGGCGATGCTGGTCAGGACAAACACGAATCGGGGAAGAGCTTCCGGTCAACCGGATTTCGAGCCCTCCCGCGGCCCTCTGCTCAGCCATATGAGCAGAGGGAATGTAATGATACAGGCCATCGGGCCAGTCCCTCAGGCCGCGGGAGATGAAGTGGAATTCGGTCGGGTGCAGATTCCCGGAGGATGGATTGACACGCAATGCGTACGGGGCTCCCGTCAACGGAGCACGTTTGGACGCGCTTATCGCAGCGGAGTAAAACAAGAGCTGCGAAAGGAACGCCGGGCCGTCGCCGGTAGACGTGCGGCCTGAGGCCCCGGTGAGCACTTCAAACGCCCGCGTTGTGGGGACCGGAGGGTCTGCCGACAGGTCGAGCACCAGCACACCCTGATAGTGACGGAACGGATCGGGCATGTTCGCCCAGTCGAGAACATGCGGCGATCGCCTTAGAGCGATCCAACGCCTTCGGCGCTCACGAAGAATGACCCACTTCCGCTCGCTTAAAGTGACCCACCTGGAGAACAGGATCTCGGTTTGAGCGCGCATCATCATCCACGCCGCAGGCGTGTGCAGTGTTCGGCGAAGATGCGGGGCACTCGATATCATCCGCGCCGAAGGCGCGTTCTGCTCGTGGTGAGGGAGTAAGTACGGGGCTATCGCGCTGGCGTGGAACGCTGGAGTTTGTTGCGGAGGTGCTGGAAGTATTCCGGGCCGACCTTGAGCTGCAGGACTTCTTCGATCACAGGCGCGAAGTAAATCAGCGACCGAATCGTACCGAGAGGCGCAGCGTCGGCAGGTCTGGCCGAACGCCGCGCCGCCGCGAGTATCAATGCATTTTCAACTGTGGCCAGAGGCACGGCGCGGTCGTGCAACTGAATCGCAAAGATGCGGTCCGCACGTCGAACCACGCCGGCTGTGCCGGGTGTGGCCCGATAAGCATTCAGAACCTGTCGCACATACTCGCGCTGCTCCATCGACCCACACCTTCAGCCCTGCGGATCGCGCAGCGACGGACCGTTGATGGTGACCGTGTGGCAGTAATGCCGCACACGGCTGAGCAACGCCTCGACCATGGACTTGTTGCCGAGGAAGTTCTGCCACTCGTCATAGCCAAGGTTCGTAGTAATGATCGTCGAGTGGCGATGATAACGCTCCTCCATCAGCTTGAAGAACGTGTTCGACTGCTCGGGCTTGAGATTTAAATACCCGAACTCATCGATCAGCAGGACGTCCAGACGCGCCAGCCGGTTTAACAACTGGCGCGTGGATCGATCCGCCAGCGAAGCATACATCTCATCGAACAGGTCCTGTGCCCGAACGAACTGACAGCGATGTCCGTTCTGCAACGCCTTTAGCAGAAGGCCGCAGGCCAGCCCGGTTTTGCCCACGCCGGTCGGGCCCACCAGCACCAGATTCTCGTGCTTTGCCACGAAGTCGAGGTCGGCGAACGTGCGCATCTGCTTGCGGTTCACGCCCGGCTGGCGCGACCACGGAAACGTTTCCAGGGACCATCGCTCCGGCAGATTCGCTCTGTGAATGCGCCATTCGAGCGCGCTTTCCTGCCGCTCATGCCACTGCGCCCGCAAGAGTCCCGCCACGAACTCCGTGTAAGGGATCTGCGCCTTTTCGGCGGCCTGCAACTGCTCGTCGTAAACGTTGAGCATGCGGCGCAGCTTGAGATTCTTCAGCAGTTGTTCGAGTTCTTCAGTCATTGCCTTGCGGCTCCTTGTCGCCGATCAGAAAATAGTCGCGGGCTACCCGCCGCAGAATCATTCGTTCCAGCCGGTCGAGATCGTAAAGTCCGTAGCGGGCGGCTTCGGCAACCGCGGCAAGGAAAGGTTCGCGGGGATACTCGCGCAGCAGTCGCAGCATTTGCCGCAGGGCAAGAGTCACCACTTTGCGCCCCTTCTGCTTCAGCGCCGATATATAAGGTGCGATCTCCGGCGCGGCTTCGATGAGCGTCTGTTCTTCCGGATGCGGATCGTTTCGCTTAACGCCCGCGCCGCGCGGCGGCCGGTGTTCGGCCAGCATGATCCGCTGATTCGGCGGCGTCAGAACGCGATCGTGTACAACAATGTGGCGCGGATCGAGTTCGATCTCGATCCGGTCGCGCGTCTCGCGAACGTCCACGCTCCGCCCGATCCAGGGAACCGGAACCGAGTAACGAATGGAGTTCACCGAGACATAGCCTTCCGTGTCTGCGGTGCGCCGGTGCAGCCGATACACTTCCGGGACCCATGCCGGCAACGGTTTCAGACGTAGCTGCTCGACCGCGAACAGCTCTCGCGGCACGGCGCGAAGATGCTTCTTATAGGTGGAGTTCACCTTGTCGCACCACTGGCGCGCCTGAAGGTTGAGATCCTGCCAGCTGGTGAAGGTACGGCCCGCCAGAAAGTTGTTTTCGATGAATGAGAAAGGCCGTTCCACGCGCGCCGAACGATTGGCGTCGCCGCGCTCATGCGCCACGAAACGGAAACCGAGGCGGTCGGCGAACGACTCCATCTCGGGCACCGGAATCATCTCGCGTCCCGTGCCGCGCAGCACCACCACGTGCGTGTTGTCGATCATCACGCGTTCCGGGGCGCCGTTCATGTAGCGCACCGCATCGGTGAGAAACACCTTGCAGTCGAAGCGCTGAAAGGTGGGATTGATCTGAAAGAACAGCATGCGCGAATAACACAGCACTGCAGAGGCGGTCTGCGCCTTATACTTCCTGCCGCCCACTTCCACTTCATGCGGAGACGTATCGTGCTGCATCTCCACACCGGGCTCGAAATGATACTGGCCCGAGGGCACAACCGGCGTTTGCCCGATACCCTGTCTGCGGCAGAATGAGGTCAGCGCCTGATATGACAGTGCCGCGCCGCTCGCCTGGAGTTCCTCATGGACTCGCACGAGATTCCCCTTGCAGGAAGCCAACAGCTCGATGATCTGTTGGCGGTAAGGTTCTGCTTTCTCCGAACGCTGAATCTCCGGCACGCTGACGGAGTTCGATTGCAGGACTTTGCGCACAGTGAGGCGCGACACCCGCAACACGCGTGCGATCTCGCGCTTGCTCACTCGTTGCTCGTGCAACTCCAGAATCGCGGTTCGCTGCGCCTGGCTCAGCATGTCTGCTTTCCTGTTCCTTTCCGATTCGTTCCGCCATCCGGTTCAGTTCCCGGCGCGTACTTTCGATCTCGCGCTGCGCCTGCTCCTGCTGTGCGGCGTTCATCTCCGGCAAAGCTTCGGTGAGCCTGCGGCCGGCGCGACGCAGAATGGCAAGCGCCATCTCCAGATCGCCCTGAACCTGTTCGGCCGCGGCGGGCTTCGCCGTCTGCGGCTGGCTCTGCGTTTTCAGAAACAGTTCCGGTTCGGCGAGAATGCGCTCGCGAGCCACCCGCGAACCTTCGCGCCATGCGGTGTAAAGCTGTGCCGCCTGCCTGGAATCGCAGCGGTGCGTCACGAATGCCGCAGCCATGCGCTCACAGTCTTCGGCGCTGACGCGAGCCACCGGCACCAGATACTTCATGGCGGTCTGCGCAGTGATGTTCCCTTCGCGCACATGACGCTGAACCGCTTCAGGCAACAACTCGACAAGCGCCAGTCGCCGCGATACCCAACTGATGCTCCGGTCGAAACGGCGCGCCAGTTCGTCGAGCGAGTAGCTGAAGCGCTGTTCCATCTCCGACAGCAGCCACCCCTGTTCGAGCGCGCTTTCCTGAGGGCTCATTCGCTGCGCACGCGATAACAGCAGGGCTTCGGCTTCGCCCATCGGCCAGACCGTGGCTTCGATGATGTCGCGGCCCAGTTGCCGGAGCGCGGCGATTCGTTTGTAACCGTCGATTACCAGGTAGCTGTCGCTGCCGTCTTTGGCGATCACAACAACGATGGGCGTCTGCTGGCCGCTCTCAGCCAGCGAGGCCAGCAGTTGGCGCTGGCGGTGCGGCTCGCGGACTCGCAGGTGCTCCCATCGCAGGTCGAGCTGGTGAAACTCCAGGTGCATGGTCGGGCGGCTGAACCCGAGTATGCGGGAGGTTGGGACTGGTCTTTTGCGGAAGCGGGGGAAGTGTGCCGGGAACTGCTGTGGGATCAGTGAGATCAGGGCCGGATCTGGTCTTTCGCGGTGCGGACGATTAGTGCCCCCATAACGCCAATGAAATCAGCGCCTTGCGAGCCGAACTGGTCTTTCGCGACCTCCCAGGGAAGTTGCTTGAGAGGAGGGGGCAATCGCAGCGGTTCGGGTGATTCAGGGTGCGCCGCCGCGCGCCGGTCGATTCGCCATGCGATGGAATAGCCGGGGTTCTGATTACGCCAGTTTGCCTGGGTCTTCTGGCGCCGCGCCTTCTGGCAGTCCGGACTCCCGCAGGCTCGCTGCCGGCTTCCCACTCGCGGATTCGGCCGGAACCACCGGCGACAGATGGTGCACGGTCTCTTCCGGGCCTCGGGCATCGTGATGTTCTATCGTCTTCATCACGACTTCAGCCGCCGCGAGGCGCGATCAGTTCAGAATGCCTGGGTCATTTCTGACGAGCAGAGGTGGGTCACTTCTGGAAGGCGCCGAAGGCCAACGCTGTGTTTTGTGGATTCGTGATATTCGCGCCACGTCATCGCGGAGTGGATGGGTGCGCGGGCGGCTCTCCGGAGCGGACTCGCCTATTTGAGATAAAACACGATTCCGAGGATGGCCAAAGGAAGAACAATTCCAGCCACCACTTTGAATTTTCGTAACAGTTCAGGTGGTTGATGTCGTTTTGAGCAGCGACGGTACAGGCAGCGCACTGCGGTGACACCGGAGGGCCGCGACGAGATAGTCGAGCGGCGTTCGATTCTGCATGCGGCATGTGCGAGTCACCGTAAGCAGACGAGCAACCGCGACTTCACCCTGGGCACTGCGGCTTCCGAAGCTGATCTTGCGCCACTGTACTGCGCAGCGCAACGCTCGTTCCGCGACGTTATTGGTCGGCTCGACTCCCTCGTGGCGCAGGAAGGCGAAGAACCTTTCGAAGTGCTGCAACAAGGCCAGCGCGAGGTTGGCGACGTCCTTGTCACGGCTGTCGAGATAGCGATCCGCCAGGGCGAAGAACTTCTTCTCCAGCGGAATGGATTTTGCGATCAGTTGTTCGCGTGTGATGGGGCCGTACCTTACGCCGGGTCCGTCGCGGAAACGATGCCATAGCCGGAACAGCCGGGCATGCAGCGCCAGCGCGTCGCGGCAGAAACGTTCGGCGTCGGTGGTCTTACCGATTTCCTGTACACCCAGGATATTGCGTTTGAAGTGCGCCCAGCAGAACTGGCCCTCGCCCTTGTGGTATTTAAGGTAGCTGGCGCAGCGGTCGCTGCAAAGAATGCCCGCGAATACTTCGCCGAGCAACTCAACCAGCACTTCGGCGCCGCGTGAGACCGCGATCTTATAGAAAACGAAGTTCGCCGCCACCAGTGCCCACATCCAGCGCTTTTCGCCGCTCGTCCGGTATCCCGTTTCGTCGCTGTTGACCACCGGCTCATGGGGTAGTTGCTTTTCCAATTCCGCACAGGGCTCGGCCACTGCCTCGCTGGCCTCTTCCCAACTGTTCTGAATGCTGCCCAGACTCAGCGGTATGGCCAGAACCTGTTCCAGCAACTCCCGTACTATGCGTCGCGGCATGCGGCAAACCACCGTCAGATAAGCAATGAGCGCGGTCAACTGCGGGCCGAAGTGGCCCTGCGCTTCCGGGGGCAGTTCCGCCTGGGTCGCCTTCCCGCATTCCGGACAGACCACACATTGGCA
The DNA here is from genome assembly GCA_963832905.1 of Terriglobia bacterium. GTDB lineage: Bacteria > Acidobacteriota > Terriglobia > Bryobacterales > Bryobacteraceae > BOG-234. The sequence continues at coordinate 1,463,439 of CAWHVO010000008.1, read as the reverse complement.
TCGATACTCGGCGATATGCGCTTCAATGGGCGGCAACTCCGTCACCTGATGCCGCCGGGGCTCGCCTTGCGTGGCCATCCTGCTGCGCGACAAACGGCTATCGCAATGGCGGCACTTCGGAGGAAACAATTCGATCACCTGATCGACACGATCCAACGGCGCCAGTCCGCGCCAGTGGCCGCGATGGCCAGGCTGGCCGCCTGGCTTGCGTCGGCTCTTCTTTCTTCGACTGCCTCGCTTTCGTTGCTCGCCGGCCAAACCATCGGAAGACGGAGGCTTCGATGAGGTCGTGGAGTTTTGCTGCCGCAACCCCAGCTTGCGTTCGAGATCGGCGATCTGCTTCTCTGCATCGGCGATCTTCTTATCGCGCTCGACCAGTTCCTGCTGAAGTTTCTCCACTTCACGCGTCAAGCGCTCGTTTTCGCGCTCCAGGTGCTCCGGTTTTGCCGGTTGCCCTCGGCGAGGCTGGCGATGCGATGCCCTCAAACCTATACACTGCCAGGTTTTTCAGCCAACATCCAGGTCCAAACGTAAGATTTCTAAAGATTTCCGCGACAAGACTTTTGCAGGGCCTGAACTGTTACGAATTTTCGCGCCGTTGCCTGGTCGTTCCGCTTACCCTTCTCAATCCACGCCTGCCAAACCGCGTCTTTAACCGCTGGTGATGTCGGAGTCATATATTTTTTCCTTTGAATGTCATGGCTTTTACGCCGTCTCGCCGATGTTCGCTAAGCGCCGGATCAGGTAGAAGTGGCGCCCGCAGAGACAGCATCGGCAGGGTTGCACGAACCGTTGAAACGTTCTTTCAAGAGCGCTCTGTGTGCCCACGGTTCTGAAATCGATGGATTTGCAGCGCGGGCAGGAGCCCGAGAAGAGCCACCCGAGGATGGGACGCGTCATGCCCACTGGGCTTCCGGCCTGACCGTATGGGATGGCCTGTCGGAATACGCCGGGCGGCTGGCTTCCCGCGCCGCCTTCAATTGTTCCGGTGTCCTGACGTCGGGCTCCGACAGTCTGATTCGTTCCCGGGCGCGCGAAACCTGACGCTTGTGGCGCTTCTGCAGTCTCTTGTCCAGGGACATTTAGCCCTCTTCTTCCACGATGCCGCAGATCATGGCTTCCGTCGTCAGCATGAGGGACGCGATCGAAGCCGCATTCTGCAGAGCCGACCGCGTTACCTTGGCCGGATCGATCACGCCGGCTTTCACCAGATCCTCGTACTCTTCCGTAGCCGCGTTGAAGCCGAAGTGGGGATTGTCGCTGACGCGAATCTTCTCCACGACCACGGCGCCTTCCGTCCCGCAGTTCACGACGATCTGCCGCACGGGTTCCTCACAGGCGCGGCGCACAATGCTCACGCCGAACTGCTCGTCGCCATCGAGCGTGAGCTTCTTCAGGGCGATCGCGGCGCGGAGGAGCGCGACGCCTCCGCCCGGCACAATGCCTTCCTCGACTGCCGCGCGCGTGGCGTTCAGCGCATCCTCGACGCGGGCCTTCTTCTCCTTCATCTCGGTCTCGGTGGCGGCGCCGACCCGGATGATGGCCACGCCGCCGGCCAGTTTCGCCAACCGTTCCTGCAGCTTTTCGCGATCGTAATCCGAAGTGGTGTCTTCGATCTGGGTGCGGAGTTGTTTAATGCGGCCTTCGATGTTCTTCGCCGAACCGGCGCCGTCGATGATCGTGGTGTTTTCTTTATCCACCGTGATACGTTTGGCGCGGCCCAGGTCTTCGAGCTTCACGCTGTCCAGCCTGATGCCGGTTTCTTCCATGATGGCTTTGCCGCCGGTGAGGATCGAGATATCTTCGAGCATGGATTTACGCCGGTCGCCGAAGCCCGGGGCCTTCACCGCGCAGACGTTGAGCGTTCCGCGCAGCTTGTTGACCACCAGCGTGGCGAGAGCTTCGCCTTCCACTTCCTCGGAGATCAGCAACAGCGGCTTGCCCGCACGGGCGATCTGCTCCAGAATTGGCAGCACGTCTTTCATGCCGCCGATTTTCTTTTCGTGAATCAGAATGTAGGGGTCCTCGAGAACGCATTCCATGCGCTCCGGGTCCGTCACGAAGTAGGGCGAAAGATAGCCGCGATCGAATTGCATGCCTTCCACGGTAGCGAGCTCGGTGACCATGGTTTTGGATTCCTCCACCGTAATCACACCGTCCTTGCCGACCTTCTTCATCGCTTCGGCGATCACGTCGCCGATGGTGGAATCGCTGTTGGCCGATATGCGTCCCACCTGTGCAATCATGTCGCCGGAAACGGGGTTGGAGAGCTTCTTGATCTCTTCGACGGCCAGGGCGACGGCCTTGTCGATCCCACGCTTGATGGCCATCGGGTTGGCGCCCGCGGTCACCGCTTTCACGCCTTCGCGGAAAATCGCCTGGGCGAGAATGGTGGCCGTCGTCGTGCCGTCGCCCGCGACGTCGGAAGTTTTCGAAGCTACTTCGCGCACCAACTGGGCGCCCATGTTTTCGAGCGGATCTTTCAACTCGATTTCCTTCGCCACGGTCACGCCGTCTTTGGTGACGGTAGGTCCGCCGAACTTTTTCTCGAGAACGACGTTCCGCCCCCTGGGCCCCAGTGTGACCTTTACCGCCTCGGCCAGCTGGTTGACGCCGCGCAGAATCGCCTGGCGGGATTGATCGCTGTAAGTAATTTGGTTTGCCATAAATGTCTTCCTTTGGTGAGTCGTCTGATTCAGTTCGCGGACAGGACGCCGAGCACATCGTCTTCGCGCATGATGATGTAATCGTTGCCAGCCACTTTGGTCTCGGTCCCGGAGTATTTTCCGAACAGGACGCGGTCGCCCGCCTTGACGTCCAGCGCCACCACCGTGCCGTTATCGAGTCGTTTGCCGTGGCCCGCCGCGATGACTTCGCCTTCCTGCGGCTTTTCCTGCGCGGAATCCGGAATGATGATGCCGTGGCGCGTGGTTTCCTTTTCGTCGATGCGCTTTACCACAATGCGGTCGTAGAGAGGTCGAATGTTCATGATGTTTTCAGCTTTCGTTTGGATTGAGCCGGTTAAACAGCCGCTCTCCGGCGTACTGCCCGTTGATCTCTGATGAAGTGATACCGGGGATCTTTGGCGATCATCTGGCGCACCTGATCGTTCAGTTCCCGCCATTCGCGGATGAAATAGCCGGCACTCGGGATGGAGAGCGTCTCCGCGCGCTTCTGTTCGAGTATGGCGATGATGGTGCGTGTTTCCGCCAGTTTCTGCCCGGTCTGAATGCCGACCTGAGCCCGAAACACCTTCGCCACCCGATCGAACTCCTGGGCGACAGTCAATCTGATCTGCTCGGCCCACTCGATCTGGTTCGGCGTGCCGGTCAGTCTGTTTTCATTGTCCAAAGCACACCGGGCTTTCCTTAAGTTCCTGAAGATTTCGCGCATGCGCCGCCACGGTAACGCGAAAGACTCCCAGGAAGTGCTGGCTCGTGACACGCATAACCTCGAAGCTGTTGCAGTGCTCGGATTTCACAAATCCTGCCAGTCGTCTCATGGCTGCGGCGAGTGTCTTTTGCCGATCGATTCCGAAAGAAGTCTTCTCGATGATGCCGGCCATGAAGAAGGAGATCCATCCCGCTTTGGCGGTTTCCGCATCCAGCGTGGCACGAACGTTTCGGAGTACCGACCAGTCCTTCAACAGTGCATCGCCGGCTAACTGGAGAAAATCCGGCAGTGACGCGCTTTGTTCAACGTGAATGCTTCCCGCCTCAATGGCGCCGGTCATGGGCGAAACTCCGGTTTGTTCACGAGGCGGGATTTCTCGTCTCTGGCTTCCGCGTCGGCGTCGAGCTTCGCCTTCAGGTCCAGCGCCTTCTGCGGCGCTTCCATTTGATCCAGCCGTTCCGATTCGGCGATCGCCTGTCGGGCCAGAGCCAGGGTGGGCTTCGATGAAACGATCACGCCAAAGCCATCTCCGTACGAAAACCCAACAAGGCTCAGCAGACTCTGCGGATCGTCCCACTGCGCGATTACCCGGACCGTGGAGCTGTAGCCCGAATTGAAGGACATCTCTTTCGTGACAGGCGCGGAAGCCGGCCCGTAAACCGCGGACAGCGCTTCCGTCATATCGGTATCGGTCAGGCCGCCCGTCCGGTCCCTGTCGTAACTCACCATCATTTCGAACAGATTGCCGTTATAGAAACGGAACCGAATCTCCCGCACGGAATCAGACGGCATAGCGGGGGATCGAAACCGGTCGATCCTCCAGTCCAGCTCCTCAATGCGTGCGGGGCGGCTGGAGATCAACTTTGCCGCGGAAGATTCCATCCCCAGCTGCCTGGCTACATCCCCGGAAGAACTCCCGAGATGAAATTCCCGATAGAGAGACAAGTCACTCGCCGGCAACAGCGAAGCCGAGGCCAGGGTTGACAAAACGATAAGAGCGACCGGGTAGAAACGCGTTTTCATAAGTTCCTTTCAGGATTTCGACGACGGCCCGCTCACGTGGCGGAGCCGGATTCACAGAATTGACCGGCGTTCCCAAAGCACCTGAACGACGAGCACAGCCACGGCGAGGAGAAGCAGGATGTGAATGGAGCCGCCCAGCCAGAAGCGCGTGATCATGCCGGCCAGCCAGAGAACCAGCAGGGCGGCTGACGCCGCGACCGTGATCTTCCGGGCGTGTGCTTTGCCACGCAGTCTGGTTTTCGATTCCCATACGCGCCAGAGTTCCGGACTGATTGCCTGATCTTCGGTGAAGGTTTCCATTACGTCTTTGCCTTTCTCCTGGGCCCGCCCGAAAACTTCAGGCAGGCTGAACAGATGGAGCCGATGCGGGTGCCGCTGCGGCGAACGGCCTGCGCGGCCCTTTCTTTTTTTGCGAATCGCGCGCGGCGCGGACAAGATCCGCGTGCAGGGTCATGTCGCCTTCGGTGAATGTGAAAGCGCGCTGCTCGTCACCCTCGCCGCGCCGTTCGAGGACGCCCCGGCAAAGCAGCGGCAACTCCTGCATCTGGATCCCATGCTTCCGGGCGAGCGCGAGATCGGCCTTGACGCTGTACGCGGTCCGCACCCGGTCTGCCGCAACGCACTCGAATGCGAAGACACGAACCCCGGTGTTCTGAATGAATCCGGTGAGAAGGTATTGCATGCCCGCCCCGCTCATGGCGTGTGCCGGCCTGTCGCCGGGACAGTCGGGGAGAGAAAGGTTTCCTGGCGTGCCGCCGGGCCTCCGGCCGCAAGTCTCATCCGCTGGACGAGTTGCTTTCCGACGTTCAACTCGGGAACATTGGACCTGAACCCTGGGAGTCTGGAATCGATAAACTCCTTGCGAAACAGTTGGTCTGCCGCCAGACCGGTCAGGATGTGGAGTTCCGTTGCCGTGAATTTAAATGTGATCAGCGTCAAGTTCAACCCCTCTGGTTATGCGATGCTTCGGCGCGGGCCAGCCATTCCAGTGGATGGCTCCGGACAGTGCCATCACGCTCGGTAATATCGGCCCATTTGATGTCCGCTCTGGACCGCAGAAAGACTCCCGGCGTGCCTGTATAGGTTCCCTTAGCCAGCACGACCTCGTCGCCCTCGAAGAAGGCTGCGTCCGTCGGTCCTGACTTGCTGGAAACGGTCATTTATTCCTCGTTCCCCGATTGGCCGATCGACGCCATTGAGAGCCGCGAAAACTTCATCCAATTGATCCTGGCAAGCCCAATGCAGATCGCACTGCACCCGATCGCCGCCGCAAGAGAGACGTCCCCAAACGGACGCGACACGATCAGCACCGCCGGGATGAAGATGAAGGCCAGAATCAGCAATGCCGCTGTAGCGGTGTAATTGGTACCTGTAGGTTTCTGGTTGGCAACAGGTCTTTCATGGGCAACAGCCATTGGCAACCTCCTCGGTTGTCGAGCGCGCCTAAGGAGAGGAATCAGATCGCCTGACTTAGTTCAGACGATCTGCGAATGCCTGCGGCAGACCTTTACCAATATAAGTTAATTTTTCTTGGATGTCAATTGCGCATTGAGGTACAATCAAGAAAAGTTAACTATTTTTGGTAAATACGAGCATCCCCGACAGGCATCCCAAAAACCAACGATGGATATCTCTTTATTGATTCGACAGCGTTTAAAGGATCTTGGGCTGGGCCAGAAAGATCTCGCCGAGGCCGCGCAGGTCACGGAATCGTATGTCTCGCTTTTACTCGGCCGTAAGAAGGCTCCGCCCGCTTCGGGACGGACGGATCTCTACGAGAGGATCGGCGTATTCCTGGGAATTCCCGCCGGGGAACTGGCGAGACTGGCGGATCTGCAGCGCCAGGAAGAATTAAAGAAAAAAGCGGCGGCGCCCCTGAAAGCGCTGTTCAAAGACTCGCGGGAGCTGATTCTGCGTAAGTGCGATCCGGGCAGGCGTAACGAAATTGCGAACATTTTCGAGAAGCAGCCCTTCGGTGAACTCGAACGCCTGGTCACCCAGAAGCTTCTCGATGTGACGCAGGGAGTCGCGCGGGACGAATTGCGGAACCAGGACTGGCTTCGCTCAATGGCTGAACTGAGTCACAGGAGCTATGAGCAGATGCGTGTCGCGATCCTCGAATTTCTGGATACGGATGTATTCAGCATTTCGGTGGAGGGTTGCGTGTCGTTCCTGGACCCGACGATCGAGTTCTGGGATATCGATCTGCGGACATTTGCGCTGGAGATTGGCCTGAATCCCCGGCTCGCGCCGCAAAGCATTAAACGATTTGAGTTTGCCGAAAGACAGCTCGTGGAAAGCGCTGTAGAGCCCGGGCTGGAAGAGTTTCTCAGGAACAGTGCCCTGAGCGGAAACATCACGGAAGGGGAGATCGATTTTCTGCGGGGGTTGAAATTCAACGGGAGGCGGCCATCTCCGCTTTATTACTACCGGGAAATGCAGAGCCTCAGGGATCCTCTGCATTTTGCGGCGGCAGAGGAATCGCGGCCAACCAGGTGATCAAGAGCAAGAGGAATATCGCATGAAAGAAGCTTCGAAGGTTCGCAAGATCGCGTTCGTCGGGAACCATCTGCCGCGTAAATGCGGTATTGCCACGTTCACGACCGACCTGTTGGCCGCCGTCGCCGCAGCGCATCCCCAAAGTCATTCGTTCGCTGTGGCCATGAACGACATCAAGGGTGGATACGACTACCCCGGCGTGGTCCGCTTTGAGATTGAAGAGCAGGATTTGTCTTCCTACCTGCGGGCGGCGGACTTCCTGAATATCGGCAACGTGGACATCGTGTGTCTGCAGCACGAGTTCGGCATTTTCGGAGGACCCGCGGGCAGTCACATTCTGGCGTTCCTGCGCGAGTTGCGGATGCCGGTTGTTACTACACTGCATACCGTGCTGGGCAATCCCAGAGCCGAGCAGCGGCGGGTGATGCAGGAACTGATTTCGCTCTCGACCCGGCTGGTTGTCATGGCCGGGCGCGGACGGACGATGCTGCAGGATATTTATGGCGCGCCGCCGGCCAAGATCGATCTGATTGCCCACGGCATTCACGACGTGGGGTTCGTGGATCCGACGTACTTCAAGGACCAGTTCGGCGTCGAAGGCAAAGTTGTGCTGCTCACGTTCGGTCTGCTTTCCCCGAATAAGGGCATCGAAGGCGTGCTCAATGCGCTCCCGAATATTCTGGCGGAGTTTCCGGAGGTCGTCTATATCGTGCTCGGCGCGACGCATCCGAATGAACTGCGCGAGCATGGCGAAGCCTACCGGGTGAGCCTCGAAAGTCTGGCCCGGCGCAACAAGGTGGAGAAGAACGTTATTTTCTACAACCGGTTTGTGGAACTCGAAAACCTGAAGGAGTTCATTGGCGCCGCGGACCTTTACATCACGCCCTACCTCAACGAAGCGCAGATCACGTCGGGAACCCTGGCTTACGCCTTCGGGGCCGGGAAAGCCGTGGTCTCCACGCCCTACTGGCATGCGGCGGAACTGCTGGCCGAGGATCGCGGCGTGCTCGTGCCATTCGGCGATGCCGCGGCGATCGCCCGCGAAGTAATCGCTCTGCTGGGCGACGACACGCGCCGGCACGCGATGCGCAAGAACGCCTACCGGCTGGGACGCGAAATGGTCTGGAGCAATGTCGCGCAGATGTATATGCGCACGTTCGAGGCGGCGCGGCTCGAAGGGGCGCCGCTATCCCGAAAATCGCTCATCAGCAGGACGCTCGATCAGGCGCCGCGCGAACTGCCGGAGCTGAAACTAAACCATCTGATGCGGATGACCGACTCCACCGGGGTTTTCCAGCACGCCATCTTTGACGTTCCCAATTTCTCCCAAGGCTACTGCACCGACGATAACGCCCGCGCATTCATACTCGCCATGCTGTTGGGCGAATCGGGAGAAGAAACGGAACAGGCTCGCGCGCTGGCCACGAGCAGCGCCGCTTTCCTTCATTACGCCTTCGATTCGCAAACGAAGCGTTTCCACAATCACCTGAGCTTCGACCGCCGCTGGCTTGACGACCAGGGCTCGGAAGACTGCCATGGACGGGCGCTCTGGGCGCTGGGCGTCGGCGTGGGGCGCTCGCCGCACCGGAGCTTTCAGATGATGGCTGGTCAGCTTTTCGCGACGGCGCTGCCGTCACTGGTGGATTTCACCTCGCCGCGGGCGTGGGCGTTCGGCCTGATCGGCATCCACGAATATCTGCGCCGGCTGAACGGCGACAGTCTCGTCCATCAGGTGCGGGACGCACTCACCTGCAGGCTTATGGGACTGCTCGAAAGAAACGCGCGCCACGACTGGTGCTGGTTTGAAGAGGAACTCTCCTATGACAACGCGAAGCTTGCGCATGCCCTGATTCTGAGCGGGCGCGCCACCGGTCAACCGGCCGTCTTCGAGCGGGGATTGCACGCGCTGCGGTGGCTGAACGAGGTGCAGATTTCCGAGAAAGATCATTTCCGGCCGATTGGCAGCAATGGCTTCTACCGGCGCGGCGGCGCCCGTGCCAATTTCGACCAGCAACCCATCGAAGCGCAGGCCATGGCATCGGCTTGTCTGGAGGCGTATCGCTGCACTTCAGACTTCTGGTGGTACGAGCAGGCGCAGCGTGCCTTCGACTGGTTCATTGGGTGGAACGATCTTGGCCTCGAACTCTATTCACCGGAGAGCGGAGGCTGCCGGGACGGCTTGCACGTGGACCGGGTCAACGGCAACCAGGGTGCCGAGTCGACTCTGGCGTTCCTCCTTTGTCTGGCCGAAATGCGTCTGGCGCAAAACACGGTGACCAGTTTCAAAGAACCCATGGCCGTTGGAGCATAGTGCCGATCGCCATCCGCCGCGTGCCGCCGACCATCGAGCCCGATCAGTCCCGCGTTCTTCTCCGGCCCTTCGATCCGGGCGATTCCGAAAGGGCCGCCGGAATCGTGGAGCGCATCCTTTCTATTTCGGAGGAAGAAGTTGTCCTGCTGCTGCAATCGGTTTCCGCCGATTTTGCGCAGCGGCACCAGAATATCCACACGCGCTTTCTCGAACGCTTTGCGCAGGTGTGCGACACGCACTGCGACGACAAGGATTTCTCCGAAGCGCGGCGTCAGCTGATCGGCGCATACTTCCTCGCCGAGTACTCGCTGGAGAGCGCCGCCTTGTTTAATCCGTCGATCGTCCCGCACCCCGATCAGGATGGCCTGCCGGCCGGAGCCCTGCGTTTCGTTCTCAGCCTGCGCGCCACGGGAGAAGGGCACATTTCGTCCATCACGTTTCGCACTGGTATCCTCCATGCCGATCACCGAATCGAAACCTGCGCGCCGACAGGCTTCCTGAGCGAGCCTCGCCAGATCCCGAATCCGCTTTATGAAACGGGGCTCTTCACACGGAAGCTGGCCGAGCTGGGATTGAATGGCGCATTCAGCCGGCGTGTTCTGAAAAACATCGAAGACTCGTTCACACTCGAGGAGCTTCGCGTCCGTCTCAGCGCCGAACAGTTCCATGGTTCGGGTGTCATGGCGCCGGAGGATCACGATGTTGCGCAGGGAATCTGGATGCTGGCCAAATCCAATTACGAAGTCCAGTTCCAGCCGGAGCAGGAATTCTCGGAGCGCGTTCTTTTCCCCGCCACTCCCTCGCAGCGAAACGGGATCGAGGATGCGCGCTTCGTGCGCTTTTGTGGAGAGGACGGAGAGCCCGTTTACTACGCCACCTTCACCGCTTACGACGGCAGGGTGGTGATGCCGCAGCTTGTGGAGACTCGCGATTTCCTGCATTTCCGATTCATCACGCTGAATGGCGCGGCCGCGCAGAACAAAGGTATGGCGATGTTCCCGCGAAAGATACGCGGCCTCTATGCGATGATCTCGCGGCAGGATAACGAGAACATCTATCTGATGTTCTCCGATAACGTCCATTTCTGGAACGAATACACGCTGCTCCTGAAGCCCCGATTCCCCTGGGAGCTGATCCAGATGGGAAACTGCGGATCTCCCCTCGAAACGGAAGCGGGCTGGCTCGTGCTCAGCCACGGCGTGGGCCCCTTGCGTGAGTACTCGATCGGGGCCTTTCTGCTGGATCGCGATGATCCGGCCAAGGTCATCGGCCGCCTCCGGGCGCCTCTGCTGACGCCCAACGAAGACGAACGGGCGGGCTACGTGCCGAACGTTGTCTACACCTGCGGCGCTCTCCTGCATAACGGCGAATTGATCATCCCGTACGGCCTGGCCGATCACGCGACAAGTTTCGCCGTCGTTCCCCTCAACGATGTATTGGCCGCCATGGAGCCTGAAGGGTGATCAAGTCCGGCAAGGTTGGAATCAAGTCCGGAAAGAAAGTGGCTATTCTGGCGCCGGTGGCATGGCGAACGCCCCCCCGGCAATACGGCGCCTGGGAAACGGTCGCCGGCAACATCACGGAAGGACTGGTCGCCCGCGGCTGGGATGTGACACTATTCGCCACCGCGGACTCGATAACCACCGCGCGCCTCTCGGCCGTGGTGAATGCCGGTTATGAAGAAGACCGGGAGATCGATCCCAAGGTAGCCGAATACCTGCACATTTCCGCAGCCTTCGAGCGGGCCGCCGAGTTCGACCTCATCCACAGTCACTACGACTTCATGGCGCTGACTTACACGAAGCTCGTGAGAACGCCGGTGCTGACCACGATTCATGGATTCTCATCGCCGGCGATTATGCCGGTCTACAGAAAATATCGCGATGGATACTTCGTTTCCATCAGCGATTCCGATCGCGCGCCGGGGCTGAACTATCTCGCCACCGTTTACAACGGGATCGACTTGTCGCTATACCCGCTGCAGCCAGCGATCGGCGAGGATCTGATTTTCCTGGGGCGGATTCACCCCGATAAGGGCGTGCATCTGGCGATTGAAGTCGCGCGCAGGACCGGGCTGCGGCTCCTCATAGCCGGGATCATTCAGGATGCGAAATATTTCCGCGAACAGGTTGAGCCGCACCTTGACGCACGCCAGATCCAGTATCTTGGTCCCGTCGACGTTCCGGGCAAGAACGAATTATTCGCGCGCGCCAGGGCACTCCTGCATCTCAACACGATTCCGGAGCGGTTCGGCCTGGTGCTTGTCGAAGCCAATGCCGCGGGCGTACCCGTCATCGCCATGGATCTCGGATCGTGCCGTGAGGTCATTGAGCACGGACGCACGGGATTTCTCGTTAACAACGTAAAAGAGGCGGGGCTGGCTTTGGAGAGCATCGACGGAATCGATCGTCAGGCTTGCCGCGATCGCGTCCGGCAGCGCTTTTCGATCGAGACCATGGTCGCTGCGTACGAGCAAGTCTACGCGAAAATTTTCGAACGGGAAGGGAAGCAGGCGGCATGAAGCGCGATATTGTCCGGCGATACGCCGGGAACCCCATCCTTACAAAGACCGACATTCCCTACCCGGTGGAGACCGTTCACAATGCGGCTGTCGTGAAGCACGAGCGCGAATACATCATGCTCTTCCGTTCTCATCTGCGCACCGGGCGATCCATTATCGGCCTGGCCCGCAGCGATGACGGTTTTCGCTTCACTGCCGACCCGCAGCCTTTTCTGGTTCCAGCGCAGAACAGTCCGTTTGCCGAGTATGAGGAGTTTGGGGTCGAAGATCCACGCGTGACGAAGATCGGGAACGACTATGTGATCACCTACAGCGCGTACTCCCGAAATGGAGTGCGGATCGCGCTGGCTAAGACGAGAGATTTCCGCCAGCTCGAAAGGGTTGCTCTGATTACCGAAGCCGACCATCGAAACGTGGTGGTCTTTCCGGAAAAGTTCGGCGGACTCTATGCCCGGCTCGACCGTCCTCACTCGGAGATCGCGCCCTGGTCGATCTGGATATCGTATTCTCCGGATCTGCGCTTCTGGGGCGAGTCCCGGCTCATCATGAGACCGGAACAGTACCACTGGGACGAGATGAAAATCGGCCCCGGCGCGCCGCCCATCAAAACCGATCGCGGATGGCTCTCCATCTATCACGGTGTTTTCCGGACGATGGACGGATCGGTTTATCGTCTCGGCGTGGCGCTTCACGATCTCAACGATCCGGCAAAGATCATCGGGGTCGGCGATTCGTGGATTCTACAGCCGGAGGATCCCTGGGAGATCACCGGCTATGTCCACAACGTGGTTTTCACCTGCGGCGCGGTTGCCGAGACGGACGGAACCGTGAAGATTTACTGGGGGGGCGCCGACACGGTCATGTGCGTGGGGGAAGCGCTGCTTTCAGACCTGGTGAATCAGTGTCTGGATCACGGCAGACCGGCAAGACAGGGGCCCGCAGACGGGCCCCAGCGGATCTGACTTTTTTACCAGCGCCGGTTTCTTGTCTGGCCGCCACCGTTGTTATATCCGCCACCACGGGCTTCCCTCGGTTGGCTTCGTTGATGGTCAACGTTCTGCCGTCGAGGTCGCGGCCATTGAGAGAGTCGATGGCTCGTTGAGCTTCTCCGTCGTTGGCCATTTCGACAAAGGCGAAGCCTCGCGGCTGTCCCGTGTCTCGGTCGGTTACGACGTTCACGCGGTCTACCGTGCCATGCCCGTCAAACAGGGATCGAATGGAATCTTCCGTACTACGGAGGCTCAGGTTTCCTACAAAAATATTTTTCAAGCTGATTCTTCCTTCTGGAATTTGCGGAACAGCGAACCGAAGGGGCAGGCCAGATGGGTTATTGCAGGCGAGTAACTTAAATCAGGGGACTGTCAAACTGCACTTCCAGAGCAGCACAGAGAAGGGATGACTTCGGCTCCTGCCTCCAGAATCATGCAATCCGCCAGAAAGCTAAAAGTCGTCCTGTGGATAGCGCCTTGAAGCCAATGAAACAAAAAATCAGGCAGTTCTTTACGCGGGACCATCTATCCGCGCAAACGTGGGACACTTAAGCTGACGGCGCGCGCGGAAGGTTGGTCAATGAAGCTTCATTTGAACAGGTTCTCAATCTGGATGGATGGCGGGAAGGCATGTTGTTCGCCCGGATCGGCCGAGGAAAACATGTCTCAGGTGTTGGACTTCCTTCGTATAGCCGACGAATGGGTAGCAGCGGTTCAGGCAGCGCAGTTCGCGCGAAAGCAGGATGCACTCGTCACCAAAGAATGAGGCGGGCACCGGATTTCTATGGCCAACGTTACTCTTGTTGACGAACATACCTGGAGTCGACGTTTTGGGAAAGAAAGGTTCGAAATGCGCGCTGGTACTTTGGGAGCCGGAGTTTGCCGCGAACCGTGCGTTTGTCGGTAAACTTGATCTCCGACGATGGATTGAAATAAGCCACAGCGTTTTGTCGTGTCAGTACGAAGGGTGCACAACCGTTCTGCAATAGTATCCCGCTCGCGATCAGGGATCCGGTGCGGTGATTCCCCTCCTGATACAACTGCGGCTGGCTGAGCACGCCGACATAAACCGCGCCGCGACCTTGTAGGGGTTTTCAGCCCCGTGCCTGCGATACCACCGGCGGATGGGCTTGACGTAATGGCTGAAGTTGGCGAAAAACTGCTGGCGGGTGGTGGAGATGTGTTGACCATAGGCGCGGGGATCATATCCCCGGCCGAGCAGCACGAGGTGGTTGAGGTGCAACAGCGCTTCGAGCCCTTCGTCGCTGAACAAGTTGACACTTTGCTGGACAACGGCGTCGAGAAACTCGTAGGCCGCGATCATGTTCTGCCGTACTACGTCAGTGAAGTCATCTCGCCGCAGATTCAGTACGACATTGATTGCCGGGAAGTGGCGCTGTACATCCATTAACTCATCTTCGATGCGCCCGAGGCGCAAGCCCAGAGGTTTGAGCGGCACGTGCTGCAGTACAACACATTACGGCCGGCATTTTCTATGATTCCCCGCAGTCCGGTAAATCCGTCCTGTAAGGCCCATCTCCTCCGATTGGCGATCCAATCCGCGATGGGCCTTCTCAGGACGATTGCCCGGCGCAGGCATTCTTTGCGAGCTGGAACGGCCCGGGGAGACCCTAGCGGCGTTCCGCCGAGTCCCGAAACAACGCGTGCTCAAACTTTCGGGCTGTCGCTGGAGTCTTGAAGTCGCCAGTCAGAATTTCACGATTGGTTGCGTCGTGGCCGTAGAGTTCCCGGTTGGTGTCGGGATCGGGAGCCAGTGTCGCGCCCTCCAGCGAGATGCCGGCGAAAAGTCCGTGTGTGCGGGAGTAAGACAGCATTTCCGCGTTCAACTCAACGTCCGTCTGTGCGGAAGCGGAGCGGCCAACCGGACCCGCCGCTATCGATGCATCTCCGCCGAGCGTGAACTTGTCGGACAGAAGGTGTTTCATCCCGCCATCGTTCATCACGAGCAGCGCAACATCGGTCTCCGAAGCGCCGATCTGAAATCCGAAGCTTCCACCTTCAACCTGCATCGCGGCTGGAGCGCTCCAACCCGAGCCGCCCTCTCGACGGCACGTTGCGAATCCCCGGCCATACTTTGCGCCGAAGATGAATCCTGCCTTCTTCATACCTGGCACGACAACGACGCATTTCGCCTTATCGAGCAGATCCTGGGGGATACCGTGATCGGAAGCCCGCATCATATCGGTCAGCGTCTCGGCCGAAGCGTCCAGTCTGTCGTTGACCTTAACTTCTCTTTCCGCCGCGAATGCCAGGGTTCCTATGGAACCGGCAATTGCCAAAATCGTTACTATTTTTTTGCGCATCCTGTGTTTTCCTCTTCAGCTGTTACAGGGCACGGCGGGACCCAATACGGTAAACACGCACTTAATGGGCGAAGGTGCGGGATCTCAATTGTTTTACGGCCTCGAACCAGTCTGCCTCCGGCGATCCTTGCGGGCAGCCTCTGGCTTGCCAAAGCTCTTGGGCAAGGGCTTCAATGTCGGCGTGTCCGAAATTGGCGACGCCTCGCCCGGCCTCGCCTGGTCGCGAATTCCGATGGGCATCGCCTGAGTACTCATCAGCTTGGCGGGATTGCTCATGTCCCGTAAGGTGATCCTGTTTCCCGTGCTGTTCGGCAACGCGATGAGCATGCGCGGCGCCGTCCTGTAACTCCGTCGCGCGTTGATGGTTTTCGTAATGCGATCCGTTGTTATAGCGAGTTGACATATCGAATACTCTGCCTGCAGGAGGTGTACTATTTCGGCTCCCCGGAGGGGCCTCAATTCTGACTGTGGATGGTCAGATGACCTTATACGGTCGTTGCGGCATGGTGATCTCCTGGTTAGTGGGCCGCAGCGCTGTCAGCGACGGTCTCCGGCTGCAACTCTTCGAGCCGCGTGCGTTCGTCGAGCAGTTTCGCCCATTGGGCGCCTACTTTCGCTGTGGACGGCAAAGGCGGCGGTCGCCGGTCCTTATAGTAGTCGAGTATATTGGCGCGCAGATCCGGTGCTACACCGGCAAATCTGCGGTCCGCGAGCTTTTCGAGGAGCTTGTCATAAGCGAGGTCGGTGCCGAGGTACCCGCCGGCTGGCGCCTGTGTGCCGAGACCGAGATTCTGGTTGGGCAGATCGAAGCTGCCGGCATCCAAATTGGCGAGAAGGACGCGGCAGTTGGCGACCGTCGCGTTGAAGCTGGCCATGAACATCTTTTCGACTTCCGGAGTCGGCGCGCGGAATGCGAGCGACTTGAAAGGACCGGACTTCGGAACGACCTGCAGCAGCCACGTCACAGCGCGGGTACGGAAGCCGGGCCGATGATATTCCGTTCCCCACTCCTTTTCATAGCTGGAACGGGAAAAAGTGAAGAGGAACTTCTTCTTCGTTGCGCCCGGAATTTCCCTGACGAGAGTATCTTTCTTCAGCTGCCATGCCACTCGCGTCATGCCTGGAATGATCGAGCTTACGCTGTAGCGGAAGGAAGCGAGCGCCAGCTCCAGATTTCCAAAAACGTCTTTCATTTGGATGCCGCAGGTATCCATGAACGCGCGCTCCAGCAGCGGTTTGGCCACCTCGAAGCCGATGAATGCCCGATAACGATCCGGCGCGTAACGTCCCTCGGCGACCTGCAGAACATCAAAGCCAAACTCTGTGCGGATATGCGAAAGGGGGCTGTCCCAATAGGTCACCGTCCTGCCGAATCTTCGGTGGAGTTCCGGATAGAGGATGGGGACCGCGATGTTGGTCGCGAGGCGGTGACCGTTGGTATCCGCGGCATAGTGCGAGAGCGCGCCCAGGGCAAATGCGTATTCGTTAAGATCCTGCGATTCGCGGATCAGCGCGACCACAAAATCTCCGGTTCGCACATAGTGCGTCAGATCGCTGAAGAAGCGGCTGCTGAACGGGTAGTAGCCCATGTCCTGCATGATGCAGCCGCCATAGACGTAAGCATGGGCCTGCTCCATTTACTCAGTCGCCGCCGCGGGGAATCGTTCCAACAGCATTTTCCGGATAGAGGCGTCCCAGACTGCGTTAACGATGGCTTCGTGCGTGAGCACGGAATAGCCGTGGACGAAAGATGCGGAAAGCAGCAGGAGGCCAATCAGCCGGGTATAGCCTCCTGCGAGGCGGTTCACAGTATCGACCGGCGCCCCTGAATCAGCTGAAAGACGAGCACCACGACCGCGGCGACCAGCAGGAGATGAATCATTCCGCCCAGCGTATATGAGGTGACCAAACCCAATAGCCACAGGATCAGCAGAACCACGAAGATTGTCCAAAGCATTTTTTTTCCCTCCTTAACTCGTATTGGCAAGGGCACGCGGCGGGCCATCGTCGGCAAGGATTGTGGCCGCGAAGATGCTTCAGCCGAAGCATGACACAAAGCACAAACGATCAAATCGCAGGCAAGCTTCATGAACTGAAGGGCAAAGTGAAGGAGACAGCGGGAAAAATCGGCAACGACCCCGATATGACCGCCGAAGGTCAAACCGAACAGCTCGCCGGCAAGATTCAGAAAAAGATCGGCGAGATTGAAAAGGTGTTCGGGAAGTAGTCATGCTGATACTCCTCATCATTCTGGTATTGCTTCTGGGCACGGGTGGAGGCTATTACGGTCACACGCGGTGGGGCCGAAACGGCGGGGCCGGGGTCGGGCTCGGAACGATCCTGTTAGTTGTCCTCGTTCTTTACCTGCTCGGGTTGTTCCATTAATTGCCGCAGGTTTTCCGCGTGGCCGTACACGTGCCTTCTATAGATATCCGACAGGAGTCAGTGAATATGAAAGTCATTCGAGTAACGAGCGTGGCCGCGGTTGTCTTGATGTTCGGAGCCATGGCAGCAGCCGCAGACGCGGGCGGCAGAGCCGAAGCAGCAGGTACAGCCGCGCGCCCAACAGGCAGCGGCAAAACAGAATAAAGGGCAAGCGCAACAAGCCCGCCAACAGGCTCCGCCGCCGCAGCGCACGCAACAGCAGGCGCGTTCATGGCAGCAACAGAAAGGATGGACGCAGGGCGGCGGCTGGCAGGGACACGCTACCTTTGCCCAGGACCGCTCGCAAAACTGGTCCTCCGCTCATCGCACCTGGGCGCAGCGCGGAGGCTACGGCGGTTACTATATCCCGCAAGCTCAGTTCAATGCATCGTTCGGCAGCGGGCACTTCTTCCGCCTCGGTGGCATGCCGGGGTTGTATCTGGGATATCCGCAGTTCTCGTATGGCGGCTTCTCGTTCCTGATGGTCGATCCCTGGCCGGGCGACTGGGCCGCGAACTGGCATTCGTCGGATGAGGTTTACATCGGCTACAACGACGGCTACTACCTTTACGACCGCAGCCACCCGCTGGAGGCGCTGGCGATCACGATTCGGCTCTAAGCAATCGCCCGCAAAACGGAGCCTGGATCGCGTTCGCACAGGCGATTGCTTCGTTGGATCGTGGGCCGCGATCGGCCCTTTGCGGGCTGGCTTCCTTCCAAGCCCAGTAGCCCCACAAGGGCGTCGGCTTTTTTAGATATTGCAATGAAGTCGAAGCCAGAACGTGTCGCCACTAACCGGATTTGCGGGCGCGGGCTTCGGCGCGGAGGAAGGCGACGAGACGGGAGGGAACGTAGAAGTTGGTCTGGCTCAGCTTGTCGAGCGCGAGATCGAGATCGAGCAGATCCCTTTGTGCGGCAGCGCGAATAACGCCCAGGGTCCCGGTGCTGCGCAGGCCAAGCCGCGACGCTTCCTGCCGGCCAGCCGCGTCATCCATCAAGAGAAGCGTGTCGCCGCCAAGCGAGCAGGCAAGCGTGATTGCGAGCAAGCTCTCCCGGATCGAGTGCAGCCGTGTTGTCCCCAAGGGCCGGAGTCAACACTACTTCGATCCACGGGGGAAGCACCAAAGACCAGGCAGCGACTGCAGGCGGGCTTCCTGGCTCGCGCAGTTCAGCCAGCACAACGTCGGGTATCGCCGATCAAGACAAGATAGTTGATGGTGAGGTATCCGAGATTACGACCGTCATTCACCTGGCGGAAGCGAGCGCAAGAGCGGTGTCGCGCTCCAGGTCGTCAACGGTCATCTCAGGGCCAGCCCGGTGCCGCTTGAGCAAGCCGTCCATCTCATAGCGGGACACATTCAGCAACCGTCGCGCCTGCGCGGCGGAGAGGCTGCCGTCGCGAACCGCCGCGGCTACCACAGTTTCCAGAACAGCGCGCTGCACACGGGAGGGCTCCGCACCCAGCATTCTCGCGAGATTCTCAGGCAGTTCGAGGATAACCTGCATACTAATTTATTATCGAACACATCGGCCCCGGTCAGACCTCGTCGGTGAAGATGCGAAAGCTTTCCAGTGTATTGGGGCCGAAGGTGGTGATGATGGCGACATCGGCGGCATCGCGGCCGCGCGCTATCAGCACGCGTCCGATGCGCGGCATGTTATTGCGCGCATCGAATGTATACCAGCGGCCGCCTAAATACACATCGAACCACGCGGCAAGATCCATCGGCCCATATGGCGGCGGCATTCCAATGTCGCCGAGGTAGCCGGTGCAGTACCGCGCGGGAATATTCAGGCATCGGCAGAACGCCACGGCGAGATGGGCGTAATCGCGGCAGACGCCGGTGCGCTCGTTGAATGCCTCCCAGGCTGTGCGCGTGGGGCGCGACTGCCGATAGTCGAAGGCGATATGGTTATGCACGAAATCGCAGATCGCCTGCACCCGCGCCCAACCCGGCGCCGTGTTCCCGAACTGCTGCCATGCGGTTGTCAACAGAAGGTCCGTCTCGCAATAGCGGCTGCCCAGCAAAAACACCAGTGTTTCTTCGGGGAGATCCTCGACACCATGCTGCATGGCATCGGGAGCCACGACATCCGGAATTCCCGAATCCCTTACGACCCCGCTGGAATAAATGCGTATGCGCCCGGGCGGCGCGACGATCCGGCTGCACCAGTTTCCGAAGTTGTCCCTGTATGCGGTGATCGGGACCGGCGGGTCCGTTTTCAGATTGTCCGGTGTCACGATATCCGATGCCCGTGAGTAGTGGATGTTGGTCGTCAGGATCATCGGAGTGGCCTGGGGAAAGGTATAAACGAATTCGTAGCCAACCTGTATCTTCATGCGGATGCAGTTAAAGATCGCGGCGGGAGATTCCCAGTTTTTTCATCATAGCGTTCAACGTCGTCCTGGGCATGCCCAGGCGATCGGCGGCGGTGCTGATTACGCCGCCCGCTTCGCGGAAGATGCGCACGATGTGGGCCCGCTCCACTTCATCGAGCGTCTCGCTGCCGCCGGCTGCCGGGGCGTCGGCCCGCAATTCCGCAAGGGGCGCGCGCAGGCTGGGACCTCGCGACAGGATCACGGAACGCTCGATGAAGTTTTCCAGCTCCCGCACGTTGCCGGGCCATGGCCAGCTTACCAGGGCTTTCATGGTCTCGGTCGGGATTTTATCGATCTGCCGATCCATCTTCGCCGCATACTTCCTGGTGAAATGACGAGCCAGAACCGGGATGTCCTCCGCATGGTCGCGCAACGGAAGCGTTATGATCGGGAAAACCTTCAGCCTGTAATACAGATCGCTGCGAAAGAGTTTGTCCCCCATCATCTGGGTCAGATTCCGGTTTGTCGCCGCCACCAGCCGCACATCGATGGGGATGGTACGCGTGCCACCCAGTCTTTCGAAAGCCTTTTCCTGCAGGGCGCGCAGTAACTTTGGCTGCAGATCCAGGGGAATGTCGCCGACCTCATCGAGGAACAGCGTGCCGCGATTTGCCATTTCAAAGCGGCCGATCTTCTGGGACAATGCGCCGGTGAAAGCTCCCCGCTCGTAGCCGAAAAGCTCGCTTTCCAGCAGGCCGGTGGGAATTGCGGCGCAGTTCAGACTGATGAAAGGAAGATTTCGCCGCGGACTCAGCCGATGGATCGCGCGCGCCACCAACTCCTTGCCTGTTCCGGTTTCCCCGAGGACCAGCACCGTCGCGTCGGTCGGCGCCACCACCTCCACCTGCGCCATCATCCGCTTCAGAGACGGACTGGTTCCGACAATTTCACCGAAGTCCTGTGTGCTCTCGATAACTTCGTCTTCGATATTCTCCCGCCGGTCGCGTTCCCGCAGATCGGTCACGAAAGTGATCCAGCGAAAGGGAGACAACTGCAGAACCGCCGTGGACACCAGAACAGGGACGCGGGTCCCGTCTTTGCGAATCAGCTCTTTCTCAAAGGGTGTGCATGCACCGAAACGCAGCCCTTCTTCATGCGCAAGCTCGTCCAGCGCAAGGTATTCGGCCGGTGTCAGATCCGGCCACACCAGCCGGCCCGCGAGCAAATCTTCGCGGCTGTAACCGACCAGTTCGAGGAACGTGTCGTTGGCTTCGGGGATGCGATCGAACTCTCCCGAAACGACGCCGGCAATGGTCAACTCCGCCGGTATCGGACGAACGCGCGCCCGGCTGCGCCGCAGCTTTTCATCCCTCGCGTGACGATCGCTGAAATCGCGCACCACGCGGGCGAAGCCCTGCAGATCTCCGTTCCCGTCCCGGAGCGCCATCGTAATGGCATTGGCCCAGAACTGCGAGGCGTCCTTGCGCAGACACCAGCCTTCATTTCCCTTATGGCCTTCGCCGGCAGCCCGGGTCAACTCTTCCTGCAATCCGGACGGCAGACTATCGTCGGCGGGATAGAGAAAAGAAAGATGCCGCCCAATGGCCTCACCGGCGGGATAGCCGTAGATGCGCTCCGCACCCGCGTACCAGGCGACAATCTTTCCGTCCGCGCCAATCAGGAACAGCGCATAATCCTCCACCCAGGACGGAATGCGGCTGAGAGATGGATCTTTGTCCGGCTCGGCGGACATCGTCTTGTCGCGCAGCACCAGGAGGTGGCGCACTGGCAGGACGTTCGTTTTTGCGGTATACTCGACCTCCCGCGGGGTCCCGTCCGCGCTCAATATCTCAAGAGTGCCCGACTGCTGGCCTTCTTTGAGGAGCGCTTGCCAGCGTTGCGGAATCACCGGCTTGATGGCGGGCGCCGCAAAATCATCGAGGCTGCGTCCAATGATCTTCTCGCGGGGGAGACCGAGCAGCTTCCCGGCGCCCACGCTGGCCTCCCGGTAATTGCGGTCGTTATCCGCGATTAATATGGGCGCCGCGGGATGGAAGACGATTGTCCGGAAGAGCTGTTCGAGTGCTTTCGGACCATGTTCTTCAAGCCAGAAAGTGGGTTGGGGCTTCGATGCCGTGGAGGACAGAACGCGTTACTCCTTTCCTCCGTCGTCCTGCAAACAGCGCGTCCGGCAAACGGAAGGGGAGCTGAGAATGGCGGTCACACGTAGTTTAGCATTCATTTGGGGTTGACATGACCGTATTTGGTCATTTCGGGTCTCCTTAAGCTCTTGCTGCACAGGGCAAGTCACCGGCCCTTCGGCACGCATTGGATTGAATAGGTCTGCGGGGCGCCGGTGCAATCCCGAACGACCGCATTCGGTCATCTGACGTGGCACGGTCAACTGCGGCCCGACTCGTGCCGGGGATGATTGAGACTCATGCACCCGATTTCGCTGAAAGACCTCGGAGCTCTGGGTAAAGTTGCATGCCGGAACTGGCAGAACGATAGAGCCCCGCGCATGGGGGCCGCGCTGGCGTACTATATCGCTCTCGCGTTGGCGCCAACCGTTTTGATCCTGGTCGCGATCGCCGGCCTGGCGTTCGGCGTCCACGCCGCGGAGGGCCGCCTGGTAGCCGCGATCCAGCGCTTCGTGGGATACGAGGGAGCCATGGCAATCCGTACGATGATTGAAGGCGCGCCCGCGTCCCGAAGCATCGCCGCTACACTGCTCGGGCTGGTCACCGTCTTTTTCGCGGCTTCGGCGGTGGTCAGCGAACTGAGGGACGCGATGAACACCATCTGGAGGGTTCCGGAAGACACCACATCGAGCGCGGCTCGGAGCGTTTTCAATCTGGTGAAAGAGCGTATTCTCTGCTTTGTGATCGTGCTGGCTTCAGGCTTATTTCTGGTGGCATCGCTGATTGTGAATGCCTGGATATTTTCGGCGGGCCGATACCTGAACTCCGGGGCGGCGCCGCCACGGGCTCTGGTTCAAACCACCGACTGGCTGGTTTCGTTCGTTGTCATCACGGTTCTGTTCGCATTCATATTTAGAGCCCTGCCAGGCGTTCCGGTGCGCTGGGGCGACGTTGGCATTGGCGCGGTCGGCACCTCGCTGCGGTTCACTGCCGGCAAGATCCTGCTGGGAGTGTATCTCGGCAAGGCAGGCTTTACCGACACATACGGAGCCGCAGGCTCGCTCATCGTTGTATTGGTATGGGTCTACTATTCGGCCCAGGTTCTTTTTCTTGGCGCCGAATTCACGCGTGCATATGCCTGCCGCTTCGGCTCTATGCGGGATTATGCCAACCACCGTCCACAGCGATGATTGCATCAGCCTCCTTCGGCCCCCAACTGAGGCGCCGGTAGGGGTGAACCCGGTGATGAGTTTTCAGCACGGGATCGACCACCGCCCAGGCAGCCTCCACCGCATCTTCGCGCGTGAAGAGCGCGCCATCGCCTGCCATCGCGTCACCCAAAAGGCGTTCGTAGGGTGCTTCCTCGCCCGGCTGCTGTTCCAGCAGATACAGCTCTCGCTGCTCCCCGATGAATTCTTTTCCGGCGAGCTTGACGCGAGCGGCGAGGGCGATGGCCGAGCTGGGCGAGAGCCGAAATCGCAAGTAGTTTGTCCGGCCTGTCCTCGGTGCGGAGTCGGCGAACAGCCTCTGTGGCGGCGCTTTCAATTCCACCAGTATCTCGGTGGCTGTGTCGGCCAGGTATTTGCCGGAGCGCAGGTACCACGGCACTCCCGCCCAGCGCCATGAGTCGATGAAAAGCCGCATGGCGCAGAAAGTCTCCACGTCTGAGTTCTTCGCGACGCCTCGCTCCTTCCGGTACCCGGCGTACTGGCCGCGCACCAGGTCATCGCGCGTCAGAGGGCGCATGGCTCGAAAGACGTTGGCCTTCTCGCGGTGCACAGATCCGAAGTCTCTGTCGGAGGGCGGCTCCATGGCCAGCAGCGCGACAAGCTGGAAGAGGTGGTTCTCAATCACGTCGCGTAGACAGCCGGCGCTTTCGTAAAACGCTCCGCGATCCCCGACGCCGAAATTCTCCGACAGGGTTATCTGGACACTCGCCACGCAGTTGCGGTTCCAGATCGGCTCCAGAAACGAATTGGCGAAACGGAAATAGAGGATGTTCATGATTGCCTCCTTCCCGAGATAGTGGTCGATGCGGAAGATGGAATCCTCCGGGAAGACCGAGCGCGCCACCCGATTGAGCTCCTTCGCCGAGGCCAGATCCCGGCCGAACGGCTTTTCGACAATGACACGGGCGTTGTCAGCCAATCTCGCAGTGCCGAGTTCTTTGATTACAGTCTCGAAAAGCGACGGCGGGATCGCCAGGTAGTGCGCTGGACGCCGAGCCCTGCCGAGCGCGCTCCCGATCGCACGGAACGTGTTTGGGTCCTGGTAATCGCCGCTCACGTATTTCAGGAGGGATAGAAGTTGCTGGAAGGCTCGCTTGTTATCGATACCGCCGGATCGCCTGATGCTGTCCGTCACGCGTTTGTGCAGACGCTCCAGACTCCACTTGGGAAGCGCCACTCCGATGATCGGCACGTCGAGCTTACCGTGCTTCACCATCGCATAAAGTGCCGGGAAGACCATCTTGTGGGCGAGATCGCCCGTTACACCGAACAGCACCAGCGCGTCCGAATGGGAGGCGCCCATCAGATACCTGCTTTCCGGCGGCGCGCCGCCAAAGTAGCTACATATCGATCAGACCACTGAAACATTGAAATCGCGCCCTTCCCAGCGCTTGCCTGCCGGCCAGAAAAACGTGAAACGGATCGGACAGCGCTGTGTCGCGGAAACGGGAATGTCCACGAATTCAACTCCCAGCGTGGTGCCGGCCGAGGGCGTATCCTTCGCGGTCTGCCAATCGTCATCCGACCAGTGCAGGCGAAAAGCAGCCTGCGCCTGAATGCGAAGCACATAACCATGTTTGACGCTCCGCGCCTGCCGGGTAAACTTCCAGACTTCGAATGATTGACGATCCGTGCGCGCGCCGAGATACCTTTTCGCAACTTCAGGAATCAGATCGGACACCTTCCCATCGTGAACGGAACGCAGCAGTTTGACGTACTCCGCATGGGCCCACATCAGCGGCATGGCCGAGCCGGTTGGACGTCCCCGGTACATATAAGACTGGGGCTGATCCGGACCATCCCACGACTGCTCGGGCAAGAGTCCGGTGGATGAGGCCAGGCCTTCCATGGCCCGAACGAAGGGCTTCGTGTCATGCCCGGCAGCGAGTTCGTAGTGACCGCGTTCGCCGGTGAGCAGCGGCCACGCGCGTCCCCGGCCCCAGCCTGCAAAAGGACCACCGTCTTCGCGCTGTCCGTATCCATCGTGGTTGTAGCGGCGCCAGCAAGGTCCGAATGGAGTATCGACTTTCAGCACGGCGTCTACGACCTTCAGGGAATCCACCATGACGGGATCGTCGGGTTTGCGGATGCCGTGACGCACCAGTTCAAGAAAACCCGCATCCACAACCTCCCTGGCCGGGAATACGTTCCGTGCGCCGGGCTGGCGGTTGGCAATGGTAATGGTTCCTTCATTCGGATTTTCGTCCGGATCGGGATTGTCCGGCTGCTCCGGAAGAATGCGGATGTAGTGCCGGGCCACGCCAGGAAGCAAAGTACCTTCCGTTGTAACCGTCCAGCTCTCGACATGGCATTCCAGGAAATCGGCGTACTCTTCCAGGTACTTCGCGGTTGCCTCATCGCCGCGTTCACAAGCAAAGCACGCGGCGCAGACCAATGCCGATATATTAGACGCCAGCGTGGAGGGGGAATAACCGCTGACCTCCTCCCATCGCTCCTGCGGAGTGACCGGGCCATGGCGGACGAGATAAGCCGCTGCCCGCATGACCATTGGGTACGGATCGAAGTCTCGC
Organism: Terriglobia bacterium; assembly: GCA_963832905.1. Taxonomy (GTDB): domain Bacteria; phylum Acidobacteriota; class Terriglobia; order Bryobacterales; family Bryobacteraceae; genus BOG-234. Next base: position 1,437,734 of record CAWHVO010000008.1, on the reverse strand, counting down.
AGGGCATTCTCACATTTGAGCCGCCAGGCGAGCAGAATAGGGAATGCCACTTCATCCAGTTGGATTCCCCGCCAGTAGGGCTCGCCGTCAATCCAGAAGTTCTGGGAGAAACCTCCGCTCTCATGCTGCGAAACATTCAGATAGATCAGCGCTCTTATGGCCGTCGCACGATCGCCGGCGGCCAGCATCGCACCCGCACTGTTTACCATGTCTCTCGTCCATACCAGGTGGTAACCACCCTGATCTTCGTCGCCTACGGCTTCTCCCCATGGAATGGCGAGCGAGGCGATGAAAGCGCCGGGATACGATTTGTCTTCATGAGCGCGCAGCAGGTTGAAGCTCGTGCGAAACAGATGTCCTCCGTCGCCGGCGGCTTTTTCCAACTGCGGAGCGCCATCGCCCGATCGCTCCCATTGTTCCGCGAACCGCTTGTAATGCTCGGCGAAAGGAATACTCAGTGACTGAAAGAGCGTTGAGACGGCGTGGTGCTGGCTGTTGCCGAACGCCAATCCCAGGGTGAATTCGCGAATGCCGGTTAGATCCAATTCTCCGGTGAGCGCGATGTTGCCATCCGGGGCGTGATCGAACTCCCAGTCCATTTGAAAATTGCTGTGCAGGTCGGTCCAGCCGTCGCTTCGCCCGACGTAGCCGCACGAGACACGCGCAAAGGGAACGGTCGCCGCGAGGGCCAGCCATGTTCCTCCGCGCTCGGCGATCAGGACAGTGCGACCCGCCACTCGCATCACGGAGCCATTGTTGCCCCACCCCCCTGTCTCGAGATGAGGTGCGCACAGCGCGAAGAGCTGCAGCCTCGCAAGAAACGATTCGTCACCCGTCAGCCTGGTGTGCTGAAGAACACAGGGGAGGTGCGGGTCGGTGATGATCTCTTTGACAATCGCATAATGCCCGGCCGGGTCCGAATTCGTACACCGATAGCCCAGGCCACAGTCCGAAAGATGCTCCAGCTTCGACTCAAGATCCCGTTTCTCGTCGTGGAAAAAGCTCTTGCCATCGGTGATCAGATATTGAAGGTCCCGGATCTGCGGCCGGTCCACCGTCGGATAGTAGACCTCGGTGACGATACCGTTCCAAAAAGTGAACCAGACCCGGCTGGAAGCTGCATAGGCGGTTCCCACGGCATCCTTTGCTCCGTGCGTCCATTGAGGCGCGGTGCCCGGCCATCCAAAGGCCCTGTTCTGATTGGATTCGTGAATGAGTTTCATGTGCTCTTGTGGCTGTAGAAGCCGTTTACGCTGTGATCGCGACCTCCACTTCGCGCCTGCGCCGCGCCCCGGCATAGCGGACCAGCCGCCAACTTGTATATTGCATGGCGGCGGCGGCGACGGTCCAGACCTGCGAGTGCGATAGAAAACCTTTTTGGATGACGAAAGTCCCGGTCCACCCGAGGTCAGTACCCACGCGCCACAAACCCAACGACCCGCAACTAATAGCAAAGAGGGTCAACAGACTTGCGCTCACCATCGCGATCCGGCCTGATTGTTCTTCAGGCGTCAGCACGGGACCACGTCCGAAGAGTACGTTCGCTGCAAATTCGGTCATAATTTCCCTCCACATGTCTGGCCGCCCCGACGATCGAAAGCGATCCGCGCGGCGGCCAGCAGGATTCATTCGGCTAGCGTTTGCCCTCGACTACGTGGCCGCGTCCGTCTCGCGCTTCGTTGCCCTGAAAATGCGCACTGTCGACGCGCTTTGACGGTTCGGCTTTCTCGCCTCGTTGCGGCGTTGGCCCCTGATACCCGTTGTCCGGATGGAGACGGTTATCCACGTTGCCCTGGAAATCGCTGGCGCCATGAAACCACGGGCCAGCGCCGATGAAGCCGTCCCCGTTAAACCATTCCGGGCCGTAGTAGCCGGTCGGAGCACAGCCATACGGAGCGGTGTCGTAATAACCATAAGGACAATCGGGAGCCACACCGATCGCGACGCTGACCTGTGCCTGCGCTTTGGGGGCTGCCACCGTGAAGCCGACTCCGGCTACCGCAGCTAACATCAGAACTGTACATACTCTCATTTGAATTAACCTCGGAACTGTTTGAAGCACTTCCGGGGCCGACGCCCCGGCACGGCAGACATTCGGCCCCTGGGTACCTGGACTTGGCTGCAGAGGTTTACGTTGCCGCTCCCTGACGGTCACGGTTCGGTAAGCCCTGCTGAACCACGCGCGTGAGCAAGCGGCAACGCGGCCCTTCTCACTCGCGAGTTTCTGCAAGTCCAGGTACTGGGTCAGCACAGCTCATGCCGGTAACGAAATGCGGTCATGTGACCAGACTCGGTCAGTTTCAACGCGTGGTCGAACTGGAGTCTTCCGTAGCTGTCTTGCTGACGACCTTACCGTGCTTCTTTTTGGTTTTGGTGGTTACCTTTGAGGAGTTCGTTTTGGTAACTCCGTTGGCGTCCGTGCTGGACGTAGCCGTAGCGGACTCGCTTGCGGTCTTATTGCCGTGGTCCTGAATGACCGTCGTGCTGCTCGAGTCCGTTTGGGTGGATTGAGAGACAGTCTGGGCGAACATCGCCGAAAAGGCCGCAAATGACAGAAGAATGATTTTTTTCATGCCGCGGCAGGTGCACGTCGAAGCCCGTGACACTTCGGCAGGTAGTTGTGCGGACCTCTAATCGCGGCCGGCCCAATGGAAAAGCTCATGCTGGAAAGAAAATCCGACTTCGCCAGATTGGCCTTTTCGGCCGCAGCGCGCGCCCGCTCCAGCTCGACGTTATTTTCCTGCAGCGTGCGCTCGATGCGCTTGCGTTCGGTGACATCGCGGGCGGCGGCGAATACGCCCTGGAGCCTGCGGTCGCGGTCATGGAACGTGGTCGCGTTATAGGACACCACCGTTTCCTTGCCATCGCGCGCACGGGCCGTAAGCTCATAATCGGTGACCTTGCTTCCGCTCAACACGAGCTTGATGCCGGCCTCGGCCCGCTCCGGATCGGTGAAATAGTTCTTGAAGGGGGCGCCGATCAGTTCGTCGCGCGTGCAACCCGTGAGCGCCTCCATCTGCTGATTCACGTCGGTGATGATGCCGCGCGGGTCGGTGGTCATCAATGCATCGATGTTCGATTCGATGAGAGAACGCGTATAGAACTGCTGGTCGCGCAGGCGCTGATCCAGCTGCTGCTGTTCCGCTTCAACCTGCTTGCGCGCGGTATTGTCCGTGCCGATCAGGAGATAGCCGATGATCCCTCCACAGTCGTCTCGCAGCGCCGTAACCGACACGACCGCCGGAAAGCGGCTGCCATCCTTGCGGATATAAGTGAGCTCGTAAATGTCTTCGATGCCGCGCGAGGCTTTGAAAACCAGGGCCTCAAAGCCTGGGGTAATCTGCGTTGCCAGCTCGAAGCTCAGGGCTTTGGCGCGCGCGATCACCTCCTGCGGATCGGAAATATCCGCGGGCGTGATCTTATCCACTACCTCCGCCGCCGTATAGCCGAGCATGCGCTCGGCGCCCACATTAAACAGTTGAATGACGCCTTTTTCGTCGGTGGCGATGCTCGAGAAATTCGCGCTGTTGAAGATCGCGTTCTGCAGCGCGCCTGTTTTGAGGAGGGCCGCTTCGCGCCGGACCTCGGTGACGACATCCAGCGTGGTGACGAGATCGAGATCGTGTGCGAGCATGCTCCGAAGCTATGCACGAGTCACACTACTTGCTTTCTCCTCGATTGGATACAGGCGGGCATAGAGACTGACCGCATTCGGTCAAATGACCCTGCGCGGTCACTCCTCACCGTCCAGGTGCCTGCTGAATGACCCCGGATACGGCAACTGTCGGCGATTCGCGGTCACGGGCACTGAAATGCCTTTGGACAACACGACTACCGAGATCTGAAACAGAGGAAAACTAAAAGTGAAACTATTCAAAGCAACCACGACGGTTTGTTGCATGGCTCTGATGGGCACAGCGCTCATAACCATGGCACGAGCCGACGAGTATAACGAGAAAACAGTGGTTACCTTCAGCGGCCCGGTGGAAATCCCCGGCGTTCACCTGAAGGGTTGGGGCGTGCTGCCAGCTGGTACTTACGTGTTCAAACTGGTTGACTCTCAGTCCGACCGCAACATCGTACAGATATTCAGCGCGGACGAAAAGACCGTCTACGCCACCATCCTGGCCATTCCGAACTACCGCCTCAAAGCCACTGGCAAAACCGTCGTCACCTTCAGGGAAAGACCCGCGGGCCAGCCTGAGGCGTTGCGCGCATGGTTCTATCCGGGCAGAAACTGGGGTCAGGAATTTGTCTACCCGAAGGCCGTGGCCATCGAAATAGCCCAATCCACGAAAACAACGGTTCTCTCAACGCCGGCCGAAATTCCTGTGGAAGTCACGGATCCGCCCGTGGATCAGCCAATCATAGTGCAACTGAGGCAGGCGCCCATCGTAGCGTTCCAGCCGACCGGCGAACAAGTAGAACTCGCTCAGGTAGTGACACCGCCTCCGCCCGAGGAACTGGCAGCGGTTCCGAAGCTTCCCGACGACCGCCAGTTCTTTGCCTCTGATGGCGTTGCTTGGCTTTATGGCTCTGGGCGGAGTTTTCGCCCTTCGTGCCATCGAAAAACGCATCGTCTGAGTAAACAGATCTCCCGGCCTGCCCACGCGGCGCTCTCTTCAGGGGACGCCGCACAGCATCCGGCCGGTACGGAGTGATCAACAAAATGCGACAGAGAGTCATCCCGATGCTCGCCCCCATGACGAAGCGGCGCCTGGACAAGACGAGTCCTTATAAGACCAAAGCGCGCGGGCTGGCGGTGCTGAATTCGCCGCAGTTGAACAAGGGGACGGCCTTCACGGCGGAAGAAAGAAAGGCACTGGGCCTCGACGGTCTGCTCCCGCCCGACATCGGCACGCTGGGGAGTCAGGTCGAGCGTGCCTACATTCAGTACGAGCGATTGCCGGATGCGCTGAGCAAAAATATCTATCTGACCGCCCTGCACGATCGCAACGAGGTGCTGTTTTACCGCCTGTTTTCCGAGCACCTGCGCGAAATGATCCCCATCGTCAACGATCTCACGGTAGGGATGGCGATGGAGCAATATCATCATGAATGCCGGCGTCCGCGGGGCGTATACCTTTCCATCGATCATCCGGACGGCATCGAGGAGGCGTTCGCCAATTTCGGCGTCGGACCCGGCGATATCGACCTGATTCTGGCCACCGATGCCGAGCAGATTCTGGGAATCGGCGATTGGGGTGTGGGCGGCATCGAGGTCTCGATCGGCAAGCTGGCCATCTACACGGCAGCCGGGCGGAATCGACCCCACGCGCGTCATCCCCGTGATGCTCGATGTCGGCACTAACCGCGAAAGTCTGCTGAACGATCCCACTTACATCGGGAACCGGCACGCACGCATACGCGGCGCCCGCTACGACGCCTTCATCGACGCCTATGTCGAAGTCGCAACCAGGCTGTTTCCCAATGCGCTGCTGCAGTGGGAGGATTTTGCGCCGGCTAATGGGCGGCGCATCCTCGAGAAGTACCGGCACCGGATCTGCACTTTCAACGACGATATGCAGGGTACCGGCGCGATTGCGCTCGCCGCAGCCATCTCGGCCGTGCGCGTCTGCGGGACGCCGCTGCGCAACCAGCGGGTGGTTATCTTCGGCGCGGGCACCGCCGGGATTGGAATCGCCGACCAGCTTTCGCAACGCCATGGTACGCGAGGGGCTCTCCAAAGAGGAAGCGGCCAGGCGCTTCTGGTGCGTCGATCGCCAGGGCCTGCTCACGACCGATATGGTCGGTGACCTGCTCGAATATCAGATGACATACGCGCGCGCCGCCGCCGAAAGCAAGGGCTGGAGGCATGACGAGAACGGAACCGGTGTGAGCCTCGACGAGGTGGTGCGCCGGGTGAAGCCGACCATGCTGATCGGCGCTTCGACAGTTGCGGACAGTTTCACAGAAGCGATTGTCAGGGAAATGGCCGCACACACGGACCGGCCGATCATTTTCGCGCTCTCGATCCCGCCGGCGCGGGCCGCGGCAAATCCGGCCGATCTGATCGCCTGGACCGACGGGCGCGCGCTGATCGCCACGGGCAGCTTCGTTCGCCCCGGTAACGCACAAGGGAGTGACCTATGTTATCGGCCAAGTCAATAACGCCATGCTGTACCCGGGACTGGTGCTCGGCGCCATTGTTTCCCGCGCGTACCGGCTCAGTGACGGCATGTTAGCCGCTGCGGCCAATGCTGTATCGAGCCTGGTTGCGGTACGTCAGGCGGGCGCATCTCTGCTGCCGCATATCGACAACCTGCGCAGCGTCTCGGCGACGGTCGCCGTGGCTGTGGCGGAGGCCGCGGGCGCCGAGGGACTGGCGCGCGTCAAATTCGACGACATCGTGCAACAGGTGCAGGACGCGATGTGGCAGCCGGAATACCGCGAGATCCAGGCGTGTTGATCCGGATATTCTTCGTCCTCGCACTTGCCGGCAGCGCCCAACCTCAGTCTCCGCCAGCCGAAGTTCCGGCAGCGGAATCTCTCCGGTTTTCCGTTGAAGTCGATCTCGTGGTCCTGCAGGCTACCGTCCGCGACCGTCGCGGCCACCTGGTGTCCGACTTGCGCGAGGGGGATTTCGAATTGTACGAAGACGGCGTTCGGCAGTCCATCCGCGTGTTTCGGCACGAAGACGTTCCCGTCACTGTGGGACTGGTTATCGACCACAGCGGCAGCATGCGGCCGAAGCTCCCGGATGTGATCGAGGCCGCCCGGACATTCGTCCGCTCCAGCAACCCGGAAGACCAGATGTTCGTGGTCAACTTCAACGAAAAAGTCACCCTTGGTTTGCCCGGTGGCGTCAGTTTTACCCATCGCGCCGATGAGCTCGAAAGCGCGATTCTGAGCACTCGCGCCACAGGCCAGACGGCGCTTTACGACGCGGTTACCGAAGGGCTGGAGCGATCGCGGGCGGGCGGCCCCGAAAAGAAGGTATTGATCGTGATCAGCGATGGCGGCGACAATGCCAGCGCGCTCCGTCTGCCCGAAGTTCTGAAAAAGCTCGCCCAATCCAGCGCCATTGTGTACGCCGTTGGCATCTTCGACGACGACGACGCCGACCGGAATCCGGACGTGCTCCTCCGGCTCGCCCGGTCAAGCGGAGGCGAAGCCTACTTCCCCCGCCAGCTGAATGAGGTTGTGGCCATCTGCGAGCGCATCGCGCGCGACATTCGCAATCAATACACAATCGGATATCTTTCGAACAGTTCGGCGCCGCCCGGTGCTGTGCGGGCTATTCGAGTGGCCGCCCATGCCGCAGGGAAGGGGCAGCTGTCCGTTCGCACTCGCAGCAGTTACATCGCAGGCGCAAAATGAACCCATTGCTTCGGTGGATCCGGCGGTTACTCATCGCTACAGCTGTCTCGCTTCTCGCATATTCCGGCTTCGTCCTCGCGGATACCTGGATTTTCCAAAGGGCGGAGGACCGGAAGTTGGAGCGTCTGGTGGCTCCATCGGCGCAAAACGCTCCATCCGTTTCGCTCGCGAGTTTGTCGCCAGCCGCGAATGGCGGTCTGATCGGCCGCGTGGAAGTTCCACGTCTGGGCATTTCGGCGATCGTGATGGAAGGCACGGGCGCTTCCATCCTTCGACGTGCGGTTGGTCATATCCCCGGGACGGCGTTGCCGGGACAGCGCGGGAACGTCGGCATCTCCGGCCATCGCGACACGTTTTTCCGGCCGTTGCGGCATATCGAGACCGGCGACACGATTCTTCTCACCACGATGACCGGGGAATACCGTTATCGCGTCCTCGCCACCAGCATAGTGGCCCCGGACGACGTTGCAGTGCTTCGGCCTGGTGCCGGCGAGACACTCACCATCGTTACCTGCTATCCGTTTTATTTCGTCGGACCCGCACCGAACAGGTTCATTGTACGGGCAGAGAAGGTCACGTAGGACCGGGTTAACGTAAAGATCGGCTACCACGTCAACTGTTGGTTTCCGATGGTACCGCTCGGGCATAATTCCTATGCGGCGTTTGACCCTCAAGACTGGCAAGATCGAGGACGTCCACGAGCGCCAGCAGACTATATGATCGCCTGCGAACCACGCAGGAGATCGACCCGCCCAATTGCGCGGCGATTGCAATGACCTCGACAGTTGATTTCAGTGGTTCGACCTATATGGGTCGGCAGCGTATGCGGACCACCGCCTCGAAAGCGGCGCTTTCGAGCGCCTCTGGAAGTCACGCCTAACATCTCGCGGATTGCTGATGCAGGATCAGCCCTGCTTTGAAAGCAGGTGCGCGGAGAACGCCACCGCATCAAGAGAACCAATAGGTTGCAAACTGCCAGGACCAGAGCAACTGGCCTTGGAGCTTAAAATTACGTCTCTTAGCCGATTCGCGGCCGAACGTCGACGGCCTAAACTATTGAAACTGCGACTTCTCGCTTTGGCACGGTCCACGCTTTGCGTCCGGGTTTTGGCACGGTCTTGACACGGTGAGGACCGACTGGACGTTGCGGGGTTTGAAGAAGTGTTTTAAAATCAAAAAGCTAGAAACTGTCGGGGCGTAGCGCAGCCTGGTAGCGCGCCTGCCTTGGGCGCACATCGGCCCGCTCCAACGCTTGTCTTGATTTCCATCCACTTTCAATAGTTTCAACAACTTGGGGAATCTGCTTTTCGCTCAAAGGCAAACCAAGTGGTTTCAACACGAGGGGTTTTGTCACGGTTTTGCCACGGTGCGGTGGCAGTGGCGAACCCCTTCGGTGTTTATGGCGTAAGCGGTTGACCTGATCTTCCGGGTCAAAATCTTTTAAATTCCAACGGCGTTGCGTTTTCGCATATTTGCGAATAGACTGGAAAAGAATGCCGAAGACCACAGTCGTCCTTTACTGCGAGGAGGACGGCTCATGCCCGTTCCTGGAGTGGCTCGATGAACTTCCGGTAAAGGTGAAAGCGAAGTGCCTTCTGCGGGTGGAAAGGCTGCGCGAACTGGGGCATGAACTGCGGCGGCCGGAGGCGGACCTGCTGCGGGATGGAATCTACGAACTCCGCGCTAGCCTGCAGGGCGTCCATTACAGGATTCTCTATTTCTTCCACGGTACGGTGGCGGCGGTTGTGGCTCACGGAATCGTAAAAGAGAGCGCCGTTCCACCTAAGGAAATCGACCGCGCCATTGAGCGCAGGAAACGGTTTGAAGCGAATCCGGCGAAGCATCGCCAATCAGAGGAGACTACGGCATGACTAAGAAATCGGGAACCACGACCGACGCGGTTGAGATCATCCACCGCCGATACTTCGAGGGCAAACCGGAGCGGTTGAAGATTCTGGAGGAGGCGCGGGCGGACGACGAAGTCGCCCGGAAGATTTTCGAACTGCGGACCAGGGCGGGTCTCACTCAGAGTCAGCTCGGCAAGCTGATTGGCACGACCGCGTCGGTGATCTGCCGCCTCGAAGACGCCGATTATGAGGGCCACTCGCTGGCGATGCTGCGGAGAATCGCGACGGCGCTGAATCAGCGGGTCGAGATTCGCTTCATCCCGATCCGGCGATCAGCGTAGCCGCCGGCAATCGTCTTACCGCGAAACCGCCGCCCGGTTGCGGGTGGGGTTCGGCAACAATCGTGGAAAAAGATTTCTGGGTCTGCTTCGTTCCAGGGCGGTAGTACCGCGAAGTGATCCATCTGTGGACTCGCCCTAATGTTATGCCGTGACCGCGTCTATCGGCCAGTCTCATTGCGATCACGGGCAAAGCGAACATCGCCGGGCGGCACTTCTTCGAATGCTTTTGTACGGCCAATCAATGCGCAGGTTCCGACTGTCACCAGCCTGAGCCCGGCGGCGGTCACATCGCTTGGAGGGGCCTTCACGCTCACTATCAACGGCTCCGGCGGGGTTCGAGTCCCTGCGCGCCCACCATATCTCCTTGTCATTCTATGTTTTAATGCCATGGAACGCGCATGTCTATGGGCCGCAAGCACTGTAGATGATGTTGTGGATGTGCTCAGGATTGGAACAGCCCTGCGGAGCTCGATCTCGAAATGGATGCCCCAGTAGGGGTCGGACGGACCTTTGCGCTGCATTGAGTAATAGTTGCGGCAGCCAGCGCTTCTGGCTCCGAAGAACTCATGAACGGAGTTTGAGAGGAATGCAGCATCGCATTCAATCGCGAGCCTCCAGTCAGTGCTCCGTCAAAGACCTTGCACCGTAACAGTTCAGGTGGTTGATGTCGTTTTGAGCAGCGACGGTACAGGCAGCGCACTGCGGTGACACCGGAGGGCCGCGACGAGATAGTCGAGCGGCGTTCGATTCTGCATGCGGCATGTGCGAGTCACCGTAAGCAGACGAGCAACCGCGACTTCACCCTGGGCACTGCGGCTTCCGAAGCTGATCTTGCGCCACTGTACTGCGCAGCGCAGCGCTCGTTCCGCGACGTTATTGGTCGGCTCGACTCCCTCGTGGCGCAGGAAGGCGAAGAACCTTTCGAAGTGCTGCAACAAGGCCAGCGCGAGGTTGGCGACGTCCTTGTCACGGCTGTCGAGATAGCGATCCGCCAGGGCGAAGAACTTCTTCTCCAGCGGAATGGATTTTGCGATCAGTTGTTCGCGTGTGATGGGGCCGTACCTTACGCCGGGTCCGTCGCGGAAACGATGCCATAGCCGGAACAGCCGGGCATGCAGCGCCAGCGCGTCGCGGCAGAAACGTTCGGCGTCGGTGGTCTTACCGATTTCCTGTACACCCAGGATATTGCGTTTGAAGTGCGCCCAGCAGAACTGGCCCTCGCCCTTGTGGTATTTAAGGTAGCTGGCGCAGCGGTCGCTGCAAAGAATGCCCGCGAATACTTCGCCGAGCAACTCAACCAGCACTTCGGCGCCGCGTGAGACCGCGATCTTATAGAAAACGAAGTTCGCCGCCACCAGTGCCCACATCCAGCGCTTTTCGCCGCTCGTCCGGTATCCCGTTTCGTCGCTGTTGACCACCGGCTCATGGGGTAGTTGCTTTTCCAATTCCGCACAGGGCTCGGCCACTGCCTCGCTGGCCTCTTCCCAACTGTTCTGAATGCTGCCCAGACTCAGCGGTATGGCCAGAACCTGTTCCAGCAACTCCCGTACTATGCGTCGCGGCATGCGGCAAACCACCGTCAGATAAGCAATGAGCGCGGTCAACTGCGGGCCGAAGTGGCCCTGCGCTTCCGGGGGCAGTTCCGCCTGGGTCGCCTTCCCGCATTCCGGACAGACCACACATTGGCATCGATACTCGGCGATATGCGCTTCAATGGGCGGCAACTCCGTCACCTGATGCCGCCGGGGCTCGCCTTGCGTGGCCATCCTGCTGCGCGACAAACGGCTATCGCAATGGCGGCACTTCGGAGGAAACAATTCGATCACCTGATCGACACGATCCAACGGCGCCAGTCCGCGCCAGTGGCCGCGATGGCCAGGCTGGCCGCCTGGCTTGCGTCGGCTCTTCTTTCTTCGACTGCCTCGCTTTCGTTGCTCGCCGGCCAAACCATCGGAAGACGGAGGCTTCGATGAGGTCGTGGAGTTTTGCTGCCGCAACCCCAGCTTGCGTTCGAGATCGGCGATCTGCTTCTCTGCATCGGCGATCTTCTTATCGCGCTCGACCAGTTCCTGCTGAAGTTTCTCCACTTCACGCGTCAAGCGCTCGTTTTCGCGCTCCAGGTGCTCCGGTTTTGCCGGTTGCCCTCGGCGAGGCTGGCGATGCGATGCCCTCAAACCTATACACTGCCAGGTTTTTCAGCCAACATCCAGGTCCAAACGTAAGATTTCTAAAGATTTCCGCGACAAGACTTTTGCAGGGCCTGAACTGTTACCAGTATTATTACCGTACCTAACAGCCCGTGGTAAAAGTCAGATTTTCGCCTCCAAACATGTGACCTCTGAAATGTTTCAGACGTTATAAGCTGTATGGCGATGGGTAAGCGCAAGCCGAAGCAGGACGCGATGTTTTTCAGCGCTCAGGAGATTCCCCAGGCGGCAAGTCATCCGTTCTACGCGAAGGTGAACGAGATCCTGGAGCGGAACAAGGTTGACAAACGCCTGGAGCATCTGTGCAAGCGTTTTTACAAGCCGGTCATGGGTTCACCGAGTATAGCTCCGGGTGTCTATTTCCGGATGCTGCTGCTCGGCTACTTCGAGGGAATCGATTCGGAACGGGGAATTGCGTGGCGTGTGGCGGACTCGCTTTCGTTACGGGAGTTTCTGGGATTCAGTGTTATCGAATCGACTCCGGATCATTCGACGATGTCGCGGACGCGTCGGCTGATGCCGGTCGAAACGCACAAAGCGGTGTTCCGCTGGTTCGTGAAGGTGCTGGGCGAAGAAGGCTTGATGGACGGGCAGACCATCGCCATAGATGCGACCATGCTGGAAGCCAATGCCGCGATGCGTTCGATCAAGCGGCGCGACGATGGGCGCGGCTACGACGAATATCTGAAGGATCTGGCCAAAGCCGAAGGCATTGAGGAACCTACCCGCGAGCAGGCCGCGAGGCTGGACCGGAAGCGCAAAAAGAAGGCCTCCAATAAAGAGTGGATGAGCCCTACCGATAGCAGCGCGCGCATCGCCAGGATGAAGGATGGCCGCACGCATCTGGCGCACAAGGCCGAGCATGCGGTCGATCTGGCCAGCGGCGCGGTGGTGGCGATCACGCTGCAGGCGGCGGATTCTGGGTGACACCACCACCATCGGAGTCACGTTACAGGAAGCGCAGTCCAACGCGGCCCTGATCAACCAACGCGGCGTCGAAGAGGTGGTCGCTGACAAGGGATATCACAGCAACGAAGTTCTGGTCGATTTGCATGCGGACGGTGTGCGCAGTTATATCCCGGAGCCGGAGCGCGGGCCCCGCAATTGGGACGGCAAGGAAAAAGAACAGAAGCAGGTGTATGGGAATCGGCGGCGGATGAGTGGACGGCGCGGCAAAGATCTGCAGAAGCTGCGCACGGAATTGACCGAAAGAAGTTTTGCGCACATGTACGAAACCGGCGGCATGAGACGAACCCACCTGAAGGGTCAAAAGAACATTCTGAAGCGGCTTCTGTTCCATGCCATCGGATTCAATCTGGCGCTGCTGGTCCGGAAATCTTCGGGAATCGGCAAACCGAGAACCCTGCAGGGGCTCTCCGACGCGATTTTGCTTGTCCAGATCGCGATGACGGCATGGACGGCGCACCGGAACGAATCAGCAGAAGAAAGCGGGCCCACTTCCGGTTGGTTTTCACTTCCCCTGGTTTTTCCAATCTCAAGCCACATCTAACTGTTTCCGCACTTCTGCCACGGGCTGCTAACAGTCTCCAAACCGTGGCGGTTGGGATTAACGATGCGGCTCAGATCGCCGGGAATTATTCGTATGACGCAGGAGGCGGGTTGACAGGGGGCGCTGGCTTTCTGGCGCAGACGGTACAGGTTTCAGCTACTGTAGGGACGAGTCCGGCTGGGCGACAGGTCGTTGTGGACGGAGTGACCTTGACTGGGCCGCAGACATTTCTGTGGGTTGCCGGCAGCAACCATACGATCGGGGTTCTTTCGCCGCAAGGCAGTGCAGGCGCGCGCTATACATTTCAAAATTGGTCAGATGGAGGCGGCATGACTCACATCGTGGCGGCTTCGGCCGCCACGTATACGGCGGGCTTCACAACGCAATATCTACTAACTATAACTGCGTCGCCAGCCTCGGGTGGGACGGTCGCGACATTTCCCACCTCGCCCGATGGCTATTATAATTTGGGGACATCGGTTCAAGTTACAGCAACAGCGAATAGTGGCTATCAGCTATCGAATTGGAATGGGGCACTTACGGGAACCGCCAATCCACAATCGCTAGGCATGTCTGCACCGCAGAATGTAACGGCTAACTTTAGCGTCGTTGCGCCCGTCATCACCAGCCTGAGTCCGAGTTCCACCACGGCAACCGGGGCGACTTTCACGCTAACCGTCAATGGCACGGGGTTCGTTTCCGGGGCAACCGTGCAGTGGAACGGCTCCGCGCTCACCACAACATTCGTCAGTTCCACTCAGCTCACTGCCTCGGTCGCCGCCTCCTTGATCGCGAATACGGGAAGCGCCAGCATCACTGTCGTCTATCCCGGCGGCGGCACCTCATCTGCCGTCACCCTGCCGATCAATCCGCCCACGCCCGTGATCTCCAGCCTCAACCCGACTTCCGCTACCGCTGCCGGCGCGGCCTTCACACTAACCGTCAACGGTACGGGCTACCTCTCCGGAGCTACCGTCCAGTGGAAGGGCTCGGCCCTTCCCACCACCTTTGTCAGTTCCACTCAGCTCTCCGCCTCGGTCTCAGCGCCGCTGATCGCCAGCACCGGCAACGCCAGCATCACCGTAGTCAACCCCGGCGGCACTACTTCGAATGCGTTTGTACTGCATCAATGCGCAGCAGGTTCCAACTGTCACCAGCCTGAGCCCGGCGGCGGTGACATCGCCTGGAGGGGCCTTCACGCTCACTATCAACGGCTCTGGCTTTCAATCCGGAGCCATCGTCCTGTGGAACTGTTCTCCCCTCTTGACCGTTGTTCTCAACGCGATACAGTTGACGGCATCTGTGCCGGCTAACCTGATAGCGAGCGGGGGGATCGCCAGCGTCGCAGCTATCAATCCCGGCGGAAAAGCGTCGGCCTCATTAACAATTACAATCAACGGACCAGTCCCGCAAGGCATAATTTCGACAATAGCCGGTAATGGGACAGCCGGATTCTCGGGCGATGACGATTCGGGCACGGGCGCGGAGTTCTCCAACCCAAGCGGCGTTGCGACCGATTCGGTGGGGAACGTTTACATAGTTGACCAGGCGAACAATCGTATTCGCCAAGTTGCGAGTGGGGGCTGTACCTCGACGTTGGCAGGGACCGGATCTTTTCCCGGTTATTCCGGCGACGGAGGCTTCGCTACAGACGCGTTACTCAACTTTCCCGTTGGAGTTGCTGTTGATTCGGCCGGAAACATCTTCTTTACGGACGCCGCTAACGATCGTGTCCGGCAGATCAACACGCTGGGAATGATCTCGACGGTGGCTGGCAACGGCATTCCTGGTTTTTCGGGGGATGGGGGCTTCGCCCTCAACGCACAGTTAAATCTCGTCGGAAGTGGGCTGGCTGTCGATGCTGCGGGAAACCTTTACATTGCGGATACTGCGAATAACAGAATTCGCAAGGTGAACTCCGGCGGAATTGTAACGACAGTGGCAGGAAATGGACAAGGCGGTTTTTCCGGCGATGGCGGCCCCGCCACCAGCGCTGCGCTCAGCCTCCCAAGCGGTGTGGCCGTAGACTCGGTCGGCAACCTCTATATTGCTGACTCCAACAATTGGCGAGTTCGAAAGGTTGATAAGGCGGGGATTATTTCGACCTACGCTGGCAATGGCGGGAATTTCACTGGAGGCGACGGTGGGCAGGCTACGGACGCCTCGGTTGTTCCCACTGGGGTTGGCTTAGATGCGTCTGGCAACCTCTACATTGCAGATTTGAGTGACAACTGTATTCGAAAGGTTACCGCAGCTGGGATTATTTCCACCGTGGCTGGGAATGGAAGCTACGGCTTTTCCGGAGACGGAGGCCAAGCCTTGAACGCAACGCTTGCTAGTCCCTCTGCGGTGGCTGTCGACGGCGCGGGAAACCTTTTCATTGCAGATCAGATGAACAATCGTATTCGAAAGGTGACTCCGGCGACTTCGTCTCCGTCGATCAAGTCCGGTGGAATTGTCCCAGTCTACAGTACGGTCTCGACGATCCAGCCCGGAGAGTGGGTGTCGATTTATGGCACAAATCTCGCCAATTCGGCTTTCACGTGGACCGGAAACTTCCCGACCTCGCTGGGCAGCACCAGCGTGACGATCAATGGCAAGTCGGCGTACCTCTCGTATGTCAGCCCGACCTTGATAAATCTGCAGGCGCCCAGCGACACGACCACGGGCTCCGTTCCAGTAGTCGTCAAAACCGCTGGCGGAACTTCCACCGCGACCGTTACACTGGGCCAATTCGGTCCGTCGTTCAGTTTACTCGACAGCAAGCATGCAGCGGGGATCATCCTCAGATCAAATAAATCCGGTACGTCTGGCGGAGGCACCTACGACATTGTTGGCCCAACAGGAAATTCCCTCGGGTACCCAACGGTAGCAGCGAAAGCAGGAGATACGATCGAACTCTTCGCGGTAGGATTCGGGCCGACCAATCCAACTGTCCCGGCAGGGCAGTTGTTCTCAGGCGCGGCACCTACCACAAATTCGGTGAGCATTCTCATCAACAACGTTAAGGTGATTCCAAGCTTTGCAGGATTGTCCGGCGCCGGCCTTTATCAGATTAATCTGGTGCTCCCGGCGGGCCTCGGCACGGGGGATGTTCCGCTGGTGGCAACTGTGGGAGGAATCCAGACCCCTTCTAACGTTGTAATCTCCCTTCAATAACCGGGATGTGTTTGAACGACATCACCGCATATAGTTGGGAAGGCGTCCCCGAGATAGCGCCAAGTTCGAGAACTTATGGATGCCTCCCCAAGCGGGATTCGAGCTGCAATCTTTTCGGTTAACTACGAAGATGGAAGCAGCTATCGTTGGCGGTCGGGCGTCCGATCTCGCCGCCGGTCCCGGCTGCCCTTTTCCCTCTCCTCCGTTTTGGAGGCCATTTCTCGCAGCGCAGTCTGATATCGTCCCAGCCAGCCGCCCCAGCCGTCCTCGGTCGGTGTGAACCCTCGCTTGAGAAGCTCTTGTGCGGACTCGATCAGACGGTGCGGATTCTTAAGTAGTTTCTCCGCATCACCCAAATCGCTGACTTCCAGAATCCCGGTAACGGATAGCTTTCGCAATCGCACGAATGAATTGATCCGAAGGTCACCCCGGCTGCGGACCTCTTCCATCTCCGGCGTGTACTGAATGAAATGGACCTTTGCGTCCGTTCCTTCGAGCATCAGATAGTTGCGCCCCGTTTGCTCGTCCTGCCCGTGGACGAGCACCCTGCCCTCGACCGAGGTGACCTGCCTCAGATCGAGGACTTCAATCGGCAGACGCTCGTCTGACATCAAAGCACCGTGCGCTGCCAGCGTTCTCTGCCGGTCGGCGGTTCGCTGCATCGCCCGGAGAACCTGTTCGATATCCCGGCGCAAGCGCCACGTATTCGGCCCCGTAGATTCTGCGAGACCCATCTGGCGAAGCACGACGAGGCGTGCATTATCGTGTCGCATACGAGATCGCGCCGTTTCGGTCAAGCCTGTCTGCACCGAGTTCCGCGAGACGGTGAAATACTGCGATCCCGGGTCCGGACCTGATTCCTGCGCGTCCTTCAATAGTCTGCGGTCGATCGAGGTGAGGCGCTTCTCGGTGACCTCGCGGCGTTCCGCCTCGACCCCGTCCAGTTCCGTGCGGTACCCCAGCTGGCGGGTACACAGGTCTGCCGCAATTCCCCGAATACCCTGTTGCACATACTCGCGGCTTAAACGCAGAGTCCCGCCGCTATCTCTCACACCCCGAATCACCACGTGGACATGTGGGTGCTCGGTGTTGTGGTGTTCTGCCGCGACCCATTCGAGATCCGTCCCCAGATCCTTCTCCATCTTTACCAGCAATTCGCGCGTAAGCCGCGGCAAATCCACTTTGTCACCGAATTCCGGAGACACGATGATTTTCCACATCTGCTGATCGCCCGCCGCCTGCCAGTTCTGAAGCTCCCCGGCAATGTCGACGGGTTCAGGCTCTCGGCCGAATCCCACGGCCTTCGCGTCGCTCTCAAATGCGGCGCTCTCACGCGCAATGTAGCGCCCGTGTGCTTTCCACTGTCCCCGGATCTTATTCTTCAGGTACGTTACGCGGATCGCGCAACGCTGGTGGTAGGGCCGCACCGCTTTCCCTTTTCCGCCTGGCGCGCGGTTGCCCTTCATTCGGCTGCTGTGGGCGTAGTGCATGAGCAGCTTGAATCCGTGCGACCACGCTGCGCCTTCGTTCCGGGCAACGCGAGGCTTTGGTGGCCGGAGCCTGATTTCACGTTCATCGTCAGTTCGTGCCATGGTCCACCAGATCCTGCATGGCGGCACGCGCATCGCCAGACATCGCCTGACCGGCGGCCTTGACGAGCCGCCCGTAACGCTCTTTCGCGCAGGCGATTGCCTGTGGTCTGGCTTCGGGCTGCGGTTCCGGCATGCAGGCCAGAGTCGCCTTGGCGAACGCGTCAATCAGCGCGTATAGCGCCTGCTGTCCCCGGCCCACGCGGAAGATATCGCGCGACACACGATCAAAGCCTGCTCCAATCCGTTCGTCAGTGCCGGTCAGTTCGGCTCGCCCATCCAGTTCGTTTCGGATCGCAGCACGGATAAACGCGCTGGAATTTGCGTAGCCTCTGGTCTTCGCTGCCTCCTCAACCTGATGCTGTTCCTCTTTGGTGAGCCGGACCGCGACTCTGGCGTTGCGGGATGTGCCTGGATGTTTCATAAAAAAGGCCCGTAACAGTTCAGGTGGTTGATGCTGGTTTGAGCAGTGAGGGGACGGCCAGCCCTGTTCGGTATGAGCGTAACGCAGTCGCAAGATAATGCAGCGGAACTCGATTCTGCATGCGGCAGGTGCGAGCCACTGTGAGCAGGCGCGCAACCGCGATTTCGCCTTGAGGGCTGCGGCTACCGAAACTGATCTTGCGCCATTGCACGGCGCATCGAAGCGCGCGCTCCGCGACGTTATTGGTCGGCTCGACACCCTCATGGCGTAGAAAGGCGAAAAACCTTTCAAAGTGCTGCAGCAGCGCCCGCGCGAGATTCGCCACGTCTTTGTCGCGGCTATCAAGATAGCGGTCCGCCAGGGCGAAGAACTTCTTCTCCAGCGGAATCGACTTTGCAATCAACTGATCGCGTGTAAGGGGACCGTATCGAACGCCAGGTCCGTCGCGGAAACGATGCCACAGCCGGAACAACCGGGCATGCAGGGCCAGAGCGTCGCGGCAGAAGCGTTCCGCGTCGCTGGTCTTGCCGATTTCCAGTACGCCGAGGATATTTCGTTTGAAATGAGCCCAACAGAACTGGCCGACGCCTTTGTGGTACTTCAGGTAAGTGGGACAGCGGTCGCTGCAGAGAATGCCGGCGTATATTTCGCCCAGTAATTGCACCAGCACCTCGGCTCCGCGCGATGCGGCGATCCTGTAAAAGACGAAGCTCGTCGCCACCAGAGCCCACAGCCAGCGCTTTTCGCCGCTGGTCCGGTATCCGGTTTCATCGCTGTTGACGACCGGCTCGTTGGGCAGTTGCCGCTCCAGTTCCGCACAGGGGTCGGCGACCGCGTCGCTGACCTCTTCCCAACTGTTCTGAATACTGCCCAGACTGAGTGGGATGCCCAGAACCTGTTCCAGTAGTTCATGCACCACGCGGCGCGGCATTCGACAGACCACGGTCAGATAGGCAATGAGGGCGGTCAACTGCGCTCCGAAATGACGCCGTGCTTGCGGTGGCAGTTCGGCCTGGGTTGCCTTGCCGCATTCCGGACAGACGAGGCGGTGGCATTGATACTCGGTGACATGAGCTTTAATCGGCGGCAGTTCGGTCACCTGATGGCGACGCGGGTCGCCCTCGGTGGGCATCCCCGACGACAAACGGTGATCGCAATGGCGGCACCTGGTGGGGAACACCTTTTTCAATTCATCGACGCGACTCAAAGGCGCCAGTCCGCGCCAGCGTCCATGATGTCCAGGCTGGCCGCCCGGCTTGCGCAGGCTCTTCTTTCGCCGACTACCCCGCGACCGCTGCTCGCCCGCCATTCCATCTGAAGAGGGCGGTTTGGATGATGTCGTGGAGTTTTGCTGTCGAAGCGCCAGTTTACGTTCCAGATCGGCGATTTGCTTTTCCGCATCGGCGATCCTCTTATCGCGCTCGATCAATTCCTCGCGCAGCCTCTCGATCTCGCGGATTAAGCGCTTCTCACGCTCCAATTGCTCCGGGTTGACCGGTCGTTCTCGCGGCGACTGGCGATGCGATGCCCTCAAACATATACACTGCCAGGTTTTGGACCCAATATCCAGGTCCAAACGGCAGATTCTTAAAGATTTCCGTATCGCGACTTATACAGGCCTGAACTGTTACAAAGGCCCTCTACAGACAAGGGCTCAGAAAGGCCTTTTTGGACAAATTTCTTCGCTGTAATTTCCGTGTCGAACATCAGTCGAACACGCAGGGCAGTTTGTCCCACGGCGGAAAGTACTGACCGCACACTCGCTGCGAGTGAAAAAGCCCCAACCCGTTCGACAATCCCTTTATGTTCCACTACCCCGTCTTTGCTGCCTTTTTGGACTGCTGATTGGTTGCAAACTGTTGCAGACCGTTGCCGTTGGCCCAAATCTCGTCCGGCTGTTGCAGGTTGTTTCGATCTGTTGCGGACGGTCGCTAACAGACATATTTTCAATTCTTGTCCAAAAACCCCGTTCTGAGCCCTTATATGTAGAGGCTTCGTTCTGGCAACATCAGCGAACTCCGCTTTGCCATTACGGAAGAGAACGAAATCCGAACTGGTCAATCTTCGTTCGCTGCCCGGTATTGAGCCTGCAACCAGCACGGGCCGGGTTGCATGGATCTGGCCGGAGATCGAGGCCGCGTTGGCTACGGGGAAGAAGCTGCGCGAGGTTTGGGACGCTGTCCGCGCCGATGGTCTCGAAATTCCCTATCCGCAGTTTCGGGTTTACGTGTCACGGATTCGGAGCAGACAATCCCGCCAGCGTCGATCAGAACCCGCCCTGACACCGCGCGCCGCTGCCGACTCCAGGGCTGAACCGCAGCTCCAGGCTCCGACTGCAACGGACCCATTCAGCAATCTTCGCGAGCAGCGCGAGAAAAAACAATCGGACGGATTCACCTACGATCCGTTCTCCATTCAAGAGCAGTTGATCGATTGATAAAGGAGCGTTTCACATGGCAATTACATCGGCAACGACAGAAAAAGCAAGAACGAAAAGCAATCAGGTTCATCTGGTTCTCCAGGGCAAGGGCGGTGTCGGGAAAAGTCTGATCTCCGCCATTCTTGGCCAGTACTTCCAGCACAAAAAAACCACGCCGCACTGTTTCGACACAGACCCTGTAAACGCGACATTCGCGCAGTACCAGGCACTGGGAGCCGAGCATATCAATGTCCTCCGGCGTGGCGCAATTCACGATAAGCGCTTCGATGAACTCTTTGAAAAGATCTGCCAGATCGAAGGCGTCTGCATCGTGGACACTGGCGCTACAACCTTCGTTCCCCTGTGGAACTACATTCTCGAAAACGACATCCTGTCCTTCCTCGCGGGACAGTCACGACGGGTTTTCGTCCATTCCGTGGTCGTCGGCGGGCAGGCCATGACCGACACGCTGAACGGCTTCAAACGTCTGGCTGAAACCACAACCGAGAAGAACGTGATCGTCTGGCTAAACGAGTACTTCGGCGAGATCTCGAAAGATGGCAAATCCTTCGAGCAGTTCCGCGTGGCCGAGGAACAGGCACATAAGCTTCTCGGAACGGTGCTCATCCGGGATCGCAACCCAAACACCTACGGCGACGACATGCGCCAGATGCTGTCGCAGCGACTGACGTTCGAAGAAGCCATCCGACTCGCTGAATTCTCCCTCGTCTCAAAGCAGCGCCTAACGATCATCCGCCGCGAACTCTTTGAACAACTCGATCAGATCGAGATGGAGTGACGCCATGCCAAAACCAATCAGCTTCAACGTGCAACGTCTGATCGCAGAAGTAGCAGTGCAGCACGGGCTGTTTCTTAAACCCGACGACGCGGCCTTCGCGCTCGTTACGATGAACCGCCTGGTGCTGGAGGAGTCGCTCGAGATGATTCGCAGCCAGATCGCGGCGGATCTCGCACAATTCCAGGCAAGCGCGCAGTGGGCGCACAAACGCGCCGAATCGGCTATCGCGGAGGAGGTCAGTAGCTCGACGGCGGCGCTGCGCAATGAGATCCAGAGAGATATTAATACCGCTCGTTTGAGAGCCGTGGAAATCGTACAGGAAGTGAAAACGGCTTACCAGAAACCAATGTCCAATCAGAAATTCACCATCGTGGTGCTGGCGGCGCTGCTCTTGTTGCTTTGCGGCGTCTGGCTCGGCAAGGTCACCGCCTCCTGGTGGCCGGTTTAAACAAACGGAGATTGCCATGAGCACAGCGACACTGTTCACACCCGCCCGAGAAGAGCTTCCGCTCAACGTCCGCGCCGCCGCGACCTACCTTGGCGTCAGCCCGCAGACGGTGTATCTTTGGGTAGAGCGAAAGCAGATTCCCCATCTCCGCGTGATGGGCCGCAATATTCGGTTTCTGAAATCGGATCTTGAGCCCTTCCGCGCAACATTCAAACAGGAGGTGGGATTTGGCACGACCGAGTAAACACGATGGCTCCATATATCCGCGCAACGACGGCAAGGCTCTATGGATGGTCTATCGGGACCGGAACGGAAAGCGTATCCGGGAATCAACGTTCACGGACGACTGGCAGGAGGCGCAGCGGAAACTTCGCGAGCGCCTGCAGGCCAGGGACGACAGGACTCTTGACATCGTCCGGAAAGGAGAACAACTTCAGTTCTCGGATTGGGTGGATTTTTTTCTGGAGAACTATTCCAAACCGCCAATCCGCGCAGAAAAGACCCACGAAGCGAACCAGCGTTCGGCACGGCATCTCAAGGAGGCGTTTCGCCAGCGAGCCGTTGGCGACATCACGGCGGACGACATTGAGCAATATCTTCGGCGGCGGCTTCAGGCACGAGTACAATTCAAAACCGCCGAGGGCGTCATTCAGAAAGACCGGCTCAAGCCGGCGACAGTCCATCAGGAACTGCGGGTTCTTCGGCGTATGTTGAACGTCGCAGTCCGGAAGCGGCTTCTCCCTGCGAACCCTTGCTCGGGGGTGGAGTTCCCCGTGAAGGTGAAGGGGATGTTCCGGCCACACTATATGTCATGGTCGGAACAACAGCGCATCGAGTTTCAGGCACCCGATTATCTGCGCAACATTATTCGGATCATCAGTGAATCCGGACTCAGGGTGTACAAGGAACTGATGGGGATGAAGAAGGAGCAAGTGGATCTGCAAAACGCAATGGTCTGGATTCCCGATTCGAAGACGCCGAACGGAATCGCCGAGGTTCCTCTTACGGAGTTGGCGCTCGAAGCATTTCGGGAGCAGATTCGGATCTCAGGGCCGGGGACCTGGTTGTTCCCGAGCGACGAGAATCCGACAGGGCATCAGAAGACCCTGAAGACGGTTTGGCATGCGGTTTTGCGCAGAGCAAAGGTGCCATATTTCAGGATCTACGATCTGCGGTCGACCTACGCGACTCGTTTAAGTGCGGGTGGCGTGGCCGACGAGTGGGTTACGCAATTGCTTCGGCAGGGAGATGCCAAGGTGTTCAAGAAGTATTCGCAGATGAAATTACAGATGAAAAGGGAGGCACTGCAGAAACTGAACCGAAAGGCGAACGAGGGCGGGCCGGGTTTTGACACGGCAAGGCCCAACTGATGGGGTTTTGTCACGGTTTTGCCACGGTCGGGGCTCTTTTAGCCTCTGTTGGATATACCGGGCAGTATCGCGACCTGGGGAAGTGGTTTAGAATCAAAGAGAGCAGTAGATGTCGGGGCGTAGCGCAGCCTGGTAGCGCACCTGCCTTGGGCGCGTCGTCACCCTTTCCAAAAGGTCCATTCCGTTTCATCGTTTCTCAGTCTTTCCAATAACCTGGGGAATCTGCTCTTCGCTCGACGGACAACCTCAGCAGGTGTTTCAGATAGGCTTTTGATACGGTTTTGATACGGCGAAAAAGCAGGCGGACTCCCCCGTGGTGGCAGACGCCGAACTTTTGACAGTTTACGAATAGCCTTATTTCCATATCTATAGTTAGGATTATCCAGATTCCTTAAACTTGACAGGCGGTTTAATAATGTGTAATTTTACTAACCATGGGGCAGCAAAAACAGGAAAAGTTAAACTGGCTGCAGCACCACTTGCCTGAGGGACTCGTGGTCGATGCGGCGTGGCTTGAGCGCCACCGTTATTCGAGCGCGCTCCGTAGCAAGTATGTCGCGCACGGTTGGCTTGATCCCGTAGCAAGGGGTGTGTACCGGCGTCCCACGGCGCAGTTGGCTGCTCCTCCTGCCGACCGCGAAAGCCTGCGATGGCAGCATGTAGTCATCTCCCTTCAAACGCTGTTGTCTTGCCCCGTACACGTCGGTGGCCGGACAGCGCTCGAACTGGAAGGATTTGCTCACTACCTCCCTCCGGCCGGTCCGCGGGAAATCCACCTGTATGGCGCCAAGGCCTTTCCAAACTGGCTCACGCGGCTGAAGCTGGACACAAGCTTTGTCTTCCATAACGCGGGCAAGCTCTTCGAAGCAGAAGCCGACCGCGCCTCAGCGCCGCAAGAGCGAACTGACAGAGCCAACACTGAAGCCGATACCGAAGTCGCCCGGAGCAGCTTGAAGACTCAGAGCTGGGGGCAATGGGAATGGCCGCTCATCATATCTTCACCGGAGCGCGCCGTTCTCGAATTGCTGGACGAGGTTCCGAAGCGCGAGACGTTCCATCAGGCCGACGTTCTTATGGAGGGCCTGCGCAACCTTAGTCCGCGGCGGCTCCACACGCTTCTCGTCGCCTGCCGCAACGTCAAAGTAAAGCGCCTGTTTCTTTGGTTCGCCGAGCGCCACAATCATGCGTGGGTGAAGGCGCTCGACCGCAAGGATATCGATCTGGGGCACGGCAAACGGATGCTCGTGCGGGGCGGGAAGCTCGACGCCAGGTTTAATATCACGGTCCCGGAGAGACTTGATGCCAATCTCTGATCTTTACCGGCGCCAAGCCGAACTTCTTGTCAAGACGATCCCGTTCGTCGCAAGGGAAACCTGCTTCGCCCTGAAGGGCGGAACGGCGATCAACCTCTTCGTGCGGGATATGCCGCGCCTCTCCGTGGATCTCGACCTCACCTACCTACCCATCGCCGACCGGATCTCTTCGCTGCGGGAAATTGACACGGCGATGCGCCGGATCGCTGACGGGATCGGCCGAGGAATTCCGGGCGCACGCGTCAACGCGGGAGTGGTCGCCGCCGAGAACTGCGTCAACCGCCTAATCGTATCTGCGGGCGGTGTCCAGATCAAAATCGAAGTGACACCCGTGATGCGCGGCTGTGTAAACGAGCCAGCAGTAAAACCCGTATCAGCGCGAGTCGAAGATGAATTCGGCTATGCGGAAATCCAAGTCGTCAGCTTCCCCGACCTTTACGCCGGCAAGATTGTCGCCGCGCTCGACCGCCAGCACCCCCGCGATTTGTTCGACGTGCGGGACTTGTTGGCCAACGAGGGCATAGCCGTTGAGGTTCCCTTCGGCTTCGGAGAACCGGATCCGGATGAGCCGCTCAGCCGTGCGGAACCGGTGCTGATCCGGATTGGAAACTCGCAACAGATTCGTGTGCGAGGACGGATTGATCGTATCGACAGGCACAGCAACGGCGAATACGAGGTTATCGATTACAAGACGGGAATGCTCTGGCGTCCGCATTTCCGAAAAGAGTTCGATCACGGCACATTGCTGCAACATGCGGTCTACGCAGAAGCAGCCCGGAATATTCTAGGTGCGGGTGCTCAAGTTGCTCAGAGCAGTTACTATTTTTGCACCGAAAAAGGACGGGGTGAGCTAGTGCGCAAATCGGCGCAGCTGGATCCTGGGCCAGTGCTTACGGCGATTTCAGAGGCGATGGGAGCGGGCACCTTCATTCGAGGCTCCAATGGCAGTGGCTGCAATCGCTGCGACTATCAGCGTGCGTGTCCTCAAAGCGAAATCGACCGGGCTTCCTTCAAAACCGACGACGCACATGGGGGCGTCAATGCGTTGCGAAGATTGGCGCAGTATGACTGATTCACCACTTCGCGACTCCGCCGCACGCGCGGCGATCCGTTTTGATCACGGCAGGAACTTCCTTGTTGAGGCTGGTGCTGGCTCTGGAAAAACGCAGAGTCTCAGCGAGCGCATGGTCGAGATGGTGGCTGCGGGCACGTGCCGCGTAGAACAGATTGCTGCCGTTACCTTCACCCGAAAAGCGGCGGCCGAACTGAGAGGCCGCTTCCGTCTGATCCTGGAACGCCAGATCGATCAAGAAGATGATGCATCGAGGCTCGATCGGTTGCGTCGCGCCATGATCGACCTCGAACGGATGTTCGCTGGTACGATCCATTCCTTTTGCGCAAAACTGCTTCGCGAGCGGCCGGTCGAGGCGGGACTAGCTCCGGGCTTTCGAGAGATCGAGGAAGCGGAGGACTTAATATTACGGCATCGCGCGTGGCGGGAGTTTATTGAGATATCGTTCGCCGGGCGATCTCCGGAACTTGCTGCACTGCGCGACGCCGGCTTGAAACCCGCGGATCTATATGACGCTTTCGATGTCGTATGCGAATATCCCGACGTTGAATTTCCGCCAGGCGACACCGAGGCCCCCGACGCACGTGCAGGATGGGCCGCACTGGATCTGTTCTGGGCTCAACTGCGAAAGCTTTGCCCGCCCATCGACGAGGAAAGCACCTGCAAGATTCAGGAAGTGATGACTGACTTCGGGTCTCATTTTCTGCACGCGGATCGTCAACGAACGCACGCGCTGCCGCGTCTCTTGACGATTTGGGAACACATAAAGATCACCCAGAAGTGGTGGGCAGGGCGCGGCAAAGAGGCAAAGGCGCTAGTAGAGAGGTTCCAGGAAACCACCGTTGATCGCTTCCTGCAACAGTGGCGGGAGTACGCCTATCGCGTGTGCATCACGTTATTGATACAGGCAAGGGAAGCCAGTGCAAAAGGGCGCGGAAAGGCAGCCCTGCTTAACTTCACGGATCTGTTGTTGTCGGCGTCGCGACTGGTGCGGGAGGACGCACATGTGCGCGAAGCCCTCCAGGAGAAGTATCGGCACCTCTTCATAGACGAGTTTCAGGACACAGATCCCGTGCAGGTTGAACTGCTATTCCTTCTCGCATCGGAACCAAGGTCCGGCGCGGATTGGAGGGAGGTTCCCCTGAGGCCGGGGGCATTATTTTTGGTTGGCGACCCCAAACAATCCATCTACCGTTTCCGGCGCGCGGACATAGAAATGTACCAGCAGGCCCGGCGCAAGATTGAGGAAACCGGTGGGCGGGTTGTTCAGCTAACGAGCTGTTTCAGATCCGGTGCCGGACTTTGCGAGTGGGCTAATGGCGTGTTTTCAAATCTTTTCCCCGCCGTAGCGACGCCGCAGCAACCCGCGTTCGAACGGCTTGATCCTCCGGCGGAGAAGAAAGACGTAGCGGGTGAAGTGGTAAGGCTGTCGCACGGGGGAGACGTCGAACGTAACGACGTTCAGACCGTGGACGCCGGTTCCATAGCCTCCATCATCAGGGCCCAGATAGTCTGCGGAAATCGGACGCCCGGCGACTTTCTGATTCTGACCAGACGCAAGAAGAATAGGTTGGAACCATACGCTGCTGCCCTCGAAGACGCCCGGATTCCTTATGAAGTTAGCGGCAGCGGCAGCCTGCTTGAATCGCAATTTGTCCAAGCCTTGGTTACACTTCTGTACTCGGTCAGTCACCCGGATGACGGGGTCGCTTTAGTGGGTGCGCTTCGCGGTACCTGCTTCGGCCTTAGCGATCCTGAGATTTACGATTACCGAAAATCCGGCGGAACCTTCAATCTGAACGTACCGACAGACTCACAGTTTACCAGCACCGTCGCTTCCGCGATTGAGCAATTACGGGACTGGCGCTACCTGACGCGACGCCTTCCCGCTGGTGCCGCTATCGAGCTGATCCTCGAACAGAGTGGGCTCTTGACTATGGCTGCGGCGTCGTCAGCAGGCGGCGGTGAGGCCGGAAAGCTGGTATACGCTCAAGATCGCATTCGCGCCGCCTGCGAAGCGGGCATGACGCTCGGCGATGCGGTGGAGGCGCTCGAACAGATTGAGACTGATGATGAATCGGATGCGCCCGTGCTGGAGCCAGGCCGCCGGGATGTGGTGCGTCTTATGAACCTTCATAAGGCGAAAGGTCTTGAGGGCAAAGTAGTCTTTCTGGCCGATCCGGTGGCCGGCGTGGCCCCTCGCGCGGACGTTCGCATTATTCGCGAAGGGACGACCGCCCGAGGTTATTTCGCGATTACGAAATCGTTCGGCGAATACGGAAAGGAAACGCTGGCTGAGCCAGCAGATTGGTCCAGACTCGAGCAGGAGGAACTGGGGTTTGTGACTGCAGAAGAGTCACGCCTCCTGTATGTGGCAGCCACGCGCGCCCGCGAAGCACTAATCGTCAGCGAATGGCTGGGTGCGGCAAAGGGCAGGGTCACGAAACCATGGGGGCAACTGCAGCCTTATCTGGCGGAACGTCCCGCCATTGCGATTCCCTCAAATGCCGCGCACCACATCTCAGTCCAGCCAGATGTTTCTCCAGCTGTTCGCTCGGCAGCGGCGGACGAGCGCAATGCCAGGTTTGCGCTCATCACCGTACCGGCCTTCCAAACCATCGCTGTTTCCAGTCTCGCGGGACATTCAGGCAGTGGCACCGAAGTCGAGGTTGATGGTCCGACGGGACGCGACTGGGGATCACTGCTCCATGCCCTACTGGAACGGGCCGTCATGAACATCGATTGTCCGATTGAGGAACTGGAGCTGATCGCGAAATGGCATTGTGCCGGCGAGCCGTTGGAAGAATCGATTGGGGATGCACTAGCACTCATTGGTCTGGTGCGGGCCTCGCCTTTTTGGAATCTTGTCCGACAAGCTGAGGAACGAATCGTAGAAGTTCCACTCGCTGCCTCGTGGCAAGAAAGCAGCGGAATTCCAACGATTGCCAGAGGAATTATCGACCTTGCGCTAAGGTTTCCCGAAGGCTGGCACATCATCGACTATAAGAGTGATATCGCCCCAATGGAGAACTTGGTAATGGCTTACGGCGAGCAGGCAAGGACCTACGCTACGCTTTGGGGCCAGATTTCAGGTGAACGAGTGGCCTTTGCAGGGCTGTTTTCAGTGCGTGAGCAGAGATTAAGTGCGGACCTACGCGCCGCCACAAAGACAGCGGTCTAACTGCGGCTCGGATGAGAAAAACAAAAGCGCTCGGACACGCATAAGAGGCGAATGAGTTCCTTCACATGGCTGGATTATTCTGAACACGAACGTCGGCAGGCGATGGAAGCCATCGATCTGTTCGGCGAGGATAACACTCGCGATGAGCTGGGGTTGGGAACAATCCGAGATTGTTTTGCAGACCTGCTCTTTCCAGGCACCAGTACGATCCAGACCCGAGCGCGATACTTCCTTTTCGTACCGTCGGTGTTTCTGGAGCTGGAACGAAAGAAGACGCCCAGCCGGCTGGTCGGCGACCGGGCCCGCGCGCTGCAAGGACGGTTGCGCGACCTGCTGATCCAAGGCCATGAGGAAACTGGAGTTATCGGGTATAGGGCTGGTCTTCAAGTTCAACGATTGCCTTCCAGCGTCTACTGGTATGGCCTGGGTCGCTGGGGTATCCTCCGGTTCGACGGGACGGAGGACGATTACCGCCGGTATCTCGATTCCTTCTATCACCGTCAGGAGAGTGCGTCGGACTCTGACGGAGGAGAGTCGAGGGAGGTTCCCCCATCCAATTGGGATCCCCACCTTCCGCATCTTTTCAAGACTGCGGCGGAAGAACGACCCGGGGAAAGCTGGTCCTCGGAGTGGACCTTTGCTCTGACTCGCACCGAATCGGAATACCTTTATCAGCGGATAGCCGGAAATGCTCCACACTCGCTGCTGGCCCATTTAATTGTGACTGGTCAGATTATCGCTGAGGAGCAGCGGTTCCCGTGGGAAGTGGCCTTCAAAGTAGCTTTGCCGAACACGCTGGCTCAGCAACTGCTGAATGCTCGAAACTTCTCCGAGGTGATGCACGGGGCCGCACTGCTTTACAACCTGCTTCTGGCTGAACAGAAAGCAGGAGACGAATTCATTGCCCACTATCGGGGCGCGCTTGGGTTCTGGTTCGACGTGATACGGGCGCGACGAAGTGACCTTGAAGCCTGGAATCGCGTCGCGTTCTGGAATCTTCTGGGCGACCGTGGGGCACGGATCCCTGGCGTAACGCGACGTTTCGTAGATGACTGGATGAATTTAGTATTGCCTGCGGCGTCGGTGTCGGCTATCGCTGACTCGCTGGCGGCGAGGCGGCTGGTCGTCAACCAAGAGCATGCGGTGAAGCCTGGCCGCGCCCGGATAGGCGATCCCAGAACAACCGAAAACTGGGAAGGCTCATCTGGTTCGGCTCAGCTGAGCTACAGGTGGAACCGGCCGGTTCGATCGATCGTGAACGACATTCTTGAGCCTTTACAACTTGATAAGGCTGACAATGCTTGAACCGAACAGCCGACAGCTGCTGCGTGACGCCTTGCGCCCGCCCACCGGCTACATCCTCGATCGCGCAATCAGCACGACATTCAGTCTGGATTTGATGGCCCTGTTGACGATTCCGGTATCGTTCACATTCTTTCACCTGAAAGATCAGGATGGCCCACCTCAAGTCGATCCCCTCGCATTACTCGAAGCACTCCGTCGCTACGCTGGCAAGATCACGGTTTTCTGCCAGGCGGGCCAAATCCACGTACCGCGCCGTGTGCAGTTGCTCCTCGGTTATCTTGAAGACTCGGTTTTCGAGGTCCGGGCACCACAGTGGCGTCTGGGCGGAGTTTTCCATCCCAAGCTCACGGTTCTGCGATACATCGCTCAAGACGAGAGCGACCCCCAGGAAAATCAGCCGAGAGTAGTATACCGCCTTCTATGTTCGAGCCGAAATCTGACATTCGACCGTTCCTGGGATACGGTGCTGACGCTTGACGGTGCCCTCGCGCAACATCGTACAAATGCCTTCGCTCGCAACCACTCCCTCGCGCGGTTCGTTCGGGAACTTCCCGGACTCTCAGTCCACCCCCTTGCGTCAAAACTGACAGCAGAGGTGAACGGTGTTGCCGACGAGTTGCTCAGGGTTGAATTCGACATCCCAGATGGATTTATGGACATGGAGTTTTGCCCTCTCGGGCTCGGCTGGACGCCGCAATGGCCGATTCTGAAGAACCGCAAGACACTGGCCATGGCCCCGTTCGTGGATGATGGCTTCATCAGGGAGTTCTTGAGCAGGGAGGTTCCTTTGGGGATCGTATCTCGCGCCGATTCCCTCGACGAGCTTTCGGTCGAGCAATTGGCTAAATTGTTCGACGCCTGGTACATGAATACAGCCGCCGATCCGATCCCGGTCAACTCCGTCGACGAACCGACTGCCACCAACGTCGACGACCATGATCGTGGTGCGGTACTAGACGATCGCGTCGAGCTGACACCAGCAGTTCAACTCCATGGTTTGCACGCGAAACTGTTCGTTTCAGATGACGGCTGGAACAGCCATGTCTGGACGGGCTCGGCTAACGCCACAATTGCCGCATTCGAGCGCAACGTCGAGTTCATGGTCCATTTGACGGGCAAGAAATCCCGTTGCGGTATTGGGACATTTGTTGACCTCGAGGGCGGAGAAGGTGAACCTGCGCCGGGCGCGGAGAAAGATAGCAGCATAGACGGTACCCTGGGCTTCTCAGACCTGTTGCTGCGTTACCGTCGCGGCGAGGCGCCTGTGGTCGATGGCGCAAGAAAAGCGCTGGAGCGCATGTTGGACGGAGTTCGATATGCACTTGCCGGTGCCAGAATCACGGCAAATGTTGAGCAAGTTGTAGAGGTCTCGCCGGCCGAAGTGGGAACGCCAAGGTTTCGGATTTCACTGAAGCAGCAATCGCAATCTCAAATCGACTTGCCAGCCGAAGTTAAAATCGAATGCCACCCGCTCACTTTGAAGGCTACTGCCGCCTCAACCGTCACCACTCCAATTGCTTCGCCGGTAGTTGTATTTGAGCCACTGTCATTTGAGGCGCTGACCTCGTTCTACGCGTTTCGGCTGACTGGATCGCATGGTGATCTAACGCTGTCGTGTGGGTTTGTGTTGAACCTTCCTTTGATTGGCGCACCACCCGACCGTCAGGGGCGATTACTGTTGGCTCTGCTCCGCAATCGCGAGCAGCTTCTCAAGTACATATTGATGCTCCTTGCCGACGATGAAGAGTCCGCGCGCCGAATGGTTGAAGCTTTCAGTGCTGATGGTCAGAATCACCATGCGGACGACCACGAGGCGGGATTCGGACTTCCACTCTTGGAACCCCTGCTTCAGGCGCTGGATCGTCAGCCAGAGCGGCTTGATCAGATTGCCCGGCTCGTCGAGGATTTGAGGAAGAGCCCGGAAGGGGAACAACTGGTCAGCGAAGAATTCCTGAGTCTTTGGAAGCCAATCTTGGCTGCTCGGGAGAGGATTGCTAAGTGGCCGAAGCGATAGAGCCGCGCAGCGGCGGAAAACCCGACGTGGATCGCGTATTGGCCGGTCTTAAGCCGTTTCAACGTCGTTCAGTTGACTACGTATTTGATCGCCTTTACGGAACAGATCCGACGCCTCGATTCCTGCTCGCCGATGAAGTTGGTCTCGGAAAGACGATGGTCGCCAGGGGCGTGATCGCTCGGGCTATCGACCGGCTTTGGAATGACAAACAACGAATACCCGCCTTACAATTTTTCCACCTTGATTTCGCCTTTGCCCCATACGGATTGGCGGCCTACGCCGACCCAGCGGCCTGCTTCAAGGTAGGGAAGGAACTCCGCCAGGTCGCCTTCGTACTCCGCGTGTCCGACGAAGCCACCGATCGAGTGTCCCTGCCCGGTCCTTGTGCTGCGCCGTTCGCTTTCCTGACGGCCAAGGCGGCAACTCGTCATCTTTACGACTGCGGCGCGCACATTGGTTCCCTGATAATCGATATCAAGAGTATCCGCTCCATACAGGCGGCTCAGCGTGCCGATCCTGTCGCGGATGCGTCCGAACAGGATGGGAAACTCAGGCCTATGCGCTATTTTGTGCTCATGCTTCAATTCCGTTGGCGTCAGGAAGTCCACTCGAATCCGGCGCGGAGAATCAGCGACAGGTGTCAGATCGAGCGATAGGGGATCGACAGCGCCCGAAATCGTCTGTTCGGACCCTTCGTAGAGCACCTGTTCCCCGTTGAGCACGCGCTGCAACTCGGCCTTTCCACGCCGCGGCCCCAGACCTTCCCGTGCGAGGGAAGAGAAGGTCAGCACGAAATATGCGAGCACGCTGTGGTCAAGCGAAAAGACGTGGAGGTCAAACCAAAAGGATTCGCCGGCATGGACGGTGCATCCATCGAGATGCCGGGCGCGGAAGACAAACGGGCGCGGCCAGTCGGCAAGGCCGCTGGGTCCGTCGCCGAAGGCCACAGGTTCGAAGACGCGGGCGTATGGACAAGACTCCCGGATGTCACACGTCCTGGCATCGGCGCAATGAGGGACGCACGCGATTTTCCGGAAGATCATTCCCAAGGCGCCGCGCAGAATGTTCGCGGCTTTGCCCGGCGGAAAGAAGAGCGACTCCTTAGCGACGAACTCGAACCGTAACGGAAACAACTTGAATTGCAAGGTCGCGTTATTATACAGCGATGGCGAGTCCGGCATTCTTACATTATCCCGAGGCGATCCGGCGCAAGCCCCCAGCTTCCGAACAGTTTAACTGGATCTCTGGCGCATACGACGTACTGCCGGAACAACTCGATCTCGACCTACCGGTTTTAGATGATGCCATTCTGCCGGATGACAGCACGGTTACCTTCGAGCGAACTGCCGGATGGGGCAGCATGGCTCTATGAACTGAAGCTCGACGGATACAGAGCAATCGCTTTCAAATCTGCGGGCGAAGTGCATCTCCGTTCGCGCAACAATAGCGACTTCAACCGGAAGTATCCAGCGATACTTAAAGCCCTCAGCGCGATTCCGGATGAGACCGTGATTGACGGCGAAATTGTGACGACGGACGAACGTGGGCGGCCATCGTTCAACATCCTGCAGAACTATGGCGCTTCGAAGGCACCCATCCTTTATTACGTCTTCGACTTGATGGTTCTCTCTGGCAATGACGTGATGGGCGAATCCCTCGAATCGCGCAGAGCTCTGCTCGAACGTGAGGTGTTGCCGAAGTTGGCCGATCCGATCCGGTATTCCCCCGAATTGAAAGGCAGCGTCGCGAACCTCGTGCACTCGGTGAAAGCGCAGGGATTGGAGGGACTGGTCGCGAAACAGCGCGCTGGCCGCTACGAGCCGGGACAACGCTCAGGGGCGTGGCGAAAGACGCGTGTCAATCGAGGGCAGGAATTCGTTATCGGCGGCTACACTGTCGGCGGCGCGACTTTCGACGCGTTGATATTCGGCTATTACGACGGTAAGAGTCTGATCTATGCAGCCCGAACGCGAAACGGATTCACGCCGAAACTGCGCGAGGAACTGGCGAAGAAATTCCGGGGGATCACGACCGACGAATGCCCGTTTTCGAATCTTCCGGAAGCCAGGAGCGGACGCTGGGGAGCTGGGCTTACTGCGGCCAAAATGAAGGATTGCAGGTGGTTGGCGCCAGTGCTTGTCGGACAGTTTGAATTCGTCGAATGGACGGCCGACAATCACCTGCGCCATTCGCGGTTCATCGCTCTCCGCGGGGACAAGAAGGTAGACGACGTCCGGCGCGAAGCTAGTGAGTCCGGCCTCGACAAATCATGAGCTCTGGCCGAAGAAGCCAGTGCTATTTCTTCGCCGCTCTCAGCTCCTCGATCTGAACTGCATATCCCGCCAAGGATGGTTCGGATCACTGACTTCAATCCAAACGCCGAACTTCACAAGGTTGTCCGCAAGATCCCGCAAGGCCTCATGCACCGAGGCGCCATACCCAGAAACGCCCTATACTGGATCGGGACCAATCATCGCGCAGATCTCCTTCCCGTCTGCGTAGAGATTTACTGTGTTCGATTGATACGCGCGATTCGTCAGTTCCGGGCCATTGGGCTCGCCAGGTTGGAAGGGGCCGTCCCATTTGTGCTCATCTTCCATGCCCGGAAGATAACATGCTGGTAGTGACGTTTGTGCGCGAGAATCCAATCCTCGTTGGTCATTCCGACTACGGTGATCCCGAGTGCTGCGGGATCGTGATGCCCGTCGAGCGCGGCAAACAAGCCGATCTGGTCTGCAACGAATGTGGCGCCGTGATCGCGACCGTCTCAGCCTCTGAAGCCGAGGCGACGTTGCTCCGCATGGCGCTGTCCGGCGGCTTCTGCAGCGCTACATGTCCGCACTGCGGTGAACTAAACACATTTCCCGGCTTTACATCGATGGCGGCCTACACCTGCCGCCAGTGTGGCCATGGCGCCGTGATTCCAACGTCAGTGCAATGAGGCTGTCGGCGTCTGAGCCGACGATCCGGCGGGTCGCCCCAGACGAGTAGAATCCTCGCGCTATTAGTGGAAGCAAGCAAGCTGTGGGGCTCTGAACGGCTTCCACCGAATCGAGTCGTTTTCGTCGGGTAACCCAGTTGCTTCGGCAAGGTGACGCGAAGGTCTTTAAGAAGTATTCGCAGATGAAGCTCCAGATGAAGCGCAATGCTTTGGAAAAGATCGACCGGCACGCCAACGAGGTGAAGGGTTTTGATACGGTGGAGGTGCAATGAGCTAGGTTTTGATACGGTTCTGATACGTTTTGAGGCTGAGAACGGTTTGCGGAATGGATGTCAAACTTGGAAGTGGTCTAGAATGAAGAGACCAGCGGATGTCGGGGCGTAGCGCAGCCTGGTAGCGCACCTGCCTTGGGCGCAGGGGGTCGTGAGTTCGAATCTCGCCGCCCCGACCAATTCACTCTTTGAAAACAAAAGAGTTGTTCACTTCCCCTTCCATCGATTTCGCCTTTCCATCGCCTCGACTGTGCCAAAACTGTGCCAAAACCCCTTCTTAATTGGGCTGCACTGTGCCAAAACCCGGGCCGCTCTCGTTTGCCTGGCGGTTGATTTTGGTCAGCGCTTCCCGCTTCATCTGTAGCTTCATTTGCGAGTATTTCTTGAACACCTTCGCGTCGCCTTGCCGAAGCAACTGCGTCACCCACTCGTCGGCAACGCCCCCGGCACTGAGCCGGGTCGCGTACGTGGAGCGGAGATCGTACAGGCGAAAGTATCGAACCCCGGCCCGACGCAATGTCGCATGCCAAACGGTCTTGAACGTCTTTTGATAACCGTCCGCAGTTACATCGCTCGGGAACAGATAAGGGCCCGGACCTGAGAGCGCAAGCTGGCGCCGGAAAGCGTCCGCCGCGATGTCCGTCAGCGGAACCTCGGCGATTCCGCTTGGCGTTTTCGAGTCCGGAATCCACACAGTCCGGTTTTCCAGATCAAGCTGATCCTTCTTCATAGGAGTCAGCTCTTTGTAGATCCGAAGCCCGGTCTCGGTGATGATCCGGATGACGTTGCGCAGGTACTCCGGCGCGCTGAACTCGATCTTCTGCTGCTCTGACCAAGTCACGTAGTGCGGCCGGAAGAGTCCCTCGACTCTGGCTGGAAACTCCACGCCTGCGCATGGATTCGCAAAAAGGAACTTCTTGCGGACGGCCACGTTAAGCATTCGCCGCACAACACGTAATTCCTGATGTACGGTCGTTGCCTTCAGTATGCCTTTCTGAACGAATCCAATCTTCGCCTTCACCTGCACCCGTTGCTTGAGCCGTTGACGAAGATATGTCTCAATATCGTCGGCGTTCACGCTCGCGAGTTTGGTGTTTTCGAACATGCCTCTCAGGTGTTTCAGCGCGCGCTCGTTAATTTCGTGTGTCTTCTGCGCGCGGAAGGGCGGTCTGGAGAAATTCTCCAGGTAAAAATCCGCCCACTCCCCAAATGTGAGATCCTGCCCGCGGCGCAGCGCCGGCAGTGTGTTGTTATCCCTGGCTTGCAATCGCTCTCTGAGGCATTTCTGCGCTTCGCCCCAGTCTTCGGTAAGGGTCGATTCCCGCTGGCGGTTACCATCCTTATCTCGGTAACGCATCCACCAGATTTTCGATCCCGTTCGCTTGTACAAGCCGCCATCATGCTTTACTGGTCTTGCCATTCCACCACCTCCTGTTTGAAAGTTGCGCGGAAGGGCTCCAACTCCGATCTCAAAAATCGGATATTGCGGCCCATCACGCGGAGATGGGGAATCTGCTTTCGCTCAACCCAAAGATACACCGTCTGCGGGCTGACGCCAAGGTATGTAGCGGCATCGCGGACCGTGAGCGGAAGCTCTTCTCTCGCGGCAGTTGAAATGGTTGCTGTGCCCATTGGATCTCCATTCGTCTGACTGGCCGCTATCTGACGCTGATCCGGCCGATACAGATGCCGAACACGAGGATGAGAATGGCTGCGAGGGCCATGATTGTTAAGTCCCGATACGTCATCGGTTTCTCAAAGGTCTCCCTGACCTCCTGGACGATCTCCGCTGCTCGAAGGCGCGCAGTATTGATATCGCTCTGGAGTTCCTCCCGCAGCGCAGTCGCGGAACGACGAACTTCCGCCTCGATAGCCGACTCAGCGCGGCTGTGAGCCCACTGCGCGGTCTGCTTGAATTGCGCCAGATCCTCCGCAACAACCGCGCGGATAGCTTCGAGCGACTCTTCGAGGACCAGACGATTCATTGTCACGATGGCGAAGGCCGCATCGTCCGGTTTGAAAAGCAGGCGGTGCTCCGTGGCCACCGCTGCGATCAGGCGTTGCACATTGAAAGTGATGGGTTTTGCCATGGCTCACTCCATTCCAATCCGGTCGAGCTGATCGAAGAGTTCGCGCCGGATGATAGTCAGGCGCTGCTTCGAGACCAGCGAGAAATCAGCGAGCCGGATGGCCTCCTCGAAGGTAAGCCGCTTCGTCAGCATCTGGCGCATGTCATCCCCGTAAGTGCTCGGATTGCGTTCCCGAATCACGACGGTCCCCAGGAGCTTGTCGGCCTGCTCCTCGGCAACCCGGAACTCCTCGAACGACTTCCCGTCTCTGGATATCTCGCCGAAGTATTCATTCAGCCAGACGATCACGTTCTTCTCAGTCGTAGTTTCTGCGAGGCGTTTAAAGCCATTGAGAGTGTCGGTCAAGGCTTGTCCGCCTGCGACCACTGAATGAACGAACACGCGACGGGAACGTGCGGCCAGAAAATTCCCGCAACGCCAGAGTCGCGGTCCGGCTTACCAGAGAAGAGCAACGTCAGGTCGATGAGGCGTCGAAGACCACAAGGTTACGCAAGTCCCAGCGCGTTCATTCGAGCGGCGATCCGAAACGAACTGGACGGGCGAGCCGAACTTACCGGCACAGATGAGCGGATGGGAGCGGGCTTTGATCGCGTTTCGCACGATATCTTCCGCGTGGGCCGGGGGCAGCAAGCGCTGTTTGCCCTGGTGGACGCTTTCGCCAAAGCGGTTCTGACCTGCGTGCCGGAACCGCCGCCCGAAGCGAGACCCCAAGCCATCGCCCGCGCCCGAGACCGTTATGACAAGCTCGTCAAGGCCGCCGGTCAGGCGATGTCTGGCGACGCCCGTGCCGCCATGAAGGATCTGGTGGAGCATGGCACGAACTGACGACGAGCGCGAATTCCGGCTCCGGCCGCCAAAGCCTCGTGTCACGCGGCACGAAGGCGCGGCATGGTCGAACGGATTCAAGCTGATCATGCACTACGCCCGCAGCAGCCGAAAGACAGCCAACCGCGCGCCAGGCGGAAAAGGAAAAGCCGCGCGTCCGTACCATCAGCGTTGCGCAGTCCGGGTGACGTACCTGAAGAACAAGGTCCGGGGGCAATGGAAGCCGCGCCAGCGGAACTTGCGCCGGTCCGACCAGATGCTTGGCTCGACCGTCAAGCTGCGCACCACGTCGATACGTTACTCGAACACTCAATCAGCCTTCCAAATTACAACGCCGTCCTCACCCTGCTCTGGGCCTATAAAATGGGTTCGTTAGAAAAAATCGTGGGTGGATTCGGGCTCGGGAAGTTTGCCAAGTGAGTGATAGAGGGCGAGTTCCAGCGTTCGAAAGGTTCGAAAGCCATAGGCTTTTCGCATTGTGACTTTGGCCTTGTTATTCAGCCCCTCGACGACACCGCTGGAAAGCATCTTTTGAGCGCGGAAATAGTTGAGGATCAGTTCACGGTGATCGCGCAGAGAACTGGCGATCTTCTTCATCGGCTCGATGCGGGAGCGCATCACCTGACGGCACCAGTCATCGAGGAACTTTCCGGCCCAGTAGGGAGCGTTGTAATCCCAGAGTTGCTGAAAGGCTTCCTTGAGAAGGTAAGCGCGGACGGTTTTCAGGTTGTAGCGGAGGATGTCGCGCAGGCGGAAGCGCTGTTCGGTTTTGAGGTTCTCTTCGCGTTTGAGCAGCAGCCAGCGCGACTTCTTCAGTACCGGCGTATAGCCTTCGCGCAGCATGCGGCGCGATTCGCCGGCGCGAACCTCATCGAGAGCCTTGTTCATCTTCGCAACGATATGGAAGCGGTCGAGAATGTGCAGCGCCTCGGAGCATTTCTCGCGAATGACCTTCAGATAGGGCTCCCACATGTCGGAGCAGACGAAGACGATCTTTGAAGCGATTTCGTCGCCGATGACTTTGAAGAACCCCTGAAACGACTCAATCGTTCTTTCCCTTCCGATCCAGAGCAGGCGCGTGACGCCGAGATCGATCTGATAAACCAGCGTCAGATACTTGTGGCCTTTGGCGTATTGGATCTCGTCCACACCGATGGCGTCAATCTGACCGAGCACCCGGTGCTCCAGCCCGAAGGTAACCACGTGCTCGACGGCGTCGAAAACCTTTTCCCATGAAGTACGGAAAGCCTCGGCGGTTTCTTTCCACGAAAGCCGGCGCGCCCAGCGGGCGAGGAACAACATGTAGGCCCGGGTCAGAGTGCGCTTTCCGTCGCCCCACGGAACTTCCTCGACCACGACCGCATCGCAGCGGCGGCAATCCACACGCCGCATCGAGTACAACAGAAAAACCAGAAATCCCCAGAATGGAATGAACTCGAAACGGCGCTCGGCGAGTTGATCGTAGCCTGGAGCGGGCTGGTGGCATCGCGAACAAATCGCCTTCGAGCCCTTACGGGGACGCACCGCGATCTCAATGCTCTTGTGATCGGAGCTGAAACGGGCCTGCCGATAAACGAATCCCGGAAAACGGTGACAACGATTTAGAATCGTGATGAGCGCAAGCATGAAGTGGAAGCTGGTGAAGGCGAGAACTACCAAAGTAAACCGCGCCGCTACTCGACCACGCCACGACCTCGAACACTATTGCCGGGATTTGAACGGCTGGCCCCGGTCCTGGATGGGGCTGGAAAAAGATGTGCCGCCGGGTGAGCAGTTGATCGCCCTGTTCCGTCCGTTCCTCGAATCTCTGGCGGCGTCGGACCTGGCGCCAAAGACCATTCAGAAACACGTCGATAACATGTGGGTGCTGGGCGGGGAGTTCATCCGCGACCTCAACTACGATCCTTCTCTGAGAAAGAAGCCCGTGGATGTGGTTCTCTGGCGCATGATCGAGTCCGACGGCGGCCCGCTTCTGTATCACGGCGGCGAGGATGAACAAAGATCGTTCGATTCGACTTGCCGGAAGCTCCGCCGATTCCTCACCGAGACGGCTCGCTAACGCTCGCCGTCAACCCACAAATTTCCCCGACGAGGCATAAAATGGAGCCGCTGCCCGCCGGAGACGACGAGGGAGGCCTGCTCGACGATCTTGATGCCGAGAATTTTACTTTGAACCGGCGGCGCTGGCCGAGATAACCTTTCCGATGCCAACGAGAAAGAGAAAAAGCCGGCAGGATGAGGATTAATTCCACGACGTGGAGCGGATCGATTTGACATAAATGGAGGGCTTCGATGACATCCTGCACTGCGCGACGGCCGCGATCGCGGCCGAGTATTTTCTCCTCCCCGTCCACGGCGCCGATCCGGTATATCGCGAGCGCGTCTATTGTTACGAGCTTTATCACCAATTGCGGGTCCGATGGCCGGATACCAACTTCCGCCTGAATGGAGAGATTGACAAGGGCGGGCATCCGTATTTCGCAGACGATGAAGGCGCGCCGAAGCCCGACATGCTCGTGCATATACCGGGCGGCGGCACCAACTACGCAGCGGTCGAGGTGAAATCATCGCGCAGCCGCGCCCAGGAAGTTGAGAAGGATATTACGACTCTGGGGCGCATGCGGGCACATGGCTATCAAAGGGCCATTTATCTCGTGTACGGCCGACCGGCTATCCTAGACCGGATTCGGGCATGAGCGCCGGCTGTGGCCTGCCCCATCGAGGTCCGGTTCCACCCGGCCGCTGTTCGCGCTGCACTAACATGTAATCGTTTAAGCGCACCCTATTTCTCCCACCAGTCCTTGATCTTTTGCGTCAGGCCTTTGTTTTTGCGCCCCGGCTTCTTGCGTGTTTCCGCCGGCGGCAGGTCAGGCATCTCGGCCGTGGCGTAGTATTTGTCTTTCCTGCGGCGATCGTAGGCTCGGCCGGCGTCGACCCTTTCCTTCGGCCAGTCCTCCTCCCACTGCACCCTGTTATTCCTGACCCAGTAGTGCGA
The DNA here is from genome assembly GCA_963832905.1 of Terriglobia bacterium. GTDB lineage: Bacteria > Acidobacteriota > Terriglobia > Bryobacterales > Bryobacteraceae > BOG-234. The sequence goes on along the minus strand of CAWHVO010000008.1, from coordinate 1,396,293 downwards.
GCGGCAGGGAAAGCTCCAGTTGCCGACCGAAGGATGGAGCGAAACAGTCTTACCGTCGAAAATGAGCTTCCAGTCGGTCGGCTTCAGCGGCGTGACCACCTTGTTCTTACAGCCGCACGGGCAGAGGTGCGTTACCGTGGCGAATCGGATGGAGATGTAGAGCGTCCCCTCCTGTAGCTCGACCGGAATGAGCTCGACGAATTCGTGCTTGAGGGCGATCTCCTGTTTCATTCGGGTTTGTCGTCGTTGATGAAATTGTTGGTCGCGGTGTGGAGCTGACTGTGGTGCTCCGACTTCATATCCTGGTAGAACCCGAACAGCTTTTTCCACTTCATCACGGCCAGTGCGGCGTTCAGCGCGTTGAGATCCGCCACTTGGATATTGCGGTTGTACTCGTTATTGCCCAGATCCTCGAAGGAAACCCGGCTGCGGAAATGGTTACGCCTGTTCGGCGTGCTGGTGGTGACGCGCACCGTGCCGGCCAGCATGTCCCCCTCGGTCAGCCGGACTCCCATGCCGACATCGACGAACGGCACGCCGAATTCTTCGAGCCTGCGCACGATCATCTTCTTGGATTCGCCGCTATCCAGGCACAGGAAGACAAAATCGTAACAGTTCAGGCCTGTATAAGTCGCGATACGGAAATCTTTAAGAATCTGCCGTTTGGACCTGGATATTGGGTCCAAAACCTGGCAGTGTATATGTTTGAGGGCATCGCATCGCCAGTCGCCGCGAGAACGACCGGTCAACCCGGAGCAATTGGAGCGTGAGAAGCGCTTAATCCGCGAGATCGAGAGGCTGCGCGAGGAATTGATCGAGCGCGATAAGAGGATCGCCGATGCGGAAAAGCAAATCGCCGATCTGGAACGTAAACTGGCGCTTCGACAGCAAAACTCCACGACATCATCCAAACCGCCCTCTTCAGATGGAATGGCGGGCGAGCAGCGGTCGCGGGGTAGTCGGCGAAAGAAGAGCCTGCGCAAGCCGGGCGGCCAGCCTGGACATCATGGACGCTGGCGCGGACTGGCGCCTTTGAGTCGCGTCGATGAATTGAAAAAGGTGTTCCCCACCAGGTGCCGCCATTGCGATCACCGTTTGTCGTCGGGGATGCCCACCGAGGGCGACCCGCGTCGCCATCAGGTGACCGAACTGCCGCCGATTAAAGCTCATGTCACCGAGTATCAATGCCACCGCCTCGTCTGTCCGGAATGCGGCAAGGCAACCCAGGCCGAACTGCCACCGCAAGCACGGCGTCATTTCGGAGCGCAGTTGACCGCCCTCATTGCCTATCTGACCGTGGTCTGTCGAATGCCGCGCCGCGTGGTGCATGAACTACTGGAACAGGTTCTGGGCATCCCACTCAGTCTGGGCAGTATTCAGAACAGTTGGGAAGAGGTCAGCGACGCGGTCGCCGACCCCTGTGCGGAACTGGAGCGGCAACTGCCCAACGAGCCGGTCGTCAACAGCGATGAAACCGGATACCGGACCAGCGGCGAAAAGCGCTGGCTGTGGGCTCTGGTGGCGACGAGCTTCGTCTTTTACAGGATCGCCGCATCGCGCGGAGCCGAGGTGCTGGTGCAATTACTGGGCGAAATATACGCCGGCATTCTCTGCAGCGACCGCTGTCCCACTTACCTGAAGTACCACAAAGGCGTCGGCCAGTTCTGTTGGGCTCATTTCAAACGAAATATCCTCGGCGTACTGGAAATCGGCAAGACCAGCGACGCGGAACGCTTCTGCCGCGACGCTCTGGCCCTGCATGCCCGGTTGTTCCGGCTGTGGCATCGTTTCCGCGACGGACCTGGCGTTCGATACGGTCCCCTTACACGCGATCAGTTGATTGCAAAGTCGATTCCGCTGGAGAAGAAGTTCTTCGCCCTGGCGGACCGCTATCTTGATAGCCGCGACAAAGACGTGGCGAATCTCGCGCGGGCGCTGCTGCAGCACTTTGAAAGGTTTTTCGCCTTTCTACGCCATGAGGGTGTCGAGCCGACCAATAACGTCGCGGAGCGCGCGCTTCGATGCGCCGTGCAATGGCGCAAGATCAGTTTCGGTAGCCGCAGCCCTCAAGGCGAAATCGCGGTTGCGCGCCTGCTCACAGTGGCTCGCACCTGCCGCATGCAGAATCGAGTTCCGCTGCATTATCTTGCGACTGCGTTACGCTCATACCGAACAGGGCTGGCCGTCCCCTCACTGCTCAAACCAGCATCAACCACCTGAACTGTTACGCAAAATCCATGCTGTCCAACTCATCGATGTTCGTTTCGTCGATGTATACCGGGTGATCGATGATCCCCGAGTGCATTTTCGAATAGATGCTCTTGAACCAGGTCGCCTTCTTAGTTTGCTCCTGCAGCTCTGCCAATGACGGCGCGCCCGGCGCCCGGAAGGCGTTATGCTGTAGATGGTCGTCCCCGTCGTAGAGGTGGATTTCCCACACGGGTGTTTTCGCCACGAAGTCGAGGACGTAGGAACCTGTGCCGCCCACCCCCACGACCGCGATCCGCTTAAGCTTTTTCAGTTTCGCCGTGACCAGATCAATCTCGGCGCGGCTTGACGCGGTATCGATGTAGTTGAACGGCGTCTCGCGCTGTTCCTTTTCGGGTTTGAGCACCTTGAATGTCTGTGGCTTTGCGGCGGGATCGATCAGCTGGGCCGGGCCGGCTAAAATCGCCGCATAGGTCGCCATCTTGGCGTGGTAGTCCGGGTAAAAGCCGTGCGGCTGCGGCTTCGCCGAAAAAGAATGCTGGATCACCACGCCCTCGGCGAGCGTGCGTTCGCCGCTGGTGTGCTTGATCTGCGCGATCTCCGTGCCGTCGGCATTGCAGGGATGCTCCCCCGCGAAAAACGCTACGTGATCGTCGGGCCGTGTTGTCTTGTCGCCGGCGAGGACGAGCTTGGCGACGAGCGTTCCGCGCTTGACTTCCTTCCGGGAAGTCACATACGGAACGCCCTTCACCAGCAGGAAACCGGATTCTGATCTCCAGTTCATAGCCCTCGTTCTGCAACCTCTGCAGGTCTGGGCTACGACTTATCAGTGGGTGTGACATCGAAGATCATCCCGTCCTTGACCCGCACTTTGCCGCCCGGCATCAGGCTGCCGGAGGGGTCCTTGAGGGGGCCGTCCTCGTATCCCACGGTGTAGATGATGTTCGGCCCGGTCGGCGGATTGGGAAACGCCAGCTCCACGATCTCCGCATATGTCACCCACTTCGTGGTCACTACCTTCTCCTGGCCGTTGACGAAAATCCGGTAGGCTTTCGGCTTCCCGGTGTGGAAATGCTCATCCTGCCGCAGGTGGATTATCTCCGGCCCGTTCGTCACCTCCGGGTCTTCCCTGTCGCCGGTCACTTCGCGGAACAACTCCATGCCCGGCTCCACCTTGCCTAACACATACAGCGCCTCGGCCTTCGTCGGATTTGGCGAATGGTAAGAATGCTGGTCAATGAAAATTTTCACCTCATACTTGAGCTCATGTTCCTGTTGTTCAACCATTTAATTTCTCCTTAGATCGCTTTTGCTACGGCAGCCTGGTTTCACGTCGGGCTTCCCCTGCGCTATCTATACGAACAGTCGGCCGGCAGTTTCCCCGAGGATCTGTTTCGTTTCGACTGAGCCCAAAACCGCGAGCGCCTCGTCAGCCTGCAATCCTGTGAAAGCATTCGTCAGACCATAACTCGATGTTTTGGAATCAATCCGTTAGGAGCAGAGGAACAGCTCTTGCGATGGCAATCGGCTCCAACACGAGCCGTTCGCCTTCCGGAAGCCATACGCGACGATTGCCGGCGACGGTCACGCCGTTGTTGCAGGACGCGAGTTACCGTCGTTCGATTGAAGGTCTAGCTTATGAATGATGAGACGAATCAGGCGCCGGGGATTCTGACTCGGGTTGCGACGCCACTCCTCGATACAGCGCTCAAGCAACAACGGGTCCGCCTTGAATCCCGCGTACGCTGCCTGGTACAAGTCTGCGATCTCCGACGCCAGGTGCCGAGCCGTCGAGAGTCCCATGCGCGGCACATCCATTATTGAAAAAGTGCGATTCTGCCATTTTCGAAGGAACGAGATGGCGCTGGCGGACAATGCGCTATCGCCGATGATTCCCCTCCCGAAGTCAGCGTCAATCGCGCGTTCGAATCGCCCCGTAATCCCGAATACGCACCAAACATTCGGCAGAGAGCACAAGTCCGCGAGTACACCATAAGCACCACACCGCGATTTGATGTTCCACAGTTGATCGATGGTCTCTACTTCGTCGAACCGCAAAACGAGGCCATGGCGGCCGACGACATGCATCAACTCCGCCAGGTATCTGATTCGCGTCAGAGCCTGTTCCCGCTTATACGAGTAATCGGCCCAACTCAAGTCGCTGCCCAGAAGACATCGCCATGCAGCGTGATCGGCGCTCATCAGTAGGTTTCCGTTCCTCCGGTCGTCGCACAGCGCTTTCAGCGCAGCCCCGAATTCTCGTGAATTCGATGCCGTTGCAAATTTCTGTATCCGGGGGGCCGCCTGCTCATCAAATATTAGCGCGGTCAGGAGGGAACGCAGGCCGATCGATCCCGCGTTTATATATAGGTGTTCTGCAACGTGCGGGTAAAACCGCTGGGGGTAGTTCAATGCCGTACTGCGACCGTTCAGACTGATAAACGCGCTCGGTACTCCGTGAGCTGATGCTGCGGAGCGGACATAGGACAAAAAAAAGGTCTTACCTGTTCCCCATTCTCCTCGCGCAAACAGCGGCTCTGCAGTTCGCGACGAACACAAAGCCTCAAGACCACTGTTTACGAGGGTCTTGGCCTCTCCGTATCCTACGGCGAGGCGCTGAATCTCCCACTCAGGAACAACGCCCGCTCGGAGGCGACGTATCGCCGCTCGGCCCAACAAATTCATTGTTGGGTTTCCTGGAGAATCTTTTCTGCAGTCCCAGCCATCAGTTTTGAAATGCTGCGAGGGGGAGCGTAATCGGCAGTTTGGCGGGCACGTTCGAGCTCATCCACCAGCATCCTCACGAGAAGACGTGGTTTGGCAATTCGAACTCGGCTACCGAGCACGGCCTTCACAAACTCCTCGAGCAGGTCATCAGTAACGTAGCCGCTCCCGGATTCTCCGTATGCCAGGGCATGAATACGCCGGATGCGTAACGCCATCTCGTTCACCTCAGCGGCCTGAAGCGGCGTGCGATCCAGGTCAATGACCGGCGCCCGCCAGTTCAACTCGCTGTAACAGTTCAGGTGGTTGATGCTGGTTTGAGCAGTGAGGGGACGGCCAGCCCTGTTCGGTATGAGCGTAACGCAGTCGCAAGATAATGCAGCGGAACTCGATTCTGCATGCGGCAGGTGCGAGCCACTGTGAGCAGGCGCGCAACCGCGATTTCGCCTTGAGGGCTGCGGCTACCGAAACTGATCTTGCGCCATTGCACGGCGCATCGAAGCGCGCGCTCCGCGACGTTATTGGTCGGCTCGACACCCTCATGGCGTAGAAAGGCGAAAAACCTTTCAAAGTGCTGCAGCAGCGCCCGCGCGAGATTCGCCACGTCTTTGTCGCGGCTATCAAGATAGCGGTCCGCCAGGGCGAAGAACTTCTTCTCCAGCGGAATCGACTTTGCAATCAACTGATCGCGTGTAAGGGGACCGTATCGAACGCCAGGTCCGTCGCGGAAACGATGCCACAGCCGGAACAACCGGGCATGCAGGGCCAGAGCGTCGCGGCAGAAGCGTTCCGCGTCGCTGGTCTTGCCGATTTCCAGTACGCCGAGGATATTTCGTTTGAAATGAGCCCAACAGAACTGGCCGACGCCTTTGTGGTACTTCAGGTAAGTGGGACAGCGGTCGCTGCAGAGAATGCCGGCGTATATTTCGCCCAGTAATTGCACCAGCACCTCGGCTCCGCGCGATGCGGCGATCCTGTAAAAGACGAAGCTCGTCGCCACCAGAGCCCACAGCCAGCGCTTTTCGCCGCTGGTCCGGTATCCGGTTTCATCGCTGTTGACGACCGGCTCGTTGGGCAGTTGCCGCTCCAGTTCCGCACAGGGGTCGGCGACCGCGTCGCTGACCTCTTCCCAACTGTTCTGAATACTGCCCAGACTGAGTGGGATGCCCAGAACCTGTTCCAGTAGTTCATGCACCACGCGGCGCGGCATTCGACAGACCACGGTCAGATAGGCAATGAGGGCGGTCAACTGCGCTCCGAAATGACGCCGTGCTTGCGGTGGCAGTTCGGCCTGGGTTGCCTTGCCGCATTCCGGACAGACGAGGCGGTGGCATTGATACTCGGTGACATGAGCTTTAATCGGCGGCAGTTCGGTCACCTGATGGCGACGCGGGTCGCCCTCGGTGGGCATCCCCGACGACAAACGGTGATCGCAATGGCGGCACCTGGTGGGGAACACCTTTTTCAATTCATCGACGCGACTCAAAGGCGCCAGTCCGCGCCAGCGTCCATGATGTCCAGGCTGGCCGCCCGGCTTGCGCAGGCTCTTCTTTCGCCGACTACCCCGCGACCGCTGCTCGCCCGCCATTCCATCTGAAGAGGGCGGTTTGGATGATGTCGTGGAGTTTTGCTGTCGAAGCGCCAGTTTACGTTCCAGATCGGCGATTTGCTTTTCCGCATCGGCGATCCTCTTATCGCGCTCGATCAATTCCTCGCGCAGCCTCTCGATCTCGCGGATTAAGCGCTTCTCACGCTCCAATTGCTCCGGGTTGACCGGTCGTTCTCGCGGCGACTGGCGATGCGATGCCCTCAAACATATACACTGCCAGGTTTTGGACCCAATATCCAGGTCCAAACGGCAGATTCTTAAAGATTTCCGTATCGCGACTTATACAGGCCTGAACTGTTACAACTCGCTACTGATCGGCTGAATGCGGGTGGCAAGGGCATCGTAGCGCGGGAAATACTCCTCTCCCTCGAACATCTCGGGCGTCGCTGCCAGGTACGTGCAGAGATTCTGGTAGCCGGAGTCACCGGCTGCATTGTCCACGTATTCTCTGAGAGCCTGAAGCGCCTGGTCCTGCCGCTTACGATTGCCGAGCTTCGATAATTCTTCGACTTCGTCGATGCAGAGCACGAGCCCTGCGTGTCCGGTCGCCTTGATGAGCCAAAGGAAACCCTTCATGATGTCAGTGGCTGTGCCTTTGCCGATTGGGCGTAACTCATACTTCTCTGACTGTCGAGCATTGCCCGAATCCGGGCGGCGCAAATAGAACGACGGAAGCGGCACCTTGTGTTCGGCACCACGTAGCCAGTTGCTGACCAGGCTGAGTGTGTCCAGATCATCGCGCAGGGAGGCGCGTGCATATGTGACCAATGCCTTGGTGAAATCAGCGGGAAGAGTACTTTGCGAGAGTCCCTTCTCGAAATCGGCGTACAGCCGGTGCTCGGTATCGAACGGACGGCGCAGCCCATCTGATTTCACGCCAACCCGCGCCAACGCCATCCGGGTCCACTCGCTCAACAGATACCGCGAGGGGTCCGGCCCCAGCCCGCTGCTATCCAACTGCTTGACGGCCAGTTCTTTGGTCAGTAACTTCTGTACGATCCGCGGATACAGCGTCTCGAATCGGTCGATCTCGACATGATCCACTCGACATTCAACGTGCACCGTCGCCCACCTCGTTTCGCGCGCACGATCCTGCTTCGGCGCTCACGAAGAATGACCCACTTCCGCTCGCTTAAAGTGACCCACCTGGAGAACAGGATCTCGGTTTGAGCGCGCATCATCATCCACGCCGCAGGCGTGTGCAGTGTTCGGCGAAGATGCGGGGCACTCGATATCATCCGCGCCGAAGGCGCGTTCTGCTCGTGGTGAGGGAGTAAGTACGGGGCTATCGCGCTGGCGTGGAACGCTGGAGTTTGTTGCGGAGGTGCTGGAAGTATTCCGGGCCGACCTTGAGCTGCAGGACTTCTTCGATCACAGGCGCGAAGTAAATCAGCGACCGAATCGTACCGAGAGGCGCAGCGTCGGCAGGTCTGGCCGAACGCCGCGCCGCCGCGAGTATCAATGCATTTTCAACTGTGGCCAGAGGCACGGCGCGGTCGTGCAACTGAATCGCAAAGATGCGGTCCGCACGTCGAACCACGCCGGCTGTGCCGGGTGTGGCCCGATAAGCATTCAGAACCTGTCGCACATACTCGCGCTGCTCCATCGACCCACACCTTCAGCCCTGCGGATCGCGCAGCGACGGACCGTTGATGGTGACCGTGTGGCAGTAATGCCGCACACGGCTGAGCAACGCCTCGACCATGGACTTGTTGCCGAGGAAGTTCTGCCACTCGTCATAGCCAAGGTTCGTAGTAATGATCGTCGAGTGGCGATGATAACGCTCCTCCATCAGCTTGAAGAACGTGTTCGACTGCTCGGGCTTGAGATTTAAATACCCGAACTCATCGATCAGCAGGACGTCCAGACGCGCCAGCCGGTTTAACAACTGGCGCGTGGATCGATCCGCCAGCGAAGCATACATCTCATCGAACAGGTCCTGTGCCCGAACGAACTGACAGCGATGTCCGTTCTGCAACGCCTTTAGCAGAAGGCCGCAGGCCAGCCCGGTTTTGCCCACGCCGGTCGGGCCCACCAGCACCAGATTCTCGTGCTTTGCCACGAAGTCGAGGTCGGCGAACGTGCGCATCTGCTTGCGGTTCACGCCCGGCTGGCGCGACCACGGAAACGTTTCCAGGGACCATCGCTCCGGCAGATTCGCTCTGTGAATGCGCCATTCGAGCGCGCTTTCCTGCCGCTCATGCCACTGCGCCCGCAAGAGTCCCGCCACGAACTCCGTGTAAGGGATCTGCGCCTTTTCGGCGGCCTGCAACTGCTCGTCGTAAACGTTGAGCATGCGGCGCAGCTTGAGATTCTTCAGCAGTTGTTCGAGTTCTTCAGTCATTGCCTTGCGGCTCCTTGTCGCCGATCAGAAAATAGTCGCGGGCTACCCGCCGCAGAATCATTCGTTCCAGCCGGTCGAGATCGTAAAGTCCGTAGCGGGCGGCTTCGGCAACCGCGGCAAGGAAAGGTTCGCGGGGATACCCGCACCACGGACGGATCGACCGCACTATTCAGTGGTGTCGGAGGCTGGCTCGATTCGTTGCTCATAGATCATCCGGGCGGCTTCTGCATTGCGGCCATCATTCGTTGCCAGAAGGTCGGCATAGGCCAAGATCGGCGGAACAACATCGGGAGCGTCATTCTTGTCCGCGTGGGCCGCAGGAAAATTCCAGAACTTCTCCAGTATCTCAACGTTGCCTGCCGCCTCGGCCCGCATCCGGCCCGCCGCGACCAGCTTTGCGATGGGCTCACCTGTATAGATAGTGAAATGCGCGGTTTTGAGATAGCGCGTTAGTTTCTCGGCCGCAGGTTCACCACCCCAATACGCGTTGAGCGGTGCAAGGGCGGTGTGCTGAAGCCGCTCGGGATCAGCGCGGAATCGCCCCAGATTGAGCTTTGGACGCAACGTGATGGGATAGTGGGTCGCCCACTCTTCGAGCATCCGTTTCGGGTCAAGCAGTTTGCGTAAGTGGGGGTGCGTTTCGAGATTGAAGAAGCCGCGGGCTTCGAGATCCTTCATGTCGGCGCCCACCGTTCCGAGCGCCACTCCGGCGGCGTTCGCTATATTGCGGTAGTTATCATCAAGCAGCTTGGGACGACACAGCAAAGCGAAGGTCAGCTTCAGCCCGGCAGGGTTCAAAGCGCGGAAGTTACCCTGCCGGGGTTCGACGGGGCGAGCCTGACCCACGACATAGACGAGCAAGCCCGCTGCTTCCAGATACGCATTTCCGGCGGTGTCGATGAACGGCAAGCGGAGTTGACGGCAGTATTCCGCAACTTCGCGCGTAATATATGGTGCAACCAGCAACGGCGGATCGTGCAGGGCTTCGCCCTGAGCTTTTAGCATCGCCGGTGTCGCAAAACGGTCGACTGTCTTGACCTCGGCCCCGAAACGGTGTTTGTATCGGTCCGTCTCGACCTCAATGATCGCGTCGGTTGCGCCATGCCGGCCAACCGTCACCGGATGAACATGGGCGTTTATCCCCGTGGTCCTTCCCAGCGCGACTACAGCGGTATCGAGGATTCGTTCTTGTTGGGCCGTCATGGCAATGCTCCAGTGTTCAATATTTTATATTGTACACGTTACGTGAACGCATCACAACGGCGAACAGTGATCGCTGGTGGTAGCCACTTTCCGGCACGGCGAAACGGCCATACATAATGGAGGGCGATGGAGGACTTCGAGAGTCTTTCGGAGAAGCTGGCGCGCGTCACCAACGAATGTGAGTTACTCCGCGAGGAAAACTCGCGATTGCGCGAACTCCTGAAGAACCAGCCGATACCGAGGACTGAAGGGTCCATACGCGATTCCAAACCTGCGTCAGCAACCAGCGACCAAAACGCGGCCGCCGATTGCGGAGCTGCGAAGGCTGCCGTCGCAGTTCCGGCCCAATCCGCACCCGAACTATCGACTGTAGAGAAGATATCGCTCTTCCGAGCGCTTTTTCGCGGGCGCGAGGATGTTTTCGCAGTCAGGTGGGAGTCTGGCGAAAAGGCAGGCTACTCTCCGGCCAGCATTCGCGACTGGACCGCTTTGCGCGGAGTTTCAAAATCCGAGTGGAAGAAGCGAGACAAGGCCACACGACAACTTCTGCCGCTGACCGATCAAGCCATTCACGATCATCTTTCCGGCAAGACCACGATCGGCGTCTATCCTTTGCTGCACAACGAAACCTGCTGGTTCCTCGCGGTGGACTTCGATCAGAAGACATGGAAAGATGACGCCTCTTCATTCGTCGATTCGTGTCGCGAATGGAGTGTTCCAGCGGCCCTTGAGCGATCCCGTTCGGGAAAGGGCGCACACGTTTGGGTGTTCTTCGCTGCTTCAGTAGCAGCGACTTTCGCGAGGCGGTTGGGGGCGGCATTGCTCACCAGGACCATGGAGCGCCGTCACCAACTGGGTCTTGGCTCATATGATCGTTTGTTTCCCAATCAGGACACGATGCCGCAGGGCGGGTTCGGAAATCTGATCGCCTTGCCGTTGCAAAAAATCCCGCGCAAGTCAGGCTACAGCGTTTTCCTCGACGATTCGCTGGAACCGATCCGCGACCAGTGGCGTTATCTGGCGAGCATCCCCAGGATGGAACCGTTGGCGGTCGAACGAATCGTTCGCGGCGTCGAGAAAACGGGAAACGTGGTCGGTGTGCGGATGAGTCTGGTCGATGAAGATTCTCTCGAAGACCCATGGCTTCTGCCGCCATCGCGGCGGGCACCAGAGAAACCAATTCCCGGTCCGCTTCCGGCGACGGTTCGGATCGTTCGAAGCAACCTCCTGTTTGTTGACAAGACCGGGCTGCCTGAGGCGATGCTGAATCGCCTTACCAGGCTCGCCGCCTTCCAGAATCCGGAATTCTACAAGGCTCAGGCAATGCGGCTGCCGACCTATGACAAGCCGAGAGTGATTTGCTGCGTCGAAGAATTTCCTCAATTTCTGGCACTGCCCCGGGGCCTTCTTGACGAGGTCCTGCTGTTGCTGAAACAACACCAGATCAAGCCGGACCTTCAGGACGAACGCTACGCCGGCAAGGCGATTGATGTTAAATTCGCTGGGAACCTGCGCGACCATCAGCCGGATGCGGTTGCAAAGATTCTGAAGCATGACGAGGGCATACTGTGCGCCGGAACTGCTTTCGGCAAGACCGTTGCGGCGGCATATCTGATCGCGGCGCGAAAGACGAATACTCTGGTTCTCGTGCATCGCGCCCAGCTGCTCGACCAGTGGCGCGAACGGCTGGCGGCATTTCTCGATATCCCCATCGATCAAGTCGGACAGGTTAGTGGAGGAAAGGCCCGGCGAACGGGAAACATCGACGTCGCCCTGATCCAAAGCCTCCATCGCAAGGGCATGACAAAGGACCTGGTGGCCGAGTACGGCCATATCGTAGTTGACGAATGCCACCACCTCTCGGCCGTCACATTTGAGCAGGTGATGAGACAGGTGAAGGCGAAATATGTCCTGGGATTCACGGCCACGCCCATTCGCAAAGACGGACATCATCCGATCATTTATATGCAGTGTGGCCCCATTCGATTCAACCTGCCTGTTCGGTCTCAGGTTGATTCGAGTCCATTCGAGCACCGCGTGAAGCCACAAACGACCAGCGTCAGATGGTCCCGAGAGGAAGCACCAACTATTCAGGAACTGTACGGTGTCATCGCCGTTGACGGCGAACGTAACTCACAAATCGTGCGGGATGTGGCGCAGGCGATTGCGAATGGCAGATCGCCACTGGTCCTGTCAGGGAGGACCGATCACGTCGAATGGCTCGGCGCACGGCTGAGGGAACATACAGAGCGAGTGTTCGTGCTGAAAGGAGGCATGGGATCAAAACAGCGTGCAAAGGTGGCACAGGAATTTGCGGAGACCGAGAACCTGCCGCGAGTGATTGTCGCGACCGGCAGTTACATCGGAGAAGGCTTCGACGATTCGCGGCTGGACACTCTCTTTCTGGCAATGCCGATCTCCTGGCGCGGCACCCTGCAACAGTACGTTGGGCGGCTTCATCGGCTCCACGACAGTAAGAAAGTTGTGGAAGTTTACGACTACGTGGATTCCTCAATCCCGATGCTTGCAAGAATGTTCGAGAAGCGCTTGCGGGGGTACAAGGCGCTGGGGTATTCAATAAACCCCGAGGCTGAGACGCTCGTGTCGGGCGAGGTGTAGCTTTTTTTCAGCCAAGCCATCAATCTGAGCCGCCCGCATGAGTCGCCCGCATTGAACCCTCGTCCGCAACCGGCTACAATGGCTTTACAGCTTTCACTCACACACAAGCAGACCCTTATGATGTCCGTCTACACAATTTGTCACGCGTTGCGCCTAAGCGGCGATCACGTGATCCGTGTAATCGGTCTGCGCGGCGTGGTTGCTCCGAGCATTAATCCTTCCTGCTCGGGTTTCCAACCGACCTTACATCGCTGCTAACGAAGCGGTTACTACGCGAGCCGCACTCGCCCTTTGCTTCATGGCGGATTGCTAGCTGCACTTCGCATTGAGGAATTATTTCTATGGTCAATACCTGGTTTACGTCCGACTTTCATCTCGGGCATCGCAATATCATTCGCTACTGCAGCCGTCCTTTCGCGTCTGTCGAAGAGATGGATGCCGCGATTCTCGCCAACCTGAACAAGCTTGTCGGCGCAAATGACGTGCTTTACTTTCTGGGAGATTTTTGCCTTGGGGGACCGGATCAAGCCCGCCAGTATCGTGATCGCATCGTCTGCCGAAACATACATGTGGTCGAAGGAAATCACGATGCGGCCCTGAGCAATCTCACCGGCGCTTTCTCCAGCTCGAATCAACTGGTCGAGGTTCGGGTCGGCGGACAGCGAATCGTTCTCTGCCACTACGCAATGCGGGTTTGGCATCACTCCGGGCGCGGTGTCTGGCATCTTTACGGGCACTCCCACGGCAATCTCGCGGATGATCCGGCGTCGCTGTCCATTGATGTGGGGGTGGATTCACATAGTTTTCGACCGTGGCACTTCGACGAAATAAGGACCGCGATGAACGCGAAGCGAAAAGGAAACGAACCATGAACAGCTATGAACTTCTCCGGCCCGACGGCACCGGAACCGGTATCTGGTCTTGCGGTGAATGCCATAAGCCACATCTAGTCGCGACCCTGGCAGGGCAACCTGCCTCAGACAGCAACCGACGCTTCGCAGAAGAATGCTGCGCTCCGCGCAACTGTCGCTACTGCGGGCATATCACCGACCGGGATAGGAGCGGTCAGTTTCGCCGGGAGCACGAAGAGTGTATCCCCAAATACGCGCCGGTGCCGCCGCATTCCTCGATGACGAACCCATACGCACGGCTTCTCTCCAGAAGATGTCCGACATCAGCGAGGACTCGTGGTGCGCCGGCTGGCTGTCGGGCAACGAATATGCGTTGTGGGAAATCCTTCATGGCGATCGGCATGAATACGGCTGGGGCGACGTTCGATACGAGGATCTGGAAGAACTGCGCATACTCTCTGAACATGCCAGGGGCTGGATCTGGACAGGGCCGGATAAAGAATACACGCCGCAGCTCGTGACGTTTGCGGAATGGGAGTCGATTCGCGCCGAGTGGGGCAAAGCCCACCCTGAGGGCGTCAGTCTTGGGCTTTTTGACTCGGTGCCCCAACCGGAGGAGAAGAATGAAATTCGAAAGACCGATTAAGCGATCTGTAGTTGCCTGGGCCGACCAAAACGGCTATCCGAACGACTTGGTTTCCGGTTCTCCGGAACACGGTGGCGCTCATGAACAGCTCCTGAGCCTTGCCGTCGAAATGGAGTCCGACTTCGAGCCCTGGGGCAAGCGAACTCGCGATGAAGAGCCGTCGGCCGACTGTAGTTGCGGCTGCCGCCACTATGCGATTCTCGCCGGGCCATTGGGCGCGGACTGGGGCGTCTGCATTAACCAACGGTCCCCGAGGGCAGGCCTGCTGACATTTGAACATCAGGGATGTCCACAATTCGAGGATGCCGGTGCAGATACAAGTCAATGATGTCGTACCATCTCAAGTACATTCCGCTTCGAGTCGCGCCCCTTACTGAAACGCAGGGGATTAATCGGGAACACTCCGCTGCTTTTCAGCTGTGCCAAAACTGTGTCCGAACCGCATCTGTTGGAGCCGTTTGGGATGCCTTTTGAGCGAAAAGCAGATTCCCCAAATTGCTGTTAACATTTGGAATAGACGAAAAACAATGGAGCCTTTGGAGCCGACTCGGGCCCCTTGGGCGCAGGGGGTCGGGCGTTCAAATCGCCCCGCCCCGACCAAACCTCCTGCTGATTCCAAAAGCATCGTCGCGTGCCAGGCGGTCTTGAACGTCTTCTGATTGACCGCTGGCATTTTCGGCACTCGGGAACAGGTACTCGCCCAGCCCTGAGATCGCAAGCTGATTCCGGAACGTATCAACCGCGATCCCCGTCAACGGAACCTCGGCGACTCCGTTGGGCGTCTTCGAGTCCGGAATCCACACCGTCCCGTTCACCAGATCGAGCTACCGGCAACACTCCCTGGCCAGCGGCGGGAAGCGGGCCGTTTAACGGTTTGGGCGTTTTGCGTCAAGTTGATTCCCACGCTGCCGGCATCAGTAAACGCTACCCCTAATCGCGGGCCACGGGGACCATCGGCCACAGCGACAGACGTGATGAAGTGGGCCCTGAAAGAGTTGCGCGCAGGTCGGTTGCCCAACGTCAACCAAACAACGCGGTGTAACTTAGCAAGTTCCGAGAATGGACCTGCAAGAATCGTGAAAATCATGAGATATTGGCTCGCCCACGGCCTTAACGTCGGCAGGAAGCCCTTCCTCTTCGCCGTAGCTTCGTGTAGCATCGCGATCCCGCAAACGCAACCATCGGCGGCCCGGCATTTTGAGGCAGCCTCGATCAAACCGAGTGGTTCAGCGGACCAGCGCCTGTCCTACAACATGTTCAATATCCAGTCCGGCGGGCAATTCACTGTTTCCAACGTCACGGTGAAGAGACTGATTCAGGACGCCTACCGCATCAAGGCATTCCAGATTTCCGGCGGTCCGGGATGGATCGGCTCGGAGCTCTTCGATATAGCGGCCAAGCCGGATGGCCCCGTGAGCCCCGAACAGTTTCAAAACATGCTCCAATCCCTGTTGGCGGAGCGATTCCAGCTGGCCGTAAAACGCGAGACCGAAGAGATGCCGGTATACGCGCTGGTGGTCGCGAAGAGCGGCCCGAAAATCAAGGCGGTCAACGAGGCGGACCCGAACATCATCGATCTCAGCCACAGTCCGATTCCGCAGGGCGCCAGCCGGCCGCGAGTTACAGTTATTCGCCGTGGCCGGCTCACAGCCCAAGGGCTCGATATGGCCTCATTCGCCAATACGCTTGCGAATTTTCTGGGCCGCACGGTTTTCGACAAGACTGGCCTCATGGGAATGTACGACGTAAAGCTCGAGTGGAAGCCCGATGAAAACCAGGTCGCGCTGTTTGGCGCGACGGGAGTGCCGGAAGGTTTCGGTGCGCCTCCACTGGATTGGGACGGACCCTCGCTGCTCACCGCGCTTGAGGAACAGCTCGGCTTGAAACTCGACTCACAAAAGGGACCCGTCGATATATTCACGATCGAGCACATCGAAAGACCATCAGCCAATTGACCCCCGCGGAGGGAATTCAGAAATCTCTTTAGTGGCTGAACGACCAGCTACTTTCCCACCTCCGCCTCGTGCATTCAAGCCGCGACTAACGGCGTAGTGTTTACCCGCCAAATTGACGGGTAGTCGGCATGGTGTCGAGGCGGCTGCGGCGCCGTAGGACCAAAATCCTGAATCCCGCGCCGCCCGGAAGCCGGCGTGGAGCCCGTCTGATCTCGTTGAACGCTGATCGAGCCGCGATGAAATCGAATAGAAATCTATCGAAAGACAGCATTGTGGGCGAAACATCACATTGTTACGATGTTGTCGGATTCGTCGAAAAATGGGCGGATATTCAGATCGGCGGGATCTTTTCTCGGATATTGGACCAGGGAAGCCAGAGCCTAGTGGCCTCAGAGGACATAACCGGCGGAACAGAGTTGGAACAGGCGGCAAACGCCCCCGTTCCTGTCACCGGCGAACAACCTGATTCGGGACTTCGCGCGCTCCTGCAGGGAGTCACGGCGTTCCCGCAATCCAGTGACGAACCAAATCTTCCACAAAGCCTGCTGGACCAGATCAACGACGCCATTGTAGTGCTCACACCGGATTTTCATGTCCTGTACTGCAACGCGTCGGCTGAACGTCTCTTCGGCTGGCCGTCACACGAAGCCATGGGTAAGCGCTATCGCGCAATCGCGGGTACACAAGTAAGCAATGTGACCCGCAGCGCCATCCACCAGGAGATCCTCAGCAGAGGTTCCTGGAACGGCGAGATCATCTGCACCAACCGCACCGGCCGGCGCTTTCTTGTGCATGTATCCTGGTCTGTTCTTCGCGATCGGGCGGGCCGGATTGGCCGGGTGCTCGGCATCCACCGGGATGTTGTCGCGCCCAAACAAATGGAGCAGGCGCTGCGCGAGTCTGAGGATCGTCTCGAACTCGTCCACTCAACCATCGCACTCGGAACGTGGGAAGCTGATGTGCAGAACGAGCGAATTCGCTGTTCCGATGAACAGCTGCGCCTGTACGGAATTTCCGGGCCGCGCGCTCCGTTTACTCTCCAGGAGTGGCTGGAGATTGTGCATCCGGACGACAGAGCGCCGCTCGAAGAGATGCGGCTGAACCTTGCCACGATCGGCTCCTTCGAGCGCCAGGTGCGCGTAATCTGGCCCGACGGATCCGTGCACTGGCTGCACAGTAAATCGCGCCTCATCAGCCAGCCTGGAGAGCCGCGCCGCTTTATCGGGGCAGATTACGACATCACTGAGCAAAAGAATACAGAACAGCGTCTGCGCAATCAGTCCGCGGAGCTGGAAAATTCATCCCGAATCGTGCATTTGGAGAAGACACTGCTGGAACTGGTGGCGCGCGGCACTCCGCTCCAGCGGCTCCTCGAAGAGCTGACCAAATCAATCGAGGAGATGTCGCCGGACTGCGTGTGCAGCATCATGCTGCTCGATGCGGAGGGGAGTTCCCTTTCCGCGGCTGCCGGTCCCAGTCTTCCACCTGCCTACATGGGCGCCCTGAAGAATCTGAAGGTCGGCCCGAATATGGGCGCCTGCGGATCGGCTGCCTTCCACAATGAAACGGTCATTGTGGAGGACATCGCTACCGACGCCCGGTTTGCCGGTGGGCGGGATTTCGTAACGAGTTTTGGCTTCCGCGCCTGCTGGAGCGTTCCGATCCGCAACTTCAACCAGGCGGTGCTGGGTACGTTCGCGATGTATCACTACAGCCCCGGGCAACCTCAGCCCGCGGATCTGCGCCTCGTGGAAGCCGGGGCGCGGCTCGCCGGCAATGTGATCGAATGGCGCCGCTCCGAGGAGCGGCTGCGCGAGACATCGCAGCGGCTTGAGATGGCGGAGAAAGCCGCTGGCTTCGGTATCTGGGAGGTCGATATCCCGAAGGGCCTGGTCTCGTTTTCGGAAGGTTTCGCAAGTCTTCTCGGCCTGCCGCTCGGCAGGATCGAGAGCCCGTTTTCAGAACTGGAGGCCATGCTTCATCCGAAAGACCGCGCGCTGGTCCTGAGTGAGGCTGAAAAGGCCTCGCAAACCGGCGCTTTCCAGGCCGAATTCCGGATCGTGCTGCCCGACGGGTCCGTCCGGTGGCACCGCAGCCAGGGGCGTGTCGAGAAGAAGGAAGGAGTTGCCGTCCGCGCCACCGGGGCTTTAATCGATATTACTGAGCAGAAAAAGGCAGACGATAATCTGCGAATTCTTTCCAGTGCCGTGGAACAATCTCCGGTCAGCATTCTCATCGCCAACCTGAATCAGCAAATCGAATACGTAAACAGCAGGCTCACGGAAATGACCGGGTTCACCCTCGAAGAGCTCAAAGGGCAGCACCCGGGCAGGCTGTCCGCGGAATCCTTCCCTCGGGGTTCCGGCCCGGGTGCCGAGGTCATGAAAGAAGGCCAGTGGCACGGCGTTCTGAGAAGCGTCAGGAAGAACGCGGAACCGTTCTGGGCCTCGACAACACTCCGGCTGATTCGTGATAAGGAGGGCAATCCCACTCACGTGCTTTCGCTCGCTGAAGACATCACAGCCCGGCTGGAGATGGAGTCGGCCCTGAAGTTGTCGGAGGAGCGTTTCCGGATCGCGGCTGAAAGCGCGGGCGACACGATCTATGAATGGGACATCGGCGCCGATCGTGTTACTGTGCTCGGTAATCACCAGTTCAGGATGGAGGATCACCGCCCCGAAGGCGTTCCTCACTCCCGGATTTTTCTCGAGGAAATCGTCCATCCCGAGGACCGCGCCCGGGTGACGGCGGCTGTTCAACACACGCTGCGAACCGGTGAGCCATTCAACGAGGAGTTCCGGATATTGACATCGGACGGAAGGGAACTGTTCTTTTCCAATCGCGGCGCGGTGCTGCGCGATGGGGAGGGCGCTGCCTGCAAGTGGATTGGTGCGTGCCGGGACATTACGGAACTGAAACGCGTCGAGCGGGCCAATGCCCAGCTGGCTTCGATAGTCGAAAATACCGAAGCCGCCGTCATCAGCATGGATCTGAACGACGATGTAATCACCTGGAACGGCGGCGCAGAAAAACTTTACGGGTATTCCGCCCGGGAAATGATCGGCCAGCCTGTTGTATCCATTGTTCCGCCCGAGAAAAAGGCGGAATACACATCGTTCCTTGAAAGGCTGCGCGCGGGCGAATCGATTAAACACGTCGAGACGGTGCGGATCAGGAAGTCCGGAGAGCGGGTCCCCGTGTTTCTGACCATGTCCCCGATGTGGGACTCGCACGGGCGATGCCTCGGAGTCGCGAAAGTGAGCGAGGACATTACCCACATCAAAGAACTGGAGAGGCAGCTGGCCCAGACGCAGAAGCTGGAGTCGATCGGACAGCTTGCCGCCGGAATCGCACACGAGATCAATACGCCCATTCAGTACATCGGAGATAACGGCAAGTTTCTCGAGGATGCGTTCCGCGATCTTTTGGCGTTTGCGGACGCCCGTCATACACCGGAGGCTGTCCCCGCAATCCAGCAAAACGCCGAAGACGGCGCGCTTGATTATCTTCGCGGCGAGGTGCCGAAAGCGATCGAGCAGTTACTGTCGGGAGTGGATCACGTGGCAGGGATCGTTCGCGCGATGAAGGACTTTTCACATCCGGGGCCGGTCGAGAAGACCCCGACGGACATCAATCACGCCATCGAGAACACGGCGCTGGTTTCCAGGAATGAATGGAAATACGTCGCCGAACTGACCACCGAGCTCGACCCCGATCTGCCTGTGGTGCCCTGTTTCGGCGGAGAGTTTAATCAGGTCGTCCTAAACCTGATAATCAATGCCGCGCATGCGATCGCTGAGGTGCATAAGGACTCGGGCCGCCTGGGCAGGATCCACATAACCACGCGCCAGGCCGGCGAGTTCGCTGAAATCCTCGTAAGCGACACCGGCTGCGGCATTCCCAAAGCGATTCAGGCCAAGGTTTTCGATCCTTTCTTCACGACCAAACCAGTCGGAAAGGGTACAGGGCAGGGTCTCGCCATCGCCCACAGCGTAATCGTACAGAGGCATGGCGGCTCCGTCCGGCTCGAATCCGAGCCCGGGAAGGGGACCACCTTCATTATTCGCCTTCCCATTGGCGCAGAGCAGGCCTGGGCAGCATGATGCGCGTTATTTTTGTTGACGACGAGGTAAAGGTTCTCGACGGCATCCGCCGTCTGCTGTATCCGATGCGCTCGGAATGGCGGATGAGTTTTGCAGACAGCGGCGAAAAGGCGCTGGAAATGATGGGTGCCGAACGATTCGACGTTGTCATATCCGACATCCGAATGCCTGGAATGGACGGGATTGAACTTCTGTCCCGGATTCGCGAGCGGCATCCCGAAGTAGTGCGCGTCGTCCTTTCCGGGCAGTCGGAGAGAGACCTGACTCTGAAATCCGCGATTTGCGCGCATCAGTATCTTTCGAAACCGTGTGACACGGAGTCGCTCAAGCATACAATCTCGCGGGCCTTTGCGCTGAAGTCCACACTTACGGATCCGGCAGTGCAGGCGGTTATTTCCGGAGCTGGAAATCTGCCCAGTATCCCATCGGCATTCTACGATCTCATGAACCAGCTGGAGGCGTCGGACTGGTGCGCGAAAGACATCGCGACGATCATCGCCAGAGACCCTGCCATGTCCGCCAAGGTCCTGCAGCTTTCCAACTCGGCATTCTTCGGAGTGCGGCGGCGCATGTCGAGCATATCGGATGCGGTTGTCTACCTGGGCATGGATACGCTCAAAACCCTGGTCCTCAATGTCAAGGTATTCTCCCCGTTTAATACCCTGTCTTCGTTTTCCATCGAGAGGCTTGGGAATCACGGCGTTCTGACGGCAATTCTCGCCAAAAAGATTGCCGAGGCCGAGGGTTGTTCCGCGCAGGAGACGGAGGATGCGTTCGTAGCCGGTTTGTTGCACGACATCGGAAAACTCGTGCTTACATCGGTCATGCCTGACAAGTACGATGCCGCAATCCGGCTCTCACAGGACGAACGTCTCCCGATGTTCGAGGCAGAGCGGCGCCTGTTCGGAACGACGCACAGCGAGGTGGGAACCTACATCCTCTGGTTATGGGGCCTGCCCGACAGCATCGTTCAGGCGGTCGCTTATCATCATTCACCTGCCGGCTACGAAGGGCCGGCAAGCAGCACTTTGCTGGCTGTTCACGCTGCCGATGCCCTGGCTCGCGAGCCGGAGGCGGCTGGACACAGCTCCGCCCCGCCGGAGCGCCTCGACATGACCTGGCTTGATTCGCTGGGCCTTGCCGATCGTGTACCCCACTGGTGTCAGTTCGTCTGACGACGCCGATCGGAGGCAGAAAGTCGCATGACGCATAAAGTTCTTCTCGTTGACGACGAAGAAAACGTTCTGCTTGCGCTGGCGCGCAATTTCCGGCTCGATTTCCAGATGGAAACTGCCCTGGGCCCGCTCACGGCCCTGTCCATGATCAACGAGCGCGGCCCTTATGCGGTGGTCGTGTCAGACCTCAGGATGCCGGATATGGACGGCATCCAGCTTCTCTCCCAAGTGAGGAAGCAATGGCCCGACACGGTTCGCATGATACTCAGCGGCAATGCGGACTTTCAGTCGGTCGTCTCCTCCGTCAATGAAGGCAGCGTTTTTCAGTTTCTGAGAAAACCCTGTCCGTCCGATAAGCTCCGGAGCGCCATTAACGGAGCTCTCAGGCAACATGAGCTTGTGGTTACAGAACGGGAGATCCTCGAGTACACCCTGAACGGAAGTGCCGCCATGATGGCTGAGGTTCTCAGCATGGTCAGCCCGCTGGCGTTCGGGCGTGCTTTGCGGCTTCGTCGTTACGTGCAGCACATGGCACGCAGTCTTACGCTGGAAAACCTCTGGGAATACGACCTGGCGTCGATACTCTCTGAGATCGGCTGTATCGCGGTTCCCCCTGAGATTCTGGAAAAAGTGTACAGCGGCGCGCCGTTATCGCCGCAGGAACAGACAGCGTTCCTGGATCATCCGGTAACCGGCCACAAGCTTCTGGCCAAAATCCCGCGTCTCGAAACAGTCGCGGAAATCATCCGCTGGCAACTGACGTTTTTTCAGGACCTCCGGAAATCGGGTCTTTCTGAAACCATAAAATCGGGCGCCCAGATGCTGCTGATCGCAAGCCGGGTTGACGAGACGGTTGCGCGCGGCGGCTCACTGGATACGGTCATCCGGTACATGGCCGCGTGTTCGGAGGTATATCAGCCTGCTTTAGTGGATTCCCTCAAATCGGTTGAAGCGCAGTTGCCGGAGATGCAGATGATTAATGTCCATATTGAGGATCTCCGGCCGGGAATGACCGTCAATGAGGACCTCTTCGCTCAAACCGGGCTGCTGATTGTTCCCAAAGGTCAGGCGGTATCGGAGGCCCTGATCGCGCGGCTGCAGAATTTCTGCAGAATCGCAGGATTCAGGCAGCCGGTCAGCGTTCTGGCGCCGGCGACAGTTTCGATGACTGAGGTTGACAGCACCATCAGCGCACCCAGGGTGGCGCCGCGGTGAATCCCTCGGGACACAAAAGGCCCTCTTCGGCCTCCATACCAACGAACGCCGGAAGGGTCCTCCTCGTCGATGATTCCGCGCACGGGAGAGCCGCGCTCGCCCGTCGTCTCACCGGGCACGGCTACCGCATCGAAGAGGCCCACAATGGTCCGGAGGCCCTGTCCAAAGTCCGGCAGTTCAGCTACGACCTTGTGCTGCTGGATCAAATGATGCCGGGGATGAGCGGGATGGAAGTGCTCCGGAGACTGCGGAGCGCACATTCGCAAAGCGAATTGCCCGTCATCATGGTAACCGGCGTCCAGCAAAGTGAGTTCGTGGCCGAGGCCCTTCGTTCCGGAGCCAACGATTACGTGACCAAGCCGGTCGATGCACTGATCGTGGCGGCCCGCATCCAGTCCCAAATCGCGCGTTGCGAGTCCGAGCGGATGTTCAGAGTCACCGATCCGGTTACGGGGCTCGGGAACCGCCAGCTCGTGATCGAACGCACCGCGGATTTGAGCCGGGCACGGGAAGATAAGTGGCTGGGTCTGTCACTCATCCTCCTTAGTCTGGACCGGTTTGAAGAGATCAATGTTGGTTTTGGCTGCTCCACGGGCGACGCGATTGTGCGGGAAGTGGGCCGGCGGCTGGAAAACTGTCTTGCGGCGTCGTCCCGGCAGCCTGGAACATACTGGACAGCGCGCATTGGCGGCGGTGACTTCGCCGTGCTTCTCGGTTGCCTGGCCGCGGAGGAGTCTGCGAACCTCGCCGAGGCGCTTCTGTGTGAGCTCCGGGCGCCGATAGTGGTGAGCGGTTTCCGGCATGAAATGAGCGCTTCAGTGGGGATTGTTCATGAGCGCCGACGCGAATACACTGCGGAGGATCTGATCGGGGATGCGGACCTCGCCGCACAGCGCGCCCGGGAGAAAGGCGGGTTCCGGTGGGAGATCTTTAACCCTGTCATGCGGGAGCGCGTCAGGACGCACGTGTCGGTGGCCATGGGTCTTTCTCATGCCATCGAACGCGCCGAGCTGCTCCCGGTCTATCAGCCCGAAGTGGATCTGCGTACCGGCGAGATTGTCGGATTCGAGTGCCTGCTTCGCTGGCAAAGGCCCGATTACGGCTGTCTTTCACCCGCCGAGTTCATCGCCACGGCTGAGCAGACCAACCTCATCCGACCGATCGGCGCATGGCTGACGCGGCAGGCATGCCAGCAGCTGGCGGGCTGGCAAAGCAGATTCCCGCGCGCCACACCTCTGTCGATGAATGTCAATCTGTCGGTTCGACAGTTGAGCGATCCTGATCTGATCCCATGCGCCGCCCGTGCGTTGGCCGAGTCGGGAATTCCGCCCGCAAGTCTGGGCTTCGAACTCACCGAAACGGCGCTGGCCACGGAACTCGATTCCGCGGCGGAGGTCCTGAGAAATCTGCGCTCCCTGGGAGTAGGGCTGAAGCTTGACGATTTCGGAACCGGCTATTCATCGCTGAGCTATTTGCTGAGTTTCTGCTTCGACGGGCTTAAGGTCGATCGATCCTTCATTTCCCGGTTGCCGTCTGACGCTGAAACCGAAGCGATCGTGGCCATGATGGTTCATCTCGCGCACGGTCTGGGGATGAAGGTTGTGGCCGAAGGTATCGAAAACCCTCATCAGCTCGAAGCGGCGCAGCGCATCGGCTGCGACACTGCGCAGGGTTATTACTTCGCCCGTCCAGTCGAGGCGGAAAACATCGAGTGGCTTCTGTCCCATAACTATGGGGGAAGCTAACTCAGCCGGCGCCCGTTGCCGGATGAGCTGACGAACACTCGCGCCGAGATCGTATCCGGCCTGGCGGCCGGAAGCTGATCAGACCGGATCGAGGCGGTGCTGCGAGGTCTCGTCGCGGTGTTTCTTCAGGTACTGCATGAAGGGCGTGCCGCCCGTTCCGATTGCATGCGGATTCCCGGGGTCGGTCTGCGCCTGCCGGAAAATGTATCGTGCAGCGTATTCGAGATGCAGGGTGCGGAACCGGTCGAGGCCATCCACGCAGGCGTTATACGCGTCGCTCAGTTGCGTGCGAGCGCAGCTCCGGACGAATGGACGAACCGAGCCGCGGGCTTCCAGCGATTCGATAAACGCGCGATGCGCCGGGGGCATGTAGTCCCGCATCTCCATCAGATATATGCGCAGGGTGTCCTCTTTGTGGCTGACGCCGAGCGCGGCGTCGAGCGAGGGAACAATAGCGCTCTGCGCGCCGGTCTCTCCGCGGAACAGCTGCGGCTCGCCCGCGTAAGCCGCCACGCCTTCGTATACCACGCCGTGCGGGAGATCGGGATGATCCTTCCAGCCATGTATGTACGGACGCACGCGATGGTAGTAGATATACGGGTCGCACCACTCCGGCATTCGCTTCAGCGTGGCGTACATGTTCTCGACCGAGTTCGCGGCTGTGGCGAGCAGGCCTTCCAGCCGCTCGGCGTCGCGGGCTTCGGCGGCATCCAGACACGAGTGAAGAACCGCGAGCGCGGGCGCCGCTTTGCGCTCAATCTCGACATGAATCAGAATGAACCACTCTTCGTCAATCCCGCCCAGGAAGTTCTGGATCAGTCCCAGATTGCCGCATTCAATCCCGCGCTTTGCATCGAAACGAACGAAATTATGCAGGGCGTAGCTCGCGTAGCTGAGAACAGGGGGTCGGCCAAGACTTTGCGCGATTGTATGCCACGGTACAGCGAGTCTCGCAGGCACGATGCTCGCCGGTTCCGGGCCTCGCCAAACGTACGCATGACCGAGGTAACTAAGCAGGACCATCGCCCGCTCCCGTTCCTCGTCCGTTCGAATCCGGTTCACGGGAAACGGAGGGAGCTGTTCGATCGTACGACGGAAGTGGTCAGAGACAAGGAATTTCGGCAGCTCATGAGCGACGCTTTCCCATGTGTCGAACGGCGCTGGAAGGCGGCTGCAAGGGTCCTGAGAAGGAAGAAAACCGCGCTCGGAATCAAGGGTGGGCGCGGTGCCAGAGGCTAACATTCATCGTTGTCCTCATCCCGCCTGGTGGTCCGGAGCTGCGCGGGCAACCCCGGGCTCTTGGGTAATTAAAGGATAGCTGAATTAGCGAAAAACGACAAGCCGGCGGCCTGGCGTCTCATTGCGTGTTATTCGGAATCAGTCTGGAAACGGTGAGATCCTCCGCGATCGATTTGAAGATTTGATTCAGATTCGTAGTCGGCTGCGAACCGGAGATACAGGAGCTGGTGCCCCCGGTGGCGGTGTAGTCGGAGTAAAAGTAGGTGCTGGACGATGCCATTTGTTCCATGGTCTGGCATGGAGTAATAGGAGGAAGGAGGTCTGTCGTACAACCGACCGCCTCTGCGCCATACGCTACGGTGTACACCCTGGTTCCCGCGGCCGCAGCGGCCTGTGCAGCCGTGACCGCCTGATGGCATTCCTGAATGCTTGACGTATAGGTCCCGGAAATCAGCGAAGAGCCAGGCATAGCAGCCGCGCTGGCGGTGGCGTCGCCGTCACTAAGGATGATCATCACGTTCTGAGATCCGGGGAACGACGACTTTTCGCTGACCAACGCGGCCTGAGCATTATTAATCGCCTGTGCGTAATAGGTTCCGTACCCGCCAATTACCTGCAGACAGGGCGTGCCGCTTGTCCCCGCGACCGCGGCTATGAGGTTAGATGAAGTGGAAAGCGAGGAAGCGTTGTCGGAGCTCCGGTAATCGCTGGAGAAACCCACAACCTGGTAGGTCGAGGTCGAAGGCAGAGGATTCGTATAAGCTGCCGTTGAGACGGAACCTCCGCAATTGTAATCATTGGCCACCGTACCCGTCGTGACGGGAGGAAACACGAACAGGCTGACACGATCGACGGATTTAGGCACGTTACCGCTGGTGACCGTACCGCAGCTGCCAAGGCCGGGATTACAGGGAGAGAGAGTGCCCAGCAGAACCTGTATGCCGGACAGGGCGCAGGAAATCCGCGTACTGCTGCAATTGCTGTCCGAATCGCGGTCGGTCATCGAACGCGTTGTGTCCACGACAATTGCGACATTGTATGGCGCTGATGTCGCGCCTCGCATAGCCGCTGTCGCCGTCGCGCTGAGGTTGAAAGAGCTCGCTCCGAACATGCGCAGGAAGTAAGTGGGCACGGACGCCGTCTGCTTCACGGCAATGGCGTTCGCGGATGACGGTCCATAGCAGGAGACCGACATGGTGGTGGAGACCGTGCTCAGGCAGGACAAAACGGGATAACCGGACGCGATGGCGGCGCCTGAAAAGAGCTGGCCTGCGTTAGCCCCCCCGCTGGCGCTGCTGAGGTTCTTGACGGCCGTTGTGACACTGCTCAGAGTCGCGCCCGGCAATGCCATCGCCTCGGCGCCGGCGAGCGCTGCCGCCTGCGTGGAGTTGCTGAGCGAGAGCTGGGCCGCATAGGCCATCCCCATGTCGAATACCAGGCCTGCCAGCCCGAAGAACAGCGGCACAGCGAGGACCACGAAAATTGCGGCTTGACCACTTCGATTTCGGTTGCTCATTGATTTGCTCACTGGATCATCTGGGCACTGCGACTGGCGAGACCGCATGAAACGTTCATAGCGTAAACGGCGAGGGCGCAGGGATACGACGCGGTGATCTGCGCCGTCGATCCCTGCACCATATTGGTGGTCGCGGACGTGCAGCTGGTTCCCGAATAAGCAGTTCCGTTCAGCGTAACGGTTAGGGTGATATTGGAGGCGGTGAGACTGGGAGCCGCGCCACTCAGGGCGGATGAAGCCGTCGCGCAGGGGTCCGCGGTTATGCCGCGGCTCATGGCGACGGTCTGGGCGGCAACGTTCGATCCGTAGGTCAGGACGATGAAACTGCGCAAGGCCAGACCGAAGGACACCACCCCTGTGGCCAGGATCAGCAGGCACGGCGCGATAAACGTGAACTCAACCAAAGACTGCCCGCTGCGCGAATTCCGATTCCGGCGCCGCGCAACAGCCTGAGGGTTATAGCCAGATTGTTTTTTCATCTTAGCCCGATGATAAGGGCCGAACGATGACCAAAGAAAGTTAACTGATGGCAACTTTCGGTTCCAGAACCAGGACTTCGGTACTGGGTCCGCGCCGGGCCTTAAGGCGTAACGGTGATACTCACGCGCCGCCTCGCTGGATCGTTGGTGCCGTCCGCGGGCTGGGCTTCGCTCTTCCACTCCACAGTCACGTTCGCCACACCCAGTCCCCGCAGAACAGTAGCCACGTTCTGTGCCCTCAGCTCGGCCAGCCCCGGTTTTTCGACCATACGATTCCCGTTCGACAGCAGGCTCGTCCCGCGGTAACCCGTAACCTTGACGCCCGAAGCCCCGATCCGCCTAACATACGCCGCGGCGTCGCTTACCACCCGGTTCGCGCCGAACTCGAGATAGTCATCGTCAAACGCGTAGAGCACCGTGAATTCGTGCGGACCGCTGAGGGGTTCGCCCGGGGCTTTTTCAGCGCCTGTTGACACCGCGGGACGGCGCGAGGACGGCCCGGCCCCGCGCTCGGCCGGAGGCGCGTCGATGCCTGGCTCCGCCGGCAGCAGCGTGTTGCACGCAAGGTTAACTTCTTTGATCACCGAAATCGCAAGCGGCTTCAGCGGAATGCCTCCGCAGATGTGCGGTCCCTCGGCTATACGCCCCTCAACCAGCACTTCATGCTTCAGCTGCGGCGGATGAAATTCGCTCGTGATGTCCTGCTGGATGCCCAGATAGTACAGCTTGCCTTCATACTCGGCCAGATAACAGGGAACAGTTCTCGTGTCGCGGACGATCGGGCACGCCACGAAACTCCGCTGCTGGGCAAGCGCTATCGGCACGGCGATCAGGAACGTCAGCCACGGCGCCAGGCGCACTTACAAGGCCCCGAGGAAATTGATCAGGTCGGTTTTCTCCTGATCGGTCAGCTTCATGTCGAACCGGCGGTCGTAGAAATCCACCACTTCCCGCAGGCTCTTGGCCGACCCGTTGGCGAAGTAGGGCGCGCGCGCCGCCAGTCCGCGTAACTGCTGCATCACGATCGATCCGACATCGGCGCACCGCCCCGATATCAGCGCGCGGCCCGGGTCCGTCGTGTAAATCAGACGCCCGAGGTAGGGATGCGGATTGGCATCGCGCGCGCACGTGATTTTGAACACCGGCAGTTCGCTCGATTCCTGCCAGGTGTCGGGCTCCGTCCATGTTGGGTAGTTGGTAGTGCCGACGTCCACCCATCCTGCCGAGAGATCCTGCCCGGTCATCTGCGCGTTGTGACACGTCGCGCAGGTGCGCTTGATCGGGTTGCCCAGTCCGATCGAGTTGATGTGCGCGGCGTCGCGGAGCCAGAACTGGCGGTACATGAAAATGTCCGCGCCCCGCGCCACCGACGACCGGTAGTAATCGTTGCCTTTCCAGGCGTTGAATTTTCCGAAGACGGGATCGTAGTCGTTATCCCCGAGCACGCCGGCTTTGCGATCGCGCAGCGCCGCCGGACCCAGTCCCGGACGGCCGCCGGGCACAGCAAGAGGGCCGCCGAAGATGTGCGCCGCCTGCGCCACGTAGACCTGCGACTCATACTCGACGATCTTTTCGAGTTGTTGCCGCGAGGGCGCGTCGTGCGCCTGCTCGTGGCCCATGATGGCGTCGAGCGCCTGGGTCTTCAGCGTCGCCTCGCGGGCATCGGCTCATGAGATTCATGCTGACCGGCTTGCCGGTTTCCGGATCGACGTCGGCCAGCATGCCAGTCTTCAGCACGATGGGCGGGCCGCCGGAAATCACATATTTCAGATTCGCCGCGGGCCGCGGACGCCGAAAGACCGAGACCGTCGGATGGGCGCTTTTGAGCCCATATTCGCGGCTGGTATTGCACCCGGTGGGATCGCGCACCACTTCGATCGTGAACTCGACGCGGCTTTGCGCGAGCCGTCCGCGTTCCTCGGCGGCCACGAAGCGGAATCCGGAACAGGCCGCGCTTGAGCAGCAGCGAATGCGAGCTTTCCTTGTCCTGCGGCAGATTCGGGCAGTTGGAACCGTCGAACGCCGCGAACACGGGATCCTTGCCGTCGGTCGCCTGCCAGCGGGCGAGAGCCGTCGGCCGAGACGCTCATCCCCCAGGCGGGCTGATGACAGTTCACGCAGGCGCGCCCGTTGGTGCCGAGCGGCGTGAAGAAAGGATGGCCTGGTCCGTATTCACTTCTCCCGAAGCATTGAGCACGCCCAGCGTGCCGTCGGTGCTGTCGAAGGCATCGAACTCGGGCAGGATGCCGCCGGCGCCCGGCTCAATCCAGGTGACTCTAAGGTTGCCCTGGTATTGGGCGCTGAGATTGAACGGAATCCCGAGCACGAGCAGGCTGAAAAAGGTGAGGGCTGTTCTGCGCATCGTGGAACGGGTCTAACCAAGTTTATCGCTGCGGTACCGCGAGCGGGTTACCAGATGTGTGACGCGACAACGTTGAGAGAGCCTGGCGAATTGCCGAAGATCCGGTCGTGCAGAACGATCTGGAAATTTCTGCGCGTCCAGTCCGGGGGAGCGGTGGCGGAGAATTTCTCAAACAGGCGTTCGTCGGCAAGAAATTCCACGCCGGCCTGAGTATCGCGCGGATCCAGACCGACGATCAGAATGACCGGATGGCCGGATTCGCTGCGCAGCAGCCGGGTGACGATGGAGTAGCCTTCAACCGAGTTGGGCGCCGCGTCTGCGCCCGGATCGCTCCACCTTCGGTCCCGCGTCTGCGAGTTGACGACGCCCTTGCCCTGCTCGCCCCGTTCGATCCGGAAACGGAGAGTCTGCATCAGCTCGTCCGACCAGCGGGTACCGCCTATGAGGATCGCAGGAGATCGCTTGAGATCGGAAAACGATGCATCGTTGCCGAACTTCAGCGCGAACGGCTGGCGGTGCAGGGCGAGATGCTCGGCAAAGCGTGCCGCTGCCAGCGCGCCGCCTGTGCCGACGAACGCCATCCCTTCGCCCCCTTTGGACGTTCGGGCTGGTGATGGTGGCAAGCGAGATCAGCACGGGCTGGTCGCGATTGAAAAGCGGCTGCCAGACCTGATCGATCGCGGATGTCCCGTGGGCCATCCCGGGGAGCAGAAGAATGGCAGCCGCCGCAACTACGCCCGCAGCGGCAAGCAGCCAGGGACGCATCCATCGCCTGGAGAGCCTGACCGGTTCGACAGGCCGGATCTCCGGCTGCGTCACGATGGCCAGGGCGGCTTCGGGATCGAAGTGGAAGATCGGCTGGTAGCTGCCCAGAGGCAGTTCGATGCGCACCCGCGGGTCGAAGCCCGAGGCGTAGGCCTGAGCCAGCCGCTTGCGCACCTCGCTTCCGGTCACGCGCACGATGGATGCGCTCTGGGCGTCGAAATCGTCGCTTCGTTCGAAAACGTTGACGGCGATGTTGCGTTCCTTAATGGAAGTCCCGCTGCCGGCCAGCGTCTGCTCGACAACGTAACGCAGAAAGGCCTGCCGGCGGGCGCTTCCGTTGAACGCCGGGCTTTCCAGAAGCTTGTCCAGGTGAGCCAGAATGCTGGCGCGCTGCTCTTCCGTCCACGGAAGGGAACTGTGAACGACGTACATAGTGCCGATCCCCCGTTTTGGGTGAGTATATAGCATTTCGGGGGACAGTGCGCGAAATGGGTTGAACCGGCAGGCGGCGAAAGAACGTTTCCCAGGTTAAAGCCTATGAGGACGCGGATACAGTCCGCGTGTCCGAAATGGCAGCGAAAGCCTGTGCCACCACCTGCAACAGGTGGCACAGACTTTAGTCCGTGAGGCTAGAACTGGAAGCGGGCCACAAACAGACCGCTGCGGGGCGCGCCGGGTACGGCGGCGCCGGTTGTCAGATTTCCGAAAGTGCCGAATCCGCCGGTGTACAGGCCGTTTACGGCGGTGGGACTGGCCGAGAAGTTCGCACCCGCCGCGGTCGGCTGCGGCAGCAGAAGGCGGTTGAAAATGTTGTTCATCTCAATCCGGAGCTGGAGAGTGTAGTGCTCCTTGAAGCGGAAGTTGCGGCTCAGGTTCGCGCTTTCCTGCGGCTGGCGAATGCCTCGGAAGTACCTGATGCTCGACTGATTGGCGCCAAACTGGCCATCCGGCACCGCAACCCAGGCGTTCGGATTCAGAATCTGTGTCTTCGTCGGATCGTAGCAGCCACAGTTGGGGTCCAGCGGCTCGGTATGAACCTTCCCGCTGAGATCGGTCCAGTTCACCGCATACGGACTCATGGGCTGGCCATTGGGCCCGATCTTCAGTTGTGCGCCACCCGGGCCATAACCCAGCCAGTCGCTGACCGGCATCAGTGAGCCCGCGGCCGGACGCCCGAGCAGCGGCGCGCTTTGATAATCCGCATAAACGCCCAGCCCCCAGCCGCCGAGCAGGTAGGACACAATCGGATTGCCGATCACCGGAATACCCTTGTGGGGGCGCGGCGTCTGGTAATCCGCCGAGAAACGGAGCTGCTGCGGAAGGTCCATGGCCGAGATATTCTTCCCCAGGCCTATGTTGTAGGGATCGGGCGTGCTCAGGAGATCCAGGGTCTTCGAATACGTGTAGTTGCCGTTGACGGTCAACCCATGCGAATAGCGTTTGGTCACCGTGAGCTGCAGCGAGTCGTACCAGTCTTTGCCCAGCGGCGCCACGGTCGGGTTGATCGATGTGTTGAATTGCGGGTACTCCCGGATGGCCTGTCTCACGGTCTGGTTGGTGGGAAAGGCCGCCCAAGGCAGATTGAAACCCTTCGACGCGAGCGTCGCTTTCTGGGCTGCGGTGAGATTGGCGATCTGCGTGATCAGCAGGGCGCGATCGGCTGTGTTTCCGACCGTGAAACCGTACTTGGCAAGGTCCGCCACGCTCAGGTCGTTGAAGCTCGCCAGCGCCGGCGCGGGCAGCCAGACCCCGCGATTGCCCACGTAGGAGGCTTCGAGGACCAGGTTCTTGGTGACTTCACGCTGCAGGGTGAGCGAATACTGGAAAATCCGCCCAGGGCGGCCCGCATTCGGATCGACCAGCGCGGGAGCCGCGATCACCGAATTGTTCGGCTCTCCCACGTTGGGCGCGTAAACCGGCCACTGCGCCTGGATGGTGGACGGGATGCCGTTCTGCAGCTGAAAGATCGACTGGCCGAAGGCCGGCGTGGTTCCGGTCGCCTGATTGCTGATGCCGGCCGCGAAATACTGCGTGGCGTTATAGACGTAGCCGGCGCCGCCGCGCAGCACAGTCTTCGTGTCGTGGGAGTAGGCGAAGCCGAAACGGGGGCCAAAGGCATAGGGATAGTTGTGGGCGAAACTGCACTTGCAGGCGGCTTCGAAGATCAGTCCGCCCGGCAGTCCGCCGGCCGAAGGGTTGGGAGTGGTCAGGCTCAGATCGCCGAGGCGGCCGTAGTCTTCGCGGTTGTAGGTGCCATAATCCCAGCGGAGGCCGTAGTCCAGCGTGAGTTTGCGAGTAACCTTCCAGCTGTCCTGTATAAATCCGGCCCACTGATACTTATGCGTGCGGTAGACGGCGGGCTGGGCGATCGTCACGGCCTGCACGCCGCCCAGCAGGAAGTTGGCGTATCCGAAGCCGGTCGTGCCCTGTGAGAGGTTCACTAACTGCAGGGCGGGGTCGGCGGTCACGCCGCTGCCGCTGGGCGCTATTGAGGAGCTCGTGAACGAATAGTTGCCCGCGGTATTGGTGAAGACGCTGATCGGGTAGCGATCCTCCCTGAACTCGCCGCCATACTTAATCGTGTGGTTGCCGTGCGTCTCTGTAATGCTGATCGTCGCGGAAGGCCGGCGCTCGCTGCCGCCGGTGCTCTGCGCGAGCGGGCCGGTGGTGCTCAGACCGCCTAAACTCGCCGACGCTCCCGCGGTGAAGTTCGGAAACAAACGGTTCAGTGTGGAGCCAGTCAGGCCGAGGGTCTGTTGGGCGTTGAAGTCGAGCGTGGGCGAGAAGTCCTTGAAATCGAAGCGCACGAAACCGACGCCCACGTGCAGCAGGCGCGTCGGCGATAGCGTCTGGTCGTAATTCAGGCGCTGCTGGGTCGAGTTATGGAAGGTGCCGCGCGCCTCCGTGATGGTGGAGGGGAAGCCTTCGTATGCTCCGTTACCCGGCGTGTACTGCGCGCTGGTTGCGTCGTAGGCGAAGTAGAACGAAAGATGCGCATTCTGATTAAGCTGATGGTCGAGCTTGAACGAGGGCAATGTGGAGGTGCGGTTCGCATGAAAGGGATTCTGGTAGTTGTTTCCCAGCGCGCCGGCGGCCGCGTTCGGACCCGTCGGCAGGGGAATCAGATTTTGCACCGCCAGAGCGACGGTATCGCGCAGAACGGACAGCGGAATTACGTTGCCGGGGAACGGAGTCCGAACCTGCACAAGGCTGCCCGCCGGACAGTCGGAGGTGATCGCGGCGCTGCACGTGACGGTACGGGTGCTGTTGGGGTCGAAGATGGTGCCGGACAGAATTGTGGCGCCCGTCGGATCGACATAGTTGTGCTGCGCGGCGCCGGTCCCCACCAGAAGGGGACGCCAACGCCGTTCACGCCGCTCGCCGGGATGAGGGCCGAGAAGTCGCCGTCCCGGTACGCCTGCGTCGGAACCGTTGCCGACACCGTGGAGACGAACGGGCGGGTAATGAACTGCTCGAAATTGATGAAGAAAAAGCTCTTGTTCTTGCCGTTATAGAGTTTCGGTATTCGGACGGGTCCGCCGATGGTCAGGTCGTAATCATGGCGCCGGTCGGTGTCGCGAAGGTGCGTGAACGGCTGATGCGCGTTGATGGCTTCATTGGTGAAGTAGTCGCTCGCGCTGCCGTGCAACTGGTTGGTGCCGGACTTCATCGTCACATTAAAGATGCCGCCGCCGACTGTGCCGTATTCCGCGGCAAAGTTGCTGGTCTGCACGGCCACTTCCTGAACGGCATCGGTGCTGGGCTGGGTGAACTGAGTGAAGATGTTCAAACTGCCGGTCAAGCCGCTGTTCTGGCCCTCAATGCGGTATTGGGCCGTCGCGGTGCCTTGGCCGTTAATGATCATTACACTGTTCACCGAGTACTGCACTCCCGGGATCAGCAGTGCGAGGCCGTAGGGATCGCGGAAACCGAACGCCGCAATGGAGCCTGTGGCCCCGTTCACGGGGAGAATCGGCAGATCCTGCATCTGAGACACGGTAATGTTGTGGGCGATCGTTCCGTTCTCGGTGTCGAGCAGCGACGCTTCGCCCGTAATCGTAATCGAGTCGCTTGCGTTGCCGACCTGGAGCGGAATGTCGAGTCGCAACTCCTGGGCGGCGGCAAGGCTGACCCCCTCGCGCTTATACGTCTTGAATCCCGCCGCCTCAACCGTGATTTCGTAGGCGCCGATCGGCATCTGGGCGATGGAGTAATTGCCCGTCGAGGTGGTCGTCACGGTGAGCACCTGCCCGGTGTTGACGTGGCGGGCTTTCACGGCGACGTTGGCGATGACGCCGCCGGACTGGTCGGATACCGTGCCAGTCAGTATAGCCAGTCCGGTCTGGCCGAACAGGGTGGCGGCGTGCGCGACGAGGGCGACAACGCAGCAGAGTCTCGCCATAGAGAGCGATTTCATCAAGTGTCTCCTTCGGTTCTGAAAAACCACAGGGGGTTGGCGGGTATCCGGCACCTGTTGAGTAAGCCAGGCACCCCAAGGAAAATCCACGATCCCCTGTGATTGGCGATGGTAGGCCCGCCAATGCGCCAGCGTCTACGTCAGGTCCGTCAGGCTGACGTTATTCGATTGGATTCAGATATTTATGGCGGCGTTTAACGTGGCGTCAACCGCCTTAACGGGGGTTCCGACCGGCGGCGCTGAAGTATACTGAGGCCCGGAACATGACCGGGATCGCGTATTGGGTCGCTCTCGCTGGGCTGGCAGTGCCTGCTTACGCGCAGTCCCGAACCGTCCGGAATGGGCACATCGCGGCTTGCCCGCTGGAAGAATGCCGGCTCGTACCAGTAAGTTTTTTGTGGGGCAGCCTTTCCAGGCTGCGGACTCGCTTTCCAGCGAGTCCATCGGACGAAGTCCGAACCGTTCTAGCCTGAGCTATGGACGCACTTGTACTGCTCAGCCGGGTATCAGAGGCCTACCGGAAGCTGCGGAGCCTCGAAGCGGAAGCAACCATCATCCACGAATCCGGCGACGAATATGCCAGCCAGCGCAACGAGCGCCGCGTCCGGTTCTTTTACTCCGCGCCTGACCGGATGCGATTGGAATCGCCGGGTGATCGCTGCAGGGTGCAGGTTTGCAGCGGAATGAAGGCCCACACGGTTTTTGGCGGACCCATGGGAAGGCAGCGCTACACCCGGATGCCGGTGAATCCTTCGCGATTGCCCCACAGTTTCCGGTCCGACATTCCGCTGGGCGGCGGAAATGAACCGTTCCTGTTCACCCATATAAGCGAGCAAGTCAGCGAAGCGGAGATGCTGCCGGACGAAGATGGGCGCCTCGCTGTTTCGGTTACGTACGGACCGGGTCCGCACGCTGCGATCGCCACGTCACCGTTTCGTTTCCGGATCGATCCGGGATCGTTCAGGGTGATGGGCGTTCGCGCGGACATCGGACATCGCTTCCCGGGGCAGGACGAAATCCGATGGACTCGTTCCACGCTCACGATACGGGAACTGCGTGCCGACGAGCCGATCCCCGACAGCACGTTCGACTTCACGCCACCGGCTGATGCGGTTGAAATGCCCGGCGGACCTGGCTTTGGGGGAGGCGGTGGCGGAGGGGGATTCGTAAGCGGCGCGGCGAACGGGCTGAATCGCATCGAACATCAGGGCTCCCATGAGTGGCAAGGCGAGACGCTGGTCGAACATTCGAGATGGAGAGTCCGCAGTGTGCTGCTGACATTCGAAGGGCGCATGACGTTTTCTCCGGAGAACAAGGGCGTTGAGATTGTCGAAAGGGCTACGGGTCCGAAGGGGCAGACCGAAACCACGGGTACGCTGGACCTGTGATCTTTAGCGGGGCCCGGGCGCGGTGCGCGCCCAACAGATAGAATTAAGCTTTTGCACCCCAACGGCGTGCGGCCCGGGGTGCTTCCCACATCTCAAAGGGTTGGAAATCCAAACCATGCATGACACGAATCTGACGGCGGATCGGGTAAGAAAATACGCGCAGTCGAGCACCTTCGAAATCAGCTGTCTCACCAACATGGCCAACGTCGTGAAAGAAATGTCCGACAAGGGCATTTCCGTTCCCGCCGGCCAGATATTCTCCATTGTGGACAAGTCCACCGAACCCGGCACCAAAGACGCGGATCGCGTCAAGACCGTTGAGCGTTCGGCCCAGCTGGTGAAGCTCGGCTACAGGCCTGTCCCACACATGGCCGCACGCCGGTATCGGGACGCAGCTCACCTCCGGACCATCGTCGGCGCCCTTCTCGACGCCGGCACCGACGGCTTTCTGCTCCTCGCGGGCGATCCGCGCCACCCCGCCGGCGGCTTTCAAACGGCCATGGACATGGCGGACACGGGCCTTTTCGACGACCCGCGCGTGAAGACCATCGTGTTCGCGGGGCACCCTTATGGCAACCCCAACACAACTTCGGACCAGACCGCGCGCGAGTTGCAGCGCAAGAATGCCTGGAGCGCCGCGCACCCGGAGAAGGAAGTCTTCCTGTGGACCCAGGTCTGCTATAGCCCTTCAAAGTTTATGCGTTGGCTGAATCGACTGGACCGCGAAGGCAACAAACTGCCCGTTCATCCCGGCGTGATGCTGGGGGACGTGCGGGCCAAGTTCGCCTTTGCCCACGGCAATTTCGTGGCAGGCCGCCCCACGCATGAACAGATTCGCGGCTACTTTAAGATGCTGCAGATCGGCGCCGCCCAGGGCATCGACGGCATCGGCAGCCTGGTGGCTCCTGTGCCCACGTCCTTCATCTCCAGAATGGCCCTGCAGGCGGCCTCGGACAATCGCATCTGCGGGATGCACTATTATTCGGGTTTCGGCGCCGCCGCCGTGAAGCATGCCATGGAGGTCAACCAAATGTTGACTGCGGGTCAGTTCACCGCTTCCGGCAATGCGATCTCGCTCCAGACCGCGTAGAGCGCTTGCCGTGGATCTGATCGAGTGTGGTGTTTCCGAAGTGGGTTGACTAAAGGATGTACACGCACCGCAAGGTGCGTTCTGCGGGAAACGCAGCTGACGCCGGCTTTAGACGCCGCGCCCGGCGTCTGATGGACCAACGGTGCCGTGTACTACACTTGCTGGTGACATTTTACCGGGAGGCACTCATGCAGAGCAACGTTATTGGCACCACTATGCCGGTGCTCGAATTCATCCTCGAGCCGAACGACGCCATCATCTCCGAGGCCGGTGAGCTTTCCTGGATGGGCGCCTCAATTCAGATGACGACACATACGCAGATGGCGGGCGGCGGCGGTTTTTTCGGCGCGATTCGCCGGGTCGCCGGCGGCGGAAGCTTGTTCATGACCGAGTATCGCGCCAGCGGAGCGGCCGGAGAACTCGCCTTCGCCACCAGGGTCCCCGGCCACATTTTGCCTGTTACGGTGGGTAATGGAAGCGAATACCTGGTCCATCGCCACGGCTTCCTTTGCGCCACTCCGCAGGTTCAGATCGGGGTGGGGTTTCAACAATCGCTGGGCGCGGGCATTTTCGGCGGCGACGGGTTCCGGTTGCAGCACATTGGCGGAACGGGTACCGCGTGGATCGAGCTCTCTGGCGAGGTTGTCACCAAGGACCTTCGCGCCGGCGAGACCCTGCGCGTGCATCCCGGCCATGTAGGCGCCTTCCAGAGCACCGTGAGCTTCCAGATCTCGCGCATTCCCGGGATCAGCAACATGATTTTTGGTGGCGACGGCATCTTCCTGGCCGCGCTTACCGGCCCGGGCCGGGTCTGGTTGCAATCCCTGCCGATTTCCAGACTGGCGCACGCGCTGATGGAGTATCTGCCCAGCGGGAGAGAACAACGCACCGAAGCCGGTGTGGTCGGGGGGATTGTGGGGTCGATCCTGGGGGGAATGAAGTAGGGCCGCCGCTTCGAAGGGAACTGCCACAGAAACTCAGCCAGCGAACGACCGCCTTCAAGATCGTCGATCAGATTCCTGAAGGGAACGCGAGTGCTCATCGCACATTCGTGGGGATTACACCTGCCATTAAAGATCGGCGCTTGTCTCCTTCCCATGAATCACAAGTGAGCCGTTCAACGTGCGCCAGACTGCTTCAGAATGTCGATGTTACCGTTCTGGTCCATCAGGCGCAGTTCGCAGCCACCGCCCGCGATCTTGCCGCTCACCGCGTCGCGGCCGACATCCCCGGTAACGGTCATCTCGTGTTCGGAGTGGATGCTGCCGAAGGAGGTTCTCGCCGTCACGTTGTAGCCCGCGCCGGCCGGCAGCGCCACGCGGATCGGTGCAAACGAAGTCTGCACCGCGATAGGCTGGCATCGCGCGCCCTGCCGCGTTTCCACCGTTACCGACCCGTTCTGATTTTCGACCGTGATCGGGCCCGCCGCATCGCTCACCGTCACTCCCGCGAATGAGGTCTTGGCGAACACTTCACCGCCGATGCCGCTTAGCCGGATTCCGCTGTTCCCGGCCGTGACCCGCGCACCCCCCTTCACGTCGCGCAGATCCACACTCGCAAAGCTCGTCTCCACCACCGCCGATTCGCCCACCGTATCGCCTGTAATTCCACTGTTCCGCGCTTCGACCGTCAATCCCTTCCCGATCTTCGTGACGTGAACCCGCGCAAAACTGGTGTGCAGGTTGGCCGCGCCGGCGATCCCCTGCGCGTCGATGTCCCCGTTCTGGTTCATTACGGTAAGGTCGCCTTTCACCTCCCCGACGCGCACCGGCCCGAAGCTGTTGGCCACCGCAACTGTGCCCCCTGCGTTATCGATGCCGATAGTGCCGTTCTGGCTGTCTACCTTCGCACCGCGCGCGGCATTATCGATCCGCACCTCGCCGAACCTGTTGCTGATGTCGAGCATCCCCATGATGTCGCTGGCCGCCACGCGGCCATTGGCGTTTCGCACCGTCACATCGCCGTCGTTACCCCGAACGTCCACATCGCCGAATCGATTCTCGATGCGCTGCCGCCCGCGTCCGCCGCTGAAATTCACCGGTCCGTTGTTGTTGATAATCACAGCTCCCGCGTGCAGTCCCGCCGCTGAGACCCCGCCGAAGCGGTTTTCGACTTCCACTGGCGCGGTCTCCGGAACCACGATGTCGTAATCCGCGCTGAACGAAACATTCCTGTTCCCCAGCCAGTTCCAAAACCCGCTGCCGTGGTCGTGCTCGGGATATTCGGTGCGCACCGCAACTCCGCTGCCGCCTTCGTCCACGCGGATACGCACCTCGTCGGCACGACTGTGCGCCTCGGCGGCAGTATCGGCTGAGCAGCGGATTATGGCGTGGATCTCTACCTCGTTTTTCCCCTGCGTACGAATGGTGATGTTTCCCAGGGAGTGATCGATCCGGAACGTCCGTCCGGACGCCAGCGGTACGGTTTTCCGGAACTCGCGCGTATACTCCTCGCGCGCCGAGGCCGGCCCTGTGCAGGCCGTCACCATTAGCAGTACCACTCCGAATCTGCTCAGCCTTTCACCTGTTCGCATTTGCCATCCATTCCTGAAGCGTCGTCTGCTTCTCCCGGTACACCGACGCGAGCTGCGTCTGCAGATACGCGTTATAACGGTTGTTTTCCACATTGGCTCTCAGCTCGGCGATTTCCGAATCGAGCAGTACCAGCTTTTCGCGGTACGCCTCGGCCAGCGGCAAAGGCGACTGCTCCAGCCCTGGCCCCGCGATGCGCGTAAGCTTCTCGATCGAGCGCGCGTAGGCCGCTTCGGTCCGCTGCACTTCCTGGAGCGTCTGTTCAGTCAGAAACTCCCGGCTGGAGGAGGTTGCGTGATGCCATGGCTGCCACAGCAACACCGCCGACACCGCCAATACCGCCATCGCGGCCACTGCCCACTGCCGCCATGGCGCGGGCCGTTTGACGGGCGCCGCCGTTTCCATGTCCGTGCGAATTCGCGCCCATAAGCCAGGGCTCTCCCATTCCTCATGCAGTGCCGGCGCCAGTCGCGAAATCTGCGACCACAGGTCAAGCTGCTGAGCGCAGCGGTCGCAGAGCTCCGCATGCGCGCGCGCATCCGGCATCAGTTCCGGCGACCGCAGCGCGCGCTCCAGATCTTCGCATTGAAAAATCATCGCCGCACCTCCGTCAGGAGCCGTTTCAATTCCTTCTTAGCCTCGAAGAGCCACGCCTTCGAAGTTCCCTCCGGCACTTCGAGCGCCGCGGCAATCTCCGCGTGCCGCAGACCTTCCACTTCAAACAGCAGGAACACCATCCGGTACCGCGGATGGATGCGCCGCAACGCATCGCGCAGCAGCATGCTCAAAGCCTGGCTGCCCGCCGCTGGCCGCTCTTCGGCCGGTGCTTCCTCCCGACCGCCTTCGCGCCTGCGTTTCCGCTGCAGGTCGTAGCAGACGTTGATCACAATCCGGCAGAGCCAGGTTCCAATCCCTGAATCGCCGTCAAATCCCCCGATGCCCCGGTATACCTTCAGAAACGCTTCCTGTACGGCATCTTCGGCATCCTGCCGATTGCCGAGCATATGCCAGGCGATACTCTTGAGCCGCGGCTCTTGCGCCCGATAAAGCTGCTCGAACGCACGGACGTCGTGCCGGCGGCACGCCGCCAGCAACGCGCACTCATCGGCGAATTCGGTGCTTTGCATGTGGGAGGCCGGTGCCAGTTGGCTAGCCCCCGCCATTTTCACCGGTTGCCATTCCGCTCCTTGGACGCCCGGCAGCACTCGATTCGTTGGAAATTTTTGGGTCATATCCACTGTCCCCTGACCACAGCGCCGACCGGGCGCCGGAATGTCCCGATCAGTGCTGTCTTCCTCTGCGGGCTTGCCCCGCCGCTCCGCGTCGCGCAGCACATCCGCCGGGACGCGATTCCGTTCTAATGCAGGGAAGTAGAGGAGTCCATTAACAGCTCCACTCAATCTGAAACACCGTGTAGTGTACTCCGCTGGAGGCAAGCGGCCTGATCGGCGAGGATGCAACTTTCCGGAACGCGGCTTGGGTCCCGCGTGGGCAAACTCGACGGATCGGGCGGCTCACCGGACGTGAACGTCATAGTTCGCGGAACATTCGCCATCGTTTTGGCGTCTCCAGAGAGATGGCAACGTTCAGGGATCTCAAGGTCGATATTGGATCAGATAAGGAAACAGGAGGTCGCCGATGAAAAAGGTGACGTTGTGGATGCTGGCTCTTGCGGCGTTGCAGGGAACTGCGCTCGAAGCCCAGGATATAACCGGCAATTGGCAGGGCACACTGCAGCCAGGCCAGCAAAAAGTGCGCCTCGTGTTTAAGATCGCGACGGAAAATGACAAGCTGACGGCTACAATCCGCACCGCCGACCAGTATTCACCGCCTATCGCGACCACGATCACACGCGATGGTTCGGTCATAAAAGTGACAATCCCCGCCATAAATGGCAAGTATGAAGGAAAGCTGAGCGCTGACGGAAACTTGATCACGGGGACGTTCAGCCAGGGCGCGCAGCTGCCCCTGAACCTGGCACGCGCCACTCCCGAGACCGCCTGGGCGATTCCTGAACCTCCGCCTCCGCCGAAACGGATGGCGCCGGATGCGAATCCCGCATTCGAAGTGGCCACGATCAAACCGAGCGATCCTGCCCATCCGGAGCAGATCATTACGTTGCGAGGCGCCGAGGTGATCACAACGAACGTGACGGTGCACGCTCTGATCAACCTGGCTTACTGGCTCCATCCGAAGCAGCTTGCCGGCGGGCCGGCCTGGACCGAAACGGAGAAGTTCGACATGGCGGGAAAGCCCGATGCGCCGGGCCAGCCAAACGTCGACCAGATGAAGGTGATGATTCAGAAACTGCTGGTTGATCGCTTCCAGCTCAAATTCCATTTCGAGAAGAGAGAGCTCCCGGTATACGCGGTCCGGCTCGCCAAAAACGGCGCGAAAATTACCCAAAGCCAGGACGATCCGAAGGGCA
The DNA here is from genome assembly GCA_963832905.1 of Terriglobia bacterium. Classification (GTDB taxonomy): domain Bacteria; phylum Acidobacteriota; class Terriglobia; order Bryobacterales; family Bryobacteraceae; genus BOG-234. Next base: position 1,353,681 of record CAWHVO010000008.1, on the reverse strand, counting down.
TTCCAGGATGGGGTTTCGGAAGAAATGCGTCGGGGATGATCATGAACTTCCATAACTCGCCGATGTCGCAATTCACCGCCGTGTTGCAAAACTCCACAGATAGACCGGTGGTGGACCAGTCAGGCCTTACCGGCAGGTACGACTTCACGCTGAACTTCACACCCGATGCGGCCATGGCGGCGCTTCTTGGTGGCCCTCCGACTCCCGCGGGCGACAATCCCGATGCCGCTCCGGATCTGTTCGCCGCCTTCCAGCAGCAGCTGGGGTTGAAGCTGGAACCAACCAGGGCGCCCGTCAACGTTATGGTCATCGACAAGGTGGAAAAGCCTTCTGAGAATTAGCCACCTGGGCGCGGCGACCAGGGGCAGCCGGGAATCCGGCTTTACGTCAAACGCTGACGCGGGAAATACGCCGAGCCAGGGGCCTGAATCTGCCTCCTGGTTTTTTCGCCGGCACCACATTTTGATGGGCTCAATTACTTGATGAACCTGCCATGACGGTTTCGGGATTTCCTGCCTTGCCGCTCGGCGTTTGCTGATTGTGGGCGGATTACGCGCCTCTCGTCCCTGGGAAGCGTTTCGCCGTCCTCGTGCTAGCAGCCTGTGGTAAAAGTCCGGATTTCGCCTCCAAACATGTGACCTCTGAAATGTTTCAGACGTCATAAGCAGCATGGCGATGGGCAAGCGCAAAGCGAAGCAGGAACCGCTGTTTTTCAACGCCCAGGATATCCCCAAGGCGGCAAGTCATCCGTTCTACGCGAAGGTGAACGAAATCCTGGAGCGGAACAAGGTCGACAAACGCCTGGAACATCTGTGCAAGAGGTTTTACAAGCCGGTCATGGGTCGGCCAAGCATGGCGCCGGGTGTGTATTTCCGGATGCTGCTGCTCGGCTACTTTGAAGGAATCGATTCGGAACGCGGGATTGCGTGGCGCGTGGCGGACTCGTTTTCGTTGCGGGAGTTTCTGGGATTCAGTCTGACCGAATCGACGCCGGACCATTCGACGATGTCGCGCACGCGCCGGCTGATGCCGGTGGAAACGCACAAAGCCGTGTTCCGCTGGTTCGTGAAGGTGCTGGGCAAAGAAGGCTTGATGGACGGGCAGACCATCGCCGTAGACGCGACCATGCTGGAAGCCAATGCCGCGATGCGTTCGATCCGGCGGCGCGACGACGGCCGCGGCTATGACGAATATCTGAAGGATCTGGCCAAAGCTGAAGGCATTGAGGAGCCTACGCGCGAGCAGGCCGCGAGGCTGGACCGGAAGCGCAAAAAGAAGGCCTCCAATAAAGAGTGGATGAGCCCTACCGATAGCAGCGCGCGCATCGCCAGGATGAAGGATGGCCGCACGCATCTGGCGCACAAGGCCGAGCATGCGGTCGATCTGGCCAGCGGCGCGGTGGTGGCGATCACGCTGCAGGCGGCGGATCTGGGCGACACCACCACCATCGGAGTCACCTTACAGGAAGCCCAGGCCAACGCGGCGCTGATCAACGAACGCGGCGTCGAAGAACTGGTGGCCGACAAGGGATATCACAGCAATGAAGTTCTGGTCGATTTGCATGCCGACGGGGTGCGCAGCTATATTCCGGAGCCGGAGCGCGGGCCGCGGAATTGGGACGGCAAGGAAAAAGAACAGAAGCAGGTGTATGGGAATCGGCGGCGGATGAGTGGACGGCGCGGCAAAGATCTGCAGAAGCTGCGCACCGAGCTGACCGAAAGAAGTTTTGCGCACATGTACGAAACCGGCGGCATGAGACGAACGCACCTGAAGGGTCAAAAGAACATTCTCAAGCGGCTTCTGTTCCACGCGATCGGATTCAATCTGGCGCTGCTGGTCCGGGAGTGTTCCGGAATCGGCAAACCGAGGACCCTGCAGGGCCTCTCAGATGCGATTTTGCTTGTCCAGATCGCGATGACCGCACTGGCGGCCCGCTGGATCGAATTAATCGAAGATAGCGAGCCCGCTTCCCGCCTCGAGATCACTTCCTTGGGATTTTCCCGCCTCCATCAACACTTGAAGCGTTTTGCACTTCTACCACGGGCTGCTAGGGTCTCGTCGAAACCGAGCTTCGGCGCCTGCCGCACGAGTCAGGAGTTCCCATCTTCGGTCGTCGAACGAGGGTGCTTGGTGGTCGAGCCGGTTCCACATTTTCCAGACGGCAAAGAACTCCCCGTACGCCGCGTAAAACTGCTGGGAAGCACCCAACTGCAATTCCCGACGCTTTTGCCGAATATTCCAAACGTAAGTCAGCCGCTGCCCAAACAACCATCCGACGGCAAGGACAAGGATCGCAGCGGCGGACGAGTAACTGGCCTTTACGGCCTCATGCCACGGATTCCAATCTTCCATCCCCATGATTCTACGCCTTGAGGCGGATCGAACCTTTCCTCAGCTAAAGGGACAAACGGGGCCAAGCCCCAGAAACGGGGTTCTGGGAAGTATCGTTCGCGCTCTGATCGGCACTCGCAGGAAAGGCCGATCCGGGATTAGGAACGTTAAGTCGGCACGCCGTTGCCGGTTCAACGCGTCTTCACGTCTCTGGCTCGGAAGACCGGTGCAACCGCTGAGCCCATTCCGGCAGCAGTTCCGCTCTCCAGACGACAGCCCCGTTCTTGAAAAGGAGCATCCGTACAGGATGGAGACCCGAATTGTCGAGCACAACTGCCTCATCGGCGAGACCGAGAGCTTCAGGGGCGCGGATCAGGCTTCGGGCATAGCGGCGGCGAATGTCAACATCCGGAATATCGTGCCCTCCTCGCGAAACCCGAAGGCGAACCCGCTCAATATGCAGTTCCGGATCTTTTAACGCAACGTAAACGAGGACAATCCTGTAACCCGCTTTCCTGGCTTCTCTCATGATTGTGATCGCGCCGTGACCGGCCAGCGTAGTTTCCAGAGCGAAACTCACGCGGCTTGCGAGCAACGCCCTGCAGCGCAGGATGGTTTGCCGGGCTGCTGGAATCGCGGCGCGCGCTGGGCGAACGGGGTCAATGCTTCGCGCCAGCGTGTCTGGATCGATCAGATTCGCGTTGCCCTCGAACCAGATGGACGAAGTCAAAGTGCTCTTACCCGAGCCATTCGGGCCTGCAATAACGGATAAGGTGGGACGCTTCACCCGTTAAGGGGTGGGATCTCGCGCAGCACGCGGATATGCGAATCACGAGAAGTCTCAGGCTGCAGGCGGACCTCGAAACGTTGACCGTCAGGCAGTTCTTCGATATATCGATCCAGATCGTCGATATAAACAACGACTTTGCCGGCGGTGAGGGCTTCAATCCGGGCGTGGAGTCCCGCTTCGGCCGCCGCTCGGGCAAAGTCATCGCCGAGAATATCGACCGGCTCCACCATCTGCTCCAACTCCATGGTACCCCTGGCTGATCGAGCGCGGGCTCTAGTGCGATTTTCAAAGGATATTCCGGCCAAATCGATAGTCGATTACTCCCGTTCAAGTCGGCTTGGTCCGCTGATCGGGGCAGGCGCCTATTCCTGTTGTGAGCTTTCCGTCCTAACGCCAGGGCCTTGAGACTTCCCGACTATGGAGAAACCCCCACCTCGCTGCGGCGCGAATTACCCGGCGTTGCGCGCCTGAAGCCATCTCCGCAAGGACTCCTGCGTCTCGCCCGACCGTCGGCCCGCCAGAAGGCCTTCCGCGCTGATATCCTCATCCAGGTCCGGCCAGTGAATTCCCGCGCCTCCGCCAATGAGACGCCAGTTGGCGCGCTGCGCAGGTGTCCCGTGCACGAGGCGCGGGAACCAGGCCAGTGGCACAACAATGGTCCTGCCGTCGGCGAGATCGGCGGTCAGCGCCTCATCGCTCACGGTCACACCCCGCGCCAACGCTTCTCTGACTTCAGTTCCCGAAATGCTCATGCCATACCGCTATCAGGAGCGACTCGCTCTTTCTAATAATATCTATTACCTCCTGCCTGACGGGCCTCCTTTATGGGGGCCTCGGCGCGCAGGACGGTTCTTCCCTTACCCATCACATCGAGCACATAATACCTCGCCAGCACGGTGGGAACGATAATCACAGCAATCTGGCCCTCGCCTGTCACCGTTGCAATCCGCGCAAAGGTCCGAACCTGACCGGGATCGATCCGAGTACTGGGGAGATTGTCCCGCTGTTCGATCCGGCAAACAGCGCCGCTGCGCGGTGAATCCGGATTGGACCGCTGAAAACTCAGAGCGCGTCAGTCTGTCGCCGTTGTTTCTGGCATAATCGTACCAGGTAATTTTAGCCTCGATGATTGATTTCAACGCCCACTTCGATGGCAAGGTGATCGTGCCGGAGCAGGCCGTGGATCTTCCGCGGGACCGGTCTTTCGTGGTGCATGTCGAAACGTTTGGCGGCGCAGATGCAGCGCCGGAGAGCTCTCCTCAGTCTGCCCTGCAATGGCTGGCCGAAAATGCCGTTGACGACGAACTGCCCAGTGACCTTTCCGCACAGCACGACCATTATCTATACGGCACGCCCAGGCGGGGCTGACTCTGCCTCCTGATTTTTTCGCCGACGCCACATTTTGGATCGCGCTGTTCCGCGGCCGCGACCAATATCACCCCGACGCGCGGGCCTGGCAAGACTATCTGGTGCGGTCCGGGGCTCTTGTGGTTACCACCGAAGCGGTCTGTTGGGAATGGCTGAACGCGATGTCGGACCCCGCTACGCGCAGTATTGCGGCCCATGGGTACGCGCGGATTCGTCGAGATGCCCGAATCGAAGTGGTTCCCCACAGCGGAGAATTGAGTGCGGGCGCCCTCCGTCTGTTCACCGATCGCTCCGACAAGGACTGGAGCCTGACCGATTGCCTGTCTTTCCTTGTCATGGGGAGGCGGAATATTCGGGACGCGCTGACGGCGGATCATCATTTCGGACAGGCTGGCCTGCGCGCGGTTCTGTCGGAGACTCCACCCGCTTAATAGGCACCGATTGGCAAGATACGGCGTTTGACCAGGCGCATTTGGATTAGCACCCAAAGTCGGCTTCTCATCGTGATTGCCGCGACGCCCGGTTCGACGAAGTCAGCCAGACCGGATGCAGGAGCAAGCCACAGATCTCAGGCGCACCCTCGGAAAGAGGGTCATATCGGCTGAAAAGGAGTTTCTGCGTTTTGCAGTGGTGGGAAGTCCGGCCGCACCTTCATTTCGGACACGCGGATTGTATCCGCGTCAGCTCCGCGTCGCCCCATATCCGCCGGGACGCGTTTCCGTTCTGCCGCAGGGAAGTCGAGGAGTCCATGAACAGCTTCGGCGACTGCGCGGTGAATCAGCGCGTCAGACTTCGTCAATTCGGCGTAGCGTTCCGCGGCGGTCCGGAAGATCCTGAATTCGTTTATTGGATATCTGCGTTTTTCTGAAGAAAGGCTCTCTTGAAACTTCATCCGGCGTTGATCGGCGCAGCCGTACCTTGCGCCGGCACCCAGACTGCAGCGCCCCCTGCTCTTCAACTGGTCTGCAGGCTTGATCAGGCGCGCATTTGCTTGACTGCGCGTCCCTGGTCCTCCGCGATTGCCTGAACCCGAACGGTAAGGTCGTCGTGGAGTTTCTTCATATCGAGAGGGCTCCAGAAAGTAACCGGGAAGTCCTTGACGTTGAAGGGCAATTCGGTTCCATCTTTGGCAGTCACGATACGAGGTTTTTTCAGGCCTTCCGCGAAGCCGAGCTCAAAGAAAACGTTCGGACGCAATTCGGTCAGGTCCACAATAATAAAGGCAGCGCGGTCCATTTGGTCGAGAATCCGCGGAACGATTCGATCTGCGGTGTTCGTTTCATCAACGCGCGTGCATACGTAACCAAAGTCTTTGCACACGAGCTCGAAATTATAGAAGACGTTCTTAAGAGCTGTTGCCAGGTCGCCCGATCGCGTGTAGGACATCATCGCGAGGACACTTCGTGATGTTGCTGCTTTTTCAGCGAGGGAGACGACGCCACGCGCCAACTCAGGCCAGTTTTCACCGTACGCGTTTAGCTCTTCGAAATCCAGCTTGTCCAGGCGGCCGCCGTAGCGACGATCGAAGTTGTCGAAGGCGAGATCATAGATTTTCTTGCCTGCTCCTCCGAAATAGGCAACCGGCAACACTGGCTTTTTTACGATGTCAGCCCAGTGCGCGGCGCGATAACTGCCTTCGAAGCCGCGTACGATGATGACCACATCTGCCTGCTGGATCGGTTCGGGCACGAACATGCCGCCTTCGCCGGGGTCCCAGCTGGTCAGGCGGGGGGGCAGGATTCGTCCGAGTTTGTGGCCAGGCTTCGTACCCGAGAGAACGTAGCTCACAATGCCGTGATCTCTGCCAAGCTGCGGTTTGAATTCGTCGGCAGCGGCGACGGCGACGACCGAATCGAACTCAGTCTGGCAACCGTTGATTAGCGTATGCCCTTGACGAATAATCTCCCGGCCGAGTGCGGCCGCGTAGGTGCGAATGTCTTCGGCTTCGCCATCGGCCGGATCGAACCCACCAACAACCAAAATGTTCATACGCTGCTGTGGAAAACAGTATATGCGAAAAAAGGTGACCACAAGCCGATACTTTGGCCGGCTCCTGCGATTATGGAGACCTCATGGCAGCGCAAATCTCACAGTAATTGGGACGCTTTTCTGCGCGGACCGGTATAGAAGTCCATGACTTCTATACCGACTGCGCGGTGAATCAGCGCGTCAGACTTCGTCAATTCGGCATAACGTTTCGCGGCAGTCCGGAAAATCCTGAATTCGTTAATTGGATATCTGCGTTTTTCTGAAGAGAGGCTCTCCTGAAACTCCAGCGCTCCGTCACCTGAGCGGCCAATCGATCCTTGTCTCCCGCCGGCGTTTTCACGGACTCCTCCACGCGTTCAATCTGAACACCGCGCAGTGTACTCCGCTTGAGGCATGCGGCCCGGTCGGCGACGGTGCAACTTCCGGGAAGCGGACCCGGGAACAAGCAACCAGTGCGGTTGACACTCCGTGAGGGGAACCGTACCATTCGGGTATGGACTCCGTTTCCGAAACATATCGTTACATCGTCCGCTCGGCGGGCGTGCGGAGCGGAAACCCCATAGTGGAAAGTACCCGCATCGCTGTGCACGACGTGATCGGCCTGCTTCAGAATGGCGAGACAGTTGACACGGTGAAGGCGAATTGCTTCCCGCAACTGACCAGATCTCAAATTTTACGAATGCCTCGCCTACTATGAAGACCACCGGGGAGAGATCGATCTGCTCGTTGCCAGACAGATGGCCCCGGCTTCGGAGCGAAGTTCCTGCTCGATCATGACGTTCCGGATGATCTGAGTTACCTGCTGCGGCAACTCGGTCACGACGTTACATTGCTGCGCAAAGCCCTACCGCGCGATTCCTCCGACGAGGCAGTTTTCCGATTTGCCAATGAGGCTGGCTGCATACTGCTCACCTGCAACCGACTTTCTGCATCTGGCAGCGGCCCAGCCACACCACGGCATCGTCATTATCGGTAAGGCGCCGAAGCCGCGGAGAGGAGCGTGTCGCGCTGTTCCGGCTGCTCGACCGTGCCGGCGAGACAGGACTCAGAAACAACGTCAACTTCGCCTGACCAGCGGAAGAATGACCTCAGGGCGCAGCTCTTAGGTCAAGAAGCCGCCGCTGACTTCCCCCCGCCGGACTTCGGGACCGCGTGCGGCGTGTTTCGACGAACGCCAGTCACGCCATGGCGGCATATCAGCGGACTCATCACGTCTGCCTCAGCCAGTCGTGATAGCGTAAAGGCATGAGTGCCGCCACCGTGCTCGATCAGTTTCTCGACCCCCTGAGCCGCTGCCTCGACGCTGAATCGGCCCGTCGTGTCCTCGCGCTGGGTGTTTCAGCGTCCGTACAGGAAAGAGTCGATACTCTTGCGGAACGAGCTAACGAAGGTCTGCTGAGCGACGACGAGCGTGCGGAATACGAGGCGCTCATCAACGCGGAAGATTTTGTGGCAATCCTGAAACTAAAGGCCCGAAGGCAGCTTTCCGAAACCCTGTAGCGGATGGAGTCTGCGGCGCGGATACTCGTCCGGACCAGAGCCCGAAACTGTTGTGAATATTGTCTCCTGCCTCAGGACGGTTGTTCCCTTACTCATCACATCGAGCACGTAATACCTCGCCAGCACGGTGGGAGCGATGATCACAGCAATCTCGCCCTCGCCTGTCACCGCTGCAATCTGCGCAAAGGTCCGAACCTGACCGGGATCGATCCGGGTACTGGGGAGATTGTCCCGCTGTTCGATCCGAGACGCGACCGCTGGCCCGATCATTTCCGTTTCCGCGGACCGGCTATCGAGGGCATTACGGCGGTTGGGCGCACTACTGTCAAGCTGCTCGCGATGAACGACACGCGGCGGATGGAGCGACGCGGGCTTCTGCCCTGAACGGACGATAGCGGCGGTTCCTGAAGTGTGGCTCCTTTTCAGTCTGACCACTCCTGCGCTGGGGCGGAAGCCGGGCTGCCGGCGTTGATGGCAAACAGCGCCGCTGCGCGGTGAATCAGCGCGTCAGGCTTCGTCAATTCGGCATAACGTTTCGCGGCGGTCCAGAAGATCTTGAATTCGTTGATCGGATATCTGCGTTCTTCCGAAGAGAGGCTCTCCTGAAACTCCAGCGTTCCGTCACTTGAGCGGCCAATCGATCCTTCTCGACAACTGGCGTTTTCACGCACTCCCCTCTAACCATCGTTCCCGTCCGCGGGTTCGGAGGCGCTCGAACTTGGATGCGCTCGCACAGAAACTGATCAGGGCGGCTACCCGCGAGCAGGCCGCGAGGCTGGACCGGAAGCGCAAAAAGAAGGCCTCCAATAAAGAGTGGATGAGCCCTACCGATAGCAGCGCGCGCATCGCCAGGATGAAGGATGGCCGCACGCATCTGGCGCACAAGGCCGAGCATGCGGTCGATCTGGCCAGCGGCGCGGTGGTGGCGATCACGCTGCAGGCGGCGGATCTGGGTGACACCACCACCATCGGAGTCACGTTACAGGAAGCGCAGTCCAACGCGGCCCTGATCAACCAACGCGGCGTCGAAGAGGTGGTCGCTGACAAGGGATATCACAGCAACGAAGTTCTGGTCGATTTGCATGCGGACGGTGTGCGCAGTTATATCCCGGAGCCGGAGCGCGGGCCCCGCAATTGGGACGGCAAGGAAAAAGAACAGAAGCAGGTGTATGGGAATCGGCGGCGGATGAGTGGACGGCGCGGCAAAGATCTGCAGAAGCTGCGCACGGAATTGACCGAAAGAAGTTTTGCGCACATGTACGAAACCGGCGGCATGAGACGAACCCACCTGAAGGGTCAAAAGAACATTCTGAAGCGGCTTCTGTTCCATGCCATCGGATTCAATCTGGCGCTGCTGGTCCGGAAATCTTCGGGAATCGGCAAACCGAGAACCCTGCAGGGGCTCTCCGACGCGATTTTGCTTGTCCAGATCGCGATGACGGCATGGACGGCGCACCGGAACGAATCAGCAGAAGAAAGCGGGCCCACTTCCGGTTGGTTTTCACTTCCCCTGGTTTTTCCAATCTCAAGCCACATCTAACTGTTTCCGCACTTCTGCCACGGGCTGTTAGGGGACGAAAACCCGGACTGGATCATCCTGGATGCCTCGAACGAATCCGAGGGAAAACTGACAATTGAGCAGCAACTCGCGAAGAAGGAACCGGTCAACGTGGTTCTGACCGACCTAGTTATGGCCTCGGAACAAGGCGGCATGACCCTCCTTCAAGAGGCCCGCAGATTGGACCCGCTGGTCATGGCGATTCTCTTCACAGCGAAGGAAAAGAGCCTGGATCGGTATGGTGCCTTTGATTATGGTGCTTTTGATGTCGTGGAGAAAAACATCCGGGGAACCGCGGCGGTGCGAGAAATCAACGTCAAGACTCGCGCAGCATTGCGGTATCGGGAGTGGTCACAGCGGATCAATTTCTTGCGCCGTTATTTCGACCCGAAGGTGTTTGAGACGATCGAGAAGCAGCCGTCTCTCCTTCCAATTCAACTTCGCACTGTCACAATCTGTTTTTGGGACATTCGAGGCTTCTCGCTCATGTGCGAGATTCTGAAGGCCCACCCAACATTGATCGCGGGGTTTCTGCGGGACTACTGCGATACTGCAGCAACAACAATCTTCAAACACTCTGGCGTCCTCGACAAGTTTATAGGCGACGGTGTCATGGCGCTCTTTGGCGTCCTCAATCAAGGCGACGGCAACGGCGGCCGCCAGGACGCGCTGGACGCAGTGCGGGCGGCGTGCGAACTTCGGACCAGCTTCGACTCCGTCCTGCGTCGATGGCTGGACGAGTGGAAGCTATACACCCCGCAGAAAATCGAGATCGGACTGGCGTGCGGCATACACTCCGGCGAAGTCCTTGTTGGTAACGTTGGGACCGATTTTCGGGACCAGTTCACGGCTCTCGGGCCCAACGTCAACTTTGCGTCGCGAATCGAAGCCCGCGCGAAGCCCGGGCAAATTCTCGTGTCACAGTTAACGGAAGCTCGAATCAAAAAGAAGGCGAAATTAGAAGCTGCGGGGGAAATTAGCGACATCAAGAATATTCCAGGCACCTTCAGCCTGTTCTCTGTTCTCGATACGACCCAGCTAGATCTATGAACGTTGATCCTGTGGCCGAAGGCGCCGCATAGGGCGAAATGTCTACTCCGCCACTCCGCCACGCCGATAACACGCACCCTGCAAATCACCCCTGACGAACTCCCATTCCTTCGCCAAACGGCCTTGGAACGCCAGGCCCCCGTGTTCACAGAATTCCCTCCGAAATATTATTAATTATCTCAATAAGTTGCGAGAAATTTTGTCAGTAAACGCCCAATCGCCTGCGACAATGTAACTGGAAATGGGAAATATGGGTTTTCACGCGTGTTCATTGGTTACAATTCACGGCCCAGCGATTCTTTCATCGCCAGTCGCAGGGTTCCCGTTTCCCGCCCGGCTCTTCCAGGGAAAGTCCGATATCGCCGCGGCGCGCACCGCTCCGGCCCCCCGGTACTCCCGTAATCGCTTGAATCCACTGCAAAGCGTTCAGCACCCAAAGGCTATCACCTGCCGCGACCTCGCCTGGAGGACTCTCCTTCACGATGACCCCGCCCTGCGCCCCGAAAAAAAATTGATTTTTCCAAACGAACTGAACCCAAAATCGGGCAAATACGCCCCCGCGAGCCACGACGTCGCGCTTCCCCAGGAAGCGTCCCGCGCCCGGGCTGCAGGAAACGACCGCCGGCGCGCCCTCGCTGGCCTCCGCCCATCGCGCCGGGAAACACAAAATGTCCGCGGATTTCCGCGCGGACAAAAACCCGCGAAAAGGCCTTCTCTATTGGCGCAAACCGCCTTGTCCGCGGGAAATCGCAAATCGCGGGGACGAAACGAACTGAACCCAACTTCCGGGAAACCGCGGTTCCGGAGGCCCGCGGGATGTGCCCCGCGGTCAGTGCCCCTTGCACCCGTCCTCTGCCCGGTATATCGTGATTTGAACGAGATGCGCGTGCATCGATATCTGGAAGGCCTACGGGAGCAGCCATGCAACTGACAGCAATCAAGAACGTAGTCTGGCGCCTGCCTGTTCTACTCGGACTCGCGTGGGCATCCAATGCCGCCGTGCAGGCAGCCCCTGACCTCACCGTTGTCGTGGATGCGGCGCGCACCGACAATCTCGCCGCGGTTCGCCGCTCCATCAAGGAACACGCCGATGTCAATGCGCTCGCGAATGACGGCTCTACCGCACTCCTGTGGGCCGCCTACCATTCCGACGCGGACATGACGGAGGCGCTGCTGGCCGCCGGGGCCGCGGTTGACGTCCCCAACCACTATGGCGTCACGCCGCTTCTGCAGGCCAGCCGCAACGGCAACGTCGAAGTCATTCGCGCGCTGCTCGACGCGGGTGCGCAGCCGACCCGCTGGCACGCCGAAGGCGAAACGCCCCTGATGGCTGCATCGCGCACCGGCAATGTGGACGCCGTGAAACTGCTGCTGGCGCGCGGCTCGTTCGTCAACGCCACGGATCCGTTTCAGGAAGAGACCGCGCTGATGTGGGCCTCCGCTGAAGGGCAAGTCGAGGTCGTGAAGACGCTGCTCGCCGCGGGCGCGGATCCCAACCTCAAGGGGCACGTCTCCCGGATCACTGAGCGCAAAAACGCCGACCATCCCTCCGGCGGCTTCACCGCGCTGATGTTCGCCGTGCGTAACGGACACGAGGATGTGGTGAAAGCGCTGGTCGCCGGCGGAGCCGACCTCAAACTGACCAACGCCGATGGCGCCTCTGCGACCATCGTCGCCATCGTCAATGACCGCTTCGATCTCGCCAAAGAGCTGCTTGACCTGGGCGCCGATCCCAACGACGGAGCCTTGTACTTCGCCGTTGATATGCACGACGCCACCACCGACATGCGCGCCCACGACGGGTCACGGCTGCAGCCCACCCATCCCAACCAGATGACAGCCTTGAGTCTGGTCAAGGCGCTGCTCGATCTCAACGCGGACGTGAACAAGCCGTTCATCGGCGCATTACACTCGACGACACTGTGCTGCGGCGCGTCGATCAACAGCTCCCCGTTTTACCGCGCCGCCACCGCGGCCAACGTCGAGGTCCTGAAGCTGCTGCTGGCAAAAGGCGCAAAGCTTGAATGGAGCCCGTCCGAGGTCAAGCCTAAGGACGGCAAAGGTCCCGGCCGCGGCAATCCGAACGTCGGCCGAACACCCATCATGGCCGCTATAAAAGGTGGCACGGGCGCGCCCATCGCGGGCGGGCCTGGTTTCACCCGCATTGGTCCACCTCAATTCCGCGAGCCCGGCAGCCGCGATCCGCTGGAAGCTCTCAATCTTCTCCTTGCAGCGGGGGCCAATCCGAACGTCAAGGCGGCGGATAGCTCGACACCGCTCCACCAGGCCGTGCAGGAGAAGCACGTAGGCATGATTCGTGCGCTCGCCGCCGCCGGTGGAAAGCTGGACGCCGTCAACAAGGACAATCTGACACCCCTGTTGCTGGCCGAGGCGCCGGATAAACCCAATCCCGCCGACATGGGGGATCTGGACGTGTATAAACCGAAGCGCAATTCGAAAGCGGAGGTCATCGCGGCCCTGCGCGAGTTGATGCATCTTGGGCCCGACGATCCGGCGCCCAAGCCTCCGCCTCTGCCACCTGCAGACAAGGAAAAGAAAGACAGCCCCAAGGCGCTGGCGGTGACGAGCAAGCAATGAAGCTGAAAATCGCCATTCCCGTGGCACTGGTGCTGGCAGGTGTCTCCTCAGCCGCCGAACCGGTACCGAACCGCGACCGTGAGGGAGCGGCAACGTACCGCGCTCTGCTAAACAAATACTGCGTCACGTGCCACAGCAAGAAGAGCCCCTTGCCAGCCGACCACCCAGTCAACCTCGAAGCGCCTTTCGACGACCTCCTCAGCAACGCGGGAAGCTGGGAGCGCGTCCTGCGCAAGCTGAGTGTGCGGGCGATGCCGCCTCCAGGCATGCCCCGTCCCACTGAAGCCGAGTATGCGGGCTTCACCACCTGGCTCGCCGCATCGCTCGATCGCGCCTGGGAAGGCAAAGCCACCCCGGGCCAGTATGTCGTCCATCGGCTGAATCGCGCCGAATATGCGAACGCGGTGCGCGATCTGCTGGACGTGGACATCGACGTGTCCGACCTGCTGCCGACCGACGGGGCGGAGTTCGGTTTCGACAACATCGCCACGGCGCTCAAAACGTCCCCGCTGCTGCTCGAGGGATACGTGAACGCCGCGCAGCGCGTCAGCGCTATGGCCGTGGGCGATCCGAAGGTGAAGCCCGGCACGACCGAGCATTCCATCAGTCGCGAATTCAGCCAGAGCGGATACATCGATGGCCTGCCGCTCGGAACATTCGGCGGCACAGTTGTCCGTCACGTTTTTCCGGCGGACGCCGAGTATAAACTGTCGGGCCGGCTCGTCCGGGGCGTCCAGGAAGGCTATGCCGGCGTGGAAGGAAATGACACGCCTTACACGTTTGTCATCACCGTGGATGGCACCGAAGTTTATTCGGCTCCAATAGGCGGTCCCAAGGACACCGAGATGCAGGGGGCCGATCTGGCGGCCGCGCAACCAGTCATCGACAAAAGGATGACCGGACGGGCGCGCATCACGGCCGGTCCGCACGACGTCGGCTTTACATGGAAAGAGCGGCCGTTCGAGAAACAGGACGTTCTGGGAGCCGTCGCGGCGCGACAGCCAGGAAGTTCACATGGTCGCGGGCCTGCCGAAACTCAGGACCGTATCGATCGACGGGCCGTATAACGTTCGCGGACTGAGCGACGGGCCGAGTCGGAAGAAGCTCTACGTATGCCATCCGGGGGCAAACGCGGATGACACCAGTTGTGCGGAAAAGATTCTTACCAGCCTTGCCCGACACGCTTACCGGCGTCCGGTGACTGCCGCGGACGTCGAAGCGCCGATGTCTTTCTACAAACAGTCGAGACAAAGCGGTGGCAATTTCGACGACGGAATCCGCGCGGGTGTGGCGCGCGTTCTTTCGAGCCCGTACTTCCTGTATCGAATTGAGAAAGACCCGGCGGACATCCGGCCTGGCACAGCACATCCGGTGAGCGACTTCGAGCTCGCTTCGCGCTTGTCTTTCTTCTTGTGGAGCAGCATCCCCGATGAAAAACTGCTGGACCTCGCGGCAGCAGGGAAGCTGCGCGAGCCGGCGGTGCTCTCTGCACAGGTGCGCCGCATGCTCGACGACGAGCGCACCGACGCCCTGGTCGAAAATTTCACCGGGCAGTGGCTGCAGCTTCGCAACCTCGAAGCCAAAGTCGTTCCCGACCTGCTGATGTTCCCCGATTTCGACGACAACACCCGCAAAGGATTCCGCAAAGAAACCGAGATGTTCTTCGGATATATTTTGCGCGACGACCGCAGCACTCTTGAGCTGATGAACGCGGACTACACCTTCGTCAACGAGCGGCTTGCCAGGCACTACGGCATCAAAGGCGTTTACGGTCCGCAATTCCGGCGCGTCAAGCTTACCGATCCCAATCGCCGCGGTCTGTTGGGGCAGGGAAGTATTCTCGCGATGACATCGGTCGCGACCAGAACCTCACCGGTCTTTCGTGGGAAGTATGTACTGAGCACCTTCCTCAACACGCCCCCGCCGCAGCCCCCGCCGAACGTGCCCACGCTCGAAGAGAGCAATAAGGACGCGAAGGTGCCCAAAACCGTGCGCGCGCAACTCGAGCAGCATCGGAGTAACCCGGCCTGTGCGTCCTGCCATCGCGTCATCGATCCGGTAGGGTTCTCGCTCGAGAACTTCGACTCCGTGGGGAAATGGCGGGACACCGGCCCCGATGGCGCACCGCTGGACACTTCCGGAGTGCTCGCGGACGGATCAAAGGTCAACGGTCCGGCGGCGCTGCGGGAAGCCATTCTGCGCCGGCCCGATGCTTTCGTCACCGTAGTCACCGAAAAGATGCTGACCTACGCTCTGGGACGCGGGCTGGAGCCTGACGACATGCCGGTGGTTCGCCGCATCGTGAAGAAAACCGCGCAGAACGATTACCGGCTTTCTTCCATTGTGATGGGTATTGTCGAGAGCGCACCGTTTCAGATGCGCGTTAAACTGGAACCGGTTGAAACGGCTGTAAATTCAGCTAAACTTGGATTACCGAAGAATAAGGAGCAGGAATGATCATCAGGAAAAAGCATCTTTCGCGCCGCTCGTTTGTGCGCGGCACGCTGGGCGCCACCATTGCGCTGCCATTCATGGACGCCATGATTCCTGCGCTCTCCGCGGCGCCCACCTCGCCGTTCCGGTTCGGCGCGGTCTACTTCCCGTGTGGCGTGTGGCCCGCCACCTGGCATCCAGAGGCGGAGGGAAGCAACTTCGCGTTCAAGCCCGTGATGCAGCCGCTGGAGCCGTTCCGCAATCAGCTGGTGACGGTCAGCAAAATGAAAGCGCCGTGGGGTGAGTCGGTCCACCTGGGCGCCAGCTCCGCGTTCCTGAACGGCATTGGGCCTGCCGTCCGCCGCGACGGGAGGGGTGACTCTTTCGGAAAGGTTGAATCGAAGAAGACCGTCGACCAGTTCATAGCAGATCGGGTGGCCGGCGATACGCCGCTGCGGTCGATCGAGGTCGGCACTGAGGACATGGGCACCGCCGTCGGGGCCTGCGACGGTTTCGCCTGCACGTTCTTCAATACGCTGTCGTGGCGCGACGACGAGAGCCCGCTGCCGGTGGGAATCAATCCGCGCGTTACCTTTGAGCGCATGTTCGGCGAGACGGATTCGACCGAGCGGCGATTCGCCCGCCTCAAGGAAAAGCAAAGCCTGCTCGATTCGGTCACCGAGGAGACCGCGAAACTGAAGAAGTCGCTGGGTGCGCCCGACCGGGCCATCCTCGATGAGTATCTCGGCAACATTCGTGACGTGGAGAAGCAACTCCAGCGCATGGAAAGCCGTCTTGGCACCATCACCGGCAATCCGGAAGCGCCGGTGGGTTTGCCGGATGCCTTCGACGATCACATGACCATTACGTACAACCTGATGCACTTGGCTTATCAGGGCGACATCAGCCGCGTCTTCACTTTCATGACGGGTCATGAAGCCAGCGACCGCGCGTACCCCCACATCGGGATTCCCGAGCAGCACCACACCATCTCGCATCACGGCAACGATCCGGAGAAGCTCGCCAAGTACGCCAAGATCGCCACGTACCAGATCCAGAAGTTCGCGGACTTCCTCGATAAGCTGAAGGCGACGAAAGAGGGCGACGGGACGCTACTGGATCACGCGGTGCTCTATTGGGGCAGCGGCATGAGCAACGGCAACGCGCACGACCGGAACAATCCGCCCGCGGTGCTGGTGGGCGGCGCCAACGGTCGGATGAAGGGCAACCGCCACATCGTCGCGAAGGATGCGCCGACCTCGAACCTGCTGCTGTCGGTCGCGCATATGGGCGGAGCGGAGATCGAGAAGGTCGGGGTCAGCACAGGCACAATCGATCTGTAGTTTGCGGGCTAACGAAGTCACGGAGTCCGTGATTGGGGCTGATATTGAAGTCCATCGCGCACTCGGGCCGGGC
The DNA here is from genome assembly GCA_963832905.1 of Terriglobia bacterium. Lineage (GTDB taxonomy): Bacteria > Acidobacteriota > Terriglobia > Bryobacterales > Bryobacteraceae > BOG-234. The sequence continues at coordinate 1,336,648 of CAWHVO010000008.1, read as the reverse complement.
TTGTTGGAGTCCGCTTACATTCACTGCCTTTGTTGCGAACTGAGTCTGCGAGCGCTGCCTTTGCGCCGGGAGTTGCCGTTACCCTTGGTCTATAAGGGACTGAAGCTCGATTGCGGATATCGAGTGGACATGTTGGTGGCCGAAGCTGTTGTAGTCGAGGTGAAGTCGGTGGAACACGTGTTACCGGTCCATGAGGCCCAGCTTCTGAGCTACATGAAGTTAGGCGGCTGGAAGGTTGGCCTGCTCATCAACTTCAATGTCCTGCTCCTGCGCGATGGCATTGTGCGCCGCGTATTGGGATTCAGAGATTGAATTCCTCTGCGTTCTCCGCGACTCCGCGGTGGAAATTTTCTTATCGCAGTGTGAACGCATACAACGCGTTCCCGCACTGAATACTCACGTACTGCTTCCCGTTGACCATATAAGTCATCGGCCCGGCCGAAACGGACGGCCCGAGGTTCGTCTCCCACAGCATCTTCCCGTCCCGCGCGTCCAGCGCAACGAACTGTCCGTCACGTCCTCCCGCGAACAGCATGTTCGAAGCCGTCGTGAGAACTCCGCCTTCGGGGTTTGGCGCCGACAACCGGAAGGTCCACTTCCGCTCGCTGGTCTTCGGGTCCATCGCAATGATGGCGCCATACACGTCATCGTCGGTCTTGCCGCGGCCAGGTCCCAGTCCGATGAAGCTCTTTCCCTCCTCGAATTCCGGCGGCGCTTCACCCTTGCGGTAAATGCTGGAGCTGTTTTCCCACGTCGGAATATAAAACAATCCGGTCACGGGACTGAACGACGGGTTGTACCAGTTTGTCCCGCCCTGATTTCCTGGATAAACCAGCGTGCCGTCCTTTGTAGGCACAATTCCGGGTGCGCGCATCGGCCGGCCCTTCTCGTCGAAACCGGTCAACCAGTTTGTCTTCGTAAACGACTTGCCCGAGAGAAACTGACCCGTAGTGCGGTCGAGGACGTAGAACACGCCATTCCGATTCGCCCACATCATCACCTTCCTGGGAGCGCCGCGGAAATCGATATCGGCCAGCACCGGCACCTGGGTCGCGTCCCAGTCGAATTCATCGTGGGGAGAGAACTGGTAATACCATTTCAGCTTCCCGGTGTCGGCGTCGAGCGCGATGACTGAAGAAGCGTAGAGGTTGTCTCCGACGCGATTGTCGCCGTTGTAATCCGGACCCGCGTTGCCTGTGCCCCACATGGTGAGGTTCGTCGCGGGATCGTACGATCCGGTGACCCAGATCGGCGCGCCGCCGTGTATGTATGCATCGCTGGGCTTGCCGTTTTTGTCGAGCCAGGTTTCGTAGCCCGCCTCTCCAGGCCCGGGCACCGTGTTAAAACGCCAGACCTCTTTACCCGTATTCACGTCGTAGGCTGCGAGAAATCCGCGGACGCCGTGCTCGCCGCCCGCCACGCCCGCTATCACCTTGTCTTTGACGACGATCGGCGCGACGGTCATCGCGTACGCCTGCTTGTAGTCCGCCACCTGCGTGACCCACAGTTCACGCCCGGTTTTCGCATCGAGGGCAATCATCTTCGCGTCGAGTGCGGCCAGAAAGAGCTTGTCGCCGAGAATCGCGAGGCCCCGCGTCAGATTTCCGCAGCAGGGATTGCGCGTGCCTTCCGCGGGCTTGTGCGTATATTGCCAGATGGTCTTGCCTGTGGAGGCGTCGAGCGCAAACACATCGTTGGGACTCTGCACCGTATACATGATGCCGTCCACGACCAGCGGAGTCACCTCGTGCTTATCCAGAGAACGCGCCTGGAAGACCCATTTCAGGGTCAGGTCGCGGGCGTTTGCCGGGTCGATCTGGGTGAGCCCGCTGTGCCGCTGGCTGTTCAGGCTGCCTGAATACGTGAGCCAGTTCTGCGGTTCCTGATTCGCCGCGAGTATCCGTTCGAACGGAACGGGCGTGACCGCTGCTTCGCGATTCTGCGGGCCGCCGCGTCCCTGGGCCCAAAGCGACATAGCTGCGGTGGCGAGCAGGAGTAAACGAACAATCATATCGCCGGTATCTTAACACCAGCTGTACGGAAGTGCACGGAAGGCGTTCAGGGGCACTTATCCGCGATGCGGTTCACGGTTGTCACATTGATGCCGTCCACGCCGCCGGCTCCGATCAGCAGCCCGCTCACCGCGACGCGCGAACCGACCAGCGCATCGAGTTTGGTCACGACGAACTTCAGCTCCACGCTGCGGCTGCCGAGGGGTCTGGTTGCATCCTTTTCTGTCTGAGTAGCGCTTTCCGCGCGTTCGGGGACTGTCGCGTTCGTGACGACCCACTCCACACCGCTCCGGGTCAGGCATCCGATCACCCGTGCCAGCGCGTTGGCGGGGAGTTCTGTGCTTCCGTCCCGCGGGATGATCTGGACGCCGGTAACGTTGGTGCGCGCCAACTCCGCGGCTCCCGCAGGAAATCCGTTCGACTTCAGCAGGAACGCGGCGATGTCCTCATAGGTGGGTCCGCTGAGGGACTCTGGCGCGCCGTTCGGCATGTAAGAACTGATGAATTCGAGGAGATCGCCGGCGGTCTTTTGCGAAAAGCTTTTCCAGAATGCGTCTCCCACCAGCGGCGCCTTCCCCTCCGGCGCAAGAGCGTGACAGCTTATGCAGCTTCGGCTGTAGGCCGCCATGCCGCGCTCTGCCTGGGCCTCCGAGTAGATGCCGTCCCAGACAGTCCGGCGCGGGCTGTTGTTCTGTGCGGTCACAAGGCAGGCCGTCGCGAACAACAGGATGCCGGCGACCCGCAAGCTCTGCATCTCGTGATCGTGCCAGGGAACTGCGGAGATGTCAAGCCGCTCTGGCATATACTGCACGCATGCGAAGAACGATCATCATCTTAATCGTCGCAGCGGCTGCAGGGTTGGGGCAGCAGGCTCCGCCGGCTCCTGGAGCCGGTGGACGCGGCGCCTTCGGCAGGGGCGGAGATCCGAACCATTGCGCCGCGCCGAGTCCGATGGCAATGCCGAATTACAAGTCGCAGGAGCAGCTGCCGGACGGCCGGGTCACGTTCCGCGTCTGCGCGCCGGACGCCACCACCGTTACGCTGGGCACAAGCGATAACGAAGACATCGCGCCCAACACCTTCGCGGGCGGACGGGGACGGCCCATGGTCAAAGACGAGAAAGGCATGTGGAGCGTGACAACGCCCAATCCGATCGCGCCCAATACTTATCGCTACTTCTTCTTCGTGGATGGCGTGCGCGTGCCGGATTCCGCGGCGCGTGAGCTTTCGCTGGAGCGGTCGAACATCGACTCGCTGGTCGAGGTCACGGGGCCGGCGGAGGATTTCGAGGCATGGCACAAGGACATCCCGCACGGAACCGTGGCGACAGTCGAGTACTGGTCTGAGCCGCTGGGCGTCGTGCGCCGCATGCACGTCTACACGCCGCCGGGCTATGAGAAGAACAACAAATCCTACCCGGTGCTCTATCTGGTGCACGGGGCGGGCGACAGCGACGACAGCTGGACGTCGGTGGGGCGCGCCAACAATATTCTCGATAATCTGATCGCGGCGGGGAAAGCGAGGCCGATGATTGTGGTGATGCCGAACGGGCATACGCCCGACCGGCCAAACGGCGGCGGCGCCCCGAATATGCTGCAGAATGCGGATTTCGGCAATGACCTGCTGAAGGTGGTGGTGCCGTATACCGATGCGCATTATCGGACCATCGCGAATCCGAATAACCGCGCGATGGCGGGCCTCTCGATGGGCGGCGCGCACACCATTGCGTTCGGGCTGCCGCATCCGGATGTGTTTCGTTATGTAGGCGTGTTTTCGATGGTGGGCGGCGGCGAGCAGTACGAGAAGGCCAATGATGGGGCGCTGAAGCAGGCGGCGAAGGACATGAAGCTGGTGTACTACGCGTACGGCAGCGAAGACCCGGTGGTGCGGAATCCGGGCCAGCTGAAGGGCACGCTGGAAAAGTACAACATCAAACTGACGCTGCATCAGACCGGCGGCGGACACACGTGGATCAACTGGCGCGAGTATCTGAACGATTTTGCGCCGCGATTATTCCGGTAGAGCCAGCATCACGGGCCGAAGCCGCGGTTCATGTCCCAGAGAGGATAGTGCGGCAGCGCGCCCGCGGGATCGCGGATGAGCAGAGCTGTCTGTGCCACGCGATCCCGCATGCGCTGTTTCGCTGCCGATCCCACATCGCGGCGGCCAAGTGCCGGAGCCTGCGTTCCGGAACGCACGGTCCCTTCGGCGGGGATGAGTCCTTCGGCGATCAGCAGCCGTTCACCACTGCGCGGCACGAACAGGTCCGATAAAGAATCGCGGAGGCGTCGTATCTTCTGTTTTCCGAACTGCGACTCCCAGCGCTTCTCGACAGCGGACGTGACGCTGTAGTAACTTTCGCGCGCCAGCATGCCCAGCGGGGACAGGCGAACCAGCTTGCCGCGGCGCGGCGGCGGGGCCGATTCCAAGACTATATAAGGTTTGATCTGCCATCCGATGCCGGAGGTCTCAGGAGAACAGCCGGTCAGATGCGGGATCTCGCTTTCCGGTATCGGCTGATCGCTGAGTACACGCAGCGTGTTCGCGCACAGCCACAGGGGCACGCGCCACGCGCGCTGGAACTCCATGGTGAAGGCGAGCAGCAACTGCGAGAGCAGCGCGGGCAAGGGCAGCGGAACAGCGTCAGGCGTGGAGCGCGATTTGTATGTTGCATCCATTTCCAAAAGGCAGGGCACAGCATGGGGCAATTCGACGTCCAGCTGCGCGGCGATGTCTTCCAGCGAGAGGCGGAGAGTTCCGATGTCGTCGGCGCCGAAGCGGGCCAGCCAGCGGCTTTCGATCTCAGCGAAAAGAGGCGGCCAGATTTCGATCGCCCTGCGGCCTTTCGCGGTGGGGCGAACGATCCAGTTGGAGCGAATGCCGCGGCCACTGCCCCAGCCGTCGCGCAGAACGCGTCCGGTGAGGCGGTGCGCGCGGGCCGCGATGGGGCGGTCGTCTGCGGGATCGGCCTCGAGCGTGATGAAACTCCAGCGCTCCAGACAGCCCAGTTCGAACTTCACGTGCTTCTCCGAAGACAGCGCCTGAGCAGCCAGGTCACGCACAGAGGGATGGGCGCCTGAGAGAAAGCGCATGAGGGTGGACCAAATCGTGATGGACAGCACCGCGCCGGCGTAGCCCGAATCGCGCATCTGCCTTTCGAATTCGTTGTCGAGTTCCAGCGTGAAAGCGACCAGCACCTGAGAAAGCAACGCGGACAACGGACGGGTAGTCTCCGCAGGCATACGCAATCAGTCTACCTGGGCAGGACGGGCGTTAGTTGACGAGAGCAGCCAGGATGGTGGCGTCGTCGGATTGAGTGTCGCCGGAAAATTCGTCGAGCGCCGTGAAGACGGACGCGACGATGCTGTCGGGCTGCCGCGTCGGGCAGGCCGTGACGGCGGCGCGGAGACCGCGCACGCCCCACTCTTCTCCATCGGCGTCGGTAGCTTCCACCATGCCGTCCGTCCACGCGACGATCAGGTCGCCGGGGTGTAGCTGAACCGTGCGCGTGCGGTAGACGGTATCGCCAAAAAAACCGACGGGCGGCGCATCGGCTTCGAGCCACGTCGTATGGCCGCTGCGGCGGACGAGCATCGGAGGATTGTGGCCTGCGTTCACATAGTGCAGCGTGCGGGTGTCCTCGTCGAAGACCCCATAGAATAAAGTGGCGTAACGCTCGACGGGTGAGGATGCGTGCAGCTGACGATTAACCGCAGTGACGACGGCGGCCGGGTCGTCGGGGGCGAACAGTGCAGCCGTGCGAAGGGAGGACTGGACGTTCGCGATGATGAGCGCGGCGGGGAGTCCTTTACCGGAAGCGTCGGCAATGGTGAGGGCAATGCGGCGGCCGGGCAAGGGGAGGAAATCGAAGCAGTCGCCGCCGAGGTCACGCATCTGGCGGCAGCGCGCACTGTACATAAGCGTACGCATCCTGGGTGCGGCTGACTGCATGAAACGGGCCTGGACGTCGCTGGCGACGGCCCAGTCTTCACTGACATCCACCGCAACTGAATCTGGAATCATTCTCTGTACCTCTGTACGTACTCGAAGCCGAAAGTTAGAAATTGACATGGCCGGGCAACTGATTTTTTTTGGGGGGACGATGTCGAGAAGCGGCGGGCGGTTCCGACTAACGGGTGAACGCGCCATTGCGCGTTTCGGGAAAGAAGAAGTTACATGAAATACATTTTGCTGATGAGCGGAACGAGGGCGGGGGTGGATACTTATCGCGCATGGAGTAAGAAGGATATCGATGCGCATATGGCCGTGCTGACGGGGCTGAACCGCGAACTGTCGGAGTCGGGCGAGTTCGTGGCAACACAGGGGCTGGCGGCGCCGCATGAGGCGAAGCTGGTCGACGGGGTGAAGGACGGGATGCCGATCACCGATGGCGTATTCCCGGAAGCGAAGGAGTTTCTGCTGGGCTACTGGATCGTGGATGTGGCGACGCCGGAGCGGGCCTGCGAAATCGCGGGGCGGATTTCAGCCGCGCCTGGGCCGGGCGGAATTCCGACGAACATGCCGATTGAAGTACGGGCGTTTGCGAACCATGGAGGGCGGGCATGAAATACATATTGATGATGCACGGCGGCGAGGCCGACTGGGAAGGGTACGCGAAGTGGTCGAGGGAGGACCTGGAGCGGAACGTCGCGTTCATGCGGAACTTCAGCAAAGAGCTCAAAGACGCGGGCGTGTTCGTGGACACGAAGGGGCTGGCGTGGCCGCAGGAGGCGAAAATCGTGCGCGCGGGGAATGACGGAACGCCGGTGACAGACGGAGTGTTCCCGGAGTCGAAGGAGTTTCTCGCGGGCTACTGGATCGTGGATGTGGAGAGCGCGGACGAGGCGTACCGGATTGCGGCGCGCGTCTCGGCCATGCCCGGGCCGGGAGGGAAGCCGGGGAACATTCCGATCGAAGTGCGGCAGGTGCTCGGCGGTCATGGTGACCTGGGAATCTGATGCAGGCCTCCGAAGTCACGATCGGGGACCTGCTGCGGGAATTGACGCCGCAGATCATCGGAATCGTGGCGCGGCGCTTTCGCGACATCGCGGCGGCGGAAGATGCAGTGCAGGAAGCGTCGGTTGCCGCGGTGGTCCAGTGGCCGCGCGAAGGAGTGCCGGGGAATCCGCGGGCCTGGCTGACGCAGGTGGCGTTCCGCAGGATGACGGATCACATCCGCGGCGAATCGGCACGGAGGCGGCGCGAGGCCGAGGTCGTAGCCGAGGTCGCGAAGGATGCCGCGGAGCAGCCGTTCGACGCGGCACCGCAGGAAGACGACACGCTTACCCTGTTGTTCCTGTGCTGCCATCCGGCGCTGACGCCCGCGTCCGCGGTCGCGCTGACTCTGCGCGCGGTGGGTGGTCTGACGACCGCGGAAATCGCCAGCGCATTTTTGGTTCCGGAAGCGACGATGGTGCAGAGAATCGGCCGGGCGAAGCAGACGATCAGAGAATCGGGCATCCCGTTTCAGCTGCCGCGCGCGGAAGAGCGCGGGGAGCGGCTCCGGCGGATGCTGCACGTGCTGTATCTGATCTTCAATGAAGGCTATACGGCGAGTTCGGGACCGCAGCTGCGGCGCGCGGATCTGTCGGGCGAGGCGATACGGCTGGCGCGGATCGTGCACGGGCTGCGGCCGGAGCACAGCGACGCCGCGGAGGTAGCCGGGCTGCTGGCACTGATGCTGTTGACGGATGCGCGACGGCTGGCGCGAACCGGTCCAAATGACGAACTGATTCCGCTGGACCGGCAGCACAGAGCGCTGTGGGATCGGGGGCAGATTGCGGAAGGCGTGGCGCTGCTTTCGGACGCGCTGCCGAAGGGCGCAGTCGGCCCCTATCAACTGCAGGCCGCGATTGCGGCGGTGCATGATGAGGCTGAGCGCGCTGAAGATACGGACTGGCCGCAGATACTGGCGCTGTATGAGCTTCTGAAGCGGATGTCGGACAACCCGATGGTCATGCTGAATCATGCGATCGCGGTGGCGATGGTTGACGGGTCGGCGAAAGGTCTGGAGCTGCTGGACGCGCTGCGGGAGACGCCGCGCATTGCGGAACATCATCGGATGGATGCGGTGCGCGCGCATCTGTTGGAGATGGCCGGGGAGACTGAGGAGGCGGCGAGGTGTTATCGCGCGGCAGCAGGAAAAACAGCCAATCTGCCCGAGCGGAATTATCTGCTGATGCAGGCGGCGCGCATAAGCCCGCGTTCACCGCCGTGACATCATATTTCTGATGTCCAACCCAACTACTCTGCTGGAACTGATACAGGTTCCGCCCGCCGGACGCACGGCGATCCTTCTTCCCGAGTCCGGGATCAAGGTCACTTACAAAGCCCTCGTCGATCAGGTCATCGAAATGGCCAACGCGCTGGCGTCGCTCGGCATCGGCCGCGGCGATCGTATCGCCACTGTCCTGCCCAACGGCTTGCCCGCCATCACGAGCTTCATCGCCGCGTCGGTCGCAGGCACTGCCGCGCCACTCAACCCCGGCTATCGCGAAGACGAGTTCGCCTTTTATCTCGCAGACACCAGTGCGAAGGTTCTGCTCTGTCCGCCCGACGGCGCGGAGGCCGCGCGCAAAGCTGCCGAAACGCTGAAGATTCCCGTCTATTCTCTCGAAATGGACGACACCGGATACGTCCGCATCGCGGGCGCGGCTTCGGGAAAGACCGGGGGAAAAACCGCCGCGCTGCCCACCGGTGACGATATCGCGCTTGTTCTGCACACTACGGGGAGCACCGGGCGGCCCAAGCGCGTGCCGATTCTGCATCGCAACATCACGGCTTCGACGCAGAACATCGTGGCGCACTATCAGCTGACGCCGGAAGACGTCTCGCTTTGCGTTATGCCGCTGTTCCATGTGCACGGACTGGTGGCGTCCACGCTTTCGACGCTGCTCTCCGGAGGCACGGTAGTGGTGCCGAACAAGTTCAATCCGCTGTCCTTCTGGCGGACCGTGCGCGATACCGGCGCTACCTGGTATTCGGCTGTCCCGACCATCCACAATCTGCTTCTTTCGCGCGCGGGCGATGAACGCCCGGCTGGCGCCGAAGAATCTGCGGTTCATCCGTTCCTGCAGCGCCGCGCTGCCCCCGGAAATGATGGAGAAGATGGAGCAGCGTCTTCGGCGCGCCCGTTCTGGAGGCGTATGGCATGACTGAAGCCTCGCACCAGATGGCTTCGAATCCCCAGCCGCCGGCGGCGCGCAAGCCGGGTCGGTCGGGCCGGGCACCGGCGTCGAGATCGGCATCATGGATGAAGCGGGCAAGCTGCTCGCCACCGGCGAACGCGGCGAAGTCGTCATCAAGGGACCCAACGTGGTTTCCGGCTACGAGAACAATCCCGAAGCCAACGCGAAGTCATACACCGAACGGCTGGTTCCGCACCGGCGATCAGGGCATCCTCGACGCCGACGGCTATCTTACGCTGACCGGCCGCATCAAAGAGCTGATCAATCGCGGCGGCGAGAAGATCGGGCCGCGCGAAATCGACGAAGTTCTTCTGACACACCCGAAAGTTGCCGAAGCCGTCGCATTCGGCGTGCCGCACGCCACCTGGGGCGAAGAAGTGGCCGCGGCCATTGTGCTCAAGGAAAACCAAAGCGCCAACGAAGCCGATCTGCAGGCATTCTGCAAAGAACGTCTGGCCGACTTCAAGCGGCCGAAGAAGTTCTATATCGTGGAGACGATCCCGCGTACGGCCACCGGTAAGATTCAGCGCGGGGCGGTCGCGAAGGCGCTCGCCGGGGCGTAGGTGGCACAGGCTTCTCAGCCTGTGAACTGAGCACATGACATTCCTCATCGCCGGCGCCGGCGCCATCGGCGGCTACATCGGCGCCAGGATGGCGCGCGCCGGTCAGGACGTCACGCTGTTCGCGCGCGGACCGCATCTCGCCGCCATGCAGGAGCGCGGCCTGCGCATCCTCAGCGCGGACGGCGATTTCGAAGTGCGTCCCAAACTGATCGGCACTCTCGAGAACGCCGGCCCCTTCGACGTTATCTTCCTCGGCGTGAAGGCGCACGGACTCACCGCGCTGGCGCCGCAGATCGCGCCAGCTGATCGCCGAAAACACGACCGTCGTCAGCACGCAGAACGGGATTCCATGGTGGTATTTCGCAGATCGAGCCGCTCGAACGCGTCGACCCCGGCGGCATCATCGCGCGCTCCATCCCGCAGCGGCCATGTCGTCGCGTCGCTTGTCTATCTGGGAACCGATATCGTCGAACCGGGCGTCATTCGCCACGACGAAGGCAACCGCATCTCGCTCGGCGAACCCGGCGGCACGCGCTCGGACCGCTGCCGCGCCATCGCCGACGCGCTGATTCAGTCCGGCCTGCGCTGCCCCATAACCGCGCGCATCCGGCACGAGATCTGGGTTAAGATTCTCGGCAATGTGGCGTTCAATCCCATCAGCGCGCTCACCGGCGCCACGCTGGCCGGCATGGTGCGCGATCCTGGCGTCAACGGTGTGGTCCGTAATATCATGACCGAGGTAGAAGCGGTCGCGGCGAAGCTCGGCATCGAACTCCCCATTTCGATCGATCAGCGCATTGCCGGCGCCGAAAAGGTGGGAGAGCACAAAACCTCCATGCTGCAGGATCTCGAAGCCGGCCGCCCGATGGAACTCGAAGCCGTCATCGGCGCTGTTGTCGAAATCGGCGAGCGTGTTGGTGTCGCCATGCCGCACACGAAGACGGTATACGCCTGCACGAAACTGCTCGATATCACGAAGAGAGCCGCTTCATGAACCGCTGGGTAAGACTGTGGTCCGCCTTCGTCGGCATGGTGATGATCGGCAACCTGCAGTACGCCTGGACGCTGTTTGCGCAGCCCATGGTGAAGGCGCATGCCCTCCAGCACTGGCGTCTTTCCGATGTGCAGTGGGGCTTTGGCCTGTTCATCGCCGCGGGCACGTGGACCATGCCGTTCGTGGCCAAATTCATCGACAAAGCGGGTCCCCGCATCTTCATGGCCCTTTCGGGTTTGCTCTGCGGGGTGGGTTGGGGATCGCTGGGACATGTCGGCAGCCTGACCGAGTTTTATTCGCTCTACTGCCTGGCGGGCATTGGCGTGGCGTGCGTGTACGCGTGCGGTGTGTCGATGGCGGTGAAATGGTTCCCCGACCGGCGCGGCATGGCTTCGGGAATCATCACGGCGGGCTATGGGATGGGTGCGGCTGCTTTCAATCCGCTGTTTCAACACCTGATTCACGCCATCGGGTATGCCGACACGTTCCTGTGGACCGGCATCTCGCACGGCGCGCTGATTTTGTTGTCCGGCCTGGTTCTGGTGAATCCACCTGCCGATTACAAGACAGCAGCGGCGGCCGTGAAGCCGAATGTCCGGCGGCATGATCTGCAATTCGATTGCTGGGAAATGCTGCGCACGCCGCAGTTTTATTTCCTGTTTTTCGCGATGCTGTCGGTGGGGATCGGCGGGCTGATGGTGACGGCGCAACTGAAACCGGTGGCGAGTAATTTCAATGTCGGGGCGGCCCCGTTGACTGTGGCGCTGGTTCTGACGCCGCTCGCCAACGGCTCGAGCCGCCTGCTGTGGGGCTGGGTCTCGGATTACATGGGCCGCGAACGCGCGATGTTCACCGCATTCCTGCTGCAGGCGATCTTCCTGGTTGGCGCCACGACGCTGGGACGAAGCGGCGACACCCTGTTCGTGGTGCTGATGGTGCTGGTATTCCTTACCTGGGGCGAGCTGTATGCGTTATTCCCCGCCGTGCTCGCCGATTTGTACGGGACGAAAAACTCGGCGCTCAATTACAGCTTCCTGTACAGCGCCAAGGGCTTCGCGGCGCTGCTGGGCAGCGGCATCGCGGCGTCTCTGTTCGAGAAGACGGGCACCTGGAACTATGTGTTTTTCGGGAGCGCCGCGCTGGCTTTGCTCTCGGCCCTGATGGCCCTGTATGTCCGGCGGATACCGCTTCCGCAGAAGAGCGCGCGGCAGGTCCTCAGCGTGCAGCCGTCTGTGGGCTGACATACAGGAGAGATGCAGACCATTTCATTAAGGCTCCCCGACGATCTCCTGGCGGAACTGGAGCGGGAAGCCAAAGCGAGGCGTGTCGCCAAATCCGTTCTGGTGCGCGAGAGCTTGAAAACGGCTCTGCGGCGGCACCCGGGCGCCGCCTCGTGTTTTGATCTCGCTCGGGATCTCGCCGGCTTAGTGAAGGGATTACCGCGCGACCTTGTGCACAATCCGAAATACATGCAGGGGTTCGGGGAGTGACAGAACGAGCCGACTGCTCGATGCCGAGCCGCTCGTGAGCTTTCTCGGATGTCTATCAGTAGGCGAGGTCGAGTGACACAAGTCAGTCCCGCGCATCGAAAACGAATCTGCACGTATCACGTCAGATCGCCATCGGAAGCGCGCTGCGCCCGCGGAGAACTTCCTAAGGTTGATCAAACTCGCCGGGACGCGAACCGGTGGAGCGCGATACCGGCTGGTGGAACGTACAGAGAACGCCTTCACCGCTCTGGTCTAACAGCCCGTGGCAGAAGTGCGGAAACAGTTAGATGTGGCTTGAGACTGGAAAAACCAGGGGAAGTGAAAACGGACGGGAAGTGAGCCCGCTTTCTTCTGCTGATTCGTTCCAGCGCGCCGTCCATGCCGTCATCGCGATCTGGACAAGCAAAATCGCGTCGGAGAGCCCCTGCAGGGTTCTCGGTTTGCCGATTCCCGAAGATTTCCGGACCAGCAGCGCCAGATTGAATCCGACTGCGTGGAACAGAAGCCGCTTGAGAATGTTCTTTTGACCCTTGAGGTGGGTTCGTCTCATGCCGCCGGTTTCGTACATGTGGGCAAAGCTTCTTTCGGTCAACTCCGTGCGCAGCTTCTGCAGATCCTTGCCACGCCCTCCCCGCATTCGCCGCCGATTCCCATACACCTGCTTCTGTTCTTTTTCCTTGCCGTCCCAATTCCGCGGCCCGCGCTCCGGCTCCGGAATATAGCTGCGCACCCCGTCGGCATGCAAATCGACCAGAACTTCATTGCTGTGATAACCCTTGTCGGCCACCAGCTCTTCGACACCGCGTTCGTTGATGAGAGCCACGTTGGCCTGAGCTTCCTGTAACGTGGCTCCGATGGTCGTGGTGTCGCCGAGATCCGCGGCTTGCAGCGTGATCGCCACCACCGCGCCGCTGGCCAGATCGACGGCATGCTCGGCCTTGTGCGCCAGGTGCGTGCGGCCGTCTTTCATCCTGGCAATGCGCGCGCTGCTGTCGGCGGGGCTCATCCAGTCTTTATTCGAGGCCTTCTTTTTGCGCTTCCGGTCCAGCCTCGCCGCCTGCTCGCGCGTGGGCTCCTCAATGCCTTCGGCTTTGGCCAGATCCTTCAGATACTCGTCATAGCCGCGGCCATCGTCGCGCCGCTTGATCGAACGCATCGCGGCGTTGGCTTCCAGCATGGTCGCGTCTACGGCAATGGTCTGGCCGTCCATCAGGCCTTCTTCGCCCAGCACTTTCACGAACCAGCGGAACACCGCTTTGTGTGTTACCACCGGTATCAGCCGGCGCGTCCGCGACATTGTCGAATGATCCGGCGTCGATTCGATAACACTGAATCCCAGAAAATCCCGCAACGAAAGCGAGTCCGCCACACGCCAGGCAATTCCCCGTTCCGAATCGATTCCCTCGAAGTAGCCGAGCAGCAGCATCCGGAAATAGACACCCGGAGCCATACTCGGTCAACCCATGACCGGCTTGTAAAAACGCTTGCACAGATGTTCCAGGCGTTTGTCGACCTTGTTCCGCTCCAGAATGTCGTTGACCTTCGTGTAGAACGGGTGACTCGCCGCCTGGGGAATCTCCTCCGCGCTGAAAAACAGCGCGTCCTGCTTCGGCTTGCGCTTACCCATCGCCATACAGCTTATGACGTCTGAAACATTTCATAGGTCACATGTTTGGAAGCAAAATCGGACTTTTACCACAGGCTGCTAAGCACCAACAGGCCGGTCGGGTTCGGCGGGTTCCTGTCGGGTTCCGGTGGGTTCTTTCGGGTTTGTCGTGGGTTCTACCGGGTTCTTCTCGGGTTGTTTTTCGGGGTACCGCGCGTTTGTTTTCAGATATTTGACTTGTTTTCCCGGGTTCGTTCGCGACTTTTTTTTTGCGCGCCGGCGGCGGTGTCTCTGAACTGTGCAGCGCGTTCAGAGACACTTATCCATTAAAGCGCGCACAACGGACCGCCCGAGTGGCGGCCTGTGCGCGGCGGCTTCTAAAGTCGATATTCGGTTTTCAAAGAGCTGAGGTCCCCATAAAGGGGACCCGTCAGGCTGAGGTCCCCATAAAGGGGACCCGTCAGGCTGAGGTCCCCATAAAGGGGACCTGTCAGACCACTTGCAAGCCACATTATGCACCCGGGAAAACGGGCTGGATCGATAAGGCGGCGTAAGCCACGTGGAATCAACGCGAAAAACCCGAAAAGATTTGTCACCGGCGGGAGGCGAGTCGATACCAGAGATCCATGCGGGGCGAAGGGCGTTCCCTACACGGGCGGGGACGCCGAGTTGCAGGCGTAAGCGGATAGTGAATTCATTAGCGAGGATAAACCAGAGCTATGGAAAAGGCCGGCGAGGACCAGGTTGACGAGTTTGGGCTGGACCGCCGTCATTTATCCGTGGCGCGGCTGACGGACCCGGACGACGCACCGGGGTATTGGTTATCCCGCCCGGTCGAGGAGCGTCTGCGAGCACTCGAAGTCCTGCGAAGGACGTTCTATGGCTATACCGACCACGGTGAGGGCCTTCAAAGGGTTCTTGAAGTCGCTCAACTCGAACAGCGTTGAATACCTTCTGATTGGTGGGTGCTCCTTCAGCACCCATTGTTATATCGGGGCCACCGGCGATCTCGACATCAATCCACCCGGCCAATGTTGCGATCCCGGCGACGTAGCTGAAAAATCAGGCTGGAACTGGCGGTAAGGGGAGAGGAGTTGTGCCAGTTTGGGGGGCAGGGCTGAGCGCGCGCTCAGCGTCCGCGCCGCGCTCTCTGCTCCACCTCCATCATGTTCGCGAGGATGTCATTGATCAGCGTCAGGTGCCCCTTGTTCAACGTCCTTGTTCGAAAAGCCAGGCGGCGCCCGGTTCGTGCGCGCGAAGCCGTGCTGAGCTGGCGCGACGCGTATGCAGTGGTCAACACGTCAGCGGCCGTCATAGTTAACGCAACAGATCTGGCGTCCGATCACGGCCTCACGATTTGGGACTCGGTCGTGCTGGCCGCGTCGGCGGAAGCCGAGTGCCGTTTGCTTCTCTCGGAAGATTTTCAGGAGGGGTTTACATGGCGGGGAGTCACCGTGACCAACCCTTTTGCGGCCACCCTTCATCCCATGTTGGCGGCCCTGCTTATGCCGCTGGACCTCCGCGAATGACCACTTGATGTCTAACGCCCAAAACGCCGTGGTGGTCCGCGTCAAAAGTTCCAGACTCGGCGCACGCCTCATCTATCCCAGCCGCCCCAGTCTAAACTATCCGTAGTATGATTCCCACCGCCTACGGTCCTGCGAAGGACCTTGGCCATCTGTACGTTACGCTCCGGCCTGAACCATTGATTGGAGCGGAAGAATTCAGGCAGTATTATCGGCCTCAGGTCAACCAGGTTCGGGGTCAGGATACGGTTTCCCGTCTTTCGCTGAAGTTGCAGCAAGCCTACCGGACGCTGCCGTTCAAGGCGTTCGTTATGGGCCATCCCGGGGTTGGTAAGTCGACCGAGATTTCGCGGCTCCTTGATCGGGTCAAAGAGCAACACGTCGGCGTTCGATTGAGTATAGCCACAGAACTGAACCCGGCCAGCTTCAAGGTATTCGACGTTTTGCTTCTTATGCTGGTCCGTCTCGCCGAGGAGGCCGATCGAATGAAGGCCGTCCCGCTCGGCGGACTGATCTCTGAACATCTCGTCTCGGACATTGAGCAGTGGTTTGGAACGGAGCAGGTAAAGAGGAGCCGGACCGGAACCACTGCAGTGGGGGTTGAGGCCGGAGCCGGCATCAAAGGGGATTCTCTATGGGCGGGGTTGCTTGGACTCTTCGCTTCTGCCAAGGCGGAGATGAAATACGCCGCCGACCGGAAGGTGGAAACGATTGAGTATCGTCTCCAGCGACTGCCCGACCTGGTGAATCTCTGCAACCGGCTGATCGACGCGTGCAACCAGACCATGCTCGACAAAGCGGGGAAGGAGTGGCTTCTCGTGGTGGAGGATCTGGACAAGACCGGGATCTCCCCACAGCAGTTGCAGGAGTTGTTTATCCAGTACGGAACAGTGTTCCAGGATTTGCGCGTTAATATGATCTTCACCATTCCGGTTTGGCTGGCCTATTCTCCGGAAGCGAACCGGCTCCCGTTTGAACGGCACATGATTCATGACACGCCCGTGTATGACCAGAAGCACGACCCGCATGAAAACGGCCGTTCAGCGGTTCAGTCAGTTCTGGAGGCACGGGTATCGCCATCGATCTTCGCTGACGGACAAATGACGCGCCTGATTGTAGCCTCAGGAGGCAACCTTCGCGATTTGTTTGTGCTGGTGCTGGATGCGGGAGAAGGGGCTCTCGCCAGAAACCCCGCGGCAACCGTGATCGGGCCGGATGATGCGAAGGCGGCGGTTAATAAGCTGCGCCGCGAATACCGGATGAAACTGGGCCAGAGCCCTTATGATGCTCAACCAATCCCCTATTCGGACAAGCTGGCGAGGCTCCTGGCAGTTTATGACGCCACACCCGACAGCGACATACCGGATCCGGTCTTGTATTCTCTGCTTCGGGGTCGCGCCATTCAGGAGTTCAATGGCGACGGCTGGTATGGCCTTCATCCGCTGGTCGTCGACATCCTGAAGGAGCAGCAACACCTCAAGCCGCAGAGCCCCGGCGGAACGGACTAGATGGACGCTGGATCCATCCAGGAGGTAACGGAGCGGCTGAGATCCTGGTGCGTCGGACGAGACAGAGGTTTTGCGCGCGTGGAGTGGGATTCGGCGTTCGCACGGCAGGAAGTGGTCAATCGGCTCCGAAGCTCGCTGGAAGTCTTGAGCACGCCTCTGATCGAGATCGGGCTGCCTCCCGGCGAAGCTGCGGCCCGGACAGTATCGGAACTGATCGACAAACTACGCGCTTCGAGCGGGTCGGTTGTTTCGATTACCGGGATAGAGTGGGCGTTCCCGGAGGGCGGCAACCGTTTGGACACTCTGGTGGCGCTGAGTTTTCAGCGAGAGACACTCGCCTCGCTCCCAGTGCGTGAGATCTGGTGGGTACCTTCATCGCTGACCGAGCGGTTTGTTCTCGGCGTTCCCGATCTGGACTCCTGGTTTCAACTGCGTCTGCACCTCACCGAGATGCCCACGCCGCCTGCCGATGTGGGCTGGGAATTCGAGGGCACTGGGCAAAAAACTGTCAGCGTCGCAGAGGCCCGCTCGCTCGCCCGCCGCTTCTGGGAAAGATTAGCCAAAGCCCGAGAGCAGAACATCCCGGAGGACAGGATTTGGACGGAATTAGCACAGCCTGCGGTGGACGCACTGCTATCCGCTGGCCTGGGATCTGAGGCGGAGGCAATCATCGCACGTACAGTCGCTCAGGGGGCACTGGAACATCAGATCGAAAAGCTTGGCTCGGTACGGGGACCGGAAGACCTCGGTGTACTTTCGCGTGCCGAGCGAGTGGCCCGTCTACTCCGCGACCAGGGAGACATTACGAATGCGCGACGGCTCGGAGAGCGGGCACTGGCGGTCACGACGCGGCTTCTGGGTGAGGAGAACCTGAACACGTTGGCGTCGATGAACAATCTGGCCTCCACGCTCTGGGCGCAAGGAGATTACGCGGGCGCGCGACGGCTCGGAGAGCGAGCACTGGCAGTGAGCAGCCAAGTGCTGGGTGAGGAGCACCCGAGCACACTGATGTTGATGAACAATCTGGCGGTGACACTTCGGTCACAGGGAGATCTTGAAGGAGCGCGGCGCCTCCTGGAGCAAGTTCTCAAAGCCAGGAGGCGCGTGTTGGGCGAAAACCACCCGGAAACACTGAGATCCATGAACAGCTTGGCGCTAACACTCTTCGCGCAGGGTGACCGCGAAGGAGCGCGGGGACTCCAGGAACGCGATGTGGACTTGTCGAGACGAACGCTGGGAGCCGAACACCCGGACACCTTGGCATCGATGAACAATCTGGCCGCGACGCTGGCAGAGCAAGGTGATCTCGAAGGGGCGCGGCGACTGCAGGAGCGGGTGTTGGAAACCTCGACGCGCGTCCGGGGTCAGGAACACACCGACACCCTGACAGCGGCGAGTAATCTGGCGCTGACGCTCGGCAAGCAGGGTGATCGCGCAGGTGCCAGGCAACTCCAGGAGCGAGTACTTGACGTTAGAAAGCGCGTGTCGGGCGATCAGCACCCGAATACGCTTGGGGCCATGAACAATCTAGCCTCTACGCTCCTGACACTAGGCGATCTCGATGGGGCGCGACAGCTCCAGAGGCAAGTGCTGGACTTGGCGACTCGCGTGTTGGGCGATAAGCACCCGAACACACTGACGTTGATGAACAATCTGGCGGTCACCTTGTTCGAAGCTGGCGACAAGGAAGACGGCCTTCAACTCCTTCGAAAATGTCTCGTTGGCCGGCGCGAGGTCCTCGGCGAAAACCACCCCGATACGGTCGCCACCGCCGAACTACTGACTCGCCTGGAGGCGCAAGCACACGCAGGCCAGCCCATCGGATAATCCGCGCCTTTGGGCAGATGGGCATCGCTCACTCCGCGGCATCGCACACCTCTTCTAACCCAGCCGCCCCAGCAGCACAATCCACCCCGCGAGCGTCGCAATCCCGACGACATAGCTGAAGATCAGACTCGAACTGGCTGTAAGCGGCGACGAGTTGAATCCCTTGCCGAATACCAGCCCGAAGAAGCCGCAGGGAATCGCCGCGATCAGAACCGCATACCGCATCTCGACCACGGACAGTCCGATGATCCACGCAATCCCGAGGCAGAGCGCCGGCTGCAGCATGTTTTTCGCTATGATCGCCGCGATGACGCACCCGTCCAGCCGGAATGGTTGCGCCGAGACGATCAGTCCGGTCAGAAACAGCGCCGCTCCGGCGGTGGCGTTTCCCATGACAGTCAAACTGCGGTTGGCGTAATCCGGCAGATGGAGTTTGACCAGCGCCGCCAGCACGCCCAGCACCGGGGCCCACACCACCGGCCGCTTCACCGCCTTCCACAGCGAGTTGCGAACCTGCGCCGCCTGCGATACCGCGTGGCCCTTCGGTGTGCTGTGCTCCAGAATGGCCAGCGCGATAGGTGAGATGGTGACCGCGCCGATCGCGATTCCCATGGCGGTCGCGGCCGCCGCGGACGGCCCGTATACCGCATCGAGCAGCGGAATGCCAACTGCAGTGGCGTTCGGGAAACCGAGGGTCAGCGCCAGAACGGCGCTGTCAGCCGCGCCCGCGCCGAACATCCTTCGCTCAAAAAACAGCGTGACGAAAAACAGAGCCAGATAGACCAGCCCGAGAACCACAATCAGTCCGGCCTGGCTGCGCAGCATCCTCAGATCGGTATGCGCGATCGCGAGGAACAGCGAACAGGGCAGGGCAAAGTTCATCACGAACCGCACGAGGCTGTGCACGTCGCGATTGTCCACGAACCCGCGGATGCCGGCGAAGTACCCCAGCAGCAGTCCGAAGAAGACGGGTATCAGGGCAAACGCAAGGATGGCGATCACAGTCGTGAATGGATTCAGCCAAGTTTATCCCATGCAGGCTGTGGTTTCTGCCGAAATAAACGCGCCTATTGCCGCTTGTCCAATTGGTCTCTCGGCAGCCAGACCTCGACGCGCGTTCCCTGACCGGCCTCCGTCACCAATATCAGATTTCCGGAATGGGCCCGCACGATGCCGCGCACCGCGGCAAGCCCCAGGCCGCGTCCGGCGAATCTGGTGGTGAAGAAAGGTTCGAAGACGTGCTCGACGATCTCGCGCTTCATTCCACCGGCGTCGTCCTCGACAACAATACCGACGCACTCGGCGGCCGCTGCGGCGCCGTCCTCGACCATCAGTGCATGCGGCACGAAGACCGGGGCCCTGCCATGGCGGATCGCCACACGGATTTCGCCCCCCCGATCGCCGTAAGCATCGGCCGCGTTCGATATCAGGCTCCGGAACAAAGTCTCGAACGTCGCGCGGTCGCCGTGCACGGTCACTTCTTCAGCTTTCGTCGCAATCCGGACACCGCCGGGAAGATCCCCGCTTCGGAGCGCGGAATCCAGAACCTGTGTGAGGCTGAACCGCTCTTTCGCGCGCGGGATGTAGCCGGACGCGGTCAGCATCATCTGCACGAGTTCCGCCGAACGCTCCGATGATGCGATCACGGCATCGAGCATCCCGGCTGATTCGTGGTGCGGCGGCAGTGTCTGTTTCGCCAGCGAGGCGTTGCCGAGAATCTGCGTGAACTGATTGTTAAATTCGTGTGCCAGACCGCCGGCCAGCGTGCGCAGGCTCTCCCAGTGCCGTAGTTCCTCCCGCTTGCGCGCCAGCTCTTTTCTTTCGGTCACATCGCGCGCGGCCAGGTGAATCACTCTGCCCTGTTCCGTCTCGACGGCAGTGCAGCTGACCTCCATCTCGGCGGGCATCCGATCGCGGCGCTCAAAGGCGATTTCCACGGGCTTTGCCGTGCCGGACCGCGGCGCGTCGAGCGCCGTCCGCAGAACAGCCCGCTGCGCTTCCGGTATCAGCGACTCGATGCTGCGCCCGTTCAGTTCCTGGCCGGTCCAGCCGAGATCCATGGCGGCTCGGAGGTTGACGTAGCGGATGCGCAGCGCGTCGTCCAGCAGCAGGTTCCAGTCGGTTGCATGATCGCCGATCAGCTTGAAGCTGACCAGCTCGCGTCTGATCGCGCGGTTGCGGTCGCGCAGCCAGCGCAGATGGCCGACGCTGAGAGCAAACACGGTTCCGAGAAGTGCCAGTGCAATCCAGTTCAACGCGGCCAGCGGATAAGGAAAGACCATCCAGGCGGCAAGCGCGCTCAGCGGCACTGCGGCCAGCCCCGGCAAGATCCCGCCGATGTAGGCAGCGGCCATGATCGCCGGATAGAAAAATACGAACGGGAACTGCAGCGGGCCGCGCGCCTCAATGTAGGTCAGGCTGATCGCGGCCGCAGCCGCCGTGAAGAGGAATGAAAGAATGTAGGCAGTCGATGGCGATCCGTAGATGACCCGCGCGCCATACACGCGCGCGGCGGGATCCCAGGTGTTGTGGTCCGGGTCGGTTATGGCCTTTCCCCCGAGGTCGATAAGCGATTATAGGCCTGCCGGGCCCGGAACGGAAGAGCCGAAATGTTTTATGTTCAGCGAGTTAACGCTCGGCAACGGCTCTTCGTTAACCGGTGAGTTATAGTGGGCACTGATTGATCCGGTTCAGACTCAGCCGTCGCGCCATCGGAATGTCGGACAGGTAACCCGATGCTGGTCGAATTCGAGCTGATCCAGAAGGCCCAGCAGGGCGATTCCGCCGCCTTCAACCAGATCGTTTCCGCCTACCGCCGCCGCATCATGGGGACTATTTCCCACGTCATCGGCCGCCCGGAAGACGTAGAGGACGTTGCGCAGGAAGTCTTTATCCGTCTCTATTTTTCCCTTAGCCAGCTGCGCACAGCTGAGGTCTTCGAGCCCTGGCTTTACCGGCTGACAGTGAACGCATCTTATGACTACCTGCGCAAGAGCCGGCGCCGCGTGGAATCCCGTATGGCCGACCTCTCCGAGCAGCAAGTCATGATGGCTGATGCCGTTGCGGGCTCCCGTGCGCAGAGCGACGAGAGCGAAAGGCGCCGCGTCCGGGACACCGTGCACGAACTGCTGAGCAATGTCTCCGAAGAGGACCGTATCCTGTTGACCCTGAAGGAGGTGGAGGGACTTTCCCTCAAGGAACTGGAGAAAATCTACAACGTCAACGAGAACGCACTGAAAGTACGGCTCTTCCGGGCTCGTCAGCGGGTATTAAAAAAAATGAAGGACGTAACCGGAGCTTCATCTCCCGACGCCAAAGAGAAAGAAGGCTGAGAAGCCGAAGAAGGTGGAGAGCCAAAGAGGGCTGAAGTTGCCTCTGCAGCAAAAAGCGCTATGATGAACTTCAACACGCCTATGGAAAAGGGTAACTCGAGCGAACGCGAATCCCGCCTTGATGAGCTTTTTCAGGCATATCGCGATGCCTGCCCCATCCCGGAAGCAAGCGCAAACTTTATGCCTGCTTTATGGGCGCGGATCGAGGCGCGTGAGGTATCGACGAACTGGTTCGGCCAGTTCGCGAAAGGACTCGTGACCGCAGCTCTGGCGGCTTCGATTATCCTCGGCCTCATGCTCTCGTCGAGGAATCCGTCGATGAATCGGTCGAGCGCCTTCTTCAACAGCACGTTTGTAGATGCCTGGAGCGCTGATCGAGCCTCCGCTCTCGAGCCTCTGGATCTCGATCGGATCTCTTACATGGAGACCCAGTAACTCCTCATGCCGCGCAGTCGTTTCAGCATCGCCCTTTACCTGATACTTGTGTTCGCCAGCGGAATCCTGGTGGGCGTGGTTTCTCACCGGCTTTATGCCACTAGTTCCGCCAGCGCCAACAACTCGCAGCCAAGCCTGGGCGAATTCCGCAGGCGCTATCTGGAAGGGATGCGTACCCAGGTCGGCGCCAATGAAGAGCAACTGCGTTCAGTAGCCGCTATTCTTGAGGACACCAAGCGCAGGCTCGATGAACTGGCCGCGCAGGAAAAACCCCTGCATGACCAGATTCGGATGGAGCATGTGGAGCAGATCCGCGGGCTGCTGAACGATCAACAGAAACTCGCTTATGACAACTGGCGAGCCGAGCGGGCCCGCCAGGCTGCGCGAAAGACCAAATGAAGCGCACAGGCCAGACCACAGGCGAAGGTCCATGGTCAACCTTATCCAGGATAAGATGAGCCAACCGGCTGCGCCAGTGGTCAGGTCTGTTGTGCGCGTCAAGAAATAGCTCACGCCTGATTCTTCGGCTTTTTGCCTGTTCTCTTCAGCAGCAGAACCGTGACGTTGTCCGGGCTTCCGGCGGCATTCGCCGCGGCGATCAGCAGTTCGCATTTCTGCTGCAGCGTGCTCGCGGAGTCGCCCAGGATCGATCCGATCTGCTCGGCTGGCACTACGCCGTGCAGGCCGTCGCTGCAGAGCAGCATAAGGGCGCCGCGCTTGAGCGGCACCGCATAATACCGAATCCGAATGGCGCTTCCGACACCGACCGCCATCGTGAGCACATGCCGCATTGGATGCGTCTTCAGGCTGATTTCATCGAGGCCGAGTGGCTTGCCGACTTCCTGCACCCATGTCTGGTCTTCCGTGATGGCGCGCAGATTGCCGGATTCGAAAAGGTAAGCGCGGCTGTCGCCGACGCTGGCGATGGCCACGTCGTCCCCGGTGGTTTCGAGCGCGGCGACCAGCGTCGTGCCCATGCCTTCCAGCCGCGGATCGCTGGTGGCCTCATGCAGAACCCTCTGATTGGCCTCTTCCACCGCCCCGAGCAACGCCGCGGCATCCCGGTGCTGGGATGCGCCCATAATCCCGGCGACGGTTTCCACCGCGACCTGCGAGGCGCGCTCGCCGCCGCGGGCTCCCCCCATCCCGTCTGCGAGCAGATAGAGACCCAGGTCGGAAACGATCCGGAACGAATCCTGATTGGCGGTGCGGACTTTCCCGGGATCGGTCAGCGCACAGGCTTCGAGCATGCGGACAATGTTCCACTATAACAACCATTGAGGCGCGCTAAACTGAGCGTTTGAAACTGCAGAACGCCTCCGAAGCCCCGGACTTCCGCGAAGTCCTTGAGCGCGGCGACATCCTGTTTTTTCCCGGCGGCGGCTTCGAAATCCCGGCCTCCGTCCGTGCCGCGCTGATGGGTGCGACACAGGATGCCCGCGCCATCCACAAGAACATTTCCTACAAACCGAATCTCGACCGCGTCTCCGGCCTGATCGGCGAAGCGGACGCTGCCGCCGTCCTTCCGGCGATGCGGGAATACTCGCGCGCGGCGCTCGAATTCATGGCGCGCATTCTGCCCGAATACGCCCGCACGTGGAAAGTCGACTACGCCAGCTTCCGTTCCATCGAGGAAAAGGGCAGGGAACTGCCGCAGAATAAGCGTAACGATCTGCTGCATGTGGACGCCTTCCCGACGCGTCCTGTCTTTGGCGATCTGATCCTGCGCTGCTTTACGAACGTCAATCCGGAACAGTCGCGCGAATGGGTCACGTCCGATCCTTTCGCGGTGCTCGGGCCGGGCGTGGCAAAAAGCGCGGGCCTCGAGAGGTACGCGAACGCGGCGGCGTCCACGCTTCACAGGTTGCGCCGGAGCGTGACCCGAACCCTGGCCCACGCGGGACTGCCGCTGGTTGATCGGTCGCCCTACGACGCTTTCATGCTGCATCTCCACGACTGGCTGAAGGGCAACAGCGATTATCAGGGGAACTGCCCGAAGTACCGCTTCGATCTGCCGCCGGGCTCGACGTGGCTGGTCTTCACCGACATTGTGCCCCATGCCGTGATGGCGGGAAGGCTGGCGATGGAACAGACGGTCATCGTTGCGCGCCGGAGTCTGGAGAATCCGTTCCGTGCGCCGTCGGCGATTCTGGAACGAATTGCGGGGCGCGAGATGACAGCCTAGCGCGTGGTAACCCGCTCCCTCGCGGTCGCGGATATGTCACGCATTGCGTCTACTGAGCCGCGCGCGCAAGCAAGGGGGGCTCTAGCTGACCAGTTCGAGATCGATCCGCTTCTTCTCAGCGTCGATCTTTGCAATGCGGAAGCTGCGAATCTGTCCGGTCCTGACCTGATCGGGCTTTGATCCGCCGTCTGTCGCAGAGCCTGCGCCCGGACCGCCGCCTTTCCACTTGCTGGCAAGCATGGAGGAAAGGGCGGACACATCCACCGGTCCCGTCTTCTGCTCCTGTTTCGGCTCGGCGACAGCCAGCTGGCAGTGCCCCTGCACGCCCTCGCCGAGTTCAACCGTGGCGCGATTCCGGTTCACTTCCGTGACGCGGCCTGTGACTTCGTCACCGGCCTTGTGCTCGCCGATGTATTCGTCGAGCGACGTCGGAATCAGCTGTTTCAGCCCGAGGCGCAGCCGCCGCTTATCGCGGTCGTTTTCCAGCACGACCGCTTTCACGACCTGCCCGACTTTCAGCTCGTCCTGCGGGTGATTGATGCGCTTGTCGTTGACGATGTCGCCGACATGAATCATGCCTTCGACGTTTTCGGTCACCTGCACGAAAGCCCCGAACTGCTTGAGCTGTGTCACAGGGCCTTCCACGATCGCGCCCACCGGATACCTATTCTCGACATCGTCCCAGGGATCGCCCAGCGCCTGCTTGAGTCCGAGCGAAATCCGCTTATCGGCCGCATTTACCCCGAGGACAACGACCTCAACCGTTTCGCCCGGTTTCACCACGTCGGAAGGCTTGCGCACCTTTTTCGACCAGGACATCTCGGATAGATGAATCAGCCCGTCGAGCCCCGGTTCGAGTTCGACAAACGCGCCGAAATCCGTGGTGCGCGCCACGCTGCCCTGGACGCGGTCGCCGACGTGATACTTCTCCGCCGCCGCTGCCCACGGGTCCGGCTGCAGCTGCTTCAGCCCGAGCGAGATGCGTTTCTTCGCCGAGTCAACCTTGAGAATCTGCACGTCGAGCTGCTGGCCGACGGTGAGCGCGTCAGACGGCTTGTTGACGCGTCCGTGCGAAATATCGGCCACATGCAGCATGCCGTCGATGCCGCCGATATCGATGAACGCGCCGTAATCGAGCAGGCTGCGCACCGTGCCGTGCACCACCTGACCGACGCTCAGACTGCCCAGCTTCTCTTCCTTCGCCTTCGCGCGCTCTTCTTCGAGCACCACGCGCCGGTCGACGACAATGTCTTCTTTTTCGGTGTCGAGCTTGATGATGCGGCAGGCGATTTCCTGGCCGACCAGCGTCTGCATCTCCGGCACATCGCGCGCGCCGCTGCGCGAGGCCGGCATGAACGCGCGCATCCCGACATCCACCGAGAGTCCGCCTTTAATGACACCGGTTACCTGGCCGGAAATCGTCAGCTTCTCGTCGAACGCTTTCTGCAGGCTCGACCAGTCCTTCGGACGCTCGACCTTGATCAGCGAAAGCTCGTAATACCCTTCCTGATTGCGGCCCTTGACGCCGACCTGAATGACGTCGCCGGGTTTGACCGGAATCGGACCCTTGTCGTCGACGCAGCGCCGCCAGAGGCAGGATGCCTTCTGTCTTCTGGCCGATGTCGAAGAGCACGCTGTCGGCCGTAACCGCGACCACAGTGGCGTCGCGGCCCGGTTCGCCCGCGGTTTCGTGCGTATGGGTTTGTTCGAACTGGTTGAGGATGTCGCCGAACGAGCTCTCCGCTTCCGGCGGATTGGGGCTCTCCTGTTCGCGAACGTCTTCTTCGCGAAGCGACGTAAGGGGATTGGACATGAGCAAGTACGTTTTTTATTGTGACACACGCTCTGAAAGCGGTTCGCGAAGCGCCTATAGTGAAATGAGCATGGAGGATCGGAACGCGCCGACTAAATCCATTGCGCTGATTCTCGGAACTTTGGCGCTGATCCTGGGTGTGCTCGTGGGTCTCGTTGTCGCAGGGCTACTGAGTCCCCGAAGTTTCGCGTGGGGCGCAGTGGTCGCCATCGGATTCTGCTACTACCGGCTGCTCAACCCGTTGCGGAGACTTCGTCCGGATTCGGGCGGCATCGCCCCGACAACTCGCAGTGGCGCTTACAGGCGTTACCTCTTTTTAGCCGGAGGACTGGTGTGGCTGACGTTCACATTCTGGCTTACGAGAGGAGGGCCGTGGTGGCAACGGCTGGTTGGCGCTGCTGTGTTTACATTGTTCCTGGCGGGCAAGGTTCTCCCTCGGCGATAATGGCCGCCGGAGTTTCGCGATTACTCGAAAATCGGCGCCAGCCTGGCGAGTACTTCATCCATGATGGCGTCCGGAACGCTTTCGAGCTTCCGGCCGCTTCGCGCACCCAGATCGAGCGCCCGCGGCTGATCGCACCGTGCAACGCCGGTTGTCCTGGTTGCGCCGCCCGTCAGTGGTACAGCGAAGCCAGCGGTGCGTGCGAAGCTCCCGCCGCTTGTGATCGGAACAACCACCGGCACATGCGTTAACCGGTTGAAGGCGTCCGGCGAAACGATCAGTACTGGACCCAGTCCAACCAGCCAGATTTCACCACGTTTCATCAGATCAGCTCGGCGCCCTTTGGCCTGCCGCCAAGCCAATCACGATCTTCTTTTGAACATCTTGCTTTGGGATGGCACTCTGCGAGGAGTTGGTTCAGTGTGTAGCGGGGACGCTTTTCCGGTTTTACAACCAGCCGGCCGCTTTCGATTGAGATTCCGACCCTCGCCCCTGGCTCCAGATGCAGAATGTCCAGCAGAGCCGGAGGCACAGCCAGCATGACCGAGCCGCCGACCCTGCGCAGATTTGTGGTGTGCATGATGTTATATCATTGTATAACTATACATTGCCTGGCGACGTACCTGATTTCCCGGGTTTGCGTTGCCGCTCCCTGACGGTCACGGTTCGATAGCCCTGCTGAACCGGGGTACCCTCTGGGTCCGTAAGCAAGCGGAAACGCTGCTCTCACACAGCGAATTCCTGCGGGACTCGCCGCGAACGTAATAAGATCGCTGGAAGCATGGACACTCCGACAATGACACGCCGCGAGGCCGGTATCCTGATGGCCGGCGCACTCAGCGCACAGCTCGCCGCGCAGACCCCGTCTCCGAACCCCGGTCCGGTCCTCGACATCGCCGAATGGAGCTATCGCTTTTACGGCGTCGAGCATGCGCTTCTGGCGCGCGGCACCGTGGTCAATGGCACGCAGATGTACGTCGAACACTGGATTCCCACGAATTTGCGGCATCTGTATCCGGTCGTACTGATCCACGGCGGTTACGGTCAGGGCTCGGAGTGGTTCAGCACGCCCGACGGCCGCCGCGGCTGGGCCACTCTGCTGCTCGAACAGGGCTACAAGGTCTACGTCGTCGATCGCCCCGGTCAGGGCCGCAATCCTTACTATCCATTCCTGCACGGTCTCTTCGATCGCGAAGCGCAGACGTTCGAGCGCGTCGCAAAGGCCGTCAAAGGACCGCAGTGGCCGGGCAGCGGCGACGCCAACGATCCCGCCGTCGTGCAGTACACCGCGTCTCTCGGACAGCCGATGGGAAACAATCCGATCACGCAGAACGTTTGGCGCAGCCGCGGGGCGATGTTGCTGGATGAGATCGGGGCCGCGATCCTGTTGACGCATGGCGATGGCGCCGTTTTCGCGCGGGTCATGGCTCAGGCGCGTCCCGATCTGGTTAAAGGTATCGTTGCGGTGGAACCCGCCGGACTCGATCGCCTCAATATCCCCGCGCCCAAATCACCGGTGCTGCAGCTCAAAGACGAAGCCAACGGACCGCTGCTCCACCTGACTCGCACCAACCGCGAATCGCTGCGGCCCGTTCTTGACTGGCTCGACGCCAACGTCGCCGGAAGCGCGCCCGCCGTCATCACTCCGGGCCGCGATCCCAACCGCAACACCGAATCCACCGCGCTGCGCCTCGCCGACCAGGGCGGCTTCTGGATCGGCGTCGAGCGTAAGAAAATGCCGTACGGCGAAATCCCGATGGGGCAGATGTTCGTGCAGTACATGATCCCCGCCGAGCGGAAGCACCGCTATCCGGTCGTCTGCGTACACGGCGGCGGCGGACAGGGCACGCACATGATGGGCATCGGCGGGCGCCCCGGCTGGGTGCACTATCTGGTGCAGAACGGCTACAGCGTGTATTGGCTGGATCGGCCCAGCTACGGCCGCTCGCCGTATCATCCCGACGCGCTCGGCCCCAGCCATGAGCCCAACGTGCCGCCCTACGAAGGCCTGATCACGACCCCCGTGGTATTCAACACCGCGCAGTGGCCCGGTCCCGGCGGCATGAACGATCCGTTCATCGATCAGTTCATGGCCTGCGAATACGGCAACACTTCCGATGAAGCGTTTCACAGCAGTCTGGTGTGGCCCGGCGGCGCGGAGCTGCTCGACCGTATCGGTCCGTCGATCCTGTTCGTGCATGCATTCGGCGGCTTCTTCGCATGGGGTGTAGCCGACCGCCGTCCCAATCTGGTGAAAGCCATCTTCTGCATGGAGATCAACGGCAATCCTTTTGCCCGGCAGCTACGCTGGGGACTGACCGCCGGGCCGATGACATACGATCCTCCCGTCACCGACCCCAGCCAGTTCAAGCTCGTTGACCACACCGAGCCGCCCGATTCGCCGCGCCCGGTCGTGAATCCCTACAAGCTGCAGGCCGAGCCGGCGCACAAATGGAAAAACCTCAAAGGCATTCCCATCGGATGGATCACCAGCGAATTCGGCGGCGGCGGCTCGCCGGTGACCAATGTCGAATTCCTGAAGCAGGTCGGCTGCGATGCCGAGATGGTTCGTCTGCGCGACTACGGCATCAACGGCAACGGCAATCTCATGCTGATGGAGAAGAACAACCACGAGGTGTTCGCCGTCATGCGAGACTGGCTGGATAAGAAGATTCCGGATGGCAGAATCTGACGATTCCGACGCGCTGACGATCGGCGCGATTGCGGTTTTCGCCTACGTCCTCGCCAGCGTCCTGCATGAGGGCTTGGGGCACGGCGGCGCCTGTTACATCACCGGCGGCAAGGTGCTGATGGTCTCAACGGTTGCCGAAGACTGCTCGGCGGATAACCAGCTGGTGATCGCGGGCGGCACGCTCGTGAATGCCGCGACAGCGCTTGTGTGTTTTTTCCTCGCGCGGATGACCAGCCCGAAGGCGGCCCGGCTTCGTTTCTTCCTCTGGCTGACGATGGCGGTCAACTTATACGACGCCGCCGGTTATTTCCTGTTTTCCGGAATCGGCGGTTTCGGCGACTGGGCGGTATTCATCAAAGGATTCCAGCCGCAGTGGGCGTGGCGCGTCGCGATGACTGTCTTCGGCGCTGCGGCCTACGCACTGTCAGCCCGGTTCGTTCTGTTCGAAATGCGCCCGCTGATCGGCAGCGATCCGGCCGGGCGCCTTTTTCGCGCGAGGCGTCTGTCGAAGATTTCCTACTTCACCGGAGGCATCCTGGCGTGCATCGCCGGCGCGCTGAATCCGAACGGGCTGATCCTTGTGGCGCTTTCGGCCGGCGCTTCGACATTCGGCGGCACCTCCGGGCTTCTTTGGGCTCTCAACTGGTTTCGCGGCAAAGATATTCCTCTCGGATCGTTCGAAGAACCGACGCCGATCCGCCGAAGCTGGGCCTGGATTGCGTCTGCGTCGGTGCTCGCCGCCGTGTTCATCGGATTTATCGGCCCCGGCGTACATTTTCACTAAACGCGGACCATCCGCCGTCGTCTAAGGTTCGAGATCCGAATCATGATCCTGCTTGTGGCATGGACCGCTCTACTCGCGCAGGCATTCGACGCGGCGTCCGTCAAGCCTCGCCCACAGGGTGGTCCCGGCACTATGATGCGCGAGACTACCGGCCGCATCGACTATGTCGGCATCCCGTTGATGGCCGTGATCGCGCGTGCGTACGACGTGAACGGAGTGCAGGTTGCCGCGCCGGCGTGGGTGTCAAGCGACGGATTCGAAATCAGAGCCACGTTCCCGGCCAACACGCCGCCCGAGCAGTTTCGCACTATGCTGCAGACGCTGCTCGCCGACCGGTTTCATATGACGGTGCATCACGAACAGCGCGAGCTTTCGGCTTATGTACTCGCCGTCACGAAAGGCGGACTGAAGATGAAAGCCCACCCCGACGCGCGCCTGAGTTTCAACACGCCGGCCGATGCCGCCGGACGCCACATCGTCGGTACGGTTACGATGTCGGCCCTCGCGCAGATTCTCTCCTACGTCGTGGGCGGACCGGTCGTTGACCAGACCGCCATCGACGGCATTTACGACATCAGCCTCGATTTCTCTCGCGATCCCAACGCCGCCGTCGATGCTCCGTCGATTTACTCCGCGCTGCAGGATCGGCTTGGCCTCAAGCTCGAATCGAAGAAGGCGCCGTTCGATGTCATCGTGGTTGACCGTATCGACAAAGCCCCCACCGGCAACTGACGGCTTTGACATACGATTCTAACTCGTATAAAATCGCCGTGTGATCCTGCTGGCCGCCCTTGCGGCAACCGTCGCGGCCTTCCAGGCGCCCGATCCGCAGAGCGCGACATTCCACGCTGGCACGCGACTGGTCGAAGTCGAAGTTGTGGTCCGCAACAACAGGGGCCCGGTTTCGAATCTGACGAAGGGCGATTTCACGATCCTCGATCAGGGCAAGCCGCAGCGCATCGACATTTTTCACGCCGGACAGACAACGCCGGCCGGGCCCGCGGTTCCGCTCCCGCCGGGCACGGTCTCCAACCGTTTCGCCAACGCGGGTGAGGCTTCCGCCGGCTACACGGCAGTTCTCTACGATCGCCTCAATACACGGATCGACTTCAAGGATTACGAACGCAAGGCGCTGGTCAAACTCATCCGTGGCATGGCGCCGCACGAGCATGTTGCGATCTATGTTCTGGGCATGAACCTCCACGTCCTGCAGGATTTTACCGACGACCCCGCGAAGCTTCTCGCCGCCATACAGAACATCGACTCCGGGCGCGACCTGATGCCGGCCGATGCCCACGACGCCCTGTTCGGCTTCAACACGGATGAAATGGGGAACGTCATCACAGGGTTCAAAATGCCCGCAGGATTGAAAGGCGAGATGGCGACTTCGGTTGGAGAGAGCGCGGCGAACGTCGCGCAGGTCAATGCGGCGATTAATGTTACGACGACGGCGCAGGCGCTCAGCATCATCATCCGCCATCTCTCGGGCATGCGGGGGCGCCGGAATCTGGTCTGGATGATGGAAAAGCTCGATACGCCTCTGCCGTTCATGGGAATGCTGCTGCAATCGAATATTGCGCTGTACCCCGTGCTGGCGCATTCGCTCGAATTCGATCCCACGCGCCAGTTCATGGGCCGCGCCGGTGACGTCCGGCGAGCTTTGCTCCCTGGAGCGGGGAATCCTTTTGCAACTCTCATGCCCGACGTCATGGACACGCAGCGCAAGGTACGCGAGCTTGCGGCAACTACGGGCGGATCCGGATTCGGCGATGCTGAGGACGTTGGGCTCGCCGTGAAAACCGCGGAGGAGGATTCCCGCAGCGCGTACACGCTCGGCTACTACCCTGCCGAAGACGTTCTCGACGGCAAATATCACAGCGTCACCGTTAAGCTGGCGGGCAAGAAGTACGCGCGTTTCGAAGTCCGCTACAGGCCCGGCTATGTGGCATCAAAGCAGATCCTCGACGCGCCGCAGAAAACCACGCTCGCCGATCTCTTCCGGAATCCGCTCGACGACACGGGGCTCGGCATCAGCGGGCGGGTCGAGCCCGATACCGCTCCCGGCAGGTACAAGGTGCATCTGATCGTCGATCTGCACGACATCCGCCTGACGCGCGAAGGCCAGCACTTAAAAGGCATGATCGAGATGGCTTTCGCCGGTCCGGAACGCGCGCCTGTCGAGACCTTCGCCATTGATCTT
Source organism: Terriglobia bacterium (assembly GCA_963832905.1). Lineage (GTDB taxonomy): Bacteria > Acidobacteriota > Terriglobia > Bryobacterales > Bryobacteraceae > BOG-234. The sequence goes on along the minus strand of CAWHVO010000008.1, from coordinate 1,304,052 downwards.
ACGGACGCGCAGCTGGCCGAAGCGCTCCGGAACGGGCTGAAGCTCGTGGCGGCGGGCGTCACTCCATCGGGAGATGCGATCCGCGTGGCGATGCGCGATCCCGCCACGGGCTTAGCCGGATCGCTGCGATTTCCGGTTGGGCATTAACTCCGAAGCGCGTATCCGGTAGCCAGCGCGTGCGCCCAGTCGGGACGTTTGGCAGCTGCGGCTTCCTTAGACGCGGCATGCCAGTCGTACTCCAGCGCCACGAACGAAACGCGCCATCCGGCCCCGTTGCGATCGAGCAGAGCGTAGCGCGCGTGCGGGCTTCCGTTTTCCATGTAGTGGCGCACCGGATAGTCATCGTCGTAGGCCTGCAGGCCGACGCTGCCTGGATTCACGATCAGCATCCGATCGGCCCGGATCGCCCGCGGAATGTGCGAGTGTCCGCACAGCAGGAGCTTCGGGCGTACATCGCCGAGTCTTGCGAGAATCGTCTCGGCGGAAGCGACCTGCCGCCTTCCATCCGGGCTGATGGTTTCCAGCAGGTATTGATTGTCGCTGGCGGGCGACCCGTGACACAGCAGAATCCCGCTCTCGATTTCGTATGTGGGAGGCAGTTCGCGCAGCCACGCGCGATGCCGGTCGTCGATCTGCTCATGAGCGGCACGGTCGGAAGGCCGCATCGCCTCCGGCGGTCGGTCGAGTAGACGCCGATCGTGATTGCCGCGAATGTTGATCCAGGTCTCAGCCATAATCGCGTCTGCAGTCGCCGCGGCCTGCAGCGGGCCGGAAATGTGATCGCCGAGATTTACCACCAGATCCGGCGACTGCGTCCGCAGATCGGCCTCGACCGCTTCGAGCGCGCGCAGATTTCCGTGAATGTCGGCCAGTAGCGCGATTCGCATGGTTACGAATAAATCCCCGGCGCTTCGTGTCCGCACGCGTTGCACGTACTCGACGTACGATCCCGGATAAACCCGCGGCGTCCGCTCACGGCCGGTTTCTCCGCCCAGTTCCAGCACGCGCGAGCCGAGTCCGCGCAGGAACACGCGGTCGTGCGACACGAAAATCATGGTGCCTTCGAAATCCTTCAGCTTCTCGACCAGCATTTCCTTGGTGGCGAGATCGAGGTGGTTGGTCGGCTCGTCGAGCACCAGAAAATTCGGCGGGTTGTAGAGCATACGCGCCATCGCGAGGCGCGACTTCTCGCCGCCCGACAGCGATCGGACCTTTTTATCCACATCGTCTCCCGAAAACTGAAATGCGCCGGCGAGCGTGCGCAGCGCGCCGAGGCCATCCTGCGGAAAATCCTTCTGCAGCTGCTCGATCACCGTCAGGTCCGGATCCAGCACATCGAGTGATTGCTGGGCGAAATATGCCATCTGCAGGCTGCTGCCGAGGCGCACTTCGCCGGCATCGGGTTCGCTTGCGCCCGCGATGATCTTCAGCAGCGTCGTCTTGCCCGCGCCGTTGCGCCCCATCACCGCCCAGCGCTCACCGCGCCGGATGATCAGGCTGAAGTCTTTGTAAATCACACGCGGCCCATAGCTCTTGTCGAGGCCCTCGATGGTCGCCACCATTTCGCCCGAGCGCGGCGGCACGCGGAAATCGAACTTCACCACCTGACGTTTCTTCGGCAGCTCGATTTTTTCGATCTTGTCGAGCGCCTTGATGCGGCTCTGCACCTGCGCCGCCTTCGCAGCGTGTGTTTTGAAGCGCTCGATGAAGCGCTGCTCCTTGGCCAGCATCGCCTGCTGCCGCGTGAACGCCGCCTGCTGATTGGCCTCGCGAATGGTGCGCTCGCGTTCATAGAAATCGTAGTTCCCGGTATACGTAACGATTTCGCCGCCGTCGATTTCGGCGATCTTCGACACGAGCCGGTTCATGAATTCGCGGTCGTGTGAGGTCATCAGCAGCGAGCCGGAATACGACCGCAGAAACTGTTCGAGCCAGATGATCGATTCGATATCGAGGTGGTTGGTAGGCTCGTCCATCAGCAGCACATCCGGTTTGCCGAGAAGCACGCGGGCCAGCGCCACGCGCATCTTCCAGCCGCCCGAGAGAGCGCCGACGTCGCCGTCGATCTGGTCGTCGGCGAATCCGAGGCCGTGCAGCACTTCGCGCGCCTGCGCTTCGAGCGTATAGCCGCCGAGGTGTTCGTATTCTTCCTGCACTTCGCCGAACTCCGTGAGGATGCCGTCCATGTAGTCCGCCTGCGCGGGGTCTTCCAGGGCGTGCTGCAGCGCTTCGAGGCGATGATGCAGATCGCCCGCGCGTCCGCTGCCCGCGATGGCTTCGTCGAGCACCGACCGCCCTTTCATCTCCTCGACATCCTGGCGGAAATAACCGATGGTGAGTTTTTTCGGCACGGAGACTTCGCCGTCGTCGGGACCTTCTTCGCCGACGATCATGCGGAACAGCGTGGTCTTGCCCGCGCCGTTCGGACCCACCAGCCCGACCTTCTCGCCGGGGTTGAGCTGAAAAGACGCGTCGACGAAGACGAGCTGTTTGCCGTACTGCTTACTGATGCTGGAAAGGGAAATCATCCGGAATAACCAGGCTAACATCGCCTGGTGCAGGGCGCGCCCGATTCATTCCAGTTCGTTGAGATTGACCGTGATGTCGGGGTTCTGCGTGGTCAGGATGCCGTCCCTGATTTCGCGCGCGCCATCCTGTGTGTAAATAGTCGCCAGCTTCGTAGCCGGATCGATCACCCAGATGTATGGGACGCCGAATTCGAGGTAATCGGCGACCTTCTCGCGAACCTTAGTAAGCCGATCGTCGGGCGAGACGATCTCGACGCAAAGAAACGGCGGTTCTTTGATGATTCCAGTCCTCGGTCCCTGACCCGCCACGACGGTAATGTCCGGGATTCGGAAGCGCGTGGCTTTCACCTGGACGCGCTGCTCGGTATAGGCTGTGATCCCCAGCCGCTTCCTGTTATTGACAAACCAGGCGCCCAGTAATATCTGCAACAAGCTGTGTTCCGCCTCACCCACATTGCGCTCCAGCAACTCTCCGTCGATGTACTCGCAGTCCGGACGATAGCTGGTGTTGAGGTACTCGCTCAGCGGCACAGTGGTCGCAACTGACACAGCGGCTTCTCCTGTCAACTATTCTAGATCGGGATCGTTCAGATCGATCGTGATGTCGGGGTTCTGACTCGTGAGGACGCCGTCCCTGACTTCGCGCACACCATCCTGCGTGTAAATAGTCGCCAGCTTCGTAACCGGATCGATCACCCAGATGTACTGAACGCCGAACTCCAGGAAATCGGCTACTTTCTCCCGAACTTTGGTAAACCGATCCTCGGGGGAAATAACCTCAACACACAGAAAAGGCGGACTGGTCACGATCCCGCCCTCGGGTCTCGGACCGAGCACGACCGCGACATCAGGAATCCGAAAGCGCGTAGCCTTTACCTGCACACGCTGCTCTGTGACCACCAGGATACCCAGCTTTTTCTCGAGCCTGAGGAAACAACCGGTCAGCAACGCCTGCAGCCTTGAATGATCCCACTCGCCCACATTTCTCTCCACCAACTCTCCGTCGATGTACTCGCAGTCCGGACGATAGCTGGTGTTGAGGTACTCGCTCAGCGGCACAGTGGTCGCAACTGACACAGCGCTTCTCCTGTATCTCGATTATGCCTTAGATCAGTTCCTGGCTCGCGATGCCCTGACTATTGCCAGTAGGAATTCCGGCGTTTGAGTAGTGTCGGCTGGTTCCTCTGAATTGATAACATCAGGCCCGCTTTGCTGACCGTCCCGGAATATTCAATCACCAGACCCGGGACAAGTTTTCCGATGCTGCTGATCAGGGGTGTTCTGGTGGTTGCTGTTGTGCGATCAAGTTCATGATTATGAGCGCGCACAGAACGCCGGCGGCAAGCCACCTCCGGTGTCTTGAGGCCTGTTTGCGGGAAGACGCCATTTAAATCGCTTCTTTGCTCGCGTTCTTGTACGGCGTCCTCAGAAACTTCGCCACTTCATCCTGCGCGCCCTGGGTGTTGTCGCGCGTGCGCTGCGCCTGCGTATATTCGTTCACCGCGCGGTCGCGCTGGCCGCTGATATCGAAAATCTTGCCCAGGTAAATGTGCGACCACACTTCTATCCACTTCGGCTGCAGGTCGCCACGCCCGGCCTCGCGGAACTCGTCCGCCGCAGACTGATAGTTGTTCTGCAGGAAGAAAACCTGCCCGACGCGGTAGTGCGCCATCGAGCTGTTCTTCTGCGTGTCGAGCGCGCGCTGGTATTCCTTCAGGGCTTCGGCGAACTCCGACACCTCGACAAACTGCTCGCCTTTACGGATCGCCACCTGCACGCGCATCTGCGGACTCATGCGCAGCACTTTGTTGTCCGGGTCGAGAATAATCTTTTTCGGTTTGCCGAACGTATCGACGGAGAACTCCGACGAGGTCCCCATCACCTCGATCTGCTTCTGTTCCGGATTGCCTTCCGTCTCGATGCGCAGATCGACCGGCATGCGGAAGGTGTCGAGATCCTGCGTAATCTTGCCCTGCACGCGGAAGCCTTTGGTGGTGCGGAGAATCGTCCACTCCAGCTTGAACTCAGGCGCGCCGTTCGATTCCACCCACTGCAGGAAGAAGTAGCGCAGTTCGGAACCCATGGCGGCTTCGCACGCCTTGCGGAAATCCTCCGTGGTCGCCGCCTTCCACGCGTCGTTCTGCAGAAAACCCTTCAGGCCCTGAAAGAATTTGTCGTCGCCCATAGTGCTGCGCAGCATCTGAATGACGGTCGCGCCTTTATCCGCGCTCAGCGCCCAGTATTCCGGCGAATAGTCTTCCAGTCGCGCGGTCTGAATCAGAGGCACGTTGTCGACGGTCAGCGCCGTCACAGCCATGTCCTTCATGCGCTGCTCGACCGCGCCTGCGCCTTTCTCGTGCTCCGTCCACAGCGCTTCGGAATAGAGCGCCATGCCGTTCTCGATCCACATGTGATTTCGGTTGATGGGCGAAACCTCGATTTCCCACCACTGCCGCGCCACCTGATTGGCGAGCACGTTCTCATTGACCTCTTTGCCGATGGCGGCAGGAGAAATGAAAATCATGCCCGGTCCGGCATATCCGTTGGGCGAGCCGTCGGCCGTTTCCATCACAGTCAGATTGGCCGAGGGCGCCAGACCGTAGATGCTCGTGAAGTACTCCACCATCTGGGCCGCGGCGGCGCCATACGCACTCGCCATGTTCGCCTCCGGACCGCGGAACCACAGGGTCGTCGTCAGGCCGGCCGTTGAATTTTTCACCGGCTGGCCACGAAAAATAGCGATATCGCCGGGGAACGACGGCTTCGTGATACTCACCGCCGCCGACTACGGTGAAGTCGGCCGGCACTGTTACGTTGATGGTTGAAGTGAAACGGTCGGCTGTGTATCCGCTGACCGGAAACCAGCGCGAAGGATAAAGCAGAAACGCATAATCATTCTGAATGGCCGCGAACTTGATGCCGTAGATCGGCGAATCCTCGCTGCCGGTCAGCCGCCCGTCATAGTTGAAAGTGATCGTGGCGGGCTGCCCTTTCGGCAGGCTGTTCGGGAAACGTCACCCGCACCGTGTTGTCCTGCTGATTGCGCGACGACTGCAGCATCTGCCCTTTGTCGTCGACGATGCGCGAAATAGTCAGCGCGTTGTTGAGCTCGAAAGTGGCGCTGGTGATCTGATCGTCCACCGGCAGGAAACGCACGGCCACCTGCGCGCTCAGCGTCTGCGTGTCCGGATTGATCTGTGACGTCCATTGTGTAGCTGATCGACGTCGATCCGCGAAGCTTTGTCTTCTCCGCCGCGCTGCGCGAACGCCGCGGCCGCCAGGAATGCAAACAGTAATCCAGTCTTCCTCACCGTCGTTTACCCCTCCAACGGGCTTCTCTTATTTCGCGCACAACGGACCTGACCACAGGCGCAGCCGCCTGGCTCACCTTATCCTGGATAAGGCTGACCGTGCGTCTTCGCCTGTGGTCTGGCCTGTGCGCGCTCCACTTCATCGGCTGCCCTCACGATGGCATCGCCGCCGCCCGAAAGAGCCGCCGACACGCGCGCCAGTTCCTCCCTCATTTTCGCTCGTTCATCCGCATTGTTCAAAAGCCGCGATGCCTCCGCCGCCAGCCGCTCGCCGGTCATTTCGTCCTGCATCAGCTCGGGCACCACCCGTTTGCCGGCGATCAGATTCACCATTGAGAAGAACGGCACATCCACCAGCACTTTCCCGATCGCCCAGCTCAGCCCCGTGACCTTATAAAACGTGACCATCGGCGCACCCAGCAGCGCCGCCTCCACGGTCACCGTGCCGCTCGCCGCGAGCGCCACATCGCAGTAGGCCATGGCGTCCCACGCTTCCCCCTCTATCGCCCGTATCCGGCTCCCCTCGAGTGGCCCGGCAAAAAACGCCGCTCCGCATGTCGGCGAAGCGGGCAGGATGAAACTGATTTCCCGCTCGCGGCCCAGAATCTCCGCCGCCCGCATCAGTTCCGGTAAATGGCGAAGGGCCTCACTGCGACGACTGCCGGGGAGCACTGTAACCAGTGGACGACCCTCGGGCAGGTTGTGTTTCCGGAAAAACTCCGCGCGCGACAGAGACGGCCGCACCCGCGTAGCCGCCGGATGTCCGACGTACGTCGCGGACACGCCGTGCTCACGAAAAAAAGCTTCTTCGAACGGAAAAATACAAAGCAGCCGGTCGATCACCCGGCGCATCGTCTTTACCCGGCCTTTGCGCCACGCCCAAACCTGGGGCGCAACCAGATAAAAGACCGGCAAGCCGAACCTCCTGAGCCTCCCCGCCACACGGAGATGGAAATCCGGTGAATCGGTCAGGATCGCGAAGTCCGGCCTGCGCGAAGCCGCTTCCCCGGTCAGCCTCCGAAGTCTGCGCCAGATCCGCGGCAGGTGGCCCACCACCTCCACTATCCCGACTACGGATAAATCCTCCGATCGGATGACTGCCTCAACCCCCGCCGCCCGGAGGTGCGGTCCGGCACAGCCGAAAAAGCGGCATTCCGGCCAGCGGCGGCGCAGTTCGCGGACCAGCTCCGCGGCGTAGTAGTCGCCGGACGCCTCTCCGGCGGAGATCAGGACGCACTTGGGTGCAATTGACAATTCTTCAGATTAGCCCTGCCTTGTTACAATCATCTTGCCGCCCCTTGCATTCACCTGAGATGCCATCTGAAAACGGACGTCTCCGGACCCCGGTCGACGAACTCAGCCGCCGCCTTCGTCCCGAGATGACGCCGGTCAACAACAAGTTTTCCTACTTCCTTGCGCTGCCGGTGGCGGATGAGGACCTGCGTCAGTATCTGCACGATCCTGTCGAAGCCCTGCCCGCCGCCGTGTCCGATCTTCTGCCCGGTATCGGGATCGTGCTTGCGCCTTATCTCGAGCGCGGCGCCACGCGGACGAACGTCGCGATGGTCTACGAAAAACCACCGGAACCGAAGCTGGTCTTCTCCACCAGCGTTTCCGCCGCCGATTTCACCACGCTTTTCTTCACCATCAAAGATGAGCAGGTTTCCGATTACCACTACTTCCTCTATGACGAACTCGCCGCGCTCATCTCCAGCCGCTGGCCGGAGCAGGCCGAGGAGACGTGGCATCGCCTGCTGCGCGAGGAACTGAGCGGCGAGGTGCATGGTGAGGTCGATGAAAAGAGCTGGCATCTGAAGCAGGCCGTGCTGCGCCGCCCGTCGGCGGGGCGCAAAGACAGCAAGCCGTTTCGCGCCTATGCCCGCCAGTCGTTCGAAGATACTATGACTCTTTACCTGCACGGACTCTGCTGCGATATCGATGTCGAGACCGGCCCGCGTCAGCTCCCGAGCCGCCACCTGCGCAAGCGTCTGGAAGCTCTGAAGACGCTGTTTCCGCCACCCGAAGGCCACGCCGTTTTCCCGGAAGACGCCAACCACCAACACCGCCGCTGATTCAGTCGTGAAATGACGAGGTGTTGAGGTCAAGCTGACGGGTGCTGGTTACGTTCAGGTCGCGATCCAGCGTCAGAGCGAAAGTCAGAGGATAGAAGTCGAAAATGCGTTTTCTGTCTGCTTCATCCTCGCCGCCGTATTCGAGGTCGATCGCGGCCGCAGCTCGGCCGGAGATATCAATACCTTCTTTGTTGACCTCGATTTCCGATATGTCCACATCAGACACCTCAACCTCCATGTGGCCACCGACAACGAGGAATAGCTCGTTGGGGTCACGCATCGAGATTTGGCCGCCAAGAATCGCGGCGAGGTTCTGCACGTCGATTGCCGGGCGGCGGGGCGGAGTGACCATCACGAGGTGGAACTCAAATCCTCTCTGGATGGCCGCATCCGTGATTTGAAGGAGATTTTCCGCGCCACCATTGCCTGGGACCTTGAATTCATACACCAGTGTCTTGTCTCCCTTACGGGCGACGAGATCGGCCTGATGCCCGTCGATCCGCTCTTCCGTCGAAGTCGCATACCCCTTACGCTCCAATTCCAGAGCTGTTTCTGTCCGTTTGAACGCAATCAGCTGTGAAGAATAATCAGCCTGCGTAACCATCTGAGTGCCTCTCCAAATCTTACTTCCGCCGAAGTCCGCTGCCCCACTTCAATGTGCAGGGGGTGTACGACATAAAAGTGAGAGTGGTGGCGATCAGGCGGCACGGCTCTCGGCCCAGAAGTCTTCAAACCTCTGATTGAAACGGCAACAGCGCAGCGCAATGATGGCGTTGGCTCCTCGCAGGGTCCAGAACATGCCGGATTGCTTGAGGCGGACGCCGACGATGGACTTACAACCGGCTTCGATAACGCCGGAACCGACGAAGAACCCTTTTTCGCGAAACTCCGGGTACCGCATCCGATGCGTGTTGGTCTCAAAATAGTCAGCCTCTTTAGCGATTTCACCGGCCAGACCGGGCTGAGTTTCGGCGACCCCGGCGGCGATTTCGCGCAGCCATTCCACGAGGAGTTCCGTCCAACCATGATCGAGCAGATCTTTCATGGGCGTCATCCAGCGTTTCTTGGCCGCTGCGTCATGTGGATAAAGTAACGCAGCCACGTTCCACAAGTGTTGCCGGGCATGATAGAGGTTGACGATCTGCACAGCGCCCGGGAAGTGCCGGTCGGCGATGTTCCAGATCCAGACTGCGCCATCGCCAATGACGATTTTAATGGCGGCCCATTCCCAGCCTCTGTTCCAGGCTTCTGTGTATATGCGGTAGCCGAATTCGTCGGCACTTTCCACCGCGCCCACGTAAGTGGTGGAATCCGGATCGCGCACGGGCCAGCCATCTTTATCGACGGCGGTCTGCGTAAACACGGCGCCGAGCTTGCACTCGCGGGTGCGGGCTCGCTGCCCCTCGATTCTGCCGGCCCGGCCCTCGGTTTCAGCGGCCACAACCGGGACCTGGACGCCATCCATCAGAACGTACATTTTCGGAATGGTCTGTCTGGAAACAATGGGCAGGACGAGTTGTTTGGCGCCGTCGATTTCCTGCTGGTCACGGCGGGCGATTTCCGCGCCAATGCTTTCAGCGGCCCGTTCGATGGCTTTGGCGGGGACTTCCAGACCCGCCAGCAGCTTCATCGGTTCGCATGCCGGTGCGAAGGGCATCTCGGCGCCCAGCATTGATTCCATGCGTCTGACGCCGGGTGAAGATTCCAGACCGGCAATGCCCAGTTCGCCATCGACCGGATGCTGTCCTTTCGAGCAATGAGAGCAGTGATAGTAGGGACGCCGAACCTCTACGGCACCGACTACCGAGAGAAATGTTTTGCTGCGCATTTCCTTGAAGCGTGCCGCGTGGCCGCAGGAACAGGGCGCCTCCATGTGGTCGGCATCCGGAGGTTCGAATTGCAGCAGTTGAGTCAGCGCACCGGCCCCGGCGCGATGCATCGCGGAACGGATCACGGCCTCGACACTCTCCAAATCGAATGGGCAGGTTGCTCTGCGTTCGCGGAAAATGACGCCAAGTAGTTGCTCTACTTCGCGGGCGACTTCTTTTTGGATCGCTTCGGTCGTTTTTTTTCCTGTTCGATCTGGCCGGTCTGTTCAACCGGGCGCAGGCGACAGATCTTCCGATTGACGCCCACCAGATCATCGGTGAGGTGCTGAAATCTGCGGTATTCTGCGATCTCGCCCTCCGCCTTACGGACAGCCGCCATGGAGGGAAGGCTTTGGGTAACCGTCTTACCTTCGATCTTCTGGGTGAGATGGTAATACGGCCCATGCCCCGGGTCGTCCGGCCGGGCACAATGACACGAGGGCTTCCCACACCTCAGGGTAGGACTCGAGACCGAACCGGGCTGGAAATCCCCCAGTTCGGCAAACTGACGTAACAGCGCAGACCGTTCATCAACCAAGGCAGACAGCGGATCGGGCATGGCGTTCGCCTCCTTTCTTTAAGTCTTACATACTTTAAGAAACTGAGCGAAAAAAAGAGAACCCAACGAGTCATCATTTTTGTGGCGCGCACCCATGTGCAGGACATCCCTTGCGTCTTCGTCGTTGAGGTGCCTGACCAGGCTAACATAGTCCGGCTTCGCGGGTTGGGGATCGGCGATCTCATAAATGCCTTTGGCGTCGACCCTGATTGCCAGGCAATGGGTGGCCGCGTAGTCGTCGCGGTAGATGATGTCCTTGAGCGAATCCAGTATCCGCTTTGCGATGTTATCGACGTCCTGGGTAGTTTGATACTTGTGAAACCAGATGATCCGCGCCTATAGCGGTCCGTCCATCATGCCGGACGCTCTCTCTCGCGCCGCCTGGGCGATTGCTTCCGAATATTTCGCATTCGGTTTCTGATTCGACGAAATCGGCCTTTGCGGGAGAATTATCGCAACGGCGCTCATCGCTCCCGATCATACCTTGACATCGTCCAGCCGGTTCGCATCGCACCCTCCTCCTGCGGCATCATAGCCGTATGAGTGGCGGCCCCACCGACTATCTCGCGGCGGAACGAAATTTCCTGGCCTGGATCCGCACGGGGATCGCGCTCATGGGATTCGGCTTCGTCGTCGCCCGCTTCGGCGTCTTTTTGCGCATGCTGCAGACCGGCGCATCAGCCGCGCAGCCGGAAAGCTTCGGATTTTCCTTCTGGGTCGGCACGGTATTGATTGTGGTCGGCGTGTTCGTGAACGCCTGGTCTGTGCGAAACCACTTGAGCCTGATCGCGGACTTCAACCGCGGCGGCGAGGCGTACAAACAACCATCCAGGCTCGCGATCGTTGTAGCTCTGATTCTGGCCGCGATCGGCGCCGCTATGGCGATTTATCTGATTTCCGTCGGCCAGCCCAAACAAACGCTTTCGAAGAAGGCTCCTCAGGAGAAGATCATGACACCACAACAGGACAACGGCCTCGTCACCATCCCGAGCAGCCACAGCGTCGATGAAACTGTGGCAAAACTCCAAACCATCTTAAAGAACAAGGGCGTGAAGCTGTTCGCCCTCATCGATCACAGCGGCGAAGCGGAAAAAGCCGGGCTGAAAATGCCGAATACCAAGGTCCTCATCTTCGGCAATCCCAAAGCCGGCACACCACTGATGGTCTCCGCGCCGTTGACCGCCATCGATCTGCCGCTGAAGATTCTGGTGGCTGAGGACGCAGGCGGGCGGGTCACCCTGACCTGGAACAGCCCCGCGTGGCTGGAAGTCCGCCACGGCTTCCCGGTAGATCTGATCCAGCATCTGGCTGTCGTCGAGAACCTCGCCAGAACGGCTGCGAACTGAGAAACGCCTTAAACCCGTTTCGGGCCAAAAGTTTTGCCATCCCAGTGCGCGTCTGTGCGTCGTCGCCGGACCGCAGCACGAAATGTTCTGGCAGCGCTTCCGTGGCAGCGCCCTCGCCGATACGGACGCCCGCATCGATATTCAGGGATTCGTTTCCGACCTGCGTCCTCTCTACGCAAGCGCATCCGTCGTCGCCGTTCCACTCGCCGTATCCGCCGGGACGAACATCAAGGTTCTTGAAGCCATGGCCTGCGGCAAAGCGGTTGTGTCCACGCCCGTCGGCTGCGCCGGACTCGGCCTGCACGACGGCGCGGAAGTTTCTCATCCGCGAAGCGGCCGGTTTCGCAGCGGCCATCGGCGAGCTTCTGTAAAACGACGTTCTACGCGCGGCCCTCGGATCGGTCGCGCGCCGCACCGCGGAGCAGCGATTCAGCTGGAAAGCGATCGCCGACCGCGCGTACGAGAGCTATCTCGACGTTCTGGGGCACCGGTGGTCTGGGACGAGATCGAATCTAAAGCCAGTTAAGGATGGCGAGCGCGACTTCTTTGCCGCGCTCGCCGATCTCACCCACCGGCCCCACGCAGGCCGGACACCCTGCCTCGCACCCGCAGCCCTCAATCAGCTCGCGCGTCTGCGCAATCAACCGGTCGCTCAACCGGTAGAGCGGTGCGCTCAGCCCCGTGCCTCCGGCATAGCTGTCGTACAAGAAGAGGTCCGGCTCCCACGCGAGCAGTCCGCCGGAAATATCTTCGGTCAGCGCCACGCCCAGATCCCGCGGATCGCACATCAGCAGCAGCGATGCGATCGTCCGGAATGCATTGCCGAGGCCGGTGAGCCCGTTCTGGCGTTCGGTCGGCGTGTATTTGTCGAGCGACGCCAGAAAGGGAGCAGGGAAGTGCAGCCAGAACGCCGTCGTATGCACCTGCTGCTCGGGCATCGAAAGGTTTCCCGCCCCCACGTTCTCGTTCGTATAGAACTTGATCTTCTTGAACCCGACGATCTGCCGGTTCACCCGCACATCGCCATGAACGCGATCGACGACGTTTGCGACCTCAGCCCGCTCGAACTCCCGCAGCGCTTTCACCTGTGTGTAATCGATGGCGTCGGTGTAGTAATCGCTTTCGACGCGCTTCACATAAGCCTTGCGCTCTTTGAAATCGAAGCGCTCGACGTGAAACTGTTTCGCCTCGTGCAGGTAGATCGCCTTCTCGTGCAGTGTCGTGAGCGCGGCGGTATATGAAACCTCGCCGATGATCTTCGCCTCGCCGGTGATGTCAACCACCACGAAGTTGTCGCTCGACACCGAACGCAGGCTCACCGCGTCGGCCGGATAAGTATCGGAAGTCCAGTGCCAGCATCCGGCTGACTCATGCATCAGACCCTGCTCGGCGAGAAATGCGCAGAATCTCGCCAACCTGATGCGGCCCAAAATGCTCATCGGCGCGAATCGGCAGCTCGAACGCCGCGCACTTCATATGGTTCAGGAGAATCTCCAGATTGTCCGGATTCACATAAGCATGCTCGGGCGAGCGATCGAACAGATACTCCGGATGCTCGACCACATACTGATCGACCGGCGCGCTCGACGCCACCATCACCGCGAGCGATCCGGTGTGCCTCCGTCCGGCGCGTCCGGCACGCTGCCACGTGGACGCAATCGTCCCCGGGTACCCGGCCATCACGACGGCATCGAGCGAGCCTACGTCGATGCCCAGCTCCAGCGCATTCGTCGCCACCACCGCGCGAATATCGCCCGAGCGCAGCCGCTTCTCGATCTCGCGCCGTTCCCGCGGTAGATAGCCGCCGCGATACCCACGCACCGACTCGGTCGGGATGCGCTGCTTATCAAATGCGTCTTTGAGATACGTGACCAGAATCTCGGTTGCCAGCCGGTTATTTGCGAACACCAGCGTCTGCTGATTGCAGTCGAGCAGCTCCATGCGCAATGCGCCGCGTCTCGTTGATGTAGCTCCGCCGAATCCCCAGCTGCCGGTTAACCACCGGCGGGTTATAGCAGACGAAAACCTTCTCGCCCGCCGGCGCGCCGTTGCGGTCGATCAGTTCGAACGGCGCATCCATCAGCGTCTCGGCCAGCTCTTTCGGATTCGCAATCGTCGCCGAAGCACGCGATGAACTGCGGCTTCGACCCGTAGAACTCGCACAGCCGCTGCAGCCGCCGCATGATGTTCGCCAGATGGCTGCCATAGACGCCGCGGTAGTAATGCAGTTCATCGACGACGATGTAGCGCAGGTTCTCGAACAGCTTCGCCCATTTGGTGTGATGCGGCAGAATCCCGGTGTGCAGCATGTCGGGATTCGTCAGCACGATATTGGCGCGCTGCCGGATGGCGCGGCGCGCATCCTGCGGGGTATCGCCGTCATAAGTGAACGCGCACAAATCCGAGCCCATGTCTTCGATCAGCCCGTGCAGTTCGTCGAGCTGATCCTCGGCCAGCGCTTTGGTCGGAAACAGATAAATGGCCCGCGCGCCCGGCTCGGCGGTCAGGCAGTTGAGCACGGGCAGGTTGTAGCAGAGCGTCTTCCCGCTCGCGGTCGGGGTGACAATGACCGCATTTGCACCCGCCGTCACTCGCTCATACGCCTCCGCCTGATGCGTGTACAGCCGCTCGATCCCGCGCGCCGCCAGCACTTCGCGCAGCTTCGGATTCAGATCTTCGGGAAATTCCGCATACGCTGCGGCACGCGCCGGTGTGCGTCGAATGGCGCGAATCGGCCCGTCCGGATCATTCGCCATGCGCTCGAACCGATCCAGCACCGGGGCGAGATCGCCCTTGGTGGATGCGACCGGCAGTCCGGGGAACAGCAAAGTCAGCGCCTGGAAAGGACCTGGAGAAGCCATATTCGTCTTTTATTCGCCTCTGGCTTAAATTAGCACAAACCGGTCGCAAAATGCCGGAGTAGTACTCGGGTATGGGCAGCATCGACAAGTTCGATTCGAATTGTTTCGGATTCGTGTTATATACGAAACAGCGGTGAGTGGCGTGCGTCAAACAAAGCAGGTAGTGCGGAGGTCAGTATGAGTCGCGACTACATCGACATCCCTGGCATTGGCACTCACGAGCTTCCGCCGCTGCTCGTTCACGGCATTCCGGATGACGCCAACCGCGAGGAACTGGTCGAGCGCGCCACGGTCCTGGTCGAAATCGAAGACATGATTGCCGACGCGCCCGAAGCGGACATGGCGAACCGCCGGCTGGATCTCGCGCTGCATCTCACCGATCAGTATTACGGGCTGCTGTCCCACTGGGCCTGGGGCGATTCAGTCCTCGAATGGATCCGCCAGTGTGAAATTACGTTCGCCGCTACGAACGCCCTGCGTCCTTTCCTGAGCAAGGACATCTGGCCGCACGCCCAACGCAGTAGTTTTGTCGATCTTTTGCTCGAAAAGCACGTGCCGACGCCGGGGGTGTCCCTCGACAAGGCTGTGGGCACACGTCTGACCTTCCGGCAGCCGCCTCCGATCGACTGCTGCTCGAACCAGTTCCTGTTCTTCCTGAATGGCCGTCTGGCCTGCGCCGCCTACGAGACCTGGGCCCGCATGTCCCCTGAATCCGCCGGCCATTTGCCGCCCAATCGTTTCCACTTCGAGATTCACGATCTCCGGCAGAACTAGCCTTCCCAATTGGTTTTACGCGACTTAACCGGTCGCGACCCCCCTCAAGTTTTCCCTTCCTTCTGCCGATTCACTTCCAGAATGTTCGCAATCATCGGCATCGTGATGGTCTTCGGGGCCGTTATCGGCGGCTTTCTGATGGAACACGGAAAACTGCCCGTGCTGGCGCAGCCCGCCGAACTGGTGATCATCGGCGGCGCTGCCCTGGGCACCCTTCTGGCGGCTAACCCCTTGCCCCTGATCATCAGGATATTCAATAGCCTGGCCGGCATCCTCAAAGGCAGCCGCTTCACGGCGGCCTTCTATCTGGAAAGTCTCAAAATGCTGAGCGATATATTCCAGTTCGCCCGCAAGAGCGGTATGGCCAAGCTCGAAGAAGACATAGAGAATCCCGGTAAGAGCGCGGTTTTCTCGAAGTATCCGAACCTTGTCAAAGATCACCATGCTCTGTACTTCATCTGCGACACGCTGCGCACGGCGGTGGCCGGTGTCGTGGCGCCGCATGATCTCGACACGCTGGTTGAGTCCGACATCGAAATCCATCACCATCTGAGTTCGGAGCCGGTACGCTCGCTGACTACCGTGGCTGACGCTCTGCCTGGCCTCGGCATTGTGGCCGCGGTTCTGGGAATCGTGATCACTATGGGGGCGCTTGGCGGTCCTCCTGGAGAAATCGGCCATAAAGTGGCTGCCGCGCTGGTCGGTACCTTTCTCGGCATCCTGCTGTCGTACGGGCTGGTCGCCCCTTTGGCAGCCAACCTCGAGAAAATCGTCGATGCCGAATCGCAGTATTATCAGATGCTCCGCGCCGGTATGATGGCTTTCGCCAAAGGCATGGCGCCGATTATTGCCGTCGAATTCGCCCGCCGCGCCATCCCCCACGATCTGCGGCCGACATTCCAGGAAATGGAAGCGACATGCAAGGGCCGCAAAGCGGCCGCACCTGATGCGAAAGGAGCGTCCGGCGCGAAGGCCGCATAATGCCTCTTCAGACTGCGCAACCGGTCATCATCATCAAAAAGAAAGGCCGCGCCCACGGCGGTCATCACGGCGGGGCATGGAAGGTGGCTTATGCCGACTTCGTGACGGCGATGCTGTCTTTGTTCATTGTGCTGTGGCTGCTCAGCAGCAGTGAAACAGTGAAAAAGGCCGTCGGCGGCTACTTCAGCGACCCCACCGGCCAGGGCAAAGATGTCGGAAACGGCCTGAAGGGTGCAGGGAGCGAGAGTCTTTCCATACGAAAGGACGACATGAACCAGCTCAAAGAAAAACTCGAGCAGGCCATTAAATCGTCCGCTTCGTTCCAGGAGATCAGGGAACACGTCATTTTCACGGTGACGGGCGAAGGGCTGCGCGTCGAATTACTCGAAGGCGAGTACTCCACTTTTTTCGAAACGGGCAACAGCAAGCCCACGGCATTCGGCAAGGATCTGCTCAGCAGGCTCGCGGAGGAAATCGGCAAACTGCCAAACAAAGTCGTCATGGAAGGTCACACCGACTCCCGGCCCTTCCACGGCGGCAGCGACTATTCCAACTGGGAGTTGTCCACGGACCGCGCCAACGCCGCGCGCCGCTGGATGCAGCAGAACAGCATGCGCGCCGATCAGGTGACGCAGGTGCGCGGCTTCGCCGATCAGAGTCTTCGCGATCCCACTCATCCGGCCGATGGCTCGAACCGGCGTGTCACGCTGGTCATCCAGTATCAGGCTCCGAAACCGGAGGCTCCGAAACCGGAGGCTCCGGCGCCCGGAAACGCCGCCGAATCCAGGTCGCCGCCTCCCGTACCCGCAACTCAGCCCCAGGCTGCGCCGCCGAAGGCTGCGAGGCGTTCCCCGCCTTCCGTCAAAACCATGGCGACCGCGCCGGCGAAGCGTTCGTTCTGGCCGTGGAAGCGTTAGGCTCTGAACGGAACGCCTGACGGTAGTCGCGCGCAAAGTCCGAGAACGGACGCGCCGGATGTCCCGTCACTTCCCCGACTGTGCCCGAGATCGCGGATGCCTCGCCCCTGCGGTAGTGCGCGTAGTCCTCCAGCAGTCCCTCGGCCTGCCACTCGGGGACTCCGAGACCGTTGAATACATCCCGCATCGCAGCTTCCGGAATATCCACAAAGGTGATGTCCCTGTGAAGCGCTTCGCTGAGCCGCCCCGCCATCTCGGCATGTGTCAGCGCCTCTGGTCCGGTGATGTCGCAGATCTTTCCTTCGTGACGACGATCCATGAGGGCCGCTGCCGCGACATCGGCGATATCGCGAACGTTGACAATACTCACCCTCGAATTGCCCGCCGGCGCGTAAAACCGTCCCTCCCCCGCTATCGTAGAGCGCAACCCCAGCAGGCCCTGCATGAAGAGGTTCGGCCGCAGGTGTGTGAAGGCCATGCCGGATCCGGCAATCGCATCCTCAACCGCAGCGTGATAGCGCAGAAATCTTACCGGGGAATCCCGCGAAGCTTGCAGCTGCGAGAGATAAACGATGTGCCGCACCCCGGCTGCCCGCGCCGCCCCCACAAAACCGAGTTGCTGTTCCTCGACTCGTTCCGAAGAATTCGTCGCAAGAAAGGCGCTGCGCACACCCGACAATGCGCGCCGCAGACTTGCCGGATCGTCGAAGTCGCCGGTGACGAATTCGACCCCCGGCAGTATTTCCCGCAGATAGTCCTGCTGACGCCTGACCATTGCACGCATGGTCAGGCCCGTTGTCCGGAGACGCCGGATCAGAGCGATTCCATTGTTCCCGGATGCGCCTGTTATGAGGACCATGACTTTTTCCCCTTTGCGTTCCAACAACTGCACTCTTCGACAGCGCCGCCGGGCCGTTTGAGATAACTCCGATCTGCGGGCCCGCCCCGCGGTTAGCGGCTGACAATTTATGGCGGTGCCGTGACAGGCGTTACGGCTCGCGGCCGGGATTGAACCGGTAGTGCACCACCACGTTCATCGCCACATTGCGATCACCTGCCCGGGCGGGCTTCCATCGCGCCGCTCGCACCGCATCCTCGGCAAGGGCGGAAAGCTGCGCGTCATCTCCTCGCACAACCTCGATGTTTCTCACCGCGCCCTGCTCGTCGATGGACGCGTCCACATCGACCTCGACCTGCTCCGCCAGCTTCCTGCTCACCTCAGCTGGAATCCTTGGACTCAGAATCCTCGTAAGGCCGGGCCGCGACCACGTTTTCGTCATGATCGCGCCGCAGTCCGGGCAAACGCCCCAGCAGCGGCACGTGCCCCATTGCTGTCGGTACTTTGCGCGCGACACGCTTCAGAGCTCCCTCTTCCTTCGGTTCGATGCTCACGTTGACGCTCACCGCTCTCCTCGCAGGCGGCGCGGTTGCAGCCGTTTCCGGCACCGGCACAGGTACAGCAGGCAGTACATTCGTCGCCGACAGAGATGGTTCCGGAAGCGGAAGGGGCAGCGGCTCCGGAGGCGGAATCTCAGTCGCAGTGTGTTCGGGGGCGGGAGGCGCGGCCTCACGGAAAGAAGGCGCGTCTTCATTCGCTTCGGCCTGCGTTGTTCGCTCCGGGCTTTCGCCAGGTTTTTCGCCAAAAGGCGTTCGGAAGCCGGGTGTCGTCGCGCCCGCGTTTTCTGCCTTGTCGGAGTTCAGTGGTTCGTCGTCAAACACCGCCGGCGGCGCTGTCAGAGCCTCCGATTCTCCCGGGGCGGCTGACCCCTGCGGGGCTCCGGACAACACCACTGAAGCCTTTGCGCCCGATTGCTCCCGTTCGCCCTTGTGCAGTTCCGTGATCGTCGCCAGCGCCAGAATCGCTCCGGCCAGAGCGTAAACGGAGGCGGACATCAGTGTCTTCCTGCTGACACTCCGCTGGCTGGACCCGGCTCCCGCGTCACCCGATGCCGCCACCTGGGCTGCCTGCTCAAGCGGTCCCTGAACACGCAGAGCCTCGGCATCGAACGGGAATTTCAGTCCCGGTTGTCTGCCGTCGATGTCATCATTTTCCCGGAAAAATATTCCCGCATCCGCCGGTCCCTGCTGATTCATACCAATCGCGAGTGTAATTCCGCTTCCATCGAACGTTTCTGCCATGAGCGCGACGTCGCTTTGATCGAGGAACAACCCCGGTCTGAGATGCGTGCGAAAATAACCGATCGGTCTCGGCCCTTTGTGCCGGCTCAGCGTCTCAACGCGCTGCCCGACTCTGTTTCGTTCGTACGGACTCAGATCGTAAGCAATTCCCCTCCGATGACCGCTGCGCACAAGCTCGAAATCCGTGACATCGACCGTGTTGTCGGCGACGACGCGGCCAAACAGAAGGCCGCCCTGCTCCTCGCATCGGTTGATCTTCGGATGCCGCAGCGCCCGGTTCATCCTCTCAACCAGATCCAGCGCCAGCAGAACTGTAAACGATCGAACCTGCCAGCGATAAAACTCTTTCCCCGGCATGTGGGCCCTGAGTGCAATCGAACTGCCAGGCAGCCCGCAAAGGGCAGATCGCGGCCCACGATTCCACGAAGCAATCGGCGGGGCGAACGCCGCGATCCAGGCTCCGTTTTGTGGGCGCTCACTTAGAGGATGATGAAAAAGTAGTAGCTGTGGCGAGCCTGATTTCCGTTGCAGCGTTGCCTTGGGGCTTGTCAGAGGGCCTGTAATTTCCCTGTGGGGGGATACGTGGCCTAAACGCCCTGTTTTTCGGCGTTCAGACACACTTCTCCCCGAACTTATCGGACTGAACCGGCGAAAAGAGCAGCATTCGCACAAGGTTATAGGCAGCGGCCGTGAACGTAAAGACCCACCCAACCTTGAAGACACCCCGATGTCTGGTTTTGCGCAACATACCCACCGTCTTCATCCAGCCGAAGACCTCTTCAATCCGCTTTCGCCTGCGTTGGCTGATCTGATATCCGGCATGCCGTGTGGTTCGCCCGTCAATGGCGCTGCCGCCCGGCCGTTTTTCGTTCTGCGTCACATGCGGCGTCACATTCAGATCCCGCATCACAGCCACAAAATCTTTGGTGTCGTACGCCTTGTCGGCGGCTACCGTCACGCGCTCGGTCCCTTCGATGCGCTCGGCCATCAGCATGGCCGCATCTCGTTCCGCCGTGCCGCTCGGCTGCAGCAGTTCCGCATCCACCACAAGCCCGTTACAGTTTTCGATCATGACGTTGCCGCAATAGGCAAGCTTGGATTCATGGCCACCACTCTTGCGCGCCAGCCGCGCCGCCGGGTCAGTCCTCGACTCATGCGTATCGTTGCTCCGCTTCTCACCGTGAAAGTTGACCGTGGGATTGCCCGGATCATCCGGTGGCGGCTGTTCCGGCTGGTCTTTCCGTTGAAAGCTCTTCTGGCTCGCCCATGCCTCGATCAACGTGCCATCCACACTGAAATGCTCATCCGATAGCAGGTTGGCCGCTTCGGCCTGCTCCAGAATCCGGTCGAAGAACTTCTGCGCAACATCGCCTTCCAGCAAACGATCCCGATTCTTACTGAACACCGTGGGCACCCACACCGGCTCGTCCGCATTCAGGCCGACAAACCAACGAAACAACAGGTTGTACTCCAGTTGCTCCATCAGCATCCGCTCACTGCGGATCGTGAAAAAAACCTGCAGCAGCAAGGCTCGCAGCAGCTTCTCGGGCGCGATCGACGGGCGTCCAAAAGCTACATACATCCGATTGAACACCGGTGACAGTGCCTTCAGGGCAATATCCGCCATCAATCGGATTGCCCGCAATGGATGATCCGCCGGCACTCGATCTTCCGGCGAAAGATAGCTGAACATCGCACTTTGTTGAATGTCTTTTTTTTCCGCGCATCGCCGTTAATACATAGAGACGCGATTATGTTTTGCCAACCCCGACCTACTTTTTCATCATCCTGCCAGAGGAGTCCAGCCTGTCTGAACCGGCAGATATAATGAAGTCACCCCCGCCATGGATCCCCAAAAGCTGGACGTGAAGCAGACTGTCAATCTGCCTCGCACAGGTTTCTCCATGAAGGCGAACCTGCCGCAGGCCGAGCCCAAAATGCTTGCACGCTGGGCTTCGGAGGATCTCTACTCGCAGATTCGGCGTTCCCGCGCCGGCAAACCCATTTACATCCTGCACGACGGACCGCCTTACGCCAACGGCCGCATCCATCTCGGCACCGCCTTCAACAAAATTGTCAAGGACTTCATCGTAAAGTCCAGAACTATGGCGGGTTATGACTCGCCCTATGTGCCCGGCTGGGATTGCCACGGACTCCCCATCGAGCACAACGTCGACAAAGAGCTCGGCTCGAAGAAAGCCCAGATGACACCGGCCCAGGTCCGCCGCGTCTGCCGCAAATACGCCGAGAAATGGGTTGACCTGCAGCGCGAGGATTTCAAGCGCCTCGGCATTCTCGGTCGCTGGGACGATCCCTATCTCACGATGAAGCCTGCCTACCAGGCTGTTATCGCGCGCGCTTTCGTCGACTTCCTCGACAAAGGCTACGTCTACAAAGGACTCAAGCCGGTCAACTGGTGCATCCATGACCGCACCGCGCTCGCCGAGGCCGAAGTCGAGTACGAGAACCACCGCAGCCCGTCCATCTGGGTGCGCTTCGAACTCACCTCCGATCCGGCGCAGATCGATCCCGCCCTCGCCGGCAAAAAAGTCTACGGCCTCATCTGGACCACCACGCCCTGGACCATCCCGGCTAACCTCGGCATCGCTTTCCATCCGAAATTCGAATACATCGCTGTATCAGTCGGCGATGTCGCCTACATCGTTGCCTCCGATCTGCTCGCCGCCACCGCGCAGAAGTGCGGCTGGCCGAATCCCGCCGTGATCGCGCGCTTCAACGGCAACAGCCTCGACCGCACCACCTTCCGCCACCCGTTCATCGACCGGCCTTCACTCGGCATGGTCGCCGACCACGTCACTCTGGAACAGGGCACGGGCGCTGTCCACACCGCTCCCGGCCACGGCCAGGAAGACTACGTCGTCGGCATGCAGTACGGTCTGCCCGTCTACTGCCCCGTCGATCCCGCCGGCCGCTTCTTCGATCCCACCGGATTCGAAAACCATCTCCCTCCCGCTCTGCATGGCAAGACCATTTGGGAAGGCAATCCGCTCGTCGTCAACATCCTCAAGGATCACGGCGCGCTTCTCGGCCTAGAGGAAATCGAGCACTCCTATCCGCACTGCTGGCGCTGCCACAACGCCACCATCTTCCGCGCCACCGACCAGTGGTTTATCGGCATGGACAACCACGATCTTCGTCAACGCGCGCTCGACGCCATTAAAGGCGTGCAGTGGATCCCCGCCTGGGGCGAGGAACGCATCGCCAACATGGTCTCCGGCCGCCCCGAC
This sequence comes from Terriglobia bacterium, assembly GCA_963832905.1. Taxonomy (GTDB): domain Bacteria; phylum Acidobacteriota; class Terriglobia; order Bryobacterales; family Bryobacteraceae; genus BOG-234. The sequence continues at coordinate 1,281,448 of CAWHVO010000008.1, read as the reverse complement.
TGGTGCATCTCGCGCCAGCGGGTCTGGGGCGTGCCCATCGTCGTCTTCTACTGCGCCGCCTGCCGCGAGCCATTGAAGAACCGCAAAATCCTCAACAGCGTCGTCGATCTCTTCGAGCAGCACTCGGCCGACATCTGGTTTGAAAAGACCGCCGCCGATCTGGTACCCGCCGGCACCGCCTGCACGAAATGCGGTGCTACCGAATTCACCAAAGAAAACGACATCCTCGACGTTTGGTTCGACTCCGGATCGAGCCACTTCGCCGTGCTCACCGAAGAAAACGGTCTTCGCTGGCCCGCCGAACTCTACATGGAAGGTGGCGACCAGTATCGCGGCTGGTTCCAGAGCTCTCTTCTGCTCGGCGTCGGCCTGCGCGATGGCTCGCCCTTCCGCGGCTGCGCCACCCACGGCTGGACACTCGACGGCGACGGCCGCCCGCTTTCGAAATCCCTCGGCAACGGCGTCGCCCCCGAGGAAATCATTCGCGACTACGGCGCCGAACTCATCCGGCTCTGGACCGCTTCGGTCGACTTCATGGAGGATGTTCGCATCTCTCCCGCGATCCTGACCCAGCTTTCCGACGCCTACCGCAAGTTACGCAACACATTCCGCTACGCGCTCGGCAATCTGCACGACTTCAACCCGGCCGCCGACGCCGTGCCCGGCCAACAGCTCTTCGGGCTTGACCAGTGGATTCTCGTCCGCGCCGAAGACGTAGTCGTCCCGCAGCCGCATCTGGTACGACGGTTTCGAGTTCCACAAGGTCTACCGCGCCGTCTACGACTTCGCCACGGTCGAACTTTCTGCTATCTATTTCGACGTTTTGAAGGACAGACTTTATACCTCCGCGCCGAAATCTCTCGCCCGCCGCAGCGCCCAGACCGCGCTCCACCGCCTCGCCCTTGCACTGGTTCGCCTCTTTGCCCCCATCCTCAGCTTCACCATGGAAGAGGTCTGGGGGCATCTGAACCCTGCTCTCTTAGATCAACCCGGCAGCGTGCACATGGCCTACTTTCCCGAGTCCGCCGATCTCACGGAAGGAATCGGCGCCGATGCCCGCAAGCGCGTCGAAAACTGGACGCGCCTCATTGAAGTCCGCGAGAGCGTGCTCAAGAGCCTCGAAACCGCGCGTCAGGAAAAATTCATCGGCGCTCCGCTCGAGGCCCGCGTGCGCCTCGCCGCCGACCCCGAACTCTACCCGCTGCTTTCCGAATATGCCGGCGAACTGCCCGGCCTGTTCATCGTCTCTCAGGTCGAGCTGCAGAACCACGCGCAGCAGGGCGTCGAGGTCGCCATCGAGCGCGCGCGCGGCACGAAATGCGAGCGCTGCTGGAAATACACTGAAGATGTCGGCTCCGTGCCCGATTTCCCCACTATCTGCGGGACGTGCGCCGGAGCCGTCAGGGAAATCCAGGGCAATGTCTGATGCCACACGCCGCGTCGTCGCTTTTCTGATCGCCATTGGTGTCTTCGCGCTCGATCGCTGGACGAAGTGGCTGGTCGAAACGCAGCTCAGCAGTTACGACACCCGCACCGTGATCCCCGGCTTCTTCAACATCGTGCGCTCCGGCAATCCCGGCGTGGCATTCGGCATGTTTTCCGACAGTTCCTCGCACATGCACACGCTCGTGCTGGTCGGGCTTTCCGTTGTCGCGATAGCGCTGCTTGCGGGAATGCTCTGGCGCATCGAACGCCTCGACGGCCGCTCGGCTATCGGACTCGCCCTGATCTTCGGCGGCGCCATGGGTAACGTCTTCGACCGCGTCCGCGCCGGCAGTGTCACCGATTTTCTCGACTTTTACGTCGGAACCTACCACTGGTACACCTTTAATGTGGCGGATGCGTCTATTTGCACAGGAGCCGGTCTGCTTATCCTGAGTATGCTGAAGTCACAGCGTAAACACGAGGTCCGCGCCCACTAAACGCACAGCCTGCCACTAGGGCGGGCGTTGTGCGTGATAAATAAAAGACGATGTTCCCCCGACTCATATCCATCGGCAGCTTCACTCTGCCCTCCTACGGCGTGCTCGTCGCGCTCGCCTTTCTTGTCGCACTCTGGATGTCCGCACGTTTCGCTAAACAGCGCGGCCTGAACGCGGAGAAGGTCGTCAACCTTGGCGTCTACTGTGCGCTGGCGGGAATGCTTGGCGCCAAGCTGCTCATGATCGCGCTCGATCCCGACCTGCGCACGCACATCGGCGAAATCTTCTCGCTCGCCACACTGCAAAGCGCCGGCATTTTCTTCGGCGGATTCGTCCTGGCTCTGGTATTCGCGTACTTCTACATGCGCCATCAGAATCTGCCCGTGCTGGCGACCTCCGACGTGTTCGCCCCCGGTCTCGCCCTCGGACACGGCATCGGCCGTCTCGGCTGTTTCGCCGCCGGATGCTGCTGGGGCAAGCCCACGCATCTCCCCTGGGCAGTCACGTTTCGCAACATCAATGCGACCACCGGCGTGCCGCTCGGCATTCCGCTGCATCCCACCCAGCTTTACGAAGCTTTCGCCGAAGCCGTCATCTGCGCGATTCTGATTTTCCAGCTGCGCCGCCCGCATCGCGACGGCCAGGTCATTGGCCTCTACGGTCTGCTCTACGGCTGCGTGCGCTTCGGCGTGGAATTCCTGCGCGCTCATGACGCATCGAACCCACTCGGCGGACCCTTCACGCTCGAGCAGTGGGTTTCGCTCGCGGTGGCCCTTGCCGGCGTCTTTCTTCTGGTCCGCCACGAACGTACCGTCCACACGGCCGCACCCGCCACCACATAGATGTTTCCCTCGAGCGGGCAGGGCCGCGATTATGGCCGTTCCATGGTCATTTCGCGCCGCGGCATCGCTGCGACCAGTCAGGTGTTCGCGTCGCAATCGGCTGCGCAGATTCTCGCACGCGGCGGATCGGCCGTCGACGCCGCCATCGCCGCCAACGCCGCGCTCGCCGTTCTCGAACCGATGCAGTGCGGTCTCGGGGGCGATCTTTTCGTCCTGCATCGCGAAGCCGCCACTGGAAACCTCACCGGTCTGAACGCTTCCGGACCCGCCCCGCGCGCGCTGTCTCCAGCCTTCCTCCGCGCCAGGGGATTTGACACGATGCCCACCGAAGGCATTCACAGCGTGACCATCCCAGGCGCCGTGCGCGGCTGGGGCGAGCTCCACGCGCGCTTCGGCAGGCTGCCCTGGAAATCTCTCTTCGATGACGCCATCGCCTTCGCCGACGAAGGCTTCCCCGTGCATGCCGGCATTGCCGAGCTCTGGAACGAGCCCGCGCTGCTGCACCGCATTCCGCCCGATCTTCTCCTCGATGGCAAACCGCCGCGCGAAGGGGAGATCTTCCGCAATTCCGACATGGCACACGCCCTCCGCCTCATCGCGGCGCAGGGCCCGGACGCTTTCTACAAAGGCGACGTCGCCATCGCAATTCTCCTCGCATCGCATTCCCGTGGCGGCACGATGACCGCCGAAGACCTCGCGAGCTTCACCCCCGAATGGGTCGAGCCGATCTCGACGGACTACCGCGGCTGGCGCATCTTCGAACTTCCGCCCAACGGCCAGGGCATGGCCGCGCTCGAAATGCTCAACATAATGGAAGCCGCGCCCATCGGACTTCCCGAGATGCATCGGCGCATCGAGGCCATGAAGCTGGCCTATGCCGACCTCTACCGCTACAACGCCGACCCGCGCCATTACCACGTGCCCGTCACCGCGCTGCTTTCGAAAGATTACGCACATCACCGCGCACAACTCATCCATCCGGCGCGCGCCAACGCGCTCGTCGCGTCCGGAAAGCCAATCGGCTCCGACACCACCTACCTCACCGTGGTCGACCGCGCCGGCAACATCGCCAGCTGGATCCAGAGCATCTATGCGGAATTCGCCTCCGGCATCACCGTGTTCGGCTTTCTCCTGCAGAATCGCGGTGGCGGTTTTACGCTCGACCCCTCGCATCCCAACGTCCTCGCCGGCGGCAAACGTCCGTTCCATACCATCATTCCCGGCTTCATGCAGCGCGGCGATCAGCACATCGGCTTCGGCATCATGGGCGGCCCCAATCAGCCGATGGCGCATGCGCAGTTTGTCTCGAACTTCATCGATTACGGCATGAACGTTCAGGCCGCGATGGAAGCGCCGCGATTCACCAAGCGCACGTCATCCGGCAACGACATCTGGATCGAATCGCGCGTTCCTGCCGATGTGCTCGACGACCTCAGCGCGCGCGGCCACGAAATCTCGGTGCGACGCCCGTACACGCAGGAGATGGGCCGCGGCCAGGCCACCCTGCACGATGCCAAAACCGGCATCAACTATGCAGCGTCGGACCCGCGTGCGGACGGCGCCGCCATCCCCGAGTTGTAACGCCGGCGGTCTCCGCCGCCAGTGGGTTTACTGTGTACCGAGCATGCTCGACAGCTCGAGGGTGAAGGTCCCTTTGACAACCTGATGGAGGTGAAGTCATAGCGAAGCGCAAGGGCGTCGTCGCGAGGCGGGGTCTGAAGGAAGCGTGGAGCAAACGCGCGAGCCGATGAATGAAAACCGGATGCGAGGCCTACGGCAGCGGACGAGTTGGCAGTTGACAACGAAGTCCATATCCATCAAGGCTGCTGGTGGTAAATCCGGCGTCCCCATAGGGGGCCCCGCGCTGAAGGCGGTCGAGCTTACCTCGGGAGGTCTGCCGTTTGTCCCGGAATCGGGACGAGCGATCGATCCTGACCGGGCGGCAGAAGTCAGCAGAGGGCGTAGTAGCGTGGATAGCCCTTGAAAGCGGGAAGGAGCGAAGGCCCGAACGGTCCTGACCCAGGGGCGAAGACCAGCACCGATCTTATCCCCGGATAAGTTGAGCGATGCGGCTGCGCTACTGGTCAAGGGGTTGATGGGAGCGGCGAGTAAGCGGCGCGACTCATGAGTGACAGGCGGCAGAAGAACCAGCTAACGTTGGCCTTGGTGGAGGAGCATAGGGGTGAAGCCCCGAAAGAACTCCGCGGAGGGACCGAATCGCTCACGGTGAAGCGCAATGCAGAAAGCCCGGCCATTGGCGAACAGTGGATGGAGGAAGTCTGCGGGCGGGAAAACTGCAGGCAGGCATTGGCACGAGTCAAAGCCAACAAGGGAAGCGCTGGCGTGGACGGGATGACTGTCCAGCAGTTGCCAGAGCATCTCAAACAGCATTGGCCAGTAATCCGGGAACAGTTGCTGAACGGGACCTATAAACCGCAGCCGGTTGACCAGAAGCGCAGCCGCATGGTCAATCTTGTCCAGGATAAGGCTGACCTTTGCGCTGCGCCAATGGCCACGGGTGGAAATCCCGAAGCCGGACGAACCGTAGTTCGGTGCGGTATGCCGAACTGCGCCGGCGCGGAGTGCGAGGCGACCTCGTCGCCCAAACCGTGGGCAGTGCTCATGGCCCGTGGCGAATGGCTAACTCGCCAGCACTTTGCTTCGCACTGCCCAACGCTTACTTCGACTCGCTCGGGATTCCAGGATTGACTGGCCGATAGCTCAACCCGCCGAACCGCCGTATCCGGACCCGTACGTACGGTGGTGTGACAGGGAAAGCTGGCGACAGCCTACCTATGTCGATCAGCCAAAGCCAGCCGCCAGGCTGTCCCCGCAATCTTCCCGAGCCTATAATCACTCATGTCCATGCGCGTTCACAAGATGCGATTCCACGGTGAAACGGCGAGGTATCGCGAATCGAGAAACCGCCTTCTCGAAGCCGAACGCGATCTCCGCCGGCACGTTGAGAAAGTAGCCGGCATGCGCCGCAGACTCCCTCTCGGCGGAAAAATTCCCGAAGACTACGTTTTCGACGACGCCGCCGGCACGGTGAAACTCTCCGAACTGTTCCGCCCCGGCCTGAAAACACTGGTCGTCTACAGCTACATGTACGGTCCCGCGATGAAGCTGCCGTGTCCGATGTGTACCTCATTTATCGACGGTCTGAACGCGAGCGCCCCGTATTTCACTCAGCAGGCGAATCTGGCGGTGGTAGCCCGATCGCCTTTCCCGCGCATCCAGGAAATCGCGTGCAGCCGAGGATGGATTAATCTGCGCCTGCTGTCGTCCGCGAATAACAATTACAACCGCGACTACTTCGGCGAGATGCCCGACCGCGGCCAGATGCCTTCGCTCAATGTGTTCGTGAAGCGGGGCGACAAGATTCATCACTTCTATCACACGGAGCTTGTGTTCATGCCGCCCGACAAAGGCCAGAACGAGCGGCACCTCGACATGGCCTGGACGCTGTGGAATCTGCTCGACTTCACACCTGAAGGACGCGGGACGGACTGGTTTCCGCAAATCCAGTACGCGCCTTCCAGGTAAGCCGCACCGCTGCCAGTCCCATCACCGCCGCGAACGACAGCCACAACCCCGGCACCGCGCCATTGCCCGTTTCGTGAATCAGCCACGTGCAGATCGCGGGGGTAAACCCGCCGAACACCGCCGTCGCGAGACTGAACGCGATCGAAAAACCCGCCGCCCGCACCTTGGCCGGCATCACTTCGGCGAGAAACGGCATCGCCGCGCCATTGTAGCCGCCGAACAGAAACGACAGCCAGAGCTCGACGATCAGCAGTCGCGCGAACGACGGGGCGCTCACCAGCCACAGCAGCGCCGGATACGCTGTCGCCAGCGAAAGCAGTGCAAATGCGATCAGCAGCGGTCTGCGGCCCACGCGGTCGCTCACCGATCCCATCACGGGCAGCCAGAACAGATTGGAAAATCCCACGCACATCGTCACCGTGAAGTTGTCGCGGCTCGCCAGATGCAGCGCCGTCTGCCCGAACGTCGGGGTATAAGCGGTGATCATATAGAACGTCACGGTCGTCATCGTCAACAGCATCATCCCCGAGAGCACGATTTTCCAGTTCACGCCGAGCGACGCCAGTATCTCGCGCAGCCCGGGCCGATGCTTCCGCGATAGAAATTCGTCCGTCTCTTTGAGTGAGCGGCGAATCACGAACAGAAACGGAATGATGGCGCATCCGGCGATCAGCGGAATGCGCCATCCCCACGCCGCCATTTGCTGCGTCGTCAGCCGCAGATTCACGATCACCCCCAGAACGGCGGCGAATACGACCGCCACCTGCTGGCTTCCCGACTGCCACGCGGTGTAAAACCCGCGACGTCCCGGAGTCGCGATCTCCGCCAGATACACCGAAACGCCGCCCAGTTCCATCCCCGCCGAAAATCCCTGCACGAGACGTCCGATCAGAATCAGCAGCGGCGCAATCAGTCCCAGCGTCGCGTATCCCGGCAGACAGGCAATCGACAGCGTGCCGCATGACATCAGCCCGAGCGTGAGGATCAGCGCTTTGCGGCGTCCGTGCCGGTCGGCGTAAGCCCCCAGCACCAGCGCACCGATCGGCCGCATCAGATAGCCCGCGCCGAACGTGGCGAGTGACAGCATCAGCGACGAAAATTCATTGCCGGTGGGGAAGAAGGCCCGCGCGATGAAAGTTGCGTAATAGCCGTAGACCATGAAGTCGTACATCTCGAGAAAATTTCCGCTCGAGACGCGGACCACTCCCATGAATTTCGATTGTTGTGGCACAGGCTTCAGCCTGTGATCTACTGTGCCACAGGCTTCAGCCTGTGATCTATTCGTGCGGAATGTGCAGAATACAGCGCAGCGTGTCGCGCGCAATCAGCAGTTCTTCGTCGGTCGGCACCACCCACACCGCAATCTTCGCGCTGCCGATCTCGCGGTCTTCTTTGCCCGGGCGCTCATTCCTCACCGGGTCAATCTCAATCCCAAGGTTCGACAGGCCTTCGCAGATGCGCGCGCGAATCACCGCCGCGTTCTCCCCGATCCCTCCCGTGAAGATCAGCGCATCCGCGCCGTTCATCGCCGCGAGATAAGTACCGATGTACTTCCGCACGCGATAGCAGAACGCATCCACCGCCAGCTCCGCCCGCTCATTGCCCGCGTCTGCCGCGCGCAGCACGTCGCGCATATCGTTCGACACCCCCGAAATCCCCTTGATCCCGCTCGCGCCGTTGAGCACCTGCGCCAGCGTGTCCGGCGTCATACCTTCGTGCCTGACGAGATGCATCACCGCGCCCGCGTCCACGTCCCCGCTGCGCGTGCCCATAATCAGCCCTTCGAGCGGGGTGAACCCCATCGACGTGTCGATCGAATACCCGTGCTCAATCGCGCAGATCGAACATCCGTTGCCGAGATGACAGGTGATCATGCGGTAATCGGCGCGCTGTTTCCCGTGCAATCGCGCGAAGCGCCACGAGACATAACGATGCGAGATGCCGTGAAATCCGTAGCGCCGGATCTTCTTCTCCGTCAGATACTCGTACGGCAGCCCGTAAACGTAGGCGTGCGGCGGCAGCGTGTGATGGAAAGCCGTATCGAACACCGCCACCTGCGGCACGCCCGGCAGATGTTCGCGCGCCGCGCGGTATGCCGCGAGATTGTGCGGATTGTGCAGCGGCGCCAAAGTGCTCAGCTCATCGATCGCCTTCTCGACTTCCTCGTCGATGAGAATCGACTGATGAAACCGGTCGCCGCCGTGCACCACACGATGGCCAACCGCCTCAACCTTCACTCCGTCAATCTGATCGAAGATCTGGGGCAGCGCCTCCGACATCGCCGACACGCGCTCCACGAGTCCGTGCGCCAGCACCTGTTCGGAGTCCGCCGCAATGGTCTCCGGCGAAACTTCGAACAGGTGATATTTGAGCGACGAGCTGCCTGCGTTCAGGACAAGAATCTTCATTCAGACGGCCAGCGCCAGTCCTGAACCTCCGGCATGTCCTCGCCATGCGTGCAGACGTAGTGCTTGTGATCGATCAGCTTGTGCCGCAGCTCCTGCAGCAGTGGTCCCGAGATGTTGGCAAGGCGCGGCACGCGGTCGAGCACATCGATCGCCAGATTGAAGCGATCGATCTGGTTCAGTACGCACATATCGAACGGCGTTGTCGTCGTCCCTTCTTCTTTGTAGCCGCGCACGTGCAGGTTCTGGTTCTTCCGCCGGTATGCCAGGCGGTGGATCAGCCACGGATACCCGTGGTAGTTGAAGATGACCTGCTTGTCGGCGGTGAACAGCGCATCGTAATCCTTGTCCGGCAGCCCGTGCGGATGTTCGCTCGGCGGCTGCAGCGTCGTCAGATCGATCACGTTCACCACGCGGATCTTCAGGTCGGTCCTCCTGCGCAGCCAGTCGACCGCGGCCAGTGTTTCCAGCGTCGGAATATCGCCTGCGCACGCCATCACCACATCCGGCTCCACGCCGTGATCGTTGCTCGCGAACTCCCAGATGCCCAGCCCGACCGTGCAGAGCCGGATCGCGTCCTCCATCGTCAGCCACTGCAGTGCGGGCTGTTTGCCGCCTACAATCACGTTTACGTAATTCGAGCTGCGCAGGCAATGGTCGGTCACCGAAAGCAGCGTGTTCGCATCCGGCGGCAGATAGACGCGCACGATCTCGCCCTTCTTGCACATCACGTGATCGATGAATCCCGGATCCTGATGGCTGAACCCGTTGTGATCCTGCCGCCACACATGCGACGTCAGCCAGTAGTTCAGCGACGAAATCGGCCGTCGCCACGGAATGTCGCGCGTCACCTTCAGCCACTTCGCATGCTGATTGAACATCGAATCCACGATGTGTACGAACGCTTCGTAGCAGCTGAAAAATCCGTGCCGCCCGGTCAGCAGATAGCCTTCCAGCCAGCCCTGGCACATATGCTCGCTCAGCACTTCCATCACGCGGCCGTCGGGCGAGACATGATCGTCGATCGGAATGATTTCGGCCGTCGATTCGCGCGTCGTCACCTCGAACACCGCACTCCAGCGGTTCGATGCTGTCTCATCCGGCGACATGATGCGGAAATTCTTCGCCTCTTCGTTCCGCGTCAGCACGTCGCGCAGAAACGTGCCCATGATACGCGCGCCCTCGGCTACGAGTATGCCCGGCTTCGGCACATCGACGGCGTATTCCCTGAAATCGGGCATTTCCAGCTCTTTGCGCAGCAGTCCGCCGTTGGCATGCGGGTTCGCCCCCATGCGCATTGTGCCTTCAGGAGCCAGCGCCGCGTACTCCGCCAGAAACGTTCCGTTCTTATCGAAAAGTTCTTCCGGACGATAGCTCCGCATCCACCGTTCGAGCATGTGGAGCTCGTCCGCCCGCGTCCGCACATCGCCCAGCGGCACCTGATGCGCACGGAACGTGCCTTCAACCGGCTTGCCGTCGAGCACCTTCGGCCCGGTCCAGCCCTTCGGCGAACGCAGAATGATCATCGGCCACGCCGGTCTTTTGCGGAATCCGTTCGTGCGCGCGTCCTGCTGGATCGCGTGAATCTCAGCAATCACCGCGTCCATCGTCGCCGCCATCTTCTGATGCATCTCCGTGGGCTCGTCGCCTTCCACGAAATACACTTTGTAGCCATAGCCGATAAACAGCGACTCCAGCTCGTTGTGCGGCAGCCGCGCCAGCACTGTCGGCCCGGCGATCTTGTATCCGTTGAGATGCAGAATGGGCAGCACCGCGCCGTCGCGCGCCGGATTCAGAAACTTGTTCGAATGCCAGCTTGTCGCGAGCGGCCCGGTCTCCGCCTCGCCGTCGCCCACCACGCAGCAGGCCAGCAGATCGGGATTATCGAACACCGCGCCAAACGCATGCACCAGCGCGTATCCCAACTCGCCGCCTTCGTGAATCGACCCCGGTGTCTCCGGCGCCGCATGGCTCGGAATGCCGCCCGGAAACGAAAACTGTTTGAACAGCCGCCTCATCCCTTCTTCGTTCTGCGGAATGTGCGGATAAATCTCCGAGTACGTGCCTTCCAGATACGTGTTCGCCACCATGCCCGGCCCGCCGTGACCCGGCCCGCACACATAAATCGAATTCAGCCGATGGCTGCGGATCACCCGGTTCATGTGCACGTAGATGAAATTCAGTCCCGGCGTCGTGCCCCAGTGCCCCAGCAGCCGCGGCTTGACCTGCTCTTTTTGCAGAGGCTCGCGCAGCAGCGGATTGTCCATCAGGTAAATCTGTCCGACGGAAAGGTAATTAGCGGCACGCCACCAGGCGTCGATTTTGCGCAGCGCCTCTTCGTCGAGCGGGCGCGCAGTCGTGGTTTCCTGCAGAAGTGCAGTCATGGCCAATTATCCCAATTCGAACGAATTTGCCCGTGAAATTAATGTTTCAGATTTGTCGTGGCGCGGGCCCGGAGTAAGCGCGTTCCACCTTTGCAATACGGATGTCGTAATGCGTATACCATTCGCGCCTGCCGCGTTCCTGTGCGATTAAATGCTCGCTGTGCCGCTGCCACTCCGCAATCGACGCTGCGTCGCGCCAGTAAGATACCGTGATGCCGAATCCATCCGCGCCGCGTACGCTTTCGATCCCGAGAAATCCCGGCATGCCGCGCGCCAGCTCAGCCATCCGCTCGGCCGTGGCTTCGTAATCGCGATCGCCGTCCGTGCGTCTGGACGAGAAGATCACCGCGTAGTACGGCGGCTCGATGTTCACGGATGCAGATCCACCTGGTACAGCGGAAAATCGATCTGGACTGCGTATCGCAGATCGACACGGGGTTTTCCGTCCTGATGTGTGATCCGCACATCCTCCGCCGCCACCGGCAGATCGAGCTGTTTGGCACGAGCCAGCACGGCGGCGCGCAGGGCGTCGTCCGTCATAGCCGCGGTGCCTTCCCCGCGCGTGAGCGTTCGAACATACTGGCGGAGCCGAAAATTCTCCACGTATACCGGAGCAATCGAGAGCAGAACTGTTGCCATTGTCACCAGGACACCGATGGCTGCAACCAGGCGCCAGATTGGCAGCGCACAGGCCGAAGGGTCCGTTGTGCGCGTGCCAGGTAGAGGAAGCTTCATCAGCGGCGCGAATCCGCGTTATCGCTGGCGGCGAAGAGTTCTTCCCAGAAGTCGCCCTGTTCTTTCCACTCCGGCGCGGCTTTCCCGGTAATCTGCAGTTCCTCGATGTTCAGCCGTCCGTGCCCGTAAGGGCAGATGTATTCAAGCTGCGGGCGTCCCAGCTGCAGCATGTAGCCGCCCCAGGATCCCGATTCGACCGGCATGCGCAGGCGACGCAGGCAAGTGCGGCAGCGATAGCGCTGGTCCCATATCGCAAGATAAAGCAGGCCGAACGAGAGCTGAAACCAGACGCCGGCGAGGAAGGTATAGAGAAGATCGAAGCTGAATTCGCCCATTGCCAGGTGGAACAGTTTCGTGTGCGGCGCCCAGAAGAGATTCAGGAACCACAGGGCGAAACCCGAGCCCAGGAAAGCGCCGGCGAACTTCAGCAGCAGAAATCCCCAGTACCGCAGATGATGCTTGATATTGGCAAACATCGCGATGATCCTCTAATCCAATATACGGCAATCGGGCGGCCAGTGGATGGGAAGTTACGCCCATAGAATAGAGGAAGCTCTTATGCAGCGAATCCCCGATATGCAGGACAAGAAGGTCCGCGGCCAGAAAATTACCATGCTGACCGCGTATACAGCGTGGATGGCGCGCCTGCTCGCAGCCGGCGGCGCCGTGGACATGCTGCTGGCAGGCGATTCCGCGGGGATGGTCGAGCTGGGTTACGACACCACGATTCCAGTGACGATCGGCGACATGGTGCGCTACACCCGCGCCGCGCGTACCGGCGCCCCCGATGCCCTGATCGTCGCAGATATGCCGTTCCTCAGTCATCAGCTGAGCGCGGCGCAGGCGATGCGCAATGCGGGCCGCCTGATGCAGCACGGCGGCGCGACGGCCGTCAAGATGGAGGGCGGGGGAGCGGCAGTGGAAACGGTGGCGCGCATCGTTGCCGCCGGCATTCCCGTGATGGGCCATCTCGGACTGCAGCCGCAGTCCGTGCATGCGCAGGGGGGCTATCGCAGGCAGGCCACGCAGCCCGAAGCGCAGAGCCGTCTGGTGGCCGACGCCCTCGCACTCGAAAACGCCGGAGCCTTCGCCGTGCTTCTCGAATGTGTGCCGCCCTCGCTCGCCTGCGCGGTGACCCGCAGGCTGCGTGTTCCGGTGATCGGCATCGGCTCCGGACCGGATTGCGACGGGCAGGTGCTGGTGACCCACGACATTCTCGGATTGACCGGCGCCCGCAAGCCGCCGTTCGCGAAGCAGTATGCGGATCTGGGGCAGGCAATCTCAGAAGCAGTGCAGTCCTACGCCGGCGACGTGCGCGCCGGACGCTTTCCACATGCCTGAAATCATCGCAGGAATCGCAGAGCTTCGTCGACGCCTCGCGCGGGAGCGCGGCGGATCAAGTAGTGCATCGATCGGTCTGGTGCCGACGATGGGAGCGCTGCACGGCGGACACGAAGCGCTGCTCGCCGCCGCACGCCGCGAGAATGATTTCGTCGTGACCAGCATTTTCGTTAATCCGATTCAGTTCGACCGCAGGGAAGACCTCGCCAATTATCCGCGCACGATGAATGACGATCTGCAGGTATGCGACGGTCACGGCGTCGATCTGGTCTTCGCTCCATCGGCGGCAGACCTCTATCCGGGCGAGCCGCTGACGTTCGTCGAGTCGCCTTTGCTGAGCACACATCTCTGTGGTGCGCACCGCGCCGGACATTTTCGCGGTGTTGCGACTGTGGTGCTGAAGCTCTTCAACATCGTGCAGCCGGACCGCGCTTACTTCGGCGAGAAGGACGCCCAGCAGCTCGCGATCATCCGTCGCATGGTGGAGGACCTCAACGTTCCGGTGACCGTGGTGCCTATTGCCACGGTTCGTGAACCCGACGGCCTCGCCCTGAGTTCGCGCAACAGGCATCTGACTCCCCATGAGCGCGCCATTGCGCCCGTGCTGTCGCGCGCGCTGCGCCGCTCCGCCGCCACGATCGAACGCGGGGAGCGGTCGGTCGCCGTGATTAAGCAAGGCTCGATGGTGCTGTTCGAACCATTTCCCGAAGCACGCATCCAATATTTTGAGATCGTCGATCCCCTCACGCTGCAGCCCGTCGAATCCGTGACCGGGCCCGTGCTGATCGCCGCCGCGATATGGCTAGGTACCACGCGCCTCATCGACAACATCAGTGCCGGAGCAGCTGCCTGACGAAGAACAGCAGATTGGCCGGCCGCTCTGCCAGCCTGCGCATGAAATACGGATACCAGGCCTCGCCGAAGGGCACGTACACGCGCAGCCGGTAGCCATCCTTCACCAGTTGCCGCTGCAGATCGCGCCGAATGCCGTAGAGCATCTGGAATTCGAAGCGGTCGGGTGCGATGGAATGCTCGCTCACGAAACTCTCGACGGCGTGAATAATGTGGTCGTCGTGCGTGGCGATTGCCGGATACTCGCCCGCAGTCAGCAGGGAGCGCGCCAGCGCCAGATAGTTGCGGTCTACATCTGCCTTATGCTCGAACGCGATTTCAGGCGGCTCCAGATAGGCGCCCTTGCATAGCCGCACGCGGATACATTCCTTATCGAGGCATTCGATGTCCTTCGCGCTGCGCTTCAGGTACGCCTGAATCACAGTGCCGCAGGACTGATATTCGCCATGCAGCCGCGTCACCAGCGCCAGCGTGCGATCCGTGTACTGGCTCGACTCCATGTCGATGCGGATGAACCCGCCGATCGCCGCCGCCGCCTTCGCCAGCGCAGCCACATTCGTCTCGCAGGCTTCCTCCGACAAATCGAGGCCGAACTGGGTGAGCTTGATCGAGACGTTGGGTTCGAGTCCGGCGGCGCGCATCGCGGTCAACGCGCCGCTGCAGGTGTCCCGGCACGCCGCCGCTTCTTCGAGTGACTTCACATTTTCGCCCAGATAATCGAGCGTGACCTTGATGCCCTCAGCCAGCATGCGCCGCCCCGCTTCGATCGCGTTCTCAAGCCGGTTGCCCGCCACGAATCGTGCCGACAGGCGGCGCGCCGCGGCCGAGGTCTCCATCCAGTTGCGCAGTGCCTTGTTGCGCGAGAGCCAGAGGATCGTGCGTCGGAGCGGCACCGCTTCTGATCGTAGCTCGTTACAGTCGCAGTTGCTGTAGCGCTGGCGGTCTTGCCTCCGGTGGTTTTACTCAATCAAAGCCAGCCGCAAGCTGTCACCGCCCCCTGCCTGAACCTACGGTATGGAGTTGTACACAAGAATCCGCGTCACGGGGTGGAACCCGATGCGCTGGTACAGGTGCAGGCCGCCCGAGGTTGCCTGCAGAACCACTCGCGCGCTGCCGACCGCGTGGCGCGTGATCGCCTCGGCATACCCACGGTGCCTGTGGGCCGGGGCCGTCGCGACGTTGTACAGTCCGATGACGCCCTCGTGCGGGATGGTGGCCGCGGTCGCCACGGGCTCGCCGTCGCGATAGCCCACCCAGCAGACGAACGGATGCTTCCCGGTGATCGAGACGTTGAACACCTCGCCGAACCACGCAATCGGCACATGGAAACAGCTCGCCCCGACCGCGCGAAAGTCGTTCAGCGTCAACTCTGAATCGACCTGGCGCATCTCCAGCATCGGGAGCGCCCGCGTTGGCGCCGCCAGTTTTTCCGCGGCCATGCCGGGCATCTCCGAACTCAGCCGCAGGCCCACGTTTTCGCAGGCGCGCGATAGTCTGCGCCGCACGCCGCTTGTGGTCAGCCAGTCCTCGCAGATCCAGAACGCCCACCGCTGCCCCCGCGTGAGGAAGTAATCCCGCGCCATGCCCAGCCTCTGATCCAGCGCCGCTTCGGTTTCCACCGGCGCGCTGAAAAACGCCGCGTTGAACATCTGAAAAGACACGCCCAGCGATGCGATGCTGACACCTGGCAGTTCCACCACACTGCCGCACTCTCTGCCCTCGGCGAGGACGCGAAAGGACTCCCGCAGATTATTCGCCACGCACTCGAAGCCAATCACCGTTTGGTCCCGGAATCGTCCAGGCTATCATGGCGATTCCATGCTCGACCAATGCGGGCGCCGCCGCCCCGGGCTCCCGCACTCCTTCGTTGCGCGGGGCGTGGCGCTTTCCGTCTTTGTCTCGATCGACCGCGTGGTGCTCGCGCTCTCCCGCGGCCGCATCGCCCGCGACCTCCTCTGACCGACGCACAGATGGGCCTCGTCTTCAGCGCCTCTGCCACGGCCTATGCGATCTGCGAAGTGCCCAGCGGTTATCTCGGCGATCGCTTTGGCCCGCGCCAGGTGCTGCTCCGCATCGCTGTCTGGTGGACTGCATTCATGGCCGCCACCGCCGCCGCGTTCAGCTTTGTCTCGATGTATCTGACGCAGCTTTTGTTCGGCGCGGGGCAGTCGGGCTGCTTTCCGAACATCGCGCGGTTGTTCGCGCAATCGATGAAAAGCACGCGGATAGTGCGCGCCCAGGGCCTCATCTGGCTGAGCGCGCGCTGGGCCGGCGCGTTCACGCCGCTGCTGGTTGCTGTCCTCTTTCGCTACCTCACCTGGCGGCAAACGTTCCTCGCCATCGGCATTCTCGGCATCGCCTGGGCGATTCCTTTTTTCCGTTCCTCCCGCGGCGTGCCCTCTCTCGCGGCGCAGCCTTCTGCGAGGCCGTGGGGAATGCTCGGCATCGGCGCTCTGATTTCCGGATCGATTTCCGGCCCGCTGTCGGATCGCCTCGGACTCGTCACTGCCCGTCGCACGATCTGCTGCGTCGGATTCGCCGGTGCAAGCGCTGGGCTCGTCGTTGCAGCCGCACTGCACAACCCTGTGGTGGCTGTTCTGGCGGTTGCCGCCTCGAGCTTCTGCAACGATCTTGTGATGCCCGTTACCTGGGCCGCTGCCGCGGATGTCGGCGGCAACTGGTCCGCACTGTCGCGGCCATGATGAACATGGCGGGCAACGCGGGCGGTGCGCTCTACGGCCTCACAGCGGGGCTGCTCTTCGAACACACGCACCAGAACTGGTCCGCGGTTCTTCAAATGGGCGTGGTTGTCTATCTGGCCGGCGTACCGATCTGGCTGGTGCTCGACCCCGTGAAGCCAATCGATTGAAGGGCTGCTGAAAAACGCTCTGGCAGGCTGAATGCCTGCCCACCATGCTCGGCAAGCTCGGTTTTGCGTGGTGGCGCAGGCGGTTTCGCCTGCGATTTTCGGACTCCGTGGCCTCTTTCCCGCTGGCCGAGCCTACTTCACCGTAATCGGCACCGACGCCACGTGGTTCTCCCACGCCAGTTCCAGCTTGCCCGACTTCGCGCCCGTTCCCGACAACGTCATCCTGTAAACCTCGACCGGCGCGGGCGGCTTACTCATCGTCATTTTGACCCGCCCCAGATCCATCTTCGCGTTGTATTCGAGCCCCCACTGGCCGGTCTGTTTGCTGAGAATCAGCTGCCAGGCGTCGGGATCGGCCACCCACACATAGACCGTGTAATCGCCTTTCGGAACGCTGAGTCCTCCGATATTGAGATCGCCATCGGTGTGGAACGACGTGGCGGAGTTCGCCCCTGCGCGCCATGCCGGATAAGTCGGGTCCTGCGACAGCAGCCCGCCGGGCCCGAAGATCTTCCGATGCCGCACAGACGGCGCCGAGTAGTGAATGCTGATCGTCTTGCCGGCCAGCGTAACTGAAGTCTGCTTCGCCGGACTCTGCGCGGAAGCGAGTTGCACAACCACCGAAAGCGCGGCGAACAGGGCGAAATGCTTCATGACTCTTTCAGGTTACAGCAGCGATTACTGAAACGCCGGAACCACTTTGAGACCCGCCTTCAGCGTCTGATCCGTCGGCTGCGCCACCGCATCTCCGTCTGCCAGTCCCTTCAACACTTCCACGCGCAGCGCATCCGAGGCTCCTGTCTGAATCGGCTGCCACTTCAGCGTGTTTTCCGGCTGCAGCACGAACACACCCACCGTGCCGTCGCGCCGCACGGCAGACTTCGGAATCGTCAGGGCACTTTGCACCACCTGCGTCAGTATGAACGCATTCACGTTCGTGCCCGTCACCAGTTCGTGCATCGGATTGCCGATCGTGCAGAGCACTTCTCCCACCTGCCGCGATCCCAGCGGAACCACTTCAGCGGGCCGTTTCTCCACCGTGCCCGTCCATTCCTTTCCCGCCAGCGCGTCCCACGTGATCCGCACACTCTGGCCCGGCGCCACGCGGCCCAGTTCCGGCTCATCCACGTAAACCCGCACGCGTACCGGGTCCAGCTTTCCGATGCTCGCCACCGGGTCGCCCACGTTGAGAAACGATCCTGCGCGCGCCGGCAGATCGTACACGGTTCCGCTCATCGGCGCGCGAATCGTGTCCTGCGCGATGCGGTCGCGCGCCAGCCGCACATTGGCCGCGGCTTCATCCACGCGCGCCTGTGCGCTGCCCAGATCGCCTTTACCCACCAGGGCCGCGCGCCGCGACTGCAGCGCCTGAATCTGCACGTCGATGCTCTTCACGCTCTGCCGCGCCTGTTCCACCTCGTATGCCGTCGCCGCCTGCTGTTTCTGCAGCCGCTCCAGCGCCTCCAGATTGTGCTCCGCTGCGTCGCGATCGTTCTTCTGGCGGTTGATCATCCCGTCGAGTTCGGCCGTCTCCGCGCTGCGCCCGCCGTTCTCGAGCGTCTGCTGTTCCGCCCGCGCCTGTGCCTCCCGCGCCATCGCCGCATCGAGTTCCTGATCCAGACCCGGTTCGGAAAGTTCCGCCAGCACCTGATCCTTCCGCACCGCGTCTCCTGCGTGGACGAGCACTCTCTTCACCAGTGCCGCGGTTTCGGCGCGCGCTTCTTCGTGCTCGGCCGGTTCGACTTTGCCGTTGGTCGACAGCACGTTCGAAATGGTCTGGCGCGAGGCCCTGGCGAACGGTACCGTCGCCACATCGGATCGGCGCACGAACAACCAGGCAGCCACCCCGGCGGCCACCAGCACGATGACAACGAGGATTTTCTTCAACCGTTTTGGCTCCGCGCGCAGTGATCGAACAGAAGCTGCCATTCGAGGAGCTGTACCCGCTCGGCGAGTTTTTCCTCCGCCGATCCTGCGCTCTGCCGCGCCGACTCGCAGAAATCAATGAACGCGAACGGATCCCACTGCGTTCCTCCGCGGTAACCGGCGTTGGCCGCGTCCTCCGCCAGCCGCGGAAAGACCGGATGCCGGCCCGTCATGCGGAACCAGTACGCCGCGTTTGCCGCATCCGGCTCCTGCCGATGCACAATGCCGTGCCAGAAGTATCCGTTCGGATTCTCGACGCTGTCGGCGAGTTCGTGCGCCTGGTCCCAGCAGCCGCAATGCACGTAGAGACCGGCTTTCACGGCGGGGTCGCTCACGTCCGCATCCTTCAGGGCGTCGCTGGCCTCGCAGGCCAGACACCCGCAGCGTGCCAGCGGCATCAGCCGCGTCCCGCCGCCCGCCAGCGCCAGAATGCGTGCCACTTCCGGCCCGTAATCTTCCGGACGAAAATCCACTCATCTAACATATCGAAACGCAAATGCCCGCTCCATAATCAATACATACGGATGGCCACCCCGGGCAAAACCGCACTGGTGTTATCCGCGGGTGGAATGTTCGGCGCCTATCAGGCCGGGGCGTACAAAGCCATTGCCGACCTCACACCGCCGGATATCGTCGTGGGCGCGTCGGTCGGCGCGCTGAACGGCTGGCCGATCGCGGGCGGTTGTTCGCCGGATGAACTGATCGAACACTGGCGCGATCCGGCCACCGGAAACGCTCTCCGGCTCTTCCCCGATTGCGGCTGGGGGCGCGGCTGGTTCGATCCCGTGCCACTGCGCAGACAAGCCGAGGAGCTCTGGGCCGCGTACGATCCGGTCCTTCCCTTCGGCGTGGTGCTCACTGAGCTGCCGTTCCTGCAGGCGCGTCTCTTTGAATTTCCGCACGTGGAAGCGGCGCATCTGCACGCCACCTGCTCGATTCCGTTTTTCCTGCCGCCGGTGCGCATTGCCGAAACGTCCTACATCGACGGCGGCGCTTTCGAAAAGCTGCCGATCTGGGCGGCGATCGAGATGGGAGCGACGCGCATCATCGCCATCGATTCACTCCCCGGCGTCCGCAAATGGTGGCTCCATCTCGCGCTCCGCACCGCACATGTATTCCGTCGTCGCAGGCGCCTCCCGCCGGGTATCGATCTCACGGTCATCGCGCCATCCGAACCGATGGGCGACGCCAACGATGCCGTCTTCTGGCAGCGTGCCAACATCGAACGCTGGGTCGCGATGGGCATGCGTGATGCCGCGGCGGCGCTCGAAGGCCAGGTCAGCGCGGCCCGTAGTGCGGCAGCGGCCGATTGAACTCGTACGCCCCCAGATCCGGCGCGCGCCCGGTGAAATCGTCGTTGATCGTCGGCAGCAGCTCGCCCGCGTCAATCGCCGCGGATCCCGCCTTCAGCCGGAAATCGAAATCCGCTGGATTATACAGATGCTGCGGATCGTCCTTGTTCGGCGCATTGACTTTCACGAACACGTTGTAATCCACCAGCATGCTGTGCTGCTCCTGCTTCGTCGCGTCGCTGTACTCCCGGAGCGTCTTGAATTTCCGCGTCGTCTGATTCTTATAATCCGACTTCACATCGAACGGCGGCGAGTTCCACTCGAACGCATCTTCGACGGCCATCACGTCGCCTGACCTGCGGCTTGTTTGATAAAATCTGCAGCCAGATTTGGTTCACATCATGATCAGAACCAAACTCGCACACGAAATCACGGCGCACCTGGGATCGGTTGGCATGGGAGAGATCTTTCAGACCACCGAGTCATCGCGCCGATCCCGCAAATCGATGGCTTCGCGAAACGATCGGCAGCACTGCCGCGGCGGTTGCAGCGTCAACCGTCGTCGCGTGGGGTACTTGCTCACGACACTGTTGCTGTCGGTCGCGGCGTCTGCGCAGCAGCCCACGAGCGCGGGTGACCGGTTCGGACTTGCGCCGGGTCCGCACGCTGTGGGGTTCCGGTTGCTCGTGGAGCAGGACCGCTCGAGATATGTCTCAGTGAGCGACGGCACAGGAACGCACGCCCGGCCGATCAGGGTTTACGTTTGGTACCCGGCCAAGGCGGCGTCGAAACCGATGCGCTTCGGTCGTTACGCGGCCCTTGCCGACGACGACGTGTGGCCGGCGGAGATTTCGGGTCGCTCGCGCGACGTGCTGAAGTTCTCGCGCGGACCGCTCGCGCGTTCACTGGCCCCGGCAGCGTTCGAAGCGCTGCTTCAACGGCCCATGTGGGCAGCCGAGAACGCCAGGCCCGCGGCCGGCCGGTTTCCGTTGATCGCACTCGGCCAGGGGCTCTACTACGAATCGCCGATCGCGCTCGCGGCCCTGGGAGAATTCCTCGCCGGGCGCGGCTTCGTCGTCGTGACCACGCCGCTCGTCGGGACCAACTCCACGGTGGTAAGAAACGATGCGCAGGACCTCGAGACTCAGGTCCGAGACATCGAGTTCGCGATTGCACGAGCGCGGCAGTTGCCGTTCGTGAGCGGCGATCGACTCGGTGTGCTGGGTTTCGACCAGGGCGGCATGGCGGGCGTTCTGCTTGCGATGCGCAACCGGGACGTTGACGCGTTCGCGAGCTTCGATTCCGGGATTATGTATCCGCTGCCTCAGGTTCATGGCCTGCCGCAGGCTTCCCCGAGCTATGATCCAGCGGCCTTGCGGGTGCCCTGGCTGCACGCCACATCGCCGTCTGCCATGGGCCGGCCGCAGGATCCAGGCGTGAAATCTCTATTCGACACGGCGGTATATTCGAATCGCTATCTCCTCATAACCGAAGGAATGAGCCACGTGGACTTCACGACCTACGGCCTGGTCGTCGGCCGGCGCGCGATGCCGAACTATTGGGGCGATCCCGCGCCGGAAACCGCTCGCCGCCAGGGCATCGTGGCGGACTACCTGAGCCATTTCTTCGACGCGTATCTTCGCGCGGACGCCGCGAGCGTGGCTTGGCTCGATCGCGACCCGAAGGTTGTTTTCTCGGACGCACAGATGACTCTCGAGCACCGCGCGGCGATACCGCCCTCGATCAGCTATGACGAACTCGTACAGGCGGTCGTGCGCGGGGATGCAGCGGCAGCCGTCGCGCGATTGCGTGCCGTCGACGAGGTGGAGGCCGGGCGCGCGGCGCTCGATCAGGCTCACCTGGAGCGGCTGGGGGTTAGCCTGATCTTCGAATGGGGACTCGCGAAGGAAGCGCTTCCGTTGCTCGCGTTCACGGTTGAGCGGTACCCCGCATCCGGACAAGCTCGGCGGACGTTGATCGAGGCCAATGTGCAGCTTGGCAACTACGCGGCCGCGATCAAGATCCTGAATGCTGTCTTGCAGCAGAATCCGAACAATGCGGGTGCGCGGGCGCGCAGCGAGGAGATACGTAAGATCGAGAACGAACAGCGCAAGTAGCCGATCCGCCCCCGCCGAGCCGCCCGCGCGCAAGAGCCGCCCGAAGGCGGCCCGCGCCCGGCTTCCGCGGCAGCGAATGCGGGCTCCCGCGGAAATCGAATGCTTGTCGGTCACTTCTCACGCCCAGCGTTGTCCCTCTGGATGTGAAGTCGCCTATGCTGACATTGGTCCGACAGGCAGAACCGGAAACAGCCTTCACCTCCGGGGATAATGAGCGCATCGGCGGTACATTGAAAAGGTGCTCCGGTTCGCCGTATTTCTGGGTGCTCTCATCGCGATTCCGGCTTCCGCCCAGACCGTTTCCCAACTCCTCGCCGCCGTCGCCGGAACTACGCAGTACCGCGAAGTCGCCTTGTCCCCCGACGGCCGTTACGTCGCCTGGACTGTCACCCTGAAGAACCCGGACAACACGCAGTCAACCAACTCCGAAATCTGGCTGCTGGATCGCACAAAAAGCGTGGCTGCCCCGCAGAGACTCACCGTCTGGCGAAATCCGCACGCCGAGCACAGCATCGCCTGGTCGCCCGACAGCCGCCAGATCGCTTTTCTCGCCGATGCCGAGAAAGCGGGCCAGCTTCAGCTCTACGTCCAGTCCGCCGCCAGCCAGGGCAACGCCGCGCGCCGTCTCACAAATCTCACCGGCTATCTCGCCTCGCCCGCATGGGCGCCCAACGCATCGAAGATCGCCGTGCTCTACACCGAAAACTCCGCGCGCGCATCCGGACCGCGCGACCCCGCCGCGAAAGACGCGGGCGTCGTCGAGGAGCACATCTACGAGCAGCGCCTCACTCTTATCGATCCGCGCACTGGCGACGCCAAACCGATCACGCCGCCCGACAGCTTCGTTTATGAATATGATTGGGCGCCGCAGAGCGACCGCCTCGCCTACACGGCCGCGCAGGGCAACGGCAACAACAACTGGTGGATCGCCCGCCTTTACACGATCGACCCCGCTTCCGGCGCAGTGACTGAAATCCACAAACCCGCCCTGCAGATCGCCAACCCACGCTGGTCTCCCGACGGCAATCGGATCGCCTTCATCTCCGGGCTCATGAGCGATGAAGGCTCGACCGGCGGCGACATTTATTCCGTTCCTGCCGGGGGTGGCGCTGCGCACGACCTGACGCCCGCGCGCAAGAGCAGCCCCAGCTCCATCCGCTGGCTGGCCTCCGGGAAAATCCTTTTCAGCGAGACCATCCTCGGTGCGACTGCCGTCGCATCGCTCGACCCGCAGTCCGGCGAGACCGAAACACTCTGGCGCGGCGATGAAACCCTGCGCGGCGGCGACGAGCCTTTCTCCGTCACGCGCGACGGCAGGACCATCGCTTCGATCCGCAGCTCATGGACCCTTGCGCCGGAAGTCTGGGCCGGGCCTCTGGCCGATTTCGCCCAGCCCGCCAATCGCATTACCCATGCTAACGACGCGCTGAAGCCGATGTGGGGGCGCGCCGAGAGCGTACGCTGGAAAAGCGATGACGTCTTCATCCAGGGCTGGCTCCTCTATCCGGCGAATTACGACGCAACGAAAAAGTATCCGCTCGTGGTTTCGGTTCACGGCGGTCCCGCTGCCGCCAAAAGACCGGCGTGGCCCGGTGCGTTCGACATGACGCTCCTGTCGAGCCAGGGCTACTTCGTTCTGTTCCCGAACCCCCGCGGCAGTTTCGGAGATGGCGAGACATTCACGAAGGCCAACGTCCGCGACTTCGGCCAGGGCGACCTGCGCGACATCCTGCTCGGCCTCGACGAAATCGGCCGCACCCTGCCCATCGACATGTCGCGCCTCGGTATCGCCGGCTGGAGCTATGGGGGCTACATGACCATGTGGACCATAACGCAGACGCACCGTTTTCACGCCGCGGTGGCCGGCGCCGGCATTTCGAACTGGCAGAGCTACTACGGCGAGAATCTCATCGATCAGTGGATGATCCCGTATTTCGGCGCGACGGTCTACAACAACCCCACCGTCTACACGCGCGCCTCGCCGATCAACTTCGTCCGCAACGTCACCACGCCGACCCTGATGCTGGTGGGCGACAGCGATGCCGAATGCCCGGCGCCGCAGTCGTACGAGTTCTGGCATGCCCTGAAAACGCTCGGCGTCAAGACGGAGCTCGTCGTCTATCCGAACGAAGGTCACGCCATTCGCAAGCCGGAGCATGTCGAGGATGTCCTCTCGCGCACCATCGGCTGGTTCAACACGAACCTCGCACCGCAGTCCGCCGAATCCAGAAACTGACAACTGATGACTGAGAACTTTCAGTGCGTCATCGCATAAACAATGTAGTTGATCCCGATCCGAATCCCGAGCGCCGAAAACTTCTCGTCGTACCCCGGATCGTCCGCCCACTCCCACGAATCTCCCAGATCCGACTGAAATGTCATCGCCACCATGACGCGACCGCGATCGTCGTAAATCCCCCGCCACCGCGCCGGACAGCCCTGGCATTTCTCCGTGACCCCGGTCTGTATATATCGCGCGCCCGGCACCTGGTAGCGGTCCGTCAGGTCATAAACGGAATGAAAGATCGGATCCCCATCCGGCAGGTCCACGACCTCACGATCCGGAAACACGCGCCGCATGCTCTCCATGAAGTTGTCCCACTGGTCCTCGCCCCAGAAATCGTCCACCATGAAGAATCCGCCGCGCAGCAGGTACTCGCGCAATGCCTTCGCCTGCGGTTCGGTCAGCCGCCAGTTGCCCACCTGGACCGCGTAAAGCCAGGGCCAGTTCTCGACATCGTCGCCGTCATCCAGATTCACCGGCTGCTCCACCGACCGCACATGAATCCGCGTCAGCCGCCGGATCGCCTCGGCGAAGTGCCGGTCGGCGCGCGGATAATCCTGCGTCCACATCGTGTTCCCTTCGCGCCAGTCCCCGCCGCCGCGCCGGAAACCGAATCCCCGCCGCAGGCCGCTGTCCGGATACATCAGCCGCGCGAAGGCAAATTCAGTCTTCTCCTGGTAATCGGGCGGCACAGGAAAATCGTTGTACTCCATCCCCGGGTATTCGCGGAACGGCCGCTGTACGGCCCAGATCGCGGTCGCGCTGAATGCGAGCGCGGCCCACATCGCCCATTGTCGAAAGCCCGTCATGCGCGGATTTGTCCCAAAGCTACCACATGTGGGGCAGGGCATCGGCCCTGCCGCAGGGCTTCCGCCCGGCGCGGAGCCTTACGTATCCCGCTGGAATGCCCTGAAACTGCTAACCCGTCTTCGCCTGATACGACCCCGGCACCGATCGGAACGCGATCGCCAGGCGGTTCCAGCCGTTGATCGCCACAATAGCCAGCGTCGGATTCACCATCTACGCCTCGCCGAAGAACTGTCGCACGTGAAAGAACACTTCCTCCGGCGCGTGATCCACGCCGATGTTGGTGATCCTCTCCGCCCATTCGAGCGCCGCCCGTTCGCGCTCACTGAAGAACGGCGTTTCCCGCCACGCGTTGAGCGCATAGATACGCTGCTCGGTTTCTCCCACCGCCCGCGCGTCTTTCGAATGCATGTCGATGCAATAAGCACGGCCGTTGATCTGCGACACCCGCAGCTTCACCAGCTCGCGCAGCGACGCCTCCAGGCCTGACTGATTGACTGCATGCTCCAGGCCGCGCATGGCGGCGACCGTGTCCGGCGCGGCTTTGTAGAAATCGATCCTGGGTTCCATCCACCCCAGTGTGAACTATTCGTATCGCAGCGCTTCGATCGGATCCAGCCGCGACGCCTTGAGCGCAGGCAGCAGCCCCGCAAACAATCCGATCGCTTCCAGCACCGCCGTCGACACGATCACCGCGAACCGCGAGATGTGCAGATGGATGTCGCCCGTGCCGCTCGTATCCTTGAACAGCGGACCCAGCAGCGGCAGCGTCTGAATGCCTGCCGTAACCGCCCACGCGATCAGCACGCCGCACACGCCGCCCGCCGTGACAATCGCCATCGCTTCCGCCAGGAACTGGAACCGGATCTGCCCGCGTGTCGCGCCCAGCGACTTCAGCACGCCGATTTCGCGCGTGCGCTGCGTCACCGAAACCAGCATGATGTTCGCGAGGCCAATGCCGCCGATCGCCAGCGTCAGCGCGCCGATCAGCCCCAGCAGCACCTGCAGCGCGACCGACATCGTGTCGATGATCTTCATGAACTGGTTAAAGACAATCATCGTCACCGCGCGCTCATCGGTGGGCGAAAAGTTGTGCACGCGCGCCAGCAGCGCCCGCACGTCCTTCACCGCCTTCTCGCGGAACATCGGATTCGCCGGCATCCAGACGATATCGTCCGGATACTTGATGTCGTGCAGCAGCGATGCGGTCGACAGCGGAATAAACACGCATTCGTTGTCCGGCGTGTTGTAGTTCGAGATCTGCGTCTTCGACAGCAGTTCGCCGATGATCTGGAACTGCAGGCCGTTGATCGAGATGGTTTCCCCGTCGGGGGGTGCTTCGCCGAACAGATTTTCCGCGGCCTTCGCGCCCAGGATCGCCACGCGTTCTTTGTTCTGGTAATCTTCGCCGGTAAACCAGTGGCCGGCCGCCATCGTCATATTGCGCGTCTTATGGTAAGGCAGCTCCACCGCGCGCACTGACATGTTCTCCTGCCGGTAGCCGCGAATCACCGTAGCATCCCGCAGCATGATCTCCGCCGCCACTCCGGTTACCAGCGGAACGTTGTCGCGGATCAGCTGCGCGTCGGCCAGCTCCAGTTTGATGGGGCGTCCGGAGCGCTCGCCTCCCGCCTGTGACGATGTCTGCCCCGGCCACATCACCACCAAATCCTGGCCCACCGCCTGAAACGATGTCTTCAGCGCATACCCGAAGCCTTCGCCGTATGAGTACAGAATCACAAAGCACGCCACGCCCCAGGCGAGGCTGGCCATCGTCAGCAGACTGCGATGCCGGTTGAAATTCAGCGCCGCGGCAGCTTCAGCGAGAATGCTTCTAACGGTCATAGCGCAGCGCCTCCACCGGCGTCAGCGATGCCGCGCGCCATGCCGGGAACAGTGAGGATGCCACCGCGATGACCGTCAGCGCCGCGAACGCCAGCATGCTGGTCGTCATGCTGACTGGCAGGCCCGGAAACATTTCCGGCATCTTCACGAGTTTGAGCATGCTGGAAAGCCCGAACGCGACCGACCATCCCACCGTGCCGCTCACAAACGCAAGCACGCAGCCCTCCGCCAGGAAATCCACCAGGATGCGCAGCCGCGTCGCTCCCAGCGCCTTGCGCAGTCCGATCTCGCGCGTTCTCTCGGACACCGTGACCAGCATGATGTTCATCACGCCGATCCCGCCCAGCGACAGCGTCACCAGACCGATGAACGCCAGAAATACGGTCATCGAATCGAAGATGCCGTTTGTCATTTTCGCGTTCTCGATCGTGTCCCACACACCCACTGCGCTCTTGTCCGTGGGATCGAAATTATGCACGCGTGCGATGATCTTCAGCACCTGCCTGCGCGCCGCTTCGAACTGATCGAGCGACTCCGGCTGATAGAGAATCTCGCTGAGATCCCCCGGATCGTAGTCCTTCGTGGGCGGCACATCGCGCGCCATCGAGCGGTACGGCAGAAAAATTTTCTTCTCGTCCAGTCCCGAATAGCTGCTGTCCTGCTCCTTGTCCGACATCACGCCGATGACCCGATATGGATCGTCGTTGATCGAGATCTGCCGGCCCACCACCTCGGTCCGGTTGCCGAACAGCTGCTTTTTCACGTCCGTCCCGATCACGCACACGCGCTCGCCCGTCTTCTCATCCTGATCGCTGAAAAACCTTCCGTCGCCGATCGGAATCGTGCGCAGCTCGGGGAAAGTGCTCTCGACGCCGCTGACATCGAACAGCCCGCTGTTGTAAGGACTGGTCGCGTGTACGTTGCCCTCCAGCTCCGGCGTCACCAGCCGCACCAGATACGCCTCGCGCCGGATGTTCTCCACGTCGTCGTAGGTCAGACGTATACGCCGCCCCGCGCGCTGTCCCCCGGCCTGCAGCTCCGTGCGCCCGGGAAACAGAATCACCAGGTTCGTCCCGAGGCCCTTCATGTTGTTCTGCTGGCCTGCCTTGAAGCCGTCGCCCATGGCCACGATCAGCACGATCGACGCGATGCCCCACGCAATCCCCGCCATCGTGAGAAAGCTGCGCAGCTTGTTGCGCAGCAGACTGCCGAGCACCTGCTCCAGAAGCTCGGTCAAGTAGTTCATGGCGCTCTACTGCAGAATCACTTGCTGGCCTTCGCTCAGGCCTTTGACCACTTCCGTCTTCGCGCCGTTGCTGATGCCCGCTATGATCGGGACCTTGCGCAGTCCCTTCTCATTGGTCGGATCGGGAATCTGCACCGCCGTGGACTTGTCCTTGTTGTAAGTCAGCGCGCCTTCCGGTATCGCCAGCACGCCTTTGTGTTCCTCCAGAATGATCTCGGCGTTCGCAGTCATCTGCGCCTTGAGAATGTGCTTTTCGTTCGAAATTGACACGCGTACCTCGAACGTGGTGACGTTGTCCTTTTCCGTGCCCATCGGCGAAATCTTCGTCACGCGCCCGGCGAATTTCTGGTCCTTGAACGACTCCACGGTAATCCGCGCCGACTGCCCGAGGTAGACCTTACCGACATCGCTCTCATCCACCTTGCCCTTCACGTAGACCTCGCTCAGATCGCCGATGGTCATGATGGGAGTCGCCGCCGAACCCAGCACCAGAATCGAACTCACCGCGTCGCCGATTTCGCTGTCTCGCGACAGCACGACGCCATCGATTGGCGACACGATCGTCGCGTAATCCAGGTTCTGCTGCGCCAGCGACACCGCCGCCTGCTGCTGCTCCAGCGCCGCCTGTGCCTTGGCGATCGCCGCCGCCGCGCTCCCCAGATTCGCCTTCGCCGATTCCTGCTTCTGCACCGCCATCTGGTAATTCTTCTCCGCGTCGTCCCGCGTATTCTGCGCGATCAGACCGCTTGTGAACATGCTGCGCGCGCGGTCCATATCGCGTTTCAGAAACGGCACATCGGGTCCCATTGCGTCAACTTTGTAGCGCTCGTAATCCGCCTGCGCGCTCTTGAGTTCAGCCTCCGCCACATGCAGCGCTGCCTCCTGCTGATGCACCACCGGGATCAGGTCGTTCTTATCCAGTTCACACAGGACCTCGCCTTTATGTACGGTATCGCCCACATTCACCGGCAGCTTCTCGATAATGCCGCTGGCTTTGGACTTGATATCCACCTGCGTCACCGGCTGCACCTTGCCGGTCGCCACCACAGACCGCGCCAGATCGATGCGCTCCACCTTGGCAATTTTTTCCGGATCGATCTTCACCGGCTTGCTGCTGATGGCTTTCAGCGAGAAGAATGCGGCGCTCCCGAGCACCAGCATCGTGAGCGTAACCCAAAGTATGCGTCTGCGCTTTTTCGCGGCCATGCTTTTCTGACTCAGTTCGTTATACGCGCCGGGCACAAAAAAGTTCGCAGGAAAAACGTCCTGAACCCAGTGTAATCTGGGTCCGTATTGACTTGCATGCGCACACGATTCGGCCTAATTCCCGCTGTCGCACTTGTGGCCCTGCTCGCACTGGCGGCAGACCAAAATGACGAGTGGACCTCCTATGGCCGTGATCCCGGCGGCCAGCGCTTCTCCCCTCTCGACGCCGTCAACCGCCGCAACGTGGGCTCTCTCCATGTTGCCTGGACGTTTCGCACCGGCGACGCCTACCAGCCGCCCAATGGCCGTCCCACCGCGTTCGAAGCCACACCTCTTTATGTCGAACGGGACCCTCTACCTCGCGACCCCGCTGGGCCGCGCCATCGCTCTCGATCCCGTGACCGGAAAACAGCGCTGGTCTTACGATTCCAAAGTTCCACGCAACATGGGCTATGGCGACTTTGTCAATCGCGGTGTTTCCATGTGGACTTCGACGTCCGGTGAACGCCGCATCGTCCTTGCGACGGTCGACGCGCGCCTCATCGAGCTCGACGCCTCGACGGGCAAGCCCGTAGCCGGATTCGGCGACAACGGAGTCGTGTCTCTGCGCCAGGGCCTCCGCATTGCGCCGCACGGATTTGCGGATTATGAGGAGACGTCCCCGCCAGCCGTCATCAGCAACACCATTGTGGTCGGCTCCGGTATCGCCGACAACGGTTCCGTCAGCATGCCCAGCGGCGAGGTGCGCGGTTTCGATGTCCTCACCGGCAAGCTCAAATGGACATTCGATCCCATCCCGCAGGAACCGAAAGCCGTCGGCGCCGATACCTGGAAGAACGACAGCGCGCACAAGACCGGCGCGGCCAACGCATGGTCGGTGATTGCCGCCGATCCCGCGCGCAATCTCGTCTTCATTCCCACCGGCAGCCCCAGCCCCGATTACTATGGCGGCGAGCGCCTCGGCAACAATCTCTTCGCGAATTCTCTCGTCGCCCTGCGCGCCGACACCGGCGAACGCGTCTGGCACTTCCAGCTCGTGCATCACGATCTCTGGGATTACGACGTCGCCTCTCCGCCGATCCTCTTCGACGTGCATCGCAACGGCCAGACCATCCCCGCCGTCGGTGTCGGCGACAAGGACGGCTACTTCTTCATCCTGAACCGCGAGAACGGTAAGCCGATTTTCGGTATCGAAGAACGACCCGCCCCGAAGTCCGATGTTCCCGGCGAAACGGCCTCGCCCACCCAGCCAGTCCCCGTGAAACCGCCCGCTCTCGCGCCGCAGAAGCCCGCCGAACCCTGGGGCGCGACTGAGACCGATCGCAAATGGTGCGCCGGCGAAATCGCCAAACTTCGCAACGAAGGGATCTTCACACCGCCGAGCCTGCGCGGTTCTTACCAGGTTCCAGGCAACATCGGCGGCATGGCGTGGGGCGGGACGGCATATGATCGCGTGAACCACATCCTGGTGATCCCCACCAACAATCTTGCCGCCGAAGTGCGCCTCGTGCCGCGCGCAGATTTCGCGCATGACGCCCACGAGGTCGGCCGCAGCCTCGCCGGCGACTGGGAATTCGCCCCGCAGAACGGCACGCCTTACGGCATGGCCCGCCGCCTTCTGCGCGCGCCCTCCGGCCTGCCCTGCACGGCGCCGCCATGGGGCGTGCTCAACGGCGTTGACGCCGACACCGGCGATCTCAAATGGACCGTGCCCATCGGCCAGTTCCCCGGCGCACCCGCGGCCTACGGCTCCATCGCGCTTGGTGGCCCCATCGTGACCGCCGGTGGCCTCGCGTTCATGGCCGGCACCGTCGATCCAGCCATCTATGCCTTCGACGTCAAGACCGGCAAGCAGCTTTGGAAAGGCGATCTGCCCACCAGCGCCCGCTCCACCCCGATGACTTATCGTGGCCCGGACGGCAAACAATACGTCGTCATCGCCGCCGGAGGCCACGGAATCGCCGGCATGAGTCCTCTCGGCGATTACCTGGTGGCTTTCTCGCTGCCCTGATGGCGCGGGCACTCGGCGCACGTCAGCTCACGCCCCATAAATCCGGCGCGCCCTTCTTCCGTCAGCACCCACGGCCGCAGCGTCCACGGCGGATCGTGCCGCACATGCTGACTGTGCCCGCACTCGAGCTCGGCAACCCACTGGCCAGCTTCATCCTGATGGAACCCGATTATGCGCACAGGCCGCATGGTCCGTTGTGCGCAATCAAAAGAATGATTCGCCGCTTCATCTGCGCAGCGTTCCAACCAGATCGCGCACATTCGCCGCGCCAAGCCGTGGGACCAGCTTCTCCAGTTCGCGTGCAATCCTGACCACCGCGCCCGGCTCCCAGAACGTCGCTGTCCCCACCTCCACCAGCGACGCGCCCGCGATCAGAAACTCCGCCGCGTCCTCGCCTTTCGCGATGCCGCCGATTCCGATCACCGGAATTTTCACGGTCCTCGCTGCCTGCTCCACCATGCGCAGCGCGATCGGCTTGATTGCCGGCCCGGAAAGTCCTCCGTGCCCCGCGCCGATGCGCGGCTTTCGCGTCTTCGCATCGATCGCCATTGCGATGAATGTATTCACCAGCGAAATCGCATCCGCGCCGTTCTCTTCGGCGATGCGCGCATAAGGTTCAATCGCGGTCACATTCGGCGAAAGCTTGACGATCACCGGCCGCGCGGCAATCCGTTTCACCCTTGCTGTCAGATCGCCCAGCGCGCTTTCGTCGACGCCGAACGCCAGCCCGCCCCGATCGGTATTGGGGCACGACACGTTCAGCTCGTACGCCGCCACTCCCTCCGCATCGTTCAGCGCCTTGACCACTTCGAGGTAATCGTCCGCTGCATAGCCGAAAACATTCGCGATGACCGGCGTCGCATACCGCCGCAGGCGCGGCAGCTTGTCCGCGATGAAAGCACGCACGCCGACGTTCTGCAGGCCAACCGAGTTGATCATCCCCGCGCGCGCTTCCCAAAGCCGGGGCGCCGGATTGCCCGTGATCGGCTCTCTGGAAAGGCCTTTGACGACGATTCCGCCGGGCGCGTTCAGATCCACCAGCTTTTCGAATTCAACGCCGTAACCGAACGTTCCCGACGCCGCCAGCACCGGATTCCTGAATCTCACCCCGCAAACCACTACTTCCATCGGCGCATAGGCCGAAGGGTGCGTTATGCGCGAACTGGAGAAGTTCGAGTGGCCGCTCATCGGGCCTCGCACCCTGCAACCGATCTACTCCTAAATACCTTATATGACAATGTTATCCAGTGGCTAAAAAACATCTTTCGACGGATTGTAGCAATCGGATTTAAGTGATAGACTGGCTGGGTCAGTGGATGGTACCGGTACTCTGTTGCTCCGCAGTTGTCCGGTCTGAATATGAAGGACACTAGCATCCTCGGTGTTAAAATGTGGCGACAGCAGAAAGGCATCAGCCTTCAGGCCATCGCTGCGTCGACCAAACTCAGCGTGAGTCAGCTCGAAGCGATTGAAGCCGGCGATTTTGCGCGGCTTCCCGGCGGCATCTACAATACCAGCTATATCCGGCAGTACGCGCGCGCCATCGACTTCGACGAAGGCAACCTCATCGCGTTTTATCAGCAATGCTGCAATCCGGCGCAGGCTCTGAGCGCGGAGTCGGAACGTCAGCCTTCCCGCGTGTCCCGCCTGCTGTTCCAGCACTAGCATGGTTTGGGACGCGCAGCGCAGGCTGTGACTGATTTCGTTGCCATTTCGGACATGCGGATTGTATCCGCGTTTGGTTTTGGTGTGGAGAAATCTGCCTGTTTCCGGCCACCTTCCCGCTGTGAGCCGATTTCCGCATTGGACCCTGGCCGGCAAGGCTTGCTTCCTGACGTGGCGATTTGCGGGTTCCTTTCCCGGCGTGTTGAACACTGACCTGTAGGCCAGCGATGGCCCAATGTACCCGATCGAAATGGCAGGAAATGTAGACACTCCGGAACACAGCGCAAGCTGCGCTCATGGGGTAAGCAACTGCAATGATATGCTGTGACTCGCCATGAGTCGCATCTGCTGGGCTTTGCTGCTCGCCGCCGTCCCCTGTGCCGCGCAGCAGCTCGAAGTTCTCCCCGTGCAGGGTAACGTCTACCTGCTCGCCGGCGCGGGCGGCAACATCACTGTGCAGCTCGGCGACAGCGGCGTGCTCGTTGTCGATACCGGCCTCGGGCCGATGAGCGACCGCGTCATCGCCGAGATCCGCAGGCTTTCGAAGAAGCCGCTGCGTTACGTTGTCAACACCGACGTCAAAGAAGACCACACCGGCGGCAACGAAGCTTTTTCCCGCGAATTCGGCACCTCGACCACGGTCAACATCGTCAACACCCCCGGCGCCAGCGCCACCCAGACCATCGCCATCCTCGGCAACGAAGCCATTCTCGACCGCATGAGCGCCACCGTGAACGGCAAGCCCGCGCGTCCTTCGCTCGCCTGGCCCACCGACACTTTTTTCGAGGAGCCCAAGGAACTCTACTTCAACGGCGAATCCATTCAGATCCTGCACCAGCCCGCGGCCGTCACTGACGGCGACAGCCTGGTCTACTTCCGCCGCTCCGACGTCGTCAGCACCGGCGACATCTTCATGACCACCGGCTATCCGAAGATCGATCTCGCCGCCGGCGGCAGCGTGCAGGGCGTGCTCGACGGCCTTAACCACATCCTCGATCTCACCATCCCCGCGCATCACGAAGAAGGCGGCACCATGGTCATCCCCGGCCACGGCCGCATCTGCGATGAAATCGACGTTGTCGAATATCGTGACATGATGACGGTCATCCGCGACCGCGTGCGCGATCTCATCCGTCAGGGCAAGACCATTGAACAGGCGAAAGCCGCGCGCCCCAC
Source organism: Terriglobia bacterium (assembly GCA_963832905.1). Lineage (GTDB taxonomy): Bacteria > Acidobacteriota > Terriglobia > Bryobacterales > Bryobacteraceae > BOG-234. Next base: position 1,246,977 of record CAWHVO010000008.1, on the reverse strand, counting down.
CATGGATTACGACGGCCTCTACGACGTGACGCAGCCGGTTGCCGATGCCTTTGTCGAAACCGTGTATCGGAGCCTTGCCCTCAACGCCAAACCGGAGAAGAAGCGATGAAAATTCTGCTCGCCATCGTGTTGGCGATTCCCGCCGCCGCGCAGATCAACCTTTCCGGCGAGTGGGCGTCGCGCCAGCATGAAGACCAGCTCGAGCGCGGCCCCGGCCCCGAGCTCGGCGACTATCTCGGCTTTCCCATCAACGCGGCCACCCGCCTGCGCGCCGACAGCTGGGACCCCTCGCGCATCACTCTGCCCGAAGAGCAGTGCCGCGTCCACATTGCGTCTTACATTTATCGCGGCCCCATGGCGCTGCGCATCTGGGAGGAGAAGGACCCCGATTCCCAGCGCGTGATCGCCATCAAAAACTACATCAGCACCTACGAACAGACGCGCACGATCTGGATGGACGGCCGCGCGCATCCATCCGCAAACGCGCCGCACACATGGATGGGTTTTTCCACCGGCAAGTGGGAAGGCGACATGCTTACGGTCTACACGACCCATCTCAAAACCGGCTGGCTGCGCCGTAACGGCCTTCCTGAAAGCGACCGCGCCACGATGGTGGAACACTTCATCCGCCACGGCGACTATCTGACGCACGTGATGATCCTGAAAGACCCGGTCTATCTGACCGAGCCGCTGATCCGCAGCGAAGATCTTCAGCTGGACAATAACGAGCAGATTTCCTGGCTCTGGCCATGCGAGCCGGTGGTTGAAGTGGTGCGGCCGAAAGGCGAAGTGCCGAACTACCTGCCTGGCCGCAATCCCTTCCTGCACGAATTCGCGCAGCGCTGGGGCCTGCCTTACGAGCCGACGCGCGGCGGCGCCGAGACGATGTATCCCGAGTACCGCATTAAGCTGAAGAAGATGCCGATCGACAAACCGTAAGAGAGCTTTCCTCCGCGCCCTCGGCGTCTCTGCGGTTAAATGCACGTTGACTTACCGCCGAGACGCCGAGGGCGCAGAGAAACGATAAAATCGTTTCGTGCTGAAACTCAGCCTGATCGCCCTCCTCTGCTTCATCCCTCCCGCCTCCGTTCTCCTGGCCCCCGGCGACGAATCTCCGCTCACCGACCGCGTTGACACCACCGCTTTCATCCAGATCGAAGCGAAGAGCTTCCCCAACCTCACTGCGAAACAGCAGGCTCTCAACTACTGGCTGCAGCAAGCCTCCATCGCCATCGACCCGATCATCTACGACCAGCTCTCCCGCTTCGGCCTGCGTCAGAAACGCGTGCTCGAAGCCGTCGTCGCCAACAAATCGAAGGTCGATGCCTCCCTCTACCGCCCGATGCTCGACTTCACCGTGCTTTTCTGGGCCAACAAAGGCAACCACAACGAGACCACGGCGCAGAAATTTCTCCCCAAATTCACCGCCGCCGACCTGAAGCGCGCGCTCGAACAAGCCGGCCACAAAGACCTCATTCCCGAAGTTGACGCGCTCGCTCCGTCTTTCTTCGATCCCAACTTCGAGCCTCTCCTGATGGCCAAGAATCCGAAGGGCGGCGCGGACATCCTTCAGGCCAGCGCGACGAATTTCTATTCCGGCGTCACGCTCGCCGATTTGAAAAACTTCACCGAGCACCACCCGCTCAACTCACGCCTCACGAAAGAAAATGGCCGCCTCGTCGAGCAGGTCTATCGCGCCGGCACACCCGACGGCAAAGTCCCCGCCGGCCTATTCGCGCAGTATCTGAAAAAAGCCAACGACAGTCTCGAAAAAGCCCGCGCCTATGCCGAGCCCGCCCAGGCGAAGGTCATTGCCGATCTCGTCCGCTACTACCAGACGGGCGAATTCAGCGACTGGCTGCAGTTCGACGCCGACTGGGTGCGGGACAAGGAGCCGGTCGATTTCATCAACGGCTTCATCGAGGTCTATCGCGACCCCCGCAGCGCCAAAGGCACCTCCCAGAGCTTCGTCTCGATTACGGATTCGAAAGTCTCCGATGCCATCTCGAAGATCGCGGCCAACGCCCAGTATTTCGAGGATCGCGCGCCGTGGGATGCGCGTTATAAGAAGCAGGGCGTGAAGCCGCCCATCGCCATCGCCGTCGAAACCACCATCGAGACGGGCGATTTCAGCGTGACGACGATCGGCGACAACCTGCCCAACGAAGACGAGATTCATGCGAAGTACGGTTCGAAGAGTTTTCTGTTCTTCGGCAGTGCGCACGCGCTCACCGAAGCTCAGGGCTCGGGCTTGATCGACGAATTCGCCGGATCGCCCGAAATCGCCGCCCGCGACCGCAGGTACCAGATCGCGTCCGACGATCTGATGACGGAAATGCACGAAGTCATCGGCCATGGATCGGGCAAGCTCAGTCCGAAGCTAACCCACGAGGCGACGTTTTATCTCAAGGAATACTTTTCTGCCATGGAAGAAGCGCGCGCCGATCTGATGGCGCTGTGGAACGCCTTCGACCCGAAACTGAAGGAGCTCGGCCTCGTTTCCTCGGACGACGTGGGCCGTGCCATGTACGATACTGCGGCCCGCCAGATGCTGGTTCAGCTTCGCCGCATCCCGCAGGGCGACACCATCGAGGAAGACCACCAGCGCGACCGCCAGCTGATCGGCCGCTACATCATGGACAAGACCGGCGCCATCGCGATGGAGACCCGCGACGGCAAGACCTATGTGATGGTGAAGGATTACAAAAAAATGCGCGAAGGCGTCGGCATGCTTCTGGCCGAGCTGATGCGGATCAAAGCGGAAGGCGACTACAACGCCATCAAAGCCCTGATGGACAGGTACGCTGTTCACTTCGATCCGAAGCTGCGCGACGAGGTTGTGGCGCGCTACAAAAAACTGAACCTGCCGACATATTTCGCCGGCGTCAACGCCGATCTCACGGCGCAGCTGGACAAGGCAGGCAACGTGACAAAAGTGTCAGTTGACTATCCGCGCGACTACGTGAAACAGCAGCTCGGCTACAGCGCGATGTACCGGTAGTGATGTACCGCCGGCGGTCGGAGCCGCCGGTGCCTTTATTCCTTAGGCACAACGTATCCGCGCCTGGCCTTCACCTGCGCCCTCGGATAACGCCTGGCAGCGCCGGAAGTCAGCTTCACACTGATCTTCCTTTCTGCCCCAGGCCTTCCCTGCGGCATCGCGTAATCGAGGCTGTACCGCAGACGAATGCGCCGGATGATCTCGCGCAGACCTTCCACCGCGTCGTCGCGGTTCACGGTATCGCCTCCCGTCATATCGGCTGCGTACCGCGCCCCACGATGCGGAGGGCCAAGCGAGAAAACTACGTTGCCGCTGTGAACGATGAGACCCAGCACAACTGCGTCTGCGGTCCAGAGATCACGCATGGTATCGCGTGCCAGCCGTGGTGCGGTCGCAGTTCCCAGATCGTCCGTTACGACTATGATTGACCGGCGCCGCCCCGCGCGGGGCTGGTGGAGGAACTGTTCTGCTGCCCTGCGGATGCCGATGAGCAACTCACACCCGTGTCCCTGTGCGCTTTCCTGAATAGCTGTGCCGGTGATCCGCCGTTCCGCACTGGCAAAATCGCCGGATAAGTCCGAAACCAAACGCGGTTTGCATTTCTCTGCCAGATCTCCGGAGATGAGCACCGCAAGGCGGTCGCCCTCACGCAGCTCACTGAGAACCGTATGCGCGGCTTCTGCCACGCGCTGAATCGCAAGCCGCGTTTCGGCCGATACATCGAAGAGCAGAACCACGTCCAGCGGCTCGTGCTCATGACCGAAGTGGAGAATGCGCTGCGCCTTTCCTGCATCGGTTATCCGGAAGCTTTCCTGCCCAAGGCCTTCGACAATGCGTCCGTCCCGACGCACCTCGGCATCCACGTGAACCAGTGTGACCTCAGTTTGAAAGGTTGGCTGATCCTGCAGGAGAAGCAGCACAGCCGACAACCAGAACATAAAGTCGGCCACGTAGTGCACGCGGAATGCCGGAGGACGAACCACGCCTGTTCATTCTGTTGCGGGCTCAGCAGTTGTGCCGATTCAGCCCGTTGGGCCGCTTCGGCGTCTATTCCGTCGTCGCCGGCAGAATCCCCATTCCCTTCGGCGAAGTCCAGATGCGCCGGCCCATCGCATCGCGAATCGTGATCCCCGACAAGCCGATCTCGACGCGCGGCTTGCCGTTGGCGTCGTCGAGTTCCAGTTCGGCGCCCATTACTCCGCTGCGCAGCGTCCCCTCTACCTGGCCCTGCTGGTTGACCAGCGTGAACGAGGTACCTCGCACATTGGTTGGCCCGACGCGCTCCTGCGCGTACGCCACCGGGACCGCTCGGTTAGCCGCCAAACCTCCGGCGAACGCGCCGATCATAACGAGCGCGCAAAGAACAAGATACCGGCTTCGGCTCATAGGGCAGACTTCTCCTTTCCGCATTGGACGAGCGTCGTGCGGAAACGGTAGCCGCCAGTGACAGCCATTTCGGAGTATTTTTCACTGAATCCAGAAAGCTTACGCCGACGACGTGCGCCGACGCCGATTCGCGGGTGCATACTGATTAGCGCACAGGCCCGTCCTGCGCCCGATCTTTGACAACTCCATATTGGCGTCGTTCTTTCTTTCGGCGATCCGGCCTTGGCCAAAACACAATTTTTGCCAAACGAACCGGATTTTGATTGAAAACAAAGGAAAGGCCCAAAAGAAAACCGGGGCGAGTCGGTCAAGACTGCCCCGGTCAGGAGCGGACGCTCATTCTGAGGTCCGCGCCGCGTCGATCCGGTTTTACCCTATTGTTGGAATTTCTCAGTCCCCTTCTAAACGGGGTTCTTCGATCCTATCACGCCGCTTTTGTGGGGCAGGGCTTCGGCCCTGCCGCAGGGCTTCGGCCCGGCGCGGAGCTGTAGTTTTTCCTTCCCTCACAGTTTCTCCGCGATCGACTTGGCCTGCAGGAACAGCAGCAGATAATCCGGCCCGCCCGCCTTCGAATCCGTGCCCGACATGTTGAATCCCCCGAACGGATGCGCGCCCACCATCGCGCCCGTGCACTTGCGGTTGATGTACATGTTGCCCACGAAGAATTCTTCGCGCGCCCGCGCGACATGCGCGGCGTTGTTCGAATAGATCGCGCCCGTCAGCCCGTACTGCGAATCGTTCGCCATCGCCAGCGCATGGTCGAAATCGCGCGCCTTCGCCACTGCCAGCACCGGCCCGAAGATCTCCTCCTGAAACACGCGCGCCTTCGAATCGACGTCCGCGATGATCGTCGGCTGCAGGAAATGGCCGCTGCCCCGGCACCGGTTCGCCCCCGGTGAGCAGCCGCCCTTCCGCCTTTCCGGTCTCGATGTATCGCTGAATCGACTTCTTCGCGCCCGCGCTGATCACCGGCCCCATGTAGTTCGCCGGATCGTCCGGCTCGCCCACCGTGATCTTCGCCGTGCGCGCTTTGAGCTTTTCGAGGAAGCTGTCGTAAACGGCTTCATGCACGATCGCGCGCGAGCACGCCGAGCACTTCTGCCCCTGATACCCGAACGCCGACACCGCGACGCCTTCCACCGCGGCATCCAGATCGCATTCGCCGTCCACGATGATCGCGTCCTTGCCGCCCATCTCGGCCACCACGCGCTTGATCCAGATCTGGCCTTTCTGCGGTTTGGCGGCGAGTTCGTTGATGTGCAGTCCGACATCGCGCGATCCGGTGAACGAAACGAAGCGCGTCTTCGGATGCGACACCAGCAGATCGCCGATCGCCCCGCCGCTTCCCGTCAGGAAGCAGAACGACGTCGGCGGGAAATCCGGCTTCGAGCAGCGTTTCGGCAAATACGGCCCCGATCGTCGGCGTCTCGCTCGAAGGCTTGATCACCACCGTGTTGCCGGTCACCAGCGCCGCGCACGGTCATGCCGCACAGAATCGCCAGCGGAAAATTCCACGGCGGAATCACCACGCCGACGCCCAGCGCGCAGATAGCGCATCTCATCGCGTTCGCCGGGCAGCTGCACGATATCCTGCGGCCCCGCCAGCCGCAGCATTTCGCGCGCGTAGTATTCGCAGAAATCGATGGCCTCGGCGACCTCGGCTTCCGCTTCGGGCCAGGTCTTGCCGGCTTCGAAGACCATCCAGGCGTCGAACTCGTACTTGCGTTCCCGGATCAGCGATGCGGCCCGCAGTAAGCATTCGAACGCGTTCAACTGCAGGCGTCCGGCTCCACGCCGTAAAGTTCGCGTAAGCCGTCTCGACCGCCCGTGTGGCCAGTTCCGGTGTCGCCTTCTGGTGAACCCCGACGATCTCCTCAGGCCGCGCCGGATTCGTCGACATCAGTTTGTCGGCGGTCCGGATGCGCTCGCCGCCGATCAGGATGTCGTACTCACGCCCCAGCTCTGCGCGCACTTTGCCCAGCGCCGCTTCCATGCGCCCCCGGTTCTCGTGGACCGTGAAATCGGTATACGGCTCGTTCCGGAACTCAGTGGGTTTCAGGACACCGTCTCGCGCATTCGCCACTTTCCCTCCGCGAACTCAATTTTCGCAAAGCTGACGCGCGGATCGTGTCCGAAGCTGCACCACCACTGTTCGGCCGCGGCTACTCCGAGCAGCCGCGTCTTGTTGGCGATGGTCTCGAGCGGAAACAGATCGAAGCCGCTCACCCACGTCGGCGCCAGCTGCGCCGCATACGTCGATTAGATCGGCAAAGTGGCACCAGGTTTCACCGTGCGAGCGCACCAGCACGATCATCATGTCGCGGTTATGCCCCGGTGTGACCTCGACCGAGACGCCGGGCACAATCTCACCGTCGCCATCGAGCAGATGCATCCGGCCGGATTCGACCAGCGGTTCGTAGTTGACCATGCGATAACTGACCGCGTCGCGCGGATGCTGTTCGCGGGCGTGCCCGAGTTCGCCGCGCTGTGTGAAGTAACGCGCGCGGGGCAGGGCAGGGACGACATGCTTCCCGTCATCCACCGTGTTGCCGCCGCAGTGGTCCCAGTGCAGATGCGTGTTGATGACGATGTCGATCGAATAGGCTGCGAATCCGTGACTGCGCCAGCACCTCGGTGATGTGCGGCGGATCGGGCAGCCGCATGCGGTCGCGAGCGCGTTCGTCGTGGCGGACACCGCCGCCGGTCTCGATCAGAATCCGGTGATCGCCCGTCTCGACGACAAAGCAGTTGAAGCCGGCTTCGATGCGGTTCAGCTCATCGCACGGCTCATGCTTCGACCACAGCGTCTTCGGGACTACGCCGAACATGGCCCCGCCGTCCCACCAGTAGGAACCCACGCGCACCGGCGTGATGCGGATGTCGCCGAGTTCGAGCGCACAGGCGTGAGTCCGTTGTGCGCCGTTTTCAAAGCGCGCACAGGCGCGAGTCCGTTGTGCGCCATTTCCGGAGCGAGGATGCAAACTAGCCCTGGACGAGCTTCCGGCCGCGCTCGAACAGATCGCTCGCGTCTTCCACGATCTTCTTGCCGCGGTCGTAGAGCTCTTTGCCGCGGTCCATCATGTCGCGGCCGCTCGATTCCATGGCTTCGCGCGTATTCTTGCTCGTCTTGCTGAGGTACTTTCGCGTATCTTTGCCGGATTTCGGCGCCATCAGAAGCGCGGCTGCCGCCCCGATCACCGCACCCGCCACAAACCAGCCGAGATTGCTGTTCTCATCCATGTTGTTCGCCCTCACCCCCATTTTAGTGTGGCCGCTCCCGCAAACAAAAAGCCGCAACCAGTTGTCCGGCTGCGGCTTCACAGTTCGGTTGTTCAACGCACAGGCCGAAGGTCCGTTGTGCGCGTCCAGGTTTCGCGACTACTCTGTGCTTTCCTCTTCGCCGGCGCCTTCCTCCGGCTCGGCGCCTTCCTGCTGCGCCTTGAGCCGCTCTTCTTTGCGCGTGGCGCGTTCGGCCGCGCGTTTCACCAGCTCGGAGCCGACCAGTTCCAGCATCGCCAGTTCCGCGCCGTCGCCCTTGCGGTTCCCGAGCCGCGTGATGCGCGTATAGCCGCCTTCACGCTGCCCGAAGCGGGCCCCCAGCGTTTCGAACAGCTTCTTCACCGATTTCGGCGTTGCCAGAAACGCCGCCGCCTGTCGGCGCGTGTGCAGCGTGTCGCGCTTGGCGAGCGTAATCATCTTCTCGACCATCGGCTGCACCGCCTTCGCCTTGGGGACGGTGGTGATCACGCGCTCGGTTTCAATAACGCTGGTGGTCAGGTTCTTGAACAGGCTGTTGCGCGAGCCGACGTCCCGCTTAAGTTTTGCGTTGCCAAATCTGTGTCTCATCGTGGTTAGCTTTCTTACTCGTGTTTATGCGAACTGATCGTCGTCCGGAAGTTCCTCGATGACCGAACCCGGCGGCGGCGCCGGCGGCGCGATCAGGCGGCCGTGCGCATCGAGCTTCATACCCAGCGCCAGACCCATGTTCGCGAGAATTTCCTTGATTTCATTGAGCGACTTGCGGCCGAAGTTCTTCGTGCGCAGCATTTCCGATTCCGTCTTCTGCACCAGTTCGCCGATGGTCTGAATATTGGCGTTCTTGAGGCAGTTGTAGGAACGCACCGAAAGCTCGAGCTCTTCCACGGAGCGGTTGAGCTGATCGCTGACCCGGTCCAGGCCGCGCTCGGACAGCTCTTCGGTGAGTTCGGTGACTTCTTCGAAGTTGATGAAGATCGTCATGTGATCCTTCAGCAGCTTGGCGGCGTAGCCGATGGCGTCCTGCGGCGAAATCGCGCCGTTGGTCCAGACCTCGAGCGTGAGCTTGTCGTAATCGGTCATCTGGCCGAGGCGCGCAGCCTCGACCGTGAAGTTCACCTTGCGCACCGGCGAGTGCACGGAATCGATCGGAATGTAGCCGATAGCGAGGTCTTCGTCGAAATTCTTGTCGGCGCTGACGTAGCCGCGGCCCGTTTTCAGGCGCATCTCGATATCGAGCTTGCCGCCTTCGCTGACCGTGGCGATGTGCAGATTGCGGTCGAGCACTTCGACGTCCGCATCGGTCTCGATGGCGCCGGAGAAGATCTCCCCGGCCTTGTCCGCCATCAGGCGCACGGTCTTGATGCCTTCGCCCATGATCTTGAACGGAACCTGCTTCAGGTTGAGGATGATGTCGGTGGCGTCCTCGACCACGCCCGGAATCGGGCTGAATTCGTGATCCACGCCTTCGATGCGGACCGCGGTGATGGCCGCGCCTTCGATGCTCGACAAGAGCACGCGGCGCAGCGAATTGCCGATGGTGGTGCCGAAGCCGCGCTGGAACGGCTGGGCGGTAAACTGCCCGAAACGCTCCGTCAGGGTCTCGGTGTTGGCGACCAGACGTTTGGGTTTCTGAAATCCTTTAAACATGCTTTCTTTTCACTCCAAATAACGGTGTGGCTTTATCTCAATCCGCGCACACCGGTTTTTACTGCTGCTTACTTGGTGTACAACTCGACGATCAGCTGCTCGTTGATTGGAATCTGGGTCAACTCGTCGCGGCGCGGCATGCTGTTGATTCTGCCTTTCAGACTTTCGCGATCCACATCCATCCAGGACGGCGACGGCGCGTGCGCGGTGGCGTCGCGGGAGGAAAGGATGGTCGGATTGTTCCTGCTGGATTCGCGCACGGCCACTTCATCGCCCGGCTTCACGACGAACGAAGGAATGTTGACCTTGCGGCCGTTGACCTGGATGTGGCCGTGGCGTACGACCTGACGCGCCTGGGCGCGGCTCGCGCCGAAACCCATGCGGTAGATCACGCTGTCGAGACGCCGCTCCAGCGTGCCGAGCAGCATTTCGCCGGTGATGCCCTTCATCTTGACGGCCTTCTCGAAGGTATTGCGGAACTGCGCTTCCAGCACGCCGTAGATGCGGCGCACTTTCTGCTTTTCGCGCAACTGCAGGCCGTAGCCGTCGATCTTCTTGGCTTGCGGTCTTTGCCGTGCTGCCCGGGGACGAAGTTGCGCTTTTCGATGGCGCACTTTTCGGTGTGGCAGCGCTCGCCCTTCAGGAATAATTTCATGCCCTCGCGCCGGCACAGCCGGCAAACTGGGCCTATGTAACGTGCCAAATGATGCTCCTTTTGCTCACGTGCGGTTTACAGCCAGTGGCCTTCTTCCCGCTTAAAAACACTAAACCGGCGACAAGATCGCCGGCGCTACACTCTTCGCTTCTTCGGCGGCCGGCAGCCGTTGTGCGGAATCGGCGTCACGTCGCGAATTGTTCGCACTTCGATCCCCGCTGTGGCCAGCGCGCGCACCGCCGATTCACGGCCCGAACCGGGACCGCTCACCCGCACTTCCACCGTGCGCAGTCCGATCTCATTCGCCTTGTTCGCCGCCGTCAGTGCCGCCTGCTGCGCGGCGAACGGCGTGCCCTTGCGCGAGCCGCGGAACCCCAGCGACCCCGCGCTCGACCACGACACCGTATTGCCTTCCGGATCGGCGATGGTCACGATGGTGTTGTTGAACGTGGCCTGAATATGCACGATGCCGAATGGACGACGCGCTTTTCCTTCTTCTTGAAGCTCTTCTTCTTGGCGCCCTTCGCCGGTGCTTTTGCCATTAGGTCTTCGACGTCGCTTTCTTCTTGTTGGCCACGGTGCCGCGGCGCGGTCCCTTGCGGGTGCGCGCGTTGGTATGGGTGCGCTGGCCGCGCACCGGCAGGCCGCGGCGGTGCCGCAGCCCGCGATAGGAGCCCATCTCGATGTGACGCCTGATGTTCATCGAGATTTCCTTGCGGAGATCGCCTTCCACCGCGCCTTCCTCTTCCAGAATCTGGCGGACGTGGTTGACCTCTTCTTCGGTCAGGTCGCCGATTTTCTTGTTCGAGATCGATGCCGGCGCGGTGGAGCAGCTCTTCGAGCGCGTGCGGCCGATGCCGTAAATGTAAGTCAGCCCGATCTCAGCCCGTTTCTTCGGTGGCAGATCCACGCCCGCAATACGTGCCATAGTCCTTATCCTTGCCTCTGTTTGTGTTTCGGGATTCGTGCAGATGACCCGCACCACGCCTTCGCGGTGGATCACCTTGCACTTGTCGCAAATCTTCTTTACCGACGCTCGAACTTTCATCTTCAGTTCCTAACCGATCTTCTTCACGATTCGCCCCCGCGTCGGATCGTGCTCGCCGAGCTCGACTTCAACCCGGTCGCCCGGCAACAAGCCGGACCCAATTCCGCACCGCCGATCCCGCGCCGTGCGCGAGAACCTGCGACTTGTTATTCAACTCAAGCCGGTACAGCAGGCTCGGTAATTCTTCCACCACGACGGCCTCGACTGTTGCCACATCACGGCCTGTCAACACCCACGGCCCGTTCGCCGTCACCGCCATGCAGTGCTCGAAGTGGGCCGAATTCGATCCGTCCTTCGTCACCGCCGTCCACTTATCCTTCAAAACCTTCGCCTCCGGCCGGCCGGCGTTCACCATCGGCTCGACCGCCAGCACCATGCCTTCGCGCAACCGCGGATTTTCGTTCCGCTGATCCACGTAATTCGGAACCTGCGGCTCTTCATGCAGCTGCGTTCCGATTCCGTGGCCCACATACTCCCGCACGATCGAAAACCCGTTATCGACCACGTGCTGCTCGACCGTTCCGCAAATATCGAACAGCCGGTTGCCCTCGCGCACCTGGTCGATCGCCAGTTCCAGCGATTCCTCGGTCACCTTCAGCAGCTTCTTCGTCTGCTCGCTCACTTCGCCGACTCCCACCGTGAGCGCCGAATCGCCGTAATACCCGTCCAGCTTCACGCCGGTATCGATCGACACGATGTCGCCCTTCTTCAGAACCCGCTTCGGGTTCGGCATCCCGTGGACAATCTCCTCGTTGACCGAGGTGCACAGCACAAACCGATAACGCTCCCCCGCCGCCGGCACATAATAGCCCTTGAACGCGGGCTTCGCGCCGGCGTCGGCCATCATCTTCTCCGCCGCCACTTCCAGATCCCAGGTGGAGATACCTTCCTCGACCATCTCTCCGAGCTTCTGCAGAATCCTGTAGACCAGCAGCCCGCTGCGCCGCATCTTCTCCAGTTCCGCGGCCGTCTTGCGCACGATCATGCCTGAATCCGATCGCCTGCAAATCCGATTTATCCGTCAAACACTGCTTCCGGCGGTTCCCGGCTTGCATCCACTTCAATCAACCGCTCGCTCATGGCACCGGAAGAACTCGATCACCGGCCGGGTCTGGCGCTCATACGCGCCAGCCGCTCGCGCATCACCTCCTCCCGGTCGTCGTCGCGGATCACCAGCTCTGTCCCGTCCAGATCGCACACCCCATCGACCTTCGGCGGGCGGGAAACGGAGTTGTACAGAGTTCCGCAGTGCGGACACTCGCGGCTCCCGGTCAATCGGGCAATAATTATATTGTAATCAACAGCGAGGTGAATCACCACCTCGCCCGCGCCGGCATTCGCCAGCAGGCGCATCAGCTCCTCGGCCTGGGCCAGGGTCCGCGGATAGCCGTCCAGAATAAAGCCACGCCTGGCGTCGGGCTGGCTGAAGCGCTCTTCCACCATCTGGTTGACCACTTCATCCGAAACCAGCGTTCCCGCCTGCATGCCGGCCTGCAATCGCGCGGCCAATTGCGTCGCCGGCCCGGATCTGCTCGCGCAGCATGTCGCCGGTCGAGATCTGCGGAATGCGCAGGCATTCGGCCAGAAGCTTCGCCTGCGTCCTTTGCCCGAACCGGGCGATCCGAACAGAACGATCGCCAGCGGTTTCGCCAACTGCTGCGCCACGTGTGGTCATCACAGGCGCAACCGCGCCCACCGCCTTCGAACCTGTTTTCCCCAGCGCCATCTAGAACGAGCTCCGGCGTCCGCGGATGCGCCCCGCGCGCGGAGTAAACCCTTCGTAGTGGCGCATGATCAGCTGGGCTTCGATCTGGTTGATCGTATCCATCGCCACGCCCACCACGATCAGCAGCGACGTGCCGCCGAAATAGAAATGTGACGCTCAACCCCTCGAGCAGGAACCGCGGAAAATGCGCGTCGATGAAATTGCCCATCAGCGGCAGATGCTGCAGCTGGATGCCCGAGATCATGATGTCCGGGATCAGGCACAGAATCGACAGATAAATGCCGCCCACCACCGTGATCTTGGTGAGGATCGTGTTCATGTAATCGGCGGTGTTGCGGCCGGGCCGGATGCCGGGAATGAAGCCGCCGTACTTGCGCATGTTGTCGGCCGCTTCGTTGGGATTGAAAATGATCGAAACGTAGAAGAAGCAGAAGAAGATAATGCCGCGCCACGAAGAACACGTAGTAAAGCGGCTCGCCGTGCCGGATCGTGGTCAGCGTGTCGCTCAGCCAGGGCATGTTCTTGACGACCGGGAAGCTGCGCAGCGTCTGCGGGAAGGCCAGAATCGACGAAGCGAAGATCACCGGGATGACGCCGCCCGCATTGACCTTCAGCGGCATGTGCGTGGACTGTCCGCCCATCACGCGCCGCCCGATGACGCGCTTGGCGTACTGCACCGGAATGCGCCGCTCGCCGCGCTCCACCAGCACGATGAACGCGACCACCGCGATCATCATGCACCAGCATGATCACCAGCGTAAGCGGCGCCCCACTCGTGCGTGACGAAGACGTTGGGTAAATGTTGCCGATGGCGCCCGGCAGGCCGACCACGATGCCGGTGAAGATGATCAGCGACATGCCGTTGCCGACGCCGCGCTCGGTGATCTGCTCGCCCAGCCACATGATGAAGGCCGAGCCGGTGGTCAGCGAAAGAATGGTCAGCAGCACGAAGCCGAAGCCGGGATTGATGACGATGCCCTCCTGCATGCGCTGCCAGACTGATCCCGATGCCGAAGCGATTGCCGATGACCGAGAGCATGATGGTCAGGTAGCGCGTCCACTGCGTGATCTTGCGGCGGCCGAGTTCGCCTTCTTTCTGCAGCTTTTCGAGGGTCGGAACCACCACCGTCAAGCAACTGCAGGATGATCGACGCCGTGATATACGGCATGATGCCCAGGGCGAAAATGCGTCAGCCGGCGGATATTGCCGCCGGCGAACAGATCGAAGAAGCCGAAGATGCCGACCCGACTGGCGGACAGAAAATCCTCCCAGCGTTGAGTGTTGATGCCGGGCGTCGGGACTGTGCTGCCCAGACGGTACACGGCCAGCAGGGCGAGCGTGAACAGGAGCCGCTTGCGCAGATCGGGGATGCGGAAGATGTTCGCGAACGCTTCAAATACTTCCCATGGTGTCCTTCGCTATCCTGCGCCCGATTACTCCTGACGCGGCGGCGCCGATGACCTGCGCCGTGCCGCCGGCCTTCTGATCTTTTCCAGCGCCGACTTCGAGAACATGGTGCGCTTCCACCGTGATCTTGCGCGTCAATGTCGCCCGTGCCCAGAATCTTGAGGCCGTCGCCGAGCTTCTTGATCACGCCCAGCTGCGATCAGACTGTCGGCCTTGAACGTGTCGCCTTCGCAGCTTTTCCAGGTCGCTTCAGATTGACGATGGCGAATACTGCTTCTTGAAGATATTGGTGAATCCGCGCTTCGGCAGGCGGCGGTGCAGCGGCATCTGGCCGCCTTCGAAGCCGCGCTTCTGGCCGAAGCCGGAGATGGAGCGCGCGCCCTTGTGGCCGCGCGTGGAGGTCTTGCCGTTGCCCGAGCCCATGCCGCGCCCGATGCGCTTGCCGTGTTTTTGTCCCGCGGTGGTTTCAGTGCTGAGATTCATTTTCGTCCTTCGCGCAACGGACTGACACAGTCGCAGTCGTCTGGCACCTTATCCTGGATAAGGTTGACCGTGTAGCTTCGCCTGTGGTCTGCCTGTGCGCTCCATTCCTTCCTTAGTCGACCAGCGCCAGCAGATGCGGAACCTTCTTCACCATGCCGCGGAAAGCCGGCGTATCGGGCCGCTCCACGATCTGGTTCATCTTCCGCAGTCCCAGCCCGCGCACCATCGCTTTGTGCTTCTCCGGCGTGCAGATGGGGCTGCGATCAGCTTGATTCTGATTTTCCCCTGATTGTCTTGAGCTTCGTGCCATTACAGTTTCTCCACGTGCCAGGCCGCGCATCTCGGCACACGGCGTTCTTGTCGCGCAGCTATTCGAGCGCCACGATGGTCGCCTTCACCACGTTGTGCGGATTGCGGCGTGCCGATCGATTTGGTCAGCACGTTGGGAATGCCGCAGGCCTGATCACCGCGCGCACCGGGCCGCCGGCAATCACGCCGGTTCCGTCCGGCGCGGGCTTCAGCAGCACCATGCCAGCTCCGAATCGCCCCAGCACCTGGTGCGGAATCGTGGTTTCGAGCACGTTGGATCCTGCGCAGATTCTTCTTGGCCGCCTCGATGCCCTTGCGGATCGCCGACGGCACTTCCTTGGCCTTGCCGACGCCGAAGCCGACCACTTTGCGCCGACGGATCGCCGATCACCACCAGCGCCGAAAAGCTCATGTTCTTGCCGCCCTTGACCACTTTGGTGACGCGGTTGATGGCCACCACCTGTTCTTTCAGATTGAGCGATTGCGGATCGATCCGTTTTACCGTGTGGACTGCCATTAGAACTCCAGTCCCGCTTCCCGCGCCGCATCGGCCAGCGCCTTGATGCGGCCGTGGTATAGATAGCCGCCGCGATCGAACACCACCTTCTTGATGCCCTTTTCCTTGGCCCGCTCGGCCACCAGCTTGCCGATCGCCTTGGCCGCGGCCACATTGCCGCCGGTCGATTTCTTGCCACCGGACGCCTTCTCGACGGAACTGCCGACACCAGCGTCATGCCCTTGCCATCGTCGATGACCTGCGCGTAGATGTGCGCCACGCTGCGGAATACCGCCAGACGCGGACGCTCGGTGGTGCCGCGCAGCTTGCGCCGGATGCGCACGTGAATCGCGCTCGCGGATTTCGTTCTTTCGAATCTTACGAATCATTTACTTCTTCGCTCCCGTGCCCCGGTCTTGCCGACCTTCTTGCGCAGCACTTCGCCGGTATAGCGGACGCCCTTGTTCTTGTACGGATCCGGCTTGCGCAGCGCGCGGATGTTCGCCGCCACCTGGCCCAGCAAGCTGCCGGTCGTGCCCGCTCAGCACCAGATGCGTCTGCTTGTCGATCTTCAGATCCACGCCATCGGGCAGCAGCACCTCGATCGGATGCGAGTAGCCCAGCGTGAAGGTCGCGATCTTGCCCTTGACGTCGGCGCGATAGCCGATGCCCACGATGTCGAGCTCTCGCGTGAACCCGGTCGAAACGCCCTGCACCGCGTTGGCGGCCAGCGCGCGCGTCAGCCCGTGCAGCGCGGCGTGGTTGTCGCTCTCGCGCTGGAGTTCGAGACGCCCGTCCTTCTGCTCGACATGGATGCCGTCCGGGATCGGCACTGTCGAGCGTGCCTTTGGGCCCTGTAACCTTCAGTTGTTCGCCGATCTGGACCTTCACGCCGCACGGCAGCGGGATCGGCTTTTTTCCAATTCTGGACATATCTGTTCTTTCAAAGCTGAATTGTTAATTATCCCACCAGCGGAGTTCGAAGATGCGAGGCCGGTGGTCACTACCAAACCCTGCACAGAATTTCGCCGCCGACGCCTTCCTTGTGCGCGTCGCGGCCGGTCATGACGCCGCGCGGCGTGGTCAGGATGTTGATCCCGAGTCCGCCCTGCACGCGCGGAATATCGGTCTTGTCCGACATAGACGCGGCAGCCGGGCCGCGATACGCGCTCGATGCCGGAGATCACCGGCGCATTGTCGGGTGCAGTACTTCAGATAATCTGATGACCTTTTGATGGTCTTCGGGGCGTTCCGGCGCTCGCCTTCGGCTGGCGCCACCTTGAAGTTGGCGATGTAGCCCTCTTCCTTGAGGATGCGCGCGATTTCGGCCTTCAGCTTCGAAGCCGGCACGTCCACCTTCGGGTGGCGCGCCGCAATCGCGTTGCGCACCCGCGTCAGCATGTCGGCGATGGGATCGCTTGTCATTATTGCCCCCTAACTCTTCCTATGGCTCTCACCAGCTCGCCTTCGATCACGCCGGGGATCTCGCCGTTCAACGCGAGCTGGCGGAAACACAGCCGGCAGATGCCGAACTTGCGCAGAAAGCCGCGCGGGCGGCCGCAGCGCCAGCAGCGGTTGCGGTGACGGCAGGCGAACTTGCAGCCTTCGGCTTGTCTCTGAGCCCGCTGGATCTTCTCGGCCAGCTTTACATCTTTTGCGATCTTGGCGGTTGTTGCCATGAATATCTTCTTCCTGCTTACTGACGTGCCGGAACGGCATTCCCATCTGCTTGCAGCAGCGCCACGCCTTCGGCGTCGGTGCGCGCCGTGGTGGTGATGGAGATATTCATTCCCTTGGTCTTTTCCACTTTGGAGTAGTCGATTTCCGGGAAAATCAACTGGTCCTTCACGCCCAGCGTGTAGTTGCCGCGGCCGTCGAACGCTTTCGTCGAAACGCCGCGGAAATCGCGCACGCGGGGCAGCGCCACGTTCACCAGGCGGTCGAGAAATTCGTACATGCGGTCGCCGCGCAGCGTCACCATGCATGCCGATCGCCATGCCTTCGCGCAGCTTGAACGCGGCGATCGATTTCGTCGCCTTGGTGATCACCGGCTTCTGGCCGGCGATCTGCGTCAGTTCGTTCACCGCGCCGTCCATCAGCTTGGCGTTCTGCGTGGCTTCGCCCAGGCCGATATTGACCGAGATCTTCTCGATCTTCGGCACGGCCATGACGTTCTTGTAGCCGAACTCCTTGGTCAGAGCCGGAACGACTTTCTTCTGGTAATGTTCTCTCAATCGCGCTGCCATTGTGAGTTCCTTACTTCTTGTCCAACGTCTGCCCGCACTTGCGGCAGACTCGCGTCCGCCGCGCCTTGCCGCCGCGGCACGTTCGGTCACGTGATGCTCGATGCGCGCCGGTCCGCATTTCGCAGCACAGCGATCATCACGTTCGAAACCGCGATCGGCGCTTCCCGTTCCGCGATGCCGCCCTTGATCTGCTTCTGCGGATTGGGGCGCGTGTGGCGCTTGATCATGTTGACGTGTTCCACCAGGATGCGGCCCGGTCGCAGTGTCGACGCGCAGCACGCGTCCGGTCTTGCCGCTGTCGCGGCCGGATCACCTTCACGGTGTCGTTCTTCTTCAGCTGAATCCGCACCGGCGGACCGGCTTGTCTTTCTTCAGCTAACCGCCATCTTAGATCACCTCCGGCGCCAGCGAAACGATCTTCATGAACTCTTGTCGCGCAGTTCGCGTGGCCACCGGCCCGAACACGCGCGTTCCGACCGGCTCGCCCACTCGTTGATCAGCACGGCGGCGTTCGAATCGAAGCGGATGTAGGTGCCATCCTTGCGCCGCGTCTCCTTGCGCATGCGCACGATCACGCAGCGCACCACTTTGCCCTTCTTGATGGCCGAATCCGGCGCCGCTTCCTTCACCGCCGCCGTCACCACGTCGCCCAATCCGGCCCGCAACCCGAGGTCGCCGCCGCGCGGCAAAATGCAGGAAAGCCTGCGCGCGCCGCTGTTATCGGCCACCTCGAGAATTGTTCTCATCCCAATCATGATTAGCTCCTAATGTCCTGCGTTAGCAGCGGCTTACAGCCGCGTCCTAGACCTTCACGTCCAGATCCGCCGGCTGCGCGCCCACCTGCGCCGCGCGCCGATCACTTCGCCAAGCTGCCAGCGCTTCAGCTTGCTCATCGGACGGCACTCGACGATGCGCACCACGTCGCCCATCTTCGCCGTGCTCTCTTCATCGTGCGCGTAAAACTTCTTGCGCTTGCTCGACGATCCGCTTATACAGCGGATGCGGCACGCGGCGGCTCACTTCGCACCACGATGGTCTTCGTCATCTTGGTCGAGACCACTTCGCCGACCTTTTCGTTCTTGAACTCGGCTTGGCTTGTTCGTCCGCCATGTTACTTCTTCGCTCCCGCCAGTTCCCGTTCGCCGCAGATACGTCAACAGCGCGCGCCCGGTCCTTGCGCATGGTCGCGCAGCTTCTTCAACCCTTCGGTCTGCCCCATGCGACATCTGAAACTTGAGACGGAAGAACTGCTCTTCCATTTCCGTCAACTTGTTCTGCATTTCCGTCGATCCAGATCCCGCAGTTTGATCTTTCTTCATGATCGCTTCACGCTACCCGCGTCCTCGCGCGACGACGAACTTCGTCTTCAGCGGCATCTTGTGCGCCGCCAGCCGCATCGCCGCTGCGCGGTGTCCACATCCACGCCTTCCATCTCAAACAGAACCTTGCCCGGCCGGATCACCGCCACCCATTGCTCGGGCGCGCCTTTGCCTTTACCCATACGGGTTTCAGCCGGCTTCTTGGTGATCGGCTTATCCGGGAACAGCCGAATCCACACCTTGCCGCCGCGCTTGATGGAGCGCGTCATCGCGATACGCGCCGCTTCGATCTGCCGGTCGGTGATCCAGCCGCACTCCATCGCCTTGAGGCCGATATTCGCCGAACGAGATCGACGACCCGCGCCATGCCTTGCCGGCCATGCGTCCGCGCTGCTGCTTGCGGTATTTGACCTTCTTGGGCATCATCATAGCAGTTATTCCTTAGCTTCTCCGGTCTCGGACGCAGGCTTCCGGCGTGGCTCCGGCGAGGCCGGTGCCTCGGCGTTCGGCTTCCGGCGGCGGTTCTACTGGCTTCGGCTTCCGGCTTCGGTTCCTGTTCCAGGCCGGCTGCTGCGGGCGACATCAGCGGCGGCAGAATCGGGCCGCCGGTGCGCGGCGCGCGCGGACGCGGCAGATCGGCGGCGCGGCTGCACGGGAGCCGCCGGTTCGCCGACATCGGCATGCTCGCCGCCGCGACGCGTCCGGCCACGGTCGCGGTCGCGCCATCACGGCCGCGGCGGCCGCCGGTCGCGATCGCGCGTCGCCGGGTCGCGCGCTCATTGCGGCGCGGTTCGCCATCCGGCAGACGACGGCGCCGCTTGCCGTCCGGTCCAGAATTTCGCCCTTGTACAGCCACGCCTTGACGCCGATCACGCCGTAAGTCGTGTGCGCTTCGGTGAAGCCGTAATCGATATCGGCGCGCAGCGTGTGCAGCGGAAGCTGCCCCTGCAGATACCATTCGCTGCGCGCGATTTCGGCGCCGTTCAGCCGGCCCGAAACGCGCACCTTGATTCCCTTGCAGCCGAAGCGCAGCGCCGAATCGACCGCCTTGCGCATGGCGCGGCGGAAAGCCACGCGCTTTTCGAGCTGCAGGGCGATCGATTCCGACACCAGCTGCGCATCGAGCTCCGGCTTGTGCACTTCCTGAATGTCGATGAAGACTTCGCGCTTGGTCTTCTTCGCCAGGATCCGTGCTTCAGCTTTTCGATCTCCGCGCCCTTGCGGCCGATGATGATGCCGGGGCGCGAAGTGCGGATGGTGACGCGCAGCTTGTTGCCCGGGCGATCGACTTCAATCGAGCTCACGCCGGCCGACTTCAGCTGCTCGCGCAGGCCTTCCTTCAGCTCCAGATCTTCCTGCAGCAGCTTGGCGTAGCCCTGCTTGGAGAACCAGCGCGAGCGCCACGGCTTGTTGAAGCCCAGCCGGAATCCGTACGGATGAACTTTCTGACCCATCTATGTCCTCTTTCTCCGCCACTTTCACCACGATGTGCGACGTGCGCCGCTGATACCGGTAAGCGCGGCCCATCGGCGCCGGGCGCACCCGCTTCATGCGCGGCCCTTCGTTCACGTAGGCTTCGCGACACGTACCAGCTCGTCCACGTCCACATCTTCGTTCTGGTTCTGCGCATTGGCGATGGCCGACTGCAGCACCTTCTCCACCGTCGGCGCGATGCGCTTGTTGACCGCGCGCAGCGTGATGATGCGCGTCGTTCGGCCTGCTGGCCGCGGATCAGATCCACCACCAGCCGCGCCTTCTGCGGCGAGACCCGGATATATCTGGCTTCTGCTTTGGCTTCCATGACGATCCTCTTATGCCGGCTTCGCCGACTTCTCCGGTCGCCGCCTTCACCGAGTGGCCCTTGAACGTGCGCGTCGGCGAAAATTCGCCCAGCTTGTGCCCCACCATGTTCTCGGTGACGTAGACCGGAATGAATTTCTTGCCGTTGTGCACCGCGATCGTGTGGCCCACAAACTCGGGCAGAATCGTCGAGCGGCGCGACCACGTGCGCACCACTTTCTTCTCGTTCGCCGCGTTCAGCACGTCGATCTTCTCTTCCAGGTGCGTGTCGGTAAACGGTCCCTTTTTTACGGATCTGTCCCATCGATTACCTCTTCTTGCTCTCTGCGGTCGTCACGATGAACTTGTCCGTGCGCTTGTTGTTGCGCGTCTTGAAGCCGCGCGTCGGCTGGCCCCACGGGGTCACCGGATGGCGGCCGCCCGAAGTCTTGCCTTCGCCGCCGCCGTGCGGATGATCGACCGGGTTCATCGACACGCCGCGGTTGTGCGGGCTCTTGCCCATCCAGCGCTTGCGGCCGGCTTTGCCGAGCGATACGTTTTCGTGATCGCTGTTGCCCACCGCGCCGATCGTCGCCATGCATTCGGTCGAAACGCGGCGGACTTCGCCCGAAGGCAGTTTCAGCAGCGCCACGCCGCCTTCGCGCGAAACCAGCTGCGCCTGCGAGCCGGCCGAACGCGCCATCTGCGCGCCCTTGCCGGGCCGCAGTTCGATGTTGTGGACGATCGTGCCGGCGGGAATATTCTTCAGCGGCAGGGCATTGCCGACCAGAATGTCGGCGTCGGGACCGGAGGTAACCGTCGCTCCGACCTTCAGGCCTTCGGGTGCGATGATGTAGCGCTTCTCGCCGTCCGCGTAGTTCAGCAGCGCGATGCGCGCCGAACGGTTGGGATCGTATTCGATCGCCGCCACCTTCGCCGGAATGCCGAACTTGTCGCGCTTGAAATCGATGACGCGGTAGGCCTGCTTGTGGCCGCCGCCGATGAAGCGCGAAGTGACGCGGCCGGTGTTGTTGCGGCCGCCCGACTGCGCTGCTTCGGTTCGACCAGCGATTTCTCCGGCGTCTCCTTGGTGATGTCCTCGCGCGACACCACGGTCTGTAAGCGCCGGCTCGGAGTTGTGGGTCTAGTAATTTCTTGATCGCCATGTTGTATCTCTACATCTCCGCGAACTCGGGCACCTTCTGGCCCGCCTCGAGCTTCACGTAAGCTTTTCCAGTCCGAACGGTAGCCGGCGAAACGTCCGCGGCGGCGCAGCTTGCCTTCGAAGTCGCCGTGCGCACTTCCTCGCACCTTCACCTTGAACAGTTTCTCGACGGCCTGCTTCACCTGGGTCTTGTTGGCGTCGGCGCCACCTCGAAAGCACAGCGTCCGCTCGTTCTTCCTTCTTGTGACGCCCTTTTCGGTGACCAGCGGCCGCACGAGAACGTCGTGAATGGTCATTATTACTTGCGCCTCCTTGTTGGTTTGGGCGCCGACTTCGCCAGCGTCTCCGAAAGCTTCGAGCCGCCGCCTGCGTCAGCAGCACGCGCGTCGGCCCAGCAGATGATAAGGATGCACTTCATGGCTGCGCACGATCACCACGCCTTCGAGATTGCGCGCGCTGAGCTCGAGATTGCGGTTCTCGCCGGTTTCGACCACCAGCACCTTCTTCGTGGCTTCGAGCTTGCGCAGAGCGTCTTCGATGGAGCTCTTCGTCTTGTGGTCGGCCAGCTGGAACGCCGAGACGACCTTCAGCTCGCCATCGCGCACCTTCGCCGAAAGCGCCGAGCGCAGCGCGCCCAACTGCATCTTGCGCGGCAGCTTGTAGCTGTAATCGCGCGGCACCGGCCCGTGCACCGTGCCGCCATGCCGCCAGAGCGGCGCTCGCACCGAACCCACGCGGGCGCGGCCGGTGCCCTTCTGCTTCCACAGCTTCTTGCCGGAGCCGGCCACTTCGTGCCGCGTCTTGGTCTTGTGCGTGCCGCGCGCGCTTGCCCGGCCAGATAATGCCGCACCGCTTCATAGAGCAGCGCTTCATTGACTTCGGCGCCGAAGACTTCGTCGGCCAGTTCCAGCTTCGCCGACCTTCTGATTATTCAAATCGACTACATCGACCGTGGGCATGGTTACCTCTTCGCCCTCCGCACCACGACGTAGCCGCCGTTGGGTCCGGGAACCGCGCCCTTCACCACCAGCACGTTGTCCTCGGTATCCACTTCGACCACTTCCAGATTGCGCACCGTCACCTGCGCGTTGCCCATGTGGCCGCCCATGCGCATGCCGGGAAGAACGCGCGAAGGAAAGCTGGACGCGCCGATCGAACCGGGCGCGCGGTGGAACATGGAGCCGTGCGAGCCTTCGCCGCCGCGGAAGTGATGGCGCTTCACGACGCCCGCGAACCCGCGGCCCTTCGAGATGCCGATCACGTCCACCTTGTCGTTGGGCTTGAACTGCTGACCAGCACCTTGTCGCCGGCCTTCAGATCGCCGTCGCCGCGGCCGTGAGGCGGAACTCGCGCAGAAACTTCGCGCCTTCCACGCCGGCCTTCTTCAGATGGCCGGTGGCCGGCTTGTTGATGCGCTTCGGCTTGACGAACTCGATCAGACCCGAGCTGCACCGCGTCGTAGCCATCGGTGGTCGGCGTCTTGCGCTGCACCACCATGCACGGACCCGCCTTGAGCAGGGTCACCGGGACCACCTGCCCGTCCGGCCGGAACATCTGCGTCATGCCGATTTTTTTGCCAAGGATTCCTGGACTCATATCTTCGTTCCTCAGCTCTGACCTGTCAGCCCCGTCGCGCCGACTGCTTATGACTCTTCCCAAACGCCTTGATTTCCACGTCCACACCCGCCGGCAGATCGAGCTTCATCAGCGCGTCCACCGTCTGCTGCGTCGGCTCCAGAATATCGAGCAGCCGCTTGTGCGTGCGGATTTCAAACTGCTCGCGCGACTTCTTATCCACGTGCGGCGAGCGCAAAACCGTCGTCCGCGAGGTCGACGTCGGCAGCGGAATCGGACCGGCTACCGTGGCCCCCGTCCGCTTGGCCGTATCCACGATTTCCGTCGTCGATTGATCGAGCACCCGGTGATCGTACGCCTTCAGACGGATGCGAATGCGTTCTTTCAGTGCCATGATGTTAATCCAGAATCTCCGACACGGTACCCGCGCCCACCGTGCGGCCGCCTTCGCGAATCGCGAAGCGCAACCCTTTATCCATGGCGACCGGCGTGATCAGCTCCACCACCAGCTGCACGTTGTCGCCCGGCATCACCATCTCGGTGCCTTCCGGCAACTCCGCCACTCCCGTCACGTCCGTCGTGCGGAAGTAGAACTGCGGCCGGTAGCCCTTGAAGAACGGCGTATGACGCCCGCCTTCTTCCTTCGAAAGCACGTAAACTTCGCCCTTGAACTTCTTGTGCGGCGTGATCGATCCCGGCTTCGCGATCACCTGCCCGCGCTCCACTTCGTCTTTTCCACGCCGCGCAGCAGCAGGCCGACGTTGTCGCCCGCCTCGCCCTTCATCGAGCAGCTTCTTGAACATTTCGACGCCCGTCACGACCGTCTTGCGCGTGTCGCGGAAGCCGACGATTTCCATTTCCTCGCCGACCTTGCAGATGCCCTGCTCGATACGGCCCGTCACCACCGTGCCGCGGCCCTGAATCGAGAAGATGTCTTCGATCGGCATCAGGAACGGCTTGTCGATCACGCGCTCCGGCATCGGAATGTAGCTGTCGACCGCTTCCATCAGCTCGTCGACCGTCTTTTCCCACTGCGGTTCGCCGTTCAGCGCGCCCAGCGCCGAAACGCGCACCACCGGCAGATCGTCGCCCGGGAACTGATACTTGCTCAGCAGTTCGCGCACTTCGAGCTCCACCAGATCGAGCAGCTCGGCATCGTCCACCATGTCCACTTTGTTCATGGCGACCACGATGTACGGCACGCCCACCTGGCGGGCCAGCAGAATGTGCTCGCGGGTCTGGGGCATGGGGCCGTCGGTGGCGGCGACGACGAGGATGGCGCCATCCATCTGGGCCGCGCCGGTGATCATGTTCTTGATGTAATCGGCGTGGCCGGGGCAATCGACGTGGGCGTAGTGCCGGTTGGCGGTTTCGTATTCCACGTGCGAGGCCGCGATCGTGATGCCGCGGGCCTTTTCTTCCGGCGCGTTGTCGATCGAATCGAAGCTGACGGAACTTCGACCTTCGGATTGTGCTTCGCCAGCACCTTCGTGATCGCCGCCGTCAGGGTGGTCTTGCCGTGATCGATGTGCCCGATCGTCCCGATGTTTACGTGCGGCTTGCTGCGGTCAAATTTTTCCTTTGCCATGGCTACCAATCTCCTTATGAAACTCCTGCTCCTACTTGGTAACCTTGCCCTGAACCCGGCTCACGATCTCTTCCGCGACGGTCTTCGGCACTTCCTCATACCGCGAGAAGTGCATCGTGAAACTGCCGCGGCCCTGCGTGCGCGAGCGCAGCTCGGTCGCGTAGCCGAACATTTCGCTCAGCGGCACGCTGGCCTTGATGATCTGCGTCGTGCCCTGAATCTCCGTGCCTTCCAGCTGGCCGCGCCGCGAAATCAGATCGCCGTTGACCGGCCCCATGTATTCTTCCGGCACCACCACTTCCACCGCCATCATCGGCTCGAGCAGCACCGGTTTGGCCTTGCGGCACGCTTCCTTGACGCAGATCGAACCAGCAGATCTTGAACGCCATTTCCGACGAATCGACATCGTGGTAGCGCCGTCGAACACCGTCACCTTCACGTCGACCATCGGGATAGCCGGCGAGGATGCCGCCTTCGAGCGCTTCCACCACGCCCTTCTCAACGGCTGGAATGAATTCCTTCGGAATGTTGCCGCCCTTGATGTCGTTGACGAACTCGAAGCCCTTGCCGGGGTTCGGCTCCACGCGCAGCTGCGTGCGCGCGTACTGGCCGCTGCCGCCGGTCTGCTTCTTGTGCGTGTAGTCGTACTTCGGCGTCTGGCGGATGGTCTCGCGATACGCCACCTGCGGCTTGCCGACATTGGCCTCCACGCCGAATTCGCGCATCATGCGGTCGACGATGATTTCGAGGTGCAGTTCGCCCATGCCCGAAAGAATGGTCTGGCCGGTTTCGGGATCGGTATTCACGCGGAACGTGGGATCTTCCTGCGCCAGCTTCTGGATCGCCATGCCCATCTTTTCCTGATCGGCCTTGGTCTTCGGCTCGACCGCCAGCTGAATCACCGGCGTCGGGAAGTCGATCGATTCCAGCACGATCGGATGATCTTCGTCGCAGATCGTGTCGCCGGTCGAAACCGTCTTCAGGCCCACCGCCGCGCAGATATCGCCCGCCAGAATCTCCTGGATATCTTCGCGCTTGTTGGCGTGCATGCGCAGCAGACGGCCGACGCGCTCCTTGCGGCCCTTGGCCACGTTGTAGATCGATTCGCCGGCGTTCAGCTTGCCCGAATACACCCGGAAAAACGCCAGCTGGCCCGAGTACGGGTCGGTCATGATCTTGAAGACCAGCGCCGAAAACGGCTCGTTGTCGGATGCCTTGCGGGTCATGCTTGATGTTCGGGTCGTCGATCGACGTGCCCTCCACCGGCGGAATATCGAGCGGCGAAGGCAGATAATCCACCACCGCGTCGAGCATCGTCTGCACGCCCTTGTTCTTGAACGCCGAGCCGCAGATGACCGGGAAAATCTTCAGCGCGATGGTCGCCTTGCGGATGCCGGCGCTGATTTCGTCGATCGTCAGCGCCTGCGCCTTCGACGAATTTTTCGAACAGCTTGTCGTCGAATTCGGAGACCGCTTCGATCATCTGCTCGCGGTAGGCTTTCGCCTTCTCGAGCAGATCCGCGGGAATATCGACCACGTCGAACTCGGCGCCCAGCGTTTCGTCGCGCCAGATCACGGCCTTCATCTTCGACCAGATCGACGATGCCCTTGAACTGATCCTCGGCGCCGACCGGAATCTGAATCGGCACCGGACGCGCCTTCAGGCGCTCCACGATGGTGTCGACGGAATGGTAGAAATCCGCGCCCACGCGATCCATCTTGTTGATGAAGCAAATGCGCGGAACGTGATATTTATCGGCCTGCCGCCACACCGTTTCCGATTGCGGCTGCACGCCGGCGACGGCGTCGAACACCGCCACCGCGCCATCGAGCACGCGCAGGCGAGCGCTCCACTTCGGCCGTGAAATCCACGTGGCCCGGCGTATCGATGATGTTGATCTGCATGTCGCGCCAGACGCAGGTGGTGGCGGCGGACGTGATCGTGATGCCGCGCTCCTGCTCCTGCTCCATCCAGTCCATGGTGGCGGTGCCTTCATGGACTTCGCCGATCTTGTGCGAACGGCCCGTGTAATACAGGATCCGCTCAGTCGTTGTGGTTTTACCGGCATCGATATGGGCAGCGATGCCGATGTTTCTCATCCTTTCGAGCGGTACAGTTCGTGGCATTGGGATACGAAAATTACCTGTGTCTTGTATTAACCCGTTAAACCTGATTCTACCACCGATAATGCGCGAAAGCCTTGTTGGCTTCCGCCATGCGGTGCACATCGTCCCTCTTCTTGATCGCTCCGCCGCGCAGATTGGCGGCGTCGTTCAATTCGTTGGCCAGCTTGTCCGCCATGCCCTTTTCCGCCCGCCCGCGCGCGTTGGTAATGATCCAGCGGATCGCCAGCTAGTGCGGCGGTTCTGCGGCACTTCGATCGGCACCTGATAGTTGGCGCCGCCCACGCGCCGCGTCTTCACTTCGAGCAGCGGCTTGGCGTTCTCCACGGCCTTCTTGAAGAGCTTCATCGGATCTTCGCCGCCGCGCGCTCTTCGAGCTTCTCCATCGACGTCGTAGAAGATCCTCTGCGCGGTGGTTTTCTTGCCGTCCCACATCATCGAGTTGACGAACTTCTCGACCAGCGTGGAGTTGTAAACCGGATCCGGCGCTACTTCGCGATTTTCAGCGCCTCTGCGTCTTGGCATGTCTGATAACTTTCCTTACTTCGTAGCGGCTTTCGGCCGCTTGGCGCCGTACTTCGACCGGCTCTGCTTGCGGTTGGCCACGCCCGGCGGTATCCAGCGCGCCGCGGACCACGTGATAGCGCACGCCCGGCAGATCCTTCACGCGGCCGCCGCGGATCAGCACGATCGAGTGCTCCTGCAGGTTGTGGCCAACGCCCGGAATATAGGTGGTGACTTCGATTCCGTTGGTCAGCCGCACGCGCGCCACTTTCCGCAGCGCCGAATTCGGCTTCTTGGGAGTGGAAGTGTACACGCGCGTACAAACGCCGCGCTTCTGCGGGCAGCTCTGCAGCGCCGGGCTGGACGTCTTCCATGCGGGCGCCTTTCGGCCCTTGCGCACAATTGATTAAATGTCGGCACTAAAAATCCTCGGGCGAAAACTCAAAACTGCGTCAGTCGGTTCGAGCGGAATCTGAAAGGCTTGCCGCTCAGGCTTTGGACAGGTCCATGCTCCCCACGTTGCAACGCCGCAAAGGCAGCGGTCCGTGTCGAACCTCGGGACCTCGCCCCGGCCGGATCTCCGACGCCGGAGATGGTAGCCGGAAGCTTATATCAAGCTACAGCCAAACTTTACCACAATATCCGTTTTTCGACCCCTCTGTCAACAGGGGCGGAAAATCGGAAAATCATAGTTCGGATCGCCGCTGGCAGCCAGCCCTCAATCCCGCTGGCCAGTGAGACCGCATACCGATTGTGGCCGGAATAGACCTGACATCTCAGGTTTCTCCCCCCTCCCGGGGGCGTGGCTGTCCTCATGCCGACGCAACTTGGTGGTCGCGCAATCCAAGTCGATCTTTGCGTCGCGAGCAGCGTTGCGATTTCCCAGAAAATCGGCCACGATACCACCGATTACACTCGCGGAAAGCAACGCCAACGCCTTGGCGTATCTGGCTTCAAAGAACTCCCGCCTCGCCCCGAGCATTCGGCGCATTGCATTTCTGATCAAGGAGACGCCAATCCGCTTAACGCGGCTTTGGTACTTCGAGACCTGATGTACGGCCTGTCACGCCTCCCACGGGCATCAGCATAGCAGATCGGTCGTCGTCGGCGTAACTTGCGTTGCTGCGGTCGGCTTGAACCGATTCTTAACCGGAATGCCACGGTTCTGCGATACCAGGCGCGCGGGCATCTGAGCTATCCTGCGCTAAAGCCTGCCTCTCGTGCGGGCTACACAAAGTGGCCCAGATCCCGCGCGTTGCGTTCTTTACGGATACCTTCACCGAGATCAACGGTGTAGCTTTAACCAGCCGCCAGCTGACCGGATACGCCACGCGCCGCGGCTATCCTTTTCTCTGCGTTCGGGGCGCCGAAAAGAACCGCCTGACCAGGGACGACTGCGCAATCCATCTCGAACTGGCCCGCGGACCGCTCGCCGTCAACCTTGATAAAGGACTGTGGCACGATCCTGCTCTGTGGCGGCATCAGGCCCGGGTGGCCGACGCGCTCCGCGAATTCAGACCGGACATGATCCACGTGGTCAGTCCGGGAGACGTCAGCGAGATCGGTGTCTACCTGGCGCGGAAACTGAAGATTCCGCTGGCGATTTCGTGGCACACCAATCTGCACGAGTTCGGCGCCATGCGGCTGGAAAAACTACTTCGCTGGATTGGGAAAGGGCCGCGGCGGGGCATCGCGCGGTTCAGTGAGCGACACATGCTCGATGTCCTCATGTGGTTCTACAGGCTCGGCGATGTGCTCTATGCGCCTAATGACGAGCTGCTGGACATGCTGCACGATCGTACGCGAAAGCCGGTTTTCCTGATGAAGCGCGGCATCGATACCGAACTGTTCAACCCGTCAAAACGCACCATGCAGGACCGCGTGCTGTGCCTCGGATATGTCGGCAGGATCACGCCGGAGAAAAACGTGCGGTTCCTGCGCGAGCTCGAAACCGGCCTGCGCAGCCTCGGTGTCCCGGAATTCCGTTTCCTGATTGTGGGCGATGGCAGCGAACGCGCCTGGCTGAAAAAGCACCTTGCGGATGGCGAGCTGCCCGGCATTCTGCGTGGCGAGCCGCTTGCCGAGGCCTACGCCAACATGGATGTGTTCACCCTCCCCTCGCGGACGGATACATTCGGGAATGTCGTGCTGGAGTCGTTTGCGTCGGGCGCACCGGCAGTGGTCACGGATGCGGGCGGGCCGAAGTTTATTGTGCGCGAAGGCGTCAGCGGTTTTGTGGCGCGCGACGCTGCAGCGTTCATCGAACGCACGGCGCGGCTGCTGCGCGATCCGGCACTCCGCGCCCGCATGGGCCAGGCGGCTCGTGAACAGGCGTGCGGAGAGTCGTGGGACGCAGTTTTCGAAAAAGTCTACGAAGGCTATCGCACCGGCATTCAGGCGCACCGGAACGCCGCCTGAATCACTCTGTCCCTGATTGCGATTCCTCGGTACCGCTGAAGTGGGCCGTTTGGGGTAACCCCGATCTGCTGGCCTGCCCAGCGGTTAGCCGCTGAAGATTGATTACAAAGGTTTACCGCGTGGTCAAATAGAGGGTGGTAGATTCATGATCGTGCGCATCCTCATCGTGGATGACGACGAAGAGCTCACCGGCCTTCTCACCGAACTTCTGACCCGCGAGGGTTTCCGTGTCGAATGCCAGAACGATGGCCGCCGCGGCCTTGCTGCTGCACTCAGCGGCGGTTTCGATCTTCTCGTCCTCGACGTGATGCTTCCTGGTCTCGACGGTTTTGAAATCCTGCGCCGCGTGCGCCGCGAGGCGCGTCTTCCCGTTCTGATGCTGACCGCGCGCGGTGAAGACGAAGACCGCATTATCGGCCTCGAACTCGGCGCCGACGATTATCTGCCGAAGCCGTTCAACACGCGCGAACTGGTGGCGCGCATCCGCGCCATACTGCGACGCCTGGAGGCGCGCGATCCCGGCGGAAGGCTGGAGATCAACGGCATCGCCATCGATCCCGGCACGCGCGAGGTCCGCCGCGACGGCGCGGACATCGAAGTCACCACCTTCGAATTCGATATTCTTGAGACTCTGATGCGCTCCGCCGGCCGCGTTGTCTCGCGCGACGAGCTGATGGAAGAACTCTATGGGCGCAAGGCCACTCCGTTCGACCGCTCGGTCGACATGCATATCAGCCATCTCCGCAAAAAGCTCGAAGGCGACAAGCCTCTGATCAAGACCGTGCGCGGCGTGGGCTATCAGTTTGTTCGTTCGCCGGAAGGGGAGGTTGCGGCATGAGAACGCTTTTCACCAAAATCCTGCTCTGGTTCCTGGCGACGGTGATTCTGACATTCACCGGCACGTTCTATGTGTCAAGCGTGATCGCACAATCCCGCCAGCCCGAGTTCAGACGCTTAACCTTTGAACTGCGCGAGGCACGCGCCGCGTGGGAAACCGAAGGCAGCTCCGGACTGACGCGGTTCCTGGCACGGCTCAAAGATGCGACCGGCGCCGACGCCGGACTCACCTACTCGAACGGCATCGACGTTCTCACCGGCCGCGACTGGACGCCGGAAATCAAAGCAAAGCCGTCACGCGGGCTGCGCGGCGTGCTGCCTTATGTGACGTTTCCTTTCGTACGCGTCC
This sequence comes from Terriglobia bacterium, assembly GCA_963832905.1. Classification (GTDB taxonomy): domain Bacteria; phylum Acidobacteriota; class Terriglobia; order Bryobacterales; family Bryobacteraceae; genus BOG-234. The sequence goes on along the minus strand of CAWHVO010000008.1, from coordinate 1,215,656 downwards.
AGAACACGGGCGCCTTCACTTCGTGGGCTGAGGCGCGGGACAACAAGTATTATTTTGTCGCCGACTTTCCGGCGCGCGACCCTAATCAGAGCTGGTCGGTGCAGGTGCCGCCGCAGACCTGGTGGATGCTGGTGATCTTCGCCATTCTCTGCTACGGACTGGCGCGGCAACTCACATCGCCGCTGCGCAGGATGCAGAAGACGATCGAACGCTTCGGGCATGGCGATTTCACGGCGCGTGTGAATTCGCGCCGTGCCGACGAGCTCGGGCAGCTGGGCCGCGCCGTGGACCAGATGGCCGAGCGCATCGAGAGCCTGCTCAAATCGCAGCGCCGTCTGCTGCAGGACATCTCGCATGAACTTCGTTCGCCGCTGGCACGCCTTGGCGTGGCCGTCGAGCTGGCGCGCGGCGGGGGCGACACCGACATGGCGTTCACCCGCATCGAGCGCGAGGCGGATCGGCTCAACGTGCTGGTTGGCGAGCTGATCCAGGTCACCCGGGCGGAGGGCGATCCGGCCGGCCTCAAGGTCGAGCCGGTGCGGCTCGACGATCTCGTCCGTGTGATCGTCGGCGATGCGCACATCGAAGCCGAGCGGCACAACATCATTCTCGATGTGGACGCCTGCGAGGCCGAGATGGAAGGCAATCCCGAACTGCTGCGGCGCGCTATCGAAAACATCGTGCGCAATGCGATCCGGTATTCGCCGGAAGGCGGGCACGTCCAGGTCGGACTGAAGCGCACGGGCTCCGTCTACCGGGTGACGGTGCGCGATTTCGGGTCCGGTGTCCCGGATGAATCGCTCGCCCAGATCTTCGATCCGTTCTACCGCGTCGAGAAGGACCGCGGCCGCACCAGCGGCGGCGTAGGCCTTGGCCTGGCGATCGCCAGACGCGCCGTCGAACTGCATCACGGCATCATTCGGGCTTCGAATCAGCGGCCCGGTCTGCTGGTCGAGATCGAACTGCCCGCGCCTGCCGTTGTTCCGCCAGCGGTCAGAGAAGAAAAGCCGGTGCTTACTTCTTCAGGATCTTAACGCCGGTCGGAAGTTCGAACATGCTGTCCGCGAGAGCGTCGTTGATGGTGACGTGCTCGGAGTACAGCTGGAAATTTCTCCCGCCATCTCGCTCCCGTGTGATCGAGAACGGCCACATGACGCCGTTCACGTCGCGGTATTTGGTGTAGCGCGTCACTTCTTCGTGGCGATCTTTGATCGTTTCGTCCCAGCGGTAGAACCGCTGCTTCACCGGAACGAACGTGTCCTGGTTCACCCACAAGGTGACGTTGCGGTTGTCCGGGTCGTAAATCTCGATGGCCTCGACCGGCTGGTTTTCGACGATGTCCCTGCCTGTGCCTTCGAACTCCATACCGGGTTCATTGAGGCGTTCGCGCAGGATATAGAAGACATCGTGGAGCGTGGTTTCCCGGTACTGGTTAAACTTCTCGTCGCCGAGAGGCTGCGCGCCGCGGTACGTCACGTCGTAGCATTCGGTCGGCGTGAAGATGACAGCGTCTTCGAGATCTTTGCCGAACACCTGGCGCTGCACCTGGAGGAGCGGAGGAGAACCACCTGCGGCTTCGACCGCCGGCGGTACGTCGCGATACTTCGTGTAGAGGTGCGCGATGGCCAGGCCGCTGAGCTCTTCGTGGTAGAACGAATAGGACCGGCCTGTCTCGGTGCGCGTCCGCATGCCGCGGAATGCGTCGCCGCCGAGACCCTGCACCACCTGACCGATGAGACGCCTGCCGCGGTCTTTAGCGGTTTCCGCGTGAAGCGTCGCCGCCGCGGCGAGCGACAGCGCGGGCGTTCCTTTGATGAAAGCCCGGCGCGTCATGGTTTCTTCGAAAGCTGCTCCGCCGCGAGACCCGTGTCGATTTCCACGCTGGTGACTTTGATGTCGGCGAAATGTTTGCCGTTCTGGGTAATGGTGATTTTGCGAGGCAGCCTGATACCGTTCGTGTCCTGCCAGTCCGCGTAAGTCTCCGTGACGTCCTGCGCGGCGGACCCGGCTTCCAAATAGTTTTCGCTCTGCGGCAGGCCAGTGGCGGGGTCGATGGTGAGCACGAGCGAATTGCCGGATTTGTCGGCAATGTGGATCGCGCCATTGGCTTCGTCGGTGATGGCGCGATTCGGATCGGAAGGCTTGCCGAGCAGCGCAGGCCACATACGGAAGAGTTCAAAGCTGATCTGCTTCTTCTCGGCTGCGGGAATGGCCTGGGTGCCCTGGGGGCTGGAGACAAAGCCGGTCTTGCCATCGGAATAAACGATGACTTTGCCGAACGGGAGAGTGCTTTCTTCGCGGTACTGTCCGGATGCCATCCAGAATTCGGTCTCCGCGACCTTGAGTGTGTTCCCGGCAGCGTCGAGGTTCAGTTCTTCTTTCTGCGTGACGTCTTTGATAGCTGCAAGCTTCGACTCGCCGCCGATGGCGGCAGCCATTTTGGCTAACAGGGCAGCGCCTTTCGGCTGGGGCGGACCGGCCGCGGCCACGGGAGCGGCGCGTTTCGGCGCCGGAATCGTCAGATCGATATCGCTGACTTTACCGAGCGTGTCGAGCGGCGTGCCGAAATCCTTCGGATTCCCGACGGCGACGATGACGAACTTCGCGGGATCAAGATATTCTTTTGCGACGCGCAGGACATCGGCGCGCGTGACCTGCTGAATGGCTTTCTGGTACCGGAAGATGAAGTCGTCGGGATAGCCGTAATAGCGGTAGGTCAGGATACGGTTGAGTGTTTTGGCGGGGGTGTCGAAATGGAAGACGAAGCCGTTGAGAACGGTGTCCTTGGCGGACTGCAGTTCTTCGGCGGTGACCTCTTCGGTGCGGATCTTTTCGACCTGAGCGTTAATGGCCTTCAGGGTATCGACGGTGCTGGCGGATTTCGTACTGCTCGCGATCTCGAAAAGACCGGGGTGATCGTAGTCGGCGCCCCAGTCGGCGGATACGTCGTAGGCCAGGCCGAGCTTTGTGCGCACGTTCTCGACAAGACGGCTCTGAAAGCCGCCGCCCAGGATGTCCGACATCACTTCGAGCGCGGGGTAATCCTTGTCTTTGAGCTCGCCGCCCAGCTGGCCGATGACCAGGTTCGTCTGCGTCACATCGGTCTTCACCGCGAGATGGATGCCGGGTTGCGCGACCTTCGGATCGACCGGCGGGAATGGCGGCACGGGGGGCTGCTGCGCGTTCCATGAACCGAAAAGCTTTTCGAGTTTCGCCTTCATTTCGGGCGCGGAGAAATCGCCCTGCACGGCGAGGATGACGTTGGCTGGGAAGTAGTAGCGATTGTAGAAGCGGACCACATCATCGCGTTTGATGGCATCGATGGTGGCGTATTCGTCGTCCCATCCGTAAGGCGTTTTCTTGCCATAGACGAGGCCCGCGAATTCCCGCTCGGAGATGCCGTGCGCGTCGTCATTGCGCCGCGCGATGCTGCTGCGTGCCTGCGTCTTAAAGAGTTCGAGTTTGTCTTCGCGAAAGCCGGGGCTGGTGAGGACATCGTGGAAGGCGGCAAGCACTTCGTCGGTGCGGTCCTTCAGCGTTGAGAATGACACGGAGCCGTAGCTTTCGCCGATCGAACTTTCGACGGAGGCGGCGATGTTCTCGAGTTCCTCGTCGAGCTGATCGCCGGTTTTCGATTTTGTGCCGCCGCTGCGGATGAGGCTGCCGGTGGCCGTAGCCAGATCGATCTTGTCAGCGGGATCGAAGAGGTTGCCGGTACGGATCAGCGCGAGTCCGCGCACGAGCGGCAGTTCGTGGTTCTCGAGCAGATAGATTTTCAGGCCGTTGGGGAGCGTCGATTCCTCGACCTTGGGGATCTGAATTTCCTTCAGGGGGGGGAATTTCAGGTCCTTATAAGAGGGCGGGGGAACCGTTTGGGCGGAAGACAGGGCGGCGCAGGCGAGGAGGAGGATTACGGACGCTCCGCGCCGGGCGGAAGCCCGGCCTGCAGGGCCGAAGCCCTGTCCCACAAGGGATTTGAAAGCTACAGAGGGCAGAACGGGCACAGTGGGGTGCATCGGGTCTTTCATTGGTGGCCTCCTTCGGGCTGGAACGTCAGCGCGACGGTGCGGTTGTCAGGCGTGAAATATTTTTTTGCAACGCGCTGCACGTCATCGGCCGTCACTTTGTCGACCTCGTCGAGTTCGGTGAAGAGCTTTTTCCAGTCTCCGAAGTTGGCATAGTAACTGGCGAGGAGCTGCGCCAGCCCGGCGTTGTCGTCGAGCTGGCGGATCAGGGTGGCACGCGTGCGGATCTTGACACGGGCGAGAGAGGCGTCGTCCACCTTCGTGTTCTGCAGATTGGCGATCAGCTTGTCGAGCTCCTTCTCATTCTCAGCAGCGGTGTGGCCGAGGCCGGGGATCAGATAGAAGAAGAACAGGCTGGGATATTTGCCGCCGGGGAATTCGGATTCGGCGCCCGCGGTGAGCGCAAGCTTCTTGTCGCGGACCATGTCCTTATACATGATGCTGGTGCGGCCTTCGGAGAGCACGCCCGAGATGACGTCGAACACGGGATCGTCTTTGTCGTACTGACTGGGCCGATGGTAGGCGATGAATTCCATGGGCTGAGCTGGCGATGCGACTTCGGTGGTTTTCGGGCCCTCCTGCGGGGGTTCGACGGTGAGCTCGGGATCGGGAAGGGGGCGTTTCTGCAGACGTTCGAAGTACTCCTCGGCGAGGGCTTTCATGTGCACGGGATTCACGTCGCCGACGATCGCCATGGTGAGGTTTCCCGGCGCATAGTATTCTTTGTAGAATTTCTCGGCGTCTCTGACGCGCAGGTTTTCGATATCGCTGGCCCATCCGCCCGGCATCACCCGATAAGGATGCGCGGCGATGGCGGTAGCCAACATCTGCTCCATGAGTTTTCCCTGCGGATCGGATTCGACGCGCATGCGGCGCTCCTCGCGCACGACACTGCGCTCCTTGTAAAACTCGCGATACACGGGATGGAGGAAGCGGGCGGATTCGAGATAGAACCAGAGCTCGACGCGGTTGGCGGGGAAGTTGTAGAAGAAGTCGGTTGAGTCCTCGCCTGTGCTGGCGTTCATGCCGACGCCGCCGTTTTCCTCGATGATGCGCGGATAGAGGTTGGGCTCGACGTAAGAATCGGCCTTCTCGATGGCGGTCTGGAGTTTGTCTTCGAGGTCCTTGATCTGCGCCGGATCGGCCTTGGCGCCTTTGTTGCGCTCGGCATCAAGCTGATCGTAGACGTGCTCGATGTTGTCCATGGCGGCTTTCTCGGCGGGCCAGTTCTTGCTGCCGATGGCTGCGGTGCCTTTGAACGCCATGTGTTCGAACATGTGGGCGAGGCCGCTCTTGCTCTTGGGGTCGTCGACGGAGCCGGCGTTGACGTAGGTGTGAAAGGAAACGACCGGGGCTTCGTGGCGCTCCAGCACGATGAAGTGCATGCCGTTGGGGAGCGTGAACTCGGTGACGCGTTTGGCGAATTCGGCGAGGTTCTGGGCGTAGAGGCCGGGCGCCGCCGCGCAGACCGTAAGGGCGAGGAGAAGAGGATAACGTTTCAAGCGAGATGTCTCCTTTTGACAGGTTAGCTGATTGCGATGCAGGACGCCGGGCTGTTCAGCTATCGGCTCCCGCTGTCAGCTTGCGCGTCGAGGCGGCTGCGCCGCTGCGTTCCTTCAGAAAAAGAACCGGCGGCTTTCGACCGCCGGCCTTACAAACAGCACCGGCTTCCACGGCGGGCGCCCGGTCGCCCACGAAGAAGGCTAAACGGATGGAAACAGGACGCGAAAAATTTGCCGGTGCGGGTGAATGCGCCGGAGGGGAATCGCTGTCGGGCGCTGCCGCGTGAATCGGTGATTGAGTAGACTGTCCCCGAAACCTATACTGGTCATTGTGCGCAAACTTCTGTTTTTGACGCTTCTTCAGGTTCTGCTTTCGGTTGTCGCGCTGGCTCAGCCCAAAGGGTGGAACGATCCGGTTCCGCCGTTCCGCATCATGGACAACCTCTACTATGTCGGCACCAAAGAGCTGGCGTCGTTCCTGTTCGTCACACCCCAGGGCGACATCATCATGAACAGCGACTACGAAGCGTCTGTGCCGGTGATCAAGGCGAGCGTGGAGAAGCTGGGATTCAAAATGAGCGACATCAAGATCCTGATCGCGGGCCATGCGCATCCGGACCACGTGGAGGGTGACGCGCTGATGAAGGAACTGACCGGCGCCCAGGTGGTGGTCGGGCGCGTGGATTCCGCGAAGACCGCGGAGTTTCGGCCGGGCGGCAAGCCGCATCCGATGGACCGCCTGGTTGACGATGGCGAAACGGTGTCGCTGGGCGGGACGACGCTGACGGCCCACATGATGCCGGGGCATACGCGGGGATGCCTGGCCTGGAGCACGACGCTCACGGAGAATGGCAAGAGCTACTACACGTTCATCGAATGCAGTCTGAACGGTCAGTTTCTGCAGTCGCTGGACAACTATCCGGGAATGATCGACGACTTCCGGGCAACCTATAAGAAGGCGCGCACGTTTCCGGTGGAGGTGTTTCTCAGCTCGCACGCGTCGTTCTTCGGCATGGCCGAGAAATACGAAAAGATGCAGAAGCGGGGACCGGGAGATCCGAATCCGTTTGTCGACCCCGAGGGGTATAAAGCACACGTCGATCAGTACGAGAAGAGCTTCGAGGCTGCAGTGGCGCGGCGGGATGCCCAGGGTGGGGGTCCGGGGCGGTAGAGAAAAGCAGATTCCGGACCGCATGTTCCTGTCAGTACAGATGCATTCATCCGCTGGTTCCCCGGAATGTTCGATTGATTCCAAACCACGCCTCGTTGTTATCCGTCGTCAACATTCACAGCGGGCTCCCGTGGAATATTCTTTGCGTATGGGATACTCCAGTCTGCGAATTGCCGGCACTCCCGTGTGGAGCGATTCCGGTGAAAACTGCGCCCTGTCTGACGACGAGCGCCACCTCGGTCATATCGTTCTCGCCAGCCGCTGGCAGGCATTCGACGCCACGAAACTGAACGACTCTGGTGACAGTTACCGGTACATAGGCGCTTTCCGTGGAAAGCGCGAAGCGAAGGCCGCCGTGGAAAGCTCGGTCGTCGCGATCGAACGTCTACTGGTAATGACCGCGCGATGAATCCGGGGCGGTAGAGACGGGAAGGAACTGTGCCTCTACGCCAGCCACTGATGAAAACGGATCAGAAGCTCTAATGCACTCCGGGCGTTGCGCGTCCTGACCACCGTTTCCTGTGCGCATTCGATGTCGTCTTCGGATCGCTTTCGACCCCCAAAGGGCAACTCGACCGCCCTGCCATCCGCTTCCTGCATCCCGATGACTCCGGCAAGGTGGACGCGGTGCTCTGGTCGACGCTGCGCGCGCCCGCTCCGGCGGAATATCTGGATGCAGTCTATGTCGAGGCCGGTTCCGAGATGTCGGGGTTCGATCGGATAATCTACGCACACCTGCGCGAGGGCGAGGAACCGCTCGCGATGTACGTGGGAGAGATCGAAGTCAGACCCGCCGCCGATCGCCGCCCGCAGGGTCAGAAAGTGGTGGTCGAGACGCGCGACGATTTTCAGAACGCCCAGCAGGAACTGCGGCGTTTGTATCCGCGCTTCGATGGACCGGTCCTGAGGATGGCGCCTTCGCGAAGTGCCGCGCTGCCGCGCTGAATCGGTGACAGTCTACACAACCTCGAAACGTGCCGCCCGAATATCGAGGTTGTGTAGACTGTCACCGATGCCCCCGATGACCATCAGGCGGAAGCCGGTTGACGTTGCTGTCGTCGGACTGGGAGCGGCAGGTGGTGTGGCCGTGCTGCCGCTGGCGCGGGCCGGTCTGAAGGTTGCGGGAATCGAGGCGGGCGGGTGGATGGACCCGCATTCGTTTAAACCCGACGAGATTTACAACAACGTCCGGCGGCTGGTGACCTCGGTTCCGAAAGCGCAGCGGGAGATTCCGACGATTCGAAGCAGTCCGGAGATGACGGCGCGGCAGGCGGCGGTGCATCCGATGATGAACGCGATCGGCGGCACCACTATTCACTACTGGGCGCAGAGCTGGCGGCTGAAGCCGTGGGATTTCCGGACGCGCTCGGAGACGGTCGGGAGATACGGGGCGAGTGCCGTTCCGGCCGGATCGACATTGGAAGACTGGCCAGTGACGTACGACGAGCTGGAGCCTTTCTACGACATCGTCGAATACGAAATCGGGGTGTCGGGCAAAGCGGGCAATGTGCAGGGGAAGATCGATCCTGCCGGCAACGTGTGGGAAGGACCGCGGCAGCGCGATTATCCGATGCCTCCGCTGCGCGGGACGGAGTTTTCCGAACACATGGCGGAGGCGGCGCGCGGGCTCGGCTGGAAACCGTTTCGCGCGCCGGCGGCGATCAATTCGCAGATATATAAAGGAAGGCCGGGGTGTGCGTATCACGGCTTCTGCGGCACGGGTGGGTGCCACATCAGCGCGAAGAATTCAACGGCGGTCACGACCATCCCTGACGCGGTGAAGACGAAGAATCTATCGGTTGTGGATCACGCACAGGTGACGCGTATCGAGGCGGGAGCGGACGGGCGCGTCACCGGCGTCACCTATATAAAGGACAGGCAGGAGTACTTTCAGCCGGCGAAGGTGGTGCTGCTCGCGTCCTACACCTACGAGAACACGCGGCTGCTGCTGCTTTCGAAGTCGAAGGCGTATCCGCACGGGCTGGCGAACAATCACGGCCAGGTGGGACGGCATTATTTTGCGCACTGGGGCACGGCGGGCGGCGCGGCGGCGCTCTTTCCGTTCGACATCAACGTGTGGTACGGGCTGCCGGCGCAGGGCACGACGATCGATGAATGGGCCGACGACAATTTCGATCATGCGGGGCTGGGATTCATCGGCGGCACCAGCCTGCATGTGCACACGGAGCTGCATCCGATCGATGCGGCGTCGATGCCGGGGTTCGGGCGCGCGCCGGGATGGGGTTCGAGGTGGAAGAGTTTCGTGAGGCAGAATGCGGCGCGGTACACGTCGGCGTATCTGCAGACGTCGAGCTTTCCTTATGAGTCGACGTTTCTCGATTTAGACGACAAGGTGCGCGACCCGCTGGGCGATCCGGTGTGCCGCGTGACGACGGCGGCGAAGTCGAACGAGACGCGCGCGGTGCTGTATGCGCAGAAGAAGCTGGAGGAGTGGTATCGCGCGGCGGGGGCGGTGGAGGTGTTCATGGCGCCGCCGCAGGTGCCGGGGCTGAGCACACATGCATTTGGCGGCACGCGCATGGGGGACAATCCGGAGACGAATGTGGCGGACCGGTGGGGCTTCGCGCATGAGGCGCCGAATCTGGGGATACTGGGGGCGTCGCTGATGGGAACGAGCGGGGCGAGGAATCCGACGTTGACCATTCAGGCGCTGGCGTGGCGGACCGCGGAGCGGCTGGTGAAGAACTGGAAGGCAATCGCGAGTTAATGGACGCGCAGCGCAAGCTGAGCAAGCAGCGGGTGATAGCTCGGCGAACCCTCGGTAGTTTGTTGCTTACGCAAAGCGGTGGCGGGTCTTCGCGGGTCATGCGCTCCGAGTGGTCCAAATAAGCTGGCATCACAAGCGTGATAGCCAGGACGTGAACGCCACCGAACTTCTGCCCAGCGAACAGATGAACGATTACATCTGGCACCCAGTCTCTTCGAAACAACCTCGCCGGAAAATTCAGCAATCGTAATAGAGGAAAATAGCATTAGAGTAATCGATATGAAGCGTTACTTCGAAGTTCTTGGACTGGTTCTGTGCATTATGCCGGCGACTGGCTGGGCCGCCAGCCGCGAGCAGCAGGAAATGCAACGCGACATTGCGCAGATTCAGGACCAGATCCGGGCGATGCAGAGCTCACTGGATCAGAAAACGGCTGCACTGCAGACGCTGATCGAGCAGGCGATCGAGGCGGGAAACAAAGCGAACGCAAACATGGCCGCCTTGAGCATGAGCGTAGGGGAAAAGCTTGACAGTGTTTCGAAGGGAGCGCTCGTTCCTTTGGCCGGACTGACGGCAAAGGTGGATAACGTGGAAAACAACCAATCGACCCTGATCAACTCGATCAGCAGCCTCCAGGAGCAGCTGAATCGCCAGCAGCAACTGCTCACCGATATAAGCAACGCGATAAAGGTCCTGCAGGCGCCTCCGTCCGCTCCGCCTCCGCCTAATGGTACTGACGGGACATCCACTGCAGGATTACCACCGCCGGCGAGTTCATTGTGGAATAGCGCTCGCCTGGATTACAGTACTGGTAACCTCGACCTCGCGGCGGACGATTATGCCCAGTTTCTGCGCTACTATCCTGACGAACCAAATGCTCCCGAGGCTCAGTTCCAGCTTGGCGAGATTCACAGTGCACAGAGCAAGTACGATCAGGCGGCCATCGATTTCGAGGCGATTATCGCGCGGTATTCCGACAGCAAGTATGCGCCGGAAGCTTACTTCAGGAAAGGCATGGCGCTCAAGGATGGCGGGCACAGCGCTGCCGCTGAGAGCGAGTTTCGCGCCTTCATTAAAAAATACCCTCGCTCCGATCGAGTCCGGGGCGCACAGGCAGAACTGCGCGCGCTTGATCTTAAGGATAAATAGCGGTGGATGCAGGAGGTCAGGCGGTTCCGCCGGCGATACCGCCTGCCCCCACCACGGGCAATCGATCTTCAGCCTGGCGGGGTTTTTCGAGGCGCAGCGCATCTGCCGTTTAGATCGATGTTGTACGATCGCGTTCAACCAGGACCGGTAGTCTCGAATCACCTCATATCCATTTACCATCCAGTTATTGTGGAGCTGCTTTCCGCGCCGAAAATCGAGCGTCTGGAAGTATCCGCCTATACAGTTCCGACTGAAACTCCGGAAGCAGACGGCACCGTGGCGTGGAATGGAACCACCATTGTGCTCGTCGAGGCCTTAGGTTCACTGCATCCGCAGTCCGGGACGTCTCGGCATCTGCTCGATGGCAATCTTCGCCGTAGACAACGCGCTTTGGGACCGCAAGGCACGTCTGCTCCATCTCAGCATCGCAGACCTTATCGGTCGCGCGCATCAATTTAATCGCCGCCTACGGCAGCGATGGTTTTACATCCTATGCCGATGCGCAGCTCAAACGTCAATTATGCGGCTGGATCGAGGCGGGACTTAGCGACTTAAAGATGAAGATCGGGACCGGTCCTGCAGCCGATATAGCGAGGGTTCGCGCCGCGCGCGAAGCCATCGGTCCCGATGCCGGGTTGTTCGTCGACGCGAATGGCGCCTATGATCGAAAGCAAGCGCTCGCCAAGGCAGCGGCTTTGGCTGACTTTGGAGTGAGCTGGTTCGAGGAACCGGTTTCATCCGACGACCTCGAAGGGTTGCGGCTGGTTCGCGAACATACACCACCGGGCATGCGAATTGCCGCAGGCGAGTATGGATACGACTCTTACTACTTCCGCCGGATGCTCGATGCTGCCGCGGTGGATGTGTTGCAGGCTGACGCCATGCGATGCGGAGACTCGTGTAATCCAGTCATCAGTGGGAAACATCACGCGTGCATGAACGCCATGCTCCCACCCCCGGGGCCGCGAGGGCGTCCGGGGTCTTCCGCTCGGCGCAATACATCACTGTGGCATGGCGTTTGCTTCCTGCATCGCACCTTACTCATTTGGGAGAATAGGATCGGTTTCGCGCCGCAGGCGGAATCAGGCGCGGCTGTCTTTTTCGATCGGCTGGCCATGATCGATGGCTTGAGGAACGACGCCGGATGGCGGTCAATCGACGGATGCATCCGGGTGCGTTCCAGGAGTCAGACCAATTGAACGTGGTCGCGTGGCAGTCGCGCAGGGATAAAACCTGTTCGTCGGGCGTGTAATTTGCGTTGGCACAAGCCGTCTACCGTCTTTGCGCCAGCTATCTTGGGCAGACAAACAAAGATCCAAGGGTAACGAACGAAGGAGGTTCGTCATGCATATGAAGGTTGTTGTGATTGGTGGAACCGGCCTTATCGGTTCAAAGGTCGTCGAGAAGCTGAGGGCACAAGGCCACGAGGCTGTCGCAGCGGCGCCCAGTACGGGGGTCAATACAATCACCGGCGAGGGGCTCGCCGGGGCATTAAAAGGCGCGTCGGTGGTCGTTGACGTATCGAATGCCCCCTCGTGGGAAGACAAGGCAGTGATGACATTCTTCGAGACATCAACTCGTAACCTTCTTTCCTACGAAGCGGCTGCCGGCGTGAAACATCACGTTGCCTTGTCGGTTGTGGGAACTGAGCGTATGCTCGAAAGCGGCTACTTCCGGGCAAAAGACGCACAGGAAAATCTGATCAGGAACTCTTCAATTCCTTACTCCATCGTTCGCGCAACGCAGTTCTTCGAATTCATCAAAGGCATCGCAGATTTTTCCACCGACGGTAATACCGTACGTCTGCCACCTGCCCTGATCCAGCCCATGGCGGCCGAAGATGTCGCCGCCGCGTTGTGCCGCGTGGCGCTGGGCTCACCCCTCAAGGGAGCTGTTGAAACAGCGGGCCCGGAACAGTTTCGTTTGTATGAGCTCGTCCGCCGCGGTCTTGCCGCGCGCGACGATCCGCGCGAGGTAGTTGAAGACCCGCAAGCGCGCTACTACGGCATCAAAGTGGGCGAAACCACGCTGATTCCCGGCCGTGATGCGCAACTCGGCGAGACGCGCTTCGAACGCTGGCTTAGGCCGGCGATGTCCGCGAGATAGTCGGTAACTCAGGGCCTTGCTTTTCAGTCGGGTTTTTCAAATCAGCAGGGCCCTTGCCGCTGCGACATTAACCGGAGCTGATATGAAAGATCCCCGGGCTTGTTCTGCCGGGCGGTGGCTTTACCGTACCGACGGAGATGCCCGTCGTCGGCATGCCCGCCGGAAAATACCTGGCGAGGTACATCATCGCCGTCGGCCGGGCAAGGCAACTGCGTAATCGTCGGACGCGGTTCGGCCTGTTATCTTCAATCCTACCCGGATGCTTTTCACAAACGGTCGACCGGGACCGGGCCACGTAGAATTACGTTGCCGTTTTCGGCATGTCGCGCGCTCACCGGTGACGAAATGCACTTGTGCAGCATGCCGGGAGGTAACGTTCCGATGTTTGGTTTGGGGCGAGGAAGCAGCTGTGGCCCTGTCCGGTCTTCGGCCGGCGATTCCTCGCCCCACGAATCTCTTGACTTTGCTTCCGATGAAGTGAGACCACAGGAATGGAATTCGTTCGTCCGGCGATCGCCGCAGCCGTTCTGGTAGTGCTCAGCCTCTGGATTCAGTGCGCCGGCATGGCTGCGCTCATCAACTGGGGCCTCGCATACTTCGCCCGCGGACCCCGGCTCAGCCTATTGCACTCCACTGTACTCATATTCCGGGTCACCAGCCTGATGATCGCGTTGCACATCGTGCAGATTCTGGTGTGGGCGTCGTTTTATCGGTGGGTATGTTTTCCCGGTTGGGGATTCGCTTTCTACTTCTCTATCGCCAGCTATTCCACGGTTGGCGACGGTGATCCTGTCCTCCCGGCAACGTGGCGGACGCTGGGCCCTGTCGAAGCGGTAACGGGCGTACTTATGTGCGGGCTTTCGGTGAGCCTCCTGTTTGCCATCGTGACGCGCCTTGTCAACCGGGTTGTACAGTCCTCGCCAAACCAGGCCGAGAGCCGCATAGATTCACCACCGGCCCAACGTCCGGTTTGAGCTGCGCGCGAGTGATCTACCCGGAATCGATCCTACGGGCTACCGCGCACGCAAGATGTAGTGTGACCTGCCGCCAGCAGCCCGTGCAATGCAGCCGTCAGTCGAAAATATACCTATCAGTTTGTGGTAAAGGCCACTCCTTCGCAATCGCGGCTCGGTAACAACACATCACTGTGGACCGGCGTTTTGCAGCTCCATTTGATGGCCAACCACGTTCGATGGCTTGCTCAACTTCGTCGGCAGCGCAGAGGAAATTGGGATTTTTGGCGCGAAAACGACGCGCGAGTTGTTCCGCCGTCCATGGGAAATCGTCGAGATCACCCGTCAGATCTACGAATGCGGTGTTAAATCCACTCCGCTAATCGTCTGCGCGGGACTCGCGCTGGGCGCCGTCATGGCCATGCACTCACAGGCGTCGATGAGTCGCTTCGGAGCCCAGTCGCTAGTTCCTCAGGCCGTCAGCATCGGCGTGTTCCGTGTCCTCGGACCGCTGGTAGCAGGCCTGCTGATCGCGGGCCGCGTGGGCGCGGGCATCGGTGCACAGCTCGGAGGAATGCGGGTTACCCAGCAGATCGACGCGCTGGAGGCGCTTGCCGTCGATTCGTTCAAATACCTACCTGGTTGTCACGCGCGTAGTGGCCTGCATCATTGCTCTGCCGGTGCTGACGCTCGTGATGGATTTTGCGGGTCTCACCGGAGGAATGCTTCTGGACGTGCTCGTGGAGCATGTCTCGCCCGCGTTTTTTCTGAAAGACGCATTCCAGGCGCTGGGGATGAGCGATTATCTGCCGACCGTTCTCAAGACAACGGTGTTCGGGCTGATCATCGGCACCGTCTCCTGCTATCTCGGATACAACACCAAAGGCGGCGCTTCGGGCGTGGGAACGGCGTCAACCAGAAGCGTGGTTTTCTGCTCTCTTACCCTCATTCTTATTGACATCATACTGGTCAAGATATCTTTTTTCTGGAGTCAGCCATGAGCGATGAGGGGAAACTGCCCGCGGTCCCCGCTATCCGCCTCGAACACGTTTCCAAGTCCTTCGATGGGGCTCAGGTATTAAAGGACGTTCTCGATCACGGTACGAAAGGAAGAATCCTTCGGGCTTCTCGGCCGCAGCGGTACGGGTAAGAGCGTGACGCTGAGTCTGATGATCGGGCTGATAACCGCCGACAGTGGCGCGGTATCGATCGAAGGCAAAGACCTGCGAAAGCTCGGGCGCGGGGAGCTCCTGGAGACCCGCACGCAAATTGGCTTCCTGTTCCAGCAGGCGGCGCTGTTCGATTCACCCACGGTCCGTGAGAACGTGGCGTTCCCGCTGCGGCGGCACACAGACAAACGTGAAAACGAGATCCGCGATATCGTCCATCGGACTCTGGAGTCGGTCGGACTCGAAAAGGAAGAGGACAAGATGCCGGTCGCGCTCTCCGGCGGCATGCGCAAGCGCGTGGGTCTGGCGCGCGCGCTGGTTCTCGATCCGCCGATCGTTATGGCCGACGAGCCGAGCAGCGGTCTCCATGCCATCACGGCCTCGGAGATTTATGAGCTGCTCTCAAAACTGAGAGAACGCAAAAAAACGCTCATAATCGTGACGCACGATGGCGCTGGTATTTTCAACATGGTCGACGAACTGGCCGTGCTCGACCGGGGCAACATCGCTGCCTGCGGAAAACCGGATGAGCTCGTGAAAAGCGACAACCAGCTGGTGAAGGAACTCGCGGGCTCAGGGGAGCGATGAGGTGAAGGCAACACACAGCATTATCGTCGGGGCCTTCCTGATCGGAGGCGTGGTGCTTTTCGGCACAGGGCTGTTCATGATAGGCAGCCAGACCAACCTTTTCGCGCACACATTCGACGTCTACGCATGGTTTTCGAAAATGAGCAGTCTTACGACCGGTGCTCAGGTGCATGTATCCGGTTACAACGCCGGGACGGTCGCCGACATCCGCGTTCCGCGGCAGCCGGGCGGGAAATTCCGCGTAACGATGAAAATCGATCGGAAATTCAAGCCGCTGATTCGCGAAAGCTCTGTAGCGAGCGTTAAGTCGCAGGGCATGGTGGGCGATCAGTTCGTCGAGATCGATTCCGGCGATCCGCAATCCACCGCCTGCAAAGAAGGCTGCACCGTTCAGAGTAAAGAAACGACCAGCATGTCCGACCTGATGCAGGAAGGCAAGGGCGTGATGGACGCCATGCAGTTGACGCTCGAGAGCGCAGGCAGTGTGGCGCAGAATGCGAATCGGGCGCTTTCGACTTTCAATGTGCAGGGCAAGGCAGGTGAGTCGGGCCCCGAGGGACTGAAGGGGACAGTGCTCGACGCGCAGCGCGCCACCACCAACGTCGCCGAAGACGCCGATGCACTGAAGCACAACTTCTTCCTTCGCGGATTCTTCAAGCATCGCGGCTTTTACGACCTGGGCACGATGACGGCAGATCAGTACCGGAAGAGCGATTTCGTGAAAGAGAAGAAATCGATGCGAGTCTGGCTGCCGGCTGAGGACCTCTTCTCGAATTCGCAGGGACAGGAAGAGTTGACGGCCGATGGCCGCCGCCAGCTGGATAACGCGATGTCCCGGTTTGTTCCGTACCTTCCGAACAAACCGGTGATGGTGGAAGGATACTCAAGTCATGGCGCGCCATCGGAAGAATATCTGAAGTCGGAGCAGCGCGCAACCATAGTTCGGCAATATCTGATCGATCGCTTTCAGCTGAAGCCGCAGAGCACGGGCGCGATGCCGCTCAGCGATTCTCCGCCGGAGCAGACCGGCAAGCAGGGCTGGGATGGGATTTCGCTTGTCGTGCTGACGTGAGGATGCCAAGCTCGGGATGGGGAAGTGCGCTTCCCCGGTTTGCCGTGCATGTGCCCGACGCCGGTGTCGTCAACAGGGCCTATGGCAGCGCGAACACCCAGACCGCGCCGCCCTCCGGCACTTCGGGGAATTCGCCGGGGAAGTAGCGGTTCAGTGTGCCCTGCATGCCGCGCGAGTCGCCACCCCAGCCGGCGTGCACGGCAATGTACTGCTTGCCATCGACGGTGAATGTGGTCGGCGGCGCGAGGATGCCGGAGTTGGTCGGGAAATCCCAGAGCAGCTTGCCAGTGGTCGCATCGAAGGCGTGCATCTTGCGGTCGGACGTGCCGCCGGTGAATACGATCCCGCTGCCGGTCACGAGCATGCCGCCCCAGTTTGGGCTGCGCTTGTAATCGTAGTGCCATACTTCTTTGCCGGTGTCGACATTCCATGCCTGCACTTCGCCGAAGTGATCGGCGCCGGGAACTGCGTTGCCCGGCCCCATGCGAGCGCCGGTGTAGTTGCGGCCGGGAACGTAATCGACGGTATCGAGGCCCGTGGATTCGCCGCAGATGTTGTTGTTCGCGGGCACGTAGATCATCCGCGTCTTCGGACTGAAGGCGATCGGGGGCCAGTTCTTGCCGCCGTGGAGACCGGGGCAGAAGCTCGCGTTCTTGCCGGTGCCGGGCTTGTGCGCGGGATCGACTTCGGGACGGCCGGTTTCGGGATCGAGGCTCTTATAAACGTTCTGATAGACGAACGGCTTGCCTTCGATGAATTTGATGCGGCCGCCGGTGGTGGCATCGCCGCGATCGAGAAACCACAGGTAGCCGTCGCGCGCGGCGTCGATCAGACCTTTAAAAGTGCGGCCGTTGCGGCGAAAATCGACGAGGATCGGAGGCGAGACTTCGTCCCAGTCCCAGGACTCGTTCGGGTTGTATTGGAAGTGCCCCACAATTTTGCCGGTCGCAACGTCAATGGCGAGAGTGGATGCGGTGTAAAGGTCGTCGCCGGGGCGCTTGTCGCCTATCCAGGGACCGCCGTTGCCGGTGCCCCAGTAAGCGATGTTGGTTGCCTGATCGTAATTGCCGGTGACCCAGACGGAACCGCCGCCCGTCTTCCATTGGTCGCCGCCTTTGGGCCAGGTTTCGCTGCCAGGCTCGCCCGGCGCGGGAATCGTGTAGGTGCGCCACTGCTCCTTTCCGTTGTCGGGATCGTAGGCGGCGATAAAACCGCGGATACCGAACTCGCCGCCCGAACAGCCCACCATGACTTTGCCACTGGCGATCAGCGGGGCAAGAGAGATATAGTAGCCACTCTTGTTGTCGGCGACCGGCGTCTTCCAAACTTCTTTGCCCGTTTTGGCGTCTAGCGCAATAAGGACGGCTACACCGGCAGCGAAGTAAACTTTGTCGCCGTAAAGAGCGACACCGCGGCTGGTGTCGTGAGGGACGGCGGAGCCGGTGGGACGTGCAGGATGGTAACGCCAGAGAAGATTGCCGCTGCGCACGTCGAGGGCGATCACCTGATCGTCGGGGGTAGAGACGAACATCACGCCGTTGTTGACGAGCGGCGCGGCTTCGTGGACCTTGGTCTGGCCGGTGGAGAAGACCCAGACCGGCTTCAGGTTTTTCACATTGGCAGTGGTGATCTGATTCAGCGGGCTGTAGCCCCAGCCATCGTAGGTGCGGCGAATCGAGAGCCAGTTGGAGGGCTCGGGATTCTTCAGACGCTCCGCCGTCACCGGCTGATAGTTGGCGAGGGCGGCAGGCAGCGGAGCGCTGGGCGCCGGCTCGACGGGGGGCTGGCTCAGCGCGGGGACAGCTGTAAGCGCAAGGGCGGCCGTGAGGACGCAAAGGCTTCTATGGAACATTTCACGGCCATCATACATGAATCGTGGCACAGTCTTCAGCCTGTGATTCAAACTATCGACTTCCAGTTCTTCACGAGATGCTCAGCCGTGCGCCACGCCAGCGCCTGCACGGTGAGCGTGGGATTGCGCGCGCCCGATGTGCCGAACGTGGAAGCCCCGAGAATCCCGAGGTTCGGCGCCTCGTGGGAGAAGCCCCAGCGGTCGACGACATTGGTTTCGGGATTGCCGCCCATGCGCGTGCCCCCGAATGCGTGCGTGCTGGTGGAAGGGCCTGGCGGGAGCTGCGCTTTTGTGATTTCAATGGCTCCGGCAGCGCGGAACCACTCTTCCATCTTCCGGCCGGTGTAGATCGCCTGCTTCGGCTCGCTGTCCTTCGGACCGCTGGTAATGCGGCAGACGGGATCGCTCAGAGGGTCCCTCACGTCGGGATCGAGATCGAGATAAGTGTTTTCGTAAGGGAAGGTGTTGCACTGAATGTAAGAGGAGACCCAGCGGCCGGCGTTCTCGCGGACGAACGCTTTCCATTTCGATCCCCACTGCGGCGCACGGCCATAGGTGTTCATCGCAGCTGCGCCGATCGGATGTTTTTCGGTGTTCACCTGGATGGTGGCGCCGCCTATGAAACCGAGACCGGCGTGGTCGAAGTTATCGTCGGCGAATTCTTCGACCGTGACATTCTGGGCGATGGCGCCGTACCAGATGTTCAGATCGAAGGGAAACAGGGCGCTGACGCCGGTTCCGGCCTGGGCGTCAAAATGGCCGAAGTAGTGCCGGCCCACCTGACCATGGTTGTTGGATAAGCCGCTCGGGTAAGCCTTCGACTTAGATAAAAGGAGCAGCCGGACATTCTCATAGGTATAGGAGGCAACCAGGACAACCTTAGCGGGCTGAAAGTACTCTTTGCCGTCTCTTATATAAGACACGCCGGTTACTTTAGCATCGCCGCCGCTAACGATACGGGTGACCTGAGCCTTATCGAAGATCGCCAGGTTCTTCGTCTTCATCGCTTCAGGGATGGTTGTGACGGCAGTGGAGTTCTTGGCGCCGATGTGGCATCCGCCGCGATCGCAATAGCCGTGATAAGCGCAGCCGGGCCGGCCTTTGTAAGGCTGTGAGTTGATGGCTGCGGGGCCGCGGAAAGGCTTCCAGGCGAGCTTTCGCGCGGCGGCGGCCATCATGTCCGTGAACTCGGTGTCGCGCAGCGGGGGCATGGGGAAATCTCGGCGGCGCGGACCTTCGAAGACGTTGCCGCGCGGATCGATTTTGCCCATGATGTTGCCGGCGCGGCCCGAGACGCCGATCTCGTATTCGACGCGGTCGTAGAAGTCTTCCAGCTCGTCGTAAGTCACCGGCCAGTCTTCCAGTGTCGAGCCGTTGGGAATGGAATTCGCGCCATAGCGTGCGATGGACGCCGTGCGCAGGCGGAAATCCCAGGGACTGTAGCGCCAGCTCTGCGCGTGGTAGTGAATCGAAGTGCCGCCGATGGCATTCATCATCGGCGCGTTCGTGCCCTGACGCGCGCGATCCCGGTCGCTGGTACGGAAGGTCGGGATTTCTCGCTTGGCTTTGGGAACGGTGGTGACGAGCGAGCGGACGTTGTTGTAAATTTCGTCGGGTTTAAAGGTGTGGACGTCCATCCACGTGCCGGCTTCGATGCCCGCGACCTTGAGCCCCGCCCGGCAGAGCGGGAGCACGGCGACACCTCCTGCAGCGCCGAGGCCGATAACCGCGACGTCAACGGGTTTGAGTCTGGTTGCCATAGGCCGACCGGCGATAAGGCTTCGGAGGCGGGCTCATCTTCTGGTCTTCCGGGGCGACTGCGAGACGCGGTCCGGGATAGCGGATCAGGTCCCAGCCGGCGAAGTTCTTATTGCCGCCATAGTAGGGGTCGCAGAACATGCCTTCGAGTGTGACTCGGCGCACGCGGTTGAAGAACGCCCGGGCATTAGGGAACTGCGTCGCAGAGCCGTTCTCCATTGTGGTCAGCAGTTCGTCGCGCAGCTGCGGAGTCAGATCGGCGAACGACGAATTGTGCGTGAATCGGGCAAGCGACTCAACGCCCGCGAGTCCTTCGAGGAACGACGGCTTCTCCGCGGCGTTCGCGGTGGCAAGCGTGCGATCTATGTAGGTCGCCGCGCCCATCTCGACGGCGCCCGGTCCATTCTCGTCGGCCGGGACCAGGCGGTCGATGAAGGCTTCGAGTGTCTTCAGCTGCGCAGCCGACAACGCTGTCGCCGGCGCCTGGGCCCTCGCAGTCAGTGCAGCCAGGGGAACGAATGCAGTCGTGGCAAGAACGGTGCGGCGAGTAATGCTCTTATCTGTGTTCATCTGTATCAATCTTTAGCTAGTCGGTGAGCGGTTTCTTAAACGTATAGCAGTGGTCAACGATGGCTACGAGTTCCCATCCCTCTTTGCCGATGGCGTTCAAGACTTTTGCCCTGTGATTGCCGATTGACGCTTTATCGGCAATTCTCAGATTCTCAAACGTAATTTTCTTCTTCAGATTCCCGGGCGCAATTTTCTCTTCAGGATACGTTCCAAGGTCTTTGCGATGGCTTCCGTTGGCGTACCATCCATCTGGCAATTGATGCCCAACAGAAGCGCCTCTCCAATAAACCAACGTGCGATATTGCCACTTCATTGCATCTCCTTTCAGCCTAATTAAAGAGGCGGTCCGGCGTTCGGACCCAGCATGGCTTGGCGCACGAGCGGAATGGGCGGTCCGCCGTATTTCAGAAACTCGTCGTGAAACTGCTTCCAGGCGCTGCGTCCGCCGCGCGTCGCCGTCCAGTCGTCGCGCAGCTTCATGATCATGAGCTTGCCCATCGTGTAGTTGAGATACGCCGGATCGAATGTGCCGCGCGCGGCCTGCTGCTTGGCGTTCCCCTCGTCGGCGAGCGCAACTTCGCGAAACATTTTTTCCGACTGCTCCACCGTCATGGTTCCGGTGTGCAGACCAATCGCCGAAAGGAACCGTACATTGCGGAGCAGCGCTTCCGTCAGCTGGCCGACGTGAATTTCAGGATCGCCCGCCCCAAGACCGGCGTCCCACATCATTTCCTCTGCATAGTGCGCCCAGCCTTCTGCGTACGCATAGCCTACGAACACCTGTCCGAACTTTGAGGGCGACCGGTTGGCATGCAGGAACTGCAGGAAATGTCCTGGCATGACTTCATGCACCGACGTGAACAACAGTGTCCCTTTACCGGGCAGATAGGCCTTCTGCTCCGCGGGCGGCCATTTCGGATCGGGCGGCGAAATGTAATAAACCGATGGCAGACCCTGTTCGTAGGGTCCGGGAATATTGATGTAGGCAAAGTTCCAGCGCTGGTACGGAGGCGCTTCGTCCACCTGGGCCTGCTCGGTGCCGGGAATGCTGACGAGATCGTGGCTCGCCACGAAAGTACGCAGCTCAGTAAGCTGCGCACGCGCCGCTTCGACAGGCTTGCCCTCAGGTTTGTCGGCATTCGCCTTCGCCGCGCATTCCTCGAGCGATTTGCCGGGCGCATATTTGGCGCATGCTTCTTTGATCGCGGCGAGATTGCGGTCGAGGTCGCGCTGGCCCACGAGCTGCAGCTGGGCGATGGACAGGTCCACGCGTTCGGTGGCGTGCAGCATCTTCTGGAAGAGCTCGGCGCCGAGCGCGAAGGAATCTGTAGCCCTCGCACGCTGCGACTCAAACCAGTTGTCGAGCGACTTCAGGACGCGAATGGCTTCCATGTTAGCGGTGTTGAACTGGTCCTGCAAGCCGGGATCCTGCACCGAAGCGAAGATTCCCGGCACATCGCGTTCGAAATATGTGGCGAGGCCGCCGAAGGTCAATCGGCCGAGGTCCACATAAGTCTTTGGCATGGGGGTGCGCAGATTGGTCTGAATCTGCCGCAGCGCGACGGGCAGCGCCTTTTCGTAATCGATGAAGGCCCGCATGCGCTGGCTGAGCGGGGCGTAAGGGCGCGTCAGATAGACCGCCGGATCGACGGCATTGCTGTAGAACGAAGGGTTGCGGTAAGGCCACTGCGCCGACTCCATCCAGAAAAGGCCGGAGTCGATGGTGGAGATCAGATAATCGCGTTCGAACTCCTGCCGGTCGTCGAGGCCGTCCTTAAATGCGGACGCCTTGTCGCGCTCGGAGTGCAGGCGGGAAATTTCGGCGTCGATGCCGGTTTTACTGAAGTCAGGAAGTTTGCCGTCGAAATCATGACGGCCTGCGCTCACGCCCTCGTCCGGATGGGCGGCGAAGTAGGCGTTGAGATAGCCGGAGACGTACTGATCCCACGCCGCGGATGTCTGCGGCTTCTGCTCTTTATTGCATGCGGTCAGCATAAACAGGAGCGCGAGAACGGCTGCTTTCGCGCCTGCGCGCTCCATCACAGTCATACGCATTATGATACAAGCTGATGTCGCCGCCGCGAACGCGCTTCCGATACTTCGAGCTCATCGTTCTGATGGGTGTCCTGCAGGCGTTTGCACCGCTCTCCATCGACATGTATCTGCCGTCGATGCCGCTGCTGGAGAAGGTTTTCAGCGCGACGACCGCGCAGGTGCAGATCACGCTGGTCACGTTTCTGCTGGGATTCGCGCTGGGCCAGGCGCTTTACGGGCCGATCACGGACCGGTTCGGGCGAAAGCCGCCGCTGTACGTCAGCCTGACTCTCTTCGTGCTTTCGTCGGTCGCGTGCGCCATGTCGAAATCCGTGAATGAGCTGGCGTTTTTCCGGCTGCTGCAGGCGATCGGAGCGTGTGGCGGCGCGGTGGTGTCGCGCGCCATGGTACGGGATCTTTTTCCGCCGGTCGAACTGCGGAAAATCTTCTCGATGCTGGTGCTGGTGCTGGGTGTTTCGCCGCTGATCTCGCCGTTTATCGGCGGATATCTGCTGGTATGGTTCGGATGGAAATCGGTCTTCTACACGCAGGCGTCGCTGGCCGTACTGATGCTTGTCGCCATGCATTTCCGGCTGAAGGAATCTCTCGCGCCGGAGAATGTAAGGCCGTTACATATGGATCACGTGCTGGCGACCTACACACACCTGCTGCGGGACCGCACGTTTCTGGGCGCTTCGCTGGTGTGCGGGTTCAGCTCGGCGGGAATGTTCGCCTACATTGCGAGCGCGCCGTTCGTGTTCATTAACATCTATAAGCTGCCGCCGCAGCAGTTCGGCTGGCTGTTCGGTTTCATTGCGGCGGGTCTGATCGGAGCTGCGCAGGTGAACGGACGGATGTCGCACAACATCGCGCTGTGGAAGGTGCTGCGGGTGGCTAACTGGGTTCAGCTGGTGGCCGGGTTTGGCGTGCTTGCCACCGCTAAAAGCGGGTTCGGCGCCATGATCGGCATCTTCGCGCCCGTTTTCGTTTATATGTGCGCCACAGGTTTTGTCTTCCCCAACGGCAGCGCGATTGCGATGATGCGCCACGGCAACATGGCGGGCACGGCGTCGGCTCTGCTGGGCACCAATCAGTTCGTCATCGCTGCGGCAACCACCATTGTGCTGGGAGTGATCGATAACTCGTCCGCCATGCCGATGGCGATTGTGATCGCGGGGTGCGGGCTGGCGGCTACGGTGCTGAACTATTTCACGTTGGGATCAAAGCTCGACGTAGCGCCGCCGGCGCTGGTGGAAACGCATAGCTGACGAGTGCGGACAGCGTGGCGGCCAGCTTCAATCGACTAAGAGCACCGGCGGCTTCGACCGCCCTGCGTTACTCCGTCTTGTGGAAGGACGTGAAGCCGTCTTCGAAATGGATGCGGAAACTGGAAACTATGGCGGGGCCGCGCACCTGGTTGTAACCCGGATTCTGAATGTGCTGGAAGTCGCCGGCGATCGAAATGCCGCGCCAGAGATGGGCTGTGTAATAGGTTTCGAAGATACTCTCTTTGCCGTAGGTTAATCCGCCGTCGCCGAGCAGAAAGCCCAGTCCGCCGAGCGACAGATACTCGGCGTGCTGTTTGCTGATGCCGTTGACGACGAACGCGGCGCCGAGTTTGTCGTCAGGACGTTTCCAGTATTTACCGCGCAGATCGGCGCCGAACTCGCCGGTGTGGTCGATTTCGGTGTAAGCCCAGATCTCTGTTGTTCCGTTATTCCAGCCCAGACGGCCGAAGACGCGCAGCACGTCGCGTCAGTTCCTGCTCTACGTTCAGGCCGAAGCCGTATTTCACGCGTCCCTGGCGACGTGACAGCGTGATATCCGGAGTGGTGACGTGTCCTTCCTGATACTAGCAGCGATGGCTTCGTTATAACTGCCCATGTTGGCGCGATTGAGGTATGCGAGTCCGCGAACCACGGTCTGGCGCTGCTTCAGCAGCCTGGGGCGATACTCATATTCCAGGTTCTGACCGCCCGCGCGCACGATGTTCCAGTCGAGCGTAATGCCGTTAGCGACCGTCGGCATCAGCATCTCGCCGTAGCGCAGCGCCCACTCGTTGTCGTAGTACTCGATCAGGAGCCCGTAGGTGTAGCCGCGGGTGTCGGCCGCGTAATCGTATGCGCCGTTGTTGTCGATGGCCCAGTTCATGAACTGCATGTGGCTGTCGCTGCCCACAGAGTTCAGATCGAAGAAATCCACCGTACTCAGCTTGCCGAGGCGGAATTCGAGCCGGCGGCGGGGAACGCGCGATGCGAGGCCGAGCGGGTTGCGCGCGGACTCCACCATGTCGCGGCTGAGCGGCAGCGTGTAATGCAGCATGACGCGCGCGACGTAAGGGTCCTCGCCAAGGGTCGGGTTGCGCACCACATCGAGATTGGTGAATCCCGCGACACCAAGCGCGCTGCTGAGCCCGCCCCCGCCGGCGCTTTCGACGTCCATCAGAAACTCGAGGTTCTCGGTGAGGCGGACGCCGCCGTAGAGCGTTTCGACACGCGAGGTGGCGTGTTCCTTGTCCGGTAAGGAAACTGTCCGGGCCGCTGTATGCGGCCGGGAAGGAAGGCTTCTGCTGGCGGATGAAATTGCCCTGGATCGTCAGCCAGAAGCGGTCGTTTCTCCAGCTGGTATTTTCGCCGTCGTCGTCGCTGGCGGAGTCGGACTGGGCGACCAGCGCAACCGGAGCCAGTAAGATGCAGCAAAGGAGGAGAGCACAGGGACGCAATTCTCTATGGTTGAGGCTGCGTCGGGAGGAGTCAACAGGACAACGGAAGCTTAGCTGATCTGTAATGTATTTGTGACTCAGCCGTCATGACAGTGGGAACTACACTGAAATTGTCGATGCGGACCGTGCTCTTCTGTCTGCTGCTGGGCGTTCTGCCCGCAGCTGCTCAACTCCCAAACGCCTTTTTATCGATTCCTTTGGCGACAAGCCCGGCGCTGTCGATTTGCGCGATCAGGTGGTGTCCGAAGTGCAGAAGTCACAGAAGTTTCACATCGTGGCGGATCGCGGCGACGCGGAACTGGTGCTGACGGGAACGGGCGAAATCTGGGTGAAAAGCTACTACAGTTTGAATCCTAGGGAGCGGTCGATCAGCGACGCGCAGGCCGTCTACACGGGCTATTTGTCGGTGGAACTGAAGGACAAGAAAGGCGAAACGCTCTGGTCGTATCTGGCGACGCCGCACAGCTCGGGATCGCACAATGTGAATAAGATTCTGGCGCGCCTCGTGGTGGCGAAGCTGCTCGATTCAGCCTATCGGTCCTGGGGCGGCGCCGCCCGCGGTCGTCACGCATATGACGACGCTGAACGGCTCCGGCGCGACGTTCCCATATCCGGTTTACGCGAAGTGGTTCGAAGAATTTCACAGGATGTACCCGGACATCGAAATTCATTACGAACCCGTTGGCTCGGAAGCCGGCATGAAGCGCCTGATGGACGGTGAGACCGATTTCGCGGGTTCCGATGTCATGGTGGGTGTCGATGAATACTTTGCGGGAGGCAAGCCGAAATTTCTGCGCTTTCCGACTATTCTGGGCGGGGTGGTGCCTGTCTACAATCTGCCGGAGGTGCCTATCGAACTGAAGTTCACGCCGGAGGTGCTGGCGGATATTTTCCTTGGCAGGATAAGACGTTGGAACGATCCGCGCATTCAGGCGATAAACCGCGGCGCGATGCTGATGGACCGGGACATCAGTGTGATTCACCGTTCCGATGGCAGCGGCACCAGCTACGCATGGACCGACTATCTGTCAAAAGTCAGTCCGGAATGGAAGTCCTCGGTGGGCGCGCACAGCACAGCGAACTGGCCTGTTGGTAAAGGAGCCCAGGGCAACGAGGGCGTGGCAAAGCTGGTGCGGGAGACGCCGGGGTCGATGGGATACGTGGAATACATCTACGCGATCAAGAACAAAATGACCTACGGGAGCGTGCGCAACAGCGCGGGCCGCTACATCTCACCGAATCTGGAAACGATTCTGGAGGCGGCGCGGGGATCGTCGAGCCGCATTGCCGAGGACTTTCAGACTTCGATTACAAATGCGCCGGGGCTGAATGCCTATCCGGTTTCCGCGTTCACCTGGTTCGTGGTTCCGGCGACGGTGAAGGATCCGGACAAGAAGCTCGCGCTGAAAACATTCCTCGAATGGATGATCAGCGCCGGGCAGCATCAGGCAGCGGCGATGGGCTACGTCTCGATCGCGCCCGAAGTGCTGGTGCGCGAGCAGCAGGCGGTCGAGCGCTACTGAGCACGGCCCCGGGTTCTCCCTGCCGCTCCGTCGAAAGTACAGGCACAAGTGCCTGTCCGGAGTTTCCACATTTCGCTGCCATTTCGGACACGCGGATTGTATCCGCGTTCGGTTTTGTTGTTGAGCAGGGTGCTGAAAAAGTCCCTTAGCCGGCAAAGGCGCAGGCGAAATCGCCTACTCCACAATGAAGAATCAGAAGCTTGCAACCATGTGGAGTAGGCGTCACACGCATTGTGGGCAGCATCAAACGGTTCAGCGCGCGTCCCGATCAGTGGCCGTATTCGAAGATGCGGATACAATCCGCGTGTCCGAAATGGCAGTAGAAACTCCAGACAGGCACAAGTGCCTGTGTCACGCGCGCGGTTCTGAACCGTGACCGTGAGCGAGCGGGGCACACGAATTTCTGCAACCTGGTTCTAACTCAACCCAGAGGGCCCGTGCTAAGTTTGATTCCTGAATGCAGAAAAAGAAAATCTGTATGCTCGGATCCTACGGCGTCGGGAAGACCAGTCTGGTAGGCCGCTTCGTAAGCAGCATGTTCAGCGACAGCTACCACAGTAATGTGGGCGTGAAGATCGACAAGAAGGTTGTCACCGTCGACGGCGAAGAGGTCACGCTGATGCTCTGGGATCTGGCGGGCGAGGAAGAGGGAGCACAGATCAAACTCGGTCAGGTGCGCGACACCTCCGGCTATCTTCTGGTGGTCGACGGCACGCGTGCCCGCACACTCGAAGTGGCGCGCAGCATCCAGCAACGTGCAGAAGGCGAAATCGGCCCGCGCCCGTTCCTTCTGCTGGTCAACAAAGCCGATCTGCGCAACTCCTGGGAAATTCAGGCGTCAGAATGGCAGGAACTCGCGGTCGCGGGCTGGACGATTCTCGAAACCAGCGCGAAGAGCGGCGAACATGTTGAAGAAGCCTTTCTCACCCTGACTTCGCGTATGCTGAAGCCGCAGGCTGAGGAAGACGACGATGATTGAAGACCTGCTTCCCTCACTCGGTCTCGCGCTGTTCGAGCGCCGCGCGGACGGTCTGTTCGACCCGGTTGGCGTGATCCCGCAATGGCTGCATTTGTTCGACTAATCCGGTCGATCTGAGTGAAGACTTCCCATTGCTCGGACTGTTCCTCTCCGACTGCGAAGGCGAGTGGAAGGGGGAGTCCGAGATCTGGGATGAAGCCGATGCGGCGGGCGGCAAGGGATCGATGCTGGCGGTGGCAACGGCCATGAACGATCGCAGGTTCATCGCGCTTCAACTGCTTCCGAAAGTGATTAACGAGTGGCAGCAGAAAGGGGTTAACACCGGCCTCCGCAAGGAGGAAGTCGAGAAAAAAAACAGAGAGATCGAGAGGCTGAATCGAGAACTGGCGCGCGCCACGCAGGCCAAGAGCGATTTCCTGGCCGCGATGAGCCATGAGATCCGCACGCCGCTCAACGCGATCATCGGCATGGCGGACGTTCTCTCGGCAACGCCGCTTTCGGAGGATCAGAAGAAGTGCGTGGAAGTATTTCAGCGCAACGGCGTCGGCCTGCTCACACTGATCAACGACATTCTCGATCTTTCGAAAGTCGAAGCCGGAAAGGTCGAGCTGGAAGTCACCGAACTGGATCTGCACGATGTGATCGCGCGCGCGATGGAAGTTGTGGATGGCCGGGTGCGGGCCAAGGGTCTTTCGCTGCGCGCGGTGGTTGCGCCCGATGTGCCGACTCGCCTTATGGGCGATCCGAATCGTCTGCGTCAGATTCTGATTAATCTGCTCGGCAACTCGATCAAATTCACTGAGAAGGGCGGACTCGAAGTGCGCGTGGTACGGGATCCGGACGACAGCCGCCCCGGCCGTCTGCGTTTCGGCGTGAGCGATACGGGCATCGGCATTCCGGCGGACAAACTGGGCACGATCTTCGAGAGCTTTTCGCAGGTGGATGCGTCAACTACGCGGAAGTACGGCGGCACGGGGCTCGGGCTCGCCATCTCGAAGCAGCTCGTTGAGCTGATGGACGGCCGCATCTGGCCGGAGAGCGAAGTCGGCGCCGGCAGCGTGTTCTACTTCACGGCGGGCTTTCAGGTACTCGAAGGTGAGCCTGCGAAACCAGCGGCGGAGAAGGCCTCTGGGACGCAGTCGATCGATAAGCTGGAATCACTCATTGGCGGCCTGCATATTCTGCTGGCGGACGACTCGGAGGACAATCGCTATCTGATCTCCTCCTATCTGAAGAGCGCGCAGGTCAGAATCGACGTCGCGGAAAACGGCGAGATCGCGGCGCGCATGTTCCGTGAAGGCAAGTATGACATCGTGCTGATGGATGTCGAAATGCCCCTGATGGACGGCTATCAGGCGACAGGCGAAATTCGGCGATTTGAAGCTGAGACGCGTGCGCACCCCACGGCCGTGCTGGCGTTGACGGCCCACGCATTCACCGAGATGAAGGGGCGCGCGCGGGAAGCAGGTTTTACGGATGTGCTCACCAAGCCCATAAGGAAGATCGATCTGCTGAAGGGGATTTTCGCGCATGCCCCAGGGGGCAGAGCACGGGCGGAAGCGGTGACATCAGCGCCGCTGGCGCCATCGTCAGCGCCCGCCACGCCGGAACGAAACATCGTCGAAGTCGAAGAGGGCATGGAGGACGTCGTGCCCGGCTATCTGGACAAGCGGCGCGCGGAAATTCCTCTGTACGCGGCTGCGGTTGACAGCGGCGACTTCGATACAGTCCGCAACCTCGGGCACAAGATGAAAGGCACCGGCGCCGGATACGGATTCCCGGTTCTTACGGAAATCGGAGGCGTGCTGGAACAGGCCGCCAGGCAGCGGGAGAGCGAGCGCATCCGCGAGGCCCTGCGCCGCCTTGATGCCTATGTCGGCAACATTGAGCTGAAGTACAGTAAATGAATCGCGGAGGGAGCAGGATTTGATTCTTCGGTTATGGGGAACTCGCGGATCGATCGCCACACCCGGGCCGTCAACTGTCGAGTTTGGCGGAAACACATCGTGCGCGGAAGTGGTCACCGACGCCGGAGCGCGTTTCATATTCGACTGTGGCACCGGCGCGCGGCTGCTTGGCGCGCACCTGCTGGCGCAGAAGACGAGGCCGATTACCGGGACCATTCTGCTGACTCACACCCACTGGGATCACATTCAGGGCTTCCCCTTTTTCGCGCCGCTGTTCGTGCCGGGCAATGTGTTCCGCGTGTGCGGACCGCCAGGCGCAAACACAAGCCTTCCCGAAGTTCTCTCCGGCCAGATGGAGTATACGTACTTCCCGGTCGAGCTGGCGCAGCTGGGGGCAAAGATCGTCTACGAGGATCTAAGCGAAGGCACGCGCGATCTGGAAGGCGTGCGCGTGAGCGCACAGCTGCTGAACCACCCGGCGATCGCGCTGGGTTACCGCGTCGAAGCGGACGGAGTGTCTGTGCTTTATCTCTGCGATCACGAACCCTACTGGGAGCCGGTATGGCACTCCAATGCCGAACCCGGCCGGATTGAATCGATCCTTCACGAGGGAGACCGGCGGCACGCGCTGTTCATGAAGGGCGCCGATGTGGTGATTCACGATGCGCAGTACACCACCGAAGAGTACCCGTCGCGCAAGAACTGGGGACACAGCACGTGGTCGTACTGCACACAGATTGCGGCTGCGGCCGGCGTGAAGCGCCTGATTCTGACGCACCACGATCCGACGCACGACGACGCGTTCCTCAGGGATATTGAGCAAAAAGCACAGGCCCTCGCCGAGTCCATGGGATCCGCCATGAAAGTAAGCTGTGCGCGCGAGGGGCTGGAACAGGCAATAGCGCGACAGGACACGGCGGCGAGCGGATTCGCTGCAGTGCAGCCCGCCAACCCGAGCCGCAGCGGATCGCTGCTGGTGCTGGTAGTCGATGACGATGAGGACCTTCGTCTGCTGGCGCGCAAGGCGCTGACCAGGGCCGGTCACCGTGTGCTGGAAGCGTCCAGCGGGGAAGAGGGGCTGCAGAAGGCCGAGAGTCAGAAGCCGGACCTGATGCTTCTCGATCTGAGCATGCCAGGTATGGATGGCTTTGAAGTCCTGCGCAGGCTGCGCACGCGCGAGGCGGCCCGCCCGCTGCCTGTGATCGTGCTGACCGGCCTCGGAGACGAAGAAAGCGCGCGCCGGAGTTTTGACTTCGGCGCCACGGACTTTCTGGTCAAGCCGTTCACTCCGCCGCAGTTGGACGTGCGGGTACGCGCCTGCTTTGCTCATGCCGACCGCGTTTAGGCGTTACGATACACCAATGGAGGATTTGTGAGCCCAGCAGAAGAGCAGTATTCAAACGATTCAGCCCAGAACCAGCCCCAGGTGCTTCGCGGCGGAGCAGGGAATGTCAACAAGATTCGTGACATCCTGTTCGGCAACCAGATGCGGGATTACGAATCCCGCTTTGCGCGTCTGGAAGAAACGCTGGTCAAGGAGACCGCCGAGATCCGCGAAACGAACCGAAGAAAGTTCGAGCAGCTGGAGAGCTACATCCGCCGGGAGTTCGAAACCGTGCAGACGCGCCTGAAATCCGAGCGTGACGAAAGGAATCAGGGCTCCGACAATCAGTCACGGGAACTGCGGGAACTCGGGGAATCTCTGAGCCGGCGCATTCGCGATCTCGACGATCGGGAAACCAGTTCGGAGCGCAATCTGCGCAATGATCTTCTGCAGCAGGCGCGGGATCTCACCGAAGAGATCCGCACACGCTGCGACGAGCTGAGTTCGGTTGTCAACAAGCGTGTAGCCGAACTGCGCGACGTCAAGACCGACCGGGCGGCGCTGGTCACGTTGTTCAACGAAGTGGCGCTGCGGCTGAGCGACCAGTTCCGGATACCCGGCGCTGAAGAATAGTATGCCGGCGAACGTGCCGGAACCCTCCGTACGGGAACTGGCGGAACTTCGCGAACTGCTGATCGGTCAGGAACTCGAAGGCCTGGCCGACGTGCAGGGCCGTCTTTCCGACCCGCGGCGGCGGGCGCAGGATCTGGCGCAGGTGTTGCCGGACGCCATCAAATCCGCGAAAGCGAAGAACCTGCGCGAAGCGCTGGAGCCTATCGTCGAGAAGAGTTTCCACCACTCGGTTCAAAAGAATCCCAAGGTGGTGGTCGACGCCATTTCCACGGTCCTGTTTCCGATTATTCGCTCTTCGATCGGGAAGGCTATCCGCGATTTCGCCGAATCTCTGAACCAGATCGTGGAGAAAAGCGCTTCGCTCCGGGCAATAGTCTGGCGCATCGAATCCAGGATGACCGGCAAGCCGTTCAGTGAGATTCTGCTCGCCCGCAGTCTGCTGTACTCTGTTGAGCAGGTATTCCTGATTCACCGATCGAGCGGGGTGCTGCTGCAGAATGCAGCGGCCCAGGAGTCGGTGGTGAAGGACGCGGACATGATTTCCGGGATGCTGACCGCGATCCGGGACTTTGTCTCCGATTCGTTTGTCGGGGGCCAGGACCTCGAAACTGTCAACGTGGGCAGTTATAAGCTGTGGCTGACGTACGGCACCAAAGTCCTGCTGGTGGGCGCGGTCAGTGGTACCGCTCCCGTCGAACTGAAGCAGGTTTTTCGCAAGGCGCTGGATGGTATTGAAGAAACGCTCCGCCCGGAGATTGAGGCTTTCAAACAGGGCGACACGAGTGTCTTCGAGCCGGCGCAGCTGTTTCTCGGACAATGCCTGCTCGGCCAGTCGGCGCCAGGAAAGCGGAAGAAGGCCCGGCTTTGGCCCTATTTGCTCGGTCTGGCACTGATCATCGTGGCGCTGCTGGGTTATCAGTACTCGCAGCGCGCGAAGTGGGATCGCTATTTCGCCGAGCTGAAGCAACAGCAGGGAATTGTGGTGACGGAGATCGACCGTCACGGGTCGTCGTATGCGATCAACGGACTGAAAGACCCGGGCGCGCCGGATCCCGCGGTTCTGCTGCGCGCCCGCGGGCTTGATCCCGCAAAGGCGACTTTCAGACTGAAACCGTATTACTCGGTTAACACGCCGTTCGCAAGACAGCGCGATCGCGACGCCGCGCAGCAGGTCATCGAAACCAAGCTGATTCGGTTCGAGACAAACAGCTCGAAGGTGTCGCCGGGCGAAGCCGATCACATCGACGATGCGGTGGCGGCGATGAAGAGCCTGCCGGGCGCCATATTCACGGTCACTGGCCGCTCCGATGAGACGGGTCTCCCGGAGACGAACGATAAGCTTTCGCGGGAGCGGGCCAGTGTCGTGGCGGATGCGTTACAGGCGGACGGAATCGCGCCTTCCGCGATTAAGATAGTAGCTGCCGGGAATACTCAACCTCTGCGCCAGGGAAGCAGCGAGTGGGCACTGCAGGCGAACCGAAGCGTATCATTCACCGTCAACTTCACGAAATGAGGCCGGCTGCCAGACCGGCCAGAATATAGCCCGGGCGGCCCCTTGTCCGCGCTGATACTCTGCGCCGGTAACGGGCGCGTCCTTTCACGCATCGAAGGGTTATAAAGGTATGAAACAATCCGTATCCCGCCGGGTATTTCTCGGCAGAGCTGGCCTGGCCGCTGGCGCCGGGTTTGCCGCGAGCCGTCTGTTGCGCGCACAGGAACCCGCTCCCGGTTCCGATGCCAAATTCTCCACCAACGTCAAGGTTGTGAACGTACTCGCCAGTGTGCGTGACAAACAGGGCAGGATCGTTAGCGACCTGACCAAAGACGATTTCGATCTGCAGGACGAAGGGCGCCACCAGACCATCAAGTATTTCTCACGCGAAACCGAAATGCCGCTTACGCTCGGTCTCCTGGTCAACACCAGCGGAAGCCAGCGCCGCGTACTCGGCGAGGAGAAGGACGCGAGCCGGCGGTTCATCGAAAAGGTCGTACGGGAGGATCGCGATCAGTCGTTCCTGATTCACTTCGACCGCGATACGGAACTGATGCAGGATCTCACGAATTCGCGCTCGAAGCTGGAACGTGCGCTGGATCAGGTCGGTCAATCCGACGACCGTCCGCAGTCGAGAAACAGCGGGGGTGGCGGCTATCCGGGAGGCGGCGGTCAGCGCGGAGGAGGCGCCGGAGCGGGCACCACGCTCTACGACGCGGTTTACCTGGCATCCGATGAATTAATGAAGAAGCGCATGGGGCGGAAAGCAGTCATCCTGCTGACTGACGGCGTGGATCACGGCAGCAAGGAATCGCTGCCGCGGGCGATTGAATCCGCGCAGCGCAGCGACACACTGGTGTATTCGATACTGTTCTCGGGCCAGGAGCAGCAGGCGCAGCCTTTTGGCGGATTCGGCGGACGCGGGTTCGGACGGCGCCGCGGCGGATATCCGCAGCAGACCTATGAACGCAGCGACGGTAAGAAGGTGCTGCAGCAGATGTCGCGCGAAACCGGCGGCGGCTTCTTCGAAGTGTCGAAGAACATGTCGATCGATCAGATCTACGACCGCATCGACGAAGAGCTGCGCAACCAGTACAGCATGGGATACTCTCCCGACAGCGGCGGCTATGGTTACCGGCACATCGTCGTGACGGTCAGGCGGAGCAACATGGTCGTTCAGGCGCGGGAAGGCTACTACCCGGGCAGCTGAGTCGCATTGCTGCCGGGCAAGAAGTTCGTCGATGCTTGAGTCCCGACGCCGTACGAGGAAGCCGGGAGCCCGGCGTGGCCTTCCGCTACGTGAGCATGGTGACCGGCCTTCTCATGATTGCCAGCCTCATGATGTTGAGCCGTCGCGCGCTGGTGGTTCGCGGCGTGGTCGTGGTGCTCCGCAGCTTTGCGATGGTGCTCCGTGGCTTCTTTCGACATGTGGAACTCTCCTTAACGAAAAATATGTCTCCGTGAATGCCGTGTTGCACCGGAGTGGGGAAACGTGGTCAGGCTGCGGATGGTCTCGGCGAGGCGCTATCCCGTCTGTATCGGTTCCTGATCGCTGTCACTCGGCGCGTGCCCGGCATGACTGGTACAGTCGCCCCGTGCAGGCTGGACAGACGGTCTCCGACCCGGCGGTAGACTGGCCTTTGGAGCGGAAGATCTTCTGGCTGACGTTCATCGTGCTCGGTCTTGTTGCCGATGTCGTTCTGCCCGTGTGGTGGGCATTAGGCGCCACCATCCCGATTTTTCTCGTGAGCTGGTGGGTGGCCTATCGCAGCGACTGGTTCTAGCTCTCTCCGCAGACACTGAGGCCGAACCGCGCTGACCGCGTAAACGGCGTTGACCTTGATCAGAGAAACCAGGCACCGGGTAACGGCACACAGGACATCGGAACCTATCAGGGTTTCGTAAACCCGAGGCCCTGCCAAGCTGATTCCCGATGCAACAAAACGCCCGCGAACCGCACTCGATACCGGGTACGCAACGTCGGGGAAAACCGGGAAAAATGCAAGTTGAAGCAATACCGCGCAATGCCGATCGCCGGCGCAGCCAGCGTTTCGCACTGCCTCTCGCTCTCACGGTGCGAAGGATTGAAGCTCCATGGGATGCGAATCAAGTCAGCATCGGCGAGTGCCTGAATATCAGCAGCGGGGGGCTGCTGTTTACGACTACGGAATCCCTGTCCGGTGGGCAGTCTGTGGAAGCCCGTGTGGACTGGCCGATACCTCTGGATAATCGGATTCGGCTGATACTTGTGGTCCAGGGCCGAGTCGTGAGAGTTGACAGCGGCCGTGCGGCCATGCGCATTGAACGGTATGAATTCAAGACCGCGGGGCTTGCAGGGTGGCGGTGGGAACGCACAACTGAACTCGTAGATACCCCCGGAGTCCAGCGGAACACAGCATGAGTAATCCGGATATAAAGGACACGTTGGCGGCGGCTGCAATCACCGGCGCGGGCGTTGGCGGTGCCGGCGGTGCGACAGTCGGGGTGTTGGAACTGGCCGCGAGAGGAGCGGCTACGGAACTGTGCTCGGCGGGGACGAACCGGCTGGGCGCTGTTCTGAACAGCAGTTACCGATACACTGCCATGCTCAAGCCCCGAACTACTGCCGGAACTCCGTTGCTCCGAGAGCGCCCGCCCGGCACGAATTGCAAACGCCAAAGCCGCTGCCGTTGCCCAGGATAAAGGCGCACCGGTTACCGATGCTGGCCAGTTCACCCACACTCAGCGTAGCCGGCGTGAAGGCTGTCTCTGTGGTCGCGTAGGTGCCTGACGCGGGTGTCGCATGGGGTGTCGTACCCCATGCGGCCATACCGGAAGCGAGCGTGGCACTGGTCACAAGTGCAGCAGTATTGGCGCAACTGGTGCCGGTGCCGTCCCCCCCTGCCAGCGACGAGAGCAGTTTCACCGTGACTGAAGTCGGATTCGCGGGTGTGAGAGTGTTCACCGTAAGGTCCCTGATGACGCCAAGGTTAACCGTCTGGTCGGGCGTGACCAGACAGGAGCAGCATGAGATCAGATCCTCTGACGGATCAAACGCATACACGTTCACACAGATGTTGCCGGGGTTCGTGGTCACGAAGCCGGGGCCATACAACGAAGCCCCGTTGGCGCCTGTGTTGGTGATGTCGATGTAGGATTCGCCAATGTTGAGGTTGGCTGCATATCGCTCCAGAAAGGACACCTTCGAGAAATTGGCGAGACTGATCGTGAAGGAGCAGGTGCCGGCCAACACAACTCCCTTAGAGTCCGTCGCCTGGATGCTGAAGGTGCCTGGGGCCGTGGGCGTTCCCGTAATGGCGCCGGTGGAGGTGCTGAGCGCCAGGCCGGCGGGCAGGGTTCCGTTGGCCACCGAGAAAGTGTATGGCGCGGTGCCACCGCTGATGGTGATGGCGGGGCTGTAAAAAGGCACGCCAACATCGTCCGAACTGACGGACGGGCAGATGAGGTTGGATGCCGTAGCCACCGTCACCGAGCAGTTGACCGTGCCCGCGTTCCCGGCCGAGTCAGTAACGGTAACGGTATAGTTGAAGGTCCCGCTGACCGTCGGAGTGCCCGAAATGGCGCCACCGCCCGAAATTGTCAGACCAGCCGGCAAACCCGTCGCCGTGAACGTATAAGGTCCTCCCGCCCCGCCACTGCCAACCATCGTCACCGGCGTAATCGGCGCGCCCAGAACGGCATTGATTGCGACGCAAGTCGCCCCAGGAGGTGGAAACAGGGATTGATTCAACTGCACGGCGCAATTCCCCTGGCTGCCCGTTCCGCCTGTATATTCCGTACACAACTGGGGGTTTCGTGTAACGAAATAGAGATTTGTCACGCTCGAATTTCCACTCACGTTGTCGACGATGATCCCATTCGTTCCGCCGCTTTCGGCCGCCACGGCCGTAGCGGCCGATGGGAATCCTTTCGTGATATCGAAAAACTCGACGCACCCGCCGCTGGTTGAGGAAGGGCAATTCGCCGCCACACTCAGGTACAACTCATCCTGGCCTGAAGATTGATTGAAGACTTCCGTTAGCGGAGAGCA
The DNA here is from genome assembly GCA_963832905.1 of Terriglobia bacterium. GTDB lineage: Bacteria > Acidobacteriota > Terriglobia > Bryobacterales > Bryobacteraceae > BOG-234. The sequence goes on along the minus strand of CAWHVO010000008.1, from coordinate 1,178,369 downwards.
AAAGGTCTGGCCGGTGGCAAGACTCAGTGGGCCGTAAGCGGCCGGACCGGTATTCATCGAAGTACCCGAGAACGTGATTTCGTAGAGCGTGGGAATGTTGTGGTTGCCGGAGTCCGTACCGCAGGCGTAGAGCCCGCCCGTTGACGGCTGGGTCAGGTAGTTATTGTTGAATGTTCCGGCGAATGCCTGTTGATTTCCATTTAAGCCGATTGTGGCGACGCGCGTAGTGCTGAGCGTCGTCGTTGTCTGGACAACCGAGGAATACTGGCCGTTGTATATCGCTTTGGGCGAGCCGTTGGAGAAAACGAATACGGTTCCGCTGGAGGAATCCACCAGCGGCGATTCGAAAACCTGCTTGTTGTCGGCAACGTCCAGAGTGGGCGAGCCGAGGCAGGGCGGAACCCCCGATACGCAGGTTCCGCCGGAACCCGCCGCAGTCCGGACGTAATAGAGGTTCCCATGGAAATCGGCTGCGAAAACGTTTTTCGAAACCGAGTCGTACACGGGAGGCGTCATGATCAGGCTGGACGGAGCGCTGACCGAGAACCTAATGGTTGGCTGGCCGCCTCCGAAGACGGGCGATATTGCAGTAACCACACCAACGTCGTCTGTGACATATGCGGTGTCGGTTGCGTAATCGATATAGGGCGCGGACAACGTGGCGCCGCTCGTCGAATATTGGATGCTGTACTCGCACGGTGGCGCGCTGCTGCCGCAAGCGGGCAGCGGCTGGGCGTTGTACGGCATGCCGAACGTGCTGTGGTTGACGTTGCCGGACTTCCACTTCAGGACGTTAAACACCGCCTGGTTCGTATTCTCCACGAAAGCGATCTGGGTTCCGTCCTCCGACAATACAGGCGACGAATTCAGCGGCCCGTTATTGTGTGAGGCGTTGTAAGCGAAAAGTACCGAGGGCGTTGTTCCGGAGCAGGCGCCTGTACCGCTGTCATTCACGTAAAGATTATTGAAAGCGATCAGATTGAAATCGTTGCTGTTTGCGACGGGCAGCGTGTACACGACATAGTCGTTGACGCAATCCGGAGTCGGGTTCGCCATGTTGAAGGAATACTTGGCCGGGTAGTTGACCAGGTTATTGAAATTCAATGAACTGGTGCCGAGCGATTCGGACCAGTCGATACCGGTTGGGCCCGGCGCGAGGAGCGCGCGGGGCGACGGCATGCGGGTTGGATCCGGCAGCCGCGTCGTTTTTGCGTAGCGCGCGCGATTCTTCTGCTGCCAGTAGCGGGGATCCCGCTCGATCGTCCGCTGAGCCGCCGCTGACGCGGGTTGCGAGAATATCAGGTGCCGGTGCGACCAGTCGTACGGAACGCCCACCCGGTCCGCTTGTGCGGGAACCGGAATCGACTGCGAAACAGCGCGGTGTTCCAGCGAACCGGTGAGCGACAGCACGACGGCCAGCGCAAAGACCGCGCTGCCCTTCCGCACCCGGGAAACCAGCCATTTCATTCCGATCCGATTTGCCACTCTGTTAGCCATAGTGAACACACTTTCACCGCACAGGGCTTTCTGCCAGCACCTGCCGGTTGACTTTCGAAGCGGTCCCGACCTCTGCTATGCCCACAGCCGTTCCGATTCCCGCGATCCACGCGGCCAGCATGGCATTTGCAGGGATGTAGAAATCGAAGTCGACAGAACTATCGAGCAACAGAGCGGCGAGCGCGGCAGCGCAACCGGCCGCGAGCAGGCGTTGCGCCGAGGCGGCGCCGCCGCGTATCGCGCAAACAATGCGAAGCAGAATCAGAAGCGCCGCGGCAGACGCGATGGCGAACCCGATCAGCCCCAGTTCGGCGAGAAGTTGCAGATAATCGTTGTGCGCGAAATCCACCAGATACAGCGGGGCAGAGGCGCGATATTTCTGAAACACCGAGACATACGTTCCCAGACCGCTGCCGAAGAATCGATAATCGGCTGTCATCGGGAGGGTCTCTTTCCAAATGGCGACGCGCTCATCGGCTGTCAATGGATCCTGTCCGGCACGTTTCGCCAGACGTTCCAGGAGTTCGCCTGGCGCGGAAAGAAACACCAACCCCAGGAACACCAGGGCGGCGGAAGCACCTGCCATATACCTGAAGCGGCCATCGGCTTTCCCAGCGCTGAAGCCAATTGCCAGAACCAGCAGAGAAGCTGTGATGGCGGCGAGACCCATGCGCGACATCGAGTAAAGCGCACCCAGAAAAATGCATGTCGCGCAGCCGATAAGCGCGCACGTCAGCAGGACTCGTTTCAGCCATCCGCCCTCATGCCTGTGCTTTCGCCTCACTGCAATGGCAGCCAGCGACAGCGCCAATGGCAGAGTCATTTCGAGAAAACAGGAGTAATGATTGGGATTTACATAGGTGCCCGAGGCTCTTGGCGCTCCGCCGAAATTCTGCGTGAGTCCCAGTGCGGCTTCGGCTGTGCCAAGCGCGACCACCGGCAGCGTCGCCAGCCAGGGCCGCCGCCCCAGACGCCAGGTGAGTTCGCGGATCAGAAAAAAGACGCATATAAAGCAGAGAACCCGCAGCAAATGCGCCATGGTCACGGTGGGCGCCGCGCTTAGCGGCACATGGCTGTTCCCCGGCCCAAGCCTGAGCGTTGCACCGTAAACCGCGGCTCGCGCGGGCGATAACACCCGGAGCCATGACACCGGCAGAGGCACCAGCTGCAGGGCGACGTACAAGGGAAGCAGCATCAGAAGCGCGGTGAGGCTCCTGTCGGGAGCCGGCGCCATATCGGCGCGCCCCCGGGGCAGCCAGACTGCGAGGGACAAACCGCACACCACAACCAGACAAACGTTCCATTCCGGTGTCGTGACGCCGCCCGACGAGAAAACCGCAAAGCCCACAACAAGCGCGGCGCAGCCCAGGTAAACCAAGTCGAGTGTGCTAGCAGCCCGTGGCAAAAACCGCTCCTTCGCAGTCGCGGCTCTGTGGCGCATTGCATATACTGAGCCGCGCGCGCAAGCAAGCGTGTTTTCGGACTTCTGCCATGGCTAGTTCTTTTTTCCGTAATAGGACGAGTAGTAGTCCTTATAGCTTTCGTAACCGTAGTACCCCGCAGTCTTCGGATTCCAATCGTTTACAACGGCTCCGAGCACGGGAATACCATCTTCCACCAGCCGCTGTTTCGCTGAAACAACCGACTGGCGGGACGTTCGCCCAGCGCGGACGACCAGCACCACACCATCCACCAGAGAACCGATGATGCGGGCGTCGGCAACATGCCCCATCGGTGGACTATCTATGAGGACCACATCAAATTGCTGGCGGGCCTCGCCAAGCAACTGCCCGAGTCGTGGAGAGTGCAGCAGCGCTTGCGCCCCGTCACCTTCCATCCCGCTCGGCAACAAGCTGATCCGCGGAAACCGCGTAGTCCGGCAACACCGCGAAACTATCCTGGCATCGAGTGGTTCTTGTTCCGCGAGGAGCTCCAGGAGGCCCGACTCGTTGGCCACATCGAAGATCCGATGCAGCTTCGGCTTCCTGGTATCGCCATCGATCAGGAGAACCGTGCGGTTGGTCTCCGCGAACGCCAGCGCCAGATTGGATATCACCGTGGTCTTGCCTTCGCCTGCGCCCGCACTGCAGACGATGAGAACATTCGAGCGGTGCCTGCGGCCGGCATGGAGAATCGAGGTGAGTAAGGCCCGAAATGCCTCCGCAGTCAGTGTCTGGCTCCTCCTGCGCGCCACCGGTAAGAGCGCAACCGCCGGACTCGCCTCGCTTTCGAGTGGAAGAGTCACTCCCGTTGGTCCGGCTTTGCCGATGGAGTACGAAGGAATCACGCCCAGTTCAGGCACGTTCAGATGAAGAACGGCATCGCCGGGGGCTTCGATCCGCCTGCTGAGCTTCTCGCTTACCGAAACGAAACCAATTCCACCTAATAGTCCCAGCAACAGGCCGAGCATCGAGGCGGTGCCGAGATTCGGCCCGCTGGGGGACGACGGCGCCTGCGCCTCATCGATCACCTGAATGTTGGAAGCCCGCAATGCCGCGCTGACGCCGGATTCCTTTACTTTCTGCAGCAGCGATTCGTAGAGCTGCCGGTTGCTGTCTACCTCACGTCTCAGAATGCTGTAGTGCGTGATCTTCCCCGCCTGGTCCGCCATCACCGCTGCCTGCGCCTGGTAGTCCGCGGATAACAGTTTTTCCCTTCGCTCAGCCTCCCGAAAATCGTTGTAAATTCGCTCCTGGATTTTCTGGCGGGCGATCTTCTGATCGGCTTCCGTCTGTGCGATCTGAGCCTGGATCTTCCTTACGGTGGGATGGGCGGGTCCCAGCGTCTGCGTGACTTCGGCCAGCTGACGGTGCAAGTCCGCCAGCTTTAACTCATTCGAACGTTGCGAAGGGTCGTCGAGCACCTGAGCGATCGAATCGTTCTTCCCGGTGCTGGCAAGTTCGTAGCGGGCCTGTTTGTCGATCCGGTCCGCCTGCGCTGCGCTCAGCGCCCTTTGCAGTTCGCTCAGCTTCTCATCCGCAACGTTCGTCTTGTCCTTGTCGCCGGTAAAGACCAGGTTCATCGCCGAGGCGTAGCGCTGCAGCTGATCTTCGGATTTCTCCAGCTTGATCTTGATTTCGTCCAGTTGCCGCCCCAGCCATTCACTGGTGTGTTGCGCCGATTTCCAGTGGCGTTCGATGGATTGCTCGATATCCTCCTGCGCCAGCGTGTTCAGGAAAGTTGCCGCCAGCTTCGGATCCAGGGAGTCGCACTGGATTTCTATTACCCGGGAGCCCCGCGCCAGCGAAGCCTTTACGCTCGCAGCAGTCGCTTCAATCACCGCATGGCGCGGCGTCACCTGGCTCGGCGGAAGGCGCAAAGCCTTGCGCCATGCGGCAAACCGGTCTTCCGGAATGTTGATCTGCAGATTCACATCCGAATCGAGCTTCGAGACCACGCGGTCGAGCAGCGATCTTGTGTTCAGGATCTTCAACTCAGTCGCCATGTCGTAGTCGGGAAACATAGCCCCCGTGCTGGCCGTGGGATTGACTTCCCTCGAGTACAAGAAATCGTCATTCGGGGCTTGCACTTCGAGGGAAGCGGAACTACGGTAAATCGGCGGCTGCGGAAGAGTGTACAGGACACACGCGAGGAGGCCGAGGAATGCCGCAAAACAAATGGTTGCCTTCCTCTTCAGCCCGATTCGCACGACGTCCGAAACTATGTCGGCGAAGCTGCGAGTCGTCCACTCATTGTCCGCCGCGACGACCGGCACGTAGTTGCCGGAGTTGTCCCTGCCCGCAGCCGGGAGAATTTGGGCCTCCTGCCCAAGCATCGGCGGCCCGCCTGTCGGCGAGTCTCCAGGCTTGGTTAAGTCAAAACCCATAACCCGATATTAGCCGGGTGATACACCATTCTCCCAGCGGTATACAACTCTGCATCGGGATACAACGTACCAGCGGTACTGTTTATGACCGATACCAGCGGCGAGCTACCAGATCTAACGATTGCCGATAACCATGTTATATTTCATACAGTTCGTGGACCGGATTATATAGCCGCGACGCCAGGAAGGCGCCGGGTGCCCCAAAATGGACCTTGGTTCGCAAATTCGCACCGCTTTGAACATCGTCTTCACCTCATCGCGCCTGCCTGCGCTGTTTGGGATCGCCCTCGCCGCGCTGCTGGGGGCAAATTGGTTCAGAACCGGAGCTGCTGCTCCCGTTTTGCCCCAGATACTGGCAAATCACGCTTACCGGGAACTCTGGTCCGGACATTATGAAGGCCCCCAGGGCGCGCTCGAAATGTTTCGCGAGGCGTTGGCCGCAGATGCGGCTTTCGCTTACCGCTGGTCCGATATGGGCGAGGCGCTGGCCGCGGCCGGGCAATCTGAGTCCGCCCGCTATTGTTTTCTCCGCTCACTGGAACTTGCCCCCAACTCGCCTCAAATCGCCCTGCGCGCCGCGAATTTCCAGCTTCGCGAAGAAGAAATTGACTCGGCTCTCCAGCTGGGAGGCGCTGTGCTCCGGCTCACTCCCGCTTACGACAATATGGTCTTTAGCTCCTGGATCCGTTTTGCCGGGGATCAGGATCGGATTCTCCGCATGGGAATCGGCTCAAATACCCGGGCGGCAGAAGCCTTCTTCGGTTTCCTGATCGCAGCGAACGATGAACCGCGACTCGGCGAGACCTGGCGATGGATGGATGCTCGTTCTTACGTAACGGTCCCGGCGGCGAGAACCTGGGCCGCCTGGTTGATCGGCCGGCATAGAGAACAGGAAGCGTTTCTGGTGTGGAAGCAGCACGTCGCGCTGGATTCCACCTACGGCGTAAGCAACTGGATCGACAACTCCGGGTTTGAGCGTGCGCTGGCGGGACAAGGCTTCGGCTGGCGAATCGAACCGGTCGCCGGCGTGAAGGCCGGAATCGATCCGGCTGTCGCACACTCGGGACACTCCTCCCTGCGCGTCGAGTTCGACGGCTCCGAAAACCTCGACTTTCACTCCGTCGCGCAGCGCGTCTGGCTGGAACCGGGCCGCTACCGGCTCACGGCCTGGATGCGGACCTCGGGCCTCTCAACGGATCAGGGTCTGGCGCTCTCCCTGTTGGGCGTTTCGACCCCTGCGCTTACGGGGAGCCACGACTGGATCAGTGTCGGCACGGATGTCAATGTGAGCAAAGCGGCTGCCGCCGACGTACAACTTGTACGGCAACGATCCTGGAGATTTGATGCCAAACCAACCGGCAAAGCCTGGATCGACGACGTGGAATTGCGGCGCATCGATAAATGAACGCCAAATGAACGAACTGGCAATTGGCGCATGGCGCGATTTATTGTTATTGTTGAGCTGATGGTTTCGCGCGTCACTGTCCTTGTGGTCGCGGCGGCATCCGTAATGATGGCGCGCCCCCAAGGCTCGCCCTCTCCCGCGATCGGATCCATTTCGAGCACCGAGCCGGTCGTTATCAATGGGACCGCGATGTCACCCGCCGCGCCGTCCTGGCCCCTGGCGGCGCAGGATGAGGTTGCCACCTCGGCGCCAGCCATGCTCACCACCGTAAATCGTGACAAACTAACCCTCGATGCCAACGCCGCGGCGCGGATTAATGCTGCGGGAAATGGATCGCCTTACCTCTATCTCCGCAGAGGGGGCGTTCATTTCGATACCGGGGGAGGCCCGGTTTATATCTGTGCCGGCGGCCTTCTCTTTATCCCCGCGAGATCTGCCCAGGGAAGCCTCAAACTGAACGCATCCGGTACCGTCGACCGGAGCATCGAGCGCGGCGTCTTTCTGGAACAGGGTACCCGCGCCTGCGGTCCGGATGTTCCGAAGGACTTCCTCAGTGGCTTGCCGGCCGCGGCGGGCGGAACGGTTGGTCTCCCCGGGGCTGCCGGAGGCGGGATCGGTCCGCCGCAGCCCGGCCTTCGCACCAAAGTGGTAGTCGGTTCGGCCGTGGCTGCGGTTATAGCGCTGGGCTTTTTGTCCAGCTTTGACAGCGCACCCACATGCGCTTCGGTGAACGGTTGTAATTTCAACCCCGCTCCCATCAGTTCCAGCGCTCCCTGAAGCGCAACTCTGTAAAAACTCCTTCCATTTGCCGATAAGTCACCCGTGCGCGGGCTCTGTCGGATTCAGGTACCTTTCTCTCCTTTCATAATCTGTTGATCTCCATCGACAGAGCGATGGAATACGTCCATCGAAATCCCCACGCTGCTATCGAATGTCGATCTATGTTTTTTAGATTCAGCTATTTAACATACGAAATACAGAAATCAAGAATAAGTAACCACAATGCTCAGGCAATTGAAGACGGCGCGCTGCATGGCTCTGTGCATCACGTGCCTCATCCTCAACCTCGTTACGGTTCAAACGGCGCTTCCGGAAGAAGGCCTCCCGGCACCTGTGCAGGAGGTCCCTGAAGACGTAGATTCGAGCTGTGTCCAGGGGCATATCGACGACGTTGTGGCCGCTCTCGCCAGCGTCGCAATGAAAGAGAACATCGAGCGCTTCGCGGGCATGGGGGCCGCGGCACGCAAACTGGATTCATTTGAGGCTGAAGTCTCTGTTGCCGATGGCGTTGAACAATACACGGGTGTAAGAGGGAAACATCGAACCTACCAACACGTCAGTCAGATCGGCGGCCTTTGGTCCTTCGGCGAGATTGTAACGATGCTGCGTACCACCCGTGACATCATCGGTTCATCGGATTGGGAGCAGCAGCCATCCGGCGCGGAGGGAGAGGAAGGAGCGCCTGATCAGGTAGTTATAACGTTTCGGAGTCCCGCGGCCAGCCACCGGTGGTTTGTGATCTCCGAAGGCCGAACCTATTGGCTTGCATTCGAAGGCGCTGTGAGAATATCGCGGAAGACCGGAGAGATCGAGCGTCTGACCTGGACCTCGGGCTTCCTGCCGTCCGATAGTGGCCTCGCCAGCGTCTTCTGGGACGTTAATTTCCAGCCTGTAACCGTTGCGGGCGCTGAATTTATCATGCCCTCAGACAGCGTCTATCGAGTCGTTCGCAAGGGACTGGACCGGACCACCGAGTGGAATCTGACTCGGTACGCCGCCCTCGGACGCTATGGCTCAACCGCAACGGTAAATTACATTCCCTAGTCCCCGAAGGGCCGATTGCGGCCCACGGTACAACGAAGCGCACAGGCCGAAAGGTCCATTTGTGCGCGGTCTCTAAGGTTCGCAGGAGGCTCAGGAACTCTTGCGATTGAACTTGCATTGAGCCTGCGTCGTGTACATCTTGCCGCAGGACAGGGCCATGGTCTCAAAAGCGCGATCGAACTCAAAGGCGGGTTTCACATATGGCTTCTTCGCCGTTGGTTCAGCACGCTCGTCCGTTTGCCCGTCGGGCGCTCGATCCGGCTCCATACCCGATTCTACCCCGTTTGCCGCCTGCGCGATCAAGTCCGTGTGACTACTCCACCCCGATTCGGACGCCACGCTTTACAATAAAGAGGATGTCGGCTGAAGAGCGTCATCGGGTCGTGCTGGATCTTGCCATCGAGAGCCTGTGCAAATCGGGAAACCTGCGCCTGCGGGTATACGGTGCGAGTATGCTCCCCACCATACGCCCGGGTACTTGCCTGGTCGTGCAGCAAACGACGCCGGATCAGGTTTCCACCGGGGACGTCGTTCTGGTGATAACTCCCGCCGGTCTGCGGCTTCATCGAGTGGTCGGGATTCGGCAGGATCAAACGTTCGTCACCCGTGGCGACAATCATCGGCACAACGACAGGCCGGTAAGCGCAGCCGACGTGCTGGCAAAATGGCACGGGGTTATAACAAGCGAGCCGGAGCCTGCACAGGCCGAACGATCCGTGGTGCGCGGGTTCCTGAGGAAGCTCTGCGCATGAACGTTGTTATCGGCGGAACCGGCATCCGCATTTCCACTACCGATGCGGCTTTTGAACAGATTCTGAGGACGCAGTATGCGGGCTTCATCGATTCCAGGCCATTCGCATCGATTGAACTAACGGTCGATCTCGCTGCCCCCTGCCTCGTGGATCCCGACGCCGATATTCAAGTACGCAGACAGGGAGACCGCTGGCTCATGGACCGAGGCGATTTTCACGCCTCGTACAATTCCGTCACGCAGTCCGCTACCGTGCAGCAGAGCGCCAGCCGGTACGGTCTCGATTCCGTGATCCGGATCATACATTCTTTGCAACTGGCCGAACAGTCCGGATTCCTCCTCCACGCGGCGAGCGTCATTCGATCGGACCGGGCGTTCCTTTTCGCCGGACCTTCCGGCGCCGGTAAGACAACCATCTCACGGCTTGCGCCTGCGGACGCGCACCTCCTCACAGACGAGATTTCATACGTGAGGAAGGATTCCGGCGAATCTGCTGGTCAGGACTGGAGGGCGTTTGGGACCCCTTTCGCCGGAGACCTTGCGCGTCCCGGAGAAAATCGCAACGCCCGGGTAGAAGCGTTGTTTCTGCTGAGGCACGGCGCCGAAAATCGAATCGAACCGGTAAAGGCCGCAGCCGCGGTGCAGTCGATCCTTCGAAACGTTCTTTTTTTTGCCGAAGACCCGGTCCTCGTGCGTCGGCTCTTCGACGCAATCTGCGAATTCGTGGATTCGATCCCGGTCTTTGAGTTGTCTTTCCGGCCGGACGCGCTGGTATGGGACCTGCTCACGTGACCGAATGCTATCCAAAACGCGCCGCAAATCTCGCCGCTCGCGTGTTTGAGGGTGAAGTCATAATCATGAATCCCGCCGATTCCACGCTCTTCAACCTGAACGAAACCGCCACCGCCATCTGGCTCGCGGCCGACGGCCAGACTACGCTGCGCAGCATCGTGGAACGCGATATTGTGCCCATCTTCGCTGTGGATTCGGAAGATGCCTTGCGCGATGCCGAAGAGTTTGCCCGGTCTCTGGCGGAACATTCAATCCTGCATCTCCTGTCCGCTCCCGATGAGAAATAACCCGATGCCGAATCTCATGGAATCTCTGACCCGGCGGGCTGTCGACCGCGGTATTCCGCTCAGTGTGCATGTCGATCTGACCTGGCGGTGCAACGAACGATGCGTCCATTGCTATCTCGATCATGACGATCCCGACGAGTTGAGTCTCGCCGAACTGCGCGATCTGCTGGATCAGATGGCTGAGGCAGGCGTCTTGTTTTTGACCCTCAGTGGCGGAGAAATCTTCCTTCGCAGGGACCTGTTCACCATCCTGGAGCACGCGCGCTTCCGGGGTTTCGATATCAAGCTCAAAACCAATGGCGTCCTGATCGGCGAAAAGGAGGCGGCGCGCATCGCCGAGCTGGGCGTGCATCAGGTGCAGATCAGCGTTTATTCACACCTGCCGCTGATCCATGACGCCATCACAAAGGCGCCTGGTTCGCTCGAAAAAACCCTGCGGGCGATAGCGCTGCTGCGCGCCCGGCGTGTTCACGTGGTGATCGCCTGCGTGCTCATGAAACCAAACGCCGCAGCCTTCGAGGGCGTCCAAAGAATGGCCGGCGAACTGGGCGCCGAGTTTACCATCGACCCTACCATCACACCCCATCTGAACGGAGATCGCTCCATTCTGGCTCTGAATATCGGTCGCGAAGATCTCAGAAAGATCTTCGAAACGGAGTCGCTGGTGGGGAACGTTGCAGCATTCACAGCGCCGCCCGGACCAGTCGGTGAAGATGTTCTCGACGGAACGCCCTGCAGTGCGGGGCACTCCTCCAGCTACATCTCGCCCCATGGAGATGTCTATCCATGCGTGCAGTTTCCGTTGACCTGCGGCAACGTGCGTCAAAAACGCTTCGTCGATATCTGGCGCGATTCAGCCGGGTTCCGGGAGGTCCGTGCGATTCGCGCGCGCGATCTGCCGGTTTGTTCTTCCTGTGATCACGTGGGCACATGTTCGCGTTGCCCTGGACTCGCTTTCATGCAGGGAAGCATGTACGGTCCCTCCAGCGCGGATTGCGAGAAGTCTTTTGTAAGGACGGGCATTCCATCCGCCGCTATGCGTGCGGGAGCCGGCACACGCGCGGCGTCCCATCAACTGGTGCAGATCGCCGGCATTGTCTAAGAATGCGCGGCTGGTCAGTGCAGGTCTGACCGGGTCAATTTCACCGCGGGATTCCATTGCTGTGGCAGTGGCAGACGACGGAAATCCGCCGATGATATTGTGTCGCTTGCTTTCAGGCCAGGGTATCTATTTCTCCATTGCCGGATTTCCGGCTTGGTTGCAGCCAGCAGGCGGAGCTGCGCTTCGGCAGATCACATCGACGAATGCTGTGTTGCCCGTCGTAGCTCGCGCGGACTGCCCGCCACACTCGAATCGACGTGCTTTAGCGCGAGGTGCCAGCCACCGAGTCCTACCGCCGAGACTTGTTCCCCGGTTCGGCCCAGCGTTCGTAGCGGCATTTCATGATTGGCCATGTCTTACAAATCATCTCATCGGGGAACGATGGCGCCAACTGACCGGCGTATCGGGTGGAACACATGCACTACCTGTGACCGGCGAAGGTGCGGCTGGCGCTCAAAACCGTCACGCTTCCGGATCGCGATTCGGGTAAAGAACATGGCCTGCGGCATCTGAGATCCGGAAATCGAGGCTGCTCCATCTGTTTGACAGACAAATTCCGTCGAGTTGAGACAAGAATTGGAACGGCAATGGACCAGATGCCTGAGAGCGGGCTTGTAACTTCTTAAGAATGTGGTGGCCAGGGACGGAATCGAACCGCCGCCGCCAGCCTTTTCAGGGCTGCGCTCTACCGACTGAGCTACCTGGCCAGGGTTGGAAAGAGCTCCACGGAAGGAAATTCAGATTATAACAGTCGGGTCTGAATTCAGACCAGTTCAAGCAGCTCCAGCTCGGCTGCCGGTGCTTTCTTCACGTCCGTGTGCAGGCTGTTGCGCCCAAAATGCAGCCCGCGCCGGTATCGAAGGTTCAGAGGTGCGTGGGCAGGAGAGCGCTGTCCTGTGTGCCCGGGAAAATTCACCAGGACGTACGCGCATATTCGCAGCACCGGCGGTGACCCGCCGACGGTGTCCGGTTGCGATCCGGAGAAGCGGATGTATGCTGTCTTTCGTGTCCCTGACGAGCCGGCTGTTCCTCGTTGTCCTGGCTGGACGATTGCTGGCTCAGCAGGCGCCCGTTTTCCCCGTCAAATCCGTCCAGATATTTCCGACTTTGGGATGCGGTCCCGATGAATGGTCTCTCCTGCGTCTAACCAATCCGTCGGCTGTCGCGAGATCTGTGGGAGTCGACGTTTATTGCGCGAGCGGAAAACGAATTCAGCCGGACCACGTTGTCACATTACCTCCGGACGAAAGCACCGATATTCGCATCGAGGAACACACGACAAAAAATGAGTTGTGCTGGGCGAGGGTTGAGGATGTCTCGAAAGAAAAGGCGGGGCCGCCGATCGAGGCCAGCGCGCGCATGGAACGTATCATGGGGAACACCCTGGATGATTTCCCTCAATTGGCGATGCCACCGCAACGCAGGAATCAGTGGCTGAGTCCTGCCAAAGCTGTGAGCAACAAGCAGGTGTTTTTTCTGAATATCTCCGACGCGGCAACTGCGCTTGAGATCTGTTCGGTGAATACGCGGCCGAAATGTGCGGAAGGAACCAAGCCGGTGCACACCGTAGTCAGGCCGAGGCAGGCGGTCGTTCTCACGATCGGCAACCTGCAGCGGCCCCGCCTGCTGATTCGATCGATGCACGTCGTACCTTGCATCATAGGCTTGCTGCGACCGGATATGCCGGCGGCGCGCGAATACTCAACAGAGTCGTCAATCACCTTCGATGAGCCGGTCGGGAAGTGACCTCGGGTTTCATGTGCAGCAGAAGGTTTCTTAGACAGCCTTCGGCCGCGCGCATTCCGGTGGAGGAGCTGCACCGGATGCCGACTGCGGGAGGGGAAGCCCCGATTATAACAGTCCGGTCTGAATTCAGGCCGGCTGCAGCTGCTCCAACTCGGCTGCCGTCGCCTTCTCCACGTCCGCGTGCAGGCTGTTGCCGTACGCATCCATGGTCACGATGGCCGGGAAGTTGTCGACGCGCAGATGCCACATCGCTTCAGGCACGCCGAATTCCAGCAGGTTTACGTCGAGCACATCCTGCACCGTACGCGCATAATACTGCGCCGCGCCGCCGATGGCATTAAGATAGACCGCGCCGAACTCTTTCAGTGCGGCCGACGTTTTCGCACCCATGCCGCCTTTGCCGATCACCGCGCGTACACCGTAGCGTTTGATCACATCTGCCTGATAAGGCTCTTCGCGGATGCTCGTGGTCGGACCGGCCGCCTTGACCGTCCACTTGTCGCCGGACTTCAGCATAACGGGGCCGCAATGATAAAGCACCGCACCGTGGAGATCGACCGGCGGCGGATTCTTCATCAGATGCGCGTGCACTGCGTCGCGCCCCGTGTAGACTTCGCCGCGCACCAGCACCACATCGCCGACTTTGAGCGCGCGAACCCTCTCTTCGGTCAGCGGCGCTGTGAGCACCACCTCGCGTCCGGTCAGCCGGAAACCCGCGGCCTTCGTCATGCGCTCGACTGGCCGCGCGGGATCGCGGTAAAGCCACTTTGTGATCGCGCCGGTCTGCGCGTCGAGACGCACGCCCAGCCGCCGGAACGCCCAGCAGTTGTACGCCACCGAAACGAAGTAGCACGCCGGCAGCCGGTTTGCCACGCCGATCTTGCAGCCGATCAGCGACACCCGCCCGCCGAAGCCCATCGCGCCGACGCCCAGCTCATTGGCTTCCTTCATGACGCGCGCTTCAAGTTCCGCCAGCTCCGCAACGGGGTTCGTGTCATCCAGCGTGCGGAAAAGCTGCGCTTTCGCCAGATCGTATCCATGCGCGCGGTCGCTGCCAATGCACACGCCGAGCGCGCCCGGCGCACAGCCCTGTCCCTGCGCCTGCCAGACCGCGTGCAGCAGACACTTTCTGACGCCCTCCAGATTTCTGTCCGCGCGTCCCAGATGGTCGAGACTCATGGGTAGCGAATATTGAATATTCTTGTTCTCGCACCCGCCGCCTTTCAGGATGAGTTTGATCTCGATGTCGTCCTCTTCCCACTGCTCGAAATGAATCACCGGCGTTTCGGTGCCGAGATTGTCGCCGCTGTTCTTCGCCGTCAGCGAATCGACCGAATTCGGACGCAGCTTGCCCAGCTTCGTTGCCTCCGCCACTGCCACGCGTATCGCCTTCTTCACTGCGAGCTGATTCACGCCCACGGGCGTGTGTACGTAAAACGTCGGCATGCCGGTGTCCTGGCAGATGGCGCCGGAATCGTCGGCCGCCATATCGATGTTTGAAAGGATGATGTTGAGCGCCTGCGAAGCCTGCGTATCCGGCTTCTCGGCAAGGCCAGTAGCGCTCATGGCAGCGCGCACATCGGGAGGCAGATTGGTCGAGGTCTGAGTGATCAGTGCGACGAGGCTTGACTCAAGGAATTGCATGGGAAAGCACCATTGTAGCGATATCATTCAGGTATGCCGGTCCCGACACAGATGACGGCCGAACAGTTCGATGCGCTTCCCGAAGAGGAAATTCGCAAATGGGAACTGCTGGACGGAGAACTTATCGAAGTGTCGAGCGCCACGCCCGAACACAACCTGATCCTGATGCAGGTTGCAAGCCTCCTGCATGTTTATGTGCGAAAGAGAAGGCTGGGTGTGGTTCTTCTCGAAACGGATCTTGCTGTACGCACGAACACCCGGTTGCGCCCGGACCTCGGTTTTTTCTCGGCTGAAACATGGCACGGCGTTGACGTTCAAGCGCATTCCAGTGGCGGAGACACCGGACATTGCTATTGAGATCGTCTCTCCGTCAGAGACAGCAAGCACGATTAATCGAAAACTGAAGGCGTATCTGAAATGGGGTGTGCAGGAAGTATGGCTCATCTATCCCGAAACCAGAACACTTGAGCTGCACACGACTGTTGGCGCACAACGCCTTTCTGAAGGCTCTTTTATGACGTTCTGAGCTTATCCCCGGCTTCCGCGTCCAGATAGCCGATCTGTTCGAAGACCTCTGACTATCCCAGCAGCTCTGATTTATCCCAACAGCCGGGCCATCGGCTTGGCAAAATACGTCAGGATGAAATCTGCACCCGCGCGCCGGATCGAGGTCAGGCTCTCCACCATCGCCCGCTCTTCGTCGATCCAGCCCTTTTCCGCCGCGGCCATGATCATCGAATACTCCCCGCTCACCTGATATGCCGAAACCGGCACGTCGAATCGGTCGCGGGCCTGGCGTATCAGGTCCAGATAAGGCATCGCCGGCTTCACCATGATGATGTCCGCACCTTCTTCGAGATCGAGCCCGATCTCGCGCATCGCCTCGCGCCCGTTCGCCGGATCCATCTGATAGCTTCGCCGGTCTCCGAACTGCGGCGTCGAATCGGCGGCCTCGCGGAACGGCCCGTAGAACACCGATGCGAACTTCGCCGCATAAGCCAGAATCGGCGCGTTCGTGAAGCCGTTCTCATCCAGCATCTTCCGGATGGCTCCCACTCTGCCATCCATCATGTCGGAAGGCGCCACCATATCCGCGCCCGCCCGTACGTGCGAAAGCGCGCTCGCCGCCAGCCATTCGAGGGTGGCGTCGTTGTCGATCTCGCCATTCACCACCTTGCCGCAGTGGCCGTGGCTCGTGTACTCACAGTTGCAGACATCCGTGATCACGAGCAGATCGGGGTGGTGCCGTTTGATGGCCCGAATGGCCCGTTGCACGATTCCCTGATCGTCGTATGCGCCCGAAGCCTCCTCATCCTTCGACTCCGGCAGCCCGAACAGAATGATGCCCCCGATCCCCAGCGCCTTCACCTCCCGGCATTCCTCCACGGCCACGTCGATCGACATCTGGCAGTGCGGCGGCATCGAGGCGATCGGCTTCCGTATCCCCTCGCCAGGGCAAATGAACAGCGGCAGGACGAAATCCGCGGGCTCAAGCTGCGTCTCGCGGACGATTCGGCGCATGGCTTCGGTAGACCGCAGGCGTCGCGGCCGGTGTATCGGGAAGGGCATCTGAGGGGATTTTACCGTCCCGGTTCGTGCCGAGGCCTTACAATTCCTAACGAAATCGCCCGTTCAGCCTCCATCGGCCGGGTTTATAATTTCGGGTAAGAGCGCACAGGCCGCAGGGTCCGTTGTGCGCGGTTAAGAAAAAGTGAAGGCGTTGTGCCACGGAGCCCCTCCAACCCGCGTTCCGGCCGCATATCGGCCCGCTTCCCGCCCTTGACACCGTTCTTCGAATCATTACAATAATTCGTATCTCCAGTACCTGTCATGCAGACCGCCTGCGAACATAAAAACACCATCGTCCTGGCCCGCCGCGACGGCGTTGACTACGTCGAATGCGTTGACTGCCGGCAGATTTTCGAAGCCGAAGATCTTGAGCCTGTCACCGCCGACAACGAAGAAGAACAGTAAGCAGTATCCGGGCCGCCTGACCGCCGCAGGTCGTCGGCCTGCTGCGATACTTCATCTATATGCATGATATGGGGATGTTTCGCGCCAATCTGGACGCCGTCGCCGCACGCCTGTCCACCCGCGGATTCGCGCTGCCCGTGGAGCAGTTTCGCGAACTCGACAGCCGTCGCCGCGCGGCCATCACGGAAACCGAAGAGCTGCGCCGCGACCAGAATGCGCTGTCCAGGGAGATCGGGCAGCTGCGCAAAGACGGAGCGGATACCGCCGGGTTGCAGGCGAGGTCGCGCGAGATTGGCGACCGCATCTCCGCGCTGGCGGCTGCCGCCGAGCAGGTGGATACCGAATACCGCGAGCTCATGGCCGGTGTGCCGAACATTCCGCACGATTCGGTTCCGGTGGGTAAGTCCTCCGACGATAACGTCGTGATCCGCACCTGGGGGGAGCCGCGGAAGTTCGATTTCGAACCGCTAGGCCCACTGGGATCTCGGCCCTGAACTCGGCATCCTCGATTTCGAGCGCGCCACCAAGATCACCGGCGCGCGGTTCGCCATCTACTTTGGACTCGGCGCGAAGCTGGAACGCGCGCTGCATCAATTTCATGCTGGACACGCATACCCGAGTACCACGGCTACACCGAAGTGCTGCCGCCGTTCATGGTGAATTCCGCGAGCCTCTACGCCACCGGTCAGCTGCCCAAATTCGCCGCGGATCTTTTCAAAATCGAGAACACCGACTTCTGGCTGATCCCGACTGCCGAGGTCCCGGTCACCAATCTTTTCCGCGACGAAACCATCGACGCCGAGAAGCTCCCCATCAACTTCTGCGCCTATACGCCTTGCTTCCGCAGCGAGGCCGGATCGTATGGGCGCGACGTGCGCGGCATCATCCGCCAGCACCAGTTTCAGAAGGTGGAGCTGGTGAAATTCGCCCATCCCGACACAGAGCTACGACGAACTGGATCGCTCACCGCCGACGCCGAGGACATCCTGCGCCGCCTCGGTCTGCCGTTCCGCACCGTGGCGCTATGCACGGGCGATATCGGCTTCGGCTCGGCCAAGACGTACGACATCGAAGTCTGGCTGCCCGGACAGAACGGCTTCAAGGAAATCTCTTCCTGCTCGAACTACGAGGCGTTTCAGGCGCGCCGCGCCAACATCCGCATGCAAGACGGGCAAGAAGTCCGAACTCGCCCACACGCTCAACGGCAGCGGCCTGGCCATCGGCCGAACGTGGGTCGCGATTATAGAGAATTTTCAACAGCGGGACGGAACCGTCGTGATACCGGAACCCCTGCGCCCATACCTGAATGCCGAGCGCATCACGAAGGCTGCGGAACTGAAGTAACGCCGGCGGTCGAAGCCGCCGGTGCCTTTAGTCAAACAAAGCCGGCCGTCAGGCCACCGTTGCTCTTACCAGATCGGCCGATCTGAAGCCCGGCACCTCGCCGTAGAGCGCCGCCTGATTGTTGTTCTTCGTCAGCATTAGCTGCACGTCGCTGATGTGCCGTTCACGGAACGCGCCTTCGCAGTAGGCCAGATAGTAGTCCCACATGCGGCAGAACGGTTCGTCGAAGCCGAGCGCGCGCACGTCCCCGATCGATTCGTGGAATCGCCTGCGCCACTCCGCCAGCGTCAGTGCATAGTGCTGGCCGATGTCCTCCACGTTGAACATCGTCAGGCGCGTGGCCCGCTTCAGCGAGTTCATAATCTCGCGCACCGACGCCAGTTCCGATCCCGGAAAGATGCGGCGCTGAATCCAGTCGCTCTGCTTCCGGTAGTCGTCCCAGCGCTGTTCGTTCATCGTGATGGCCTGCATCACCATGGCGCCGTCGGGCGTCAGCAGCCGGTCGCATGCTGAGAAGAACGCGTCGTAATATTCCAGCCCCACCGCTTCGAACATCTCGATGCTGACGAGCTTGTTGAACGAGCCCTTCAGGTTCCGATAATCCTCCAGCAGCAGATCGATGCGCTCCCCTGCTTCACCCGCGCACGTGAACAACTGCCGCGCCTCATCGTGCTGCTCGCGGCTGATGGTGGTCGTCGTGACGCGGCAGCCGTAATTCCGCGACGCATGCAGCGCAAACGCGCCCCAGCCGGTGCCGATTTCGAGCACATGATCGTTCGGCCCCAGCCCCAGCTTGCGGCAGATACGGTCGAGCTTCTCGATCTGGGCATCTTCGAGCGAATCTTCCGCGTGCCGGTAGACCGCGCTCGAATACACCATGTGACGGTCGAGAAACAACCGGAAGAAATCGTTACTCAGGTCGTAATGCGCCTGAATGTTCTTCTTACTGCCCGCCACGGAATTCCGCTTCAGCATGTGCAGCACGCGATGGAACGCCCGGCTCGCCATCGAGAACAGCGGATTGACGCCTTCCAGCGCCCCCAGATTGCGCGCCGCCAGCCGCACCACCGCTACCGGGTCCGGCGACGACCAGTCGCCGTCCACATACGCGTCGCCCGCTGCGTCGTCTCCGCCCCAGAGCACGCGCGAAAAGAAACTCTCGTTGTGCACCGCGATGCACGCGCGCAGCTCCGCATTCGGATCGCCGAAGTTCCGCACGCCGTCGGGGCAGACCACCTCGAGCGACCCGTAGCGCAGATTCTCCAGCATGCGAAACACAGCCTTGCGCGCGAAACTCATACTCGCTTTGTTGCCTCCCCGATTCCCGCCGCGACCCGGTCCGGATGCGTGAATACCGGCACCCGTTTGATCCACAGGCGCAGCGCTTCCCAGTGAATCGCCCCGATCACCCGCGCCGTCATCAGCGGATAACGCGCCAGCGCGATGCCTACATTGCGCGGCGTCCATGCGCGATGCTCCAGCGTGAGCGTCGCATCGAAGAACGGTCTGTCGCTTTCTTCGGTCGTGTTCATATGGGCTATTAGCCGCTCGCCGGGCTCGGTCAGCACGAACTCATAACCGAGGTTCATCGGATTGAACGGCGACACATGCAGCGTCTTCGGACAACTGTACCGGAACGAATTCGCCGCCTCCACGCGGTTCGCCGCCGACAACCAGTAATTCCGGCCCTCGCCGAACGTATTGTTGACCTCGCTCAGAACACTGTGGATGTGCCCCTGCGCGTCGTAGCAGTAGAAGAACGAGATCGGATTGAAGCAGTATCCGAGATAGCGCAGATGCGTGAGCAGATAAATCGGCCCATTCGGCAGATCGATGCCGTGCGCCCGCGCGTCCCGCATCACCCGCGCGCGCAGGCTCACCTGCGGATCGCCGAAATGGTCGCGCTCATCAAAGCTGGCCCAGTGAAACCGGTTGTACGCTGTCCACGGCGATGCCGCCATCATTTCGGGAATCCTGTCGATATCCAGCCAGGCCATGAACAGGTTGTAAGTGAACTCATGGCGGCGCGGCAGAAAGCGCCGATGCCGCAGCTTTCCCGTGTACAGCCCGGCCGGGGGAATCATGCGCAGGCAACTCCCAGCGATTCCGCCACGCGCATGCCGCTGCGCACGCCGTCTTCGTGAAATCCGTAAAACCACCACGCGCCGCAGAAGTGCGTGTGATTTTTCCCGCTGATCTCCGCCCAGCGGTCCTGGGCGCGGATCGCGGCTCGCGTGTACAGCGGATGCTCGTACACCATGCGGCGCAGCGCGCGCTGCGGATTCACCGACCCGTTCGCGTTCAGCGTGACGCAGTAGTCCTCCGCGGTTTCGAGCGACTGCAGCCGGTTCATGTGATACGTTAGCGTCACTTTGCCGCGGTCGCCCAGCAGATAGTTCCACGAAGCCCGCGCGTTCGACCGCTTCGGCAGCATCGTCGCGTCCGTGTGCAGACAGGTTTCATTGCGCGTGGTCGTGAAGCAATTCAGCACCTCGCGCTCGGTCGCTGTCGGATCCTCCAGCAGCGGCAGAATCTGATCCCCGTGACACGCGAACACCACTTCATCGAAGCTTTGCTCAGGCCGGTCCGCGAAGTGAAACGTCACGCCGCGGTCCATGCGTGTCACAGAGCGGATCGGCGCCCGCGTCTGAATATTCCTCCGGAAGCGCGCCGTCAGCGGCTTCAGATAGGAATGGCTCCCGCCGCGAATGGCCTTCCATGCGGGATGCGTGTTGATCCCCAGCATGCCGTGATTGTGCATGAACCGGATCAGCGTGCGCGCCGGAAAGGACGGCATGGTCTCGGGCGCCATCGACCATACCGCGCCTGTCATCGGAATCAGGTACCGGTCGATAAAGACCTGCGCGTAACGCCCCGCGTCCAGAAATTCACCCAGCGTCATTCCGTCCGCTTCCGGATCGTCCAGAATCTTTGGCGCTTCCCGGTTGAACCGCAGCATCTCGCGGAACAGCACGTAGTGCGGCGCGGCAAAGTAATTCCGCTTCTGGGCAAAGAAACCGCTGAGACCGCGGCTGGAATACTCAAACGTTCCGCCGTCTGTCACCGCGAACGACATGTCGCTCGGCTGCGCTTCCACTCTGAGCTCGGCCATCAGGCGGCAGAAATTCGGATACGTGCGGTCATTGAACACGATGAAGCCCGTGTCCACCGGCACAGGCCCCTTCGCCGACTCCGCCATCACCGTGTGCGTGTGCCCTCCGATACGTTCGTCGGATTCGAATACATGCACCTCATGCGCGCGGCTCAGATAATGGGCCGCCGACAAGCCCGAAATCCCCGAACCGATTACTGCAATGCGTTTCATGATTCCGCGGTCAGGGCAGTGGCTGAGGCTTTGCGGAACGGACGGAGGTCGCGCGCCACGCCGATCCAGCTCAGCGCCCGCAGCACCATATAAGTGATATCGATCTCCCACCAGCGCTCGCCCTGGCGGCAGCTTCCCGGCGAGTGGTGATGATTATTGTGCCAGCCTTCGCCGAACGTCAGCAGCGCCAGGCACCAGTTGTTGCGGCTCTCATCCGGCGTATCGAAGCGTCGCGTGCCCCAAAGATGTGCGAGTGAGTTGATCGAGAACGTGCAGTGATAAAGCACCAAGGTCAACACCACGTAGCCCCACAGAAACGCCGGCCACCCACCGATCGCAGCGATCGCGGCGCCCAGGACCACCGTCGGCACCCAATGATATTTGTCCAGCCAGCGGATCTCGGGAAACTTCAGGAACTCCGCCACCGCGCGCGTATCATATTCGTCGAAGTCGTTCGAAAGCACCCAGCCCACGTGCGCCCACCAGAATCCATGCTGTGTCGGTGAATGCACATCCTGCTCGCGATCCGATTCCCGGTGGTGCAGCCGGTGATGCGCCGCCCACCACAGCACGCCCTTTTGCGCCGAGCTTTGCGCGATAAACGCGATGACGAACTGTGCGGTCCGTCCCAGCTTGTAACTGCGATGGCCGAAGTAGCGGTGGTATCCTGCCGTCACCCCGAACATGCGGATTGCGTATGTTGCTGCCAGCAGCCCGACCAGTTTCCAGGTCGGCGGCGTCCACCAAACCAGCACGATCCCCAAGTGCAAAAGCACAAAAAACAGTACCGCCCCGAACCGGTACCGCGCTTCTGGTACAAAAGGATACATCCTATCTGTTGTAGCAGGTCGGCTCCGCGTGGCATGGGGCATTGTTATAGAGATTACGAAAATATGACCGTAACCCGATTTGGTCCGGAGCAGAATTTATGAAAACTCTACTCAAACTCCTCTTTGGGGCGATCTTCGTCTGGATGATCGTCATGACGGTCCAGACCAGCATGAAAGTCAGCCTCTGGTCGTCGCTCCATTCGTTCGCCGGGAATCCCTGGGCGGTCGCCACGCTCTGGGACGCCTACTTCGGCTTCACCACGTTTTGGGTCTGGGTGGCGTATAAGGAATCCAGCTGGCTGGCCCGCATCGTATGGCTGATTGTGATCTTTGCCCTGGGCAACATCGCCATGTCGTTCTATATGCTGCTGCAGCTTTTCCGCCTCAAGCCGGAAGAGGGCATGGAGAAGCTGCTGCTGCGCCAATCATGACCATCGTCACTATGGTCGCGATCGGCGCCGCCAGCGTCGTCGGCCTGATGTTGATTCTCTGGCTGATTCACCTCGCGACCGGCAACGCGTCCATCGTGGACCCCGGCTGGGCGGGCGGCCTCGCCATTCTCGGCATTCTTTATCCTGCGCTCGGCGGCGGCTACTGGCTGCGCTCCACGCTGGTCGCCGTGATGGCCGCTGTCTGGGGATTCCGTCTGGCGATCTACCTTCTGGTCACGCGCGTCATCGGCCATCCCGAAGAAGGCCGCTATCAGGAGCTGCGCCGCCAGTGGAAGACCAACATCGCTTTCAAATTTCTGATGTTCTATGAATTCCAGGCTGTGCTCGGTATCGTGATGGCGATTCCGTTTCTCGCCGCGGCGCGCAATACCGATCCGATGATCTCTCCGCTTGAGTGGGCCGGCGCGGTGCTCTGGATCGTCGCCATGCTCGGCGAAATGACCGCCGACGCGCAGCTCAGCGCCTTCAAGTCGAACCCCGCGAATAAAGGCCACACCTGCCAGGTCGGCCTCTGGCACTATTCGCGCCATCCGAACTATTTCTTCGAATGGCTGATCTGGATGTCGTTCGCCATTTTCGCGCTGGCTTCGCCCTACGGCTGGCTCGGGTTTATTTCGCCAGCGCTGATTCTCTACTTCGTGCTGCGCGTCACCGGCATTCCGGCCACCGAAGCCCAGGCCATCCGCACGCGCGGCGACGAATATCGCCGCTACCAGCAGACCACCAGCGCCTTCATACCCTGGTTTCCCAGGAAAGCGGGCTAAGAGAATGAGACCAAACCACAGACTAAAGTCTGTGCCACCATCCATAGCTCCTGGTGCAAAGCATGGTGGCACAGGCTTTAGCCTGTGAACGCAACCTTAAATGGACACCACCATTTCCCAGGAACATATCACCGAAGCCAAACCCGCCTGGTATGAGCCGCTCGTCGAGCGCGACATCTTTCCCGACTGGCTCCTGCGCGCCGCCATCCGGCGTCTTCTCGCCGCCCGATTGCGCGCGGAAGACCAGGGCGATCCCGAAGCGCAGCTGGCGCACCTGATGCGCTACATCGAACAGCTCAAAGCCAGCCCGATTGCGATTCACACTCCGGCGGCCAACCGCCAGCACTATGAGGTTCCCGCGGCGTTCTATGAGCTGGTTCTCGGCGAGCATCGTAAATACAGCTGCTGCTATTACGAGGACGGCGACACGCTCGACCGCGCTGAGCGCCGCATGCTCGATCTCACCGCCTCACGCGCCCGCATTGAAGACGGCCAGTCGATTCTCGATCTCGGCTGCGGCTGGGGTGCTTTCTCGCTCTACGCCGCCGCGCGATACCGGCACAGCCGGGTCACCGGCGTCTCGAACTCCAACTCGCAGCGCGAATTCATCACCGCTCGCGCCCGCGAACGCGGCCTCACCAACCTGCGCATCGTCACGTCCGACATCAACGACTTCGACGCCGGCCACCTGCCACAGCCCGCCACTCGGGCGGGCGTTGTGCGCGATAAAAAAATGGGTTTCGACCGCATCGTTTCGGTCGAAATGATGGAGCACGTGCGCAACTATCAGCGGCTGCTTCAGAAGGTCGCGTCGTGGATGAACCCGGACGCGCTCTTCTTCGTACACATCTTCACCCATCATCGCTTCGCCTATCCTTTTGAAGTGCGCGACTCGACCGACTGGATGTCGCAGCATTTCTTTACGGGCGGCCAGATGCCGAGTCACGACCTGCTCCTCTACTTTCAGGACGACGTCCGCATCCGTGAGCACTGGGCTGTCAGCGGCGTGCATTATCAGAAGACTTCTGAAGACTGGCTCGCCCGCATGGACCGGCATCGCGACGAAATTCTTCAGCTCTTTGCCGGGATCTATGGCCCCGGCGAAGCATTGCGATGGTTCGTGCGCTGGCGTCTCTTCTTCATGGCCTGCGCCGAACTCTGGGGCTACCGCGGCGGAGCGGAGTGGATCGTCTCGCACTACCTGTTCGAACCGGTGCGCCCCCAGTGACAAAAAAAGTCGAAAAATTGTTTCGCCCGCGTATGGACTCGGATACCCCATAGGGTATATAATAACGCAGGAGAGGAGGCCCTGTATGCCCGAAGGCGGTAGTATTTCGCGGTGTGAGCCTCCGTTTCGCATGGCCTGTTGAGGTCGTTATGAACGGATCGCTCGACCGCTCATTTTCAGCCGATATGCAAAACAGGAAAGGAGTCAATCCCATGCGTCAGACATTAATCCGGTTGCGCGCCGCCGGAAGCTGGATCGACCGGCTGCTGAACGTGCGCCTTCCCATCGCCGCCTCGAACGGCATCCGCCGCTCGTAAATACATAAGCTCTGCGCGAGCCCTGGAGTTTCTACATTTCGCTGCCATTTCGGACACGCGGATTATATCCGCGTCTCGCCGGGCTTCGCCCGGCGCGGATCGTTACGAATTCCGCGGGAACGCCGTTTCACGCCCCGTACACGCGGCGCCAGCCGCGTTAACTGCCGTAATTCGCGAAACCGTATACTGCTGAGTATGTTTGTCCGTGCCGGACTCGTTTTCGGGATCGGATTCGCCGCACTCAGCTTTGGTGCGGGCATTACGCCGAATCCACCTTCGATCCCTCTTGAATCCGAGGCTTTTGCAACGCTGAATCAGTTCCGCGCCGACCCCGCCGGCTTCGTCCAGGTTCTCCGGGAACTGCGCCCTTTCTACGTCGGCAATCTTCTGAAGATTCCGGGCCAGCCCGACCTGATCACGGAGGAGGGTGTCCAGCCTCTGGATGAGGCCATAGCCGATCTGCAGTCAATTCACGCCGGCCTTCCCCGTGTAATTCTTTCCGAACCACTCTCGCGTGCCGCGGCAGACCTCGTGCGCGATACCGGGCAACTTGGATTAGTGGGCCATAACGGCTCCGACGGCAGTGATTTCAGGAAAAGGATGGGGCGCTACGGAAGGCTTTTTGCGGGGGCCGGAGAAGTGATTGCCTAGTCCGAAACAGGCTCGCTCGGTTATTGTCCGGCTGGTGATCGATGACGGAGTCGCGAGCCGGGGCCACCGGAAAATCCTCCTCAACGCGCGCTGGAATCATGCCGGGATTGCCTGCGGGCCACACGCACGTTATGGAACGATGTGCGTGATCGATCTTTTGCAGTAAGCCGCGTCGCAGTATTGGAGCCGCACCGCCGCAATCGGGCGTCGATCTCAGGCACGCGCCGGGTGTTTCCGCCGCGCTTCCGCCCTGGCCATGACCATCAGATGTTCGAGCTGGAGAAAATCGGACAATTCCTGCTTCTCTTCGTCTGACAAAAGCCCTTCGCCATTACGCGACGCCAGGTCCGCCATACGCTCCTGCGCTGCCTGCGACGGCTGGAAGCCGAGCAGCGCTTTAGGGTCTATCTGCTACGTCAGAAAATCGATTTACCTCGAGGTATGCAGGCGTGCTTGTGCTCATCGGCCTTCTCTATCATAAGGAACGCGAGGGCTCGGATCGGAGAATAGCCCAAAGCTTATCCAAAGTGATATGCGGAATTCGCCGCACTCCCCGCGCCATACCGCCCATTAAGCCTGCCTCCGCTTCCGCTAACCCGCTGTAAACACGACTCCCCGCGCTGGCGGCGGAATTGCCCTTCCCACAGGTACATGTTTCAGATCCGAATCCACGGGCGCGGCGGCCAGGGGGCGGTATCAGCCGCTGAAATCCTGTCCGTAGCCGCGTTTCTTGAAGGCAAATACTCCCAGGCGTTTCCCAACTTCGGTTCCGAACGCAACGGCGCGCCGGTCATGTCGTTCTGCCGTCTCGACGACAAGCCTATCCGTCTGCGCGAGCCAGTTACGCAACCGAATGCGCTCATCATTCAGGACCCCACTCTCCTTCAACTGTCCGGACTCTTCGACGGCCTCGTGGCTGACGGCCCGGTTCTGATTAACTCGGCCAATCCCAACATCCCGTGTCCCGTCGGCCGCCGCCTCGCCGTTCCCGCCACGGAACTGGCGATGAAATACGTCCGCCGTCCGCTTCCCAACGCCGCGCTGCTCGGCGCCTTCGTCGCGCAGACCGGGCTGCTTCACCTCGAATCCCTCTTCGCTGCCATTCGCCAAAAGTTTCCCGGTGAAGTCGGCGAGGCCAACGCCGCCGCGGCCCAGGCTGCCTGGGACTGCGCGCACGAACTCATGGAGTCCTATGCTGCAGCAAATTGAAGGTTCGCGGGCGGTCGCCGAGTCGGTCGCGCTCTGCCGCCCGGAAGTCATCTGCGCCTACCCGATCACGCCGCAGACGCACATTGTCGAAGGTCTCGGCGAAATGGTGAAATCCGGCCGCCTCAAAGGCTGCGACTTCATCAATGTGGAATCCGAATTCGCCGCGCTCTCCGTCGCCATCGGTTCATCCGCGGCCGGCGCGCGCAGCTACACCGCCACCGCCAGCCAGGGACTGCTCTACATGACCGAAGCCATCTACAACGCCTCCGGTCTCGGGCTCCCCATCGTGATGACCATCGGCAACCGCGCCATCGGCGCTCCCATCAACATCTGGAACGACCACTCCGATTCCATGTCCGTGCGCGATTCCGGCTGGCTGCAGCTGCACGCCGAAACCAATCAGGAAGCCGCCGACCTTCATGTCCAGGCCTTCCGGCTGGCCGAAGAACTTTCGCTGCCTGTCATGGTTTGCATGGACGGCTTCATCCTCACGCATGCCTATGAGCGCGTCAACGTCCCCACGCAGGAACAGGTGGACGCCTGGCTGCCGCCTTTCCGGCCGCGCCAGGTTCTCGATCCCGCCGCGGCGCTTTCGATCGGCTCCATGGTCGGCCCCGAAGCTTTCATGGAAGTGCGCTACCTCGCCCACCAGAAGCAGTTTCAGGCTCTGGCCCGCATTCCTGAAATCGCCCGCGATTTCGCCCGCGCTTTCGGACGCGAATCCGGCGGTCTGGCGCGCGGCTATCGCACGGAAGGCGCAGAAATCCTGGTCGTCGCGCTTGGCTCGGTAAACGGCACCATCCAGGAAGTTGTCGATGAACTCCGCGACCACGGCGTCTCCATCGGCAGCATCAGCCTTTGCTCCTACCGGCCGTTTCCGTTCGATCTGATGCGCTCCATGCTCGGCGGCGCGCGCCACGTGGTTGTGCTCGAAAAGTGTCTCGCGCCGGGCCACGGTGGCATCCTCGCCATGGAAATTCAGACTGCGCTCGCAGGGCTTTCGCCCAGCGTCGCCACGATCATCGCCGGACTTGGCGGCCGCGCCATTACCCGCAAGGCTCTCCGCGCCGCATTCGAACGCGCACATCACGGCCTCCTGCCGCCTCTGACGTTCCTCGATCTCAACGAAAAAGCCATCGCGCACGAGCCGGAAATAAACGCGGGGGAACTGGTATGCCATTGACACAGATTCGCTTCTATCAGACCGGAACGTTCACCGTTGCCAACCGGCTCCTTGGCCCCGGCGCCGCGGCCGGGCAGGCTTCTCCCAACCGCGCCAACGCCCTCAACTGCGGCCATCGCGCCTGTCAGGGCTGCGGCGAAGCGCTGGGCGCGCGTTATGTCATTGACGCCGCCATGAAAGCATCGAATGGCCGTCTGGTCGTCGCCAATGCCACGGGCTGTCTCGAAGTCTTTTCCACTCCTTATCCGGAGAGTTCGTGGCAGATCGCCTGGCTGCACTCGCTCTTCGGCAACGCCCCGGCCATCGCCACCGGTATCGCGGCAGCCATGAAAGTCAAACACCAGGACGACGTCCGCGTCCTCGCTCAGGGGGGCGATGGCGGCACCACCGACATCGGTTTCGCCTGCCTCTCCGGCATGTTCGAGCGCAACGACAACGTCCTCTACGTCTGCTACGACAACGAAGCCTACATGAACACCGGCGTGCAGCGCTCCAGCGCCACGCCCGCCGCCGCCCGCACCGCCACCACGCCCGCCGTCGGTCCCGAGCCCGGCAACGTATTCGGGCAGGGCAAGAACATCCCGCTCATCGCCATGGCACATTTCATCCCTTACGTCGCCACGGCCTCGGTCGCCAATCTTCACGATCTCGAAGACAAAATCGAGCGCGCCATCCTGATGCGCGGCGCGCGCTACGTGCACGTGCACGTCCCGTGTCCGCTGGGCTGGGGAACCGCCTCCTGCGACACCATCCGCGTCGCCCGTCTTGCCGTCGAGAGCGGTCTGTTTCCGCTCTTCGAAGCTGAGCACGGCGAAGTCACCGCCCACACTCCCATTCGCCGGCGCGTTCCCGTCGAGGACTATCTGCGGCTGCAGAAGCGCTTTGTGCATCTGTTCAAACCCGCGGTCGCGACGGACCGCATCGCGCGCATCCAGGCCATCGCCGACCGGAACGTCGCGCGCTTCAACCTGCTCGACCAAGGAGCCTGACCATGCAGAAACCCTTCGCCACGACTCTTGACCCCGGCTCCAGCCTGACCAATCACACCGGCACCTGGCGCACCTCGCGTCCGGTTTACGTGAATCGTCTGCCGCCCTGCAATAACGCCTGCCGCGCCGGCGAAAACATCCAGCAGTGGCTCTATCACGCCGAGGCAGGCGACTACCGCACCGCCTGGGAGCTTCTGACCGTCAACAATCCGATGCCCGCCATCATGGGGCGCATCTGTTACCACCCTGTGAGACTTTCTGCAACCGCGGCCAGCTCGATGTCTCCGTCAATATCCACGCCGGCGAGCGCTTTCTCGGCGACGAAGCCATTCGCAAAGGCTGGGCGTTCCATGTCCCGCAGGTTCACGGCAAGAACGTTCTCATCATCGGCTCCGGCCCCTCCGGGCTCTCTGGCGCCTATCATCTGCGACGCCTCGGCCACCGTGTCACCATCTGCGACGCGCAACCCGCCGCGGGCGGCATGATGCGCTACGCCATTCCACGCTACCGTCTGCCGCGCAATATTCTCGATGCGGAAATCGCCCGCATTCTCGACATGGGCATCAGGCTGCGCCTGAACACGCGCATCGACGATCCGGTCGCCGAAATGAAGGCGGGCGGTTACGACGCCGTCTATCTCGCGGTCGGTGCGCAGATCGCGCAGCGCGCTTACATCCCGGCCGGCGACGCCGGACGCATCCTCGACGCCCTGCAGCTTCTGCGTTCCATGGAAGGCTCCGCGCCCGTCAGCATCGGCCGCCGTGTTCTGATCTACGGCGGCGGCAACACCGCGCTCGACGCCGCCCGCACGGCGAAACGCCTCGGTGCCGAGGAAGCTATCGTGGTCTACCGCCGCACCCGCGAACGCATGCCTGCCCACGATTTCGAAGTCCGCGAGGCCGAGGAAGAAGGCATCCAGTTCCGCTGGCTCTCCACCATTAAGAAGGAGGAGAACGCCGCCTTCACCGTCGAGAAAATGCGGCTCGACGAAACCGGGTTTCCACAGCCCACCGGCGAATTCGAAACCATCGACGCCGACGCGCTCGTCCTCGCCCTCGGCCAGAACGTCGACCAGGAATTTCTGTCGCACATCAATGGCCTGCAGATCGACAAAGGCTCAGCGTTGGTGGATGAACACATGATGACCGGCGTCCCCGGCATCTTCGCGGGCGGAGACATGGTGCCTTCCGAACGTTCCGCCACCGCATCCATCGGCCATGGCAAGAAAGCCGCGCGCCACATCGATGCCTGGCTGCGCGGGGTCGCGTACGAACCGCCGGCGAAACATCC
Source organism: Terriglobia bacterium (assembly GCA_963832905.1). Taxonomy (GTDB): domain Bacteria; phylum Acidobacteriota; class Terriglobia; order Bryobacterales; family Bryobacteraceae; genus BOG-234. The sequence goes on along the minus strand of CAWHVO010000008.1, from coordinate 1,147,939 downwards.
GCTCGCCACGTTCGACCGCCTGAACACCTGGTATTACGCCGACGCGCCGAAAACGGTGCAGCCGATTCTCGATCGCGCACGCCGCGAGTCGAACTTTCAACGAAGTGGTCGGCGGACTGGATGCCGACAACGCCCTCTTCGAAGCGCGCCGCTGCCTCTCCTGCGGCAATTGCTTCGACTGCAACAACTGTTACGGCATGTGCCCGGATAACGCGGTCATCAAGCCCACCAACGGCGAAGGCTTCCGCATCAACTACGAGTACTGCAAAGGCTGCGGCCTGTGCGCGGCCGAATGCCCGTGCGGCGCCATCGACATGCTCCCCGAACTGGCCTGACAGGTTGTTACCGAGCCGCGCGCGTGAGCAAGCGTCTCCTAAGGCGCCTGCAACCCCACCGTCCGACCGGCGAATCCCGCTGCGTCGAAGTACAGCGTCGACCCCACCCGCTGTAGATTCAGAATCGTAGTCCGGCCGTTCTCCGCGGGCTTCGACTCCACAGTCTCGCGTTTCCACTCCACCATCGCGCCGCCTCTGAGGCTCTCCGTCACCACGCGCCCCGCAAGCCTGCCTTTGTTCCGCAGCCCGATTCCCAGCACGTGCGCCAGCGTCTGTGCGATGTCGGCGTTCCCCACCGGCGCCTCATCGACGAAGCTCTTCTTAAAATCCGGCCCCGCCGCCGCCATGAAGTTATTCGTTTCCGCGCGGCTGAATCCGCCGTGGTTCCCCTGGCCCTCGCGCAGGGTTGTGTCCGCGGTGATTTTCGCGCAGAGCAGCGCACTGGTGCACTCCTCCGAGAACGCTCCATACGAACGGAAATTCACCACGATATCCGGCACTGGCGTCACCGCGCTGCCGATCAGATTGATCCGGCTCATGGGCAGTGTGCCGGCCAGCTCGCCCAGCGAATCCTTCACGAAAATCCCGCTGACGTAGTCTTCGCTCAGCAAAATCTTCACCACGTCCCCAAGCAGCCCCTTGTCCTCGACATAAATCAGGTCCGAACCCGCATTCGCCGCCACCACGACTCCCGGCTTCGTGGCATCCTCACCGATCAGCCCGTCTCCCTGCGCCAGCAACCCGCCTGATTCACAATTCACCGCCCGCAGCGACGTGTCGGCATCGAACACGGGCAGGCCAAGCCCCTTCGCAATATCGACGGCGAGGAATCCCTGTGGCGAACCCACCGCCGGCTGATCCGGATTCGCGCACCGCGCCGCCGCGCTGGTTCCGCTCGTCACCGTTCCTTTGGCGATTGTGCCGAATCCGTGGTCCGCCGTCACGAAGATGTCGGTCGTGTCGTCGAGATGCAGATCATGCACCGCCTGAATCAGCGCCGCCAGCCGGTCGTCGGCATTGCGAATCGCTGCGCGCGCCGCCGGCCCGTTGATCCCGGGTTCCAGCTGCCCCACGCTGTCGCGCGCATTGTGCTGCGTGTAATCCGGGTCGCGCGACCAGAACACCAGCACGAACCCGTTCCCCGACGCCGCCAGATTCGGCAGCACCACCCGCGTCGCCACCTGGGTCAGATACACTTCCTGTTCGACATCGGGCACCGTCGTATCGGGAGTCTGCACCGGACGGCCCGCCGTCCGCAGCGCCGCGAGCACCGAAGGCGCTACCGGTATGCCGCCGTCGTGTCCGAACGTGTCGTCGATGATGATGGTTTCGGAGCCATCGCGCTTCGCCGTCACATCCTGAATGAATGACGGCCCCACTTTCCCGATGACAGCCGTCGCCATGCCAGCGCGGCGCGCCGCCGCCACCAGCGATTCCTCATTCAGGTAATTGGCGCCGTAATGCTGGTTGATCTCACCCAGCACCGCGTCATTCTCCAGAAACGTGACCGGCGCGCCGCCGTGCGCCCAGACGGGAAATCCGAACCAGAGCGTGTTTCCGAAATCGCCGGTGTCGCCGAGATAGTGGCCGGTTGCGATCGCCGATGCGTTGGCCGTCGTCACGGTCGGATAAAGCGCGTGGCTGTTGGCAAAGTTGACACCTTCTTCGCGCAGTCTCGCCATCGCCGGCGCGGATTCCGGCGTCACGCTTGCCGCGCGCAGGCCGTCGGCGATAAACAGAATAACGTTGTGGCGCGGCGCCGGAGCCTGCGCCGGCAGCAGGGCAGTGAATATGACAGCCGCTGTAACAGAGAGAAGTATCTTGCGGGCGTACATTGGTGAGGCGAGTTGCTAACGGGCCGATGAGAGCAACGTGGTCATCACCAGACTAACAACTGTCATTGCCATGACAACGCCGAAGGCTACCTTGACACCGGCGCGCCCGCAGTTGAACGAGAGCCCGACGCCGGTCCGCATCGGGACCACCAGCGCGGGATCGGACGGGTTGAGGTAACACCATCCCCACTTCCAGCAGGAATCCGACATCGGGTCGATGCTCTGACGGTCCAGATGCTTCGTCAGCCAGAAACGGGTTCTGTATACGAGGATAAGCCAAAGACTCTCCCATAGAAACAGGATCGCGAAGTAAACCATCGGTCGGGAATGAAGAATCGCGGTGTCGCATATCCAGCCGATCGGCACCATGAAGATCGCTGCAAGCATGAATCCGAGATAAGTTCGAAACCTGCGGCTCGCGGCGGGTGAGGCAGCCCAGTCGCTGCTGCGCGCGCGAAAACGCAGCGCCCACTGAGTGGCGGCGCACATCAAGCCGAGCACAACGCTGAACAGAATATCGAACAGCAGAGTTCCGTGCATGGACGCGTCAGTGAGAGCGAACATCAGGGCGGTCGCCGGTAAGGCCGAAGGCACAATCATGGTGAGCCAGTCCAGAACATCGAGCCATGGGTTCGCAGGTTCTTCGTCGGGCGCAATCGACGCGGTGCGCCGATGCGCTTCCGCGAAGACGAACCATCCCAGAAGGGAACTCAGAACAATTCCTGCGCCAACACCGGCCACTCCCAGGAACTGAACCACGATTGCCGCGAACACCATGAGAGACCAAAGCCGGAAGCGGAAGTGCTGAAAGATCGCGCGGCCCGTATTCGACTCTGCAAAGCCCGGTTCCACTCGCACTCCGAAAAAAGAGCCAGAGCGCGACTTGCGCGAGGCCAGGAGCTGCCAGGCAATAGCGCCGATCAGAGTGAACACGAACGTCGTGACGTGATTCACCAGGGCGGCGATGAAGAGGATCATAGTTTCTCCACCGCGGCGGCGAGGCCGCGCAGTTCGCTTGCGACCTTTCCGGAGTTCAGTCCCTGCGCACACACGCCTGCCACGAGTTCACGCAACCGGCGGCGGAAGTCCTGGACCACTTCAGGGCTTGCGGCAGGCATCGAGCCTCGTTCGACAACGCGCGCGCCGCGTCCGTGGACGATTTCAAGAAGGCCCTCATGCGCCAGAGTGCGGTACGCTTCGGCGACGGTGTTGAAGTGGATTCCCAGATCGAGCGCGAGTCGCCTGACCGGAGGCAGTTGGTCGCCGGGTTTCAGATGGCCCAGCACGATGAGCATCCGCAGCTGATCGACGATCTGGCGGCCCGCCGGAATTTCGCTCCCAATTTTCAGCTGAATCTGCTGCGCTGGCATCTGTGTACAGAAAAAATGTACACTGGAAATGCGGCTGTGTCAACCGGGGGCGGATCTCGCGCGGACGCAGAGTACGAGAATACTGGCCATCAAAGCGCATCCGCCCAGAAACAGCATCCCGCCGCGATAAGAGCCCGAACTGTTGCTGAGGAATCCCACCATATAAGGCCCCAGAAATCCACCCAGATTGCCGAAGCAGTTGATCACGCCGACCGCGAGTGCCGCGCCGCCGCCGGTCAGGCTGAGCGTCGGCAGTGTCCAGAAACTGGCGCGATATCCGTGCAGTCCGGCCGCCGCGACCGAAAACAGCGCCACCGCGAAGACCACGTTCGCTCCGGCGCGCGCGCTCGCGCCGAACACCGCGAAAGCCAGCGCGCCGATGCCGACGGGAATCGCCGCATGCCAACGCCGCTCGCCGGTGCGGTCGGAATGCCACGCCAGCCAGAACAGCACCGGAATCTCCGCGACAAACGGAATGCCGCTGATCAGCGAAACTTTCAAAGAGCCGAGTCCCGAAAGCGCCTGCATAATTTTCGGCAGCCATAACGTAAATCCCCAGGTGGCGCTGAGAATTCCGAAATAGGCGAATGAAAGAAGAATCACGCCCGGATGCGTCAGGACCTGCAGCACAGGGGGCGACGGCGGTTTGCTGCGCCGGTCGCGTTCCAGCTCGGCGGAAATCCAGTCGCGCTGTGCGGGAGTCAGCCATCGCGCCTGTTCAGGGCGATCGGTCAGGTAATAGATTGTGACGACTCCCAGCACCATGGCCGGTACGCCTTCGAGGATGAACAGCCAGCGCCATCCTTCGAGGCCCAGCCAGTGAACCTGAAGAAGAAGTCCGGAGAAGGGGGCGCCGATGATTTCCGAAACGGGAATGCCGACCATGAAGTAAGCGACGGCTTTGGCGCGGTCTTCGTCGCGATACCAGTGCGAAACATAAACCAGTACGCCGGGAAAGAAGCCGGCTTCGGCGAGGCCGAGAAGGAATCGCGCGGCGTAGAACTCGTGGGCGGTTCGGATGAAGCCGGTGAGCGCGGCGAATGCGCCCCAGGAAATCAGGATGCGGGCGATCCATTTACGCGCGCTCCAGCGCTCGACCAGAAGCGCGCCGGGGATTTCGAGAAGAATGTAGCCGAGAAAGAAAATGCCGCTGCCCGTGCCGAGCACGACGTTCGCCAGATGCAGGCTGCGCGTCATTTCGAGGCTGGCGTAGCTGACGTTGACGCGGTCGAGAATCGATGTGAGGTAGAGCAGAAACAGAAACGGCATCAGCCGCACCGTGATGCGGCGGCGGGTTTCGCGGGCGAGATCGGTCAGAAATGGACCGCCCTTCGTAGCCGGTCATCTCGAGATATCCAACTCCTTTCTGCGTGCCGGAATAATCGACTGCGCCTTCCCAGTAGTTCGGGCCGCCCTGTTTGACTGTGCAGGGTCCTGGTCTGTCGAGAACGCGGCTTTTCGGTCAGGTCGATGTTCAGCGACGGCACACGGATGCGCCACGCGATCGGATACTTGCCCCACTTGGACAGCGGCTCCAGCGTGAAGTCTGCGCGCTTGAGATGATGCGCCGTGCCCGTGCGCATCGACGAATGTGCCCGATGAGTACGGATCGATCGAGCCGTCCTTGCGGCGCAGTTCGAACAGCATCAGTTCGGTGTGGTTGTCGAGCTGAATGCTGAACCAGTCCCAGCCGACCTGATCGCTGGCGAGCTGTTCGGTGAACCATTCGTGATCCATCCAGGCCGTGCCAGTGACCTCGTGCGACCGTCGGGTTGATTGTGCCGGTGACCGCGAGCAGCGGGAAACGACACGTAGTACGACGCGCGTCCCGCGCCCTCGGCTTTCTGGCTGACGCCGTTCTCGCCGTGGATCACGAACGGCTTTTCCGGCGTCAGCTCAAGATGAAAGCGGAACGTCCGGCGTGATGGCATCGAGCGTCTGGTTTTCGCCGTTCCATTGCGCTGACCAGTTGCCGTTCCAGATGCGCTGCTGCGTCGAAGCTCGCGCCCGCGATGCCCGGTCCTTCGCGATTCAGGCGCTCTTCGTACCAGAAGCGTTTGCCGTGCGCGTCCGTGAGCGCGGCATGGGCCAGATACAGATCCTTCACGGCCCAGGCGGATTGGTCTGTCGGCCGCGTGCCGCTTCTGCCCCTGGCGGAAAAAGACCAGTTCGAAGCCGAACCGTTCACCACGCGCATCCGTCACATTACCCGTGTAATACCACCATTCGGTGCGGAAGTCTTGATGTTCGAAATGATCGCGGGGAAACTGGTAATGATAGCCAGGGAGAGCCTCGCGCCAGGCTGGTGCGCGCCGCGGCCAATGAGAGTAGCGGCAGAAGAGACAGCGGCGAGTATCCGGAAGCGGCAGGGTATCAGCAGTATATTGCGTCCTTGTTACCATGAGGTTGCATACGATGATTGTTGAAACCCAGTGCGCGCGCTTCGACAGTATCGCTCTCGAAGGCGGCGCGACGCTCGCTCCCGTTGAAATTGCCTACGAAACGTACGGCCATCTGAACGCCGACGCGCTCGAACGCCATCCTGATCGCGCACGCCTTTACCGGCGATGCGCATGCGGCCGGCATCAGCCACGAAACCGGCAAGCCGGGCTGGTGGGACAACATGATCGGTCCGGGCAAGGCGTTCGACACCGACCGGTATTTCGTCATCTGCTCGCAACGTGCTGGGCGGGTGCCAGGGCACCACCGGGCCCGGCTCGATCAACCCGGCCACCGGGCGGCCCTACGCGATGTCGTTTCCGGTGATCACGATTCGCGACATGGTGCGGCTGCAGAAGATGCTGATCGATTCGCTCGGCATCGCGCGGCTGCTGTGCGTGGCGGGCGGCTCGATGGGCGGCATGCAGGCGCTCGAATGGGCGGTGAGCTATCCGGAGATGGTGCGCTCCGCGATTCCGATCGCCACCACGTGGCGGCACAGCGCGCAGCAGATCGCGTTCAACGAAGTGGGCCGGCAGGCGATCATGGCCGATCCCGACTGGAGCGACGGCGATTACTACGACAAGAAGCCGCCGGCGCGCGGGCTTTCGGTGGCGCGCATGGTGGGCCACATCACTTACATGAGCGACGAATCGATGCGCGAGAAGTTCGGCCGCAGGCTGCGCGAGAAGGAAAAGTTCGGCTTCGACTTCGGCGTCGATTTCGAAGTGGAAAGCTATCTGCGCTATCGCGGCAACCAGTTCGTCTCGCGCTTCGACGCGAATTCGTATCTCTACATCACCAAGGCCGAGGATTACTTCGATCTGACCAACGGCACGGGCAAGCTGAACGACGCCTTCGAGCACGGTGGACACGCGGTTTCTGGTGATCAGCTTCACCTCGGACTGGCTGTATCCGAGCTATCAGTCGCAGGAGATTGTGCGCGTGCTGCGGCGGATCAACGGCGATGTGGCGTACTGCGATCTGCAGTCGAATTACGGGCACGACGCGTTTCTGGTGGATGTCGCGGAGCAGACCGAAATTGTGCGCGGATTTCCTCGACAGCACGGCGCGGCTGGCGGAGGCGGCGCATGATGGCAGGCCATGGCGGCAGAGTCATTCACAGCCCGTGACGCTCGGCGACGCGGCCGGATTTCCACGATCATCGGCGAGATCGTCGAGCCGGGCAGCCGTGTGCTCGATCTGGGATGCGGCGAAGGCGAACTGCTGGCGTGGCTGGTCGAGAACAAGAAGCGTGCATGGCGCGCGGCGTGGAGATCTCATCGGCGCAATGTGCGGCGCGCCATCGCGCGCGGCGTTTCGGTGTATCAGGGCGATATCGACGAGGGCCTGGCGGATTATCCGGACAAGGCGTTCGATTACGTGATCCTCAGCCAGACGCTGCAGGAGACGCGCGCGCCGCTGCAGGTGCTGCGCGAGATGCTGCGCGTGGGGCGGCGGGCGATCGTTTCGTTTCCGAATTTCGGCCACTGGAGCGTGCGCGCCGCGATGCTGTTCAGCGGGCAGGCGCCGAAGACCAAGCTGTTTCCGTACAACTGGTACAACTCGCCCAACATCCACTTTCTGAGCATCAACGATTTCGAGGATCTGTGCCGCGAGCAGGGCTTTCCGATTGAGCGCCGCTATTTCCTGTCCGGGGCGCGGCGCGTGCGGACACTGCCGAATCTGTTCGCGCAGACGGCTGTGTTTCTGGTTGGCTGATTAATCGACTTCGAGCAGCGCTTCTTCCAGCAGGGTTTTTTCGAGCAAAGCCGCGATGCGGACGGAACGGTCCTGAACCTGCTGCAGCTGTTTTTCGGCGGCGCGCAGTTTGTCGGCCAGATGCATGCACGCCAGTACGGCGACGCGCGTCGAATCGGCAGACGTATTGTGGCCGGCGATCGTGGCGACGAGTTCATCCACCTGCTGGGCGATCTCCTCGACCTCGCTGGGATCGCCGTCAACGAGCAGCGAATAACTCTGATTGAATATCTGAACCCGGACGGGCTGCTTCGGCATATCCGCCTGTCCTCATTCTAAAGCGCGTTCACAGACTAAAGTCTGTGCCACCCGCTAAGCCGCACCCAGCTGATCGATGTGGCCCAGCAGTTTCTCTATGCGCGCGCGCACCTGCTGGCGCTCGGTGCGAAGCGCTTCAATTTCGCCGGCGAGTTTTGCATTCGCATCCTGCGACTCTGCGTAAGCGGACTGGGTCGCAGAGAGCTCTTTGAGCGCGGCGTCCTTCTCCTGACGAAGACGATTCACCAGCGCGACGGCCTTCTGAATCCGGTCCTCGAGATGACTTAGCGAATCGACTTCAACTTCCCCTTCAGGGTTTTCACGCACAGCAGCCGCCATTTACTTCGCAGCACCTTCCAGCGCGGTCTTTACCTGCGCGATGATCTGCCCGAACTGGGCGGCATCGGCGGTTGCAGTCTCAGCCAGCACCTTGCGGTCGAGTTCGAGGCCGGCGAGCTTGAGGCCGTGCATGAACTTGCTGTACGTGAGACCGGCTTCGCGCGCGGCGGCGCTGATGCGCACGATCCACAGCGAGCGATAGTCGCGCTTCTTGCGCTTGCGGCCGGTGTAGGCGAACTTGAGTCCGCGTTCCACCGCTTCCTGCGCGGAGCGGTAGAGTTTGCTCTTGGTTAAAAAATATCCGGATGCCAGTTCCAGGGTTTTTTCACGGCTGGCTCTCCGCTTGGGACCACGTTTTACTCTTGGCACGTTTCTCTCCTCGTGTGGAATTTACCTCTCTCATCGCGCACAACGGACTCGTCAGCCTGTGCGCTTGCGGCGAAACGGGCACGTGCGGTGGCTCCGTTCGCGCGCTGGAAGATCCCTTAGTAAGGGATCATGCGCTGCAGCTTGGCCTGGTCGGCCTCGTCGGCCAACACGCCCGTATGCAGTTTGTTTTTCCGCTTGCGCGCCTTGGACGTGAGAATGTGCCGGGCAAATGCATGCTGCCTGACAACCTTCCCCGTCCCGGTTTTTTTGAACCGTTTAGACGCACCTTTGTGTGTCTTCAGTTTGGGCATTTGGATGTGTCCGGGAAGAGATAATTCTAGCACAGACGCTCCACTGTGCGCTCCTGGGGCACGCGGCGGCACGCGGGCAATTGTCCCGGCAAAGCATCGACGTTACAATAAATACAGAAATGCAGTTGACCCAAGGGGAGGCGTCGGGGGGCGGGCCTTCGTCGCCCTGCGAAGCACAGACCCTGAGCCAGTTCGCGCTGGTTGCCTACATACCCGATCCACTGGGCCGTTTTCTTGACGATCTGAGGCTGGAACTGACGCCGGGCTGTTGACCGCACGCACACGTCACCGTTCTCCCGCCAAGACCCCTCCATCACGAGGTTTCAGAAACTGTTCACCAGCTCGATGAAGAGCTGAAGTGCGCTACGCCCTTCCGGGTGGACTTGGGCGATATTCACATCTTCGACACGTCGCACGTCATCTATCTGGGGGTGACGCGGGGCTACACCGAACTGCTGAAGCTTTACGGCGCACTCAATTGCGACTGCCTGAGTTACGCAGAACCGTTTCCCTATCACCCGCACATTACGATTGCCCAGAACGTCACCGCCGAGGAGGCCGCGCGGCTGGCCGCTATTGCGACGCAGCGCTGGGCGGCATACATAGGGCCGCGCAGTTTCGAGGTGCTGAGGCTCTCATTTGTTCAGCAGGTCGCGCCGAATGTCTGGGCGGATTTGGCTAAGGTGCCGGTCGGTGCGGCTGTGCCTGTCGCAGGTTAGGTTAACGGTCGGCTTCAGGTGACGAGAGTGCGCAGATTGCGCGGCGCCTCCCTGGGAATGAAACTCAGTCGAGCTTTTCGGGGGTCAGCTCGATGTTCTTTTCGCCGCGCGCCTTCTTTTCCCAGTATTTCTTCAGCCAGGCTTCCCAGCTCCTGCCGGCGGCGGTGTCCTTGCCGGTGAAGGCGAGACTCGAGATGTCGGACCAGGGAATCGAGACCTTCACGCCTTCGCCTTTCGGGAAAAGGCGGATCACTGACTCCGCGAGCGTTGCACCCGCGCGGCGATCGAATATATAGCCTTCGACCGTCGTGCCGTCTTTGCGCGTAATCGTCACATCGCCGCGATAGTCGAAAGCTTTTTCGAGTCCTTCGCGAAGTTCGTCTTCGGTCGTCGGCTGCCAGATGCTGCCCTGCAGATTTTCGTGCTCGAAACCCGGTACGACCTCGAGGTCGTCCACATTGACGGGTTCAGAGCTCAAACTTCGACCTCTTCCGCATCGCTGGTGCTCATCTGCAGCTGGACTAAACCAGCGGGCGCGTGTACGGGCTTCACCGGCTCGTCAAGCATGCGAAGCGCGTCGAGATCCTCGTACTTTGAAAACCATGCGCGAACCAGGGAGGCGAAACCGCGCAGGCTGCCGAACTGGTCGTGGACGGCGGAGGCTTCGTATCCGCTGTGCACCATGCAGTTGGCGCATTTGGGATTGCCCGATTCGGTACCGTAGTGCTCCCAGTTCGTTTCCGCCATGAGCTCGGCGAAGGTGTCCGCATAGCCGTCCTGCAGAAGGTAGCAGGGCTTCTGCCAGCCGAAAAGATTGTAGGTCGGCATGCCCCACGGCGTGCAGGCGTAGTGCCGCTTGCCCATGAGGAACTCGAGGAACAGCGGCGACATGTTGAAGTTCCAGGTCTTCTTCCGGTTGGAGAGGATGGCCGTGAACAGGCGGCGCGTGCGGGCGCGTCCGAGGAAGTGCTGCTGGTCGGGGGCTTTGTCGTAGGAGTAGCCGGGCGAAAGCATCATGCCTTCGACGCCGAGCGACGTCATCTCGTCGAAGAAAGCGCGTACGCTCTTGGGGTCGGCGCCGTCGAAAAGCGTGGTGTTGGTCGTGACGCGGAAGCCGCGCCGGACCGCCTCGCGAATGCCTTCGATGGCCAGCTCGTAGCCGCCTTCTTTGCAAACGGAGAAGTCGTGATGTTCTTTCTCTCCATCAAGATGCACGGAAAAACTCAGGTATTTACTTGGCTTGAAGAGATCGATTTTTTCGCGCAGAAGGAGGGCGTTGGTGCAAAGGTAAATGTATTTCTTGCGCGCGATCAGGCCCTCGACGATTTTGTCGATTTCCGGATGCATGAGCGGCTCGCCGCCGGGGATGGAAACCATTGGCGCGCCGCACTCCTCGACAGCCTTGAAGCACTGCTCCGGAGTCATGTTCATTTTGAGGACGTGGCCGGGGTACTGGATTTTGCCGCACCCGGCACAGGCGAGGTTGCAGCGGAAGAGGGGCTCGAGCATGAGGACGAGCGGGTAGCGTTTGTTGCCTGCCATGCGCTGGCGCACGACGTACGATACGACCGTCCACATCTGCGATACGGGAACGCCCATCCGGTCCACCTCCCTGAGGACTGCGACGACGGAGACTGAAACGCTATTGTCGCATGATGTCGGGGCGGGAGTGCTGACTGGTGTTCGGCTAGACTGGTGTTACATGGCAGATGAAAGCGTGGAATTTCTGAAGCAGTCCATCGCCTCGCACGATCGTCAGATCGGCGAGCTCACAGACTGGCTTGCAGAGGTCACCAAGCAGATCACGGCCCAGACCGCAAACATCGACAAGTTGGTTGAAGTCACCAATCGGGATGCCGCGGCAATTCGCCAATTGGCCGCCATCGCCCTACGTCACGATGAGCGGCTGGATAATCTGGAAGGCGGCCAGTAGAGACCCCACTTATTTCGGTTGGCGGGCTTTCTTCGTATCTTCGACGAGCTGTCGGGCGATTTTGTCCGCCACATCGGCCATGGCGCCGCGGAATTTGCCGCCGCCGCTCTCCTGGGTCGTTGACCAGATGACGTTGCCATTGCAGTCCACCAGACGGATCGCCGCCGAGGCCTCATGCTTTCGTTCGCGCGAATGGCTGGATTCGCTGTCGCTGACCCCGGCGCCCGTGTTCTGATGCGACGAACTTCCTGATCCGTACATGCTGGTCGAAGAACTGCCGCCGCCCGACGTTCGCATGGATGCCGATCGACTCGCTCGAGGAGTGGTCCTCTTCGTATACCTGGTCGTCGGCCGATCCGCGCAGAAACGCGTCGGCGCGGTCGGAGGTTTCCGTCAGCAGAAACAGGTGCGACTTCATCAGCGCGGCGATGATCATGTCGCGCATCTCGTCCCCGCCGGCGCCGCCGCTCAGTTTGTCGATGAAGATGCGCCGCACGTTTGCCAGGTTGGGCGGCACCGGCATGGGCCCGAGCGCCGAGGCAAGCGTCGATGTAAGCCACGCGCATCCCGGGAGCAGCAGAAACGGCGCCAGCAGAAATCCTCGCTTCATCCTTTGCCTGCTTTCCGCGCTTCATCATCCTGATATTCGACGCGGCGTCCCGTGCGGGCTTCGAGCGAGACGAGCAGCGGCCGGATATCATCCTTACCGACCTGCAGCACGATGGCCTGTTGATTGCCGTCTTTGTCGGTGTAGCCGATGGTGAGGTAGTGCTTCTTTGTTTTCGCGATGAGGAAGAGTGGCGAAATCAGCACAGCCGATACGTAGCGGCGGCCGACGCGCATGCCGTATTCGAGATTGGTGACGTCCTTGTACGGAACTTCGAACGAAGTCCTGCCGGCGCGCAGCAGCATGACGTTCCGACTGCTCTACATCGATGCGCACATCCGATTTGCTGTGAACTCCCGGCACCGTCCCGCCGACGTACTGGGCACGGGTGTCGATGTCTCCGGCCTGAAGCAGAGGCGCGAAGACAAGCAATGCCACAAGGCACGGCTTCATACTTCTGGGATACCATGCGCGCGCGATGCTTTCGCTATCACCGCGCGGGTGCGGGAGCTACCACGGTAAAATCGGGTCGGGAAGACTAATGCCGCTCGGCGTTATCAAAGACATTCGAAAAATATACAAGGGACTGAACGCGGACGAAATCCGCGGCGCGGCGCATCGCGACGTGGACATCGGGCTGATGGCTTCGACGGAAGCCACGTACCGCGAGATGGAGCGATTTCTCGCGCCGGAAACGATGGACTACGCCGCGCGGGCCGAGGCGCTGGGGAGCGTTCATCGCGTCGATGCGGCGTTGCGCGACAGCTGCGACATCGTGCTGTGCGAGCCGGGCATCGTCCCGCCGCCGCACGGCTACGTGTTCAATCCGGCGGACACGGCAGCCACGGCGCGCGCCATTGCGGGCGACCGTTACGATCTGGAGCTCGGGATTGCGCGGCGCTTTCCGCAGATGCGGAAAGCAGTGTCGGAACGCATTATCCATCGTGTGTCGCGCGAGAATGCGATGTTCGCGCTGGTGACCGCGCTGCCCAACGTGATTCCCAGTGTGCTCGATCTGCCGTGGGCGGTGGGGGAATTCGCCACCGACACGGCGTTTCTGACGATGAATCAGATCCGCATGGCGCTGCTGATGGCGGGTACGCACGGGCACGCCATCGGGTACGCGGAGCAGAGGGCGCAGATTGCGGTAATTGTGGCGGGGGCATTCGGCTGGCGCGCGCTGGCCCGGGAACTGGTGGGCAAGATTCCGCTGGGCGGAGGCCTGATTCCGAAAGCGGCGGTGGCGTTCGCGGGGACGTACGTGGTGGGGATCGGCCTCGAGAAGGTGCACCAGACGGGGATCGGACTGTCGCGCGCGGAGAAGAAGGACGCCTACGCGGATGCATTCGCGAAGGGCAAGGAAGTGGTGCAGGAGATCGCGCCGGCGATTGTGAAACGGGGCTAACACGCGAATTTCTGCAACCCGGTACTAATGAATATAGGCCCAGCCGGCTTCCTGTTTACGCACGATCTCGGCGATACCCGAATCGACCTCAGTGGCGAACGGAAACAGGTCCTCCGACTTTACCTTCATCATCTTCATGGCGTTCTGGCAGGCGGCGAGCGTGACGCCGTTGTCCTTGAGCTGCTTCAGGCGCTCTTCGTAGCCTGCGTTTTTCTTCAGCAGCATGTTGAGTCCGGCGGCGTAGAAGACGACTTCGACCTGGACGCCGCCGTCCTTTTCAAAAGCCGCGCGCACGTTGTTGACGTGGATGGGGAGGACGTCCCAGTCGCGGCCCTGCGGCTCGATGAGCTCGAATACGACGCGATGCTTCGGGGTTTTCGGCGTCTGCGAAACGGCAGTGAAGACCAGGGCGAGAGTGAGCAGGATGGCCGCGAGGAACGTCTTATTCATCAGTGCTAATATAAACCCCAAGTTTTGCGGAGTGTGACATGAATTCACAGCGTCGATCGTTTCTCACAGGACTGAAGGCAGGAATCGCGGGGCTGGCAATCGGCGGGGCGGTGAAAGGGCAGTCAAAATCCGCAGGCGCGCGCTGGGAGCCGGCGCGTCATGATAAAGACGACTGGCTGGAGACGCCCGGCGCGAAACATCGCCTTATTTTCGACACGACGACGGCGGAAGGCTTCAGTGAAGCGGTTCTGTTCGCCGGCAATTACATCCATGTGAACAACACCGATTACGGACTCCAGAACAGCGACCTGGCGATCGTGATTGTCGCGCGCCACCATTCGACATCGTTCGGATACAACGATGCCATGTGGCAGAAGTACGGGATCTCGATGGCGAAGCATTCGGAGTTCGCAGATCCGCGGACCAAACAGACGCCGACGGCAAACGTCTACAGGTTCCGTTTTGAGGCCGTCGCCAAACAAGGCGTGCAACTGGCCGTGTGCTCGGTGGCGACGGGAGTTCTCTCCACCATCATTGCCGCGGACACGGGCGGCAACGCTGAGATCATCAACAAAGAGCTCGTTGCGAACCGTATCGCCGGTTCGATCATGGTGCCGGCCGGGATCGTCGCCGTGAATCGCGCCCAGGAGCGAGGTTACTCGCTCGTCAGAGCTTAGTGGCGCGGGTATTCGATCGTTAAAACTTAGGGAGAAATAAATGACGCGCACTACCATTCTCGTTCTGATCGCGGCTTCGATGGCCGGCGCGCAGGTAAAGAAATCTACCCTCGACGGCGTTACGAACCTCAAACAGGTCGAGACGACCGTCGCCTGCGCCGGAGCGGTGAAGGCCACCGCCGTCGCGGGCATCAGGAACATGGGCTTCGCATCCATCATCAATCTGCGGCTGCCCACAGAGCAGGGCGCCGACATCGAGGCTGAGGCCGCCGCAGCAAAAGCCGCAGGTATCAACTACATTCACATCCCGTTCAACGGCGCGATGCCCGATCCGGCCGTCGCGGACCGTTTTCTTCAGGCAGTTACCGCTTCTGGCAATCAACCTGCTTTCATCCACTGCGCCAGTGGTAACCGGGCGGCGGCTCTTTGGATGATCAAACGTGTCCTTGTCGACAAATGGGATACCGACCGGGCGGTCGGGGAGGCGACCGAACTGGGCATGACCAGCCCGGCCCTGAAGACCTTTGCGCTGAACTACATCGCGGCGCATAAAAAGTAGCAACCGGAATCGCCCGCGGGCGGGTCTTTACAGTTATGATCGGGGAAGGAACGCTATGACTGTTCACAAAATCATCCGGACAACGGCTTTGCTTTGCGCGGCAGCTCTGCTGCTGAGCGCCGATACGCTGGTGCTTCGTAACGGCGGCACCGTGCAGGGGACATATCTCGGCGGGGATGCCCGGCAAATCCGCATGGATCAAAACGGGGCCATCCAGACTTATGACATCGGGCAGGTGCAGTCGGTGATCTTCAATAACGAATCCGGCTATCAGGCGCCGCCTCCGCGCGACCGGGGAGCAACGAATTACGCACCGCCTCCGGCGCAGACTTACGGTAACCAGGCGCCAGCTCCGGCCGGAATCCTGATTCCCGCGGATACCGAAGTACGCATCCGCATGATCGACGCGGTGAATTCGGATTCGGCGTACCTTGGCCAGACATTTCGCGCCAGCCTCGATGAGCCGATTCGCGTCAACGGACAGGAAATCGCCCCGCGCGGCGCCGACGTGCTGACGAAGTTGGTGCAGGATCAGCAGTCGGGCAAGATCGAAGGCAGGACGGTGCTGACGCTGGCTCTTTCGACGGTGACCATCAACGGGCGGCCGGTTGACGTGACCAGCACCAACGTCACGCAGGAAAGCAGTTCCCGCGGCAAGCGCAGCGCCGGCGTGATCGGCGGCGGCGCGGCGCTGGGCGCGATCATCGGAGCCGTGGCGGGTGGAGGGAAGGGAGCGGCGATTGGAGCCGGTTCCGGCGCGGCGATCGGTACAGGCGCCGAAGTGCTCACCAGCGGCCAGAAGGTCAAAATTCCGTCGGAAACCCGGCTGACCTTCCGTCTGCAGGCCCCCGTTCAGCTGTAACCATGAAGATTTTTGCCGCATGTCTGGCGCTGGTGTTGGCGGCCTCAGGCGGTGCGACCATTTCCCGCAACGATATTGTTGAAGGCAATCTCGCCAGCCCGGTCCGGGTGATTATCTACGAGGATATGCAGAGCGGCCGCGGAGCCCAGTTCCAGCAGATGCTCGAGGCGAAACTGCTGCCGAAGTACCGGGACAAGGTCCTTTTTGTGCACCGCGACTTCCCGCTTGGGCGGCACGACTGGGCGCTGCCGGCGGCGCTTGCCGCGCGCTGGGTCTTTACGCAGAGCAACCAGCTCGGGATATTTGTGCGCCGTGAGCTGCTGGCGCAGCAGAACGGCATCAACGCGCGCAACGTGAAGCAGTGGTTCATCGATTACGCGTATCGTAATCATCTCGATCCGAAGGCGATTGTTGACGCCATGTCCGACAAACAGATCGCGGCGATGGTGGATCAGGACATCCAGGGAGCGACGGCGCGCGGGGTGACCACGGCGCCGACCGTGTACATAGGCGGGCAGGCGTTCGTCGAGAACATCATTTATGACGATCTGGCGCGGGCAATCGACGAAGCCATCGCCAGGTAAGGCCTGGAGGGTCGGCGCTTCGGCGCCGGGTTTCCACCCGGCGCCTGGAGTTTCTGCATTTCGCTGCCATTTCGGACACGCGGATTATATCCGCGTCTGGCCGAGCGTAGCTCGGCATGCGCCGGGTTTTCACCCGGCGCGGAGCTGTCCGTATTCCCGCGCGTTTTCAATGGCGGTCATTACCACGGGCTGCGCCCCCCTTCTGATATCCTGTGGGGGCAAAGTTTTCTCCCCGAGGTAAATTTTTTTGGCATTAGTTTCCGGTTGTAAGCACGAGCTTGAGATCACGATTCCCGCCGACGCCGTCGAGGCCGAAACCGCGAAAGTAACGAAGTCCTTCCAGGACAGGGTGCGGCTGCCGGGTTTCCGGCCCGGAAAGGCGCCCGCATCGCTGGTGCGCCGGAACTTTGAGGCCGACATCCGCCAGAGGGTACTGGAACAGCTTGTGCCCCGCTTCTTCGACGCCCGCGCGAAGGAAGAACATCTGCGCGTGGTGGGCACGCCGAACGTTTCCGAAGTGCATTTTCATGACGGCGAACCGCTGCGGTTCAAGGCGGAGTTCGAAGTGTTTCCGGAGTTTGAGCTGGCCGAGTACAAAGGCGTCGCCGTGCCGTACCGGCAGCCGGAAGTGACCGACGAGGACGTGGCGAAGCGCGTCGAAGAGCTGCAACAGTCGAAGGCGACATACGTCAACGAAGACCCGCGTCCGCTGGCCGATGGCGACTACGCGGTGATTTCGCTCGAGAGCCTGGCGGGAGCCGAATCGCCGATCAAGTCCGATGAAGTGGTGGTGCTGCTGAACGGACCCGAGACGCTGCACGACTTCACGGAAAACCTGCGCGACGCGTCGCCTGGCGATGAGAAGGAATTCGACGTCACCTATCCGGAAGACTACGGGCAGGAGAAGCTGTCGGGCAAGACGATCCGGTTTAAGGTCGGCGTGAAAGGGCTGCGGCGCAAGGAATTGCCGGAGATCAACGACGATTTTGCGCAGGACCTCGGCGATTTCCGCAACATGGATGAGCTGAAGGAAGCGTTGCGCAAGTCGATTTTCCAGCAGCGGGAGAATGAGGCGCAGCGTGAGGCCAAGGACAAGCTGGTCGAGAAGCTGGCCGACGCGAACGATTTTCCCGTGCCGGAGAACTTCGTAGAACGGCAGATCGAGACGCGTGTGGAGAGCCGTCTGCGCGGGCTGTCGCAGCAGGGGATTGATCCGCGGGCGCTCAATCTCGACTGGGCGAAGATCAAAGAGACGCAGCGCGACTTGGCCGTGCGCGAAGTGAAGGCGTCGCTGATTCTGAGCAAGGTGGCGGAGCGCGAGGCGATCGTGGTGACGAACGACGAGGTTGACCGCGAGGTGCAGCGCATCGCGCAGCAGAGCCGCGAGCCGATCGCGACCACGCGCAAACGCCTGACGGAAGACGGCGCGATAGACCGCATCGCGTCGCACATTCAGACGGAGAAGACGCTGAACTTCCTGTTCGAAAACGCCACGAAGACCGAGCCGGAACCGGAACCCATGCCGGTCGAGACTTAGATTTACGGAGTTTCTGCATTTCGGACACGCGGATTGTATCCGCGTTTGGCTTTGTTGCGGAGCAGGGCGGCTGAAAAAGTCCCTTAGCCGGCAAAGGGGCAGGCGAAATCGCCTACTCCACAATGAAGAATTCCGCGGGGAGCCGTTTCTTCCCTAGAGGATCCGAACGGGGCGCGTGGCGTTTTTGCGAGCGGGATTGACCCTCGCCTCGGGCTGTGGGATAAACCACAGGTAGACCGAAGGACGGCCTCACCTGCGTCTGGATTCCATCGGGGAGTTTCCAGATGGGCTGCTCGCCGGGCGATAACGAATGTTTCGACGACGAGAAGCCCGCGCATCGCGTGACGATCGCGAAAGGCTTCTGGATGGGGCAGACGCCGGTGACGCAGGCCGCCTGCGCGCGCATCAGTAACAGCCATCCGAGCCATTTCGAGGGCGACAACCGTCCGGGGGAGAACGTCTCCTGGCAGGGCGCATCCAGATACTGCAGCGCGACCGGAGGCAGACTGCCGACCGAAGCGGAGTGGGAATATGCGGCACGTGCGGGGACGACGGGCCCGCGATACGGCGACCTGGACGGGATCGCCTGGTACAGCGGCAACAGCGCCGGCGAGACACACGACGTGGGTCTGAAGCGGCCGAATGCGTGGGGTCTCGAAGACAAGCTGGGCAACGTCTGGCAATATGTAGCGGGCGAGAGGCGTTACACCGGCGCGGAGCAAGCCGATCCGCAGGGATCGTCTGCAGTCGTATCCGCCGGGACGCCCGGCGGTTACTGGGGCGGCGATCCGGTAGAACTCGATGATGTTCTGCCTGTGTGGGGCGGGTTGTTAACCTGCGGACCGGTTGTCAACCGGTCCAGCCGCCCTAAGGCGGCCGTTGGCGAGCCGGGTTGCGGGGCTGCCGCGATCTGTGGGATAAATCACAGAAGCGGCGATGAAAAGGCTGGCGATCGTTTTCGCGATGGCGTGCTGCGTGTTTGCGCAGGACAAGGGCGCGCGTGTCGTCCAGCCCGCGGCGTCATCGCGCAAGCTCGCGCTCATCATCGGCAATAACGCCTACCGCAATCAGCAGCCGCTGCGCAATTCCGTCAACGACGCGGTCGCGATGGGCGATGCGCTGCGCGGCCTCGGCTTCGAGGTTGACGTGGAGCGTAACGTCTCCATGTCGCAGTTCGAGGAAGCGGCCGACAGGTTCATCGCATCGGTGCGCCCCGGCGATACCGCGCTCTTCTATTACTCGGGTCACGGCATGCAGGTGGGCGACGAAAATTACCTGATCCCGGTCGATTTCGATGCGCGCACTCCGGCGGATGCGAAATACAAGGCCTACGCGGCGTCGCGCATGCAGGATAATCTGCGCGATGCCGGGGCCGGCCTGCAGATTCTGATTTTCGACGCCTGCCGCGACAATCCGTATCGCGGACTGCGCAGCGGCGGCGGCGGGCTGGGACCGATGCAGGCGGCCAAGGGAGCGTATATCGCGTTCGCCACGGCGCCGGGGCGCACGGCCGACGACAATGCGGGCGGCCGCAACGGATTATTCACCTCCGCCCTGCTGAACGCGCTGCATCAGCCAGGGCTGACGCTGGACGAGGTGTTTAACCGGGTACGCGCGCAGGTTTCCGCCACCCGTCCGACGCAGGTGCCGTGGTTGACGTTGAGTGTGGTGAACGAGTTTTACTTTTTAGGCCCGGTTACGGTGTTGACGGCGCCCGCTGCGAAGGTCGATGCGGCGGCAGAGGCATGGGCGTTCACCAAGGATTCCCAGAATCCGGATGACTTCGACGAATTTGTCAAAGCATATCCGAACAGCGATCTGGTCCCTGCGGCTCGCCTTCGCGCCGCGCAGTTGCGGCGTGCTGCTGCGCCAGTGGTCGCGCGCGTCGAACCCCCTCGTCAGCCGGAATCGGCAGAGCGGCGCGCGGGCGATGTCAAGGTCAATCCGAAAGATGGCCAGCGGTACGTCTGGATTCCCCCGGGTAGCTTCACGATGGGCTGTTCGCCCGGAGACAACGAATGCGGCGAGGACGAAAAACCGGCACACCAGGTGACGATCACGAAAGGGTTCTGGCTGGGACAAACAGCGGTGACACAGGCGGCCTTCCAGCGTGTAAGAGGCAACAATCCGAGCCATTTCAAAGGTGACAATCGCCCGGTGGAGAGCGTGACGTGGAACGATGCTACAGGGTACTGCAGCGCCATTGGGGGCCGACTGCCGACAGAAGCGGAATGGGAGTATGCGGCAAGAGCGGGTACGACCGGATCGAGATACGGCAACCTGGACGAGATAGCTTGGTATACAGCCAACAGTGGGGGCCAGACACACGAGGTGGCACAGAAGCAGCCGAATGCCTGGGGTCTGTACGACATGCTCGGGAACGTGTACCAGTGGGTGGAAGACTGGTCCGGGAGTTATAGCAGCGGGGAGCAGAGCGATCCTCAGGGGGCGGCTAGCGGCCAATACCGAGCGCTGCGCGGCGGTTCCTGGTACGACGGTCCACGGGTCGTCCGCGCGTCCTACCGTAGCGGGCTCGCCCCGGCCAACCGTGGCGGCGATGTCGGCTTCCGGTGTGTGGGGGAATAGCTTCCCTTTATTCTTTTTTCTTTTCCCTTTACTCTGTAGCTGAGAAAAAAGCTTCAAGGCAGATCGGGCGGCGAAGCCGCCCGGCAAATTTTTTTGGCGTCATTTCTTTGGCGGGCGGAACGGGAACTGCTCAAACAGGGTCTCGCGCAGTCTCCACGTGTCGCCATGAGCGGCGTGCGCATCCCAGGCGCGCACCCGCGCTTCGACTTCCTCCCAGGTCATTTCGCCCGCCATGTATTTTCGGTGCAGGCTTCGCATGCGCCGCCGGAAACGGACCACATTACCGCGAACCAGGCGGCGATGATCCGGAAACAAACGCCACCCGAGGAACGTGATTCCATCGCCCGTGCGGTGAATGCGGCTCTTACCCGGGTGCAGCCGGAGCCGGAGTGTATCCAGATATTCCTCAATGCGGGCGAGCGCATGCTTCAGAGGCGCCTTATCTTCGCCAAACAGCAGAAAGTCGTCCACATAGCGGACATACGCACGCGGGCGGAGCTCACGGAGAACAAACTGGTCGAACCCGTTCAGGTACAGGTTGGCGAAAAACTGCGAGGTCTGGTTGCCGAGCGGCAGTCCTTTGCGCCGCTCCCACGGAGTGAAGAGATCGTCGCCGGGGAACCAGGCGTTGGCGGGCTCCTGCTCGTTAGAACCATCGACGATCAGCGCGGCCAGATCAAGGGTACGACGACATTTGACGGCGCGGGCGAGCTGCGTCTTCAGAATCTCATGGTCGATCGAGGGAAAATATTTGCGAATATCGCACTGCAGAACATACGGAAAAGTCTTGCAGGCCGAGGCGGCCGCATCGAGCGCGCGGTGTGTGCCGAAACCCGTCCGGCAGGCGTAGCTCTGGTCGGCGAAGCGCCGTTCGAAGTGCGGTTCGAGCACCTGCGTGAGGGCGTGATGCACGACGCGATCCCGGAACGGGGCGGCGGAAATCCGGCGCGGCTTGGGTTCTCTCACGACGAAGGTGCGGTAGCCGCCCGTCCTGTACGTCCCCAGTTCCAGCTCTCTCCGCAGCTCGACCAGGCGCGGCTCCCAATCGAGGAGGAACAGGGCGACATCGGGGCGGCTGCGCTTGCCCAGAGCGGCGCGGTGCAGCGCAAGTGAAAGATTGACCCAGCTGTTAAGGACCGGCCACAGGCCGCCCGCTCGTTTCACGGCTCGTTACTCAGGCCTCGCGCGGACGGCTTTGCGCCACCCGGCGGTCATTCTGCCGATCTCTTCCAGTTTGGCGGCGGCGAATTCCTGCGCGTTGACGGTGAGCAGCTTCAGGTCCACGGCAAGACGGAGCAGCAGCCGCAGACCGTTCACGTGGCGCTGGGCATGATCGAGAAACGCGCCCTTGTTGGCGCCAGCCCAGGCCGCCCCCGAGAGAGCCTCCAGCAGATCGAGCGCGCGGCCGATGATTCGGTCACCCAGGGTGAAACGGTGGGATCGGGGAAACTTCTCCACTTTGTGAATCAGCCAGAGCGTCAGGTCGTAGGCGCGCTGCACCGCGACCGCGGTCTCGCTGAGGCCTGCGCTTTGTGTCCGCTCCGTCAGGCTTCGCTCCCTCGAAAAGAGCTACCACAGGACGGAGCGGACGTTTGTATTTGGCGCCCCGCCCGCCTGCGCGCGGACAGATACGCCGGGATCGAAGCCCGGAAGCGGACTGGCGCGCCCGGACGGATCGTGGTCCGCCCGGCTCTGGCCGTGCTCCGCGCGTGTTTACGCGCGAAGGCCCGCATCCCCCACACACCGGAAGCCGATATTGTTGTTACGGTTGGCCGGTTCGTTCCTGTTACGGTTGGACGCGCGGACGTTCTGTGGATTGTTGTTCCAGGAACCGCCGCGCAGCGCTTCGGCTCCGCTCCCATTCGTTCCAGTATGCGGGAGGGGAGTACCCCTGCGTGCGGTACGATTGGCTGTCCTGACGAACATTATTGACGTATACAAAGGCAAACGGAAACTGCAATGACAAAAAAGAAGCAAACCGCCGGACAGAGGATGATCGAGGGCGCAAGACAGGCGCTGGAGTTCGCCAGGGGCCAGGAAGATCATGGCTGCGTGGCTCACGTTCCGGATGAGATCGATGTGAAGGCGATCAGAGAAAAGCGCACAGGCCGAAGGTCCGTTGTGCGCCTGGAAGAAGATATCGTTGTCTCAGGGTGAGTTTGCCCGGCTGTTCGGTTTGAGTAAACGCACTTTGGAGCACTGGGAACACGGGCGGCGCGTTCCCACCGGACCGGCGCGCGCGTTCCTTACAGTAATCGCGCGGGAGCCGGATGCGGTGCGGCGCGCCTTGCTGGCGTGATTTGGGTCGTGGTTTTCTCGGCGTCTCTGCGTCAAATGAGCACTGACTCTAACGCAGAGACGCCGAGACGCAGAGAAACTTCCTCCGATCACAAAATCCGAAAATAAATTCGCCATCCCCCAACTTCCGCGCACGCAGAACTTTACCCCAATCTCCGCCGCCCCCGCGCCTCGCGTGCCACCGGTTTCGCCTCCCGCCCTGCTATTGCTGAACTGACACATGGAACATGAGAAAGGAGACCCCCTATGGCTGCCCCGAAATTGGCTTCGTTTATTCAAGCTTGCCCCTTTCGCCCGCCTCCGGCGCCGACCCGCCCCCAAGGCCGTCCAGACGGTTGAATCCGCAGGTGTTACATCGAAAATGGCTTCGTTTGTTCAGAGGCCTTCGAAGAGATCGCCGATCTGCACGCGGAAGCCGGGGATGAGTTCCGACGTTAGGAAAGCCCCCTCGGAAAGACGCTGTGCCCCGAAAGATGTGTGCACGAAAAGCGTTCCGGTCTCCGGATAAATCAGCCACACTTCCTGCACGCCCCATTTCAGATAAGCGTCGAGCTTACGGTCGATCATCCTACCGGTCTCAGACGGTGAGACGATTTCGACGGCGATATCCGGCGTCTGGACAACAGGCACGCGCCTCACATCGACGCTCTGCCACGCGTCCATCGAAAAAAAACCGAGGTCCGGGCGCAGGCGTGAGTCCTTCCTTACCGCAAGATCCGTCCTGGGAAGAACCGCACCCAGCTTCCTCTCTCGCACATAAATATGCAGCAGGCTTGAAAGCTGCACCAGGACCAGGCCGTGCCTGGGTGTGGCGCTCGACACTTCGATGAGTTCTCCGTCCAGCAGTTCCCACTTGCGACCTTCCTCTTCCGGAAGCGCATCGAACTGTTCGGCCGTCATCTGTGTCGGGACCGGCATACGTCAATAATATCGCCGGTGCGGTTACACTAAAACCTTGCTTCCCGTCCTGCAGCCTTCCACGTCCGAAGAGCTCCGCGACGCCCTGCGCTCGGCCGGTGTGTCGCGGCGCACGGTCGAACTCTTCGGCGGCAACAGCAAAAGCCTTATGGCCGGGCCGGTCGCCGAAGCCAACATCCGCATCAGCACCGCCGGGCTGAAGCGCGTCCTGCAATACGAACCGCGCGACCTCACCATCAGCGTCGAATCCGGCATGCCGTTCGCCGAACTCAACGCCCTCGTGGCGCGCAACGGGCAGATGATCCCGCTCGACGGTCCTTACTCCGACACGGCGACGGTCGGCGGCATGATCGCCGCCAACATCAGCGGGGCGCGGCGCAGGCTCTACGGCACGGCGCGCGATCTCGTCATCGGCATGAAGTTCGCCACGCTCGACGGCAAGCTGGTGCAGTCGGGCGGCATGGTGGTGAAGAACGTGGCCGGGCTCGATATGGGCAAGCTCATGATCGGATCTTTTGGAACACTTGCGGCTATTGCGTCAATTAATTTCAAGCTCACGCCGCGGCCCGCCGTTGGGCAGACCATGCTGTTCACGTTCGACGATCTCGCCGCCGCGATGGAAGCGCGCAATGCGCTGATTCGCGGCGTGCTGAATCCGGTGGCGCTCGATCTGCTGAATCCGGTACTCAGCGCGCAGCTCGGCCTCAAGAATTTCACCCTGGCCGTGTCGTTCGCGGGGAATCAGGCGGTGATCGACCGGTCCATCGCCGAAGCGTCGAAGCTTGGGGCGGGGCGGCCGCTCGCGGTTGACGAAGAACTGCGCTTCTGGAGTTCCCTCGACGCCGTGACGCCGCGCTTTCTTGAAAAATTCCGCGAAGGCGCGGTGGTGCGGGTGTCGACCACGCATACGGAATGCGGCGACGCGCTGGCTGGCGTGGAAGGGCCGGGGCATGCGCACGCGGCGAACGGCATCGTGCGCGGCTGGTTCACGCGGGCCGACGGCGTCAAACGCTGGATGGCGGAGGCGGCGAAGCGCGGCTGGAAGACGGTGGTCGAGTTTTCGGCCGAATCGGCGCGGCCCGGCCTGACGCTCTGGCCGTCACCTGGGGGCGACTTTGCGATCATGAAGGAGGTCAAGCGAATGTTCGATCCGGAGAATCTTCTCAATCGTGGACGTCTCTACGGTCAGCTCTGACTCAGCAACAGACAGGCCGAAGCAGGCAGACCTCGACCGCTGCGTGCACTGCGGGCTGTGTCTGAACGCGTGTCCGACGTATCGCGAGCTGGGCGTCGAAATGGATTCGCCGCGCGGGCGCATTTACCAGATGGTCCAGGTCAACGAAGGCCTGCCGATCAGCGATTCCTATCGCGAGCACATCGATCTGTGTCTGGCGTGCCGCGGGTGTGAGAGCGCATGTCCGAGTGGCGTGTCGTACGGGCGGCTGGTGGAGGCGGCGCGGGCCGATATTGAGAACCATACCGAGCGACCGTGGCTGAGCCGCGTGGTCCGGAATTTTGTCTTCCGCAAGCTGCTGCCGTCGCCCATGCTGCTGACGGCGGCGGGCGCGATGCTCTATATGTACCAGGTCAGCGGTTTGCAGAAGGTGTTGCGCGCCACCGGCCTGCTGAAGCTGTTGGGCGGGCTGGCGGATCGGGAGGAGCTTTCGCCTTCAGCGGAGATTCCGTTTTTCTTCCGCCAGATCGGGCAGACGTTTCCGGCGGAAGGCGAGCGGCGGTATCGCGTGGTTTTCATGGCGGGCTGCATCGCGAACATCGCGTTTGCGCGGCTGAATGAAGCCACGGTGCGGGTGCTGCAGAAGAACGGCTGCGAGGTGGTGATCCCGGCGGGGCAGACCTGCTGCGGGGCGCTGCACGTGCATGCCGGGATTCGCGATCAGGCCCGGATTCAGGCAAAGCAGAATATCGATGCGGTATTCGCGGTGGAGGGTACAGGGATCGACGCGATTATTACGAATGCGGCGGGGTGCGGGTCGACGCTGAAGGAATACGACGAGCTGTTCGAGCACGATCCGGAGGTTCAGGAGAAAGCCAGGGTGTTCAAGGCGCGCATGAAGGATGTGACGGAGTTCCTGGCCTCGATCGAGCTGAATAAAGAGATGGCGCCGTTGCGGGCCACGGTGACATATCAGGATTCGTGCCATCTTGCGCACGGGCAGAAGATCCGCAGCGCGCCGCGGCAGCTGCTGAAGGCGATTCCGGGTCTGTCGTTCCGGGAGATGCCTCTGCCGGATATGTGCTGCGGCAGCGCGGGCATCTACAACGTGGTGCACACGGATTTGTCGATGAACATCCTCGAAAAGAAGATGGGCAACGTGAACCTGGCGAAAGCCGGGATCGTCGCGACGGCGAATCCGGGGTGTATGCTGCAGCTCGAAGCAGGCGTGCGGAGGTGGGGGCATGGCGAGCGTGTGGTGCACGTGATCGAGCTGCTCGACGAAGCCTATCGCGGCGTTTAGATGCGCGGACTCGCGGCGCTGTTCCTGTTGTTCGTGAGCACCGCGTTCGCGCACGACATCTCGCGCAGCGATTCGAAGATCGAAGTTCAGGGCAGGGAAGTGCGGGCGACCGTCACGCTCAACCTGAAGGAGCTGCAGGATCCGGCGATCCCGCTCGCGTCATTTCAGCCGGAGCGGGATATCGGGCGCGTATACGACGCGGTGCGGTTTCATTACTTCGTCACCAGTCCGGCGGAGCCGGCGGACACGCGTCTGGAGCAGTACTCCGTGCCCGGCGGGTCGCTGGTGCGCCTGCGTATCCTGTATACGTTCGAGCAGCCGGTGACGGAGCTCCATGTGCGCTCGACGCTGTCTGCGATTATGCCGGCGGGTCATCAGCATCTGATGAGCGTGACGCTGAATGGCACGCTGCACCAGGCGATCCTCGATGCGCGCACCACCGAAGCCGCGTTCAGCGGCGTGCATGCGACGAATCTGCAGACGTTCTGGCGCTTCCTGCGCCTCGGCGTGGAGCACATCTTCACCGGCTACGACCACCTTGCGTTCTTGCTGGGGCTGCTGGTGGCAACGGCGACGCTGGGGTCGCTGGTGAAGATCATTACGTCGTTCACGATTGCACACAGCATTACGCTGGCCCTCGCGACCTTCAGTGTGGTGGCGCTGCCGTCGCGGCTGACGGAATCGCTGATTGCGGTGAGCATCGCCTATGTCGCGGCGGAGAACCTGCTCGATTTCCGCGCCATGAAACGCTACTACATCACCTTCCTGTTCGGCCTGGTGCACGGGTTCGGTTTTTCCAGCGCGCTGCGCGAGATGGACCTGCCGAAGTCGGGGCTCGCCCTGTCGCTGTTTTCGTTCAACCTCGGCGTGGAGATCGGACAGATCACGTTCGTAATGCTGATTTTCCCCCTGGTGCAGGACCTGGTGCGGTCGGGATGGACGCGGCTGAAGCCGGCCGTGTCGATCGGGGTGGCGTGTCTGGCGGTGTACTGGTTCGTGCAAAGGGCGTTTCTGGGGTGACTCCCCGGCGCCCGATCTGCTAGGTTTGATTCAGGTGACACGGGTGAGGTTCATCTGCTGGCTATGCAGCGCGGCACTTGTTCTCGCGGCGGATACGCCCGCGTGGCGCAATAAGCTGATCCGCGACCGGAATGCCGACGACGCCAAACTGCTTCTTGCAGATTCGCCGTGGGTGAAGCACGCGCAGCCGCACTGGTTGCCCGATCTGACTCCGTTCCAGCGCGAAGAAGGCGGCAGTCTTAACGAAAGGCGTCGGTAAAGGAGTCGGGCTCGCGGGCCTTGGGATCCTCGGGCACAAAAGGGAACTCGAGGCGATCAAGCAGGCGCACTCGAAGCCCGAACCATTCCCGGTGGTGGTGCGCTGGGAGAGCGCGATGCCGGTGCGCTGTGCCGAACATCTGGCCGGCGACACGACTGCGCCATCGTTGTTTATGACATCGAGGCGCCGACGCGGGGCAATCTGGCGAGCCTGCTGAGAGGTGCGGCGGCGCTCCGGCGCAGTCAGAAAAAGGATCTGAAGCCGTCGCGCGTGGAGGTGCTGCGGCACGAGGATGACGAGAAGATTGCCACCATCGTCTACCTGTTCCCGCGCAAGGTGGAGATCACGAGGCGCGACGGAGGCATAGAGTTCGCGGCGCAGATCGGGCGGCTCTGGGCGTCGCAGTATTTCTACACGGGCGAGATGCAGCTGCGCGGCGAACCCCAGCTGCTGCTGCCGGCCGAAGGTCCGCGGTAACTAAAGCTTCCCGCCGAAAAGGCCGATCAACCTGCAGCGACATGCTGAGTCGGGTGGCTGCGGGTCTGAGGTCTCTGTTTGAAAACACGGTCGCGTTTCTCACGCGGCGGGAAGCGCGGACGGCGCGCTGGGTGACGCATGCGTTCTCAGAGAAGCGCATCCTGTGGAACCGCGCGCGGCTTCAGGGCTGCGCCGGACAGCTAGAGAAGTGTTTCCTGCGCATTTCGGCGGCGCTGGAAGGGCTGGCGGGCCGCAGTTCGACGCTGGTGGAGGGCTCGCGGCGACTTCTGAAATGCTCCCACGGGGAGGACGGCGATAGCTCGGTCTTTCAGGCAGCCATCGACGTTATGGAACGCCCGCTCGACTTCAACGACGAGTGTCTCGAGGTGACAGCCAGAGTGGACGCCGACCTCGCGTCGGTGGCGGACCGTATCGGCAAACTGCACCGTTTTCAGGAGAAACTCGACGCTTCGATCGCGCCGCTGAAGATACTCGAGATCATGTTCCGGATTGAGAGCGCTTCGGCGCCGCCGGAGATTCTCACGCTCTTTGTCTCACTGAGCGCGGAGATCGCCCACCTGATGGAGCAGATGGCGACTCTGATCGCGCGGGAGTTTGAGGCAATCCGGAGCACGGCGGCCACAGTCGGCGAGGTGGCCGCGCGCGTGCGCGTGCTGCATGACGGGCAGAGGTGGGCGCGGCGGCGGCGCGGAGACATTGAGGCGTCGATGGCGGCTATTGGACTGCAGATTGAAGAGGACCAGGTGAGTGACCGGCGGCTGATCGCCGCGAGCGAGTCGATGCAGGCAAAAATCGCCGGCATGGTGGGAGCGCTGCAGTATCAGGACATCCTCAATCAGAGGTTACAGCACGTCACTGAGGGGCTCGCGGACATGGCGGCACAGTCGCGCGCGCTCACGCGCGGTACCGCGGGCGACATCCTTTATTTCATGCGCGACGCCTCGCGCGTAGAATCGGCTCAGCTTGAAGGTATCCGGGAGACCCTTGACGGCGCGATGGAAAGCCTGCGCGTCTCGCTCGACGGTCTGGCGGAGGAAGCTCGCGACGTCGGCGCGGGCTCGGCAGTGGGGGCGGGGGCGGCGTCGGCGGTGGATGGCAGCGCCGCGGACCGTATGGTCCGGGTGCTCGTCAACACGATTCAGGAGAACACCGAACTGATTGAATCCACCTCGACGCAGACCGGGGATATCCGCGGTGCACTGGAACCGATCGGCGGCTTGCTGGGCAGTCTGACAGGCAGCATTCTCGGGCTGTCCGCCAGAATCCGGCTGATCTCACTGAATGCCCAGATTCAGGCGGCACAGGCGGGAGAAGGCACGGGTCTCGAAATACTGGCCTGCCGGGCCCGGACGATTGCTGAAGAAATCGTTATGCAGGTGGCGGAACTGGCCGGAGAACTCGATGATCTGAAACGCACCCTGGCCGCCGATCTGGAGCAGATTGCTGCCACCCGGACGCGCAGCACGGAATTCCTGCGCCTGCTTCGTGAAGACGGAGGTCTCGAGGACGCCCGTCTGCGAGGCTTTCAGGATCAGATGCAGGCAACGCGGCGCGCGGTCGCGGAACAAATAGAGCAGATTCAGACTGAGTCTGCGGTGCTGTCTGTATCGCTTTCCGTGCGGTCCGCGCTGCTTGAAACCATTAGCGCCTCCCGCGCCGAGCTGCAGGAGTTTTCTGATAATCTCTCAGACCGGCTCTCGCACCGAACCGCCGGCGCCCGGGTCGAAGACCTTGCCCGCTCCTATACCGCCGCCTCCGAGCGTTCCGCCCACGAGCGCGCTCTCAGCGAAGGTCCGTTGTGCGCGAATAGAAGAACTGAACCGGCCGTCGCGATCCTGGCTCAGCCCGCGCCCACCCTCGCCGAAGGCAGCATCGAGCTTTTCTGAATACAAATAATCCTGAGAAATCCACCGCCCCACCTGAACTAGAAGGTTTCGGGCAGTGGCAAAGACCGTAATCACCGTCGACGATTCTTCCGCGATCCGCATGATGATCTCTTTCACCCTGCGGACCGCCGGGCACGAAGTCATTCAGGCGGCCGACGGCCTCGAAGCGTTCAATCAGCTCAAATCGCGCGCGGTGGATCTTGTGATCACTGACGTCCACATGCCGCAGATGGACGGGATTGAACTGACGCGTCAACTTCGCGCTCTGGCGCACCACAAATCCACCCCGATTCTGCTTCTGACCACCGAATCGGATCCGGCGATGAAGACCAAAGGCAGGGAAGCCGGCGCCACGGGGTGGCTGGTCAAACCCTTCCAGCAGGATCAGCTGCTCGCCGTCGTGGCCAAAGTCTTTGTGCGATGAACTCTGCCGAATGAAGGAAAACCGCCGATGAACGAAGACCTGCAGCAGCAACTGGTGAAGGAACTGGTCGTTGAAAGTCTCGAAGGACTCGACACGTTCGATCGGGAAATTCTCGCATTCGAGCGCGGCGACAGTACGCCCGATACCTGGAACAACGCCTTTCGCGTCATCCACACGATAAAGGGATCGAGCGGCTGCGTCGGATTCGCCGAAGTCGAATCGGTCGCCCATGCGGGCGAAAACCTGCTCGCCGTACTGCGCGACGGGCGGCGTGCCCCCGATTCGGGCATTGCGTCCAGTCTCCTGCGCTATGCCGACACGCTGCGTGAAATGATGCGCTCGATTGAGCAGACCGGAGGCGAAGGCGCCGCGGATCACTCGGCGCTGGTGCGCGATCTGCAGGCCCTGCAGACGGGAATCTCCCGCCCTGCCGTGCCCGGGAAGCCGTCGTTTGGCTTTTTCGATGAAGAGGCCGGCTCGGAGGCGCCCCGGCCGTCCGCCCCGCAGCCCGAACCCATCGCGCCCGAAGCCATAGCGACCGAAGTCATAGCAAAAGAGGCTCCCAAGCCTTCCGCCGCCGACTCCGCGATTCGCGTGGATGTCGGGCAGATCGACCGCCTGATGAATCTGGTGGGCGAGCTCGTGCTGGCGCGCAATCAGATCGTGCAGGCTACGGGCCAGCTTTCGGACCCCGGTCTTCTCACCGCTGTGCAGCGCGTCAATCTGATCACCAGCGAGCTGCAGGAAAGCGTGATGAAGACGCGCATGCAGCCCATCGGCAACGTGTGGTCGAAGTTTCCGCGCATCATCCGCGATCTCTGCCACGAACTCGGCAAAGATGTCGCCCTGGTCATGGAAGGCAACCAGACCGAACTCGACCGCACCATCATCGAAGCCATCAAAGACCCGATGACGCATCTGGTCCGGAACGCGCTGGATCACGGCATCGAATCGCCCGACGCCCGCATCGCCGCGGGCAAGCCCGCCCAGGGGCGTCTGGTACTGCGCGCATTCCACGAAGGCGGTCAGGTCAATATCGAAATCTCCGACGACGGCAAGGGCGTCGACGCTGAACGCGTTGTGCAGAAGGCGCTGCAGCGTGGGCTGGTGACGGCTGAACAAGCCGGGCGCATGAGCCGCCGCGAGCAGCTCGATCTGGTGTTTCTGCCCGGTGTGTCCACGGCCGATAAGGTCACCAACGTTTCGGGCCGCGGCGTGGGCATGGACGTAGTCCGCACCAACATCGAGAAAATCGGCGGCAACGTGAATCTCGCGAGCGAGCCGGGACAGGGCGCGGCGATCCGCATCAAGATTCCTCTGACCCTCGCCATCATTCCCGCGCTCGTGGTCACCTGCGGCGGCGATCGGTTCGCCATTCCGGCCGCGAGCCTGGTCGAACTGGTCCGCATCGAAGGCGATCAGGTTGCGAAGTCGGTCGAGCACATCCAGCAGGCGCCGGTGTACCGGCTGCGGGGCAGTCTGCTTCCGCTGGTGGATCTTGCGAAAGAACTCAATCTCACCGCGACCCGCACTGCCGACGACGCGCTGTTTCTCGTTGTCCTGCAGGCGGAGGGTAGGCAGTTCGGTCTGGTGGTCGACAACATTCAGGACACCGAGGAAATCGTGGTCAAGCCTCTGGCGCGAGAGATGAAAGGGCTCGGCGTCTATGCGGGCGCCACCATCATGGGCGACGGCAAAGTGGCGCTTATCCTCGATGTGCTCGGCCTTGCACGCCGGGCCGCACTGCTCGACGAGTCGAGCCGGCAGGGGGCGCGCGAATCCGCCGCCGCGGTCCGGAGCACGGCAGGCAGCGCCGAGAGCCGGTCCCTGCTGCTGGCGCGCGTGGGCCGGAACCGCATCGGGATCCCGCTGTCGTGCATTGCGCGGCTGGAGGAGATTCCGCTGGCGAAGATCGAAAGCGCGGGACACGCCGAGGTGATTCAGTATCGCGGGCGCATCATGTCGGTGGTGCGGCTCAGCGCGGTGCTGGGCATCGAGAGTGCAGCGTGCGCCGCGGCAGACCCGGTGCTGCCGCTTGTCGTGTGCGCGCTGGAAAAGGGCAACGTCGGCGTGATCGTCGATTCCATCGAAGACATCGTCGAGGAACAGATTCAGATCGAAGCGCGTGAAGGCCGGCGCGGCATCCTGGGCAGCGCCATCGTGCGGCAAAAAGTCACCGACCTGCTCGATGTCCGCGAACTGGCCCGCGCACAGGCCGAAGGGTTGGCGGCATAATTTATGCAATTCTGTACGTTCTATCTCGGCTCTGACCTCTTCGGCGTTCCCGTCCTCGAAGTGCAGGAGGTGATTCGCCAGCATGAAATCACGCGCGTGCCGCTGGCGCCCGCGGTGGTATGCGGACTGATCAACCTGCGCGGCAACATCGTGTCAACCGTCGACATGCGGCGTCTGCTCAAAATGGAGCCGCTGGCCGACGCGAGCCAGAGCATCAACGTAATCACACGTGTTTCGAGCGGGCTGGTAAGCCTGCTCGTCGACCATATCGGCGACGTCATTGACGCGCCCGAGGACCGCTTCGA
Source organism: Terriglobia bacterium (assembly GCA_963832905.1). GTDB lineage: Bacteria > Acidobacteriota > Terriglobia > Bryobacterales > Bryobacteraceae > BOG-234. Next base: position 1,114,683 of record CAWHVO010000008.1, on the reverse strand, counting down.
GGCCGTGCCGTCGGTTCTCGCCGGCGATGTCCGCCAGATCATCACCAGGGTGTGCAAGTTGCCGGGAAACCTGCTCATGATCCTGAATCCCGATCGCATCGTTGAATTCGACCGGGCCAAAATCCCCGCAGCCGATTAGTCGGAAATAAGCGCACAGGCCGAAGGGTCCGTTGTGCGCGACTAAAAAAGAGAGGAAATTCGAGCATGTCCAAGAACGTGAAGAGCGCCGTCGTGAACAACCCGGCTGTCAGCCCGCTGCGGGCGCCGAAAGCAGCGAAAGTACAGGAGTCCGATGCGACGCTGGCGGCCGTCAGCCGATCGCAGGCTGTCATTGAGTTCGGAATGGATGGCAACATACTTAACGCCAACGACAACCTTCTGAAAATCTTCGGGTACACGCTCGACGAGATCAAGGGTCGGCATGCCGGCATCTTTGCCGATGAATCCACGCGCCAGAGTCCGGCTTTTCGCGCGTGCTGGGACGCGCTGAACCGCGGCGAATCCCAGAGCGGCGAATTCCGGCGCATCGACCGGAACGGCAGAGAGGTCTGGATCAAGGGTTCGTACAATCCCGTTTTCGATGCCGCCGGCAAGCCATTCAAGGTCACGGAGTTCACCGCCGACATCACGGCCGAGAAGCTGAAGTCGGTCGATTATTCCGGGCAGATCGCGGCCATCAACAAGTCCCAGGCCGTCATCGAGTTCGCCATGGACGGCACAATTCTCGCTGCGAACGAAAACTTCCTGCGCGTCCTCGGATACACGCTTGATGAAGTCAAGGGCCGGCACCACAGCATATTCGTCGAGGAATCTTATCGCCAGAGTCCCGCGTACCGCGAATTCTGGGCGGCGCTGAACCGGGGCGAGTTTCAGGCGGCGGAGTACAAGCGCATCGGCAAGGGCGGCAAGGAAGTCTGGATCCAGGCATCCTACAACCCGATCCTGGATCTCAACGGGAAGCCTTTCAAGGTTGTCAAGTTCTCTACGGACACGACGGAGCAGAAGCTGAAAAACGCGGACTTCGCCGGTCAAATCGCGGCGATCGGCAAATCGCAGGCCGTCATCGAATTCAACATGGACGGCACGATTCTCACGGCGAATGAGAACTTCCTGCATGTGCTCGGCTACGCGCTCGAGGACGTGAAGGGGCGGCATCATTCGATGTTCGTCGACGAGGCTTACCGGCAGAGTCCCGCATATCGCGAATTCTGGGCGGCGCTGAACCGCGGCGAGTATCAGGCGGCGGAATACAAACGCATCGGCAAAGGCGGCAAGGAAGTCTGGATTCAGGCTTCGTATAACCCAATCTTCGACCTCAACGGCAAACCGTGCAAGGTGGTGAAATTTGCCACCGATACGACAGGGCAGAAGCTGAAGAACGCCGATTACGCGGGGCAGATTGCGGCGATCAACAAGTCCCAGGCGGTGATCGAGTTCCACATGGACGGCACCATCGTCACGGCCAACGATCAGTTCCTGCATGTGCTCGGCTACACGCTCGATGACGTGAAGGGGCGGCATCATTCGATGTTCGTCGACGAGGCTTACCGGCAGAGTCCTGCATATCGCGAATTCTGGGCCGCGCTGAATCGCGGCGAATATCAGGCAGCCGAATACAAACGCATCGGCAAGGGCGGGAAGGAAGCCTGGATTCAGGCTTCGTATAATCCGATCCTCGATCTCAATGGCAAGCCGTTTAAAGTCGTCAAGTTCGCCACCGATATGACGGAGCAGAAGCTGAAGAACGCCGACTACTCCGGGCAGATCGCGGCCATCAACAAATCGCAGGCCGTCATCGAGTTCGAGATGGACGGCACCATCCGCCACGCCAATGACAACTTCCTCAAGGTTCTCGGCTACACGCTGGACGAAGTCAAAGGCCGGCACCACAGCATGTTCGTCGAGGAGAATTACCGCCGCAGTCCTGAGTATCGCGAGTTCTGGGCGGCGCTGAATCGCGGCGAGTATCAGGCGGCCGAATACAAGCGCATCGGCCGGGGCGGCAAGGAAGTCTGGATTCAGGCTTCGTATAACCCGATCCTCGATCTCAACGGAAAGCCGTTCAAGGTGGTGAAATTCGCCACCGACGTCACCGAAACTGTGAACGCCGCTATCGAACTGCGGCGCAAGGTGGATCAGATCCTCGGTGTGGTTGCCGTCGCGGCGCAGGGCGACCTCACTGCCGAAATCACGGTGCGCGGTCAGGACCCCATCGGCCAGGTCGGCGAGAAGCTCTCGGGATTCTTCCAGGAAATGCGCGGCAGCCTGCAGAAAATCGGGCAGAGCGCGCAGTCGGTCGGATCGGCTTCGGAAGAACTCACCGCCATCAGCCAGCAGATGGCAGGGAACGCGGAAGAGACGTCGACGCAGGCCACCGTAGTCAGCGCGGCGAGCGAGGAAGTCTCGAAGAACGTCAACGTGGTTGCGGCGTCGAGCGAAGAGATGCTGGCGTCCATCCGCGAGATCGCCAAGAGCGCCAACGAATCGGCGCGCGTGGCCAGGAACGCGGTTGGCGTGGCGGAATCGACCAACCAGACCATCGCGCGGCTGGGCGATTCCAGCATCGAGATCGGCAAGGTGATCAAGGTCATCACGTCGATCGCGCAGCAGACCAATCTGCTCGCGCTCAACGCCACCATCGAAGCGGCGCGCGCAGGTGAGGCGGGCAAAGGATTCGCCGTCGTTGCCAATGAAGTGAAGGAACTGGCGAAGGAAACCGCCAAGGCCACTGAGGAGATCGGCCAGAAGATCGAAGCGATTCAGGGCGACAGCAAAGCGGCGGTGAGCGCGATCGGCGAGGTCAGCTCGATTATCAACCAGATCAACGATCTTTCGAACACGATCGCTTCGGCCGTGGAAGAGCAGACGGCAACCACCAACGAAATCGGCCGCAACGTGGCCGAAGCCGCGAAGGGCACCACCGAAATCGCCCGCAACATCACCGGCGTGGCCACTGCCGCGCAGGACACTACATCGGGCGCGGGTGACACACAGAAGGCTGCTACGGCGCTGGCCGAAATGGCGTCGTCGCTGCAGACTCTCACGGCGCGCTTCAAGGTCTGATTCATGCCCGGCGCACTGGTAGTCGATGACGCCAGGGTGATTCGCATCCTGCTGGCGCATCGGCTAAAGGAACTCGGCTACGACGTCATCGAGGCCGCCAACGGAAAAGAGGCGCTTGAGAAACTCTCTCAGGCGCCTTCTGTTCAGATCGCGCTCATCGACTGGAACATGCCGGTGATGGGCGGGATCGAGTGCCTCAGGGCCATACGCGCCGACGCCCGGTTTGCCTCCCTGCCGGTCGTGATGGTGACCAACGAAACCGAGATGGACCACATCGTCGCAGCCCTCGAAATGGGAGCGAACGATTACATCATGAAGCCGTTCACGCCGGAAGTGATCTCTGAGAAGCTGCTCCTGCTCGGACTGATCGACGCGGAAAACGTGTGAGCCAGCCTGCCCGCATTCGCGTCCTGGTGGTTGATGACTCCGTCGTCATCCGCCGTCTCGTGACGCATGCCGTTTCTGAAGACTCCGAAATCGAAGTCGTGGGAAGCGCTGCGAACGGCGTCCTGGCACTCAAAATGATCGCCGCCACGAAGCCCGACGCCATCACGCTCGACATCGAGATGCCCGAGATGGACGGTCTCGAAACGCTGCGGCACATCCGGAAGCTTTATCCCGGGCTCGTCGTCATCATGTTCAGCACGCTGTCGGAGCGCGGCGCAGCCGTCACCATGGAGGCCCTCTCGCTGGGCGCCAACGATTATGTGACGAAGGCCGCCAATGCGGGATCGCTCGATGTGTCGCTGGCGCGGCTGCGCGACGATCTGGTTCCGAAGATCAAACAATTCTTCACGTGCCGAGGGCATCAGCCTGTTGCAGTGGTAGCGCCGGCAGCCGCGCCGCTGCCGGTTCCGGCGAAGCGTCCGGCGATGGTGCGAAAGGCCGTCGCGATCGGTGTTTCAACCGGCGGCCCCAACGCCCTCGCAGAGATCATTCCGCTGATCCCGGCCAACTTCGCGCTGCCCGTTTTCATCGTGCAGCACATGCCGCCGATCTTCACGCGCCTTCTGGCGGAACGTCTGCAGAGCCTCACTAAACTGCGCATTCGCGAGGCCGCGGATGGTATGCGCGTTGACTCCGGAAGCGTTTACATTGCGCCGGGCGATTACCACATGCGCGTCGCGAAGCGCGGCCAGGATAAGGTCGTCGCGCTCGACCGCGCCGAGCCGGAAAATTTCTGCCGCCCTTCCGTCGATCCGCTGTTTCGCTCTGTGGCCGACGTGTACGGCGGCGCCGTCATCGCCGTCATCCTCACCGGCATGGGGCAGGACGGCCGTCTCGGGGTGGAGCGGCTGCGCCGGGAAGGCGCCTGGGTGATCGCGCAGGATCAGGCATCGAGCGTCGTATGGGGCATGCCGGGCGCCGTGGCGCGCGCGGGGCTGGCTGATGTGGTGAGCGATCTCAGATCCGTGGTTCCCGAGATTCTGAGGCAGCTGGGATGACGCCGACGTCCGAAACGCCCGCGATCACGCGGGAGAATTACGCGTGGCTGCAGCAGCACATTTACCGTGTCTCGGGAATTGTGCTGGACGACAACAAGCACTACCTGCTGGAAGCGCGGCTGCTGCCTGTCGTGCGCCAGGAAAAACTGCGCGGTCTGAACGACCTGTGCGCGCTGTTGCGCGCCACCACAACCGGTCCGCTGACACGCGCCGTGCGCGACGCGATGACCACCAACGAGACGCTGTTCTTCCGCGACGCCGTGCCTTTCCGCGCCCTGCAGGAGACGCTGATTCCCGAGATGCTCGCGGCACAGTCCATCGCGCCGCGACTGCGCATCTGGTCTGCGGCCTGCTCTTCGGGACAGGAAGCCTACAGTCTCGCCATGATGCTGCTCGATATGGGAGTCCCCCCCTGCAGCTTCAATATCCTCGCGACCGATATTTCCGCAAGCATGCTGGAACGCGGCGCGGCCGGACGCTTCACCCAGCTGGAAGTCAGCCGCGGACTTCCAGCCCAGCAGCTGGTCAGGTACTTTCGGCGCATCGGTGCGGACTGGCAGGTGCGCGACGAGGTACGGCGTCTGGTGCGTTTTCAGCCGTTCGATCTGCGCGACTCGCCGGCTGCGCTCGGCCAGTTCGATTTCGTTCTCTGCCGGAATGTGCTGATCTATTTCGACATGCCGACGAAAAAGCGCATCCTCGAACAACTGAAGGAGGCACTTGTTCCCGGCGGATATCTTCTGCTGGGCGCCGCCGAAACCACACTCAACCTTACTGAGGTGTTCGAGCGGCGCGTTATCGGTCCGGCTTTTTTCTACCGGAAGCATTAACTAATTAAGCAGAGCCTGCCGCCAGGCTGTCATCTTTGTTTTGCGTTCCCTTACTCGACCAGTTTGAGAATCAGCCCGGTGTCCGTGGCGATCCACAGATGTTTTTCGTCCGGTCCGGCGATCATGGCGCGATGCGCCACGGCGCGGTAGTCGACCATCATCTCGGTCCAGTTCTCCTCGTCATCGCTGACCAGTACTTTCAGCCTGCCGGGGATGGGGCTGTGATAGATCTTCGCCTCTGTCTCATAGCCGGCGATGATCCAGCGGTTCGATCCGGCGAAGGTGCGGACGTCGGTAATCGCGCGGTCTTTCTGTTTGAACACGCTGGTGCTTGAACCGTTGACTCCGGTGTCGATGCGATACACCTCGCTCGGCACTTCGAATTCATCTTTATATTCGAGCAGTCCGAGCGCGACACCCTGCGGCGCCAGGCTGACACGGGTGACCTGCCCGAAGATGGAGGCCTCGCTCTTTTTCCAGGTTTTGCCGCCATCCACAGTCTGGAGCAGGATAGTCAGATTGGGAACCTGCCTGCGGCGCGCGGCGCGGTCCGGCTCCATCCAGTCCGGTCCGCCGCGGCGCGGTGGAATGTTCCAGCCTGTGATAACTCCCTTGCCTTCCGTGAATCCGATCTCGCCGTAGGTTGTGTAAGTGGGATCGCCCTCGCCCTCTTCCGCGATCGTCACGGGCGTCCAGGTCTCACCGCCGTTGGTGGTCTCCATGACGCGCTTTTCGAGGCCGGCGGCGAAGCCGTGCTTCTTGTCAAGGAACCAGACGCGCAGCATGCCCGACGGGGCGTTGCGCAGCTTCGTCCAGGTGCGGCCGGACTCGGCAGTTGCCCAGATTCCTTTCTCGCTGACCATCCAGCCGGTGGAATCGTCGAGGAAAAACAGGGCGAGACACGGCTCCTTCAGCGGCGCTTCCATCCAGTGGGCACCGCCGTCGCGCGTCGTCAGCACGAGCTGGGTATCTTTGCCGTGCCGGTCCGTCGTAAAGCCGCATACGACGCCGCGCGTGTCGGTCATGAAAGCAATATCGTTGATGGAAAGCGTGCTGTCGATCTGGCGGTATTGATACTGGATTTCCCAGTGCGGATCGGCCGCGGCAAAAGTGCTCGACAGAAGCAATCCGGCAATTACGGCGCTGATTTGGGGTAACATACTCCGAATCATTTAACGCGCGCGGGACAGAACCAGTTCCGCATGGTTGATCGATTCGATGGTGGCCGCCGACATCCGCGCAAGGGCCAGCGCGCAGCCCACCTGTTCGCCGAGTGTGGTCAGCACCTCCATTTCGCCCCCCGTATGCTGATGCGCCTGACGATGCTGCACGTTGATCACGCCCACCACTTTGTTGCGCGCAATCACCGGTGAGGACAGAAAAGCCTCGTAGGTGTCTTCCTTCAGCTCGCCGAAGTATTTGAAGCGGGGATCGCGATAGGCCTCGCGTGAAATCGCCAGCAGACGCCGCTCGCGCGCCACCCAGCCCGTGAGACCTTCGTTCAGCTTCAGCCGGACCCTGCCGATCTCCGCTTCGTGGTGCGTGTTCGACGCGCAAAGCACCAGGTCGTCGTTGTCGCACAGATAGACGAGGCAGGAATCGCATTCGGTGAACTCCACGACGAGCGAAACAATGCCCTGCAGGACTTCCTGCAGGCTCATATCCCGCACCATGAACCGGCTGACTTTCTGGAATAGCCTCAGTTGTTGCTCGATCCGCTGCAGGCGGCTTTCGAGCTCTTTTGCCTTTGGCACGGTTTCATTATAGTGTAGAGTCTGGGCGTATTTCTGCGTTCAGGCGCCCTTCGTACGCTCATCCTGCATGGACGAAACAGTGACTCTGTCGGAACCGGGGTGTCCGCTCCGCATCGAATACTCAAGCACCGCTATGGAACAGATACGCCGGCGGGCGCGTGCCGGGCTTATGGCTGCGCCCCGCGTCGGTATGGCGGTCGGCGGTCTGCTGCTGGGTGTGCGGGAATCATCGAACGACGGCGGGCGCATTCGCATCCTCGATTCCGTGGACCTTCCGTGCTCCCATTCGACCGGTCCGTCCTTCACTCTCACGCCTGATGAAAAAACGGAATCGCGCGAGATGGTGGCGGAGGCCAATGCGCTCAGCGCCACTTCGAAAGTGGGCGTCGTCGGCTGGTATTGCTCGAAAACGCGCGGCGACGCTGTCCTCAGTGATTCCGATCAGAGTTTTTTTGCGGAATTGCTTCCCGGAGCGGGGAAGATTGCGCTGGTTCTTCGCCCCGATGTGTTCGAGGCGATGCGCGCCGTTTTTCATTTTCGCGATGAGCACGGCTCGGTGGTGAAGGGGCTCGAATGCGAAGTGGACGAATGGTTCCCCGCAGAATCGTCTCCGTCCGCTCCGGCGCCATTCGACCCGCTGGCGCAGGTGGTTGCCGCGCCGCCTGAATCGCCCAAGGTCGTCGAGATACGCCAGGCCGCGCCGAAGCCCGCGGAACCGATGGCTCCGGTTACTGGTGACGCTTCGCTTTTCATGCCTGTTCCGGCAAAGGCTGCGGCGGCCGCAGCGTCAGCGGAGACCAGCCTGGAAGACATCATCGGTCTCTCGGAAAGCACGACACCCGCAGCGCCTGCATTCCGCGCGCCGCTTTTTGGTCAACCCGCCTTGCCCCAGCCGAAGCGAGCCTCAAAGCTCCCTCTCATCCTGGCGGCCGCGGGCCTTATGGTTGCGCTGGCGGTGGTGGCTTACTTCACGCGCGATTCGTGGTTCCCCAGGCCTCCGCTGAGCCTGACCGTCAGCGAGGATAACGGAAGCCTGCTGATCCACTGGGATCCGGATTCCGTGCGCGGCGTCGACCATGCTTCGATGTACGTGAACGACGGCGGACAGCCGACGCCGGCGGTCATTCCGCTGGATCGTTTAGAGCTGAATGCGGGCCTGTACAGTTACACACCGAAATCGAAACGTGTCACCGCGAAGCTTGATGCCGGCAGCATGAGCGCTTACAGCAGCTGGTTTGCGCCGGATCCGGCGAAGACGCCAAAGGCGGATGGCGACGCGGCTGCGGCGCCTGCCGCTGCGGACAGCGCGGCAGCCGCAACGACACCCGCGGCTCCCGACACGAAGAATTAGCAGGCTGTCATAATCGAAAAACCGCATGCCGATCCGAAGCATGACCGGCTTTGCCCGGGTCTCGCGCTCCCTGCCGTCGGGCGAACTCACTCTGTCGATCAAGACCGTGAACCATCGCGGCCTCGACATGCACTTCCACATGCCGCCGGATTTCGACATTGTGGAGCCGGGGCTGCGCAACGCCATCCGCAGCCGCGTGGCGCGAGGGCATGTTCAGGTGCAGGTATCTCTGAAGCGCACCGCTGCGCAGTCGTCCGGCACTGCGATCAACGAAGCCCTGCTGCGCTCCTGGCTCGAAGCGTTCAACGATGCGGCGACGCGCTTCGGCATCGATTCGAAACCCGACCTCAACCAGGCTTTGCGTCTGCCCGGCATGATCGAAACGCCCCTGAACACGCAGGCCGAGACGGAGTCTCTCGACGTCTGAGATTCTCGCCGCCGCGGGCGAGGCCATCGACGAGCTTGACGCCTTCCGAATGCGCGAAGGCGAGGCCATCGAGGAAGAGATCCGCACGCGCGCGGTATCTCTGCGCGAACTGGTGCGCCGCATGGAGGAGATCCGCAGCCGGGCGCTTCCGGCGTTTCAGCAGCGCCTGCGCGACAGGCTCTCGGAGATGCTCGACGGCTCTCGTTCCGGCAATGCGCAGATCGACCCGGCGCGGCTGGCGCAGGAAGCGGCGATTCTGGCCGAACGCAGCGATATCGCCGAAGAGCTGGTGCGCCTGCAGACCCACGCCGATCAGACCGACGCGCTGCTCGCCGCCGACGGCGAAACCGGCAAGAAGCTGGATTTTCTGCTGCAGGAAATGAACCGCGAGGCCAACACGATCCTTTCGAAGACCGGTGGCCTCGGCGAAACCGGCCTGACGCTCACCGATCTCGGGCTCGCCGCAAAAGCCGAAATCGACCGGATCCGCGAGCAGTCGCTGAATATCGAATGACGCCCATCGAATGATGCCCAAAAATGACGACCGTCTTCATCATTTCGGCCCCGTCGGGCTCGGGAAAGTCGACCCTGGTGCATCGCCTGCTGAGCTGAAGTGCAAGGGCTGACTTTCTCGGTTTCCTATACGACGCGGAAGCCGCGGGGCAGCCGAAATCGACGGCGAAGCCTATCATTTCATTGACCGTGCCGAGTTTGAACGGCGCATTGCGGCCGACGAATTTCTGGAACACGCCGACGTTTTCGGCAATTATTACGGCACGCACGTCGACCGCGCTTGACAAGGCCCGAAAGCCTGGGCAAAGACCTGGTGCTCGACATCGACGTACAGGGTGCGGCACAATTAAAGAAGCGGATTCCGGACGCCGTCAGTATTTTTGTGCTTCCGCCCTCGCGGGAGATTCTGGAGCAGCGCCTTCGGGCGCGCAGTCAGGATGACGAGGAAGTGATTCGCCGGCGGCTGGCCGATGCGGCCGGGGAAATTCGCAATTACCGCCTGTACGACTACGTGCTGGTGAATAACGATCTCAATCTCGCGGTGGAAACCCTGAAGGCGATCGTGCGAGCCGAGCGCGTGCGGCGTATACGCGTCGAGGAGAAGATCCAGCCGATTCTGGACACCTTCGGTCAGGCATTGAAAGTTTAGTCAGGAGTTTAAGGAAGAGAAAAATGACAGACACACCGCCCCGCAACAATTCACACTGCTCTATCCCCGACGATCCGGATCAGAGCACCTACCGGTTCATCATCGTGGCGGCCAAACGCGCCCGGCAACTGCAGGGCGGGCAGCGCCCCGTGCTGCCGACGTCTTCGTAAGAAATCCGACCGTCATCGCCATGGAAGAAGCGCGCCGCGGCCTGGTGAAGTACGAGATCGCAGATCGAAGCCCTCATGGTCGTCGGACGATCGAAATCCCCGAACCCGAACTAGTACTGACGGCACCACATGCGCATCGTTCTCGGTGTGAGCGGCGGGATCGCGGCCTACAAAGCCGCTGAAATCGCCCGCGCGCTCATCCGGAACGGCCACGAAGTGCAGGCGGTGATGACGCGCAGCCGCACGAGCGAGTTCATCCAGCCCGCTGACGTTCGCGTCGCTGACGGGCCGCAAAGTCATTACGGGCCTGTTCTCTTCGGCCAGCCCGGAAGCCACGCTTTCCAGTTCCATCGAGCACATCGGCGTGGCGCAGGAGCACGATCTGCTGCTCGTCGCGCCGGCCACCGCCAACATCCTCGGCAAGTTCGCGCAACGGTATCGCCGACGATTTTCTTTCCACCATGTATCTCGCGTTTCGCGGTCCCGTCGTCCTTGCGCCCGCCATGAACAACAACATGTGGGAGCATCGCGGCTGTCGCGGCGAATATCGGAGACTCTGCGCAGGCGCGGGCACATCGATTGTCGATCCTGATGAGGGATTTCTCGCCTGCGGCACGTTCGGTCCGGGCCGCCTGGCTGAGGTCAGCCAAATCGTGGAAGCCGTCGAGCGCGCCCTGCAGCCGCCTGTCACCGATCTCGACGGCGAAACGATTCTGATCACAGCTGGCCCCACGCAGGAGCCGCTCGATCCCGTGCGCTATCTGTCCAACCGATCGAGCGGCAAGATGGGATATGCGCTCGCGCAGGCTGCCGTCGATCGCGGCGCGCGCGTCATTCTGATCAGCGGGCCGGTGAACCTGAATCCGCCGGCGAGCGCGGAAGTGATGCACGTGCGCACCGCGGCAGCAGATGCGCGACGCGGTGTTCGCCAATCTCGATCCGCCACGGTGGTCATCAAATGCGCCGCTGTGGCCGATTTCCGCCCGTCGACTGAATCGAAGCAGAAGATCAAGAAGACTTCGGCGCGCGTTTCGCTCGAACTCGATCCGACGCCGGATATCCTTGCCGAGCTGGGACGCAGACGCGGCGACCGCCTGCTGATCGGCTTCGCCGCGGAAACCGAGAATCTTGAGAAAGAAGCGCGGCGCAAGCTCGAAACCAAGAACTGCGACATGGTGGTGGCGAATCTCGTCGGGCAAGTCCGAGACCGGGTTTGAGTCGGATGCTGAACGAAGTGGCGCTCGCGCTGCGCACCGGCGAGTTTATCCAGCTGCCGCGGGCTTCGAAGCGGGAGATTGCGGACCAGATTCTCAGCCAGATTCTGCAGCCTGCGCCGCGCCGTCAGCGTACTCGGAATGAGGCCCGGAAAACTTCGGCAGCGGCTCGAGTTCTACCGGGACCTCGGCATCAAACAAATCTACCGCCGCGAAATGAAATCCATTCCAACAGCACAGACCCCGCGGGTCGAAATGATCGAACTGCCGAGTCTGGCGCCGGCGGGCGACACGCTCGAGCATCATACGCGCCGACATCGGCGACTGCACGCGCTGCCGGTTATGCAAGGGCCGCAACAAGATCGTCTTCGGCGACGGCAATCCGCAGGCGAAGCTGGTGTTTGTCGGCGAAGGCCCGGGCGCCGATGAAGACGAACAGGGCATTCCGTTCGTCGGACGCGCCGGCCAGCTGCTGACGCAGATGATCGAAGGCACGGCGGCGAAGGAAGGCATTCCGCTGAAGCGCGCCGATGTTTACATCTGCAACGTGGTGAAGTGCCGTCCGCCGGAGAACCGCACGCCGGAGCCGGACGAGATGGAGATGTGCGGCCAGTTCCTTTTTCGGCAGTTGTCAGTGATCCAGCCGAAGGCCGATCTGCGCGCTGGGCTCGACCGCCGCGAAGGCGCTGCTCGGCGGCAAAGACGGCGTGACGAAACTGCGCGGCAAGTGGCATAAGTGGCACGACATTCCGCTGATGGTGACTTACCATCCCGTCATACTTACTGCGGCCGTACAATCAGAACGCGAAGCGGGAATCGTGGGAGGATCTGAAGAAGGTTCTGCATTTCGTCTACGATTAACAGCCGAGAGCCCCTACCGCTTGTACCCAATCTTCCTCAGAAACCCATGCCGGGCGGCGATGTGCTCCTCGGTCTCCACGCCCTTCGGCGCAACGCCGTCGATCACGCCCATCACGCCGCGGCCCTGCTCGGTCTGCGCCACGATCACTTCCACCGGATTAGCCGTCGCGCAATAGATGTTGCAGACCTCCGGAGCGGCCTGGATCGCTTTCAGCGTGTTGATGGGAAACGCGTCGCGCATCACCACCGCGAAGAAATGGCCCGCGGCTACGGTGGTGGCGATCTCAATCGCCGCTTCCTTCAGCTCGGCGTCATTGCCATCGGCGCGCGTCAGGCTGGGCCCGGAAGCCTCATTGAAAGCAATGCCGAATTTAATCTGCGGCGCGGAATTCACCAGCGCCTCGTACAGATCCTCCACGGTCTTGATGAAGTGACTCTGCCCGAGGACGATGTTCGCGTTCTCCGGAATCTGCAGCCTCACTGTATGGAATTCGAGCATCTGGCTAATCTCCCGCTACGGCGCGTCGGCCAGCACGTAGCTCATGACGGCCATTGCCGCCGCGCATTTCTTAAATTCGTCGGGCACGATCTTGTCGAACGTATCGGCCTGCGTGTGATGGTAGTCGAAGTAGTGCGTCATGACCGTGCGCAGCGCGAATCCCGGCACACCCTGCGCCATCAGCGGCTCGATGTCCGCTTCACCTTCGCCCGGCATGACTTTGGTCGCGTCGATTTTCTTCAGCAGCGCTCCGATTGCCGAAGCGCGCGCCATCAGTTCGGGTGAGACCGTTTGTCGCGCAGCACCCTGCCTTGACTGGCGGGACGGCACTCGTCCGGCGCCGACTTCGAACCCTATCGGCTTCTCCGATCCGCCATCCGACTCAATCGCCGCGATGTGTTTGTTCCCCTGCGCGCCGGCCCATTCGCGATAGGCCACGCCGCCGCGCCCGCCGTTTTCTTCGTTGGTCCAGAAGACCACGCGGATGGTACGGCGCGGATGCAGCCCGAGTTTCTGAATCAGCGCCACGGCTTCGAGAGCCGCCATTGCGCCGCCGCCGTCATCATGCGCGCCCTGTCCGACATCCCAGGAATCGAGATGCCCTCCGACTGCGACGATTTCTTCCGGCCTCTCGCGTCCCACGATCTCGCCCATCACGTCCGCGGAATCGGCGTCCGGTTCCATGTGCGCTTCCATGGCGAGATGCACGCGTACGCGCTGCCCGGAACGTACGAGGCTGTGCATCCAGATGGCGTCCTCCACGGAAACGGCCGCTGCGGGAATTTTCGGGTCGGACTGTGAGTACTGCAGGGCGCCTGTGTGGGGATCGCGCAGACTGCGCGGCGTCACCGAACGCACCAGCGCCGCCACTGCGCCCAGCCGTGCCGCGCGCGACGGCCCGTCGCTGCGATACGTCACCGTCTCATCGTAGGTCACGAATGGCGCGTCAAAAAGGACGATTTTCCCTTCGACACCGCGCCGCCCTAGCCTTTCGAGCTCGGCGAAGTTGGAGACTGCAACCACATCCGCCGTGATGCCGCCCGCGGGAGTGGCGACGCTGTCTCCGAGGCCGAGCATAAACAGCGGCTTTTGCATCGGCTCGACCATCTCGGCCGACTCGCGGCCGCGCACCCAGTGCGGAACCCTCACCGGAATGGTGCGCACATTGGCGAGCCCCGCCTTCTTCATTTCTTCGGCACTCCAGACGATGGCGCGGTCGAGGCTCGCCGATCCGCTGAGGCGGTTGCCGATGCGATAGCAAAGATATTCGAGGCGATCGAGACCGGTTTGGTCGGCGAGGGCGGCGTCGATCAGCCGGTTGGCGTCGTTCTGATAGCGGGCCATGTTTGCGGAGGGGTCCGCCGCCAGACAAACCACCGCCAGAAGCCCCACCGGAATCAGCGTGCGCTGCATTTTCCTATGTTAGCCATGAGAAAGTAGTGCTGATGGCGACAGCCGCGGAGGCGGGCAGAAGAAGACTTGGCATCCTTTGGCTGCTGGTGCTCGGCCTGATTATCTACCGCCTGCATCAGAACCCCGCGGCGGTGGAGCGCCTTCGCGCATCGGTGATGCACGCCTGGCCGCTGTGGATCTGCGCGGCGATCTGGGCTTCGTTCAGTGTTCTCTGGGAAGTGGCGTCGCGGAACACATCCAGCGACAAGACCACCGAACCGTCAGGCGCGCGCGCCTTCCACGTGCTCATGGTCAACGGGGCGCTCCTGCTGATTTTCGTTCCGGTGCCGGGTTTGACGAAGCGCTTTGTCCCGGGCGGCAACGTTTGGCCGATCGCCGGTCTCGTTCTGCAGTTTGCGGGACTCCTTTTCGCCGTCTGGGCGCGCCGCCATCTGGGACGCAACTGGAGCGGCCGCATCTCGATCAAAGTGGATCACGAGCTGATACGAACCGGTCCCTACCGGCTGATCCGCCATCCGATTTACACCGGGTTCCTCGGCATGTTTGCCGCGTCTGTACTCGTCTCGGGCGAGTTGCACGCACTCGTTGGTCTCGCGCTGGGAGTCTTCGCGTACTGGCGCAAGCTGCGCCTCGAAGAAGAAAATCTCGCCGCGGTTTTCGGCCCGGCCTGGAATGAATACCGCAGTTCCACATGGGCGCTCGTGCCGGGCGTCTGCTGATGGGAGTCCGCCAGGTCATTCTGCTGTTCGCGATAATCAACGCCTGCCTCTACAGCGCGCTGCTACCGCTGTGGGAAGGCTTCGACGAGGCCTTCCACTATGCCTATGTCGAAACGCTCTGGCAGACACACCGCCTTCCCGCGCTCGGCAGCGCGATGCTTCCGCAAGATGTCATCCGTTCGTTTGACCTTGCCCCGCACAGCTACATGCTGCAACGCCAGACGTCCACGGGCGCAACCTATGAGATGTGGTCGCGCCTTCCGCAATCGGAAAAGGAGCGGCTGCGCGGCGAACTGGAGGCGTTGCGTCCCGCCGGATTCAGCGGCCAGCCGAACTACGAAGCGCAGCAGCAACCGCTGGCGTACCTGTTCCTGGCCGCGCAGGACCGCGCGATGTCGCATTTGCCCCTGACGACCCGGGTGCTCGTCCTGCGCCTTTTCGCTGCCGTGTCGTCGGTCCTGTTGGTCTGGTGGGGTGCATCTTCTCTTTTCCGCACGCTCGGATTGCCCGAAGCCTTCATCAACGCCGCGCTGTTCACGATGTTCTCGTCGCAGATGCTCTACGCCACCACCGCGCATGTTGCCAACGACTGGCTCGCAGTCGGATGCAGCGCCGTCTTCCTTGCGGCTCTGGCGCGATTTGTGGCTGAACCGGGTCGGCGCTCCGCGCTTTGGGTCGCGGTCTGGCTCGCGCTCGGGCTGATCGCGAAAGCCTACTTCCTTGCGTTCGCGCTCGTCGCGCTCACTGCCACAGCCGTCCTGGTCAGGCAGAAACGCGTCGACCTGAAGACCGTGGCGCCGGCAGCCGTCGTCGCTCTTCTTGTCGCCGGTCCCCTGTACGCGCGCAATGTGGTTCTCTACGGGAACTTCACCGGAACTTTCGAAGCCTGGGAGGGCATCGGCGTCAGCCAGGCGCTGGCCGCGGTGCCGCACATCGACTGGCCCTCCAGCATTAGTTTCCTGGCGCGCGGTTTCATATGGACCGGCAACAACTCGTTCACGACGTTTTCCCGTTTCACGCTGAACATCGTGCTGGCACTGCTTTTCGCCGGCATTGGCGCATGGGTTTATCGACGGCGCGCCATCCGGCCGGCTGAACAGCTGATCTTCGCCGCCGTGATTGTCTATGTGATCGCGCTCCTCTACAACAACGCTGCGGTCTTCGTCCACATGAAAGGCAACACGCCCGGGGCGAGCCCCTGGTACACGCAGGTTCTTCTCGTGCCGGTGCTGGCGATCGCTTACCTTGGTATGTCGCGCGCGGGACGCTTCGGGCGAATCCTCGCGAGTTGCACGCTCGCGCTCTGGACGTGGATTCTGATCGCCACATGGACGATCAAACTGTTCCCGCTCTACTCGGGAGCGGGTGCGGCGCCGATGCGCATGCACGACATTGTGAACTGGTACGCGCACAGCGCTGCCGCGCACATGCACGATCTTTCTTTGTTAGCGCTGGCGCCGGCGGGCCTGCTGTATTCGATGGCGCTGGTTTCAGTGGCGTTGAGCCTCAGTCTGGGCGCCATCGTGGTCAAGGCAACGCTCCGTTTCCCGCGATAACGGACGGGAAACGCCTGGCCACAGGTGATCACTTCGTTCGCCGGCGGCCCATTCATATTCACCGTAGTCCGCGGACAGAACGGTATTTCATTGTGCGGTTTCGTCCATCGTGCATCGCAAGTTACAGACCCGGTGCTATCGGGCGCAAAAATGTTTCTGACCTCCGGCAGAAAATCGGAATCGCTCCGGGTTGGGGATGCCGGGCGGGATCAGTCTCGCACCGACGGCCAAGCCCCGGATCGCGGGCCTTCCACACCTCGCCCATGCCGCCTTTTCCGGGCAACGGCCGCCCGCGGTACACGGAGATAGCCCACGCCCTGGGCGCTCGGGAAGTCCTCGCCGCCGTCGCGGACAAGGGAAATGCGGACTGCCGGCGGCAGGCCGTAAGCGCGGCCCGCATGCGCCTGCCATACTCAGAAACATCAGCCAGGTAACCACAGAAACGTCAGCCGGCTTCGTCAAGGGGCTTGGCCTCACATCCGCGACAACGCTGGTAATGGGGTCGATGATCGGCTCCGGGATTTTCATCGTCAGTGCGGATGTGGCGCGGCAGGTGCAGTCGCCCGGACTGCTCATTCTTTGCTGGCTGATTGGCGCGGCTCTGACGGTGATCGCGGCACTGAGTTACGGAGAGCTCGCGGCTGCCATGCCGCATGCGGGTGGGCAATACGTCTACCTGCGCGAGGCTTTCGGACCGCTATGGGGATTCCTGTATGGCTGGACGCTCTTCGCAGTCATACAGACCGGCACGATCGCGGCGGTAGCCGTGGCGTTCGCGAAATACACCGGCGTGTTTCTGCCGTCGGTCTCAGCAGGACATTATCTCCTCGGCTCGGGAAAGCTCGGACTGACGACCCAGCAGCTGCTGGCGATTGCAGTGGTCCTGGTCCTTACGGTGGTCAATACGCGCGGCGTGCGCACGGGCGCGCTGGTGCAGAACGTTTTCACGTTCGCGAAAGTAGCATCGCTGCTGGGGCTGGTGGCGCTCGGCTTTCTGCTGGGACGCAACCCGGCTGCAGTCGCGGACAACTTCCACGGCTTCTGGCGCAACGCGGGATGGAACTGGGCCACCGTGGCGCTGGTGGGATCGGCGATGGTAGGCCCGCTGTTTTCCTGCGACGCATGGAACAACGTCACATTCACGGCCGGCGAAGTGAAAAATCCGAAACGTAATCTGCCGCTTTCCCTCGGGCTGGGCGTGGGGGTCGTGACGCTGCTCTACCTTGGCTGCAATTTCATTTACCTCTCAACGCTGACGCTCGCGCAGATTCAGACCTCGCCGGAGGATCGTGTGGCCACCGCGGTCGTGTCGGTGATGTTCGGTCCCATCGCAACCAAGCTTATGGCCATTGCGATCATGATCTCGGCCTTCGGCTGTGCGAATGGGATGATCATGTCGGGCGCGCGCGTGTACTTCACAATGGCGCAGGACGATCTGTTTTTCCGCCGCGCCGGGAAGCTCGATGCGGTGCATCGCACGCCGGTCTTTGCGCTGGCAATACAGTGCGTGTGGATCGTGCTGCTGACGCTCAGCGGGCAGTACAGCGATCTGCTCGACTATGTTATCTTTGCAGTTCTGTTGTTCTATATCCTGACCATCGCGGGCCTCTTTCGACTGCGCCGCACGCGTCCGGATCCAGAGCGCACAGGCCGGGCGGTTCGTAGTGCGCCGTTCCCAACACAGAGCGCACAGGCCGAAGGGTCCGTTGTGCGCGGCTTCCAAACGATGGAGCGTCCCTACCGCGCCGTGGGTTATCCCGTGCTGCCCGCCCTGTACATCCTGGTGGCCTGCGTCATTGAAGTGCTGCTGCTGTGGAATAAGCCCACATTTACCGTTCGAGGGCTGATTGTCGTACTGATCGGCGTGCCGATTTATTTCATCCGGCGCTTGGCCGGAAAATCAAAGAAGGAAATCGCGTGAGCCTCTTCGCCACCAAACCCGTCGCCCGTATTCTCCGCGAAAGCGAGGGCGGAGAGCACCAGCTGAAGCGGACGCTCGGCCCAATGAACCTCGTCGCACTTGGAATCGGCGCGGTCATCGGCGCCGGCCTTTTCGCGCTGACGCCCGTCGCCGCCAATATGAACGCAGGCCCGGCTGTCGTGTTCTCGTTTATCGTCGCGGCCATCGGATGCGCCTTCGCGGGCATGTGCTACAGCGAATTCGCCACCATGATTCCGATCGCCGGCAGTGCTTACACGTACGCCTACGCCACTATGGGCGAACTGCTGGCGTGGATTATCGGATGGGATCTGGTGCTCGAGTACGCGGTCGGCGCGGCCACCGTGTCCGTCAGCTGGTCGAAATACCTGATCCGTTTGCTCGGAACGTTTGGTATCTCGCTTCCCGACGCTCTCACCAAATCGCCGTTCGAAGGCGGTATTGTCAACCTGCCGGCTATTTTCGTCATCTGCGCGGTCTCAATCGTACTGATCGTTGGCATTTCAGAATCGGCGAAGTTCAACGCGTTGATTGTGGCCCTGAAACTCACCATCGTGGTGCTGGTCATCGGCCTCGGATTCGCTTACATCAACCGCGCGAATTACGTGCCGTTCGTACCGCCGAACACGGGCCAGTTCGGCCACTACGGATGGAGCGGCGTCATGCGCGCGGCGGGCGTAATTTTCTTCGCCTATATCGGGTTCGACGCAGTTTCGACCGCGGCACAGGAGACACGCAATCCGCAGCGCGACATGCCGATCGGAATCATCGGATCTCTGGCGGTGTGCACGTTGCTTTATGTGGCATTTGCCACGGTGCTGGCGGGAATTGTCAACTACAAAGACATGACCGCGACAGCCATCTACGAGGCGCTCCACAACATCGGTTACGACTGGCTGGGTACAGGTGTCGTGCTGGGAATTCTCGCAGGCTATACGTCGGTGATTCTCGTGATGCTCCTGGGGCAGAGCCGCGTGTTTTATTCGATGTCGCGCGACGGGCTGCTGCCGAAGCTGTTCTCCGATATTCACCCGCGCTTCCGGACTCCCTGGCGCTGCAATCTGGCGTTCATGATCTTCGTGAGCCTGTTCTCCGGCCTCGTACCTCTGTCGAGCCTCGGCGAAATGACGAGCATCGGCACGCTGTTCGCCTTCGTCATCGTCTGCGGAGGAGTGATGATCATGCGTCGCACGCATCCCGATATGCCGCGCCCCTATAAGACGCCCTTCGTCCCCGTGGTGCCGATCCTTGGGATTCTCGTATGTTTCTCGATGATGTATTTCCTCGACCCGTTGACCTGGGTGCGGATGATCGTGTGGCTGGTGGTCGGATTCATCGTGTACTTCGGTTACAGCCGTTATCACAGCCACCTTGTGACTGACCCCGAGTCGGCCCATCAGCCAGTCAAGTGACGCTCACCACGACCAATCTGCCCGGCATAAGGCGCGTGGCGAGCGGCAAGGTGCGCGACGTGTACGAGGCCGGCGGCCACCTGCTCATCATCGCGACGGACCGCATCTCCGCATTCGATTGCATCCTGCCGCAGGGCATTCCGGACAAAGGGCGCATCCTGACGCGCATGTCGCTTTTCTGGTTCGATTTTCTCCAGAGCGTGGTGCCGAATCACGTCATTACCGCGGACGTCGACGAATATCCCGCCGAGCTGAAGCCGTTTCGCGATCAACTGGACGGACGATCCATGCTGGTGAAGCGCTGCCGCATGGAGCCTATCGAATGCGTGGCGCGCGGATACGTGTCGGGATCGGGCTGGAAGGATTACAAGGCGAGCGGGGCGATCTGCGGTATTGCGCTGCCCACGGGAATGCGCGAAAGCGGGAAACTGCCCGCGCCGATTTTTACGCCGGCGACGAAAGCGGAAACCGGACACGACGAGAACATTTCGTTCGACCGGGCGGCGCAGATCGTCGGCACGCAGACAGCGGCGCTGCTCCGCGATCTGACCCTGCGCGCTTATTCAAAGGCCGCGGAGTATGCGGAATCCCGCGGCATTATTCTCGCCGATACGAAGTTCGAGTTCGGCTGGAGCATGGCAAGCGACGATTCCGGCACGCTGCTGCTCGCCGATGAAGCGCTGACACCGGACTCCTCGCGCTTCTGGCAGCGCGACGAATATACGCCAGGCGGGCCGCAGAAGTCGTTTGACAAACAGTTCGTGCGCGACTATCTGGAAACGCTCGACTGGAACAAACAGCCGCCGGCGCCGTCACTGCCCGCGGAGGTGATCACGAAAACCGCCGCCAAGTATCGCGAGGCGTATACGCGCCTGACCGGCGGTACGCCGTGAACTGGCTCGATTATGGCCTGCTTGCCATTCTGCTCGTTTCGACCGTGATGAGCGCGCGCGCAGGATTCGCCCGCGAGGTGATCGGGCTTGCCGCGGCGCTGTTGGCACTGGTCTGTGGCATGTGGTTTTACGGCCTCGCGGGATCTTTCCTGATCCCTTACGTGAGCTCGACACGCGTGGCCGATCTCCTGGGCTTTCTGCTCGTGGTGTTCGGCGTTCTGCTGGCGGGCGCGCTGCTCGGCTGGATCGTGAGCCGCTTTCTGCGCACGGCGGGACTGTCGTTCTTCGATCGTCTGCTGGGGGCGGGCTTCGGCTTTGCGCGCGGACTGCTCATCACCATCGCGCTTCTCACGGCTTACATGGCGTTCGGTCCGGAAGTCGATTCACAAACCGTATCGGAGTCGGTGCTACACTCGCGAATTGTGCCGTATGTTCTCGATGCGTCGCATCTGTTCGTCACGATCGCACCCATGGAACTGAAATCGGGTTTTCTGAGACAATACGCCCAAGTGAAATCTCTTCTCAAGCCAACCTCCCCCGCGCAGCATAATGACTAAGGATTGTCCGGACGCATGAAAGAACGTTTTGACGCACTTATCGATCATTTGATGGACACGGGATTTTTTATGGAGCAGGCGGTTGAGATTCTCGAGAAGGGCATGATTGAACGCGCCCTGCAGACGACAAACTCCAATCAGTCGGCCGCCGCAAAGCTGCTTGGCATCCATCGCAATACGCTCCAGCGAAAGATGGTGGAACAGAAGATCGACGGTAAGCGGCGGACGCGCCGCAAACCGATGGCGCGGGCAGGCGCGCGGCGCGTCAGGCGGACTCACAAAGTATCCTGAAATGCCGCAAACGCCGCTCCTGATCTTCGATCTGGACGGAACCCTCATCGATTCGAGGCTCGATCTGGCACATGCTGTCAATGCCACGCGTGCCCAGGCTGGTCGCGGCCCGCTGCCGCACGAGCAGATTTTTTCGTTTGTCGGCAATGGTGCGCCGGTCCTGATCCGTCGCTCCATGGGTCCGGAGGCAAGCGACGATGAGGTGGCTGCGGCGCTGGAATTTTTTCTCGATTACTACGGGCACCACGCGCTCGATTTCACGGTGCTCTATCCCGGGGTGCGCGAATCGCTGGACCGGCTTCAACATACAGGCGCAAAGCTTGCGGTGCTGACCAATAAGCCTGTGCGCACCAGCCGGCGCATCATGGAAGGGCTGGGCGTCGCGCTTTTCTTCTTTCAGATATATGGCGGCAACAGCTTCGCGCACAAGAAGCCGCACTGCATCGGCGTGGATACGCTGTGCGCCGAGTCGGGGATTGCCCCGAAAGATACGTGGATGGTGGGCGATTCTTATGTCGACGTGCAGACCGCGCGCAATGCGGGCGTGGCGTCGTGCGGTGTGACTTACGGTTTTCAGCCCGAGAGCTTCCGCGAATTTCCGCCCGATGTGCTGGTGGACCGGCTGGAGGAATTTGCGGATCGGTTTATGTGATCCCGCATGGCCTGCGTATTCTGTGACATCATCGCGGGCAGCGTTGCGGCTGAAATCGTCTGGCGCAGCGACCATGCGATTGCCTTCCTCGATCACAGGCCACTGTTCCCCGGACACGTCCTGCTGGCTCCTGTCGGGCATGTCGAGACTTTGGCCGATCTGCCGGCGGCGCAGGTGGGCCCGCTGTTTCAGGCCGCGCAGAAGCTGGAGAAAGCCGTTGAATCCGCCCTGGCCGCGGAGGGTTCGTTCATTGCGGTGAACAATCGCATCAGCCAGAGCGTGCCGCATCTCCACGTTCACATCGTGCCGCGCAACAAAGGCGACGGGCTGAAGGGATTCTTCTGGCCGCGCCACAAATACGAGAGTGAGGAACATCTGCGCGCAACCGCGGAGAAGATTCGGCGGGCGCTCTCTGACTAACAGCGCGCCCTGATAACCGCCAGTCCGCGTTTTTTTCTCTCCCGAAAGTCTAACCGCAAGAATGAGCGCCACACGGGCGTGGCCCGCCCATAGATCATCGCCATGCATATTCAATAACTTTCGGAAACTCACGCCGCCGTCGCCACCGCACGCCGTGCATACTGTAGTCGCAATGAGATCCCAACGTCAGCGCGAGACCTCGCGCATGAACGGCGGTCTCCGCCGCCGGTGCCTTTACAGATCAGACTCTGAATCATAAAATGTACATTGTTGTACATTTTGTGCTATAGCATGCTTCACAATAATAAATTAAATGCTTCTTAATCAGCGTCGAAAATACGGCTGGCCGGATGCTTATCCACACGCATGGCAAACAAGAACACTTACCGCACCCTCCTTCGCGACCGAGGTTTTCAGGCTTTTCTCTGGACGCAGTTTCTCGGCGCGTTCAACGACAACGTCTACCGGATGATCGTCTCCGTAGGCGCGGTGGAACTGACCGCCAGTCGCGTGCTCGGCGCGCGTTATCTGGCGCTGGCGGGCGCGGTGTTCGTGCTGCCGTTCCTGATCTTCGCGGGGTACGCGGGACAGATCGCCGATCGCTTCAGCAAAACCCGCGTCCTGCAGGTTACGAAGGCGTTCGAGATTTTAGTGATGCTGGCGGGCATGGCGGCGCTCGAAGCGCGCAGCGTGAACCTGCTGCTGGTGGTTCTGTTCCTGCTTGCCATGCAGGCCAACATGTTCAGCCCGGCCAAGTACGGAATCCTGCCTGAGATGCTCAGCGAGACGCAACTGAGCCGCGCCAACGGTCTGCTCGAGTTCACCACATTTGCGGCCATCGTCCTCGGCACCAGCGCCGGCACCATGTTGTTCGCGCGATGGAAGGACCAGCCGCTGACCATGGGCGGTCTGCTGCTGGCCATCGCCATCGTCGGTTCGGCGCTGAGCCTGTTCATCCGCCGCACGCCGGCAGCCGCCGCGGGACGGACGTTCCGCTGGAATCCGCTCGACGAAGTCAAACTTGGCGCGATAAGAATGGCCGGCGATCGCGCCCTGTGGCTCACGGTCGCGGGGATGTCATATTTCTGGTTCATTGGGACGCTGTTCCAGCTGGATGTGATTCTGCTGGGATCGGAATCCCTGCATCTGAGCGACACGCACACCGGGCTGCTGGTGACGGTGCTGGCATTCGGCATCGGCGTGGGCAGCATCGCGGCGGGTTGGCTTTCGGGAGACCACATCGAGATCGGCCTGGTTCCCTGCGGCGCGTTACTGCTGGGAGTATTTTCCATTGCCACCGGTATGGCGCATTCGTTTTGGCAGGCTGCATTCTGCCTCGCGGGCGCGGCGTTCGCGGGCGGACTCTTCATCGTCCCGCTGAATGCGTGGCTGCAGGACGCCGCCGGGCCGCAGGAAAAAGGCCGGCTGCTGGCCACCAACAATTTCGTCAATGCGCTCGGGATTCTGCTGGCCTCCGGCACACTTTGGATGCTGCACGAACTTCTCGACTGGCGTGCATCCCGAATCATGGTGGCGGCCGGCATTCTCACGCTGGCGGCGACCGTTGTGATTGCATGGATTGTGCCCTCGTCGATGATTCGGTTTGCCATCTGGTCGGTCAGCCGTGTGCTCTTTCGCGTACGTGTCGTCGGAGCGGAAAACATTCCGCAGAGCGGCGGCGCGCTGCTTGTGTCCAATCATGTGAGCTACGCGGATGCGGTGCTTATCGGCAGTCTGACGCCGCGCACCATCCGCTTCCTGATGTGGCAGCCGCTGTATGAAAAGTGGTGGCTGAAACCGGTGGTGCACCTGTTCGATGCCATCCCGCTGCCGCAGGGTTCGGCCCGGGAGGCGATCCGGCCGCTGCGGCGCGCGCATGCGGGATTGCAGGCCGGTGAGCTGGTCGCGATCTTCCCGGAGGGTCAGCTTACGCGGACCGCGCAGGTGGAGCCTTTCGAGCGCGGCGTCGAGCTCATCACGCGCGGGCTTGAATCGACGCCCGTGATTCCGATTTACCTCGATGGGCTGTGGGGCCACGCGCTGAGCCTGAAAGGCGGCCGGATATTCAGCTCGCGGCTGAGGCTGCGCCATCCGGTGACGATTCGTGTGGGGAAACCGTTCGCCGCGAACGCCACAGCCGCCGGGATGCGGCAGCGGGTGCTGGAACTCGGGGCAGAGGCGTCTACAGATAACACTTTGGCGCAGGGCTTCGTGCGCGCGGCAAGACGAAGCTGGTCATCGGTTGCCCTGGCGGATTCGACCGGGAGAAGTCTGAGCTATGGCGAGACGCTGACCGCGGCCTTGTTGATGCGGAGCTGGTTGAAATCGCGTGCTGAGTGTGTGGGGCTGATGTTCCCGGCTTCGGTGGGCGGCGCCATTGCCAATCTGGGCGTGACGCTGGCGGGGAAGACAGCCGTCAACCTGAACTTTACCGCGGGCGAGGAAAATCTGCGCCACGCCGTCCGCGCATGCGGGATCGACACGGTTCTGTCGTCGCGCGAGTTCCTGGAAAAGGCGAAACTGCCGGAGCCGCCGGGGGTGGTCTTCATCGAGGATGTTATGGCCGGGTTCACGCCATGGCAGAAATTCGGCGCTGCCCTCGCGGCGCGCCTTATTCCGGTGAAAAGCGTTCGAGCCGACGATTGCGCCGCCATCCTGTTCTCCAGCGGAAGCACGGGGACGCCGAAGGGGGTTATGCTCTCTCATCGGAACATCGTCATGAATGCGCAGGCGGCAGCGGCGGTGTTTTCCGTTGACAGACGCGATTCGATCCTCGGCGTGCTGCCGTTTTTCCATTCGTTCGGTTATACCTACACACTCTGGTTTCCGCTCTTGAACGGATTCAAAGCCGTGTTTCATGCGAATCCTCTCGATGCGGGCACGATCGGCGAGATGGCAGCGGCGCATCGGCCGACTCTGCTCGTCTCCACGCCCACATTCTGCCTCAGCTATCTGCGCAAGTGCCGGCGCGAGCAGTTTGCGAGCATCCGGCATCTGCTGGTCGGTGCCGAGAAACTGCAGCCGAAGCTGGCGGCGGCGTTCGAAGACAAGTTCGGAATTGAGCTGCTCGAAGGCTACGGCTGCACGGAGATGGGTCCGGCCGTTTCCGTCAACCTCGGTTCCGGCCCACGGCGGGCGGGCAGCGTGGGGCGGCCTCTGCCGAACGTCGCGGTGCGGATCGTGGACCCCAGCACGATGGCGCCGGTCGGCGAGGGAAACACGGGCCTGGTACTGGTGAATGGTCCGGGGCGGATGCTGGGGTATCTGAACGATACGGAGAGAACGGCACAGTCGCTGCACGAGGGTTACTACGTTACCGGCGACCTCGGCTGTGTGGACTCGGAAGGGTTCCTTCACATTGTGGATCGCCTCGCGCGCTTCAGCAAGATCGCGGGCGAAATGGTGCCGCACGGGAAGATCGAAGAGGTGCTGCGCGAAGTGCCCGGGAGCGGCAGTTGCGTGGTGACGGGTGTTCCCGATGAGCGCAGGGGCGAAAGACTGGAAGTCGTCTACACGGGTAACACGGCGCCCACGGAGATGATTCAACATCTTGAGAGCTGCGGACTGCCGGCGCTCTGGATCCCGAAGCGCGATCAGTTTCACCGGGTTGATGCGATTCCGCTGCTGGGCTCGGGGAAGGTGGATCTGGTGGCGGTGCGGAAAATGGCGGAAGCATGAAAATCTTCGGTGCGCTGCATCTGACGATACTCGGAAGCATCGTTGTCGCAGCGATCTTGCTGGTCCGATTATGCAGATTGCACAATCGCCTGCTGCGGCCGATCCGCCGGACGCTGGGCCTCGCACTCGCCGGGAACGAAATCATCTGGTGGATCTTTCGGTATGCGCACGAAGGCGTGCACCTCGGCAATCTGCCGCTGCAGCTTTGCGACATCGCGGTGTGGCTGGCCGTGGCCGTGTGTTTTGCCAATTCGCGATTGGTTCTGGAGGCGGCATATTTTTCAGGGTTGGCTGGTGCGATGATGGCGCTGCTGACGCCGGATCTGTTTTCGCCGTGGCCGAGTTATCCGGCTATCTACTTTTTTCTGGCGCATGGCGGGATCGTGATCGCGGTAGCCACGGTGGTGTTCGGTGGACGGGTGACTTTTCCGGGCCGCGCAGTGTGGCGCGTGTTCGGGATGATCCTGATCTACGCCTCGGCGGTGGGTACGTTCGATCGGTTGTCGGGCGCGAACTACTTGTATCTGATGCGCAAGCCCGCCGCCGGCTCACCGCTGGACGTGATGGGTCCGTGGCCATGGTATGCGTTAAGCGGCGCCGCTGCCGCGCTCATGCTGTTCTGGCTGCTGTGGCTGCCCGTCAGGCGGCGTCAGTCAGAATCCGGTGAACCAGTTGCAGCACGCGGCGATCCCGCAGCATCAGCGGGTGAATCGGAACGTTGACGCGCAGGGAGGGTCCGGGGCAGCGCGCGGAGCTGTTGGCAGGAAAGATCATCAGATCGAGCGGGGTCCAGATGGTGCTGGCGCGGATCCGGTTCAGAGCCTCGACATCGCGATTCAGATCCGCGAGGAACGCGCTGCCGGGGCGCATCTGACGCGCGCCCGGGTTCCGGCGCAGGAACGCCGTCCAGGTGCCATGGTGCGGGGATGAGATGGCGATGAAGCGATGGACGCGGTCGAGGCCGCCGAGCCGCTGCAGGTAGTAGCGCGCGACCAGGCCTCCCATGCTGAAGGCGACGATGTCGAACGAACGCGTGACGCCGAAGCGGGATGCGGCGAACGCGGCGAGTTGGTCAGCAAGCTGGTCGAGTGGCGCGTCGCCGTTGTTCGGCGTGAGGTTCAGGGTGTGGACTTCGTGGTCGTGACAGCGAAGCCAGTCCGCCATGCGGTCGAATACGGCTTCGGTGTCACCGATACCGTGGACGAACAGGACCGGATTCAGACCGTGGGCCACAGTCGGCCGTGCATGTCGGGGAATTCGCCGAAGGGCCGGCCTTTGATCGGGTCGGAGCCGAAGCGAAGAACGTTCCCGTCGGGATCTTCAACCTGCATCTCGAGCGCCCAGGAGTAATTCGTCGCGGGATGTCGGATCTTGCCGCCGCGCGCGCGTAATTCGGCTTCGAGCCAGGTCAGGCGGAAGCCGAGGATGTTGACGTAGTAGTCGATTGCGGTGGCGAGATTGGCGACGGGAAAGATGGGGGCGGCGGGGCTCAAGCCGCTCAAGCCCGCCCACCTTCGAGTTCGGTGATCCGAGGCTCATGGATTTCGGCGACGTGAACGAGACGTGCCAGACCATCCATGATTTCGCCCAGTCGGCGGTCTCTCTGTTTGTTATCCGCAGCGATCTGCCGGTTCTCCGCGACAAGGAGCTCCACGGTCTGTGTCAGTGCTTCGTGCCGCTCGACCAGCCGTTCGATCCGTTCGTCTACAGTCATCCTGTGCCTTCAGGATACCGCGGTTCGGGCTACTTCGCGGTCTCGGCGAGGTATGCCATCGCGGCGTCGACGCCGCCTCTTTTGTGCGGGACGCCGAAGAGTTCGAGGCCCATCTCGACGCCGGCGTAGGTGCCGGCCATCATGAGTTCGTTGACGCTGCCGAGGTGTCCGATGCGGAACGCTTTCCCCGCGAGACGGCCGAGGCCGGCGCCGAGGGCCAGATTGAATTTCTCCAGCACCATGGCGCGGAACTGAGCCTCGTTGAAGCCATCGGGCATCAGGATGGTCGTAACGGTCGGGCTGTATTCAGCGGGATCGAGCGCGCAGAGTTCCAGACCCCAGGCGCGCACGGCCCGTCGCGTTGCTTCGGCGAGACGCTGATGGCGGCAGAAGACGTTGTCGAGGCCTTCTTCATGCAGCATCGCGATCGATTCCTTCAGGCCGTAGATCAGGTTGGTAGCGGGCGTGTAGGGGAAGAAGCCGTTGGCGTTCTGCGCGAGCATGTCGTCCCAGCGCCAGAAGCTCTTCGGCATTTTGGAAGTCTTGCTGGCTTCGAGCGCCTTCTTGCTGATGGCGTTGAAGCTCAGGCCGGGCGGCAGCATGAGGCCCTTCTGCGAACCGCCGACGGCGACATCAACGCCCCACTCGGTATGGCGGTAGTCGATGGAGCCGAGCGAAGACACGGTGTCCACCATGAAGAGCGCCGGGTGCTTCGCGGCATTGATGGCCTGACGCACCGCCATCATGTTGCTGCAGACGCCGGTCGCGGTTTCGTTGTGCGTGGCGAGGACAGCCTTGATCTGGTGATTCCTGTCGGCGCTGAGGCGGCGTTCGATTTCGGCGGCATCGATGCCGTGACGCCAGTCGCTGTCGATCAGCTCGACCCGGAAGCCGAGATTGGTCGCCATCTTCTGCCAGAGGAAAGCGAACTGGCCGGTGTCGGAGGCGAGGATTTTGTCGCCGGGGTTGAGCGTGTTGACGAGAGCGGCTTCCCATCCGCCGGTGCCGGAGGCGGTGTAGATGATGACCGGGTCTTCGGTCTTGAAGATGGTCTTGATGCCCGCGAGAACTTCCTTCGCGAGGACGGCGAATTCGGGGCCGCGATGGTCGATGACCGGGTTGTCGATGGCGCGGAGGATGCGGTCGGGAACGTTGGTCGGACCGGGAATCTGAAGGAAGTGTCTGCCTGAGCGGTAAGCCATATGTGAAATCGTCCTGGATTTATGATGGCGCGGCGGAGAAACCGAGGCGCGTGAAATTCCAGGTTAGCACGCGCTATTTGGCGGGCCGAAGACCGAAGACGTCGACGGCGCCTTTGACGCCGACGTAGACTTTGCCGTTGATCGGGGTGGGAATCACGAACCGGAGTGCGTTGCCCGCGGTGCCGCGGAAAAGTTCGTGAGAGATATCGGCGGCATCGTAGGCGAAGAGTCGGGCGGGGCGGCCGTCGTAGTCGTTCCAGACCTTGGTTTCGAGCACCCAGACGATGCCGTCTTTGTCGCCGTTGGCGGAGATGGCGGGCGTGGCGCCGGGATTATCGAAGAGGTGATTGGCGGTGACGTGATGGTCGGGCAGGCGATCGTGGTCGAGTTTGAAGTCGGACAGGTAGCCATCGCTCGGCACCATGTAGACGTGGCCGTTCCAGTAAGCGGGTGCGGCGTAGATGCCACGCCCCGCGGTGCGGATCGTCAGCGGCGATTGGGCCAGGTGGCCGGGATCCAGGGCGTAGAGGACGCTGTTCTTGCCGCCGGTGAGCAGAAGATGGGGGATCAGCATTGGGGCCGCCGGACCCGATGTCGAGATCGCGGGCGTTAAGCGCCTCCTGGTCGGAGGGCGTGAAGGAGTCGAGGACGTGGAGATGGCTATCGAGTTTGAGGACGGTGTCGCCGTAGTCGCCGCCGGGGATGAACTTGCCGTTGCCGGTGGCGAGATAGATGTTGCCGTTGTTGTCCGCGGCAGGCGCGGTGTCGGCCTGCCAGATGCCGCTTTCGCCCGCGTTGGGCGACGTGTTGAGTACGGCCGTCTGTTTCAGCGTGCGCTTGTCGTAGGCCATCACAAAACCGTGATAGGGCTTCACATCACACGAGGAGCCCCACGTCATGACGATCTGGTCGTTGGCGAGCAGAAGGCCGGCGCGGGGGTTCTCGCGGCGCGTATCGAAGTCGGATGCGCTGATCTCGACCGGACCGCCGAACTTCTCGACGCCGGTGGTGATGGCGAGGGCATGGAGACGCTGCACGAAGCGCGCCATACCGAGCGTGCCGCTTTCGCGGGTGCGGGCGAGGACGTAGAGCGTGCCGCTCGCGAGATCGATGACCGGCGTGGACGTGATGCCGACTTCGGGATGAATGAACGGGCAGAGGACGTTGCCAGTGTCGAGTGTGCCGATGCTGCCTGGCTTCAGGAAGCTGACGTGCCAGAGACGTTCGCCGCCGGCGTCGGCATCGAAGGCGTAGACGCTGTCGTGTTCGGTCGCGACGTAGAGGACGTTGTGCGTGCCTTTGCCGGGGATCGGGACGCGCGGTACGTAGAGCGGCTGGGCGTAAACGTCGCCGTCAACATCCAGCGAGTACAGCTTGCCGAATCGGCCCGAGGCGACAGAGGCGGGCGTGAGGATGGTTTCGTGCAGATTGGCGCCGGTGCGTTGTCCCACTGCGACGTGGTGAGCTGCGCGAATAAGGCCAGGACCGGGAGCCAGTGCATCACCGGTTGGACACCGGCGGGCTAGCGGTGGTTCCCGATCAGGACACGGAAGAGGTCGCGGGGTTCACCTGTGCGCTTCAGGGCGCTATCCGGGAAATACGCTTCCAGCTCGGGCCTGAGCGCCTGCCAGGTTTCGTCGGTATTCGGGGCGAGCAGCCGGTCGTTGATGAATACTTCGATCGAGTCGCGGTCGAACTGCAGCTTGCCTTTGAATGGCGCTTCCTGTTCGAGACGATCGCACGCAGCGAGTGCGGCTTGGTGGGCCTGGGCGAGACGCGATCTGAAACGTACCGTCGAAGCGCGGCCTTGCGGTTGTACAGCAGTCCCAGGCGGTTCTCGCGGTTATCGAGGCTGTAGTTTGCCTCATGAGCCGATCAGCAGCACGCCCGGGCCGGCGGGGACGTGCTGTATAGTCGGCGACATCGATCAGCATCTCGGGGCAGACGCTGTCCCGAATCCACCGATGGAAGACGACGACCGCGTCTTCAAGATCAATGGCTGACGGGTCTCGCGACGAAGATCTTCAGATTGATGTGCTGATTGATCGGGTTGATCACGCGGTAACCTTCGGCGGGGTCGCCGTCATGCGCGCGTGGCAGCTGTAGCATGCCTCGATGAACAATTGCGCCTCTTCGATGAGTTGGTGAGCCGTATCAGCGGTCCGCGGCTTGCCCGCTTCTTCGTGGGCCCGGAAGAAATCCTGCGCGAATTTGCCGCGGACAAAGGGATCGAAGAATATCTCCGTGTCGTAGAACTGCGTGCGGAACTCTTCGACGATCTTGTCCGGGATCTTCGGGCGCGATCAGGAATTTGAATCTCAGCAGCGCCTGCGCGCCGTGCAGCATCGATTCGTACGCCATGCGCGCGGCCTTTGTCGATGTTGCCGCGCTCGAGCTGCAATCTGCGCTTCGAAAGACTTCGCGCTCGCAGGCGACAAGTTCGAAATCGATCGGGTAAACGACTTCGCCGGCGCATTCGCCGACGCCGATGTCGCCGAGGGTGAATTCGCGCGGATCGCCCCAATCGCTGTAGAACGACGGGTCCTCGTCGTGCGTGCGGAACGGCGGTGAACTCCTCGATCATCTTCTTGCACTCGGCCTTGCCGATGCGCTTGATGAACGCCTGGAAGGTTTCGCCTGGTCAGGCGTTCCGACGCGATAGCGGCCGGTGATGCGATCCACGGTTTCGGGAATTCGCTTCGAGGGCACGGCGCCGATGGCGAGACCGTAGGCGCCGGCGTTGTGCTGCCCATTCGCCGCCGAGGAGAACCTGGAAATGCGGCACGGTGTAGCCGTTCTTGTTGCGGCTGACGCCGTAGAAGCCGAGGTCGGCGACATGGTGCTGGCCGCAGGAATTGAAGCAGCCGCTGATCTTGATGCGCAGGCTGCCGATGGCTTCGTCCAGTTCGCGCGTTCTTCGCGGCCAGCCGCATGCGCAGTTCGCCCGCGAGCCCGCGGGAAGAGGCGATGCCGAGCTTGCAGGTATCGGTGCCCGGGCAGGAGGAGACGTCGACGATCGTTCCCGCGACGGGCGTGGCCAGGTCCGACTGTCTTCAGTTCGGTGTAGAGCGCGGGCAGATCGGATTCGCTCACCCAGCGCAGGACGAGATTCTGTTCCACCGTGCTGCGGATCGTTTCCTTCAGATACTTGCGCGCGACGTCGGCGACCATGCGCAGCTGAGTAGCCGTGATGTCGCCGAGCGGCAGCGCGATGGTGACCGTGGCGTAGCCTTGCTGGCGCTGCCGGTAGACGTTGGTGGCGTACCACTGCTCGAAGCCTTCCGGGCGTGACTGCGCCAATCTGGAGCAGCGAGGGCGGCTTGAGCGGCTCCTCTGCGTAGTGCGGGACGTCTTTCAGGTAGTCGGTCCAGCGCGGATCGTGCGGGAGGATTTCGCGCTCGGCCACCACCAGCCTGCTTGAATTCCTCGATGCCCAGCTTGCTGACCAGAAATTTCAGGCGCGCGGTGTTGCGGTTTTTCTTCTCGCCGAGCCGGGCGAAGACGCGGCGCAATTGCCTGCGCGATGGGCAGGATTTCTTCTTCCGGAACGAATTCGTCGTAGAGGCTGGCCTGCTGGGGGACGGGGCCAAGACCGCCGCCGACCCACAGTTCGAATCCGCGCCGGGTCTTGCCGTCTTCTTCGCGGGTGACCGCGATGGCGCCGAAATCGTGCAGACGCACCAGCGCGCAGGCATTCTCTTTGCAGCCGGAGAAAGCGATCTTGAATTTCCGGCCGAACGCCTGGGCGTCCGGATGGCCCAGCATGAAGTACGCGATGGCCTTCGCGTAAGGCGTGACGTCGAAGGTCTGTTCGCGGCAGACGCCGGCGATGGGGCAGGCGGTTACGTTGCGCACGGAATTGCCGCAGGCTTCGCGGGTGGTGATGCCGACCGAAGCCAGGCGCCGCATCAGCGCGGGCGTGTCTTCAATGTGGATGAAGTGAAGCTGGACGTCCTGGCGGGTGGTGATGTGGGCGATGCCGTCCGAGTATTCCTCGCAGAGATCGGCCAGCATTTCGAGCTGCGCGGCGATTCAGGCCGCCGAAGGGAATCTTGATGCGCTGCATGCCGGGCGCATCCCACAGCGTGTTGGGGCCCTTGGTGTTCGCGGAGGGATAGTTGCAGGGTGCGGGTGGCATGCGCCGTCGGAGCGCTGACCGTTGTCGTAGCGCTGGCCGTAGGCGCCGCGGCGCAGCCGGGTTTCGGCGAAGACGCGGTCTTCGATCTTGCCCTGTTTCTTGAGGGCGATCTCGTTGTTCGAAGACATCGAGTTCGGCGGCGAGCTGGTCGGGAACACGGTCGCCGAGCTGAGTTTTCCACTGGGAATTGCTTGACTTCATTTAAACACCCTTAAGTATATCGGAATGGGGTAGATTCCATTGTAGCAAGCTCGGCCACGGTTTTGCGAACGGTCGAAGAAACGAAGCCAAATTTGCCCCGGCTGCCGAGGGCATCGAGTGGCTCCTTTGTTTTCATAAGGTTGCTGGGTTCGTTTGGCAATTACATTTACGGTACCTTGTTCGCGGCTAGAGACCAGCCATGGTCCGGCGATTCAGGAACCACGGCGATTCGATTGTAAAGCTGGTCAGCAGCCGTCAGGCGTCAGATTGGGAGGCTCTTGTTGAAGAGGAAGGGAATAGAAATTTTTGCGCCTCGTGACTGGATGGATACGGCGGCAGGCATGGCGCGTGCCCCTCATCCCTACCAACAGCTCGCGAAAGCGCCTCTCTTGGCGAGACTAAGCATTTCCTGTTGAAACGTTGCGTCATGAGCAGGCCTCGAATCCTTGACAAACAGATTCTTGTCGCTCATGGCAAGCTTCAGGTGAACCATTTCGTGCAGGACCTCCATGCAGACCCGGTTATCGTAACCCGCGACCTTCGAGATGATGGAAATGCGTGCACGAAAACCTTCGCCCTCGTAGTTCGTGTAATAAGTGCCGGTGAAATCGCCCCATCCGATTTCCACACCCTGTACGGGAAGCTTGCCGTCAAACCACTCGCGATTGAACTCGACATACTTCTGGACCAGTGCCGAGTCCCCATCGGGATAGATGACCACATTCGTGAGCTTCTTCGCCGCCACGCCCGCGGAGAAAAGCACGACAAAAACGGCGAAACGCACCAACCAGCACATGTAAGGCACAGACGAGTGCTCCTCCGGTCGCATAGCAGCCCGTGGTAGAAGTGCAAAACGCTTCGAGTGTTGATGGAGGCGGGAAAATCCCAAGGAAGTGATCTCGAGGCGGGAAGCGGGCTCGCTATCTTCGATTAATTCGATCCAGCGGGCCGCCAGTGCGGTCATCGCGATCTGGACAAGCAAAATCGCATCTGAGAGGCCCTGCAGGGTCCTCGGTTTGCCGATTCCGGAACACTCCCGGACCAGCAGCGCCAGATTGAATCCGATCGCGTGGAACAGAAGCCGCTTGAGAATGTTCTTTTGACCCTTCAGGTGCGTTCGTCTCATGCCGCCGGTTTCGTACATGTGCGCAAAACTTCTTTCGGTCAGCTCGGTGCGCAGCTTCTGCAGATCTTTGCCGCGCCGTCCACTCATCCGCCGCCGATTCCCATACACCTGCTTCTGTTCTTTTTCCTTGCCGTCCCAATTCCGCGGCCCGCGCTCCGGCTCCGGAATATAGCTGCGCACCCCGTCGGCATGCAAATCGACCAGAA
This sequence comes from Terriglobia bacterium, assembly GCA_963832905.1. Classification (GTDB taxonomy): domain Bacteria; phylum Acidobacteriota; class Terriglobia; order Bryobacterales; family Bryobacteraceae; genus BOG-234. Next base: position 1,079,790 of record CAWHVO010000008.1, on the reverse strand, counting down.
CTTCATTGCTGTGATATCCCTTGTCGGCCACCAGTTCTTCGACGCCGCGTTCGTTGATCAGCGCCGCGTTGGCCTGGGCTTCCTGTAACGTGACTCCGATGGTGGTGGTGTCGCCCAGATCCGCCGCCTGCAGCGTGATCGCCACCACCGCGCCGCTGGCCAGATCGACCGCATGCTCGGCCTTGTGCGCCAGATGCGTGCGGCCATCCTTCATCCTGGCGATGCGCGCGCTGCTATCGGTAGGGCTCATCCACTCTTTATTGGAGGCCTTCTTTTTGCGCTTCCGGTCCAGCCTCGCGGCCTGCTCGCGCGTAGGCTCCTCAATGCCTTCAGCTTTGGCCAGATCCTTCAGATATTCGTCATAGCCGCGGCCGTCGTCGCGCCGCCGGATCGAACGCATCGCGGCATTGGCTTCCAGCATGGTCGCGTCTACGGCGATGGTCTGCCCGTCCATCAAGCCTTCTTTGCCCAGCACCTTCACGAACCAGCGGAACACGGCTTTGTGCGTTTCCACCGGCATCAGCCGGCGCGTGCGCGACATCGTCGAATGGTCCGGCGTCGATTCGGTCAGACTGAATCCCAGAAACTCCCGCAACGAAAACGAGTCCGCCACGCGCCACGCAATCCCGCGTTCCGAATCGATTCCTTCAAAGTAGCCGAGCAGCAGCATCCGGAAATACACACCCGGCGCCATGCTTGGCCGACCCATGACCGGCTTGTAAAACCTCTTGCACAGATGTTCCAGGCGTTTGTCGACCTTGTTCCGCTCCAGGATTTCGTTCACCTTCGCGTAGAACGGATGACTTGCCGCCTTGGGGATATCCTGGGCGTTGAAAAACAGCGGTTCCTGCTTCGCTTTGCGCTTGCCCATCGCCATGCTGCTTATGACGTCTGAAACATTTCAGAGGTCACATGTTTGGAGGCGAAATCCGGACTTTTACCACAGGCTGCTAGACGATAAGGGCTAACCCACGCCGTTCATGATGCGCGTCGATTTCTATGCAATCCATGGTCCGCATTTCAGACGCGCGTGCTTCACAGCCGCCCTCGCACGAACTACGTGTGTGTAATATTCGGCGTCGTCGGCGGTGACAGGGGTGTCTCGTTCATGACGACCGACCCCTCAGCGTCGATAGGCGTTGAAAGTCACCACGATTCCAATCAGCAGCAGGAGTGATTCAACGATGATGAAGGCCAGCGGGCTTGCCGACGAGCTGCGCTGGAAGCGTGTATAAGACTCCGCCGCGAACATCCTTTGCATGCCGGCCAGGAGCGCGATCCAGCCTGTGAGTGTGACCAGGACCGTCCAGTTTCGAACCCACTTGTTGTGCATCCGAATAATTGTCAGGCCAGCCACAAAAAGGAGCACGCCCGAAACGTACACCACGGGCGCGATCTGTTGATCGTAAAGGTGAGGCTGCACGAGCGGATACTCCGCGAGGACCACGGCAATGGTGGTCGGGCCAACCAGTCCTCCGATTTGTTTCGAATTGTCCATCGGTTCAGCCTCTGCCCGCTGCCCGGCGCTCCCAGGCGAGAGCTTCCAGCATAGCTTCGGGTGAAGCGGCGGGCTGCATCAACGGAGGCAACCCGGGCCGCACCTGGGAGAGGATCTGGATCGCCATGCGCGAGCGGACTTCGGGCGCCAGTTCATTGCGGCGGTTCAGGAAGGCGTCGATCAGCGCGAGGTCATCGATGGACAGCGCGCTGCCGCCCAGCATAGGATGCGGTTCGGAGAACTGCCCGGCATGCTGAGTCTGCCAGACCGGCTTGACGGTGGTGAAGGAGGATTCGCGCACAACAAGAGAACCGGCGACGAGATCTCCGAGACGTTTGTTGCGCGAGTTCAGCACGGCGACCAGAATGCCGATGGCGTAGAAGCCGGGCAGCGAATCGACGATGCGCAGCAGGTTGCGGCCAATGGTTTCGGTTGCGGTCAGCGGGCGTCCGGAGTCTTTGACGACACGAATGCCGATGATGCGCTTGCCCGGCGTCTGGCCGTTCCAGACGATTTCGAAAATCGCATAGTAGCCGAAATAAATCAGGAAGAAGAACACGAGGAATCCGGAGGCCAGCCAGACGGGTCCGATATCGCGAAGGCCGCCGGTCCGCCCCAGGATCGGCATCGCGATGGCGAGAGCACTAAAGAAGACAATGACCACCAGCGTCTGGATCAGCGAGTCGATCAGAAGCGCGAGGAATCGGCTGCCGATGCCTGCGACGGCGAAATCGAGCTGTAGCTGCTCGGGCGTGTCGATAGTATGCTTGTCGAATAAGCGGGCGGCGTCAGGCGGCGGAGACGGCTGAGGGAACATGGTTTCGATCCACTGGATAGAGAAGCGTAAGCCTCACTGGGAGCGGCTGGAACAATTGGTCAGCCGCGCGAAGAACGGTCTCGGCGCGCTGAATCATGCCGAACTGCAGGAACTAGGCCTCCTTTACCGGCAGACCTCGGCCGATCTTGCGGCGGCGCTGGAGGACAGGTCGAGCGCGCAACTTGCAGTTTACCTGAACCAGCTGCTGGGCAGAAGCCACAATCTGATTTATATGGGGCGGCGGCCGGCGGCGGGCGGCATCGTTACGTTTTATCGCGACACATATCCGCGGATTTTCCGGGAAAATCTGCCGCAGACCATGGTGGCCGTGGCGATTTTTCTGTTCGCGATGGCGGCCGGATGGGCGGTGACGATTCACGATCCCGGGTTTGCACACCGGTTGCTGGGGCCGCAGATGATGGAGACCATCGACCGGCGCGAGATGTGGACGCATTCAGTGCTGGCGGTGCAGCCGATGGCGGCGTCGGCGATTACGACGAACAACCTGACGGTGTCTTTCGGATGCTTCGCGTTCGGGATCACGGTGATTGGGACGATCTGGATGATGGTGCTGAACGGGCTGATGCTGGGCGTGGTCGGGGCGGCCACGTGGCATGCGGGGATGGCGATGCAGTTGTGGAGTTTCGTGGCGCCGCATGGCGTGCTGGAACTGCCGGCGATCATGATTGCGGGAGGCGCGGGGCTGGAGATTGCGCGCGGGCTGCTGTTCCCGGGGATGCTGCCGCGGCGCGAGGCGCTGGCGCGCGCGGGCGGGATGGCGTCGAAGCTGGTGCTGGGCGCGATTCCGCTGCTGCTGGTGGCGGGGAGCATTGAGGCGTTCTTTTCGCCCACAGGAGCGCCCGTGCCGATGAAGTTCACGCTGGCGGCGGTGCTGGGGACGGCGCTGGTGGCGTGGTTGTTCGGGTCGGGAAGGCTCTCAGCCCAGCCTCCCGCGGTTGCCGGATTGAATAATCTGTGACTCGCCGCCCAAAGCCCGCACTGAAAACAGAGGACGCGGGCGGCGGTCACAAGCATCGGTCGCGAAGTTTAATCCACTACCGCTGATAACCTCTCAGCCGTATCGGATCTTCGGTCTGGAAGACCAGCAGGGTGTTGCCGGGGACGCTAATGCGATGGCCGCTGGTCTCGACCTCACCCTCGTCCGAACCGATTGTTCGGATAGCATTTTCATGGGTACGGATGCCGCCTGTCTCCATGGTGTCGCCGACGGTGGCAGCCGGGTAGCGCGTGCCCTTGACGTTGATCGCCTCCACACTCAGAGTCAGGCCTGTCATGCCGACACCTCCCGGACCCAGGTACGGATATGAACGCACGACCAGTTCGACGGGCGACTCGCGCGGAATCAGCACGGCGCCGTTCTGGTCAACCACATCGTCGGCAACGTTGGCTTCGTAGACCGTGCCGCGATACGCCGGGAGGGACGACTCCGGGTTCGGTAGTGACGATGTGCACAGCACCGGCGGCTGGCAAAACGGCCGCGTATGTTCCGCCACAACTCAGGGCGGCAAAACTTAAAACAGCAATCAATGGCTTCATAAGAAGATACTCCTCTTCGTGAGGGGAGCAATTGAGAGACCACGGCTAACGTCTGCTCTTGCATCAGGGTGCTGGCGCGCTGTGACGTTATTTGAACAGCGAGTCGCAGATCAGACGCTCAGATATTCGCGCACGACTTCGTCTGTCAGTTCGCCGATCTCACCGGCGGCAACACGCCGACCCTTGTCGAGAATGCAGAACTCGCTCGCCACGCGGCGGGCGAACGGCAGCTTCTGCTCCACCAGCAGTACGGTAAGCCCTTCTTCTTTGTTCAGCCTCAGGATGATGTCGCCGATTTCATGCACGATATTGGGCTGAATCCCTTCGGTGGGTTCGTCGAGAATCAGCAGCGTCGGTTCCAGCACCAGGGCGCGGCCAATCGCCAGCTGCTGCTGCTGGCCGCCCGAGAGATCGCCGCCGCGCCGGTTCCGCATCTGCTTCAGCACGGGAAACAGATCGAAGATACGGCCTGGAATCGTTTTAGGGCCCTTCTTGCGCACGCCCAGACCGACGCGCAGATTTTCCTCCACTGTCAGCTGTGAAAAAATCTCGCGCCCCTGCGGCACGTATCCGATGCCGAGTTTGGCCCGCTGCTCGGCGGGGCACTTGAGCAAATCGTGCCCGTCGAATTCGACGCCCCCGGAGCGCGCCGGCTGGAGCCCCATGACGCATTTGAGGAGCGTTGTCTTTCCCATGCCATTGCGGCCCATCAGGCACATGCGCGAACCCGGCGGGATCGCAAGATCCACATCCCACAGCGTGTGGCTGCCGCCGTAGAACTGGTTGAGGCCTTTGATTGTCAGTACGCTCATATTCCTGAGCCGTTAGACTCCCAGATATACCTCGATGACGCGGGCATCCTGCTGCACTTTGTCCATGTCGCCTTCCGCAATTACGCTCCCTTCGTGCAGCACCACGACACGCCGGGCAATCGAGCGGACGAAAGCCATATCGTGCTCGACGACCACCACCGAGTGCTCGCCCGCCAGCGACAACAGGAGTTCGGAGGTGCGCTCGATTTCATGCGGCGTCATGCCCGCCACCGGCTCATCGACCAGCAGGAGTTCGGGGTTCTGCATCAGCAGCATGCCGATCTCGAGCCACTGTTTCTGCCCGTGCGCGAGTATTCTTCCGAATGCGTCCCGCTGGTCCGTGAGGCCGATGATGTCCAGGACCTCGTAGATTCGATTATGTTGCGCCGGCGAAATACGGGCGCGAAGAGTTTTCAGGAAAGACCGGATCCCGGCCAGCGCCAGTTCGAGGTTCTCGAATACCGTCAATTGCTCGAACACCGTCGGTTTCTGAAACTTGCGGCCGATGCCGGCGCCCACGATTTCCGGTTCGGACAACTCCAGCAGATCGATGTCGCTGCCAAACCGGGCCACTCCCGAGTCCGGCCGCGTTTTCCCGGTGATGACGTCCATCATGGTGGTCTTGCCCGCGCCGTTGGGCCCGATGATGCACAGCATCTCCCCCCGATCCACGTGCAGCGAGAGTTTGTTGAGCGCCTTGAAGCCGTCGAAGCTGACGGTCAGATCCTCAAGATGAAGCTTCTTGCCGCGAACACTCACGTGTTTTTTCTCTGCAGGCGCAGAAGGCCGATAATCCCGCGCGGCAGAAACACCGTCACGAGCACGAACAACGCGCCCAGCGCGTATAACCAGGCTTCGGGAAACGCCCCGGTGAGCCAGGTCTTCGCATAGTTCACCAGCACCGCTCCGGCGACCGCGCCGTAGAGCGTACCTCGCCCTCCGACCGCCACCCAGATGACCGCTTCTATCGAATTGATCGGCGAAAACTCGCTCGGATTGATAATCCCGATTTGCGGTACATACAGCGCGCCCGCGATGCCGGCGATGACGGCTGAAAATACGAACAGCCACAGTTTGTAGGATTCGACGGAATAGCCGAGAAACCGGGTCCGGCTCTCCGCATCGCGGACCGCAAGCACCACGCGCCCGGCGCGCGACTCCACAATCTTCCGGCAGGCCACGTAGGTTCCTGCCAGCGCAACGATGGTAATAACCAACAGCACCACGTGCGTGCGGTCGGAGTGCAGATCGAATCCGAGGATGTCCTTGAAATCGGTGAAGCCGTTGTTGCCGCCCAAACCCATGTCGTTGCGGAAAAACGCCAGCATCAGGGCGTACGTCAGCGCCTGCGTGATGATTGAAAGATATACGCCCGTCACCCGCGACCGGAATGCAAACCACCCGAACGCGAACGCCAGCAGGCCCGGCACCAGCGCCACCATAATGAGTGCCACCGAAAAATGGTTGAATCCGTGCCAGAACCATGGCAGAGACTTGTAGTTCAGAAACACCATGAAGTCGGGCAGCACGGGATTGCCGTACACGCCCCTGGGACCGATCTCCCGCATCAGATACATGCCCATGGCATAGCCGCCCAGCGCGAAGAAAGCCGCGTGGCCCAGGCTCAGGATGCCGCAGTACCCCCAGATCAGGTCCAGCGCCAGCGCCAGCATCCCGTAGCACAGATACTTGCCGATCAGCGTGATCCCGAACGCGGAAAGATGAAACGCAGACGAAGCGGGCACAGCCTGGTTGAGCACGGGCACGGCGACGGCCAGCACGGCGAGCACTCCCAGAAGCCATGCACCGCCCCTGTCCGGCCCACGATTCCCTCCCCGATCCACCAGCGTCGTTCGTTTCCAGAGGCCCGCTACCGGAATGTTGTTGTCACCCATCAGTTGTCTCTCTCATTACTTGTCTTCCGCGGCGCGGCCCTTTTGCGGGAACAGTCCGCGCGGCCGCCTCTGAATGAAAAGAATCAGCGCCACGAGCACGAAAATCTTGGCCAGCACAGCCCCGACCCAGGGTTCAAGCAGCTGGTTGACCACGCCCATCGAAGCGCCGCCGATGAGCGATCCCCAGAGATTCCCCACGCCGCCGAAAACGACCACCATGAACGAATCGATGATGTAGGATTGCCCCAGGTTCGGACCCACGTTGGTCAACTGGCTCAGCGCGACTCCGGCCATGCCTGCGATGCCCGCTCCCAGTCCGAACGTCATCGCATCCACCCATTCGGTGCGGATACCCATCGCTTTGGCCATAGCCCGATTCTGCGAAACCGCCCGGATATCGAGACCGATTCGAGTGCGCTTCAATACCGCCTGAATCATGGCGAAAACGATCACCGTGAAAATCACGATATAAACCCGGTTCCAGGTGATCTCCAGCGCGTCGTTCAGGCGCAGCGAGCCGCTCATCCATTCCGGCGTCACTACCGATCGGTTATTCGCTGAAAAAATCGACCGCACCGCCTGTTGCAGGACGAGGCTTACGCCGAACGTCGCCAGCAGCGTCTCGAGCGGCCTGCCGTAAAGAAACCGGATAATCGTACGTTCCATCAGTACGCCCACCAGTCCCGCCACGATAAACGCCGCCGGAATCGCCACCAGGACCGAGATTCCGATGTGCTCGGGCATTAACAATTGGACGACGTAGGTGGTGTACGCGCCGAGCATCATCAACTCGCCGTGAGCCATGTTGATCACGCCCATCACGCCGAACGTAATCGCCAGTCCGACGGCGATCAGCACCAGCACCGACCCCACGCTCAGGCCAAAAAACAACGTCTGGATTCCCGCATAGAAGGTACGCCAATGGTCGATCGTTGCGACAGCCGCGGCAGCCGCCTGTCGCACGTTTTCATCTTTTTCGAAAAAACTGCCGTCGGAAGATTTATTAAGCAGCAGCGCTAGCCGGTTCCGCACATCCTGGCTGACGCTTGCTTTCAGCGTGTCGACGGCCTGAAGACGCGCCTTGGCGTCGGTACCGTCCAGCGCGGAAAGCGCCAGTGCGGTGGCGATTTCCTTCCTGACGCCGGAATTCGTTTCCACCCCCAGCCGTTTGCGCAGCAGCGCAACGGTGGCATCGTCGAGCGAGCGGGACATTTCCTGCACCGCGTCCGACCGTACCGATGCTTCGGGGCTTGACAACGAGAAGTGCGCCACGGTCGTCCTGCAGCACGCTCCTCAAACCGTTGTTTGTGCCGATTTCAGTCATGCTGTCGGCAGAGGCGGATCCGGCATTTTTCAGCGACACAGGATCAATCAGACTGAGTGGATCCGCATCGGCCGCCTTGACGATAAAAACCTTCTGATCGCTGTTGCGGTAGTAGAGCCGGTCATCCATCAGCGCGGTGAGGACGGCGCGGACGCTTGGATGCCCGGTCTGGCTCAGACGTTCTGCAATGGCCGCTTTGTCGGCGTACGACGCTTCCCGCAGTTCGCCGAGCGTCGACAGGAAACCCGCATCCTTCGGAGATTGAGCGTATGCAGGGACCATGCCCCAAAGGGCGAGCAGCATCAGGAACAGCCACTGCCCGCCCCACGGGAGAGGTGTCATTATTTGTAGTTCTGTCCCGAACACTTCTTGGTGACTTTATTGTAGTTCCCGCATTTCAGAGTCACCCAGTCGGCTTCAATGTCCTTGCTGCCCGGTAGGTAATCGGACCAGGCATCGCCCGCCACTTCGCCCGGGGATTTCGAAACAACGTTGAACTGGCCGTCCGCTTTTACCTCGCCGATATATACCGGCTTGGTGATGTGATGATTGGGCAGCACCTTGGCCGTGCCGCCGGTGAGATTCGGCGTCTCGAGACCAGGGAGTGCCGCGATCACCTTCTCGTGGTCGGTCGAACCGACCTTCTGCACCGCCTTCACCCACAGGTTGAAACCGATATAGGTCGCCTCCATCGGGTCATTGGTTGTCCGCTTCGGATTCTTGATGAAAGTGTGCCACTGCTGGATGAAAGCTTTGTTCGCCGGCGTGTTAATGCTTTCAAAATAGTTCCAGGCCGCCAGTTCTCCCACGAGCGGCTTGGTGTCTACGCCCGATAACTCCTCCTCGCCAACCGAGAAGGCGACGACGGGAATATCTTCCGCCGAAATCTTCTGGTTCCCGAGCTCTTTGTAAAAGGGCACGTTGGCGTCGCCGTTGATGGTCGATACCACCGCGGTCTTCTTGCCGGCTGAGCCGAACTTCTTGATGGCCGCCACGCGGGCCTGCCAGTCGGAGTAGCCGAAGGGGGTGTAATTGATCGAGATATCTTCAGGCTTCACGCCCTTCAACTTCAGGTAAGCCTCGAGGATCTTGTTTGTCGTTCGGGGGTAGACATAGTCTGTTCCTTCGAGCACCCAACGCTTGACGCCAACGTCCTTCATCAGGTAATCCACCGCGGGGATCGCCTGCTGGTTCGGCGCGGCGCCGGTATAAAAAACGTTCTTGGATGACTCTTCCCCTTCGTACTGAACAGGGTAGAAGAGCAAACCGTCGTCCTTTTCGAATACCGGCAGCACCGATTTCCGGGAAACCGATGTCCAGCATCCGAAGACCACGGCGACTTTGTCCTTTTCCAGCAGCTGCGACGCCTTTTCCGCGAAGAGAGGCCAGTTGGACGCAGGGTCCACGACCACCGCTTCCAGCTTCTTGCCCAGCAATCCGCCTTTTTTGTTCTGGGCGTCGATCATCATCAGGACCGTGTCCTTCAGCGTCGTTTCGCTGATGGCCATCGTGCCCGAAAGCGAATGCAGCACGCCCACCTTGATGGTGTCCTGAGCGGACGCGCCGGTCGAAAACATCATCAACGCGCCCATCGAACAGGCGATCGTGAACAACGATGATTTGCTTTTCATTTAATTGACTCCTTTCATTCTCAAATTAAACTGACCTTACGTCAGATCTGTAGCTGCAAGCCGATCCCCGCCAGCCAGGTGTCGGGCTTTGACCGGTTGTAATTGAAGTCCTCGTAAAACGTCTGAATCCGCGCGTTGAACTGCTTGATGACATAGTTTAGGTTCACTTCGGCGGTTCTCTGATCGTAGTTGGGGAGCCCTATTCCGTGGGTAAAATCCGCCTTGGCATACTTTCCGAGGATCTCGAATTTACCGTTGAGCTTGCCGATCGGAACTACCTTAGGAAAAAGGAAGCTGACAAGTCCGTACTCGCCTTGGCTCTTGCCATAAGCGGAGTTATACCCTCCGAGTCTGTTGTAGTCGGAAACTTCGGATTCAATCGTAAAGGCGCCGCCGTTTAACACCTTCTTCTCAAGAAGGAAATCGCCAGTCGAACCTGTATTACCGTCCTGAAGCTGTGAGGCCAGCCCGATGGCAAGCAGGTTCTTATCACCATAGTAGGTGCTGTTAAGGTAGTATCCTTCCTCCGGATCCCAGAAATCTATCTGCACGCGGGCGGACCCAATGACTTGTCTCTTTCCGGTGACGGTTCCCCCATCGAAACCGCCTACCGATACCTTGACCTTTTTCGCGAAGTCGCCCCACCAGGCCACGCCGTTGTCCCGGCCCTGAAATACGGACGGATACCCATCCTGAATCCCGTCCGTATATTCCTTCCATTCATGTGCGTAGAACGGCCCATTGAGGTTCGCGCGGTCACTGGGCGGCAGGAAACGTCCGGCCCAGATGTTGACGTGGGGACCGAATGAGAATTCCCCCACCGCGTCCAGTATCTGCATCGTGTTGGTAATGCTGCTGTAGTCGGTGTTGAACATGAACTTGATATTCTCGGTCACCGTTCCGTTCACGTAGAGTCGAATGTCGTCGAGCGCGAATTGGTCTGTGTTTTTGCCCCCGTTGGGCTCGGTACCCGTGAAGTCCGTTCGCAATCCGGCGCCAACCGTAACCGGACCGAGGGTGGCGAGCTGCGCCCGCGACGCCGGTGCCAACACGAGGAAGCACGGCAGCAGGAGCAGTGCTGAGGCGCGTCGTCCTGCAATCAAGGTCTTTCCACAGTGCACATTTTGTCTGTTCATCAAGAAAGTTCTCTCCTCTGGGCGCGCGCAGCGCCGGGTGTGATTTGTTCGATCTACAAAAGAGCCCGACCCACTTCTTTGACCTAAAAGAGGGTGCCGGAGTTCGCGATGAACAGGGCGGAACCGGCGTTCTTTGGCTCGGACGGAGAGGCTATGGATCGGTCGGGTCGTGTTGCTGAGTACTTAAGATTACTAAAGCGTTTCAGGGATGGCTAATAGAAAATTTCGATTGGCTAACATAAAGAAACGATTGGGTGATACAAGGAACAGATGTTGTACTATTCTGCGTGCAGGTGTACACTCGTGGCGGACTGTTAATTGTCCCTCGCGATCCTTCAGGTTCTTCAGTTTGCGGATGGCGCGTTGCCGGTCGGATCGATTTCCCACTCGCTTGGCTGGAGGCTCTGGCGTTCGATGAAGATATTGCCAACAGCGTCGAGAGCTGCCCCGAGTCCCTCTACTCATATCTTGCGGATTCCCTGGCGGAGACCCTGCTGCTGGACGCTGTCTTTTGTCGTCAGGCGCATTCGCGCGCAAGTCGTGGAATCGCTCTCGACGATCTGAATGAGCAGATGAGCATTTCGATATGTGCAAAGTACTTGTTATTATCATTGGACTTTCAGCGGCCATCGTTCCTGCGGGCGCGCGAATCGCAGGGGAGGATGCTTTCAAAATGTGCCGTGACCACATCCGGCTGGATGCGTCAGCTCGCTTCGGATCCACGAACATCGTGTTTCGCAATACAAATCTGAACGAAAGCGAAGATGCGGACGATCGGATAAGCGGTACGTTTCTGGCAACAGGAAACGGCAGTTCGGGAATCCACAAGTTTGAGTGTTCCATCGATGCGGACAACGCGAACCTGCGATGGGCACGGATTGATTCCCGGAAAGCCGCAGCCTCCGCCACTCCAGCCTTAACAGCAACTGGCCCGGCAGCCACCCCCGGGGGCGGGGCTGGATACACGGACGACGAGTTAATGGATATGTGCCGAACTGCTGTACGTAACAAAGTTTACGAGCACGGCTATCTTCGAACGAAATTCAAAACCATATCCGCTGAACAGAGAGAGGGTCCAACTTATCTGGTCAGTGGCAGAGCCACGGGTGAGACCGGAGGCCATGAGGCGGTTTATGGATTTTCGTGCCGCGTAAATCGGGCAACGGGCGCTGTCGAATCGGTCGAACTGAACGCGCATTAACCGCAGCGACAAAGACCAGGCACGCAGGAAAAAGCGGTGGGCGATTCGCAGGTTTATCCGTTCAGAGTAGCCCCATCATGGGTTGACGAAATTATCTGAAGTGCCGACTCACGCGGTGGCGGCCGCCGCGCCGATCTCGCCTTCAGGTCTTTCATGTTCGGAAATGTCCGCCCGAACGGGGGCGGCATATTTCGCGCACCCCGCGAGAAGCAGCGAGACGAGCAGATAACCGCTCGCAACCAATGGCGATTGGGCAATGCCAACCTGCTGGCCATGCATAAGGCCAAAAAACGCCAGGATGGCCCCGGCTAAAGCAAAGCCGGCGGCTTTGATCAGGTTCCGGTCGATAATGCACACCGCAGTCGCTCCCAGAATCAATCCCCCAAGCGTCGAGCCGCCGCCGAGTATCTGCAAGCCACGGTAATAAACCCCCTGGTCAAGCATACTGGTTGCGAGTTGGTTGGACACAGTCGAGATGCCCGCTGCCGCGAGCGAGTTGTCGATCATGTTCAAACCCCAGTTTGCAATCGAAGGTATCATTGCCAGGATAATGGCGGGCGCATGGCGTTTCGGCGTTTCCTGGAACGCCTGCGAACCGATCAACATGCCGATGTAAAGCAGGATGGGCAGAATGGCAACGCTCGGAATGAGGGCGGACATCACGGAGATGGTGCCGAACCAGCAAAGCAGAATCACCATGCCGCCGGTGGCTGCGGAGTATCCGAGGCGGCCACCCATCGCTTTCCAGCCGGGATGACCGATGTAAACCGCGTTGATGAACGGATTGCCCATCAAACACCCGATAAGGCTGACGACGCCGTCGGCTGTAAGCACGCGGGTAGTGGGATAGCTGTCGCCAGCCACGGCTGCGCTTTCAACGTTGTCCATCGCCTCTACAAGATCGTAGATGCCGAAAGGAATCGCAGTGACCAGGATCTTCCCGAGAAACTGGAATCCGTCAAAGACGTGCGAAAACGCGGGAACCGGAACGTGAAATCCAAAGCCTGTGACCGAGGCGGCCACGCCGGAGGCGGTCATGCCGCCGAAATTCAGCCCCAGCGCCGTGGAACCCCAGGCAATCAGTGAACCGGCCGCTATCGCCACGAGGCCGGCGGGGACCTTCCCATACTTAACGCCGCCGAACCAATTGAGGAGAATGATGGCGAAACAGGTGATGCCAATAACCGGCGTCATGAACGTTTGCAAGGCAGGCGCCATGGAAATGAACGTGATGGAGACGCCCGCCAGCGTGCCTAACAGCGCAGCGCGCGGCGTGATCCTGCGGATTATGGGCGCGATAAAGCCACCGGCCATCAACACAAAGCTCTGGACAAACACCCAGGTAAGTCCCGCTTCCCAGCCCTTCACTGGGTCTTTGGTCGCCAGCGCAATGGGAAGCATCACCACAAACGTGACGATGAACATATGGGGCACGCTGATACCTGATGGCAGCGCGCACACATCTGTCCGGCCCGTCTGCTTTGCAAGCCGCCAGGCGAGATAGGCGTAATACATCGTGCTCATGCACATCATCAGACCGGTGGCCGGGAGAATGCGCCCGAAAACGAGGGCATCGGGCATTTTCAAAACAAAACGGAGCAGCGATGTTAGGGTGAGCAGGTTGACGAGAATATTTGTGCCAAACCCGAAAAAGGCGTTCCAGTCGCCCGGCACCCAGAGTCGGCTTCTTGCGGTCATGTTTTCCCCTCGGTTTCTCTTTCGAATGTCCATGCCAGGGAGTGGCACGCACCGCCGACGCTGCGAAGAAATCTACAGGGAATCCGCGAGACACGCCCACATGGGCGCGGCATCGATGTCAGTCTAGCGCAGTTTCCGGATGAAACTCAATTGACATGTCGGCCTCAAAGCCGGATTGAGCTACGCAAGCGCGGCCAGAACTCTGTCGGAGTGCGACACCCAGCCAAAAATGCCGCCTTGCTCCTTGATCATTTTCAACCCGGCTTCGTGCATGTCGGGCAGATAGGACCCGACACAATCTTCCAGGACGAGGCAATCGTACCCGCGGTCATTTGCTTCGCGCACTGTGGTGTTCACGCAAACCTCCGTCGTGACACCCGTGACGATCAATTGCCGGATGCCCCGGTTCTGCATAATGGCGTGCAGGTCGGTAGCGTAAAACGCGCCCTTCCCCGGCTTGTCAATGACGATCTCTCCGGACCGCGGATACAGTTCGGGGATGATGTCGTGTCCTGCTTCGCCGCGAACCAGGATGCGACCCATGGGGCCGGGATCGCCGATCGTAGTCGGAGAGCGTCCGCGAATTTTCTTGGCCAACGGAAGGCAGCCGAGGTCCGGCCGGTGTCCTTCGCGGGTATGCATTACCAGCCAGCCTCTGGCGCGCCAGGCGGCGAGTAACTTTTGATTCGGTTCGATGGTGCGGCGCAGTCGGGACACGTCATTGCCGAGCATCTCGCCGAAGCCGCCCGGCTCGAGAAAATCGCGCTGCATGTCAATGATGAACAGCGCGCATGTTGCAGGCGAGAATTCAAACAAATAAGGCTCGGCTTCTACAGTGATGCTGTCGGCTGTTGTCATGCGATGGCCTCGATGAATGCCTTTGAATCCGCCACGGCGCCGAATACACCGCCCTGCATTTTGATCATTTTCAGCGCGGAAAGATAGTTTCCGTAGTCCGTCGCGCCAGTGCAGTCGGAGAGCAAGAGGCACTCATAGCCACGGTCGTTCGCCTCGCGCATGGTCGTGTGGACGCAGACATCGGTCGTGATGCCCGCCAACACGATGTTTTGAATTCCTCTCCTGCGCAGCACCGTGTCGAGATCGGTCGCGTAAAAAGAGCCTTTGCCAGGTTTGTCGATAATCGTCTCTCCGGCCATAGGCTGTAGCTCGTGAATAATGTTCCAGCCTTCCTCACCGCGCACCAGAATGTTGCCGCATGGCCCTGGGTCGCCGATACCCGCTCCAATGCGTTGGCTGCGCCAGCGTTTATTGTCGGGCAGATCCGCAAGATCGCGCCTGTGCCCCTCGCGGGTGTGCATGACGTGAAAACCTTTATCCCGCACCGCCGCGAGCACGTTTTGAATGGGTCCGATGGGCGCGCGGGTCAGCGAAACATCATAACCCATCTTGTTGACGTAGCCGCCCAGTCCGCAAAAATCCGTCTGCATGTCAATGACGAGAAAAACGGTGTTCTGATGCCGCAGGTCGCCATTGTATGGCCATGCGTAAGGATCGGCGTTAACGTACTTGGTCAAGGGTACCTCCAGGGATCTGGGTTCAGAGTTGTCATACACGAACTCCCGCGCGCAGGGCGAACGTCGTCGAACGTTTCTGCTGGTCGTTGTACCCGGTGGTGGCTGTCGAATCGCGACATCTGGATGAGAGCACGCCGCGCGCCCCAAATGGATTCTTTTGCGAGACGTGGGAGTAGGGCGATCCCGAGTGGTGGCGTGTCAGCGGCCCCGTCACCGAATGCGCACAGATTCCCGCGTCATTTCCGGAAGAGCAGCGGCGCGTGGAACAAGCCGGAAACGCTGTGCTTCTGTTTCAGACGGGGATGACGATCAGACGTGGAACAAAGCTGAGTATTAACGCTAATAAATTCTTCGACCGGTGTCCAATCGATTATTTCGATTGGGCTACAAAATCAAAACCCCTTGCTTAATCCGGCCTGCAACGATAGCTTGAATCTTTCTCCGTGCCGGATTCGCCACCCTTGTCCGTCCTGCAACTGCTTCAGCTTGCCGACAGCGCTCTGCCTGTAGGCTCGATGGCTCACTCCTTCGGGCTCGAAGCGCTGGTGTTCGACGAAGATATCGAATACAACGCTCTGGATTGTCCTGCATCCCTCTGCCGGTATCTTGAAGACTCGCTTTCGGAATCGCTGCAGGCGGACGCTGTGTTTTGTCGTGCGGCGCACGCCCGCGCGCTTGAAATTGGCCCACGTGTGACAGACCCGGTCTGCGATTTGAACCGGCAAGTCAGCGCACTCAGGCTGGCGCGGGAATCGCGCGAAGCCAGCCTCACCATGGGCCGCCGGTTCGCCGCGCTGGCAGCCGCCCTGCATCCCAATCCCGCGCTCTCCGTCCTCGCGCGCGTGGAAGAATTGCATCATTCGGTAGCTTTCGGCTACACGCTCGGTATCCTGGCTATCGACCCTGAGTTGACAGTGAGCGCGTTTCTCCACCAATGCGTGCTTAACACCGTTTCCGCCGCGCAGCGTCTACTCCCCCTGGGCCAGATACAGGCCAACCGAATCGCGTGGGATTTGAAACCCGCTATTCTGGAGACCGTGAAGCAAACCCGAAACATATCGGTTTCGACAGTTTGCTCGTTAGCCCACTTGCCGGAGATGGCCTCCATGCGGCATCCCTGCCTGCCAACGCGGCTGTTTATCAGTTGATCGCGCGGCCCATGCCTGTTCTGGAATCATCTCCGCCCATGTCCACGAACATGCAGGAGTCCGGACTTTGCACACACAGCCGTTTGGAATTGAAATTTTCCGTGGAAGGCGGTTTCACGCGCATGTATGTTCCCGTGCAGGAACCGCCATGGCGCGTCATTCGGGCCTTCCAGAACCCGCAGCGCCAGGCCGTGGTTCATTTGCACAATGTCTCCGGAGGAATTCTTTCCGGTGACTCGCTCCGGCTTTCCATTGAAGCCGGAGCTTCCACGCGCGTTCAAATCACCTCGGTCGGCGCCACGCGGATTTATCGTCAACGCGGCAACCGCGCCGTGTCTCAGTTGTCCACTTCCATTCGCGTCGGCGACGGCGCCATGCTGGAATATCTGCCCGATGCCGTCATTCCGTTTTCCGGCTCCCGCTTCAGTCAATCCACGGCTGTCTCGCTCGGCCCGAATGCGGCATTCATCGGATGGGAAACGGTAACGGCCGGCCGCATCGCGAGCGGAGAGGAGTTCGGATTCGATTTCTTTCACGCCGAATCCAGCATCTGCTCAGAGACACGCCCGCTGGCGCTTGAGCGCTACTCTCTGATCCCGTCTGCCCGGGACCCGCGGTCCGTTGCGCGATGGGGCCGATTTCGTTATACCGCCACCATGTACGTTTGTCATACCGGTTTCGCGCAAGCCCGATGGAACTATCTCGAGTCCGTGCTGAACAACGTTGCCTTCAGCCGCACATCTCACGCGGCACGGTGGGGCGTGAGTACCCTGGTCGCCGGGGGACTGGTGATTCGCGGCCTGGCGCTCGAAGCGCATCAGATAACGACCGGCCTCCATACGTTTTGGGATCTGGCCAAACGGGAGCTTTGGGGCGAGCCTGCCATTCCACCGCGTAAAATCAACTGAAGAACGATCCAATGCATCTGACACCGCGTGAACAGGAAAAACTGATGGTCTTTGTCGCCGCGGAACGTCGCGCGCAGACGCATGTTCAGAGGACTGAAGCTGAACTATCCGGAAGCCATCGCGCTCATTACCGGCGAGATGCTCGAAGCCGCCCGCGATGGTAAAACGGTCGCGGAGATCATGAGCTACGGTGCGACGATCTTAAAACGCTCCGACGTCATGGAAGGTGTCCCCGAAATGATCCACGATATTCAGGTAGAAGCTACGTTTCCCGACGGAACCAAGCTCGTTACCGTCCACGACCCCATTCAATAGGTTTGGAGACTCACTTCCATGATTCCAGGCGAATATCTTCTTGCATCGGACCCGATCGCCGCCAACCACGGGCGCGAGCAGGTTACCCTCCTCGTGCGCCATACCGGCGACCGTCCCATTCAGGTGGGAAGCCATTATCACTTCTTTGAAGTCAATCGCGCACTGCATTTCGATCGTGAAAAGGCGCGAGGGATGCGCCTCAACGTTCCATCCGGAACCGGCATACGATTTGAGCCGGGAGAAGAAAAGCCGGTGACACTCGTGGCCTTTGGCGGATTGCGCCGCGTCTTTGGACACCAGGGCAGGATCAACGGAGCTCTATGAGTCTCTCCATCGACCGCGCGCGCCTACGCCGATTTCTACGGGCCGACCACAGGCGACCGTGTCCGTCTCGCGGATACGGACCTCATCGTCGAAATCGAAAAAGACTTTACCGTCTACGGCGACGAAATCACGTTTGGGGGCGGTAAGGTCATTCGCGACGGCATGGGGCAGAACAGCACCATGCGCGGCGCGACAACAAAGGCGTCCTCGATCTTGTCATCACCAACGCTGTAATCATCGATCACTGGGGCATCGTCAAAGGCGACATCGGCATACGCGATGGGCGCATCGTCAAAGTCGGCAAGGCGGGAAATCCCGACACGATGGAGGGCGTCGATCCCGAACTGGTGGTGGGCGCCGCTACCGAGGTCATCGCCGGCGAGAATATGATCGTCACGGCGGGCTGCATCGACAGCCATATTCACTTCATCTCGCCCCAGCAGATCTATCGAGGCCCTGTCAAACGGAACGACCACGATGATCGGCGGCGGTACGGGACCCGCCACCGGCACCAATGCCACCACCTGCACTCCCGGGGAATGGAACATGGCGCGGATGCTCGAAGCCGCGGAACACTTCCCGATGAACTTCGGATTCCTCGGGAAAGGAAATGCCTCGGGTGCGGCGCCGCTCGAAGAGCAGATCGAAGCCGGCGCCTGCGGGCTGAAACTGCACGAAGACTGGGGCAGCACGCCAGCCGCAATTGACCAGCTGTCTCGCTGTCGCCGACCGCTACGATGTGCAGGTTGCGATCCATACCGACACTATCAACGAAGCTGGGTATGTGGACGATACGATAGCCGCGATCGCCGGGCGAACCATCCACACTTATCACACCGAAGGCGCGGGAGGCGGTCACGCACCGGACATCATCCGTATTGCGGCGGAACAGAACGTGTTGCCGTCTTCCACGAATCCGACGCGCCCACTGACAGTAAACACCATCGCCGAACATCTCGACATGCTGATGGTGTGCCATCACCTGAACCCGATGGTCCCCGAGGATGTGGCATTCGCCGAAAGCCGGATTCGCCAGGAAACCATCGCCGCGGAAGACATCCTTCACGATCTCGGGCGTGTTCAGCATGGTCTCGAGCGATTCCCAGGCCATGGGCCGCATCGGCGAGGTGACCACGCGGACCTGGCAGACAGCGCACAAAATGAAACTGCAGCGCGGGCCTCTGCAGGGCGACTCCGAGCGCAACGACAATCTGCGCGCACGCCGTTACGTAGCCAAGTACACCATCAACCCCGCTCTGACTCACGGCATCGCATCGACGGTCGGTTCGATCGAGCCGGGCAAGCTGGCGGATCTGGTCCTGTGGAAACCGGCGTTTTTCGGCACCAAGCCTGAGACTAGTCATTAAAGGCGGTCTGATCGCCTGGAGCGTGATGGGCGACGCCAACGCGTCGATCCCGACGCCGCAGCCGGTACTCTACCGGCCCATGTTCGGAGCGTTCGGCGCTGCGCCCTGATTCCACTTCCGTGACTTTCACCTCGCGCGCGGCGCTGGCCGCCGGGATTCCGGCAAAGCTCGGGTTGCGCAAGCGCGCCGTAGCCGTGGAATGCTGCCGCACCGTCGCTAAGCGGGACATGATTCTCAACGACGCCACGCCGCGCCTCGAAGTCGATCCGGAGACCTACGAAGTGCGCGCCGATGGCGAACTTCTTACTTGTGAACCCTTAAACGAACTTCCCCTGGCTCAAAGATATTTTCTCTTTTAAACTACTGTATGCCTCACTCTCAACGCGCTTTTCGAATTGGAGTAGCCGGCCCCGTAGGCAGCGGCAAGACGGCTCTGGTGGATCGCCTTAGCAGGCGTCTCACCGATTCCGTAAACGGCCGGCTCAGTGTGGCTGCCGTAACCAACGACATCTATACTCGCGAAGATGCCGAGTTCCTCGTTCGCGTGGGCGCCCTGCCTTCCGAACGCGTGCGTGGCGTCGAAACCGGGGGGTGCCCGCATGCCGCCATCCGCGAGGACTGCTCGATGAACCTTGAGGCCATTGCCGATCTCGAACGCACACTCGGGAGTGTCGATGTGGTCTTCATCGAGAGCGGCGGCGACAATCTGGCCGCGGCATTCAGCCCGGATCTTGCGGATGCGTCGATCTATGTCATTGACGTAGCCGGTGGAGACAAGATCCCCCGGAAAGGAGGACCGGGCATCATGCGGTCCGACCTTCTCGTTATCAACAAAATCGACCTTGCGCCTTTTGTAGGAGCTTCGCTCGAAGTGATGGATCGTGACTCTCGCAGGATGCGAGGCTCCCGGCCGTTCGTCTTTACCAACCTCAAGAACGACGAAGGCCTCGACACCGTGGTCGATTGGGCACTCGAACAGATTAAGTTGCCCCGTCGTGAACTGTTTGAGGCTGCAACCTATACGCGTCCTCACACACACACTCACAGCCATTAGTCGTGCCGATGAAGGAGCCTCCCATCCCACGCGGATTTGCGCCCGGATTGAGATGAACCTAAAGCCCGAGGATCGCACCACACCATGAGCGACCCTCCTGCCACATCGCCGTCCGTTTTTAGGATATCGAGCCGTCGCTGTCGCTTCCCGGCTCCGTCCAGCGTGTTGAACTCGTCGATTGGGCATACTATTTCAACGAGAGATTCGTGCGGTTCTCGCCTTCAGTCCGCCAATATCGACGAGACGAATTTTCCCCCAACGACTCCTGAATCGAACACCACCGTTGCTATAGCGAATGCGGCACTGTGCCATTCATGAATCCATGCTTGAACAGGGCGGAACGCTGACTGCTATCTACGATGAACTTACGCTCATCCGGCAGACCCTTCAGAAGCTCGTGGAAGTGGTCGGCCAGCTGGACACAGCGAAATGAAAACCTGTGGCTGCTCGGGCACCAGAGGGATGCTGGCTGGATCTCCCTGGGGTTCATTCTCCGAGAGCGGCACGAACATCACCACCACGGTATTAACGTTTTTCAAGTAAACATCCACACTGGAATGCCAATGCCGACAGAGTCAGACAACTGGCCAGCTACTTTGCGTGCTTTCGGCAACACGCACCGTTGAGCGCGCTGAGCTTGCCGCCATGCTCTCTGTTATCCCGCCCCGTACCGTCCAGAGCTGGGAGAACTCCGAGCGGATGCCCGTCATATTTGTAGCTTGCGCTCCAGATGACTGCCAGTGAACTCGCTTCTCGCCAGGAGTAGAAGGGATGAAGCCGGATAGCGCGAACGATACGGCCGCGCGGAATTTCGATTCAGGGCCAGTTCACGATCTCGCCGGGAACCGGCCGAATCGGTCGCGCCGCCCACGCCCGGGCGAATGCTTCCAGGTACCGTTGGGACGGAAGCTGCGGGAGCATCACGACCACGATGCCGAATTTTGGGTGAAGACGCCAGATTCGTGACGCCGATTCGGCTAAGAGTTGGTCCCTGGTCAGGAGACTGTCGAATCCGTTTTGAACTGCCGCGGCCACCAGGTCACCGTTACGAAGTGCTTTCCAGCCGCGATCCTCAGCCGTGTCGCAGTCAATTTCTACCCCCGGAGTAACCCGACGAGATGAACGTCGAGGTTCGCGTCAAGCAGCCACATGGAAGGAGTCGGCAAACTCCGATGCAACCTTCATAACTTCGGGGAGGGCGTCTGGTGGAAACGCTCCGTGGAATGCCTCATTGATGTCCTCAAGCGACATTCCGTTTGCCAGGCATTCCAGGACGAGGGCGACCGACAGGCGGGTACCACGGATCGCGAGCTTGCCGCCCAGGAGTTCGGGATCGGCAACGATCCATACGTAGTCTTTGTATCGCCGCGGTTGCCAGTCTGACATTCTTGCCTACTCCTTCAGTCTAGCTCTGGGATCATGGTTCCGGGACGGGTTGCAAGCGGTCTGACGGGTCCCCGTTATGGGGACCTCAGCCACCTACCGGCGACTGCCGGCTTTGTTTGAGTAAATACACCGGCGGCGGAGACCGCCGGCGGTACATACACGCGTCAGATCAGGTTGCGGTCCTTCACTTCGAGATAACGGCTGACCACTGCGCCTGCAAAACCGGCGGCGTCGATATCCACGACCAATACGCCGTGATCGCGCAGCGTACGGAACAGGCGCTGGCGGCGCTCGGCGACTTCGAGTGCGGCGGCGTGGCGATACATTTCGTCGATGTTCTGCGGAACGGCGTTGGCGAGGTCGGCCAGATCGGGCTGGCCGATGGCGGCGAATACGACGAGATGACGGCGCGTCAGATGAATGGCGTATTCGATCACCTCCGGCATGGTGGCGGTTTCGGCGAAGTCGGTGAGCCAGACCACGAGTGACCGGCGGCTCTGGCGCTGCAGAAGCGCCTGCACGGCGCCGGCGTGGTTGGCTTCTGAGGGTTCGCCGCGCACCTGCGCGAGAGATTCGAGTACGGCACGGAGATGCGCCGGGCCCCGGCCTCCGGCAACCAGTTGCTGGATCGTGCGGCCATAGGCGAGCAGAGCAACGCGATCGCCGGATTGCGTCGCGACCATGGCGAGGGAAAGCGCGGCATCGACGGCGTAGTCGAGCTTCTCTTTTGACGGACCACCGTCGGGCGGGCGGATTTCGGTGCGCGAAAGGCGTCCGGCGTTGACGACCATCCACACTGTCTGACTGCGCTCGACCTGATAGACGCGCGTGGTGAGATGATGGCGGCGCGCGGTAGCGGTCCAGCAGATGTCGCGCGGCTCGTCGCCGGGGCGGTATTCGCGCAGGCTCTCGAAGTCGCGGCCCTGCCCGCGCTGGCGACGGCGGCGCTTCTCCATTTCGACCTGGCGGCTGCGGATCAAATAGAGGACGAAGTTGCGGGCCTGGGCGAGGTCGGGGAGGACGCGGACGGTTTGGGTGAGATCGGCGGTGGCCCATCGTTCGGCGAGTCCGAGCGGGGAACGATAACGCAGGAACAGACGGCCGGCGGGGTTGTCGCCGCGCAGGCGGGGCAGAACGAAGTAGTGGTCCTGTGAGGCGCGGCCGGCGGGGACGTTGATGCTGAGCGAGGGCGGGACTTCGCGCAGGGACGGCGGGAGTTCATCGATGAGGGATGCGTGGATCGGAACCGCGCCTGCGTTCTCAATTTCGATATTGGCTGTGCCGCGCTGAATGAGAGAAAGCGGGGCGCTCCAGATGCGGCGCGCGGTGAGTTGGGAAGGCACAGGGAGACGGCGGTAGTCGATAAACCAGGCGATGAGGACGGCGGCGTCCCAGAGGAACATCACGCCGATGAAACGCGACGACCACCAGGCGGGGATGAGGAAGACGAGACCGGCGATGAGCGCCAGGGCGAAGCGCGGTCCGAACGCGAACGGCAGGCGGCGCGTGGTGCGGGGCTGCGCGGATGGCGTGGCTGGGGTCACCTGGGGACTTCAACAGTCGCCAGGATTTGCTGGATGACCTGATCGGTGGTGAGGCCTTCGAGATCGGCTTCCGGTTTGAGCAGCAGGCGATGACGAAGCACGGGTAGCGCGACGGATTTGACGTCGTCGGGGAGAAGATAATCGCGGCCTTCGGTGGCGGCGGCGACGCGCGCGGCGAGGAAGAGTCCGACGGCGGCGCGTGGACTGGCGCCCAGCGAAACGGAAGGCCAGTCGCGGGTGCGGCGGATGAGGGTGACGACGTAGCGATAGAGCGCGGGCTCGACGGTGATGCGGGCGATATCGGTGCGGGCGGCGGCAAGCTGCGCGGGATCGATGGGCGTGAGCGCGACGTCGTCGAGGCGGCGGGCGTCAAAGCCGGCGCCGTGGCGCGAGAGGATTTCGATTTCTTCGTCGGCGGTGGGGTAGGGGATGCGGATCTTGAAGAGGAAGCGATCGAGCTGCGCTTCGGGCAGTGGGTAAGTGCCTTCGAACTCGACCGGGTTCTGCGTGGCGAGGACGGTGAAGTTGTCCTGCAGAGGATAGCGCGCGCCGTCGATAGTGACCTGTCGCTCTTCCATGGCTTCGAGCAGAGCCGCCTGCGTACGGGGCGCGGTGCGGTTGATTTCGTTGACGAGGAGGAGATCGGTGAAGACAGGGCCGCGATGCAGCGAGAATGTGCTGGTGGCCATGTTGAAGACGTTGGTGCCGGTGATGTCGGCGGGCATGAGGTCGGCCGTGCACTGGACGCGCTGGAATCCGAGGCCGAGGATGCGCGCGAGAGACTTGACAGCGAGCGTTTTGGCGAGGCCGGGTACGCCTTCGATGACGGCGTGTCCGCCGCAGAGAAAGACCCGGAGCAATTGGTCGGCGACCTCGCGCTGCCCCACCAGCACCTTCGACAGTTCGGTGCGAACGTGCCCGCAAAGGGCCAAAACATTTTCCACGGTCAGTTGTTCTCCTTGTGAAACGGGGTGCGGAGCCGGTCGGTGTAGCGTGCGAGGCGCTGTACGATGTCGAGAGCGGCGGTGTTTGAAGGGCTGGCCTGGGTAAGCGCGGCGGCGAGATCTGTGGCGTCGAAATCGAGACGGCCGGCGGCAGACTGGGCGAGGTCGGGAACGGCGGTCTGCGAAGGCAGGCCGAGACGGCGGGTGAGTTCGAGGCGCAGATGGCGTCGCGAGACATCGACTGGAATGGAGGCGGCGCCGGCGTGACGATAGAGCGCGCCCATGGTGTTGACGAATTCGAGAGGCGAGAGGCGAGAGGCGGGGCGGGGCGCGACGATTGGGCCGCTGCGCCGGCTGAACGTGAACAGCACGGCCAGAGCTGCGATCAATATCTGCAGGCCGGCCCAGATGACGGGCGTTTTTTCGACATAGCTGATCAGGCTGGCGCGCTCGCCGTGAAAGTATTCGTCCCAGTAGATGACGGATGGCGAGCCGAGCGAGTTCAGAAAGAGATTGAGATTGTCGGCGCGCGAGATGCCCGCGTTGGTGAGCGGCGTGGCGCCCGCCCACCAGATCACTTCGCCCGAGCCGATGGGCCAGGAGATTACCGCATCGTTACCGTCCTTGCCGTAGAGAGTGATCTGTGCGGCCGACGGCTTCCAATAGACCTCGGGGCGCATGACGATGCGGTCGGCATCGCGGGTGATGGCGCTGGGGAGCGCGGGTGCGAACTCCTGCCAGTCGATGCCGAGGACGGGCGGCGAGATTTCAGCTGCCGGGAAAAAACTTTTGATGGCGGCGCCGCAGAAGAGGACGCGGCCGCCGTCGCTGACGAATTTCGCGAGCGCGGCGATGTCGGGTTTGGAAGGCGGTTCGGTCGGTTCGGCGAGGATCAGGGTCGTCTGCGGTGCTGTCGGGATGTTGGCGGGCTGGTCTTCCCATGCCTGAACGTTGACGCGCATGTCGCGCAAAAGCAGGTAGGCCGCGCGGGCGCCACTCGATCCGGAGGAATAGATCGAAGGGAACGACGTCGTGTCCTGTCCCGGAGGCGCGCTGGCGGCGAACGCGAGGAGAATGACGACGGCGCCAACCCAGATCAGCCAGCGCGGCGGGTTTATTCGGGATGGCAACTGATTGCCTCCAGGCAGTCGAAGGATTGTCGAAGGTCGGCAGGAGCGGCCGGACGCGACGCGTACCAGAAACGCTCGAGTGAAGCGGTGAGCGTGGCGAGCGGTTCGTGAGAGGCGGCGCGGTCGGGAAGCAGCCGGAGGTACTCGCGAGGCGTGCGCGTGAGATCGTGCGGCAGGACGTTTGTTTCCTGCAGGCGAACCACGGCGGCCCAGTAAGCAAAGTGAATCGCGGCGCGCAGGTCACCGCGTTCGCCAGCTTCTTTCGCAGCGGCCATCCATTGCTGCCAGGTGCGCACGGGGAGGGCGGAATCGGGCGGCGGCGGCGCGATACGGCCTTTGCGCGTCCAGAAACGCAGGAGGAGGAGTCCGAGGAACACGACGGCGATGGCGGCGACAACCCAGAAGAGGACGGTGCCGGTGGTGGGGTGCGTTTTGGCAAAGTCAAGGATGCTGCGAATGAGAGCGCCGATCCAGTCGAAAATCTTCTGCGTCAGACGTTCCCAGAAAGTGGGCGGGCGGGCGGCAGCGAATTCGCGTCGGGCGAGGATCTTCGTTAATTGCGCGCGGGCGGTATCGGGGTGGAGCGAGGGAGCGGAAGGG
The DNA here is from genome assembly GCA_963832905.1 of Terriglobia bacterium. Lineage (GTDB taxonomy): Bacteria > Acidobacteriota > Terriglobia > Bryobacterales > Bryobacteraceae > BOG-234. The sequence continues at coordinate 1,053,966 of CAWHVO010000008.1, read as the reverse complement.
CGTTCGAGTTCGTGCGCCAGATTTTCCAGCCATTGGCTGGCCTGGGCGATTCGTTTTGTATCGGGGTGCGTTCCGAGAATGCTGCGGAGGGGCGCGGTGGAGATCGAATAACTGCGACCGCCGGAGTCGACGATCCAGTCGTCGGCCAGAGGCGTTTGGCCGACGGAGCTTTCCAGACGGCGCAGTTCGGCGGTCAGGGAGCCCGTGTCGGGAAATACGGAAGTCTGCTGGGCGAGGGCCAGAGCCGCGGGCACGATCAGCAGCGCGGTGAAGTTGCATCTACGCGATAAACGCATTCAGAGAATCGATGGGACGCTTCCGGGGCCGGAGGGCAGGGGTCCGGTTGGGTTCATCATGAATTGCAGATCGAAGGCTTCCTTGCGCACGCGGAGGTCGTAATAGAAGATGGCGGTGGCGATGAGCAGGATGGGCTCGGTGAGTATCGTGGCAATCTGAGAACCAATAACGGTGCCGAGGGCCATTGTTTGGGAAAGCGAGGGATTCTTCAGCGAGACCACCAGTCCGACGGAGAAAGGAGCCTCGAAAATCATACCGGCGGCGAAGGCAACCGCAAAGTAGAGCAGGCCGATCATGAAGGAGCGGCCTGCAAAGCCCTGGGTCAGGTCCCAGCTGCGGGACAGGGAGTCGCGGGCGCTGCGGTCCTCGATCAGGGCGGCGGGCACACACGTGATCAGCCTGCAGGCGACGTAGATTCCGGGAATGATGAGGAGAATGCCGGCGCCAAGGATAGCGAGACCGTTCAGGAACACGACGCCGAAGAGCGTTCCCGCATTGCCCTTCATGCGCCCGAGCGCCTGCCCGATGGTGATGCTGCGGCCGAGATAGATGTCGGAAATGGCGAAGACGGTTCCGCCCTGGGAATACAAATAGGCGATGGCCGATACGATTGCGAGAACGAGAGATGTCAACCCTCCGGTCACTGTAAACTGACTAATCAAAGTTGTGGTGGGCGGCGCCAGCCAAAGCTGCGGGATCTGGATGGCCAGCACCAGAAGGCGCGGCAGAGCGGTGATGCCGAAGAAGAGCAGGAAGTAGTTCCGGTAAATCGTGAATGTGCGGTCGAGAATCTCGCCGAGGGTGAGTGGCCGAAGGTCGAGGCCGGTCATGATGGCTCCTTCCGAATCCGGGGGCTGAATCCGGGACGTTAGAGCACTATAGCAGAATAATTCGCCGGGAAGTTTCGGGCGGCGTGATAGCATTTGCCGTCAGAAGAGGAGGCGTGGATTGAAGGTCAAATTGCTGTGCCTGGTGGGTGGCCTGATGTTGGCGGCATCGGCGCAGGATTCGAATCCGAATTTCATCGGCAAGATTGAACGGCTGCAGGACGACGCGCCCGGAAAGATTGCCTACATCAGGTTCGAGCCGGGGGCGCGCACGAGATGGCATGTCCATGAGGCGGGGCAACTGGTGTTTGTCATGGAGGGCGTAGGGCTGGAGCAGCAAATGGGAGGGCCGATCCACGAACTGCATGCGGGCGAGGCGATCTGGTGTCCGCCGGGAGTGGCGCACTGGCATGGTGCGGCGCCGGACAAGGGCGGGGCGCAGTACAACGTCACGCGCGGAGGCATCAAGTGGCTGGAACAGGTGACCGAGGCGGAGTATATGGCGAAGCCGGTAAGGTTCAAGTGAGACTTTAAGTGCGGGCGATTCGCCCGGACGAAGACTACGCGGCCACATCGACGTAATCGACCGATGCGCTCGGTTCGGGGATTGGTTCCCCGACCTCCCGCATTGCCTCAAAGTGAGACGCCAGCGCGTTCTGCCAGCGCGTTCTGAATGTTGCGCCGCGTTTCTTCCCGAGTGTGGCCGACGGCCGCACACCCTGCAACATCGGGAGAATAGGCTGAATAGCCAGTGCTCGTCTCCTCAATGACAACCGGATAGCGTCGCGCGTTCATTTCAGCCCTGCGTTCTTGAGTATATCGTTCAGAGTTCCCGGCGCGAGTTCCTTCCCACCGTTGCCGGGCACCGTTATGACGGATTGTCGCGCCGGGTGTTTGAAATGCCGATGGCTGCCTTCGATGCCCCGTAATGCGCTTCAGGATTGGATGAACGGGCGGGCGGCGACTTCGTCGGGCACCTTGGCGACAGCCGAATATCGCGGGGGAGGTGGCCAGTAGCCTTGGGTCATCCGTTTGAGGGCGATTCCGTTGCTTTGCGCGCTCATTTGTCAGACGACGGCGCCTCGGCGAGCACTCGGTAGAATGGCTGCTTATGCCTGCGTATATTTGGCGCTCAATCGAACCGCTTTCGGATACAGAAAGACGGATTGATCTAGCCGCGATGAGCCCTCTCTACGAAAACTGGAGAGCTGCCAGAAAGCGAATCCAACAGGCAAGCCCAAACCAGCTCGCAGATTTCAATCAGCGCCTCATCCGGCGCTTAAGCGTCGAGACGGGCATTTTGGAAAGCCTCTACGATCTCGATCGCGGGACGACCGAGGCGTTGGTGGCCCACGGGTTTGCTGAGGAACTGCTGACGCGTTCCAACACAAACATCGAGCCAGCATTGCTTATCGACCTGCTGAGGGATCAGGAGGCAGCAATTCAGCTCGTCATCGACTGCATCGGGAAGAGACGCGAACTTACCAAAGGTCTAATACACGAGCTACACGCGATTCTGACGAGGCATCAGGACATCACAACCGCGGTGGATCAATTTGGCAAACAAATGGAAATTCCGCTCCTAAAGGGCAAGTACAAGGAGCAGCCAAACAATCCTAAATACTGTCCTCCGCTCCAGGTTGACAGTGAGATGGGCAATCTAATTGAGTGGCTCTCGAAATACGCGGAGGACGATCCGATCATCGTTGCAGCGTGGCTTCATCACCGTTTTACACAGATTCATCCCTACCAGGATGGCAATGGACGAGTGGCGCGCGCGCTTACGACCATGATTCTTCTTAGGGCAGATCTCCTGCCTCTGGTAGTTGACCGCGATTTAAGAGTGGAGTATATTGACGCGCTCGAATCAGCTGACCTTGGTGATCTGACCTCTCTGGCCTCGATTTTCGCTCGTCTGGAACGGACCGCCATCCTTCAAGCCCTCAGTATCGACGCCGACGCCGAGAGCGCTCTTCAGCGAACTTTAACTTCAGCGGTTATCAATTCACTTGCCGACAAATTCGCTCGGAGGAGAGAACAAAAGCTTGCGGAACTCCGGCACGTAGATGTAATCGCCTGTGACCTCAGGGAGCAAGCGAGAGTTACCCTTGAGCAGTCCTTTGGTGAGATGAAGCAGGTGATAGATGGCGCCGACTCGTTTATCCAGATAGGGGGGACTGACTACAATAACGCCCACTGGTACAAATTTGAGGTCGTCACCTCCGCGCGGGAAGCCGGGAAGTTTGCCAATTTCTCAGAGGACCACTATTTTCTGAAAGGGGGCGGTAAGGGCGGGACGCGAGCGGCTCGTCTTCGTCGTGTCATTTCATCATGTGGGCCGTGAACTCGCGGGCATTATGGAGGCCACGGCATTCTCAAGGCTGGAGTCGTACGAAGGTTCCGATGATCGGGAGTCCGTGGACGAAAGGTTTTTCGTTTGCTCGATCGAACCCTTCGTGTTTACGCATCTGACGGACGCCGAGCAAATCCGAGATGCCTTTAACCGGTGGCTGGATCGGGCACTTGCCGTCGCGGTCAAGGAATATGGCGATCGGCTATAGAGCGGCTTACACCTACTTCAATACGTAGGTCAGGAGTTTCGGCGGCACCGACGTCGTCTGATTCGCGGATGGCGGACCGGCGGCGAGATCGGGCGGCGCGTTAGGATTCGCGGCTCCGGGCGCGGGCGCGGCCGGGGCGTCCCGATAACGCGGGACCACTTTGCCGACTCCACCAGCGAGTGTCAAATACTGCTTGCCGTCGAGCATATAGGTGATGGGCGGTCCCATGCCGCCGCCGAGGTCGGTCTGGATTTCGAGAAGTTTCTCGCCTTTGTCCGCGCTCCAGGCGAAGAGCTTGCCGTCGTTGGTCACCTGAAACACCAGATTGCCCGCGGTGGTCACCACGCCGCCGCCAATGCTTCCGCCTTCAAGAACGCGCCAGCGTTCGGTCTGCGTCACCGGATCCCAGGCGACCAGCGCGCGGCGCTCATTCTTGTTCGCGGGCACGGGTCCGATGGCCGGTGGAGGATCCAGCTTCTTCACGTTGGCAGGGAGCGGTCCGCGGCCGCCGCCGAGGAGGCCGATATTCGAGCGGCCCGGCTTCACGGTGAAGTTCGTATCGAGGGCGAAATTCGAGGTGCTGTTCGTCGACGTGGGAATGTAGACCAGACCCGTGTTCGGGTTGTACGCCATCGGCGCCCAGTTGTGCCCACCGCCGGGTCCGGGCGCGATGGTGATGCTGTCCGCGCCGTAGTGCGCTTCGGGATTGATGAACGGGCGGCCCGTGACTTCGTCGAGGCCCTTCGCCCAGGTGACCATGGCGAACGGTTTGCCCGAAATGAACTGGCCGGTGACGCGGTCGAGCACGTAGTAGAAGCCATCCTTATTGGCCTGCATCAGGACCTTGCGCTTCCGTCCTTTGATGGTGAGGTCGGCGAGGAGAAGCTGCTGGACGCTGTCGAAGTCCCAGGAGTCGCCGGGCACGGGCTGGAAGTACCACTTGAGCTCGCCGGTTTCGGGCTTCACGGCGAGAATCGAAGCGACATAAAGGTTGTCCTTGCCTTTGGACTGGCGCAGCTGTTCGGGCCAGGGGCCGCCGTTGCCGGTGCCGACGTACAAGAGGTCGGCGTCGGGATCGTAGGCCATGCCGTCCCACACCGGACCGCCCCCGCCCAGCTTCCACCACTCGCCGCTCCAGGTTTCGGCGGCCTTCTTCAGCGCGGGATTTTCGAAGGGTTTCGAAGGATCGCCGGGCACGGTGTAGAAGCGCCAGGCCAGATGGCCGGTCTCGGCGTCGAAGGCGACGAACTGGCCGCGTGTGAGCAGTTCACCGCCGGCGAGTCCGACGATGACTTTGCCGCGGGCGATGCGCGGCGCCATGGTCATCGTGTAGTTGTCCTGCGTGTAAGTGGCGCGCGCTTCCCAGACGGGCTTGCCGGTGAGTGCGTCAAGAGCGATGAGGCGTCCGTCAATGACCGGCGCGATGATTTTGCCGTCGTAAATGGCGACGCCGCGATTGACGACGCCGCAGCAGATTTTGGCGCGCGTGGCAGGCTGGTTGACTTCGGGGTCCCAGCGCCATTTTTCCTTGCCGGTGCGGGCGTCGACGGCGATGACGACGCTCCAGTTGGTGATGACGTAGAGGTTGCCGTTCCAGACCAGCGGCGTCTCCTCCTGATTGCCGCCGCCCACGCCGAGGTCATGGGACCACGCGAGCGCGAGGTGGCTGACGTTGGTGGTGTCGATCTGTTTCAGCGGGCTGTAGCGGGTTTCGCCCTGGTCGATGCCGTAGGTGAGCCACTCGTCGGCGTTCTTCGTGGCGTTGCGAAGCGCGAGGTCGTCGATTTTGTGGGGCGGCTGTTGGGCAAAAGCGAGCGCGACAGCCAGCAGGGCGACGGGCAGGTAGCGGCGGGAGGGGTGCGGCATCACCGATATCTTATGTGAAAACCCTGCGACCAGCTACTTCGGCATCGATTTCGGCGTGGGCTGTGCGTGGCCCAGGATGCCGTGGGGCTTGTAGGGATTTTCGAGGGCGACGATTTCGTCCGCAGTCAGCTTGATGTCTACGGCGGCGATCAGCTCGCTGAGTTGCTCCGTTTTCGTCGCGCCGACGATCGGGGCCGTGATGCCCGGCGATTGCAGAACCCAGGCGAGCGCCACCTGTGCCGCCTTGACACCGCGCTGTTTCGCGACTTCGGCCACTGCCTCGGCGACGGCAAAATCGTCCGCCCGGTAGTACATGTCCTTTGCGAAGGTGTCGACTGCGGCGCGTTTGGTTTCGTCTCCCGCGCCTTGTTTGCGCGAGCCGGTAAGAAAGCCGCGCGCCAGAGGGCTCCAGGGGATGATGGCGAGTCCCTGGTCCATGCAGAGAGGAATCATTTCGCGCTCTTCTTCGCGGTAGACAAGATTGTAGTGATTCTGCATCGAGACGAAGCGATGCCAGCCATTGATCTTCGCGGTGTAGAGGGCCTTGGAGAGCTGCCAGGCCGCCATGCTGCTGGCGCCGAGATAGCGGACTTTGCCGGCGCGCACCAGTGAATCGAGCGCATCGAGGGTTTCTTCGAGCGGTGCGCCGGAGTCCCAGCGGTGGATCTGATAGAGATCGATAAAGTCCATGCCGAGACGGCGCAGTGAATTGTGGCAGCCTTCGACGATGTGTTTGCGGCTGAGCCCGCGCTGGTTGGGGCTGGGGCCCATGGCGCCGAAGACTTTGGTTGCGACCACAATCTGATCGCGCGTCGCCATCTCGCGCAGGTAGTGGCCGGTGATCTGTTCGCTGAGGCCGACGGAGTAGACGTCGGCAGTATCGAAGAAGTTGACACCGGCGTCAAGGGCGATTCTGAAGTGCTCACGCGCGCCTTCCATTTCGACATGCCAGCCTTTGGTGCCGAGCGCCCATGCGGGGATGTCGCCGCCGCCATAGCTCATGGTGCCCAGGCAGATGCGGGATACGGTGATGCCGGTGTTTCCAAGCCTTGTATATTCCATTTACCTCTAAAGATTTTACCGGGTTGCCCGATAAGTATGGTGTGCCGATACGAAACGCAGCTGCGTTGTGCATAACTTCAGTTTTTCTGGCCCTGAGTGCCGTCCCTGCCGCGGCCAGCCCCGTCTATTCGGTCTTTTACGACAATCGGTTCGGGGCGATCGACAGCGCAACCGCAGCATTCACCCAGATCGGCACACTCCCCGTCTCGAATGCCGCCGGCATTGGAGATTTTCAGAATGTTCTCTTTGTCCAGAGTATGCAGGGCGAGCTGCTTACGGTCGATCCGACGGGCGCTTTTACTGTCATCGGGAACGCTGATTTGAGCTCCACGTCAGTGATTTTTGCCGGCGGAGCGAATGGGCTGTTTGAATTCGATTCGCAGTCGAACCTTTATTCGATCGACCCGATCACGGGAGTGGCGACTCTTGTTGGCGCAACCGGGCTACCCGCCAACAATAGCGGCTGGGACACGAGCATGTCGGATGACGGCACGAATCTTTTCGTAACGGCCGGGGGCGGCGGCGCGATCGATGAACTCTACGAAATCGACACCACCACGGGCTTGGCCACGGATCTGGGGAGCACGGGTGTTTCGGGGATCGCAGGTTCGGCCATCGTCGGTGCCTACCTGGATCTCTTTCAGTACAACGCAGGCACCAACCACATCTACAGCGCGCCGCTGGGTTCAGCCAATTTCACCGCTGGTGCGGTGCTTTCTGTCCGGATTGTGGACGGGGGCGTGCTGCCGGGAAATACCGGCGACCCCGGGCCTCCGGTGAACACGCCCGAGCCAGCCGGCTTTCTGCTGGTTGGACTGGGTCTGATTGTGGTCGGATTACTTGGCCGAGGGAGGTGCGCTCGGAAAAGGTGAATCTGCGGGGGCAGGGCAGGCATTACGATAATTGATCGCAGTGTCGGCCACCAATCCGTTCGTGCGCTTCTATACTTTTCTTGCAAAGATGGGGCTCGTCATACGTGACGATCCGCCCAGGGTCATCGACATGACCGGCAGGGAGTGGGGCGACGCAGTAGACGGACTCGCGCTCTCCGTTCGCGAACTTGCGCGGGAGGACTCGCGATCGGTGACCGGGATTTCCGTGGTGATGAAGAACGAGGGCGCGAAGGCGAAGACGCTGAGCGTCCCGAGCTGGATTCATTACTTTCATATCGAGGGTCTGGAGCCGACTCCTTACGGGCGGAAGGTGCTGGATTCCGGAAGAACGGCGAAAGAGGCCGAAGACACGATAGCCCCGGGAGCCGCGATCGAGGCCGAATTGCCAATCGGCAGGATCTATGAGATGCGCGCGCCGGGAGTGTATCCGGTGGCGGTTTGGTGCCGGCTTCCGGATCGGAGTTTGCTGCGCTCGAACAATATTGAAATTCGCGTCTGAATCGTTGACAAATCGTTTGACATTTGCGTATATTCAGTAGATAGTTTCCGGTATGCCGGAAACAGATCTGAAGACATTCGACGACATTAAGAGGGCGGAATTCGGCAAACTCGGCGTGTCCGATTCAGACGGTCCGAGCGCGCTGTGCATTTCGGGCGGCGGCATCCGGAGTGCCACCTTCGGTCTCGGCGCGATACAGGGCCTGGCTGATGCCAGAGTTCTGGATGGCTTCGACTATCTCTCCACTGTATCGGGCGGAGGATACATCGGCGCCTGGCTGACGAGCTGGAAACAGCGGGCGGGTGGGCTGGACAAAATTCTGCCCGGACTGCGGTCCGGGTGCCCACCACCCGCGCCCGGCTGGCCGGACCCGATCGGGCATCTGCGCCAGTTCAACAACTATCTTTCCCCCAGGCTCGGGTTCTTCTCTGCCGACACGTGGACTCTGGCGGCAACTGTGATCCGGAACATGGCGCTGAACTGGCTGGTGCTGATACCGCTGCTGATGGCGGCGGTGATGGTACCGCGGCTGATTGTGTCCCTGGCGCTCCTGAAAGACCGGTTACCGGGTCTGGTTCAAGAGCCTTTTCCGGGGCTGTACCTGGCCTGGCTGGTGCGCATTTCTGCCGCCTTCTTTTTTGCGATGGCGTTCTTCAACGCGATGCGGTATCTGCCCGGCGTGGGCGGCAGGAAGCACACGGAAAAGGATTTTCTCCGATGGTGTCTGATGCCGCTTATTCTTGCGGCGCTGGCCTTTATGACCTACGACGCGTGGTTCAATCCGGATAAGCTCGAACAAGCGTCGCCGTCTTCGTACTTGGCCACGGTGCTCTGGATCGTCCTGTCGGCTGTCGCGGGATGGGTCGCGTACCTGTTTTGGGGCGGCGGCAAGCTGGCCCGAACGAAGGAACTCTGGCTCGGGTTGACCTTCGCCGTCCTGTTCACCGGCTTCGGAATGGCCACGGCCGCATGGCTGCTGGTAACGAACGTCTTCAACGCGTTTTACTGGTGGACTTCTTACATTGCACTGGGACCGCCGTTGTTGCTGGCCGGCTTTCTGGCGGCCGGAACGCTGTTCGTTGGCTTTACGAGCCGTGCACTGGAGGATGAGGACAGGGAGTGGTTTGCAAGGGGAGGGGCGTGGGTATCGATCTTCGTGGTCTGCTGGCTGGGCTTCTGCGGACTCACGCTGACGGCCCCGGACTTTATTCTCAATAAGGGACTAAATGGCTGGATTCAATCGGGCCTGGTCGCGGCGGGTGGACTCTCCGGAGTTATCAGCGCTTTGGCGGGCTTTCTGTCCAAGTCGGCTCCCGGAATGGAGGAGCGGCGGGCCAACGGGACGCCAGCTTCGGCAAAGAGCCCCTTGTTTGACATCGCGGCAAAGCTGGCAGCTCCGGTGTTTATTGGGCTGCTGCTCACGGGCCTGTCGGTCCTGGCGAACGTGACGATGTCCGGGACGGGACTTACGCCTTTGCCGTGGAAGCAGCACGAATATTTCGTGGATCATTCGCGCGCGGAATACGTGGCAATGTTAGCGGCGGCTTTTGTGCTGATCGGCTGGGCAGCCGCGCGTTTTATCAACGTCAATAAGTTCTCGCTGCATTCGATGTATCGCAGCCGGCTGATCCGGGCCTATCCGGGGGCATCGAATCCGCTGTCCGGGACGACCAATTTTACAGGGTTTTCAGATGACGACAACATTTTCATGGGCGATCTGACGGCGGAGCTTCGGCCGTTCCACGTGGTCAATGTCACGCTGAATCTGGTCGGCGGCGATAACCTCGCATGGCAGCAGCGGAAGGCGGAGTCGTTCACCATCAGCCCGCTGCACGCCGGAAGCGCGCGTCTCGGTTACCGGGTTTCGAAACAATATGGCGGCCCGCGGGGGATCTCGCTCGGAACGGCTATTACAATCTCGGGCGCCGCGGTGAGCCCCAGCATGGGTTACCACTCGTCAGGGGCTGTTGGCTTCATCATGACCTTGTTCAACGCCCGGCTCGGCGCATGGCTGGGCAATCCTGGGAAGAAAGGCGAGAAGACCTGGCGGGAGGACGGGCCGAGGTCGGCTGTCAAATCTCTTTTCCGGGAAGCGTTCGGGCGCACTAACGACGAATCTGCATACGTCTACCTCTCCGACGGCGGCCACTTCGAAAACCTTGGCCTTTATGAGATGGTGATGCGGCGCTGCCGCCTGATTCTGGTGCTCGATTCCGGATGCGATCCGCAATTCACCTTCGAGGATCTCGGCAACGCGGTGCGTAAAATCCGGATCGACATGGGCATCTCCATCGAATTTAAATCCGTGTGCGTACCGGGCAAACTTCGATGGGGTTATGCGGATATTCACTATTCGGCAATCGAACCAGGCAGGAAGGATGGCGTGCTTATTTACGTGAAGCCGATGATAACCGGTGACGAGGCGCCGGATGTTACGGCCTATCACAATGCCAACGATGATTTTCCACACCAGAGCACCGGAAACCAGTTCTACAACGAATCGCAGACCGAAAGCTATCGCATGCTCGGGCTGCATACCGTGCACACCATGTGCAGGGGCTGGGACGGTAAGGGCGGCCTGAAGGGGATGTTCGATTTTGTCATGGGTGCAGCGACAAAAGCTGCCGGCGTTCCGGCGTAGACTCAGGCAGCTCGTGGCAGAAGCCCAAAAACACCGCTTGCTTGCGCGCGCGGCTCAGTAAATGCAATGCGCTACAGAGCCGCGACTGCGAAGGAGCGGTTTTTGCCACGGGCTGTCAGGCTTCTGTCTGACTGGCGGCCGGCGCGGGCAGTTCACGGCGCACGGCATCCAGAACGCCATTGATGAAGTGCACCGATTCCTCGCCGGAGAACTGGCGGGCGAGTTCGAGCGCCTCATCGATCACCACCGCAGGCGGCGTTTCGGTGCGCATCATTTCGTATACCGCAATGCGCAGAATGTTGCGGTTGACCACCGGCATGCGGTCGAGGCGCCAGTGCGCGGCGTTGCGTGCGATGCGTTCGTCAATGGCGGGCAGATCTTCGATGACGCCGCGCATAAGGACCTCCGCAAACGGGTCGGGGCGCGGCTGCGCAACGGTGTCTTCACTGATGAGCAGTGACGTGTAATAGCCGCGCAGAATGGCATCAATGTCGACGGGGGGCGTCGTGCGGCGCATGTCCCACTGGAACAGCAGCTGAAGCGCCTGGCGGCGTGCGCGGTGCCTGGCCATTAGGATTGCGTCCGCAGATTGCGCATCAGATTGGCCATCTCAATGGCTGTGAGCGCGGTGTCGAAGCCTTTGTTGCCGTCTTTGCCGCCGGCGCGGTCCGCAGCCTGATCGGCGGTGTTGGTGGTCAGGATTCCGAATGCCATCGGGATCCCGGTTGCGGCGGATGCGTCCGCAATGCCGCGCGCGGCTTCACCGGCAACGTAATCGAAGTGCGGCGTGTCGCCGCGGATAACGGCGCCAAGGCAGATGATGGCGTCGGGTTTCTTCGCCGCCGCGAGGGCGCGTGCTGCGAGTGGAATCTCCCATGCGCCTGGTACCCTGACAATTTCCACCTGATTCGCATCCGCGCCGTGCTGCTTGAGCGCTTCGAGAGCACCTTTGAGCAGACGTTCGGTGACGAAGCTGTTGAAGCGGCTGACGACGACAGCAAAGCGGAATCCGGCCGCGCTCAGACCTTCGGCGAAGCCGGCCTGCGTGTGCTCGCTCATCGGCCGGTGAAAACCGCTTTTCGCTTTTCGAGAAATGCGGCGGTGCCTTCGCGGCGGTCGTCGGAGGCGGCGGTGAGTCCGAAGGCCATAGATTCGAATCGCAGGCCGACGTCGAGCCCGGCGTCGAGGCCGGTGTTAACCGATTCCATCGTGAGCGCGACGGCCAGCGGTCCGTTGGCAATAACTTTGCGCGCCCATTGTTTCGCGGCTTCGATCAGTTCTTCCTGGGGCACGACGGCGTTCACAAGGCCGATGCGATGGGCTTCGGCGGCATCGATCGGTTCCCCCGAGAGCAGGAGTTCGAGAGCGCGGCCGCGACCAACAAGGCGGGGCAGACGCTGCGTTCCGCCATAGCCGGGCACGATGCCCAGTTTCACTTCGGGCTGGCCCAGCTTGGCGTTCGGTGAGGCGATACGAATCGTGCAGCACATGGCTAGTTCGAGTCCGCCGCCGAGCGCGAATCCGTTGATTGCGGCGACCGACGGCTTGCGCAGAGTCTCAAGCGTGCGGAAAATCTCCTGGCCGTAGCGCGAGGTTTGCTCCGCTTCTATGGCAGTCGTGCGCGCGATTTCGCCGATGTCCGCGCCTGCGACGAAGGCTTTTTCCCCGGCGCCTGTCAGGATCAGCGCTTTCACTGAGGGATCGTCGGCGGCTAAGCGAAAAGCCTCGCCTAATTCAGAAATCACGGCCCGATTGAGTGCGTTCAGCTTCTCCGGCCGGCGGATCGTGACGAGCACAATGCCGTCCGTATCCGGCTCGAAAGAGAGGAGTTGAAACGACATATGGGATAATCGGGGTTCAGCCACATCTTACCGCATGGTCCCCGGGTTCATTCGGAATTTCTCTATCATTGCGCATATCGATCACGGCAAAAGCACGCTGGCGGACCGGCTGCTTGAGACCACCGGCGCGCTCTCGCAGCGCGAAATGATGGCGCAGGTGCTCGACACGATGGACCTCGAGCGCGAGCGCGGCATCACGATCAAAGCCCACGCTGTGCGGCTCGATTACAAAGCCGAAGACGGCAATATGTATCAGCTGAACCTGATCGACACGCCGGGGCACGTGGATTTTTCGTACGAAGTTTCACGCAGCCTGCAGGCGTGCGAGGGCGCGCTGCTGGTGGTGGATGCGTCGCAGGGCGTGGAGGCGCAGACGCTGGCGAACACTTATCTCGCGCTGCATCACAATCTGGAAATCATTCCGGTGATTAATAAGATCGATCTGCCGGCCGCGGAGCCGGAGCGCATTCGCGAGCAGATCGAAGAAGTGATCGGCCTCGATGCGAGCGACGCGCTGCTGGTGAGCGCGAAGCAGGGGATCGGCATTCACGAAACGCTGGAGGCGATCGTGAAGCGCGTGCCGCCGCCGCGCGGGAATCCGGAAGCGCCACTGCGCGCGCTGATTTTCGATTCGTGGTTCGATGCCTATCGCGGCGTGATTATTCTGGCGCGCATTATGGACGGAAAGATCGCGATGGGGCAGAAGATCAGGCTGTGGTCGAACGGCCAGCAGTTCGAGGTCGAGGGGCTGGGGTATCAGTCGCCCAAGGCGATTCCGCTTGAGGAACTGGTCGCCGGTGAGGTCGGTTTCATCTACGCCAACATCAAGAATGTTGCAGACGCGCAGATCGGCGACACGATTACCGACGCTGAGCATCCGGCCGCCGAGCCTCTGCCTGGATTTGAAGAAATCAAGCCAATGGTGTTCGCGGGGTTGTATCCGGTGGAATCCCACGAGCACGGCTTGCTGCGCGACGCGCTGGAAAAGCTGCGACTGAACGACAGTGCGATGAGCTTCGAGCCGGAGAATTCGGTCGCGCTCGGCTTCGGATTTCGCTGCGGATTTCTCGGGCTGCTGCATCTGGAGATCGTGCAGGAGCGGCTGGAACGCGAGTTCAACATCGACCTGATCACCACGGCGCCCGGTGTGCGCTACCGCATCACGAACACGCAGAACGAAGTGATCCAGGTCGACAATCCGACGAAGTTCCCGAATCCCACCGAAATTCAGAAGATCGAGGAGCCGATTATCGACGCAACGGTGATCACGCGCGAGGAGTACATCGGCGGCATTCTGGCGCTGATGGAAGACAAGCGCGGCGTGCAGAAGAAGTTCGAGTACATCGGCTCGGGGCGCGTGATGCTGGTGTACGAGATGCCGCTCAACGAGATCGTGCTGGATTTTTACGACCGGCTGAAGAGCGCGTCGCGCGGTTATGCGTCGCTCGATTACCATCTCGCCGGATACCGCGTTTCGCCGATGGTGCGGCTGGATGTGCTGGTGGCGGGTGAGCCGGTGGATGCGCTGTCGATGATTGTGCACCGCGACTTTGCGCAGGAGCGCGGCAGAATACTGATCGAACGGATGCGCAAACTGATTCCGCGGCAGATGTTCGAGATTGCACTGCAGGCGGCGATCGGGACGAAGGTCATCGCGCGCGAAACGATTTCGGCGATGCGCAAGAACGTGCTGGCTAAGTGCTATGGCGGCGATATCTCGCGCAAACGTAAGCTGCTGGAGAAGCAGAAGGAAGGCAAGAAGCGGATGAAACGCGTGGGGCGCGTGGAGATTCCGCAGGAGGCGTTCCTGGCGGTGCTGAAGGTCGGGGATTCGGCGGAAGAAGACTGAATCCGAAGTGTGAGGGAAGGCTTACTGATTCTGAGACACCATAGCCGGATTTTTGGGATTTAATTGTCGGATGGCCGCTCAATGCGATCGATGATCATGATGTCGATGGGCCTTCGCATTGCTTTCAACTTCAGTCCGAGCTGGTCATGTATAGCCTCTTCGAATGTTGTACCCAGGGGCTCCTGCTTGAAATCGGAACCGGGCGGCGGGGTCCCTTGAGGAGCCCATTCGATCGCAAAATCGTAAGTCCCCGTGAGACCTGTTGCATCGACGATCGGGCGCCCGAAGGTCCCTTCGCCGCTGAGATACTTCGCTATGAAATCGAGTGTCACGTTCCGGGCTCCCGAGCGTATATGCCTCGGGTCGCTTGTCGGCATGCCGATAACCTCATTGCAAAGAACCGGCAGACCCCCGGCTACCGCGCTGAAGTAGGCATCCGGCGCGACACCCGAAACGGATGGAGCGGTACTTGAAGGACATGCCCGCCCGGCTGAATGGCCCTTCAGGCCTGAGCCGGGTTTTCCGGGTTTGGACAAGACCAGACCGAGCACAGGCACGGTGCGTACTTCCTTGTGCATCTGGAATTTCAGCCGGTCAGCCAATAGCGCCTGCATCATCAATCGCATTTCGATTTTGGTGGGATTTCCCGCCGCGCGGGCCTGAATGTCGAAATGGTCGGTCATGACCCAGCGTGGAAGTTGCGGCACTACAGACTGGGCCTCATTCCCATCGATCTTGTACGCAAAGAAAATGTAGCTGACCAACGGAAAGTTCGTTGCCATGAACAGACCGCCGTTGGAGACGTAAGCTTCCCCGCCGAGAGGAAAATTTGAATGCGACTGCCCGCCAACCTCGCTTGGCTTTATCGTAGCCGCCTCAAATCGCGTGACGGACTGAGAATCTGCTGAAGCGGCGGTCAACACTATAGCTGTGCTCAACACGATTGTGAGCGAGGTCGCGCGCATGCCAATGGATTGAGACACCGAAAACAGTGCATAGGTTCCCGACGAGACGTTGCGCAAAGGACCCTTTCCTGTAACTGGTCACCAACAGCGCTGGGGTACCACAGAACGGCCGGCTTCGCGCCGCAAACCGCGGCGTTTAAATAGGCGGGAAGAGTTATCGTTACTCCCTGCCTCTCAAGATCGCGGCCATCACACGGGGATCGCGCCGCCCGTGCATCACAGCGACAACCCAAAGGGGCTTTTCCTCCGGCGCGTAGGCAATCAGATATTCACGAACCGAAATGAAGCGCAGGGGCCGTCCGGTGAGGTCGGGGCGTTTGTGGCCCTGATGGGGAAATGAAACCACGGCGCGAATCCGGCTGAGAATTTCCTCGCGCAGACGGCTAGCGGCAAAGGGGCTGTCCTCCGCGATGTATTCCCAAATCCCGTTGATGTCCTCCGCCGCAAGCGGGTGAAGGCGAAAGCCTTGCTCTGCCGTCATTGAGGCGAATGCTTCTTGAGCAACTCGTCCTCGCGCCGACGAAGGCTTTCAAAAAACTCCTCGCCGTCGATGGGCTTCACCCTGCCGGTTTTCAGATCGTCATAGCGGCTGTCGAGCATTTCGCGCGTGGCCGCAAGCTCGGCGACGTATCCGGCCATAGCGTCCTCAACCAGCCTGTCGAGCGTATATCCGGTTTCGCTGATGAGCTGGTCAATCCTGGCTTGCAGGTCGGGCGTGAAATGTACTTCCATGTCCTCAAGGTACGCGAAAACCGGCAATGAGGCAACACCAAACGAAAGCGCCGGAAATTTTCAAACTCACCTCAAAGATCGCGGGAAGCACTTCGTACCCGGCTTCTTCGGCCTGCCGAATCAGCTCCCCGTTTTCCAACTCGTGCCAGCCGATCCGCCCTGCATAGGTGATTTCGCGGCCGGTGAGACTGCGCGCAATCGGCTTCGGCGTGCCGTTGTCAAACAGAATTTTCATCAGCCGAACGAGGGCGGTTTCGCAAGGCTCTGGCTGGCGAAGTGCAACACGGCTTTAACTTCCTCCGGTGTCACGTCGAAAACTTCCGTGATTTCATCGAGCGACATTCCGGCCTCAAGATTTTCGAACACCGTCTGTACCGGCATCCGCGTTCCCCGGAAAACCCACGCGCCGCTAACCTTGCTAGGGATGCTCTCCTCAGCGGGGCATTGTGACCAGTCGAGAGTTGCTGTAGCCATGATCGGCACTCCTTTCTTCCCAGAATAGTCCCGTGCGGAATCACCGGGGCCACGGGGCATTTTTCATCAAGGGCATCGAGCGTCATCTCCAGCAGCTCGTCCACGCCGTGGAGACATCCGGGTAGGCAGCGTCACACCCCACCGGAAGCCTGGGTTTGCCGCTTCCATCCACCGCCGGTACAATCAGGTTGTGGCGCTGACCATAGAAGAATCGTTCCTCCCGGCGATCCTGACCGCTCCGCCTATGACGGACGAGGAGTTCGCCGCGTTCTGCTCAGAACATCCGGAGCTGTTCTTTGAAACGACCGCGACGGGAGAGCTCATTGTCATGCCGCCCAACTACACGCTCACCGGGGTCAGGAACGGCGAGATTCTCGGCCAGCTTCGTGACTGGGCCAGGCGCAGCGAGTCCGGCGTTGTCAGCGATTCTTCCACCGGCTTTGTTCTTCCGAATGGCGCCCGACGTTCGCCGGACGCGGCCTGGACTTCCCGCGCCCGGATCGCGGCTCTCGATCCGGCTCAGGTAGAGCGCTACTGGCATCTCGCCCCCGATTTCGTCGTTGAACTGCGCTCGCATTCCGACCGGCTTCCGGTTCTGCAGGCAAAGATGCGGGAGTGGATTGAAAACGGCGCAGTGCTTGCGTGGCTCATCGATCCGGAGCGGCGCGCGGTTGAGATTTACCGGGCCGCGGCGCTGCCGGAGGTTCGCGAGAAAGCTTCCAGCATCCAGGCCGAAGGTCCGGTCGCCGGCTTTACGCTCGACCTGCAGCGCGTCTGGGAACCTCTTTCCGCCTCACCCTCTGTCGGCTAATAACGCGAGGAAGCCGAGCCTGTGACGCGGTCGGCGAATCTGTGAAGGGATCGCGATTCACTGGTTTTGTGTGATCCTAAACATCAGGGAGGCTATCGCCATGCCGTCACCCCGGCCATACAGCCTGATTTTCCTGGCCTGTCTGATCCTGACTGCGCCATCTATTGTGTTCTCCCAGCGTCCCGCGCCTGCACCACCCTCAGGAAACGGGCCGAATACAGAGCGCCCGGTGCCTCCGGAAAAATCCTCTGTTACGGAGCACGACTTGTCCCTCGGTGGCAAGACTCTCCGCTACACCGCGACCGCCGGCAATCTGCTCATCAACGGCGACGATGCGCAGCCGAATGCCAGCGTCTTTTATGTCGCCTATACTCTGAACGGCGTCACCGATCCGCGCACCAGACCGGTCACGTTTCTGTATAACGGCGGTCCCGGCTCCGCCAGCATGTGGCTGCACATGGGCTCGGTCGGGCCCGTGCGTGTTGTCACGTCGAGTCCGGCGGCGACGGGTTCGGGTCCCTACGAAATCGTGCCGAACGAGTATAGCCTGCTCGACCGGTCCGATCTTGTGTTCATTGATGCCGTCGGCACTGGCTATTCGAGACCGGTGGGCAAAGGCGTCATCAGGGATTTCGCCGGAACCGACCAGGACGTGCGCTCTTTCGAGAAGTTCATCTACCGTTATGTGAGCGTCAATCATCGGTGGAACTCGCCGAAGTTCCTGTTCGGGGAATCCTACGGCACGACGCGTTCAGCGGCTCTTGTGGATGCGCTCCAAAACAGCGGCATGTCGATGAACGGCGTGATCCTGATGTCCTCGATCCTGAACTATTTCACGCGAGCGCCGGGTCTGGACGCGGTTTTTGTCGGCTACCTGCCGTCCTATGCCGCGATTGCGTGGCATTACGAAAAGATCTCCCATAAGGGCAAGGACGAAAAAGCGTTTCTGGATGAAGTGCGGGCTTTCGCGCGCGGTCCTTACGCCGAAGCGCTCGCCGAGGGGCACAACCTGCCGGCCGCACAGGTCGATGCCATGGCGGCGAAGCTCGCGAGTTACACGGGACTCAGCGCGACCTACATCAAGGAAGCGAATCTGCGGGTTGAACCCGGCGCGATTCCGCAAGGAGCTGCTGCGCGATCAGCGCGCCATCCTGGGCCGGTACGATGCGCGTTTCGAAGGTACAGACGCGGATGCCGCTGGTGAGACTCCGGGGTTCGATCCGTCAGAAACCGGTATCGAAGGCGCTTTCGTCACCGCGCTCCACGACTATCTCGACCGCGAGCTGAAGTACACCTCCGACGAAACCTACCTTCCAACCGGACCAGGAATCAATCAGGCGTGGGATCACACGCACCGGGTAGGATCGGCTGCACCGCAGGGCGGCGGTGGCGGGCAGCCGATGCGCGACGCCTATGTGGCGGGTGACCTCGCCGACGCCATCCGCAAGAACCCGCACCTGAGAGTCCTGTCAGTGAACGGACTGTTCGATCTTGCCACGCCGTTCTTCATTACGGAGTCCGATCTCGCGCACATCGAACTTGAGCCGAAGCTGCGCGGGAACATTGAGTTCGTGTATTATCCGTCGGGTCACATGATTTATCTGAATGTGGACGCGCTGAAGCAGTTCAAGACCGACGTGAGCGGCTTCTACACGCGCGCGACGCAAAACGCGCCGACCGGCAATGGCCGGGGATTCTGATCGTTACTGTCGAGCAGCAGGCTTCGATTCGAAATCGACACTCAGGCGGGCCAGCGCCGCCGCGCCCAGCGCCAACCCGGCGTCGCGCAGTGCAATGTCGTAGTACGAGGGGATGGCCAGAAGGTTGACAATGATCACGCACAGCCAGGCAAAGACGATCCAGGCTCCGATGCGGGGCCAGAATGCGACAATCAGCGCGGCCACGATCTCGATGACACCAGCTGCGAGCATAAGACTGTGTACTGTGAACGGCACGGCCGACGCCACCCAGGGCGCCACGTATTGATCCCGGTTCGTCAGAAAGTGGAAGAATTTGTTGAACTCCCGCCACCAGCGGGGCGAGGACAAACGCGACATACAACAGCCGCCAGGCCTGCCGCGCCGGCTGTGCGGCGACCGTTTCGACCGGAATCGAAAATCCGCGAATTGGTTCTGCATGACCACTCGACATAAATTTACCTCTGTGGAAAATGCGAGCAAAGACCTGGCCATCCGGAACAGCAGGAGAGGATTTGGCGGGACGAGTGTGGAGAAAGAACCGGGACGGGTCGGCGTTTGTGAATGAAAGCGCACGATTCGGCGAGACGGTTAGAATCGAAGTGTGAGGGAACTTCTGCCATTGACGCCGGAGCAGTTCGAGCGAGCGGAAGAGCGCTTGAGGCATCCTGCACCCGGAAGCGGAATCGAAGCGGCGAAAAACTACGGGATTGATTTGACACTGCTGATAAATCAGCTGCGATTAACTCCTGAGGAGCGTATGCGAATGCTCGAAGACGCCTCCGCAGCGGTTGAAGAACTTCTGGGAGCGGCGCGCAGACGGTGACCTACCGCCGCATTCTGCAGGCACTTATCGACGCCGAGGCTGAGTTTGTGTTGATTGGCGGCGTCGCAGCAGTTGCTCACGGGGTATCTTACGCGACGCTCGATCTGGATATATGCTACTTGCGTGACGCAAGGAATCTGAAACGGTAACAGTTCAGGTGGTTGATGCTGGTTTGAGCAGTGAGGGGACGGCCAGCCCTGTTCGGTATGAGCGTAACGCAGTCGCAAGATAATGCAGCGGAACTCGATTCTGCATGCGGCAGGTGCGAGCCACTGTGAGCAGGCGCGCAACCGCGATTTCGCCTTGAGGGCTGCGGCTACCGAAACTGATCTTGCGCCATTGCACGGCGCATCGAAGCGCGCGCTCCGCGACGTTATTGGTCGGCTCGACACCCTCATGGCGTAGAAAGGCGAAAAACCTTTCAAAGTGCTGCAGCAGCGCCCGCGCGAGATTCGCCACGTCTTTGTCGCGGCTATCAAGATAGCGGTCCGCCAGGGCGAAGAACTTCTTCTCCAGCGGAATCGACTTTGCAATCAACTGATCGCGTGTAAGGGGACCGTATCGAACGCCAGGTCCGTCGCGGAAACGATGCCACAGCCGGAACAACCGGGCATGCAGGGCCAGAGCGTCGCGGCAGAAGCGTTCCGCGTCGCTGGTCTTGCCGATTTCCAGTACGCCGAGGATATTTCGTTTGAAATGAGCCCAACAGAACTGGCCGACGCCTTTGTGGTACTTCAGGTAAGTGGGACAGCGGTCGCTGCAGAGAATGCCGGCGTATATTTCGCCCAGTAATTGCACCAGCACCTCGGCTCCGCGCGATGCGGCGATCCTGTAAAAGACGAAGCTCGTCGCCACCAGAGCCCACAGCCAGCGCTTTTCGCCGCTGGTCCGGTATCCGGTTTCATCGCTGTTGACGACCGGCTCGTTGGGCAGTTGCCGCTCCAGTTCCGCACAGGGGTCGGCGACCGCGTCGCTGACCTCTTCCCAACTGTTCTGAATACTGCCCAGACTGAGTGGGATGCCCAGAACCTGTTCCAGTAGTTCATGCACCACGCGGCGCGGCATTCGACAGACCACGGTCAGATAGGCAATGAGGGCGGTCAACTGCGCTCCGAAATGACGCCGTGCTTGCGGTGGCAGTTCGGCCTGGGTTGCCTTGCCGCATTCCGGACAGACGAGGCGGTGGCATTGATACTCGGTGACATGAGCTTTAATCGGCGGCAGTTCGGTCACCTGATGGCGACGCGGGTCGCCCTCGGTGGGCATCCCCGACGACAAACGGTGATCGCAATGGCGGCACCTGGTGGGGAACACCTTTTTCAATTCATCGACGCGACTCAAAGGCGCCAGTCCGCGCCAGCGTCCATGATGTCCAGGCTGGCCGCCCGGCTTGCGCAGGCTCTTCTTTCGCCGACTACCCCGCGACCGCTGCTCGCCCGCCATTCCATCTGAAGAGGGCGGTTTGGATGATGTCGTGGAGTTTTGCTGTCGAAGCGCCAGTTTACGTTCCAGATCGGCGATTTGCTTTTCCGCATCGGCGATCCTCTTATCGCGCTCGATCAATTCCTCGCGCAGCCTCTCGATCTCGCGGATTAAGCGCTTCTCACGCTCCAATTGCTCCGGGTTGACCGGTCGTTCTCGCGGCGACTGGCGATGCGATGCCCTCAAACATATACACTGCCAGGTTTTGGACCCAATATCCAGGTCCAAACGGCAGATTCTTAAAGATTTCCGTATCGCGACTTATACAGGCCTGAACTGTTACCTGAAACGACTGCTTCGAGCCCTGGCGCCGTTTAATCCCCGCCCGCGGGATTTTCCGAACCAGTTGCCGTTCGTCTGGGACGAGGCAACACTTCGGAATTCGACCGTCCTCACTCTTCAGAACGTCGATCGGGCAAATCGATTTGCTCGCTGAAGTGGCCGGCGTCGGCACATGGGGCAGGTCAGAGAACATGCGAGAACATCGAGGCCTTCAGTCTCAAAGTGTCAGTGCTTGATCTGCCCGGCCTGATTCAGTCAAAGCGCGCAGCGGGCCGGCCGAAAGATCTCGCTCTCATCCCACAGCTCGAAAGTCTTCTCGAAGCACTCGAGGATTAACCCGAAACTATCAATCGACCGACGGGCACGACAAAGTTTTTTCGCGCGCCTCTTGCAATGCGCCTAATCAGGTAGTAGAGTAGGCCTCATAATTAGTAGGAATGACCGCCCAACCCAAAGTCACCCGATTCGAACTCCAACTGCTCGAACAGATGTGGAAACTCGGCCCGGCATCGGTCCGCGAGATTCAGGAGAGCCTGCCCGAGAAAAACCGTCCCGCCTACACCACCGTCCAGACGATCATTTACCGCATGGAAGAAAAGAAGGCGGTGCGGCGGGTGAAGAAGATCGGCAATGCCCACATCTTCGAGGCACTCTACACGCGCAAGGCGGTCTATCGTAGGCTGATCGACGACCTGTTGTCATTGTTCGGCGGCTCCGCCGAGCCGGTCGTGGCGCATCTGGTTGAATCGGGCAAACTCACGCTCGCCGATATCCGCGCCATTGAGAAGAATCTCGCGCATCCGGAGAAGAAACATGATTGACCATCTCGTCGCATCTACCTGCGCCGCCGCGCTGGCGGCAGTTCTCACCCTGATGATTCCCCGCCGCCTCGCCGGTCTGCGATACGCAACCCTGTTTGTGGCTGTACTCCGGTTCGCCCTGCCGACCCAGTGGCTCGTTCGCGTGGGCGGGATTCTGGCCGGGCATTTACCGCACACCACGTTGCCCGTCTATGAGCCGGGTGCGTTCGTCGCCCGCTCGCTCACGCTGCTTTCACCTCCGATTCAGCGCGCGCCTGACTTTAGCGGGATCGCAGCGTGGTGCGTATGGGCCGCAGTCTGCGCGCTTCTTCTCGCCGTGCAGTTTCGACGCATGGCGCGCGGAATACCGGGCGTGCGTGAGCCATCGGCGGCGGAATTGGAGGCCATGGCATTGGCGGCAGCCGGTATAGGCATCCATCGCCCGGTCTCACTCGAAATCGCTTCACCCGATTGCATGCCCTGCGGATCGGGGATCCTGCGCCCGCGCATCATCATGCCCGATGGACTTTCAGACATCCTCGGCGGACACGAACTCCGCGCTGTTCTCGCTCACGAACTCGCGCATGTTCGCCGGCACGACAATCTCGTGGCAGCTATTGTTCGCGTCGTCGCATCCGTGTTCTGGTTTCATCCTCTGCTCTGGTGGATCGAACGGCGCATGATGGCCGAACGCGAGATTGCCTGCGACCAGCTCGTGCTCGCGGCCGGCGCCGGACGCCATGAATATGCCGCTGGAATCATGAAGGTGTGCCGGATGTCGTTCATCGGACAGCCTGCCTGTGCCGGGGCCGCCGGATCGGATCTGAAGCGGAGAATGGACCAGATCCTTTCTGCGGGAGCGAATCGGCCGTTGCCTCGGCTCCTGCGAGCCCTGCCCATCATGCTGGCGGCTGCGGCCGCAATCGTTCCCCTGACAGCCGGGTTTCTGCGCGCTCAGTCCGGCGCGCCCGTTGCTCCGCCCACCAGCGAAGCAAACGCAACCTATCGCACCGGCCTGGGCTTTCTCGACGAAGGCCGCTATCCGGAAGCCGAGGCGGCATTCCGCAAAGTCATTACAATCGAACCTCAATACGCGCGTGGAATCGCAGGACTCGCGCAGGTCTACATGAGACGCGGGCAGACCGATGAAGCCATCCGTATGCTGCAGGAGGAAGTTGACCGGCATCCCGGCCGGGCCGATTTCCAGGACGCACTGGCGGAAATGCTGCTGCGCGCCGGCAGCTACGACGCGGCCATCGCCGAATTCCAGCGTGCCCTCGACGGCACGGACAAACAATCCAGAATCGTGCCGTCGCTCTACGCAAAGATCGCCGAAGCGCTGATGAAAAAAGGCGATCCGAACGCCGCCATCGCCGCGTTGGAAAAGGCGAGAACAATCGATCCCACCAGCGCCAGGATTCCGGTCAATCTCGGGGTGCTGCTTGAGCAGACCGGACAGGAGGATCGGGCTCGTCTGGCTTATCAGGATGCGCTGAAGGTGGACCCCTCCAGCGCCATCGCGCTGAACAACCTCGCCTACCTGCTCGCAAAGAACGGGAACGACGTGGAAACGGCGTTGTCGTACGCGGAAAAGGCCCACAGCGAAATACCCGATTCGCGTGAGATCGCCGACACAGTCGCGTATGTGTCCATCAAGGCCAACCGGAACGACGACGCCATCGCGATCTACCGAAATCTGCTGCAGACCGCATCTCCGCAATCAACGCCGCCTGCCTCACACCTGCACTTCTATCTCGCCACCGCGCTGCATCAGAAGGGCGACCGCGATGCCGCGCGCGCCGAATTGGCCCTCGCGTTATCCAGCCAGCCATCTCAGGCGGAGCTCAAGGTGATCAGCGAAGCCGTTCGCGCCTGGTAGGGTTAACCAAACGACACTGGTAGTATCCGTCGATTCGCGGGCACATCTGTCAACAGAAGTTCACAGTTCCGCGTCATCAGATTTGCAAAGAAATCTTAGAAACAATACGCCGGCTTGAAGAGTCTTACTTAAGTCCTCGTTTTGCTGAGTACGGAGTCTGCCGTTGCGAGCGAGTTTCGTCTTATATGCGCTGGCGGTCGCCCTCGCCTGCGGCCTTTTCGCAGTCGAGCGAGTCGCGCCGCGCGGTTCGGTCCGGGCAACAGGCGTTGTGCGCGCAGTCAAGTCGATTACTATCGGCGTTCCCCGGATCGAGGGCCAGGGCGGCAATCTGACGCTGGCGACGCTGGCGGACAACGGTACGTCGGTTGCAACCGGCGCTACGCTTGCTACTTTCGACCGCTCGAACGAAATCAAACTGCTGCGCGAGGCGGAGACCAAGTTCGACGATCTGGAACATCAGATTGAAGAGAAAAAGGCCGAGCACATCAGCAACGCCGAGAAGCGCGTCGCCGACCAGCAGCAGGCTGAGGCCGATCTGCAGCAAAGCCGAAATCGAAACACGCAAGGGTCCGGTGATCAGCGCTATCGAGCAGGAAAGAAATCAGGTGAAGGTGGCGGACGCGCGGGAGCATGTGGCCAGCCTCAAGAAGTCCAGCAAGTTTCATGACACCGCAGAAGCGGCGGAACTTCGCATTCTGGAACTGCAGAGAGACCGGCAGAAGGTCGCGGTGGAACGGCAGACGAGAAACGCCGAAATGCTCACGGTGAAGGCGCCGATCCGCGGGCATGGTCGCGCTGGAGAACGTCTGGCGAAATAACTCGCTGGGGCACGCAGAGGAGGGCGATCAGCTATGGCCGGGAACCCCGCTGCTGCGGCTGTTCGATCCGTCGGCCATGGATGTTGAGGTGTCTGTCGGAGAGCCGGACGGCGCGGTGCTGGTGCCGGGGGCGAAGGCCATCGTGCAGCTGGACGCGTTCCCGGATCTGCGCTTCACGGCGCACTATGAATCGTCGAGTCCAGTGGCGACTTCGGCGCTGGGAATGTCGGTGAAGTCGTTCACCGCGCGGTTCCGCCTGGATCAAACCGATTCACACCTGCTTCCGGATTTGTCGGCCGCGGTCGATATCGAGGTGGCGAAGTGAAAAAAACATCCGGGCGTTTCCGCTGGTCCCTGCTGATACGCGCGGTCGTGTTTCTGCTCATCCTGACCGGCTCCGGATTTGCGATACGCGAATTTCGGCGCACGCAGGCGGCCGAAGATCTGCCCATGGCTACGGCACGCAAGGGAGAGTTTCTGGTTCTGGTGCGATCGCGCGGTTCGCTGATGGCGAGGCGGTCGGAGCAGCTTGTGGCGCCGCTCGATGTCGCCGATCTGCAGATTGTGTGGGCGGCGCCGGACGGTTCGGAAGTGACGAAGGGGCAGGTGGTGATGCGCTTCGATCCCAGCCGCACCCAGCAGGATCTGAACGAAAAAAAGGCGGCGCTGCAGCAGGCGCAGGCCACGCTGGATCAGGCAGTGTCGCAGGCGCTCATCACTGAGGATCAGGACAAACTGGATCTCGATACGGCCCGCTACAACGTCGAAAAGGCGAAGCTGGAGGCTTCCAAGCAAACCATCATCAGCGAGATGCAGGGCGAGGAGAGCGAGATCGATCTCAGCCTGGCCGAGGAAAAACTCAAGGTCCAGGAGGCCGCGATGTTAACGCATCGAAAGGCGGGCGAACAGAAGATCGCGGCTCTGACGCGCGGGCGCGACACGGCGAAGCGATTGGTCGAATTCATGGACGTATCAGCTCAAACAGATGGAGCTTGAGAGTCCGCTCGATGGCGTCATCAATTATCTGCCGAATTATTCGCAGGGATGGAACAACGCGCAGCCGTTCAAGGTCGGCGATCATGCGGTGCCAGGCGGGATTCTGGCGGAGATTCCCGATCTTTCCACGCTCGAGATGGAAAGCAAAGTGGACGAGACCGATCGCGGGCGTGTCGCGGTGGGCGATAAGGTGCTGGTCCATGTGGATGCGTTCCCGGAAAAGACTGTGGCGGCGACGCTGACGTCCATCACGCCGCTTACCGAAGAGAGTTTCAACGAATGGCCGCCGACGCGCAGCTTTCGCGCATATGCGCAGACCGAATCAGGCCGATTCGCGCATGCGGCCGGGCATGAACGCGGGCGCGGATATCGTGGAGATGAAAATTCCGAACGCGATCAGCATTCCGGCGAAGGCGCTGTTCACGGTTTCCGGCAAGCCGGCCGTTTATGTGAAGGCGAACGGGACGGTATATCGCGAAGAGGGTCGGGATCAAGGCGAAAAATCCGGACGAGGTGGCGATCGAGGGGATCGAGGCGGGACCGATGGTGGCGCTTGCGGAGCCTCCGGCGGAGAATAAATGAGCGCGGCTGCGGCTCCGGCGCCAAATCCGACGATCGCCAAACCACTGCGTCCCGCGCGCGTGCGGGCGGCGCGGCTGCGGCGGTGGGTAGTGCTTACGCTCGTCGCTGTGGGCAGCCTTGGCGCCGCTGTATGGTTCGGAGTGCGCGCCTATCGCAACATCACGGACACGAAGGAAGCGGTCATGCCGACGGCGAATGTGCAGCGCGGCGATGTCACGCTGACGGTGACCGCCAGGGGCGAGCTGCAGCGGTGGCAATTCGGAAGCGCTGACGGCGCCGCTCACCGGCGGCGGCGATATGCACCTGACGTTTCTGAAAGACAGCGGCCGAGCAAGTGAAAAAAGGCGAAATCGTGGTGGAGTTCGATACCACCGAGCAGGAGTACAAACTCAAAGAGGCGGAAGCCGATGTGGCGGAGGCCGAGCAGCATCTGATCCAGGCGGAGGCGCAGAACGAAGCGCAGGCCGAGGAAGACCGTTACGCTTTGCTCAAAGCACAGACGGACGTGCAGCTGGCCGAGCTCGATGTGCGAAAGAATCCGCTGCTGCCGCCGCTGACGGCGCGCGAGAATACGCTGGCGCTCGATGCGGCGAAAGACCATCTGGCGCAGCTCGAACGCAACCTCGCCAACCGCAAGGCCACCAGCGACGGCAGCGATCGCGATTCAGGAAGCGGCGAAAGTCAAAGCGGAGTCGCAGGCAAAGACGGCGCGCGAAAACATCGAAGCTATGACGCTGAAGGCGCAGCGCGACGGATACGTTTCGGTGAATCAGAACACTTCGGCGGAACATTCTGTTTTTCGGAATGGTGCTGCCGGTTTTCCAGGTCGGGCGATACGGTGCGGCCGGGAATGGCGGTGGCCGAGATTCCCGATCTCGACGAACTGGGAATTGTCCGCTAATATCGGAGAGCTCGACCGCGGCCATCTGGCCGTCGGGCAGAAGGTGGACGTGCGCGTCGTGGCTGTCCCGGGCCATCCTTACAAAGGGCATCGTGAAAGATATCGGCGCGCACCGGCGGCCCGCCATGGGACCGTCAGTTCGAATGCAGAATCGCGCTCGACGATCCGTCGCCGGAGCTGCGGCCGGGCATGAGCGCGCAATGTCGTTGTCACCACGGACGAGCTGAATGGCGTACTCTCGCTGCCGGCTCAGGCGCTGTTTGAAAGCGACGGCCGGACTTTCGTCTACGCGCAGACATCCGAGCGGTTTCACGGCAGAAAGATGTGACAGCTGGTGCGGCGCAATGAGATGCGCGTGGTGCTGAACGGCCTCAGCGAAGGACAGGACTGTGGCGCTGGCCAATCCGACGGAGATCGCAAAGAAGAAGGCCGGCGGCGAGGCAGCGCGATGCAGTCGCTTGCGCAAGTGAACCGATGTCGATTGCGTACGGTCTGACGCGGTACGTCTCCGACTTCGGCGCAGGCCGGTTCGAACCTGTGGGCGCAGAAAACGCGCACGCTGCTCACCGCGCTCGGAATCATCTTCGGCGTGGGCGCGGTGATCGGGATGCTCGCGATCGGCGCGGGCGCGAACGAGGAATCGCTGCGCTTCATCGAGACGCTCGGCGTGCGCAATCTGCTGATCGAATCGCGTCCGGCCACGAGCGACCAGGAACTGCAGCAGCGCCGGCGATCTTCGCCGGGTCTGACGGAGCGCGATGTACGCGTGCTGCAGGGCAATGTGGACGATCTGGAGGCTGATCTCCGCCACGCCGCAGCATGCATCCCGCGCGAGGTGTTTCCTAAATCGGGCGACGATGCTGCCGGAACTTTACGGCGTGCGGCCCTCGTATGCGGCCATTCACAACTGGAAGTTTGCCGAAGGCGCCGGTTTCGACGAGGCCAGCGATGACGCGAGCGCGGCGGTATGCGTTCTGGGCGAAAAAGCCAAGGTTGCGACTGCTCGGCTACGGCCAGGCGGTGGACAAGTTTGTGAAAGTGAACGACACCTGGCTGCGCGTGGTGGGCGTGCTGCAGGATCAGATCAGTTCCGGCTCGGGCACGGCGCAATCGAATGGACCCGAATCTTGTCATCTACATTCCGCTGAACACGTTTCAATACCGGTTCTTTCGATGCAGGGCGGCAGCTTCAAGGACGATCTGGACGGCGTCGATATCCGGCTGAAGCAGGGCGCGGACAGCGTGAGCGCGGCGAAGGTGGTGACGGCGATTCTCGATTCGACGCACCACAGGACTGCCGGATTTCGTGGTGACCATTCCGGCCGAGCTGCTGGCGGAGCAGCAGCGCTCGCAGTCGATCTTCACTTACGTGATGGTGGCGATTGCGGCGATTTCGCTGCTGGTGGGCGGCATCGGCATCATGAACATCGTGCTGGCGACGGTGCTGGAGCGGACGCGCGAGATCGGCATCCGGCGGTCGATCGGCGCGCGGCGCAGCGACATTGTGCAGGCAGTTTCTGCTGGAGTCGATTCTGATTTCCATCGGGGGAGGCGTGGTGGGAATTGCGTTCGGATATTTTCTTTCCTGGCTGATCGCGCGGGCGGCGGAGTGGAAAACCATCGTGACGCCGTCTCCATCGGGATCGCTTTCGGCGTTTCGGTGGCGGTGGGCGTGATTTTCGGCATCTATCCGGCGCGCAAGGCTTCGCGCATCGATCCGATTGAGGCTCTGCGATATGAGTAGGGACAAAATCGATCGGGATGTCCGTCGACTTCGTCCGATGGACCCGCTGAAAAGTGTGTCCGCAGGCCGGAAGGCCCGCCCGCAAAATATTTTCATCCGCTATGCTGGCTCTTGCGATGGTAGTCGCGCCGGTGATGCTGCGGGCGGACTCCAGCCTGATGCCGGGGTTTATCCGGAAACGCTTTCACCCCGATACCGTGATGATGCGCGATGTACAGGGGATTGCCGAGCGGATCCGCGACGGAAAGCTGTACCTCACGATCCAGGACTTTTCTCGAACTGGTGCTCAAGAATTCGACCGACATTAATCTGACGCGGCTCGATGTCTACACGGCGGCAGACCAGGTGAAGGCCGCGCATGCGGTGTTCGATCCGGCTGTATCGCTGGGATTCAATACGCTGCGTTCGACGTATCCGGAGACGTCGCAGATCAGCGGCGCCAGCACTCTGAGCACGCTGACGGAGAACTCCTTCATCAACTATCAGCAACTGGTGCCTACGGGGCAGACAATCAACGCGGCGTTCAATGGTACGAGAAGTTCCAGCAACAGCGAATTCAATTTCATCAATCCGAACATCACCGGGCAGCTGAATTTCCGATCACCCAGCCGCTGCTGCAGAACCGCACCGGCATTCAGTTCAAAGCCCCGATTCAGATCGCGCGCACGCAGCTGATCATCACATCGAGGACGGACGAAGCGCACATCGCCGATCTGATGGCGAGCGCCGCGGGTCAGTACTGGGACGCGGTGCGGGCGCGGGACACAGTCAAGGTTTTGCAGCAGACGCTCGAACTGGCGCAGAAATCCTACGAGCGGGATAAGATGGCGCTCGACCTGGGCGCGCTGGCGGCGCTCGACATCTATCAGTCCGAGACGCAGGTGGCGCAGCGGAAGACCGATCTGCTGCAGGCGCAGTACGCGTATCGCGCGTCGCTCGACGCGCTGCGGCGGCAGTTTGGGGCGGATCTGACGCCCGAGTGGCGCGCCGCCGAGATCGTGCTCGATGACGATCCGTCGAAGATTCCCAGCCGCGCGTCGGTGATGCCGTTCGAGGACGCGCTGGCCGCGGCGCGCAGGCTCCGCCCCGAACTGGACGCGGCGCATCGCAGGGTGACGATCGACGATCTGAATGCGCGGGTGGCGAAAAACCTGATGCTGCCGCACCTGGACCTGACGGTGCAGGCGCAGGCCGCGGGGCTGGGCGGAGATCAGGTGGCGATTACCGGACCGCTGGGCATCACCAGTCCGGCCGTGTCGAGCGGGCTGCCGACGGCGCTGGGGCAGCTTCTCGCATTCAGTGCGCCGGGCTATGGGGCGGGATTGCAGTTGACGCTGCCCTTCCGAACCACTGCCGCGCAGTCGCAGCTGGCGGATGCGCTGGTGTCGAAGGCCCGGGATCAGTACACGGAGCGCCAGGTGGAGCAGCAGATCATTCTGGATGTGCGCCAGGCGCTCACTTCGATCGACCTGGCATCCGCTTCCATCGAGGCCGCCACGGCCGCGCGCGATCTGGCGCAGAAAAACGTGGATGCCGAGCAGCAGAAATACGAACTCGGCACCATCACCGCATTCGAGTTGCTGGATTCGCAGACGCGGATGGCAACCGCCGAGAGCTCACTGCTGAGCGCGTTCGTCGGGTATCAGGAGGCCTTTGTCAGCTATCAGAGGGCGACGTGGACGCTGCTCGATGGTCTGGGCATGGTGCTGGAAACCCCGAAGGTGAACTGATCCTTCCCGGAAAAAACCGCTTGCTTGCGCGCGCGCGGCTCAGTAGATGCCTTGCATTACAGAGCCGCGACTGCGAAGGAGCGGTTATTACCACGGCCAAATGTAGCCCCGCGCACAAGGGCGCGTTACTTGCGATTCGTTCGGGCGAGGAATCGTTATGAGTCTCCATCGGGAAGATATCAAGCGCGGGATCGACAAAGCCGCGGCAAATCTGAAAGACGCGGTTGACAGTGTGGCGGACAGCACGAGCGAATCCCGCGCCAAATTCAGAGACAAGGCGAAGGAGCTCGCGCAGAAAGCGGGTGACGAAATGATCGAGAAAGGTCGCCAGCTGAAGCGCGCCGCAAACAGCGAAAACAAGGAACTGACCGAAAGGCAGTTTCCATGCTGATCCTCATCATCGTTCTGCTGGTTCTTCTGCTGGGCGGCGGCGGTGGCTACTATGGCTACGGCCGGTGGGGTTACGGAGGCGGAGCGGGCATCAGTGTCGGCACCATCGTGCTGATTCTGGCGATTGCCTGGCTGCTGGGGTTCATCCATTAACGCTGCCGGGGTTTCTGCATTAACGCGCGATTAACCGCGTCTGCAGGAATCGAGTGGCAGGCTAAACTGGATTACTAATAATGATCCACGACTCGATCCCCGAGGGCCTTACCTTCGACGACGTGCTTCTTTTACCCGCCCGCAGCGAATTGCTTCCGGCTGAGGCGGACACCCGGACCAGGCTAACCCGCGCAATCCCGCTGAATATTCCCATCGTGAGCTCCGCGATGGACACAGTCACCGAATCCCATCTCGCCATCGCGCTTGCCCAGCAGGGCGGAGTGGGTTTCATCCACCGCAACATGACGGTCGACCGGCAGGCCGAAGAGGTCGACCGCGTCAAACGCAGTGAAAGCGGCATGATTGTGGACCCCATCACAATCGCGCCTGAAAAGAAGATATCCGACGCGCTGGCGCTGATGGAGCGATACCGCATCTCGGGCGTTCCCGTAACCAAAGACGGCAGGCTCGTGGGCATCCTCACAAACCGCGATCTGCGCTTTGAATCGCGCTTCGATCTGCCCATCGCGGACGTAATGACAAAGGACAACCTCATTACCGTTCCCTGTCGGCACCACGCTGGATGAAGCGGAGAAGATTCTGCACCAGCACCGCGTCGAAAAACTGCTGGTGGTGGACGACGATTATGTCCTCAAGGGCCTGATCACCGTCAAAGACATTCAGAAGAAACTCAAGTATCCGAACGCGGCCAAAGACGAGCAGGGCCGGCTGCGCGTGGGCGCCGCCATCGGCGCCACGGGAGATTTTCTGGAGCGCGCGCAGGAGCTGGTGAACAGGAAAGTAGACGTTGTCGCCATCGACACCGCACATGCACACAGCCAGCGCGTGATCTCGGCGGTGAAAACGATCAAGAAGAACCTGCCGGGCGTGCAGCTCATCGTAGGCAATGTGGGGACGAACGAAGGCGCGTGCGAGCTGATCCGCCTGGGCGTCGACGGAATCAAAGTCGGCATCGGGCCGGGTTCCATCTGCACGACGCGTATCGTTTCGGGCGCCGGCGTACCGCAGCTCACGGCGATCTCCGAATGCAGCCGGGCGGCGCGGGACGCGGATGTTCCGCTGATCGCGGATGGCGGCGTCAAGTTCTCGGGCGACATTACTAAAGCCATCGCGGCGGGCGCCGACTGCGTTATGATCGGCAGCCTGCTGGCCGGCACCGACGAAAGCCCGGGCGAGACGATTCTCTATCAGGGCCGAACGTTCAAGAGCTACCGCGGCATGGGATCGCTGGGCGCCATGGCGGGCGGCAGCACCGACCGGTATGCGCTTGATCCCACGCAGAAGCTGGTGCCGGAAGGCATCGAAGGCCGCGTGGCGTCCAAGGGACCGCTGGCCGATCTGGTGTATCAGCTGGTGGGCGGAGTCAAGGCGGGCATGGGCTACTGCGGCTGCTGCAACATCCGGCAGATGCAGTCGGAGGCGCGGTTTATCCGGGTGTCGCCGGCCGGCCTGCGCGAGAGCCACGTGCATGACGTGATCATCACCAAGGAAGCCCCGAACTACCGGATAGAGTAGACGAGCGGCATTCTCTGCGCCCTCAGCGTCTCCGCGGTGAGTGCGCACTGATTCCACCGCGGAGACGCTGAGGACGCAGAGAAATTCAAAAAACATTTTGTGGTAGCTTTGTTTCTGGTATACTCAATCTTGGTTTCGCCTTTTATTCGCGTACAGGAGTAGCTGAATGTTGGACGAAAAAGAACGCGCCCGCGCACTGGAACAGACCCTCGGTCAGATCGAAAAGCAGTTTGGAAAAGGCTCGATCCTGCGCCTGGGGTCGAAAGACGCCATTGTTCCGGTTTCGGTGATTTCGACCGGTTCAATCGCGCTCGATGCGGCGCTCGGTACAGGCGGATTTCCGCGCGGCCGAATCTGCGAAATCTACGGGCCGGAATCGTCCGGCAAAACCACCATTGCACTGCAGGCGTCGC
This sequence comes from Terriglobia bacterium, assembly GCA_963832905.1. Classification (GTDB taxonomy): domain Bacteria; phylum Acidobacteriota; class Terriglobia; order Bryobacterales; family Bryobacteraceae; genus BOG-234. Next base: position 1,020,419 of record CAWHVO010000008.1, on the reverse strand, counting down.
CGAATCGCAGAAGGGCGGCGGGATGGCGGCGTTCATCGACGTGGAGCACGCGCTGGATCCGCTCTATGCGCGCAAGCTCGGCGTGGATGTCGACAATCTGCTGGTGTCGCAGCCCGACTACGGCGAACAGGCGCTTGAGATCACAGCGGCGCTGATTGCTTCGGGCTCGATCGATGTGCTGGTGGTGGATTCCGTGGCCGCGCTGGTTCCCAAGGCCGAACTGGACGGCGAGATGGGCGATTCGCACATGGGTCTGCAGGCGCGGCTGATGTCGCAGGCGCTGCGTAAACTCACCGGCGTGGTGTCGAAATCGAAGACCTGCCTGATCTTCATCAACCAGATCCGCGAAAAAATCGGCGTGATGTTCGGCAGCCCGGAAACCACCACCGGCGGCCGCGCGCTGAAGTTCTACTCGTCGGTGCGCGTCGATATCCGGCGCATCGCGGCCATCAAAGACGGCGAGAACGTGGTCGGCAACCGCACCAAAATCAAAGTTGTCAAGAACAAGCTGGCGTCGCCTTTCCGCGAGGCCGAGTTCGACATCGTGTACGGCGAGGGCATTTCGAAGGAAGGCGAGATGATCGATCTCGGCGTGCAGCACAACATCATCGAGAAGAGCGGATCGTGGCTGAGCTACAAGATCCGAGCGCATCGGCCAGGGCCGCGAGAATGCACGCCAGTTCCTGAAGGACAATCCGGATATCCGGCAGAACATCGACACGGAGCTGCGCAAAGCGCTGGGGCTGATTAAGCCGGAAAGTGTGCCGATGGCGCCGACGCCGATTACTGCCGCGGCGGGCGGGGCGAGACCCGCGCCTGCCATGGTTCCGCGCGGCCGGTAAGTTTTGGGTAATGCGCCCGAACATCCCGACTCCACATAGTAATTTTCCGCTGACTGGCCGATAAGCCAGTCAGGATGAAATTACGACGTATCGGTGCAGGGCTGGCGGCTCTCTCCGTTTTTGCAATCGCTTCCTTTGCACAGCAGACACAGTCGCAGCCTCCGGCCTTGCTGGTGGCGCTCGGCTGGTCGATCTGCCCCCTGGCTCCGCAGCTTTGCAACCCGCAGAACGCGCCGCTGCCGGGATACGAGCCGGACGTGCTGCTCATCACGGCGCGCGGCGCGACCACGATCGCGTTCCGGTATCAGCTCATCGGGATCGCCAAAGACACAGGAGAGGTCAGGGCCTTCATGGGTTCCTTCCCGGTCAATGCGAACACGGGCAACGGAACAGCCAACAGCATCACGATTTATGCGGGCAACCTGTCGGGCGCATACGTGACCATCATGGAGATACAGGGGCCCGACGGCAGCGGAAATACTGCAGCTCCGATCACGTATCAGGGTGAGGCGGGATTGCTGTTATAGGACGTGGCTGTGAAAGCCTGGCGGCTGGCTTTGCCTGACTTAAGGTATCGGGGCGACAAGACCGTTGACTGCGCCTGCGGTGCGCGAGACCCGCGCCTGCCATGGTTCCGCGCGGACGATAGACTACTCGCCGTCCTTTCGCTTCAGAGCGCGGCCGATTTCGAGGTGAAATGACGGGCTGCCGCGCGTTCCCGTAATTGCGATGGGCAGCACTGTGCCTGCGCCGTCGCGGCGAAACAACGGATCGAACGGCTTCAGCAGAACATGTCTCACGCCCGTGGTCATCTGCGAAATCGTCGCATCGAGTTTCGCCGTTCCGCGAAAATCGATATCACCGGACTGAAGTTTGTACCTGCCGTCGAGTATAACGCTGGCGCCAGGCACTTCAAAATTCAGCTGCGGCAGAGCCAGGACACCATCGCGCAGAGAGAAGCGCCCCGCGAACTGCGCCAGGACGCCGGTGGTATCGGTGTCTTTCGGCTGGCCTTCGGCATGATGGCTGAGGCTGGCGATTTTCTGCTGCACCTGTGCGCTGGTGAACGTTACGCCGCCCAGCGTGAACATACCGGCAAGCTGCATCCTTTCGATGACCGGAGTCTCGCCGGGAGGAATCCTGACTTTGGTGTCGAATCCGATCCGGCCTTTGATGGGCGCGGCGCCGGACATCGCAAGGCGGAGGAAATCCTCGATCGCGGTGCCTTTCGCGCGCGCCTCCAGATCGATCTCTTTGTGCTTATCGAGCGCGTGACGTTCAATCGCTCCGCTGACTTCGAACGCGGAATAGCCCAGCAGGGCGCGAACGGGATGAAGCGCGGTGTCACCGTTGGTGCCGTCGACAGTGGCGTCGAATTCGGTGTGGAGCGGAAGCGCACGCCCGCCGGTTGTGAGGGAGAACGCGGGCACGTCGGTGACGCCGTGGACGTCGATGCGGTTGAGCTGTCCGCGGTAGTCGCCGGTGGATGCAAGCGTGCCGCGAATGCCTTTGAATACCGAAAGGTCCGCATTGCTGAACGTGTATTTGCCGTTCAACAGGAGTGTCGCCGGGTTCGTCCTGGTCCCACGGGCCGAAATTTCCGTTGCTGTGGATAAGGCCCGGTGGTTTGGCGTTGTCCAGCTCCGCGCGGAAGGTCATGGGCCGCCCAGGGCCGACCGAGTGAAGCGCGAGTTTGTGGATGGCGAAAGTGAGAGGTTCTTTTTTCGGGTCTCTGGGCAGGGTTTCAAGGGTGGTTCCGTCGGCGACAACATCTTCAAGCACGAAGGGAGTGATGGGTGCGCTGTGACCGGCGGCCGGACTTTTCGGCGGGATGTGGATCTGCAGGCCTTCGAGCCGCAGGCGATCGATGCGTTTCGGGTAAGAAAAGAAGCCCGGTAGCTGCGCATCGATCGTGAAGCGGCGAATCAAGATCATGGGCTGCGTGCCGGGGCGGTCTGCGAGGCGCAACACGAGATTGTCGCCGACCGCATGTACTGAGGGGAAAAGAGTGATCTGCAGATTTCCCAGCTGAACGTCGCTCTTGTAACGCTGCCGCAGCGCAGTGACGATATAGTCGCGCGCTATTGGCTGAAAGCGGGCGATGAGGATGCCGGCGGTCACCGCCAGTCCGACGACGATCAGACCGGCGACCCACAGAGAAATCCGGACGGCACGTGAAAGAATCACCCGCCGGAATCACCGCAAATCAGTTGCCGTTACGAAAAGCGTACGCTTCAGGACAGATCAGCGCTGGATCGAAAGCGACGCCGGCTTCGCCTTCGCGTTTATCGCGGCGCTGTTGATCATCGTTTCGATCTGAGCTTCGGGGACGGCGAGCGACAAATCCACGTTCGACCCGTTCGTCGTTACCTGCATCGTCTGCAGAATTGCTGCCAGTCCGGCCAGTTCCTGATTGGCGTTCTGGTTCGAACTGAACCCTCCGACCATCACCTGGCCCAGCTTGATGACAGCGGTCAGCGCCCCGGCGTTCGCCGCGCTGTTCTCGACGGCCTCTGCGTTCACAATCACCGGATCGCCGAACTTCAGGCCACCGCTGAACCCCTGAATACTCTGGAGCAGCGGGAGCACCTGCGCCAGCGGACCGGTGGTGGGAGCGTTGGTATTGGCCTGCGATGGAATCAGCGACGCGACGGAGGCAGCGCTCACGATCCATTCATCTTCGGTGCTGCTCAGGTTATTGACCGTGAGAGCAAGCGCCGCGTCGATGGAGTTAGCGCCCGTACTGCGGTTGACGGCAGCTTTGACGGACGCCAGATCGCCGGCGATCAGAATCGAGTTGTTTGGAAACGCGACGGCCGCGGTGACTTTGCCTTTATTGGTAAGAGTGAGCAGCGTCGCCGCGCCGTATGTGCTCACCTGCCATTTGGTGTTCGCCCCCGATGTGGCAAGCGCCGTGATTTTGTTCGACCGGAAACGTGCCGCGCGCGAGGACCAGCCCCGCGGGGCTTGACGGGTCGGCGGTAGTTGCGGCCAGAATCTCGGTGACGTCCTGCAGCGGATTGAAGCCAAGTGAGGCCAGCGGTCCCGTGGGTATCTGAACGCCGCCGAGCTTCATAATAAGAAACTGCGCCGTGGGACTCGTGACGGTGCTCGTGATGTTGGCGCCTGCCAGCACTTTGGCGTCCGGCATCACCAGATTCATCAGCTGCGGATCGACCGCGAACGCGTTGCCTGCCAGCAGAAGGGCTGCCGCGAAGCTCAGACCGAGGGTAGTTTGCCGCATAAAGTTGCTCCTGTTTGATCCTAACGTATGAGAGGGGTGAAGGGTTCGCATTTTTTTGCGGATCACTGCCCCGGCTGGCGCCTGACCCACACCGGGCGTTCCCCGTCCACAACCGACTGGTTGCATTCGATGCGAACCTGTTTCCCGCCCGCCTGGAATTCGATGACGCTACCGTGAACAGACCCGGCCTCGACAAAGCCCATACCCTGCCCGGAGGGCGTCCAACTGATATCGAAGAGCAGGACCCCATAGACTCCGTCGCCGGGTACCTGCACCAGCAGGCTTGAGGAATTACCGTATTCCAACGGTGCGGCTAGCTGACCGTCCACGTAAACCCTGGGTTGAGATTCTCTGATGGCATTCCTCATGAAAGTGGCGCGGTGCGCGTCCACCATCATCATCAGACCGCGTATATGCATGTGCACGGCACGCAACAAAGCGTCCCCGTGGCTCTCACCGGTCTGCGCAACCGCGATCGTCAGCCCCAGCGAGCAGAGACCCACCAGCGCCCATTTCAGGGGCCAGCCGAATCCCGTCCGTTCGGCCCGCGGGAAGCGCGCCCGCAGACGGTCTCGCAGCGAATGCGGGGGCGCGGGAGCTTCCCAGGTGTTTAGCAGTCGATCCAGTTCGGTGTCGTTCATAGCACTCGCTCCGTCTGCGGCGCATAAGCCGCGAGGGTTTCTCTCATCGCGGTGCGCGCCCTCTGCAGACGCGACTTCACCGCTCCGATCTCCAGCTGCGTAATCTCAGCGATGTCGGCGAGAGACAGCTGTTCGTAATGCGCAAGGATCAGGACCTCACGCTGCGTGTCCGGAAGGGCGGCGATGGCGCTCGCCACGGCCGCTGCTACTTCACCGCGCTGCGCTTCAGATTCCGGCGTGCGATGATCGGCCGGCTCGGACTCAACCTGTTGCTGCGTCCGCCGCACCCGCTTCAGCCACTGATTGCGAACCGCGCCGAACAGATATGTGCGGATCGCCGTACGCGCCGGATCGAATCCGCAATCCGGCTTCAGCAGGGCAAGGAAGCAGTCCTGCACGATGTCCTCGGCGTCCGCAACGGAACCGCTCAACCGCCAGGCGAAGCGGAAGAGAGGAAGGTGATGCTCGTCGAAAAGATCGAGAAGCGCCCGTTCCTTGCCCCGCCGGGCATCTTTGATTAGCTGCGCGGCCGATTTTCCCATGTCTGAAACGTATTACCGGCAGGGCGAAAAAGGAATCGCGAAAAAAAGGTCAGCCTTTCCGGTCGATCCGGTAGTCGTCGAAGGAGGCCACGGTGCCGCCGCGCGTCCAGAGCCCGGTCCTTCCAGGCATCTGCAGCGAATCGTCGACGGCGTTGAACAGTTCGCGGTTATCGAACAGAACCTTGAAGCGATCGCCGCGGAACATCACTTTGGTCTCGTACCATTGCCCAGTGCGCAGATCGTGCGATACGCCGACATCGCCTGGGCGCGCATGCAGCACAGGGACCGGGTGCATCTGCCCGTTCTGCACGCGATAGAGCACGATGCCTCGCTGATCGACGCTGAACTCCAGCAGGTAGTAGTTCTGCGGATCCTGATAGCGCCAGACGATACCCACTGCCTTGACGCGGCGTTTGTTCGGGACGATCTTGAACTTCACGCTGAGATCACCGTCGCGGCACATCACCTTGTCATACACCGCTAGAGGAAAGTCCGCGTCTCTCGCGACTCCCGACATCTCGGAGAAGACATTGCCGCGGCTGGGCGCCGTCTTGTCGAAGACGATTTCCCAGCGCGCGGGATCAGCGGGTCCCGCGGAGGACGTAAGTGTCCAGTTCGGCGGAACACTGCCTGGTTTCAGTTTGTCGAAATTGACTGCGCCCGCATTGAACAAAGAAAAGCTGAACAAAGAAAAGGTAATGAGTCCCGCTGCAATGACCGGTATCAAATCACCAGTTTAGTCATTGAGCTGACGAGGTCGCCGCCGCGCTGCTGAGCTGACGCAGGCTCGAGGCCGGGATTTCGATCCACCATCCGGTGCGCCTGCCGGTGTCTTCCAGCGGGCGCCAGCTGTCACGCGGGATGTCAACACTCAGGCCGTTGTGAAATTCCGCACGAATGGACTGCGGCCGCTCGACTACCCGGCGAAGGTCGGCACGAATACGGTTGCCGCCGGGCTCGGTGTGCAAAATGAGTTCCTCGGGACGGATGCAAAGAGTCACCCGGTCACCTTTGAAAAGGCCGCGCAGGTGAGGGCCGGAAATTTCTTCATTGAACAGGCGGAGGCGGCTGGTCTGGCGGGCGGGATCGAGGGCGACGACTTCCGCGTCGTGGATGGTGAATCCGCCGAGCAGCTGTGCCGCCGCGGCGGTTCCCGGGTTGCGCAGCAGTTCGGCGGGCGACCCGCGATGTACGATGCGGCCTGCGTCATACACCAGAACGCGGTCCGCCAGCGTGCAGCATTCCTCCATGTCGTGAGTGACCAGCAGGACGGGAACCTGCAGCCCGCTCTTCAGCTCATTAATCAGGGCGTAGAGATCGGCCCGAAGAACCGTATCGAGGCCGCGCCCGGGCTCGTCGAGCAGAACGATGCGCGGACTGGCGATCAGCGCGCGCGCAATCGAGCCGCGCTGTTTCTGGCCGCCGGAAAGTTCGTGAGGATAGCGGCCCGCCATTTCGGTGAGTTTGAAGCGATCCAGCTGTTCGGCGATGCGGCGGTGGCGTTCGAGCCGGGGAAGGGCGTGCGCCGCGAATGCCAGATTTTCGCGCAGCGTCATGTGTGGAAAAAGCGCGTAGTTCTGGAACACATAACCGCATCCGCGCTGCTGCGGGCTGAGGTTGACGCCGGATTCCGCATCGAACAGGATGCGGTCGTCAAGCAGAATACGGCCCGTATCGGGCGCCACGAAGCCGGCGATAGAATCGAGCGTGAGCGTTTTCCCCGCGCCGCTGGGTCCGTAGAGCGCGGTCACACCGGGCTGCGCTTCGAGCTCGATATCGAGGTAAAATCCGGCTGACTCGGGACCAGGCGTGAATCGCTTAGTGAAGTTGGCCCGAATCATACGTTTTGGCGCCTTTGTTCCAGCTTGTTCGACAGGTAGACGATGGCCACCGTCAGGATCGAGATGACGATCGCCAGTACGCTCGCCACGAGCGTGTTGTTCGCATCCACCGCATCGTAAATCGCAATGGCCGCGGTCTGCGTGCGGCCTTGAATATCTCCCGCGACCATATATGTCGTGCCGAAATCCCCCATGGAACGCGCGAAGGCAAGCGCCGTGGCGGCGGCGATGGGACGGCGCGCCAGCGGGATGCTGACCCGCCAGAACAGCCGCCACTCTGAGGCGCCCAGGCTGCGCGCGGCCTTTTCATAGGCGCGATCGACGTTCTCAAGCGCTGCCCGGGACGATTTCACCAGCAGCGGAATGGCGTGCAGCGTGGACGCGATTACCGCCGCACGCCAGGTGAATACCAGCGGAGAGCCAGTGAGCTTCTCCCAAGCCTCGCCGATCCAGCTGGCACGGCCGATCACGACGAGCAGGTAATAACCGAGGACGGTGGGAGGCAGCGCGAGCGGAAGTGTGGCGATGGCGTCGAGAACATCCCGGCCGCGGAAATCTCTGTTCGCGAGCAGCCATGCCAGCCAGATGCCGAGCAGCAGCGAAATCACCGTTGCCAGAGCCGCTACTCCGAGACTCAGCCAGAGGGGGAACCAGTCGATCGCCATGTAAACGGTTTTTCATTGTGGCACAGCGCGGCGTGCGGTACACGCGACGCGAGTAGCGTCTGGAGTTTCTGCATTTCGCTATCATTTCGGACACGCGGATTGTATCCGCGTGACGCGACTCGCGTCGCGTTTACCCGGTACGAGGTAGAATTCGATGTGACTCAGTGGACCTCGGCCACGGGTAAGGTGCTGCGCCTCGAAGAAGGCGACATCACGCGCGTCACAGCCGACGCCATCGTCAACGCCGCGAACTCGGCTCTGGCAGGCGGAGGCGGCGTGGACGGCGCCATCCATCGCGCCGCCGGCCCGAGCGTAATGGATGAGCTTACGGAAATCCGCAAGAAGATCGGACGGTGCGAGACCGGGCACGCGGTAGTGACGAAGGCCGGGCGGCTCGGCGCATCATACATCTTTCACGCGGTCGGACCCGTATACCGGGGCGGGGCAGAGGGTGAGCCGGAGCTGCTGGCGTCGTGCTACCGCGAATGCCTGCGCCTCGCAGCCGAACGCGGTCTGAAGACTATGGCGTTTCCGGCTACCAGCACGGGTATTTACGGGTATCCGATCGACGAAGCCGCGGCGATCGCCATCCGCGAGATCCGCACGTTTCTGGATCAGCCCAGCTCAGTTGCCGAAGTGCGCATCGTGCTGTTCGGGCAGGCTGCACTGCGCACGTTCGAGAACGCACTAAAACGGGGACAGTCTACTTAACCTCGAAATGATTGAATTCAGTGACCTCAAGGTAACTGCGCCTGACGGGAGCATCATCGGCATTATCGACGAGGGAGCGGAGCCTCTCACCCCGCCTAAGGCGGCATTGGTGCGGGCCGGCGACCCCATGCCGGATGCACCGGGCAACTTTGTGCTTGACCACGCGCTGGCGCGGTCTTCGTCCGTCGCGAAATCGAAAGCCGTGTCGCGGCTCGTGTCGCTGCGGCGGGCCGGCGCCACGATCGCGCTGATCTCGCACGATGAACCGCTGCTCGAAAGCTGCGCGGATGAAATCTGGTGGATTCGCGACGGGGCGCTGGTGGCGCGGGGCGATCCCGGTGAGGTGCTGGCGCAGTACAGACGCCACGTGGCGCAGGCGCTGCGCACGTCCGGCGAACATCAGCTTCCGAGGCTGTCGCCGACCATGCGCACAGGCGACGGCCGGGCTACGCTCGAAAAAATCGAGCTGCTGGGAGAGAACGGAGACAGCACCACAGTGTTTCGCAGCGGCGAGTCTGTCGCCATCAGGGTGACGGTGCGCTTTTCCGAATGGGTGGCCGATCCGGTGGTGGGAATCATGATTCGCACCCGCATCGGGCTGCATGTTTATGGAACCAACACCGAACTCGAGCAGATCAACCTTGGTCCGGTGGAGAACGGCACGACGCTCCAGGTGACGTACCGATTCGAGTGCAGTCTTTGCCCGGGTGACTACACGGTCACTGCGGCATCGCACGACCCCGACGGCGTCTGGCACGACTGGATGGAAGATGCGGTCGCGTTTGCCGTATCGGACTCACGCTATACCGCCGGCGTCGCCAACCTGCGGGCTAAGGTGGAAGCCGTCAGGATCTGACGGCGAGCTCCGGATGTACCAGCCGCTTCGGTGAGCGCCTGCGCAGGAATTCTCCGATGGTTACGACACCTCCGAGGAGCAGCATAGCCGCGTGTTCGACGAACCACATCGCATCGATCGAGCCATGGCCGGAACCGAAGCAACCGCAGTCGACTGTGTACCCCAGCACCTTGGCGCGTATACCGATGAACAGAAACCAGGCCAGCATGCCGGTCGTGATCAGAGAGAACCAGCGCGCCAGAATGCCGGGAATCAGCGCCACGCCGAGTGCAATCTCAAACCATGGCAGTATGCGCGCAATCGGCTCCAGCCAGGTCTCGGGTACGACTTTGAACTCCGAGATGGAAACGGCGAACTGCAGCCAGGGCTCGCGCACCTTGGCGATGCCGGCCCACAGAAATATGATTGCCAGGCCCAGCCTGCCGGCAATAATCAGCCAGCGCCAGTGTTTCATTGTCCGAGCTTCTGTTTGATGTATTCCTTGAGAATCGGCCAGGGGACGCCGCCGCTGATCACGTCACGCTTGCCTTTGGCCACGATCACGATGGTCGGGGTCTGGTTCAGATGGTCCTGATTGCCCATGGCGACATCTTTGGTGACGGTGTCGTCGAGATGCGTGTCAGTCTTGACGAGGCTACGAACCTTTTCCATATCTGCCGGCGAAAGCACCTTTGCCACGGCCGCGTCAACATTGCCGTTCTGCGCCCACTCGGCCTGCGACTGGAATATCTGGTTGGCCACCACATCATACTTGCCGATCTCACCGGCCGCGTTGGCATAGCGTGTCGCGAGGCGCGAAAACTGGTGCATCTGGAGAGGGAAATCGCGATGGATCAGGTGCACCTTGCCTGTTGCCACAAATTCGGAGTTCACCGATGGCAGCACAGTGAGGTAGAAGTTTTGGCAGGCCGGACATTCGTAGTCGGTGTAGAGCTCCATGGTGACGGGCGCCGTCGGCGAGCCGCTTTCTTTGAAGTTCTTCACCGGCGCGGGTGCGGCGGCGGCGGTCAGTGCCTTGCTGGCGGCAGTCTTCCTGGGGGCTGCAGGCGTCTGAGCCATCAGCAGCATGGCGGGCAGTAAAAACACGAGATAACGCATCGCTTCATATTATGACGCGTCGCCTCTCGTTTTGTTTGGACCCGGCGGGTTCGTTTGGCCCGGCCGGTGGCTTCGCCCTGGCGCACAGGCCCAGACCACTGGCGATGACTTACAGTCGGCCCTGGCCAGGATAGGGTGAGCCGGCGCTGCGCTGTGGTCAGTCCGTTGTACGCGACCAGGAAACTAAGATGGTTGGATATGACGGATTCGGCGCTGCTCGCCCATATCACGAAGCAGCCCCAGGGGAAAACGGGCCTCAAGCACCTTTTGAAGGAACTGCGCATCCGGGGTGAGGAGCGGCAGGCGATCGAAACCGCCCTCGACCGTCTGGCGGCGCGCGGCGATCTGGTCGAGCTTTCGAACGGCCATTATGTCGCCACGTCGCGCAGTCGCGAATTCGTGGCGGGGCGCATGAGCATTCATCGCGACGGCTACGGATTTCTGATTCCCGACCGGCCGGTACCCGGCGTCACCGGCGATCTCTACGTCGGCCGCGACAGCCTGACGGGAGCGATGAACGGCGATCGCGCCATCGCACGGATCACGCACCTCGGAGCCGCGGGACGCACGGAAGCGGAGATTGTACGCATCCTGAGGCGCGCGCATCCCACTGTGGTGGGACAGTTCCGCATTCACCGGCGCGGATTGTTCGTCGTGCCGCACGATGAGCGACTCACGGAATGGATCGAGATCCCGGAAGACCTCGCCATTCCCGACGTTGCCGCGGCGGGGCACATGCAGGTTGACCGCATCGGACCCGCGCCCATCGAGATCGCCAATATCAGCGAGCTCGACGACATGATCGTCAACGTCGAGATTCTGGAATACAGCGATCGCAAAGGACCGCTGGTGGGGCGCGTGATTGAGGTTCTCGGATCGCCGGGCGATTTCGGCATCGATGTCGAAATCATCATTCGCAAGCACCATCTGCCCAACCGGTTCCCGGCGCCAGTGATCGAAGAAGCGCAGTCGATACCGCCGGTGATTACGGCGGGCGATCTCATCAACAGGCGCGATTTCCGCGCCCTGCCGATAGTGACCATCGATGGCGAAACCGCGCGCGATTTCGACGATGCCGTGCTCGTCAACAAGCTGCCGAACGGCCACTACGCGTTGCAGGTTCACATTGCCGATGTCAGCCACTACGTGACCCTGGGCAGCGCCATCGATCAGGAGGCGCGCCTGCGGGGAACGAGCGTGTATTTCCCCGACCGCGCGGTGCCGATGCTTCCGTTCGAGCTTTCAACCAACCTCTGCTCGCTGGTTCCGCAGGCTGACCGTCTGGTGGTTTCCGCGCTGATCGAGTTTGATCGGCATGGCGAGCCTACGGACTTCGGGTTCTGCCGCGGAGTCATTCGCAGCGCTGAGCGGATGACTTACACGAATGTGCATCTGCTGCTGGAGGGTGATGCCGCACAACGCGAACGCTATGCGCCGCTGGTCGGGCGATTCGAGCTCATGCGCGAACTGGCGGAAATTCTGCAGCACCGGCGCGACCAGCGCGGATCGATCGATTTCGATCTGCCCGAGCCGCTGATTGAGTTCGACGAGACCGGCGCCATGACCGGCATTTCACGCAGCCCCCGCAACATCGCGCACCGCATTATTGAGGAATTCATGCTGGCCGCGAACGAAGCCGTGGCGGCGCATCTGGAGCAGACCGGGCGGCCGTCGATCTACCGCATTCACGAGCTGCCCGACCCGAAGCGTCTGATGGAATTCGAAGAGGTCGCCGCGCAGTTCGGCTACTCCCTCGGCATCGGCGCCATCCCGGTTTCGCGGCATCGCTACAAAGAGCGCGGCTCCGAAGGACGCGCGGTACACAAAGACGTCGTGATCCCGAAAGAGATCAGGCTGTCGTCGAAGGCTTATCAGAAGCTGGTGGCGAAGATCGAAGGCAAGCCCGAGGAACGCATTCTCAGCTATCTGATGCTGCGTTCGCTCAGGCAGGCGCGCTACAGCGAGGAGAACGCCGGCCACTTCGCGCTGGCAGCCACGCATTACACGCACTTCACGTCCCCGATCCGGCGGTATCCGGATCTCATCGTGCATCGACTGCTCACGGCGTCTCTGGAAAACCGCGGCTATTCGAACCAGAGCGAGCTGAAGTCGATTGCGGATGAATGCTCTCTGACCGAGCGCCGGGCCGCTGAAGCCGAGCGCGAGCTGGTGGAGTGGAAGAAGGCGACGTTCATGGAAGGCCGCGTAGGCGAGGAATTCGACGGCCTCATCATCAGCACGGCGCGCTATGGCCTGTTCGTCGAACTGGCTGAGCTGTTTGTCGAAGGCCTGGTGCCGATCGACACGCTGCCGGGCGATCATTACGCGTACCACGAGAACGTGCGGAAGATCATCGGACAGCGCACGCGGCGCGAGTTCTCCATCGGTGACCGCGTGCGCGTGATCCTTGACCGCGCCGATCCGCTGGAACGAAAACTTCAGTTCTCGATTATCGACGAACCGGTCCGAAAGAAGAAACGCGTCCGGCGGGAAATCTGAGGCGGATCAGGCCGATGCCCTGGTCTGATCGATTCCGAAGAACCTTCGGATCCTCCCCAGCAGCGCCATCTGTTCCTGTGCCTCGCGCAGACGCGCGGCCTCGGCGTCCAGTTTTTCGCGCGAGACAGCAAGCTCGATGTCGCGGTGCGCGACGACCACGGACATATCTTCCGCGAGGTCGGCGCGGCGACTGAGAATCGCCTGCAGGCCTGCCTTGTCCAGTTCCTGGCAGTCAACGCGGGTCAGAGCCACGGCGCTGGCATTGCGCCGCTCTCCCGTCAGCAGCGACGCCTCGCCGAAGAATTCACCGGCGGAAACCAGCGCGACCTGGATTTCGGAGCGATCCGCGAGGGCGTATTTGATGGACACCTCGCCGCTCGTGATGATGTACATCGAATCGCCGTCGTCGCCCTGACGCACGATCAGCTCGCCGGGTGCAAAGGAAAGGTGGCGCAGTTTCTCTCCCAGTTCGTTAAGGGTGGGCTCATCGAGATGGCGGAAGATCAGGGTGCGGCGGAGAAGGGCCACCGGATCGGTTGGTTTGGCCTCGATCTGGGACGCAGCCTTCATCTCGACGAGAGTGCTGATTTCACTCACCGGAATGCCGGCGCGCGTGAGTGCGAAGAAAATACGGTTCAACACTGCTGAGATTGTTATCGCTTCGCGCGCCGGATTCAGCGTCCATACGACAGCCGCGTAGCGGATGTGTCCGGTGGCGAGTTCCTGAATGACGCACGAAGGCGGGGGGTCGCTTGCGACGTTGGGGATCGGCGATGACCGCAGCCCGGAAATCACCCCATCGACCAGCTCCTGTGGATCGATCGTATAGGGCATCGTGAACGGAATAAAGAGCCGGTGCGTTTTGCCGACCACGGTGAAGGCGGAGCGTGTCAGAAAACTGTTGGGCAGCATTACGGCGTCGCCATCCGGCGTTTTGATCTCGGTGTGGCGAAGCCGCTTGTGCACGACGGTTCCGGCGGCGTTATCGGCGCGGACGAAATCTCCCACGCGGATGTCCTTTTCGAATTCGAGCGCGATGCCGCTCGCGATGTTGCCCATCATGTCCTGAAGAGCGAGGCCGATGACGGCGGTGGCGACCGCCGATGTCGCGAAGAGGCCGGTCACATTGACGCCGAGGCTGTACAGCAGGCGGGCGACGATCGCGAGGTAGCAGGCGATGACAGCCATCTCACCCGCAAACCGTGGCACCCGCGCCTTCTTGACGGCGAAATTAAAGACGGAGCCCGCGATCACCTGAACCGCGGCAAGCCCCACCAGTGCAATCGCAACCTGCTGGGCCGCGGCTGCGTTCGTTCCGGCCCGCGAAGCGAGAGCCTCTCCGCCCCACACGAATAACGACAGCACGAGGAATCCCAGCGCCGCGCGCAGGCGTTTGTGATCGCCGATTTTCCAGAGGGCCGCGGCAAGGGCGACCAGCGTCAGTGCAATCCAGGGGAGGAAGCGGTACACGATGGTTTAGTGAGTTGGTGGGGTGGGAATCACAGGCTGAAGCCTGTGATCTGCCCAATCCGCCCTGCAAAGAATCCTGGGAGACACCACATTAGTTTACCGGGTCAGGTTTCGAGACGATACTTTGTCTCGGCCAGGCGATAGAGCGGACGCCACACGAGGCGGTTCGTACAGACCACCATCGTCGCCATGATGATCGTGGCCATCAACAGCGTGTCGAAGCGCCCCGCATCCGTAGCCGCGCTGATCTGCGCGCCCAGACCGAGCGTCGACATCACCTGGTCTTTGAAGTGAAAATACTCGGCGATGATGCTGGCGTTCCACGCGCCGCCGGACGCGGTGACCAGACCGGTGACCAGATAGGGAAAGATTCCGGGCAGGATGACGATGCGCCAGCGATCCGCGCGGCTGAAATGAAACAGGCTGGCCACTTCCTTCATGTCGGTGGGAATGGCGCTCGCGCCCGCGATGACGTTGAAGAGGATGTACCACTGCGTGCCGAGCAGCATGAGCAGGATCGATCCCACGCCGAGCCCGCCGCCGAATTTCACGATGGCGAGCAGCACGACCGGGAAGAGCGCCGTCGCCGGGACTGATGCGGCAACCTGGGTTACAGGCTGCAGGATGCGGGCGAGGCCCGGGTTGAAGCCGATGGCGACGCCGACGGGGATAGTCCACGCAGAGGCGATCAGCAGGGATAAATTCACGCGCAGGAAGGTGGCGCCGGCGCCTTTCAGCAAAGTGCCAAACTCCGCGCCGTTGATGCCGCGCAGCAGGGCGGCGGCGCGGAACAACTCATAGGCGATGGCGGCGATCGCGGCCGCGGCGAGCACGAAGCCGGCTCCTTTGACCCATGCCGGAGGAGCCGCAGCCGTACGCTGCGGTTTCTGATGCCGCGCGAACCAGAGGTTGACACGCTCCCCGATCGGCTCCAGAGTCTTCTCGCGGAACGCCAGCGCGGCGTGCGAACTGCGCAGCAGATGCAGCAGCGGCGAGGTCGGCGTGTGGGTGCTTTCCACCTGCTCGAATTTGAACTTGTTCGACCAGATGATGAGCGGCCGCCAGATGAGCTGGTCGATGAGAATGATGACGCCGATCATCGCCGTGAGTCCCCACAGCATCGCGCCCGTGTCTCCGTTGCCGGCCGCGACCTGAAGATAAGAGCCGAGGCCCGGCAGACGGAAATCGCGCTTGCCGAGCACGAACGTCTCGCAGGCCATCAGGAAAAACCAGCCGCCCGCGACCGACACGATGGAATTCCAAATAAGACCGATTGTTCCGTAGGGAAGTTCGAGCTGGAAGAAGCGCTGCCATCCGCCGAAACGGTAGATCGCCGATGCTTCCGTCAGCTCGCGGGGAATCGATTTGAGCGACGCGTAGAAGCTGAAGGCCATGTTCCAGACCTGGCCGGTGAAGATCAGCACGATCGCCCCCAGCTCCACGCCCAGCTGCTTGTTCGGAAACAGCGCCACCATGGCGAGCATGACGCCCGGCAGGAAGCTGAGCACGGGAATCGACTGCAGGATATCGAGGATCGCCACCATGACCGGCTGCAGCGTTTTGTTGTACGCGGCAATGCGGCCGTAAGTCACGGCGAAGATCAGGCTGAGGAAATAGGCGATTCCCATGCGTACGAGCGAATAGAACGCGTACTTCGGCAGCGCAGACGGCGAACGCGAAATCTCGGTGACCGGCACAGCCTGCCCCAGCCAGTAGCGCGCGATGGTCAGGACGCCGTAGAACACGGCGAGCACGCCCGCGAAGACCAGCACATCCACCACAAAAGGCCACGTCCGTTTGACAGGCGCGCTTTCGAACGACGCGCTGCCCGATGCAACCCTGCGCAGTATTCCCGGTGCGACGAGATTCACGCTGTAGCCTTCGCCGTCTCCGGTTCTTCCTCGGCGATATAGAACCTGTGGCTGGACGAATCGTAGTCGAACAGGCCCGCGTAGCGCCCCCAGTTGATGGCGGTTTCCAGCTGCTGGATGGTTTCTTCCTCGCTGAAGTGCTCGTCGAGCGTGTCGTGGAAGAACTCGTCAGGCAGCGTGTGGTTCGACTTGGCTTCGAGGGAGCGATGAATCTGCCGAATCAGTGTGACGCGTTCGAGCGCGGCTTTGGCGAAGAATTCCTTGCGTTCGGCGATGTCGGCGTCGACATATTCGCGGCCCGCCGGGGTGAGCTCGACATCGCCTTCCGAGACGTTGACGAATCCGAGCATGGCGGCGGCTTCCACGATGGGCAGCACGTCGTCGATTTCGAAGAGCAGGTCGTCGGCGAGCTTATAGATGTCGTCGTGCCCCTCGCGATCGTAAAGGATTTCGAGCATGCCGCTGATGCCGCCTGGACGCGCGTGCGGCAGCATCGGATACTTCGCGCGCGGCGTTCCCGCGGGTGCGGCTGCCGTAGGTTCTTCGACCGGCGCAAACTGCGTGGTGGCATCCGGCTGCGTCAGGACTTTATAGATGTAATCGACGATGTGCAGGAAGCCCGGCGCTTTGCGGTCGCGCGGCTGCGGCAGTACGACCTGAAAGTCGGTGCGGATGCGGCCCGGATTCTTGCCGAGAACGATGATGCGGTCGGCGAGCAGCACGGCTTCTTCGATATTGTGCGTGACGATGTAAATGGCGCGCGTGGGGATGGACTTATTGGCCCACAGCTCCAGTGTTTCCGTGCGGAGGTTTTCGGCGGTGAGCACATCGAGCGCGGAGAAAGGCTCGTCCATGAAGAGAACCTCCGGCTCGACGACCAGGGCGCGCGCGAAGCCGACACGCTGTTTCATGCCGCCCGAGAGTTCCTTTGGATAGGCCGCTTCGAAGCCATCGAGACCGACCGTCTCGAGAAGCTTCAGCGCGCGCTTGCGGCGCGGGATCTCCCCGATGCCTCGGGCTTTGAGCGGCGCTTCCACGTTTTCGAGCACGGTGAGCCATGGGAAGAGCGCGAAACTCTGAAACACGATGGACACATTGGGCGATTCGACGGGCTTGCCATGCCACAGAACCTCGCCCTTCGACGGTTTCGAAAGACCGGTCAGCATGCGCAGCAGCGTCGATTTGCCGGAGCCCGAAGGTCCCAGCACGGCCAGGATTTCGCCCGCGTTGACGGAAATATTCGTCGGCGCGATGACCTGAATTCTGGCGCCGCCTTCTTCGCCGTAGAACTTTTCGAGGTTGTGTCCCTGGATGATGGTTTCCGGCATTCAAACCTTCTAACCTGACACGAAATTATGACAATGCGATTGCAAAACTCTCCCGTGCGGCATCGATAGTGCGCGCAATGTCCGCGTCGGAATGCGCCGCGGAGACGAACAGGGCTTCGTATTGCGAAGGCGGAAGGTAGATCCCGCGCTCCAGCATGGCGTGAAAAAATCTTCCGAATCGGCTGGTATCGCTGAGCCTTGCCGAGGCGGCGTCGGTTACGGCGTGGCCCGTGAAGAACCACGTCATCATGGAACCGACTCGGTTCGACGTAATATTTCCGCGGGCGGCAGCCGCCAGCAGGCCAGTGAACCGGTTGAGCCGTTCGTAGATTTCCGGATGATTTCCCAGCTCGCGGATGGCCGCGAGTCCCGCGCCGACTGCAAGAGGATTACCGGAGAGCGTGCCCGCCTGGTAGATGGCTCCGCTGGGCGCGACGTGTTCCATGATGTCGCGCCGGCCGCCGTAGGCCGCGATGGGAAGCCCGCCGCCGATTACTTTGCCGAGCGTGGTGAGGTCCGGCCGGATGTTGTACAGCTCCTGAGCGCCGCCGGGCGCCACGCGGAAGCCGGTCATTACCTCGTCGAAGATCAGCAGGGAATCGTCGGCGGCGGTGATGCGCCGCAGCGCTTCGAGAAATCCGCCGGCCGGCGGGATGCAGCCCATGTTGCCGCACACCGGCTCGACGATGACGGCTGCGATCTTCCCTTTGTGCGCAGCGAAAATCTCTTCGACGGCGGCAACATCGTTGAAGGGCGCAGTCAGCGTGGTGTCGCTGAAGCCCTTCGGCACGCCGGGCGAGTCGGGCAGGCCAAGCGTGGCGACGCCCGAGCCGGCTTTGACGAGCAGCGAATCGACGTGTCCGTGATAGCACCCTTCGAACTTCAGTGTGAGGTCGCGTCCGGTGAATCCGCGCGCCACGCGCAGCGCGCTCATGGTGGCTTCGGTGCCGGAATTCACGAGGCGCAGCATTTCGATCGAAGGCATCATGGCGCGCACGGTTTCCGCCAACTCGATCTCCTGTTCGGTGGGGGCGCCGAAGCTGGTGCCGCGGCACATCGCCTCGTTGAGCGCATCCAGAATCGCGGGATGGCGGTGGCCGAGGATGAGCGGGCCCCAGGAGCCGATATAATCGATGTATTCGTTGCCATCGGCATCGAAGATGTGCGAGCCTTCGCCGCGCGTGATGAAAGGCGGAGTTCCGCCGACGCTGCGATAAGCGCGGACCGGTGAATTCACGCCGCCGGGAATCGAGAGTTTGGCGCGTTCGAAGAGTTGCTGCGAGCGTGAGAGGTTCATTCGTGCGTACCTCACTATAATAGGGATTCGTTGATGAAAAACATTCGAGCCGCGGCGGCTGCCGCGCTGCTCCTCTCCTCGCTGGCCTGGATGGGTTGCCGGACCGCGGCGTCACCCGACGTTGCCGCTACCGTGAACGGCCGCCCCATTTACTATTCCGACGTTGACAAAGCGTACAAGACGCAGTTTCCGGGACGCGCCGAGGGCGAGAACGAAGATCAGGTTCAGCTGCGCCGCCTCGAAGTGCTGCGTTCTCTGATCGACAACGAGCTCATGCTGCAGCGCGCCGAGAAGGCCGGCCTGGTGGCGACGGATGCCGATGTCGACGCGCGCCTCAACGAACTGAAGGCGCCCTACACGAAGGAAGAGTTCGACAAGCAGATGGGGCAGTGGGGGCTGCGCCTCGACGAGCTGAAGGCCCGCATCCGCAAAGACGAGAGCGTGAAGAAGCTGTTCAACAAGGACATCACGTCGAAGATCGATATCACCGACGCCGATGTCGCCAATTTTTACAACGCTAATCGGGGCAGCTTCAATCTGCCCGAACCGCAGGTCCACATGGCGCAGATTCTGGTGACGCCGCGGCCCGACCCGAACGTCCACAATCTGAAGAACGACAAGGCGCAGAACGACGACGAAGCGAAGCGAAAAATTCAGGCCCTCGAAACGCGGCTGAAGCAGGGGGGCGAAGACTTCGCGATGGTGGCGCAGAATTATTCCGAGGACCCGGCGACTGCGCCCAACGGCGGCGATCTGGGCTTCCTGCCGGAATCTTCATTCGACAAGACGAGCCCGGAGCTGAAGAAGATGGTGCTGGAGATGCAGCCGGGGCAGCTCTCGGTCATCATTCATGACGGCGAGGGCTATCGGATTCTCAGGATGATTTCGAAGGAGCCGGCCGGGCAGCGGGATCTGAGCGATCCGCGCGTGCAGCAGTCGATCCGCGAGACGCTGCTGGGGCGCAAGGATCAGCTGCTGAAGACGGCATATTACGAAACTGCGCGCAATGAGGCCAAAGTGGTGAACAACATGTCGAAGACTGTGTTCGCCGACGCGGCGAAGAACGCGAAGTGATTACACCGTGGCGTGCACGCCCATGATCCCTTCGATCATTTTCTGATTGAACGCGGGGATGTCGTCCGGCTTGCGGCTGGTGACGACGCCCTGGTTGACCACTACCTCGTGGTCCACCCAGATCCCGCCCGCGTTGCGGATATCCGTCTGCAGCGAAGGCCATGATGTGATCGTACGGCCGCGCACCGCGCCTGCTTCCACGAGCATCCGGGGTCCGTGACAGATCGCGGCGACGGGCTTTTTCTGTTCGAAGAATTTGCGTACAAACTGCACGGCTGCGGGAATCGTGCGTAGTCTGTCCGGATTCATCACGCCGCCGGGCAGGAGCAGCGCATCGAAATCTCCTGCATCGGCGGAGTCGAGAGGAATATCCACTGAAACCTCCTCGCACCAGTCCTTTTTGTTCCAACCTTTAATACCGCCTGATTCGGGCGAAACCACTTGAGTCGTCGCGCCCTGTCCTTCGAGCGCTTTTCGGGGTTCCAGAAGCTCGGACTGTTCGAATCCGTGTGTTGCGAGAATGGCAACACGTTTTCCTGCGAGTGACATAGTTGAGTCCTTTCGATCCGGCTATGAGCGCGCGGCCCCGGTGCGCTTACCGTGGTGTGCGAGATCGCGCCAGTCGTCGTGCTCCATTTCAACGCCGAATTTTTTAGCGGCGCTCCGGATGCGCTTCCATGCTTCGTCGCGTTCGGACTCGCTGACACCTTCCACCTGGTCGAAGCGGGCGATGGCGTTGCGGACGTGCGCGGCGTCGTTGAGGGGTTCTTTCTGCTCTTTGGGGAATGCGTAGTGGTCGTCGGAAATTTTGTCGCGTTTTGCCTGGTTGAGTTTCGCCATGCTCAAAGACAGGCAACCTGCCTGCCAGTGTGTTCGGCGATGCAGCGGGCAGGCGGATCAGGGCTTCCGCTGTTTGGCTTTCACCGCATTCTCGATTGCTTCGATGTCGGCGAGGCCCTGCAATCTGCCGGCGGCGCGCTTTGCGGCGATCCGGTCGTCACAGGAAATGAAATTCGCGCGCAGGCCGGTTTCGTCATCGCAGAACTGCCCGCGAGCGGCGTGCCGAATTCGGCCAGAGCCGCGAAAACAGCCCGGGCATTCTCCGCGTCGGCCTTCACCAGAATGTCGAGATCCTTTGTCGCGCGCGGCTGGGCGTGAATGCCGACGGCATAGGCGCCGGCAATCAGATACCTAACGCGGTGGGCGTTCAAAGCGGACAAGAGTTCTCTGTAGTCTGAAGTCATCCGGCTTGAAACCCTTCATGGTGTATGCGCCTTGATTAAACCCCACTGTCCTTTTCCCAAAAAACGACAATCGCAATTTTGCGGTTCGTAAGGTTCCGCTGATACCTCAGATTTTGGTCGGCCGTCACCAGTACTTCGAAGCCTGCTTCTTCGGCCAGCGTCAGCAGCTCGCCGTTTTCCATGCGATCCCAGCCGCGCGCGCGGGCTTCCGTCACCGTGTGACGGTCTATGAGATGGCGGCCCAGCGTTCGCGGCGTGCCGTGGTCAAACAAAACCAGCATCAGGGACGCAACGCCGGCGCTTCGGTGCTGTGCGCAACGAACTGGAGCACGGCTTGGACCTGCTCCCGCGTAACACCAAATTCTTCCACCAGCTCGTCAACGCTCATGTCCTGAAGATTGTCGAAGACCGCCGAAACCGGCATCCGCGTTCCCTCAAACACCCACGCGCCGCTGCGCCTGACGTGGACACTCTCCACAGCGGGGCATTCTGACCAATCGAGACTGCTTGCCATGATCTGCGCTCCTGTCTTTCAGGTTATCGCGACGCCGCATTATACGCTCACTGTCTCTACCGCGGCGGGGTCGTCCCCTTCGGCGGCCATTCGTTCCACCGGTTTCCTTCCGTAGCCTCAATGGCGATCGGCCCTTCGAGCGAGGTCCCCTGCACCACGCCCGGCTGATGATCCGTCGATGTCGTGAACCGCAGTTCATTCCATCCCACGTGCGCCGTCACGTGCTTGGCGAACGTCGGGTTCTCGCCGTCGCCCCAGTCCTCATGCAGGATGTTGAACTTCAGCGTGTCGCCCTGAATTTCAAAATCGTCGAGCGCCGCCATCGTGTAGGGGTTGTCGCACGTCCCGCATACCATGCCGCGCAGCTTGTTGCCGACCCTTTTGATGATGAAGTACTGCTTCGGCGCGCCCACGCCGTAGCCGAGCCATACGCCGACCACATCCTTATCCGTCAGATTCGTTTTGAACGGACCGGGCTGAATATAAGCAGGACGCGGCGCTCCACCGCCTCCTCCACCGGGTGGCCGATTGAACCTCATCGGCGGAAGCGGAGGTGCCTTGGGCAGACGCGAGATCATCGTCGGGGCAGCATCCGGCCCGCGCGGGTCCTTAATAAGGACGCGCTCGAACTTATCCCCGGTAACGATCAGATTACCGTGATCGAACCGCGCCTTTTCTTTTTCGAGAAACGCCGTGCTGCCGTCCGCCTTCACGTGCGTCACCGTGAAGTTGATGCCGCCCGCTCCCAACGTGCCGTCGATGAAGGCAAGCGTCGTCGCATCCGCGCAGTAGGTGCAGTAAACTCCGCGCACCTGATCGCCGCGGATCGAGAACTCGTACACGTGCGCCTCGCCTTTTTCGGTACGCCATCCGCCGCGATAGTCGTCGGCATCCTGCGCGACCGCGGTTGCGGCGCATCCCAGAAACAGGAGAAGGAATACCTTTCGCATGCTCATGCCTTCTTCCGCGGCCGCTTCGGCACGAATGCCAGAAAGCGCCGCGGATTATCCACCGTAATCTTGTGGATCATCTCGTCGCTCACGCCCGCCGCTTTCACCTTCGGGACAAACACGGTGATTGTCTTGCCGTAGTCGCTCGACGTGTCGCCCGCAAACAGCAGATGATCGATGAACCCCGCGTCGATGAGTGCCGTGACCATTGGCACCACATTCGCGTCACCGGGTCCGCCCTGCCGGTCAAAGCCGATATATGCGCCGCGGCGACAGATCTGTTTGTGAACATAAACGTTCTTATCGACCAGATTCCCCAGATGTCCGATGACCACATGCTCGGGCTTCGCGCCGGCGTCTTCCAGAATGTCGAGCTGCTCGATCGCCGCCTTACCGGGAATGCCTGTGTGCGTGTAAATGGGCAGATTCGTCGCCACCTGCGCCTTCCCCACCGCGCGAAACACTTTGCGTTCATCGGCAGTCATTTCGTCCCATGAACCGATCTCGCCGTAGGCGCCGATTGTGTTGTCGTCCGCCTGTTTGATGAGTGCCCTGACGATCTGCTCCTCGCTCATCGTGGAAATCTCTTTCGGATACCACGGCTGCGTATAGTAACCGCCGCTGGCAACAATCGGAAATCCCGTTTTCATCGCCACCTGACGCAGGAAATTGATGTCGCGCCCCGAGTCCTCGTGGCCGGCGTCGACGATGCAGGCGACGCCATCGTTCTTCGCTTTCATGATCTCGGCTGCCATGAGATCCGGGTCGCGGTGAATGTCAGGACCCGCGGGCCCCCGTCCCCGACCGGGACCTCCACGCGCCGGCGGTGCCGGAAGACCGTTGGCGGCGCGTACAGCAGCCGTTGCCGCTGCAAACCTCTGATTGAAATCGGTTCCCAACTGCAGGTGTTCGTGAAAGAGCGTGGCGCCGCCGGCCAGCTCCGCCGGGTCGTAATCCTTCAGAAGCCCGCGGATGATGGCGCCCCTGGGGAAGGTCGGCTCCTGCGCAAACAGGCCGCGCGTCGCCGCCATCGCCGCTCCGGCGCCCAGCACTCCGAACACGCGCCGCCGCGTCAATCGGCGCCCTGTCAAGATTCGATCGTGGTCAGACATGGTGCGTTTATTGTAATTGCTTGTCAGCCCGCCTGCAGCACGTCTGGCCGTTTGATAAATTCATAACCGTGGAAAAACGCTTTACCCTTTTTACAGCCGCGGCCACGTGTGCCCTCGCGCTGCCTCTCGCCGCGCAGACCCCGGCCGCAAGACCCGCCGCCCCGCGCACCACAGCCGGCATTCAGCGCATCGGCGGCAAACCGAATCTCAACGGCATCTGGCAGACCATGTCCGCCGCCGACTGGAATCTCGAAGACCACTCCGCCTCCGCCAGTCCCGTCATTGCGATGGGCGCGCTGGGAGCAGCTCCCGCCGGTATGGGCGTCATCGAAGGGGGCGGCGCCATCCCCTACAAACCGGAAGCGCTTGCCCAGAAAAAAAAGCTTGCCGCCGACCGGATGAAGCAGGATCCCGAAGTAATGTGCGACCAGCCCGGCGTTCCGCGCGCTACATATATTCCAATGCCCTTCGAGATCACGCAGACGAACAAAGATATGTTGTTCTCCTACACCTACGACACGGCCGCGCGCATCGTGCACATGGTGAAACCGGTGAAAGCGGATCTCGACACCTTTATGGGGACTTCCAACGGGCACTGGGAAGCCGACACGCTGGTCATTGATGTCACCGGCTTCAACGGGCGCACGTGGCTGGACCGCGCGGGCGACTTCACCACCGGCAGCCTGCATGTCGTCGAGCGCTTTACGCCAGTGGACGCCAATACCATGAACTATGAGGCGACCATCGAAGATCCGACGATCTACACCCGGCCCTGGAAAATCAATCTGATCCTCTATAAGCACCGGGAAAAAAATCTGCGGCTGCTCGATTTCAAGTGCGTCCAGTTCATCGAGGACCTGGAGTACCAGGATCTGGAGCACAAAAAGTAGCGCACAGGCCCGGCCAGGAGCGAATAGACATGGTCGATCTTATCCAGGGTAAGGTGAGCCAGGCGGTTGCGCCCGTGGTCAGGTCCGTTGTGCGCGCCGAGCAAAGTAACCAAACCGATGCCCGCTGAACCTGAGATGATAGAGATATCCGTTACGAGGAGATTTATGACTAAGAAAGCTTCCCTTCTTGCGGCAGCAGCCGGGCTGCTGCTGGCTGCCGTTCCGATGTTCGCGCATCACTCCTTTGGAGCCGAGTTCGATTCGAACAAGCCCGTCAAGCTGCGGGGCAAAGTAGCCAAGATCGATTTTGTCAATCCGCACGCCTGGATTTATGTTAACGTCAAGGGAGACGACGGTACCACCACACAGTGGATGATCGAAGGCGGTTCGCCCAACGCGCTCGTGCGTCACGGGCTCACGAAGGATGCGCTGCCCATAGGAACCGAAGTTATCTTCGAAGGTTTCCAGGCCAAGGATGGCTCGCACCGCGCCAATGGACGCGACATCACGTTAGCCGACGGCAAGAAACTCTTCCTCGGAGCGAACCCTGGCGAAGGTCCGCCGGAGCAGAAGAAATAAGGAGCTGAAGGAGTAAGGAACGACCATGATACGAACAGTGATCGGCTTCCTGTTATTTACAGGCGTAGCTTCGGTTGCCTCCGCCCAGCAGGCGATCCCGCCCAGCGAGAAGAATTTCTTCATAGGCACACCGGCCGGATGGAAAATGCCGAAGACGCCCTGGGGTGACCCCGATCTTCAGGGCATTTATCCGCTGAACTACGTCGGCAGCGTGCCCCTGCAGCGCTGCGCCGGTGGTGGACGCGGTGGTCGCGGCGGCCGCGGCGGTGTGGCTCCGCCTCCCTGCGATCCGCACAAGGAATTCCTGACCGCCGAAGAATACGATCGTGTGCTGGGACGCGGCGGAAGAGGTCCCGATCGCCTCAAGACAGCGCTGGAGGAGGGCCAGCCCGGAGAGGCACTTCTTGCCGGCGTTACCGATCCCACCACGCCACAGCGTCAGACTTCGCTCATCTTCGATCCGCCTGACGGCAAGCTCCCCGAAATGACGCCGGAGGGCAAGCGCCTGATGGCCCAGATGAAGAGCAGCTGGGCGCTCCCTGGCGAGAAGCTTACCTTCGACTCTTATCATGACTTCGAACGTCTGGGACCAGTGCATCACCCGCGGCATGCCCGTTTCGATGTTCCCTTTCCGCTATAACAACGGCGTCGAAATCTTCCAGGCGCCCGGCAAGGTCATGATCTACATGGAAATGATCCATGAGACGCGCGAGGTGCCGCTCAACGACAACACGCCGATTCCGGCTAACCTCAAATCGTACATGGGAATCGCGCGCGGCCACTGGGAAGGCAACACCCTCGTGGTGGTGAGTACCAATTTCCAGCCTGGCGCTTCGCTCACAAACACCGCTGTCATCGCGTCACCGGCGGGCAATCGCTGGCCTATCAGCGATCAGATGAAAGTCACCGAAAGATTCACGCGCCTCAACAGCGACTTCCTGCTCTACGAAATCACCGTGGACGATCCGGTGGTGCAGGTGCGCCCATGGACCGCTAAATACCCGATGAAAAACGACCCCAATTACAAACTGCTCGAATACACGTGCCACGAAGATAACCGCATGATCCGCGACTGGATCAACGTGTCGCGCGCCGAGCGCAGGGGCGAAAAGGTCGAGGCTCCGACCAGAAACCAATGATGAAGTTCAGCCTCGCTGTGCTCGCGGCCGCTGTTCCCCTGGCGGCGTTCGCCGCGATTTCCGACCCGGTGAAAACCGCGGACGGCAAAATTTCCGGAGTCACTCTGAAATCCGGCGTGCGCGTCTTTAAAGGCATTCCCTTCGGCGCGCCGCCGGTCGGTGCTCTCCGCTGGCGTGAACCGATGCCCGTGGCGAAATGGACCGGTGTTCGTAAAGCCGATACCTTCGGCAATGTCTGCGTGCAGGGGCATGCGCCTAACCGCCACCCGCCGAACATTTCGACGGATCTGCCTGACTCGCCGATGATGAGCGAAGACTGCCTCTATCTCAACGTCTGGACGAATGCGGCGAAAGCCAGCGCGAAATTGCCGGTGATGGTCTGGATATTCGGCGGCGCTTACACGGAAGGCTCCGGGTCCAGCCCCCACAGCGACGGCGAAGCGCTGGCAAAGAAGGGCGTCGTCCTGGTGTCGTTCAACTATCGTGTCGGACCCTTCGGCTTTTTCTCGCATCCCGAACTCACAAAGGAAACCGGCCGCAACGCTTCGGGCAATCAGGGACTCGCCGATTCCATCGCCACGCTCAAATGGGTGCAGGCGAATATCGCGCGTTTCGGCGGCGATCCCGGCAATGTGACTATCTTCGGTGAATCCGCTGGTGCCGCCATGATCGGTGGCCTCGCCGGATCGCCGGTCGCGAAAGGGCTCTTCCAGCGCGCCATCGCCGAAAGCGGGCAGTGGATGGGGCTCGGCATGGCGGCCATGGCTCCCCTCTCGCGCGCCGAGCAGGCGGCTGCAGGTGGCGGTGGACGTGGTCGTGGCGGACGCGGCCGCGGTAGAGGAGGCAATGCCGGTGGCGATCAGCCTCCCGCCGCCCCCCGGCCTCTGCCGACCCTCGCCGAACTTCGCGCCCGCTCCGCGGAAGATGTGGCGAAGATGCGCGGCTCCGGCATGATCATCGATGGCTGGATCATTCCGGAAGACGAATCGATCACTTTCGCGCAGAACCGCCAGAATCCGGTCGATCTGATCGTCGGCTCTAACCGCGACGAGCAGAATTCCTTCGGCGGCAACATCAATTTCCGCAATACCGAGATGTGGGCCGCGCGCCTGTTCGCCGAGAAGCAGACAGCGATCGGCAAGCGCGCTTACTGGTACATGTTCACGCACGTACCGCCGGTCGATCCGGGTGTCAAGGATCTCGGCGCCACGCACACCTCCGAGATCGCCTACATATTCAATAATCTCGATAAACCGCGCATGTTCCCCGATCCCAGTTCGCCGAAGCTGGCCAGCGAATCGGGAAAGGACCAGGCGCTGGCGGACCAGCTGTCGTCTTATTGGGTTAACTTCGCGAAGACCGGCGACCCGAACGGCAAAGGCTTGCCCGCGTGGCCGCGTTTCGAAGACCGCAACAAGCCGCCACAAATTCTGGGCGAACCTGCCGAGATTCCAGGCTCGGACGTTCTGAACGCTCTCGACGAAAACTACACGAAGCTGATGGCTACCCTCCAGAAGCAATAGGCTGCATTTGTGGGGCAGGGCTTCGGCCCTGCGAGCCGGCTTTCCAGCCGGCGCGGGGCGTCTGGAATCTGTCGCGTCTCCGGTCTTCAGCTTCTGATAGTCTTCGCCATCTCCGACCTTTGCCGTCCAGCCGCTCGTTTCATAAAGGACGGCCCGCCTCAATCGCATGCAGGACGACATAGGTGATGCCGCGCCGCGCGAATTGGGGCGGCCACTCGATCTCCATCCGACCGACACCGCCGATGGCGTACCCGTCGTCTTCAGCGACAATCCCGAAATATCGCCCATCGGTCAGGCGCGGATCGAGCCACTGCCGGAACGGCTCGGGCCATCGCTGTGAGATCGGTTTCGGCGCGCCCCGCCTCGCGAAACATTTCTTCCCGATGCGCCCTCGTTTGTATTCCCCGGTACGCTTCGCAATCTCGATGTCCGCGTCCAGCCGGATCGGCTCGAAGCGGACGGGCATCACAGCGCGGTTCTGAAAATCGACTCTGCGATGACTTCGCCGCCGTACGCGTCGAACACGCGTGCCCATCCCGCGAAGATGCTTCTAATTTTCCGTTGGCGACTTCTCTGCGTGGTCGACGATGAGTTGCTCGACGACGGCTTTCCGCGATTCCAGCTTCAGCCCCAGCGCATTCACCGCCTCGGTAATTGACGATGACCCGACCGGATCGGATGCGCCGTCAGCCGGACCTCCGCCGCGCGCGCCCGGTCCGCCCGCTCCCAACGGGATGTCCAGACCCGTGGCACGCGCCATGTTGATCAGGTCTGCCAGCCCGAAATCGATCGCGACCTGGTAGTAGCCTTTCAGCCCGGTCAGGTCCACGATCTGGCGGCTGCCGGTTCCTCCCATCTGGGAAAGCTGCGTCAGCATATCGGCAAGACCCGACATCGTGATCATGCTGCCATCCAGACGCATCGACTGCGTGGCCGGATCGACTCTGTAGGACATTTTCCCTTTTGCACCCATATCCACGCTTGCAGTGCCGTTCTTGCCGATACTCATGCGAATCGGTCCGTCAGGACCCTCCATCTTCGTTTCGCCCGGCCTGAGCGCGGCGTTTTCATCCAGGGGCGCAGGCTTCTCGGCGGATTCCTTCAGCTTCGGTCCGCCCTTTGCCACCACGAGGGCCAGCACGGGATGCTCGGCACTGGCTTTGTGGACGGACAGCCCGAACCGCTCTTCGAGGAGCGACTGCAGCATCCTGGGAACGTCCTCCTTTGTGGCTCCGGCAGGTATTTTCGCTGTGATGTCGAATCGCATGTTGGCGAGCCAGTCCGGGCCGGTGACCTGATAAGGCTTCACGCCCCAGGCGAGCGCGATCAGTTCGCGAAGCGCGACGTACGTGTACTCCGCCCGATCCCCTTCCACATGCGCGCCAATCTTCGGCATCTGCCCCGCCTGTATGCCGGCCGCGATTTTCGCAATGTCGAGAGGCGCGGCGGGCTTGACTACTGCGACTTCGAACGCAGGCTTCGCCTGAGCGAAAGCCATGATGGCGGTTATCAACAGGGTGGCAGTCAGCCTGCCAATGAGTCGTTTCATATCTGTTCCTTTCTGAATTTATCGGCGTCGCACGAGCACCAGCGTCTCATCGTCGGTCTGCAGTCCATGCCGGCGGGCCGCCGCAAATATTGACTCGGTTATCTCCGGCAGCGGCGCGCCGGCGTTTCGTGCGATGATCTCTCCCATTCGGTCGAGTCCGAATTGCTCGTCGCCGGCGTCCGTCGTTTCAGGTAGTCCGTCCGTTGACAACGCAAGGATGTCCCCCGGCTCAATCTGCACGAAACCGCTTTGAAACGTCGCGTTCTCAAACAGACCGGGTGGAAACTGCTCCATCGCCAGCTGCGTCACCGTCGCTGACTGAGCCCTGCAGTGAAGGATCGGTCCGCTGCCGGCGAGCGAATACTCAACCTTGCCGTTCTCACCGCATCGAAGGCAGGCAAACGCGACGTACGTCGCCGGCGTGGTCCTGATCTGGAAGACAACGCGGTTCAGATCGTCCAGCAACCCAGCCAGCGGCCCCGACCTTAGCAAGGCCGTCCGCACGCTGCTCTTGACCATTCCCATAAACACGCCGGCCTGAATTCCATGGCCCGCCACATCGGCCACGTAGGCCGTCATCCCCGCGCGCGGGTCATCCACAGCATCGAGGAGGTCTCCGCCCATCTGACTGCTTGGCGCGGACCTCCCGTGGATTTCATACCCGGCGTTCCTCGCTGCGAGTGGAGGAGCAAGCGCTTGCTGGAGCTTCTCCGCCAGTTCAAGCTCGGTGCTGACGCGAACGTGTTTGACTCCTTGTGTCCCCGCGAAGGTCACGAGTACGGCATAGCCTGCTGCCGCTGTGGCCCCGGACAGCATTCCGTCCGTTGCCAGCCGCCATCGGACGGAGTCAAAACCTGGCCCCATCAACATCTTGCCAGCTGGGAGGCCCGACTGTACATTTGCCAGAACGACAAGGAGAACAACTGCGGTAATGGCGATCAGGAAACGGGCTTTGGGATTTCGAAGGATGGTCACAAAGGACAGCGCCATGATGGCGCCGAAAACTGCCGGCTTGGCGAGTACCCACCAAAAGGGCCATTGCAGGCCGTCGAGCAGGTTCGTGGCAAGCCCGACCGAAGCGAAGGTTAAGAAGGACGTCAGCGCTATCCATGCCAATGCCGACAGCGGCAAACTTTGCCAATAGCGGCGCCGCTCCTTCGAGCCGATCCAGGCCATTTTAGTATTCGCGGTGCTGCCCAACTTTGAACGCTGCGAAAAAGAGAACGGCCGCCAGTCCGAACGCGAACGCCATCGCGGTCCACGGCATTGTGTGCGCCAGTACCGGCGAACGGTCTCCCATAGCCAGAAAAAAGTTCATGGACGCGGGCATCCTGTAGGCAAGCCACCAGATGGCGCCGTAGCACAGGAAACTGCCCCACACGCGCCAGAGATCGTCCAGAAAAGTGGCCAGCAACACCGTAATGCAGTAGAAGAACGACCCGCACACGATGAGCACGGCGACATACTCGGCCATTTCCCGCGGTGTGGCCCTGCCCCTGATCGCCGGAAACAAAAACCACAATAAACAGCAAATGCCCCCGATTCCGCCAGCCATTTCCAGCCATCCGAGGCCGGCTCTGACCGCGAGCAGGCGGAACCGGCTGACCGGCAGCGTCAGTGTGAACAGAGTCGATCCATGCAGCCCTTTCGCCGCCTGAAGACTCTGCTGCGTAACAATCCCCGCCGCGGCCAGAAAGACGCAGAGCAGCCACACCGACATGCCAGCCGTGAAGACAACGGTCCTGACATCAACCTTACTACCCGCATACGTCGTGGTAATGAACAGAAAAGCGACGACAGCGAGCACAAACACCAGTCGAAACCGCGTCTCCAGCCATCCCTTGTACCAAAGCATCTCAGTTGCTCCTCACGTGTTCCAGGAAAATCTCTTTGAGCGTCACCGGGAAGCGCTCCACCGCGGTCCCCGGTATGGATCGCGCCTGCTCGACAATGGCCTCCACGTTATGGCTGGCCAGAATCGAAACCATGCGCCCTTCCTCCCGCACCGATTCGACGCCATCCACCCAGCGCGCGGGCGTTCGTACCAGATCCCCGAACACCACCGTGATCCTTTGATATCGCGCCTTCATATCGTCGAGCGAGCCCGCCACGATCGTCTTTCCCTGGTCGATGATGCCGATATGATCGGCGATCGATTCGACCTCTGCCAGTTGATGCGACGAAAAGAACATACTGGTTCCTTCCGCCGCGGCTAAAGCCACCAGCTCGCGTAAAACGTCTTCTGTGGCGGCGGGATCCAGACCGTCGGTCGGCTCATCCAGGATCAGCAGCTCGGCGCCGCGCGATCGCCATCAGCAGCATGAGCTTGGAACGCATTCCTTTGGAAAGGTCGGGAATCTTCTTGCCGCGCGGCAGGTCGAACATGCGGAGATAGCGCTGCTCCAGATCGGCGCGCCACTTCGGAAAAAAAGGACGCGTGAAGCGGATGACCTGCTCCACCGTCATATATGGGTACAGTTCCTTGTCCTCGGTGACAAAGCCAATCCGGCGCCGAATCGCCACGGAACGATTCTGATCTCCGACCGGAATTCCAAACACGCTCGCGCTGCCGCTGTCGGGCCGCAGCAGCCCCATCAGAGTTTTGATGGTGGTCGTCTTGCCAGCGCCGTTGCGGCCGAGGAACCCGAAAATGCTGTCTGCCGGCACCTGCAGGTCCAGCCCTCGCAGGGCCGGGTGGCCCTTGAAGGACTTCGTGAGTTGACTGGTTTCGATGATGAAATCGCTCATCGCTTCACTCCTTCTGTTTTTGCCGGGCGTCCTTCTGTGAGCGCTCGCGCCAGTTCGCTCTCAAACACCCTGCGGATTTCGTCCTCCGTTAGTTCCAGCCCCGTGAGCCGGTCGACGGCCGACTGCACAATGGCCTGCGCCTTTGCGATCAACGGCGCGCGCTTTCCCGCCGTATCCCTGATATAGGCTCCCGAACCGTGCTTCAGGTCGAGGACGCCTTCGTGCTCCAGTTCCCGGTATGCGCGGACCACGGTATTCGGATTGATGACCAGGTCTTCGGCCACTTTGCGGATGGTCGGCAACTGGTCGCCTTCCCGCAGCGCGCCCAACTCCACCGCATGCTTCACCTGTTCCATGAGCTGGATATACAGCGGAACGCCTGCGGACTGATTGATCCGGAAGATCATTCAAAAGTGTGCTAGTCAGTTAACACACTACACAATTCAGGAAGGCGAGTCAACAGTGCGATCCTCTGGCTTCAGTCCGCTTCGTGAAGGGGACCTGGATGGACGCGCGGATTGTATCCGCGTTTGGTTTTGTTGTGGAGAAATCTGCCTGTTTCCGGCCACCTTCCCGGTGTGAACCAGCGGGGCGAACGCCGTCATCGATGAAGACCCCGCCCGCGACGCGGAAGAAGGTGTCAAGGCTGATTGGGAGCCATGGAATCCGCTTCTCTTAGCGCCTGCCACATCGCGACCGGTACGTGCCGCGAAGCTGACAAATCAGCAGGCTGATTGTGAGGTCGTTAACGTGCCGTTCGAACCGATTTCCATCGATCCCGCGGTCTGCCACGGCCAGGCGTGCGCCAAAGGCGCCCGGATTCCGGTAGTGCCTGAAAGGTGCGTTGACTGATCTATTCGCGATTCAGCTGGAGCAATTGGTGAAGCACCCTGCAGTCAGTGAATGCACCTCCATCTTTCTGACTCTGAAACGCCGCGCCGCGGCGGTTTCCGGAGGCTCCGTATTTTTCCTGGGCATGAAAAAAATAGAATTTGCCGATGCTCGCGTAGACGGAACAAGTTCTCCAGGACGATTCCATGGGCGTCGAGCTCGGGCGCCTTTGCGCCGCGGTTGACGGTGTTCCCGCGCCCGCCGCGATCCTCGGTTTCAACGCGCAATCCGGGCCGGGTGAGAGTCCATGCGGAAGTCCCGCGCTCTTCCGCCAGGTCGTCGAGAGCATCGGCGAAGTCTTCTGGATGATGGATCCAACGACGGGCAGCGCTGTCTACATCAGTCCCGCGTTCGAGAAAATCTGGGCAATCGGCTGCGAAATCATGTATCGAGACCCGCTGGTCTGGAATCGCGCCATTCATCCCGACGACCGCGCCCAGGCAGTCGCTGTCTTTGGCGAAATGGTTGGAGGCAACCCGGTGACGCACGAATACCGGATCGTCCGCCCCGATGGATCGCTTCGCTTCATTCGCGACCGCGGTTTCCCTGTCCGCGACGCCGCAGGCAAAGTCGTCCGCATCGCCGGCGTGGCGGAAGACATCACCGAACGCAGGCAGTATCAGATCTCGCTGGAACACGAGGCGTCGCACGATCAGCTCACCGACCTTCCCAATCGGCGCATGCTCGCCGCCGATCTCGATACCGCCATCGCGCGCCGGAAAGCCGGCGACGGCCTGCTCGCGGTCTTTTACATCGATCTCGACCGCTTCAAGCTGGTCAATGATTCATTGGGCCACGCCGCCGGGGATCAGCTCTTGCGTGAGGCCAGCGCCCGTCTCAGGGAGGTTAAGCGCGCATCGGATCTGCTTGCCCGCGTCGGCGGCGACGAATTTGTCCTGTTCGCTGCGGAATTCGAGGCGAAGGAGGAAGTGAGCCACCTCGGCTGCAGGCTGCTCGACAGCCTTCGCCCGCCCTTCCGCATCGGCGGACGCGAATTGTTCATCGCCGCATCGGTCGGCATCAGCCTTTGTCCCCAGGACGGCGAAACGTCCGACATCCTGCAGAGAAATGCGGATGCTGCCCTGCATGATGCGAAGCAGAAGGGTAGCGGGCGCATGAGCTTCTTTTCTGAACGATTTTCCCGCGAGGCCGACGAGCGTCTCGCTATGGAGACTCGCCTGCGCGAGGCCCTGGTCCGCGGGGAATTCACGCTTGTCTACCAGCCGCAGTTCGCAGGAGGAGGTACGCAGCTTGCCGGCTTCGAGGCCCTGATCCGCTGGCACCCTCCGGGATCTGAAGCCGTCCCCCCGAACCGGTTCATTCCTGTGGCCGAGGAGAACGGGCTCATCATTCCCATCGGCGACTGGGTTCTCTCCGAAGCCTGCCGCGCCGCCGCCGAATGGCAGACCCGCGGCTACGCCGGGATCGCCGTCGCCGTCAATGTCTCCGCCCCTCAGTTCGCCGACGCCGATCTGATTCCGCATGTCCTTGCAGCCCTCGCGAATTCCGGCCTGCCGGCGAATCTCCTTCAGCTCGAAATCACGGAAAGCGTCTTTATCGCCGATCTGAAGGACTCCGCCCGCAAACTCGCCGCCCTCCGGAAACTCGGCATATCGATCGCGCTCGATGACTTCGGTACAGGCTACTCCTCTCTCGGTTATCTCCGCCATCTGCCCATCGACGTGGTGAAGATCGATCGCAGCTTCCTCGAGGAGACGGGCGCAAAGCAAAGCGGCGAAGCTGTTCTGCGCTGCGTGGTAGATCTCGCGCACGCGCTCGATCTGCGCGTGATCGCCGAAGGCGTCGAAACGCCCGATCAGCGCGACCTTATGTGTCGCCTTGGCTGCGATGCCTTGCAGGGTTTCCTCCTCGGCAGACCCGGTGGCTTGTACGGCGCATCGGCCCCATTGGCTCGTGACCATGAGCGCGGTTCGGGTTAAAACGAGTCGTACTCGCCCGTGGCAAAAACCGCCTTCGCAGTCGCGGCTCTGTAACGCTTTGCCCCTGCCGAGCCGCGCGCGACAGCAAGCGGTGCCTTCAGACTTCTGCCACGTGCTGTCGGACCGTTCCACTCGATATCCCGCATTATCGCCAGCCCAGCCGCGGCACCCTTCTCGGTCCCCACAAAAAATAGCCCCATGGAACCCCCGTGGAATCAGCACCATGAAAAATTGACAGGGTCCAGAAAGTCGCCAGAGCCCGCCGTAGTGGATCAGCTCAAGCGGATTTTTATTTCCCTCCGCTTGAACCACTTCCCCCAAACCCGCCCTCCGAACCCCACTCCGCCGGTGCATACTGTGTCGTGGCTACAACCATTCCAACCCTGCGCAAGGCACCCCCGCTGCGCCGCGGATTGCCCGGCGCGAAAAATATAGTTTTTTCCAAACAAACTAACCTAACATCGGAAAAACACGGATGCCCTGCGTCCGCCTTATGCCTCCGTCACCCCCTCACCGCTAAAGTGAATAAAGTGACGGAAAAGCAAATCCGCGACGCAGTTCTTCCGCACCCGCGATGCCGCCGCCGCCATCGCCAGCCGCACCGCGCGTGTTGACGAAATCGTCGCTGAGCGATGGAAGTGGATGCCGCAGGAGGTCGCCCTTGCTCGCCGTCGGCGGTTACGGCCGCCGCGAGCTTTTCCCATACTCCGACATCGATCTCCTGATCCTCACGTCCGACGAAAAAACGCAGGCCGCCATCAAAGACCCGCTCTCCATGTTTCTGCGCGATCTCTGGGATCAGGGCCTCCGCATCAGCCAGTCCGTCCACACCCCCGTCGAGTGCAATCAGATCGACTCCTCCAATGCCGAACTCGCGGTCAGCCTGCTCGACCGCCGCTTCCTGGCCGGCAACGAATCTCTCTTTACCGCAGATTCGCGATCCTCGCCCCGATCTCGGCCGCAACATCGTCGCGCTCACCAACGATCGCCACGCCAAATTCCAGGGCACCATCTATCATCTCGAGCCCAATGTCAAAGATGCCCCCGGCGGACTGCGCGATCTGCAGGTGCTCCGCTGGCTGGCCAAGCTCGGCGCGGGCGATCACGAACTTCCCGCCGGCGTCCCGGTGCTCTTCGAGATCCGCTGCTTTCTCCACTACCTCGCCGGGCGCGACGACAACAAGCTCAGCTTCGAGCGTCAGGACGAAATTGCCGCCCTCTTCGGCTCAGGAACACCTGGCTCAGGACGATCGGCTCGCTCGCACCCGAAGCCCTGATGCGCCAGTATTATCGCGCGGTGCGCGACATTGCGCGCCTGGCCAACCGCCGGCTGGACCGCTTCGAATCCAAAGGCAGCCGCCTGTTCTCGAACTTCCGCGACCGCACCCGCGGCTTTCCAACGCCGATTTCTCCGTGCTGCACGGCGCGGTGTTTTTCCGCTCGACGCTGAACCTCGAATCGGATCCCGACTCCTCATGCGGCTCTTTCGAGTTCGTCGGGCGCCACGGGCTGCCACTTGCGCCCGACACCGAGGAACGCATGGAGCGCCAGATGCCCGCATTCGAAGCGTGGGTCGCGGCGCAGCCGTCCATCTGGACGCCATTCCGCGAAATCCTGCGGCTTCCCTCACGCCACAAAGGCCCTGCGCGCCATGCACGAAACGCGCGCCCTCGAAGCCATTTTCCCGAACTGCGCGAAATGGAAGCGCTGGTCATTCGCGACTTCTACCATCGCTATACCGTGGATGAACACACGCTCGTCGCCATCGAGACGGTGCTCGATCTGCGCGGCCTGAAGGGGGACAATTTCGGCGATCTGGCCGTCGAATCGCGACGGATCTGGATCTGCTGATCACAGCGCTGCTGTTTCACGACGTGGGGAAGGGAACTCCCGACGAAGGCCACGTGACGCGCTTCGCGCCGCATCGCCGAACATGCCCTGCGCCGGCCGGCATCAGCGATCGCGCATGGGACGTGGTGATCGTTCCTCATCGCCGCGCATCTGGAAATGTCCGCCGCCATGAACGGCCGCGACCTCTCCGATCCCTCCACCGCGCGCGATGTGGCGGCGAAAACGGGCACCGTCGAAAAGCTCCGGCTTCTGACGCTGCTGACCTACGGCGATATCAGCGCGGTGAATCCCGCCGCGATGACGCCGTGGCGCCGCCAGTTACTCTGGAACCTCTACACCGCAGACGTACGCCGAACTGACGCGCGAACTCACCGCCCGAACCTCTGCTGCCGGATACGCAGGCCGATCCCGAACTTGAAGCGCTTCCTCGAAGGCCTGCCTCCCCGTTATCTGCGGACTCACAGCCAGCGTGGAGATCGCGGAACATCGTCCGCCTGGATCGCGAAAGCCGCGAAGGACAAAACCCGCGGCGTGGCGGTGTCGCTCGCGAAGTCGGCCGCCTGGGTCCTTACCGTCGTCGCCGACGACCGGCCAGTTTCTCTTTGCTTCCATTGCCGCCACGCTGTCGAGTTTCGGGTTCAATATCCTGAAGGCCGAAGCGTTCTCGAACGCGCACGGCAAAGTGATCGACACTTTCACCTTCGCCGATCCCTCGCGCACTCTCGATTTGAATCCGGAGGAAGCCGGGCAGGTGACCCGCACCGTGATAAAAGCCGTCAAAGGTGAGCTGAACGTCGTCAGCTTCTCACCCGCCGTCCCCGCGTGAAACCCGATGCGCACGCGCTTGCGGCCGCGCGCGCCACTTTCGATAACGAGGCCTCTCCGTCGGCGACCCTGATCCAGTTGGTCACGCAGGACCGCCCGGGCCTGCTCTATGACGTGGCCTCACTGATTTCGAAGCGGGGGGCAACATCGAAGTCGTTCTGGTCGACACGGAAGCGAAGAAAGCGATCGACGTCTTTTATGTTAAAAAGCAGGCGGTCAAAAACTCTCTGAATTGACGGAAGCGCCGCTCGAATCGCCGCGGCGCGGTTGCCGAAGATGCGTCTCCCAGCCCGCGCTGCCGCTGAAGACGCGCTGCACCGATGACTACCGCGACAGGCTGTTAAATCGCGCGTATCCTCCGCGGCTCACCGGAATCCGCGTGCCATCCGTCAGAACCGCAATCCAGGTATCTTTCGTGTTCGGCTCGATGCGCGTGATCCGCTCGATGTTCACCAGATACCCTCGGTGGACCCGCACAAAACGCTTCGGGTGCAGCGCCGCTTCGAGGCTCGCGATGGTCTGTTGCTTGAGCCACGTCCTACCTTCGCTGCGCAGCGCGACATAGTCGTCCTGCGCCTCGGCGTAATCGAGTTTTCCGGCGGGAATCACATGCACTTTCGAGCCGTCCTTTACCACGATCCGCTCCAGATACTCTCCCGCCGGCCGCACCGCGCTCTTCAGTTCTGCCGGACAGCGACGCCGGCCGCACTTCGCCTGTCCGCTGCTCGATCTTTCCCGATCGGCGGTCGCGGAACCGTTCCTCGCCGAACGGCTTCAGCAGATAGTCCACCGCCGCGGCGTCGAACGCCCGCATCGCGTATTGATCGAACGCCGTGACGAACACCACCGCGACTTCCCGGTCGATCAGCTCCAGCACTTCGAAGCCGTCGAGCTTCGGCATCTGTACGTCCAGGAAGATCACGTCCGGCTTATGACTCCGCCACCGCCTTCACCGCTTCGAATCCGTTGCGCGCACTCCGCCACGATCTCGATGCCGGCTCCTTTTCGAGATACTCGCGCAGCACGCGGCGCGCCAGCTCTTCATCGTCCGCAATAATCGCTTTCATGCGCTCTTCACCGGAACAACCACCGTGACGCGATACACATCGTCGCTCGCTTCCACTTCGAGCCGCGCCGCGTTGCCGTAGCGCGCTTCGAGTCTCTGCCTGACGTTCGCCAGCCCGATGCCGCTGCGGCTGGCCGGCGCCAGCGGATCGTAAGGATTTTCGATGGTGAAGCGCAGTCCTTCCTTCACGATCCGTGCCCAGCATCAGGATCTCGCCGCCTTCCTCGAGCAGCGCGATGCCGTGCTTCACCGCGTTCTCGACCAGCGGCTGGATCACCAGCGCCGGCACTTCGCAGTCGCCGCACGCCGGCTCCACATCGATGGCGGTCTGCAGCTTCTCGCCGAACCGCACCTGCTCGACGCTCAAATACATGCGCGTCAGCTCAATTTCCTCGCGGAACGGAATGGATGGCGCGCTCGCCGAGCCGCAGCGATGTGCGCAGAAAGTCCGCCAGCTGGATGCACATCTCCCGCGCCCGCACCGGATCGCTCGCCGTCAGTGCACTGATCGAATTCAGGCTGTTGAACAGGAAGTGCGGATTCACCTGCGCTTTGAGCGCTCGCAACTGCGCTTCGCGCGCCAGCAGTTCCGAGC
This sequence comes from Terriglobia bacterium, assembly GCA_963832905.1. GTDB lineage: Bacteria > Acidobacteriota > Terriglobia > Bryobacterales > Bryobacteraceae > BOG-234. The sequence goes on along the minus strand of CAWHVO010000008.1, from coordinate 981,024 downwards.
GGCGCGATGTCTGCGCCTCGATCACCACGTAGTGCATCGCCATCGACAGCAGATAGATCATCATCGACATCGCCCCCAGCACGGGACTGACTGCGGTGAAGCGGTTCTCGAATCCAGGCATCGCGTCCGAGAGGCTGCTGACAACAACGCGGCCTGCCATGGTCACAATCACGGAAACGACGATTGCCGCCAGCGCCCATTGCCCGTAAAGACGCAATGTACTGGATGACCGCAGCGGCAGCGCGCGGCACATGAACCACGGCGTCAGGCATACGAACGCCAGCAGGATGACAACTGGAACTGTGAGGGCGGTGGCTTCGAGCGCGGTCAGCGAGCCCGCGCGCCACATCAGCAGGCCGAACGGAAGCCCGACCGGCGCCCAGGCCACGATGTACAGAAGGGTGGCCTTCCAGCTGTGCAGAAGCGGGTGCATCAGTTACGAATCTCGATGCCCCCGAAAACTGCGGCGCCGGTCACCACCAGTGTCGGCATCTCCACCCCTGGCTCGGGCCGCGGCGGAATCGTCCGGTCGTCGCATCCGCCCAGCACCCCCGCAGTCCTCATCACCACTTTCCAGTTTCGCGGCACGGTGATTTCAATGCCTCCGAACACGGCAGCGACGTCGAGAAGAGCTGTGTGATCCGCCGACGCGATTGCCGCTTCGGTGAGATCGAGTTCGATCGACCCGAACACTGCTTCTACTTTGCCGCCCTCGAACTGCTGCGTCTGCACCTGCCGCCGCAGGGACCCGAAGACAGTGGTCTCGCGCAGCCGGTTGCCGAAGAAGCTTTTCCTGCCCATCGTAAATGAGCCGGTGAATCCCGAATACTGCGACTGCAAATTCGGCGGCCAGCCGCCCCTTTCGGTGCGTCGTTTTTCCCGCCACTCGCGGTAATCGATGCGCCGTTTCTCCTGGCGCGCGCGGGCTTCCTGATGTCTGGCCCGCATCTTTTCGTTCCATTGGCGAAATTCCACCGGACGCACAAGCATGGTCACGCCGCCCGCGATCAGTGCGATCGCCCAGAAAACCCCGCCGGTAATCTGTAGAATATGCAGGTTTCCCAGTATCAGAAGGATGCCCCACGCCATCAGGGCGAGACCCCAGATTACCGATACCGCGCTTCGCCAGCGCTCCAGCATCGTAGCGCCCCAGAACACGATGAATACCGGCCAGTACGCCTGAATGTCGGAGATCGGCAGAACGCCGATGTTGTCCAGAAACAGCACCGCGCCCGCCACGATCAGGAGCAGCGCGAAGACGCTGCCGCGCGGCAGATTGCTCAAATTCATCGATCCTTCCCGGAACGTCGCCCATCGGTACAGTTCCTCGATTCCGGCCGCGATGATCGTCACCGGCCACAGCTGCTGATAGCGCGCGATCTGGATGATGTCGAGATGACCCATGACCAGCAGCGCGCCGGTCAGGATGAACATCAGTGGAAGCAGCAGGTGGCTCGGATGGACGGTTCTCATTGCTCTACCTCGATAATCCGATGGTAAAAGCAGAGGGACAGCGCCACAGCACATTTTCGGCGAACGCCCATCAGTTACCGGTGAATGCCGCGCGAGTCTTCGCGTCACTTACCGCATACTTCACGAGCGCCGCCGACCGGTAGATTGCATGCACGAACTTCCCGTAAGGCATCGTCAGAAACAAGGCCAGAACCACTCCCAGATGAGCGACTAGCAGGAAGTTCATGGCGGCTGTATCGCGCCCGATAAGCAACGCCAGACCCGACGCCGCGGTGAGAAACAGCAGGCGCAGAAATGTTGAGTGATGCTTCATCGCCATCAGCCCCGCCGTTCCGGCCAATAGCGCGATGCCCCCGAATGTGCCGAGCAAAACCGGCAAACTGGTATAGCCGTACGGCGCACTCCATCCCAATACGTCCTGGTAGAACGCCGCGGTGCAGGTGGACGCAAAGCAAAGTGCGAATCCATAGAACGTGAAGTGGTGGAACCAGCGCCGCGGGCCCCCGAGATAACGCAGCGTCAGCGCGTCACGCACGGGTTGTCCGACAAACCTGAACGATTCGCCGCAGTCGCGCCAGAACCGAATCAGTCCAACCGTACACAGTGCGATCACCAGCAATGCAGCGAAACCAAACAGCCCGACCATTACGGAGTAGGGAATCACGCTGTAGAAATTTCCACCGCGTCCGGCGAGAAGTGCTGGCACAATCAGGCCCAGGGCAATGAGTAACCAGACCGGAGTCGGACGCGGCCATGCGTATTGGCGATAGGAGTCGTTCCGGATCTGCTCCAGCAGCTTCGGCACATCCACGCCGAACTCATGCGGAGGCGCGTATTGACAGGCAGCGAGGCATTCCCCGCAGTTGTGGCAAAGATTGGCGAGATAGTTCAGATTCGCCACGCCGAAATTCTCCCGCCGCTCAATGGCCGGAAAGACCGCGCAATAGCCTTCGCAATAGCGGCAGGCGTTGCAGATGCGCATGACCCGTTCCGCCTCGTTCAGCTCAGCAGGCTGCACGCGCCGCCTCACGACCCGCGTTTCTTCCGAACACCGTGCCGATCGTCATACCGATTCCGGCCAGATAACCCTGGCCGAGAATGTTACCCGCCATGATTTCTCCGGCGGCAAAAACATTCGACATCCCGGGCAGGGCCGCGCGCTCGTCCACCTTTACACCGAGATAAGTAAACGTGATGCCAGGCCGCAGCGGATAAGCGCGGAACGGCGGCGTATCGATGCGCTGCGCCCAGTTGGTCTTATCGGGACTCAATCCGGCCGTGCGGCATCCGTCCAGTCTGGTGTGGTCGAATTCGCCGGGTATTACCGCATCGTTGAAGCTCCGCACGGTGGAGTGCAGCCGGTCAATCGCCAATCCCAGCTTCGCCGCTAGTTCTTCAACCGAATCTGCCTCGACAGCCGGAAACACTGATGGCATGAATCGCCCCGCGACCTTTGCATCAAATATCGACCACGCGATCTGATCCGGCTGCTGCGCCACTAATCGACCCCAGATCGCATATCGTTTCGGCCAAAGATCTTCGCCTTCGTCGTAAAAGCGCTGGCAGTTTTTGTTGACGACGATGCCGAGCGGAAGACAGTCGAGCCGCGTCACGATTCCACCGTCGAACTTCGGTGCGCGTGCGTCGATGGCGACGCAATGGCACTGCGTCGCGTCACCGACGGGTTCGGCCTGGTTGTCAAGCAAGTTGCGCAGGACCGCCCCCTTGTTGAACGGCGTTCCGCGCACGATGAAATTCGCCGCCGCATCGCCCCATGCCTCTTTCAGCCAGTCGAGATTAGCTTCGAAACCGCCCGCCGCGGCTACGAGGGCCTTGGCCAGAATCTGCGCAACGATTCCGTTGACCCGGACCGTCGCGCTCTCGAAGCGGCGGGCTGTGATCTGCAGCCCGACAACCTCGGCGTTGTAATGTACTTCGATGCCTTTCTTCCGCGCAGCCGCGTAATACGAATTCAGCAGTGCCTTCCCGCCGCCGAGAAAGAACGCGTTTGTCCGATCCAGATGCAGCGTTCCTTCCAACGCGGGCTGAAATCGTGCCCCGTGACTCTTCATCCAGTCGGTGACACACGCCGATTCGCGAATCGCCAGACGTGCCAGGGTTTCGTCTGTGTGACCCTCCGTGACGCGCATCAGATCCGTGAAGTACTCGTCTTCGGGGTAGCTCGCGGTGTCCATGTGCCGCAGATTGCGTGTGTGCCGGCTGTTCCCGCCGCGGAATTCCTGTGGCGCGGATTCGAGCACGAGAACGCTCGCGCCGCACTCTCGCGCGGTGAGCGCCGCACACATGCCGGCGTTCCCGCCGCCCACCACCAGTACATCGACCACTGGCTTACCGCTTCGTCCGGCGGCGCAGATCGAGAATGAGCCGCATCACACGCGTTTCCAGATCGCTTCGCACCGCACGGAACCGTTCGACGGGCGACCCCATCGGGTCATCCACCTGCCACTCGATCAGTTGCTTTGGCGCAGGTCCCGGCAGAGGATACCCCGACATGTTGACGACAATATCGCACTCCCCGGCCTCGCGGAGATTGTACAGCCGGGGCAGATGCCGGGAGACATCGATATCCATCTCCTCCATGGCCAGGACTGTGTTGCGCGTGACTGCGCTGGTGGGCGCGATTCCGGCGCTGGTTGCGCGAAGCACGTCGCTTCCGTAATGATTTGCCAGCGCCTCCGCCATGGGGCTGCGGCACGTGTTGCCGATGCAGACGAAGAGGACGCGTTTCAGAGTTTGCTCAGGAATAACTTGTGTACCCGCGAATCCTGCGTGAGTTCAGGATGGAATGTTGCGACCAGATGCCTGCCCTGTTCGACCAGCACCGGATCCCCCTCATATTCTGCCAGAACCTTCACGCCTGGCCCGGTGCGGCGGATGATTGGCGCCCGGATAAACACCGCTTCGAGATCGTCTTCGCCCATGTGAATCGTCGCCACGCGACTGTCGATCTGGCGACCATACGCGTTGCGTTCGACGGTCAGGTCCATTACGCCGAAGCTTTCCTGGGCCGGGTTCTCAACTTCTCTTGCAAGGAGGATCGCGCCGGCGCACGTTCCGAATACCGGCTTGGTTCGTGCGAAGGACTGCAGTGGCTCTCTGAGATGCATGAAGTCGATGAGCTTGAGCATGGTGGTGCTCTCGCCGCCGGGAATCACGAGTCCGTCGATGTGCTGCAGTTCCTCGGCTGTGCGGACGAGAACCGGCTCCGCGCCCGCACGTTCGAGGGCTCTTGCATGCGCTTCGAAATCGCCCTGCAGCGCCAGTATGCCTACACGCACCTACCAGCCCCGGGTCTGCATCAGCTCCGCTTCGGGCAGCTTGGAAATGTCGAGGCCCGGCATCGCCATCCCCAGTTCTTCGCTGGCTTCGAGAAGCTTCTGCGGATCGTTGAAGTACGTAGTCGCTTTCACGATCGCCTTCGCGCGAGCTTCGGGATCTTCGCTCTTGAATATGCCCGAACCCGACAAAAACCGCTTCCGCGCCGAGCTGCAGCACGAGCGCGGCATCGGCAGGAGTGGCAATTCCGCCCGCGGAAAAATTCGGCACCGGAAGCTTGCCGTGCTGCGCCACCCACTCGACCAGGTCCAGCGGTGCGCCGAGATTTTTGGATTCGTGTACCAGCTCCTCTTTTCCGAGCACGGTGAGCTGCTTCATTTCCTTCACGATCGTCCGGATATGCCGCACGGCTTCGACGATGTTGCCCGAACCCGCCTCGCCCTTGGTACGAATCATCGCCGCGCCTTCGGCAATGCGCCGCAGGGCTTCGCCGAGATTGCGCGCGCCGCACACAAACGGCACCTTGAAGTTCCGCTTATCGATGTGGTGCTCTTCATCGGCCGGTGTCAGGACTTCGCTCTCGTCGACATAATCGACGCCGAGGGCTTCGAGGATGCGCGCTTCCGTGAAATGCCCGATGCGCGCTTTTGCCATCACGGGAATCGAAACCGACGCCATGATCTCGCGGATCTTGCTGACCGGCGACATGCGCGCCACACCGCCTTCTTTCCGGATATCCGACGGGACGCGCTCCAGCGCCATCACAGCGACGGCGCCGGCCTTCTCGGCGATCACGGCCTGTTCGGCGTTGACGACGTCCATAATGACGCCGCCTTTCAGCATTTCCGCCAGTCCGACTTTGAGCCGGAATGTTTCGTCCTGGAGCAACATCTTATTTTCGCAAAATCCTCTACCTTCTTTTTACCAGTTCACGGCCTGTGACGACGCAGTGCGGCCCGAAATAGCTGGGGCGAATCGGTCAGCCGGATAGAATGAGTCCTGATGCGATATCGGCGAATCGCGCTGCTGGGCCTCGTGATCGCTGCGCTGGTTTTCGCAGGCAGAAAGAAGAACCCTGACGACACGACCGAGGTTCTCGATCTTCCGAAAGACCCGCCGCTGGTCGCGATCGGCGAGACCAGCCGGCTCGTATTTCACGTTTCCCCGCTTTCCGCGAAAGGCCTGCTTACTCAGCAGACGCGCGACGCGCTGAAAGCGATTCTCAAAATGACCGGCGGCGCGCCTGTCGTGCACATCCGGGCTTTTGTCGCAGGCAGCGGCGATGTGCGCCGCGTGCCGCAGATCGCGAGCGAGGTTTTCACTGAAAAAAAAATGCCGCTGCCGTCGGTGAGCGTGATTCAGGCCGGAGCGCTGCCGCTCGAAGGAGCGCAGGTGGTGCTCGAAACGGTTTCCGAGTCCAAACGACCCGTGAATCCGGATGGACTGAGCTTCATGGCGGCCACGAATCCAGACGCGCTTGGGACGCCTGTAGCGGTGACGTGCTACGTCAGCAACCTTGCGTCCGCCGGCACAATCGCATTGCGCTTCGCCGGCGCCGCCGTCAACGTGGTGCAGACGCAGCGCGCACCCGGATCCGCCGCGCCGCAGTGCGAAGCGATCGCGCGCGGCGGAAATGTGCGCGCAGCGAAACTTGGATTCACCGGCACGCACGTCGCGCCCGGCACCGACGAAAGGTCGATGAGCCTCGCATTCCAGCGCATGGACCGCGGCCTGACCGAGGCAGGCGTGCAGCCCGCCGATATTGTGATGACACATCTCTATCCTCTTTCGGCGCGCATTGGCGAAATGGCAAAAGCAATCCGCGCCACACCGGGTCCGCTTTCAGTGATCAGCGTCGAGGGGGTCGCCGGGATTGACGGCGCCTTCGCGGTTGAACGCTATAGCTGCTTTGAAGTAGCTTCCGTAGACTCGGCCTTTGCCACGGCGGCGCGAATTTCGTCTTCTGTCGCCGAGCCGTTGAACCGCTGCACCGTGTTGCCGTCGCGATCCAGCACCACCGTGACGGGCAGGGCATCCATCGAGCCGGAACCAAGCCCGACGGTGTACTTCATCGGATTCTTTTCGAGGAACGGTTTGACGGCTTCGGCGCCGTCCTGATCCATCGAGATACCAACCACCTCGACGCCTTTGGCGCCCAGATCGTCGTGAATCTTATTGAACTCCGGAATCTCCCCGCGGCAGGGTACGCACCAGGTGGCCCAGTAGTTGAGCACCACGACCTTGCCCTTCCAGTCGGCTGTCGAGAGCGAAGCGCCGTCGAGAGTTTTGAACGGTGCGCCGTCGAGGGCGGCATTCACGGGCGCGGGGGCCGCTTTGGTATTCAGAAACGCCAGATAGGCCTGGGTGTCACGCGTATATGAGGCCGTTGCGAGCACATTCTGGTTCGGGTCGTAAAGCACGTAAAACGGCTCGGCAATAGTCTGAAATTTTTCTTCTTCCAGCTTCAGATTCGACTGGGAAGCTGCGTCCGTACCATCAGCGTAGAGGTCAACCAGCACTATGTTCTTCATTACCGCTGCCACTTCGGGTTTGGTGAACATGTTGGCCTTCATCCAGTGGCAGTTGGCGCAGCTGTAGCCGGTGAAATTGACCAGTAGCATCCTGCCTTCGGCTTTGGCTTTAGCGATGGCGCCCGGCAGATCGTTCTCGACCCAGGCCAGATCGCCCGACGCTGCGGCGCCGCCGAATGAACTGGCTGTGGCAGGGGGGATGTAGGCTTCGATTTCGCCGAGTTTCGCACCGAACATGCCAGGCACCAGGCTGAGTCCGGTGATGACGAATAGCACGCCGAGCAGCAGGCGTGTCACGCCCAGCTCAGCGTCTTTCGAAATGCCGGGCAGCCGCACGAAGCCGAGCAGGTACAGCCCCGCCATGGCGAAGAGCACCACCCAGGTGGCGAGGAAGCGTTCGCGGGTGAGAACTCCGGTTTGCAGGACCGCGTCGAGGCTGTAGAGATACTTCAGCATCGCGGCGAGCACGATAAAGCCCATCACGACCTTCACGCGCGCGAGCCACTCACCCGAGCGGGGTAGGCTCTTGAGGTATTTCGGAAAGATCGCCAGAAAGAAAAAGGGCAGCGCGAGCCCGCCGGCAAAGACGAGCATGCCGAGGACGGGCCGGGTTTTCTCCGCGCCTACGGAGGCCGCGAGCAGCGTGCCCATGAAGGGTCCGATACAGGCGAATGAAGCCAGCGCGAAGGTCAGGCCCATCAGGAGCGTGGCGAGCATGTTGCCGGTGCCGGAGGCCGCGTTCAGCTTTGTCAGGACCCCGGAAGGAACGGTGATTTCGAATGCGCCCAGCAGGCTCAGTCCGAATGCGAAGAAGATGGCGGCGATGAATCCGTTGACCCAGACATTCGATCCGAGCTGCGCGACCGCCGTGGGGCCGAGAGCGAGCGTCAGGATCAGGCCGATCGCGGTGAAGAATCCGATGATGCCGAGGCAGAACGTGATGGCAAGGCGCACGCCGCCGCGCTGCCCGATGAAGTAGGACATCGTGATCGGGATCATGGGAAAAACGCACGGCGTGAAGACGGCGAGGATGCCGAATCCGAAGGCCAGAGCCAGAAAAGCACCAAGGCTGTCCGACTGCGGGGTGGCGGAAGCCGTGCTGACTGCCGGTTTAGCGGCAACTGCCTTCGCTTCGAGGTAGCCGGCAGGAATGTTCAGAGCCGCAACCGGCGCGCCGGCCGCGATGGTCAGGGGAGCGCTGACCTGCCGCGTGCGCGGCGGGATGCACGTTGTCCCGCTGCAGGCCTGATAGCGCGGCACAAAGGTGATCGTGACCGGCCCGGGAGGGAAATCCTTCTTCAGCTGAATGCGCGCGAGGAATGTCTGTTTGCCCTCGTAGGTTTCCGTATCCACGTTAAAGGCCGGTTCGAACTTGCGAACGGGCGGCGGTTCGAAGATGGTGAACTTCTCAACCGCGGGGCTGTTGTCGGTGGTGATCGTCGTCGGAATCGGTCCGCCGGGCGGCGTGGTGAACGAATATGTGTGCCAGTCGGGATCGACGGTCGCGTTGAGACGCCCCAGAACGGTGGCGCCGGGTGCGACGGACGATTGATCGAACGTCAGCGTCCACTGCACGTGGTTGAACTTCTCAGTCTGCGCAAACGCGCTGCACGCAAGAAGAATCAGGAGCAGACGATGACGCATGACTCACCCCGCTGTAACCGCGAATTCGCGCAGCTCTTCTTCGATGCGCTGATTCATATTGCTGGATGCAAAATCGGCCGCCACGCGGATGGCGTTTTTGATTGCGTTCGAATCGGAACGTCCGTGGCAGATGATACACACGCCCTTGAGTCCCAGCAGCGGCGCACCGCCATATTCAGCGTAATCGATTCGCTTCTTGAAGTCTTTGTACGCGGATCGCGAAAGAGCATAGCCGATCTTGCGGGTCACGGTCTCGGCCAGCGCCTCGCGCAGCATGCCGCGGATCATCTCGGACAGGCCTTCGCTCACCTTCAGCGCCACATTTCCAACGAAGCCATCGCAGACGATGACGTCGGCGCGACCGGAGAACAGATCGCGGCCCTCGACGTTGCCGATGAAATTCAGCGACAGCGCCTTCAGCAGGGGCGTGGCATCCCGGGTGAGCGTGTTGCCCTTGTGCTCCTCTTCGCCGATCGACAGCAGCCCGACGCGCGGCCGCTCGATCCTCAACACCAGGCGAGAATAGATTTCACCCATCAGGCCGAACTGCTTGAGCATCGCCGGCTCGCAATCGACGTTGGCGCCGACATCGATAACCACGACCGGTGTTCCTTTGTGCGTCGGGAACACGCCGGTCAGGGCCGGGCGATCGACGCCTGGCACCTTGCCGAAGATCATCTTGGCGATGGCCATGCACGCGCCGGTATTGCCGGCGGAAAGAAATCCGTCCGCCTTGCCGTCCGCGGCGAGACGAGCGCAGACGTGCATGGAGCTGTCCTTCTTTGCGCGCGCGGCCTTGGCGGCGTGATCGTCCATGGTGATGCGCTCGGAAGCGTGCACCACTTCGATCGGCAGGCTCGCGACGTTGTCGTGCGCCTTCAGTTCGCGCTCAACGGTTTTCGCGTCACCGACCAGGAGGACACGATGCCCGTACTCGCGGGCCGCCCGAATCGCGCCTTCGACTTCGGGGACGGGGGCTTTGTCGCCCCCCATCGCGTCTACCGCTATGGTGAGCATTTACTCGGCAGCAGTCTCGATGACTTCGCGGCCCTTGTACTGACCGCAGTGCGGGCACACGCGGTGCGGCACTTTCGGTTCGTGACAATTGGGGCACTCGGAGTGCGCGGGCCGCGACAGGGCATCGTGAGCGCGACGGGTCTGCGTGCGTGCGTTGGAGTGTCTGCGTTTGGGATTCGGCATGGTATGTCCTATATTTTCGCGCACAACGGACCTGACCACCAGCGCAGCCGTCTGGCTAACCTTATCCTGGATAAGACTGACCATGCGTCTTCGCTGATGGGCTGGCCTGTGCGCTTATTTCTACTTTCTTAAACGTGCAAATCTTTCAAAGCCATCCATCGATCGTCGCCGGACGGCGGCCGGCAGTTACATTCGGTCTCATTGCGGTTCACGCCGCAGATCGGGCAGATGCCTTTGCAGGCAGCGCTGCATAACTTCTGCATGGGGAGCTGCAACAGAACCTGCTCCCGTACGATATCTTCCAGCTCGAGGCCGGGTAACTCATAGAATCCCATCTCGGCCTCACCTTCGTCGATGGCTTGCTCGGCTTCATCCTCTTCCGGTTCGCCGGCCGCCCCGAGCGGCCTGTAGAAGAGATCGAATGGCGCGTCAATCGGAAACGACGCGCGGCCGAGGCAGCGATCACACTCCGTCTCAACTTCCGTGCGAATTCGCCCGTGTACCCGAACTTCACCGCCCGTATGGGGAAGCAGCTCGGCAACCCCTTCAGCCACCACAGGGGTCCTGTTCGTGATTGCCGGGTCCGAAAAAACGAACCCATTTGATTCCCAGATTTCCGCAAAAGGTAATTTGCGGACTTCCATCTCCTTAATACTCAGCAACATGGCTATGGTCTGGGAAAGTTTGATTATAGCATGCTTATGCCGGTGTGTTGCTCCTGCAGGAACCTGGCGATCTCTTCGACCTCACCAGCCGACAGCCGGAAATCCGCTGCCCCGACGATGCCGTCAACCTGCCTGGGCGAACGAAGGCCGACAATCGCGCCGGTGACCTCGGGGCGGCGCAGTACCCATGCGAGCGCCACTTCGCCCGGGGTGCGGCCGTGCCGATTGCCGATTGCGCGCATCAACTCGACAAGATTCAGGTTGCGGGTGAGCAGCGGTTCTTTGAAATTCACGGTGCGCTGGCGGAAATCGTCCGGCGGCATCTGCGCGATGCGTTCGCGGGTCATGGCGCCGGTGAGCAGGCCGGATTTCATCGGCGAATAAACGATGACGCCGATGTTCTTCTGCGCGCAGGCGGGCAGAACGTCGGCTTCGATTTCGGGCGAGAGGATCGAATAGGGCGGCTGGTTCGAAGTGATGGGCGCGATTTTTTCGATTCGCGCGACGTGCGCAGGTTTGAAGTTCGACACGCCGATCCAGCGCACCTTGCCCGCCTTCTGCAGTTCGGCACAGGCGGCCCAGCCGATTTCGATGTCGGGCTCGGGATCGGGCCAGTGGACCTGGTAGAGATCGATGGCGTCGATACCGAGGCGGCGCAGGCTGTCCTCGCATTCACTGATGATGGAGTCGCGCTGCAGGCTACGGCTGGGTTCGCGATTTTCGTTCCAGACGATGGAGCACTTGGTGAAAATGTAGGGACGATGCGGGCGGCCCTGGATGGCGCGGCCGACGATTTCTTCGGAATGTCCAAGGCCGTAGGCGGGCGCGGTATCGATCCAGTTGATGCCGCGATCGAGGGCGGCGTGGATGGCGCCGAGGGAGTCGTTGTCATCCTGAGGGCCCCATGAAAAGGTGAGACCGCCGCCGCCGATGGCCCACGCGCCGACGCCGAGCGGGGTGATGTGGAGATCGCTGTTGCCGAGTTTTCTGGTCTGCATTTGAACGGTGCCTTATGCAGGATACCCGACAGGCGCGTCTGCGGTTCAGATCATTCGCCGCGGCTGAAACACGCCGCCAGATTCTGCCGCACGCTCGCGGTCAGCGTGTCAAACGGGAAGACCGGCGTTTCATTCGGAAAGACATTGCGGACGGTCAGGCTGCGGCTAGGCAGCGGCAAGTTCGGGATGGCGGGATAGAGAACGGTGGCGCCGGGGCCGTTCACTCCGTTGCCCTGCTTCCTGCCGCCTTCGGCTTTATGGGTGATGGGCGCGCTGCCGTCGATCGCAACGGCGATCGGCTGGCCTTCCTCCGGCACGCCATTCGCCCACGCCAGTTGGATTTCGCCGTCGTGCGTGTCGATGCGGCAGGTGAGGATCAGACGGTACATGTCGGTGGCGCCGGGGAATTTCGTTGAACGTGAAGGCGCGCAGGATAGTCGAGGTGACAGTTTTGCCGTTCCAGCGCGTGTCCCATTGGTCGGCGCCGGCGGCTTCGGTGGAGAGAGCTTCCGCGAATGCGATCTGCGTGGGTTCGTCCGGCATGTCCCCGCTGGCGCCCATCGCGCCGTGGAGCAGCGCCATAACGCGGGTGGGGTCGGTGGTTTTTGCGGCCGCCAGGACCTGTTCCGGTGTGTGGCCACTGGTGAGCTTGCTCACGAGCATGGCTGCGACGGCGGGCTCGGGGTTGGCGGCGTTGAAGTGTTCGACCGAGAGACCGCCGTACATCAAGGCGTCACTGTGACAGCCTCCGCAGTATTTCTGCAGGACGGCATTCTGCCGCGCGGCGGGCATGAGGCCCGCGGCGAGTGCTATCGGGGCCCAAAGCAATACGGCGGCAAGACCTGCGATGTTTTGCATCGACTTCATCCTACATATTCCGACGAAATACGTTCCTGGTTCCCTCGCAAAATACGGTCAAAGTGTGGAGCATGACGGCGCTAACGGCCAGCGGGGTTGACAACCCCGCTGCAGGTTGACAACCTGCCCCACCTCTGCCAAAGTAGAGTTGCTATTGGCGAATAAAAGGCGAATATGGGTGCGGCCCTGCTCCAGCTTCGATCGGAACTGCGCTCACGCTTCGACGTGCCGTTCGAAGTGCGCCGTCGGCCCGATCTGGAGCAGATTTCTACCGGCATTCCGGCCATCGACCAGCTGACGGCAGGGGGCATTCCGCGCGGCACCATAACCGAAATCTGCGGTACGGAATCGACCGGCCGCACGGCGCTGATGTTCGCGCTGCTCAGTCAGGCGACGCGGCGGGGCGAATGCTGTGCGTGGATCGATACGGCGGGGGCGTTCGATCCGGCATCGGCTGTCGAAGCGGGCGTGGATCTTGATCGCGTCCTGTGGGTGAACTGCGGCGGCAATGCGCAGCATGCGCTGAAATCGACCGACCTGCTGATTCAGGCGCGGCGGGTTCGGACTCGTGGTGCTCGATCTGGCGGATACGGCCAATGCCATTGCGCGGCGCATTCCGCTGGCATCCTGGTTCCGGCTGCGGCATGCGGCGGAGCGCACGGGCGCGGCGCTGGTGGCGGTGGAGCGGCAGATCAATGCGCGGTCGTGCTCCGCTCTGCAGATCGAGATGCGGCTGAAGAAACCGCTGTGGATCGGCAGACTGCTGCGCGGCATCGTGTCGCTGGCGGAGAGTCGCAAACATTCATTCGCACCGCGCACAACGGACCCTTCGGCCTGTGCGCTTCATTACCGCGCGCGCGTGGCGGAACTGCAGGTTTACCGATGAGCCTGATGTTTGCCTGCCTTCATGCGCCGGGAAATCTGCCGCTGGCTGTCGAATGCGCGCGCGGGTTTTCGCCTTACATAGAAGAGAATGCGCCGGACACGGTGATTTTCGATGTGCGCGGGCTCGAATCGCTGTACGGTCCGCCGGAGAAACTGGCGCGCGAAATCGGGCGGCGCATCGGTGTGCCGGCTTCAATTGCGATTGCATCCAATCCCGATGCCGCCATGCATGCGGCGCACGGCATGCGCGGCGTCACGGTGATTGCGCCGGGCAGGGAAGCCGAAGTGCTCGCGCCGCTGCCGGTCAATCTGCTGGGCATGACCGGTATGACGGGTGCGACCGCCGAGTTGCTGCATCTGTGGGGGATTCGCACGTTCGGGGAATTTGCGAAACTGCCGCCGCTGGGCGTGGCGGCGCGGCTGGGCGATGAGGGCGTCGATCTGCAGCGTCTGGCGCGCGGCGAGGGCTATCGGCAGCTGCGGCCGATCGTCGATCCGCTGGAGTTCGAAGAGGAGATGGAACTTGACGATCCGGTGGAATCGATCGAGCCTTTGTCGTTTATTCTGTCGAGACTGCTGAACGATGTCTGCGGGCGGCTGGCGGGGCGCGTCGCTGGCCACGAATGAAATCCGGCTGCGGCTCACGCTGGAAAATGCCCCCGAGCACTGCACCGGTGCTGAAACTGCCGGTGCCGATGCTCGACGTGAAAGCGTTCCTGAAAATGCTGCAGCTGGATTTGATCAGGCCGCACGCCGGTGGCGCCGGTGCTGAAAGTCCATCTGCGGGCCGAGCCGGTGAAGCCGCGGCGCACGCAGCACGGGCTGTTTGTGCCATCGTCGCCCGAGCCGGAGAAACTGGAATTGACTGTGGCGAGGCTGCGGCATCTGGTGGGAGAAGGGCAGGTGGGGACGCCGGAGCTGCGAAATACGCATCGTCCGGACAGCTTTGCCATGCGTGGATTCGCGCCGAAAGACGGGTAGTGGCTGCGGTGGCGGAATTGCTCGGGAATGAATCGCCCGGCTGTGTTTGCGCCGTTTCGTCCGCCGCGTTATGCGCAGGTGATTGTGGTGAATCGTCAGCCGGTGCGGATCGTATCGCCATCGGTGAGCGGACGGGTGGTGATGGCGAAAGGCCCCTGGCGAACGTCGGGAGAGTGGTGGCGCGAGGCGGGTGAAGAGGAAGGCGCGTGGAATCGCGATGAATGGGACGTTGCGCTCGAATCGGGCGCGTTATACCGGCTGTTTCAGGATGTGGCACAGGGGCGATGGTTCATTGAAGGCAGTTACGACTGAATTGCTACAATTGACCAAAGACTCTTCACGCACTGAGCGGGAGTAACTCAATGGTAGAGTCACAGCCTTCCAAGCTGTTGGTTGCGGGTCCGATTCCCGTCTCCCGCTCCAGAATTTCAATAGTTTACGGCGTGCTCCCCGAATGGATGGGCGCGCCTGCGGCAACGTCTGGCAAGCGCTGGCGCTGGTCTCGATCTGCGCCATTTGCCCCAACTTTCCGTTGCTGCCTTATCCGGAAGACGCTTATCTGCTGCTCCGAAAACAGCGCATCTGATTTATTGCAAAAGACATGCTGACACATGCCGTGTTGGTCTGTAAGCTGCATTACCGGAAGGCTGCAGAACAGACATGGACATAGCAGACCAGTCCCCGACTTTCTTTTCTCGATCGGTATCTTACGCTCTGGATTTTCGCCGCCATGGCCGCTGGAGTTGGCCTTGGGTACCTTGTTCCCGGCGTAGTACCGTTCCTCGATCGATTCAGCGTCGGCACCACGTCCATCCCCATCGCCATCGGGCTGATTCTGATGATGTATTCGCCGCTGGCGAAGGTGAAGTACGAAGAGATGGGACGGGTGTTCCAGCACCGTCGGCTCCTGGTCCTCTCGCTCGTCCAGAACTGGGTTGTCGGACCGATTCTGATGTTCGCACTCGCGGTACTTTTCCTGCGCGACAAACCCGAGTACATGACGGGTCTCATTCTGATCGGTCTGGCCCGCTGCATTGCTATGGTCATCGTCTGGAATGACCTTGCGCACGGCGATCATGAGTACGCCGCCGGCCTCGTCGCATTCAACTCAATCTTCCAGGTGCTGTTCTTCTCCGTCTATTCGTACTTCTTTCTGGCGACGTTCCCACGGTGGTTGGGCCTCCGGGCGGTAGAAGTAGACATCTCTATGACCGAAATTGCCGAGAGCGTTCTCATCTACCTCGGCATCCCATTCATCGCCGGAATGGTCACCCGTTTCGCACTTCAGAAGGCTAGGGGTCGCGATTGGTACGAGAAGAAATTCATTCCGAAGATCAGCCCGATGACCTTGATCGCTTTGTTGTTCACGATTGTAGTGATGTTCTCCCTGAAGGGCGAGATGATCGTGGAGTTGCCGTTCGACGTGGTTCGCGTCGCCATCCCGCTCACTATCTACTTTGTGGTGATGTTTTTCGCCTCGTTCTGGATGAGCAGGAAGGTTGGAGCCAACTATGCGGAAGCTGCCACACTCTCATTTACGGCTTCATCCAATAACTTCGAATTGGCGATTGCCGTTGCAATCGCAACTTTCGGCATCCACCATGGCGCCGCTTTCGCCGCCGTGATCGGTCCGCTGGTCGAGGTCCCGGTACTCATTTCCCTTGTAAATGTCGCACTTTGGATCAATCGGAAGTGGTATGGTGGCGCTTTTGCGAGTGTGTCCTTAGCCAACACCGCGTTTTCGAAACAGTTCACCCACTGAAGGATGAGAGGAAACAATTATGTGCTGCTACGAATGTTCGCAGGCCGGCAATCCGCAGGAAGCCATCGGAATCTGTCATCACTGCTCGGTAGGTGTTTGTCAACACCACTCCTCGGTTGTTACAGATCCCGTAACAATGACCCAGCTCATTAGCAGGACCGTTGTGCTTCCGGTAAGGGCAAGGCTGCTGCTTTGCCATATCTGTCTCGCGGCACTGCAACAGAATCGAAACGATTAACGCAGCGAAAGCATTACACAGAAGAGGAGAAGGTCGCCATTTTGCGGGCGGCGTTTGGTGGAGAACGTGGCGGTGTCGGACCTGTGCGAGGCGTCTGGCGCGCGCTCGGGCAGGCAGGTCTGTCCCGGCGAGGGACCGGCTTCGCACAGCCGCCCACGATGTGGATGCCCTCCAGCTTGCTATAGCGCTCGACTTGTCGAACCTGGATCTCGCCGATCACTTGGTCGTGTCGGATAAAGCACTGGGCGAAGTTTCGTCTCTCGAAGGCGTGTCCGTGTTGAATCCGGAAACGGCGTGAACGCCAGGCTGAGTTGACGGTGGGGTTTTGATGCCTGGCGATTTCATCATCGGCGCGAGAGGCAGAACCGATTCGGAAAATTCGGCTTGCGCCCCGCTTTCGGCACCTCTTGTAGCGACCAACCGGACCACAACTTGGTTTCGATCGGCACCGCAAGAACGACTCGAATACAAATCCGTCGGCGCGGATCACCGAGTCAGGCCCGGGGCGCGGGTGCTTTCGGTAGTGATTTGCGCAGCTCCCGCATACGTGCGCCATGCGCAATCTTCTTCTTTCGGAGCCTGCCGTAGCGGGCCTTGTCTCCATTTTGAGCTGACATATTTTTATTGTCGTCTTTATTGAGGACGCGGACTCGCCTTATTTAACCGAAAAAAATATAAAACGCGATTCAGGGACGACCAGGGGAAGGACGATTTCAGCCACCACTTTCGAATTTTCGCGCCATGGCCTGGTCGTGCCGCCTGCGCATGAATGTCGCGGCTTTCACGCCGTCTCGCCGATGCCGGCGAAGCGCCGGATCAGGTAAAAGTGGCGCCCGCACAGACAGCACCGGCAGGGCTGCACGAACCGCCGGAACGCTCTTTCAAAAGCGTTCTGCGTCCCCACGGTTCTGAAATCGATGGATTTGCAGCGCGGGCAGCCACCCCAGAATAACCACCCGAAGAGGGGATGTATCATGACCATTGGGCTTCCGGCCGGACCGCATGGGATGGCATATCGGAGTACGCCCGACGGCTGGCTTCCCGCGCCGCCCTCAATTGTTCCGGCGTCCTGACGTCGGGCTCCGACAGCCGGATGCGCTCTCTGGCGCGCGAAACCTGGCGCTTGTGGCGCTTCTGCAGTCTTTTGTCCATGAACGTTTAGCTCGCGGTCAGGACGCCGAGCACATCGTCCTCGCGCATGATGATGTAATCGGTGCCGGCCACTTTAGTCTCGGTCCCGGAGTATTTTCCGAACAGGACGCGGTCGCCTGCCTTGACGTCGAGGGCCACCAGCGTGCCGTTCTCGAGTCTTTTGCCGCGGCCCGCCGCGATGACTTCGCCTTCCTGCGGCTTCTCCTGGGCGGAATCGGGAATGATGATGCCGTGGCGCGTGGTTTCTTTTTCGTCGATACGCTTTACCACGATGCGGTCATACAAAGGTCGAATGTGCATGATGTTGTCAACTTTCGTTTGGATAGAGCCGTTTTAGACAGCCGCCCGTTGGCGTACTGCCCGTTGATCCCTGATGAAGTGATAGCGGGGATCTTTGGCGATCATCTGGCGCACCTGATCGTCCAGCTCTCGCCATTCGCGGATGAAATAGCCGGCACTCGGGATGGACAGCGTCTCGGCGCGCTTCTGTTCCAGTATGGCGATAATGGCGCGGGTTTCCGCTTGTTTCTGACCAGTCTGGATGCAGACCTGAGTCTGAAACACTTTCGCCACCCGATCGAACTCCTGAGCGACGGTCAATCTGATTTGCTCAGCCCACTCGATCTGGTTCGGCGTACCGGTCAGTTTGCTTTCATTGTCCAAAGCAAACCAGGCTTTATAGAAACGGAACCGAATCTCGCGAACAGAATCGGCCGGGTAGGGGTGGATGGAGACTGGTTGGTCCTCCAGTCAAGTTCTTCGATGCACTCATCCCCAGGAGAGATCCTGAGATGAAATTCCCGATAGAGGGACAATTCACTTGCCGGCAACAGAGAAGCCGGGGCCAGGGTCGAGAAAACGATAAAGGCGACCGCGTAGAAACGCGTTTTCATAGATTCCTTTCAGGATTTCGACAACATGGCCCGCGCACGTGGCGGAGACGGGATTCACAGAATCGAGCGGCGGTCCCAAAGAACCTGAATGACGAGTAAGGCCACGGCAACGAGAAGCAGGATGTGAATCGATCCGCCCAGCCTGAAGCGCGTGATCATGCCGGCCAGCCACAGGATCAACAGGGCGGCTGACGCCGCTACCGTGATCTTCCGGGCGTGTGCTTTACCACGCAGTCTGGTTTTTTCTTCCCATACGCGCCAGAGTTCCGGACTTATGACCGGCTGATCTTTGGTGAAGGTTTCCATTACGTCTTTGCCTTTCTTCTAGGCCGGCCCGAAAGTTTCAGGCGGGCTGAACAGCTGAAGCCGATTCGGGTGTCGCCGCGCCGAACCGCCTGCGCGGAGCTTTCCTTTTTTGCGAATCAAGCGCGGCACGGACAAGATTCGAGTGGAGGGTCATGTCGCCCTCAGTGAAGGTGAAAGCGCGCTGGTCGTCATCCTCGCTGCGCCGCTCGAGGATGGCCCGGCAAAGCAGCGGCAACTCCTGCATCGGGATCCCATGCTTCCGTGCGAGCGCGAGATCGGCTTTGACGCTGTACGCTGTCCGCACCCGGTCCGCGGCAACGCCTTCGAATGCGAAGACGCGCACCCCGGTATCCTGCGTGAACCCGGTGAGAAGGTATTGCATGCCCGCTTCTCTCATGGAGTTTGCCGGCTTGCGGGGCGAATACTCGGGGAGACGAAGGTTTCCCTGCGTGCCGCCGGGCCTCCGGCCGCGAGTCTCATCCGCTGGACGAGTTGCTTTCCGACATTCAACTCGGGAACATTGGACCTGAACCCGGGCAGTCTGGAATCGATGAACTCCTTGCGAAACAGTTGATCCGCCGCCAGACCGGTCAGGATCTGGAGTTCCGTTGCCGTGAATTTCAATGTGATCAGCGTCAAGTTCAACCCCTGTGGTTATGCGTTCCCCGATCGGCGATTGAGGAAATCGAGAGCCGCGAAAATTTCGTCCAGTTGATCCTGGCCAGCCCGACGCAGATTACGCTGCACGCGATCGCCGCCGAAAGAGAGAACGTCGCCAAACGGACGCGAAACGATCAACACTGCCGGGATGAAGAAGAACGCCAGAATCAGCAACGCCGCTGTAGCGGTGTAATTGGTACCTGTAGGCTTTTCGTTGGCAACAACCATTGGCAACCTCCTCGGTTGTCGAGCGCGCCTAAGGAGAGGAATCAGATGGCCTGACTTAGTTCAGACGATCTGCGAATGCCCACGGCAGACGTTTACCAATATAAGTTAATATTGTTGAGATGTCAATCCGGCATTGAGGTATCATCGATGATGAGTTTACTGATTTTGGTAAATACAGGCATCCCCAGCAGGCATCCGTGGATATCTCCTTATTGATTCGGCAGCGTTTAAAGGATCTTGGGCGGGGGCAGAAAGATCTCGCTGAGGCTGCGCAAGTCACTGAATCGTATATCTCGCTTTTGCTGGGCCACAAGAAGGCTCCTCCCGCCTCGGGCCGGACGGATATTTACGAGAGGATCGGCGAATTCCTGAGATTTCCCGCGGGGGAACTGGCGAGACTGGCGGATCTCCAGCGTCAGGAAGAATTGAAGAAAAAAGCGGCGGCGCCACTGAAGGCGCTCTTCAAAGATTCCCGGGAGCTGATTCTGCGCAAGTGCGACCCGGGCAGGCGAAACGAAATAGCGAACATTTTCGAGAAGCAGCCCTTCGGCGAACTCGAACGACTGGTAACGCAAAAGCTTCTGGATGTGACGCAGGGAGTCGCGCGGGACGAATTGCGGAACGAAGACTGGCTCCGCTCGATGGCAGAAATCAGTCACAGGAGCTATGAACAGATGCGTGTCGCGATCCTCGAATTTCTGGATACGGACGTATTCAGCATTTCGGTGGAGGGTTGCGCGTCGTTTCTGGACCCGATGATCGAGTTCTGGGATATCGATCTACGGACGTTTGCGCTGGAAATCGGCCTGAATCTCCGGCTTGCACCTCAGAGCATTAAACGATTTGAGTTTGCCGAAAGGCAGCCCATGGAAAGCGGCGTAGAGCCCGCGCTGGAAGAGTTTCTCAGGAACACCGCGCTGAGCGGAAACATCACGGAAGAGGAGATTCATTTTCTGCGAGGGTTGAAATTCAACGGGAGGCGGCCATCTCCGCTTTATCACTACCGGGAAATGCAGAGCCTCAGGGATCCTCTGCATTTTGCGGCGGCAGAGCAACCGCAGCTATCCGAATGATCGGGGGCAAGAGGAATATCGCGTGAAACAAGCTTCCACGGTTCGCCGGGTCGTTCGCCGGGAACCTTCTGCCGCGCAAATGTGGCGTTGCCACTTCACGACCGACCTATCGGGAAACCAGGGCACAATGAAAGCCTTTCCCTCCCGATGGGGATCCGTGGCCAGGCTGTCTGACGGCCGGGGGTTCTAGCTGCCGGCGTTCGCGGCAACCAGCTGGCTGCTGGTGTTCGACCAGATACCCTGGATGCTGCCGCCGGCGCTGAGGAAGATGGAAGCCGAAGCCAGCGCGACGAATGCCATCAGGAGCGTGTATTCGATGAGATCCTGACCCTGTTCGTTGCGGAGGAAGCGCGAAACGAAAGTGAGTAAGCTATTCATAAGCCGGATTGTGGCGTTTTAATACGCTGTTCTCAATGCCGAAAATGGTTATCAGACGGGATTGACGAATTTACGTTAACGATCAAGGCCACTGCGCGCAGATGTTATGATGAAGCTTCCCCCGCTGGCGTAGCTCAGCTGGTAGAGCATCTGATTTGTAATCAGAGGGTCGGGGGTTCAATCCCCTCCGCCAGCTCCAGTTTCCTCGGTAGCTTACAGCGACCGATCACCTGCCGAACGGTTCTCTGCAGGGACTTTCACAGGGACTACCTCCGAAATCTCAGCTTTGGATCGAAGTGCGATTCCGGCAACTGCATCCCATTTCTTTGCCTACATGGATGCCTCGCCAAAGTGATGCCCTCCCCAAAGTGATTCTCAGCACGTTGCCGGATACCGACGAAGACACAAGGCACGCCGCCGCCGCGCGGGGGAAACTTCGGTACTCCCGGTTCCTGAAGAGTGTTGGAGCGAACATGGTGGGCGATGCGGAGCCAGCCCTCGGCGCTGCTTTCGCGGGCGGTGCCAGTGGATCTTCGGCGCCTTCCAGAAGTGACCCACCTCTGCTCGTCAGAAATGACCCAGGCATTCTGAACTGATCGCGCCTCGCGGCGGCTGAAGTCGTGATGAAGACGATAGAACATCACGATGCCCGAGGCCCGGAAGAGACCGTGCACCATCTGTCGCCGGTGGTTCCGGCCGAATCCGCGAGTGGGAAGCCGGCAGCGAGCCTGCGGGAGTCCGGACTGCCAGAAGGCGCGGCGCCAGAAGACCCAGGCAAACTGGCGTAATCAGAACCCCGGCTATTCCATCGCATGGCGAATCGACCGGCGCGCGGCGGCGCACCCTGAATCACCCGAACCGCTGCGATTGCCCCCTCCTCTCAAGCAACTTCCCTGGGAGGTCGCGAAAGACCAGTTCGGCTCGCAAGGCGCTGATTTCATTGGCGTTATGGGGGCACTAATCGTCCGCACCGCGAAAGACCAGATCCGGCCCTATCTCACTGATCCCACAGCAGTTCCCGGCACACTTCCCCCGCTTCCGCAAAAGACCAGTCCCAACCTCCCGCATACTCGGGTTCAGCCGCCCGACCATGCACCTGGAGTTTCACCAGCTCGACCTGCGATGGGAGCACCTGCGAGTCCGCGAGCCGCACCGCCAGCGCCAACTGCTGGCCTCGCTGGCTGAGAGCGGCCAGCAGACGCCCATCGTTGTTGTGATCGCCAAAGACGGCAGCGACAGCTACCTGGTAATCGACGGTTACAAACGAATCGCCGCGCTCCGGCAACTGGGCCGCGACATCATCGAAGCCACGGTCTGGCCGATGGGCGAAGCCGAAGCCCTGCTGTTATCGCGTGCGCAGCGAATGAGCCCTCAGGAAAGCGCGCTCGAACAGGGGTGGCTGCTGTCGGAGATGGAACAGCGCTTCAGCTACTCGCTCGACGAACTGGCGCGCCGTTTCGACCGGAGCATCAGTTGGGTATCGCGGCGACTGGCGCTTGTCGAGTTGTTGCCTGAAGCGGTTCAGCGTCATGTGCGCGAAGGGAACATCACTGCGCAGACCGCCATGAAGTATCTGGTGCCGGTGGCTCGCGTCAGCGCCGAAGACTGTGAGCGCATGGCTGCGGCATTCGTGACGCACCGCTGCGATTCCAGGCAGGCGGCACAGCTTTACACCGCATGGCGCGAAGGTTCGCGGGTGGCTCGCGAGCGCATTCTCGCCGAACCGGAACTGTTTCTGAAAACGCAGAGCCAGCCGCAGACGGCGAAGCCCGCCGCGGCCGAACAGGTTCAGGGCGATCTGGAGATGGCGCTTGCCATTCTGCGTCGCGCCGGCCGCAGGCTCACCGAAGCTTTGCCGGAGATGAACGCCGCACAGCAGGAGCAGGCGCAGCGCGAGATCGAAAGTACGCGCCGGGAACTGAACCGGATGGCGGAACGAATCGGAAAGGAACAGGAAAGCAGACATGCTGAGCCAGGCGCAGCGAACCGCGATTCTGGAGTTGCACGAGCAACGAGTGAGCAAGCGCGAGATCGCACGCGTGTTGCGGGTGTCGCGCCTCACTGTGCGCAAAGTCCTGCAATCGAACTCCGTCAGCGTGCCGGAGATTCAGCGTTCGGAGAAAGCAGAACCTTACCGCCAACAGATCATCGAGCTGTTGGCTTCCTGCAAGGGGAATCTCGTGCGAGTCCATGAGGAACTCCAGGCGAGCGGCGCGGCACTGTCATATCAGGCGCTGACCTCATTCTGCCGCAGACAGGGTATCGGGCAAACGCCGGTTGTGCCCTCGGGCCAGTATCATTTCGAGCCCGGTGTGGAGATGCAGCACGATACGTCTCCGCATGAAGTGGAAGTGGGCGGCAGGAAGTATAAGGCGCAGACCGCCTCTGCAGTGCTGTGTTATTCGCGCATGCTGTTCTTTCAGATCAATCCCACCTTTCAGCGCTTCGACTGCAAGGTGTTTCTCACCGATGCGGTGCGCTACATGAACGGCGCCCCGGAACGCGTGATGATCGACAACACGCACGTGGTGGTGCTGCGCGGCACGGGACGCGAGATGATTCCGGTGCCCGAGATGGAGTCGTTCGCCGACCGCCTCGGTTTCCGTTTCGTGGCGCATGAGCGCGGCGACGCCAATCGTTCGGCGCGCGTGGAACGGCCTTTCTCATTCATCGAAAACAACTTTCTGGCGGGCCGTACCTTCACCAGCTGGCAGGATCTCAACCTTCAGGCGCGCCAGTGGTGCGACAAGGTGAACTCCACCTATAAGAAGCATCTTCGCGCCGTGCCGCGAGAGCTGTTCGCGGTCGAGCAGCTACGTCTGAAACCGTTGCCGGCATGGGTCCCGGAAGTGTATCGGCTGCACCGGCGCACCGCAGACACGGAAGGCTATGTCTCGGTGAACTCCATTCGTTACTCGGTTCCGGTTCCCTGGATCGGGCGGAGCGTGGACGTTCGCGAGACGCGCGACCGGATCGAGATCGAACTCGATCCGCGCCACATTGTTGTACACGATCGCGTTCTGACGCCGCCGAATCAGCGGATCATGCTGGCCGAACACCGGCCGCCGCGCGGCGCGGGCGTTAAGCGAAACGATCCGCATCCGGAAGAACAGACGCTCATCGAAGCCGCGCCGGAGATCGCACCTTATATATCGGCGCTGAAGCAGAAGGGGCGCAAAGTGGTGACTCTTGCCCTGCGGCAAATGCTGCGACTGCTGCGCGAGTATCCCCGCGAACCTTTCCTTGCCGCGGTTGCCGAAGCCGCCCGCTACGGACTTTACGATCTCGACCGGCTGGAACGAATGATTCTGCGGCGGGTAGCCCGCGACTATTTTCTGATCGGCGACAAGGAGCCGCAAGGCAATGACTGAAGAACTCGAACAACTGCTGAAGAATCTCAAGCTGCGCCGCATGCTCAACGTTTACGACGAGCAGTTGCAGGCCGCCGAAAAGGCGCAGATCCCTTACACGGAGTTCGTGGCGGGACTCTTGCGGGCGCAGTGGCATGAGCGGCAGGAAAGCGCGCTCGAATGGCGCATTCACAGAGCGAATCTGCCGGAGCGATGGTCCCTGGAAACGTTTCCGTGGTCGCGCCAGCCGGGCGTGAACCGCAAGCAGATGCGCACGTTCGCCGACCTCGACTTCGTGGCAAAGCACGAGAATCTGGTGCTGGTGGGCCCGACCGGCGTGGGCAAAACCGGGCTGGCCTGCGGCCTTCTGCTAAAGGCGTTGCAGAACGGACATCGCTGTCAGTTCGTTCGGGCACAGGACCTGTTCGATGAGATGTATGCTTCGCTGGCGGATCGATCCACGCGCCAGTTGTTAAACCGGCTGGCGCGTCTGGACGTCCTGCTGATCGATGAGTTCGGGTATTTAAATCTCAAGCCCGAGCAGTCGAACACGTTCTTCAAGCTGATGGAGGAGCGTTATCATCGCCACTCGACGATCATTACTACGAACCTTGGCTATGACGAGTGGCAGAACTTCCTCGGCAACAAGTCCATGGTCGAGGCGTTGCTCAGCCGTGTGCGGCATTACTGCCACACGGTCACCATCAACGGTCCGTCGCTGCGCGATCCGCAGGGCTGAAGGTGTGGGTCGATGGAGCAGCGCGAGTATGTGCGACAGGTTCTGAATGCTTATCGGGCCACACCCGGCACAGCCGGCGTGGTTCGACGTGCGGACCGCATCTTTGCGATTCAGTTGCACGACCGCGCCGTGCCTCTGGCCACAGTTGAAAATGCATTGATACTCGCGGCGGCGCGGCGTTCGGCCAGACCTGCCGACGCTGCGCCTCTCGGTACGATTCGGTCGCTGATTTACTTCGCGCCTGTGATCGAAGAAGTCCTGCAGCTCAAGGTCGGCCCGGAATACTTCCAGCACCTCCGCAACAAACTCCAGCGTTCCACGCCAGCGCGATAGCCCCGTACTTACTCCCTCACCACGAGCAGAACGCGCCTTCGGCGCGGATGATATCGAGTGCCCCGCATCTTCGCCGAACACTGCACACGCCTGCGGCGTGGATGATGATGCGCGCTCAAACCGAGATCCTGTTCTCCAGGTGGGTCACTTTAAGCGAGCGGAAGTGGGTCATTCTTCGTGAGCGCCGAAGAGTGGATCGAATCCACACTCCTGCGAGCGTCAGCCAGAATATAGCTAATCATGCTATATTATCTTAAGACGGAGCGTATACGAAATGACGGCGGAGCAATGGACGGGAGGACGCGACAAAAGGGGTTTAACGCAGGTCGCGGCTGCTCGTTCTCTGAACGTGTCGCAGCCTTACCTGTCGCAGCTCGAAACCGGCCTGCGGACGGCCAGCGCCAAGCTCGCTCGTAAAGCCGCGCGTCTGTACAAGCTCCCGCCTACGGCTCTGCCGCTTCCCAAACCGTTGGCCCCTCAGCCAGGCCGACCTGATGACCTCCAAAACCGGTTGGCTTCTCTCGGCTACCCCGGCTTTGAGCATGCGCGGGCCAGGCAGACGAGTAATCCCGCCGAAGTCGTTCTCGCCGCCGTTGTCCAGCGCGACCTCGACACGCGGCTTGTTGAGGCGTTGCCGTGGGTCCTGAAATCGTACACGGATCTGAATTGGGACTGGCTGCGGGACCGGGCTAAATTGCAAAACGCACAGAACCGTCTGGGTTATCTGGTTCATCTTGCCAGGGAGACGGCGGGTGCATTGCCGCTACACGAAAACGCGGTTGCCGTTCTGTCCGTCTGGGAAAACCAGCTTGAAGAGGCTCGCCTCGCGTCCGAAGGAACATTGTGTCGCGACTCGATGCCGGAGCCTGAGCGCAGATGGCTCAGGACAAACCGCCCTCTTGCCGCCGCGCACTGGAGTTTGCTGACGAGCATCACAGCCGAACAACTGCCGTATGCGACAGCCTGAACAGCCGCCGGATACCGTGGCGATCTTTTTTCGCCGAAGTTGACGCCAACCTAACTGAGGATATTCACCTACACTGCTGTGCGGCTTTGTGGTCACGCAACTCTACGGCGTCGCGCGGACCACATCCGACCTGGATTTCTTGGCCGTCGTCCCGAATGTTCAGGGCTGGTTGATGGAAATCGCGGGAAAGGGTTCGCCGCTGCACCGGAAGCACAAGCTTTACCTCGATGCCGTTACCGTCGCCATTCCTCCCGAAGACTACGAACAGCGGCTTGTGCCGATGTTCCCCGGCAGTTGGACGCATCTGCGCCTTCACGCGCTGGAGGCTCACGATGTCGCTCTATCCAAGCTCCAGCGGAATTTTGAGCGGGATCGCGACGACGTGCAGCACCTTGCGCTCCGGCCACCTGAAACGCGAAATTCTGCGGGATCGCTACCACAAAGAGCTTCGTCCCAATCTGCTGGCCCAGGAAGATCGATGCGATCTGACACTGGCACTCTGGCTGGAGTCCTGGCCGTTGTGAGGCGACGCACCCGCTGGCGATCAAAGGCAAGAAGGGAGTCTCGTATCGAAATGAAGTTTCTTCACCTCATCCTCCTTGCAGGTCCAGAGCCGGGATGATGCCGCGCGGGAGAATGACAAGGTATGGAGACTGGCCGTACCACACCGGAGAGCGAATCTCTTGACCCCGCTGATTGGCCCTCTTTCCGGATTCAGGCGCATCGGATGCTCGACGACGCTCTCGACTACATCGAGCATATCCGCGAACGTCCTGTCTGGCAGCCCATCCCGGATGAGGTTCGGGCTCGTTTTCGCGAGCCTGTGCCCTGCGCGCCGTCCGATCTTGCTGAGGTTCACCGACAATTTCTGGCCGACATCCTGCCTTACGCTACGGGCAATACGCATCCCGGTTTCATGGGATGGGTGCACGGCGGCGGGACTCCCGTTGGCATGCTGGCCGAGATGCTGGCCGCCAGTCTCAACGCGAATCTGGGCGGACGCGATCACATTCCCGATCGAAGTGGAGCGCCAGATTGTCCGCTGGATGCAGACCATCTTCGGCTTTCCCGAGAGCGCCACCGGCTTGTTTGTGACCGGCACGTCGATGGCGAATCTCATCGGCGTGCTGATCGCCCGCGATGTGGCTTTGGGTTTTGAGACGCGCTGCGCGGGCGTCGCCGCGAGTCCCCGCAGGCTGACCGCGTATGCCTCGTCAGCGGTTCACACCTGCGTTGCCCGGGCGATGGATTTCGCGGGGCTCGGCAGCGATGCGCTTCGCCTGATTCCCGCCCGTCCGGGCCGGGGAATGGATCTGGCGGAACTTGAAACGGCGATCGAGGCCGACCGCCGCGCGGGATTCACGCCGTTCCTGGTGGTGGGCACGGCCGGGAGCGTGGATACCGGCGCCATTGACGATCTCAGCGCGCTGGCCGATCTTTCGCGCCGCGAGCATCTGTGGTTCCACGTCGACGGCGCCTGTGGGGCGCTGGCCGTACTGGCGCCGGATCTCGCTCCGCGGCTGAGCGGAATCGAGCGCGCCGATTCGCTGGCGTTCGATTTTCACAAATGGGGGCAGGCGCCCTACGATGCGGGCTTCATCCTGGTGCGCGACGGCGTGCTGCACCGCAAGACTTTCGCCACTTCCGCCGCCTACCTGCGCCGCGAAGAGACGCGGACTGGCCGGCGGCTCGCCGTGGCCCTGCGATTTCGGACCCGATCTTTCCCGCGGATTTCGCGCGCTGAAGACATGGTTCACGCTGAAGGTCTATGGCGCCGACGCGCTGGGACGCGGCGATCTCGCGCACTTGCCGACTGGCGCGCTATCTCGAAAGCCGCATCCGGGAAACACCTGAACTGGAACTGCTGGCGCCCGTGGAACTGAACATCGTCTGTTTCCGTTATCGCGCCGGCGACGACGCCCATCGCGTCAACGCCCGGATTGTGGCCGATCTGCATGAGGCCGGAGAAGCCGCTCCATCGACCACCATCATCGACGGGCATCTGGCAATTCGCGCCGCCATCGTCAATCACCGCACGAGCAGAGCGGAGATCGATGCGCTGATCGAACAGGTTCTTGCGAGCGGGCCGCGCTATACGATCAGAACTCCGTCATCAGCCATCAGCTGAAGACCGGTGATTCGGAATGCTGGGCGCCCCGACGTATCAGGGAATCGCGGCTGCGGGAACTGGAGGAGCAGATCGGGACGGAGTCCTGCGACATCCCGGCAAGGTTTGAACGCGCCTGCCTGCTGACCGAAATTGGCCGCACCGGGGACGCGCGCCAGACGCCTATCTCGACTTGCTTTCGAGGGAACCGGCGCATCGGGCGGCCCTGAACAACCTGGGCACGTTGCTGCATGACACCGGATACCGCACCGCGGCGCGGACCGCTTACGCCGAAGCCGTGGCGCAGGCACCCGGACGATCCGATGAGCCGGGTCAATCTGGCCAACGTACTGCGTGAGAGCGGCGAACGTGGCCGCGGCGCGCGAACATTATGAGACGGCGCTGCGCCTCAAGCCGGATCTTCGCCGAGGCGCACCAGGGCCTGGCGCGAGTCCTGGCGGAATTGGGCGATCGAGCCGGGCGGCCGCGGCACATCGGCAACTGGGGTTCGGGAGCCGGCCCGTGCTGACGCTGCCGTACCGCGGGATCGAGACCGCCCGTTTCGCTGCTGCTGCTGGCCGGCTCAGCGGGTGGCAACATTCCACTGCGCCATTTTCTCGACGACCGGGTTTTTCAGACACTTGTTGTCTTCGCGGAGTTTTTCGACCCCAGCCATCCGCTGCCGCCGCACGGCATCGTCTTCAATGCGATCGGCGACGCCGATCTGGCGGCTCCGGCTCTGGCCGCGGCGCAGTCCGTCCTGGCCATGACGACAGCGCCGGTCATCAACCAGCCGGCAAAGGTGGCCGCGACCGGACGCGAGCGACAACACCCAACGGCTTGCCGGCATTCCGGGAGTCATCACATCGGGCGCCGTCACGCTGCCGCGCGCGTTGCTGGCGGGCCAGGACGCCGCGACAACTCTTGCCCGCCACGGTTTCGAGTTCCCCCTTCTGGTCCGGACCCCCGGCTTCCACACCGGCCGCCACTTTCTGCGGGTGGAAGCGATCGAAGAATTGCCCGCGGCGCTGGCCGAACTCCCTGGCGAGGATCTGACGGTGCTCCACTATCTCGACGCCCGCGGCCCGGACGGCAAAGCGCGCAAAGTACCGCGTGATGATGATCGACGGCGCGCTTTATCCGCTGCATGTCGCCGTCTCCAGCCAATGGAAGATCCACTATTTCACGGCCGATATGGCGGATCATCCCGAGCATCGCGCCGAAGACGCGGAGTTCCTCGAAAATATGGCGGGTGTGCTGGGACCGCGCGGCATGGCGGCGCTGGCCGAAATCCAGTCGCGGCTTGGGCTCGACTATGCCGGGATCGATTTCGGACTGAGCGCAAGCGGCGATATTCTGCTCTTTGAAGCGAACGCCACCATGGTGGTTCAACCCACCCGATCCGAGTGAGAAATGGGATTACCGGCGTCCCGCGATTGAACGGATCTACGACGCTGTGCGGAAGATGCTGATGGACAGAGCGGAAGCTGCGCGATAAGTTTTTCGGGCTGCCCGAATGTGCTTCGGATCGGCCCGGGCGGCGCGGCGGGGTTTGGACCTTTGCTCGCGGGTTTACGTATTCAGGCGGGAAGGCGGTGAAATACGGCCTGGGTTGGTTCCAAGGTTCGCAAAAGCAATCGGCCGATTATTCGGGACGGGAGAAGAACTGTCCGTATAACGAGGGAAGCTGCGTCTGTCGCGTCCCCTGAAACGGCAATCGCATTCGCGGCAACGAAATTTCCTCCTGTTGGTGAAAAAGGCCATGAACCGCTCAATTCCTACAAGATTTCTTATCGAGAGGTGCCGGGAGCCGCATCTGGGGCAGCAGGTCATTAGAAACTAATCATCGGAGATTTGAAGCCTCGTTTCTAGTGCCGAAAGGTTAACCATAAAAAAGATTTCCTGGAATTTTATCTATGACAACAAGCCCCGCGAGCGCTCAGACCCACTGGAACAGCTGCTCCGAATCTTCAGCGGAATTTTTGGACAATCCGCCGATGAGATTTTCGTGAGCGGGTTGATCAGAACGGCAGAACAGGTCCTCGATGTTGCTGCTCAGTCTGCGGAAACAGGCGCCGAGCAGTTCATTGTGGTGGATAACAGCGGTGCGATTCGGATCGTTGACTCTTCCTGCTGGTCGCTGGCGGGACTGATCGACGAATTAGGAGCGCAGGAAGTTTTCCGTGTGCAAAAAGTCCGGGACACAGTACGGGTCGAAGCCTGGTCGAAATCCGAGCGTTGTGTCATCCAAAGGCAGCGTCCGGCGTCCCGGCCTGTCCTCCGGAACATGCTGCCATACGGTCACCCCATGATATTGCAGCTGTTGCCCCAGACCGCCGGTTGATGGAATGAACGTTCCCCGGAAGTCAGGAGTTCGTAGTCTTCTATATGCACGACAGCCCGTTCCGATTCGTTTCTGATTACTGAACAGCGTGCTACCAATTCCAGACGGCAGCCGTTCTGCAGAGCTTTTGGCCAGGGGATGCGAATCTCCAGCTCGGCTCCCGGCTGAATATTGAACCCGCAATCGAAACAGACTGTCTTATCGCTGAGTTCCGTTATCCTGCCCCAGCCGAGCCGTTCCACGCTGTTCTGACGCCAGGAGAACCGTAAATCGGCTTCCACGTCGTATCTTCGGCTTGAACGTTTGTCAACCGGCAGCCCAGCCATTGCTAACTAAAATTAGCATTCCGATACGTTCCCTTCAAGGGGCACCGGTAACAGTACCAACGTTAGTAGAGGTTATAGCGAGCCGGAATGGGCCGCGGCGCGAAAAGCGTCGGCGGCCAGTTCTTCAAGTTCGCGGTCGGAGGCGGCGGAATGTTCCTCAACCTTACGCTCGCGAATTTTCTCCAGTAACCGGACGCGCCGCCTGGCCTCCTGCACCGCGAGCAGTTGCGCCTGCCACTCGCGTTCGCGCTGCGCCACCTGTTCGGCGAGGCGGCGCTCCACCTGCGCAGCGCGATGGCGGTAACGCGACAAAGCCAGCAGCTCGGCAGCCGGGAGAATCGTTTTCTCCATGAGATCCCTTTCAATGGTCAACCGGGACTGCTGCGCCTGCGCGAACTCCTCGCGGCTCCTGCGCAGCGCCGCCGAGCGCTGATGCAGCCTGTCCTCTTCAACCCGGCACTGCTGTGCGTACCACTCGAGAACTTTGGCCAGGCGAAAACGGAAAGGCGCCACGGGAACTACAGCTCCGCCGCAATCCGTTCCATGCGCGCGATGCTTTCTCCGACAGGCGCATGAGTGGAAGCGTCCTGTCGCAGAAAGCCGGTGATTTCCGAATGCATCCGGATGGCGGTATCGAGACGCGGGTTGGACCCGGCGGCGTATGCGCCCAGTTCGATCAAATCCCGTGACTCTTCGTACGCAGCCATGGCCTGGCGAATCTTATGCACCGCTGCCTTATGGCCGGGTCCGGTCAATTGCGAAGACAGGCGTGAAATCGAGTGAGAAACATCGATGGCCGGATAGTGCCCGGCCGCCGCCAGGCGGCGCGAAAGGATAATGTGCCCATCGAGTATCGACCGCGCCGCGTCGCATATAGGTTCGTTAAAGTCGTCGCCTTCCACCAAAACGGTAAAGAAGCCGGTTATGGAACCGTTTTGGAAATTGCCCGCCCGTTCCAGAACACGGGGCAAAAGGTTGTACACGGATGGTGTGTATCCCTTCTGACTCGGTGGTTCCCCCGCCGCCAGACCGATCTCGCGCTGTGCCATGGCCAGCCGCGTCACAGAATCCATGATCAGAAGCACGCTGGCCCCCTGATCGCGAAAATATTCCGCGATGGCCAGGGCCACGAAGCAGGCGCGTACGCGCAGCGGCGCCGGCCGGTCGGAGGTCGAGCACACCACTACAGACCGCTTGCTCCCGTCGGGACCCAGTTCGTGCTCGAGGAATGCACGGACCTCGCGGTTCCGTTCCCCGATCAGTGCGATGACGGTTACGTCTGCGGAATTATGCCTTGCCATCAAACCGAGCAGAGTGCTTTTACCCACACCGCTGCCGCCGAAGATACCCATGCGCTGGCCTTCCCCGACGGTCAACATCGTGTCAATGGCGCGAATCCCGGTGGCAACCGGCTTCACGATGTGCTCGCGGTCCATGGGGCTGCCCGGGGTGTGATAAAGAGCGTAGTGGGCAGCCGGGCGGATGCGGGGTTTCCTGTCAACCGGCTGGCCGAATCCGTCAACGACGCGTCCGATAAGTTCGGGCCCGACAGCCACCCGCGCGTCCCTCTCGCGGGCGATGATCCGGTCGTGCAGCTGAATGCCGTCGATCTCTTCAAGCGGCATCGAAAGCACCATGCCGTTGCGAAAACCGATCACCTGGGTGCGGATTTTGCGGCCCGAGGAGGTCAATACTTCGCAAAAGTCCCCCACTGCCACAGCCGGACCGCGGGAGGCGACCAGCATGCCTACAAGTTCGGCGACCTCGCCGGTCCAGGGCAAAAGCGATGAAGCGCCTACCTGTCGAATGTAAGAACTGAGGTCGAAAGAGCCGGCGGAAGTCATTTGGCTGTGCGCATCCGAAGTTCGTCCAGCAGGCCGCGTTCGATCTCGGCAAGCTGCGTATCGACGGAGGCGTCGAGCGCTCCCCGGTTGATTTCGAAGAAAGCCCCGCGGGCAGGCCGCGAGGCGTCGGTTACGATTTCCACCGCCTGCCCTCGTCCGGCCTGTTCCAGACAGGCGCGCACGAGTTCCTCTTCACCGGGGCAGACGCGTACGCGGTAGATTTCCTGCTGCTTCAGTTTTTCGAGGGCGGCTTTGATCAGCGATTCGACAGCGGAAGGTCCGACGGCAAGCTCACGATGAAGGATACGTCGCGCGATCTCGATGGAGAGCTGAACAACGTCCGCCTCGGCGCGCTGCAGCGTCTCGCATCGCAATCCCGCGATTTCCGCGATCGTGCGTGCGAGCTCCTCCGTTTGGCGGCGGAGGTCGTTTTCACAAGCCTGGCGAGCCGCCTTCTCTCCAGCCTCGAAACCTTTCTGCAAGGCGTCATTCAGTCGTTCCTGCATCTCGTCAGCCGGGGTTCGGTTGGCTGCCGGATTCACCCGGGCCGCGCCGAACACGGCCTTCCGGGGCCGGAGTGCCTCCGGATCCTGGGGCTCCTGGCCGGCCCGCCACGGCACAAGGCGAACCCCGGTGCAGTCTGCGTGAAAAACCTTAGACGACATATTCAGAGTTGGCGCTGCCGCTCCGGCTGGGCGGCGCGATTGTACCGTCTTTGCGAAGCTGGCGAATCGCGGTGATAACAGCCTGCTGTGCGCCGGTCACATCCCGAATGCGGACGGGACCGAGCGCCTCCATATCTTCGATCATCATTTCCGACGCGCGCTGGGACATGCATTGCGTGAAATGGCCGCGAACCTTTTCCCCGACTCCCTTCAATGCCAGAGTGAGAACTTTGCGATCCACCTTGGCCAGCACAGCCTTGATCCCTTCCTTGTCAATCGTGATCACATCGTCGAAGACGAACATCAGATCGCGCACGGAGGTGCTCATGGGCTCGTTTTCCGATTCGACGGAGGACAGGACCGTGTCGGCCACTTCGGCATCCACAAAATTGAGTATTGAAGCCAGAGAGCGCACGCCGCTGGAACGCTGGAGCTGCGTTGCCGCTTTCAGACGCAGGCGAATCGCACCCGCGATGCGGCGGAAGACTTCGGGCGCAAGCCGATCCATCAGGGCGATACGAAGCGCCACCTGCGGCTGAACCTCCGGCGGAAGAGATGCGAGCAGCGGGCCGGCCTGTGCGGGCGTAAGGTTGGAAAGAATCAGG
The DNA here is from genome assembly GCA_963832905.1 of Terriglobia bacterium. Taxonomy (GTDB): domain Bacteria; phylum Acidobacteriota; class Terriglobia; order Bryobacterales; family Bryobacteraceae; genus BOG-234. The sequence continues at coordinate 946,522 of CAWHVO010000008.1, read as the reverse complement.
GCCAAAGTCTGGGGATTTTCTTCCTGCAGCACTTTGGCCAGCTCCGCCGGATCGGTTCCGTCCAGCGGGCCAGGGGTATGGCTCGCAGGCGCGGCGGTTTGTCCTGGAATCCGGGCATTGTTGTTCAGCAACTGATCAGCCGACTCAGAACCGACCGCCTGTTCCAGCAGACGCCGCGCCGAATCGGGGCCACCCAGGGCAAAATATTTACTCGATGCAGTCAGATTCTCAAACTCACGAAGGACCCGGAGCATTTGCCTGGGCGGGACTGAATTGAGCGCGCTGATCTCCTGGCCAATAGCCCGGATCTCATCGGGGGAAAGGCGGCGGATCACGTCGGCGCTGATCTGATCGCCGAGTCCAAGCAAAAGGACAGCGGCTTTACGCGTACCGCTGAGGTTGGGGTCGGTTGGTGCGAGCTGAGGAGTCATTGGTTATTAAGTTTTCGGGTTCTGCATCCACATGCGAAGCACGTTGGCGGTAGCATCGATGTCTTTTTGCGCCAAATCCCTGACTCGCTGTGCCGTGCCGTCCTGGGCTCCGATCAGGAGCTCGTGGTGGACGGCGGGAGGGAGCTCGGCGCGATCCGCCCCCGGTACCGCTGCATATTCCGTGCCCGGGCCTAAGGCCGGCGCCGAAGGCAGGTCTGCGCTGTCCTGATCCGCGTGCCTTTTCAGGGCCAGTTTCGCGCTCGTACGCAGGACGACCATCAGCACGGCCAGACCTGCCATCGCAAGGAGCGCGGGGTCGCGGTATTTCTGTATCATCTGGAGCCACGCGGGAGTGGGGGTTTTCGGTTCCGGCGGAGAGAGTTGCTTCGCAACGTCACCGTCGATCGCCGGCTCGAACGGAAGTGTTTCCACAATCAACTGGTCGCCGCGCTCGGAGTTCAATCCAGTGACGCCGGCAATCAGATCGTGAATCGTCTTCATGGTTTCGGCCGAAGGCGGCACAGAAACACGATGGCGCGCTTTCCCCTGGCCTTCCCAGTGCGTTTCCTGTCCGACGAGAACCGATAGCGACATGTGCCGCACAACGCCCTGCGGAATTCGGGTATGCTTCACCACGCGGCTGGTCTGGTAGGTCACATTTTCTGTACGACGCGCGGAACCCGTTGCGGAACCGGTCTGAGGCGGAGGGTGAGGAAGATTTGCAGCTGTACCTGGGATACCGCCCGAGCCCGCTCGCTGGGTATCGTCTTCTGTTTTCTGCGAGCTGACCATCACAGACTTGTCCGGATCGAAGGTTTCTTCCTGCTGCTCGCCGCTGGTGAGGTCACAGTCGACCGAGGCGCCCGCGCGAAAATTATTCGGCCCCAGCAACGGCTCCAGCGTAGATGACATCTTGGCTACCAGATCGTGTTCGATCTGCTGCCGGACTTCCAGCGCCTCGCTCGTCACCTGAGATTCCTCATTGCCCGCTTTGCGTGGCCGGCTGAGGAGGTCTCCATCCACATCGAGGACGGCTACTGCATCCGGACTCAGACCATCGACGGCGCTTGCGACCAGATTGGTCACTGCCACGACGCCCTGCTGCGAAATGTGAGCTCCCGGCCGAAGCCTGACCAGGACGCTGGCCTTGGCCGGCTGCCGCTGATCCAGGAAGACAGATTCCTTCGGCAGGGAAAGATGCACACGCGCCTGCACCACTTCGGCCATGCTCATGACGGACCGCTCGAGCTCGCCTTCGAGCGCGCGCTGATAGTTGATATGCTCGACCAGTTCGGTGGCGCCGAAATTCGTCTTATCGAAGATTTCGAATCCTACTCTGCCCGACTTTGGGAGGCCGGCTCCGGCCAGAGTCAGACGCGATTCCGCCAGTTTTGCCGATGGCACAAGCACCGTGCCGCCATTGTCGGCGAGCCGGTATTCCACTCCCGATTCGCGCAGCTTCTGCACCACGGGCGCCGCGTCTTCCGGCGCCATCGCGGTGTAGAGAGGTCGGAAATCGGATTCGGTGCGGAAATGCGTGAGTGCCGCAATGCCGCCGGCCACCGCCACTGCCGCGACCACAATCGAGAGCTGCTGTACCCGCGTAAGCCCCGCGATGAGAGCCTGGATTTGGTTGACGTCCTTGTTGTCAGCCATGTTTTACAGCTGCATCTTCATGATTTCCTGGTAAGCCGAGACCACTTTGTTGCGCACCTGGAGACCAAGTTCGAAGGCCAGTTCTGCACGCTGAGTGGCGATGGCTGTCGTATGCAGCTCGTCGTTTTCTCCGGAGAGGAATTTCTGCACCGCCGTGCTGGCATTATTCTGCAGTCCCTGAATCGTCCCGATCGAGTTCTGCAGAACATTCTGAAACTCTCCGGGAGCGCCTGTAGTTCCCGCGGGACCGGTCAGCGACGGAACGGTAATGGGAGCGATGTTGGAAATCGGCAGTGTCACAATTTTTCCTAACGGAGCAGATCGATGGATTTCTGGATCATGTCCTTCACCGCCGAGATGGCGGAAACGTTCGCCTGATAACTTCGGTTGGCGCTCATGAGATCGACCATATCCTCAGCCGCGTTGATTTTTGGGACTGATACGTAACCGTCGGCATCCGCGTCCGGATGGCCGGGCATGTACTGTTTCTCGGGCGGCGTCTGATCTACCGAAATTCCCGATACAGTGACTCCCGTCTGCAGTTGCGATTCGAGCTCGGAGGCGAATTCGGAGCCAACGGGTGTGGTGGAAAAGACCGCGTCCTTGCGGCGGTAGGGGCCTCCCTCGGGAGTGCGCGTAGTTTCCGAATTCGCGATGTTCTCGACGAGAAGCGCCGCACGCGTACGCTGCGCAGACATCCCGGAAGCGCTGACCGAAAGACTGGAAAACAAACTCATGATGCGCCTTCCTTGATCGCTTCTTTAACCTGCGTGATCTGGGTTTTCAACAGATTCGCCGCGATATTGAAGCGAAGAGCATTCTCGGCCAGCAGCCTGGACTCACGGTCGAGATCCACGTTGTTGCCGTCGTTTTTCACGGTGAGCCCCGAAACCGGGCCGGGCTGGGGCGTAGTGCCGTCGGTAAGGGAATTGAGAGCCGACTGAAAATCGAAATCCTGTGTCTTGTATCCGGGCGTATCGGCGTTGGCGATGTTGGACGTGACCAGTTTCTGGCGCATGCTGGTCAGATCCATATAGCGCTCAAGGCTGTCACCCAGGCTATCGATCACGGCCAGCCGGGGTGCATCTGGGGTGCCAGCTGACCCAGGCGGCCGGATTTTCAGTGTGCCACTGGAAACAAAGGGGAAAGGCGCCAGGGCAGAAGTGCTCGAGGGCTGCGTACGCTGTCAAGCTGCTGACGCCGTCAGAGGTTTGACAGGAGACCTGGTCAGCCGTCTACGTGAACCGCCCCCCGCGCGACGGGGCATGGCGTCCGATAACGTCCGGCCAGCTGGATGCGAGTGAGCTGATCCGCATAGCCTGACCTGGCGAGAGAGATCATCAGCGACGACCATTCGAAAACGCCGATAACATTCCTGAGGACGTCCGCTTTCGCCGGGTCACCCGGCGCGAAAGTTGACAGGTGCTCGTTCGCCAGCTCGCAGTATGACGCGATCAGTGCCTCAAGGCGTGTGAACTGCCTCTCGGCCACGGCGCGGCGCAGTAAGTGTTCGCGTTCCAGAATGCCCGGGGGTATCATCAGCCGAGGGTTCCGCCGTTGCTGTATTCCACGTTCAGCAGCTGCGTGTAATAGCTGGTCTGAGCCTGAAGAGTGGCAATCGCAGCGTCGGTCTGCGATAGCTGGCTCTGCAGGTTCGTCTCAAGATTGTTGACGATTGTTTGCTGCTGAGCGATCTGGCTGTTGAGACTCGTGATCTGACTCTGAAACGCCGTTCCGTCTTCCCGCAGAACGCCGGTGTTCGGATCGGCCATCGCATCCACCGCGTTATTTGCCGCCTGGAGGAAACCGGCGGAATTCACGCTCCCGAGGAATTGCTGGACCGCGGCGGGATCCGCTGCCGAGAATGTAGACGCATTGAAGTCGAGCTGGCCGTTTCCACTTGAGTCCAGCGTAAGGCCGAGATCGGCCAGCGACGCGACGGAACCGGAGCCGCCCGTATAAGCGGTAAGGCTGTTGAGAACGTTCTGCAGGGAGTAGACGATGCTTTGTCCGGTCAGTGCGCCTCCGTTCTGACCGACCTGCTGGGAGACGGAAGAAACCGCGCTGTTATAAACTGTCGCGAAGTTGGAAAGCGCTGTCTGGAGACCGCTGTAATCGGTTGAAACCGTAACTGTGACTGGAGAACTGGTCTGCTGAAGCAGACTCACCGTGAGTCCGGGCGAAAGACTGACCTGACTCGATGTGCTTTGTATTTTCGTGCTCTGGCCGTTCAGCTGATACGTTGCGTCAGTGCCTGGGGATAACGTCTCAAGAAGATTCTTCGTTCCATCGTTCAGCTGAATCGTGTCGGGACCGAGATTATTGCTCGTGACCGACAGCCGGTAGTCGGGGCTGGTGTTCGACCCGACGTTCACGATGGTGGCCTGCACGCCGTCGGATGCAGCATTGATGGCGTCAGCCAGATCTACCAGAGAACTGCCGGAAGGCGTGATTGTGTGGTTGGTGCCGTTTACGGTCAGGGTGAAGCTTGTGGCCGAACTGATATTGCCCGTTGTCGGGTCGGTAACCGTCGTTCCGGCGTCGCTGAGAGTGGTGGTGGACGATCCCGGGCTGTCCACCAGAATCGTGTAAGTCCCGTTGAGCGCACCCGCGGATGCCGTCGCAGAAATGGCGGAAGTGTCGGATGACTGAGCCGACGGGCTGCCCGTTGCCGCGGTCCCGATATTCTGCAGAACCGTCTGCAGCTCTGTAAAGGTACTCTGCAGGCCGGCAATGGCTGTCTCCTGATTTGTCAGGTCAGTCACCTGCGTCTGCAGCGCCTCCATGGGCTGAGATGCACGCTGCACGGCGGTGTTCAGAACCGTCTGGAAAGCTGAGGAGAAAGTGCTGCTCCCGTTGAACGGTATGGTCGACGCGGAGTTCGAACTGAAGCCGAGCGGACTGGAAACGGAACCCATGTTATTCCCTGAGCAAAAATCGGGCCGAACCCGAGGGTTCGGCCCTTAGTTAACCAGAAGACAACTTACTATTGAAGGAGCTTGAGGAGGGCTTGAGGTGCGGCGTTAGCCTGCGCTATTGCCGCTACGGAGGACTGCTCGATAACCTGTGCCTTGCTCAGGTTCGAGGCTTCGGTCGCCACATCGGCGTCCAGAATGCGGCCTGATGCCGCCGAATAGTTTGTGATTTGTGAGTTAGCCAGGTTGGTTGCGTACGTCAGCAGCAGTTCACCGGCGCCAACCACGGACTGCACTTTGCCCAGCTGTTTAATTGCACCGTCAATAGCCGTTATGGCCGCCAATGCGTTGCCGGTGTCGGACGCCGAAGCGGTGGGCGCTGTTACGGTTACCGCACCAGTCGAGCCTGCTGCCTGGCCCGTGGCGCCGCCGAACAGGTTACCTGTTCCGCCGTTTGCCGTGTAGTTGACTTCGTCCGCCGTGAACGAACTGGCGCTCTGGAACGAGATATTTCCGGCATTGGTCGATACAGCATAAATCCCGATGCTGTTCAGCTGGGTGTTCAGGTAGGACACAGCCTGCCCCAAACCGCCGGCGTTAGTATCGTCCAGAGTCAGGGTCTGTGAGCCCTGGCCGCTCGAGAAGGTCACGGTTTCTGTCGCGCCGCTGGCGAAGGCCACGAATGCGCCGCCGGGAGCCGAGGAACTGTCCAGGTTGTAATCGGCCGTGTTGACAGCATCGAGGCCCGAAACCGCCGCCACCGAACCGGCAGTGCCGCCGCCGGCTATAGCGCCGGAGTCCACCGTAAACGCAGTCTGGCCGCCAAACTGCAGCGTACCGTCGGCGGCAATGGAAGCGCTGATGCCGTACTGGTTGAGTTGCTGGTTCAGCTGGCTGATTACGTTGTCGCCAGTGATGCCCGCAACGCTGCCATTGACTACGGCCGATACCTGCTGGGCACCGGTGGCTGTGGCGACCTGGAAGGTAAAGGTCTGTGAGGCACTGGCGTTGCCGGAGATGAAGGTGTTTGCCGTGTTATTCAGGTCCACTGTGTTGCTCACGCCAAAGGTGGTTCCGCCGCCTGCCACGGTCGTGTTCGCGATACCGAGGCCCACGGCATCAACGGTGTTTTGTGCGCCGCTGAGGTTAATCGCTACCTGAGCATTGGCCTGATCCGAACCGCCGCCAATATAGACGGTATTCGCGACGTTCAGCGAACCTCCCGAGTTCAGGCCGATATTGGCAGCCTGACGCGAGATATCGGTCAGCAGAGCCTGATATTCCACGTTGATCTCGCTGCGGTCACCGGTAAAGGTGGAGCTCGAGGACTCCGTTGCCAGCGTCTTCAGCTGGTTGAGTATCTGCGTGATGTTGCTGAGACCGCCATCGGCGATCTGCAGGGCGCTGGTTCCGTCGTTTGCGTTGAGAACGCCCTGGGTCAGTTCGGCGATGCTGCTGTTGTAACCGTTGGCGACAGCAAGACCGGCAGGATCGTCGCCGGACTGGTTGATGCGATAGCCCGAGGTCAGCTGCTCGATCGTGCTGGTCAAGAAGTTATTATTCTTATTCAGGTTGTCAGCGGCAACCAGCGAGGCGTAGTTTGTCTGGATTGATATCGACATTGTGGAAACGTTCCTATCTTCCTGATACAAGCCGGAGGTCACGTCCGGTTCGGGTTCTCCTCAGTGTTGCCGGATACCCGAGTATCATGCTTTCACCCACCCATATCGGGTGCACAGCCTTCAACTCTAATATTTTTTTCAACATAACTGTCACTTATCCAATGGCTTAACTCTTTTGTTAGCGCCGCCAGACACCGCCGGTGAGCGAGGAAGGCACGCCAAAACACGCGAGAACGGCGGTAAAGCAAAAAAAGGCGGCGGGACTGGTGTCCCGCCGCCGAGGTTTTTGACGCTTCTGGAGATCAGTTAGTGATGGTCAGTGTAAGAGTGATCTGGGCCGGAGTGCTGGTTACGGCGCCACCGGTCGGAGCTGCACCGGTATCGAGAACATCGATGATCACACTCATGTTGCTGACATTGGCCGCGGTGCCGATTTCGAGCTGGTTGCCGCTGAACGTCAGCAGTTGCGCATTGGTGGCGCTGGCTGCATCGATCGCATAGCTATAGCTGTTCGACCCGCCGTTAACCGTGACGGTCGTGATTGCGGTGCCGCTTGCCTTGCTGTAGGTAATCGGCGACGTCGGGCTAAGGCTGAGTTCCAGACCCACTGTAACCGTGAAGCTGGAGGAGCCAGTGACCTGTCCGGTCGCATCCGTTGCCGTGACGGTAACCGCGTAGGTGCCCGCCGGAAGCGCCGCGGAGGTGTGCACCACCGCCGACGAACCATTCACGCCTGGCGTACCGCCCGACGGAACCACGGTCAATCCGGCCGGTGCCGCTGCGCTCTCACCCAGCACGGTCACCGTAGGCACGAAGGTGTACGGATACACGCCGCCCGTCGGAGTAATCACCTGGCTGGCAGTGGAGTTCGCTGCACCAAAAACAGACGGTGTTGCGGTGCCGGACAACGTCATGTAGAGACCGCCTGCAACGGTGATCGTGAAGTTCACGCTGCCCTTGAGCGGCGTGTTCGACGTATCGGTCGCGCTGACAGTGAGAGTATAGGTGCCGGCGGTGCCTGCCGCGGGCCGTCCGGAGATTTGGCCGGCGTTGATACCGCTCGGAGTGAGCGTCAATCCCGCCGGCAACACGCCGGAGGTGATGGAGTAGGTATAGGTTCCGCTCCCTTCGCTGGCTGTTGCGTTACCGGTGTAAGCAATGCCGACCTGAAGGCCGGATATGCCCGACGGAGCGGCAACCTCCAGACGGGGAATGACCGGCAGCGTGACTCCGGCCTGGCTCGTATTGCCGCCGACGGTGACGAACACAGGCAGCTGCGCGGCTGCCGTGAGATTTGTCAGCGCTCCCTCCTGCGACGGATAGCTCGGATAGAACGTACCGGTGGTGGACGGAAGCTGTGCATTGATCTGATAAAGCCCCGCTACAGTGCCGCTCACAAATCCCGCGTAACTGACCGTCGCATCCACGCCGCCGATAGTGACGGTTGGCGCAGTGGTCAGGCACGGGGGAAGATCGCCCGGGAACAATGAGTTCTGGAACACGGCCCCATCGATGTTGCTGAGGGTCGCATTCGGGTTCACGCTGGCCTCGAGGGCGCCCAGGTACCCGGTGCTGCCCAGGGCCGCGATGCAAGTGTCGTCGTTGGAGGTGGTAAGGCTGCTGCTGAGCGGCACGCCGAGTCCGGTCACATAGAGCAGAACCGTATCCGAGTCGGTACCGGTAGAGCGCATGCCGGCTGGTGTCGCCGCGTTGACCAGTGCGTAGTTGCTGCTCTCGAGGGCGGCTGCGGAACCCTGGCCGTCCGACCCGATGGTGAAGACACCGGGATCGGTTGCGACCGTATTCACGGTAAATCCAGCGCTCAGGGCCACCGTCGACGTAGCGCAGCCCACGGTGCTGGGGCTGATCAACAAGGGGCAACCGAACGCCACGGCAACGTCATACAGAGTAGGGGCCGCGGCCACGGCGCCCGGAACGATGGCGTTGATCTGGCTGTTCGTCACGAACAGAAGCGGAGCGGGCACCCCGCTCGTGAGGGTCCCGTGCGGATAGAACGTCACGGTCACCTGACGGCGGTTATCGTTGCCGGAAGCCGGAAGGGTATCGGGACTCAGCTCGAACGGGAAACGATCGAGCACCGGATCGGGGCTGCCCTCCAGGATCGTCGTGCTGGAACAGTTGGCGTAATTCGCAGGCGGCGTCGTCGTCGCCGACGTGCAGAAGCTGGTTCCGAAGATACTGATCATGTCATAAGGAGCCAGCTGCGGGTAGTTCCCGGGCGAGACTTCGGTGAACGAAGAGGAACTGGTAATTCCGTAGATGATCGGCCCGGCCCCGATTGTCAGCGTTGCTGTCCCCGTCGGGATTGTCGAAGTGCCGTTAACGACCCCGAGATAGACGGGGCCGCCGCTCGCGAACGGCAGGTTCGGATCGGCCGTTGCCGGTACCGTAATCTGCAGATCGAGATTCGCCGGACTGTTATAGGTCACTTTGAGGTTGGTATCAAGATTCAGAGTTCCTGGACTGGCTCCGCTGACGATTCCGACCTGCGTGGCCAGTGACGGGGTGGATCCGCCCACAAACCCCGAACCAACGACGGTCACATGGAACACGGAACCCGCGGCGGCCGTGGGCAAGGTAGCGGGAGAAATGCTGGTGATGGTCGCGCCCGGGGACGCCACGGTGAGGTTGATCGTAACGACTGTCACCTGAGCCGGGCTGCCCCAGGTGAACGTCACCGTTCCACTAAGAACAGTTCCCGGAGCGGATGTCGCGAACAGCGCAGGGTTGTAATCGATCGTGATATTGCTGCCGAAGCTGTAAGCGATGCCGCTGGCCTGTTCGCCTGCAGCGAGCATTGGCGCCAGAACTCCGCCGAAGGTAATCGTATACGGAATCGGCGAATCGTTTGAGGCAACAGTGATGGTTGAAACCGGCGTGGTCCCGCCTAACGTGTATGTCACAGGCATTGGGTTGGGAGTTGTGATCAGCAGTTTGGGGGCGGAATTGGTGACGAGCAGGGTAATCGGCACTGGCAGGTCCGCGTACCCCGCAACCTGCAGGAATACGCTGGCGGTGTAATTGCCTGGAGCGAGGGAAGCGACTTCGGTTGTAGTGCTGAACTGCACGCTCTTGCCGCCCGTTGGAACCGTTCCGCCGGTGGCGTTCACGGTAAGCCAGACCGGGAGCGTCGCGGTATTAACAGTGAAGAAAGCGTTCGCCAGTGTCAACGTCACGAGAACATTCGCGAACCCTGAATTGTTTGAGCCCTTGACATAAGTCATGGAAATCGTCGGCGCCGCCGGGACCGGTGTGACAGTCAGCGGGCTGAGAGTCGTGAAGTGCAGCGTCACGGTAACCGAGACGCTGGGACCCGGTGCGTTCGAAAGCGTAATCGACCCTGTTTGATCCGAGGTGAAACCCCCGCATCCGGCGGCCGCGGAAATCTGAAAGGTGGTTGCCGTGGTTGTGGCCGTTCCTGCGGGAGTCACCGGAGTCAACGCCAGCCATGAGGATTTGGCTGAAACCGAAAAAGGCGTCCCGCCAACGGCAGCCGAGCTCACCGAGACCGTCTGTGGGGTTCCAGGTACATAAGTCGCGGGACTCCCGGCGGCGTATCCGCACGTGACTGTAACTGCCGGGGCGGTCAGAGCGGAGTTGGTGGCGTTCACGAGATCTGTCACGGCCACCTGAACGTCATTGTTGACCGTGCCCGTATTTTGCTGTGCTGTCAACTGCACGCTGAACGGCTGGGAACCACTCACCGAATTGGCGCAACCGGGAACCGCGCTCACGGTAAACGCCAGCCCCGCGGAATTATTCGCCGCCGTGAGCACGGACGACGTGTTGGGTGTGATCTTCACCGCGGCGTTCTGTACCGCCGCCACGCCGATCGTGATCGTGTTGGTGCTGGTTGGCGCTGGAAACGCGTGAATGGTAATGGTGACAGGGGTCGTGCCCGTCGAAATTGTGCTCGGCCCGTACTGCGTACTGCAGGTGATACTCGCAGACAAGGCGGTTGTCGCCGTCGCAGATGCCGACAGCACGGTAGCATGCATGGTGCCCGCGCCCACAGTCAGCGCGAGCAATCCACCCAGTGCCAGAGTACTTTTCGTTCTTGGTGCCCGTAAGCCCATAGAGGACCCTTCTTTCTTTGTGTTTCTCCGCGACGCGCGAAGACACCCGCCGAGTTGTTTCGGCAGATGGGGAACACATCGGCGCGAGGCAGGCATTTTTCAGGTCCCTTTGGATGTAGAGAACAATTTACTTTTGTTAGTTCAGGGGTATAGAACCTGCCAGGGCTCAGAGAAAAAGACTGTGGGCCTTACGGAATGTTTCAGAGCCGCTGCAAATGAGATGCGTGCCCCATCAGCGTTGCCTCTGTAGAGCAAATGTCAGGCGCCCAATGAAAATGGGCCACAGGATCGAGAGGCGATGCCGGCCCGGGTTCGGTAAGTCACGGAGCCAGGGTGTGACCCGGGAAGAACCTTCCCGGCGTCTGTCATTTGGCGGGTTTGGGAGCCGGCTTACCGGGCTCGGAGGAGACGACAATCTGCTGGTTGAGAATCGCGATGTCAACTCGCCGGTTGTGCGCTCTTCCTTCCGGGGTGTCGTTGGAGTCCACCGGTATCGTATTCGCATATCCGGCTATGGCGAAGCGTTCGCGCGGAATCTGATACTCATTCGAAAAGAGTTCGAGGACAGCAATCGCGCGCGCCGCGGACAATTCCCAGTTGCTGCGAAAACGGTCGTTATGAATCGGGATTGAATCGGTATGCCCCTCGAGGCGCACACCGTTCGGCAGACTCTTGATTACGGATGCGATTTTTGCCATGGAATCGTGGGTCTGCGGCGCCATTTCGTCGCCGCCGGACGGAAAGAAGGCGGCTTGCCGGAGACTTACGATCAGTCCCCGCGATTCCAGATGAACGTCTACTTTTCCCTCTTTGATTTCCTGCGCCAGAGCCTGTGTGAGGTACTTCATTGAAGGCAGAAGATCCGTAACACTCACTTTCGCCGGCGGAATCAACTCGGTCTTGGTTATTTGCTTCTGGGAGCCGCCGGGCCCGTGCATCATTGCGTTGCCTTTTCCTTTGTCGTTGACAGTGCCTCCGAGGATCTCCCGTACGGTCGGTTTCGTAGCGCCCTGTTGGAGCGCCTGCTTGACGGAATCGGAAACCTCCTGTGCCTTGTGTTTGTCGGTCTGAGACGATGCGAACATCACGACAAAGAAGGCAAAGAGCAGAGTGATGAAATCCGCGTACGAGATCAGCCATCGTTCGTGATTTTCGTGCTCCGCGTGGGCGCGCCTGCGGGCCATTGGCTAACCTTCGGCCGCCGCAGGTTGCTGTGCCGCCTGATCTTTCGCCTTGGCAGCCTTCGCCGGCTTCTTCCCGTGGGAATATGCTTCCAGCTGCACCCGGATCAGCTTCTGGTTCAGGCCTTCGGCGATCGAGAGAACTCCCTGAAGCATCAACTCCTTCGCGTGTATTGTTTCCTTGGCGCGCGCCTTCAGCTTGTTCGCAATCGGGAGGAAGATAATGTTAGCGGAGGCCACGCCGTAAATCGTCGCCACGAATGCAACCGCAATGCCTCGTCCGACCTCATCGATATTGGCAAGGTTTTTCATCACCTGAATCAGCCCCAGAACGGCACCGATGATGCCGATCGTCGGTGCATACCCGCCCGCCCCTTCAAACACTTTGGCTTCGGCTTCCGCATTCTGCTCGAAAAGGGTGATCTCGAGCTCCATGATGTCCCGGATCTTGTGCACCTCGATGCCGTCAACTGCGAGATTCAAAGCCTTAGCGAGGAACGGGTCCTCGATCGCCGCCGCCTGCTGCTCGAGTGACACAATGCCGTTCTTTCGGGCGAGACCGGCGTACTCGACGATCTCTTCGATTATGGCGTCCAGCGGATGCACTTTGCCGAAAACGACCGAACCGAGTTGCTTTGCAGCGCGAATTAAAACGGGCAGGGGAGTGGTGACCATTACGGCGCCGAGGGTCCCGCCCAGTACGATCAATGCGGAAGTCACCTGCGCGATGTCCTGGATCTTCCCGCCTTCCATCATCAGTCCGGTAATAATCCCGCCCACGGCAAGAAGCAGACCGCCGATCGTTGCAAAATCGGGCTGAGAGGATGATTTTTTTTTCCCTGGGCTGGCCATTGTGTTTTATCTCTGGGATGAGGTGTCAGGTACCGCGGGACCCGGTTGGAAAAGAGATCGGCGCCATTCCCGCATGCGTTCGATAATGTCGTCAACCGTCTCGACGACTGTAATCTTGTGCCCCGTCGTCAAAGTGATGACAGTGTCGGGAGTAGCTTCAATCTCCTGGATCAGGTCGCTGTTCAGCGCGATCCCGCTGTGGTTGAGACGAGTGACGTGGATCATACACTTCTTCCCTGTATCCACATCGGACGTTTGCCGGTTATTTAGAGAAAACATGCGCTTGCATAGTCCGGCGAGGAACGTCCTGGTCCTCGCAAAGGAAATCTCTCTGGAAAATTGCCCAAATCCGCCGAAGAGAATCACGAATGACTAAGTCCGCGTATCGTCCGTGTCCTTCCCGCCTGTTGGGGCGAGCCATGCTGGATGCCTGGTTGTGCGGCGACCACCTGCGCCTCTCACACAATCTGCAGCAAGTAAATTCCCTTCCGGCACGATCGGTTAACATGGCCGAGAGAGACCGCCTCGAAACGTTGAAGGCAATTGCACATCGGATGAGCCGGCTCCAGGACCTGTCGGTCTGCGCCACTGACGACCCTCGCATCAGTTCCTGGATCGGACTGCTCGATCATTTTGCGCATTCAGATGGCGGCCCCCGCTAGGCCGAAGCAGCAGACGGGGACACGATTCGAAACGCCGCCCGGCCTCCATTGGACAGCATCTCGCCCTTAAACCGCGGCTTGCCATTCACGAGGCACTCAAACAGCGAGTCGGCAGGGGTCTCCAGGGACAGTATCTGCCCGGGCTCGATCTGCAGCAGCTCACTCATGGACACGCGGGAGCTGTGCAGAACCGATTCCAGTTCCAGTTGCACGAAACCCAGCGCATTCAGCAGATTTTCTTCCACGTCGCCCGGTGTGTCGTCGGCGCCGGAGGCCTTCTGTAATCCGGTCTCCGCCATGCGGAAGAGGAAGCCTGGCAGCGCCAGATCGAATTCCATAACCTCTCCGCCGATTTGCACCTGCGACTTAAGTACCACCGCGGTCTGGGCAGCCTGCGCCGATGCTGACTCAGCGCTGCTCTCAAGACCCACTGCGGTCACATCGAAGGCAATCGGGTAAACGGATTGCCACGTTCCGCGAAGACACCTGGCAAAGAGATCGAAAAGCTCCTGCAGCACGTGCAGCTCAATCGCGGTCAGGGTTTGGCGTTCGGCGGAGACAGCGCTCGCGGGCGTCGCCATGAAGATGTCGAGCACCCTGAACACAAACGGCCGGGAAAAGCTGAGCAGGGCACAGCCGTTCAGCGGCGGCAGATCCAGCGTGATCACGCACCCGGCCGCCTTGTGCTCCTCCAGAAATGCCCCAAAGCTGCGTTGCTCCGCGGACACGAAGGCGGTAACCGCGGCCGTCTCGAGCGCCGCCTCAAGGACCGCTGAGAGGTCGCTAAGAAACGTGCGCTGAATGCGTTCCGCTGTGGACAGAAATACTCCGGGCAACCGTCCGGGAGGACAAATCGCCGGATCTTGTTCGTTATGCGGTGTATCGGCCCTGGTTTTCGGTTCGGTCATCTTTCCCTAGCCCAGATAGCTGAAAAGATTGGGCATCTGCTGCACCTTCGCTTCAACAGAGAGGGTGGCTTCTTCCTGTGTTTGCGCCTGCGTTAGTGCCAGAGTCGCGGTGGGAATATCGGCGTCCTGCACCTGACCCAGCTGCGATTGTTCCTGAGTCTGAAACTGCTGCGCGAGGTTTACCGCGTTGGTTACCTGATCCTGCGCCTCACCATAGAACTGCAGCTGCGAATTGAGATAAGCGCTCGCGTTCTGCAGTGACGTCACGGCAGTCGCGGCGGCATTCGGATCGTTATTTTGCAGCGCTGTCAGCAGCGAGTTCACCGCCGCGAACGTGTTTCCGGACGCGGGCCCGCCGTTGTTCGGCTGCTGCGGATCGAATATCTGCTGCGCCGTCAGCGAGACGGCAATCCCCGTTCCGTTGATGTCCTGAATCACGCCCGTGCTGGTGGGTGTAAACAACTGCTGAACGCCTTCGGGCTGACTCGAATCAACCTGATACATGGGCTGCGTGTTCTGGTCGCCGCTGAAGATATAAGTTCCGTTCACGTTGGTATCACTCAGACTAACCAGGCTTTGTAAAATCTGAGTTACCTGAACCGCGAGGTTGGTTCGCTCGTCGGAGGTCGTCGTAGTGCTGGCAGCCTCGGTCGCGATATTGAGCGCCGATTGCACCTGCGAGACTGCGTTCTGCAGCGCGGTATCTGCGGAACTCAGCTGAGTCTGCACTGTCCCCAGATTGCTCTGCACCTGTTTGTTCTGCGCCAATGTGGTCTGAAGCTGAAAGATCTCGGAAACGACGTATGGACCGTCGGAAGCTTCCTGAAGCTGCATTCCCGAGCTTACCTGAGACTGCGCTTTCTGCATCTGCCGCTGAGTAGCGTCGAGATCGGCCAGATATTGCTGGGAAGCAGCGGTGATAAATGGAGTCATGGATAAAAGCCTAAGTCTGATTCTGCGGTATCAGGCCGATGATGTTGTCCGCCAGAGTATTCACAATCGTCAGGACCCGCGATACTGCCGCATAGGCATTCTGAAGCTGCAGCAGCTGGGTCGCGGAGGCATCCAGCGAGACCCCCGATATCTGGCTTTGCAGCGATTGAGCCTGCGTCACAACCGTCTGCTGCGAGGTCTGATTATTCTGCGCAGTCTCATTTTGCTGGCCCACAAACGCAGCGATCTGACCGAAATACTGCACGTAGCTCATACCGTTGATCGTGCCCTGCGTGCCCGCCGGATTCGCGAGATTGGCCAGCTGATTCGCGTTTCCATTGGCATTGCCGGAGGCATCCACCGGGGCGAGCTGGCTTCCGCTAATTGCCGGATTGACTGCAAGACTGCCGGCCGCGGCCGTCGCATCGCTCGCATCGTATGTGAACAAGGGAATTCCGGCAGCCGCTCCGGTTGCGGTGGACACGGTGCCGGATTCCAGAATCTGGTTGACGGTGTCGGCAAGGCCGCTGGCCAGCTGATTCAGTGTGCCGGCTTGCTGCCCGTCGCCGATGACCGATGCAAGCACCGTATTTCTGGCGCTAAGCAGACCGCCAAGTTGTCCGCCAGTGATATCCGCCGTGATGTCGTTCCCCTGCGAATCGAGAATCTGTGACGTTGGCGGAGAGTTCGGATTTGCCGGCGGCGGGTTCTGGACCACACCGTCCTGCGCAGAGACCGCGTATTGTTGAGAACCGATCACCAGTGGCGTTCCGCCGCCGCCAATCAGCACCGTCACCGTGCCATTGGCCTGTTTCAGCGTGCTGAAGTTGACCAGCTGTGACAGCGATTCGAGATTAGCTTCCAGCTGTGCGTCCGCGCCGGGGTCGGGCTGCGATTCTTTGAGGACTCCGGCGTTGTATTGCGCGATCTGCGCCGCCAGACCGTTGATCTGGGTCACCGTGGAACCGATCTGCTGACCGATCTGCACCGACGTCTGGCTCAGCGAACTGGACAGACCCTGAAAGGAGCTCGCCACCGCGCCCGCGTCCGAGATCACCGTTTGCTGAGCTGTCGAACTGTTTGGCGCGGCAGCCCAGGCTGAAAATGCGGAGTAGAGATTGCTAAGTGCCGAGGATATTCCGGTGTTACCGGAGACGTTGAAGAAACTCTGGATAGTGCCGGTCGCCTGGGCCTGCGCGCTGTAAAGTCCCAGTGTTTGCATCTGGCTCTGAACGGCTGCGTCTACATACTGATCGCGCGAGCTCTTCAGACCATCGGAGGTGACTCCGCCGGCTGCCCCTGTGGCCACATCGAACGGCATTGCCTCAATATTCAGTTGCTGTGCCGCGTAACCGGGTGTGGAGGAGTTGTCAACGTTATTCTGCACTACTCCGAGCGCCTGCTGTAAAACGTCGAGCGCGTTTGCCGAGCTGCCAAGAGATGCCAGTATGCTGGACATAGACGCGGTCTCCGGCTATGCCTCTAATCCTCGATTGGTGGATACCGGTTCAAAGGCGATGGTTCCGGCACAGCCATAGACCGGAGCGCAACCCCCGGTGTCCGGCGAAGCTGTTCGCAGCAGCGCAGAAGCTGCGTCCACGAGGCGTTCAAGCCGGAGCGTCCCGGACCGAATGGCCATTGTCTGAACGCCCACTCCCGCCGTCCTGCCTGCGGTTGAGAGGAGAATTTCGTGCACTTCTCTCATCGTTGCCGTTGCGTGTTCGAGAGCTTGCCGGCATTCGTCGATGCGCTGGATATCCGTCGCATCCCAGAGAACTGCTGCGTTGTTTATACCGGCCGCCGCTTCGCGGATCTTCGCCAGCGCCGTGTCACATGAACTCACAGAGCAGACCTGTTCAGCGCGTCAGCCACCAGCGCGCTGCTGATCCGCGCCGACTGCACTGAATAGGCGCCGCCCCCATACAGCGCGGCGGCTTGATTCACGCGATCCGCCCGGGACGCGTCCTGAGACGACAGCTCTGTCGCGATTTTCTGAGAGAGGGCCGACACCTGCACCTGGTCCTCACCCGAAATCGAAACGCTGCCGGCGTTTGCCGCGCCCTGCGGTCCGCCTGAAATCGCGTCAATCTGTGTCGGCGCTGACGAAATTGACCCGAGCTGATTGTCTTCAATTCTCATATCTGTAGCTGCCCTGCACCAGGTTTACTCTCAGCCTGACACGGCAGTGCCACCGGAAGCAATCGCTGCGAAGGACAGCAGGGCGCGGATAACTTTCGTCTACGCAGGATATATCACCATAGCCCTCATGGACTAAAGCGTACAGGTCACGCAATAATGCGTGCTATGTATTCTCCTGATGGAGCGGGTGCCGCGTATCTGCCCGATGTCCTGATGATTGGCAACGACAGAGATCTTCCGGAGGCCATCTATCGGCAACTGGCGAAGCATTCCAGCTTCCATTGCGTAACGGGGTTGACTGAAACAGAAGCGCTGCTGACCTCAGGAAAATGTGACTGCGTACTGGTGACCAGTTGTTCCTCTGAGCTGGGACTGAAGGCACTTGAGCTGGGGGCCGATTACGGCGTTCCAGTCCTTTTCGCAGACACCGAAATGACCGCTTCAGCGGCGATGCGGCTGACGCGCGCGGGCGCATTCCATTGTTTTGGCCATCTGGACTCCCTCGATCAACTGCGTGAGGCGATCGACAGCGCCGTTGAGGAAAAGCGCTCGCGGGAGCGGAGACTGAAGGCCAGACGAGGTGACGAAAAGTGGCGCTCCCTGCTGGTCGGACACAGCCCGGCGATGGAAGAGGTTGCAGAAACCATCCGGCTGGTGGGACCGCGCCGATGTACAGTCCTGATCAGCGGTGAAACCGGAACGGGCAAAGAGATGGCGGCGCGCGCCCTCCATCTTGCCAGCCCCAGAGCGCAGGCAAACATGGTGGCAGTCAACTGTACGGCGCTGCCCGAAAATCTCCTCGAGGCTGAGTTGTTCGGTCACACCAAAGGAGCGTTTACGGGCGCAATCGGCAACCGCATCGGCCGTTTCGAGCAGGCTCACAAGGGCACCATTTTTCTCGACGAGATCGGTGATATGCCGCTCGACCTGCAGGCCAAACTCCTCCGCGTACTGCAGGACCGCGAGTTGCAGCGCCTCGGCAGCTCCGAAACCATTAAAATTGACGTACGTGTCATCGCCGCGTCAAATGTAAATCTCGCCGAGCGTGTCAAAGAAGGAAGGTTCCGGGAAGACCTCTACTACCGCCTGAACGTTTTCCCGCTCAAAATGCCTCCCCTCCGCGCGCGAGCCAGCGATATTCCGGTGCTGATCAGCCATTTTCTGAAGAAGGTCTGTCATGCCGAAGACATTCCGCTCAAACGGGTAACTTCCGAAGCCTTAGCTCCCCTCCGGCAGCATCCGTGGCCTGGCAACGTAAGGCAGCTTGAAAACGCAGTGGAGATGGCAGTCGCCGGCAGCGGCGAGCGGGATGTCCTGTTTATAAAGGATTTTGGTATCCAACAGCCGGTTCAGCCGCGGGTCATGCCTGCATCGGCTGACTTCAATGCACCGGAGATGCCCGAATCAGTTGATTTTGAGTCAGCGGTGCGCCGGTTCGAACTGACTATGCTCAATAGTGCCTTACGTGCCAGCGGCGGAAACAAGTCCGTTGCCGCGGAACGCCTCGGCATGAAACGCACAACATTGATTATGAAGATGAGAAGCTTCGAGAATTCGGGGCTGCTCCGGAAGGTTGGATAGAGCGGCGCGGCTCTGTCCCGCCCCGGCCTTCAATCTTCGCTTTCGAGTCCTCCGGACGGCCTGGCCGGCACCAGCAGCTTATCGAGCTTCACCACCAGTTCCACTTCATTACGCGGTGCCTGCAGGGCGGCCGCGATACTTGCTTCCGTCTCCCCGCGACGGTACATGCGTACAATCTGGCTCCGTTTTGTCAGATTCAACGATTTGCTCAGCACCGGAGCCACGGGCACGGCTTCCAATTCCCTCTCGGTCCGAAGCTGATTCAGGCTTCGGGAAAGTTCCTGCACGCGATTATCCACAGTGCCGCACGAATGCGAGAATTTGTTTCGCACGGCGGCGATTTCAATCCTGGCCGTAATCCACAGCCCAAGCGAACCGAGGAGACCTCCGCCGGTCATCGCATACAGAGCGATCGGACTCGATATCCATTCCAGCATCAAACCCCTCCCGCCGTTTTACCCATACCCGATTCCGAAATGGCAGTCCCTGCAGGGAAGATACGCTCCTGGGGCGCGGCGATTTCCGAAATACGGATTCCGTAACTGTTCTGTACAATCACCGCTTCTCCCCGCGCGATCAGTCGGCCATTGACGAGCAGCTCCACGGGTTCGTCGGCAGCGCTTTCAAATTCGATGATCGAACCGGTGTTAAGACGAACCAGGGCCTCCAGAAGCATACGAGTGCGGCCGAACCGCAGCGTTACCGGTAACTCGATATCTTTCAGAAGATCCAGGTTGGGGCTTTTCGCGCCATCCCGTTCGCTGTTGTTACTCATTTATTTCCCCCAGGCAGTTTCCACACCCTTTCCAGATGACTTCGGAGCCGCAAAATCGCCTGGACCCTCAGCTGTCCAATGCGGGACAGATGCAGTCCGGTGATTTCAGCGATCTCCCGCAGGGTCAATTCCTCGTAATAGTAGAAACACAGAACCGTTCGCTCCATTTTGGGAATCCGGTCAATGGCGACCGCAAGAATTCGTTCCAGTTCCTGTTTTTCCACAACGTGAGAAGGCCAGGAAGTTTCATCGTCGGAGATGAGGTTAAGCAGATCGGAAGGTGACCCGTCGGGTGAAGCGTACTCGAGCCGCTGGATCTCGAGCGACTTCGCGTCGGCCAGCCATTTGTGATACTCCTCGAGCGGAATACTCAGTTCGTGGGCGATTTCTTCCTCGGCCGGTTCGGCGCCAAGGCGCTGCCTCAGGGTACGGATGGCGGCCTGTATCTGTTTGGCCTTCCGGCGCATTTCCCGCGGCGCCCAGTCAATCTCGCGCAGGCTGTCCATGATCGCGCCCTGAATCCTGCGTTCCGCATAAGTGTTCAGCTGGACGTTGTAGGACGGATCGAAATTATCAATGGCGTTCAGCAAACCAACCACCCCGGTCGAAATCAGGTCGTCCAGGCAGACGTGATCCGGCAGGCGGTCGTGAATCCGGCCGGCAATGAGCCGCACCTGCGGAAGATGCTGGAGTACCAGCGCCTCCCGCCGGGACTCGGCGGAGACTTCGGAACTGACCGAAGGACCGTAGGTCGTGGTTGCCATCTCAGGTTCTATGCGGCGGCTGTAAGTAGCCTGGGCAAGTTTCGTACCAATGACTCGGCGATTCGCGCGGTTGACGCTGGACTGATATCTTCCGGTATCAGTTGACCGTCGCACAGGTAAGAGATCGGCTTTTTGCTGCGTGCGGCAAGACAGAACAGCGGGCCAAGCGATTCGGCCTCATCGATTCTGGTGAAAATCAGACCCGAGGGCCGGAAGGTTTCAAATCGTTTCGCGGCCGCCGTTAGGTCCGCAGGCCGTCCGACTGCTGTCAAAACCAGCTGCGTGTCAATTTCCTGACGCTGGTTGAGCAACGCGGAAAACTCCGCGCCGAAATCGTCCATCAACGCCGGACTGAGCCCGGGTGTGTCCACCAGAACGTCCGCGTTCGGCGGCGCGACGTCGATGGCCTGCGCAAGGGCGGCGGCGCTTTCCACTTCCTGAAAGGGCACACCCAGGATGCCGGCGTACCGGTATAGCTGGTCTGCGGCCCCGACGCGCTGTGTGTCGGCTGAAATAAGTCTTACAGGCCGCCCCGCTTTCAGGCACCGGGAAACCGCCAGCTTCACCAGGGTTGTTGTCTTGCCGGCGCCCGGCGGACCCACAAAAGCCGTTATGCGACTCAGTTCCGGCTGCACAGTGAGCCGGTCGCCGATTTCAGCAACAGCTTCCTCAGTCAGGGCTCCGGCGTACCGCTCGTCCTGCGGGTTCAGCCGTGCCCCCTCATCCACGTTCCTCAGCTTCAGCCGCTTTTGTACTCCGTCTTCGAGCTCACCAGCCAGCGATGCTTCCACTCCCGCCTCAACAAGCACGTGTTCCAGTAATGACTGATACCTGTGGGCCGATGCCGCGGCGACAGCGTTACGCAGCATCAGATTGCGCAGTTCGTCGATTTGCCGGCTCAGGTCTTCGAGCTGTCTGGGCGTACCGGGCGGCGCCAGCCGAACCTCGGGCACTTCGTGTTGCGCGGCCTTGTAAGCGCCGAATACGACTTCGAACTCGCCCAGATGGCGCCCTTCGGGACCGGCTGGCCGCGTGTTCAGCAGCAGGGCATCCGCGCCCATTTCGTGCCGGGCCGTCTCGATGGCATCCTGCACCGATGAGGCGAAATACGACTTCACATAAAGCTGAGGATTCTGCGATGCGGGCATATTACTGGATCACTCCCTGCGAGACGATTTTGACTTCGGACGGGATTTCATTACTCCCGATAAAAAAGAGGTTGCGAACCGCCGGTTCGGCGATCTGCCTCAGGAAATAACGGGATCCCGAACTCGCGATGGCGGCAGCCGGCGTTTCGGGACTGCCCACTTTCTGCACGATTCGCTGCACTATGTCGCGCAGAGCCTGCGGAGCGAGAGTCAGATGGCTGGTGCTCTCGCCATGTTCAATCGCCGATTCCACCATCTGCTCCATCGCCGGATCCACCAGGTATGCGGGTAAATCTCCGTTTGCGTTCAGGTAGGGCCTGACGATAATGCGGCGCAGCGACTGACGGACAAATTCGGTAACCAGGATCGGATTGCGAATGGTGGCGGCAGCTTCGCCGAGCGCTTCGAGAATCGACACGCCGTCACGGATGGAGACTCGTTCGCGCAGGAGATTCTGGAGCACCCGCTGGACGGCCGCCAGAGATACGAGCTTGGGCACGAGATCTTCGACGACTTTCGGGTGTTCAGCGGCAACCCGGTCCAGAAACTTTTTCGTATCCTGCCGCGTGAACAGCTCAGAGGCATTTTGACGGATCAACTCAGAGAGATGCGTGCCGATAACGCTCACGGAGTCGACGACCGTGAAACCGCTGCGCCGCGCCGCGGCCGCCTGGTCTGCCGGAATCCACCAGCCCTTCATGCCGAACGCGGGCTCTTTGGTCTGTTTGCCGTTGGGCGGCGGTTCCGATTTTCCGACCGGAATTGCGAGTTCACAGCCCGGCGGCATTTCGTATCTCCCGACTTCCGCACCCTTCAGAAGAATCGTGTACTCATGCGCCTTCAGCGCCACGTTGTCAACCACGCGTACGGGCCCCAGCAGAAAACCCAGATCTGCCGCCATTTGGCGCCGAATGCCGCCAATGCGCTTAATGAGGGGCGACTCCTGACCGCCATTGACCAGCCGGATCAATCCAAGGCCAACCTCGACGGTGAGCGGCTCCACTTTCAGCAGCGTTTCCAGATTTTCCTTGGCTGCAGCCGGCTGGGCCGCGGCATCTGCCTTTTTCACAGCCGCCTGTTTGCGCTTCATGTTCCAGGCAGTGGCGCCGAGTCCGGAGCCCAGCGCGAGAAACGGTATCGTCGGCAGTCCGGGGAACAACGACAGCACCAGCATTACGCCGCTCGCCAGCAGCAGCGGCTCGGGATTCCCGAACAGCTGCGTACCTACATCGGAGCCGAGTCTTTCATCTGAGCTGGCCCGGGTGACGATAAGGCCGCCCGAAATCGAAATCATCAGCGCCGGAATTACAGTCACGAGGCCGTCGCCGATTGTAAGCACTGTGTAAGTCTCAATCGCGCGTCGAAGATCCATTCCGTGCTGCAGGACTCCGATCAGGAATCCGGCGATGATGTTGATGCTCGTGATCAGAATGCTGGCGACCGCATCTCTTTGGGTAAACCTCGAAGCGCCGTCCATGGCGCCGTAGAATTCGGCTTCCTTGGCCAGATTCTGACGGCGCAACCGGGCTGCCTTATCGTCGATCAGCCCCGTACTCAGGTCGGAGTCGATTGACATCTGTTTGCCGGGCAGGGCATCCAGGGTGAATCGCGCCGTGACCTCCGAGATGCGCACCGCGCCGTGGTTGATCACAACGTACTGAATCGCAATCAGGACCAGAAAGATCACCGCGCCGATGATGTAGTTCCCCCCGACGACGAAATTGCCGAAAGCCTGGATGACTTCCCCCGCCGCGCCGGTCCCCAGATTGCCGTTCATCAGGATTAACCGCGTCGAGGAAACATTCAGCGCCAGGCGGAACAGGGTCAGCAGCAGCAGCGTGGTGGGAAAGACGCTGAACTCAACCGGCTTCCTGATATACATCGCGACCATCAGCACGATGACCGAAGTCATGATGTCCGCCACGATCAGGATAGAGAGGAGAAAGCCCGGTATCGGCGTGATCAGAGCGATCACGACGGCCAGAACTGCGAGCGGCACTCCCAGGTCTTTCCAGTTTTCGACCAGGCCTGCGGAAAATTGTTTCCAGGACGGCGCGCTCGCGATTGTTTTCGCTGGTGTCAAAATCCTGACTCCTGTGCGGGTCTAAACAGTTCTGGAGGCACTTCGCCTTCCATTCACGACGCGGAAGATATAAGCGAGCACCTCGGCAACCGCCTTATAGAAATCGGGCGGGATTTCCTGCCCGACATCCACCGCCTTGTAAAGCCCCTGGGCGAGCGGCGGATTTTCGATCAGGGGCACCTGGTTCTCAAGGGCCTTCTGGCGAATCCGCAGGGCAAGATAGTTCTTGCCCTTGGCGACCACTTTCGGGGCGCTGCGTGAATCCATCTGGTATTTCAGCGCCACCGCGTAATGGGTGGGATTCACGATGACGGCTGTCGCCGTGGGAATCTCGTGCATCATGCGTCTGCGCGCCATGTCGCGGCGCAGCCGGCGCACACGGGCTTTTATAAGCGGATTGCCGTTCAGCTCTTTTGACTCGTCCCGGATCTCCTGCTTGCTCATCATGAGGTCTTTTTCATAACGGCTTTTCTGGCGCACCAGGTCGACGGCGCCGAAGACCACGAAAAGCAGCGCCGCTTTCCACAGCAGCGACTCAATCGATCCCACAAACTGCGTTGCGCCCCCCGCCAGGTTTCGCAGCGGCAGGGTCAGATAAGCTTCGAGATTGTCGCCGACCAGGCGGTACACGGCGATTCCGAAAACCGGCAGCATGATGATCGCCTGCAGCAGTGAGCTGAGATTCTGTTTGGGAAGCTTCCGCATTCTGGTCACGGGATTGAGCCGCTTGAAATCCGGCGTCAGATTCCGGGCGCTGATCCCGAAACGTGTGACCAGAAGCTGGATTCCGATCGTGATCAGGATGAGAATGCCTCCCATGACTCCGAGCGGGACCAGCGTTTGCTTCAGCAGTGCAAAACCGACATAAACCACGTCCATCGGATTCAGCTTCGGATCCAGAGCGTGCTCCATGATCCCGGCGAAGCTCTGTTTCAGACCCGCGGCCCATTGCGGCCCCCAGGTGTGCAGAAGAGCCACGAAAGCCAGAAAATGAATGGAACTGACGAAAACGCGCGCCGTTGCGAATTGACCTTCTTCGCGCGCCTTCAGAACTCGTCGCTGAGTCGGTTTTTCGCTCTTTTGATCGTTATCCGCCATGCGTCAACGGCCAACCAGAGCGCGCGCGGCGGCAAACGCCTCCGTAGCCGAGCCCCGCAGCATGGCCGGAAGCAATACTGCCATCCATGCCAGCAGGCCCACGCCGATCAGCATCTTGACCGGGAATGCGATCGAGATCAGATGCAGCTGCGCGTTGACGCGTCCGAGAAGGGCAAGCGAGATATCCACCATCACCATCACAGCCATAATCGGCAGTGCGAGCCGCAGTCCCGTCGTGAACATGGTTGATCCGGCCTGCAGCACAATGCGCGCGCCTGCGGGCGAAAGGGCAAATGTTCCGGGCGGGAACGCTGTCGAGACTTCGGGCAAAGATTCGGAGGACCTCACGGTCCAGTCCGGCTGCGAAGAAGAGGATTACGGCGAACGTCTGGACCAGCGCGACCAGCACGGTCGAGTCCGCCTGTGTGGCCGGATCGATAGTAGATGCGAACGAATACCCGGCCTGAAGACCGATGATCTGCGCGCCCACCACAAACGCTTCGATCGCAAACGAGACGGTCAGACCGATGCCGATGCCCAGCGCAGCCTCCGAAATCGTCCACATTATGAATAACCCTGCCGTTGGATTGGCGTCCGGGTGCGGCCATACCGGAAACAACGCGAGCGTGATACCAAGGATGAGAATGACGCGCGCCGGATCCACCGCGCTCTTCAGCCCTGGAATGGGAACGAATACGAATACGCCTGCTACCCGCACCGCGGTGAGCAGGAATGCGATGACAACAGAAGTCGGAAACGCTTCACCGCCCATACCGGCCCAGATCACTCAGCAGAGCGACGGTATAGGAAGTCATTTTCTCCAGCATCCAGGGCAGTGCAAGTGCGATTCCCCCCAGAAACGCCACCAGACGGGGAATAGCATTGAACGCCGTGTCCTGAATCGAAGTCAGGATCTGCACGAGGCTGATGGCGATACCCACAGCGAACCCCAAAGCCAGCAGGGGCGCCGCCAGTATAAAAGCCGTCATCAGCGCCTGGCGCACAATCTGAACGGCGAATTCCGGAGTCATGCGTAAAACCCTTTCACAAGTGAGCCGATGACGAGATTCCAGCCGTCAGCGAGAACGAACAGAAGAATCTTGAATGGCGCGGAGATCATGACAGGAGGAAGCTGCATCATGCCCACGGAAACAGTCACGGACGCGACCACCAGATCGATGATCAGGAACGGCATGAACAGCACCGCGCCGATCTGGAATCCGGCTTTCAGTTCGGAGAGAATGTACGCCGGAACGAGAACCCTGAGATCGAGATCCGACGCGTTTCGCGGAGGCGCGCTGTGGGAGATGTCGACGAACAGTTTCACGTCTTTCTCGCGCGCGAAGCGACCCAGAAACTTCTTCAGGGGCTTTGTGCCCGCGTCGAAGGCCTGGGTTGCTGTGATTTCATTCCGTTGCATCGGCTCCCATCCTTCGTGATACATCTCCTGGGCGACAGGCTGCACGATCAGCATGGTGAGAAACAGCGAGATTCCGACGAGAACCTGATTTGAAGGCGCCGTCTGCGTTCCCAGCGCCTGCCGCAGAAAGTGCAGAACGATGGCGATCCGGAGAAATGGCGTGACGGACATTACGACCGCCGGCAACAGAGTCAGCAGCGTCAGCAGAATGACAATCTGCATGGGAACGCTCAGCGCGTCGGCGCCCCCGTTCAGATTGATTCCCAGTACCGAGTTCGGGGTCTTCGCAGCGGCCCAGACGTGCCCTCCCGCTGCCATGAGCAGCAGTGCACACCGCAGAATCCGGTTCCTCAAAGCGAATTCCCGCCTTCCTCGAAATCCCCGCGATCGAGAACAGAACAGCCGTTGGGTGAAACGCCGACCAGCACCGTTCGCCCGGACACGCGGATCAGGTGCAGCGAATGATGGGGCGTCAGCGGCAGGCGTTCGATCGACTGCAGCCGCTTCTGGGCGCCCGCGGAGACTTTCAGAGCGACCATGCCGCGGCTGCGCAGCCAGTAGAACACGGCTCCCAGCGCGAGCACCACACATACAGTCGTTACAGCCTGCAAGGATTCCAATTATTCTTTCTCCCGAAAACGAAGGATCCGCACCGCGAGCCGTCCGCCGGATACGGTCAGTTCTCCGTTGCCGATTACGGCGTCACCGGCGGTCACATCGACGTTTACTCCGGCCGGCAGAGTGCTGGTGATGATGCGCCCCGGCTCAAGAGATAACAGTTCGCCGACGCGCAGAGCCAGTCCGCCGAGGACCGCCTCGACCTCGATCGGAATGTCCAGAAACGCACCCAGCTCAGAAACCGTGAGCATCGGCCTATTCGTGGATCAAACCGATGGTTTCCTGCGCCAGCTCGTCGCTGGTGGTGATCACGCGCGAATCGGCCTGATAGCTTCTTTGAAACGACAGCAGGTTAGTGAACTCCGTCGCGATGTTGACGGTCGATGATTCGAGCGCGCCTGCCTCGATCTGACCCATGGAGCCGGTTCCGGCCGCTCCGACGATAGGCGCTGCCGTTTGCGCCGTAGTCGCCAGATTGTTATCGCCGACCGAGGTCAGGCTGTCCGGGTTAGCGATCGAAGCCATCGCGATCTGGCCCACCGCCAGCTGTTGTCCGTTGGAGTAATTCGCCACCAGCAGACCGCCGTTCTGCAGGCTTACGTTTGAGATCTGACCTGGCGCATTCCCGTCCTGAGTGGTGGAGGAGATAGCGGACGGCTCGGCAAGCTGGGTGATCGTCGGGTTCCCGTTGTTGTTATACAGGTTCCAGTTGATTGACAAATCTGATGCTCCGTCCGCGAGACCGGTGACACTGAGAACCTGAGGACCACCTGCAGAGGGCGGACTCGTCAGTGTTCCGTCCGGGCCGAACGTCAGGCTGCCGCTGGAGACCGTGGTGCTGCCGCCCTGCGCCAGATCGGCGGCAGGAATGGTTACGTTGTAGTTCCACGAGTTGGCTGCCGTGTTGGTAAACGCGACCGTGAGCGTGTGGCTGTTGCCCAGCGAGTCGTAAACCTGAACCGGGGCCGAAAAGGTGGTTGGGTTACTGCCCGAGGTTGCATTCGAATCCAGGTTCAGCGCAAGGTTCAGGTTTGCGGTTGCTGCGGCCGGTACGCTGCCGCCAAGCGGAACGATCAGAGGTGACACCGCACCGTTCGGATTCACCACCCCGTTCGTCGCGTTCCAGCCCATCACGTCCTGTCCGGTTGCCGTTACCAGCTGGCCCTCGGCGTTGATCTGAAAACTGCCGTCGCGTGTGTACAGTGTTTGGTTGTTTGCGCCCTGCACGACGAAGAATCCGTTGCCCTGGATTGCCGCGTCCGTCGGACCGCCCGTCGTTTGTATTGCGCCCTGGGTGTACTGCGGTATGGCGAGCGGCATGGAAACGCCGAGGCCAACCTCGTTGGCGCTGCCGAACCCACCGATCGACTGCGACATCAGATCATCGAAGTCGATTTCATCGGCTTTGTAGCCCGTCGTGTTCAGGTTGGCCAAATCGTTACCGAGGATATTGATTGCGGCTGAGTCCGCGTTCAGTCCGGAAAGCGCTGTGGATATAGCTGAGTTCATAATGTTTGTAGTCCTCCTATAGCTGCGAAGTATTGTTGGTCTGGGTGGTTCCGTTCGCCGGCGAATTTGTGTTTGCGGCGCCCGTAGTCGTGCTGGCTGATCCCTGCGCGTCGGAGACCAGCGTGTCGGTATCGCCACGTATCGCGATCACCTGCTCGAGCTCGCTGAACTGCGCCAACTGGGAGACGAATTGGGTACTGTCAGTGGGATTGAGCGGGTCTTGATTCTGAATCTGCGCCACAAGCAGGTTGAGAAAGACGCTCTCGCTCGGAGAATCCAGATTATTCTGGTTCTGGGTGGACGACGACGTCGGACTCGTGCTCGAACCCAACGGGTTAACGGATGAAGCCATGTAACTCTCCTGAAGTTTGTTCTCCGCCGTG
Source organism: Terriglobia bacterium (assembly GCA_963832905.1). Classification (GTDB taxonomy): domain Bacteria; phylum Acidobacteriota; class Terriglobia; order Bryobacterales; family Bryobacteraceae; genus BOG-234. The sequence goes on along the minus strand of CAWHVO010000008.1, from coordinate 917,747 downwards.
CAGATTCGTTTCGAGTTCCTGCACCCAGCGGGGCCGGTTGGATGGATTCTGGTTCTGCCGGCCGGGGTTCTGCTGCTGCGGACCGCCCTGGCTCTGCTGTTCCGAGCCGCCGTTCGAAGAATGTCCCTGACCGTTATCCGCGTCTTTGGCCGCGCTGAAGCTCAGCGCGGAGCTGTCGGCCGGGTGCCAGGTTTCAGCCCGATAGCCGTTTTCATTCAGCTTCGTGGTCAGGTCTGACAGCCCCTGCCGCAGCCCTTGCGCCATGTCGCTGTCGGGCGTGTGCACTGCGACCCTTAGTTCGCCGGATCGTTCGCTCAGCCGAACCTCTACCACTTGACCGGTAGCCGAGCCAACCTGCAGCGAAATATTCGTGGCGGGCGCCTTCGGCGCGGCGGGTTCTTCAGTTGTGAGTGGTGTGGCGGCTATTTGGTGGGGCGCCTGCGCCGGCTCTGCATCGGTCGTGATCCGGGCCGGTTGTATCTGAAAACTTTGCGCGGTGATGGACGGCGATACCGACTGGCCCGGCGTGGAGACAACCACTTGCGGTGTTGCTGCATCCTCGCCGCTTTGCGTCGTGCTGTGCCGCGGCATCGGCACGGATTCAGTCCCGGCCTTGTGCGGCGGGGCGTCTGTGGATTCCTGATTCTGATTCTCGACCGGCTTTATGCGTGCCGCAAATGCCATTTCGCCGTTTGGGGCGCTCTCCGTGCCCTTAACCTCCGGAGCGGAGTTGAGCTCGGCCTTGCTCTCTGTCGCAGGCGGAAGCACCGGCGGCAACGCTTGCCCGGCTGCAGCACCGTGACTTTCGCCCGACCGTACCGGCGACTCGTCGGCGCCGGCGTTCTCCTGTGCGCTTGCCGGCGCAACGCGAGCCTCGACCACTGCCTGAGCATTCACCGGCATCAGCACCGCGATAGCGGATCCCGTTATGCTCCGGGATGATTTAGGAAGATTCTCTCCTGGGGTCTTTGGTTCCTTGACCGCAGCCTTTGGCGTCTGGGGGATGACCGCGCCGGCACGAACCGGCAAAAGTGCAGTTGCGGCGGTATCATCGGCCGACTTCCCGGTCATCTCCTCCGAATCGAATGTTTTTGTCTGCTCGGCTGGTTTTTGGGGAAAAGTACTGGGGGGAGGAGTAAGAGATGCGGTAACAACGTTCGGATTCTTCAGCTGGAATCGAAGCGAATCGTCTTTTGTCGGAACTGCAGGCGTGCCACTCGCGGAGTTCGCGGCTTCAGGCTGCTGTTTCCCGGATTTCTCCGCGGGCGTCTGCGTTTTGGACGGCGATCGGACAGATGAGGAGCTCTGAGATATTCCGGCGCCGGCTCTGACTGGAGGAGTCAAAGCCGGCGCCGCCGCTAGGCTCTCGATCTGCTCGGCGAATCCGGTCGCTTCACTACTGCTCCAGTGCAGTTGCGGTGAAGCGCCCGAGGCCGTTGGTGAAGGAGCTACAACCGCGGAGGAAACGAACACGTGAGCCGACGATGCAGCTCAAACGCCACCCGTGCCCGCACGCATTTTCAATCGCATGCGGACCGCTCAGGCCGTTAGTATTTTGACACTCCCGGTTGCCTGTCAGGCCTTTGACAACCTGCCACCCGGCCCGTAGAGACGATATCGGCTGTTTTTGCGACATTTCGAGGAAAAAGTTGGCCGGCGTATTTTCGGCCACTGGTTTGCCTTATTCCGTATCGAATATGGACAACCTAAGCATAGCGGCAGTAAGCGGGCTCCAGTCGCGGATGGTTTCGCTCGACCTGCTTGCCAACAACCTCGCGAATGCCGGAACCAGCGGCTATAAGAATGACCGCGAGTTCTATAGCCTCTATGCCTCCGAAGATTCTCAGAATTCGGTTGATGGGGGAACAGGCGCTACCCTTCCTACCATAGAAAGCCTGTGGACAGACTTCTCGCCCGGCGAGATGCTGACAACCGGAAGTCCTCTGAACGTAGCCATTATCGGCAAGGGTTTCTTTACAGCCAAAGGGCCGAATGGTCCTCTGTATACCCGCAACGGGAATCTTAAGGTTCTTCCGACAGGTGAACTCGCAAACTCGGACGGCTATCCCCTCCAAAGCACGGGCGGCAGCAGCATTCAGGTTCGGCCTAACCTTGAGATCGCGATCTCATCCAGCGGAACCGTAAGCCAGGACGGTCAGGCTGTGGGCCAACTCGGGGTTGTCGATTTCAACTCAACTGCGTCGCTGCACAAGGTTGGCAGCACCAATTTCGAAAACCAGAACTCTTCAGACATTCCCCAGCCCGTCGCCAACCCGCAGATGGAGCAAGGCAAGCTGGAAGGCTCCAACGTTTCGGTCCCGGATGCGGCGCTGAAGCTCGTAGGAGTCATGCGCCAGTTCGAGATGCTTCAGAAGGCCATCGGAATCAGCTCGGATATGGATACTAAAGCAATTCAGGAAGTGGCGCGCGTGAGCGCAACATAGTTTCAGGTGTTACCGGAGAACGCAGGAGAACCATAGATGATACGAGCTCTATACAGCGCCGCCAGCGGCATGAATGCACAGCAACTCAACGTGGACAACATTGCCAACAACCTGGCGAACGCAAACACGACCGGCTACAAGGCGCGCCGGGCGCAGTTTCAGGATCTGCTGTATCAGAAGGTGGTACAGCCGGGCGCGGCTTCCGGCCAGGCGACAACCGTGCCGGCCGGTCTTCAGCTTGGTCTGGGCACGAAATCCACTTCCAACGAAATCATCTTTACCCAGGGAAACTTTTCGGAGACAGACAACCCGCTGGACCTGGTCGTTCAGGGAAACGGTTTTTTTCAGATCCTGCAGGCTAACGGCGAACTGGCTTACACGCGGGACGGCTCCTTCCAGCTGAATCAGGACGGCCAGCTGGTCGATTCAAGCGGAAACCTGGTGCAGCCGCAAATCACCATTCCGGCCGCGGCGCAGTCCGTCACAATTGCGCAGGACGGCACTGTCAGCTATCTGCTCCCCAATCAGACCACGGCGACGAAAGCAGGCCAGATCCAGCTGGCCGGATTTCAGAACCCGGCGGGCCTGAACAGTCTCGGCAGCAACCTTTATCAACCGACCGACGCCTCCGGCCAGCCGATTCTGGGAAACCCCGGCGGTGCCGACGGGCTGGGGACGCTGCTGCAGGGCTACACCGAGCAATCGAACGTAAGTGTGGTGCAGGAGTTTATCAACCTGATCGTCGCGCAGAGAGCCTATGAAGCCAATTCGAAAGTCGTCAAGGCTGCCGACGAGATGTCTCAGCAGGTCAATAACCTCAAACAGTGATGATGAGAGCCAGCAGGTTGCTAAAAGAGTACGCAAGCAGGCCAAAGGCCTTCTTCACAAGGCTTGTAGGTTGCCCGTTGGACGTGTGGAGTAGGCGTTTTCGCCTGCTTTTGGGCTGGTATGCGGAGCGTCTTCAGCACCCTGCCAGAGCGGGCGTTTTCCTCGTTGCGGCTTTCCTGAGTACGTCCGCGCCGGCACAGCTTCGGTCGCCAAATCCGATTGTTGCCTCGAAAACCATACCTGCAGGACGTAAAAAGCCCTTCGGACCAGCCTATACCCGCCGGCTGGCGCCTCTGCCGTCCAGACGAGCCCAGGGGACGATTGCCTCCCCCAAAGAAAAGCGAGCGGCCGTGCGCGGCCGCTCCCGAACCAAAGAGGCTAAGAAGGAATGATTTCCAGGATCATCGTTCTGGGAGCACTGGCGATTTCGGCGTTCGCGCAGGATCGTGTCTGTCTCGCGGTCGAGGGCAGCCAGATTCTGGGCAGGGATCTGGCGCGCGCCATCCCGGCCTTCAGACGTATTCCTCCAGACGCCCCCCTTGCGCCTGTGCCTTCTCTCGGTGGCTCCCGGGTATTTTCCGAAAATGAGTTACAAACACTGGCCGCACGTTTTTCGATCGGTGTGGCTTTGTTTCCTGAGGTCTGTTTTCGCGTCGCGACTGAGGAACTGGCACGTGACCGGGTCCTCGAAGCGATGCGGGCATCCCTGCAAATCCCCGACGCTCGTATTCAATTGCTCGAAGTCAGCGCCGAACAGGTGCCGCGAGGCCGAATCGATTTTCCCCCGGAAGGTCTTGGAAAACCGGCTTTGTCCGACGCAAGATCTCCAGTCGTCTGGCGTGGCGCTGTCGTTTACGGAAACGGCGAGCGTTTTCCCGTATGGGGCCGCGTCACCGTCACAGCGCCGCTGACACGAATCGTCGCCGTGGAGAACCTGCGGCCCGGAGTTCCGATACAACCGAGTCAGGTTCGGCGCGATACGACCGAAGGCTTTCCCGTTCAAAGGTCAGTACTGGATCTCGCTCAGGTAGCCGGCATGTTGCCGCTCCACAACATCGCGGCGGGCGCCGAGGTACGGAAAGATAACCTGGCGCCGCCGATCCAGGTTCATCGGGGCGACCAGGTTCGCGTGGAAGTTCATGTAGGAGCCGCGCTGGTTGCACTGAGCGGACGTGCGGAGTCCAACGGCCGCACTGGCGAAGTGATCCAGGTTCTTAATCCAGAGAGCAGCAAAACCTTTCAGGCACGAGTGAAAGGCGCTGACCAGGTGGTTGTGGAAATAGCCACCATCGAAAGGTAAGTCGGTTTGAGACGATTCCATAAAAGCTTTTGGATTCTCGTTCTGGTTTGCCTGATTGCGCCATTCGTGCAGGGAAAAACGAAAAAGAAGAAGACAGAAGAGCCTTCAGCGCTCGACAAGTATATTCAGGAGGCGTCCAGCCACGGATCGTCGCAGCCCGTCGAGCCCTCGCCTGGCTCCCTGTGGACGCCTGCATCCCGCCTTACCGACCTTGGCAGCGACGTGCGCGCGTTCCAGGTGAACGACCTGGTCACGCTGGTGGTCTCCGAACAGGCGTCTGCCGTCGCCAGCGGGGACGTGCAGAATTCGCGCAAATCCTCTGCCGCAGCCTCGATTACTTCATTGCTCGGCCCCAAGAGCGCTACAGGCGCTCTGAGCAATCTTGTGAACTCCAGTAGCGATACCGAACTGGCGGGAACCGGCGAAACCAGCCGCACTACATCACTGAGCACAACGCTCAGCGCGCGCGTGACTCACGTTCTGCCGAACGGCTATCTGGTTCTCGAAGGAACCAAAGACATACAGGTGAATTCCGAGCACCAGCAGATCAAAGTGCGCGGCATCGTCCGCACAGTGGACCTCAGCCCGGCCAACGTTGTTTACTCCAGTCAGATGGCCCAGATGGAAATAAAAGTTGACGGCAAAGGCGTGGTCAACGACGCTATTCACCGGCCAAATTTCCTGTACCGGATTCTTTTGGGGCTTCTTCCGTTCTGAGAATATGAAGCGGTTAAATCGGTGGTTCCTCATGCTGCTTGTATGTGCGTCGTTTCATCTGAACGCAGCGACGCGTCTCAAGGAGCTGATCTCGATTGAAGGCGTTCGCGACAACCAGCTGATGGGCTACGGCCTCGTGGTGGGACTTCGGGGCACCGGCGACAGCATTCAGACTCTGTTCCCGGCCCAAAGTCTGACCAACCTGCTCGAACGCATGGGGCTGACGGTCAATCCCGCTGCGATTCAGATCAAAAACACGGCGGCTGTTATGGTCACAGCCGATCTTCCGCCCTATGCGCAACCCGGCTCCCGGATCGACGCGACAGTGGCAGCTATGGGGGACGCACGCAGCCTGCAGGGCGGAATCCTTCTGATGACCGGCCTGAAAGGAACCGACGGCCAGGTTTACTCAGTCGCGCAGGGCCCGCTTGTCATCGGTGGATTTCTCGCCAGCGGCGGCCCCGGCAACTCGCAGGTGAGCAATCATCCCACAGTCGGCAGGATGCCGAACGGCGCGACGGTCGAGCGCCCGTCGCCTTCTCCCCCCCTTGGAAATCAAATAAATCTTCAGCTGCAGCAGGCTGACTTCGCCACTTCCTCGCTGATTGCCGCGGCAGTAAATAAGCAGTTCGGAGATGTCGCCCACGCCGACAATTCCGCTCTGGTGTCAGTGTCGGTTCCCGAGTCCTTCCGCAAGGACCTCACCACGTTCGTGGCCGAATTAGAGAAGCTCACAATCGATACCGACCGGGAAGCCAAGATTGTCGTCAATGAACGTACGGGCACGATCATCATGGGGAAACGAGTCCATATCGCTCCCGTTGCCATCATGCAGGGAAACCTCACCGTTGAGATTCAGACAACCGTTGAGGTTTCGCAGCCCAATGCATTGAGCACGGGCACAACGCAGGTAGTTCCTCAGGTGAATCTCGGCGTGAAGCAGGACCAGGCGAAAAACCTGGTGCTGAAGGATGGCGCGACCGTCGAGGAGCTGGTTCAGGCCCTTACATCGATCGGGTCCACGCCGCGCGACATCATTTCCATCCTGCAGAATCTGAAAGCTGCCGGTGCACTCGAAGCGGAACTCGAGGTGATTTAAACCACATCATGATTGACAGCTTGACAAACCTCCCCGGGATCGCCCAGGGCACAACGGCAGCGCCGAAAGATTCTCCGGAAAAAATCAAACAGGCTGCGTCGCAGTTCGAGTCGCTGCTGATTGGGCAGATGATGAAGTCGATGCACGACAGTGAAGGCGGCTGGCTGGGAACCGGAGAAGACGACTCCGCTTCCTCAGCTATGGAGTACGCGGAAGAGAGCTTCGCGCAGGCGATGGCCGCTAACGGCGGATTGGGCCTCGCCGCCACGATTTCGAAAGGTCTTGCAAAGGCCTCCGAGTCCTAGCCGCATGCTGAGAAAGTGCTATGGCAGGCCAAAGGCCTGTTCCACACGGTTGCAAGCTGCTGATGCTTCATTGTGGAAGAGGCAATTTCGCCTGCGCCTTTGCCGGCCGGAATCGCTATCCCTGCACGGCGAGTGCACTGCGAACCTCTCTGTCGGAAGCCCCGGTCCATGCGCTCCCCGCGGCTCCGGGTTCCGGGACCGTGGAATCGGCTGCATTTTTCGGGCGAATTTGCTCCCAGGCCTCTCCCACTGTTCTCAGCAGCCGAGCCACTTCCTGAAGCGGCTCCGCATCCTGCTTCATATTCGCCACCAGCAAGCGCTCGCGCATATAACGGTAGAGCCGGGCAAGATTGGCGGAAATCTCCCCGCCCACCTCGCAGTTGAGCGAGCCTTCCAGTTCCCCGATGATTGCGATCGCTTTGGAAATCGCACGCGAGCGGGCGGCAATGTCTTTTCTCGCAATGCTCTCCCGCGCCTCTTCGACGGCCAGCTCGGCGTGCTCGTAAAGGATGCAGACCAGTCCGACAGGGTCCGCGGAAAGAATGCGACTCTCGATGTACCGGGTTGTCCAGCTCACTTGGCCAGATCCCCCCTGCGGTCTGTGTTTTCCACGTGTTGCAACGGCTTCATGCCGATCACATCGGCAGTTTTGTGAAAAGGTTCGAGAGTTTTTCATGCGCGCTTTAGTAATGGGGCTTCTGATACTGATTACTCCGCTAACCGCATTTCCGGCGGCAGGACAGCAATCTGCCGGCCACGCCGACCCGCCGATCGCCAGCGAGAGAATGCAGACCTCTGTTGCGCGCCAGGCCGCGTCCGCCAGCCGGATGGCCGCCTCCGTTGAGCGGCAGAGAACGGCCGTCCAGCGGCAGATGCAGAACGCTTCTTTAAGCTTCTTCGACATGCCCGGCGCGGCCGCTCTTCCGCCCACGCTCATGCCCCCGTGTGATCCTTTGCCTTCGGTTCAGGTCGACTCCCTGGTCCAGACGGCATCCGACAGCGAAGGCGTGCAGGCGGATCTGATTCGGGATGTCATGAAACAGGAATCCGGCTTCCGGCCCTGCGCCATCTCGGAAAAGGGAGCTATGGGTCTCATGCAGTTAATGCCGGCCACCGCCAGCGATCTTGCGGTCAACGACCCCTTCGATCCGCAGCAGAACGTGACGGGAGGGGCCAAATACCTCCGGCAGCTCATGCTCCAGTTCGGCGGCGATCTGGCCCTCACGCTCGCCGCGTATAACGCCGGCCCGGCGCGCGTGGCCAACTCGATGTCGGTGCCGCAGATTCCGGAAACGCTCGATTACGTTCAGAACATTCTGGCGCTTTTCCCGGACGACAAACAACCGATTCCTTCCGGAGTGGAAAACGGGAAAGGACCTCTGATTGTTGATGCACCAACGGACCCTGAGCCTTTGCATGATCGTGAAGAATGAGGAGCGCAATCTTGCGCGCTGTCTCGATTCCGTCAACGGTCTGACAACCGAGACCGTTATCGTCAACACCGGCTCCTCCGATGCAACCGCGCGGATAGCGACGGATCGCGGCGCGCGAGTCTTTTCATTCGACTTCAGCGTGGTGGATTTCGCCGCGGCACGCAATCATGCTGTCGCCCAGGCGACCGGGGAATGGATTCTGGTTCTGGATGCCGACGAAGCCCTGGACACCGCCAGCCACCCCTTAGTGTGCAGCCTTGTGGATCAGAACGAAAATGCCGGATACTATTTCGAGCGCCTGAACTACCGGACCGGTTCTCCGCAGCCAACCAGAGACTATGTTGTCCGGCTGTTTCCCCGGCGCCACGGTTGGCTCTATCGCGGCCGTGTTCACGAAACCATCGACGCCTCTATCCTTGCCGGAGGCGGCCGTCTTGTGCCCGCAGGCATCCGTATCCGCCACGAGTTCGCTTCCGATCCGCTTGCGCGCCGGCGCAGAAACCTGTTGTACATGCGGATTCTGATCGAAGAAATTGCCGCCGACCCGCGCGACATCAGCCGTCTTGGTTTTCTGGCAGCGGAGTGTCACCAGCTCGGTATGTTCCGTCAAGCCGCGCAGATTCTCGCGCAAATCACCCACTTGACGCCCCTCGATCCCGTGGCTCATTTGCATTTAGGCGCATACCACCTGCTTTACAGAGGCGACTCTGACCAGGCACGCACCTCATTGACGAAGGCACTGGATCTACGGCCCGGCTATCCCGACGCTGAGTCGTTCCTGCATCTGATCGGGGCAGGGAATCGCGATCATTGCCCTGTCGTGCCGGAAGTCGGGTCAAAGGCTACACCAGAGATGTGAGCCATTCCCTTGTTGACCGGGTCGTCCGGCTTTTCATCGAGGATCACGATTTCAACTCGCCGGTTTGACGCCCGGCCCTCGATGGTATCGTTCGGCGCTGCCGGGCGATAGGGCCCGTAGCTCGCAATCGAAAGACGCGATTCCGATATCCCGTAACGCGCGCTCAGCAGTTCGAGGATCTTCTGGCTGCGTGCCATGGAAAGGTCCCAGTTGCTGTGGAATCGGCGATTGTGAATCGGAACGGTGTCCGCGTAGCCGACCAGCTGCACATCATTGGGAATTTCACAAATAACTTCCGCAATCTTCGCGATGCCTGGCAAAGCCTCGGGCCTCACTGTGTCGCCCCCGGGCGAAAAAAGCACTACCTGTGGAAGGCTGACAACCAGCCCTTGTGCTTCGAGTTCCGCTGCAATGCCGAGGTCTTCGAGGCGTTTTTGGGCCTGGATCAGGTTCCCGCGAGGTGGCTCAGGCGGTTCGGGTGGCGCGGGAGATATCGGCGGCGCGGGTGGCGTGGGGGTTATAGGTGGAGCGGGGGGCGAAGACACAGCCACCGCAGGCACCGACGGAACTTCCAGCCCCCTCGCGGCGGCTACGACGAAAAAAATCAACACAATAGTCAGGACGTCCACATAGCTGACCATCCATCGGTCACGTTGATTAGCCGCGCTTTGCAAATATTTCGGCCTCATGGTGGATCAGGCGCCGGGTACGGATTCGAGAGGCATGGAGCGATCGTCGTCAGGCAGCGCATTCAGGTGAGAACGAAGACGTTGCCGGATAAGTCTTGGGTGCATACCATCGAACAGGCAAAGCGCCCCCTCCGCCATCATTTCCTGAAGATCGAACGTCTCCGCCGCCCATGCGCGAATTCGATGCGCTATCGGAAGGAGCGCGATATTTGCCAGCGCCAGACCGTAAAATGTCGATGTGAAAGCCGCTCCCACGCCGGACGCAACCGCGGCCAGACTGGAGAATTGCCGGAGCACGTCGATGAGCCCGATTACGGTACCAAGGACACCGATCGTCGGGGCAAATCCTCCCGCGACTTCGAGCACCCTGGCGGCGGCTTCACTTTGCCTCTCGCAGAACCGAATCTTACTCTCAAGCGCCGTTTGGATTTCGTGGTGGTCTTTGGCGTTAACGGCCAGCAGGAGCGCTTCGCGAAGGAAACCGTGGCTCACCCGATCGATGCCCGGTTCAATCGCAAGTATTCCCTGCACGCGGACCACCCTCGCATAGGCAACGATCTCCTCAATCAGTCTTTCCCGGTTTATGGAATCCCGCTTGGAAAGCAGATCGACACTGTACCGCAGCGCAATCCGAAGCATCGGCCGAGGGGTGGTGATCAGGCTGACTCCAAGAGTTCCGCCGATAACGATCAGGATACTCGTCGGCTGCAGAAAGTAACGGGCGCTGACGCCTGTCATGGCAACACCGGCAACCAAAGCGATCGACGCAATCGCAATGCCCAGTAACATTCCGGCATCGAGGCCTCTCTTCACCTGGGCGGCCCGCCGCGCGCCGAACTCCCGTCTGTCTCCGATTACCGCTGTTGACGTTGACATTGATTAGTCCTGTTCTCCCTGTCCGGAGACATGGGATCATCCCTATGCAAAGCATGTCATCAGCCAAGGTGTTCATCCGCGTTTTCAGGCGGATACGGAGTCAACGGGAATGTTACTGTTTTGACGGTAAGGGGGCCGCCGTCAAGTTCCTGACGCCTTGTGATTCGCCCCGGCGGCCAACTTGTTGGCGCGCGGCCTGTGATGATTCGGTACCGGCACGATCACTTGCGGATGTCTGACCGGATCAGGAAAGACATGAGACGCTGCTGGTACCCGAGGGTTGGAGCGGGGTTGCCAATCGATAAATAGACGCCGCGCTTTTTTCTCTTTATCATCTGGGCATGCATTGTCCGCGATGCTCTTCAAAATTCCTCATGATTCGTGCGCAAAAGGGCTTTGAGCGCCTCATGATTTTTCTTACGAACAAGAGGAAATTCCGCTGTACTGAATGCTGGCAGGAATTTCGCGCGCCTGATCGCCGTCGCACGCCGCGCGGAAATCCGGGCGAACTGCACGGCGCTGCCCGTAATGCCGGGTTCCCGCGCTAACCGGCGATCAGCGGCGTTTCAACCTGAACCGTAGCTCCCCCGAAGAACGCCCGGCGAGTTGTCCACGGCTAACAGCACGTCGATACCGAGCCGTCGGCGTTACACTCTGAGATTGCCCACAGAAACGCCCAAAGGCGGACTGTTCCGCGGGCTGCGCCCGTTCAACCGCGTGCGCGCTCTCACCGACTCGCTCGCCGGCGTGCAGCTGGCCGCGCTCGGCATTCCGCAGGTGCTCGGCTACGCCACCATCGCCGGGATGCCGGCCGTCACCGGACTCTACACGCTGTTCCTGCCTCTGATCGCCTTCGCGGCGTTCGGCTCATCGTCTTATCTGGTGGTGGCCGCGGATTCGGCTACCGCCGCTATTCTTTCGGGCGGCGTGGCGCCTCTCGCCACCCCTGGCAGCCCCGACTACGTCGCCATGGCAGGCAGTGTGGCGCTGCTCACGGCGATTTTCCTGTTCCTGGCGCGGCTGCTGCGTCTGGGCTTCCTCGCCGATTTCCTTTCCCGCACAGTGCTCGTCGGCTTCTTCACCGGCGTGGGATTTCAGGTGGGCATCGGCGTTCTGGCGCAGATGCTGGGCATGCAGAATCATTCGCGGCGCAGCATCCAGCAGGTCATCGACATCATCCGCAATCTGCGCCACGTCCATATCCCCACGGCTGTGCTGGCCGCAGGTGTGATCGCGGCGATCATCGTGCTCGGCCGCCTCGCTCCGCGCTTTCCTGTCGGGCTGATCGCCGTGGTCGGTGCCATTGTGGCGAGCGCTGTCTGGAATTTCGCCGGACACGGGATCGCCACGGTGGGTGTCATCGCGGGCGGACTACCGCATCTGACGTTCACGCGCGCCAGCCTCCGGGATATTGAGCCGCTCGTCCCGATAGCCGCTTCCTGCGCCGTCATGATTATTGCGCAGAGCGCAGCCACCGCGCGCGTCTACTCGGTGCGGCACCGTCAGGAGGAGGACCAGAATGCCGATATTACCGGTCTCGCCGCCGCCAACGCTGCTGCGGCGCTGAGCGGCACGTTCGTCGTGAACGGCAGTCCTTCGCAGACAGCCATTGCCGAAAGCTGCGGATGCAACAGCCAGGTTACGCACCTGACGGCAGCGGCGGTTGTCGGGCTGGTGCTGCTGTTTCTGACGCACCCGTTTCAGTATCTGCCGCGCTGCGTGCTGGGCGCCATCGTTTTTAATGTCGCGATTCACCTCACCGACATCCCGCACATGCTGCGCATCCGGCGGGAAAGCCCGGGGGAATTTTATCTGGCCGCCCTCACCGCGGTGGTGGTGGTCGCTGTAGGCGTCGAGCAGGGAATCGTGCTGGCCATGGTGCTTTCACTGCTGCGCATCGTGAGCCACAACTATCGCCCGCATACTGCCGTTCTGGTGCAGGGCGATGACGGCATCTGGACGCTGACGCCGGTTTCGGAAGCGCGCATGGACGTTCCCGGACTCATCATTTACCGTTTCGGCGCGTCTCTGTTTTATGCGAATGCGAGCCTGTTTGCCGACGAGATACGCAATCTTGCGGAGTCCGCTCCGTCGGTGCGCTGGATTATTGTGGACGCCGGAGCCATCGCCAATGTGGATTACACTGCCGCGCGGATCGTGCGTGAGCTGGTGGCGGATCTGAAAGACCTTGGTATTACGCTCGCGTTTGCGCACGTGCTGTCGGATCTGCGACCCGACCTCGAGCGGCATCGTCTGACGAAGCTGGTCGGCCCGGAGCACATCTACGATACGCTGCGCAGCGCCATAGCAGATTATCAGGCGGGTGCGGCGTCCTCGGAATAAGCGGACACAATGCTCCAGGAGTGCACGCGGCGCAAGCCGCGTTTTCCCGGGGAATAACGAACGCGACTGGCGTCGCGTGTACTGATTTCATGTGATACTACACGCTGATGGCGGATTCTGCCATTGCCGCGGGCATCGCGATGCCGGAACGCGTTCCGGTATCGCTCGGTCACTCCGGGCTCGTCCGCGTTACGCACTGGATCAACACGCTCAGCTTTTTCGGACTGCTGATCAGCGGTTTCGCCATCCTGCTGGCGCATCCGCGCTTTTACTGGGGCGAGACCGGGAACGTCGGCACGCCGTCGATCTTCGATCTGCCTTTGCCGTTCGTGCTGACAGGACAGACGGGATGGGGCCGCTCGCTGCACTTTCTCGCCGCTTGGGCGTGTGTGCTGAACGGAGCCCTGTATGTGATCTCGGGATTTGTGTCGGGACATTTCAGGCAACACCAGGCAGCGTATGAACGTGCGCAGCGGCTGAGTTACGCGATCGTTGTCTTCGTGCTTTTTCCGGCGGTGATCTGGACCGGGCTTGCCATGTCACCGGCGGTCACTTCGGTTGCTCCGCTGCTCGTTACGTGGCTGGGCGGACAGCAGTCCGCGCGCACGATTCACTTCTTCGTGGCGGATGCATTGTGCCTGTTCCTGCTGGTGCACGTCACCATGGTGGTTCGCGCGGGTTTTATCCGGCATGTGAGAGCCATGATTACGGGGCGCCTGTGACCCGGCGGCGAATGATCACGACAGGGCTGGCGAGCGCTGCCGGCGTGTCCGGCCTCGCTGTGGCGGCGCGGCTGGCCGCGAAGTACGGACTCGTGCCGCCCGATTCCGGCGGCATCTACGGGGTCGGCGAGACGCTTACGTATGGCGTGCAGCGCGCGCTGATGGCGAGTCACTCGATGGCGCGCGAATTCGATCGCAGCCAGATTACGAAGTTCGTGCCGGTGGACGGCAATCAGCCGCGGAATGAAACGTACCAGCGTCTCTTGGCGGGCAAATTCGCCGACTGGCGGCTGAAGATCGACGGGCTGGTGGCGCGGCCGGCGCGGCTGTCTCTGGCGGAGCTGAAAAGCTATCCCGCGCGCACGCAGATCACGCATCAGGCGTGCGAAGAGGGGTGGTCGTTCATTGCCGAATGGACGGGTGTGCCGCTGTCATTGGTCCTGCATATGGTGGGCGCTCGGCCGGAGGCGCGGTACGTGGTTTATTTTGCCTTCGACGATTCGTGGGACAGCATCGATATGGCGGAAGCGCTGCATCCGCAGACGCTGCTGGCGTATGGGCGGAACGGCGAAGAGCTGCCCGCGGACTACGGCGCGCCGCTGCGCATGAAGGTGCCGCGGCAGCTCGGCTACAAGAACGTGAAGTTCCTTTCGCACATCACCGTGACCGACACGCTGAAGAACATCCGGAACGGCCAAGGCTCGGTCTCGCCCGATTACGGATATTCGTGGTACGCGGGGATATGAGTTCCGTGCAGCGTCGCGGAAATCCGGTAAGCTTTTTCTCAGGCGCTGGCTGAGGGAATCTTCTTCCGCTCTACTACCCACTCGCAATGCGAATCGCCACGGACCATATTCCTGGTAAGTGTGAACGTGAAATCCGGGTTTAGACTTTCTGCAGCGCCGGTACCCCATGCCTGATGCCCCGCACTGCACGTATCCATGTCGAGCCCCTGCTCCTTCCACCTCTTGTGCCATGGACACTCATTCGTCTTTCCCACGCATCTGTCTGTCGTGGATTCGACAATTTCAAAGTGAAACTCCGGCCCCATCGCAGCCTTAGCCATGAGGTGCATAACCCCTTCGACGTTGCCGGCGTTTTCCGCGGCTAACCCGAAGGAATCCGCAAAGTCCCTGGCTCCCTTTCCAGCCTGATACCAGAGCGGCCCATTGAACTCATCGAACTTAGCCTGCCCGACAGCCTGCTTTAAGGCACTGGAAATTGCAATGAATGCGCCGGTCAATCCTTTCGTTGCGATCTCCCATCGGGCTTGCTCAGGAACCGTGTCTATTTTGTCGGGCATCGGACATTGTCCTTCTGGATCCGTTTTCGAGCTCGGATTTAGCTCATTGTACTCCGCGGTTCATGCCTGCGGGCGCGTGAGTCAGAGTTTAAAATACATCTTCCTGGCGCTGATCCCAATGTCCCTCCATGGTTTACACCAAGCCTCGCGCGGCCCCAACCCTCCCGCGCGCCCGGCTTTGTTCCTCCTCGATGCTATTGCTGTTCCCGAAGGAGCCTCTATCCACGGCAACAGCCAGACCGAGGCGAATCGCCGCAATGCGTATAGGCGGAACGGCGAAGAGCTGCCCGCGGACTACGGCGCGCCGCTGCGCATGAAAGTGCCGCGGCAGTTCGGCTATAAGAACGTGAAGTTCCTTTCGCACATCCCGGTGACCGACACGCTGAAGAATATCCGGAACGGGCAGGGATCGGTTTCGCCCGATTACGGCTATTCCTGGTACGCCGGGATATGAGTTTCCCTGGCGGGTGGACAATAGTTGCATGGATGTCCGGCGATACGCGGGCGTGGCTCTGACGTTTTTCGTCGTGGCCTCGGCCGGCTTCGCGCAGTCGGCGCGTCCTGAGGACATCGCGCAGGGCAGCATCCTGATCATGCAGCGCGACGCCCCCGATCCACTGTTCGCACACAGCGTCATCGTGCTGGCAAAGCACGAGCCGGCCGGGACCGTAGGCCTGATGATTCACTACCGCAGCAGCATTCCGGTCGGGCGCGCACTCAAGGGCATTGCGGGCGCCGACGCGCGCACCGACTCCATGTTTGTCGGCGGACCGGTGGAGCTGGAAAGCGTGATGGGCCTGGTGCGTTCCGATGCGCCGCCGCCCGGCGGAAGCCTCGTGACAGGCAAGCTTTACCTTGTTGCGTCGAAGGCCGGGATCGCGGAGGCGCTGTCGGGGAAGCGGAAGCCTTCCGACGTGAGGCTCTTTCTTGGGTATGCGGGCTGGGGCCCAGGGCAGCTGGCACACGAAGTTCGTCAGGGCGGCTGGTGGATTTTTCCTTACGACGAAAGCCTGGTTTTCGACGAGCACCCCGAGACCCTGTGGAGCCGGCTCATCAAGCGGGCCGAGTCGCTGAAGGCTTCGCTGGCGCTGCCGTTCCTGCCCGGCGCTGCGGGGAAAACAGTTTCCATCCGATAATCGCCGCGGCGAGCATGGCGACGAAAGCCCAGGTGAGATCGCCGAGGATCGACTGGAGTTCCTGCACGCGGTCACTGAATGCGAGGCCGAAGCCGATGTAGAGTGCGGCGAAGATTGCCTCTCCCGCGACATCCCACAGAGTGAAACGCAGCCACGGATAATCGGCGAGACCGCTCGCGAGGTTGACCCAGGGCCCGAGCGGCGTCACCAGCCATCGGCTGAAGAACACGCCCGGGCCTCCCCAGCGCCGAACCTTCGCATCGATCGATTCGAGACGTTTCGCGCCGCCCAAAAGGCGCGTGATGCGGCCCACCAGCGCGTGTCCGCCCCAGCGTCCGATGGCATAGCCGATCTGATCTCCCGCGACCGAACCCACGGCGGCAACCGATACAGCGGCGGCGAAGTTCAGCGTCCCCTGTGCCGCAAGCGAACCCGCCACGATGAGGAGAAGCATGACTGGCAGCGGAATCCCGATCGACGCCACGATCGTGATAACGAACAGCGCCGGTTCGCCGTAAAGCGCCAGGGCGGCGAGGATCTGTTCGCTCATGGCGGCGGTTGGCGATCCTGTTCGGCAATGGCGGCGTCCAGATCCTCCACTAGCTGCGAGACCGGCACGTGTTCGGCGCGCGCGATATCGCGGATGGGACGGTGATCATGCCGCTCCGGCGTAACGCCGATGGCGCGGAACAGCGGCTCTTCGTGAACGTGGCGGGTGTGCGCGATAAACGGGACGCTCATCCAGCCGCGGATCTGTTCGTTCGTAAAATGTACGTGGCGCGCCTTGCGTCCCGCGCGCACGCCGAGGAAGATTGTCGCGGCAACGGCCAGCAGGAAAGCCAGGGCGAGTATGAGGCTCTGCCGGCGAGGGTTCATCCACTTCAAATGTGGCATACATTGTGCTGCCATTTCGGACACGCGGATTGTATCCGCGTCTTCGTTTTAGCGCGGCGGATCCGCCGACGTTATCTTTCGGCAGGGCAGCTCTGCTGACGATGAGCGAACTGTTTTAATAAGCCACGTAAGTCTAAACTGTTGGCGTGAAACCCAGGTCAGCGCTGGTGACGGGATCGTGCGGGCTGATCGGTTCGGAGGTCAGCGTCTTCCTGGCGCGCCGTGGCTTCCAGGTGTTCGGCCTGGATAACAACGAGCGCGCCGTCTTCTTCGGACCTGAAGGGGACACGAGCTGGAGCCTGGCGCGTCTGAGCACCGCAATTTCCGGCTACACGCATTTCAGCCTCGACATCCGCGACCGCGGCGCCATCCTGAAGCTCGTCGAGAATATCCGGCCGGATGTAATCGTCCATACCGCTGCGCAGCCGTCTCACGTCCGCGCCGCCGCGATTCCGTTCGTCGATTTCGACACCAATGCGGGCGGCACGCTGAATCTGCTCGAAGCCGCGCGGCGCGTGTGTCCCGAATCGCCGTTCGTGCACATGTCGACGAACAAGGTTTACGGCGATCTGCCGAACACAGTGTGGACGCGGGAACGCGCCAGGCGCTTCGAGTTCGACGATCCGCATTTCGCCAACGGCATTCCGGAAACGTTTTCGATCGATCAGTCGAAACACTCGCTGTTTGGTGCTTCGAACGTGGCGGCGGATGTGATGGTGCAGGAGTACGGGCGATATTTCGGCATGCCTACCTGCTGCCTGCGCGGCGGATGTCTCACCGGTCCCAATCACGCGGGAGTGGAACTGCACGGATTTCTGAGCTACCTGATCCGGTGCAATCTGGAAGGCCGTGAATACAAGGTGTTCGGCTACAAAGGCAAGCAGGTGCGGGACAACATCCATTCCGAGGATGTCGCGGCGTTCATTCTGGAGTTCTGCCAGGCGCCCCGCTCCGGCGAGGTTTACAACCTCGGCGGTGGCTACGAAAATTCCTGCTCGATCCTGGAAGCATTTGCGATGGTGGAGGAACTCACCGGAAAGCCGCAGCGCTACCGGTATGTGGATAAGAATCGCATCGGCGATCACATCTGCTATTACAGCGACCTGCGCAAGATAAAGGCGCATTATCCGGGATGGCAGATTACGCACCGGCTGAAGGACATCTTCCGCGAGATCGCCGAGTCGTGGCAGCAGCGGCTGGAGCGCACAGCGGACCTGGTAGCAGCCGGATGAAGATCCCGATCACGGGCATTTGCGCATTCCTTGCATGGTGAAGCGCCGCGGCCGGGAACTGGCCCTCATCACATTTTGCATCGGGCTTCTCAGCATCGTAACAGCGTTTTGCCGGACTTTCTCCAACCAAAATCTGATTGTTTACGACGACGAGGGTATGTTGATGATCGTCATCAGGCGTTTGCTTGAAAAGCGTGCGCTCTACGATGACGTCGCGACTGTCTACGGCCCGCTCTACTATTTCTACGAATGGTGCGTTCATGCCCTGACAGGCACTCCCGTTTCGCATGACTCGGTCCAGTTTGTGTCCCTCTTTTTCTGGGTGACATGCGCCCTGCTGATATTCCTGCTGGTTTACCGCGTCACAGATTCTCTTTTGCTGGCCGTCGCGGCTCACTTTCTTTCGTTTGGCGCGCTCGGACTCATCGGCATGGAACCGGCGCATCCCCAAGAGCTTTGCATCACCCTGCTCGCAGTTCTGGGACTGGCTGCCTGCGGCATATCGAGCCGGAAAGTTCTCATGGTGTCCCTGGGCGCTTTGGCAGGTGCTGTCGCCGCCACCAAGATCAACCTCGGGGTGTTTGTCGTAATCGCGCTGACGCTTGCGCTTTTGGCTGCGATCAGACGAGGATGGCCGCGTTCGGTGCTGTTCATGACAGCGGGAGCCGCGGCGCTGGCGTGCCCGGTAGCTTTGATGTGGGCTCACCGAGCGGATTTGTGGGCGGAGAAATATTGTTTCGTGGCGGTTGTCTCTTTGGGAGCCGCTATCGTCGCGGTTTCCCGGCAGGAGTTCGAATATCCCACTGAGTTCAGCGACTTCCTGTTTGCCGGATCGGGTTTTGCCGCCACCATCGCGGCTGTTTGCTGGTTTGCCGTCGCGCACGGCAGTTCGGTCCATGGAATGATCGATTCCCTGATCGTTCAGCCTCGGCAGTCATTTGGCAGGAGTTGGTTTCGGGCAGCGGAGGTGCCTGGCGTCGCCGTGCCCTGGGCTTTAGTGGGGCTCGCGTGTGCCATCCTCGCTGCTTCCCGCCGTGCATCTGAGAAAAGCCCGGCCGGGAGCACGGTGGCATTACTCAAACTTGCCTTCGCGGCGGGCGTCGGGGCCTTCTGCTTCGCGGGGCGGAACGCCGATGTGATGAGCTGTGCGTCTCCGTTTATCTGGCTCGTGGCAGTGCGTCCTGGGAAGCCCCTGGCAGACCGTATCGGCAGCCTGCCCCGGGCGATTCTCGCGCTCGTTACGACGATTCAAATACTGTACGCGTATCCCGTTGCGGGTTTGCAAACGACCTTCACCACGGTGATGATGTTCGTGACGGCGGCGATCTGCCTCTCGGATGGTTTGCTGTTCCTGCGCGATCGGTTCCCCCTGTCGGGCGTGGAGCGCCTGACGCAGGCCGGAGTTCTTGTGTCCTCCGCGGCGCTCACGATGCTTTATGTTCTTGGCACGGCGTCCGCCATTCAGGATTATCGGACGGGTGAGCCGCTCGGCCTGCCTGGTACCGCACTCATGCGTATAGAGCATCGGAATGCCGTCCTCGTGCGTGATCTTGCGGCCAGGATCGATTCTTCCCCCTGCACCATGCTCGCCAGCGCACCAGGGCTCTTAAGCTTCAACTTTCTCACCGGCATCCCTGCGCCGCGCGCCATCAATTTCAGCTCCTGGATGCTTGTTCTGAATGACGCAGGCCAGGAGAAGGCGATTGCGGAGTTGTTGGATGAACGGTATCCCTGTGTCCTTTATAACCAGTCCCTCATCGATTTCTGGACACGCGGCGCGGACGCTTCTTCCAGCCCTTTGATCAGGTTTATCAGAGAAAACTTTAAGGTCGTATTCGAAGCGAACGGCTACAGGCTTATGGAGCCCGTGCAGCCAGCCTCGGCCTTAAAGAGCTTCCGATAACTTCGGCGTCCGGTTATACAGAGTGCGGAGCGCGACGGCTTGCGGCGCGGGGCTGAAATTACCGGGAGTCTGCAGAACCGGTCGCGGAAGGTTCGTCTTTTGGCCGAGGCACCTGGGAGAGCGGCGGCAGTCCGGGAGGGAGTGGTGGAGCGCGGCGCGTGCGCACCTGCGGCACCGGGCGAACCGGCAGGTCCGGTGGCTGTTGCCTGGTCTGAATAAGCAGAACTACGGTGAGGCCGATCCCGGCGCCGAACACGATGGCTATGGAGGCAAGCACCAGCCGCTTCCACTGCGTCCCTACCCAGAAGCGGTGCTTGCAGTCGCGGCAGCGGTGGACCTGGGCACCCACCAGCGGAAGAACAAACCGCTCCCAGAATTTGCGGCGACTTCGTTTAACGTCGTCCGAATGGCACTTGGGGCACTCCAGCGGACGGAAGCTGCCCGTCGCCTGAGGCATAGAATCGACCGTCACAACTCAATCCACTGCTACAGATTAGCATCGTTCGAGAGAATGCTTACATGGTGCTGAGGATTTATGAAGCGGGGGAGTTTGTGCTTCGCCAGGCGGCGCGCGAGCTTGAGCCGGGCGAAATTGTTTCCGCGGAAATTCAGGAACTCATCGCTTCGATGTACGAGACGATGCGGGCCGCGCCCGGGGTAGGCCTGGCGGCGCCGCAGATCGGGCTGCCGCTGCGGATCGCAGTCATTGAAGACCGGCAGGAGTACATCGACAAATCGCCGCCCGAAAAGGCCGCGGAACGCGAGCGCGTGGCGGTGGCGCCGCATGTCATCATCAATCCGCGGCTCACATTACTACCGCGCACAACGGACCCTTCGGCCTGTGCGCTGCTACCGCGCACCACGGAACCTTCGGCCTGTGCGCTCGGTCTGGAAAGCGGGACGGTGGAGTTTTTCGAAGGATGCCTGAGTCTGCCGGGATTTACCGCCATGGTGCCGCGGGCGCGTGCCGTCACCGTGGAATGCCTGAACGAACGCGCCGAGCCGGTGACGATTCGCGCCCAGGGCTGGTATGCGCGGATTCTGCAGCATGAGATCGATCATCTGAACGGCACCCTGTACATCGACCGCATGCTGACGCGCTCGTTCATGAACCGCGAGAACTTCGAGCGTTACTGGAAGGAAGTGCCGGTGGATGAGGTCAGGCGGCGGATCGGTCCTGGCGCAGGCGGAACGGATTGAAGTTTGTGCGGCGATCGAAGTAGTTGACGCCTTCGGTGCGTTTCAGATAATTCACGACAGCGTAAGTCAGCGGGGTGGCAATGACCTCATACGTGACCTTGAACAGGTAGCCGGAGACGATCAGCCGGAACATCACGCCGAGCGGCTGGCCCCAGAAAATAACGAAGATCACGATGCTGGTGTCGACGGCCTGGCCCACGACAGTGGATCCGACGGTGCGCGTCCAGAGATGACGTCCGTTCGTCCAGAGCTTCATTTTGGCGACAGTGAGCGAATTGGCAAACTCGCCGGCCCAGTAGGCTAGCAGGCTGGCGGCTACGTTGCGGGGCACGACGCCGAAGATGGTTTCGTACGCTTTCTGATCCTTAAATTCGGGCGCGGGCGGCAGCCAGATGGCGAACATGCCGAACGCGGTCATGATGAGGCTGGCCACGAAGCCCGTCCAGATGGCTTTGCGCGATGCGCTGTATCCGTAGACTTCGGTGAAGACGTCGCCGAAGATGTAGGTGATCGGGAAGAGAAGCTGCGCGGCGCTGAAACGGAACCATCCCGCGGCGACAAACTTCGGCGCGATCAGGTTCGACACGATCAGCACGACAACGAAGACGTTGATCAGCAGATCGAGGTAGCGATACTGCCTGACGCCGCGTGCGTGATCCAGCGCTGCCGCCGTGCCCATACGTCAACGATACCAACCGTTATCATGAAGTCCGTGTCTATTGATCCGACGGCACAGGTTGCACCAACCGCCCGTGTTCATCCGGAGGCTTCGATCGGCGCGCGCACGCGCATTGGCGAATTCTGCATCGTGGAACAGGATGTTTCCATCGGCGCCGACTGCATGCTGGAACCTTACGTGTTTGTGAAGCGCTGGACGACGCTTGGCGAACGCAATGAGATTTCCGCCGGCACCGTGCTCGGGACCGATCCTCTGGATAAAAACTTCACGGGCGAGCGGAGCTATCTGCGCATCGGCAGCGGCAACAAGGTCCGGGAGCATTACACGATCTCCCGCGGGACGCAGCCGGAGTCGGTGACGATTATCGGCGACAACAACTACATCATGACGTCCGGGCACATCGCGCACAACTGCACGATCGGCAGCAATACCGTGATTGCGAGCTGTGCGTTGGTCGCGGGACACGTTGAGGTGGAGGATCAGGCGTTCATTTCAGGCGGCGTGGTGATTCACCAGTATTCGAAAATCGGGCGGCTCGCGATGATCGGCGGCAACACGCGCGTGAATCTCGATGTGCCGCCGTTCTTTCTTTATTCAGGATTCAATGTGGAACCAAGCGGGCTGAATATGGTTGGCCTCAAGCGGGCCGGTTTCACGCTGGCGCAGGTCGTAAAGCTGAAAAAGGCGTATCAGACGCTGTACCGGTCGGGTCTGAAGCTGGAGGACGCACTGGCGAAGATGGAAGCGGATGCGGATGAGAATGTGCGGCATCTGGTGGGGTTTATCCGCGGCAGTCAGCGCCGGATATGCCGGGAGTAGGCTGTCAGCTCTCAGCTCTCAGCTTAAAAACCCCGCGGTCGAGTTGTTAAAATTCGCGGCGTGCAGGATTTTCGAGGGCTTGTGGTCTGGAAGAAGGCTCATGAGCTGACCCTGGCGGTGTACCAGGCGACACGATCTTTTCCGCGCGAGGAAATATACGGTTTAACGGCGCAGGTTCGCCGTTCGTGCGCATCGATTCCGGCGAACCTGGCGGAAGGGTGCGGGCGGGGAAGCGATGCCGACTTCGCAAGTTTCTGTTCCATTGCAATGGGCTCGGCCAGTGAGACTGAATATCATCTGCTGCTTGCGAGAGACCTCGGGATGATCTCAGCGGTGGCCCATGACGAGCTATCCACGAAAGCCACGGAGCTGAAACGAATGCTCAGCAGGCTCATACAAAAAGGTGAGGTCACCCAAGCTGAGAGCTGACAGCTGAGAGCCGATAGCCTTGTCTTCAGTCCCACCGGTAATGCCTCATCCCTCCGCCGTGCGATCCGGCGTCCAGCAGCACCGCGACGACCAGAATGATCAGATTGGCGCCTGCCAGCGGCATATGCTGCGTCACCATCCACGCGTACACGATGGTCGTGATCGGCAGAAAAATGAAACCCAGAACCGGAATGAGCAGGCCGTGATAGGCGCGCTGCAGAACCGTCGAAAACAGCCACATCAGGATCAGAACTACGCGCGGGAAGGCCAGAATCACGATCGCCAGCAGGCAAGGCATGGTTCGAGAATAACCTGAAAGCGCCAGGAGAAAGCTACTCTGCGATGGGCTATTTCTTACTCACGGGCATAACCGTATCGGTGAGGCCGCCCAAAGCTGCTGGCTGATAGCTGACAGCTGAGAGCCTATTTCTTACTCCTCAGCTCCGCCTGTAACTGTTTCCACGCTGAATCTTCGAATGTGGTCTTGATGCGCTCCCGGCCTTCCGTGCGCGGATCGCCGGGCCGGGGACCTTCCTGGCGGAGACACCGCCCGAGCATCGTCGTGGCTTCCTGATCGCCCGAATTGCGGTCCAGCACAGCGCGGAAATGCGTCTTGGCCAGATCGAAGCGGCCCTGCTTCCACAGTTCATAGCCCAGGTTGAACCAGTAATCAGGATCGGCTTCGTCACCGTCGAGCGCCTTTTTGAAATTGTCCGCTGCTCCGTTCACATCGTTCTTGCGCGACAGCGCCGCGCCCAGGTTGTTGAAGACCTCGTTCAGGGGTCGTTCGTTTGAAACCATACGGAACTGATCGGCAGCGCCGTCGAAATCGCCCTCGTGATATCTGCAGATGCCGCGCAGAAATGCCGCTTCGAGAAAATGCGAGTCGCCGCGCGAAACTTTCGACAGCCACGGCTCGGCTGTCCGGTAATCCTTCTTTGCGAAGAGCATGCGGCCCAGCTGAAAATTCGGCTGCGAGAAATGCTCATCCAGCTTCGCCGCCTGGGTGAACAGCTCGAGCTTCTGCTCCTCATTGGTTGCCATCAGGCCGCGCACGTAACTTTCCATGGCGTTGACGCGCACGGGCGCGCGGTCGTGAAAGAAGACATCTTCGGTCGGCGCAAGGTCCGGCGCCAGCTGCCGCAGCAGCAGGAACGCCAGCTTTGTCTCCATCTGGCTGAGGTTCTCCAGCGGCCCGCTCTCGGTGAACTCCGGCCCCTGCTTCATTTTTTTCAGATCGATGATGCGCACGGCGAGCCGGATATTCGATTTCAGGCTGGTGGGCCCGGCATCGGCGCCCTCGACCTGCATCTCACCGAAAACGATCTGGCCGGCATCAAGCGCTTCGCCGATCTTCAGTACGGAGGCCTTTGTCAGCACCACGGCCGGACGCAGCGACAGCCGCCGATACACTTCTTCACGATCTTCGCGGGTGAGAACGAGCAGGCCGCCGGTACTTAGCGCCTCGTCGATGGTTTCGGAAACACTTTCGCCGATCCAGTCGAGATTCGGGGCGTCGTGCTCATTGGCGTTGAATAAAGGGAGGACAGCGACGGTGTCGGCCGCCCAGGCCGGAGAAACAGCTGCGAGCAGCCAGGCTGTGAACAACCAGGCTGTCAGCCGGAAAAAATAATGCACCTGGCTTCAGGTTAACAAGCCAGCCAGCCCAGCACATGCGCGCGCACTTTGGCGGCGACCGCGGGATCGTCGCCGAAGCCGGGAAGATCTCGAGTCCGGGTTCCTGCCGGAACCAGGTCATCTGGCGTTTGGCGTAGCGTCGCGTGGCCTGTTTCGCGTAGAAGAGAGCGTCTTTCGCAGACAGTGTTCCTTCGATGTACTGCAGGGCTTGTTTGTAGCCGATCGACTCGAAGGGTTTCGCCTGCGGCAAATATCCGCGCGCCAGAATCGAGCGGGTTTCGTCGATCAGTCCTGCCGCGAACATCGCCTCCATGCGCGCTTCGAGACGCCGGTAGAGTGCTTCCCGGTCCGGGAAAAGGCCGATTTTGAGCACACGAAAGCCTTCGAGGGCATCGCGGCCTTCGGCGAACACGGCGCTTGCGGCACGCCGCGACGAGATGCAGATCTCCACTGCCCGAATCACTTTGGGCAGGTCGTTGGGATGCATGCGCGCGGCAGTCGGCGGGTCGAGGCGGCGCAGCAGGCGATGTGCGAATCCGGGCCTGCGCGTTTCTCGGTCCCGCAGGCGCGCGCGCAGGGTTTCATTCCGCTCCGGACCGGCCGCGAGGCCATCCACGAGAGCGCGCAGATAGAAACCCGTCCCGCCGGTCACGATGGCGAGGTGACCGCGAGCGGCGATGTCCTGGAGCGCGCGGCGGCCGACTCGTGCGAAATCGCCCGCTGTGAACAGCCCGTCGGGATTCGCGATGTCGATCAGGTGATGCGGAATTCCGCGGCGTTCGGTCTCTGGCAGCTTGGCGGAGCCGATGTCAAAATAGCGGAAGATCTGCACAGAGTCGCAGTTGACGATCTCGCCATCCAGTTCCCCGGCAAGCTGAAGGGCCAGCTCGCTCTTGCCGCAACCGGTCGGACCGGCGATAGCCAAAACATTCTTCCGCAACGGGTTCTTTTCCGTGAGCGTCACCCAATACAGGCGCGTACGCCGCTAACCGCGGGGCAGGCCAGCTGTGGAATGTACCATTCAACCGACCACTTCAGCGCTGGCGTGAAATCGTGGTCAGCAAAGAGCGTCATACGTTATACAATGTTAATCATTCGCGGTGTGTCGCTCTCTCGCGCCCGGCACACAGAAAGACAGGAAATGATCGGTCCATCGAACTTCCTCTATCCGCCCACAACGGCCCGTCGGCCTGTGCGCTTCTTCCTGCAGAACACCACACTTCGAGCGCTTTCGACGTTTGGTCTGATGTGTTTGCTGGCTGCGTCGGGTTTCGCCCAGGCGCCCCCGGCGCAGACCGCGTCCGCGACGCCCGACAAGGCGACGGCTTACTACAACTTCTCGATGGCGCATCTCTACGCCGAACTGGCGGGCGCGTACGGCAACCGCGGCGAGTACGTGAACAAGGCGATCGACTTCTACCAGGCCGCGATCAAAGCCGATCCCTCCTCGAGCTACATCTCCGAAGAGCTTTGCGAATTTTATGTGCAGGCCGGTCAGGTGGAGAAAGCCCTGGCGCTGGCGAACAGTCTGCTGAAGGCGAATCCCGCCAATAACGACGCCCGCAAAATCCTGGCGCGAATTTACACCCGTGGCATCGGCGACCCCGATCAGGGGAAGGTCGATCAGACCATGCTGAAGGACGCGATCGATCAGTATCAGAGAATCACCCAGCAGGATCCGAAGGACACCGAGAGCCTCTCGATGCTGGCCCGCCTTTACCGCGTCTCGCATGACGAAACCAACGCCGAGAAGACTTACCGGCAGGTGCTGGCGACAGACCCGAACGACGAAGACGCGCTCAACGGGCTGGCGATGGTATATGCCGACCGCGGCGATCTGCCTAACGCCATCGACATGCTGAAGCAGGCGGTCGACAAGAATCCGGATCCGCGCATGGTGATCATGCTGGCCGAGTTTTACGAGCAGGTCAAGGATTACTCGCACGCTGCCGACACCATGAAGCTGGCGCTCGAAGCGGGCGACAACGTGCGCGTACGCCAGGCGCTGGCCGTCGATCTTCTGGAAGCCAACCGCCTCGATGAAGCCCTGGCTGCATTCCAGCAGCTGGCGAATGACGATCCGCGCAACTTTAAGCTGCAGATCCAGATCGCCGAGATTCTGGAGCGGAAGCACGATTTCGATGGCGCCGCTGCCGCCATCGCCAAGGCGAAAGCCGTTGACAACTCGACGCAGGTTCGTTTTGCGGAGGCGCAGCTGCTCCGCATCGAGAACAAGAACGCCCAGGCCATCGCCGCCATGCAGGCGATTGTGGCGGATACAAAGAAGGATCAGTACACCGATGCCGAGAAGAAAGACCGCATCGGCATACTGAATGCGCTCGGCACGATGCAGTCCGATGCCGGTAAGACGATGGACGCCGTGGCGTCCTTCCGGCAAATCGCGGATCTCGATCCGCAGCTCACGCCCAGCGTGGAAGGCAAAATCGTCGAAACCTATAAGGCCGGCAAGGAATACAAGCTGGCCCGCCAGGAAGCCGACGCGGCACTGAAGAAATTCCCCTCCGACCGCGCGGTGGTGCTGGAACACGCACTGCTGCTGGGCGATCTCGGTCTGACCGATACTGCTCTGGGCGAGCTGAAAGCCATGGCCAACTACGCGAAAGACCGCGACATTCTGATCGGCATCGGCCAGGTGCAGGATAAAGCGAAGCGCTTTGACGACGAGCGCAAGACACTCGATGCCGCCGATGCGCTTTCGTCAAACCCGGGCGACAAGCAGGCCATCGAGTTCTACCGCGGCGCCATGTATGAGCGCGAGAAGAACTATGAAGCCGCCGAGAAGTCCTTCCGCAACGTTCTGGAAGGCGATCCGGAGAATGCCGGCGCACTGAACTATCTGGGCTACATGTTTGCCGAGCGCAACGTCAATCTCGAGGAAGCGGAGAAGCTCATCGAGAAAGCGCTGGATCTCGATCCCGGCAACGGCGCGTTCGAAGACAGCCTGGGCTGGGTCTACTATCGCGAGAACAAGCTGGAACAGGCGGCCGAGATTCTGCGGACCGCCGTGGACAAGACCGGCAAGGACCCGACGGTGCACGACCATCTGGCCGAAGTTTACTTCAAGCAGGGCAAGATCCGCGAAGCCATCCAGCAGTGGGAAGCCTCGATGGCGGAGTGGAAGACGGCTATCGCGGCGGATCAGGATCCGGTGGAATCCGGCAAGGTCGCCAAGAAGCTGGAGAACGCCAAGGTTCGCGTGGCGGAGAAAGCCCCCGCGGCGCGGTAGCTGAGCTACAGCACGTCGGCGAAACCGCGCTTCATATAGCGGAACACCATTCCGCCGCACAGAAACGCTGCTATAGCGAACGCTCCCGTTACCGCCAGATCGGTTACGGGCAGGGTGTGGCCGAGGAGAATCTGGCGGTACGCCCGCACCATATAGGTTAGAGGATTCGCGCGCAGGACGTACTTTGCCCAGCCGGGGAACTTGTCTTCCGTAAGAAAAATCGGCGTGGCCCAGAACCAGAGGGTCAGCAGAACTGTCAGCACCTGCGCGGTGTCCCGCAGATAGACATGCAGCGCCGCGGCGATCCAGCCGATTCCCACGGCGAACAGGCCAACCAGGAGCGTCACAACAGGCAGAATCGCCAGCAGCGGAGTGATGTGCTGCAGGAACAGGGCGGCGCCTGCGATCACCAGAACCAGCGCGAGCAGATGACTGATCAGTGACGACAAAAAGATCGAGACCGGCACGATCTCGGTGGGAAAGACAGTTTTGGTAATCAGGTTTGCCTGTTCGATCAGGCAGCCGGCGGAGCGCTGCACCGTCTCACTGAAGAGCAGCCACGGCAGCATGCCCGCAAAAAGCAGCATCGGGTAGTTGGTGGTCACTGCGCCCGGGCCCGTCGTCTGATGCAGACAAAAATCAAAAACAAAAACGTAGCTGCCGAGCAGCACCAATGGATGGATCAGGCCCCAGAGCCAGCCCGCCACGGAGCCAATGTAACGCTGTTGAAAATCACGCTTAACTAACTGAAAAATAAGGGTTCTTCGCTCGACCAGATGGCGCGCGAAATGAGCTCCGGGAATTTTCTTCGGCAAGCCGGAAGCTTAACAGCGAGATGGCATACTGCGCAACTTCAACATTGACTTGTAACCTTAATGGATGTTAACCTCTAAATTCTGTTTTTCATAGCTGGTCCAGGGGAATCGGTTTCGGTCTGTCAGGAAGTTCATCATTGACCGCTCCAGTCGGGTGCAGTTCCGTTAAGGACAAGGATTGAATCAGAACTATTTCATCGTCACGCTGGCACACTCTCTGCACGGGAGACTGCAGCGTATCCATATTCCGCACCGGTTCGTTTATGCCGGGTTATGCGGTTTCGGCGTGATGCTTCTGATGATGCTCAGTGTGGCGGGAAGCTATGCGCGCATGGCGCTGAAGGTGGCGAATTACAATTCGCTGCAGCACGAGGCGCAGGTGCTGCGGAAACGCTACGACAATCTGCAGGTCAAGGTAAAGCAGACCAACGAACAGCTCGCCAGCCTGCAGATGCTGGCCGACGAAGTTTCGACCGCCTACGGCGTGAAGGCGCATCTGACCGGCTCGCCCGATCTGGTCGGGGAAGCCATGGACTCGCTCACGCCGACGATGGGTGAAACCCTGGCGGAATACAACTACCTGCGCACGACGAACCTGGCGCGGCGCAGGGGCAATATCTTTTCCCAGGGCGACGTGAATACGCTGCCGAGCATCTGGCCGGTCAACGGTCGGCTGGAGGCCGGCTACGGCGTGCGCAGCGATCCGTTCTCGGGTGAAGGCGCGATGCATACCGGACTCGACATTTCGGCGCCGACAGGCACCCCGGTGCACGCCACGGCGGATGGCATCGTGCTGCACGCGGGCTGGAACGGCGGATACGGGCGCTGTGTGATTATCGATCACGGCAACAACTATCAGACATGGTACGGACATCTGTCGCGCATGGATGTGATCGAAGGTCAGGAAATTCGCCAGGGTGAAGTGCTCGGCCTCGTAGGGAGCAGCGGGCGGTCGACGGGCTCTCACCTGCACTACGAGGTGCGAATCGGCACGACGCCGGTGAATCCGTACAAGTTCCTCGCGCGCGCCACAGCGGCTCGCACCCCCGTGCCGGCGGACGGCGAATTTCCGTTCTAGACATAAGGACAGCCTGCGGCCGGCTTTGTTCGAATAAAGGCGCCGGTGGCTTCCGACCGCCGGCGTTACAGTGAAATTTGCTCTTCTCCCGCCGGCACTTCCTTGCCATGGCCGCCGGGCGCCTCGCCGCGCCCGAGTGGAAAAAATATCCCGATCCCGCCACCGAGCTCGAAGTCCTCCGGCTCACCGATCCCGCGTTCGCGAGCGGCATGACCGCACCTCATCTCCGCCAGTTCACGCGCCGCGGCGACAGCGTCCTCTACTGGAGCGAGCGCTACTCGGCCGATTCTCCCGGGGCACGGCAGGCGTTTCTGCTCGATCTCAAGAGGGGCGAGTCGCGGCAGCTAACCACGGCGAGCGCGCTCGATCCGTCGAGCCTGTCGCTTTCCGCCGACGATCGGTCCTTCTATTTTTTCGACGGTCCTGCGCTGATGGAGTCGCCGCTGGGCAACCCGAAGCCCACCGAGATCCATCGGGTTCCGGCCAACGCCGCGCGTTCCGGTTTCAGCATCGGCGCCGACGGCGCGGTGTTGTTCACCGAACGTCTCAATGGCAGAACGCGCATCGTCAGCCTGCTGCGGCGCCAGGCGCGCACCATTTTCGAAACCGCGGACCAGATCGATGAGATTGAGGCGCGTCCCCGCCATCCGCAGATCGTTTACCGCACCGGCAGCCAGTTCTTCCTGATCCACAGCGACGGCTCGGGCAGGCGTGCGCTGAAGACTGAGCCCGGTAAGTCAGGCAGCGCGCTGTGGATTCCGACGGGCCGGACGCTGACCTACCTGCATATCCCCGACAATCCGAAGGAACTGGTCACGCTGCGCGAAAACTCGCCCGAAGAGAACGCGGACCGTCTGGTGGCCCGCACCAGCCAGTTTATTTCCGTGTCGCCCAACGCCGATGCTTCGGTGTTCACGGGGGCCAGCCGCAGCCTCGCCAACGCTTACGTGCTGATTCTGGTGCGCGCGGTGCGGAGGGAACTGACGCTGTGCGAGCATCGCGCGAGCGATCCGGCCATGGTCAGGCCGGTCTTCACGCCCGACAGCCAGAACATCCTGTTCGTAAGCGACCGCCACGGCAAGCCCGCGGTCTACCAGGTGCACGTGGCGCGGTTTGTCGAAGAGACGGCCACGGAGCCGCAGTAGCTCATGCTGCGCGTGGCTCTGCTGTTTGCGCACAACGGACTGACCACAAGCGCAGCCGCAAGGCTCGCCTTATCCTGGCTGTAGTCTTGTGCAGCGCGGCCGCCGCGCAGGATGTCCCGGCCGACCGCATCCTGCTGTCGTGACCTGCAGAACGCCGGAGACGAAGTGAAACTACAGCGCGACGTGAGCTGTCTGGAAACTATTTCGCGCGATTCAAGACCGCCAAGGGCAAAATTAAACCGTTGGACACGGTGCAGCTCGGCGACGGTTTCTTCGGGCTCTATCTGGCCAGGCTTGTCAACGGCAGGGTTTCGTTTTTGTGGAAAGGCTTCGAAGAAATCGCGGGGCGGCATCTGGCGCGGTGGGACTATGAGATCCCCCTCGATTTCAGCGGCCAGTCGTTCGTGCTGCAGGAGGGATCCGGCGCAGTGAGTCTGCATGGCTCTTTCTGGGCGGATCCCGGCACTTTCAACGTAGTGCGGCTGGGGGTTGTGATCGGTGACATCCCCGCGAGTCTTCCGCTGGCATCGTCCGGATGGTCAATCGACTACGCTCCTGCCACTGTCGGGGGGAACCTCACCGTTCTGCTTCCACAGACGGCGGAATTCGAAATGACGAAGCTTTCCGGCGAAGCCAGCCGCAGCCATCTCGCCTTCACTCAATGCCGCACATTCGGCGCCGAATCCGCGCTGAATTTCAACGACAACGCTCCCGTGCAGTTCGCCGCTTCCTCCGTCGACGACACGCTGCGACCGCTGCCCGCCGGTATCGAGATTCCGGTGAAGCTGATGACACGCCTGACATTCGACATGACGGTCGGCGCGCTGATCGATGGTGTGGTGCAGAAGAACGTCGTGGCGAAGGGCCGGATCGCGATTCCGGCTGGTTCTCCGGTGCGAGGCCGCCTGCGGCGTCTGGAACGCTACACCGATCCCCGGCCGTACTATACGGTCGCGATCGAATACACGGAACTATCGATCGCAGGCATCCGCTGCCGTTTCGACGCGGCGCTCAGCCGCATCGATGCGGCGGGCAACGTGAGCACAACGCTGACGGCCCGACGCAGCATGAACGCGGCGGCGATCGTCGGGCAGGAATCGGTTCGCTTCGTGGCGCTGCCGGGCGTAGCGACCTTCTTCGTCAGCGGAGCCCGGCTGGATTTACCCGGTGGGCTGCAGACGGTCTGGACGACCGGCAGGCGGCGTTAATTGTTATGCGATTCCTTTACAGCTTCCCAGTCGCGTTCCATTGTTCGCGGGGAGAACGCAGCTTGCGCCGCGTGCACTGCCGGTATTAGTTATTGCGTGCTCCGCCATACTTGGGCGTCGAAAGATAACCGGACACCGTCTCCTTGGTCACCGTGTTCACCACCAGCTCGTAGAGCGAATTCGACACGTAGAACTGCAGCGGCTCGTTGATATTCCGGTCTTTCTTTTCCGTCAGCTTGTCGTCGGCATTCACTTCGAGCGTGAACCGGTTCTTCTTCGGGTCCGCGTTCTTCAGCATCAGGCCGATGTCGCCGACCTTCTGATAGCCCTTCGTCTTCTTGCTGATGTTGAACTTGACGATGTTGCGTTCGCCGCGCTTGATCAGCTCGTTCAGCTCTTTGTCGTTGGTTGCGACGAGGCTGCTGGTCGAGCTCAGATCGCCGCGCACCGACTTCAGATCGTTGATCGTCTGCTGCAGGTTCGTTTTCGTCGATGCGAGATCGGTCTTGACGCCGTTCACGTCGGTGCCGACATCGGCGATCTTCGCGTTCGCCGCGTCCGCCGACTGCTTCACGTTACCCAGGTCGGTCGAAACCTGGTTTACGCTGAGTGCGGTCTTCTGGTTCTCCGCTTCCAGCTTCTGAGCCTGCTGATCGGCGTAGGTCAGAGCTTCCTTCTTCGCCTGGCTGGCGGCCGCGCTCAGCTGGCGGGAACGCGAATCCAGTTCTTCCTTCAGATCGTCGAGATGCTTGCGCTGCGACGCCGTCATGGCCGTGCTGTTTTCCTTCAGCGTCTCAATTTCGTTCTGAATGATGTCGTTCTTCGCGGCGGTATCCAGCTTCAGGTCATGGATCTGGTACATCAGGAAGCCGTTGGCAACCAGCGACGCGACAATGGCGCCGGCGCCGAGCGCCTTCAGGATGCCCGCATTCGGGCTCGGCGGCGGCGCATATGTGGCCTGAGGCGGGGCAGCGTAGGGGTAGTGGGGTGCGCTCATATGGAAAATGCTCCTAATGTTCCAGTATATTAGCGGACGCCGGACCGGGCGCCGCACACGGCTCTCTACCGGTTGATGCAGGTCGGCTTCCGTACGTTACAGCTTACAGTTTGTAGTGGTCGCTCGGCCGGACCGAAACCGCCTCGATCCCGTAACGCTCCCGGACGGCCTCAGCCATCGCCGCCGACTGTGCGGGCTCGCCATGTACCAGAAATACCTTTTGCAGGGTGCCGGTCATGGGCTTCATCCAGTCGAGCAGCTCGCGGGAATCCGCATGGCCGCTCAGCGCGTCGAGCATGACAACCTCCGCCTCGACCTTCTCCGGAATGCCGAATATCTTTACCGTCTTCCAGCCCTCCTGCAGCTTGCGCCCGAGGGTATTTTCGGCCTGATAACCGGTGAGCAGAATCGTATTCCGGCTTTCGCCGATATTGTTGCGCAGATGATGCAGAATGCGGCCCGCTTCGCACATACCCGATGCCGAAATCACGACGAACGAGCCCTGCCGGTCGTTCAGCTTTTTCGACTCGTTCACATCGCGGATGTAGGTGAGGCGCTTAAAGCCGAACGGATCCTCTTTCGCCTTCAGGAACTCACTGACCGTCTCGTCGTAGCATTCCGGATGGTCGCGGAAAATCTGCGTGACGTTGACTGCGAGCGGGCTGTCCACAAAGATCGGCACCGAGGGAATCGCGTTCTCGTTCATCAGCCCGTGGAGCAAAAGGACGAGCTGCTGGGTACGGCCCACTGCGAAGGCGGGTACGATCAGCTTTCCGCCGCGGCTGATAGTGCGCTTCACCACATCCGCCAGTTCGGTCCTGGAATCACCGGGCGGCGGATGCGTCCTGCCGCCGTAGGTGCTCTCCATGATCAGGTAATCGACCGGTGGAAGCGCCTCGGGATCGCGAATGATCGGCAGGCCCGGACGGCCCACGTCGCCCGAAAACGCGAGCCGCGTCGCGCCGTTCGTGAGCACGATGGAGGACGATCCCAGGATGTGGCCGGCGTCGAAAGATTCGAACGTGATGCCGCCGGCTATCGGTGTCGGCTGGTGCAGCGGCACGGCGCGGAAGTATTGCATCGCGGCCGCCGCGTCTTCGACCGTATACAGAGGCTCGACCGGCGGATCGCGGGGGTGCTTCCGATTGACGAACTCCGCGTCGCTTTCCGAGATGTGCCCGGTGTCGCGCAGCATGGCGCTGCAGAGATCGAGCGTGGCGGGCGTGGCGTAGATCGGCCCGCGGAACCCGTTCTTCACGAGCAGCGGCAGGCGGCCGCTGTGGTCGATATGCGCGTGCGATAACACAACGGCATCTACCGACGCAGCGTCCAGCGGGAACTCGCGGTTCAGCTTCTCGGCTTCTCTGCGACGTCCCTGAAACATTCCGCAGTCGAGGAGAATTCGCTTCCCCTGCGACTCGACCACATGCATGGATCCGGTAACACCGCCCGCCGCGCCCTGAAAGGTGAGATTCACTCCGATTACTATACGATTAACCGTCATGCCGCCGTTGCTTGAGCTTCGTCAGTTAACGAAGGAGTTCCCCGGGCATCGCGCGGTCGACTGTATCTCGCTCCGGCTCGAACGCGGCGGTTTTTATTCCCTCCTCGGCCCGTCCGGCTGCGGCAAGACCACTACTCTGCGCCTCGTCGGCGGGTTCGAACAGCCGACAGCGGGCGAAGTGGTTCTGCATGGCGAAGTCATCAATTCGAAGAAACCTTATGAGCGTGACGTGTCGCACGGTGTTCCAGAGCTATGCGCTGTTTCCGCATCTCACGGCGCAGGGCAACGTCGAGTTCGGTCTCCGCGAGCGCAAGGTGGCAGGTTGCGCCGATCGCGCCCGCGCGCGCGCTCGAACTCGTGCAGCTCACCGGCAAGCACGACCGGCTTCCCGCGCAGCTCTCTGGCGGGGAGAAGCAGCGCGTGGCGCTGGCCCGTTCGCTCGTCCTGGAGCCTTTGCTGCTGCTGCTCGACGAGCCGCTCGCGGCGCTCGATCCGAAACTCCGCAAGGAAATGCGCGCCGAGCTGAAAGCCATGCAGCGCAAGACCGGCATCACGTTCCTGTTCGTCACCCACGATCAGGAGGAGGCGCTCTCCATGTCCGACAGGCTCGCCGTGATGAACCAGGGGCGCATCGAACAGTTCGGCACGCCGGAAGAAGTCTACCTGCGACCCGCCACGCCGTTCGTCGCCGGATTCCTCGGCGCCATTAACTGGTTCGGCAAAACAGGCGTGCGGCCTGAATCGACGCGCGTCTCGCGCGAGAAACCCGACGGCGTCCCGTGCCTGCGTGCCGCTGTAGAAAGCTCGCTCTTCTTCGGCAATCGCGTGCACGTGAACTCCGTGCTGGCGGAAGGCGGACGCGCCATCGCCGAGGTGCCGCGCGAACAGCATGTGTTCAGCGAAGGCGAGCCGGTCTGGATTCACTGGCATCCGGCCGACGAATTGCGATTCGAATGAGGCTGCGTGGATTCTTCCTGGCTGCCCGCGCGCATATGGATGGCGCTGTTCTTCGCAGCGCCGCTCGCCATCGTCTGCGCCTACAGTCTGCTCACGCGCGGCGACTACGGCGGCGTGGAACAACCCTGGACGACCGGGAATTTCACCCGCCTCATCGATCCGCTCTACCTCGCTGTGCTCTGGCGTTCGATCTGGATCGCGGCGCTTTCGACGGCGCTCTGCGCGCTTCTCGGTTTTCCGCTGGCCCTCTTTATCGCGCGCGCCGGACGCCGCAGGAATCTCTACCTGCAGCTCGTGCTGCTGCCCTTCTGGACCAGCTTCCTCATCCGCACGTACGCGTGGATCTTCATCCTGCGCGACACGGGCCTGATCAACACGATCCTTCTGAAGCTGCATATCGTCGCCCACCCGCTGCAGCTTCTCTATAACGATGGCGCGGTGCTCGTCGGCCTTGTCTACAGCTTTCTGCCGTTCTTCGTGCTGCCGATGTACGCCACGCTCGAACGCATGGACCCGGCGCTGCTCGAAGCCGCCGCCGACCTCGGCGCACGGCCGTTCGCGACGCTCGTGCGCGTCGTCATTCCGTGTCGGAATGCCCGGGATTGTCGCGGGCTCGGTGCTTGTTTTCATTCCGTGTCTCGGCGCGTATCTCACGCCTGATCTCCTTGGCGGCGGCAAGACCGTGATGCTTGGCAATCTGGTGCAGAACCAGTTCACCACCGCGCGGGACTGGCCGTTCGGCGCGGCGGCGTCGCTTCTGCTGATGCTCGGGAGTGCGGTTCTTCTCGCGCTGCTCATGCGCGGCCGGACGGCGAAGGACCTGATGTGAGCCGATCGCTCTCCACCTATGCGGCGCTGGCCCTCGCCTTTCTGCACGCGCCCCTTGCCGTGCTCATCCTGTTCAGCTTCAACTCGAACCGGTTCACTGTATGGGAAGGCTTCTCGCTGCGCTGGTATCACGCCGCCGCGCAGGACCCTCAGCTCTCCGACGGCCTTGTCAACAGCGTCATCATCGCGATCGTGGCGGCGCTTCTTTCCACGCTGATCGGCACGTTGGCCGCCTACGGCATCTGGCGACGCGCCGACCGGGTACTTTCCGGCTCGCTTTACCTTTCGCTGGTCACGCCCGAAATCGTCACCGGCGTCTCGCTGCTCGCGCTCTTCCAGTGGGCCTTCCGCTTTCTCCATCTGCGGCTCGGACTCTGGACGGTGATCATCGCGCATGTCGCCTTCTCGATCGCGTACGTGGCCATCGTGATCTCCGCGCGCCTGCGCAGCTACGACCGCACGCTCGAAGAAGCCGCCATGGACCTCGGCGCCGGCGAATGGCACGCTTTCACCCGCGTCACGCTGCCCGCGCTCGCGCCCGCCATCGCTGCCGCCGGGCTCCTCGCCCTCGTCGTCTCCTTCGACGACTACGTCATCACCAGCCTCGTCGCGGGTGTCGATTCGCAGACGCTGCCGATGGTGATCTATGCGATGGCGCGCCGCGGCGTCAGCCCCGTCGTCAACGCCGTGTCCGCGCTGATTGTGGTTGCGTTCGGCGCGATCATTGTCGTGTCGCAAAGGCTGCAGCAGCGATGAAGCGCACAGGCCGAAGGTCCGTTGTGCGCGAAGAGAAAATGAAGCGCCGGACATTCCTCGCCGCGGCACTTGCCGGTTCCTGCTCGCATGACCGTCGTCCGCGCCTCAACGTGTTTAATTGGTCGGCCTACATCGATCCGGCGATGGTCGCGCGTTTCGAACGCGAACGCGGCGTGCGCGTCGTCTACGCCACCTACGAGAGCAACGAAGAGATGCTGGCCAAAGTCATGACCGGCAACTCCGGGTGGGACGTGGTGTTTCCCACACACAGCCGTCTGGCGCCGATGGCACACGCCGGACTGATCGCCGACCTCGACCACGCACGTCTGCCTTCGCTTAACAACCTCGACGCGCGCTTCCGCCAACCGGTCTGGGATCCGGCGCTGCGTTGGGGCGTGCCTTATATGTGGAACGCGACCGGTATTGTCTACAACAGCGAGCAGACTGCGATGCCGCGCGGCTGGTCCGCCCTCTGGAACCCGGCCCTTCGCGGACGCCTGACCATGCTCGACGATCCCGAGGATGTCATCGGCGCCTGCCTGCAGAGACTCGGGCTGCCATTCGGATCCGTGGATGAACGGCAGCTGCAGGCGGCCAAGGCTGAAGCTGTCGCGCAGAAGAAGCTGCTGCGGGCGTATTTGAATGCTGAAGTGCGCGATCAGCTGGTGTCGGGAGACGTGCTCGCCGCGCAGCTCTGGTCGACGACGGCCGCCCAGGCCATCCATGGCAACGCGGCGCTCGCGTTTGTATATCCCGAAGAAGGTTTCCCGCTCTACTGCGATTGCGCTGTGATTCTTCGCGAGAGCACGCGCACGGCGCTGGCGCACGATTTCCTCGAATTTCTTCTGCAGCCGGACGTGGCCGCCGCGAATGCCCGCGCCGCCGAAACCGCGACGGCGAATGGCGCGGCGCAGGTCGTGCACGACCCCGTGCTTTATCCGCCGGAAGACACCTATCGCCGCGGCATCTGGCCCGAAGCTCTGCCCAGCGCCGCCCAGCGCTACCGCGACCGGTTGTGGACCGAGATCAAATCCGCGTGATGCCTTAGGCTTGAAATACGGTGGATATTCGAAACAAGCGGGGAGATCTGCTCTTCCAGGTGTCTGATGACTGGAGCCCAATCTTCGAAGACAAGGATTTGTTGGCGGGCGCGGATCTGGCTGATGCACAGCTCCGAGGCGTTGACCTCGGTAACGCCGACCTGACGAATGCCAATCTCGCCAGCGCGGACTTGATGTACGCATTTCTCTTTAAAGCAAATCTGAGCGGAGTGAATCTAGAAGGGGCATACCTCGGTGGTTCTGACATCGAAGAAGCTGATCTCCGGTCGGCGAACCTCAGGAATGCCTATCTGGGGCCGACTGAGATCGGCAAAAGGACAAGGGTCGGCGGGGCAAACTTTACCGGGGCAAATCTATCGGGCGCCAACTTCTATGGGGCGGTGTATGACTCCACCACAATCTTCCCTGAGGGATTCGATCCCCAAGCACACGAGATGCTATGGCAGCCATGGCCGCAGGACGTGCCCGGCAAAACGCACTGACTACCGGGAAGTCACTTCAAAGGATTCCGCCACTTGAGCCCCGGGAACCTCGCGAAATCGCCGTCAACGGAACATAGCTCCGCTCCGTGCTCGACAGCTATCGCGGCCAGATGGGCATCGGACGTCAGATTGCCGGCAGTTCCGACTTCGCCGATCAACCCGCGAAGGGTTCGAAGATGACTTTGCCCCGGATGCACGATTGTCACGACAGGCTGGTTCAGCCATGTGGCGATGACATCGAACGCCGCATCCGGCGACAGCGGATGGCGGAAGAGACCGCTTCGCGTGGTCAGCCGAACAAACGCCAGCAATACGATCCACGACAGGCCGACCGTCTCGGAGCCGCAAAGAACCGATTCCAGCCACGTTTTAGCCTTTCTGTGCAGCGGCGCGTCTTCGTTGACCGCGTAGATCAGCAGGTTCGCGTTGACCACGATCATTTGCGGAGCGCGATCTTACGGGCCAGTTCCTCGTCTTCCATCGATTCAGCGATCGACAGCGCCTTGTCCCAGCGGATTTCCTGGCTGGCGCCCATGCGGAATGTTTTTTGGATGAACTTTGCGGGGCGAGCGCGCCCTTTCGCGGTGAGTCCGATGCGGGCGGCTTCATTCAGCGCTTCCTTGAACGAAATCGAGCGCTCTTTCATCGCGTTCCGCAGCAGCCGCTCAACGTCCGGATCGAGAGTAACCGTGGTCCTCACGCTGCAATCATAGCATCACAGAAATTGCTGTCTTGATGCGCGTCGCCCGAATCGAAGGATAGCGCAGCTTGCCCACGTCACTTCCCCACCAGGTGCGGCCAGTCCTTTTCGTTCTCCAGGCAGCTCGAATCGATCAGCTCCGTATCCACCGCCAGATTCTGCTTCACCTTCACTGTGAACGGCGCTGTGTACGCCTTCGGATCGTCGATAGTGATTGCGATTTCCAGACGGCCGAAATCGACGCGGTGGAAGCGCTCTGTCATCTTCGCGGCGTCGGTCATCGGCGTCCCATCGCGGTCGAGCCACAGGCCGTCGCGAAACCCGATGGTCCGCACCACCAGCGTGTCGCCCTCCCACTTGCCCGACGAATAGCCGTACCAGTATGGCCACGGATCGTCCGGCAGCGGACGGTCATCGGTGAAAATCTGGCGGTAAATCGGGCCGTTCTCGCTCATCAGCACCAGAAGGTCCGGCAGCTGAATCATCTTCCGCAGAAACGGGCTGGTGTGCATCTGCACCGGGCTCCCCGGCAGGCAACGTGTCGTCGGATCGTCCTTACCGCTGTCCGCCATCCGTTGTTTCACCAATGCCGCCGCCCACGGCCGCAGCGGCAAACCACCCTTGATGCCGAAGCCGATGTTGAGGAACTGCTCGCTGATCATCTGATCTAAGCAGCCACCGGGCGGACACGGCCGCTTCTCCGCCGCCCAGAGCCCCGACAGATCGGGGTGCCCGTCCGCGGCTTTCGGCGCAGGCGCATCCATATTCGGCGCGCCGCTCGCGGTGCGCGGCACACCCTTCGTCGGATAATGCAGCCACTGCGCGCCAGCGGGCAATGCCGCCAGCATGAAGACCGCAAACCACCGCGCCGCCATTGAGTCAAATTATATCGGGCTTCGCGCTACACTTGCTCCCATGCGTAAGTTCGAGGCTCGCGAAACCCATCGCCTCGCGGAACTCGACGGCGTCGAACTCGCCGATTTCTGGCAGCGCGCAGTCGCTTTCGCCATCGACGCCGTACTCGCATTGCTGAGCGTCCTGATTCCAGCGCTGCTGGCCGTCCTCGCCGGCTTTCTGTGGCGCTGGATGACGACCGGCGACACCACGCATCGCAATTACCGTATTGAAGGCGAAGCCGGCCGGATTCTCATGTTCACCATTGCGCCGGTCCTGTATTTCGGGCTCACCACCTGGCTCACCAACGGCCGCACTCTCGGCAAGCGCCTCACCGGCATTCGCGTGGTGTCGCTCGTCGAGGAGCACATGAGTCTCTGGCATTCCGTCGAACGCGCGCTCGGCTACGGGGCCGCCGCACTCGAGTTCGGCTTCGGTTTTGCGCAGTTCTTCATTCACCCTTACCGCCGCACGGTGCAGGACCGCATCGCCGAAACCATCGTCGTCAAGCAAAAATCCCTGCGCCGGCTCGCATCGCGCCGCGAACGCCCCCACGCTGCTGTGGCTGATAGCTGAAAGCTGAAAGCTGATAGCCTATTTGCATGGCCTCCATCAAGTTCACTCTGAACGGGAAGCCGCAGACTGCGGACGTCGTTCCCGAAATGCCCCTTCTCTGGTACCTGCGCGACACGCTCGGCATGACCGGCACCAAGTTCGGCTGCGGCATGGCCCTCTGCGGCGCGTGCACGGTTCACATCAATGGACAGGCCACGCGCTCCTGCGTCACGCCGGTTTCGAGCCTCGCTGGCAAGCATGTCACCACCATCGAAGGTCTTTCCGCCAACGGCACGCATCCCGTGCAGGTGGCCTGGACCGAAGGCGACGTTCCCCAGTGCGGCTACTGCCAGTCCGGCCAGATCATGCAGGCCGCCGCGCTGCTGGCGAAGAAGGCCAATCCCTCCGATGCCGATATCGATGAAGTGATGCGCGGCAATATCTGCCGCTGCGGTACGTATCAGGACATTCGCGCCGCAATCCATCGCGCCTCGCAGCTCGCAGGAGGTAAAGCATGAATCGACGAAGCTTCCTGCAGGTCAGCGCCTCATCCGCCGCCGGGATGATGATTGGCTTCTATCTTCCCGAACGCACCAAGCTCGCCGCCGAGGTCAGTGTCCCCAACGCGGCGCGCCTCAATGCGTGGATTCACATTGCGCCGGACGACACCGTGACCTTCATGATTCACAAAGTGGAGATGGGGCAGGGAACTGTCACTTCCCTCTCGCAGCTCCTCGCCGACGAACTCGACTGCGACTGGGGTAAGTTCCGTACCGAATTTCCGCCCGTCGACACGAAGGACTTCGGTTTTCAGGGCGTGGTCGGCAGCCAGAGCATCCGCACCGGATGGGCGCCCCTGCGCAAGGCCGGCGCCACGGCGCGCGACATGCTCATGCAGGCTGCCGCGCAGAAGTGGGGTGTGGGCAAATCGTCCTGCCGCACGCAAAGCGGCGCGGTCATCAACACCGCCACGAACGCGAAGCTCACCTATGGGCAACTCGCGGCCGACGCTGCGAAGCTGCCAGTGCCTCCCAGCGTGGCGCTGAAAGACCCGAAAGATTTCCGGCTCATCGGCAAATCGATGAAGCGCCTCGATACGGCTGCAAAGGTGACCGGCCGCACGCAGTTCGGTATCGACACGCGGCGCCCCGGCATGCTCTACGCCGCCATGGCGCGCTGCCCGGTGCTCGGCGGCAAGGTTGCGTCGTTCGATGCCGCAAAAGCGAAAGCCATTCCCGGCGTGAAGAACGCTGTCGAGACTTCGCGCGGCGTGGCCGTTGTCGCCGACAACACCTGGATTGCCATGCAGGGCGTCAAGGCTCTCGATATCAAATGGGACGAAGGCCCGAACGCCAATCAGACCAGCGCCGCCATCAGCAGGCTTTTCGCCGAGCGCGCCGAGAAGCCGGGCGTCGAAGTCAGCAAGACGGGCGACGCCGCCGCTGGTCTCGCCGGCGCCGCGAAGAAAGTGGAAGCGGCCTACGAAGCGCCTTTCCTCGCACACGCCACCATGGAGCCGATGAACTGCACCGCCGACGTGCGCGCCGATGGCTGCGACGTCTGGGCTTCCACCCAGATGCAGACCATGGCACAGGCCGCCGCCGCGCAGGCTTCCGGCCTTCCGCCGGATAAGGTGCGCATTCACTCCGAATTCATGGGCGGCGGATTCGGCCGCCGCGGCATGAGCGATTTCGTCACCGAGGCCGTTGAAGTTTCGAAGGCCATCGGCGCGCCCGTCAAACTCACA
Organism: Terriglobia bacterium; assembly: GCA_963832905.1. Classification (GTDB taxonomy): domain Bacteria; phylum Acidobacteriota; class Terriglobia; order Bryobacterales; family Bryobacteraceae; genus BOG-234. The sequence continues at coordinate 874,925 of CAWHVO010000008.1, read as the reverse complement.
TGGACGCGCGAAGACGACATGCACCTCGACAACTACCGGACCGCGTCGTATTCGAAGTTCGAAGCCGGACTCGATGCCCACGGCTGGCCCGTTGCCTGGACCAATCGCGTCGTCTCGCCGTCGATCACCAACACTTCCGGCCAGCCGCCGCGCAACGGCATCGACCGCACCAGCACCGAAGGCTCGCACGACATGGGCTACGGCATCCCCAATAAGCTGGTCGATTACCACTGGACCGAAGTCGGCGTTCCGGTCACCTACTGGCGCGCTGTCGGCTACACGCAGAATACGTTCTTCGTCGAGAGCTTCATGGACGAAGTGGCGCACGCGGGCGGCAAGGATCCCGTCGAACTGCGCCGCCGTTTGCTTCGACAGAATCCGCGGCTGCTCGGCGTGCTCGAACTGGTGGCCGAGAAATCCGGCTGGGGCAAGCCTCTGCCGCAGGGACGCTTCCGCGGCGTTGCCGTCGTCAACAACGTGGGCAGCTATACCGCGGAGGTTGCCGAGGTCTCCGTGAGTCAGGGCAAAGTGCGCGTGCACCGCGTTGTTTCGGCTGTCGATTGCGGACACGTCGTGAACCCGGCGATCGTCGAGCAGCAGATACGCAGCGCGATTGTCTTTGGCCTCACCGCCGCGCTTAAAGGCGAAATAACCATCGACAAAGGCCGCGTGGTGCAGAACAATTTCAACACTTACGACATGCTGCGCATCGATGAAGCGCCGGAGGTCGAGGTGCACATTGTCCAGAGCACGGCGAATCCCGGCGGCATCGGCGAAGCGGGAGTACCTGCGATCGCCCCGGCTGTATGCAATGCGATCTTCGCCGCGACCGGCAAACGCATCCGCAAGCTGCCGATCAAAGACCAGCTTGCCTGACGTGGCATGCATCCCACGGTACGCGCCGCGACCCTCGACGACCTCGCGGCGCTGACCGCCATTCGAAACCATTACATCGTTCACACGCACATCACTTTCGACACCGAACCGTACGATTCCGCGAACTGTGTTCCCTGGTTCGGGGAGCACTGCGACGGGAAGCGCTATCGCACCTTCGTGGCCTCGGATGCGGCGGGACGTTCTTATCGGATACGCGGCAACGGGGCGTTTTCGCGCCAAGCCCGCTTATGAGACCACCGTTGAGGTCAGCATCGCGTGTCTTCCCGAAGCCACCGGCAAACGAGTCGGATCGCTGCTCTACACAACGTTGTTCGATGCGATCGCGAACGAGGACATTCACCGCATCGTGGCGGGTATTGCGCAGCCGAATCCGGCTTCGATCGCGCTGCATCGCCGGTTCGGGTTCACACCAGTCGGCACATTCACCGAGGTGGGGCGCAAATTCGGCCGCTACTGGGACGTCGCCTGGTTCGAGCGCCCCCTGAAACTGTAAGCAAGAGCAAATGAGGCGCGCCATTTTCTTTCTGATCTCGGCGGGTCCGTCGGCACTCGCCTATCCTGCCCGGAAAGGTGAGCGCGATGCACCGGCGGAGTTCGGCTCGTTCCGGCGCCGGTGCCCAAAGTGCGTTCCCCTCCTCCTCCGCCCAGTTCCAACGACACGCGCCGAAATTCGAACAGCGGGGTATACACTATTTCCTGATTCTGCCGATTAGTATGTTAAGAACCCGCCTGCGGTCTTGACGGAAGAACCTTTGATGCCGAGCGTCCTGCAGCTACCGCCGTTAATCCTTCACCCTTTCACTGGTGGCGCGGGGACGGCCGACCTTCTGGACGGCTCACTCGCCTCGCTCGCTCTCGACGGATTCGTTAATCCGGAAGAGGACGAGAGCGTGCTTCAGCGACGAATGCTGGTCGGGCGCTATGCAGAGGTCCGGATGCTGCTCTTCCTCGGTAAGGATATTTTCCGCTGGATGCGGCAGTGTGTCGAGCATGTCGAGGGCTCCGGGGCGGCCGACGTGAGAATCGTTGAGCAGAGTTTTGCGGCGCTGGTTGTGGACGATCCTCCGGCGGGTGTCGCCGAAAAGCTGGAAAAATGGGGCGTAACCGACCGGCGCGGCGTCTTTTCGCGCGCGGTCGGCATCCATAGTCTGTTCCAGGAACCGCCGCCGATGAGTTCGCTGTCCCCGATTTTCCTGAAGCACTATCACCGGTACGCCGACCACGCTTATATCTGCTATCAGCACGCGTGCCCGTTTCTCCCGATCAAAGGCGCGGAATATCCGTTCGAATTGTATGCATCGGAAGAGTACGCGCATCTGCTGGCCACGAAGTGGGAACTGGAATAAACCGAATCGGGGCAAATCTTGCGGAGGGATGCGGGCGCGACGGGGGGCGCGAGGCCGGAAAATACTGTTCGATGGCGATGGGATCCGCCGCGCGGAACCTGGATCTACTATCTCCTGACCAGGTGAGCTGAAACGAATGCTCGCGGGTCTTATACGAAACGTGAGGCCATCCCGAGCTGAGCACTTACCCCAGGCCCGCTTCGCGCAGGAAGCGCGCGGATTCCTCCGGCGGAGTCGGGTTGATATAGAATCCCGTCCCCCATTCGAAGCCTGCCACGCGCGTCAGCTTCGGAATGACTTCGATGTGCCAGTGGTAGTAGAAGTTCGGCGGCTCCTGCAGGGGCGCGGTGTGAATCAGAAAATTCCAGGGCGGCCGTTCGAGCACCTTCTCCAGTTTCCGCAGCGTCGACTTCAGCACCCACGCCAGATTTTCGAAGCTTGACGCATCCGTGCCCGAGTAATGCGACAGGTGCTGTTTGGGGAGAATCCAGGTCTCAAACGGAAAGCGCGCCGCATACGGTTCGATGACGATGAAGCGGTCGGTTTCAAGCACGACGCGCTCGGCAGACTTCGCCTCCTGGCGGATCATGTCGCAGAACAGACAGCGTTCCTTAAAGTCGTAATAGTCCTTTGCGCCGTCCAGTTCTTCCTTGACCGCTTTGGGAACGACGGGCAGCGCGATCAGCTGCGAGTGCGTGTGTTCCATCGTGGCCCCCGCGCCTTCGCCTTCGTTCTTGAAGAGCAGCACGTAGCGCAGGCGCGTGTCGTTTTTCAGGTCGTAGATCCGGTCGCGGAACGCGTTCAGCGTCTGCGCGATCGCTTTTTCCGGAAGGTCGGTGAGGCTCAGCACATGCTCGGGCGTCTCGACGATCACTTCGTGGGCGCCGATGCCCTTCATCCTGTCGAACATGCCTTCGCCCTGCCGATCCAGTTCGCCTTCGATGCCGAGCACCGGGAACTTGTTGGGAAAGACGCGCAGCGACCATCCCGGCTGATTCGGACCCGACCCGTGTCTGTAGGCCAGCACTTCGGGAGGCGTCTTGTTTTCATTCCCCGGGCAGAAAGGGCAGAAGCGCCCGGACGGGACCGCCGGCATCGTTTCACGCACGAAATCGGATGGCCGGCGCGCGCGGTCAGTGGATATGATGACCCAGCGGTCGGTGATCGGGTCCTTGCGCAGTTCCGGCATGTTGAACCACTATAGCGAGAGGTTCTTTCTATGCTGGCGCGAAAGCGTCGCGCAGGTACTCGATGCTGCGGCCGGTTACCGAAATCGCATCGAAGCGTATGCGCGATTCATCGGCATACGTGCGGCGCATGTAATCCCGCGCGGCGCGGCGCAGGGCCTGTATCTTCTCCCCGTTCACATCGCGCTCGGGTGCGGCCCATTCGCCGGTGGTGCGCGTTTTGACCTCGACGAACACCAGCCAGTCGTCTTCCCGCGCAATGATGTCGATCTCACCGCCTCCCTGCGGAGGACGCCAGTTGCGCGCGACAATCCGGAAGCCTCTGGCGCGCAGCCAGCGGTGCGCGAGATCCTCGCCGTGCCGGCCGATATCGCCGTGTTTGCGGTACCGCAGTCCGTCAGCGATCCGGTAGAGCGGGGCTAATGGGCTCAAATTCGAACTCCATCGCCTTGCCGCGGATCACGTAACACAGATAGAACTCCCAGAACCTGCGGAAGCGCACCGAGTGGTTCACAAGGAATTCGAAGCCCAGCCACTTCCAGAAAGCTAGTAGCTTGACGCGCACTGAAATCTCACGGAATTTCGCGGCGGTGTAATAGCCGAAGCCGCCGTGGTTCTCGCCGAAATAGCGGAAGGAAAAACTGTTCAGGTGATGCCGGTGCGTGGGGTCGCAGAACGAACTGTAGTCGGTATAGTGCGGCGTTTCGATGCGCACGCGCCCGCCCGGCTTCACCAGGCGGTGAAATTCCTCCATCGCGCGGATCACGTCCGTCAGGTGCTCGATCACGTGGATCGCGCGCAGGCTTTCGAACGCGTGGTCCGCGAGTGGGTAGGGGAAGCGATCGAGATCGCAAATGATATCCGCGGCGCTCGCCGGATTCCGGTCAATGCCTATGGCGCCGGGATACTTGTTGATCCCGCAGCCGACGTCGAGAACCCTCACGCTAACCTGCGGTCAGAGCGCGTAGTGAACCCGCAGGTCCACAAACGCGCCGGTAAGCGTCCCCTTCAGGTAATCATCGGTCTGTGGCAACGTCTTGTAGTGCAGCAATTTGACGCCGCCGCGAAGTTCCAGCAGACCGTGCCGGTAACCGATGGTCGCCTCGCCGTCGCCGATCACCGCCTTGCCGGGGATCGCGAAGCCCGCAACCGCGGCGCGCAGCAGAATGTGCGGTGCCAGCGCATATTCCGCCGCAATGCCGAACTCCGGATAAAAAATCGTGCGCGTTCCCTGGGCCGGGCCGCTGCCTGTCCCGATGAAGTCTGCGATGGGCGCGTTCAACGGACGACCGAATACTCGTGTAGCTGAACTCCCAGAGCGACTTCAGCCGGAACTTCGCCACCGGAAACTTGTGCGGGAAGAGCAGATCGTCGAGGTAAACCTTGCCCTGGCTGATCCGGTAGTTTGTCGCCAGGTAGTCCCCCTGGGTGAACGGTGTCTCGAAAATCGAGGTGTTCACCGGCGCTGTCTGGTTCCCTGTCCCCGATGTCCGCATGACCTCCACGTGGAGTTCGCCGGTGCGGGTGATGGGAAAGAAGAGCTCAAAACCCGGCGTGCGGTGAGGCCGGCCAAGGACCGTCAGAGTCGAATACGTCAGGGCCTGGGCGCCGCCGTAGATGCCGGGATCGGTGCCCGGTCCGGTGAACCAGTAGAAAGCGCCGAGGGTGATGGTGCGTGGATCGGGATAATCGGGGACGTTCTTTGCGGGAGCGGCAGAAGGAGGGGGCGCAGGCGCCGCCGCCGGCGGGTTTGTCTGCGGAAGTCCCGGTACAGGCTGGCCGACCTGCGCCATCGCGGGCAGCGCCGCCACCAAAAGAATGTAAGAAAACACACGATAACGAAAAAAATTCAAAGGGCTCCTCTCGGATTGCCGGGGTCCCGGCTGAAAAAGGCACATCTCGTCAGATTGTATACGCAGGCACTGATTGGCTGGTACCGATAGCACCTGTTTAACCGAAGTTACTGATGCCATTTATCGCCTGTTGCTTTACTATGAATGCAAGTTAGGGTAATGGGAGCGAACTCCCCCGAGGCAACTTAAATGAATTCGTCCGACGCGTGCGAGGTTTGCCGCCGCCTTTCTGATGAATACGAAGCCGCGACGATGGAATGGTTCCGGGTGCAGGGTCAGCTGCGCGTGGCGGAGTATGCGCGCGATGAGAATGCCACGGCCCGCATTATCGCCGAACTGAGCGAAATTTCCTCCCGCCGCCAGGCCCTGCGGGAAGCGAAGGAAAAGCACGAGCTCGAACAGCACCCTCGCACGCGCATTGCGGGCTGCTGATCGGCGAAAGCGCACAGGCCAGACCGCAAGCGAAGACGCACGGTCAGCCTTATCCAGGATAAGGTGAGCCGCACCGCGTTGCCAGTGGTCAGGTCCGTTGTGCGCGACTGGGAAAGAGCGCACAGGCCCGACCACGGACGCAGACGCACTGTCAGCCTTATCCAGGATAAGGTGAGCCACACCGCGTTGCCAGTGGTCAGGTCCGTTGTGCGCGACTGGGAAATGGCTACGAGGCGCGCGTCGTAAACTCAGATTGTGGCGGCTGATCTTTTGCCAGCGGCCGCGGCGCCCGGCGAACTGGCCGAACGCCCCGGCATCCGCGAGGCGCTCCAATGGTTCACGCGCGAAAAGCAGTGGGTGAATGATATTCACCTGCAACTCTGCCGTGTACCTGCGCCCACCTTTCTCGAACAGGAACGCGCCGAGTGGATCGCCAGCCAGCTCAAAGCCGTCGGCTGGCATGTCTCTCTCGACCGCGCCGGCAATGTTCTGGCGACACTCCATGCCGCGCCGCAGGGTTCACTCGTGGCGCTGACCGCTCATCTGGATACGGTTATAGCCCCTCGCAGCAGAGACGACATTTCGATCGACCGGGAAGGCGATCTGCGCGGGCCCGGTGTTTCCGACAACGGCGCGGGCCTTGCGGCTCTGCTGGCCATCGCCAAAGCGATCAAAGCGACACCGGATAGCGCGGATGTCTGGGACCGCCTGCTGCTGGTCGCGAACGTCGGCGAGGAAGGCGAGGGAGATCTTTCCGGGATGCGGCATCTCTGCCGCCAGCCAGAGTGGATCGAACGCATCGCCGCATTCCTCGTGATCGACGGCGCGGCGACCGACCACATTACGACGCACGCCCTCGGCAGCCGGCGATTCGAGGTCGTGTTCTCCGGGTCGGGCGGGCACAGCTGGAGCGATTTCGGCGTGGCCAATCCGGTGCACGCACTGACCCGCGCGTTGTCCCAGTTCGTCGACCACAGGCCGGTCGATCCGCGCGCCACGCCCAGAGTATCGGTCAACGTGGGAATCATCGAAGGCGGCGCCAGCATCAACGCCATCCCCGCCAGTGCGCGCGCAAAGGTCGACATCCGCTCGGAAAGCAACGAAAAAATTGAACAGCTGATCGGCGCGCTGCATCAGGCGGTGACGCGCGCCGAGGAGGTCGAGAACGCGCGGGCCACCGGCGCTAAGGTCACGGCGAAGATCCGCGACATCGGCAACCGCCCCGCCGCCAGGCTGCCCGACGACGCGCCCATCGTCGCGCGTGTGCGGGCAGTGGACGCGCACCTTGGCATTCGTTCGCGGCTGGACTGCGCTTCGACAGACGCCAATATTCCGCTTTCGATGGGCATTCCCGCCGTCTGCATTGGCGCCGGCGGGCAGGGCGGGGGAGCCCACACCGCAGCCGAATGGTTTCGACCCGACGGCCGCGACCTCGGTCTGAAACGAATTCTGCTCGCGCTGGCCTCGCTTCTCAGCGACTCCGCCGCCGAATGAAACAGCTTCGCGCGGAGCTGGCCCTTGCCGGTGTAACCGTTGTCTGGGGGACGACGTTCGTGCTCGTCAAAGCGGCGCTGGCGGATGTCTCCGCCTTCGTCTTTCTGGCCATGCGATTCTGGCTGGCTGCCATCGTGCTGATTCTGATTTACGGCCCGTCTTTGCTTGATGCGCTGCGTAAATCCAGTTTCGCAATCCGCCCGGGGCTGCTGGCCGGGAGCATCCTGTTCGTGGCTTACGTCTTCCAGACCACGGGGCTCCAGCGAACCACCCCGTCGAAATCAGCTTTTTTCACCGGACTTTCGATTCCGATGGTACCTTTCGTCGCATCGCTCGTCTATAAAGTCTGGCCGCGCCGCGTCGAAGTTGGCGGAATTCTTATCGCTTCGTTCGGGATCGTGCTGATGACTTTGCCGCCGGGTTCCGGGTGGCAGCTTCAGATGTCTCCGGGCGACGTGCTGAGTCTGCTGTGCGCGGTGACGTTCGCGGTTCACATTGTGGTGGTGGGGCATTACTCGCAGCTCGGAGGGTTTCAGTCGCTGGCAGTGGTGCAGATTGCGATGGCCGCGGCGCTGGCATCGGCGTCCTTCTGGTTCGCCGAACCGGTGAGGCTCCACATGACCGCGGGCGTGGCCACTGCCGTGCTCGTTACCGGGCTGCTGGCGACCGCGCTGGCATTCACGACCCAGGCGTGGGCGCAGCAGTACACTTCCGCCACCCGGGCCGCTTTGATATTTACGCTCGAACCGCCGGTGGCGTGGCTGACGTCCTATATACTGACCGGCGAGCGGATGGCGAATAGAGGTAAAGTAGGGGCAGGGTTGATTATTCTGGGAATTCTCGCCGTCGAACTGACGAAGGTAACAATTCCCTCAGTCGGAACATCAGACTAAAAAGCAGCCTGCAGGATTTTCAGAGGAGCAGCAGACCGACCATGAGTATTTTCGACAAAGTGAAGCGCCAGAAGTTCCTGTCGTTCACCGTGATTCTTTTCACACTTTCGGTGGGCATCGTTATCGGCACGCTTGTCCAGACCGGCGCCAAGGCCGCCAGGGAGCAGGTGGCCGCACCTGACGCGACGCCCCTCGTCATACCTTCGCCTGTCACGACCGACAACGATTTCACCAAGGTCGCCAAGCTGCTCGAGCCCTCCGTAGTCAACATTTCCAGCAAGTATATTCCGCAGCCAAAGACAGAGACGCAGCAGCGGGGTAACAAGGCCGCGCCGCGTCCCCGTCAGCAGGATCCGGACGACGAGGGCGACGATAACGGCGGCAGCGGCAGCCTGCAGGATTTCTTCAACCGTTTCTTCGGCCAGGGCGGCGCGAGTCCGCAGTTCGGTGAGCCGGAAGATCAGATGACCGCCAGCCTCGGCTCAGGCGTTGTGGTAGACCGTAACGGCTACATCGTCACCAACAATCACGTCGTCGATAAAGCCAACCGCATCACAGTCAAGTTCATGAACGACCCGCAGGAATATCCGGCGACGGTGATTGGCACCGATGTGGACACCGATCTGGCGGTGATCCATGTGGACAAGAAAAATCTGACACCCGCGAAAATCGGCAACTCCGACGCTCTGCAGGTGGGCGACTGGTCGGTCGCCATCGGTTCTCCGTTCGGTTTCCAGGCGACGGTAACGGCGGGAATCGTCAGTGCGCTGGGGCGCAATATCGATGGCGATCCCAAATCCAGCTTCCAGCACTTCATCCAGACCGATGCCGCCATCAACCCCGGAAACAGCGGCGGACCGCTGGCCAACATCCGCGGTGAAGTCATCGGCATCAACACCATGATTGCGAGCCGCAGCGGCGGGTATCAGGGCATCGGCTTCGCCATGCCTGTGAATACCGTCGTCAAGGTCTACAACGAGATCATCAAGGCCGGGCATGTGACGCGCGGATCCATTGGCATCACGTTCCGGGAAGACCCCGACTCCCAGAAGAACCTGGCTCTGCTCAAGGTTTACGGCGCCGACCACGGCGTGTTTGTCAGCGAGGTGGTTAAGGACGGACCGTCCGAGAAAGCGGGCATGAAGCCGCAGGATGTTGTGGTTTCGATCAACGGCAAGCCGGTGAACAAGGGCCAGGATCTGATCGACATGGTGGCCGACAGCCCGGTGGGCAGCACGCTCAAAGTCGGCATCATTCGCGACAAGAAGCCGATGATGCTGGCAGTGGTGGTGGGCGACCGCGTCAAGACTTTCGCCGAACAGTACGGCAATGCGCCGGAGCCGGCTAATGAGCCGGAGGCGCCGAGCGGAATTTCGAAACTGAAGTTCGGTATGTCGGTGCAGAACCTGCGCGCCACGGACCGGCAGAATATGGGCTACAGCGGCCCGGGCGGCGTGCTCATTGCTTCGACCGACCCTGGCTCGTTTGCCGATGATATCGGCCTGGCGAAGGGCGACATCGTCGTGGAGCTGAATCGCGAGAAGGTTTCCAGCAAGGAAGATCTGGTGCGCATTGAGAACACGCTGAAGCCGGGCGAACCGGTGGCCTTCCAGGTCATGCGTCAGACGCAGAGCGCACGCGGCCGCGGCGAGTGGCAGTCGATCTTCGCTGCCGGCACGGTACCCAATCAGTAAGCTGCATGTGGGGGGAAGGATGACCCCTGCCCCCACATTCATCCGATGAGACAGACATTCGTTGTTGTTTTTCTGTTGACGGTTTTCTTCGGCTCGCTGGCGTTGCCTCAATCGACGGCAACAAAGAAAGCGCCCGCCCAAAAGACGACCGCCGCGAAAAGCAGTGCGAAGAAGCGCAGGACTTCATCGAAATTGGTGAAGCGCGCCCCGGTTGTAGCCCGCCAATTGACGCCCACTCCGGAGCGCTATAAGGAGATCCAGCAGGCGCTCGCCGACAAAGGTTATCTCAAGTCCGGCCCGAACGGCATCTGGGATGCTCAGTCTTCAGCCGCGCTGGCGCAGTTCCAGAGCGACCGCAAACTGACGCCAACCGGCAAACTGACTTCGGCATCGTTAATTGCACTCGGCTTGGGGCCCAGCACTGCGCCCACTCCACCGGCTCCGGTCGCGAATGCGTCCGGTGAGGTTACGCCTCCCGCGGCGCCGCCCAACTGACATGGTCATCGGCGTCCCGAAGGAAGTGAAGGACCACGAAACGCGCGTGGGCCTTGTTCCGAGCGGCGCCACGGCTCTGCGCGAGGCGGGACACGAAGTGCTCGTCGAGTCCCATGCGGGGGAAGGCAGCACGCTGTCGAACGATGAGTATGCGCGCGCCGGCGCCAGTGTCGTTGCCACTGCCGAAGACGTCTGGTCGAAGGCCGATCTCGTCGTGAAGGTCAAAGAACCCCAACCCTCCGAGTACCGGCATCTTCGTCCGGGCCTGACCCTGTTCACGTATCTTCACCTCGCGCCGCTGCCTGAGCTCACCGAGCAGCTGCTGCGCGCGTGCGTCAACGGGATCGCTTACGAAACCATCGAGGAGAGCGACGGATCTCTGCCGCTGCTCACGCCCATGAGCGAAGTGGCAGGGCGTCTCGCCGTGCAGGTCGGCGCGCAGTATCTGGAGCGCCCGAACGGAGGGCGGGGAATTCTGCTGGGCGGCGTGCCGGGTGTGGCGCCGGCGAACGTGACCATCCTCGGCGGCGGCGTGGTCGGGACGAACGCCGCGAAGGTCGCCATGGGCATGGGCGCGCACGTCACCATCATCGATCGCAGCCTGAACCGGCTGCGCGATCTCGACGACATCTTCAACGGCCTCGTGGTGACGCTGGCATCGAATGCGTGGACCATTGCGGAAACCCTCCGGCTCTCCGATCTCGTCATCGGCAGTGTGCTGATCCCGGGCGCATCCGCCCCGAAACTGGTGCGCCGCGACATGATCGCGAATATGAAACGCGGCTCGGTGGTCGTGGACGTCGCCATCGATCAGGGCGGCTGCTTTGAAACCTCGCGCCCCACCACGCATACCGACCCCGTGTATATCGTCGACAATGTGCTGCACTACTGCGTCTCCAACATGCCCGCCGCCGTGCCGCACACTTCAACATTCGCGCTGACCAATGCGACGTTCCCCTATCTGCTCGAGCTGGCCGGAAAAGGTGTGGCGCGCGCCTGCCACGACCATCCGGGCCTGTGCGCCGGTGTCAACACCTGGCAGGGGCACGTCACCCACCGCGGCGTGGCCGAATCGCAGGGTCGCACCTGCATCCCGTTCCCCGCCGCGATATAGAATGACAGAGGAGAATTGACATGCGCTGTTTCGTTCTTTTTTCCGTACTCGCTTGTTTCGGGGCGAGCGCTTTCGCCGCCGACCTCCCGCCCGATCAGATCATCCAGAAGTTTGCCGCCAAGGAAGCCGCGTTCCGTAAGGCGCGCGAAGACTATACGTACCGCCAGTCGGTAAAAGTCGAAGAGCTGGACCCCAGCGGCGACGTGCAGGGCAAGTGGGAAGAGGTCGAGGACGTCACGTTTGGCCCGAACAAAACGCGTGAGGAGAAAGTCACCTACGCGCCGCTGAACACGCTGACTTTCCTGCTTCTCACGCCGCAGGACCTGCAGGATCTGCGCAGCGTACAGCCGTTCGTTCTGACTACCGACGAAATCGGCAAATACGATATCGACTACGAGGGCAAAGAGAAGCTCGACGAGATCGACTGCTACAAATTCTCTGTCAAGCCGAAGAAGATGCTCAAAGGCGAACGCTATTTCGAGGGCGACATCTGGGTTGACGATCAGGATCTGCAGATCGTGAAGACTTACGGCAAAGGCGTGGGTCTGCTGAAAAGGGGCGAGGACAACCAGTTCCCGCGGTTTGAGACGTATCGGCAGCAGATCGACGGCAAATACTGGTTCCCGACCTACACACACGCCAACGACACGCTGCATTTCAAAGACAGGGACCAGCGCATCCGCATGACCGTGAAGTACGAAAACTACAAGCGGTTCGGTTCGGAGACCAGCGTCACGTTCGGCGACGAAGTTCCCGACAACAAGAAGTAAGTCGGACACGCGGATTGTATCCGCCTCTTCGTCTTAGAGCGACGAATTGGCGGAAGCGCCCGAATACGGCCACTGATCGGGACTCGCGCACAAACCAGGCTTTCAGCCTGTGGCGATATGGGCGTGTTAGCATCGGCTTTCATGCCATCCACTAAGATCACGATCAACAGCAACGGAAGTGTGCGCGTAGAAGGCGATTTCGAAATCGTCGACCCCACCGGACAGGCGTTCGGACTGGGCGGGCGCACGGCGATCGGACTCTGCCGCTGCGGCCAGTCGCAGAACAAGCCTTTCTGCGACGGCTCGCATGCGCGCACCGGATTTCAGCACGAAGTCGTGGCGCGCGAACTGCCCGCGCCCAAGCCGAAGATTTAGGATCTTGTTGAAAAAGGCCCCAGCAGGCTGAATACCTGCCCCACCAAAGCCGCAAACTATCGATTGCCCGTGGTAGGGCAGGCGGTTTCGCCTGCGTTTGGGCCAAGGGATGACTTCTGCCACGGGCTGCTACCTAGAGGCCACAAATCCCGACGGGCGGCTTTTCGTAGCCGTTCCACTTTCAGTGCCCGGCCGTAGCAACCTTTCCCGGTTTGTTTTCCGGTGACAGCTATTTAAAATTTATATTTCGAACAAAATACAGGACATTTTACCCCGCTCGGCTCTCAGCCTTGCAACCCGGGCGGATAATGTACCCGCCAGGCGTTTTCGTGCCCGGCGCATCGGAGGACTCACTTATGCGATCGGAACTTCAACGTCAGGCCTCTCGCCTCAATGGCGCCAGGTCCCGCGGTCCCCGCACCGCCGCCGGCAAGCGACGCTCCTCTCAGAACGCCTGCCGCCATGGTCTCTACTCGCGCGCCATTCTGAGCCAGGCTGTCCGCGAATCGCTGGCCCTCCCCATGCCGTCCGCGCCAGCCCCGCAGTTTGCCACGCCCGCGGAAGCCGCCTTCCATCTCGCCTACCTTGAATATATGCACGTCGCCGCCCTCGAAACCCGCATCCTCAGCGATGAAATCGAGCGCCAGCGCTCCCTCCATCCCGGCGAGTCCGCCAGCATCCTCCTCGCCTGCGCCTGGCAGCACCTTTGCGATGAGACCGGCGTCATCGAGGCCCTCTTTCGCCTCCAGTCGGCCGCCTCCCGTCATGTCGAAGAGGCCTGGTCGCGACTCGCGATCGAAGGGCAAATCGAGGATCTCCGGGCAGAATATGGATTTCGTGGAACAAACCCGACCGCCTCGGCGACGCGAAGCCCAGGCTCGATGCCCACGGCAAGGACGCGGAGCGCAACCTCCGCATCGCCTGCCCCCAAAAATGTGTTTCGTGGAAGGAACCCGGCTCCCGGAAAGCGCACAGCTCGCCACTCCGGCGAGACCCGTGTGCGATCCGTAAATCGTGGAATGAACCCGACGCTCGCTAATGCCGACGATCGATCGTGCAGCGCGTGCAAGCGCGGTCCACCCACGGTCTAATCGCCCTGGTCGCGATCCTCTTCGGCATCACTTATTACCTGCAGTCACGAAAGCGCCACTTTATCTAGAACATTAGCCGCGGCCGATCCGTATAGGAGTTCAGACCGCGCCCGAATTTCATCACCGAAAGGAACTGATATGCGATACGTGTGTCTGCTCGCTCTGCTTCTGCCGTCGCTATATGCACAGGACGGCGCCGCAATCTACAAGGCTCGTTGTGCGTCCTGTCACGACGCGCCGACCGGCCACACGCCGGGCATCGCGGCAATCAGAGCCATGAGCGGGGAGGCCATCTATACAACGCTCGGTGCGGGCGTCATGAAGACCCAGGCGGAAGGACTCTCGACAGCTGACCTCTTCGCGCTGATCGGCTACATCGCACCCGCCGGCGGCGCGAAACCGGTGTCCGCGGCGGCCATCGCGCCAACATGCAAAGGCGGCACGACGTTTCACGTTGCCGCGGAAGCACCGCAGTGGAACGGCTGGAGCCCAGGTCTTACCAACTCGCGTTTCGAAGACGCCGCTGCTGCCGGACTGACTGCTGCCGATGTGCCGAAACTGAAGCTCAAGTGGGCCTTCAATCTGGGCGATGTCACGGTTGCCCGCTCCCAGCCCGCCTTGGCTGGAGGGCGCGTGTTTATTGCCTCCCAGTCCGGTGCCGTCTACGCGCTCGATGAGCACACCGGCTGTACGTACTGGGGATTCAGAGCCGTGCCCGGACTTCGCGGGGGCATCACGATCGGCGATGCAAACGGCGCTTCGGCAGTCTTCTTCGCCGATGCGGGCGGCACTGTCTACGCCGTGAACGCCCAGACCGGTCAGTTGATCTGGAAGGTCCGGCCGGTGGATCACTTCTCTGCGTACGGAACCGCGACGCCCCGCTTCTACAAGGGCGTTGTTTATCAGCCATTGGCTTCGTTTGAAGAAGCCCTCGCGCCCGACCCCAAATTCGGCTGCTGCACGGCGCGCGGCAGTGTGACGGCTCTGGACGCCGCGACCGGCAAGACCATCTGGCAGACGTTCACGATCCCGGAGACACCGAAGCCGTTCAGTAAGAACTCCGCAGGCACCCCGGAGTCCGGTCCTTCGGGCGCGGGTGTGTGGTCGAGCCCGACCATCGACGAGCAGACCGGCGCCCTTTATGTGGCCACGGGCGACAACTACTCCGACTCGCCGACCGATACCAGCGACGCCGTTCTCGCCATGGATCTCAAAACCGGAAAGCTGCTCTGGTCGAAGCAGCTGACTGCGGACGACGTGTTCAACAACGGATGTTCCACGCCGCAGCGGACGAATTGTCCGCAGAAGCCGGGTCCCGACTATGACTTCGGCCAGCCGCCCATTCTGGTCGATCTCGGCCAGGGCAGGCGCGAACTGGTGATCGGACAGAAATCGGGCATGGTACATGCCATTGACCCCGATCAAAAGGGGAAGATTCTCTGGCAGACACGCGCCGGCGCGGGTGGCCCGTTCGGCGGCAGCCAGTGGGGATCGGCTGCGGACGGGAAGAACGTTTACGTTGCCATTTCAGATGCCGCTCTGGGGGCTGTGAGGGATGCGAAAGCGCCGCAGGGCTACCGCCTTACGCTGGATCCGAAAAAGGGTGGCGGCCTCCTTGCGCTCGATCTGAAAACCGGTAAGGAGGTCTGGAGCGCGCAGACCGCGCCCTGCGCCGACGGCAGAACCGACTGTTCGCCCGCGCAATCGGCAGCCGTGACGGCGATTTCCGGTGCCATCTTCTCCGGATCGGTCGACGGTCATCTGCGCGCGTACTCGAGCGCGAACGGCGAAGTGCTCTGGGACACGGATACCGCGCGCGAGTTCGAAACCGTGAACGGCAAGCCCGCGCACGGCGGTTCGCTGGATGCCGCGGGGCCGGCGATTATTGACGGCCTGGTGTTCGTAAACTCGGGCTACGGCCAGTGGGGCGGCGTGCCAGGAAACGTGATGCTGGTGTTCTCAGTGAACGGCCGTTAGCTCTTCTGCTTGACAATCCACAATATAGTTTGCTACATAGGGTACGCGCACTCATGCTGGAACTGCGAAACGTATCCAAGCACTTCCTTTCGATCCCCGCCGTCAGCGATGTCAACTTCACGGCGCGCGCCGGAGAGATCACCGGCTACCTCGGCCCCAACGGCTCGGGCAAATCCACCACGATGAAGATGATCACCGGGCTGATCCAGATGACGTCGGGCGAAATTCTGTTCCGCGGCGAACCGATCCATCGCGACCTCATCGCCTGGAAGCACCGCATGGGTTACGTGCCCGAGGAGCCGTATCTTTACGCGCATCTGAGCGGGATGGAATATCTCGTCATGGTCGGCCAGCTGCGCAATCTGCCGGAGAGCGACACGAAGCACCGCATCGAAGGGCTGCTGCGGCTGTTCTCGCTTTACGGAGATCGTCACGCGCCGATTTCCTCCTATTCGAAGGGCATGCGACAGAAGATCCTGCTTTCGGCGGCTCTGATGCACAACCCGGATCTCATTCTGCTCGACGAGCCGTTCTCAGGCCTCGACGTTGGCACCGGCCTCGTGCTGCGCAGCCTGATTCAGGAGCTCGCGGCGCGCGGCAAGGTCGTGCTGTTCAGTTCCCACGAACTCGAAACTGTCGAGCGGCTTTGCTCGCACGTAGTGATTCTGCATCGGGGCAGAATCGTGGCGGACGATTCCATCGCAAACCTGCGCAATCTCATGGAAGCGCCCACGCTCGAAGCCATTTTTTCCCAGCTTGCCGTCGAGCAGGATACGGCTGCCATTTCCCGCCAGATCGCCGACCTCATCGAGGCATGAATGCAGTTCCGGACTCTTTACCGCGAGTTCCTGTTTCGTCTGGTGGATCTCGAACTCCTGTCGCCGGACGCACAGGGCGACGCCAATAAACTGCTCGGAAGATTCGGTGCGATGCTGGCCTTTTTCAGCCTCTATCTGGGCCTGGCGGGACTTCTTTTCGACCACAAGGGAATGCCGCTCCCGTTGTTCCGCGCCATCAGCTGGACCACGGAGCATTTCCTGATCTCAACCACGATGCTCATCGTCGGCCTCTTCGCGGTGCTCAGCTGGGATTCGACGTTTCCGGACCGCCGCGACGTGCTTGTGCTGTCCCCGCTGCCCATCCGCACGCGCGCTCTGTTCCTTGCGAAGGTGGCGGCTGTGGGCAGTGGACTCGGTCTCGCGATCGGTGTGTTCAACGCCGGGCCGGGGCTCAGCTGGCCGGTGGCGCTGAGTTCCGAAAATCCGAGTGTTCTCGACATCGCTCTGCCGTTTCTGCACCGGTCCTTTGTGGCGTACTGGATCACCATGTCCTCAGCGGGCGTGTTTCTCTTCTGTTCGGTGCTGGCGGCACAGGGCATCGCAGCCCTGCTGCCCAGGCGCATCTTTCTGCGCGTATCGGGCCTGCTGCAGCTGGCGGCGTTCTGCCTTTTCCTGAGCGCGTATTTTCTCGAGCCGTCGCTGATCACCGAGCACGGGCTGGCGGCGCCGGGCAATCAGTGGGCTCTTACCTGGCTGCCCGACTACTGGTTCCTTGGCGTGTTCCAGCAGCTCAACGGCACGGCCACACCGGAAACCGCGGCGCTCGCACAACGGGCGTGGATCGGCCTGGCGGTGGTTGTCGCGATCACCGCGTCGGCGTATGCGTTCTGCTATTTTCGTGTGCTGCGCAAAGTGCCCGAAGAGCCGGACATCCTTCCCGGCAAGCCAATCTTCAATTGGTCGCCGCGGTTCGGGACACCAAACGAAACGGCTATTGTGCAGTTCAGCCTTCGCGCACTGGGGCGCAGCAGGCAGCATCGGGTGATTCTGTCGTTCTATCTGGGAATCGGATGCGCCATCCTGATTCTCATTTCGAGAGCGAAACCGCCTGACGCCGCGGCATACACTCCGCCGCCGCCGGCGTTGGGGCTGATCGTCTCCAGCATCATGCTGCTGTGCTTCTGGATTGTCGGAACGCGCATCATATTTACCATTCCCCTCGACCTGCGCGCGAACTGGATCTATCGCGTGACCCCGGTGCGCGGGGGACCGCCGTGCCTGAAAGCCACCCGCCGTGCGCTGTACCTCCTCGCCCTGGCGCCTGCCTGGGCCGGCGCCGCCGCGTGGTTGCTGTCAACCTGGACGTGGTGGATGGCGGCGGGCCACCTCGTCGTTTTTGGCCTGACAGGCGCGCTGCTCGTCGAACTGTGCCTGTATAACTTCCAGAAAATACCGTTTACCTGCTCGTGGCTGCCTGGAAAATCGAATACGCTTTTCGCGTTCAGTGTGTTCTCGTTCCTGTTGATGCTTCTGCTGGTCAAAGGCTCGCTGCTGGAGCTGCGCGCTCTCGGGGATCCGGCCCGGTACGCGGCGATGATCGCGATCCTCGTGGTCGCCATGGCCGCAGCCAGATGGCGCACAGCCAGACGGGCGCACACCGAAGAGCCCATCGTACAGTTTGACGAGGAACAGGCCCCCGTACTGACAAGCCTGGGCCTGTTTCGGGACGGCGTCCTGCCGATCGGGCCCGGGCAGCGATCGTAAATTCTCTGAGAAGTTTTCCGTCTTCCCGCACTCCACCTCTTGGAGCGCGCATGACAAACATCATGGTCGTTGAAGACGAAGGTCTGGTCGCCCAGGATCTCAAGCGACGGCTGGAACAGGTCGGTTACAACATCCCCCTCATTGCCGACACGGCCAAAGGCGCGCTCCTCGGCGTAGAACACCTGCGGCCGCAGCTTGTCCTTATGGACATCCGGCTGCGCGGCCCGCAGGATGGCATCGAAACGGCGGACCAGATCCGCCGCCGCTTCCACGTGCCCGTGATGTACGTTACGGCCCATGCGGACAAGGACACGCTGGAACGCGCCCGCATTACCGAACCCTTCGGCTACATCGTGAAGCCGTTTCACAACGTGGATTTCCGCGCGCAGATCGAGATGGCCCTCTGGAAGCATCAGATGGAGCAGAAGCTGCGTATCAGCGAATCGTGGCTGTCGGCGACGTTTCGCAACGTGGCCGATGCGCTCATCGCCACCGATGCCGACGGCAATATCGCCTTCATGAACACCCACGCCTCCGCGCTCACCGGATGGGGATGGCGCGAGGCAAAGGGCAATCCGCTGCTCGATGTGTTTCAGGTGTTCGAGGAAGCCACTGGCTTTCCCGCTGTGCATCCGATCGAAGCGCTGTACGACGGCCGCGAACTGACCACCGAACCGCGCACGTTTGGCCTCAGACCGCGCGGCGCGCAGGACCTCGTATATGTCGAGGCCGTGCTTTCCGAAAATCGCGATGCGGAATCCGTGCTCGGTGTCATTGTGGTTTTTCGCGATGTGTCCGAGCGCCGCCGCGCGGAGAAACAGAACCTGCGGCTGCAGAAGATGAACTCGCTGGCGCTGATGGCGATCGGCCTGGGGAGAGAACTGGCCGAATCGCAGTCCGAAATGGACCGCACCCTGCAGCAGCTGATCGCACGCGCAAAAGGCTCTTCGCTGCAAATGCTCGGCGAGGTCTATCAGCGTTCCGCTGAACAGCAGTCGGTGATTCAGCAGCTCGTCGCACTGGGCCGAACGGAGGCCAGAGCCGCGGACGCGCTCGACCTGAACATGGTGCTGAACGATCTGGAACCGAAATTCATCAAAGCACTCGGAGGCCGGCGCACCATGACCATGTACCTGCAGCCCGGTATCCCCATGATTCAGGCCGACCGGCAGGAACTCGCCGAAAGCCTTCTGCGCCTGGTCGTGAATGCACGCTATGCGATGCCGGACGGCGGCGACGTGGAAATCTCCACGCGCTCCATCAAATCGCTGAACAGCAATTATGGTGTTCAGCTCTCAATCCGCGACACGGGGAAAAGGATGCGCGCCAGCGCCAAAGAACGTGTCTTCGATCCTTACTTCCAGTCGCGTCCCGGCGGCAAAAATCCGGGGTTCTCGCTGGCCCTTGTCTACCAGTTCGTGGCGCTGAGCGGCGGATATATCGATGTCGAAAATGTGCCGGGCGGGGGAGTCGCATACCTGCTCAGTTTCCCTTCGGCCGACGACCACCGCGCCATGGCGGTATCCGCGTAATCTATTTCCCGATATCCGGCAGCCTGTTGTCGGGCGTCTCGAAAGGTCCGTAGTTGCAGCGTCCCGGGGGCGCTCGACGCCCTCTTCCTTGGATTCCTCTCATTCGCGCCCATCGTCGAAGCGCTTCGGGTAGTGTGACACGCCCTGGTTCTAATGAGAGATTTCACCTGCCGCCTGCGATGCGGCGATCACGTCTTCGATCACATCCGTCTTCGCTTGGGCGTAGGCGTTCATGTCAGACCAGTCTTGCGTCGCAAGCTGGCGTTTTGTTTGTTCATATCGAGTTCGGTCGTTGGCGTTCCGGCGCAGGCGTTCCCGAAACGTTAAGTTGCGCGTAATCTCAGGGCAAGCATCTGAGTAGATATGGACGTGCACGTCTTTGTCAGGAGTGCGGAACATCCGATGTTCATGCCAGTCCGGCTCACGAACCCGTAGCACATAACCAGCCGCCTCCAGTTGGTGCAGATAAACGGATTCGTCCGTGGAGTCTTTGACCACGACAAGAATGTCGATGATTGGTTTGGCCGCGAGCCCTGGCACTGAGGTCGATCCAATGTGCTCAATCCGCCAGGCGGCGCTGCCAAGCGCGTCGCCGATGATCTTCGCGTGCTTCGCAAACAAAGCAGGCCATGTCGAGTCGTACTCGGCAATTTTGATGTCGCGCTTTTCGACTCCTCCGATGATGCCTGTTTCCACTGGTTCACCTTCCATAACAATCCTCTCGGGGCGATTCTCGCACACGAATGCGGACTCGGGACCGCCTAAGGTTCTAATAGTGTGAACACGCGTTGGTTTAAGATCCGGACATTTAGTAAGTCATAAGAAGCCCCTGAGGATTGTCCTCATATAATGGTGCGACATGCCACTTCGCCCTCTGCTCACTGAAGAACAGATTCAGAAGCGCATCACGGAAATGGGCGCGCAGATCGCGGCCGACTACCCCGACGGAACGCTCTACCTGATCTGCATTCTGAAGGGCGCCTGCTTCTTCCTGTCCGACCTCTCGCGCGCCATCACACGCGACGTCCGCATCGATTTCATGGGCATATCGAGCTACGGTTCCGGCAAGACCACTCCAGGCGAAGTGAAGATCACCAAGGACCTCGACATATCTCTCCAGGACGCCCACGTGCTCATCGTCGAAGATCTCATCGACAGCGGCGTCACGCTGGGTTATCTGATGAACCTGATGCAGCAGCGCCAGCCGAAGTCGATCCGGACCACGACGCTGCTGGAAAAACCTGAGCACCGGCTGAGCCCCGTCAAAGTGGATTACGTGGGCTTTAACATCCCGGACGAATTCGTCGTCGGCTACGGACTGGACTACGCAGAGAAGTACCGCAATCTGCGCGGCATCTACGTTCTCGAAGGCGAGTAGTCAGCGCGGGACAGCCAGGGGTTTACCGTTGACCGTCAGCACCAGCAGTCTGGATGACTGATTCTGCGGCGCCGTGCCCCGAGGAATTAGCGCCACGTCCGATTTCGGCCGGCCGACGCGGTCCGCCGGCGACCGCGATGTACTGCCTGTTGTCAATCATGAACGTCGTCGGCTCCCGCCTGCGACAGCCCGGTCGGGAGTTCGAGCAGTTGCCGATGTCGGAGCGATATACGAGGAGCCAGGTTTTTACGCCTGAGAACACCAGGTTTCCGGCAGTCGTGAGCGTGCCGGCCCTGATTGAATACCGCCGCCTGACCGCGCCACTTCTCTTTCTGCGCCACGGGGTCCCGTGCGATCAGGATGTCGCCATGGCCCGTCAGTCCTACTGAAGGAAGCACAGGCTCGGTCGCGGCGGCAGGCGACGTGGCGGGGATTGAGGCGCCGCTGCGCGCCCCGCTGTCCGTCGCAAAAGCTGTCCCGAGGTTCGTCGCGCCATTTTCCGTCAGACCGACCGATGTCGGGCGGCGACGGCAATTTACGTCAATTTCGTTGATGTCTGACTCGCGCCGGTGATCAGTCGCGCGCCGCGATTGTGAGTGAAGTAGTCGTAGGCCCACTGCACCACGATCAGCAGCCGGTTCTCGAACTCCACGATGTAAAGCAGGTGAATGAACAGCCAGCCCAGCCACGCGAGGACGCCCGAAAACTGCAGCGGACCGATCTGCGCCACGGCCTGATTGCGCCCGATGGTCGCGAGGCTGCCTTTGTTGAGATAACGGAACGGCTTGATCGGCTGCTGAAGCACGCGGCTCATGACCAGTTTCGCCGCGTAGTGCCCTTGCTGGATGGCGGTCGGCGCAACGCCGGGGAGTTGTTTGCCGTCCTGCAGGAATGCCGCCAGATCGCCGATCACCAGAATCTCGGGATGGCCCGCAACGGTGAGGTCCGGCCCGACCGGCACGCGTCCCGCGCGATCCAGCTGCAATCCGAGATGACCCGTGAGGATGCGGCCGATGGGCGAAGCCTCGACGCCCGCCGCCCACAGCACCGTGTGCGACTCGATCCTGGTAGTGGCGCCGCCCGATTCGCCGCCCTGTTCAATGGTGACGCCGCGTCCGTCGATGCCTGTGACCATGGAGTTCGTGCGCGTTTCGACTCCCAGCCGGTTGAGTGAGCGCTCCGCCCCGCGGCAAAGCTTCGGCGGATACGACGGCAGCAGGCGATCCGCGCCTTCAATCAGATGAATGCCGGCTTCCGCCGGATCGATGCTGCGGAAATCCTTCTTCAGGGTGTCGCGCGAAATTTCGGCGATCGCGCCCGCCAGCTCCACGCCTGTGGGACCTCCGCCGACGATCACGAACGTGAGATCGGCGCGGCGTTTTTCAGAATCCGTCTCCTTCTCGGCATTTTCGAACGCGAGGAGAACGCGGGTGCGGATTTCGGTCGCGTCTTCGATCGTCTTGAGGCCCGGCGCAAACTCCTCCCATTCGGGATGACCGAAATAACTGTGTGTTGCCCCGGTGGCGAAGATTACTGTGTCGTATGGCACGCGCGAGTCGTCCGCGAGAATCAGTTCGCGTTTCGCGATGTCCATATCAACGACCTCGCCCAGCAGCACGCGCGTATTCTTCTGCCGGTTGAGGACGTAACGGAGCGGGGATGCGATCTCGCCGGGCGAGAGCGCACCGGTGGCGACCTGATAGAGCAGTGGCTGAAAGAGATGAAAATTACGCCGATCGATCAGCGTGACGTCGACAGCGGCGCGCCGCAGCGAGCGTGCGGCATAGAGCCCGCCGAACCCTCCGCCGACGATGACAATGCGCGGCCTCAAGTTCATTCGATGTTAATGCCAGCGCGGTGATTCAGGAATGCCCTGGTGGGGCGGGATGTAATCCTGCGGCCGATTTGCCAAATCGGTCTGGACGTTTGCGAACGAAAGCCTCTGACCTACGCAATCCCGAACAACGCCGCGTACTTGTCCGGCAATCGCACCGGCCGCAGTTTCCGGCTCAGGAACACATGACGCGTCTTCCCGGTGGCGACCCTGCGGGCACCGCAGGTCATCTCATAATCGAAAGTCACGAATCGGCGATTGACATCGGGGATGGTGGTCGCAATCGAAATCTCCTCGTCGAATCGAGCTGGACTCACGTAGCGGCAGCTGGATTCCGCAACGGCGAGCAGCACGCCGTCGTCAAGTTCCATGTCTTTGTAATGAAATCCGATGGCGCGACAGTAGTCAACGCGTGCAACTTCCATCCAGACCAGATAGTTGGCGTAGTAAACGATTCCCATCTGATCTGTTTCGGCGTAGCGAACGCGGATGGTGGTGTGGTGCGCGGTCACGGAATCCGATTGTAGCGACCGCGGCTCGTCCAGATCGTCCAAACACTGTTATGCTCCTCCTAATGCGTTCGCCGGGCCCATGGCTGAGGCTGCTTCCGGCTGCCGCGATTGCGGTCTCTCTGGCCGCCCAAACGGGGGGCACGCTTGAGTTCGAAGTCGTCTCGATCAAACCAGGCGATCCCACGGCCGTCGCCCGCATGGGCCAGCCCACGCCGGGCGGATTCCGCGAAAGGAATCTGCGGTTGTTTGAACTGATCATGGGCGCGTGGGGTCTGAACCGTGACCAGATCGTCGGAGGTCCGAACTGGCTCGATACTGCTGGCTGGGACATCGACGCCCGCTTCCCGCCTGGCGCGATTTCCGTCACAGCAGCCGCAAATGATGCAGGCCATGCTCTGGGACCGGTTCCACCTGATAACCCATCGTGAGACGCGGGTGTTGCCCGTCTACGTGCTGACTGTGACGAAGGGCGGATTGAAGCTCGGTAAAGGTGACGGTCAGGGCGGCATGTCCGCCGGTCCGCGCCTGATCCGCTTCGGGTCGGCAACCATGGCGGAACTGGCCGGCCAGCTGACCAGCTATGTTGGGCGCGAAGTCGTCGACGAGACCCACGCCGCCGGCCCGTACGCAATTAATTTGTCGTTCGCTCCGGTGGATCCGGGCGCCGACGCCGCGCAGGATTCCGCGCCATCCATTTTTCAGGCCCTGCAGGATCAGGCCGGGCTGAAGCTCGAATCGGCGAAACGGCCAGTCGAGGTTCTGGTGATCGATCGCGCAGACAAGCCAACTCCCAACTGACCGAATCCGCATCAACGCTTTTGAGATGGTTCTGATAGCCTTGACTTAGTGCAAATCCGGGTTCTTTTTTTTGGCCTTCTCAAGGACATCTGCGGCCACGCCGAAGAGCGTCTCGACCTTCCCGAAGGCTCTACCGCGGGTTCCGTTTTCGATCACTACGCCGCCGCATTTCCGCGCCTCCGTCAGATGGCTTCGAGCATCGTGCTCGCCCGTAACCACGAGTTTGTACAAACCGCCGATCGTCTCTCCGAAGGCGACGAAGTCGCACTGCTCCCCCCTGTCAGCGGAGGCAGTGTCAACGAGATTACGGACCCGGCCGGCCATTTCTTCGCCCTCACCCGCCAGCCCATTGACCTGCGCGCCATGGAATGCCGCCTGTTGCAGGGCTGCGACGGCGCCAGTGTAACCTTCCAGGGCGTGGTTCGTAACAATACCAGTGGCCGAAAAACCCTCCGCCTCGAATACGAATGCTACGAGCCGATGGCGATCCGCAAGATGGCCGAGATCGGCCGTGAAATCGCGGCGCAGCACGCCATCAGCCGCATCGGCATGGTGCATCGGCTCGGCATGCTCGAAATCGGTGAAGCCAGCGTTGCCGTGGTGGTCGCCGCGCCGCATCGCAGGCCCGCGTTCGACGCCGCGCTCGATGGCATCAACCGCCTCAAGAAACTGGTTCCCGTCTGGAAGAAGGAGTTCTTCGAAGACGGCGAAGTGTGGGTGGAAGGGGACTGGGATACGAATGCGCCTCGCGTGTCTGCTTCTTAGCTGGATCGCGATCGGGCACGCGCAGAATGATGCCGTCTTTCGCTCCGACGTCCAGCTGGTGCGCATTCTCGCCACGGTCAAAGACGCGAACGGCGCGCTCGTCGGGTCGCTTGAGAAATCCGATTTCACTGTGCGTGACAACGGCATCCCGCAGCAGATTTCCGTCTTCGAACGTCAGACCGACCAGCCTCTGTCGGTCACAGTCCTCATCGACAACAGCGGCTCGACCGCCAAAGATCTCAAGTACGAAACCGAATCGGTCACGCGCTTCGTGCGCGCGGTTCTCAAAGAAGGCAACCCCGAGGATGCCGTCTCGCTGTACAGCTTCAACTGGGAGATCGTGCGTCAGAACGGCTTTACACGCAATCCGGCGTCGATCGAAAAGTCCCTGCGCGGCCTGCGTGGCGAGGCGGGAACGGCCCTCTACGACGCGATCCTGCTGTCATCGCGTGACATTCAGGACCGCAAAGGCCGCAAGATTCTGGTCATCGTCACCGACGGCGGCGACACCGTCAGCCACGCCGATTTCAACCGCGCCGTCGAAGCCGCGCAGCTGGCCGACGCCGTGATTTATCCTGTCCTGATCGTGCCCATCACGAACGACGCCGGACGGAACGTCGGCGGCGAAAACGCCCTCACCACGTTCTCCCTGCGAACCGGCGGCCGCGTGTTCCAGGCCTCGCTCGGCGCCGCGCTCGATCAGAGCTTCGACGAGATTCTGCGCGATCTGCGCACCCAGTATCTGCTGGCGTTCTATCCGGCGAACGTGCCGCCGTCGAAAGACCGTTTTCACATGCTCGACGTCTCGGTCGGGCAGCCCGGTTTGCAGGTGCAATCGCGCAACGGCTACTATGGAGTAGCTCAGGCGAGCGCTCCCGGTTACTCGCCATCGCCCAATGCACCGGGCAGCGATTCGATCCGGGCGCCCAGGCCGCCGCAGCCGAAACAGAAGACGTTGCAGAACTGAACATGGCGCCATCCAAAGCCACACGCCCTCCGGAACAGACGTTCGAAGAGGTGAAGTTTCTGAAGCGGCTGATCGAACATAAGACGCCGGTCTGCGTGAAGCTGGCCGATGGCGAAGAGGTGCGCGGCGTCATTGAGTACTACGATCAACGCTTCATCCGCATTACGCGCGACGGCGCACCCAACCTGTTCATCTTCAAGCACGACATCAAGTACCTTTACGAGGTCGGCTGACGCGGAATGTCCGAGTATCTCGAAAGCGCGATTGAAATCGCGCACAGCGCCGGATCTCTGCTCCGCTACTATTTCGAACGTCACGTTCGCTTCGAGTTAAAAGGCGATTACGATCTGGTTACCGAAGCGGACCGCGCGTCGGAAAAGCTGATCGTCGAAAGGCTGCAGGCTCGGTATCCTTCGCACGGCGTTCTCGCCGAAGAAGGCAGCGGACACGAAAGTCCCTCGGAGTACCGCTGGTATGTCGACCCACTCGACGGCACGACCAACTTCGCGCACGGTTATCCTGTCTGGAACGTCACCTTGGCCGTCGAGAAGGGCGGAGAACTGATCGCAGGCGTCATCTTCGACCCCAATCGTGACGAACTGTTCACCTGCGAGAAAGGCAGCGGCGCGTTTCTCAACGGCAGCCGGATCCGCGTATCGCACACTGCAAAACTGGACGACAGTCTCTTCAGCACCGGCTTTCCCAGCCGCCGCCGTCACCTGTCCGTAAACATCCACTTTTATCATCAGCTCGCCATGGCAAGTCACGGCGTGCGGCGCGGCGGCGCGGCGGCCCTCGACCTTGCCTACGTCGCCTGCGGACGCCTCGACGGTTTCTGGGAATTCGGCCTCAGTCCGTGGGACATGGCCGCCGGAAAACTGCTGGTCGCCGAGGCCGGCGGAATGGTCAGGGACATGCGCGGCGCTCCCCATCAACTCACCTCGCCGCACATCGTCGCCGACAACGGATCCATCCACGAAGAGGTGATTACGTTGTTCGCGGAAATCTTTCGCGGGGCATACCGGTATCCCATGCCGGTGATTCAGTCCGTATAGCTTCTCACGGCTTCTCTTTCTGGCTCAGTGGGTTAGCATGATAAGCTAAATCGATCAAGATGCGAACAGTGGACCTGATCCTGCGGAAACGCGGGAGTGAAGAGCTTAGTGTGGACGAAATCCAGTACCTGATCAACGGGTACACAACCGGCGAAATTCCGGATTATCAGATCGCCGCTTTCCTCATGGCCACCTATTTTACGGGCATGACGGACCGTGAACTGAGCTCTTTCACCGAGGTCATGATGGCCTCCGGCGACATCGCTCGACCTTTCCGACATTCCCGGCGTCAAAGTCGATAAACATTCGACGGGCGGCGTGGGCGATAAGACGAGTCTCATCTGCGCTCCCATTGCCGCGGCCGCCGGCGTCGTGGTCCCGATGATTTCGGGCCGGGGTCTCGGACATACCGGTGGAACGCTGGACAAGCTCGAATCCATTCCGGGTTTCACGCACCGATCTGACGTCTGATCAGTTTCGCGCCCAGCTCGCGCAGCTCGGCCTCGCTTTCATCGGCCAGTCGGAGGAAATCGCTCCCGCCGACAAGCGCCTCTACGCGCTGCGCGATGTCACCGGTACGGTCGAATCGATTCCGCTCATCGCCTCTTCGATCATGTCGAAGAAAATGGCCGAGGGCATCGACGCGCTCGTACTCGACGTCAAAGTCGGCAACGGCGCCTTCATGAAGAAGCAGGTGGAAGCGCGTCGTCTGGCGCAGGCGATGGTCGGCATCGGCCGCCGCCTGGATAAGCGCGTGCAGGCTCTGATCACCGACATGAATCAGCCGCTTGGTTTCGCGGTGGGCAATGCGCTCGAAGTCATGGAAGTGTCGCAGACGCTGCAGAAGGCCGGTCCCGCCGATCTCACGCGGCTGAGCCTGGAACTCGCCGCGCGCATGATTCACCTCGGCAAGGTCACCGGCACGCTGGACGAAGCGCGCAAGCTTGCCGAAGACAAGCTGATGGACGGCTCGGCATATCGCAGAGTTCAAGCAGGTGGTGGAAGCGCAGGGCGGCAATCCGCAGGCCCTCGACCGTTTCGAACTGCTGCCGAACGCCACGGGCATGCGCGAGATTCTTTCGCCGCGCGCCGGGATTCGTCAGCGCCATTCATGGCCGAAGACATCGGGCGCGCCTCGCAGATGATGGGCGCGGGCCGCGCGCGCAAGGAAGACCCGATCGATCCCGCGGTGGGCGTCATCCTCGAAGTCAAGGCGGGCGAAAAAGTGGAAGTCGGCTCCGTCCTCTGCCGCCTGTATTACACCGGCGAAGAAAACCTCGACGAAGCGGCCGAACTGGTGGAAGACGCTTTCCGCATTTCCGGTGTGCGTCCGGAAGAGCGCGAACTGATACTTGAGGTCGTCGGCTAAAGCACACCGATGGGGCGATTCACGGGACTGCTGGGGATCGCTGTTATTCTCGCAGTCGCGTGGCTGCTTTCGAAACACAAACGCAGCATCAAACTGCGCATCATCTGTCTGGGGTCTCGGCCTGCAGTTCGGTTTTGCGTTTATCGTGCTGCAGCACCGGCGTCAGCAAAATATTTCAGGCCGCCAGCGCCGGGGTCGCGGCGATGCTGGGTTACGCGGAAGTGGGCAGCGCGTTCGTGTTTGGCGACACGCTCGGCAAGTCGAGCGGATCGCTGGGGTCGGTCTTCGCCTTCCAGGTTCTGCCGATCATCATCTTCATCGCGTCGTTCTTTTCGATCCTTTATTACCTCGGCGTGATGCAGGGGTCGTGAAGGCGTTCGCCATCGGTGATGCAGAAGATCATGGGCGCCAGCGGCGCCGAATCGCTGAACGTCGCGGCCAGCATTTTCATGGGCCAGACAGAGGCGCCGCTGACTATCCGCCCGTTCATCGACGGCATGACCGAATCGGAACTCTTCACCATCATGGTCAGCGGCATGGCGCACGTGTCCGGCGCGGTGATGGCCGCTTACGTCATGATTGCGCACGTCGAGATCCAGCATCTGCTGACCGCAGTGATCATCACCGCGCCGGCCACCATCATGCTGGCTAAAATCTTCCAGCCGGAAGTCGGAACGCCGGTGACGGCCGGCAGCGTCGATGTGAAGATCGAGAACAAGTCCGTCAACATCATCGATGCCGCGGCGCAGGGTGCCGGCGACGGCCTGCAGCTCTGCCTGAATATCGGCGCCATGCTGATTGCGTTTCTGGCTTTGATCGCGCTCATCGACGGCGCGTTCAGCTGGGCGCACGGTCTCGTCGGCATGGATCCCGTCTTCGATGGAGAAACTCTTCGGCCTGATCTTCGCCCCCGTGGCATGGCTGCTCGGCGTCTCCTGGAACGACTGCGCCTCCATCGGCCAGCTGCTGGGCGAGCGGCTGGTGACGAACGAATTCATCGCGTTCCTCGACCTCGGCAAGATCAAAGCGCAACTCGATCCGCACTCGTTCACCATCGCGACTTATGCGCTGTGCGGCTTCGCCAATTTCAGTTCCATTGCGATTCAGGTGGGCGGAATCGGTGCTCTGGCGCCCAGCCGCAAGTCGGACCTCGCGCGGCTCGGTCTGCGTGCGGTCGCGGCAGGCACAATGGCGAACCTCATGTCGGCCTGCATCGCGGGAATGCTGCTGTGAGTCACCCGGCTGTGGATTTCATCGAATCGCGCGCGACGGTGCGGCCTCAGATTGCCGTTGTGCTCGGCAGCGGTCTTGGAGGCTTTGCCGATACGCTGGAAAATCCGGCGGTCATTCCTTACAGCGAAATTCCCGGCTGGCCTCCATCGACCGCGGCAGGTCATGCGGGAAAACTCCTGATCGGCGCCATCGACGGCCTTCCCGTCGCTGTCCTTGCCGGCCGCGCCCATCTCTATGAAGGTTATTCGGCGCAGCAGGTTGTCTACGGGGTTCGGGCGCTTTATGAATTCGGTGTCGAATCCATCGTCCTGACCAACGCTTCCGGCGGCATCAATCCGAAGTTCGGTCCGGGCACGCTGGTGCTGATATCCGATCACATCAACCTGATGGGCACGAACCCTCTGATCGGACCCAACGACAACTCGCTCGGTCCGCGCTTCCCCGACATGAGCGAGGCGTATTCGAAGCGCTTCCGCGAACTCGCGCGCGCTGCGGCGGCAGGAGATCCGTCTGGACATTCCCGAAGGAGTTTACGCCGGGCTGGTCGGGCCGAGCTACGAAACGCCCGCTGAAATCCGTTATCTGCGCGCGATCGGCGCGGATCTGGTCGGTATGTCGACGGTGCTCGAAGCCATCGCGGCAAATCAGATGGAGATGAAGGTGCTCGGCATTTCCTGCGTCACGAATTTCGCAGCCGGCATCGTCGACCGGAAACTCGACCACAAAGAAGTGCTTGAAGTCGGCGCGCGTGTCGAGGACACGCTGTCCGGTTTGCTGCGCCGCGTGCTGCCGCGCCTTGTGTCGGCGTAGAGTATGGACCCGCTCATCGCCGCCGCGACCGCAGCCCGCGAAAACGCGCACGCACCGTTTTCGAAATTCAAGGTTGGCGCTGCGGTCGTTGACAGCGCCGGACGGATCCATACCGGCTGCAACATTGAGAACGCGACTTACGGATTGACTCTCTGCGCGGAACGGGTGGCCATTTTCAAGGCCGTCTCGGAAGGCGCGCGCGGCTTCACGCGCGTGGCAGTCGTGGCTGACACCGCCACGCTGACTCCGCCCTGCGGCGCCTGCCGTCAGATCCTGTGGGAATTCTGCGGCGACGTGGAGATTGTGCTGGCCAATCTGAAAGGCCAGGCCGAAACGCATCGCCTCGGCGCACTCTTTCCGAAGCCGTTCGACGGCTCATTTCTTTAACCGGCTACCGAGGCGCCGTCCCATTCGTGTTTGGGATCCGGCACGAACGTTATTCCTTCGTCCCGGATCGTGACAAGCCAGCCGCCGGGAATTCTGGCCCTGCGTATTCGATCATCGAGAACGTCCAGTTTGAAACCCTTTGAGGGCACCTTCTCAAATACGAGAACCTTCGACTGATCCTGTGGCATCCGAACTCCTTATCGGAGCGAGTTTAACAGAAGCTGCAGGTCCGCCTTAACCCACCGGCACCTGCTCCACGATCTCGATTCCAAATCCTTCCAGCGCCACAATCCTTCGCGGATGATTCGTCAGCAGCCGGATCGTATGCAGACCCAGATCGGAAAGAATCTGCGCGCCGATCCTGACTTCATGCTGTGACGGCGCCTGGGTGTGCTTTCGGTGAGGCTGCGTTGTCTATTTTGAAAATCGTGAGCGGTCGAACGCCAAGCCGGTGCCAAACCAAACCTCGCGGGGGAAAGACGTAAGATGATTGGGTCGAAGGGGGACGAAATGATTGGAAGAAATCCCGGTCCCATGCGCCAATAGCACTGGGAGGGTGATAGGCGACCCAATGGCAAATGAAAAAGAGTTGAGTTTCAGCGGCGACGACATTACCGAAGAGTCTCTCTGTGCCCTCGAATCGAATGCCAATCTGGAACAGTTGGTCATCTGGGGCGGCCCACTCACCAACGACCGGCTCGCACCTCTGAGCCGCCTGACCCGTCTAAAGGGTCTCGTTCTCGGCGAAATGGCGATTGATGACGGCGTGCTTGGGCACCTGAAATCGTTGCGGGAATTGAACTATCTGAATCTCGCCTACACGAACATCCAGGGCAATTTCACTGAACTTGCCGACCTGCCTCTGCGGGATGTGCGCCTGGAGGGCTGCCGCCACGTGGGTGACCGGTGTACACAGACTCTTGCCACCTTCCCCGGCCTGCGCCATTTGGAAATCCACATGACCGGACTCACTGACGCAGGCATACATCATCTTGCACACTCTCCCCTGGAAACGCTTTGGCTGGGGGGGGCGGATCACCGACCACGGCATGAACGCTGTCGCGACGCTGTTGGCGTTGAAGCATCTGGACGTTTGCTCTCCCGGCGTCACGGATCAGGGTGTCCACGCAATCTCCGGACTGGTTGGGCTGGAAGTGCTCTGGCTGTCTAACTGCCGAATCACCGATCTAAGTGTGGATGTGTTGTTTCAGTTCAAGTCTCTTCGGGAGTTGGCGATTGGCAAAACCGGGATCAGCGCTGCCGGGAGAGAGCGACTACAGGAGTTGCTGCCGCAATGCCGTTTGGTTGAAGAGGCTGCGGGCGCTTGAGAATCCGCCGTGGATCTCGCCCTGGTCGTTGTTAGCAACGGTGGCACAGAGACCGCCGCGGACATCTTCGACGGTCTTTCGTGCTCCGGTTCGCGCAACTCAACGACCTTCCCGAATCCTGGTACCTGGCTGCAGAAGTTCACGTTGCCGCTCCCTCACGGTCAGGAAACCCTTACTGAACCGCGCGCGTGAGCAAGCAGCAACGAAAGCCAGGGGGACGCTGACTTTCTAACCCACCGGCACCTGCTCCACGATCTCGATTCCAAATCCTTCCAGCGCCACAATCCTTCGCGGATGATTCGTCAGCAGCCGGATCGTATGCAGCCCCAGATCGGAAAGAATCTGCGCGCCGATCCCGACTTCATGCTGCGACGGCGCCTGCGCGAGGTTGCGATCGTGCCCCACAATGCGTCCCTGCTCGGTTCGCAGCCCTAGCCCGGTCTGATGCAAATAAACCAGCACCCCCGCGCCTTCCTCGACAATTCGCCGCAGCGAGCCCCGCACCAGCGCCTGGCAGTCGCAGCGCGCCGAGCCAAACAGGTTGCCGTAGGCGCAGTGCGAATGCATGCGTACCAGCACGTTCTCTTTCCCCGCCACATCGCCGTGCACCAGAGCCATGTGCGACTCCGGGCTGATCTCGCTCGCATACAGAATCGTGCGGAACTCGCCGAAGTCGGTCTCGATGCACCCTTCCGCATGGCGGTGTACGTAATGCTCATGGCGCAGGCGGTAGCGGATGAGATCGGCGACAGAAATCATTTTGAGGCCGTGCCGCGTGCAGAAATCGCGCAGCTGCGGCACGCGCGCCATCGTGCCGTCCTCATTCATGATTTCGCAGATTACACCTGCCGGACCCAGCCCCGCGAGTCGCGCCAGATCCACCGACGCCTCGGTTTGTCCCGCGCGAATCAGCACGCCGCCTTCTCGCGCGCGCAGCGGGAAAATATGTCCGGGACGCGCCAGATCGCCGGGCTTTGCGTCCGGTCGGATCGCGGCGAGAATAGTCTTCGTGCGGTCGGCCGCTGAGATGCCGGTCGTCACGCCCTCGCGCGCGTCAATCGATTCGCAGAACGCCGTGCCGAAATTCGAAGTGTTGTGCGGCGACATCAGGGGCAGCCGCAGCGCGTCGCAGCGCTCCCCGGTAAGCGTCAGGCAGATGAGCCCGCGCCCGAACGTCGCCATGAAATTGATGATTTCCGGCGTGACCTTCTCGGCGGCGATGGTGAGATCGCCTTCATTCTCGCGGTCCTCATCGTCCACCACGACGAGCATGCGCCCGGCGCGCGTCTCTTCAATCGCCTCCGGAATCGACGCGAAAGCCATCAGGCTCCGGTCCTCACGCTTCGGCCCTCACGCGAGCACACGCCCGAGAATCGCCACGGCTTCGTCGATCTCTTTTTCGGTCACGATGTAAGGCGGCAGGAAACGCAGCACGGTGTCGTGCGTACAGTTCATCAGCAGCCCGGCCTGCATAGCGCGATTGACGATCTCCTTGCCGGGAACGGAAAGCTCCATCCCCACCATCAGCCCGTAGCCGCGCACCTCGGTTACAAAGTCGAACTTCTCTGCGACGCGCGCGAGCTCGGAACGAAAATATTCGCCCACGCGCGTAATCTGCGGCAGCAGGCCTTCCAGAATATCGAAAAATTCCAGCGACACCCGCGCCGCCAGCGCGTTGCCGCCGAACGTCGAACCGTGCATCCCCGGCCGGATGGATTTCGCCGCCCGCTCGTTCGCGGTGATAATGCCCAGCGGAATCCCGCAGGCGATTGGCTTGGCAGCCGTCACGATATCGGGCATCACCGGCGGATCCGCCAGCTGGTAGCCGAAATACTTTCCGGTGCGTCCGACGCCGCACTGAATTTCATCGAAGCAGAGCAGGGCATCGAACTGATCCGCCAGCTCACGCGCGCGCCGGCTGAACGCCGTATCGATCGGCAGCACGCCGCCTTCGCCCTGAATCCATTCGATGAAAATGCCAGCGGTGCGATCGCTTATCGCGGCTTCGAGCGCCGCGATATCGTTTGGCGCGATGAATTTCACGCCCGGCATCAGAGGCTCGAAATCTTTGCGGTATTTCGCCTGGCCGGTTACGGACAGCGCGCCGATGGTCCGGCCGTGGAAAGAATTTTCGAGCGAGACGATTTCGTACTTTTCCGGCGACCGGTCGTGCCCGTGCGCCTTCATCATCTTGAGCGCGCCTTCGGACGATTCCGTGCCGCTGTTGGTAAAAAAAGTACGCGAGAGGCCGGTCACTTCGGCGATACGCTTCGCGAGCGGCCCCTGGTATTCGTTGTAAAACAGATTGGACGTGTGGATCAGCCGGGCGGCCTGCTCCCCGATCACCCGCACGATCCGCGGATGATTCTGGCCGAGAGCGTTTACCCCGATGCCGGCAATGAAGTCGAGATAGCGCTTGCCTGCGGCGTCCCACATATAGGGACCGTCGCCGCGCACCAGAACCAGCGGATGGCGCGCATAGTTCTGCAGCACATACCGACTCTCGATCTCGACCACATCGTTTTCGCCTACATCGTTGACGACGTTCTGCGGGGACGTTTCCCGGCCAATTGCAGCGGACATTAATTCGATGATACAGGCGGTGTCGGTGCCGGTGCAGGCGCCGCCGGCACGAAGCGCGCCAGCACGGATGCCAGCAGCGCTTCGCTTGCGTTCAGGATCAGGCTTCCCTGGGGCGATTTGATAAACAGCGGGGCATCGACTTCGACTCCCTGCAACAGGCCGACGACAACGTTTTCGAATGCGTTCATGGATGTTGGTTCCTTTCGTCCGCAGGATAGCCGACGATTCGGGCGTCACCACGCGGGTGCGCTCCCAACGTCTTGATTCGATTGCGAAATTAAAACGGCTGGCTTTGTCAACGCGAATCCCGGTGCCGTCAAAGCATCGTGCGGGGGATGACAACGATCGGAGGCAGGCATATGCTGCGACAAGTCAGCGCCATGCCGCCCCCCGTCGGCAGAGACCTGAGCGCCGCGGCTTGTTGTATCAGACCGCCGATCAGACACTGAGTGCCGTCATCGTCCGAATGCCCACGCCACCATCAACGGGAACTCTTCTCGCCAGAATGCGCCACCGTGCGACCCAGCCCGCTCATTCATGACGACATCCGCATCTGCATTGCGCAGCGCGTCCGCCCACCTCCTTGCGTTCTCGAGGAAGAACGGCTCCTGTGTGCCAGCCACAAGGTATGTGCGCGGAAGCGGACTCGGCATAATGCCAGGCGGCTTGTAACCGCCGCCCGGCGAGGCGCACAAGACCGCACCGTAGACATGTGGATGCCGAAGCCCAAGAGCCAGCGCCAGCTCTCCACCCGCCGAGACGCCGAACACCGCGGTACGTTCAGCGGGCAGCGCCACGCCAAACCGCGACTCCGTCCATCGGCGAACGTCCTCGACCAGGAACTTCTCGTGCGCCGCGAACCGCTCCGGCTCAAAGCTCGGTGAGTACTCATGGAGCCGCAGCGTCTCATCGGTCAGCCCATGTACACCGACGATCATTGTGGACGGTACGGCGGCCTTCTCGAGCAACCGGCCCCACTTCGGGATTCTTTGACCGTCACCGGCGAAGACGATTGCTTCGGGCGGTTCCGGTGGGACGTACACCGTGACCTGCCTTCCACCGTCGTACTCGAACATCCCGGTGACAAACTCTCCCGAGACGGCGCCGGTGGGCTTGGCGGGCGTTCCGTCTGACTCACTTAGCTTGCGGTTGACGTGATCGCATGCTTGCTTCTCCATGGCCTTGCCTTCATTTTAGAACTTTGGAACTCCAACATATTGATTGTGAATCGCCCGGGAAATAATCTGTGCCCGGCTTAGGTAATCGGACCGCCAGCCAGTCTGGGAACTCCGCCACTGTTCAAAACGCTCCCGTGCACATAGTCGGCGGAGGTGACAAGCGGCTCACTAAGATCGCCTCGCGAAAACCCGCAGCCGCAGAAAAAACGAAGCCAAAATTCGCCCGGGACGCCTTGAGCACCTGCAAATTACTGCAGGTGGAAGTGCGTCTGCTCGTTCGAAACCAGCCCGTCGAAGATGGCGAGCACCCGCTTGCGGTATTGATAAACGCGGTCCAGATCGGCCCGGAAAGCGCCCTGGAAGTCCTTAGCCCTGACCCATTTATCGGCAACGGGCCGGGGCACATCGATATCCTGGCGCAGCGTGTCGAGCGAATGCCCGCGCAGGAACAGGCCATAAAAGAAAGCCGCCTCGCGTTGCGGGGCCAGCGGATCGTGATCGTCTCTGGGACTCATGCGTTACCGCGAAAGCACATTTTAGCCATGGAAATGGCCGCGGATCAAGTAGGCCCTCTCATTCTTCAGGCCGCACAACGGACCCGCCCACAGGCGCAGCGCGTTGGCTCACCTTATCCTGGATAAGGGTCACCGTGGATCTTCGGCCGTGGTCTGGCCTGTGCGGGCCGGGGTATCATGGCGGGGGTATGAGTACGCCTCCGACCCTGTTCCCCAAGCCCGCCCGCGTAGCCGCCGCGGGGACCAAGCCCAAGCTGATCGACGAATATATCGGCCACGTCAATTCACAAACCCCGGGAGTCAGCGTCGCCCATATGCGCAGTCCGCAGGGCTGGACCGAGCCCGGCCAGACGCCAGACTTCGACGAATACACGGTCGTCCTCGAAGGTCATCTCCACGTGGAATACGAGGGTGGTGAGCTGGACGTTCAGGGCAGGGCAGGCCGTGATGGCGCATCGCGGCGCCTGGATCCGCTACAGCACCCCTTCGCCCGCAGGCGCCCAGTATATCGCCGTTTGTTTGCCTGCATTTACGCTGGATGCCGCGCATCGCGACGACCTTTAGGTTAACTATCGTTCGCAGTATGCTGTAATTGTTCTTTCGCCTACTATGCTTACATCGGGACTCCGCATGCGGAGGAATCTGGTCGCGCTGCATCGCCGTATCCGGGAGTGGCGGGTACTGGCCAAAGGCATTGTTTCGACCGACCACCCGGTTCTGGCCCACATCATTCCCATTCGGCGCTGCAATCTGTCCTGCACGTACTGCAATGAGTTTGATGACTTCTCGAAGCCTGTCCCGACGGAAGAAATGGTCCGCCGCATCGACCATCTGGCAGCTCTCGGCACCAGCATCATTGCCTTCAGCGGCGGCGAGCCCCTCCTGCATCCCGATCTGGACGATCTCATCTCCCACATCCGCCGCCGCGGCGCCATCGCCGGGATGATCACCAACGGCTACCTGCTCACGGCGGACCGCATCCAGAAGCTCAACCGCGCCGGCCTCGAGCATCTGCAGATTTCCATCGACAACGTCAAGCCCGACGACGTTCTCGAAGAAGAGCCTCAAGGTCCTCGATAAGAAGCTGCAGCTGCTCGCCGAGCACGCCGATTTTCACGTCAACATCAACTCGGTGGTCGGCGGCGGAATCCACAATCCGCACGATGCCATCGAGGTCGCGAAGCGCGCCGTCCAGCTGGGATTCACCACCACGGTGGGCATCATTCACGATACGTCCGGTCAGCTGCAGCCGCTCAGCGATGAAGAGCAGCACATTTACCTGCAGGTTCGCGACATGGGCAAGAAGAGCTACGCCCGCATGAACTATTTCCAGGACAACATCGCGCACGGCAGGGAGAACAGCTGGAAGTGCCGTGCGGGCGCGCGCTATCTTTACATCTGCGAAGACGGCCTGGTGCATTACTGTTCGCAGCAGCGCGGTTATCCGGCAACGCCGCTCGAAAAATACACCGTTGACGACATGCGCCGCGAGTTCATCACCCAGAAAGGCTGTGCGCCGATGTGCACGGTGGCGTGCGTGCATTACACGTCGTACATGGATTTCTGGCGTGCGCCGCAGACAATCCCCGCGCCGACCGGACAGCTGGCCGGCAAGCCGGATCTGGTCCAGCTGGAAATTCGCTAGAGATTTGTACACGCGGCGCCAGCCGCGTTCTTAAACCGTACAAAGAGAAACTCGGCGGGCGCCGCGTGTACGGCCCCGCCGGAAATTCCTTAAAAGCGCATATCTTTCCTTGCGGATCGGTGCTCTTCGCGCCAGTTCTCGAACAGCCGGCCGTAGCTCAGCGTGATGTAGGACGACCGCGCGAAGCCCAGTTCCTTCGCGGTGGTATCGATCCAGCGCGGCGGCCCTTCAAGTTCCATGAAATTGCCGATGGGAGTTTCGTCGAGCGTGACGTGTCCGGGCTCGCCGCGGCGCGCATATTCGGTGCGGTATTTCTCGTAACGAAACCGCTCGCGATAACCGATTCCCGCAAATACCGCGAGGCATTCTTCGAGATTGTCCGGATGGAACTCGCGCTCGACGCGGCTCTTGTGGCGGACCCCGGTAGCCGCGCCTTTGAACGTGCACGTGATCTTTTTCCCCGCGCCGCGTACGCGCAGCAGCATGCCGCGCGCGCGAATCGACTCCTCCTCGTCGTCGAGCACGAGGTTCTGCTCGAAGATGCGCGGCGCGATGACGCCGAATCCGTGGTCACGCAGCAGCGCGCGCGCTTTGGCAGGGCTTCCGATCGGCAGCTTGATCTCGGTTTCGACCGGCTTGTGTGCGGCGGGCTTCTTCACCCGATCAGGATAGCTGACCACAGGCGCAGCACGTTGGCTCACCTTAGCCTGGCTGACCGTGAATCTTCGGCCGTGGCCTGATGTTAAACTCGGGTGTAACTGCCGCCAAAACAGTGCGCCCGTAGCTCAGTCGGATAGAGCGTCTGGCTTCGAACCAGCAGGTCGGGAGTTCGAGTCTCTCCGGGCGCACCAGATAACCTTTCCAACCCTAACTGGAGAATCGGCGCCAAACAGGTGGGCTGATCGAGTTCGGGCCTGCGTGATTTTGTGCCGTGTCTTTTCTCTGCGCCCCTGCGCCTCTGCGTCAAAGTGAATGTGTATTTAACGCGGAGGCGCCGAGACACATTGATGCGTACATCACAGCAGGAATCAGAAACGGATCTCAGCGGGCTCTCATTCAGAGTATGCGGTTCCGGACTCCCGGGGGACTTTGACGGCGGTCCCGCCATGCATAAGGCCATGATTTTAACGGGTTATGTGTAGTCAGACTGGGGCCGCGTATAACCAATGGCTAGTGCCATGGGGGTACGTACGTCGTTGATTCAAGTCCTGAGTTCCTTCATGCTCTCAGTGTGATGAGGGATCGTATGACAGCTCTGACGAAGCAGTTCATGACCTGTTTCCATGGGTGCCGCTCCCTCAAAACAAGAACCACCGCAGGAATACCCGTGAAGTCGCTGGTCGCATCCACTCTCCTTCTCTGCGCCGCTACAGCGGTTTGGGCGGGAGAAGAGAAACTGGCTCCGGCGATCCGCCAGAAGGAAATGCGGGGCGACGTCGATGTCATCGTCGTCTACAAGACGACCCCGACGGAGAAGCATTACTCGAAAATCACTGATCGGGGCGGTGTGGTTCGGGACAGATTCGAGTTCATCAATGCAGCCCACTACTCCGTGCCAGGTGAAGTGCTCGGCGAACTGGCCAACGACCCCGATGTTGAGTTCGTTGCGCCCAACCAGCCCGTTCGGGCGATGCTCGATTTGTCAGCGGACGCGGTGAATGCCGCCGCGGCGACCAACTACAGTCTTGACGGGACAGGTGTCGGGATCGCGATTATCGACAGCGGCGTGACTCAGATCGCTGACTTCAGAAAAGCCGGCGGCAGCGCCACGCGGGTCGTTTACAGTCAGGACTTCACGGGCGAAGGCGTGACGAATGATCTCTATGGCCACGGCACGCATGTCATCGGGATCGCCGCGGGTAATGGGAGGAATGTCGAACAACTCAACTCCGCTTTCCGCTTTTTCATCGGCATGGCCCCCAATGCAAACATCGTCAACCTGCGTGTTCTCGATGAGAACGGTAACGGAACCACGAGCAATGTAATCGCCGCGATCCAGCAGGCCATTGCTCTGCAATCGAAATACAATATTCGTGTCATCAACCTCTCGCTGGGCCAGCCGGTACTCGAAAGTTACACGCAGGATCCGCTCTGCCAGGCAGTGGAGGCGGCCTGGAAAGCGGGCATCTTCGTCGCGGTCGCCGCCGGTAATGAAGGGCGCAACAACAACGGAGGCATCGATGGCTACGGCACCATCACTTCTCCGGGCAACGACCCGTCTGTGATCACAGTCGGCGCAATGAAAACGATGAACACGCCGACGCGCACTGACGACCTGATCGCCAGCTACAGTTCCAAGGGCCCGACGCTGTTCGATCACATCGCAAAGCCCGACATCGTCGCTCCGGGGAATCAGGTTCGCTCGACTTTAGCCGGCAAAACTGCCACTTTGTTCACCGAATATCCTTCGACACAGCTGCTGATGTCTTACTACGCGACCGGGTACACGGCAGCGATTTCCGGCGGCTATTACACGCTGAGCGGAACGAGTATGGCCACGCCCGTGGTCAGCGGCGCGGCGGCATTGCTCATTCAGCAGAATCCGTCCATCACGCCGGACCAGATTAAAGCCCGGTTGATGAAGACCGCCTATAAGTCGTTTCCTGCGTCGAGCGTGGCGAGCGATCCGTCTACCAGCCAGACTTATACCAGCTACTACGATTTGTTTACGGTGGGCGCCGGCTATCTCGACATTCAGGCGGCGCTGGCAAATAACGATCTTTCCCATTTTCCCGCGCTCTCTCCCACCGCAGTCTTCAATTCATCGAAGAATCAGGTCAGCCTGGTAACCGGACAGAACGTGGTGTGGGGATCGAACGTCGTATGGGGAGCCAACGTTGTCTGGGGCGCGAACGTTCTGTCGGGCGCGAACGTGGTATGGGGAAGCAACGTCGTATGGGGAGCCACTACCCTGCAGGGCTTCAATGTGGTCTGGGGGGCGGCGCTGAACGGTACCGTCAATCCGGCGAATGTGGTCTGGGGCGCCTCTGCGGTTCCGGCACTGGAAGGGATGACCGTCCTGACGTTGGGCGAAAACTAGCTGTGCTCGGAGCTCTTTGTGAGAAGCACTGCAGCCAGAATCCGGGAATGCCGGCGACGATTTCGGTGACTCGATAAACAAGGACTCATTGGCAATCAGTTGCGCCACTTGTCGGATGAGCGACGGCGGGTACCTGCGACGGAGTTCCGCGCCGATCGGCCCACTCTTATAGGCCGACAGGGCCTCCACGTCGTCATGTGTTACTCGAAACTGCGAATCCCCGCTGAAAACCTGAATTGCTGAGAACCTGTATTCGGTTATCCTACGCCATTGCTGCGTCAGGGTATAGTACAGAAGGTTGGCTACCACTGAATCGCTGCCATCGGCATGCCCGGAACCGCTCAGCCCCGGCGCGCCAGCAGCCGCTCCCCGATGCCATTCGGATTCGCACGCTTCTCGTTCATTGCGCGGACTTCCGCGGCCAGGCTGGCTCGTTTCCTTAGGTACTCGTCGACCTCTGCCGGTGCCGCAGCGCGTAGCCGATCACCTCATAGACATCGCCCAGCGGGACTCTCGGATACCGAAGGCGACTTCCTCCGTTCCCGCCACGCCCGCTTCGCTCATATTCACATGGTGACGCAAACACCGCGCGCCTCGGCGGCCGTTCCCTCGTCGCGCAGGCGCAGCCATCGGCCGAGCTGCTTAATTAAGAGCCAGCTTCCAGCGCCCGCTCCAGCAGCTTCGCCACACCAAGACGTTCCGCACCCTTCTTCAGGTAGCTCCGGTCGAGGCTGCCGAAGCGTGTCCGCACAATCCCTTCGATATCACGCCACTGCCGCTCGGAAACCTCTCCGCCCTGCCGGAACCAATCGAGCTTCGCCAGCAGAATATCCTCGGGCGAAACGAAGGGGACGGGCTCCTCCCCCAGCCCGCTGTTCGGGAGCATCACCGCGCGCTCGATTTCTTCCGCCCCGATCGGAAACGCCCTCGCGGGAAACAGATCGAACTTCAGCGCGGTCGGCATGTAAATCACATTGAAAGCCCTTCCGATGCCAAATAGATTCCGGGCCTCCACCGCGTCTGCATGAAAGCCCGCCGGAAGCACGCTCAGGAACAGGTCGAGGCTGTTCGCGTCGAAGTCGGCGAGAATATCGATATCATTGGTGAACCGGGCCTCTCCGTACGCCGCGCTTGCCCACGAACCGCCCACGGCGAAGCGGATTCCGCACGCCTCCAGCGCGCTCCGCATCAGCCGAAACGCCTCCCCGGCTGAAGTCGTCATCTCCCATAGACTTTCCGCGCCACTTCCTCGCCAAACCGCAGAGCGGCCACCCGGAAAATGACCTCGTCCTCGTCCGCATCGGGAAACTGCTGCCGCACGCCCGCGCACTGCGACGCATGCCCGCATTCCCACAAATCAGCCACGATCTGAACCTTCTCGGAAGGCGCCATCTCCGCGAGCCTTCGATAGTAGGCCTCGCGCATCTGAGGCGACGTGTCGGTCATCGGTATCGATCTGAGTATCGCTCATAGTCCGCTGACCCGAGAAGCCGATCGAGTGACGGTTTCACGGCGGGGAGGAAATATGAACCGGGTCCTCCTTGGTTTCGTGGCTTTCCCGGTGATCACCATTGGCCGGTTCTGGGCGATCCGCGAGGACGAACAGAGCGGTTTACACGCGTGTGGGCGCCGGGCTCGCCTACGGAACGATTTCAAAGGGAATCGAGCCGTTGATCCGGTAAATCCGAAAATCACTGTCCAGCGTAAACACGCGGCGCAAGTTCAGGCTTTCTGCGGTCGCAACCAGCGACGCATCGGCGAGATCCATCGGAGTGTCCGCTGTACTTCTCCATAAGGGATCGCATGCGTGTGGCCTCGGCGTCGGTCGGGATATGAATCCGTAAAACCCGCCGTTCGACGAGTTGCCACAGCGCCGCCTGCCCCTTCCAGCCGGCAAGCTCCCCCGGAAAGTACATCGCTTCAGAAAAGCAGGGCCGCGTCACCGCGAGAGTCCTCTCGCAGATCTGCTCGAAGGACTGACGGGCACCGTTAACAGTGCGGAAGTACCGGCAGGTGAGCGCCGGCACACGCCATTTTCTGAAGTGCTCACGCGGAAGTTTGAAACGTCAGAAGCGGCGCGTCGAGAGCGCTCGCGGCGGCAACGCACGTCCGGTGGATTTCCCCTTGGCCCTTGTCGATCAGCGCGGTCAGAGGACCAGCATTGATCAGCGTGATCAAGCTCTCCGGAGTCCCTGAAGGGGCGGGACGGCATTTGCGATCCAGTTGACCGGCGTAAACCCTTGCTCGCGAGCGACTCTTTCGAGGCTCTCGTAAACGTCGTCCGGCAATTCGATGATTCTGCTCATGCGCGATGCCTGCAGCGGGCTCCGACTCCACGATAGCTGGTTTTGGGGGGGTGACAAAGGTCACCGGCCCCGGGGGCGTATAGGACGATTACTGGCGTGAGGCCGTTCCTCGCCGAACCGCAGCGCGGCCGCCCGGGAAATGACCTCGTCCTCGTCCGCATCGGGGAACTGCTGCCGCACGCCCGCGCACTGCGAGGCATGCCCGCATTCCCACAAAACGGCGACGATTCGAACCCTCTCGGAAGGCGCCATCTCCGCGATTCTTCGATAGTAGGCCTCACGCATCTGCGGCGACGTGTCGGTCATCGGTATCGATCTGATCTCAGGCCTCCATCCTCAGTATGGAAGCACGGGTCGGTCAGCCTCCCGCTCTATAATCACTACGTTCAAAGCCGAACGGCGTCGGCTAGGTCGATGGTGCAGTCGTGCCCGGTTTCCGTTTTGGCGGCAATTCGTACCTCACGAACTCATAGCCGCCTTCCTGTGCGGCATCGACCGCCGCCACGAGCTTTTCAGGATGCATTTCGAGCACACCAATGTGATTCGTGCTCAGTACGACAAGAGCCAGTTTGCGGGCCTTTCAGATTCTGTTGATATTCGAGGCTTTGATCCGCCGTGACCATGACTCCAAATCCGGCGTCCTCCGCAGCCCGCAGAAGATCGCCGTTGATCAGCCGAGACCAGCCCAGTTCCTCGGCCGTGCGGACGTTGTGTTCGGCGAAGAATCGGAGCAGCGGATACGGGACGTTCTTATCAAACAGAATGCGCAAATCGCTGGCTTTCAGCGAACTGTTTCACACCCGTGACCAGACGCACGTCAATCCGATAAGCCTTCGCCACATCGTCCGGCGACATTCCATCGTCGAGATTGTCCAGAACCGCTTGAACCGGCACACGCGGCTGCGGCGTATACGAGTCGCGCTCATGAAGGAGGCAGTACTCAC
The DNA here is from genome assembly GCA_963832905.1 of Terriglobia bacterium. Classification (GTDB taxonomy): domain Bacteria; phylum Acidobacteriota; class Terriglobia; order Bryobacterales; family Bryobacteraceae; genus BOG-234. The sequence goes on along the minus strand of CAWHVO010000008.1, from coordinate 830,585 downwards.
AGCGACGGCCGGCTCGTTCTGCCACGAAACGGCGGACGGATTCAGGTACCGTCACCGCATCGGCTGACGGCGGGCGCGCGCTTTGGCCATGATCATAAGGTGTTCGAGTTGGAGGAAGTCTTCGAGCTCCGCTCGCTCGGCCTGATTCAGCGAGTCCCCTTTGGCGAGATCCAGGAGGTAGGAAATGCGGGTTTGCGTCTGTTCGGAAGGACGGAATGCGTCGATCTGCTCGGAAGACTTGCCGGCCACAATAAAGTCGATGATTTCGTCGCAGGCAGTTGTCGGGAGCACGATCAATGTACCTGCATATCATTCTAATCCGGTGCCACGCAGAGCCGGCCCGGGCACGATACCCGGATCCGGCCGCCGCCGGAGGAGTGCCCGCGCGTTATTGAATGGCCGGCATCGGCATGCCCGGAATCGCTCAGCCCCGGCGCGCCATCAGCCGTCCCCCGATGCCATTCGGATTCGCACGCTCCTCGTTCATCGCACGAACTTCCGCAGCCAGACAGGCTCGTTTCCTGAGGTACTCGTCCACATCCGACTGATGCCGCAGCGCGTACCCGATCACCTCATAAATGTCGCCGAGCGGAAGGCTCGGATACTGCTGCGCTATCTCCTTCGGGGTAGCCCCGTCCCGAAACGTCGCCATGACCGTATCGAGCGTGACTCTGGTCCCGCTCACACGAAGCACGCCGTCTTCACCCATCGCCAAAGGGATCGTTTCTGTCATGCCCGCTTCGCTCACATTCACATGGTGGCACAAACACCCGCACCTCGGCCACTTAGACATTCACAAGCCACGAAATCTGCACGATCGTTTTCTTCGTCTCCACAAATCGCAATCCGCCTGATAGGGGATTACAAAAAACCTCGTGATAAGGTGATTCGCGAAAATTCTTCACCACGAATAGGTAATCACGGTCTCGAAGCACACCGGCCACTCCGTGCTCTTTATCTGTGAGCGACAGCCCTCCGGCCCGGCCCTGCAGACCTTTGACCTCGACAGCGAGAAAGTCCCCCTCGCTCTTCGCATCCAGCCGAAAATCGTAACCGCATCCGATGCGGGTGGTGTTGCACGCATCGTGATGCCGAAAATCCGGCACGTCACGATAGTTAGCTTCGAAATAGTGCTCCGCCGCCAAACCGGTAATCAATCTCTTTGCGAATTGGGAAACCCCGCTAGCTTCCTGCTCCTCAACGGGGCTCTGACCAGCCAACTCGCCACTGGCTCCCGCGAACGACTTGATCAGTCCCGTAAATAGCTCTGCATCGACGTCCCTATACTCGTCGAAAACTTTCAGACAATTCTCGCGTCTGGCTCGTCTGTGCCAACCCTTTCGCGCGTTGTCGAACAGCGGATCGAATTCATCCCGGTAATTCTTGATCGATCCGGGCGGAACGCCCAAAGCATACCCAATCACATTGAACGCCTCCGTGAAGCTCTCAAAGCCGAGACTCTTCAATGCGGCGGCATCGAATTTCGATAAATACAAGCCAGCCAGGATCGCCTTTTCGGTTCTGGGAATTCGCTCCGGATCCAGTTTCAAACGCTTTCTCCTGCTTTCGAGGCCGACCAGCCGCGCCACAGCGACCGCCTCGGTCACAATCGAGCCCACGATTGCCCGCACATCGATCTCTGATTGTAATTTGTACGGGCGTGTCGTCGGATTGCCAGCTTTTTCTCCGCCCTGCGCGGACTCCCCAAATACCGACCGCAGCCGATCACAACTTGTTAAAAATTGGCATCCCTAACAAAACAAAAGCTCTCGCCATCGGGACGAGCCTGAATCCTTGCACGCCGGGTGCATAATGTACTCGCCAGGCGCTTCGCGCCCGGCGCACCGGAGGACCCAACACATGCGCACCGAACTCCAACGTCAGACCTCTCGCCTCAACGGCGCCAAATCCCGCGGCCCTGACGGTCCCCCTTTATGGGGGACTCAGCCCCGCACCGCCGCCGGCAAACGACGCTCCTCCCAGAACACCTGCCGCCACGGCCTCTACTCGCCCCGCATTCTCAGCGAAGCCGTCCCGGCGCCGTCCGCGCCCTCCCCGCAGTTCTCCACCCCCGCGGAAGCAGCCTTCCATCTCGCCCACCTCGAATACATGCACGTCGCCGCCATCGAGACCCGCATCCTCAGCGATGAAATCGAACGTCAGCGCACCCTCCATCCCGGCGAGTCCGGCGACAGTCTTCTCGCCCGCGCCTGGCAATACCTTTGTAACGAGACGGGAGTTATCGAAGCTCTTTTCCGTCTCCAGTCCGCTGCCTGCCGCCACGTCGAACACGCGGCCGTCCAACTCGCAATCGCCGAACATCAATTTGGTGGAACGAACCCGGCCGCCACGCACAGCCCAGGCTGTCCACTCACCGCCGGGACGCGCAGCGCAAGCTGCGCTTTCGCCGCGAAAAACAATTCTCGTGGAACGAACCCGCCGCCCGCCCCGGCGATCCCTCTCAAAGTGCGGTACACGCGGCGCCAGCCGCGTTTCCGAATAACCTCTCTGGGCACGCGGCTGCCCCCGCGTGCACCCCCTACCGCCCGCGGCTACCCCGAGGCTCGGACGACGGCGGCACGATGCTCTTCATCCGCATGTAGGCTGTCATCAGGCCGTAGATTTCGCTGTTATGTCCCCAATTCTGGACCAGCAGCGCCATGCGCAGATTACGGATCTGCCGCCCGTTTTCCAGAGTCGTCTCGATCGTCTCGGCGCCCGACGCATCGGTCAGCGAGTTGTACACGGGTTCGCAATAAGAAAAAGCATCGTTGAAAGCTTTCAGGATGTCGGCCTTCGCGGTCAGCTTGTTCAGGTCGTTGCCGGCGTTGGGATTCTTTTCGCCCTTCGCCTGCGCGCACCAGAGATAGTTGAACTGCACGTAATGCAGGACCTGCTGGCCGAACGTGCGCACCTCCTGCTGCGGGCCGGGACGCATGCCGTAGAACTCCTCGGGCATTTTTTCCGCGGCGCCAAGCATCTCACGGTGGTTATTTCGATAGGCGTTTTTCAGCCAGGTGGACAGCGGGTTTGCGTTGGCGTTCTCCTGTGCGGACGCGAAGGCGGGGACGGCGAGGAATGCCAGTGCGATGAGGGTCGTTTTCTTCATGCGCCTGTCTTTATATCATGGGACGCAGGAAGCGCACAGCCCGCCACGTCTGTCTTAAGCAATACCGGGCGTTGTGCGCGTTGAAAATATGAAACGGCTGAAACCTGTTGACGTCGTAATCGCCGGGGGCGGCTGGACTGGCCTCCTGCTGGCGAAAGAAATTACCCACCGCACGGGCCTGTCGGTGGTGGTGCTGGAGCGCGGACCGGCGCGCAAGACCTCGGACTACGCCACCGGCATGGACGAACTCGATTACGTCGTGCGCCTGCGCATGATGCAGAATCTCGCGGATGACACGCTGACGCATCGGCATAACGCGAAGGCGTCGGCGGTGCCGGTGCGCCAGTACGGATCGTTTCAGCCGGGCACCGGAACAGGCGGCGCGGGAGAGCACTGGGGCGGACTGTCATTCCGATTTCCGCGCGAGACGTTTCAGCTGGGGACTCACATTCACGAGAAGTACGCGGACCGGCTGCCGCCGAATGTGCAGGCGCAGGATTGGGGTCTGACTTATGACGAACTGGAGGCGAATTACTATCGCGCGGAACAGCTGATGGGTGTGGGCGGAAAGGCCGGCAATCTGAAAGGCGTTAAGGTGCCGGGCGGGAATCCTTTCGAGGCGCCAAGGCAGCATGAGTATCCGCTGCCGCCGCATAAGCAGACTTATCTGACGGAGCTGTTCCAAAAGGCTTCTCTGGATATGGGGCTGCATCCTTACCCGGTGCCGTCGGCGACGGCCAGTCAGGCTTATAAGAATCCGGATGGCGTGCAGCGCGCCGGGTGCATGTATTGCGGATACTGCACCCGGTTCGGATGCATGGTGGGGGCTAAGGCGCAGCCGACGAACACGCTGCTGCCGCTGCTCGTGCATCAAAAGAATTTCGAGCTGCGGAATGGGTGCCAGGTGCGTCGCGTGCTTCATAAGGACGGGAAAGCGGAGGCGCTGACTTATATCGATGCAACGGGCGAAGAGTGCGAGCAGCCGGCGGGGCTGGTGATTCTGAGCTCGTGGACGCTGAATAATACGCGGCTGCTGCTGATGTCGAAGATCGGCGAGCCTTACGATCCGGCGACAGGGAAGGGGACGGTGGGGCGGAATCTGACGCATCAGGTCAGCTCGAACGTGCGGTTCTTTCTGGATAAGCCGCTGAACAACTTCATGGGGGCGGGCGGCCTTGGATTCTGCATCGACGATTACGACGCCGATAATGCGTTCGATGCGAAGACCGGTCTGCTGCGCGGCGCAGCCCTGCGTATGACGAGTACGGGGGAAGGTCCGCTGGCGAGTTTCGGGCACATTCCGCCGGGTGAAACGGCGGCTGAGTGGGGATCGGCGTGGAAGAAAGCGGCGTTGAAGTGGTGGGACAAGTCGGCTGCCATTTCGTCTGAGGGCGGGCATTTTCCGTATCAGCAGAATTATCTGGATCTGGACCCGACTTATACAGATAAGTTCGGCGACCCCTTGATTAGACTGACGCTGGACTGGACCGATCACGAGCGAGCCCAGACCGATATGGCGGTGAAGCATGGTTCGGAGATTGCGCGCGCCATGGGCGTGAAAGTGGGCGCCACGCGCGGCGTCGGGGCGAGGTATTCGGTGACTTATTACCAGAGCACGCATATTCAGGGCGGCACGATTGTCGGGAGCTCGCCGGAGACAAGTTCGCTGAACTCCTATGGGCAGCACTGGCAGATGCCGAATCTGTTTATGACAGGCGGGTCGACGTTTCCGCAAAGCGCGTCGGGGAATCCGACGCTGACGATTATCGCGATGACTTATCGGACAGCCGACGCCCTGATCGATCGTTATATGAAGCATCAGGGGGCACTTTTATGATCATCGGTGATTGTGGGGCAGGGCTTCGGCCCTGCAGGCCGGGCTTCGCCCGGCCCAGAGCTTTTACGCATCCTGGGGGCGTGTCTTCACGCGGGCGCTGCAATAAACGAAGATTGGATCTCTATTCATGAAACGACGCGAATTCTTAACAGTCCCGGTCAAAACCCTGGGCGGCCTGTTGCTTTATACGGTTGCCGGCGAGCCGGTGCGGGTGGCGGCGCAGGAGAACGGGAAAGTTAAGATCCCGCTGCTCTACCTGACCGAACCCGAAGCGCGCGTGGTGCAGGCGGCGTGCGCGCGGATCATGCCGAGCGATGAATCCGGGCCGGGCGCGACCGAGGCCAATGTGATCGTTTACATCGACCGGCAACTGGCCGGACCCTGGGGGCGCGATAAGCAGCGGTATACAAAAGGGCCATGGGTGGAATCCATGGCCGAGCACGGGTATCAGGGAAAGGAGAATCCGCAGCAGGTCTACCGGGCCGGGATCCCGAAGTTAGGCGGGGATTTCGCGACGGCGTCGCCAGCCGAACAAGACAGGCGCCTGAAAGCTATCGAGAAGACTTTGTTCTTCCGGCTGCTCAGGACGCATACGATCGAGGGAATGTTCTCCGATCCGCTGCACGGCGGTAATGCGGGATTAATCGGGTGGCAGCTGATCGGGTATCCGGGGCCGCTTATGAGTTATCGGGATGAGATCGATAAGTATCATGGGATGCCTTATCGGGCCAGGCCGAAAAGCTTAGAGATGGTGACAGGCAAAAAGGTCAAGGGTATCGAGGATGACCGGACTTAGCGGCAATACTCTTCACTTAACAATCCTAATGGCGGCGGAGATCTCGATGAGAGGCGAGCGTCTGTAGCCGCGGCGGAGGGGGAAGTTACTCATTTTCCGCTTGACTCCCCGGGGATTGCGCCGGTTGCGGCTGGAGGCCACAAATTCGTCGAGGAATTCCTCCAGCACCGCGTTATGGAACTCTTTGCGGCCCCGAGGGGGGAATAGCTCCGAAGGCGGCCATTTTGCGGCGGACAACGCGCACCGCGTGGAGGAAGGACAGCCGGTCCGGAGCCTCATCGGCGCGCAGGGCGGCTTCGTGCATGAGACCGCGGACGGCGAAGTGAGCCATGAGCAGGCCGTAGAACTCCTGCCGTACCAGGTCCGGAGTCTTGCTGCGGAGGACGATATGCGCTCCCCGCAGGTGGGTCTTGAGTTCGTCGAACGCGGTTTCGATCTCCCAGCGCTCGTGATAGAGCGCCGCCAGTTCGGCAGCCGGCGCCCGGTCGTGATCGAGGATCGTGGTTGCCAGTCGATACAACGGCTCTGCCCCTTCCACTCCTTCCAGCCGGTATTCGATCACCCGCACTACGACTCCCTCGTGCCCGCGCCGCCGCGCCTGCTGCGACGCATAGATGCGGCTCAGGTACGATCCGTCCGGCAGACGCTTTTCGCAGGGCAGCAGAATGTTCTTTCTGACCCGCCACAGCAGGTCCGCACCGGTGGCCGCGGCCTGCTTCCACATCTCGAACCCGAAAAAGCCGCGGTCCGACAGGCACAACATGCCCTTACACAGACTGGGCAATACGGTCTTTGCCAGCGCGACCTCGCTGGTGGCGTAGTCTGCCATCCGGCTGCCGAAAAGGACATGGGTGCCGTTCTCCACCAGCGATACGAAGCGGATCTGCGGATACGCGCTCGTGCCGCGGCTGGCCCCCGGCCGACCGAACGCTTCGTTGTTGCCCTTCTCGTCGGCGACATCCAGCGTGCTGCCGTCCATGCTCACCAGCCGCCACGAGCGATACCATGCGCCCTTCGTAGCCGCAACCGCGACCGGCTTGACCACTTCATCGTGCAGTTGCCGCAGCGGCTCCCAGCCCACTCTGGTTCGCGCCTGCGAGATCCCGGAATTACCGGCTACATGGATTCCTGCCGAGGGCTCCACCAGCCACTGGATTCCTTCCAGCAGGCAGCGCAGAACTTCGCGGTACGACGACTGCATGTACAGGGCCAGCGCGATCACGTAATACACCACCACATGCGCCGGCAGGTCGCGCTGTCGCACGCTTTGTTTCCCGGCTCCTGCCAGTACCGCGCGAACCTTGTCAGGCGGGAAGGCCTTCGCCACAACTCCCAGGCTGATGTAGTCGGTGATCCGGCTTCCTGCGGGCAGCGCGGCAACGGTTCGCGCCATCAGGCTTCACCCCGCAGCCCGGCCTGCGTGTCCGGGACCCGCCAGTGCGGAAAATGCCCGCGAATCGCCCTGTTAAAGTATTTCCCCTTTGAAGACGCCGCCAGCAGTCCTTCATACACCGTGCCCGGAACTCCAAAGTAACTGTAGACCGCATGGCTGCGAAACTCCAGACGCAGAATCCCCCGCGCGTCGTCGTACCCCATCGCCGCCAGCGTGGCCGATTCCACCGCATTCATGTTCACGAGTGACCTCCAGGAGAGGCTGCGCTCTAAAACAGAATATCATGAAAATGTTGTTAAGTGAAGAGTATTGGGGCTAGATGGGCATAATCGCGGCAGACGCCGGTGCGCTCATTGAATGCCTCCCAGGCGGTGCGCGTGGGGCGCGACTGCTGATAGTCGAAGGCGATATGGTTATGCACGAAGTCGCAGATCGCCTGCACTCGCGCCCAGCCCGGAGCCGTGTTCCCGAACAGCTGCCATGCGGCCGTTGTAAGCAGGTCCGTCTCGCAATAACGGCTGCCCAGCAGAAAGACCAGCGTTTCTTCGGGCAGATCCGCAACGCCATGTTGCATGGCATCGGGAGCCACAACATCCGGAATTCCCGAATCGCTGACGACCCCGCTCGAGTAAATGCGTATTCGGCCAGGCGGCGCTACGATTCGGTTGCACCAGTTTCCAAAGCCATCCCGGTATGCGGTGATGGTGACCGGCGGGTCCGTTTTCAGGTTGTCGGGAACGAGGATTTCCGATGCCCGCGAATAGTGGACATTGGTCGTCAGGATCATCGGAGTGGCCTGGGGAAAGCTGTAAACGAATTCGTAGCCGACTTGTATCTTCATGCCGGATGTAGTTTAAAGATCGTCGCGGGAGATGCGCAGGATATGAGCCCGCTCCGCTTCATCGAGCGCCTGGCTGCCGCCGGCGGCCGGGGTGTCGGCGCGCAATTCCGCAAGGGGCGCGCGCAGGCTCGGGCCGCGCGACAGAATGACGGAACGTTCGACCAAGTTCTCCAGCTCCCGCACGTTGCCGCGCCATGGCCAGCTTACCAGGGCTTTCATGGTCTCGGTCGGGATCTTATCAATCTGCCGATCCATCTTCGCCGCATACCTCCTGGTGAAATGACGAGCGAGGACGGGGATATCCTCCGCGTGGTCGCGCAACGGAAGCGTGATGATCGGGAAAACCTTCAGCCGGTAATACAGATCGCTGCGAAAGAGTTTGTCCCCAATCGTCTGGGTCAGATTCCGGTTTGTCGCCGCCACCAGCCGCACGTCGATGGGATGGTGCGTATGCCTCCCGATCAGCCCGAGAATGCGGTAACGTCCGGCCAGCGTGGACCCGGCAGGAAATCGTCCCTCATCCAGTGTCCCTGAAGAGTGCGCCGAGGATGCCGCCGGAGACGTCATTTGTTTACGCGATTGTACCAGGTATACTCCTCAGGGAGGCGGTGCCCCATGAATCGAACTCTTCAGTCTTTGCTGGTTCTGACTACGATGTGCGCAGGCAGTGCTCACGCGGCCGATTGCGACCGCGCCTGCCTTAAAGGCATGATCACGCAGTATGTCGACGCCATGGTCGCGCACGATCCTGCGCGCCTGCCGGTCGCGGCGAACGTGCGGTTCACCGAGGACTCGAAGGACCTCAAGCTCGGCGACGGACTCTGGAAGACCGTCGCGCGGAAAGGCGATTTCCGTCAGGACTATATCGACCTCGCGAAGCAGATCGCGGCGTCGCACGTCATGGTGTTCGAAGCCGATGCGCAGGTGCTGTACTCCGTCGTGCTGCGCGTCGCGGACCGGAAAATAACCGGTATCGAAACACTCGTCAACCGCATCACGCCCAATTCACGTTTCAAGCCCGATATGCTCGACCATCCGCTGAAAGGCATGAGCGACCCCGTGCCGGCGGGCAAACGGATGCCGCGTGCCGAAATGATCCGCACCGCGCTGCTTTATCCCGCAGGCCTGCGCATCGGCAGTTTTGTGGAGGCGAAGACGCCCTTCTCCAAGGAAGCCTACCGCGTCGAGAACGGCACGTTCGTCGCGGGTGAGGGCTGTCCGCGCACCAACTGCGCGGGCCTGCTGACGCAGAAGATCATGCTGCATCCCGAACGTCAAGCCGAGCGTCGCGGCGGTCGATGAAGAAGAAGGCATCGTCCTCCTCTGGATGAATTTCGGCGACACGCATTCCTACGGCCCGGGCAACGCGCTGGTGACGTTCGAAGCTTTCAAAGTGTGGGGCGGCGAAATTCACGCGGTGAACGCGTTCTTTCGCATTCTGCCGAAGGAAACGCAGCGCGGGTGGCCTTCGGCGGAGTAGTGCCTCATCACTCGGGCATGAATGTGATGTAGATCGGCGTCATGATCTCGGTCGCCGATGGCGGGTAGTTCCACAGCTTCGCCGCCTTCATCGCTGCCTGCACCAGCAGCGGAGGCCCGCTCACCAGCTTCAGATCTTTAACCGCGCCGTCGGTGCCGATAGTCGCCTGGAAGCTTACCGTACCCTGCACGCGCGCCGCCAGCGCCAACGGAGGATAGGGCGGCAATACCATGCTCTGCGGTAATACATCGGCGCGGCCTGAGATCCCGGGAGGCGGAGTAGGCGACTGAGGCGGCGGAGCCGCCACTGCGGGAAACACAGGTGGGCGCTGGATCGCCAGCAGAATACCGTCATCACCGGGGGCGAGGAATTCCAGACTCACGTGGCTGTCGAACTCCTGCGCGAGTTTCAGCAGTTCCATGTTTTTCTCCGGCGTGAAAGTGTCCCCCTCATGCAGAGGCAGGCGCGCCTCGATCTGCGCACGGGCCGCGTCAGAAAAACCGCCGATCTTAATGGACCTCACCTTTCGGCCGGCGAGCGGAGCCCCCATTTCGGGTGTCGAAGGGAGCGAGTAAACACTCTGCCCGCTCGGCGCCGGCGTCGTGAATGTGACGTTGAGGTCCTGTGTGCCCTTGGCCGCGGCTGCGGCACTGAAATTCCAGTTCAGCACCGATTGCAGCACCGCCTTCCGCAGCTCTTCCGGCCCGCTCAGAATCGTCGCGTCCGTCACGTAGCCCGCCGCGTCGAGTTTGACGCGCACCACCACCGTACCCTGTACCCCCTGATAAGCGCCGCGCCCGGATACGGGATCGGCGCTCCGAATAGCACTTCCGCGCCCATCGTGTTGACGGACACTCCGGCGGGATCGGGGATGATCTGCGGTGCGCCGCGCAGCGGCAGAGCGCCCGTGATGAACCAGCACGATGCGGCGACCAGCGTCAGACTCGCCGTGAATGCGGAAACGGATTGAAATCTTGACATGCGAACCTCCTTCAGAATCGATGCCACCCGGTGTTTGAGATGCTGCCGGCGCAGGAACAAAGGCGCGGGCGCCAGATCGCTCTCCGCCGCGCCCGCGATGAGAAGGAGCGCGTCGATGTAGCCGTCGCGGGACCGCGTCATCTCCACGACTTCCCGGTCAACGGCCTCTTCGCGCATCAGCTGAATTTCGCGCAGCAGCCACCAGATCGCCGGGTGGAACCAGAGCAATGCGCGGATCGTCTCCTCGCCCACGGTGAAGAGCCAGTCATGCCGGCGCACATGCAGAATTTCATGGCAGAGAATCGCGTCCTGCATGTCAGCGCTCAATTCGCGAAACGGCTCCGGCACCAGAACCACCGGTTTGAGAAAGCCGAACGTCACCGGACCCGTGACAGCCGCTGAAACGCGCACGTCGGCTTCCGTGCTCCACGTCGGCGTAGGCACGAGAGGCGTTGACCGGACACGGTACCGGCGCAGACGCACCAGTCCGAAAAGAAGTATGCCGACGCGCAGCAGAGTTCCCGCCGCCGCGATCGCGAGCACTGCTTCCGATGTCGGGAACGCGCGTTGCATTATCGGCGCCGGTCGTGACGCGGTCGCTGCGACCACGCCCAGCGCACTCGAATGCACAGTCACGATTTCCTGCCGCCACGGGCGGATCGCCGGAAGCAGGAGGCAAATCAGCAGCACGATCTGCCCGAACGCGAGCCTGGCATTCGGCATCTTCAGGCCGAGGACACGCGGCAGAAGCGCACCGGCCGCAACCAGCACCACGATCTGCAGACTCCAGCGCAGCAGGTTGTCGAACGAGCAGGGACGCGTTCACGGCCGCCTCCGCATACGCGTGATTTCCTCAATGTCTTCGCGCGACAGTTTGTGTTCTTCCACCAGATGCACGAGCAGGGGTTCGGCCGACCCGTTGAACACGCGGTTGACGAACTCCCGCACCATACCTGCGATGACCTTGCCTTCGGGCTGCGCGGGCCGGTAGAGCCAGGCGCGGTCGGCCTTGGTCCGCTTCAGATATTTCTTGCGCTCGAGGATCTGCATCATCGTCATCACGGTGGTGTATGCCACTTTGCGCTTGCGGAGCAGGGCTTCGTAAATGTCCCGTACCGTGGCGCTCTCCAGCTCCCAGACGAGCTTCATGATTTCCAGTTCCTGCGGGGTAAGAGACGTGCTTCGCGAACGCATACTAATTAATTAGTACTAATTCGCTGGCGTGTCAAGTGGGGTGGGATGAAAACCTTTCACTGTCGCCGCAGGGGAAGCAGCTTCCGCAGGCGCTCCTCGCGCAGCCAGATGCCGAACCACGCGATGATGGCAGTCGACAGCGGCACCAGCACGGGATACGGCTCGCCCATGCGCGTGTAGGCAGCGACGGCGCCGCCGAGGTATCCGGTAAGGATCACACATCCCAGAACGGCCGTGGGCGGGATGAGGAACAGCGAGATGGCGCCCAGCTGCAGGAACGCCAGCAGATTCAGCCGGCTGTCCGGCCAGCCGATACGCGCAAACTCGTGGACGTAAAACGGGCTTCGCGTCAGCTTCCATGTGGTGCTGGTCACCACGACAAAGACGGGCCACAGCGACACAACCCAGCCCGCCCAGAACAGCCAGCCCTTCGTCTTTGGCGCCTGCAGCGGAACGTCAACGGCACTCATATTCATTCGCCTCCTGTGATCCTCAGGAGGGTAGTATATGCGAAGTGCAGCTCACACAGTCTCACGGATAGTGTGTTTATGAAGAACATCACGCTGAGCGTCGACGAGAAGGTTCTCGCCGCTGTGCGCCGCTACAGCGCCGAGCGCGAATCGGGCGTGAACGCGCTGGTCCGCGAGTTCCTGACCGGCATCGCGAAACAGCACGACGGCGCCCGCATCGCACGCGCCCGGATGCAGGAACTCAGCGCAAAATCGGCCGGAAGACTTGGCAGGAAAACCTGGACCCGCGATCAGTTGCATGAGCGCCGACGCGATCAAGTGAATGAGTGCTGACGTTTTCCTTGGCACCAACGTCCTGGTGTACGCCGCCGTCAGGACGGGACGCGACGAACCGAAGCGCCGCAGAGCGCTGGAACTGATCGAGGGCGAGGATTTCGCCATCTCAGCCCAGGTCCTGCAGGAGTTTTACGTGACGGTGGTCAAGAGAGCGGAGCGCCGGCGGCCTGCTCAGGAAGCGCTCGAATGGATTGAACAACTGCTCGCATTCCCGTGCCAGCCCGTGGACCGCGAACTTGTCGTGATCGCAATCGGCTTATCGGCGCGCTTCCGCATTTCGTACCGGGACGCCGCCATCCTCGCCGCCGCGATGGCGCAGGGAGCCGCTGCCCTGTATTCCGAGGATCTGAACCACGGACAGCGCTACGAAACGGTCCGGGTGGTGAAACCGTTCGCACCACGGAAATGATCGAGCGCCGGGTCCGCTAGTCGCCGGACTGCCGCGCCATCGCCGCGTCGCCCGACGCGAAGTACGCCCTCACCTGCGTCCAGTTCGTCCGCAGCATCGACAGTCCCAGCATGAGCGCAATCGTCACCACGGCGGCGAACACCGTCTGGCCCACCGTCAGCTGGCTCTTGAGCACACCAAACCAGCGGCCGTAGACCAGCTCGATGTGCACCCAGTAGACCAGCAGACTGGTCATCCCGAACTGCCGGATCCAGCTCCAGGCGGCTGCCGTGGCGCGAATATTCCACACCCACGCGAACGCCACGAAGATCAGGATCGCCCCCAGCTTGATGAAGATCAGCGAGGGACCGTTCAGCCAGAAATCGGAGTTCCCATAAACCGAGAACGGGATGTTCGACACGGCGTATGCCGCGAACGCCAGCGCCAGCCCGCCCCATCCGAACCACTGCATCATCGACGGCACGTCCGCGGGCTTCACCAGCCGCAGAATACTGCCCGCGCTCATGCCAAACGCGACAAACGCCGCCCACGGGAAGAAGCCGAAGAAGTTGTGATCCGGGATCACGTAGTTGCGCAGCAGCGCCGGCGCACCCGACCACTCGAGCCCCGAAATCACCGGCGCCACCGCCGCGATGGCCACGCCCAGAATCGCGCAGTGCCGGATGCGCTCCTCAGTGCGGAACACCGCCATGGGCGCCAGCACCAGCAGCGCCAGTCCCATGCAGTTGAGAATGTCGACGCGAAACAGATCGGTCCACGGGCTCTTATCGATGGAAAACAGCCACATCTGCAGGCGGAACGCGAACGCCGCCGCGAAAAGATAGCCGGAACGCTTCAGCGCCGCGAAAAATCTTCCGCCCGCCGCGACGCCCTTCCGCTCCTGGCTGTGCATCAGGAACGCAAACGTCACACCCAGCAGAAACAGGAACACTGCCGGCGGCATGCCGCCCACGAACTGTGACCACATGTACGGTCCGCCGCCGCGCAGGTCGTCGCGCAGGAACGACTGAAACACGTGGCCCTGCAGCATTATCAGGGCCGCGAACCCGCGGACCCAGTCGAGATATAGAAGTCGTTGCGATGCCGGCTTCATGCTTGGTCTGATTGGCAACGGCCGTTCCGATGTGACCGGAACTACAGCCGCGGATGCGATATTGTAACCCCTTTGGGCAGGTTGAGTCTCACATCCTTATCCGACAGGGCAGCATTTAATTTTACATTGGAGTAATTGATGAGCTCGTAATCGCCTGAATCCGACGTGTATAATTTTTCCTGCACAGGGAGGCCGGTGGTCTGGCTGATCCACAGATCGGCCTTCTTCACATACTTGAGCTCCTCGGGCGATTTCGGCACGAGGTGCAGCTGCCAGGTCGTATCGGATCCAACCTTCTCGGTTGCGGCAAACGAGACCTCGTAATGCTCCTTCACCTCGGAGCTGGGCGAGCCGAAGCCGAGCAGAAAGAACTGATCCACCAGATCACGTTTGATGTCGTATCTCTCAGCGTCTTTCAACTTTGGCGTATAGATTATGGCCTGGCCGTCACCCAGCTCGATCGACTTTGCCTGCGGACCCGCGAGTTCGATCAGCATCATCGTATCGTGCGATTTCTCCCGCTTCGCCTTCATCACCCCCGAGTCCTTATCGTGATCGTCGATGATGGCGGTATAAGTGTCGCGTTTCATGTCGGCAGTGACAGACCGGAACAGCTGTGCGGTCTTGTCCATGGCCGCGAATGCATCGTCCAGGCCGGCGCCGTGCGCGGCCACGGGCAGCAGCGCGAATACGTATTTGAGATAACGAGGCACCTGGCTGGCACGCGCGCGCGTGTAAAGCATCAGATGCACGCGGCCAGCGATTCTAGTACGCATCACTTTTTTATGCAAATCAGTTTTGACGCAAATCAGGGCCGCGCGAACGCCATGTAGCCCTTGATTTCCCGTTCGGAGTCAAGGATGGGCTCGATGCGGGTCAGGTGCTGGGTCTTGCCGGTGCGCTGCGTCAGCACCTTGCTCAATCCCTCGAGCCGCTGATTTTCCGGAAACGACGACACGAGTTCCGACTCGATCCAGAACACCGACTCGCCGTGGCCGGGCAGGGAAACGACCTGGCCGGCCGCCGGGATGCGCGGCTGATCGTGGAACCACTGGCGCGGCGCGAACACAATGAAAGCCGTGATCAGGACGCAAATGATGTCGTACGGTATCGTGGCCCGCTGGTATTCCCAGATAAACAGCCGTTTCAGCACCGATCCCACTCGCTTGAGTTTACCAGCGCGGCTGACGCTCGCCCGCCCGCACGGTCGCGCTCAGTTCGCCGACGCCGTCTATTCGCGCCCGCACCGTGTCTCCGGCTTTAATCCGCGCTCCTTTCGGGCAGCCGGTCGAAATCAGATCGCCGGGCTCCAGCGTGAAATAGTTGCTGTGAAACGCCACCAGATCGAGCGGCCGCGTCTTCATATTCCGCACGAAATCGCGTGAACAAACACCGCCGTTGTGCTCCGTGATTACCTCGAGACCATCGATGGCATTGCTATCTCCCACTTCATCGGCGGTGACGATTACCGGCCCGAAGCTGAAGAACGTATCGATGCTCTTGGCGCGC
Organism: Terriglobia bacterium; assembly: GCA_963832905.1. Classification (GTDB taxonomy): domain Bacteria; phylum Acidobacteriota; class Terriglobia; order Bryobacterales; family Bryobacteraceae; genus BOG-234. The sequence continues at coordinate 815,137 of CAWHVO010000008.1, read as the reverse complement.
GTCAGATACCGCGGATTCTTCCGCAGAATGTCGAGCGCCGTCAGATCGAGCGTCGTCGTGAAGCCGTAGATCACCTCGCGCGCTTTTTCCGGCGGCACGAACCGGCAGTTCCGGGCGATGATGACGCCCAGTTCGCCCTCCGCGTCCACATCATCCGAGATCTCCGGCGGAGGCAGCACAATTTCGCCGCCCGGCTGAAACATGCACGATGCCGGTTTCATAAAGCTGCCCGGCTCCTCCGGCTGCGTGGCCTGAATATCCTCCGCATGCGTTTTGTAATTGAGTCCGATGCACCAGATTTTCGGCGGCACACTGTATGGCAGCCGCGGCTCCACGTCCGTCAGCGGAATCGGCCGCACCCCGCGCGCGGGAATCTCCCGGATATCGGCTTGGACGATTCCGAGCAGGTTGTTCGGCAGATGCAGATCATGCTTCGAATTGATCTCAATAATCGGCGCCAGGCCGCCGTCGGTTACTACTCCCGCGTGGTCCTGCCCGGCGTAACGAAATGTCATCAGGCGCATAAAATTTGTACCGTCGGCGATCTTGTCGCCGGGTCCCCTGCTTGAAAGACGAAACCCATACTACAATGTGGCTATGAACGCACCGATTGCCAGTGGCCCGGCGGAATTGTTTTCACGCGTTGACAACGAGACGGTCGAACAGGCCGCGCTTCGCTCCGGTGTAATCACCACGACGCTCGACACGGTCATCAACTGGGGCCGTAAGAACTCCATCTGGCCGATGTCGTTCGGGCTCGCCTGCTGCGCCATCGAAATGATGTCGATGAGCGCCTCGCGTTTCGACATTTCGCGTTTCGGCGCCGAGGTTTTCCGCGGGTCGCCGCGCCAGAGCGATCTCATGATCATCGCGGGCCGCGTTTCCAACAAAATGGCTCCGGTCATCCGCCATCTATATCAGCAGATGCCCGAGCCGCGCTGGGTGATCTCGATGGGCGCCTGCGCGACATCGACCGGCGTCTTCAACAACTACGCGCTGGTGCCGGTCAATCAGGTGATTCCGGTTGACGTATTCGTGCCTGGCTGTCCGCCGCGCCCCGAGCAGCTGATTCACGCGATCATGATGCTGCAGAAGAAAATCGGAGCCTCGTCGGGTGCCTTCATGCAGGCCATGAATCTGGCCTGAGTAAACCCACCGGCGGCGAGACCGCCGGCGTTACATGACTGGCAGCATCACGGCCGGACTGACCACGCCTCCGATCGACACCGTCACTGGCTGCAGGCTCGGTGATGTTGGCACGTTCTCCGGAACCGTCACGTTGATCTGATTCAGCGCGGCGTTGCCTGGCGTCAGGCCGCTGAACTGAACAGCCGATGCGGGTACCGTAACACCGCCGATGGTGACGATGGGCGTTGTTGTTGTCTGCGCCAGCGGCCCCGAAGGCGCCGGATCGCCGCTCAGCGGCTGATTGCTCATAGGCCCCATGCCGTTGCCGAACAGCTGCACGATTTGTCCTCGTTTGGCGGGATTCGAAACGGTCACGATGTTGCTGTTCTGATCCAGCGCGGCCGCAATGTTCTGCCCGCCCGAGGGAATTACGAATAACGCCGGGGAATAAGCGCCCAGCTGCATTATGTAGACAGACCCGGGGCTGTCGGAAACACTCACCTTCACCTGCGCGGCAGTCTGCCCCTGCAGTTCCCAGGGAATCTGTACATTGATTTGTCCGCCGCTGACAAACACGATGTGACCGGGCACGCTGATGCCTGGCGCATCGAAACTCACGCTGACTGAGTTGAGAGAGACCGGCAGATACGGCGTGCTGTATACGGCCGTTGACGGCGCGAAGTTGTTGCCGAAAAGCGCGATGTAAGAACCGGGAGCCAGCGGCTGATTGGCGTAATTGGCCGCATTGACGACGCCGCTCGGCATGATCGCGGGCAGCGGCATCCCCGTGGCGGTGAACGATGCGCTGAGACTTCCCACCGTCGCGGAATAGACGTTGTTACCCGGGTTCGGGCCGAGAATCATTTCCGCCGCTGCCTGGCCGTAATTGTCTGTATCGTTCGGCTTGGCGCAGCTCGTGGTGATGCACAGCGGTGTAAGCGTGCCGCCGCCCGAAGTAACGCTGAAATCCACTGGCTGGCCGGCCACCGGAACGCCGTACTGGTCGATGAGCTGCAGAATGACGTAACCGCCTTGGCTTTGCTGTCCCGCGATGCCTTCGTCCGCGTCGCCCGCAATGGAAATGATGTTCGCTGGCACGCCGTCGCCGACCAGGTAAAGGTAGGGAATGTTGATCGGATTCGCCGCCCCGGTGATGGTGACGAACCCTTCGTAGATTCCGGCGTTCGGTATTTTGCCCGACAGCATCAGACTCAGCCCGGTGCTCGATGCGCCCGGCGCCAGCGTCAGGTTCGGCAGGTTGATCGAAGTTGTGGCGTTGTTTTCCGCTGTGCGCCGGTTGATGGCAACGCTGAGATTCAGGGTCGTCGATCCGGTGTTGGTCAGCTGGAAGGGCACAGTTGCGGGCAGCGTGCCGGTCTGGATGACGCCGAACGATGCAGTCGCCGGAATCACCGAAAGGGTGTTCGATATGGCCGCCGCCGCGTTGGCCAGGCCCGCGCCGACTGCCAGCACCGATGCCGGATTTCCGTTTTCCGTCAGGGTCTGCCTGGCGGTATTGATCACCGAAGAACGAACCTCGAGCGCCGATAAACCGGGATGCTGCTGCAGCACGAGTGCCGCGACTCCCGCGATCTGCGGCGTCGAAAAGCTCGTGCCCTGCGAGACCAGATAGCCGTTCGGCGTGTAGAGCTCGCCGTTGGGATCGTAGCTTTCGCCCGCCAGATAAAGGTCAACGCCCACGGCGGCAACATCCGGCTTCAGTGCGGCCGAGCCTACCACCGGTCCGTGCGAGCTGAACGGCGCCACTTCATTGAACGTCGTATCGTTCACCGCGAAGAGCAACGGGCTGATGCTGGCTATGGCCTCCGTATTGGGCACCAGAGAGTTCCGAATCGTCTGCCCGTTGTCGTAGCCGATGAAGATGGCCGGAATCGTGGTGCCGTTCAGGCCGCCTGGTTCGAGCAGCGTGTCGTCGCCCGGATTGTTCGTGATGATCGCGCCGATTGCTCCGGCCGTTTGCAGGCTTTGAATCTTGACGAGGAAAGTGCAGGTGCCGCGTGCGACCAGTGCGATCAGTCCCGACAGCGATCCGGCCGGTGGCGCTGTGCAGGCCTGCGGATCGCCCACACTTGCAACGTCGCCGAGCGGTCCCGAAACAGTGGTCGTGGGCGCCGGCCCGTTGCCGAGCTGTCCGAGATAAGACCCGAGTCCGCTGATCGTGAGCTGATTTCCCCAGTTATGTGAGTTCGTCGTTGCCGCCACGGCAATCGCGTTGGGCGCATCGGCGGGCGAGCCCATTGTATTCAGCGCAGCCGTCGTAAGCAGCCCGGTCTCGCCGTCATTGCCAGCCGCGACCACAACCACCAGTCCCTGCAGCACAGCTTCCTGTACCGCCGAAGCTTCGGGGTCGCATGCAGCCCCGGGATTATTGCCGCAGACCCGACCGCTGTCGATCGGTCCGGTCAGCGCCGGCCCACCCAGCGAGAGCGAGACGATCTTCATTCCGTCCCGGAAAGCATCTTCGAGGGCTTCGATGATCGCGTCCCCACCGGTGAAATCGTTGACGCCCGGCGAGCCGAAAACTTTGTAGCTGCCGAGGAACGCTTTCGGCGCGACTCCGGTGATCGTGTCGGAAGGACCGGTGCTGGTCTCGCCGGCCGCGGCCATTGCCGTGGCGGTGCCGTGTCCCACCCGGTCGCGCGGCGAATAGTCGTCGGGCGTTGAGGTCGCCGCCTCGCCGCTGTTCAGTACCGGCACGTAGCTGCGCGCCACGATGATCTTATTATTGGTGAATTCGCAGCCTGCCCCTGAGCAGATCGGCAGTCCGTGCGCCGGATCGCTCGCGCTGCAGTCTTCGAAATTTTCCGTCGGATAAACGCCGAAATTGATTTTGCAGATGGGAAACCCGGCGGGCGGCGTGAGCGAGGAATCCCGATACGCCGGGTGCGTAGCCGTAATGCCCGTGTCGATGATGCCGATCCTGATGCCCGCGCCTGCGTTCGACGCGCCGCCGATCAGGCTGTACGCTGCCGGAACGTTGATCAACTGCACGGCGTGATCGAGGTTCAGGTGAAAACGATTGAGACGTGTCACCTGGATGACACCAGGCATCGCACTGATCTGCAGGGCTTCCGCGGGCGTGGCCGCCACGAACACGGCATTCAGCAGCGTGTTGGCCGCGCCGGTGATCCGGACGCCGCGCGCATGCATCTCATCCATCAGCGCACGCTGTTTCGCCTTTACCTGCGCGCGCGCCGATTCCACCGCCTGCTCGCCGCCCTGCGCGCGCGCCTCTATGGGCGCAGGATCCGACAGGATGACCGCGTAGCGCGGCAGGTCTCTCGACCAGCCTGCCGCCGCGAAGACGAGCCAGAGGAAAAAGAGTGCGGGAATGCGCATGATCTATAGTTTTAGGGTATCTGAATGGGTTTCAGATAACGTTTTACCCCCTTTTTACGATATGCAGCATGCGTGGAGGACGCCATTGTAACGGCTAACCTGCGGCCCGTTTGCTGCATCGCATCCTGGCTGATCGGCCCCTGCGTCAACCGTATTACCAGTCAGGCATTCGATGATGCCGGAGACCTTTCTTACCGGTACTCCGTGCTCATAGTGGGGCAGGTGCGCGAGTGCTTTGACTCGCGGTCCTACCGGTGCGCCCATCGTCACGAGAGAGGGCGGGCGCTGTCCGCGCATGTTCCGGCCGCATTGCTGACAAGGCCGAAGCTCCACGGCGTAATTCCGCACTTCCGGTTGTGGCTGTGCCGGCAGATCGGTGACCGAGACCATCTCCCGCCGGACCTTCCCAAGCGCCCCGCCACACGCTCAGTGCAGATCGCCACCGCGATCACTTCAGCATCCGGGCATCGGTTCGGCGTCGCGCCGGAAACAGAAAAAACCCTGGCCGGGTTTGCGCGACAACGGTAGTACTAGTACCTGAGCGCCTTTTCTTGGAGCGAATTTTTCGCTGATTGTTGTGAGCGAGCCTGTAAAGTGGCTTTACAGGAGAGAATTTTTGGTTTATCGTTGCAAAATGCACGGGGTTTCAGTCGTTTGCTCGATATTGCTTACACAGAACTCTCGACACCATCAATCTCGATAATTCGCGATTATGCCCGCCTTCCGTACTTGGTTGCACAGATGTATGTGTGTTGCGGCAATTCTGATCGCAACCGGTCACTCGGCAGCGCAGGTTTCTACTTCCCTGGCGCTTTCAAGTTCGGATAATCCATCAATTCTGGGCCAGAATATTACCCTCACCGCAACCGTGTCGCCCTCGACGGTGACCGGCAAAGTGACGTTCTACGACGGAACAAGCGTGCTCGGCACAAGCGCGCTGGCTAACGGACAAGCCGCTCTGCAGACAAGTCTGCTGGCCTCGGGCACTCGATCCCTCAAAGCCCTGTACCTGGGAAATCTGACCGGCACTCCGAGCGTGGGGAAGTTAACGGAGACCGTCAACTCCCTGCCGGAGCGGGGGGCTGGTTTTGCTGTGCCCTACAACGGGTTTGGTGGCAATCCTCAGGCTGTCGCGATAGGTGACTTCAACGGGGACGGCAAGACCGATCTGGCCGTCGCTGATTTCTTTGGCGGTGTATACGTATCGCTGAACCTTGGCGCAGGAATATTCCAGACCCCGGTGAGCTACGCCGCGGGGTCCGGTCCTGGTGCGGTTGCCGCCGGGGACTATAACGGCGACGGCAAGACTGATCTCGCCGTCACCAACTTTAACGACAACACGGTGAGCGTGCTGCTCGGCAATGGCGACGGTACTTTTCAGGCTCCGGTGAATTACGCAACGGGAACCGAACCGCAGTCGGTCGCAGTGGGAGACTTCAACGGCGACGGTATCGCCGATCTGTCGGTAGCTGATGGCAACGGTCTGGGCATCCTACTAGGCAACGGCGATGGTACTTTTCAGGCGGCGGTGCATTACGCAGCCGGGACCGAGCCGCAGTCGGTCGCCGTAGGAGACTTCAACGGCGACGGCATCGCCGATCTGGCCGTGGCGAATTATGGCAGCAGCAACCTAAGCGTTTTCATCGGAGCCGGCAACGGGACTTTCGCCAATGCCGTGAACTATGCGACCGGCTCCGGCCCGAAGTCGGTGACTGTCGGAGATCTTGATGGCGATGGCCATGCGGATCTGGTCACGGCCAATTACTTAAGCAACAACGTCAGCGTGGTCCTCGGCAAGGGCGACGGCACGTTCCCTGACACCGCAGTTTATGCTACTGGCAGTTCTCCCGAATCCGTCGCCGTGGGAGATTTCAACGGCGACGGCATACCTGACCTCGCGGTCGCCGACAACAACGTGCAGAACGGGAGTAACGGCAACGCCGTGAGCATACTGCTCGGCGCCGGAAACGGAACTTTCGCGGTGCCGGTGAACTACGGCACAAGCACGAACCCTGTGGCCCTTGCTGCGGCGGATTTCAAAGGTGACGGTCTGGCTGACCTGGCAGTTGTCGTTCAAAATACTGGCATCAACATCCTGGCGGGCCTCCCTCGCGCGGGTACAACGCCGGCATCCGCGTCCATCGCGTCATCGTCGAACCCTTCAATTTACGGCCAGGGCGTAACGCTGATGGCGACGGTCACGCCTTTGGCAGCCACCGGCATCGTCACGTTTTATGACGGCGCAGCCTTGCTCGGAACCGGGATATTGACGAACGGCGCGGCGAATTTGACTACCAGCCTGCTGAGTTCCGGAGCACACTCTCTGACCGCGTTTTATGGTGGTGACACCACATACGCCGCCGCGCGGACGTTGGTCGCGCTTACGCAGACCGTCAGTGCGGTGGCCCAGAACGGATTTGGGATGGGCTCGACCTTTTCTGCCGGCAGGAACCCACAATCCGTCGTGGTGGCTGATTTCAACAAGGATAGCAAGCTGGATGTCGCCACAGCTAACGTTGTCAGTGTAAGCGTGTTCCTCGGTATCGGGAACGGGACCCTCGGGAACGCGGTGGACTATACCATCGGGGCCGCGGCCGTTGCCACCGGAGATTTCAATAGTGATGGGAAACCGGACCTGGTGGTCACAACCGTGGAGAGTGGCTCCAGTGTCCTGCTCGGTAACGGCGATGGGACGTTTCAGTCTGCCCTCAACTTCAGTACAGGCGGCAGGAGCGTGGTTGTGGGCGATTTCAACGGCGACGGCTATGCCGATCTCGCCTTTATCAATACCGGCGTCAGCATCCTTCTTGGCAATGGCGATGGGACCTTTGCCGCACCGATCAACTATGCCGCACCCAACGCGCCCGTGGCAGTTTTCATTGGCGATTTCAATGGCGACGGAAAGCCCGACCTCGCAGTAGCCTTCAACAACGGCAACACCAATGGGGGCGTAAGCATATACCTCGGCAACGGCGACGGGACCTTTCAGGCTGCAGTCAACTTCGCGACTCCCGCACCGGCGCTGGCCATCGCGGTGGGCGATTTCAACGGAGACGGAAAAGCCGACCTCGCGGTGACCAATTCCGCCAGTCTGAGCACCACGGGCGCAGTAGCCGTGCTGCTGGGCAACGGCAACGGGACATTCCAGACTGCCGTGAACTATGCCGTCAGCGGAATCCCCGAGTCGGTCATTGCGGGAGATTTCAACGGTGACGGTAAGCTCGACCTGGCGGTCGGCTGCCAAACGACCACCGGGGGGCAAGCCACTCCAAACGTCGCAATCCTGGCCGGCAACGGTAACGGTACTTTTCAGACGCCATTGACCTATGTGACCGGGAATTACCCCATTTCCATCGCGGCCGGCGATTTCAACGGAGATGGCCGGGGCGACCTGGTATCAGCCAACTTCTACGACGGCACCGTAACTATCCTGCTCGGGCTCGCGCCCTCGACGGTTACGTTGTTATCGTCGGGTAGTCCGGCGGTTTACAGCCAGCCCATAACTCTTACTGCCACTGTTTCATCTCCTGGAGCGACTGGGCTTGTCACGTTCTATGAGGGCGCAACGATTCTCGGAACAAGTACTCTGACGGGCGGACAAGCCGTTCTGACCACGGACATGCTGCCGCCCGGGACGGGACTACTCAGGGCTGTCTACGAAGGAAACGTCATATACGCCGTGAGTACTTCCGCGAGCCTGCCGCAGACGGTAACCGACGTTCCTTCAAACGGGCTTATAGAAGCGGGCGCCATAACAGGATTTTCAATGCCGCAGGCGGTTGTGGCGGGAGACTTCAACGGCGACGGAATTGTCGATCTTGCTGTCGCAGACTACGCGGGAAACAGCATCAGCGTGCTTTTGGGCATTGGTAACGGGACTTTTCAGCCAGCGGTAACGTCCGCGGCAGGCACTAACCCTTACGCTCTGGCGGTCGGCGACTTCAATGGAGACGGGAAGGCCGATCTTGTCTCAGTCGGCGGAAGTACCCTTCTCCTGCTCGGAAACGGGGACGGAACATTCCAGACCCCGCAGACGATTTCGGGAGCCACGTTCTCATCGGTTGCGGTCGGCGATTTCAATGGCGACGGGAAGGCCGATATCGTCTTTGGCGGAAGCGGCGGGGTTGGCGTTTTGTTAGGTAACGGGGAAGGAACTTTCCGGATCGCTGCGGGCATCGCGGATTCGGCGCTATCCGTGGCCGTGAGCGACTTCAACGGAGACGGTAAGGTCAACCTCGTTTTCGGGGTCTCGGACATCAGCAGCGTGGGCGTTTCATTTGGAAATGGCGACGGGACTTTCCAGGCCGTGGCGTTCTACCCGACCGCAGCTCCGACCCAATCGGTCGCAGTAGGCGATTTCAATGGCGACGGCAAACTCGATCTTGTTGTGACGAACGGATCTGGCAACAACCTCGGCGTATTGCTGAATAACGGAAACGGAACGTTTGCAGGACCGGTTAGTTATGGGACTGGCCAATATCCGATATCAGTTGCGGTGGGCGATTTCAATGGCGACGGAAAGGCGGACCTCGCGGCCGCGAACAACACCGATGGCACCGTAAGCATTCTGACTGGCAACGGGACCGGCACTTTCCAGCCCGTGGTCAACTATGCGATCGGGAACGGCCCAACCTCGGTCGCCACTGCCGACTTTAACCGTGATGGCAGGGCCGATCTCGCCGTGACCAACACCTACGATAACGATTTAAGTATCCTGCTCGGGGCGCCTGTTTCGGCTCTCATAACCACCGCCACCGAGTTGAAAGCGAGCAGCACTCAAATCAACTTTGGCGACCAGGAAACGTTGACAGCCCGGGTATCGCCGTCGTCGGCAACGGGTACCATCACCTTCCTGGACGGGACAGCCTCGCTGGGCACTTTCAGCCTGAACAACGGCGTGGCCACCCTGGCGCTCACTACGCTGACGGCGGGCCTTCATTCGCTCAGCGCAAGCTATAGCGGGGACGCGAAGGACACCAGCAGCGTATCGCCGGTCGTGACTGTAACCGTGTCCCAGGCCGCGACGACGACGAAGTTGACTTCATCGGCAAATCCGTCCACCCCCGGTCAAAACGTTACGCTGACGGCAACGGTGAATCCTTCGACGGCCACGGGAAGCATGACTTTTTCGGATGGATTGACATCTCTGGGCACGGTGCCTTTGAGCGGCGGAACGGCGACTTTTTCCGTGTCCACGCTTCCGTCCGGCACCAACACACTGTTTGCAGCCTATGGCGGCGATACGAACGATACCTCCAGCACCGGCAAACTGGTCCAGACCGTCGGCCAGCCGACAACAACGACCACGTCGCTTTCAGCGTCAGCGAATCCTTCGACGTACGGGCAGAGCCTGACGCTGACGGCGACGGTGACTTCGCAGACATCGACCGGCATGGTCACGTTCTACGACGGCACGACCGTTCTCGGAGCCGGTACGCTGGCGAACGGCAGCGCGATTTTGAAAACCAGCCTCCTGGCATCGGGCGCGCGATCGCTGAAGGCATATTACGGAGGAGACTTCAGCCACCTGGCCAGCCTTTCGCCGAAGCTGACACTGACGGTGAATACTGTTCCTTCGAGTGGGTTCCACGGTGCCCCTGCTCTTGCCGCGGGAGCCGTTCCATACACGGTGGTGGCGGGAGACTTTAACGGCGATGGCAATATCGATCTGGCCGTCACCGACCAGGGGGGTCTCAATCAGACAAGCGCCGGAATCAACGTGTTCTTGGGGAACGGCGATGGGACCTTCGGGAATGCGTTGAACGTGAGTACCGGCCCGTCACCCGTGTTTCTCGTGACCGGCGATTTTAATGGAGACGGTAAAACCGATCTGGCTTATGGCAGCTACACCACCGGGCAGGTCAACGGCAGATTGAACATACTGCTGGGCAACGGAGGCGGGACCTTCCAGGCAGGTGCGAGCTACCAGGTCAGCGGCTCTGGCAGCCCTTTTATTGTGGCGGGCGACTTCAACGAAGACGGTTACACGGATCTCGCGGCTTTGGCCGATGGTGAGGTGCAGCTGTTTTTCGGCAATGGCAACGGAACGTTCCGAGTCGGCATCACATACGGCATCGGCTCTGGTATAGGAGCCACGTCCGCGGTAGTGGGGGACTTCAACGGCGACGGACACGCGGACTTCGCTCTTGCAACCAATAACGGGAGTGTCGCCATTCTCTCTGGCAATGGCGACGGGACCTTCCGGTTGCCGCCTGTGTTCTACACCATCAGCACCAATCCCATTGCGTTAGTTTACGTGTCGGTGGGGGATTTCGATGGCGACGGCATCGCCGACCTTGCCGTGGCCAGCTACTACCTCAACGGAAGCCAGCCAGGCAACGTATACGTCCTGCTCGGACACACCGGGGGAACGTTTCAGACGCCGGTCGGCTATCCGGTCGATATCCTCCCCCAATGGGCCGCCACGGGAGACTTCAACGGCGATGGCAAGACCGACATCGCCACCGCCAACGACCCGACCAACGGCGACGTGAGCGTACTCCTCGGCAACGGCGACGGAACATTCCAGACCGCTGCAAACTACGCCGCTGGCGGTACTTCCCAATCGATCGCAACCGCGGATTTCAATCGCGATGGCAGAATCGATTTCGCCGTTGCCAATTCGGGCAGCAACAACGTGACAGTTCTGCTGGGGGGAACGGTAGCAGCGCAGACCATCAGTTTCGGACCGCTACCGAATGTCGCGCTGAGTACTCTGCCATTTACCATCAACGCGACTGCGAGTTCGGGGCTTTCAGTCAGTCTGGCTTCGAACACAACGGGCGTGTGTACTGTTTCGGGAGCGACCGTAACCCTCATAGCCGCCGGCACCTGCTCGATTACTGCCAGCCAGGCCGGTAACGCCAGTTACTCCGCCGCATTGCCAGTGACGCAGACTTTCAGGGTTACGCCGGTTCCCACACCGCCGACGGCCGACTCGGTCAGCCCGGCTTCGGGTGCGGGAACCAGTCAGGTCTTCACGTTCAAGTATTCGAGCGCGAACGGATTTGGTTATCTGAGCTCCGTCTACAGTCTGATAAACGGGCCGATCAACGCGGGGGGCGGATGCTACATCTACTACCTGCCGGCGTCGAACGCTTTGTACCTGTATAACGACGCGGGGACGGCTGCCACGGGACCGCTGACGCCGGGAAGCGGAAGTAAGCTTTCCAACAGCCAGTGTACCCTGAACGGCGCGGGATCGTCGGCCAGCGGCGCGGGGAACACGCTGACCGTGGCGCTCTCGATCAGTTTCCAGGCGGCTTTCGCCCGACTGCAAAACGTCTACGGCTACGCCATCGACAGCGCCGGCAGCGGCAGCGGCTGGCAGGCGCTCGGCACGTGGAACAGCAGCGGATTGTCGATGCTGCCGCCGACGGCCGACTCGGTCAGCCCGGCTTCGGGTGCGGGAACCAGTCAGGTCTTCACGTTCAAGTATTCGAGCGCGAACGGATTTGGTTATCTGAGCTCCGTCTACAGTCTGATAAACGGGCCGATCAACGCTGGGGGCGGATGCTACATCTACTACCTGCCGGCGTCGAACGCTTTGTACCTGTATAACGACGCGGGGACGGCTGCCACGGGACCGCTGACGCCGGGAAGCGGAAGTAAGCTTTCCAACAGCCAGTGTACCCTGAACGGCGCGGGATCGTCGGCCAGCGGCGCGGGGAACACGCTGACCGTGGCGCTCTCGATCAGTTTCCAGGCGGCTTTCGCCCGACTGCAAAACGTCTACGGCTACGCCATCGACAGCGCCGGCAGCGGCAGCGGCTGGCAGGCGCTCGGCACGTGGAACAGCAGCGGATTGTCGATGCTGCCGCCGACGGCCGACTCGGTCAGCCCGGCTTCGGGTGCGGGAACCAGTCAGGTCTTCACGTTCAAGTATTCGAGCGCGAACGGATTTGGTTATCTGAGCTCCGTCTACAGTCTGATAAACGGGCCGATCAACGCGGGGGGCGGATGCTACATCTACTACCTGCCGGCGTCGAACGCTTTGTACCTGTATAACGACGCGGGGACGGCTGCCACGGGACCGCTGACGCCGGGAAGCGGAAGTAAGCTTTCCAACAGCCAGTGCACCCTGAACGGCGCGGGATCGTCGGCCAGCGGCGCGGGGAACACGCTGACCGTGGCGCTCTCGATCAGTTTCCAGGCGGCTTTCGCCCGACTGCAAAACGTCTACGGCTACGCCATCGACAGCGCCGGCAGCGGCAGCGGCTGGCAGGCGCTCGGCACGTGGAACAGCAGCGGATTGTCGATGCTGCCGCCGACGGCCGACTCGGTCAGCCCGGCTTCGGGTGCGGGAACCAGTCAGGTCTTCACGTTCAAGTATTCGAGCGCGAACGGATTTGGTTATCTGAGCTCCGTCTACAGTCTGATAAACGGGCCGATCAACGCTGGGGGCGGATGCTACATCTACTACCTGCCGGCGTCGAACGCTTTGTACCTGTATAACGACGCGGGGACGGCTGCCACGGGACCGCTGACGCCGGGAAGCGGAAGTAAGCTTTCCAACAGCCAGTGTACCCTGAACGGCGCGGGATCGTCGGCCAGCGGCGCGGGGAACACGCTGACCGTGGCGCTCTCGATCAGTTTCCAGGCGGCTTTCGCCCGACTGCAAAACGTCTACGGCTACGCCATCGACAGCGCCGGCAGCGGCAGCGGCTGGCAGGCGCTCGGCACGTGGAACAGCAGCGGATTGTCGATGCTGCCGCCGACGGCCGACTCGGTCAGCCCGGCTTCGGGTGCGGGAACCAGTCAGGTCTTCACGTTCAAGTATTCGAGCGCGAACGGATTTGGTTATCTGAGCTCCGTCTACAGTCTGATAAACGGGCCGATCAACGCGGGGGGCGGATGCTACATCTACTACCTGCCGGCGTCGAACGCTTTGTACCTGTATAACGACGCGGGGACGGCTGCCACGGGACCGCTGACGCCGGGAAGCGGAAGTAAGCTTTCCAACAGCCAGTGCACCCTGAACGGCGCGGGATCGTCGGCCAGCGGCGCGGGGAACACGCTGACCGTGGCGCTCTCGATCAGTTTCCAGGCGGCTTTCGCCCGACTGCAAAACGTCTACGGCTACGCCATCGACAGCGCCGGCAGCGGCAGCGGCTGGCAGGCGCTCGGCACGTGGAACAGCACGGCGCCCTGACCACGGCCTGACTTGCGAACAGCCAGTAACTCGCCCGCTCCAGACAGCATCGTCGCCGCACCCACAGCTATCTCATCATAGAGATGCCTGCCCCAGTGAAGACGAGCCCGAGGAAAAAGAGTGCGGGAATGCGCATGATTTATGGACTTTAACCTATCCGAACGGGTTTCAGAGATCGTTTTACACCGACTTTACAATGTTCCGGGTGGTCATCGGGAACTTTTCTTTTTTCGACCGCAATCGTAAACAGAATTTCGACAATTCCGACAATTCCGATGACACGCTCACTCTTCGCTTCTCTCGCCGTGCTTCCGCTGCTGGCTCAGACTTCCGCGCCGCCCGGGCATGGGACCCAGATCGAATTCGTGAAAATTACCCCCGGTGAGTTCATGATGGGCTGCTCCGACGGTGACAAGGACTGCGCCGACGACGAGAAACCCGCGCGTCATGTCCAGGTCGCAAAGGCATATGAAATCGGCAAATACGAGGTCACGCAGGCGCAATGGGAAGGCGTGATGGGGTCGAACCCCTCGACGATAAAAGGCCCCGACCGCCCCGTGGAAACCGTTTCGCGCGACGACGCCAAAGCGTTCCTCGAAAAGCTCAACGCGCGGAACGACGGCTACCACTATCGCCTGCCCACCGAAGAGGAATGGGAATATGCGGCGCGCGCCGGCGGTGCGAAGAATCCGCCGCTCGACGAAGTCGCGTGGTACGACGTCAACTCCGGCGATGAGACGCATCCCGTCGGTATGAAGAAGCCGAACGCCTGGGGCATCTACGACATGCTGGGCAACGTGCGCGAATGGGTGGACAGTCTCTACACGCGGAACGCGCCTCGCGGCAACCGGCAGGCCGCCGATTTCGAGCCGGAGGCACAGGACGAACCTCCGCCGCCTCCACCGCAGGGCAGAGGCTTCGGTCGCTTCGGCCGTGGTTTCGGCCGGGGAGGACGCGGTCGCGGCGGCAGGCGCGAACTTCCCATCGTACGCGGGGGCGCCTGGGACAACCCGGCGAGCTACGTCCGTCTTTCCGCCCGTTATCACTATTACGGACCCACGCTGCGCCTCAGCGATATCGGATTTCGCGCCGCCCGCGAAGCCAGTCAGTAAGCCAGTCAATAAGGAGACTCTCAATGAAAAGCTCATCGATCCTCGCACTCATCTGTCTCGCAGCGGCCGTTCCTGGCCTGGCTCATCATTCTTTTCAGGCGGAATACGATCAATCGAAGCCGCTGACGCTGGTGGGTAAAGTTACCAAAGTAATGACCGACAATCCACACGGATGGATTTATCTCGACGCTAAAAACGCGCAGGGCAGAGTGGTGAACTGGGCGCTGGAACTGCCCGCGCCGAACGTGCTGCGCAAGAACGGATTCGATCGCAGCATCTACCAGTCGCTGGTCGAATCGGGCGAAGATGTCACGGTGGTCGCCTATGCGGCGAAGGACGGATCGAAGCACGCCTGGGCCGGCGGGCTAACCCGGGCCGACGGGCAAACTCTGATCACGCTGGGCGGCATTCCGTTCCGGGGTGCGGGCCGCAGAGGTCCGGACGGTCCGGGCCAGCAGTAGTAATAGTCACAGACTAAAGTCTGTGCCACATGGCCTGGTGGCACAGACTTCAGTCTGTGAAGGTCTTATCGGCAACCTGCTACCGGATGGCGCGGCTGAAATCCGCCGCTTCCCGCGCCGCGCCGGTCACAGTCAGGATGTGCAGCCCCGTGTTGGCGCGATCCACCGCGTAGATGTAGCCGCGGTCATCTACCTCGACGTTGTTCGTCTGAATCGCCACCTTGCATCTCTCCTCCGCGCCCTGCCCGACGCACCGTTTGTCCGTCTTGTCCGTAACGGCCGGGATGTAATAGCCGATCTCGCGCGGATGGAACGGATCGCGCACGTCGACCGCGCGCACGCCCGCGTTGAAATGCGCCACAAACAGGATGCGGTTGTCATAGACCGGCGTGAAGCTTTCGTTGGTGGAATGCACGCCGAAGCGTCCGCCCGCGCTGCAGAAATCGCCGCTCGATTCGGGCACCGTCCACGTCGCAACACCGGTCGGTTTGCGTTCATCGCTGACATCGACGATGCGCAGCATCTGGCGGAACTCCTGGCACTCATTCGCCACCGTTTCGCCGGCCACCGCGATGAAATCCTTCACGCCGCCCTTCTTCTGTCTGGCGAATTCGGGCAGCGCGACGTGGAGCAGCGGAAAGGCGTTATGGGCGCCGACGTCCTCCGGAAAATCGATGCGCGAGACCATCGGATAGCGCAGGTTCTCGTCGGTCGGCTCTTTCGGCCCGTTGAGCAGCTTCGCGCGGTCGACGATCTCCAGCGTGCCATCCCGCGAATTTCCGTACGCGAAATAAACGCGATTGCCCTTCGGTCCGGTTGAGAGCGGACCGTGCAGGCTCTCCGGCGTCGGTCCATGCGCGCCCGGCTGCTGTCCGGGCAGGCCGAAATAGCGAATGAACACAGGCTTCGCCGGATCGCTCAGATCGTAGATCATCGCCATGCGCGGCGTGCGCCAGCCCACCACGCCTCCCACCAGGTACGCGATCCCGGTGTCGCATTCCCACCAGCTCTTGTGCGTGTCACGCAGTCCGCTGACGATCACGGTCAGGCGATTCGGCCGCGCCGGGTCTGTCACATCCCACATCTCATGCGCGCTCTCGCCAAAGCTGCGCAGCATGTAGAAGCGGTTCTTGTCCGCGTGCGGCAGTTCGGCGCCGCTGCAGACGCGCACCATCTGCGCGCCACCGCCGCCTTCGCGGTTGGTTTCACCCGGAATGTGCGCCAGATACCGCGGCTTCGCCGGATCGGTCACGTCGACAATCGATGTCCCGTTCTGCTCCATCTCCCCGGTCAGCGGATTGGGCTGCACGCCGCCGTGATGGCCGATGTAGGCGATCCAGCGATTCCCCTGTTTCTGAATGACCGGCTGATAGGCGCTGCGCGCCTGGAGGTCGTTCGATCCGACGAGCGCCATGTTGCCCTGCCGCGCGCCCTGCTGAGCCATCGCGGCGCCGGTCAACAGGAGGAAAACTGCCGCAGAACAGCGCAGAATCTTTGCCATGATCCACCTCGCGCAAAGGCTATCACGGTTGTGGAGTAGGCCGTCGGCCTGCCTTCGACTTCTACTGCTGGAGAAACACCTGCCAGAGCGTAACCGTCAGGGCGTGGGTCACCATCGCGGCCTGCACGCTGCGCGAATTCCGCCACGCGAGACCGCAGAAAATCCCCAGAATCCCCGCCACAATCGCCCAGCGCCAGTTGGGAAAGATCCTGTGAAACCCGAGGTGCGCGCTGCCGAATATGACTGACGCTGCGATGAGCGCTGTGTTGGCGCGTCCCGTTGCGTCTTCGATCCATTGCTGCAGCAGCCCGCGGAAAAAAAATTCTTCCGACAACGCCAGCACCCACAGCACGAGCGGGAAAGCCGCCAGCGCGGCGAGGCTCGGATGCGCGCGCCAATCGACCAGTCCCAAAGCCCAGTACGCCAGTGCAATCACTGGCAGCATCATGGCGAAATAACGAATCCCCGTCCACCATTCCGCGCGCGTTGGAATGAACCGGAACTCCACCTTCACGCCGCCGCGGAAAATCAGAATCGCGAGCGCCGCGGTCCGGATCAGCATCAGATGCCCCAGCACGGAGATCTGGAGCTTCGGAATCGGCGAAAGGTAGATGCGGTCGAAGACTTTCGAAATATAAACCGCGGCGACGCCGGCCAGAAACAGCAGGTCCACGAGCGGCGCGGCCGGCATCGCCACATACCAGTACGACACGATCAGTGCCATCGCTCCGAGCAGCGCGAAATTCAGCAGGCGCGCCTCGCCGGTGGCAGCGCTGTATACGATCCAGGGCGCCACCGCGCTCGCCGCGAGCAGAAGCGCGGCGCCGGATTTTCCCCGCGCGGCCAGCCACTCGCGCGGTCCTTCGAAAGCCGGCGAAAGATAGAATGGAAACTCGATGAGAAAAGCGGCCGCAATCGGGAACGCCGCCCATGCCGGAATGGCTTTCCAGCGTGCATACGCCCACCCCGCTGCAGCTAGCGCGATCCACCCCGCCGTGACCCATGCAAGCCATGCCCGCACGCGGCCGGGCGTCTGTGGCATCGCGGTCATAATAGCATTCGGCTTACTCACGTCCGTCCCCGCGCCACTCGCCGCCAAAGACCCTCCGGCCGATCTGGCAAAACGCGTCGCCCGCCGCGAGACGGAAACCGAGGCGGAGCGCTCGCACTACGCGTATACGCAGTCGGTCCGTCTGCAGGAACTGGACCGCAGCGGAGTTCAGACGGGCGAATACCGCGAGCGCAGAGAGGTCATCTTTTCCCCCACCGGCGAGCGCACCGAGCGCTTCTCCGGCGTGCCGGTTTCGCACCTGAAAAACCTGGTGATGACCGAAGAGGATTTTTCAGACCTGCGCGAAGTTCAGCCCTTCATCCTGACCCAGGATCGTTTGTTTATTTACGAAACGCAGTACAAGGGCGAGGAGCCGTGCCTGCCGGCAGAAAAAGACGGCCGCGACTGCTGGGTTCTTTGGGTTCGTCCCCGCCAGATTCTTTCCGGACAGCGCCTCTTTGAAGGTTTCCTGTGGATTTCGGAAGAAGACTTCTCCGTCATCCGCAACGAAGGCAAAGCCGTTCCCGAGATCGTCACCACCAAACGCGAAAACCTTTTCCCGCACTTCACCACCGTGCGGAAGCCGATTAACGGCTTCTGGTTTCCTTCCATGACCACCGCCGACGACACGCTTTACTTCCGCAGCCTGCCGATCCGCGAGAAGCTGGTCATCCGCTACGACGACTACAAAAAATTCGGCGCAGACACCACGGTTATGTTCGAAAAGAATTCGCCCTGAGTTACTTCCTGGATTTCCTGGCGGAGGCCGGTTTCTGCGCGGTCGACGAGGTGGGCGTCGCTACCACCGCAAACGTCACAACGTTGCTGACAAAGTCCTGCTGCGCGATCGTGGTCTGCGTCTCCAGGTCTGTTGACAGCCCAAGGCCGAGCTGGAACTGCACGTAATAAACACCTACCGTGCCGGGCACGAGCGACGCGCTCAGGATGTTATCCGCTACCTGATCGCTGAGAATCGAATCCACGGGAGTGACGGGCGCGTTGAAGACGCCGGGAGGAGTGATCTGACCTGTATCCACGTTCGACGGCGATGGCGCGCCAAGTCCCGTCGCCAGCAGGTAGACGATTTCACCGGGCACTGCCGGGTTGCTGGCGGTGATCGGCGCGCCCTGTGTATTGTCGCAGCAGGTGGCGCTGTTGTAGGCCGTGAGCGTAATCGCCGAGCCCGTGGAAACGGAACTCGTGGTTGTTTCGCTGACCGCGATGCCCTCGCCCGCCGGACCCGGGGTCCGCGCCACAAGAATAATGGAGCTGAAAGCGTTGCCGGCACCCGCGGTTACATTCGGATCGGGCGCATTGTTGATGATGGCCGCGAGCGAGTTCGCAATCGTCTGCAGCGTATCTGTCGCTTGCACTGTATAGCTGTATGTGGCGCCGGCGACGGTGATCTGGGGCATATCGCCGGCTTGTACGCTGCCGTTGACCAGAATGGTGGCGACCGCACTGCTCGACCCGTGATAGGCCAGTGCCGGCCGCGGATCGGATCCGAACTGCGCAAAGATCCCCGGGTTTTCGCCGACGATCGTGACGGCAATCGGGGCCGTTACACTGACCGAGCCGTCCGCATGCGCATCCCGCATGAAGACGCTGGTGCTGGTCCGGTCGATGAACTCGAAAGGCACCTGCGCGTTGACCTGCGTGGGGGACACGTAGAGCAGCGGAACCGGTGTGCCATCGGCAAACAGCTGACAACCGTTGATGTCGAACGGCAGGTAGGCGTGCGTCATATCCGCCGTTTCCGTTGTGTCGCAGAGATTCTGTCCGTTCACTTCGATCAGCGTGCCGGGGGCGATCTGGCTGGGATTCTCCAGGTAATAATTGAGCGTACTGCCGGACGCTACAGCCGTAATCGTCGCGCTTGCTGAGGTGGTGGCGGCGAGCGTGATGGAAGCTCCTACAGCCCCGGAAGCTTTGGCCGTCAGGATCACCATGTCTGTAATGTCGTTTGCGGTCGCGATCACGTTCGGATCGGGCGTTGCGTTAATCTTTTTGACGAGGGCGTCGGTTACGCTCTGCAGCGTGTCGGTGGACAGGACGGTGTAGGTGTAAGCGGTGCCGGCGATCGTGATAATCACCTGATCGTTTGCGACAATGCCACCGCCGATCGCTACATTGGCGACCGCGTGGATTGTGAGGCTGGCCGCGTTAAGGATACCGTTCCCTCCCAGCGGAATGTTCAGAGTTCCCGGTGTGTACACGACCACGCGCCGGTTGTAGCTGTCGCCCACGTAGAGATTCAGTCCGTCCCACGCAAGGCTGAACGGTGTCTGCAGCGCGTCGGCGCCATCCGGGTTTTGATCCGTGTTGTCGCTGAATTCGTCCGGTTCTCCGAGGATGACGTCGGCCGGCTGCCCGTTCTGCGTCGGTATCGTGTTCCAGACCATGATCCGGTCGTTGCCTCCGTCGGCGACGAAAAGCTGCGTGCCGTTGGAGAGCGCATACCGCGGCAGCGACATGGTTGCGGCGCAGCGCATCGGATAGATTGTCTTGCCGTCGCTGTCCACGGCCACGCTGCCGGTCTGACCGAGGCTCGCCGCATAGGCTGCGTTCGACTGGCACATTGCCGGTGTGACACTTTCCGGGTCGCCGTCGCAGTCGGTCACGGAGTTTAGGTTCACCGTGAAGCTGTTGTCACTGATGGCCGTAACGAGGTCGACCTGGCCGAGCGCGACGTCCGCCGGCGTGCCGTTAGCGGTCGGAATCGTATTCCAGATCAGCACACGGTTCTGCGCCAGATCTGAGACGAACATGCGCGTGCCGTCGGTGGTCACCGATACCGGCGACTGCATGTTGCCGGCTGTCGTGTTGGTGTCGTTGGCGACGAGATTGAACTGTACGGGCGTGGTGAAGTTCGGCGCGCCGATCACCACATCCGCTGCGACATTATTTGTTGTCGGGATTTTGTTGTAGATCAGGACACGGTTGTCCCCGGTGTCAGCCACATAGAGATGAGCATTAAGTCCTTTGCCGTCGATCCAGATGCCCTCCGGTCCGCGCAGCGACTGCGCTGTGGGTGGAGAGGCAGTGCCGCCGGACGTGAAGTTCGGCTGGCCGACAACTACATCGGCGGGCTGGCCGTTTCTCGTCGGATAGGAAAGCCAGATAAGAACGCGGTTGTTGTCCGTATCCGCCACGGCCACGATGTTGCCGTCCGGCGAAACAGCGATGCCCGAAGGATTGCGCATGCCGGTGCTTGTCAACGTGTAGTTGGCGCTGACAAAGTCCGGCTGGCCCAGGACGAGACTGGCGTTACCGCGGCACACACCGCAGAGACTTCCCGGAATTGTGGGATCCTGCGTGGGACTCGGATAGGTGGCGGTGTCGCTGAAACGCAGAACGCGGTTGTTGTCGGGCGTGCCGCCAAGGCGGTTCGCATCGGCGACCCACAGCACGCCGTTGGCATAGGCGATGCCGCTTGGCGTGCCGAGCAGCTGGCTGGTGGCGCCGTAATTTCCCGCTGTGAAATTCTGCTGACCAATCACGAGGCGTGCCGCCTGACCGGTCGAGAATACGGGAGTCTGAGTCTGACCGGAGGCGCACACTGCCGCCATTCCGGCCCACAGCAACAGGGCGAACGAAGACTTCATTCTTAAGAGAGAACCTTTGGAGACTGTAATCCCGAAGTATAGCAAGGGCTTGAGACGTCCTGCCCGCCCGGAATGGTTTCGCGGTTGCGGGCTTGTTAGAATTGCGGCCTGTGAAAGAACTGCCAATTGAAATCACTCCGGCTGAAGTCAGCGCGCTGCAAAAAGAGGGGGTGGCGCTGCGTATGATCGACGTGCGGGAGCCAGCAGAGCACGCCATTTGCCATATCGAAGGCGCGGAGCTGATTCCGATGCGAACCGTGCCGCAGCATCTCAGCGACATGGATCGGGATGACTCGCGCATGGTGGTGTTTTGCCACCATGGCATGCGCAGTCTCAACGTTGTCGAACTGGCTGCGAAAGCAGGGAATTGAAAACTGCCAGAGCATGGCAGGCGGGATAGACTTGTGGAGCGTTCAGATCGACCCGCGCCTGCCCAGGTATTAAGTGAACTGTACACGCGGCGCAAGCCGCTGTAACAGAATCGCACTGAACCGAACCTGGCAGGCGAAACCGCCAGGGCGAAACCGCCTGCCCCACCCTTACAACAACGGTACTTAGCAAGGTGGCGCAGGCGGTTTCGCCTGCGATCTGCGATTCTTTTAGAGCTTCCAAGCCGCGTTTTTCACGCAACTCGGGACACTTCAGTGGAGCAGCTTGCGGATAACGGGTCCCGCAGGCAGCTCGCCCAGCGCGAGATTCGCGAATACGGATATCGTCGACGCCATCTTGTCCGCATCGACGCCTTCCTCGATCGGTATCTCCTGCTCGACCCAGTTCGACAATGGGATATTGCGGAAGAAGATGCGCTCCTGGCGAACCAGCATCTTGCGCGTCATGAAGAGTATCCTGTGCTCGCGCGTGTGGTGACGCTCTTCGACGCGTATGTCGGCGAGAAATTCGTCCATCGCCTTACTGCGCACAGTGGCTTCGGCATTCCGCATTGATTCTTCGAGCGCTTCCTTCTTCGCGGCAAGGGTAGCCTGCATACTCGCGAGTTCTTCGCGCTGTCTGGCGAGGCGAAGCTCCATGTGGGAGTGCATGATGACGTACACCAGCCCGCCCGAACCCGCGACGCAGATCACCGACCACAGCACAAACATGAGTGCAGTCATACCTGAAGTTTAACGCGTTCCGTCTGTCTTCTGGCCCGAAATTACGCCCATAAGCACGGAAAAACGCAGCGTAAACAGCGCAATAATAGCTGTTTGCAGGCGATAAACGATGCCACTGGTAAACCCGTGATGTTTGCCAAGGTAAACCGCGGTGCCTGCGGCGCGGTCTCCGGCCAGTTCGGCAGCGGGCACAGGCGACGGCGATTTTTCGTGAATTGCCGTCACACTGTGAAGGATGACCACCTTTTTATTGGCGCGCCGCACCTGCATGGGAATCTCAATCGCCGGGCCGTATGTGCCGTAGTGCTCGTCCACATGGCGCAGCGCACGCAGGAAAAACGACCGGAACATGATGGCGGCGCAGGACGTGGCCTCGACCGTAAGTTCTTCGGCGTCGCCAGGCAGGCGGAGCCCGGGATCGGGGTCCGATGGTGTCGGCAGTGAGCGCACCTGCGGGACCGGATTCCCGGCGGCGTCGGTGAGCAGCGGGCAGACCGCGCCTGCTTCGGTGTGCGATTCGAGGTAGTCGGCGAGGCGCGTGACGGTGCCGGCCGCGATCGAGGCGTCGTCGTGGAGCCAGAGCAGGTATTCGCCTTCGGCCGCGCGCAGGCCGATGTTGAGGGCCTTGGTAAGTCCGAAATTTCTCGGCAGCTGATGAAAAAGGATGTGCGGAAATTCGTCGACGATGTTTTCCGCGCCGTCCACGGAACCGTTGTCGACGACAATCACCTGGTGTTCGGTACCGAGCGCGTTGAGGCCCGCGCGCAGAGATTCAATGCGGTTGAGCGAAACGACGACGACGGAGATGCGCGGAGTCTGTTTTTCGGGAACTTCGGCCTGTGGAGTCAACTGAGTCATTTTAACGTCAAGCTGCCCAGAATGACGGGGCGGCGCGCTCCGGTAGCGGAAGGCAGATTGCCGGTCTGATGCTTCCACGTGCGATACGCGAGGATGGCGAAGGCGACCGCTTCTTTGGCGTCCGGATGGATTCCGAATTCGGCGGTCGTCGTGATATGCGTGCCGGGCAGAAACGCTGCGAGCTGCGCCATGAGCTGATCATTATGGACGCCGCCTCCGGACGCGATGAGTTCGTCCGTGTCTGCCGGGACGGCGCGGGCAATCGTCGCGGCGGTGAGCGCGGTCGCCGTCGCGATGCGGTCTTCGAACGGAATGTCGAGGGCGAGAAAACGTTCAACAAAGGCCGCGCCGTACTGCTCGCGCCCGGCGGATTTGGGCGGTCGCGCGGCGTAGTAGCGGCCGTCCCCTTTCGGGTCGAGCAGGGAAGCGAGAAGCGCCCGATTCACGCGTCCGCGCGCGGCCGTTTGGCCATCGCGATCGAAGCGCTGTCTGCCCTTGGACATGAGTTCCGTGAGTTGGTCGATGACCATGTTGCCCGGGCCGGTGTCGAATGCGACGCCGGTCGGGATGATCGTGATGTTGGCGATGCCGCCGATGTTCAGGGCGACGCGCCGGCGCTTCGGATGTGAGAACAGCAGGACGTCGACAAACGGGACCAGCGGCGCGCCCTGGCCTCCGGCGGCGATGTCGCGCGTGCGAAAGCCGGAGACGACCGGGACGCCCAGGCGCTCGGCGATGACGGAGGCCTCACCGACCTGCAGCGTGTTTCGACCTCCTTCGTGATAAATGGTCTGTCCGTGGCAGCCGGCCAAGCCAACGGATATCCCGATTGCGGCGACTGCTTTCGCGTAAAGTTCGCCCAGCTCGAAATTCAGCCGCGAGATCTCGGCGGGAGTTGCGGCCGCGAGAATTCGCGCGCGCGTCTTCGGCGGGTAAGCCGTCGTGTGATGCGCGATCGTGCGGATGCGCCTCCCCGCGATGTCGACGATCGCCACGTCGATGCCATCGAGCGAGGTGCCGCTCATGATACCGGCGACTCTCATTCGAGGTCCCGCTGCAGATCTTCGAGGAAGCGAAGCGCTTCGACGGGCCGCATTTCGTCGATCTTCAGCGCGCGGATTTTCTTTTTGATCTCGTCCGCAGCGGGCTCGAAGAGGCGTATCTGGACCGCGGCTGGCTCGGGGTGCGGCGACATGCGCTCGACAGTGCGTTCGTGGAGCTTCAGAACCTCGCGGGCGCGTTCGATCACGGTGTCCGGCAGTCCGGCAAGGCGCGCCACTTCGATGCCGTAACTGCGGTCCGCTTTGCCCGGCTCGACTCTGCGCAGAAAGATGATGCGGTCGCCTGCTTCTTTGACAGAGACGCGCAGATTTCGAACCCCGGCAAGCAGTTCGGCAAGCTCGGTGAGCTCGTGATAATGCGTCGCGAATAAAGTCTTCGCGCGCGTGTTCAGCGGCTACGTGTTCGACCACGGCCCAGGCCAGCGAGAGACCGTCGTAGGTCGCGGTGCCGCGTCCGATTTCATCGAGAATGATGAAGCTGCGCGGGGTAGCCGTGTTGAGGATCACCGCGGTTTCGGTCATCTCGACCATGAACGTCGAGCGGCCGCGCGCGAGATTGTCCGAAGCGCCGATGCGCGTGAAGATGCGGTCGATCAGAGGCAGGAGAACGGCATCCGCGGGCACCCACGAACCCATCTGCGCCATGATTGCGATCAGCGCCGCCTGGCGGAGATAGGTGCTTTTGCCGCCCATGTTCGGGCCGGTGATGATGGCGATCTGGTCGTCGGCGTCATTGAGATAGAGATCGTTGGGGATGAAACGGCCGGCTTCTTCGCCCGCGAGCTTTTCGATGACCGGATGGCGGCCCGCCTCTATGCGCATTTCGCCGGGTTTCTCGCTTTCGACGCAGAAACGCGGCCGAGTGTAGCGGTTCTCGGCGGCAACCTGCGCCAGCGCGGCCGACACATCGAGTTCGGCCACGGCTGTTGCGGTGGCGCGAATCCGCTGCGCATGATCGG
Organism: Terriglobia bacterium; assembly: GCA_963832905.1. Lineage (GTDB taxonomy): Bacteria > Acidobacteriota > Terriglobia > Bryobacterales > Bryobacteraceae > BOG-234. Next base: position 789,778 of record CAWHVO010000008.1, on the reverse strand, counting down.
CGGCCTTCTGGCGGATTTCGCCGAAGATGCGCTTCTCGATCTCCAGAATTTTTTCGTCGGCGGCCAGCACCTTGCGCTCGTATTCCTTGAGCTCGGGCGTGGTGAATCGCTCAGCGTTGACCAGCGTCTGTTTGCGTTCGTAATCGGCGGGCGACGAGATGCAGGTTCGCCTTCGAAATCTCGATGTAATAGCCGAACACATTATTGAAGCGGACCTTCAGCGAGCCGATGCCGCTGCGCGTGCGCTCCCGCGCTTCGATCTGCGCGATGTACTGCCGCGCGTTCTGGCTGAGATCGCGCAGTTCGTCGAGCTCGGCGTCGTAGCCCGAGCGGATGGTGGAGCCGTCGGCGATGTTGATGGGCGGAGCGTCGGAAAGCGCGGCGAGGATGGCGCCGGAGGCTTCGGGGACAGGATCGAGGCGGCTAAAGATTTCCGACAAACGCGTCGATAAAGGCTTAGAGGCCAGGCGCGCGGATTCGGCGAGACTTCGGGGTCTGGTCGAGCGATTTGCCGAGGGCGAGAAGATCGCGCGGACTGGCGCTCGCGATCGTGACCTTGGCGAGGAGGCGTTCGATATCGAGAACCGGCGCGAGTTGTTTGCGCAGTTCGCGCACGCAGTATGGTCTCTCTCGCGAGATCGCTCACGGCATCGAGGCGCGCTTCGATTTCGGCGAGGTCGAGCGAGGGGCGGAGAAGGCGCTGACGCAGGAGACGTCCGCCCATGCCCGTTGCCGTCTGGTCGAGAACGCCGAGGAGTGTCGCGCCGCCGTCTGAAAAAATCGGGTCGACGAGTTCGAGATTGCGCACGGTGACGGCATCGAGAACCATGGTTTCGGCGCGATCGAAGAACTTCGGCGGATCGAGATGATCGAGTGCGGCACGCTGCGTGTCGCGCAGATAGTGAAGGACAGCCCCGCCGGCGGCGACGGCGTGCGGGCGATTGGCGAGGCCGCATCCATCGAGCGAGTGCAGGCGGAAGTGTTCGCGCAGGATGACGGTCGGAGTAATCGAGGCTGAAAACCCAGTCGTCAAGTTCGGTAACGATCCAGCGCTTCGGTTCGGGCTGCTGAGGCTCTTTGATAAAACCAGGCGCTTCCGCCGGCACCAGCACTTCGCGTGCGCCGATGCTTTCGAGAAGGCCGGGGAGTTCGGCGAGGTCGATTTCCGTGGCGCGGAACTCGCCGGTTGAAACGTCGACGTAGGCGAGGCCGGCCTTGTCGACGCTGCGGGAGACAGCGGCGAGGTAGTTGTTTTCATGTGAGCGGAGGAGATGCGCGTCGGTTGCGGTGCCGGGTGTGACGATGCGTGTGACTTCGCGGCGCACGAGCTTCTTACCGGGGCCGGGCTCCTCGACCTGATCGCAGATGGCGACGCGATAGCCGCGACCGATGAGGCGCGCGATGTAGCCCTCCGCCGAGTGGTAAGGGACGCCGCACATGGGGATGGCCGCGCCTTTTTCCTTGTTGCGGGCGGTGAGGGTGATTTCGAGTTCGCGCGCGGCGACGATGGCATCGTCGAGGAACATCTCGTAGAAATCGCCAAGGCGGAACAAGAGCAGCGCACCGGGAACCTGCTGCTTGACCGCGTGGTACTGCCGCATGAGCGGCGTCGAGGCCGATTCGGCGTTCATGAGGGGAAATAACTATTGTGCATCGCGCGCGAAGGCGGGGCGCCAGGCCGAACGGCTTGACAGGCGGCGTTCGTCGGCGCTACATTATGTAGCGCTACAGTGTTTCGCGCGAAAAAACCCCGCAAGCCGCTGTCCGAACTGGAACATCTGGTGATGGATGTATTGTGGACGCGCTCTCAAAGCACGGCTACAGCTGAGGATGTACGCGTGGCTTTGGCCGAACGCCATCCCATGAAGGACTCCACGGCGCGGACCATCCTCGCGCGCCTCGAGGAAAAAGGTTACGTCCGGCGTCATGTGGAGGGGCGCACGAATGTTTACCGGGTTTCCGAACCACCGCGCAGCCTGGCCGTAACCGCCGTTCAGCAGATCATCGAACGGCTCTGCGGCGGTTCGGTCGAGCAGCTGATCGTGGGAATGGTCGATCGCGAGCTTCTGGATGAGCGCGAACTGCGGCGTCTGGCCAGTCTGGCGGAAAAATTGGCGCGGCGTAAGAATCGCCGCCGGGAGGAACACGATGTCGATTGATCTCATGCAGCCACTGGCCGGCGCTGCGATTCGTGCTCTCGGTCTGGGTCTGGCAACTTTTGCCGGCTTATGGCTGTTTCGTGTCCGGTCTTCAGCCGCTCGGCACGCGACGTGGACAGTCATGCTCGCCGGTATGCTCCTTCAAATCCCGTTGGGGCTGCTGGCTCCGACAGTTCCATTGAAAGCGCTGCCGGCTCTGCCTGCTCCCATCCAGTCGCTGACTCAGCCGCGCGTGATGGAATCGACATCGATTTCTGCAGCGGCTGCGTCATCTCCCGGGCGGGCGAGCAACACGCGCACACAGCCGAAAAGCGGGTGGCTGCCGTCGGGCGGCACACTCACGGGCGTGTACCTCGTGATCTCGACGCTGCTGTTTATACGGATGGCCTTTGGGCGCCGGAGTCTGCGCCGCGTCCTCCGCGATGCCCGGCCCATCCCCGATCTGGGTCCCGAAATCCACGAATCGGCCGTGTTTGTGGTGCCAGGTTCCGTCGGGTGCTTCCGGCCGCGGATTCTTTTGCCGCAAGCCTGGAGAAGCTGGGATGCCGTAAAACTTCGGGCCGTTCTCGCTCATGAAAGAGCGCACCTCCGGCGCCGGGACTGGCTTGTCCGTTTCGCCGCTCACGTGAATGTCTCCATCTTCTGGTTTCATCCTCTGGCCTGGTGGGTTGAGCGCGAGCTCGCACGGCTGGCAGAGGAAGCCTGTGACGACGCGGCTCTGACCGAGATCGGGGACAGAGACGAATACGCCGCAACATTGGTGGATATCGCCCGCGCGGCCGCGGCTGGTGGCGGTGTTCTGAACTGGCGGGTCATTTCGATGGCCAGGGATTCGAAGGTAGTACGAAGAGTGAATCGGATTCTCGACCGGAGGCCTCCGGTCCCGAAGCCGTTCGGGCGTCTCGGCTGGGTAACTCTCTTTGCATGCAGCCTGCCGGTGATCTACCTGTCCGCCGCCGTGAGGCTTGCCCCGGCAAATTGGGATTCGACCCTCCTGGGGCGCACTGTGGTTCCCAACGAGCCCATTTCGCCGCAAAACCAATCCCCGGCGATCCTGATCGCGCAAACGGCTCCGAATCAATCCCCGAGGCCCACACCGCCGCCTGTTCCATCCAGAAATGGAGACTCGCCCCTGACGATGTGCATCGTCATGGACAACAGCGGCAGCATGCGCAACAAGCGAGAAGCAGCAAAGGCCGCTGCGCTTGCTCTGGTGAAAGCGTCCCAACCCGGCGACGAGGTCTGCCTTGTGGACTTCAACGACGAGGTGTACAACGAACTTCCGCACGGCGCGGATTTCACCAGCGATATCGACGAAATGAAAGAGGCCCTCACACATATCGATGCGCGGGGAGGCAAGGCTATGCGGGATGCTGTACGAATGTCGATTGGCCAGGTTCAGCGGCGGCCTCACAGTGACAGAAAGGTCCTCGTCCTGGTCACCGAAGGCAACGACAGCGCGAGCACGGTCAGTCAGGAGCAGTTGCTCAGCGAGGTCAAAGACAGCGGTGTGCGCGTCTATGCCATCGGGCTGGTGGGTGACGACGACCCGCGCCAGGCCGGGTCGGCGAAACTGGCGCTGGGGCAACTTGCGGAGGCATCGGGCGGCCGCGATTACTATCCCGGGGATCTTGCCGAGGTCGAGAGTATCTCGTCCGAAGTTGCGAATGAGGTCCGAAAATGATGACGCCGAATTCCGCCTGGCCAATTGCCGCAGTCATGCTGCTGGCGCCCGCGGCGTGGACCCAGCCACGGCCACAATTCGAAGTGGCGTCCCTCAAGCCAAATCCCGGGTGTGAAAACATGCCCAGAAGTGGCAGCTTTTTTCCCTCTCCAGGCCGGTTGGAGATGGCGTGCGTCACGCTGGCAGGCCTGATCCAGGCCGCCTACGGTACCTTCGGCGACGGCGCTGCCATCAACACGCAGCCGCTGCACGTGGAGGGCGGACCCTCATGGATGCAGTCCGAATACTACAGCCTTTCGGCGAAGGCCGATCCACCGGTGCGCTCGGAAATGCTGACCGGGCCCATGCTTCAGGCGTTTCTCGAAGAGCGTTTTCGGTTAAAGACCCATCGTGAGATGCGGGAGATGCCTGTATACACGATGACCGCCGAAAAAGGCGGCCTCAAAGTGCGGCCATTGGCCGAGGGAGCATGCGCGCCCCTCGATCTCTCCCATCCGCCAGCACTGCCCAAACGAGGCGATCCACCACCGAACGTCTGCGGCATCATGACCATCCGGCCGAACGGCAAGGGGGAGATGACGATCGAAGTAAGCGGTTCAACGACGACGCAATTCGCACAGCGGCTCTCGCAGTTCCTGGACCGAACCGTAGTCGATAAGTCGGGCAGTGCGGGCAAATTCAATTTCCATCTGGAGTTCACGCCCGACCGCAACATGCCCGCGCAGAACGCTCTCGCCGGCCGCGGCGGAGATCCGGCCGATGCAGCCAATCCTGACTCCGGGCCGGACGTTTTCGTGGCTCTCCAGGAGCAGATCGGATTGAAGCTTTCGTCCGACAAGGGGCCGGTGAGCTTCCTGATCATCGATTACGTCGAAAAGCCGGCGGCGAACTGATAACCATCCACTCCCCTTGCTAACCGAGGGCAGGCATGGTACGCTGATCTCGGTAACCGAGTTGAGAGCATGAGCAAGCCAACGGATCTGGTCCAGGGCACATTGGACCTTCTCCTCCTGAAAATCGTTGCGCTGGAGCCGCTGCATGCGTGGGCGATCAGCCAGCGGCTGAAGCTGATTTCCGGCGATGTGCTGCAGGTGAGCGACGGCTCCCTGTACCCCGCTCTGCACAAGCTGGAACAGAACGGATGGATCAAAGCCGAGTGGATGACCACCGAAAACGGCCGCCGCGCGAAACTGTATTCGCTGACCAAGCCGGGCCGCAGGGCACTGCAGCAGGAAGCCGCCAACTGGGAGCGGCTGGCGGGCGCAATTTCGCACGTCGTCCGCCTTACTGAGGCGTAAGCGATGCCCGACTGGCGCTGGCTTCGGCAAACACTCCTGCGGCTCCGTTCAATCTTTCACCGGGACCGCATCGAATCCGAACTCGATGAGGAGATCCGGTTCCACATCCAGGAACGGACAGCCGCCGAGATCGCAGCAGGCCTGAGCGCGGCTGAGGCCCGCCGGGTCGCGTTGTGGGCGGTATCGAGCAGCGAAAAGAGGAGTGCCGGGACACACTGGGCGTCGCATTGATCGACGACCTCGTGCGCGACCTTCGCTATGCATGGCGGAGTCTGCGCGGCGCGCCGGGATTTTCCGCGCTCGTGGTGCTGATTATGGCGCTGGGCATCGGTGCGAATGCGGCTGTTTTCGACGTGGCGAACGCCGTCCTGCTGCGGCCTCTTCCGTATCGGAATGCGGACCGGATCGTGACTCTCGGCACCAGCGAAATCGCCAAAGGCGCTTCCGACTTTCAGCAGGTTTCGATTGCGAATTTCCAGGACTGGCATGACCAGAATTCCTCTTTTGAAGCGATGGCTTATTACGGCTCGCGTGAAGTCCCGGTGATGGCGGGCGAAACAGCGGAGTACGCGAGAGGCACTGAAGTGAGCCCGGAATTCTTTCGGGTATTTGGTGTTGAGCTTCGACTGGGGCGATTCTTTACCGCAGAAGAGATGAAATCGGCTGGCGCCGCCATGATCAGCTACGCATTCTGGCAAAGTCATTTCGCCGCCAATCCGGGCGTGGCAGGACGAATTATCCGCGTCTACGGCAAGCCGTATCCGATCGTGGGCGTGCTGCCAGCTGGCTTCGGCTTTCCCGGCCACACGGATGTTTGGGTACCCGCGGAGCTGAGTACCGATGACATGAAGTACCGCGCGGCGCAGAACTGGATGGCCGTCGGCCGCCTCAAACCTGGTGTTCCGCTCGAGCAGGCGCAGGCTGACATGCGCGTGATTGCCGCCCGGCGCGCACAGTTATATCCCGAGAGCGACGCAAACCGCACTGTGGCTGTCATAGGAATGCGCGATCGGCTGGTAGGCGACGTTCGGTTTACGCTCTATCTCCTGCTGGGCGCCGTAAGCGTGGTGCTGCTGATTGCCTGCGTCAACACGGCGACGCTGCTGCTGGGCAGGGCCACCACCCGCGCGCGCGAGGTGGCCGTGCGCGCGGCTTTGGGTGCAAGTCGCAGACGAATCGTCCGGCAATTGCTGACCGAGAGTCTGCTCCTCGCCCTGGTGGCGGGCGCGGTCGGACTGCTGATTGCCTGGGGCGCATCGAAAGCGCTGATCGCCCTGGCGCCGGCCGGTTTGCGCCAATTGTCGGACATCGAGCCCGATCGGACGGTCCTCGGGTTCACTTTCGGGCGTGCGCTGACCACGACGATTCTCTTCGGTCTCGTGCCCGCACTTTTCGCGTCGAAGATAAACGTATACGAGGTACTCGAGCAGGCGGGGAACCGGCTAACAGGCGGACGCGGCATAGTCCGCATGCGGGGTGCGCTTGTCGCCGGGGAGATCGCGCTTTCCGTAGTTCTGCTGGCTGGCGCCGGTTTACTGACCCGGAGTCTGATCGCGCTGCAGAGCGTGCAGCTTGGATTTCGCCCGTCACATGTAATCGTCATGAAGGCTTCCGTGCCGGGACCAATGGAATCGCCGGCGCCAAGGGCGTTCTTCAGCGATTTGCTTCCGAAAATCGGCGCGCTGCCTGGCGTCGTGGCTGCCGGCGCAACCATGGCCCCGCCCGGGAGTATTGAGTCGTCGGGAGGATATTTCATCGACCGCATGCCGGCTCAGTTCGATGTAAGGTCGGCTCCCGAAGCGGTACTTTCAATAGTGGCGCCGGGGACTTTCGCGGTGCTGGGAATTCTCCTCAAACGCGGACGCGATTTTGCCGATGCCGATGCTCTGGACAAGCCTCTGGTCGCCATCGCGAATGAGGCTCTGGTACGGGCAGCGTTTGCCGGCCGGGACCCGATCGGAAGGAGCATCGTCTGCACATACGACAATTTCAAAACCATGCGGATCGTCGGCGTGGTGGGTAACGTTCGCCAGCAGGGACCGGCCATGGAACCGCAGCCCGAATGCTATATGACATACCGGCAGCACCCTTTCAACGGAAGCGCCCTGAGCATCGTAGCGCGCACGGCGGGAAATCCCGGCGCATTAGTAACGACTCTTCGGCGGCTCGCGCACGAGACTTCGCCGGACGTGCCGGTCAGTTTCACCACGATGGAACAGGTGGTTTCGGACGGGATCGCCGCGCCGCGTTTTCGCACCGTTCTCTCGACGCTGTTTGCCGGGCTGGCGATGTGTCTCTCGATGACGGGAATCTATGGTGCGATAGCGTACGCGGTCAGTCGGCGGTCGAATGAGATCGGCCTGCGGATGGCGCTTGGCGCCAATACCGGGTCGGTTGTCCGTCTCGTTCTGGGCCACGGCGCGATCCTCGCGGTTTTGGGATTAATCGCTGGTTTGGCTGCGGCCGTAGCTGCCACACGATTTTTAACCGCGATGCTGTTTCAGGTAAGACCACTCGATCCGCTGACCTATGGCGCCGTTGGCGTCGTGCTCGGTGCCGTCACAGTGGCCGCCAGTTACATCCCGGCGCTCCGCGCATCGCAAATAGATCCAATGACCGCCTTGCGGGAGGAGTGAGGAGTGGATTCCCTGGGGGCGTCGTAGACGGAATCGCGTTCGATACTTCGCACATATATCGTCCCGCTTGCACGAAAACCGCAGCGTAGATTCCGGCACGGACGGTGACGCCGCCTGTCAGCCCGTGGCAGAAGTCCGGCAGATTGAATGTCGGCCCCACCATGGCTCGCAAGATGTTGAATTCAAATGGTGGCGCAGGCGGTTTCGCTTGCGTTTGGGCCATGGGATGACTTCTGCCACGGGCTGTTGGACTCGCCGTTCCACCGCGACGATTAGATACCTATAGCACGGATTGGCCGGCCCAGTGATTAATTTATTTGTTATTTAAATGGAAAGATTACAGTTTAATCTCGATTCACCAAATTAAGGGAACACGGTTTGCAGCGCCTCCGCGGCCGTGATAAGCGGCCCTTCCCCACGCCCCATCCCGCTCAATCCCTCGCTATACTCTCTCTCGAATGGGTTCGAGACCTATCGCGGGGCGCATCGTGACGGGGAAGCCGTTTGGTCAGGTGCCGTTTCAGGCACACATCGAGCTGTTGCGACTTTTTCTGACGCATCGCGAAGATATCGCCGAGAGCATCGAGGCCGTTCTGAACGCCCAGCGAAAGCCGATCCGGTATCTGCAGGACCGGTCTCTCCTGGCCCGCCATTTCGAGGATTGCTTCTTCGCACGCACTGCGGTCACCGCCGGCCAGACTCGTCGGAAAAGCGCACAGGCCAGACCAGAGGCGGAGAGGCATGGTCAACTTATCCAGGATAAGGTGAGCCACACAGCTACGCCCGTGGTCAGGTCCGTTGTGCGCGTCGAGCTACGAGGCCAACTGGAAGAAGCGCATTGGGCCGCGGGATTCAGACCTCGTCAGGTTCACTATCTGCATAACGACCTGATCCATCCGGCGGAGATGATGATTCGCGCCTTTCATTTCTGGCAGCAGACACGCTGGCCGGGTCGTAACGGTCGCATGCACTACGCGCACACGCTGTTCAACTTATATATAATCCGGTGTCTCGAGTTCCTGAGCATGCGCCTCTGGGACGAGGACCCGGGCAGCTTCGCACAGGGCAAACCAGGCGGACGGCTCGCAGAAATTCAAGGCGTGCTCGATGAGCTCTGGAAAAGCTCACCAGCCGATCAGCCCGTGGTCGTGCGCGATGCGCGCTGGCTGATTCCACTCGCGCAGAGCCTCATTACCGATGAGTTGGCGGCCTATTTCGAGGTCGCCCGGCAGGTCACAGAGACGCTTCCGAAAGCGGACGGGCTCGAAATCCGGAAGGCCCATGTTCGAATGCTTGGCGGGCATCTGATCTCACAGATTCGTCACTACTGCAGGAAGGACGGCGTGTCTATCCACGAGCAAAGCGTCGTGGTTCGCACGCGCACCTCCAATGCGCTCGATTTCGCGCTGCTGGTGCAAGGTCTCGTGGCTTTGCTCAAGGCCTATGACCGCGCATTGCTGAGCGGCGATGAGCGAATGCGGCTCGACATGGCAGGAGCCATCTGTCAGGGCATATCTGCCGATCCCGAGCTGTTTCTGAATCGTGTCAACCTGTTGAGCGCCTACACCATGATTGATCATGTTTTCATCGTCACGGACCGCGAGGGCCATGTCGCTTATTCGCCCCTGGGACAGCGGCATGTCGAGTTGCTGAAAGAGTACCGTGCGCTGATTGACCGATTGACCCGGTCGTTGCGTGACGATTTCCCGCGTTTCAGGCCGGTTGACGGCGGCTGTTCTCCCTACGGAGTTATATTCGGGATACCATCCGGTCTGATCGAGCTCATGGCGCTCAAAACCCTGCAGCGCGATGCCGAAACGCGATTCAGCCTGGAAGATATCTTTGACGATGCGGACACCAGCGCGGCAAAGCTCGCCTGGGTGAACGGCTGGCGGAAATTGCCCCACATTGACCTCGAAGTACAACGCTTGTACGACTACCCGCAACAGTACGCCGAAGACATTTACGACCGCATCGGGTACGAGCTCAGCGAAGCGTCACTGGCAAAGCGGCGCGATTCAAATGACGGCGCAAGCGGCGGTTCAAAGACCGGGCACCTGTATATCGTTGCTTCCCCCGCATCCCGGGACGACCCTGAAACTGATTCGAAGGCGGCGGCGATTCCGGAACTGCCGGCCCGGTACTTCGGCTCTTCGGACAGGCAGATTGTGGCGGCGCACAAGGCCGAGCCTTATGACCGGGCGCAACTGCTGCGCGAGCGGCGGGAAGCGCATTTTCTTGTCAGTTACGAAACGCCAGGCGGATGGATTGCCCTCCGGAAGGACCTGCTCACGGAGGTCCTTGCAGCGGGCCGCGATGCCAGGATTGTCGGGCTGCCGCTCGACGTGGTTCGGGTGTTGCGGTTGATGTGCACCGACCTGGTGATACCGGAGAACGTGGCCGATCAGGCGAGCGCGCCGCCATCGATCGGGAAAGCCTGACCTTTGATTGCACCGGCCTCGTCTGAGGCGACAAAGCAGAGGAGCGAGCCGACTTCTATTCTCGACGCCCGGTCGCGTTCGCATTGTGGATATCGGACACCAGCTTGTCCCAGCCGTGCTCCATATCGATTCCAGCGAGCCAACGAGTCACGATAACGAATAATATCGTTTCGCCGATCAACGGTTTCGACACAGGGCGATTCAGCGCCCTGAGTCCTTTCAATCCGGCACACCGGGTCCTGACTGGACGTATAATCAATCGCGGTCAGAAAACGGTCAGGACCGCGGCGCCGTATGACGTCAACTCGCAAAAGCTGGCTCCTCTCCCTGCTTTTGGCCTGTTTCTCGCTGCCTGGCGGGGCGCAGCCGGTTCCTTTGCAGAACGGACGTCAGGTCGAGCTGGCGAATCCACAAGAGGCGTGGTGGTTCTACCGGCCTGAGCGCGTCGAAACCGAAAAACCCGAGGAACTCCTGGAGGCTCTCGGAATCAAGAAAGGGGACGTCGTCGCGGATATCGGCGCCGGACCAGGGTTCTTTTCGCTCCGCGCTGCCCAGCACGTGGGACCGACGGGAAAGGTTTTCGCGGTGGATGTCCAGCCGGAAATGATCGCGGGGCTGCGACGGATGGCCCGGAAATCCGGTTTGAAAAATATCGTTCCGATCCTTGGATCAGCCGATGATCCCAGGCTTCCCCCAAACAGCGTCGACGCGGTCCTGATCATCATCGCGTACCATGAATTTTCTCACCCCGCGGAGATGATGTATCACATATACACCGCCATGAAACAGAACGCGCGGATGCTGATCGTCGAATATAAAGCTGAGGATGCGAACTCCCGCGTCTCTCCGGCCCACAAAATGAGAGGATCAGATATCCTGAGGGAAATTTCAGGCTTTGGTTTCAGGCTGGATAAAGTCATCGACATGATTCCCACACAGCATGTCTTTGTTTTTAAGAAAGATAATCGGCTCAATTGAAGAGGGAGGTTACTTATGTCGAAGCGATTCGCGGTTACAGCCTTCATGGCTGTCTTAACGTCGGTTTTGCCGGCGATGGCGCAGGACGCCGAGGTCGGAAAGGAATATCAGATCACGATCGAGTCTCAACAGGACAATCAATACACGGGTCCTTACGGGGAGGCAAAAATCGGTTCAATCGCCGTCCTCGTCCCTAACGCCAAGAAGGCAGAGAAGTACAAGGTGAAAATCACGGATATAAAGCCGAACCAGTACACCGGAGACAAGCAGGCTTCCTGCACCTTCGAACAAATTGGCGGAGATCGAAAGGGCAACTGCCTGGGTGCGCCCTAAACTAACAGCCCGTGGCAGAAGTCCCGACAGGCTTAATGCCTGTCGCACCATGCTTGTAGACTGATGATCCTTCATGGTGGGACAGGCGGTTTCGCCTGTCTTTGCGAAGTCGTGGGACTTCTGCCACGGATCTGCTCACGGAGGTCCTGGCAACGGGCCGCGATGCCGGGATTACCGGGCTTCCGCCCGACGCCGCTCAGTTGTTGCGGTTGATGTGCACCGATCTGGTGGTACCGGAGAACGTGGCCGATCAGGCGAGTCTGCCGCCATCGATAGGGAAGCCCTGAAACAGAACGAGCGAGCCGACTTTGGCCCCAAAGGAAACGAGGCTTGCGGTCGCAAACAGAATGCGCCGCGGAAATGACTCCCGGCTACTGCAGCAGACCGGCATACGACCTGTTGAGGCCCGTCAACTTACCGGTCGGATCATTGCTCAGGGTGCTGCTGCCGGTCACCGTCAGCGTGCCGACGATGAAAGCCGCTGTGGTCGCGATCTGTACGTTCCCGGTGAGGCTTAAGGCCGCCTTCGGAAAGTAGTATGTGCCGGTAATGGTTCCGTTGGCCGAATTGGCAATCGTCGCGGCGTTTGCCAACTGGTCCTGAAAGAAAACGATCCCCTGATAGGTTCCTGAAGTGGGGGCGGTGAGGTTCACCGTGGCGTTCCCGGTGAAATTGAGACCGCCCGCCGGGTTATTCGAGTCGGAAGTGATGTAAATCGTCACTCCAGTGCCGTTTACTTTGGCCGAATTGGTGACGTTGAAGCCGCCCCCATCAAGAATGTAAGTGCCGCTGCCCAGATTCACGGTATTGTTGCCTCCGATTGTGAGCCCGCCGCAATACACACCATGGGTCAGATTGTAGGTGTTTCCTCCCGATGTGTAATTGGGGTTCTGGGTGCAGCCCGCGGCCGTCCACGATGGCCCCTGCATCATCGCCAACGGGTTATTGGTTGCACCGACTACGGGAGGAAGATGGGAACTCCCCGAGGCGTAATACACAGTCGACGTTCCCCCCCGTGTAATAACAGGTGTTACAGTCAACCACGACTTCACTGCCGCCGGTGGCGTTGACCGTCGATGACCCTGTAGCGTATATCGCGTTCGACGCCGAGGATGCCACATAGATCCCGCAGCCTGATGTGCTCACTGTGGTGTTGCCAGTGGCAGACAGAGCTTTCGGCGCGGTGGGATCCAGAACATAGATGCAACCTGCACCCGAGAAAGCGGTTACGCCAGCGGTAGCCTGAGCCTTGACGGTCGCCGTCGTGCTCTGTTTCGAAATGAAAAAGATAGGATTGGAGATAGTGGCCGTGGCCTGTATCCATATCTTGGCTGTATTTCCAGTCAACCCGCCGGTGTTCTCGGTAAGGCTCAGCGTCATGCAGGACGGTGCGCCTGTCAGCCCATAATCACAACCGGCCTGCAGCGAATTGCTCGGCGTTTGGATTCTCGAGCAGGTGAGGGTTGCGGGGCACGTAAGGCCATTGGACCCGCACGAATCCGAGTTGTCCAGGGCGTATTTTGCGGCCGCGCTGGCTGCAGCATCCGCCGCTGTCTGCAGGCGCTGTTTGACCGAATAGGAGAACCCCAAATCGACGGCGAGGCCGAGCCCCCCCAAAAGAACCGTGATGCTCAGCGTGCCGAATACCAGGGCTTGGCCGGACTCGCTGCTGTGATGAAGGGGTCGCATCAGAACTGAATCCTCACGCGGGATTTGGCTCCCACCGTGTAATTATTGCCGTTCACGTTGTTGGAGTTTCCCCACAACATGAAGATCGGGTTGGTGAGCTGATACGTTGCCTGAACCGTGATGTCCGAGCCCACGCTGTTGGCGGAGCTCGCCGGGAACTGTGCCGAGCCCGAGGCACAGGTGCTGACCGGACTGCAGCTGGTCGTGCCACTGCCGTCGGTCAGCGTGACATTGGCGGAGCCGGAGCTGAGCGCCATCGCCTGATTCTCGAAATAGGTCGCCACCTGCCCCGTTGTAATGGTGCAGCTGTTGCCGTTCTGGGCGCAGTTGGCTCCGTGCGTCGAGATATAGCGGGCGGTCGAGTCCGTGGCGTCGGACAGGTTCCAAAGTTGCCACGCGTCGAGCGCCACGCACATGATCGAAGTCGTGATGCACAACATCGGGATTCCCAGCAGCGTGAACTCAAGCAGGGCCGTTCCGCTCCTGGCCGACCGGCGTCGCGCAAGCCTGTTTAGTAATTGTTAAAAAATAAGTGTAGCAATTAAACCATTCTTGGCCTAGAATGTTCTTGTGGCCAGCGAGGGTGAGATCAAGCAGCGTTTTTCCCGGTTGGAGGGTTGGTTGGATGAACGCTCGCGGCGGTTATGGGCAGCTGCGGAAAGCGCGGCCCACGGACGGGGTGGTATATCGCTGGTGGCACGTGCCAGTGGCGTTTCCCGGCGAGCCATTGCGGTGGGTCTGGCGGAATTGCAGAAAAAGCCGGATCGCTCGCAGCGGATGCGTCTGCCGATTCGGCAAAAGGGTGGCGGTCGAAAGAAGGCATCGCTCAAAGATCCGGGTCTGCTGCTCGATCTGGAGAAACTGCTGGAGCCAGTGACGCGGGGGGACCCTCAGTCTCCGTTGCGGTGGACATGCAAGAGCGTGCGCAATCTCGCCGACGAATTGCGAGCCCGGGGACACGCGGTGAGTCACGTGCTGGTTGCGGAGCTGCTGCACGAACAGAAATACACTCTGCAGGCGAACCGCAAGACGAAAGAGGGCTCCTCGCATCCGGACCGCAATGCGCAGTTTGAACACATCAATGCGAAGGCGACTGAATTCCTGAAGAGTGGACAGCCGGCAATTTCAGTAGATACGAAAAAGAAGGAACAGATAGGGGATTACAAGAACGGGGGGCGCGAATGGCGACCGAAGGGTCAGCCCGAACTCGTCCAGGTGCATGATTTCGCGAAGCAGAAAGACATTCCCTATGGAGTTTACGATCTGGCGCAGAATGCAGGCTGGGTCAGCGTTGGTACCGATCACGACACGTCAGCGTTCGCCGTCGAGAGCATCCGTCGCTGGTGGAGCATGATGGGCCGGGAGGTGTACCCCGATGCCCGTCAGCTTCTGATTACAGCGGACAGTGGAGGCAGCAACGGGTCGCGAGTACGGTTGTGGAAGCTCGAGTTGCAGAAACTGGCTGACGAAACCGGGCTGGAGATCTCGGTCTGCCACTTCCCGCCGGGAACCAGCAAATGGAACCGGATCGAGCATCGTCTTTTCTCCTTCATCACAAAGAACTGGCGCGGCAAACCGCTGGTGAGCCATGAAGTCATCGTCAACCTGATCGCAGCTACCACCACAAGAACCGGCCTTCGCGTTCAAAGCCAGCTGGACACGGGCAAGTACCCGAAAGGGATCACGGTGGGCAAGCCGGAGTTTGCCGCCATCCAACTGCGCCCCGACACTTTCCACGGCGAATGGAACTACACCATCACGCCTCGTTCATAATGCTACAGTTATTTTATTACAATCGCTTAGTTGCTCGCCTCCGGTATGACCGGGCAGGAAATCCTGGACGACTACCCGGAACTTGAGCCTGAGGATTTCCGCGCGGTCTACGACTTTGCCGCCCACGTGGGCAGGCGTGTCGCTCTGTGAAGCCCGTACAGCCACAAGTCGCTTGGGCCGAATTCCCTTGTCCGCTTCAACTGCTTCCGCCCCGGGTTTTACTCTCCTGGATATGAGTACTCCCGGCAGACCACACTACTCCCCTCAAACTCCACCTCAATCACCGCATTCGTCAGATCCCGAGCGCCGATATGCGCCAGTGCGGCTCCGAAAGCTCCCGCTGACGAGCCGGCGTCACCTGGCAAACGATGATTACCAGCCCCGCGTGCGACTCCTCCCGCCCATACAATTCAGTGAAATCGACCCGGTTGTTGGTGATAAACGCACACTCCTCGCTCCGAATCCTCGTCATCAGTTGACAATCCTTATACCCGCTCAGACCGAGGAAGTTTACGTGATCACAAAGGTGTCCGGCCTTATGCGCCAGTTCCACAAGCGACGCGCACAGGCCGAAGGTCCGTTCTGCGCGTGTCGAGAAAGTGTGGAGACACTCGTCGATCAGGAACTTCATCCGGCCGGAAGATGCCGTTTGCTGGTGCGCCTCGGCTCACGTCTTGCCCATGGCTGCACCGCTGGTCGCCCTCTGCGGGGAAAAGCTTTTACATATATCGGTGCCAGCGCGATCTTTTCCGCCGTCAGCCCAGGATACCCCTCAAGAATGTCGTCCACCGCGGCCCCGTGCGCCAGCATGTCCGCCACAGCCTCCACCGGAATTCGCGTCGCTCTATATACCGGCGTCCCTCGCATGACCTCCGGATCCGCCTGCACCATCTGCTGCGCCTGTGCCAGCTGCTTCAGACCCTCATTCACCTCTTTGCGCGCCGATTTGAACTGAACGAGGATCACGCCGCCCTCCGTTATCGTCATGGCGTCAATCAAGGGATTCCGCTCGACCGCCTGCGCAACCCGCCGCCGTGCGTGGAGCGGCAGCGCCTTGAGTCCTCTCGCTTCCAGCCGCAGATACACCGCCTGCGATTTCGACAGCACTCGCCGCACGATACCGCCCTCGCGCACCCGCTTCGGCCTTACCAGGTTATGCTCGATCGCCTTCTGCACCGCCGACAGCGGAAGACCCGTGACCACTGCCACCTGACTTGGCGTATAGGCATCGTCGCTTCTTCCGGTGGCCATCGATTTAATTCTACCCTGAACAGGTATGCTTTATTCACCATCGGGGCGTATTGCGTCCTGGCGGGCTTCACTGTCCGAACAAGGCAGGAATGTCTCTGCTCGCGTGAACAACCCGCAGGATGACCGCATCGCCATCCTGCACTCGATAGACGATCATGTATTCGCCAACCGGAAAACTTCGCAGTCCGGGCCGCAGATCTTCATCACGTGCACGCCCGATGTTGGGATGGCTCGCGCCAAAAAGGACAAACCGATCGGTAATCGAATCGATCAGCCGGTCCGCAATATCGTAACTTCCGCTCGTTATAGCAACGAACTGCCAGATGTCGTCCAGGTCGGAATCAGCATCCGGCGTGCGGATGTGGCCCATCAGCGCATCGTTTTCTGATTTTGAGCCAGCCGTGCGCGCCCACGCCGTTTGACGTCCTCAGCCAGTTGGCGCATCGATTCTTCCGTTACGGGACGGCCTTCTCCACGTCGCAGAGAAGCTTCGGCCTCGTCAACCGCGGACAGGATTTCCGCGCGCCGCCGCTCCCGCTCTTCCCACAGTGAAAGCGCTTCCCTGACCGCTTCATCTTCGTGATGCAGGCGGCCACTCTCAATGGCTTGGCGAACAAAAGCCTCTTGATCGGGTGTGAAGTGTACTTCCATCGCAGTACCTTCAAGGATAACGTAAGAAATACCGAGCGAAGCTGGTCTTCAGGGAGCAGCGCCGGTGACCGAAGGCCCCTATTCGCCGCTGCTTCCCTCAATTCGATCCAGCCGCTGCTGGTGTAGCTCCGCAACCCGCGCCAGCGTGCGTATCGCCTCCGCATCCTGATTCGTCACCTGAACGAGCTTATCGATGTTGGCTCCCTGCGCCGCGACCGTCTCCACAAGCTCGGCAATCTGCCGATCATGCGACTCAATCGAGTGCTTCATGAAGTCGATCCATTCCGGCGTCATCTGTTCCCATCGTAACCTCCCGTCCGCCGCAATCCATACCCCTCTGCGCCTCGGGAGAATAATCAGGACCCACCGTTCCGTGTCGAGTGCGTTCGAGGCCACGCACCAACACGCTGGACCTGCCCGGTGCGACCGAATTCATCGAAATCGGTGCTATCCTCCGATCGTGACCGCTCGAATCACCATCGAGCCAGGCAAGCGTTCCGGCCGGCCCTGCGTCCGCGGCCTCCGGACCACCGTTTGGGACGTCTTCAGTTGGCTCGCCTCCGGCATGACCGAGCGGGAAATCCTGGACGACTACCCGGAACTTGAGCCTGACGACTTCCGCGCCGTCCACGACTTCGCCGCCCACGTGGGCAGGCGCGTCGCCCTGTGAGCCCGTTCAGCCGTCAGCCCCCGTGACCTCGTCAGCGTGCACTTGTCGTTTCTCTGCGTGGAGAGTCGGTCAAATGGGTTATCATGGTTGCAGTTGTAGCGAATAACTGAATGCCTTCAACTCTCGAACCAGCCACCATTTCAGACGCCCAGGAACCGGAAGTTGCTGAACTCCGGCGCCGTCTTGAAGGGGATCGCGCCAGGGGCCGTCGCGGACTCCACGAGATCGCGCTCCCGGATAAACTCTACCGGCTCCTCCTGAAGATCGTCGAACGATCTCGCGGACGGTAAAGCGGTATCGCTCACGTCGGCCGCTCAGGAGATGACCTCACAGGAGTCCGCGAATTTCCTCGGCGTATCCCGGCAGTTCCTTGTGCGTCTCCTCGATGAGGGAAAGATTCCCTTCCACCGGGCGGGCACGCACCGGCGCGTGTACCTGCAGGACCTGATCGCCTTCCGAAAGGAACGTGATCGCCGGCGCCATGAGGCGATCGGACAGATGGCTCGGGACGCTGTCAAAGACGGCGTTTACGACGAGTTCTGATTGCCGGCCCGTACCCGCGGCGAAATCGTCGCGGTTCTCGATGCCTGTGTCTTGTTGCCGGCCTCGCTGCGCGATACGCTGCTGCGGCTCGCGGAAACGCCGCGGCTGTACATTCCGAAATGGTCCGGTCAGATCTGGGCGGAAGTGACCAGGAACCTGGAGAGCCGCCGAAAACTGAGCCCGGAAAAGATCGCGCATTTAACAAAACAGATCCAGCTCCATTTCCCCGAGGCTCAGGTCCAGGGCTACGAGAAATTCATGGGCCGCATGACGAACCATCCGAAAGATCGCCACGTGGTTGCCGCAGCCGTGAGGGCGAACGCTCAGGTTATCGTGACTTCGAACCTCAAAGACTTCCCTCCATCGTCGCTCGCGGAATGGGAGATCGAGGCGCCGGCACCCGGACCAATTTCTGCTGACTCTTTATTCCGGGCGATCCTCAAACAGTTGCGGCTCGCCTTCGCGACCAGGCGGCAACGATTGGCCGGTCTCTTCCGGGTTTGCTTGCAACATTGCGCGTTGGAGTCCCGAAGTTTGCCGAGCTGATCGCGTCGGAAACGCGCGGGCGGTGATAAGAATAACAGCGTGCTCGTCCGCTCATGGCCTGACACGCGCTGGAGTTTCTACATTTCGCCGCCATTTCGGACACGCGGATTGTAGCCGAGCACTTTTCGCGGGTGTCAGCCTCGGTCGCTTCGACGATATTCATTTAGAACTGGGCCTTGGCACCGCTCATCCACTCGGGTGACAAGTCTGGCGATGAAGATTTCTCAGTCCCTTCAATTACTTACCCCCGCCCCACCCTCCCAGCCGCCTTTTCGCATGCGACACTGTAGCCGCAATGAAACCCTGTGCCCTCACCGCCGTCATCGCGCACCCGCTGCCCCCTCGCGTCCGCAATGTTAGCACCACGTTCGCGGACACCCCACCTTCACCAAACCCGCGCCAATCGGCTTTTTCATCTTACTTTTGCGCCGCTGTTCGCGAAAATCAGAAAAAATCACTGCGCGAACGAAGCGAACCCAATTTCGGTAAACTACTCGCCGCCAGCCCGTCCCGACCGCCATCGCCCCCTCAGTTTCTTCCGACTTCCCTCTCGCCGCGCCCGCCTGCCCGACCCCCGCCAAACCCATACCACTCAGCCACTTCACCCATACCCTCGCTCGCAGCAAACCTGTTTTTACGAAACAAACTGAACCCGAAATCGGAAAAACACCAACTCTCCTTTTTGCCTTTCATCCGCGTTCATCCGTGGCCAAATGTTTTCGCCCTCACTCCAGGCCATCCCCAGGCGCTAACCTGTGAATATCCCCGCACCCATGACCCTCGTCGCTCTCCAGACCTCCACGCCCGTCCCCCAGGCCAATCCCCGCCTCGTCGACACCGCCGCTCTCGAGCGCGCCCTCACCTCCGCCATCGATGGCGAGGTCCGCTTCGACGCCGTCTCCCGCGCCCTCTACTCCACCGACGCCAGCGTCTACCAGATCGTCCCCCTCGGCGTCGTCGTCCCCAAAACCCGCGAAGATCTCATCCGCATCGTGCGCATCGCCGGCCAGTTCCGCTGCCCCGTCACTCTTCGCGGTGGCGGCACCGCGCAGGCCGGACAGGCCATCGGCGCCGGCCTCCAGGTCGACACTTCCAAATACTTCAACCGCATCCTCGAACTCAACGCCGCCGAGCGCTGGGTGCGCGTCGAACCCGGCATCGTCCTCGACGAGCTCAACGCCGCTCTCCGCCCCCACGGCCTTCGCTTCGCGCCCGACGTCTCCACCGCCAGCCGCGCCTGCATCGGCGGCATGATGGGCAACAACTCCTCGGGCGCCCGCTCCGTCCTGTACGGCAAGACCATCGACCACGTTCTCGAACAGCACGTCGTCCTCTCCGATGGCCAGCGTCGCCCACTTCCGCGCTCTCACCCCTGCCGAGTTCGAAGCTGCTCTCCAGCCCGGCGTAGCTGATGAGGATGCCACTCTTGAAGCCCGTTGTTACCGCACCGTCGATCGCGTGGCCGCCGATTGCGCCGAGTGAAGTCGAGCGCCGTTTCCCCAAGGTTCTGCGCCGCGTCGGCGGCTACAATCTCGACGAATTTACCGATCCGTCAAGGCCAGTCAATCTCGCGAAGCTCATGGTCGGCTCCGAAGGCACGCTCGGCGTCGTTCTCGAAGCCAAGCTCAATCTCGTTCCGCTGCCCAAACACAAGGCCGTGCTCGTCGTCCAGTTCAAGACTCTTCTTGAAGCCCTCGCCGCCACGCCGCGCATCCTCCAGCACGGCCCCTCCGCCTGTCGAGGTCATGGACGAGTTCATCCTCAACCACACTTACCTCAGCCCCAATCTGCAGCGTGTGCGCGAGACGTTCATCGAAGGCAATCCCGGCGCCATCCTCTGCATCGAGTTCTACGACGATCACGCCGACAACCTCCCCACTCGCCTCCACACCCTCGAGCAGGACCTCACCGATCACCACTTCGGCTATCGCTACGTTCACGCGCTCGAACCCGCCCAGCAGGCCCGCGTCTGGCATCTCCGCGAAGCCGCCCTAGGCCTCTCTATGACCATGAAGGAGGACGCCAAGTCGCTCTCCTTCGTCGAAGACACCGCCGTCGCCCCCGAAAAGCTGCGCGATTACGTCGATCGCTTCATGCAGATCATCCGCAAGCACGATACTTCGGCCGGCGTCTACGCCCACGCTTCCGTCGGATGCCTGCACATCCGCCCCGTCGTCAATATGAAGACCGCGGGCGGCATCCGCAAGTTCGAAGCCATTGCCAACGATGTCGCCGACCTCGTCCTCGAATTCGGCGGCGCTCTCTCCGGCGAGCATGGCGACGGCATGGTGCGCGGCCCCTTCATGGAGAAGATGTTCGGCCCCGTGCTCTACGACGCTTTCCGCACCATCAAGCGCACTTTCGATCCGCACGGCATCTTCAATCCCGGCAAGATCGTCGACAGCCCGCCGCTTACCGAAAATCTTCGTTTCGGCGCGGGCTACGTCAGTCCCGATCCACGCACCTATTTCGATTACTCGGAGTACGGCGGCATGGGCGGCGCGGTCGAAATGTGCAGCGGCCTCGGCGTCTGCCGCAAGACTCTCGAAGGCACCATGTGTCCTTCTTATATGGCGACGCGCGAAGAGACCCACACCACGCGCGGCCGCGCCAACGTTCTTCGCCTCGCCATGGGCGGAAAGCTCGCCTCATCCGGACTTGACGACAAGGGAGTCTACGAAGCCCTCGATCTCTGCCTCGAATGCCGCGCCTGCAAAGCCGAATGTCCCGTCGGCGTCGATATGGCGCGCTTCAAGAGCGAATTCCTCGCCCAATACTGGCAGACCTACGGCACGTCGCTCAACGCGCAGATGCTCGGCAACGTCCGCACCTTTGCCGAGCGCGGCAGTGCCTTCGCGTCCGTGCTGAACTGGATTCAGGGTACGAAGCCCGTGCGTCTGATCAACGAAGCCGTCTTCGGCATCGACCGTCGCCGCACTTTGCCCGCGCTGGCGAGCCGCACGCTCGAATCGCAGACGAAAGGCCGCGGCAAAACGAACGCCTCCGTCCTCCTCTTCAACGACACGTTCACCAACTTCTACGATCCCGAAATCGGCGTCGCCGCATGGGATGTACTCGACTCCACCGGACTCGCCGTCGCCCTCGCCCCGAACCACTGCTGCGGACGCCCGCTGATCTCGAAAGGCCTTCTTGCCGAGGCCCGCACCCAGGCTCAGCGCAACACCTCAGCTCTCTACGATGCCGCCGTCGCCGGAAAGAAGATCGTCTTCTGCGAGCCCAGTTGCCTCTCCGCCGTCAAAGAGGACGCCCCTTCGCTCCTCCGCGGCGACGAACAAAAGCGCGCCCGTGTCGTCGCCGATGCCTGCGTTCTCTTCGAAGAATTCGCCGCCACGCTGCCTCTCGATCTCAAACCCGGCCCCGAGCGAATCCTCCTCCACGGCCATTGCCATCAGAAGTCGATGGGCCTTCTCCCGCCTGCCAAAGCGCTTCTCGAAAAAATTCCCGGCGCCACGGTCGTCGATCTCGACGCCGGCTGCTGCGGCATGGCCGGCTCCTTCGGTTATTCGAAGGACCACTACGACGTCTCGCGCAAAATCGCCGAACGCAAGCTCATGCCCCAGGTACGCTCCAAAGGCCCGAACGACGCGGTCGTCGCCGCTGGCACCTCCTGCCGCCACCAGATTGTGGCACAGGCTTCAGCCTGTGAGCCCATGCACCCGGCAGTTCTGCTCCGTTCACTGTTAAAACGATGACCCCTGAATCCATCAAAAAGCCCTTCCCGGCCATTTTCGCGCTCAGCGCGATCATCGCGGCCTTCCTCTTCTGGCTGATCTACTTCAAGAGCAAAGTCGCGGCCCCCGACTGGGTGAGCGCACTCCCCACCGCCATCGCCGCTTTCAACTCACTCGCCGCGCTCTGCCTCGTCTTCGGCTATATCAATATTCGCCGGCGCAATCGAATAGTCCACCAACGCTTCATGCTGAGCGCGACGGGCTTCTCCGCCCTCTTCCTGATCTCGTACGTCACCTATCATTTCTTCCGCACCGACACGCATTTTCCAGGCCAGGGTATTGTGCGCCCGATCTACTTCTCCATCCTGATTTCGCACATCACGCTTTCAGTGATCGCGCTGCCGCTCATCCTCGCCTCGCTCTGGTACGGACTGCGCAGCCGTTTCCAGTTCCACCGCCGCATCGCCCGCTGGACCTTCCCCATCTGGCTCTACGTCTCCGTCACCGGCGTTGTGGTCTATTTCTTAATTCGGGGACAGTCTACTTAATCACTAAATATGCCCGCAAAAAAACTACTGATGCTCGTCGGCGATTACGTCGAAGACTACGAAGTGATGGTGCCTTACCAGTGCCTTCAGATGGTCGGACACACTGTCCACGCCGTCTGCCCGAAGAAAAAAGCGGGCGACGTCGTTCGCACCGCCATTCACGATTTCGAAGGCGACCAGACCTACAGCGAGAAGCGCGGCCACAACTTCACGCTGAACGCGACCTTCGCCGACATTGACGAAAAAACCTACGACGCCCTGGTCATCCCCGGCGGACGCGCTCCCGAATACCTCCGCCTCGACCCCCGCGTTCTCGAAATCGTCCGCCACTTCTCGGACACCAACAAACCCATCGCGGCCATCTGCCATGCCGCGCAATTACTCGCGGCAGCAGGCGTTCTGAAAGGAAGGTCGTGCAGTGCTTACCCGGCAGTAGGCCCGGATGTCACAGCCGCCGGAGGAAAGTATGTAGAACTCGCCATGACGGAAGCCCACACAGACAGCAATCTGGTGACAGCGCCAGCCTGGCCGGCGCACCCAGCCTGGCTCTCCCAATTCCTGAAGATTCTGTAACGCCGGCGGTCTCCGCCGGTGCCTTTAGTCAAAATCAGTCCGCGGCGTCAGCCGCGAACCAATTTAAGCTGAGAGCTGAGAGCCGATAGCTGACAGCCTGCTTTTATATCGCCGGCACAAATCTCGCCAGCTTAATCGCCGGATTCGACATCAGCGAATCCAGCACGCTCTGCGGCACCTGCGCATCCGTCATCACCGCCGCCATCGCTTCATGCGGCCCGTCCGAATCGCGCCGCCCCAGCGAGAAGTTGGCGATGTTGATGTTATGCGCCGCGAACACCGATCCGATGTGCGCCACCACGCCGGGCACATCGAGGTTCCTCACCAGCACCAGCGGTCCGGTGAGCTGCACTTCGCAGTAGATGCCGTCGACGTGCATGAGCCGCGGCTTATCCAGAATGACCGCGCCTTCGACTGTCACGCTGCCCGACTCCGTCTGCACTTCGAGGCGGATCGTATCGGAATACCCCGACCGTTCGGTCGTGCACCTCGGCCACGTTCCAGCCGCGGTCCGACGCATCTGCATGGCGTTGACCACGTTCGCGCCTTCGTCGCCGTTGAGCGGTTGAGCACGCCGGCCAGCCCGGCATTGCGCAGCAGTGTCGTGTTCATTTCGGCGATGCGGCCGGAGTAAGCCAGCCGAACGGCGATCGGATTCCCTGTCGCCAGATGCGCCGCCAAGTTGCCCAGGCGCTCGGCGAGATCAACGAAAGGGCCCAGCGCCCTTGTATTGCTCCGGCGACATCGCCGGCATGTTGACCGCGTTGATTGCCACGCCGTTCTGCAGGTATTCGACGATCTGCTCGGCGATCCGCACGCCCACGATCTCCTGCGCTTCTTCGGTCGAACCGCCGATGTGCGGCGTGGCCAGCACCTGGTCGAGACGCGAATAGCGGATATGGAGGAATCGGTGGGTTCTTTAAGAAAAACGTCGAGCGCCGCTCCGGCCACTTTGCCGGATTCGATCGCCTCCTTCAGCGCGGCTTCATCCAGCAGTTCGCCGCGCGCGCAGTTCACGATGCGCACGCCCGTCTTCATCTGCGCGAAGGCTTCTTTGTTGCAGCAGCTTGTCGGTCTCAGGCGTCAGCGAAACGTGCACCGTGATGTAGTCGCTGTTCTTGTACAGCTCCGCGAGGCTGACCAGCTGCATGCCCGAGGTCCTTGGCGAACTGCGCCGTGACATAAGGATCGTGCGCCCGCACTCGCATCTCGAACGCGCGCGCGCGCTTCACCACCTCGCGGCCGATGCTGCCGAGCCCGATCATCGCCGATCATCTTGCCGCGCAGCTCGCTGCCCAGAAACTTCTTCTTTTCCCACTTGCCGGCTTTCGTGGAAGCACTCGCCTGCGGAATGAACCGCGCCATCGAAAGCATCAGCGCGATGGTGTGCTCCGCCACCGAAACGGCGTTGCCGCCCGGCGTATTCATCACCAGCACGCCGGCCGCGGTCGCCGCCGGCAGATCGACGTTATCGACGCCCACGCCCGCCGCGGCCGATCACGCGCAGCTTCGGCGCCTGCTTCAGCACCGCTGTCGGTCACCTGCACGGCGCTGCGCACAATCAGCGCATCGGCTTCCGCCAGGTGCTTCGCGTATTCCTTCGGATTGGAAACGATGACGTTCCAGCCCTGCTGCGCCTGGAACAGCTCGATGCCGGCCTGCGCCATCGGCTCGGCAATCAGGACATTCATCTACGCAGCCACTTTCTGCGCGCCGCTCGTAGACTCGCTGGACCGCCGCCACGCCTTTGCCCAGTTCCACATTCTGCCCGTTGGCCCGCAGGATCAGTTCCAGTCCCGCGATGACGCCGAACATGTCGGCGAAATCGAAGTAACCGAGATGCGCCATGCGGAAAATCTGGCCCTGCATGCTGCCCTGGCCGTTGGCGATAATCGCGCCGAAGCGCTCTTTGAATCCCTTGACGATGACTTTCGAATCCATGCCCGCCGGGCGCTTTCACCGCCGTCACCGAACTCCCCGGCCGTTTCGCGAACAGCTCCAGCCCCAGCTCCTGGCACGCCTCGCGCGTCGCCGTTGGCCAGCAGCTGCGCGTTCTCGATCAGGTTCGCCATCCCGACCTTCTTGATGTACTTCAGCGCTTCGCCCAGCGCGAGAATCAGCGACGTCGCCGGCGTCCAGCTCGATTCGTTGGCGTCGCCGCTCTTCTTCTCTTTCTTCAGGCTGAAGTAGTAATGCGGCAGCTTCGCCGTTTCGGCCAGCTTCCACGCCTTCGGCGCTCACCGACAGAAACGCCAGCCCCGGCGGAATCATGAAAGCCTTCTGCGACCCGCCGATCACGACGTCGAGGCCCCAGCCGTCGATATCGAGCGGCATCGTCCCGATACCGGTGATGGCGTCCACCACGAAGATCGCGTCCGTCTTTTTGACAATCCCGGCCATGGCTCCTGTACATCGTGCTCCGCGCCGGTCGAAGTCTCCGACGCCTGAATGAAAACGCCCTTCGTGGCGGGTTCGGCCTTCAGCGCCGCTCTCGATGCGGTCCGGCGTCACCGCATCGCCGTACTCCGCCTTCAGAACGTTTGCGTCAAGCCCGTATGCCTTGGCGATTTCCACCCAGCGCTCGCCGAATTTTCCGGCCGTCGCAGACGATCACCTTGTCGCCGGGGGAGAACAGATTGGAAACCGAAGCATCCATCGCGCCTGTACCCGAGGCGGCGAAACATCAACACATCGTTGGAAGTGCCGTACACTTCCTTCAGGTCCGCCAGCGCCGCTTTATAGATGTTCCGGAAGTCTTCGGTGCGGTGATGAATATCCGAAGCCATCATGGCGTGCAGCGCGGGTGGATAAAGCGGAGTCGGGCCTGGTGTTAAGAGTCGTTGCTTGCGAATGTGCATGGAAAGGAATTAGAGTCTTTAGAATATCAGCCATACCAATGCCACTCCTCGATCAGCTGCAAAAAGACCTCGTCGCGGCCATGAAGGCCAAAGAAGAGGCTGCGCCTGAGCGCTCTTCGCATGATCAAAACGGCGCTCCAGAAGGCCACGTCGACTCGCCAAAGCCCCTCGACGACGCCGCCGAACAGGCAGTCCTGAAGATCCTCGTCAAGCAGCGCATCGATGCCGCCGAGATGTTCCGCAAAGGCGGCCGCGAGGAGCAGGCGCAGAAAGAAGAAGCCGAAAAGAAGTCATCGTCGAAAGCTACCTGCCGGCCGCCGCCAGCGAGGACGACATGATACGCCGCCGTTGAAGCCGCCATCGCCGAAACCGGCGCCGACATCAGCGAAACAGATGGGCCTGGTGATGAAAGCCGCGCAGGCGAAACTCGCCGGCAAAACCATCGACGGCAAATTCATCAGTGAGAAAGTGAAGGCAAGGCTTTCATGACCACCCCCGCTCCGACGACGACGCACAAACCGTTCGTCCCGCCGAACGTGCAGATGAAGGAGTTCACGCTCCGCGCGGTGCTGCTCGGCCTGGTGATGTGCGTGATCCTCGGCGCCGCCAACGCCTATCTCGGCCTGCGCGCCGGCCAGACCATCGCCGCCACTTATCCGGCGGCCGTCATCGGCATGGCCGTGCTGCGCATTTTCAAAGGCTCGATTCTCGAAGAGAACATCGCGCGAACCGCCGGCTCGATCGGCGAATCGGTCGCGGCGGGCGCCATCTTCACCATTCCGGCATTCATCATTTCGCGCTCCTGGCTCGATTTCTCGCCCGGCACCGCGTATTGGAAATCGACCGCGCTGATGCTCGTCGGCAGTGTGCTGGGCGTGCTGTTCGTATCGCTGGTGCGGCGCGCGCTGGTGGAAGATCCCGAGCTGCCGTTCCCCGAATCCGTGGCGGCGTCGCAGATTCACAAAGCCGGACAGCTGGGCGCGCAGGCCGCGAAATATCTCTTCTACAACATGGCGTTCGGCTGTGCCGTCTTCCTCGCGCGGCGCGTTCAACATCTTCGCCACCGATAAGGACTGGGTCTTTCCCGTCGGCCAGACTCGGGAAAAGCGCGCTGCGGCTGGGCGGTCCGGGGTCGCAAGATCTGCTTGCCACCGGCGGCGCGACGGTCTTTTCCGGACCCACCGTCAGCCCCGCCTACATCGGCGTCGGCTACGTGATCGGACCGGTGCTCGCCTCGCTCAACTTCTCGGGCACCGTGATCGCCTGGGGCCTTCTGATCCCGCTGCTGATGTATTTCATGGGCCCGCAGCTGCACGCCTTCATGCCGGCGAATGCGGGCGACGATTCCTGGATCGCCGAGGCCAATCAGGTCTGGCGCTATATCGTGCGGCCCGTCGCGGTCGGCGGCATGTTGTTCGGCGCCGCCTACACGCTGTTCCGCATGCGCAAATCGCTCGGCGTCGGGCTTGTCGCGCGCTTTCACCGAGCTGAACACCGGCGCGCGCTCCGCGCCGAAACCACCGCCCGCACGGAGCGCTACATGAGTTCGCGGGTCGTGCTGCTCGGAATCTTCGGCGTCTTCGGCGTCATGATCGTGCTCTACCGCTATCTCTCCGGAGGCATCGTCGCCGCCGTCGCCGCCGCCATCGTCATGCTGATCGTCGGCTTCTGTTTCGCGACCGTTTCGGGATATCTGGTGGGCGTGATCGGCTCGTCGAACAATCCGATCTCCGGCCTGACGCTCTCCACCGTGATCATCGCGGCGCTGCTGATGGTGGCGCTGGGCGTCTCGGGAACGGGCGGCGTGATCGCGGTGCTTGGCGTGGCCGCGGTGGTCTGCGTTTCGAGTGCGGTGGCCGGCGAACTGCTGCAGGATTTCAAAGTCGGATACATCATCGGCGGCACGCCGCGCAGCATTCAGATCGTCGAACTGATCGCGGTGGTGGCGGCGAGCCTGGTCATGTATTTCCCGCTGCTCGTGCTCTACCAGGGCAACATCAACTCCGGCGGAATCGGATTCGGCGACAAAGCGCTGCCCGCGCCGCAGGCGGGCCTGATGGCGTCGCTCGCGCAGGGCATCGTCGGCGGCGATATGGCGTGGCCGTCTGATCGCTGCGGGCATTCTCATGGGCGTCGCGCTTGTCATGATCGGCGTGAAAAGCCCCATGCTGGTGGCCATCGGCATGTACCTGCCCATCGGCACGACTTTCGCGATCTTCATCGGCGGCATGGTGCGCTGGATCACCGACACCATCGGCGACGCGGCGCGGCTTGAACGAAGCGCAGAGCGATTCGCGTGGAGAGCGTGGGCGTGCTGGCGGCCTCCGGCATGATTGCCGGCGAAGCGCTCACCGGGCTGGTCACCGCCACGTTCAGCTTCCTGAAATGGAAGGTGCCGGTGGTGTTCGAGAACCCATCCTACATCGCCGGCATCGTGATTCTCTTCGTGCTGGGATTTGTGCTGGTGAAAGTCCCGCTC
This sequence comes from Terriglobia bacterium, assembly GCA_963832905.1. Lineage (GTDB taxonomy): Bacteria > Acidobacteriota > Terriglobia > Bryobacterales > Bryobacteraceae > BOG-234. The sequence continues at coordinate 760,976 of CAWHVO010000008.1, read as the reverse complement.
GCCAATGCCGGCCGCCCGGAGGATCCCGCGCCGCCCGCGGCTATCGTCTGATGCCAGTTCCGCTTACCGGAATCACCGTGCTCACCCTCGAGCACGCTGTCTCCGCGCCCTTCGCCACGCGCCAGCTTGCCGACTTCGGCGCGCGCGTTATCAAAATCGAACGCCCCGGCGTCGGCGACTTCGCCCGCGGTTACGACGAACGCGTCCGCGGCCTCTCCTCCTACTTCGTCTGGTGCAATCGCTCGAAGGAGAGCCTCACGCTCGACCTCAAACATCCCAAAGCCTCGGCCATCCTTGCGAAGCTGCTGACAAAGACCGATGTCCTCGTCCAGAACCTCGCGCCTGGCGCCGCCGCGCGTCTCGGTCTCTCTTTCGACGCCCTCCACGAGCGTCATCCGCGGCTCATCGTCTGCGACATTTCCGGCTATGGCGCGGACGGCCCCGATCGCGACCGCAAGGCGTACGATCTCCTGATCCAAAGCGAATCCGGATTTCTCTCCGTCACCGGCACTCCCGAAGCGCCCGCCAAAGCCGGCTGCTCCATCGCCGACATTTCCTGCGGCATGTTCGCCGTCACCAATATCCTCGCCGCGCTGCTCACCCGCGGCCAGACCGGCCAGGGCGCTCGCATCGATCTTTCCATGCTCGAATGCATGTCCGAGTGGATGGGCAATCCTCTTTATTACGCCTTCGACGGCGCAGCCCCTCCGCCGCGCGCCGGCGCCTCGCACGCCACCATCTATCCCTACGGCCCGTTCCTTACCGGCGACGGCAAGAGCGTCATGCTCGGTCTGCAGAACGAACGCGAATGGGCCATGTTCTGTGAGAAGGTGCTGGAACACCCCGCCCTGGCCACCGATCCTCGCTTCTCTACCAACACCCGCCGCTCCGACGCCCGCGCCGAACTCCATGCCATCATCGTCGGAGTTTTTTCGAAGCTAACCTCCGGGCAGGTGATCGCCCGCCTCGACGCCGCCCCCATCGCCAACGCTCACGTGAACGACATGCACGATCTTTGGGCGCATCCGCAGCTCAAAGCGCGCGCGCGCTGGACCGACGTCAACAGCCCTGCCGGAACCATCCCCGCGCTTCTTCCCCCCGGCATGACGGAAGCCCGCATGGACGCCATTCCCGCCTTAGGCGAACACACCGGCGCCATCCTCGCCGAGCTCGGCTACGACCACGCTCAGATTGACCGCCTCCGAGCGGAGCAGGCCATATGATGGTGGCACAGGCTTCAGCCTGTGCAGGCTTTTTTCCAGCAGTCTGCATATGAACCCGCGCTCGTATCTCTTCGTTCCCGGCAATCGCCCGGACCGCTTCGCCAAAGCCGTAGCCAGCGGCGCGGACGCCGTCATCATCGATCTCGAAGACGCCGTTCCTCCCGCCGAACGCCCCGCCGCGCGCCGCACCGTCGCCGCCTGGCTCTCGGCAACGACGCTCTCACCCGACCATCCCGTCTTCATCCGCGTCAACGGCGCGACCACCGAATGGTTTCACGACGACATCGCGCTTGCATCTCTGCAAGGTGTCGCAGGCATCGTCCTCCCCAAAGCGGAACGCACTGAAGACATCGAACAGATCGGCGCTACTGTCCTCGCCATCATCGAAACCGCCCGCGCATTCGCCAACGCCTCCGCCATCGCCCAAACGCGCAATGTGGGACGCCTGATGTTCGGCTCGATCGATTTTCAGCTCGACCTCGGCATTCACGGCGAAGGCCTCGGCGGTGACGCCGAAGGAGATGCGCTTCTCTACTTCCGCTCGCATCTCGTCCTGATCTCGCGTCTCGCCGGGCTCCCCGCGCCCGTCGATGGCGTTACAGCCGTCTTCGACTCGATGGACCCCGTTCGCGCGGACACCGACCGCGCCCGCCGCCTCGGCTTCGGCGGCAAGCTTTGCATTCATCCGAAGCAGATCGCCACGGTCAACGCCTGCTTCGGTCCCACGCCTGCCGAAATCGCGTGGGCCGAACGCGTAATCGATGCCGCCGCGAAATCCGGCGGCACCGCCGTCTCGATGGACGGCGAAATGATCGACCGCCCCGTCATCGCCCGCGCCGAAGTGATCCTCGCTCAGTGGGGGGCTCAGCGCGCGCGTTCGAAATCCTGAAGCAGCCGCGCCAGCTGCGGAGTCGCCGCCGCGTCCCCGCCGAAGCGGATCGAATTGTAGACTTCGGTGATCGCGTTCACACGCCTGTTCTCTTCCATCGGCAGATGCCGCGCGAATTCCGCCGGCGTGAACCATGGCGGCTTCTGAAAGCCGCGCCGCGCCAGCACGTCGAGCATGCGCTGATAGAGCAGGGAAGCGTCCGACATCGACCCTCCACTCCGCATGATCCGCCGCAGCCGGATTTTTCTTTCTGCTGCTTTCACTAAGCGCGGTCCGAACATAACACCCGCCACGATCAGACCCAGCATCGCGATGCTCCACAGCATCGCCGTTACGTTCCACCTGCCGCCCGTGGTTCCCGGATGATTCCACCCGTGCAGCGCCGCCTCGAACCGCGCCGCGATCGCCGCCTGATGCGACAGGTCGTACGCCACCACCCACTCCTGCCACGCATGATCCGCCGCATCCAGATACATGCTCAGCCGCGACATCAGCCCCTGGCCCGCGGCGGGCGCACTCGGCGTCGGATCGAACGTCTGCCACGCGCCGTCGATATATGCCTCCACCCACGCATGCGCATCCGACGCCCGCACCACATACAGCCCCGAAACATCGTTGAAATACCCGCTTTGAAACCCGGTCGCCACTCTCGCCGGAATCTGCTGCGCGCGCAGCATCACAGCCATTGCCGACGCGAAGTATTCGCAGTAGCCCTCTCTGCGCACAAACAGGAAGTCCGCCAGGGGATCGCGCACCGGCCGCACCGCACCATCCAGCGAATAACGGAAATCCTGGTTCAGATGCTGCTGAATCCGCAGAGCGCGCTCTTCCGGCTCACCCTCCCCGGCCCACTGCCGGGCAAGTTTGTAAATCCGCACGTCGATCGCCGGCAGGCTGAGATCCCGCGCCCGCTCAGCTTCCGTCAACGGCTCCGGCAGCGCCGGCCCCGAATGCGCTGAAACCTCATACCGAAACGCCTCGCCGCCCCCACCCGAAGCAAGCCCCGCCATTGTATGCAGCGCGCCTTCCGCCGTCTCAAACAGACCGCGCCCCTGCGCATTGACGAACTCCGGAATCCCTGCGATGAACAGTGTGCCTGTGCCCGAATTCTCCACATCGACGCGATAGATCATCCGCCTTCCGTCGCGGCGCGACCGCTGATCGATCCCCGCAATCTGCGCGTACCCGTGCACGATCGGAATTATCCGTTCGGGCTGCGCCGGCTCCGACCAGCGCTTTCCATTGAACCGGCTCAGTGCCGCGCCGCGCCACTTCAGTCCCGCCGGCAACGGACGCACGTACGAAAGCACGTGCAACACTGGCCGGTCGTCGCGGCTGATCTTGCCGAATGCGCCCAGATCGACCACGTTCGCGAACCCGGTCAGCCGCGGCCCGTTCGGGAAAAGCATCGCCGCCATGCGTGCCGTGCGCGGCACCATCAGGAACAACGCAGCTGTGATGAGCAGGATTCCGCAGGTCGCCGTCGCGGCCACCGCCGCCAGTCGCCAGTTCATGCGCAGCCCGGCCGGTGCCGCCACATTCGTCCGTTTCTGCTGGAATCCGCGCCGCACCTCCGCGCTGGTAAACGTGGCAACCGCGAACACCACGTACAGCGCCAGCCAGATGAACAGACTCGAATGCGCCGACAGCAGCGCCGCCCAGATCAGCTCGATGAACGAGATCACCCCGATCCACGCGTAGTCGCGATTCGTCCGCGCCGTCAGGATCTTCAGGGTCGCGAGAAAGCAGACGCCGTGCACGGTCGTCCCGAACATGTCGTGGTGCGACAGGGTAAAGTAATCGATCGGAAAGAACGCGATATAACCGTACGTCGCGACCGCGACCAGCGCAGACGGAATACGGCCCACCACGCCGGTAACGACGGCGGCGCGCAGGAGAAGCCCGGTGCAGACAAGAACCAGTGTCGGCCGGTCCAGCGTCGGCCGCTCGATATAGGAACTTCCGGCCAGCGCGAGATACGCGGTCGTCAGCAGCCCCAGCAGCGAGAACTGAAAGAACCGCTCTGTCGAAGGCACAGCTCCAATGTACCGCCGGCGGGCTTATTATGGACTCATGCCCTGCCAGGAAAAACTCATCTGCAGCGCGCCTGTTCGACGGCCTGGGAGTCCTATGCTGCCTGGGCGAAGGAAACGGGAATTCCAGTCAGCCCAGCCAACGGTGCGCCGGACCTGAAGCCCGGTCAGTTATCGTCGGCGTTCAAAAAAGTTGTCGAGCTTAGCAGCGCGCATATGACAGCATCCCGCACGCTCAGCCTGCATCTCGCGCGTCATCGCTGCTGAAAGTGGCACAGCGCGGCTTCGCCGCAAACAGAATTGAGGTATTGAAAGAGGCGTTCTCCCGGTGGTAAGACCGTCGTGTAGTGAGTTTCGATGTCGGCGACACGAGAAGGAGAACGCCATGCAACAGTTTATCGACAAGTACGGTGCGGAGATCGAGAGTGTACTGACGGGCTTTGACCGGCTGGTGCTCTTCCGGCCGAAGGAAGGCGGACCGGCGGAAGATCTCCAGTGGCGGGTCATGCGAAAAGGGATTGCCGATCTTCACCGCCGCACCGAAGTCTCCCAGAAGGCCAACGAGCGTCTGTTAAATGCTCTGGCCCAGGTAGACGATTCCACCCGCGTGGAGGAACTGACCGCAGCGATTCACAAACCGGTGCGTCTGAACGGCCGGCGCATGCGGGCGCTCCGTCCCTGGGGTGACGACAGGGCACTGCTTGCGGCCATCAATCACGGCGACTTCCTCATCAACGGGCTGCGCAATCGGGATCTGCAGAGACTGCTCTACGGCGCCGAGCCACGAAACAATGCCGAGCGCCGCAGGCGCTCATCCGTCATCGGCCGCAAGCTGCGTCTGTTGCGGGCACACGGGCTGATCCACAAAGTTCCGCGCACCCATCGCTATCAGGTCGCCGATTCGGCACGCCCTATTCTCGTCGCTGTACTCGCCACCGCCCAGACCAGCGTGCAGCTCAATCAACTCGCCAAAGCCGCATGAGAAATCTTCGCGCCAGCAAAAGAAACAAAGATTTAGTAATACAGGCTTCTGCCTGTGAGGACTTTTGGGCCACCCTATTAGATTAGTGAACGGATAAGAAACTGCCGTATGGACATCACACAACAGAACGATATCGAGCAGGCATCACTGTGGAACGGCGTCGCCGGGCGCGCCTGGGTGGAAGCGCAGGAGTTAACCGACCAGCTGTTCAAACCCATCGAGGATCTGCTCGTCGAAGCGGTTCCGTCGGTGGGAGGCAATTTACTCAACGTCGGCTGCGGCACGGGCAGCACGACGGTCGCGGCGTTGCGGCGGATGGGAGCGCAGGGGAGCGCAACCGGCATCGACATCTCGGATCCGATGCTGGCTGCCGCGAGGGTCCGGGCGCAACGGGAGGGCGTCGCGGCAAGGTTCATCCGCGCGGATGCGCAGAGTTATGCATTTGAACCCGCAAGCTTCGACGTTATTATTTCGCGCTTCGGCGTGATGTTTTTCGACGATCCGGTGCAGGCGTTCGCGAATCTGCGTAGTGCGGCAAAAGGCGGACTGCGGTTCATCGCGTGGCGCAGCGCCGCGGAAAATCCGTTCATGACCGCGGCCGAGCGCGCGGCGGCGCCGGTGCTGGAGTTGCCGGCGCGCAGGAAAGACGGGCCCGGCCAGTTCGCCTTCGGAGACCGAGACAAGGTGCAAAGCATTCTTGAGAAGGGCGGCTGGGCGGAAATCGATATCCGGCCAGTCGATGTGGTGTGCAGCATGGCGGTGCAGGAGCTGCCGGGTTATCTGAGCCGTCTCGGCGCCGTGGGCAGGATCCTGCAGGAGGCGGACGAGGAGACACGGGCGCGCGTGATCGCGGTGGTCCGGCCGGCGTTCGACCCGTATGTGCACGGAGCGGACGTGCGGTTCACCGCAGCGTGCTGGATGGTAAGCGCGGAGGACCTGAAATGATACGCACTCTCACGACGTTCTTTATGCTCGCGGCGCTGGCGTACGCGCAGTCGCCCGAATGGTTCCTGCAGGGGTCGGCGCCGGACCCAGGCGGCAGAGCGATCGTGGGGCCGGGCGGCAAGGTTCTCTCGATTGCGAGCGCTGTTCGCGGGACAGCGCCGCCCATCGTCCCGGGATGCCACCGTGCGACGGTGTGTGGCAATCGATTCGACGGGCCACGTTCCGGACTGCAGCGCGTCGAGTGGAAGCAGACGATGGGGTACACATTCGCGTATCCGGTGGACCTGTCGAAGGGCGGCGGCGGCGTGTCGGCGGTCGGGATCGATTCGAAGGGGAATCTGTGGGCGTTTCAGCGCAACGCTGTGGGCGAGCCGCAGCTGTTCGAGTTCGGGCCGGACCGAAAGCTGCTCCGAACTATCGGGGAAGATGCGATCGGCCATCAGGAGAAAGCGCACGGGATGGCGATCGACGCGGATGACAACGTGTGGATCTGCGATGCGAACGGGTCGAACCATCATGAAGCTTTCGAGCGAGGGGCAGCTGATGATGACGATCGGGGTGAAGGGCCAGCGCGGCGACTGGAATGAAGCGAAAGAACAGCGCCTGCTCTGGCAGCCGCTCGATCTGGCGTTCGCTGCGAATGGCGACATCTATATCGGCGAGGGGCACGCGAACGAGAGCCCGAATGACGCGGGGTCGGACGATCCGGCGAACATTATCGGCGCGGCGCGTGTGATTCGCCTCGATAAGAACGGGAAGTTCATCCAGCAGTGGTACGGAAACAGCATCGGACAGGGCAAGTTCAGCATGGTGCACGGGATTGCGATCGATCCGCGCACCGGCGATGTGTGGATCGGCGACCGCGAGGAGTATCGGCTGGTGGTTTATACGGCGGACGGGAAGTTCGTGAAGACCGTGCAGACGAGAAATCTGATGTGCGCGATTGCGTTCGATCCGCAGGGGAATCTTTGGGTGGCGAGCGGACAGGACGGGCAGCTGCTGAAGATCGATCGCAACGGCACGGTGCTGGGCGCGGTGGGGAACGGGTCGGGGACGGGCGATGGGCAGTACATCGAGAGTAATTACCTGACGTGGGATAAGCAGGGAAACATCTACACAGGGGACACGAGCGTGGGGCGGGTGACTGAGTGGGTGGCGGCGAGGAGATAAGAAAACTCACCTTTTGCGCTGGTTAACGTCTATTTCCTTCATGGTCCGGACACTGTCCACCCTGAGCCTGATTTGCTTATCGACCCTTGGTATTTCCGCGCAGCGGATAGCCGATTTACCGCGATTTGAAGTTGCTTCGGTCAAGCCGTCCCGCCCGGTCGCCGGTCAGGGGGTCTATTTCGGAATGATGTCTGACCCAGGCAGTTTCAGAGGCTCTTTCGTTACGCTCACAGATCTTGTGGGGAAAGCCTACGGCGTGGATGTGGCGCGGATATCCGGGGGACCCTCCTGGATTTCTACCGAGCGGTACGACGTTGTCGCAACACTGCCAACAAACGCCTCACAAGGGCAAATTCCGATCCTGTTGCAAGCGCTTCTTGCCGACCGGTTCGGCCTGACTGTTAGGCGGGATAAGAAGATGAGTCAGGTGTACGCTTTGGTTCCGGCGAAAGGTGGCCCAAAGCTGAAGCGGTCCGAAGCACAAAACAGCTCCTCTTCCACCGCGCCGCCGGCGATATTTTCGGCCCCCGGAATTCTTCCGGCCGGCGGTGGGGAATTGCGGCTGTGTTGCGGCAAGGCAAAACTTATCGGAATTTCAATGGCACGCCTGGCCGACCTCCTTTCCTCCCAGACAGATCGGCGTGTGCAGGACAACACGGGCATTCAGGGGCTGTTCGACATTTCTCTTGAGTGGATTCCGGACGATGCGAGGCCACAGCCGGGGGGGGCTGCCTCTCCCGGCGGCCCGTCTATCTACACGGCAATTCAGGAACAGCTCGGCCTCAGGCTGGAACCGCGGACAGCGCCGTCGGAATATCTGGTGATAGAGCACGCCACGAGGCCGACGGAAAACTAATGCACGTGGAATGGGTGACGGAGTGGGTGACGGCGATTCAAGCGGGGGATGTCGGGCGGCTGAAGGATATGCTGGAGGAAGACCCGGCGCTTGCAAACGCCACGGCGGACGGCAAGCGCACGATGCTGCGCACGGCGACGGACTGGCCGGCGAGTAGCGACGATGTGGAAGCGATCGATGCGCTGCTGGACGGCGGTGCGGACATCGAGGCAACCGGCGCGGTCATCGACGACGGGACGGCGATGGCGGATGCGGTCGTATTCACCTGCTTTCGGGCGGCGCGGCGGCTGGTGGAACGCGGGGCACAGACGAATCTGTGGCAGTCGGCCGCGCTGGGATTGAGGAATCGCGTGGAGAGGTTTTTCGCGGCCACTCCAGGGCCGAGCGCCGACGAGGTGACTAATGCGTTCTGGCATGCCTGCCGGAGCGGGCAGCGGGCAATGGCGGAGTGGCTTCTGGCGCGCGGCGCGGATCTGAACTGGGTGGGACATGACGGCATGACGCCGCTCGATGCGGCGCGGCGGAACGGCGCCGTTGAAGTAGTGGAGTGGTTGGAGGGGCGGGGAGCGGGGTCAGGTATGAGTGGTTAGAAGGCAGACGGCGGAAAACGACCGTCTGCCCTACGGAAGGCTTCCCTGCGGAGGGTTACTGTTCCACTTCGAGCTTCGCGCCCAGGCGTTCGAATCTGTGCTTGGAGTTGCCATAGTTCACGAAGTCGCCGATCATGGCGGCGAGGTCCGTGGCATAGTCGGCGTTGGCTTCGAGATAGTCTTTGTATTCTGCGAAGTTGTGCTCACCTGTCGTGATATGTTCAATCACGGCCGATGTGTAGCCGACCATCTCCTCGAGATAAGGGTTGATGCGCTCGATGGCGGTCTTCTGCCATGGCGAGGCTTCGGCTTCGACAGCCTGCAGTTTCACGACCTGTTTGCCCAGAGCGTTGATGTGATCCCGGATCGTGTTGATCGCCACGGCCTGAGACTCCCGGCCGACGTTGATGTACTTGAAGCTCTCCATGGTCACGGCGTCCTCTTTGAGCTCGAAGGCCATGGTCTTGGTCTCGGAGAGCAGCTTGGCGACCTGAGCGGAGTCGGTGTCGGCGGCCCTGAGGGTCGGCGCCACGAGGAATCCGGCGAACAGAAACCCGAATGCTCCGGCGCAGGCGAGCGTAATGCGTGTTCTCATGCAGTCCTACCTTTCTACGTGTAGTGCGCGGCGCGCAGACGGATCCTGCGGGCGCAACGCTACCGATTGACTTTCAGGCAGCAAGCCGGATGCCGCGGAAAGGCACGGGGATCGTGCGGGGCAAGGCGTGCGAGTGAGGAGATTGGCTCAGAAGTGGGTGTGGTGACGCAACTGGCTGGCGTCGCGATTTGAATTGTGATTTACTTGCTCCGCATGAGAACAGCGCTGCTGATCCTGCTGGCTGCGGCGGGCGTGATGAACGCGCAGTGGATTCATCACACGGATTCCGGCGTGCTGCGGCTTCCGGGCGGCAAGCCGAATCTGACCGCGGCCGCGCCGCGCACGCCTGACGGCAAGCCCGATCTGTCGGGCGTGTGGAACCGGATATCGCCGAAGTATCGCGTGAACATCGCGGCGGATCTGAAAGACGGTGACGTGCAGCCGTGGGCGCGGAAGCTCGTGGAGGAGCGCACGGAGAATCTGGGGCGCGATTCGATGACTGCGCATTGTCTGCCGTCGGGCCCGGCGTACGCGACCGATGCGGACAGCACGGCCGGCGGCATGATGAAGATCATTCAAACGCCCGCCATGGTGGTCATTCTGAATCCGGATCTGACTTACCGGCAGATTTTCCTCGATGGCAGGAAGCTGGAAGCCGCGCCGAATCCGAGCTGGATGGGGTATTCGGTCGGGCATTGGGACAGCGACACGCTGGTCGTGGAGAGCAACGGGTATAACGGCCACTCGTGGCTCGATACCAGCGGCCATCCGCATTCGGAAGCGCTGCGGGTGACGGAGCGCTATCGGCGCAGGAACTTCGGCACCCTTGACCTGGAGCTGACTTACACGGACCCCGCTGTGTATGCGCGGCCGTGGACGGTCGCGGTGCGTGCCGAGCTGGCGGCCGACACGGAGCTGATCGAGTATGTGTGCAACGAAGAGCATACCGATCTCGGCCACTGGGTGGGGAAGGCTTCCGATGAGGCGAAATCGGAGGCGAAGATTGCGCCGGAGATATTGGCGAAATATGCGGGGACCTATGTGGAGCAGCTGCCGCTGTGGAGAATTGTGCCGCGGACGGTCGTGGTTACGTTTGAGAATCGCGCGCTCTACGGGAATCTGGACGGGCGCGGGAAAGAACGGCAATATGCGAGCTCGGAGACGGCGTTTTCGGGCTTCAGCGGTTTGGGGCTGGAGTTCGTCCGGGACAAGCAGGGGACGGTGACTGGGCTCATGATTAAGCACGTCTCAGGAGACTATCGGTTCGCCCGGCAGAAATAATTACAGGAACGCTAATGTACTTTTTGTAACCTTTCCTTTAACTTTTAGCCAACGGTCTCCCGTTGGCTCGGGGTTCCGATCTGCGTCCGCAGTATCGGCGTGGGGTCGCTGACCGCGCAGGTCCGGGTGGACATGCGCACAGGGCGCCCGCCGGTGAACGGCGTCTTCGTGAACGGCCGCGGGCTGTACCGTTTCCTGCTCGGCACCGGCAGCAACGTCAACTTCATAGAAAAGCGCGTGGCGGATGCAATCGGCCTGGCCCCGAAGTTTCGCGTGGCAGTGGGGTCGGCGACGGGCACGGCATGGCTGTCCGCCAGTGAGGGGAATGAGATCGCGCTGGGTCCGGCGAAGATCGGCGTTCAGGAACTACTGATTTCGGCGATGAAGGAGATTCGCGACGCTCTGCGGGAGGCGCAAGGCATACTGGGGCAAGGCTTTTTGGCGAGGTTCGATTATCTGTTCGATGTGCGCGCCCAACGTCTCGAGTTCGGCAAGCGGGAGGTAAAGGGCAGGCGCTCGCCCTGGCGGATGCTGAACGGACGGATGGCTGTGCTGACGAGTCTGGGTGAACTGGTGCTCGATTCGGGGCGCGGGAGCTGGTGCGGTTCGGGGTTGGGCCCGACCGTTCGGGAATGAAGTACGCGCAGACGGCGACCGGTGGGAGATTTGTGGGGTCGGTCGAAAGCGGTCTGGCGATCGACGGACGCAACATCTGGAGCGGTGACGCGGTGGCGATTCCGGAGCCGGACGAATCGGGCGTGGCGGGGCTCATGCCGTTGGGTTTGTTTAAGGCAGTCTACGTATCGAATTCCGAGCGCTACGTAGTGTTGGAGTAAATCAGGCGCTACAGCGGCTGCCGCTCCAACACCCACCCATACCGCCAGATAGACCACAGATAGACGGCCGCGCAAACAATGATCAGCAGCGGCATCGCGTGAACCGCCGCAGCGGTCGCGGACATCACGACCACCTGAAAGATGCTCATCCCAAAGGAGACCCCGCTGGAGAACCGCCAGCGCATCTGGTCGCTGTGATGGATTACGGAAACGTGATGGCCTATCGCCAAGGCGGACAGCGCGGCGGCGAGTCCGGCAGTAGGCGCCAGAGATAAGGTCATCAGATACGGACACCAGCAGGAACGGAGCATCTTTGGCCGCCAGAATCTGCCACCCGGGGACGGGCAGGAGGCGGTAGCGCGTCATTCCGCCCTCGCCATCGAGACCGAAGAGCGTCTGCGAATACGTCGAGAGGGCGAGCATCACCACGATCGTCGTCGGCAGCAAGGCCTCGGCCGGCAGCCGTCCCGCAACCCGCAAGCCCAGGCAGAAGCCGCTCACCACCGCGCTGCACCAGAAATCGAGCGTCGAGAGCGTCTCGCGCAGATTCTTACGTATGAGATGATTCAACCGGCCCGGAAAGTGGGGCAGGCGGCGCCAGATTCCTTTGCGTGCGGCGGGAAGCGACGGCAGCACGAACCCGATCGCAAACACTCCGGCAGTCAGCGCCCAAAGGCCCAGGGACACGTGCTTCCAGACCGCCAGCGCCGCGACGAGCCACGTCACGGGATTGAGCCACGGACTCAGCACTCTTATCCAGCGGCGCTCGGCCTTGCTGAGCGGCCACACGACAAGGCGATCGGGCGGCAAAACCCGCAGCGGATCGGCGCTCAGCGGAATAAAAAGGATCAGGCCGATGAAGCTGGCGAGTCCGACAAAAACACCGGGATCGCCGAGGAAGAGAAATGCCACGCTGACTACAAAGAGATTGTTGCCGGAAAAGATCCCACAGTTTTGAGATCGCGCCGTACCGCGGTCGTGAGCGCGCCCAGGATTGAGCGCATTATCAGGGAGCCGCGAGCCATTCCAAATCCTCCGACACGGGCGGTTCCGCGAGTTCGAGATACAGGTCTTCGAGCGAGCGCGGCAGTTCCGTGGCTGAAGAGTTCCAAACGATCCTCCCTCCCCGTATCATCACGAATTGGTGAGCGATGCGCTCCACCACCGGCAGAACGTGCGACGTGAGAAACACGGTCACGCCGTGCGCGGCTGCGAAGACAAGAAGGTCGCGCATGATCTTTGAAGTGGCGGGATCGATGGCTTCGAATGGCTCGTCGAGAAAAAGCACCTCCGGGTTTGGCAGCAGGGCCATGGCAAACGCGGTTTTTTTTCGCATACCGTGGGAGCCGTAGCCGGCGAACGTATTGCGGCCCTCCACGAGGCCGAGCACGCGCAGGAGCTGCTCGATTCGTTCGTGCGCCTGCTGCTTCCCGAGACCGTAAATCTGAGCGGTGAGAAGAAGGTGCTCTCCGATGGTGAGATCGTCGAAGAGGCCGAGGCTCTCGGGCAGTACGCCGATGCGGCGTTTGACCTCGATCGGATGCGTGGCGACGTTGGACCCACAGACGAAGGCTTGGCCGGAAGTCGGAGCCAGGAGTCCTGAAAGCATTTTGACCGTGGTCGATTTACCGGCGCCGTTGGGACCCAGAAAGGCGCAGATCGTGCCTCGCGCGACCTCCAATGACAGGGAGTTCACGGCGGTTACGGCGCCAAATCGCCTGGTGAGCTGGCTGCAGGAGATCACGGGTTAACCCGCCAGCTTAGCAGGCTGACTTGATAACGTTCCGCGGCTTCCGTCGTCGCGTGCGCGTCCTTATCTGCGCCGGGGGCCGTTGGGCGGGGCCTTTGCGACTTCCAGACGTTCCATCGACATGGTGGGCGGCGGGGATGAGAAGGTCTGGTTTTCCAGAGGATCGAAACGGGTGATGCCGGCGGTGACGTAGCCGTCTCCGCCGTTCAGTGGCCCGATGGGATACCAATCTGGTGAAATGCCCACGTTGGGATCTATTGAAGTGTCGGGCACGACCGGCAGCATTGTGTTCGGATCGCGGATGCTCATGCCGAACTTCAGCGTTCCGTCGTCCGAAAAAATCCACATCGAGTAGTAGTAGAGGCCGAATCCTCCGGCGGACGAAAGATCGATAGTGCAGGTGGTCGTGATCGGCGGCGCGACGGCGCCGGGCACGAGATTGTCGGTGTAAATATACGTCGACGCCTCGCGAACCGCCTCGCGGGTCGTGCACATGGTGTCGTTGATGCTCCCAAAGGGGCGAAGGCTGCAGTTCGCGTTAGTTTGCCAATAGACGGTGAGCAGGTTGGGCACGGTCGGATCGCGGTAAAAGCCGTACTCGTTTCCCGCGACGTAATCCTCCTTCTGATGAAAGAAGACCACCTCGAGCACACCGCCCGGATCGGCGTTGGCAGTGCCCTCAAACGTGCCAAGGTAGCTGATTCCCGCCGTGCGCGTGGTGAAGGAGCTCACGATGCCCACAGCCGGTGAACGCTGGATCGGGTGGCCCGTGCAGTCGCCACTGGCAGGGCATCCCACGCCGACCTGGCCGTCCGGACAACCGTTGGGCAGAGAGGGATCGATACCGGGCAGGCAGTCTATGGAGGCTCCTGAAGCGTTGGAGTAGAACACGGGGCCAGTCGCGGGGTAGGTATGGGTATCGATAGCGCCGATGGCGCTCGGAGGCACTTCGAAGGCCAGGGGCAGCTGCTGCCCGGGTGTGCGCACGTCCGAGTTCAGATCGTTGAACAGCAGCGACGTGCCAGGAGTGCCGAAAGAACTGAAGTTATTCGAAATGAGATCGATCCAGGCGGGCTCGGTGGCTGGCGCAATCTGCGGGCACGACGCGCCGGTAAGAGAAGACACCGCGATGAAGTACGCCAGCGGTGCGATTTCGCGCGCGAATCGTTTCATCGGGGCTGTCGCCTTGGTACCCATGTTCCCATGTCAGTCGCGAGAGGGATTGACATCAGCGGCCGATGGGATCAGAATCTGAATAAAAGATCACTGAATGAACATATGGGCGTCCGTGAGTGGACGCAGTGGCGATAGCCATCAATGTTCCTGTTTAAGGAGGTGCTCAAATAGAACCACCGGAAAAGCCACGGGCGGGCGGCCGGAAAGTAAACGCGGAATTCACACCGGAATCGGAGCTGCCGGAACGAGACAGTGACAGTATTTGTGCACTGTGCGATCAGAAGCCAATCGATGGGGGCTCGCGGATAACGGCGCCGCGGTAACGGCCCTCCCGCCCCAGTCTTTTGTTTCGGACACGCGGATTGTATCCGCGTCTTCGTTTTAGAGCCACGAATCGGCGAAACGCTCACTGCAGCGCTGGTTTGTTCGTCACCAGGTGACCTAGGTCCTTGTTGTTCTCTTCGCAGTTGTATTCCAGGAGATCCGGCAGACCGGGCGTCGGCTTGAGCGGACGGAGCGGGCGCGGGTTGACCCAGGGCTTCGTGTACATCTTCGGATCATCCACCACGAATTCGTAATCGACCACCGGGCTGCCGGGCGTGCGGCGGAAGTACTCGATGACGTGCAATGCGTCCGAGTGCTGATGGCCGGCGGTATCGAGCCAGGTCCATGGGGCGTCTTTGAGCATGGTCGTGTCGACGATGATCGTGTCGCCTTCCCAGTGGCCGCGTGAATCACCCATAAAAGAAGGTTCCATGTTGGCCGGGTGCGGGCTGTTGTCGAGCGTAATGATGCGATGCATCGTCATGTACTCGTAGAGCAGCAAAAGATAATCCTTCGTCTGCACAATGCGCATCGGATAGGGCGACTGCATGATGCGGGGAACGCCGGGGAACCAGCAGTGGGACGTGGGGTCGTCCTTCGAGTCGTGGTTGAGGTAAGCTTCGCGGCCGCGTTCGGTGTAGGGGACATCGGCTTCTTTGCCGCGCGCCATATTGGGCGTGTAGGGGATGCTGTAGAGTCCCGAGAAGTCGGGCTTGCCTTCGGGAGTGCGCGGGATGTCAGGGGCCGGCGCGCCGGAGGTCTGGGCGAAAACGGTGCTGCTCAGCAGGAGTAAGGCGGCAAGCTGTTTCATGCGATTCCCTCCACACTATAGCGTTTTCTAATTCAGAAATGGGCCTGAAGCCAAGGGTAGCAGGCCGGGATTGAATCTCCTTTCGTATTTGTGGTCGTGAGTTGTTTTTTGTACGGCTGAAGCCGATGACCGCGCCTTCCATTTCCTCTTGAAGGGAAAGGTTTGGGGCATCGAGGACGGGTCCCGTCAAGACCGGTCGCAGGCCGCCGAAGGGAAGTCTTGAGGGGTGGCCGCGATGCCGTACGAGGAGCGAAGAGGAAATGGAAGGCTGCCCCTGGGGTGGCGGTTTTCATGCCGTTTTCCTTTGGGCGAGGCTGGCGAAGAGTTTCGCTTTCGCCTCCGGCATGCTGGTGGCAGCGCCGGTATCGCTCCGGGCTTCGGCGATACGTTCCAGTTGCTCGATGGTGAGATCCTCTTTCAAAGACCCGGCCAGAGCCGGCAACTGCCGCAGGATTTCCCACGGCGTGGCGTACCACGGGTAGCGGCGCCGGATCTTGCCGCTGCGGTCTTTCGTCAGTTCCGGAACCCCGCAGGGACGATGGAAGTTCAGATACAGGTTGAAGTGTTCGCGGTAAAAATCGTTGATCCGCCCGGCATGCTCTGCCGCGATGTGATCGAAGCCCCATATGTTTGCCGATCACCGACCCGTTTTGGGCCTCCACCAGACCGTTGTCATTGGAGTGCCGCGGCCGTGATTTGGTCTGCTCGATCAAAAGCTTGTTCAACAGCTTCGCCACTGTGTGGTTGATGAACTCGTTGACCAGACGCGAAGATGCACGGTCACCCTTATCCTGGATAAGTAGACCCTTGGTCTGCGCTACTGGTCAGTTGTCGCGGCGAAAGCCGCGAATACGGAAGGGAAACTGCTCCAGCACGCTTTCCGGCAGCCGTTCGAGCCAGGCTTCGGAGATGTAGGGGTCGCTCCCACCACCTCCCTTTGTGTGACCTCATCGACGGCCTTGATGTGATACACGCCCTTGACGCCGTCCAGATCGCCCTGATGCACCGTATCCACCCGCAGATAACCCGGCCTGCCCGCCGGTTCGGGGCGGCGGCGCTCACCGATGGCGACCGGTGTGGGCCGTGTCTTATCGAAATGCAGGTGGCGCTCGCGGTATCCGCGCCGTTGGCGCAGATTGTAGATGTGCGCCACCGAAATCTCCGCCAGACGTTCGAAGCGGGCATCGGCGAACTCGTGAAACTCGCGATAAAGAATCTTCTGTGTGGCCGGCCCGCTCAGTCTTTCGTGTGCGTCATCTGTCTGGGCCAGCAGCACGAAACCGGCCTCGGTGTAGCGTGACCGGAAGCGGCGCCCCCGCCCCCGCCGGCGTTGAATCGTCCCGCTGTCGAGGTATTGGCGGATCATCCCCGTCACCTGGGCACGGCTGCGTCCGGTCATTTTGGCGATATACAGCTTCACCAGACCCTTGCCCTCGCGTCCCAGGCTCGCATACTCCTGCTCGCACAGAATCCGCTTCGTCCACTCATATAGCTCCTGCCCCGAGCGTGCCTCGAATCCGATCTCCCGGCTGCCGGGCAGAAACGCCCGGATCTGCTCCAAGCTCAATCTCTCTCCATCCGTCATGCTGATCAAGCAATCCTCAGCATCGGTCTCCCTCCTTCAGGCTCATCTGGCGTTAGAAACAAACCGCCCCTTCAGGCTCGTCTGGCATTGGAAAAGACTCCGTGGCGAGACCCTCATCGATTGTGAAATAATGGAGGAAGCGAGATTTCGTCCCTTCCACATATCCGATTCCGGATTCCGATGCTTTCGAAAAAGCACGACCACGCAGTGAGGTTTAAAACGAGTTGAGGCTCAGAAATGGCTAAGCGTTTTCGCGGCCAGAATTATCCGTCGGTGCCGCCGAACCGGACCTACGTTCCCACACGCAGCGCAGTTAAACCGCCGCACTATTCCGAGATCGAGGCCGCCAGCCAGTGGCCGCCCGACTCCGAGCAGTGGCACGCATTCGTGCGCGATGTGGTGCAGATGCCGGAATCGATGATCCCGGCCGTGCAGGAGGCGATTCGCCAGCCGAAGTGGAAGATTGCCCCGAACCCGCTGGCCTCGATCCGCACCGCCGCCCATCAGGAAGCCAGGCGGATGGGGCTAACGTAGTGTTCAGTGCACAGTTAATTCGGAAGACGCCTTCTTACGCCAGTGCCCGCAGCCGCAGCCGCAGCGTCTCATAGGCCCGGAACATCAGCGCCTTGACCGCCGAGGTCGTGCAACCCAGCACGCGGGCGATCTGGGCGTAATCCATTTCCCCGTATTTGTGCATGATCACCGCCGCCCGCTGTTTCGGGGGCAGCGCACGAATCGCGGTGCGGATTTGCCGCACTACCACGTCGTTCACCAGGCGGTCTTCCACCAGCGGCGCCACATCCTGTGCTTCCCGCCGCAACTGAACCGCGTCCTGCATGTCGAGGCTGACCTGATTCTGTGCGCGTTTCTCGTCGCGGAAATAGTTCAACGCAACATTTGTCGTGATACGGTACAGCCACGTCGAAAACTTCGCGCTTGGCTCGTAAGTCCGCCTCGAACGGTAGACGCGAACGAACACATCCTGTGCTAATTCCTCTGCAATCGCGCGGTTCACCACCATGCGGGACAGGTAGTTCAGCACCATGTTCCGGTTCCGATGCAGCAGCTCGCCGAAACTCGTGGCATCGCCGCTCTGGACGCGGACCATCAGCTGCGTGTCAAGATCGAGGGCAGGAGTCATCCTGCCACTGCATTAGCCGAAGTACCGTCGTTAGTTCCGCAATTGATGAAAAACTTATTTCTGAAATGTCAGGCTGCGTGCTTGCGGATCGTGCTGTCGGACGGATACGGCTCGTCGGGGACGACCGTTCCTCCCCACCCGCTGGCTTTCCACGCATCCTCATCCGTCAGCAGCGCGCGGGCGCCGTGCTCTTCCATAAGACGGTAAGCTTCCTCCGCAGTCGGCTTATCCACATGCGCGGCTACAACCACCCCGTGTTCGCGTACGGCCTCCGCCTGCAGGGGCACCTCCTCGTGAGACACACCCAGGCTGTACATACCGGCGATCAAAGCGCCGAAGACGACGCCGGTCGTCACGCCTGCCAACATCGTCACCGTCGCCCCTGCGGGGCTCCCAATCCAGAGCGCAGCTAAGCCGGCGATAAACCCGGTTACGCCGCCGACCCCGGCCCCGAATGCGGTCGCTCCCGGGAAGGTTCGTTTCGTGAGCAGAGGAATCATCCAGGCCATGAACCAGCCGGCGGACAGACCGCCGCATGCCGCCAGGTTGCGATCAGACCATTCGTGACCATCTGCCTTCAAGGCATCGGCAACGGTGACATCATCGGAGGGGACGCCAATATCGATCAGATGGTGCACCGCACGGTCGGCTACCGCGCGGTCAGAGAAAACGCCCACCACGGTTCTCATAGAAAAAGCTCCTTTCGCGGGACAGAAGGTGCAGCTATCCGTCCATGCGAAAGTAGCTTGTTTCCACTATTTGCCGTGCTTTTCCCCCAATCGGCTGCGTTTCGCAGCGCATACCTGCGCGACGAGCCTCAGTGTGGAGCAGGATGGAATCCGGACGGCATCATGCCCACTCTTCACACTCCGGCCTCGAATGCAGCCTTGACCCGCTGCCACGTCACCGGCAGTTCCTCCGGCAGCACCCGTGTCTCGCCGACGGTCGTCATGAAGTTCGCGTCCCCGGTCCAGCGCGGCAGCATGTGCATGTGGATGTGGGCCGCGATCCCGGCGCCCGCGCTTTCACCGATATTCATCCCGATGTTCAGGCCGTCAGGCCGGTAAATCTTTCGCAGATGCCCTTCCGCTGCCCGAACCAGCGCCATCATTTCGTTCGCCTCCGCCATATTCAGCAGAGCGAGCTCCGCTACATGCCGGTAGGGCACCACCATCAAATGACCTGAAGTGTAGGGGAAACGATTGAGGACGACGAAATTGAGTTCCCCGCGATAAACGATGAGGCTATCCTCATCCTTATCCTTGCCGGCCGCCGCCATCTCGCAGAAGATGCAGCCAGCAGTCTTCGGGGCTTCCGTCAGATACCGGTAACGCCAGGGACTCCAGAGACGATCCAATGGCTTTAAGCGGGAGAAGCTTCTTCCGCGGGCCCGGCTTCCGAACTCCCCGCAGGCTTTGCGCCCGAATTCACAACGTCTTTCAGTTCCTTACTCGGCTTGAAATAAGGGATCTTCTTCGCGGGCACTTCCACGCGCGTACCCGTCTTCGGATTGCGTCCCACGCGCGACTGCCGTTGCCGCGTGCGGAAGCTGCCGAAACCGCGAATCTCGATTTTGTCTCCGCCCCGCAGCGAACGCACGATACTGTCGAAGATGGCTTCCACAATGACCTCGGATTCCTTCCGCGTCATTTCCACGACTCGTGAAACTTCTTCAATCAGATCGGCTTTCGTCATCGCTCACCTTACTTTAAGATTTTGCCAAATACCACAGGATGAAGCAATTAGAGAATTCGCGCTCACCGTTCGCGGCGCGGAAGTAAATCTTCGAGGCCCGAACCCGCCGCCACGGCCCTCTTCTGGTATTCATCCAACCGGCCGCGCTCTTCCTCATCCATAAACGCCTTCAGGCTGAGCCCGATCTTCCGCTCGGCCTCGTTCATCCTGATGATTTTAAAGTCCATTTGCTGCGCCGGGATGCAGCGGCGGCGGGTTCTGATTTCCGCCCCGACCACCCAGGAACTTCCGAAAAATGGCACAGTCCTTCCACTCCCTCGGCTACTTCCACAAATGCGCCGAAGCCCGCCACCCGCAGCACCTTCCCATGCACCGTGTCGTTTACGTGATGCTGCTGGAAGAATGTCTCCCACGCATCGGGCTGCAGTTGTTTGACGCCCAGCGACAGACGTTTCTGGCTGGCATCGATGGCCAGAATCACCGCCTGCACCATCGACCCCTTGCGCAGAACCTCACTCGGATGCTTGATCCGCTTCGTCCATGACAGATCCGAGATGTGAACGAGCCCGTCGATGCCTTCTTCGATTTCGATGAAAGCGCCGAACTCGGTCATGTTCCGTACGCGGCCCTCGACCACCGATCCGACGCTGTAGCGCTGTTCAACCGTTGTCCATGGATTTGCTTCTAACTGCTTGAGTCCGAGAGAAATACGACGGTCTTTGATGTTGATTTCCAGCACCACGCTTTCCACCTGATCGCCCGGATGCACCACCTTTGACGGATGCTTCATGCGCCGCGACCAAGTCATCTCGCTGATGTGGATCAGCCCCTCGACGCCGCTGATCGATTTCAATAAATGCGCCGTAGTCGGTCACACTCACCACGCGCCCCACCACGCGTGTATTGATGGGAAAGCGCTCGATCACGCCCTCCCAGGGATCGGGCATCAGCTGCTTCATGCCGAGCGACACCCGCTCTTTTGAGGGATCGTACTTCAGCACCTGTACCGTGATCTCGTCGCCCACATGCAGCACTTCGGCCGGATGCGTCACGCGCCCGTAAGAAATGTCGGTCACGTGCAGCAGGCCGTCGATTCCGCCGAGATCGATGAATGCGCCATATTCGGTCAGATTCTTGACCGCTCCCGTCAGAACCGCGCCTTCTTTGAGCGATTCGAGCGTGACGCTCTTGCGGGCTTCCACCTCTTCCAGCACGGCCAGCTTGCGCGACACGACCACATTCCCGCGCTTGCGGTTCAGCTTGACCACTTTGACCGGAATATTCTGCCCGGCGAACTGGTCGAGGTTACGGATCGGCCGCACGTCCACCTGCGACCCCGGCATAAACGCCCGCACGCCGACATCGACCGACAGGCCGCCTTTGACGCGGCCGATCACCAGACCCGAAATCGTCAGCTGCTGCAGCTGCGCCTCTTCGAGGTTGTCCCAGACCTTGATCCGCGAGGCGCGCTCGTGGGAAAGGAGGACGTAGCCTTCCGAAGTCTGGCCGCTCTCGACCATAACTTCCACGATGTCGCCCGGCCGCACCGTGATCGCACCGGCGGCGTCGGTGAACTGCGCGATCGGAGCTACGCCGTCGGATTTGTATCCGACATCGATGAAGACGTCGCTGCCTGAGATCTTAAGCACGCGGCCTTCCAGCACTTCATGCCGCGACGGTGGCGCGAGATGGCTGTAGTCCTCAAGTAAATGCTGGTATTCGTCCGGATCGACCGCCGCAACAGGCGATTCAAAAGAACCGGACGACTCGTTGTCTGGCACTGCCTAAGCTCCCCGGATTCCCGAAGTCGTACTCCTCCGCCAATACTTCAGGATTCTATCAACTATAGAGAGGCCGCGCGAGCCTTGTCAAACTTCGGTCCGGACGAACTGTAACCGGTCGCCAAAGCTTTGGCCTCCAGATATATAGACGAACCCGACTAGCCGCGCACAACGGACCCTTCGGACTGTGGGTCCGCCGTGACGAAACGGCGGTTCATTCCGCGGGCTGCACCTGCTGGCGCGGCGAGATCTGGCGCATGATCTGGAGGACCACCGCCTTATAGTCTGGGCCCTGGTTGTACGCCTCCAGCTTTCCGTTGGTGTCCTTGCCGCGGTAGGCCTTGCCGTAAGCCAGGGTCGCGGCTACAGTGTGGATGGCATCGCCGATACTGGTGAACTTCTGTCTGCCATTCGCCCAGCCGAACAGGTTGTTCCCCTGCTGCGCCTTGCCGGCGCCCGTTTCGACGAACGCGAGGCTGGGCAACAGCCGCCAGTCGAGCCCATGGGCATCGGCTTCGGCAATAAACAGCCCACTGAACTCCTGGGCAGGGCACTGCTTTTCTCTCAGAAACTTCCGCAGGATTTTCTCCCGCAGATCGAACTTCCTGCGACTCTTTGTAACGTCCTGGTCGCTGTG
Organism: Terriglobia bacterium; assembly: GCA_963832905.1. Taxonomy (GTDB): domain Bacteria; phylum Acidobacteriota; class Terriglobia; order Bryobacterales; family Bryobacteraceae; genus BOG-234. The sequence goes on along the minus strand of CAWHVO010000008.1, from coordinate 738,676 downwards.
CACCGTGGCTGCGATTCCCAGAACACCCGCGAAGATCATAAAACCCTGGGGCAAAAAGCGCTTCATGTGTGTCGTTCTCCTTTTGAGGCGGAACGGCCTTCCGTGGAGCGGGCCGAATGGATGCGTAGAACTTAAGTACGGTTACAAGGCGGGCATACGGGAGATTGTAGCAGAGGGGTTCCGCCCGTTCAGAGGGGGGAAGGCCCAAATGTCGGGAATCTGACATCGCCTGGGGCTGGAAATGTTCCGGACACGACAAATATCCTGATTTCCGTTGGATAGAACGCTCCGCCGAACATTTCCGGCGCCGCTTTCGTACGATGAAAAGATGAAGCCCCTACTCCTGACCGCACTCACCGCCGGGCTGGTTTTGGGCCAGGCGCCCGCCAATCCGAAGTTTGAAGTCGCCTCCGTCCACGCTTCGCCTGCGGTTCGGCAGGACGGCGTGGCCATCGGCGTCCACGCCGACGGCACCCTGATACGGATCAACGCTCTGCCGATGCGCGACTATGTCGCCCGGGCATACCGGGTCCGGCAACTTCAGGTGATCGGTCCAGACTGGCTGACTTCCGAGCGCTACGATGTCAGCGCGAAGCTCCCCGACGGCGCTGCCTCGGACCAGATCCCTGAGATGATCCAGTCCTTGCTCCTCGAACGCTTCCAGCTAAAAGCCCACCGCGAGAAGAGGGAACTGCCAGCCTACGTTATTACAGCTGGCAAGCCGCCGCTGAACATGAAATTGTTGCCGCCCGATACGAACGCGCCCGCGCCGAAAGGGACCGGCGACATACAGGCCACCGGCGGTGCGGCGGGCGTTTCAGTCGATCTGGGTAATGGATCGTCCTACACGTTCGCCAACGGTGTTTTCACCGGCCACAAACTGACCATCGATCAGCTCGCCCGTATGGTGGAGCGCTACGTTCGACCGGCCCATCGTCGACATGAGCGGCATTACCGGCAGCTACGACTTCAGCTTCAAGGTTTCCGAGGAAGACAATCAGGTCATGCTGATCCACGCCGCCGTCGGGGCTGGCATGCAATTGCCGCCGCAGGTCGTTCAGTTTGCCGCCAACGGGTCAGTCAGCTCGCTGATGGACGGTTTTCAGTCACTCGGCCTCAAAATGGAACCGCGCAAGGCCCCGATCGACGTGGTGGTCGTTGACAGCCTGTCGAAGACCCCGTCGGAGAACTGAGCGCCCCTCACCTGTACCGCTGGCGGTCTTGCCGCCGGTGGTTTTGCCCTATTGATGATGCTGATGGTCGTGCTCCTCCTCAATGGACTCCGCCGGCGTCGGCGCATAGTCATGTATGTGACCCGCATCGAACCTCCCGTGCTCGTGCAGATGCACATGCTCGTGTTCATGGGTATGCACGAGATCGCCGTGCCGATGCTCGTGCGTATGCCGGTGCACATGCTCGTGAACGTGCGGTTCCGGTGCCGGTAAATTCACTGTTTCGTTTGCCATTTCACATCTCCTTTAAGTGTTCGTTTGATCAGTTCTGCCAGTTTTTCGCGGGTGCGGGGAAGCGCCCGGTCCCCCAGATCCGGACTCGCTTCCTCCAGCGCCATCCCCAGTTCCACCAGCGCCGGCACCCGCAGATGCGCCGCGCGCAGCAGCTCTCCCAGCCGGAAGACATCCGTAGCCGGCCCCTGCGCGGCGATCCGTCCTTCGTGCATCACCCAGGCCTCGTCCGCCCACTCATAAGCCAGGTCGGAGTCGTGCGTGCTCACGATCAAGGTGGTCCCGGCGGCGTAGAGGTCGTCGAGCAGCCCGAGCATCGCGGAAATTCCGGCGTAATCGAGGCCTGCCGTGGGTTCGTCCAGCAGGATGATCTTCGGCCGCAGCACCAGAATCCCCGCCAGCGCCGCCCGCTTCTTCTCGCCCTGACTCAGCTCGTGCACCGGCCGGTCCGCCAGATGCGAAATTCCCAGCCGCTCCAGGGTCTGATTCACTACGCGCCGCGCTTCGCCCGAGTCCATGCCGTTGTTCAGCAGCCCGAACGCCACGTCCTGCTCGACCGTCGCCGCGAAAAGCTGATCGTCCGGATCCTGCAGCACCACCCCGACCTCCCGCCGCAGCGCATGCAGACCGGCGCGCGAATAATCGATCGGCCGCCCCAGCACGGAAAGTTCGCCCGCCTGCGGACGCAGCGTGCCGTTCAGCAGCATCATCAGCGTCGACTTACCCACGCCGTTGGCGCCCAGCAGGCACACCCGGCGCGGCTCGGCCAGGCGGAAATTCATCCCGCGAATCGGCGGCGTGGCGATGCCGTAGCTGAAGGTTAAGTCGCTCGCCTCGAGAATCATCGAAACATTCCTTTCAAAGGCAGGCCCTTCCCGAAAACCAATATCGACGCCTGCAGGGCCACAATCCCGCACGCTGCCAGGGGCGACATGGTGCGTTCCGCGCGCAGCACCCACAGCCGCCCTTCGTAGCCGCGCGCCTCCATCCCTTCTTCGAGACGCCGCACGCGGTCGACGCAGCGCACAAACAACCCGCCCGCCAGCATCGACAGCGCCCGCATGCGCGCTTCAAAAGTAGCTTTCCCCAGCCGCCACGACTGCGCCCGCCGCATCTCATTCAGCGTCGTCGCCATCACGAACAGGAAACGGTAGATCGTCAGCGCCAGATCCACCAGCACCGGCGGAATCCCGGCCTTACCGAAGACGGGGATCAGTTCCATCAGCGGCGTCGTCCAGCCGATGAACGCTAGGCAGCACACCGCCGCAATCGACCGCACCAGCAGCCCCGCTGCCAGCGGCACCGCGCTCCAGTCGACGCGCAACAGCAGGTGGGACGCCGGACCGCCCGCGTCCACCGCAATCCCGACCGCCGTCATCGTCGCGAACGACACCGGAATCGCCAGCACCGTCAGCCAGCTCCGGACCGGAATGCGCGCACCCGCCGTCGCCGCGAGCGTTACAATCGCCGCGATCGCCAGACACCATGGCCAGGGAGGGACCAGCATCGCAACCAGCAGAAATCCGCCGCCGAACAGCACCTTCTCCCACGGATTGCGATGCCGCCAGCGGTTGGTGAATGCGATGTCGTTCAGGTGCGCGTGGACATGAATGCGATGGCGCGCCGTTTTGCCGTGGCGCCGCAGCCGGTACACCACCCAGCCGAGGATCAGCACGCCCGCCGCACCCTGCGCCGCGAAAAGCACCCCTTCGGCCGTCTTGCCCGGCGTCCACATGGGAACGGCGATCGGGTGATATCCCGGCCGCAGCGCCTGCACAGCGCCTTCCGCGCGGTCGTCGGTGCCGATCTGTCCTCTGTGCTGATTGACGAAGAACATCCCGGCCACCAGCAGCGCCAGCACGCTCACGACAGCCGCGCCGGATTTCCAGATGGAACCGCCGCGCATGACCGCCGTATCCAGTCCCGCCACGTCGCTCGCCGCCAGCGCCCGCAGCAGCGCCACCGTCAGCATGCCTTCCACGATGGAGATCGGAATCTGCGTAATCAGGAAGACGCCGAGAAACTTAAAGAAAGACCCGAAGAATCCGCCGTGCGCCGAAGGATAGGCGAGGCCGAGCTGCGCCGCCGTCGTCACGTAGGTCGCCAGATCGCCCGCCACCGTTGACAGGAAAATGCAGCGATCGCGCTTCCACCCCAGCTTCAGCAGCAGCTTCAGCAGCAGCCACATCGCCCAGGGCCCCGCGATCCCCAGCGAAAATAGATTCGCCCCCAGCGTGGTCAGCCCGCCGTGCGCCAGCAGCAGCGCCTGAAATACCAGCGTGATCAAGGCCAGCGCCGGCATCGCCTGTGGACCGAACAACCACACTCCTACCGCGGTCCCGGTCGGATGCGATGAACTTCCGGTCAGCGACGGCATCCGCAGCGAGCTCAGGGTGAACAGGAACGCGGCGGACGCGGCGAGGAGCACGCGGTTTTCCCGCTTCCGCTCGAGATCCCGCGAAATCGCCCGCACGCTGATCACGGTGGGTATCGCCGCCGCGGCGGCCCAGCCAATGCAGTGCGAGATCGGCAGGAAGCCTTCAGAGATGTGCATGGGTTTCCTGGCCGCTGTGATTCGGGAACAGACTGGTCGCCGGCAGCAGGCGCGCCGAATTCAAAATGAATACCAGCTCCGACGTCACATGAATCAGCGCCGCGAAGATCGGGTTCAGCATGCCCGCCGCGGCCAGCGCCACTCCCACGCCGTCCACCGCCAGCGTCCCGGCGAAGTTCGCATAGATGATCCGGCGGCAGCGCCGCGCGATTTTGAGCACTTCGGTGAGCCGCAGCAGATCGTTGCCCAGCAGCACGACCGATGCGCTCTCGCGCGCCACGTCGGTGCCCGAACCCATCGCCACGCCGACGTTCGCTTCCACCAGCGCGGGCGCATCGTTCACCCCGTCGCCGACCATTGCCACGCGGCGTCCCTCGCGGCGCAGTTCCAGCACGCGTCCAACTTTTCCCTCGGGCAGCAGCTCGGAATCGACCTCATCGACGCCCAACTCCGCGGCGATCGCATCCCCGACTTCCTTCCGGTCCCCGGTCAGCACGACCGTGCGGCAGCCGAGGCCCTTCATCTCCTGCATAGCCCGCGCGGCTTCCGGACGCAGCACGTTCACGATTCTGATCGCGCCCACATACGTGCCGCGCTGCGCCACCAGCACTTCCGAATAGCTGCGGTGGTTGTCTTCCGGCTCAGGAACCGCAACGCCTTCGTCCTGCATCAGCGCCCGCGTCCCCACTGCGGTGTGGACGCCGTTGACTTCGCACAGAATCCCTTTGCCAGGCAGATAGCGGAAGTTGGCCGGCTCGCGCACCGGCAACTCCCATTCGGCAGCCCGCTCCGCGATCGCCTTCGCCAGCGGATGTTCGGAGAATCGTTCCGCCGTGGCCGCAATCCGCACCGCTTCGCGATCCGCCTCGATGACCTTCGGCGTGCCCATCGTCAGCGTGCCGGTTTTGTCCAGCACCACGGTGTTGACCGTGCTCAGAATTTCCAGATACAGCCCGCCCTTGACGATCGCCCCCATCCGCGCCGCGCGTCCGATCGCGCCCAGAATCGCCAGCGGCGTCCCCGCGGCAATCCCGCACGCGCCGGCCACCACGATCACGGAGATCGTCGACCGCGCATCGCGCGTAACAAACCACGTCAGCACGGCGCAGCCCAGCGCGAAGTAAACAAGGTAGCCGGCCAGGCGGTCGGCGAGTCTTTGAATCGGCGCCCGCGAATGCTCGGCGCGCTCGACGGCTTCGACAATCCGCCCGAACGCTGTATCCTCGCCCACGCGTTCCGCCCGCACTTCGAGCACGCCCGAATGGTTGATCGTCCCCGCGAACACCTTCGCGCCCGGCGTCTTCTCCACCGGCAACGACTCCCCTGTAATCGTCGCCTGATCCACGAACGAGTGCCCGGAGATCACCTCCCCGTCGGCCGGTATGTGCCCGCCTGGCCGCACGATCACCAGGTCGCCCTCATGGAGTTCGGACAGGCTGCGTGCCGCAACTTTCCCGCCCACGCGAATCTCCGCCATCTGCGGGAGCATGTCGAGCAGGTTGTGGATGGCCTTGCGCCCGCGACCCACCGTCATGCCTTCCAGAATTTCCGCGACCAGCACGAACAGCGCGATCACCAGCGCCGTCATGAATTCGCCGATCGCCGATGCCGCCGCCAGCGCGATGGTCATTGACAGCTCCATCGTCATGCGCCCCTGCAGGATGTCGGCGATGGCCTCGCGGAAAATCGGGTACCCGCCGACCAGGATGCCGGTGAGCGCCACCAGATCCAGATGATGGACCCGCGGCACCACCCCGCTCCAGGCTATCAACAGCAGGATGCCGACAGAGGCAACCCGCGCCCACTCCTGCCAGCTGCTTTCGTGGTCGTGATCGTCGTGATCGTGATGCTCGTGTGGCTCGACAACCGCCTGGGGATAACCTGCGCTGTGGCTCGCCATGGCCCAAGGCGGGCAATTCAGTGGCCGCCAGGGAATGCGGAATTTGCAAAAAAGACAGGCACTTCAGGCGCGATTGCCCGCATCGGCTGCGCCATTCGACGCATGATCTACCCCATCGTCATCCTGCGGCCTCCGGGCAGAATGACGGCCTTCACCTTACACCCCTGGGGCCTGTCCTTCGCCGGATAGCCTTCGATCACGATCGCCATCCCCGGCCGCAGTGTGTCCCTCGTCCATCCGCTGCGGATCAGTCCTCCCGGCGCCGCCCCCTCACATTCCCAGGGCGTCACTTTTCCGGTCGCATCCCGCATATCGAAATAGACCCACGTGTGCGGATTGATCCACGCGAACCGCGTGACGGTCCCTGTCCAGGTCTTCACCTCGCCCCGGTACTCCGCCGCAGCCGAATGATGCGCTTGCGCCTCACCCGTTGCCATCAACATCCCGGCAGCCGCGACCCACCTGGCGAAATTCATCTGTCCGATTCCGTGATAACATGCGCGGACATATGACGAACCATCGCGTCCGCGCCGCCGCCGTTCTGATTCTTTCAGCCGTGATCGCCACGCCCGTTTTCGCGGCCGGGAACGCCGTGGAACGGGAAGCCCTACGCCGCTGTCTATCGCCGGATGGCCAGTTTGGCAGCGGCGCCACTGCGGTTAAGGGGCGCGACGCGCTGAAGAAGACGATCGCCGACCTCCGCACCCGCGCCGCCGGGAACGAGGCGAAGACCGGCGAGAAGCGCCCGGCCAAGTACCACGTCATCGCCAACAGCTACCTCGAATTTACGGACAAGGGTCACGCCCGCCTCGAAGCTTACTGGATGACCGTGTTCGCCGATGGCGGCCCCAAAGTTCCCGCCCGCGTCGCCGCCGCCGGACGCGAAATCGACGAACTCGTGCGCCTCAACGGGCAGTGGCTGATTAAATCCCGCGATGTCGCGCCGAAGCCGTAGCGCGCCGGATGCGATTCCAAAACCGGTGATTCTCCGATGACGCTGAGTGCGTTTTTTGCGTGTTTTGCGCGGTAGCTGGCACGATTTGTAGCATCGGGTTTCATAGAATCAGGCGCACCCTCACCAGCTCTTCTGCTACTCGGGAGGATGTCCAGCCGAGGGCAGAACGAAGCCATATCGGGAAGTGCTCAGCCATTCGGACGATTCGCCCCTGCTCCGTTTGCAATACAAGTCGCGGAGCTTCCCCGAGCCGGGAGTTATCGTAGACGCGCATCGACTCTGTAGCGCTTTCGCCGGGAACGAGAGCGGTTGGCAGATTTCGGAGACTGAAAGAGGGAATTCGTCGTAGGGTCGTTGGCAACGTAGCGCATCACTACACGGAAGCCATTTCCCCCTGGCTGGCCTCGCCTGATCGAACGTGATTGAACTGCGAGGCGTTGTCTCAAGAGCGAACGAGTTGCCTGACCGGATGTTGGCCCGGACGAATTCTTCGAACTCGCGACTGACAATCGCTCGAATCGAAAGCGGGATGTCCCTGATAGGAACCTGAATTCAGTTTGGCGGCGCGACCATCCGCATTGAATGTCCGCTCCGCGAATTTGCTGAGGGAGAACACCGAAGACTTCCCGGCGCCTGGCGGGCCGGGGATGACGAACATCTGTGGGGTGGCCATTTAGTCACCGAAGTCGCGTTCGGCACCCTCCTGCATGTCGCGGGGAAGTTCCTGGAGAACGGGTTTGCCCTGCGCGTCAGGGAACTGCCTCGCTTTTAGGACCAGGCCACCACCGCGTACACCTCCAAAAGCAATATGGCCAGCATTCCACAAACGACACCAACAATGGCTTTCTTATTCATCTTTCAGCTCCCATCTATGAGCATGCATGCGAGCGGCCCTTTGCAGGATCATCTCTGCCCCCAACGCAGCGTAATGCCGGACCCGCTGACGCGGGACGCTCCGCTGGTGGTGTTGGTGGAGTAAGTCGCGGTTTTTCAGGGTTGAAGCCTGTGTCCATCTCCTGGACTCGCACGAGGGCAAATCTGCCTGACTCAAGCGTGAGGCGAAGGGAAGCGAATCTGATATTGGTCCGATTATGGCCCGGCGATCCGATCCCGCGCAGTTCGAGACCGCCCGTTGACGGCTGACATGTTGCGTGACAAACAACGTCGTCTGTCAAATGCTCAGTCGCGCCAGTATCGTGGAGGAGTGCGGTGTCGCCTATTAGGTGAGGGTTGCGGCGCACCATCGGATGGCAACGACAACGTCCTTTATCATTCACTACCCGGATTGGGAAGGTCTGTCACTCCGGGCACCAGCCGCTCAGCATTCTCCTGATGCTATCGCCACGTGAACCGGGAGTTCCGCTGCCTGCTCCAACGGGTCACACGCGCCTTCACCTGTTCGAGCTCGATCGCATTCTTCGCATGCGTGAACACGTAGTCGGCCCGCCCGCTCAATCGCGTTGAGGCCGGCGTGACGGGATCCGCAAGGGCGGTCTAAGCAGGTATGTCCCGCACGACCTCGGTTAGCTTGCCGCTATTGATGTCGAAGAAGAAGCCGTAGAGCTTGATATTTTTCGGCACTGCCGGGCTGGAACGAAGCAACGCAACGTCATACCTGAGCGATTTCTCGTAGTCCATGATGGCTACGCTTTCGCGATCAAACAACGTCGAGATATCCGCGTGATGGTGATCATGGAACTCCTCGATGAGGAGCTCAGGTGTGTAAGTAGTCGTGCCGCAGAACGAGTGGTGAACCACGATAACGTTTTGAACGTGGAATATATAGTCCATTGCCGCCACCGACAGCAGAGCGGACGCGGCACGGCCGCCGGCGTTTGCCTCGGCAAATAACGTTCGCGTGTTGCCCACCCGATTGCCGGCTTCGTCGAGGATATTTTCGCCCGGGTAGACCTCGTCCCCAAAATACTCGGCCACCTTCTGCGGGATCTCGGCCGCGCGAGGATCAAAGCAGTGGATAACGAGGGTCTTCATCGGGATGGCCTGGTTCGCTCCCTCGAACTTGTTCTGATCGAACCCGGGCTGTGTTCTGTATTCGTACGCGCTGAAATTCGACATCTTTCCCTCCTCCTGTTCCATCGGATCGGCAAAAAGCAAAATCGCCACCGGAGGTCGTGTTGACCCTCGTCAAGCCGATTTGCACGGCCATCCACCGGCTGCAGCGGCAAAGGCAGGGCCATAGCTAAAACTCTGAAACTTCTGTGCTTTTTGCCATATAGTGCTCCTTTTTTAACGGCCGGGACATCGTTCTTTAGTCGCCAGCGCTTTCTTGATGGTTCGTTCGACGTAGCCCTGTTGTCTTCGCTCGTTCCCCTTGTGGCTGAGGTCGCGCGAGCGTATCGCGGCTTCAACGTCAATCTCCGTTTGACCCCGCGAAAGAGCGTAGACGGCATACGCAAGATCGGCGCGTTTGCCGTCGCCGCCGTATTTGGGGTCGGCGCGGAAACTTTCAATCGATTTCAGGCCCAATGGCGGGACTTGTGCGCAGCCGGAGAAAGGCGCCATTCGACGCTCTTGATCCTTGTGCCGTCGTTCTTCGAGTCCCTGGCAAATACGGCCGAGAAACTCTTCGGCAGCGGGATAGACCGAGCCGTTGGCTTCGCCAACCTTCACGAACGGATGCAGACCCGTCGCGGAATTTAAATATTTCGCTTTACGGTTCGCAAAGCCGGCCAGTCGGCCATAGTGTCGCCAGTCGGCGGCGCCGGTATCAGCTCCGAATCTCTCTGCAAGCGCGCGGGCGGCGGCGGTTCCGAGTTCGCTATCGAGTCGGCGCGGATGCTTCACCCAAGCCTGAAAGTTGCCGGGCGATGTTTCGACGACCAGTGCCGGGCTGAAGCCCGAGCGCTTCATCTGTACGATGCCGGTCCGCGTCAAGTCATCCACGAGGCTGAGGTTGTGTTCTCCGCTGGGCCGGACATATATGTTTCTGCCGTCGCGGTTTTGGTAGCGCAGCCACGGAACGGATCGCAGGAGAGCATCACGATCCCAGACGCGGGGCAACATGATCGCCTCGCCGTCCCTGGCGTCAGGTTTGAAGAGGCCGACCTCGAACACTTCGGCACCCATCGCCTCGATCTGCCTCTGAACAGCGCTGAGCGTCCTATTCCATTCCTGCACGCAGAACAAGCCCTCTAAGTACTAAGGGCCTGCCAGAACGATTTCGGGACGCAGAATTGGAAAATTGATGAAGACTTATTTTGCCGCTACGGCTGGTTTTCGGAGACGCAGGTTATGGAACGCCTCAAGATATTGCCGATAGCACGGAGAACAGTGCGTAACATGGACCCACTGAGGATCATCCTCAATCGCATCGTCGAACTTCAGCAGCGCGCATCGCGAGCGCAACAATCGCATCGCTGCCGGTGCACCCTTTCCGTTCGGCGTTCGGATAGCCGGTAAGGATTCCTTCCTGAACCTGCGCCTGAAGGCGGTCCCATTTCCCGCTCGGTGTCTCGTCCCTCATCGCCGATTATTATAGAGCGTGGCGGACGAAAGCGCCAGGGAAATTTACGCGCTCCCGGTTTTTCTCGACCCAGCGATAGAATCGCCGTTTCACGTTGTCGGGATTCGGGTCGCCCACTCTCCCGGCGATGTCCTGCCAGCCATACCCTAGACGCACCAATTGAAAGATCAACCGCATTTCCTTTCGTCCTTCGTGCTCAAGTCGATCTTCGACCGAGTCCAGCATGATCTGCCGCTCAAAAACCGCTGGGCATTGAGCCGGATCTGTCAAGGCCCGATCGCGAACCTTGGCTTCAAGTGCGTCAAGGGCGATATAGAGATTTCGGATATTTCCTCTTCCGCCAGTCGCCCACGTTTAGTTCCACTCCTAATCTATTAGCTTTTTTGAGAACACGACGGGCCGGATAAGAGGGGACAACGCTCCCGTACATCATCGCGAGCCGATGGACGGTTTCTTCTAGCCAGTTCGGATACACACCAAGGGTCTCCGAGCCATGAAGCGCGCATGCCCGAACGAGTTGCCTCCGCACTGGCGCAACGCCACGCGAAAACCACTCTGGGTTGATTGGATTGGCCATACTGATCGAACGCCGAGATGCAGATTGGAATGATCCGTCTGCGAAGCGGCTCCGGTAAATCGTCGTAGTCCTGAGGAATAACTACTACCAGTCCCATAACTTTCAATCCCTTTCCGGGACTCTCGAAAAAAACCTGGGTAAGTTTTTTTCGCCTTTCGCGTCCCGAACTGCCTTTGGCAGTCCATTAGTACTTAGAGAGCAAAAAAGTGGGACGCAGAATCTTGCCGCAAATATAGCACATCGGGAGAAAACGTCAAGTGGGAAATCTGGCCGTCATTCATGACGAACATCGACATCGATTAGACACGAAATTGAAACGCGAATTGGGCGACCAGGTGCTCGCCCTGCTCGACGATGATCGCACCGAGGACATCATCCTGAATCCCGATTCCTCGCTCTGGGTCAAGCGGATGAGCGAAGGATTCGCCTGCGTCGGGAACATTCCACCGGCGCAGGCGTCCAGCGCACTCAGCACCATTGCAGCATCGCGCGGAACCGTTCTGAATCATGAACATCCGATTCTCGAAACGGAACTGCCGATCGATGGCAGCCGCTTCGAAGGAATTGTCTCGCCCGTGGTACGTCAGCCGGTTTTCGCCATTCGGTTACGCCCACGACGCATTTTTCAGCTCGACGAGTATGAGAGGCACGGAATCCTGAGCGCTAAAGACGACCCTCTAAATCGTATTAGAAGGCACGATGACTTTATTGGTTCCGTGCGTGATTTAAAGCACTCCGAAATTATCCGCGCCGCGCTGCGTGCGAAAAAGAACGTGCTGGTCGTTGGATCGACCGGCAGCGGCAAGACAACGTTCGTCAACGCCTGTCTCGATGCAATGGCGGCGCTGACGCCACATGACCGGGTGATCTCGATTGAGGACACGACGGAACTCCAGTGCCCGGTGAAAAACTATCTCGACCTGCGGGCCGTGGGCAAGGTAACGATGCTCGATTGCTTGCGCGCGTGCATGCGTCTGAAGCCGACCAGAATCATCGTCGGTGAAGTTCGCGGCGCGGAGGCGCACACCCTTTTGAAAGCCTGGAATACCGGCCATCCGGGTGGGATGGCAACCGTCCACGCCAACGATGCGATGAGCGGCTTGATTCGGCTTGAAAGCCTCGTGGCCGAGGCGACAAGCGCCCCGCAACAAACATTGATTGCCGAAGCTGTGGATCTGGTGGTCTTCATTGATGAAGAGCCGAACGTTGCGGCCGGGCGGAAAGTCAGAGAAGTTCTGCTGGTCACCGGGTATTCCAGCGGGGAATACCTGACCGAGCACGTATAAGTGTACAGCTCGGAATAAGTCCAATACGAAACCTTGGGAGGTCTAATAAGTGCAACTTAAATCGAATTCAAATCAATCCGGCCTTGGCTGGCGGATCGCCTTTCTGGTCACGGCGATGTGGGTTTTCAGTGTCCGGCTTCACGCCGCAGCAGCGGGTAACCTGCCGTGGGAGAAGCCCATGCAAACCATCGCAACGTCACTGACCGGCCCGGTGGCATACGCGATCGGCCTGATCGGCATCGCAATCGCGGGCGGCACGATGTTGTGGGGCGGTGAACTCACCGAGTTTGGACGGCGGGCCTGCATGATCGGCATGGTTGTTTCCGTGCTGGTCTTTGCCGCTCCGTTGTTGGCAAGCGCGTTCGGCGTCAACGCGGCTGTGGTGTAGCGCCATGACTGCCGACCGTCCCAGAGAAATCCTTATCCACCAATCGGCGAACCGCCCAAACCAGATTCTGGGTGGCGATCGCGAGTTGGTCCTCGTGACGATCCTTGTCTCAGTCAGCCTGGCATTCAGTCTGGCCACGTTGTGGGGAATCGGTCTCGCAGTCGGGTTCTGGATCGGGTCCATCGCCGTCTTGCAACGAATGGGCAAGGCCGATCCGATGTTGCGGCAGATCTATATGCGGCACATACGGTACCGGCCATTCTATCCGGCAAAGAGCGGAGTGTTCAGTCAGTGTGTGCCGCACCCTTCCCGATGGAGGTAAACAGTTTTTATGCAGCGAAGTGAACACCGAACCAGAGCCCGTGGGCTCGCCGATCTGCTATTGCCGTTCGCCCTGATCGACGACGGCATTCTGTTACAACAGGATGGCTCGCTGCTCGCGGGCTGGTCGTATCGCGGTCCGGACATGATGTCCGCGGCTGCATCCGAAATGGACGCACTGAGCGCGCGCCTGAACCACGTGCTTGAGGCTCGGATCCGGTTGGATGGTCCAATGCGACGCGATCCGCTCCCGCGCTCCGGGCTATCCAGAGCATGGCGCATTCCCCGATCCTGTCACTCGCGTAATCGATGACGAGCGCCGGCAACAGTTCATGGACGAAGGCGCCCATTTCGAGAGCGAGTATTTTCTGACGCTCACGTATCTTCCACCAGCCGAGATGGAGGAGCGGGCCAAGGGCTGGCTTATTGAAGGGCAAGGGGCACACACTAGCGAAAAGACGGCTGCTCAGCATCTTGATCGATTCCGAGTGAAGGTAGACATGTTTGAGAACGTGTTTGGACAGCTCTTCCAGACCGAGCGGCTGAAACGGATTACGGTGACCGACGATTTCGGCGAGCGGCACGCGCATGATCGCTTGCTCAGATTCCTCCGCCGGTGCATCAACGGCCTTGACCATCCTTTCGCATTGCCAGAGATACCGTGCTATCTGAACGAAATCCTGGCATGTGAGGACTTCTACGGAGGCATGGAACCGCGCATCGGTCGCAAGCACATGCGCGTAGTTGCGCTCGATGGCTTTCCGCGAATGAGTTCGCCCGGCATTTTGCGCGAACTGGACCAGCTCCCGATTGAGTACCGCTGGAATACGCGCGCCCTCCTCATGGACCCGGAAGAGGCGCGAGCCATGCTCGACAAACATCGCAAGAAGTGGCGATCCAAAATCCGAGGCTGGAAAGATCAGATCCTAAAAACGCAGAACGGCGCGGTGGACATTCATGCGCAGGAGATGGCAATCGATGCGGAGCAGGCGATGGGAGTGGCCGCAGCGGGAGATGTCCAGTTCTGCCAGTACAGCGCCAATATCATTTGCCTCGATGAAGACGCAGAGCGTCTGTACGAGACTACCAGGCTGGTCATGAAAACGCTGCAGAATCTCGGGTTCTCATGCCGGATCGAGGACGTGAACGCCGTCGAGGCCTGGCGCGGATCGCTGCCGGGGGATGGTTATTGCAACGTGCGGAGAGTCCTCCTGCATACGCTGAATCTGGCCGACATGATGCCGATTACATCGGTGTGGGCAGGCCTCCGCGACAATCCCAGCGCTCTTATGCCGAAGAACAGCCCTGCGCTTCTGTATGCGGCCACCAGTGGTGCTACACCCTTCCGGTTCAATTTACACGTTTCTGACGTGGGTCACACACTACTCGTTGGTCCCTCGGGTGCGGGCAAATCGACCGCGCTTGGTCTCATCGCTGCACAGTGGTTCCGATATCCGAGGGCACAGGTGTTTGCTTTTGATCGCGGCTACTCCATTTGGATGCTCACCGAGGCTATGGGCGGGGAATTTTACGATCTCGCCGGCCCGAAGTCGGAACTGGCGTTTTGCCCGCTGCGGGATATCGACGATGATGCCGACATTACCTGGGCCGTGGGTTGGATTGAGGTGCTCTGCGAGTTGAATGGCCTGAAGTTTGGGCCAAAGCACCGCAACGCCGTCGCTGACGCCGTCATGCAGTTACGGCTGTCACCGACGCGGACACTTACCGAACTGTCCGCGAACGTTCAGGACATGGAGATCCGCGATGCGCTGCAACATTTCACGGTCATGGGTCCGTTGGGGCCGCTGCTCGACGCGGACTACGACAGCCTGGGCGACGGTCGGATGCTCGCGTTCGAAACGGAGAATCTCCTCCAACTGGATGACAAGGCCGTAATCCCGGTACTGCTTTACCTCTTCCGCCGAATAGAACAGCGCCTCGATGGATCGCCGACCCTGGTTTTGCTCGATGAGGCATGGTCGTATCTTCAGCACGAATTATTCCGCTCCCGTTTGAAGGACTGGCTGAAGACAATGCGGCGCCGTAACGCCGTGGTGGTCATGGCCACTCAACAAATCAGCGACATTGCCAATTCCCAGATCTCCGACGTGGTCCTCGAAAACTGTCCCACGAAGATCCTGCTGCCCAACGCGGAGTCGAAGAACCCCGGCTCACGCGAGTTTTACACTCGCGTCGGTCTGAATGAGCGGGAACTGGAGATTCTCCAGGCGAGCATCCCGAAGCAACATTACTACGTGGTCAGCAAACTCGGCCGTCGACTCGTGAATCTTGGAATCGGGAAAGTGGCGCTCGCCTGGGTGGGAGTCAACGGTCGTGAAGAGCGGCAGATCGTCGAAAGCGTGATGGATCACTACCCGGAAACGTGGCGTGTCGAGTGGCTGCGTCTGAAAGGACTTTCACAATGGGCGGACTATTTTCAGTTCGCTCGAACATGCGGTTTCGGTAACGGCTGCCGAGGAGGAGGAAGTCTTATGCGCAAGGGCCTGATTATTGCGAGTCTGCTGATCCTGTCTGTCCAGAGTCCGCAACGTGCCGATGCCGGCGCCTTTGCCACGGAAGTGACACAGTTGCTCAATCACGCACAGCTCGTGATGCAGTACATCCGGCAAGGCACGCAACTTGCGAACGAACTGAACATGTACGCGAATATGGTCAGGAACACTAACGCGCTGCCTGCTCAAACGTTCGGCGTCGGTCATGAATGACCTGAATGCGCTGGCCGGAATCGTCCAGGGCGGCCAGGCACTCGCGTATTCGCTCGGGAATCTCGATCAGCTTTTTCGTCAGACGTATCCGGGTTACGGTTACAACTCGGGAGCCTATTACACCCAATACAGGAACTGGTCCCAAACCTCTCTTGATACGACCCTTGGGACATTGCGTGCCGCCGGAATGCAGGGGCAACAGCTTCAGAATGAACAGTCCGTGCTGACCGCGTTGAAAGCGTCGCTCCAGAGCACGACCGGTCAGCAGCAAGCACTACAGGCGTTAGGCGATGTGTCCGAGCAGCAGGTCGAGCAGCTCATGAAATTGAGACAATTGATGATGGCGGACATGTCCAGCAAACAGGCTTACCAGGCTGCCATGATTCAGCAGCACGCGGTCAGTGAGGGGGCCGCTCAGCGCTTTTTCACTTACAGTCCGGCGACCTCTGATGGACAGAAATTTGGACCGGGTGGAATTAGCGATGAAGTCTTTCACTGTAATAGAAACCACATTAGTATCGACGCTGGTCTTGATGCAGAGCGCCTGTACGAAGCCCGCGCCTTCGGAACCTCGCAGCGTGATCGTCGCTGCTGTGGAGAGCGCGGGCTCCGGCGACCTGTCCTCATCGCCAGCGCCTCAGATCGAGGATTGGTTACGAAAACATCGAGACTTGGCTGTCCAGGTTGACGACATGTGCAAAGCACCGCGCGATAAAGCGGACGCGAACTGGTCGACGACGACTGAAGGCCGTGTCTGCACCGGGGCGAGAAACGCCTCGATGTTTTACCGTCAGTACCACAATCCGGCCAAGCCGCAGGGCGATCCGGTAGGGCCGGGCTTGCACTGACAGACTGTTCTTCAAACCATAACGGCGACGAAATGCACCTCGGAAGTGTAGGAGGAGAACTGTGTTAACTCAGGCGCACGAAAAACAGAACTCGCGGATGGCATTCATTGTGGGCGCTGGCCTACTGCTTTTCACCCCTGCACTCTGCGCCCAGATTTCGTCAAATAACCCGAGCCAGATCTTGCAGCAGTACCGGAGCTTCCGCACGAACTGGATGACCAGCATCTGGCCATACGCCAACACGCTCTTTGGGCTGCTCGCCACGATTGAATTCGCGTGGAGCGCAGCGGTCATGGCCCTTGAGAAGACCGATTTGCAATCGTGGACCTCGGCCCTCGTCCGCAAGATCATGTGGCTCGGCGCATTCTATGCCTTGCTTCTCTTCGGGCGGCAGTGGATTCCGGCGATCATCGATAGCTTCAGTCAGCTTGGCGGTAAGGCGGCAGGAATCAATGGAAACCAGGGGTTGTCGCCCTCGGATGTATTCGCCCAAGGTCTGAACATTGCTGCGGCGCTAATGGATGCGGCCAGTTCATCCGCGTTCTTCACAAATCCGGGCACCTGCATCGCGGTGATGATTGCCGCAGCATTGGTGGTTCTCGCGTTTGTTGCCGTCACTATTCAATACATCGTCGCTGTCGTCGAAAGCTATATCGTCGTTGCGGCCGGTGTAATCTTTCTCGGTTTCGGTGGGTCACGCTGGACCACTCCATACGTTGAGCGCTACATAGGTCTCGGGGTCTCAACCGGCATCAAGATCATGCTCCTCTACATGCTGATCGGTGTCGGCATGAGTCTTTCGGGAGGTTGGCTGAACGAGGCCGTAGGAATCGGAACCTCTCCCAACCCGAGCATGACTGGATTCGACGTGATGGGCGCGGCTCTCATCTTTATGATGCTGTGTTGGCAGATCCCAAAACTGTTTGCCGCAGTTCTGGGTGGTTCACCGGCTCTTTCGGGCGGCGACCTCGTGTCGACCACGACCGGAGTTATCGCGGGTGCCGCAACGGTAGCCTCGTTCGGTGCGGGTTCGATTGCCGCAGCGGCGGGTGGTGCTGCCGCCCTGTCGGGCGCTGCAGGTCCGGGTGGCGGCAATCGGGCGTCCGCCGCAGTTGCCAATATCGGCGGCGGCGGACCGACTGGGGCGGGGCGAAATGGAGGAGGAACCGTTCCCCCTCCGTCAAGTCCGCCATCCGCGGGCTCATCAAATGGAGGGCCGAGACAGCCGAACCCGCCCACCAACGGATCAGGCGGTTCCCGGCAAACCCGATCTTCTCTTTCCTCCATCGGCGGGGATAGCTTGTCAGGCTCAGGATTCGAGAGTGAAAGTCCCGCATCGGGGTTTACACGCACTTCAATTCCAGTTGGCGCGAGCACAGTTGCAGCCCCGGAATCCAGCGGCTCTCCACCTCGTGACGATTCACCGCCGCCCGAGGGAGCTCAGACGGAAGGCTTCTCTTCAGGTGCGCGCCGCACGCAAATTCTCTTTTCAGGCACAGTGGACCGTTTGAGAAATGGCCGGCGGCGTCTCGGTGGTTTGCCCTCAGACGGAGCGCCCCATACATCGCCGCCACGGATGCCAATAGATCACGAGGAATGAATTTCAGGAGGTACTCACCGATGGGATTTGCTTTCAGGCTAAACCGTACAGAGCCGTCAAACCGGCCGAAGACTGTCGAACTTCATAATCCATATCTTTCAGCGCGCCGCGAATGGGACGAACGGTACGGCGAATTCATCACGCGCGCAAGGAATTGGCGCACCATGGCCGCGATCTCCGGGCTTGTCGCACTCGTCGCGACAAGTGGGATGGTCTGGCTCTCCGCAAGTTCGCGAGTCGTTCCGTTCGTCGTCCTGATCGATAGTCTCGGCCGGCCCGTTGCATCGGGTCTCGCCGAACAGGCGTCAGTTGGCGATGACCGCCTGCGAAGAGCAGTTATTCAAGGCTGGATTGAGAACGTCCGCATGGTGACCACCGATGGCATCGCCCAACGGAAGGCAATCGATCGCGTTTACGCTCACATCGCCAGCGGCACGAACGCTCAGGCATTCATCAGCGACTTTTACCGGGACGGTCCGCCGTTCAAACGGGCACAAACGGAGACGGTTTCAGTCGAAGTCAAATCGGTCCTGCCCACGAGTGACCGGAGTTTCGAAGTGGATTGGATAGAAACGTCACGCGACCTCTATGGAAGCGTGAAATCCGCCGACCACTGGAAGGGATCGTTCATGATCGCGCTGAATAGCCCAACAGAAGAACAGCAGGCGCGCATCAATCCGCTCGGCCTGTACATCACCGCCGCGAGTTGGGTAAAGGTTTTGTAAGTCAGTATCAGAAGGAAGAAAATCATGAGAAAACAAATCTGTTCCGTTGCCGTGACGGTCACGGTCTTCGTCTCATCGCTGGTCGGGCAGTCTCCAGCAAGTCCGCCACCTGGGTCCGCTGCAGCTGTACAGGTAAAGCGCGTTCCGGGTCAGACTCCACCGAAAGCGTCGAATCAACCGCCTGCGGCGCCGCAGAGCTATGACTTCGGGGATCAACTCCGGGTTCTTCAGGACCCGACCGCCATGGATTCTCAAAAATCGGCGTCGATGCCGGCCAGTACTAACGCCGTGCCCAAAGGCTACCAGTCCCGCTCGGACATCCCGCTGAGTTCAACAGCGCTCGAAGCCGTTCGGGTCAGCGAGACATGGCGCGGCGGCCAAAACACTCCCGCTGCGGGATCGGACGGACGGGTGTTGTACGCCTACGGCGCAGGGTTACCGATCGTCGTTTGCGCTCCTCTTCGTGTATGCATTATCGAACTGCAGTCCGGCGAAAGAATCACCGGGGAGCCGCAAATCGGCGATTCCATCCGATGGAACATCTCGCCAGCCGAATATGGTCAGGGCGAAGAGTCAACGTCGGTGATCGTTCTGAAACCTCAGGAGCCGGGACTCGATACCAATCTTCTGATCACCACGGATCGGCGCGCCTACTACCTGCGCCTTGTGTCAAAGCCCCAGGAATATGTCGCCCGCGTTGCCTTCAGCTATCCGGATGAAGACAACGGCCAGAAGTGGCAGCAGCATATGCTCGCACAACGCGTCGAAGCGCAGCAAAACAAGCGTGACGCGACACTCATGCCGGCGCTGATCACGGCGGACAAGCTGAATTTCAGCTACAAGGTGACGGGCGGAAACGACCAAGTGCGGCCGGTTCGCGTTTTCGATGATGGCGCTAAAACCTACATCCAGATGCCGCCCGATGTCCAGCACCGGGAAGCTCCGGTGCTCGTCGTTCTCGGTTCGGACGGCAAGGGCGAAATGACCAACTACCGAGTGCAGGAGCAGACATACGTCGTCGATCGGCTATTTGAGCGAGCACAACTCGTATTGGGCGTGGGTAAAAAGGCCCAGAAAGTGGAGATCACCCGTGAGCAACACCCCAAAGGATAGTGCGGACAACAAAGCGCCCGAAGTGAAACCCATCGAGGCGCCTGGTGGCCTCGATCTTCACCCGCAGCCGCGCACCTCGATCAGGCTCAGCAAGCGTGCCGGCGTCGCCATTGGCGCCGTCGTGATGAGCCTTTTGCTGGCGTTCGCATACGGAGGTTACCGCCGCCAAATCCGCACGCAGGCTGAAGCCCATGATGCTTCAATGCCGAAAGGCGTATCGCCCGCCACTGCCTCGGCAAACGAAGTAGAGAAAGACATCCCCGTTGGAAATGCGTCTCTGATCCGCGGCGATCCGAATCAATTACAGCCCCCGGTCGGCGGGAACGCCGCAGGCTCGGCGCAACCAGTACCGGATGCTTTGTGCGGTTTTGACCCCCACACGGGGCAAGCTTATCGATTCAATCCCGAAACTGGCCAGCCCTGTGCTGTTTCTTCGCAGGATCGCGTGGTGGTCCGACAACCTGGGTATGCTCAAACCCAACCTGTGCCCGCGGCCCCGGAACCCACGCCGGAGGAGCGCCGGATTGCCGCCGCTTATCAGCGCGAGCAGGAAGCAATGTCAGCTCCGACTGGCATCCGTTCGAGCGGCGCAGCGGGATCATTCAGTTTAGGGTCCGGCGGTGGTCGACCATTTTCAGGCAGCGATGACCTCGCTCAAGTCGCGGCGCTGACACAGGCTATTGCGGGCCAGAATCCGACTAACCCCGCGTCGGCCACAGTGAGCCGCGCCCTGTTGCCCGGTGGCGGTTTGGCCAACGATCCCGACTACGACAGCCAAAACATGCAAACCGCTAAAAAGGCTTTCCTCTCGTCCGCACAGCAACAGAAGACCGACGACTATCTTCACTCGACGAGGACGGCTCCCCTGAGTGCCTACGAGATCAAAGCAGGTTGGGAGATTCCCGCCGTTCTCGAACAGAGTCTGAATTCGGACCTGCCGGGGGATATCAAAGCGCTGATCACATCCAACGTATTCGACACCGCAAGCGGGCGATACCTGCTTATCCCGCAAGGTGCTCGCCTGGTCGGCAAGTACGATTCACGCATTTCTTATGGTCAAGACGGCGTTCAGGTCGCGTGGGACCGGGTCATCTTCCCCGACGCCTCGTCTGTCGACATTAATGGGATGGTAGGGCTCGATTCCCACGGCAATTCCGGCTTGCGTTACGATGTTGATCACCACTACAAACGGCTCTTCGGATTCGCTGCACTGACGAGCGCCTTCTCGGCGGCGTTCGATCTGTCGCAGCGCAATACCCAAAGCGCGCTGACGTATCCGAGCGTGACCGACACGGCCACGGCTTCGGTCGGGCGCGAAATGAGTGAAACCGGCGCCCAAATCACACGCCGCAATCTAAACGTGCAGCCCACGGTCAAAGTGCCTGTCGGCTATAAATTCACAGTTCGCGTGAATCGTGACATTCTGTTCGACGCACCATACGAACCGCTCCAGGCCAATCCGCTCCCGGTCCAGCCGCCGGGACAGCTTCACAAGCGAATCGGATTCTCTACAACCGGCTACGCGCCCAAGTGACAAAAACGTGGAAAAGCGAAAAGTGCGACTATTCCTACGCCTCACATCGGAAGTCAATGACCGCCTGAGGGAACTAATGAGGTATCGGGGCGACCTATCGCGACAGATCGACGAGGCCCTCACATCGACGGATTTAGCGACTGTCGAACTGACCGCGGTTCCCCCTGGAAGGCGCGCCCACGCGCTGACGGCAATGGTGTCCCTTCGTGCGAATGGCCGGCTTCGCGCCGCGGCCAAGCAACGCGGTTGCACGGTCACAATGCTCGCTAATAGCGCTCTGCATTACTGGCTGGGGAAAAAAGATACGTGAGAGATACCCCAGAACGATTTGGTGTTCGGGGGCGTGGTGTATGTGATGGCTGAGATTGTAATAACCGTCGAAAAGCACTATACGATCAACGAGCTGTGCGACTTATTGAAAATGAGTTTCAGTACGGTGCGGCTCATGGTTAAAGACGAGCCGGGCGTTCTGAAGTTTCAGACAAGCAAGCGGTGTGCGGCAAAGCGTGCTCGAACGATGTACCGGATACCGGAGAGCGTCTTACAGCGAATCATCCGGAGATGCATGAACCCAGAGAACCGTCAGGCACCCTCGGTCCGATATGAAAGACCGTTCAATTAGTGACACCCACGCAGGAATCGTGCGCCCGGCCGTCGGCATTTCGGGATGACGGAACTGCTGCCGCAGCGCCGCAGCCTATCGCAGGTAAGTAACTGTAATTCATTCCGGGTAAACCGGAACCTGGGCTTACGCCGTACCCAGATTATCGATAGGACTTCACGCTAGCCATCAGATCGCGTTGGTGTCTATCTTCCCCAGATTCTGAGCCGTCCGAATTTCGCATAGACGTTTTTATTGCAATCAAAGGCATCAAGCCGACTAGATACACAAGGCAACCGAAAAGCGCCACGAGTCGGACCTGCCGGGTCATAATCGACTCGGTGAGAATTCCGAAGCCGATGGCACTAGGAACTAATGCGGTTCCTATCGCTAGACCCGCGTTGCGTAGTGAGATGATGACAAGGTACTGACCGACGAGACACAACAGACCGGTTGCCAGAAGAGGTAGTACAACGGCATAAGATGGACCCGGCCAAGGCCCCGTCTTGAAGGCAAGCATTATGGGAAGGCTAATAAAGCTGAGGGGCCAAATGAGTGTGGCCGGTGACCAACTCGAACTCTGCCGCTCCAACATGGTGTAGTGAATGCCTGCCGCGGCAGCGCCAGCTAATCCTACGATCCATACAGTTTTGGTTGGGGTGATGCTCAATCCTCCATAACAAAGGCAGCTTCCGATAACAACGAGGGCCATACAGACTGTTTGATTAATCCCAACAGGAATTGCGCCGGTGATAAATCCTAGGACTAATACGATGATGGGAGAAAGATTGAACAGAATATTTGCGAAACCGATCGAAGTGTGTTGGAGGTTCCATGCGAGGCACAAAATCGACACAGCATTGGCGACGCTTCGTGCCCAGAGCGTTGCCGCCCGTGGACTAAAAAGGAGACGACGTTGAGCATAGGCCGCGGGACTGACGGCAATGAGTGCGATAAAAGATCGGAAAAATGTTATCTGGGTTGCTGGAAGAGTGCCGGCGGTCGCATGGACAATAAAATACATCAAGCCGAAGCAGGCGGCTGAGAGGAAGCCTGCTGCAACCCCAATCCACTTCTTTGGTGCGGTTGGATTGGGCGCATTCAAAATGAGAGCCATGGCATTTCGTATAGCTTTCACGAATCGTGATCCATCGCGCAGATAATCATTGAAATCGGAGAAAAGCCAGCGACCAAAGGCAATTCACCGAAATGCTGAAACCCTATTTTTTCGAAGACGGTGACACTTGAGGCGTTCGATCTGTCTTGAAAGCCAAAAATAAAGCTGACAGACGTGCAGTCTCTACAGTAGTTGATTACGAACTGAATGAATCTTTGACCGACACCCTTGCCCCTCCATTCGTTCCCCATGTAGGCAGAGATCAGTCCATATGAGTTTCGGATTTTTTTGTAGGGCGTGGTATGGAAAGGCTGAACCGTGCACCATCCGATGATTTCTCGGTCGCGATCCATGCAGATCCAAAACTTGAAGTTGTCGGATTGCTGGAGAATCAGCTTTAATATCTGTTCCTCGACCTCCTTAATATCGGCTGCGTCATCCGCAGGCTCTCCAAACGCCAAAGCAGCCCCTTCAAGCCAGATCACGGATATTCTCGCCACATCCGCGGGTATTGCTTCGCGGACAGTGTGGCCGTCGCCGAGGGCAGTATTCGACGGCACCGCAAGGTGCGTCGAGTGTGCAGAAATCTCGCTATTCTGGAAGGGCATGATGGTTATAGAGTGATTTTCCTTTGACGTGATAACGCTCCCGGCTTACCGGAAGCCAAAGGTGGCTCGGTGCGACCCTGCGCTTTGCCAAGGCGTGCCGATTATTGTTAGCGCCGATATAAAACAACCGCAGAAGCGCCGGCTTTGACGTTGGCGGGAGCGCCGATTTCGACGCCGGTGCACACGAATGCGCAGCGCCGGAGACGACGTCAGCGGCGGCGATGGCCGAAGAGCGGGTAAACCAGTTTGGCGTCAGGCGATAGGCGGCCCTCCCGCGCCGTCAGCAGGAGCAGGAACCGTGGAGGACCGCGAGTGTCTGGTGTCCGGCCGGACCGATTCGATCACAAGGTAGAGTTTGTCGGCGCTGTTGACCTTGCCTGCTACGCAGTAGGCCGCATCGGGCCGAATGAGCAGGGCTTTCGTAAAGTCATGGAGCCGGTAAACGCGCTGCGTGTCGAGGTCCCGCAACAGAAACACCGCGCACGACGGGTACTCCGTCCGCGAGAGCAGGAGCAGATTATTGGCGCTGAAGTTGAACATGGAAGGAACAAGAAGCGGAGAGCCGGGAAGGCCCTCCGCCCATTGGCAGCGCCGTTGAGGGGTTTACCCGACAGACTCCTCCGCCGGGTTATCGCACAGAGCGGCGCATGATCGATGCCGGAAAGAACTACTCTTCCGGCGGAGCGGAGTTCCTGCTTGCCTTGCGAAGGCTTTCGCCGCCGAGCAGGAAGATCTCTGAGTTCTCGACCAGGCGGTCGGCGATAGCGGTCGCGATGGTCGTATTGAAGAGGATGTTGCCCCAGTCGGAGAAGGGCGTGTTGGTGGTGATGATGGTGGATCGCTTCTGACTGTGGCGTGTGGAGACGACCTGATAGAAGAGGTTCGAAGTCTGCTGGTCGAGCGACAGGTAACCGAGTTCGTCAACGATGAGCAGGGTCGGATCGGTATAGGCCTTAAGCTTGCGCACCAGCGAGTGATCGACCTGCGATGCGAGCAGATGATTCAGCATGTCCATCGCGGTCGTGAACAGCACGCGCTGATTAGCCTGGCACGCTTTCGATCCGATGACGCGGGCGAGGAAGGTCTTGCCCACGCCGGGGTTGCCGATCAGCACGAGGTTCGTGCCCTGCTTCAGAAACGCGAGATCGAGCAGACGCAGGATGCGGTTCTTTGCCTGGACACGGCTCTTGTGATGGTGGAAGTGGAAGGTATCGATGCTCGCCTGCGTCTGCAGACGCGACAGCTTGAAGCGCCTTTCGATGGCGCGGCCGTTGCGAGCGTCCAGTTCCACATCGGCGAGCAGTTCGATAGTGGCTGTGACGCTTAGGTTGCGCGCGGCGGCATCAGCGATCGTTGTCTCGATCTGGCGGCTCATCGCCTTCAGGTTCAGTTGCTGCAGTTTCTGTTCGAGTGGGGTCATCGGGTTCCTTTCCGGCATCGAGGATGAAAGCGTCGTAGTCCAGCAGAGATATGGGATCTGTGGCGAGTTCGTTGAGTAGCGGGTCGCGCAGCCGAAGCGGCGGTTGCGGACGCCGGGGCGAGCGTTGCTGGCGAAGGATATTCGCGACATAGTCGGCTCCATAGGCGCGAGCCTTCGCGGCCTTTCCGATTGCATCGGCCACGTCTTCCGGACCGTACTGGCGAATCAGTTCGAGCAGTTCCGATATCTGACGTCCGAGCGCGCGGTCGGTGTCGGCCATGTCGCGGAGATAAGCTTCCACGGTGGCGCGCAGACACATGCCGTCGAGCGAATCGAACAGTCGCTGCTGAGCCTGCGAACGCCTTGCCGCCGGCCTTTCTTCGGCGAGTACTTTCTCGTAGCGGTCCGCGCCGAAAGTCTGACCCCGGCGCCATGAGCGTGCATAGCTGACGATCTCTTCGCCGCGATTGTAGATAGTAACGTTGCCCGCATCGGCTTTGATCGTGAGCTTTCGGCCCACATAGCGATGGGGAACGCAGTAACGATTGCCGTCGAACCGAAGCCGGAGATCTTTCTGAACTGTGGCTTCCGCTGAGTCGCGGTAGTCGTAAGGAATGACTGGCAGCGGGCGAAGTGCTTCGGGCTTGAAGCGGTCGAGCGGTCGTTCGCGGGTCTCGCTGTGCGTGCGTCGGTTGGCGACTTCGCTCAGCCACTGCCGCACTTGCCGGTTCACATCGTGCAGATCGGTGAACTCGCGTAATGGCCAGAAGTTCTGACGCAGGTAACCGATGGCGCGTTCGACTTTCCCTTTCTCCCAGCCGCTTGCGGGATTGCAGGCGTGCGGAACGAAGCCGTATTCACGGGCGAAGCCGAGGAAGCGCGGGCGAAAGCGGACGAGACGTCCGTCATGTTCGGCGACTGCTGTGGCCAGGTTGTCGTAAGCGATCTGACGCGCGACGCCACCGAGTTCGGTGAAGGCATGAACGTGACAGCGAATGAAAGTTTCGAAGCTCTGGCAGTGCGTGAACTCGACATACATCATTCGGCTATGGGCATCGACGAGGGCGAAGGCATAGAGTTTGCGCGAATCGCCCGAGTAATCGAGCGCGCCGAAGTGGCCCCAGTCAATCTCGAAGCGTTCTCCGGCGATGGGTTCCATGCGGACGAACGCCCGGCGGGGCGCGGCTTTCGGGCGGATGGTTCGCACATACTCTCTGAGGATGCTGTGACCGCCGTCGTATCCCAGGGCGCGGAGCTTCTGCTCGACAACCGCGGCGGTGACGGTCGGGTCCTTCCCGATCCATTCCGCGATAGCGCCTTTGAAAGGGTCGAGTTTGCTGGGGCGGTCTCGATGGGCGGAGTTCTGCGCAGGCGCATCGAGATACTTCCGGATGGTTTTCCAGCCGATGTTGAGCTGCCGCTCGATCTTGCGGATAGGCCAGTGCTCGGACCAGTACAGCCGGTGCAGGTCGTTGATCTGTTCGGTGCTCAGCATGACGCGTTCTCTTCCGTTATGCGGCAGGATCGGCGGCTACGCCAGCAGGTTGTTGTTTGCAAGATGGCTCCGGCAGGGCGAAGCGAGGCGGAAGTGCTTGGATTACCCAGACTTGCGCCTGAGCTGAGTTGTTGTTTGCAAGAGAGGCTGCTCCGGGGCCGACGAGCCAGATCTGTGCAGCGGAATGCTTTAAGTCCAAAGCTGAGGTGTTGTTTGCAAGATCGCAGAGCCGGCGCTTGCGGTCGCGGAGTTGCTGTTGCTGCCGGTTTTGATCGGCGGAGGCAGGGTTTTTCTGCCGGTACTGCTTCCAGTAATCGGGATTGCGGGACCGCCATTTCCGAGGACTATCCCGGCAGACTTCGCGGTACTCGGGATCGGCGGCGATTTTGGCGCGGTGATAATCGGTGCGACGACGGCGTTGGCATTCGGTTCCGCTGCAAACGGCCTGTCGGCGCTGGAACTTCGAAGGCTGGAAAATCTGCTGGCAGTAGACGCAACGCCGTTCACCCATATGAATGGCGTTGTCTCATCCAGTCAGGCCTGACTGGAACAGGAAGAGTTTAGAAACTGCTGTAGAGTACTTACCGCGTCCCCGCCAATGGGCCAGCGTCAAAACCGGCGGAATTGCGGACGTTTCTCACCGGCGATGACACCGATTACAAATGGTGTGTAACTAAATAACTACTGTTATTTTTTGTACATAATATTACATCACGGACCCGGAGTATAGCACGACAGCACGATGCAACTCACAGGCCCTTATTCGTTGTCGAGTTCAGGCGTGAGGGCTAGGGGGATCGGGGCACCCTTTGTTCTAATGCTCTGCGACGGATTTGGCGTGGACGTAGTCGCTGGCCATTTGCCTGTTTTCCATCGCGGCAGACGTTTGGCCCGGTTTTGGCTCGCTTCTGCCGGGCTCGAAAGTGAGAACTCGTTTCCCACGCAGGGATTCGGACGTGTCCTGTGGCGATCAGATTCATTTCATCGCCGGAACCGAGGTCGCTTCAAATCTTCAAATCAAGAACTGTCGTCAAGTCGCCCCAAGTCGCCGCATCCGAACTACCTTTGATTTCCCCAGAGAAACTTTTCCCTGTTTGGCCCACGATTCCATCACTGACTGATTCAGGCTCGCTTGACGCGCACGAACCCAAGGCATGTAATGTTTCTCCGTGATACGGACAGACGAATGGCCCAAAATTATTGATACTTCCTCAAGGCGCATGCCAGCCAGAAGGGACTCGACGGCGAAGGTATCGCGAAACATATGCGGGTGGCAACGCTTGGGCAGCCCACCCGGTTCTTTCAGCCCGGCAAGCCTGAACAATTTCCCGTAGCTCCGTTGCCAGTTGGAAACGATCGTCTTGGGAAGTCCGGAGCCGGTCCAGAAGAAATACTTGTCATTCGTGTTGCCTTTCTGGCTGGCTGGAATGGTGAGTATCGCCTCGGCTACATCCGGGGGAATCGGACAATAAACCGGGTCTCCTGTCTTCTTCTGGTAAACCATCACCGACCAGATGCCAGTCGCAGGGTCGTGGGCCAGACGATTGCGTTCGAGTGTGACCGCATCGCGGATTCGCAGCCCCGTCCACCGCATCAATTCCGTGAGTGCACGAATGCGATCACCACCAGTAAGGAGTGAATTGTGTTTGTCGATCTTCGGTCGGTCGCTGTACAGATACGTCGCATCAATCACGGTCTTGTATTCGTCCGGTTGGAAGTACCCGGTCTGGGTGACCTTAACTTGTATGCGCCCAAGCCCGCGGGTGATGTCGGAAGCGTAGTTTCGAGGCAGCCATCCGGCGCGCTCGCAAAACCAGAAGAACCCAATCACCTGGCCCTGACGCTTCTGACGAACCAGAGAATTCACCTTCCAGTCGGATCGCCAGTCCCGAGTGGTGTTCAGGTCCAGTTCTGAGAGAAACCGGATGCCCTTCTGGTCGCAGTGCCTCAGCAAACTGGTCGCCTGAGAGGGAATTAGCGCTCCCCCGTTTTTAGGGTCTCTCGCAGTCCGCCGCTCGAAGACTGTAGCCTTTTTCTCGAGCGTGGCGTCCGAGTTTCCGCGATCCCTCGAATCAGCCATAAACGCCGCGACTGCTCTTTCGACGGTGACCTCGCTGGAATCCTCCCGTACATCCGGCAGTGAAGCGGGGATGGGCGCGTACTCCGCAGGACGGGTGACAACCCCGGTCCGCTCCCATTCGAGTGCGAGCGCCCGGGCCGCCTCGAGATCGCGTGCTTTCTCCGGCGGCAGAAACTTCGCTGTGGACAGGCGAACGCGTGAACCGTTCACGGTGCCGATGATGAGGACCGGGCACTTCGCACCCTTGCCGGCGCATGAGCGCTGGTCCCATTCAGGCCGCGTGCATGGTGCCTGGTGGCGGCGTTGGACATTCAGCATCTGGGGTACAGCTTTCTGTACCCCATTCTAACCTTGTTGTCACGATTTGTCACGGCCCAGAACGTTTATTGGCCGTGACTTATTGATTCTAATATGGTGGAGGCGGGGGGAGTCGAACCCCCGTCCGGAAAAGCCCGAAATGAAGAGACTACGTGCGTAGCCTGGCTCTAGAGATTCGGCCAGCGCCTCAGAGCCGGCAAACGGCGCGCCAACCTAGTCCGGTTGATCTCGGGTCTCGGCTCCGGACCGAAGCCTGCACCCTATCCCGCTGCATGACGCTCACTAGCCAGCCCGCGGGCTGACTGGCCGGAGCGACGCTAACTTAATTTTTAATTAAGCAGCGTAAGCAAACTGCATGTTATTGGCAGTTTTTGTTTTCCGATCGTTTTACGGGAGCTCGGAACCCGGCACGCCTCTCCATCGCGATTCAATCCCGTCGAAACCATTGCGCCCCCAATCGCTATCCCGATTTTAACATTCGGTCACTTCGTTCGATGTCGCGCGCCCATCCGCGGTTCCACCGCGTTCCCGCTCCGGATACGATGTCTGAGGAGGTTCCTCATGTCCCCGCGCCGCGTCCTCGCCATCACCCTGACCACCGCCTGCGCCCTCCTCGCCCAGTCGCCGGGCTACCACATCACCCGCACCTACGCTGTCGGCGGCGACGGCTCCTGGGATTACGTTGTCCCCGATCCCCCGAATCACCGCGTCTTCGTCGCCCGCCAGACCCGCCTCATGGTCATCGATGAGAACGACGGCAAGCTCCTCGGCGAGGTCCCCACCATCAATGGCGCGCACGGCACCGCAGTCGCCGAATCCACCGGCCATGGTTTCGCCACCTCCGGCAACGATCAGATGGTCGTCATGTTCGACCTCAGGACTTACCAGCCGCTCAGCCGCATCCCCGCCGCCGAAGACGCCGACGCCATCCTCTACGACAAGCCCTCCAACCGCGTCTTCACGCTCAACGGCGACGCTCACTCCTCCACCGTCATCGACCCTGTCGCCGGTACACGCATCATGAATCTCGACCTCGGCGGCAAGCCCGAATACGGCGCCTCGGCGGGCGATGGCAAAGTTTACGCCAATCTCACCGACATCAGCGAAGTCGTCGAGATCGACAGCAAAGCTCTCAAAGTGACCCGCCGCTGGCCAACGGCCCCCTGCCGCCAGCCCGTTGCCATGTCGATCGACACCGCGCACCATCGCCTCTTCAGCGGATGCCGCAGCGGGGTCCTCGCCGTCTCCGACTATCGGAATGGAAAGGTCATTACCACGCTCCCCATCGGCATGGGTGTGGATGGTTCCGGTTATGATCCCGCCGCCGCCGATGTCTTCGCGTCCAATGCCGACGGCACCCTGACCGTCATCCATCAGGACTCGCCCGACACCTACCGCGTCGTCCAGACGGTCGAAACGCCCACCGGGTCCCGCAATATGGGCGTCGATCCCGTTATGCATCGCCTCTTCGTTGCCTCGGGGAAGTTCGGTCCGCGCCCCGCCGGACGCGGCCGCGCGCCTGTCCTGCCCGGATCGTTCGCCCTGCTCGTGATCGAACGCTGACTTCGATCGGACTGAATGCCTTCGAAGCTTACCGTCGAAGCCGTTGTGTTCGTACTTTGCGCGGTGGCATTGTTTCGGGGGCTCATTCCGGGTCTCCGCCGTCTCACGCACCTCGTCCGGTCCTTCGCGCGGCGGCCTCTCCTCGTCCCGATCGGGGCAGCCCTCACGGTTCTCGCAGTTCGCGCCGCGCTCCTCCCCATCTGGCCTTTCCCGCGCCCCTCCATTTACGACGAATTCAGCTACCTCCTGCAGGCCGATACGTTCGCCCACGGCCGGCTCACCAACCCGCCGCATCCCCTCTGGCAATTCTTCGAAAGCATCTACATCCTGCAGCAGCCGACCTACACTTCCAAATACCCTCCCGGCCAGGCCCTATTCATGGCCCTTGGCCAGTGGCTTCTCGGACATCCCTGGTTCGGTGTTTGGCTGAGCTGCGGCGTCCTCGTGGCGGCCCTCTGGTGGGCGCTCGCGGGGTGGCTTCCGGCTCGATGGGCGCTTCTCGGCACTCTGATCGCCCTCGATCTTTGCACCTTCAGCTACTGGATGAACAGCTACTGGGGCGGGGCAGTGGCCGCCATCGGCGGTGCATTGATAATCGGCGCTTACCCACGTATGAGCCGGGGCCTGATCCGCGCGGGCAAATGTGCCTGGCTTTTCGGAATCGGCGCGGTGATTCTGCTTTGCACGCGGCCGTACGAGGGCTTCCTGCTGGCTGCACCCACTGCGGTCCTCCTCTGGTTCAAACGCAGACAGAACCGCGCCGCCGTCTGGCTCCCGATTCTGTTTCTCGGCGCGCTCGGCATCGCAGGCAACGCCTTTTACAACTGCCGCGTGACCGGTCATCTATTCCGTCTGCCTTACCAGGAATACTTTGCCCAGTACGAATCCGTCCCGCCTTTGATCGTGATGCCGCTTCAGCCCACCAGGTTCTTCCGCCATTACGACTTCCAGCTGCTCGATGACGTCTGGGCGCGCGACCAGAACAACAAAGCGCGCAGCCTCCGGCTCGTTCCGATGCGTGCCGCCGATCTCGATCAGACCGCCAATGTCTTCTTCGGCGACCCGCTCTGGCTGCTGCCCCTCATCGCGTTCGCGCCTGCGTGGATGCAATCCAGGCGCAACCGGCTGCTCACCATCCTGACCGGCACGCTGCTCGCGGGCGCCGCCATCGAGCTCATCTTCTATCCGCACTACGCCGCGCCGTTCACGGCGGTGCTGCTGATCCTTCTCGTTCAGTCTCTGCGGCACGGGCGCGTCTGGGCCGCGCGCAATCTTGCCGGAGGCAGAGCCGCCGCCCGGTTCCTGCTTCTCGCCTTCTGTGCGATTCTCCTGGGCGTCACCCTCGCCTCCGAGGCCTCGCGCGTCTACGCCCGCCGCACCCCGGACCGCATCCAGGCGGTCAACGCCCGCAAGGGCCGTATCGAAACCGACCTCGTCTCGCGCCACCCCGGCAAACACGTCATCTTCGTCCGCTACACCCGCCGCAAAACGCCGCACGAAGAGTGGATCTACAACCTCGCCGATATCGATGCGCAGCCTGTCATCTGGGCGCAGGATATGGGCGCTGAAAACAGCAGGCTCGTCGCCTATTACCCGGGCCGCAGCTTCTGGATGTTCCAGCCCGACGTCGACCCCGCGTACCTCGAGCCTTATCATTAGCCCCATGCCCGCCGCGCCTCACACCGAGCACCACTTCACCGCTCCGGACACCGTTCGCGACATCGTCATCGGCATGTCCGACGGCCTGACCGTTCCCTTCGCCCTCGCCGCCGGTCTGTCCGGCGCGAGGATCGCCACGTCGGTGGTCGTGCTCGCCGGCCTTGCCGAGATCGCCGCCGGATCCATCGCCATGGGTCTCGGCGGTTTCCTCGCCGCGCGCACCGACCGTGAGCATTACGCCAGCGAGCTCCGCCGCGAACTGCGCGAGGCCCGGGAAATTCCCGAAGTGGAGAAGGCCGAAGTCGCCACTGTTTTTGAGGGCTGGGGACTCACGCCCGGGCAGATCGAACCCATCGTCGACGCCATCAGCTCGGATGAAAAGCGCTTCGTCGATTTTATGATGCGTTTCGAACTCGGCCTTGAGGAACCCGATCCCCGCCGCGCCTTCCGCAGCGCCGGCACAATCGGTTTTTCCTACATCGCCGGCGGGCTGATCCCCCTCTGTCCTTACTTTTTCGTCGCCGATCTCACGACCGCCCTCGCCGCCTCGGTCACCGTCACTCTCAGCGCCCTGTTCGTTTTCGGCTGTGTGAAGGCGCGCTTCACCGGCATTCCGATGGTGCGCGGAGGCGTACAGACCACGTTGATCGGCGGGCTCGCCGCGGCTGCCGCGTTCGGTATCGCGCGGCTTTTTCGGTAACGCAATTAAAACCTGCGTTGCGCGGTTCTCATGCGCCGGTTAGACTGAAGTCTGTGAAGTTGTAGTCCATCGGACAGCAATCGAACTCATAATCAACCCCTATTTTTTTGGAGGCCGCCCAAAGTGAGCATGTGGAACAAGAAAGAAGAACCGCCGGCGCCACGTCCGGCCAGTGTTACCCCGGCGCCGGCACCAGCACCAGAAATCAAAAAGGAGCCCACACCCGTGTCATCAACCCCGTTCCGGACACCGGAGTCAGATTCGCGCAATTCAGCGACCATAGGAAAGTCAGTCAAAATTGTTGGCCAGATCTTCGCCAAAGAAGATCTCTACGTCGACGGCGATATCGAAGGCACGATCGAATCGCAGGACAACAAAGTCACCGTCGGCCCGAATGGCCGCGTACAGGCCTCCATCCGCGCCCGTGATGTCATCATCCTGGGCCAGGTGCAGGGCAATGTGGAGACCAGCGACAAGGTCGATATCCGCAAGGACGCCAAGCTTGTCGGGGACATCACCACCGCCCGCATCAGCATTGAGGATGGCGCCCTGTTTAAAGGCAGCATCGATATCCGAAAGCCGGAGCCGAAGTCCGCGACGCCCACACCTGCAGCCGCAACGCCGCGCCCGGCCGAAGCATCGTCCCATTCGGCCGCCGAAAAAACAGGAGCCGCCGCCTCGACGGCGAGGTAACGCGCGCCGGGCGCCTTTGCGACCCGGCGCATTGTACAGAGGAGCAGCCGCCTGAACATGCTGTCCGAGAGATTGCGATCCATCTTCCGCAGGGAAAATGACCCGGTCTCTTACGATCCCAAGCCGGCTGCTTCTCAGTCCACCGCCGCCATGCGCGCCGTCGCGGCCGCATCGGTGAAGGGCCGGAACCAGCGGGCTGCTCCGCTAACCCGCCAGAGCCGCGGCCTTGAGCAGTTCTTCTTCAATATTCGCGATATCGTGGGACTGTCGATCCTCGACTGTGCCGGTGCCAATCAGGACAACGTCGATTTCCTGATCAACCTCGGCCACAAAGTCTATTCGCAGGACCTGGTGCGAAATCTCGACGACTGTTTCCAGGATCTCAGTGAGCAGACCAACCCCGGCCGCATTGAATACTTTCTCAAGCAGAATCTCGACTATCCGCCCGAGTCCCTCGACGGCGCTCTCCTCTGGGACTCGCTGCAGTTCATGAGCCCGCCGCTGCTCAATGCCGTGGTCGAGCGTCTCTTTGAAGTGCTGAAGCCGCAGTCTTATCTGCTGGCGTTTTTCACGGCTACCGAGAAGATGACCGACGTGGCGTCCCACTCGTTTCGCGTCGCCGACAATAAGAGCATTGTCCTCACCGAACGTGGCATTCGTCCCGCCGGACAGGTCTTCAACAACCGCAGCCTCGAAAAACTTTTCGGAAAATTCGAATCGGTGAAGTTCTTCCTGACGCGCGAGAGCCTGCGCGAAGTCATCGTCCGCCGCTAGACTGGCAGCGCGGAATCGAGCCGTCGGCTGCGCTCCTGTCTGCTATATTTGAGGTGGTCCGCACCTCGCAGTGGGCGACTAGCTCAGTTGGGAGAGCACCGCGTTCGCAACGCGGGGGTCGTGGGTTCGAGTCCCATGTCGTCCACCAAAATCCGAGTCTGATCAGCGGCGCATCAAATGCCGATATATAAGTGCGGCTGCCAGTATGGAGCCGTAGGGCAGGCGGAACCGAGCGCCGCATTTTGACGTACGATTCCCCTGCCAAATCTGTAGCTTAAAGTCCTTTTGGCCGTCCGCTGTTGTGCGCATTTTCGCAGTCCGGAGGTGTGCCTCTTGACGCAGACCAGCGTGTCTTGGCGCAGGACATGCGCACACGGCACCTAACCTTGGTCGGCATTAAGTTTCATAACCTCAGTTAAACAAATAACCAACGTAAACCGGACGGGCCATTACCGCAGCGATGGAATCGAGGTGCTGATTCCGTTTAGAATCGCATTGTAGAAAGGAGCTCAACGCATGCAGGTTTCAATGCAGAACGATCTCGCCCCCCACGTAGATCCCACCGTGTCCAGCACGGTGTGGGGCTCCTCACCAGTCAAGACCGCCGTCTGACCGCGCTGTCCGACGGGGCTTTCTCGCATTCAGTAATCTGGTGGCATGAACAACCATCCGCGGATCGGCTTCGTCGGTTTCGGCGAAGCCGGATTCCACATTGCCGGAGGACTGCGCGAAGCCGGTATTCGGGAGATCAGGGCCTACGACATAAACACCGAAACGCCCGGCCTCGGCGACAGGATCCGGGCACGCGCCGCGGAAACCGGTACGCGTCTGGTAGCTTCGAACGCCGAGTTGACGCGCGACGCCGACATCGTCATTTCGACGGTTACAGCCAATCAGGCGCTCGAAGCGGCAAGGCAGAATGCGCCGGGGTTAGGTGAGGGCCAGCTCTATGCGGATCTGAACTCGGTTTCTCCGGCGCTCAAGCAGACCATCGACCGCGTGATTTCCGCAAGCGGGGCGCATTTTGTCGAGGTAGCTGTTATGGCCCCGGCGCCGCCTTATGGGCATAAAGTGCCGATGCTGGTAGGCGGAGCGGGCGGCGCGGAATTTGTTGAGCGCATGACGCCGTTTGGCATGCGCATGGAGTACACGTCGCCAAAGGTCGGTGAGGCCGCGGCGACGAAGATGTGCCGCTCCATTATCGTCAAGGGACTGGAGGCGCTGCTGACTGAGTGCGTGCTGGGCGCGAGCCGGTACGGCGCGGAGGAGCGTGTCTTCGCATCCCTCGCGGAAACGTTTCCCGGAATGAACTGGTCGGAGATGGCGACGTATATGGTGGGCCGTGTGGTCGTGCATGGCGAGCGGCGGGC
Organism: Terriglobia bacterium; assembly: GCA_963832905.1. GTDB lineage: Bacteria > Acidobacteriota > Terriglobia > Bryobacterales > Bryobacteraceae > BOG-234. The sequence goes on along the minus strand of CAWHVO010000008.1, from coordinate 702,804 downwards.
GCGGGAGATGGAGGAGGTCGCGGAGACGCTGCGGTGTGGCGGGGTCGATCCAATCATGGCCGAGGCGACCGTGCGGCGCATGGACTGGAGCGCGCAGCTGGGCCTGAAGAAACTCTTCGGCGGCGAGGCCCCGCGAACGCACCGCGAGTTCGCCGAGCGCGTGGCGGAGGTGGCGCAGGCTTCAGCCTGTGAGTCTTTTTGAGCGCACAGGCCGACGGGTCCGTTGTGCGCGTTAGAAATTAGCTGTGGCCCATGATGGGCCGGGGCCGATAAAACTGGGTCACTAAGTTCGACCTCGGCATCGTGCAGTTTGATTGAGACCGCCGCGGCGGCGTCTTCCAGATGGTCCGGTTTGCTGGCGCCCACGATCGGCGCAGTCACGCCCGGCTGCTGCAGCACCCACGCCAGCGCGATCTGCGCGTTGCTCACGCCGCGGTCGCGCGCGACTTCCGTGATGCGGTCGACAATTTTGAAATCCGTGTCGCTGTAGTACTGGCGCCGCGAGAACTCATCGGTCTTCGCGCGCACGGTTTCGCCGTAGTCCTGCTTCGTGCGGTTGCCCACGACGAATCCGCGCGCCAGCGGACTGAACGGAATGACGCCGATGCCTTCGGCGCGGCACAGTGGCAGCATCTCGCGCTCTTCTTCGCGGTAAACCAGATTGTAGTAATTCTGCATGCTGACGAAACGAGCCACGCCGAGCTTGTCGGACGTCGTCAGCATCTTCATGAACTGCCACGCGAACATGGCGGACGCGCCAATGTAGCGTACCTTGCCGGCGCGCACGAGATCGTTGAGGGCGATGAGCGTTTCTTCGATCGGTGTTTCGTAATCGAAGCGGTGGATTTGGTAGAGATCGACGTAATCGGCGCCGAGGCGGCGCAGGCTGGCGTCGATGGAATTGAAGATGTGTTTGCGGGAGAGGCCGCGGTCGTTGGGATCGCCGCTCATCGGGTTGTAGAGCTTGGTGGCGATGACGAGCCGGTCGCGGCCGGGCCCGAAGTCTTTCAGAGCGCGCCCGAGCACTTCTTCACTTGCGCCGACGGAATACATGTCGGCGGTGTCGAAGAAATTGATGCCCAGTTCGATGGCGCGGCGAATGAACGGGCGGGCTTCTTCTTCGTCGAGCACCCAATCGCGCCACTTCTTTGAGCCGTAGGTCATGGCGCCGAGGCAAAGGCGCGAGACTTTGAGTCCGGTGGCGCCGAGGCGTGTGTATTCCATCGTTTTTCAAGAATATAGCAGCGGCAAAGCGCGCACCGGTTTTGGGCGAAAGGGCGCACGCGCGGGCCTGAACGAGGGGAAATCAGGGGGGTTTTGACGGCCATGGAACTGCACGTTATGCCGTGTGGAACCGAATGCGGGCGTAATCGATGCCGTGCGCGGCAGCGTGGTGGACGCTACGTTTCCGTCGCAGATCCCGTCGATCTTCCACGTCCTGCGGGCCGGCGACGACGGCAAGGTCGTCATCGAAGTTCTGGCGCATCTGGATGCGCATACGGTGCGCGGTGTGGCGCTGAATGCGACGCGGGGCCTCGCGCGCGGGTCGGCGGTGATCGATACGCGCGAACCGCTGAAGGTTCCGGTGGGCGAGCGGGTGCTCGGCCGCATGTTTAACGTCTTCGGAAAGGCGATTGACGACCTGCCGCCGGTCGAAGGCGGTGAATGGCGTTCGGTGCACGCGACGCCAGTGCCGCTGATGCGGCGCACGACAACTTCGGAAATCTTCGAGACCGGCATCAAAGCCATCGACGTTCTGGCGCCGCTCGAGCGCGGCGGCAAGAGCGGACTGTTCGGCGGCGCAGGCGTCGGCAAAACAGTGCTGATCACGGAGCTGATCCATAACGTGATCGGTCACCACAGCGGCGTTAGCGTGTTCTGCGGCATCGGCGAGCGCTGCCGGGAAGGCGAGGAGCTTTACCGCGACGTGAAATCGGCCGGGGTGCTGGCGAAGAGCGTGCTGGTGTTCGGGCAGATGAACGAATCGCCCGGCGCGCGCTTCCGCACCGGTCACGCGGCGCTGACCATGGCCGAATACTTCCGCGATGACGCCCACCAGGACGTGCTGCTGCTGATCGACAACATTTTCCGCTTCATTCAGGCGGGTTCCGAGGTTTCAGGGCTGTTGGGACAGTTGCCCTCGCGGCTCGGTTATCAGCCGACGCTTGCCACGGAACTGGCCGATCTCGAAGAGCGCATCTGTGGCACGCAATCTGCCGGGATCACTTCGGTGCAGGCAGTCTACGTACCGGCGGACGATTTCAGCGATCCTTCGGCCGTCCACACGTTCAGCCATCTGTCGGCGTCCATCGTGCTCTCCCGCAAGCGGGCGAGCGAAGGATTGTATCCCGCCATTAATCTGCTGAAGTCGGGATCGAAGATGGCGTCGGCCGCGACGGTGGGCGCACGGCACTACCGCATCGCGCAGGAGATTCGCCGGACCCTCGCCGGATACGAAGAGCTGAAAGACATCATCGCCATGCTCGGCATGGAGGAGTTGTCGCGGGAGGACCGGGCGATAGTCAATCGCGCGCGGCGCCTCGAGAGGTTTCTGACGCAGCCGTTCTTTGTGACCGAACAGTTCACCGGCCATCCGGGGCGCCTCGTGCCGCTGGCGGACGCGCTCGAGGGCTGCGAACGCATTCTCAACGACGAATTTGCCAGCCGGCCCGAACATGCGCTCTACATGATCGGGCCGATTTCGGAGGCCCGCGCGCAATGAACAGCATGTCGCTCAGGATTCGTCTCCCAGCCGAAGTGCTTTTCGAAGAAGAAGTGTCGCGCGTTCGCGCCGAGGCCGAAAACGGCTGGTTCGGCCTGCTGCCGAAGCATATCGATTTCGTCACCGCGCTCGTGCCCGGTGTGCTGACTTTCGAGCCCTGCGGCATGCCGGAGGAGTATCTTGCCGTCGATCGCGGCGTGCTGGTGAAGTGCGGCCGCGAGGTATCGGTATCCACCCGCCAGGCCGTGCGCGGCACGAGTCTCGATCAGCTGAAGCAGCAGGTCGAGCAGCGGTTCCTCCTCCAGAGGGAACGAGAGCGCGCGGCTAAGGCGCTGGAGTCGAAACTGGAAGCCGATCTGGTCAGGCGGCTGCTGGAGTCTGAAAAACATGGTTGAACCGGATCCAACCCGCATGATCCGCGAAGTCGGCGCGAAGCAAAGCCGCATGCTGAAGGCGCGGGCGGCGCCGGATACCTTCTGGAGTTCGCTGGGCGTGCTGGGCACCGTGGGATGGTCGGTTGTTCTGCCCACGCTGCTGGGTGTCGCGCTGGGCATCTTCCTCGACCGGCGCTGGCCGGGGCCGGTGTCATGGACCATTACGCTCCTGTTCGCGGGCCTCGGGCTCGGGTGTTTCAACGCATGGATTCATCTCAAAGGAAACCATCGATGATTGTGCGGCTTATTAGCGGGCTGGTGCTGGGCGTCTTCTTTTACGGCGGCCTGTGGATGACGGTGCGGCATGTTGCCACTACGCGCCATCCGTTCGCGGTGATGCTGGGAAGCCTGCTGGGGCGCACCGCTGTCACGCTGGCGGGGTTTGTTGTGCTGATCGGCGCACACTGGCAGAACGCGGTCTGGGGGCTGATCGGGTTCACGGGCGCGCGTTTTCTGCTGCGTTGGGATGGCAGCCCGCGCCTGCAAAGGAAAAGGGCATGCACCTGACCCCGGATCAAATCGTATTCCTGAGGTGGGGCTTCGCCCATCTGAACGCGACCATCGTGTGCACGTGGATCCTCATGGCGCTGCTGGTGTTCTTTTCGCGGCTTCTCACGCGCCACCTCGCCGGGCCCGAGGCGCCGCGCTCGCGCTGGCAGAACGCGGTCGAAGTTATCCTCACTACACTGCGCGAGCAGATTCGCACACTCTGCGGCGCAGACGGGGACCGTTATCTGCCCTTCATCGGCAGCCTGTTCATTTTCATTGCCGCGTCGAGTCTGCTCGAAGTGATTCCCGGATGGCACGCCCCGACCGCATCGCTCTCGACCACCGCCGCACTCGCCATCCTGGTGGGTATCGCGGTGCCGGCATTCGGCATTCTGAGCCTGGGATTCGCCGGATACTTCAGGAACTATCTGCGCCCAAGCATCATCATGTTGCCGCTGCATTTGATCAGCGAGACCTCGCGCAATCTGGCGCTCGCCGTACGACTGTTCGGCAACATCACGAGCGGCGCCATGATCGCCGGCATGCTGCTGGCCATCGCACCGTTTTTCTTCCCCGTCCCGATGCAGATGCTGGCGCTGCTGGTCGGGGCGATTCAGGCTTATGTTTTCGCGCTTCTCGCCACGGTGTATATTGCCGCAGCCGTGCAGAGAGGACAGGAAGGGTAACCATGGACAAAGTGACTCTGATCGGAATGGCATCGATCATCACAGCGGGGCTCTGCATGGCGATCGGGGCCATCGGTCCGGCGCTTGGCGAAGGCCGGGCGATTGCCCAGGCGCTGAGCGCCATCGCGCAGCAGCCCGACGAGGCATCCACCATCAGCCGGACGCTGCTGATCGGTCTGGCGATGCTCGAATCGATCGCCATCTACTGCTTCGTGATTGCGATTGTGCTGATCTTCGCCAACCCGTTCTGGAATTTCGTCGTGAAGTAAAGAGGTTGAGGGTGCTGATTGACTGGTTCACCGTTCTGGCGCAGATCGTTAACTTCGCGGTGCTGGTGGCGCTCCTGAAGCGCTTCCTCTACGGGCCGCTGGTGGCTGCCATCGACGCGCGGGAACAGGCAATCGCCAAACGGGTAGCGGACGCGGCGCAGAGCGAGAAGGAAGCCGTCCTTCGCGTCGCACAGCTGGCGCGCGAAGCGGCGGAAACCGACCGCGCGAAGGCCGGCCTGCTGGCTGCAGCACGCGAAGATGCGGACCGGCAGCGCGGCGAGATTCTCGACCAGGCGCGCACGGCTGTCAAAGAGATGGAAGCCAAATGGCGGACTGAACTGGAACATGAGAAAGCCGCATTTCTCGACGAAGTCCGCCGGCGCGCCGCCGCCGAAATCCTCGCCGCCACGCGGGGCGCGCTGCGCGACCTCGCCAGCGCGGATGTCGAATGCGCCGCTCTGAGCGCGTTCCTCCGCAAGATCGGCGCGATGGACCCGTCAGTCCTGCAGAACTTTACGGCGGCGGGAATCACGGTCGTCAGCCACGACGAACTGCCTCCCGAAACACGCGAGCGCATCGCGTGCGCGGTCGGGAAGCGGCTCGGCCATCCGGCGGAGATCCGATTCGATGTCACGCCCGCCATGGCCTGGGGCATCGAACTGCGCGGCAACGGCACCCGCATCGGCTGGACTCCCGACGCTTGGCTCGACTCGGTGGAAGACAACCTGCGCGCGGAACTGGAAAAGGCGGCGGCATGAGTACCCTGCACTCGGCTCTCAATACGGCTCTCGATACAGCACTCGGTGCGCTGGGCGCGGCGCGCGGCGATACTCCCGCGGGACCCTGGTTTGAAGAGTACGGCGTTGTGACTTATATCGGGCAGGGAATTGCCCGCGTGCGCGGGCTGCCCAACGTGCGTTCGGAAGAGCTGGTTCGCTTCGAAGGTGGCCTCCTCGGCATGACGTTGAATCTCGATCCGGGCGATATCGGTGTGGTGCTGCTCGACGATGCCACGGGCGTGCAGGCGGGCGGTGAAGTGCGTCGCACCAACCGCGTGCTTGACACTGTCGTGGGCGAGAAACTGCTGGGGCGCGTGGTGGACCCGCTGGGCCGCCCCCTCGACAACCGCGGCCCGGTGGATACGCACCTGCGGGCGCCGGTCGAGTGTGCCGCGCCGTCCATCATGGACCGGTCACCAGTGACTGTGCCGCTGCAGACGGGCGCCAAGGTGGTCGATGCACTGATTCCCGTCGGACGCGGCCAGCGCGAACTGATCCTCGGCGACCGGCAGACCGGCAAGACTGCGCTGGCCATCGACTGCATCCTGAATCAGAAGGGGAAAAACGTACTTTGCATTTACTGCGCGATCGGACAGCGCAGTTCGGCTGTCGCGAAGGTAATCGCCACTCTTGACCGCGGCGGTGCGCTCGACTACACCGTCGTCGTCGTGGCGGCCGGCGAATCGGCGGCGGGCCTGCGCTATGTCGCGCCCTATGCGGCCATGTCGATGGGCGAATTCTTCATGCGCGCGGGAAAAGACGCGCTGATCGTGCTCGACGATCTCGACTCGCATGCGCGCGCTTACCGTGAATTGTCTCTCCTGCTGCGCCGTCCGCCGGGGCGCGAAAGTTTTCCGGGGGACATCTTCTATGTGCATTCGCGCCTGCTCGAACGCGCGACGCACCTGCGCGCCGAACTGGGCGGCGGATCGCTCACGGCGCTCCCGATCGTCGAAACGGAAGAGCAGAACATCGCCGCCTACATCCCGACCAATCTGATTTCGATCACCGACGGCCAGATTTATCTTTCGCCGGACCTCCAGCAGAAGGGGATTCTCCCGGCGGTCGATGTCGGCAAATCCGTATCGCGCGTGGGCGGCAAGGCGCAGCTTCCGGCATATCGTGCGGTGGCGGGCGATCTGCGCCTGTTCTATTCACAGTTTGAAGAGCTGGAGGTTTTCTCGCGATTCGGCTCGCGGCTCGACGAACGCACGCGCTCGCTCCTCGCCCGCGGACGCGCCGTACGCGAGGCGCTGAAACAGCCGCAGTTCGATCCCATTCCGGCTTCGGCCCAGGTTGCGGTGCTGGTCGCAGCCACGGCCGGTTTATTCGACAACGTCTCGCCTGACGATGTGGCCCGGTGGTGCGTCAACCTGCGCGTGCGCCTGCCGGAAGTGCTGCCGGAGATCGTCCGCGCCATCGACGATGGCGAAAAGCTGGACGAGCCGGATTGCCAGGCCATCCTGAAACTGGCCGCGGCCACGACGCCGGGGAAAGACACAACGCCAGAGAAAGACGCGAAGCCATGCAAACCGCCGAATCACTGAGACGCACGCTTGCGGTTACGCAGGAACTGCAGTCCGTCGTGAAAACCATGAAGGCGCTGGCGGGTGTCAACATCCGCCAGTACGAGGCCGCCGTGCTGGCCGTGGGCGATTACAACCGCACGGTGGAAATGGGGCTTCAGATCGCGCTGCACCATTTGCCGGCACACCTCACCCTGCCGCCCGGGACGCGCGGAAAACTTGGCGCCATCGTTTTCGGTTCCGATCAGGGGATGTGCGGTCAGTTAAACGACCGGGTCGTGCAGCATGCCTCTCGTGCGCTGGAAAAACTGCGGCGGCATCACAAGGATCAGTCAATTGCAGCAGTCGGCGTGCGCGCGGCGAGCCAGATGGAAGCGCTGGGCCGGACGATCGAGACCACGGTCGAGGTTCCGGCATCGGTGGCGGGAATCACGTCGGCGGTGGAGGTTGCGCTGGGGCAGATCGAGGAATGGCACTTCGAGCGCGGCATCGAATTCGTGGTGCTGTTTTACGCGCGGCCGGTTTCCGGGGCCTGGTACCGCATTCGCGGCGTGCGTCTGCTGCCCGTGGACGAAGAATGGATTAACAGCATCCGTACAAAGCCATGGCCGGGGAAGACCATCCCGATGTTCACCATGGACGAGACGGATCTCTTTCGCGCGCTGATCCGCGAATACCTGTTCGTTTCGCTCTATCGCGCGTTCGCCGAGTCGCTGGCGAGCGAAAATGCCAGTCGTCTGGCGTCGATGCAGGTGGCGGAGCGGAATATCGAAGATCGCCTGCGCGCGCTCACCGCGGAATCGCGCCAGCTGCGCCAGGAGACGATCACATCCGAGTTGCTCGACAGCATCGCAGCCTTCGAAGCTCTTAGTGGGGCCAGGCTTTCCAGCCTGCCGCAGGGCTTCCGCCCGGCGTCTTCTGTTCACTCCACGATCGGAAACCCGACGTAATTCTCCGCGAGCGATGTCATGGCCGCGCGCGACGACGTCAGGTAGTCGAGTTCCGCCAGCTGGCGCCGCCGGTCGAAGGCAGTGTCCTCGCCGAAGCCGAAGACGTGCAGCATCGACGTCATCCACCAGCTGAAGCGCTGCGCTTTCCAGACGCGGCGCAGGCAGGTGGCGGAGTACTGATCGAGAAGCGTCCGACTGCCCGATTTGTAGAACTGTGCCACAGCCTGCGAGAGCACATACACGTCGGCGGCCGCCAGATTCAGGCCCTTCGCTCCGGTGGGCGGCACGATGTGCGCAGCGTCGCCCGCCAGAAACAACCGTCCGAACTGCATGGGCTCGACCACGAAGCTGCGCATCCCGGTGACGCCTTTCTGCAGAATCGGGCCGATGCCGGGTTTCCAGCCGTCGCGCGTCGACTGTCGGGCGATGAGTTCTTTCCAGATGGCTTCGTCGGACCACTTTGCAATGTCTTCGTCCGGCGCGCATTGCAGATAAAGCCGCGTAATCTTCGGCGATCGCATGCTGAAGAGCGAGAAGCCGCGCTCGGTCCACGCATAGACCAGTTCTTCGGAAGCGGGGGCTGCTTCAGCGAGAATGCCGAGCCAGCCGAACGGGTAGACGCGTTCGAAGGCTTTGATCGCACATTCGGGCGCGGCACTGAACAAAGCCTGCCGCGAGACACCGTGGAAGCCGTCGCAGCCGGCGATGAAGTCGCAGGTCAGTTCGTGCGCGGCGCCGTTGTGCTGAAAGCGGATGCGCGGCGTTGGGGAATCGAAGTCGTGCAGGCTTAGGTTTTCGACCTCGTGCAGGAGCGGTCGGCCCGTGGCCCGCCACGCCGCGTTGAGGTCTTTCTGCAGTTCGTTCTGGCCATAGACCGTGATGGCGCGGCCGCCGGTCAGTTCGTGCATGTCGATGCGGTGGCGCACGCCGCCGAAGCTGATGTAGATGCCGTGGTGGATGAGGCCCTCGCGCTGCACACGCTCGCCCAGTCCGACGGCGTTGAGAAGATCGACCGTGCCCTGTTCGAGCACGCCGGCGCGGACGCGGTCGATGACGTATTCCTCGCTCCGGGCTTCGAGGACAACCGAGTCGATTCCGTTTACATGCAGCAGATGAGCGAGCAGAAGACCGGACGGGCCTCCACCGACGATTCCAACCTGAGTGTGCATGGGTGCGGTTCCATTATGGCGAATAGACGATTGTATTAAAGCCGTTACAAATTCTTACAAACCCCTTGCTTTCGGCGGATGACAGGAGTAGAGTCATCCGTAAAGAAACGTAAACACGTTTCGGAGAGGCTAGGGCGAATGAGGATTTTCGGGGCATTCTTACTCATTGGAATTGCGAATTTGGGATGGGCTGACACAGCGGCTGGAGTCAAAGCACTGGACAGCCGGGACTACGCGACAGCGGTGCGCGAGTTCCAGGCGGGCGTTAACAGGGGCGACGCCGACGCCGAATTCAATCTGGGCATCATGTATGCGCGCGGGCTGGGTGTGGAAAAGGACATAGCCGAAGCATGGCGCCTCTTCCAGCTGGCGGCGGCGCAGGGGAATGCGCAGGCGCAGTTCCGGCTCGGCGCGCGGTCGGCCGAGGGATGGGGCGTCCAGCAGGACTTCGGGGAGGCATCGCGCTGGTATCAGCTGGCGGCCGATCAGGGCGACATGCTGGCGGAGGATGGCATCGCCCAGTTGTATGAGGACGGCTTCGGCGTGCAGCAGAATTACAAGCAGGCCGTCTACTATTACCGGCTCTCGGCGTCGAATGGCTATGCACCCGCGCAGTACAACCTGGCGAAGCTGATCGAAAAGGGCAAGGGAACGAAGCGCGACGACTCTGAGGCATTCGGCTGGTACAGAATGGCTGCGGAGAAGGGGATGGCTTCCGCCCAGGAAAAAGTCAGTGAGATGTATGCGAAGGGGCAAGGCGTGCCGGTGAATGCGGAGAGGGCGTATTTCTGGTCTGTGCTGGCGGCGAAGCAGAATGAGAAGAATGCCGAGCGGCGCCAGGCGGCGCTGGAGGCGAAGCTGACGACAGAGGCGGTGGCGCGGGAGAAGAAGTCTGCTGCGGCATGGAAGCCGGTGCTGGCGGCGACGCGCTGAGATCCACAGCTATTTCGCATAGATCGTGGATCGCGGGCATCCGTCCATAATCGGTACGAGCAGCCGACCTTGCGGGCGCAACCCCCGCTTAAAGCGTTCCCTCAGCGGCTAAAAGCTGCGGATGGCCTCGGCCTCGTCGGCGAAACTCACGAAAACGGTGAATAGACGGGTGACTTGGAGCACATCGTGGACCTTGCCCTGGGCGTTGAGGATCTTGAGCTGCCCGCCCATGCGGGACGCGGTGACGTAGCACGCAGCCAGTTCGCCCAGCCCGCTGCTATCGATGTATGTGACGCCCTTGAGGCTCAGCAGAATGTGCTTGCGACCGGACTCCAGCAGCTCCTTCACGGTGTCACGAAGCAAACTACAGCCTTCGCCGAGCGTGAAACGGCCGGTCATATCGACTATGGCCACACTGCCCACGAGGCGCACTGCCGCTTCCGGATTCATGGGTGTTTTTCTTCAGGCGGAAGTGGCGCTGCCCGACAAATGCCGGCAAGCCGACGCGAGATCCGCATCGAGCGGGAGGATGCGGTGCATGTGAACCATGTCGAATACCCTGGCAACGTCGCCGTGGGAGCCCACCACGCGCATCTGTCCTCCCCGCTGCTCCATTTGCCCGCTGCAGCTTACCAGCATCCCGATGCCCGAGCTGTCGATTGTATTCAGCCCGGTCAGATCGATCACCAGCTTGCGCGCCCCTCCATCCAAAAGGGCTCGGATCGAGCTCTCCACGGACTGCAGCAGATTGCCCAGCTGCAGGCGCCCGGAGATTTCGAGGACCGTTATATCCGGCTCCACGCGGCGAGTTTGGGTCTCGGTGATCAGGATGAAAAAGATTGTATCGCAACCGGACGGCGATCAAATTCCCCCAGCATCTTCGACAGGCCCAATCCACTCAACAGGACTGGTAGTGAAGATACGCAGTCCACCCAGACTGAACTCCATTCGATAGCCGACGTATATGCCCCGCATTCTTATAAAACTACCGCCAAGGGTGCTGCCGTTGAAGCGCATCGGAGTGAGTTCCGGCAAGTAACGCCCGCCCCGCACCAGAACCTCCGACTCTTCAGCTGAAACGACTGTCAATTGGTACACGCTGTTCCGCGTGCGGATGGTCAGCAATTGCAGATCTTTCAGCTGGTCGAGCTGAAGACCCTCCTGCAGGTCCCACTCGCACCATCTGTCGAGCAACGCTCCGGCAGGATAATAACAGCTCCCCGTACCCGCCGTCCCGCCTTCGCCGATCTTCGAGGGGGCTTCATGCGGACCGGAATTGTTGCCAGGGTTCAGTTCCATGAAGGCCGTTAAGGGCTTCAATCACTATAAGCGAAGTGCCGGCAGTGCAGAACGCTTGAATTGGCGGGATGCGTGAATCGGAAAACGCCGTTGGGGAAAATAAGTCCTGCGCGACGCGCTACTCGTCGGTTATCTTTGCACCGCCGCCCAGGCACCAAGCCGAAGGCGCCCGCAGCCTTGTTTCTTCGGCGGTTTCCAGTTCAGCCGCAGGTGGATGGATTCGGCAGACAATTAGTTGTTGATCAGGAGCCGGCCATCGCGCGCGACCTCGTATTGCTGCCTGAATTTGCCGTAAAGCACCGTATGCCGATTACTACGGCGCGCGTACGACGAGGACCGGACATGCCGCGTGGCGCGTGACTTCCTCGGCGGTGCTTCCTAACAACGCGCGCTGGAAGCCGTGGCGTCCATGGCTGCCGACGACAATCAGGTCGGCGGGCCACTCCTTCGCCGTCCTGACGATTTCGTGAGCCGGCTTGCCCACGTGGATGAACTCCAGATGCGCCTGCGTTGACGGCAGAAGGCGGCAGAATCCGGCAATCAATCTTCTGGCCTCGTGCCGGGCTTCGCCGATCAAATCGGCGGGAGTTATACCGGTGGCCTGTGTGAGCGAGGGATCGATCACGTGAATAAATGCGATTTCGGCGCTGAGACAAACGGTAAGTTCAATACCGATTTCAGCGGCGTGTGCCGCGAGCGGTTCTCCATCGATCGCAATCAGGATTCTGCGGAAGCTCACTGGGTCGCTTCGTCCGAAGCCCTTTCGGAAGCCGGGTGCGCCTCGTGCAGCTCACCCCGCGCGGCGGAGCAGCAGCAGGCGGCACTTTCGCCGGAACATGTGTTTCGACGCCGGCGCAGCAGCATCCAGGACAACACCGCCACAACCAGCACGAGAACAATCAGTACCACCCACGCCGGCCAATGCAGCTGGGGTGCGAGCGAAGCGCGATAGAAACTGATGACTCCCACCAGCGCGAGAAAGCAGGACAACACCAGCCGAAGCGTGGCTTGCGGCATTCGTCCCGCCACGATGGACGCGATCTGACCGCCAATCAGCACCGCGGGCGCGGTGGCTGCGAGAATGTTCCAGGGAATCGCGTTGCCTCTTGCCGCGTCGACGCTCAGGTGCGTAATCGCAGCGGAGATCGAGGCGGCGGCGATGATCAGGTGTGCGTTTCCGGCCGCCAGACGCGGCGGAATTCCACGGAGAACCTGTTCGACCGTACTCATTTCGCCTGAAGAGAATCCTACCAGCCCCTGAAACACGCCGCCGACTGCGGCTGTGCCGGCGCGCCAGGCATCGTTCTGGCGGCGATAGCGGTAGGATCGCCCGCGCCGGTCCCGGTGCTCTTCCGTCGGCTCACTCGTGTGGCTCCGGCCGGCTGCGACCGATTCGCGAATCAGGAGAAATGCAAAGAGAATGAGTCCGGCGCCGACTACCACGAGCAGCCAATGGGCCGGCACGATGTGGGCCGCATAGCCACCGATCACGGCCGTCGGGACCGCAAAGGCGAGGGCAAAAACGGCGATTCGGAAATCGATGAGCCCCGCCCGCCAGAAGGCAGACGTAGAGCTCATGAACCCGACGATCTCCGTCAGCAGCCCGACCTCTACGGCCTGCACCGGTTCAAGCCAGTGGCCGACGAGGGGAAACACAATAGAAAAGAAGGGGACAAAAATCACGGCCCCCGATACTCCGATCGTTCAAACCGCGATGCAGACGGTAAGCGCGACTGGGAACATCCACCAGAATTCGAGCCAATAGCTTAAGTGCATTTGTCCAGGTTCTCCTTGTTTGGGTTCACCCGGTTCGCTCAAGTGACAGCGGAACAGCGGGCAACGAGCTATTACACACACTTCTTCGCCCGACGCAGGCCGCCGGTTACGCGCGATTGCTGATTTATGACGTTCGCCGCCCCGGATCCTGCGGATGCGTCCGGCGTGAGGAATCAGGCGCGTCGGCTCGCGGCCGAAACGCGACCGTAAGGAGCGGACGCTACGCCTGGGGATTCCAGACGTACTTGCCTTGTTTGTCGATATAGCCCAGCTTGCCGCTCAGCCAGACCGGAGCCAGACCATCCTCGAACGCACCGGCCCTTTCGTATTGGGGATTGATTTCAAACCTGCCGTTTTCGCCGATGTAACCAAACCGCTGCCCGAGGACGACGAGGCCGAGCCCGTCGTGGAAATCTCCTGCTCCGTCGAACTGCGGCTGGATGGCGAACTTCCCTTCTTTGTCGATATAACCAAAAACGCCGCCCGATTTGACGGCTGCGCGGCCATCGTGGAAGTCACCGGCAACTTCGTATTGAGGGCTGATGACGACTTTCCCGGAGCGGTCGATATACCCGTCCAGCATGCCCATGCGTACAACGGCTCTTCCTTCCGAGAAACTTCCCGCCTGGTCAAACCGGGGCTGGATCACGAAGGTTCCCTTTGGATTGATATAGCCCCATTGGTTATTGATGAGAACGGGAGCCAGGCCATCGCCGAATTCGCCGGCGCCATCGTAATCGGGGCTTACCGCATACTGCCCATTCTTCCGGATGAAGCCGACTTTGCCGGCCACGCCAACCAGTGCCAGTCCGTCGGGCGCGAAGGGATCTGCCAGGTCGAACCGGGCGGGGATGGCAAACTTCCCGGCGCTGTCGATGAAGCCCCACTTACCGCCAGACTGCACCGGTGCCAGACCGTCCGAAAACTTTCCCGCAAGACTGAATTGCGGCTGGATCACCACCTTGCCGGAGTGATCGATATAACCGTACATCCCATGTGCGGCGACCGGATAGAGAGCGTGATTTCCCATACCGCAACCCATCAGAAGAGCGCTCGCCAGAATCATCAAAGCTGATTTTTGAGCCATGCAGTAGTTCCTCGTACCAAGACAGGAGGAAGCAGTTGTCCTGCCAAAGCCGGTTTGGCAGCCGGCAAGCAGAAGGTCTTTTGGAAACGAGGAGGTCTGCATGTTTTTACATGACAAACAGCACATAGCCATTGCTGCGGGATTCGCCGTCCTGGCGGGTCTGGCGATCGCGGGATGGACGCGGCACCCGGGGCAACCTGCCGCGCCACTGGTTCCCGCGCAGCAAACAGGTGGCGTGATGGCGAATCCCGTTCCCGCGCAGCCCGTCTCTGCTCCGGCGCAGTACCCACCCAATTACGCAGCCCTGCAGTATCCATATGCGGGCCCCGGTTCTTATGGCGGGTCAGTCACAGCTGAACCGGATTATGGCCCGGGTCTGAGCGCCGACGGCTACTATGCGAGCATCGGCCAGCCGGTAATTGTTCGTGCCGCGGAGCCACCGCCGCCACCACCACAGCCACCGCCCGTCACGGCGCAGTATGCCGGAGGGCCGGCTTACTACGCTCCTCACCATGTATACCGGCATCGGCGCCACCACCGCTCATTAGCCAAATCAATCGCTATCGTCGCGGGATCGGCCGGCACAGGAGCGGCTATCGGGGCGATTGCCGGCGGTGGTCCAGGGGCAGCAATCGGAGCCATCGCCGGCGGCACGGGTGGCTTCATCTACGACCGCTCAACGGCGCATCGATAGATGACGGGAGAACCCAGCAGGTTTCCTCACACTCGCGACAGCGGGTTAGGTCGGGGTTAGGTCTGGCGGATAGCTGGCGCGGGCAATTAGTAGCCCCCCGGTGCAAGCACGAGTCATGCGCAGCGAAAGCCCACTCGCGAGGGCTGGGCTCCCACCGCGACGCAAGTGTTCGGCGAAGAGACCGCAGACGGGACAGTGTTCGGTTCGACGACGCAGGCAACAGGATGGCCGCTGCGGTTCTGGTCTACGGTTCGTTCGACGGACGGACGCTGAAGGTCGAATCTATCGATGTTCAACAGACGGCACGCCCCCGGGAGACTCTGACGCTCCGCGCCGGTTGAAACCCGGCGGCTGGAGTTTCTACATTGCGCTGCCATTTCGGACACGCGGATTGTATCCGCGTTAGCGCCGGGTGAAACCCGGCGGGTGGGCCGAAGCCCTGGCCCTCCAGGAATCTAAGGAAGGGCGAACGCGATCAGCGCCTGATTGTTCCCTCTGCCGCCACCTGCGGAAACGATCGCCACATATTGCTTGCCGCTCTTGCCCTGATACGTGATCGGCACCGCGGTCGCGGAGTAGTCGAGCTTCTGCGTCCAGAGCTCCTTTCCGGTCTTCGAATCGAATGCGCGGAAGCGGCTGTCGCCGGTCGCGCCGATGAAAACCAGTCCGCCCGCAGTCGCGATGGGCCCCGCGAAAGCGCCTGAACGACCGGTATTCTGCTTGCCAGGCGGCAGGCCTTCCGTGATCCCCAGCGGCACCTGCCATGCGATGTCGCCCGTGTTTGCATTCACCGCGAACAGCCGCTCCCATGGCGGTTTGAAGCACGGCAGCTGGCCGATCGATTTGCCATTCGCATCCTTGGCGGGTGCGGCGAAACTGAAATACCCCGGCGCTTTGTCGTACGGCAGCTGGCCTTCTTTCGCCGAATCCGGATTCTTACGAATCCAGCCCACACCCGGGCTGTCCTGCGAGTTCACGAAAATGTAGCCCATCTTCTGATCGCTGGCTGCCCCGCCCCAGTTCGTGCCACCCGTGGGACCGGGGAAACTGATCGTCTCGTGCGCTGGTGCGCCGGTTTCCGAATACGTCCACGGCGTAAACGGACCGGAATCCTGAAAGCCATGTTTGTCCCACAGATCCTGGCAGGCCTTCGCGTGTTCCGCGTTGGTGTCGTCAGCCGTGACAATGTCCTCGCGTTTGATGGTGACGCGCGCCAGCGGTGGAGGCTTCAGCGGAAACGGCTGCGTCGGCGAGTAGGCTTCCGTCGGAACATTGCCCTGCGCCACCTTGCGCTCTTCCACGCCAAACACCGGCTTGCCGGTCACGCGGTCCAGGATGAAAAGGTAACCCGACTTCCCTGCCTGCGCCAGCGCCGGAATTTTCTTGCCATCTTTGACGATGTCGATCAGCACAGGATCGGGAGGCAGATCGTAATCCCACAGCTCGTGATGCACGGTCTGAAAAAACCACTTCAGCTTGCCGGTGTTCGCATCCACCGCAACCACCGAATTCGCGTAATAGTTGTTGCCCTTGCGATCGCCGCCGTAGTAATTCGCCGCCGGCCCGCCCATCGGCATATAGACGATGCCGCGCTGCTCATCCACGGTCATTGAATAGGACCACATGTTGTTCCCGGTACGGCCCTTCCAGCTGTCGCCCTGCCAGTCGTTGTGATTCGGCTCGCCGGGCTGCGGGATGGCGTGAAAATCCCAAAGCTTCTTGCCGGTACGCGCATCATAGGCACGCGAATCGCCCGGCGGCCCGCCGGCAACTTCATCCTGATAATGCAGATGCTCTTCACCCGGTCCGAACAGATTCATGCCGACGAAGATCATGTTTTTGAAAACGGTGGGGACGCCCGCCCATGGCACGTCCATCGTCATCATGCCTTCGGTGCCGAAGCCGGGATCGAGCTTGCCGGTGGCCGCATTCAGCGCGATCATCTTGTGACCGGCGGTGAAAAGAATGCGCGGCGGATTGTTTTTGTCGCCTGGCCAGTAAGCCACGCCGCGCTGCGAGCCGATCATTTTGTCCGGCAGATCGTAGCGCCAGACCTCCTTGCCTGATTCGGGGTCGAGCGCGATGACGCGATTTCCGGCAGGCAGGTACATCACGCCATTCACGACGATGGGCGTGACCTCGTTCATCGTCCCGGAGGCGGGACTGTTCGCGTCCGGCCGCAGCTTGTACGACCAGGCCTGCACGAGCGTACCGACATTCGCCGGCGTGATCTGCGTCAGCGGGGAAAAGCGCGTGCTCGCGAGGTCGCGATTGTAGGTCGGCCAGTCGCCCGGACTCTGGGCGCAGAGGGGGATTGCGGCGATGAGGAGCAGTGCGCAGCTTGCGCTGCGCGTCCTGCGGCTATGGGAGTGCGAATACGTAGATAGCGTTGGCATCGGGTTGAATTTTGATTTCCGGAAATTCGCCGTTCAGCTCGGGCACCTTGGGATTGTTGCCGGTCATCACGGCGATGTACTGCTTGCCATTGATCGCATAAGAAATCGTGCTGACGGAAACGTTGCCGCCCAGGATGGATTCCCAGAGCTTCTTGCCGGTTGCCGCATCGAAGGCGCGGAAACGGCGGTTCATGTCGCCGTGGAATACCAAATCGCCGGCGGTGGCCAGCATCGCGCCGTTGCCGGGAACGCGGCCGGTGTCAAAGCGCAGAATCTCGCCGGTCGAGAGATTGATCTTCGCGAGGCCGGTGACGGCGTTGGGATCACCGCCGGGACGCGGCACCACATGCCATTCGCCGCGGCCCCCCGCGGGACCGGGCGTCGTCAGATCGCGGCAGTTATCGATGTACGACGTGTAGAGCGAGTTCGTGACCGGACTGTAGGCCGTCGGCCAGTAGCTGCGCGTGTTCCAGAAGCAGACGACGTGGTGCTCGCCGGGCTGCTTGAAAACGATATTCCAGTTGATCGTCGTCTGGCCGGTCTTCGGATCGATATCGGAAATCACCCAGTTCGGATCGTCGAACGGAAATGGATTCGCCCACAGGAACTGGCCGTTGCTGCGGTCCAGCACAAAGATTCCACCCGCCTCGCCGATGGTCACGGCGATATCGCGTTCTTCGCCGGATTTGATCGCCGGATTGATGCACTTCACGAACTTCGGATCGGGCGTCAGCTTCGTACGCAGGAGCGTGCGCTCGTGCGTGTAGTCGGAATCCCAGTCGTCACCGGGCAGATGCTGGTAATACCAGGCAAGCTTGCCGGTGGCGGGATCGATGGCCACGGTGGAATTGCTGTAGAGATCGGACGGCGTCGTGCGCGAGGTGCCGTCCGCGTTGCCGTTGTGCCGCGCGTACCGCTGGTCCGGCATGGGATTGGCGATGCCCCAGTAGAGCATCTTGCGGACGGGATCGTAAGTGCCAGGCAGTCCCCAGGTGGAGGCGAGGCGCTTGTCGATGTCGGCGCCGTTCCAGCTTTCGTCGCCCGGCTCGCCTTTATCGGGGGTCGTAAAGAACTTCCAGATTTCCTTGCCGGTCAAAGCGTCGTGCGCCGAGAGATAGCAGCCCTCGCGTTTGCCCGCGCAGGCGCCGCCGCTGATCATCTTGCCTTCCACCACGATGCCGCCCGAGGTGTTGCCGCGGCTGCCGGTCTTCGCCTCCCAGCGCTGCTCGCCGGTGCGCGCGTCCAGCCCGACAACGGCGTCGGGCGCGGTGTAAAGGATGACGTCCTGATAGATCGCAAGCGCTTTGGGACGGGCCTGGCTGGCCACGTTAGCGGCAACTTTGCGTTTGTATTCCCACAGCAGATCGCCGGTGGCGCCGTCGAACGCATCCACGATGGCGCCGGGCGCGATCATGTACATCACGCCGTTGTGAACGATCGGGATGGCTTCGGTCTGCCCGGCGCCCAGACCCCGCGTCCACGCCATCCGCAGCTGGCTGACGTTCTGCTTGTTGATCTGCCTGAGCGGGCTGTAGCGCTGTGCATCGTAGGTGCGGCTGAACATCAGCCAGTCGTTGGGACTCGGGTTCTCCAGCATCTGCTGGGTCACCGGGATAAATCCCCGCACCTGGCCGAAGGCAGACAAAGCCGCCAGACAGGGGAGAGCCGCGATGATTTTCCTCATGCTGGCAAGCAATTATACAGGCCCGCCCGCACAGGCTGAAGCCCGTGCCACAATGCATCGTAGCCTGCTAAAGAGGTGGCACAGACTTGAGTCTGTGTCTTCGGTTTGTGTTTAGCTGGCCTTGGGATACGACCGCTCGATGCGCCGGCCGGCGCGGTGGCTGATCAGATCGGCCACGCGCTCCAGCAGCTGGTACACATTCTCATCGCTGATGTGCACCGCCGAGTGCGGGCTGTCCGCCGCCGATTCGCTGCCGGTCTCGCTGAGGTCGGATGCGATCAAGGCCGTCGCCGGACGGAATTCCTTCTGTCTGGCGTAAGCCAGCACTTGCGGTCCGGCATCCTCAGATTCGGATCGCAGATCCGCCAGCACCAGCTGGTATTCGCCAGCATCCAGCTTGCCTACAGCTTCGGCGGCCGTGGCGGCGCCACTCACCGCGTAGCCGGCTTTTGACAGGATCGTTTTCACGGCCAGACGCGATGCCAGATCCGCGTCCGCCAGCAGCACTCGGGCGACCTTCCGGCTGGGCTTCCGGGGCGGCGCCCCAAAAAAGCTTTCCGCAGGTGCTGTCTCAACAGGGAAACTCATTCTTTGAATCCCAATGTAAAGTAAAAGGCTTTGAAATCAAAACAGATTAATAACTTTCGACTACAGAGTACTATTGACAACGGTAGAACTATGCCGCCGGACGATGCTGCTGGTTTGCTTTAAGAAGTGGCTTTAAATAATTCATAACATTACTTGCTACGATCTTCGCCCCTGCCGCCGTCGGGTGGATTCCGTCGGCCTGCATGAGGTCCGGATGCCCCCCCACTCCTTCGAGCAGAAACGGAATTCGGATTAAGCCATACTTCTTCGCCAGGTCCACATAGACCTGCTCAAACGAATGGATGTACTCGGGTCCGTAGTTACGCGGCAGGGTCATTCCCGCCAGCACGACGCGCGCCCCCGACTTTTGTAGAGTCTCTATCATCGTCGCGAGATTCTGCTGGGTTGAAGTGACTGGTAGTCCGCGCAGCCCGTCATTCCCCCCGAACTCGAGCAGCACGATGGCGGGGTGCACCGCCAGCGCGGTCGGCAGCCGTTCGACGCCATCCGTGGTCGTGTCACCGCTGACGCCCAGGTTGACGACACGGTAGCTGTATCCGTCGGTGTCCAGCATGCGCTGGATGTCATCCGGAAAGCTCTGCCCCGGATCGACCCCGAATCCAGCCGATTCACTATCGCCGAATGCGGCGATCACGGGGCGGGCATCGTTTCTTTGAAAGGCTTGCGGCGCCTTTTCCGGCGCGGCTGCCGGTGCGGGCTGCGCGGCCTGCGTCCGCTCCTGAGGTTTGGGCTGATTCCGGCCGCCGCACGACATCAGCGCAACCGCCGCGACGGCGAGGAGCATCAATCTGAGTGGCACTGCCATAATCATGACAGACGTGGTTCCCATCATCGAAGTGATCCGCCTGACGCGGACCATCGCAACGCCCACCCATCGCGTGGAAATCCTGCGCGGCATCGATCTTGCCATCCCGCGCGGACAGTTCGTCGCCATCATGGGGCCGTCCGGCAGCGGCAAGAGCACGCTGCTCGGCCTGCTCGCGGGCCTCGACAACGCCACCAGCGGCAACATTCTGCTTGATGGCGTAGACATCACCGGCCTCTCCGAAGACCAGCATGGCCGAGGTGCGCGGACGCAAGATCGGCTTCGTTTTTCAGTCCTTCCAGCTGATCCCGACGCTGACCGCGGAAGAGAATGTCCTGCTGCCCGCCGAACTGGCCGGCGCGGGTCCGGAAGCGACGCAGCGCGCGCGCGAACTCCTTACACGCGTCGGCCTGGCCGATCGCCTCGATCACTACCCGGTTCAGCTCTCCGGCGGCGAACAGCAGCGCGTGGCTCTCGCGCGCGCCTTCATCACCAAGCCGCCGATTCTGCTCGCCGACGAGCCGACCGGTAATCTCGACGGCCAGACCGGCGAGCAGGTGCTCGAACTTCTTCTCGAACTCAACCGGCGCGAAGGCGCGACGCTGGTCATGGTGACGCACGATCGCCGCGCTCGCCGGCTATGCCGATCGCATGATCACGCTGCGCGACGGTCTCGTCGTGAGCGACCAGACCGTTTCGGTCGAATCGGCCGCCAAGTAGCATGCGTCAGCCGAACCCTTACCGCACCGCCGCCAAAATCGCCTGGCGCGAAACGCGCGCTTCCTCGGGCCGGTTCATCTTCGTGATCCTCGCGGTGGCCGCGGGCGTCGGCTCGCTCACCGGCGTGCGCGGTTTCTCGCGCGCCTTCCACACTATGCTGCAGCGCGATGCCCGCACCTTCATGGCCGCCGACCTCACCGTGCGCACTTTCCAACTGCCCAACCGCCGCGCAGACTGAACGAGATGAACTCGCTCGCCAAGCGCGGCATCGAGCGCACGCAGGTCACCGAAACTCTCACCATGGCGTCGCCTCCCAATGATGCGCGCGCCGCTGCTGATTTCCGTGAAAGCGGTCGACCCCGCTGTCTATCCGTTCTACGGCATCGCTGAACTTCAACCCGCCGATGGAGCGTTCAGGCCGCCCTGCAGCCGGATACCGTGCGCGGTCTCCGACGGCGTTCTGCTGCGTCTGGGCGCGCACATCGGCGACACGATCCGCATCGGCGGTCAGCCCTTCCGCATCAGTCGCCGAAGTCACCAAAGAACCCGACCGCATGACCGGCAGCCTCAACGTCGGCCCGCGCGTCATGATCTCCCGCGCCGGGCTGGCCCGCACCGGGCTGCTGATCGCCGGCAGCCGCGCTGCCGAGCGCTTTCTGTTCAAAGTCCCGCCCGCCATCCCGATCAGACCAAGTGCGCGACGAACTGCAAAGGCGTTTTCAAAGACGGCGCTCATCGCCGATTACTCGCGAAGCCCATCCGCTGATCGAACAGGGCCTGCGCCAGTCGACCACTTTTCTTTCCCTCGTCAGCCTGATCGCGCTTGTCATCGGCGCGCTCGGCGTCGCCACTGCAATCCAGGCGCATCTGCAGCAGAAGATGGATTCGATCGCCGTCATGAAATGCCTCGGCGCGAAGTCGGCGCAGGTGCTGCGCATCTACGTGCTGCAGACCGCGGGTCTCGGCCTCGTCGGCAGCCTCGCCGGCATCGCCCTCGGCAGTCTCGTGCAGATGGCGTTCCCCGTTCTGCTAGCGCGCTATTTCCAGATCTCGATGGCGCCGCACTTTGACGCCGTGTCAGCGCTGCAGGGACTCGCCGTCGGCCTGCTGACCGTCCTTCTGTTCACCGTTCCGCCGCTGCTCGGCATCCGGGATATCCGGCCTGCGCTGATCTTCCGCCGCGAGATGGCCGCGCCCGCGCCCGCGCCCGCACTGCGCGTCTGGTGGAAGCGCGTCGCGGCTTCGGTGATCTCCGCGGTTATCATCCTCGCTTTCGTCGGCCTGCTTGCCGCATGGCTCAGCGACAACGCCCGGACCGGCCTCTATTTCGCCATCGCGCTGGCCGCCGGACTGGCCTCGCTGGCCTTCGTCGCGTTGGATCCTGCTGCGCGGGCTGCGCTGGTTCAGCCGTCATCTGCCGCGCCGCGCCGGGCCCGTCGTCCGCCAGGGCATCGCCAATCTCTACCGCCCGGGCAACCATGCGGGCGCAGCTGTGATGGCGCTGGGCGTCGGCGTCATGTTCACGGTAACCGTCTGGATCGTGCAGCGCGGCCTTCTGCAGGACATCGTGCGCACTGCGCCGCCCGGCATGCCGAACGTCTATCTGCTCGACGTCACTGCAGCCAATCGCGAAGCCGTGTACAAGCTGGTTTCGCAGCAGCCAGGGCCTTGAGGACACGCCGGAAATGATCGGCGCTGTCGCAGCTACCGATCCAATCGATCGACGGCGTTCCTTTCGAGCGCGAAAACCAGCGCGGCATGGCGCGGCGCTACGCCCGCACGACCACCGTGTCGCCCGCGTCGAACGATCCCGGCTTTTACCGACGTTGTCTCCGGCAAATGGTGGGGCGCGGAGGATCACACGAATAACGCGCTGGTCTCCGTCGCCGAATCCGCGGCGAAGCTCCTCAACCTGCATGTCGGTTCGAAGATCGTCTGGACCACGCCGCAGAAAACGTTCTCCACCACCGTCGCCGCGATTCACAAGAGCGAATCCGTCCGCCTCACCGCGCGCATCGAGTTTTTCCTCACGCCCGAAGCGCTGGCGGGACTCCCGGCGATCTATTACGGCGGCATCCGCGCTTCCGCCGCAGTCCGTCCCGGCGATTCAGAAAGCTCTCTACGACCGCTTCCCCACCATCACGGTAGTCAACATGGCTGACGTGCTGGACACCATTCAAGGGGTCGTGGACCAGATTTCGTTCGATCGTGCGCTTCATCTCCGCATTCTCGATTCTCGCGGGCGCGATCATCCTCGCGTCCAGCGTCGCGGGCACGCGCTTCCGCCGCATCCGCGAAGTCGTGATTCTGAAAACTCTCGGGGCGACGCGCAAACGCATCGCCCAGATTTTCTCGGTCGAATTCTTCGTCATCGGCACGGTCGCCGGTCTGATGGGCGGACTTCTGGCAGGCGGGTTCGCCTGGCTGGTCCTCAACCGTCTGCTCGAAGCGAAGACGTCAGCCGACGCCTTGCCCGTGCTGATCTCGATCGCCGGAACCGCGATGCTCGCCATCGCTACCGGCTGGCTGGCGAGTTTCCGCACACTGGGCCAGAAGCCGCTGGAGATTCTGAGGGACGAATGAAGGCTGCGGGCCTGCTACTGCTGTTCGCGGCCCCGCTGATGCAGTTCCACATCACCGACGGGCGCGGCAAGGAGACGACCGCTGTCACTTTAGAATTCGGCGCGCCCGACGCAGACGGCTGGCGTCCGCTGAGAATCGCCAAAGCCAAAGGCGATGCCGTTCTCGTCTGGCCTTTCGATGCGATGGCGAAGAAGCCCGACGGCCCCGAGCCCGTGCCCGCCATCGTGATTCAGCGCGGCGAGGAGAAAGCGCTCTCGAATAAAGCGGTGATGGCGTCTATCGCGACCCCGGTCGTGCTGGGCATTTCAACAATCGACGATGCCGCCCGCAAAACCGGCTTCACGACCGCGGCGCTCACGAAAGCCTTTGCCGATCTCGCCGCTGCGGACGATGCTTTGGAAAAGGGCGTCGGCCTGCTCTATGCGGGGAAGTACGCCGACGCTGCGCCCCCGCTCGGCATCGCCCTGCGCGAACGCCAGCGCCAGCTTACCCGCATTCCCTCGGACATCTACCCGGCAGCGATGCTCGCGGGCCTCGCGCTCACCCGCGCCGGTAAGTTCGACGAAGCGGCTGTCGCCTATCTTGCGGCGATGAAGCAACGACCGTCGGACGCGACCGCCGCGAAGCTTCGCGATGAAGCCCTGATCAAGGGTGGCAAGCCCGATGCCGCCGGGAGGTAGCTTTAGCCACCGGTAAAGACCGGTATCCGTTCCCGGCGACAGCGCCAGCCATGCAATCTCACTCGCTTGGGCTGCGGCTTATTCAGTTGGCGCTGTGAACTTGTATGGCCGTGGGATCACGGCGATTCGATTAGTGTACTCTTCAAAAATCCAACGGCTCTTTGAAGAATATTCTCCAGTTCCTAAGAAATTGATTCCGCTTTTCGCCAGATAGGCGCTTCTTGTCGGCCAAACCGTTAATGTATTTTCGCTCGCTGTCTGAAAGGCCGAAGAGCGGATCGGCCACGATAAAGCGTTCAGCCATGCACTCCGGGCACTCGTCACGAAACCCCGGCTTGCCCGGTTGCGGCTGAAATGGCTCCTGACAGTGGCGGCACGTGACCGTCTTGGACACGCTGTCCACCATTCAGACCCAATCAACACGCCGAGTCGGGTCTCTCTCCAGGCTGAGTTTCGCCTGGGCTTCGGATTCATAATACTCGTAGATCGTGGTTCCGTGGCCCTTAGCAATTTCTTCGGGATCGGACTCGGCAGGGCACCGTACCATCTGCTTCTTTCCATTCGGCATCGAGAGTAACAAGACAGAAGACATCTATTTCTCCTGGGTTACGCTTTTGGGATCAATGTCACCACTCAACAAATCCCAAAACTCCTTGCAGCCCTTGGCCTGGGAAAGGCTCGACAAACCGCAAGAGTTCGTTTGTATTCGGCATTCTCAAGAGAACCGATCCGCTTTGCTTGAAATTCGTCTTGGGATTTCAGGGTTCTGATTTCCACTTGAGCGTCCCGTAACTCGTTTTCAACCTTGTCCAGTCTACTCTTGACGCCGAACAGCCCATTGAGTTCTGCCTTCAGGCCACTGATTGAGAGAGCCATCCATCCGGCAACGACAAGGCACAACCCGATGACTATTTGCCGCTTCACCACCGGTGTGTTCAGCATAGTAGGTGCCTTCAATTGGCCCGGTCTTCCGTTTTCCCGGTCAGCATCTTGTAAGTCAGCCGCTTTCCAACGCTGCCTCTCACGACGGATCGGAACCGCCCACCGTCACCACGCTTATCCCGTCGCTCATTGTACCCAAATATTTGTTCATCCAGGTAGCGGAACAGATGGAACGGTCGGACCGAAACGTAGGTGCCCTTTGAGCGTGCGTTTCAACAAGCTCCAGATGACCGTTAACGCGGGCTGCGGGACAGCCAAAGACACAGACCAAAGTCTGTGCCACCTATTTAGTTCGCCGAGGGCTTCTGCGCGTGGTCAATGACGATCATCTCGACAGCGCCGCGCTCCGACTGGAGTTCCAACCCTGCCTCCTTCAGCCCTCGGAGCAGCAGAACTTCGATGTCGCTCCCGGCATCGTCGGGCGGATAGTCAATCAGGAAATCGAAATTCCCTTTGAGACCGGTCTGGTTGGTCACGGGACGTTTGACGAGAGTCGCAATCCGATCAACCAGGAGGTCCATCGTCGCGTTTTGTCCGCGTAATCCGTGCGGAAGAAAAGAAACGAACGGCTGCGCGGCGGCATCCTTTGGCGGCGCCAGCTTCGGCCCGCCTTTCGCCACTTTAAGCGCATAGACGACGTCCTGTTTCGATTCGCGATGCACCTTCAGTCCGAAGCGGTCCGCCAGAAGAGATTGCAGCATCTGGCGCATTTCAGGATTCGGTGGAGTCTTGGGACTCGCCGGAACCCACTGGCTGAGCGCTGAAGAGGCCGCGGGTTTCGCCTCCAGACTGAAGCGGTCGGTCGAAACCCAGTTCGGACCGCCCAGAATCCCGTAGTCCTCCACGTCATACGCCTCGTGGATCAGCATCTTCAGGGTGTAGTTGGTTGCCGTCACCCTCCCGCCCGGAAAGGTCAACATTCCGATGCCGCGTTCCTGTTCGCCGGATGGCTTGACCGAAGCCACCTCAAAACCCGGCAGCTTCGCTGTGTCCTGAGCCGGGGCCACACAAGCCAGCAGAAGTAAATACTCAGCGCGAACTCGCAGGCGCCACATGCCCTATTGACGCGGCCTATGAACTCGCCGGCTAATCTTCGTCCTGCCGCAGTTTTGCGAGCACACTCAGATCTTCGAGCGTGGTCACATCGCCGCGCACTTCGCCGCCTGCCGCCAGCTCACGCAGGAGCCGCCGCATGATCTTGCCGCTGCGTGTCTTTGGCAGCAGAATCGGTGAAACGGATTTCGTCCGGCTTCGCAAGCGAGCCGATTTCCTTCGCCCACCCAGGCGCGCAGTTCGTTCTTCAGCGCGTCCGTCGGTTCATTGCCGACCTGCAGCGTCACGAACGCCACGATCGCCGAACCCTTGATCTCATCCGGCCGCGACACCACCGCAGCTTCGGCGACGTGCGGATGCGCCACCAGCGCCGATTCCACTTCCATCGTGCTGAGCCGGTGCCCCGAAACGTTGATGACATCGTCGACCCGGCCCATCACCCAGATGTAGCCGTCTTCGTCCTGGCGCGCGCCGTCGCCGGTGAAATACGACGCCCGGAATCTGCGACCAGTACTGTTCCTTATAGCGCTCGGGATCGCCGTAAATGCCGCGCAGCATCGAGGGCCACGGCTTGCGAATCACCAGGTATCCGCCCGATCCCGCGGGCACGGGCTTGCCTTCGCGGGTCACCACTTCAACTTTGATGCCCGGCAGCGGCTGCGTGCACGATCCCGGCTTTGTCGGCGTCGCGCCGGGGATCGGCGTGATCATCATGGCGCCCGTCTCGGTCTGCCACCAGGTGTCGATGATGGGGCAGCGATCGTGCCCGATGATGCTGCGGTACCACATCCACGCTTCGGGATTGATCGGTTCGCCGACGCTGCCGAGCAGGCGCAGGCTCTTCATCGTGTGCTGCGCCGGCCATTGTTCGCCGAGGCGCATGAAAGCGCGAATCGCCGTGGGCGCCGTGTAGAAAATCGTGACCTTGTGGCGGTCGATCATCTGCCAGAAGCGGTCCGGCTGCGGATGCGTGGGGCCGCCTTCATACATCACGACGGTGGCGCCGTTCTGCAGCGGGCCGTAGACGACGTAGCTGTGTCCGGTCACCCAGCCGATATCGGCGGTGCACCAGAAGATGTCTTCGTCGCGCAGATCGAAGACCCATTTCGCCGTGATGTAGGTGGAGACGGCGTAGCCGCCCGTCGTGTGCAGAATGCCTTTCGGCTTTCCGGTGGTGCCGGATGTGTAGAGGAGATAGAGCGGATGCTCGGAGTCGACCGGCTCGGGCAGGCATTCGTCGGAGACGATGGACATGCGTTCGTGCCACCAGTGGTCGCGGCCGGCGACCATGTGCTGCTGCGTGCCGGTGCGGCGAAAGACGAGAACGTTTTTCACCGTGGGGCAGCGGCCGAGGGCTTCGTCGACTGTGGGCTTGAGCTTAATCTCGACACCCCGCCGGAAAGTTCCGTCCTGCGTGATGACGAAGCTGCAATCCGCGTCATTGATGCGATCCACCAGCGACTGTGCCGAAAAGCCGCCGAAGATGACGTTGTGCGGCGCCCCGATGCGCGCGCAGGCCAGCATAGAGATGGCGAGTTCCGGCGACATTCCCATGTAAATCGCCACGCGGTCGCCCTTTCTCACGCCAAGTGACTTCAGGACGTTGGCGCAGCGCGAGACTTCCGACAGCAGTTGCTGATAGGTGAGTGTGCGAATCTCCCCCGGCTCGCCTTCCCAGACCAGTGCGGCCTTGTTCTTACGCCACGTCGCGATATGCCGATCGAGGCAGTTATGCGAGAGATTCAGCTTGCCGCCCACGAACCACTTCGCCCACGGCGCGTCCCACTCCAGAACCTTCTTCCAGGGCACGAACCAGTCGAGTTCGCTCGCGATGCGCGCCCAGAACGATTCCGGATCGCGCTCGGCTTCGTCGTAGAGCCTTTCGTAGTCGGCCATGCTGCGGATATAGGCGCGCGAGCTGAATTCCGCCGGCGGATCGAATACGCGGGATTCATGCAGAGTGGACTGGATGTCAGCGGTGGGTGTCATGCCGGATCAACAGCAATCATACCCGGTGGGGCAGGGCTTCGGCCCTGCAGGCCGAGCGTAATACTTCGTCGTAATGCCGAGCACGACGGTCCGGGCTGACTTGTCGGTCTGGATGACGACGTTGTCGTCGGTGATGCGGCGCAGCGTGCCGGTGAGGGTGGTCTGAGGGAGGACGATACCTGGAGTCAGGAGAAGGCAGATGGCGAGCAGCCCGGGCCAGCGCGGCATAACTCTATATTGAACGATATCTCCGGAGCCAGCGGGATGAGGGCGAGATAGCCGGCTACTTTGGAATGCGCCTTGGAAAATATTCCGGCGGATGCTTTCGATAGTGCTTAAAGAGTCGAAATGCTTGGTATAGCAGCGCCAAATGCGCCAGCATGGTGCAGGGAAGCGCGAGCCACCTTCCCCACATGGCGTCGAAGCTCCCCAACACCCACCAAGTTCCGGGACGCAGAATGTGTTTGATAACCACTGGACCCCACCCAAAACCGATAGTAATCAGGAGCCACCAAGCGCTTTCTGGACGTGGAATAATTCCAGACCATCGTGTCTTCGGCTCAGTCAACAGCTCTTTCCAGCCTCCGCTCACTAGCTTCCCACGCCTATACGAGGTCCTCGACGTCAACGAGCGGAGATAACGGCCGCGGCTCAATCTGTAACCATGACGGAGGCGTGCTGATCCATTTCCGAACCGCATCGGGTGCACCGACGTTGCTGAGTTCTTTGATGACGGCCTGGGTGTCCAGACCTCCGAATACAGCAACGGGAGGAAATCCGCAGCATCCAGAAGAATCAGGTAATGCAACGGACTCGCGTTCGATATGGCCTTCAAACACCCGGCGCGGAATCCAATGCCTTCCGGTACTCGTCGCCTTCGTTCCGGAAGTCTTCCAGCGTATAGTCAAGCCACACCTGATGTTCCCTGAGCAGCGATTCCGTTTCGAATCGCGACAAACCGAGGAGCTCGCCGAGCTGGGCATGAGCCGGTCGATGAGCGCGATACTCCTCAACGGCGAACGCCTCAAGAGCGGCACGCTCAAGGTCGCGGCCCGGATCGCCCAGCTGGGATACAAGCTCGTCCGGCAGTTGAATCGTCAGGGTCACGATGGGTTTATCCATTTTACCGTTTATCTGCCGCCCGCACCGATGCAGACGATGCCGGCGAGGATCATGGCGAGCGCGCCCAGCTTCGCTTTCGTAATCGGCTCGTTGAAAAAAAGCTTCGACCAGAAGAGCGCGAACATGTAGCTGAGCGACACCATCGGATAGAGCACGGAGAGTTCCCCGTGGCGCAGGCCGATGAGGAAAGGGATGCTGGAGCCGACGAACAGCGCGATGCCCAGTGCGAGCTGCCAGTTGAGGATGTAGCGGAAACCGCGATTCAGGTGCGCCGCGCCCATCTTGAGAAAAACGGCGCCGAACGAGCCGATCAGCGAGGCGAACAGCACCAGAAAGACGGAGCTGAGCGGGGTTTTGCTCATGCGCGGGAACTCGCCCAGCCCATCACGGACACACCGGCGATCACCAGCGCGATCCCCACGCCTTTCCAGAGGTTCATGGGTTCGTGGAAGAAATAAATCGAGAGAAGATTCACCCACACATAGGTGAGGGCGATGATCGGGTAGAGCAGCGAAAGCTCGCCGTCCTTGAGGGCGAGAATCAGCAGCAGGGCGTTGCACGAGTGCGCCGTGTAGCCGAGCAGAAGCGCATAATTTCCGAGCAGGGCGACGAGGAAGGGTATCCAGGTCGAGGTGTCGGCCGGGCTCAACTGCGGCATCGCATGGTTGGCGCCGAACTTGAGCAGGACCTGCGCGGCCGCGGCAAAAACGGTGCAGCCGAGCACCATATAAATGGATTTGTTCGAACGGCGGGACACCTCGTCAGGGACTACAGTTGCGGTAGTGGCCATTCGAATTTTCAGGATAGCAACGTTGCCGGTACAATGAAAGAAAGTGGATCAGGCAAAAACAGCTGTTGACGACAAGGTGAACGGAGCCAAAGGGAGCGCAGCTCAAGCTCAGGCGGGGGCCGATGCGGGTTCATCGGGCGCGAAGCCCGCCGAACCGCCGCGCGGATTTATCGCGGAGTGGACCGTCACCATTATTCTCCTGCTGTTCGGCACGACCACGCTCGTGCAGGCTTTCGTCATTCCGACCGGATCGATGGAAGACACCCTGCTGGTGGGGGATCACCTGCTGGTCGACAAGCTGAGCTTCGCCCCGGCCGGGTCGGTGTCGGGGAAACTGCTGCCTTATGAGCAGGTCAAGCGCGGCGACATTATCGTCTTCCGGTATCCGATCGACATCAAACAGACGTTTGTGAAGCGCGTGATGGGCGTGCCGGGCGACCGCATTCGCCTTGAGAACAAGAAGGTCTGGCTGAACGGACATCTGCTGAACGAACCCTACGTGGTGCACAAGCTGGATTACATCGACTCGTACCGCGACAATTTCCCCACCGATCCGAACACGCCGCTCTATCCGCCGGCGCAGGAGATGCTGGAGCACAACGTGAAAAACGGTGAGGTGGTGGTGCCGCCGGGGCACTTTTTCGCCATGGGCGATAACCGCGACCAGTCGCTCGACAGCCGCTACTGGGGGTTTGTGCCGCGGGAGAACATCATCGGCAAGCCGCTGATCATTTACTGGTCGTACGATGCGACCACAGAGGAGCTGTCCAATCCGGCGGTGAGCATCCCGCATCTGGTCGACATTGCGACGCACCTGTTCACGAAGACCCGCTGGAACCGCGAACTGCGGCTGATCCACTCCTACCCCGTTCAGTAACAGAATGCCCAAAGCGCACTATTACGGCCTGATTCTGGCCGGCGGCCGAGGCACGCGATTCTGGCCGCGGAGCCGGAAGCGGCATGCCAAACAAGTGCTCAGTGTCACCGGCGAGCGGACGCTGATTCAGGCGACGGTGGACCGCCTGAAGCCGGTGATTCCCGCCGAGCGCATCTGGATCCTGACGAACGATTTCGTGCGGGATGAGATCGTGCGGCAGCTCCCGGAAGTGCCGGCGTCGCAGATCATCGCCGAGCCGGCGCAGCGCAACACAGGGCCTGCGATCGCGCTGGCGGCGCACATCCTGCATTCGATGGATCCGAAGGCGGTGTTCGGGGTGTTTCCGTCGGATCACGTGATCGGAAAGCCGAAGCGGTATCTCGAGTTCGTGCGGGCGGCGCTGCGGGCGGCCGGGAAGGGCGGGATCGGCGTGCTGGGCATCCGGCCAAGATGGCCGGAGACCGGCTACGGGTACATCGAGTTTCCGAAAAGATTGGCGGCGTCGCTCGAGCCGCGCGCGGTGGCGAGCTTTCAGGAAAAGCCTGGTCCGAAGACGGCGCAGAAGTATCTGCGCAGCGGACGCTATTTCTGGAACGCCGGGATGTTTTTCTGGAAGGCGGAAACGGTGCTCGACGCGATGCGGAAACATCAGCCGAAGACCGCGACGCTGATTTCCAGCCTGCCTGGGTTCACGCATCCGGACTTTGCGGCGAAGCTCGCCGAAGCGTTTCCGCGCTGCGACAACATCTCGGTGGACTACGGCGTGATTGAACAAGCCGAAAACGTCTACGGCCTCGCCTGCGATGAGTTCGGCTGGAACGATGTAGGCAGCTGGAATGCCGTCTATGAACTGCTGCCGCACGACGCCGCGGGGAACGCCGCGCGTTCGGAGCTGCTGTCGGCGGGGTCGAGCGGGAACTACGTCGACTGCGGGCGGAAGCTGGTGACGCTGCTGGGCGTTAAGGACCTGATTATCGTCGATACGCCGGATGCGCTGCTGGTGGCGGACCGGTCGCGGGCGCAGCAGGTGGGCGACATCGTGAAGCTGCTGGAAAAAAATAAGCGCGACGAACTCCTGTAGGACCTTATTGAAAAAGGCCCCGGCAGGCTGAATGCCTGCCCCTGGAGTTTCTACATTTCGGACACGCGGATTGTATCCGCGTTTGGTTTTGTTGTTGAGAAAATCTGTCTGTTTCCCTCCACCTTCCCTGGGTGAGCCGATTACCGCATTAGACGCTGAACGCGATCATGCCCACCGCGTACAACAGAACAATCCAGTAAAGGCTGGTTTGTGTGCGCGTCCCGATCAGTGGCCGTATTCGAACGTTTCCGCCAATTCGTCGCTCTAAAACGAAAACGGGGATACAATCCGCGTGTGCGAAATGGCAGCGAAATGCTTTTTTCGAGAACCTGCTGGTAAAGAAACCGGCTGTAACAATAAAATAACGGCAGTCAGGCAAGATGCCGATCCCGACCATCACGATCCGCTCCGTCATCGATATCCTCGCGGTGGCGTTCATCATTTACCAGCTGCTGGAGATCGTGCGCGGCACGCGGGCGGGTCACATCCTGCTGGGGATTCTGGCGGTGCTGGTGACGTACGAGGTCGCTCTGCGCACCGGGCTGGAGGCGCTGCGGTCGGTGCTGGCGTCGCTGGCGCCGTATACGGCGATCGCGATTATCGTGCTGTTTCAGTCGGAGATCCGCCGGACGCTGGCGCGGCTGGGGCGGAAGCGGCTGTTCGGAGGTTATCGGACGCCGGAATCGACCGCGGAAATTCTGCTGGCGCTCGGTTCGCTTGCCAGCGAGAGCACGGGCGCGCTGATTGTGATGGAGCGCGATATCGGGCTGCGCACGTTCATCGAAAGCGGCGTTCGCCTGGATGCGCAGATTTCGCGCGATCTGCTGCTGTCCATCTTCAAGCCGGGCACGGCGCTGCACGACGGGTCGGTGATCATCCAGAAAGACCGTCTGGCCTCCGCGGCGTGTTTCCTGCCGCTGACGCGTGAATCCGGCGTTCTCGACGAAGGTTGGTACGCGGCACCGGGCCGGCATTGGCATCACCGAAGAGACAGATTGCCTGTCGCTGATTGTCAGCGAGGAAACGGGGACGATCTCGGTGGCGGCGTTCGGAGATATCGAAAGCGGCGTCACGATTGAGCGGGTGGAGAGCGCATCCGCACGCATTTCGAGGCGGAAAGCAGGACACACGGCGCCGCGCCACGGCCGCGTCCGCCGGGTGCGCCTGAGGCTCAGCCGCAAGAAGCGACAAGAGAAGAGGCGACGCGGGAAGAGGCGACAAGGGAAGAGGCGACAAGGGACGCGCGATGAATGTGCTGACGCGGAACCTTGTGTGGAAGCTGTTCGCGCTGGCCGCGGCTTTCGCCGTGTGGCTGAACGTTTCGAATGAGCCCGATCTGGCGACGATCGTCTCAGTGCCCGTGCAGTACAACCACTTTCCGAAGGACCTCGAAATCAGTTCGGACATCGAGGAGACGGTGGATCTGGAGGCGAGAGGGCCATCGGGACTGCTGAGCAGCCTGCACGACGGCCGCATTGCAGCGATCATCGATTTCGCGGACGTGACGGTGCCGGGCGAGCGCACGTTTACGATCACCGGCAAAGAACTGAAACTGCCCCGCGGGATCGTGATGGTACGCACGATTCCGGCCCAGCTGAGATTCACGTTTGAACGACGCGCCACAAGGTTCGTTCAGGTCGAACGTGCGGTATTCGGGGAAGCTTCCGCCGGGGTATGCGGTGGCGAGCGTCGAAGTGATGCCGCCACGACTCGAGATTGCGGGGCCCGAGAGTCATGTGATGGGTTCGGGGCAGCTGGAATCGGATCCGCTCGATTTGACCGGGATCACCGCGGACAAGACGGAGACGCTCGCGGTCTACGCGGATGAACCGGAAGTGCGGATTCTCAATGCGCCGCGGGTTACAGTGAAGATACGAGTCGAGCAGCGCAAACGTTAGCGGCCGACTCGACGAGGGGAACCTGGGAAAACAACTATTTGGAACGGACGGCATTCGCGGCGTCGCGGGTGAACCGCCATTGGACCGAAGAACGATCACGGCGCTGGGAATCGCGCTGGGGAACGATCTCAACCGCCGGGGACTGGGCGCGAAGCCGGTGCTCATTGGCATAGACACGCGCGAGTCGGGCCCGGGCATCGCGGCGGAGCTGGCCGGGGGATTGAAGCGCGCCGGAGTCGGCGTGAAGTTCGCGGGCGTAGTGACGACGCCGGGCGTGGCGTACCTGACGCGCACGGGCGACTTCAGCGCGGGAGTGATGATTTCGGCATCGCATAATCCGTTTCATGACAACGGAATAAAGGTTTTTGGAAGAAGCGGTTATAAGCTGCCGGATGAGGAAGAACATGAGATTGAGGAGGAGATTTTCCGGCGGCTGGAAAGTGTGCATCCGAGCGGGGAGACTGCGCCGCTCGTCGAGGACTTCGACGTTCGGCCTTACCTCGATTTCCTGCTTTCGACGATTGGGACAACCAGGCTGACCGGAATGCAGGTGGTGGTTGATTGCGGCAACGGCGCGGCATCGAACCTTGCGCCGCAGCTGTTCCGTGAAGCGGGCGCCGAAGTGACGGCGATCATTGATCAGCCGAACGGGCGCAACATCAATCTGGATTGCGGGGCGCTGCACGTGGAGGGTCTGCGCCAGGCGGTTCTGGAGCGGCATGCCGACGCGGGGATCGCGTTCGATGGCGACGCGGATCGCGCCATGCTGATTTCCGCGCGCGGCCGAATCATCGACGGCGATGCGGCGATGCTGATCGCGGCACGGCGGCTGCAGGCGGACGGGCACCTGGCCGGGAACGTTGTGGTGTCGACCGTGATGTCGAATCTCGGCCTGGAGAAGGCGCTGGGGCGGCTCGGGATCGCCATGCTGCGCACGCCGGTGGGCGACAAATACGTGCTCGAGGAAATGCTGCGGCGTGAGGCCGCGCTGGGCGGAGAACAGTCCGGGCACGTGATCTTTCGCGAATATGCGACGACCGGCGACGGCATGCTGACGGCGCTGAAGCTGCTCGAAACGTGCGTGCGGGAGCAGGCGACGCTCGACGTGCTGGCGGCTGATCTGACCGTTTTCCCGCAACTGCTGGTGAATATCCGGGTGAGAGAACGGCGGCCGCTGGATCAGCTGCCTGAAGTAGTCAACGAAATTCGCGCCTGCGAAACCGCGCTGAACGGAACGGGCCGGGTGCTGGTGCGGTTCTCGGGGACCGAGCCGCTGGCGCGCGTGATGGTGGAAGGGCCGGATGCGGTCCAGGTGGAAAGCTGGGCCGGACGGATCGCCGGCGCCATCCGGGCCGAGCTGGGCTGAACCGTTTCGCGAAAGTGAAAAGTGCGTGAAACCCCTGTAAAACGGGCGTTTGCCGTGTATGAATCGCACGATATCGACGATTCAAAAAATGAATTGGACCGCCCCTATTTCGCCTCCCTACACTACGGTTTAGCGAAGGAAGGATAAAATGTGGTCACCCAGGTGGAAACCTCAAGCACCCAAGTAGCGCTGCTGCACCGAATCAGCAACATCGTCAGTTCGGATCAGGACGTCGAATCGATCCTGCAGGAAATGGTTATCGCTCATCATGAACGTGACGCATTCCGATGCCTGTCTTGTCTATCTGATCGATCACGCCACCAACGAAATTGTGCTGCGCGCATCGCAGCTGCCGCACGATGCGGAAATCGGCAACGTGCGGCTGAAGATGGGCGAAGGCATCACGGGATGGGTGGCGGCGCACAATTCCGTGGTGGCGCTGCCGCGCAACGCCTCGGCCGACGCGCGCTTCAAGCCTTTCAGTTCACTGCAGGAAGACACGTATCAGGCGTTTCTGTCGGTGCCGCTGGTGGACAGCGGCGAGATCATCGGCGTCATCAACGTGCATCACCGCGAGCCGCATCAGCACTCGAGCGACGAAGTGGCGCTGGTGACATTCATCGGCGAACAGATGGGCGGCGTGATCGCGCGCGCCAGACTGGCCGAGCAGTCGCAGAGCGCGGTGCGGCGCATGGAGACGCTGGCCGCGGTGGCGCAGGCGATTTCCGCCGAAAGTTATCTGGAGCGCATTCTGCAGGCGATTTCGGAGATGCTGGCGGAGACGCTGGATTCGGCGGTGTGCTCGATCCTGCTGGTGGACGACGAGAAGAAGGAGCTGACGGTGAGCGCGGCGCGCTGCTCGGCGCCGGATTACATGCACCGCATGCCGATCCGCATGGAAGGCTCGCTGATTGAGTACGTGATCCGCCAGGGACATCCGATCATCATTCCGAACATTCACAACGAGAAGCAGTATCGCTATCCGGAACTGGCGCGGAAGTCGGGGCTGATGTCGCTTCTCGCCGCGCCGCTGACCTCGCAGGGCAAGGTGATCGGGTCGATCAACATCTACACGCGCGACGAGCGCACGTTCACGCGACGACGAGGTCGGGTTTGTGAAGGTGGTGGCGGGGCAGGCGGCGATCGCGATTCAGAACGCGCGGCTGATGTCGGAAACGCTCGACATGAAGCGCACGCTCGAAGCGCGCAAGCTGATTGAGCGCGCCAAGGGCATTCTGCAGTACAAGCACAACCTGACGGAAGAAGAAGCCTATCTGCGGCTGCGCAACGAGAGCCGCAGGCTGCGCCGTTCGATGCGGGATCTGGCCGAGGCCGTGATTCTGGCCGACGATCTGAACCGCAAAGAAGGCACGAACGGCATCAAGGTCGCGGTGCGCGAAGACGAAGAGATCATGTAGCAGACTGAGGTACACGCGGCGCAAGCCGCGTTTCCGCCCGCTCTTGATGCGCGCTCGACCATGGCCAAAATTCCGCGCTCTTACAAAGACCAGCGTTGACAGGGTTCTGTTCGATATAGCGAGCGATCCTCTGCTCCTCGTTGCGGTCCCGAATCCAGTGGTCGTGGTAGTCCTTCGCCCAGAACGCCTGACCGGTTCTCGCCAACAAACGGTTTGCCTGCTTAGCCGTACGCGCCTTGACTGTACCCACGACACGGGAAAGCTCACACCGCGGCAGGACGATGAGGTGCACGTGATTCGGCATCAGGACCCAGCTTCCGAGCTGGTATTCTCCATCCCGATCGCCCCGCAGCAGGATATTTCGGACCTCGCCCGCGACATCCTTACGCATCAGCCAGTACGGACCGGTCGGACTGGCGTCCAGTAGACGATCCGCCTGAACGAATTTACTTCCGTCGCAGCTAAAAAGGTGGGCCGTCGCGCACATGGGCAGCGATCCGGCCAGACGCCATGTAACGAAGAATGAGGCGTTATTTCGATTCCAGTGTGGCAGACGGCTGTGAAAATTCGCGCCCATGGAAATACAGTGCGAACATCAGGTCGAACTTTCTCAGGGAAAGAACGCGGCTTGCGCCGCGTGTACCCCTGGAGCGAATCTCGTTTACCTTACCTGGCGCCGCAGCGCCCGCCGGTACAGATAATCCGTCTGCTGGCGATCCTGCTCCACGGCGCGCTGGTCCTGAAAACGATCCGAAGTAAGCGCGCTCATGAATCTCACCAGGTCGTCAACATCACTATCAGTCAGTTCCAGCGGCTTCATTTCCGCGTCGAGCCAGGGATTGTGCTCCCCGCCTTTGTTGAAGAACTCGACAACGTCCCACAAGGTCGGAAGGCTTCCGTCGTGCATGTAAGGCGCGGTCAGCAGCACATCCCGCAGAAACGGCGTCTTGAAAGCGCCGATATCTTCCTTCTTCTGCGTGACCAGAAAACGGCCCAGCTCCGCGTAATCGGTTTCGAGCGCCAGCTTGTCGATGCCGGCTTTGTCGCCTGCCGCGGCAATGCGCGCCGAGGCGCTCGCCACCAGCTGATTGAGATCCTGCCGGCGTGCCGCGGCACCGGTGTTATGGAACCGGTTGTCGCCAAAGAGCGGCAGCGCCGCATCGTACGTGTGGCAGGTTGCGCAGCGAGCCTTGCCTGTGAACAGCGCCCATCCCCGCTTTTGCGAAGCGTTCAGGGCCTTCTCGTCACCGTGCAGGAAGCGGTCGAAAGGCGCTTCGGTCGAAAGCCGGGTGCGCTCGAAAGCTGCCACCGCCTTGCCCAGGTCTTCCCAGTTCACGGGACGGCCAAACACTTTCTGAAACGCATCGATGAATTCGGGAATCGCCGAAAGCTTCGCCACCACGTCTTGCGGGTCCTTCTGGCCCATTTCGATCGGGTTCAGAATTGGCAGTGTGGCCTGCTCTTCGAGGCTCGCGGCGCGGCCGTCCCAGAACATCGATTTATAAAACATGGCGTTCAGGATCGAAGGCGCGTTGCGCTTTCCGAGCTGATCGCTGACGCCCCGCGAGGTTTCCGTGTGCGTGGTGAAACCGTTCCTCGGCGAGTGGCACGTGTTGCAGGCCACGGAGTTGTCGGCGGAGAGACGTTTCTCGTCGAAAATCTTATCGCCCAGCTTCGCTTTGGCGTCGGTGGCCGGGTTGTCCGTGGGCGTGAACGATTTGATCGTCGCGTCCGAGAAAAGCGCTACCGGTGGCCGAGCCCCCGGCGTCGGCGGCTGCGCGTAGAGCAGCGTGGCACATGCCCCAAACGACAGCAGGAGACTGCAGGTGTGTTTCATTTCATGCCTCAGAACGAAATCTTTGCCGCCAGCTGCACCAGCCTCGGCGCGGCGGCGCTCACAACATTACCAAAGGTCGGACTGTTGATGTTGCCGTTGACCGACGACGGTCCGTAAAACTGCGCGTGATTGAAAAGGTTGAACGTCTCAAGCCGTAGTTCGAGCGACTTCGATTCCGTCAGACGCGTGTCTTTCCGCAGCGTCAGGTCGAAGTTCTCGATCCCCGGCCCGGAGAACAGTCGCCGCCCGCTGTTGCCGATCGTGCCGAGCGCCGGCAGGCTGAACAGCGATGTGTTGAAATACGGCTGGCCGTTGCGCGGATTGTGATTCAGATCGAGGGGCCCGGAAGTGTATGCCAGTTCGTCGACTGCAAGGTTGTTGATGCCGTTGCCCTGCGTGCCCAGCAGAGACGTGTCCGAATAATTCAGAAACGTGACGGGAAGCCCCGTGCTGAAACGCGTGATGCCCGAGATGGACCATCCTTGCGTGAGCCGCGGATGGCCGTGCAGCAGGCGTTCGAACGGCAGCTTGTAATCGTAGCTGGCGACGAAATTCTGGCGCATATCGAATGATGCGAGGCCGCGTGTCAGATTCGGATTGAACGGATCCACCTGCTCGCCCAGATTCGACGCCTGATCGATGGCCTTGCTGTACGTGTAGCTGAGGAACAACTGTGTGCGCTTGCTTCTGTGCTGCAGGCTGGCCTGCAGCGCGTTGTAATTCGAATTGCCGATGGAGGTCTGATAGCTGACGCTGCCGAATTCCGGTCCCAGCGGACCACGCGTGCCGTTGATGGTCTGGCCCGAGGCGGTCGTATACATCGTGCTCTCGCCGAATGGGCCGCAGGTGGCCGAACCGGGCGCCACCTGGCTTGGCTGGCTCAGGCTGAGGCATAACGCGGCGTTACCCGGATTTGCCGCTTCAAGCACCAGCAGATGATGCGCCTGATTGCCGACGTAATTCACGCTCACCAGCGTGTTCATACCGATCTGCCGCTGTACCGAAAGCATGTACGATTCCGTGTACGGAATCCTGTTGGTGGGCTTGTAGCCGGGAATCGTGCTGATGGGCTCGAACTGCGAAAAGTCGATCGTCGTGTCCGGGTTGGCTGCCGAAACATTCAGTGGCGCGAGCCGCGCGGGGAAGCGCTGGCCTTCCAGGTTGCCCGTAGCCGCGTCCACAAACGGCGTGGTGAAAAGCGGCGGCGCCGGGCTCGTGTACGTGAAGCCATAGGGCGCGTTGTCGGATATCAGCCCCAGCGTTTCTCCCTGGATGGCGGCGTAGTAAATGCCGTATCCCGCCCGGATGCTGGTCTTGCCCGGTCCACCGAGAATCTTCCCCAGGATCGAATCGCTCTTCGCGCCGGGCGACCACGCCAGCCCCAAACGCGGCGCGAAATCGCGATTGCCCGCGGGCGCCAGCGTGCGCGAAATTCCCGGATCGCCCGGATAGACGATCCCCGCCGGCGCAGTCGGAAAAACCACCGACTGCTCACCCGGCACGAACGTGATGTTGTTGTTGTATTTCTCGTACCATGGCTCGTTGCGGTCCCAGCGCAGCCCTAGGTTCAGCGTAAGCGTCGATGCCACGCGCCAGCTGTCCTGCGCAAAGAGCCCAGCGTACTTGTTGCGGCCGTAGAACGGACGCAGATCGTTCTGCGTGTACTGGCTCGCGATGCCCAGCAGAAAATCCGCGAAGTCGACGCCCGTTTCGGTGCCGTAAAAGTTGAAGCTGCCGTTCAGATCGGCGTACGGATACGTGTTGATCTGATAGGAGTCGAACTGTCCGCCGAACTTCACCACGTGGTTGCCGAGTACTTTGGTGAAGTTGTCGCTGACTTCGAAATCGTTGTTGATCTGGTAAAAGCGGTCCGGGTCGGAACCGATCGTGAAGTTGTTGAAGAACACATTCTCGACGCCCTGACTCTCGGGCGCCAGCGGCACGATACCCAGCGTGCCCGGTCCGGTGACAAATCCCTGCGACGCGAGGCTCACGCCGAGCCCGCCCGACGGTTTGCCCAGGTCGTTGGCATCGCGCGTGTAACTCAGCCGGAAATCGTTGACCGCCGTAGAGCTGAACACTTTCGTGTTGCCGAACACTGCGAGTTGCGCGCGCCCGGTGTTTATAGCGTTGAAGCCGGGCACGTTCGCGCCTCCCTGCGCCGTCGGGTAGGGATTGTTGAGGTTGTAACTGTCGAGCGAGTAGTAACCGAAGACGGTGCCCCAGCGCGTGTTCGCGTCCACCCGCTCGCCGATCTTGTCGTCGTTGAGAACCTGGTTATAGGCCGACGTTGAAAACACGTTGGAACCGGCATTTGGCGCGGGAATGTACTTCAGCAGCGCCAGCGCGGGCGCGGACCAGGCGCTCTGCGGTACCGTCGCGTTCGGCAGCACGCACGCGGCGGAACTCGTGCAGCCGGGGGTGTAGTAAGGCTCGCCAGCCGACACCGGATAGCCCAGCTTCTGGGTCAGCAGATTGGCGAAATACGGCCCGCCTACGGCGCCCGGTGAGCGAGTTGGCCTGGTCGCTGAGATTGCCGGTGCGGTCCGCGAGTGAAGGCACCGGAATCAGGCCCGTGTCCGCGCCCTGAATCCGCCGCGTGCCCTGGTAATCGGAGAAGAAGAAAACCTTGTCCTGCTTGATTGGGCCGCCGGCCGTGGCGCCGAACTGATTCTGGATGAATGCGCCGCGCGTCGGGCGAAAAATAATTGCGCGCATCGAGATCGGTATTACGCAGAAACTCGAACGCATCTCCGTGGAACTGGTTGGTGCCGGATTTCGTGACGACGTTGATCTGCCCTCCGGTGTATCTGCCGTACTCCGCGTCGAGGTTATCGGACAGAATGCGGAACTCGTCGATCGAATCCAGATTGGGGATGATCGCCGCGGCCATGCTGCCGGTCTCTTCCGCATCGGCGCCATTCACCATGAAACCGTTCGCCGACTCCCGCTGCCCGTTGATGGACAGCGTTCCCGGATTGAGGTCGCCTGAAGGCGAGAACACGTTCTGGCCCAGCCCCTGCACGGTGAGCGACGTGATCGTGGTCACGGGAATCACGCCAGGCTGCAGCGCGAGGAGGTCGGTATAGCTGCGGCCGTTCAGCGGCAGAGCGGCCACGCTGGCGGACGTGATGACATCGCCGAGCTGCGTGCTGGTGGTTTCAACCTGCGCGGCGGATTCCCTGACCGTTACGGTCTCGGAACCTTCGCCCACCTGAAGTACCGCGTTGACGAGCAGCGCGCTGTTGACATCGACCATGATGCCGGCGCGCAGATAAGGCCTGAATCCCTGGTCCACAATCTCGATGTCGTAGCGGCCGACGGCCAGAGCGGGGAAGGAGTACTGTCCCGCCGCGTTCGTCGCGACGGACTGCTTCACGCCGGTTTCGGGATTCACGGCGGTAACCGTGGCGCGTGGAACCACGCCGCCGGTAGAATCCTTAACGGTTCCGGATATGCTCCCGCCGGTGGCGGCGAAGCCGATGGCGGTAAGGCCGGGCAACAGGGCCAGAGCCAGATGGACTACATGATGTCTGCTGATCAAGGGTCGGTTGCGGGCACTTCAGCCCCTCTTTCACGCTACATTTCCGCGGTGAAGCGTGGTGTATCGATGTTGTAATTACTGCGGGGCAGGTCGCGCGGCGGCCGATTCGAGACGGGTAGGATGGTCACTGAAAGCCCGTGACCGCGTCATCGCCTGTCATCAACCGTGTGCTTCTCGTCGAGGATGAAGACGCGCTGCGCCTGTTTATCGGTGACAGCCTGCGGAACGAAGGGTATGAAGTCGAGGAGGCGGCGGATGGTCCGGCTGCGCTTGCCAGCGCGACGCGTGTGGTTTCGGCGGCGTCGCCGGCACTCGACCTGATAATTTTGGACATTATGCTGCCTGGCAAAGATGGATTTGAAGTATGCCGCGCATTCGTGCGGCAGGGCGGCCCACGCCGGTTCTGATGCTTACGGCCAGGGGAAGAAGCGAAGATATGGTCAACGGCCTGGGAATCGGCGCCGACGACTATGTCACCAAGCCCTTCAAGATGACCGAACTGATGGCGCGCGTGGCCGCCCTGCTGCGGCGCGCCGCGACGAATGGCGCGCAGCAGCCGAGCGTGTACCGGTTCGGTTCCGTGCGCGTCGATCTCCGCGGGACCGAGGTGACACGCGACGGGAAGGTTGTCGATCTGTCGGCGCGCGAGTTTCAGCTGCTGCGTTTTCTGATCGAACATCGGGGCGAAACGCTGTCGCGCGACGTGCTGCTGCGTGACGTGTGGGGTTATGAGGCAAAGATCCAGACGCGCACCGTCGACATGCGGATCGCCAACCTCCGGCAGCAGCTGGAGGATAATCCCGAAGAACCCGAGTTCATTCTGACGGTGCAGGGTCTGGGTTATAAATTCCGGGCGGGGTCATGAATCTGCCATTCCGGGCGCGCACGGTATCGACGGCGATCGTCATCCCGAGCGCCATCATCGTTGCCGCGCTGGCGGTGCTCGAGTACCGATGGAGCACCGGCGTCAGCGAAGCCACCGCGGTGCGGCTGGCGGACAGCCTGCAGATGTCGCTGATGAACTGGCAGAAGGATTTCTTCGGCTATTTTTCGCAGATCGGCTTATCGCTGCGCATCGACCCCGTGGAAGACGCGCCTGGAGACGTTGGGCAGTACGTCAGACGATTCGCGGAATGGAAAGCCGTCGCGAAATATCCGGACCTGGTGGAGAATCTGTATCTGCTGAAGTCGGGAGGCGCGGCACTGCGTTTGAACGTGCCAGCGGGCCGCTTTGAGCCGGAGCCTTGGCCGCGGGTCTTCGAACCACTGCGGGCAGACCTGATACACGCGTCCGCGGCTTTCCCGGACATCCGCGGCGTCTTCGGCAAGGACGATCCAGCGGCGGGCTGGCGATTCGATCCGGCGGCGTTTGCGCTCGTGCATCCGGTCATTTCGGGCTCGCCGCACGCGCCCTCGGTGGACTGGATTGCGATCCAGCTGAACCTCGCCGAGGTCCGTGCGAAGATTCTGGCCGATCTGTCGCGGACGTATTTTCAGGGCACCGACGGACTGGATTATCTGATCGCGGTGATCGCGAACGGCCCGCATCCCGAAGTCATGTATTCGTCGGACCCCGGATTCGGGTCGCCCGAGCCCGCGGACGCGGATGGCACGATCAGTCTGTTTGCCAGAACGCCGGCACGCGCGGCGGGTTCCGGGGGAAGCTCGGCGGTGCATGTGTTTCACGTCCCTCTGGATAATAAGGGGCCGGACGCGTCCGTAAGAATCGCCTGGTTTCCGTTTCTGCGGGAATCCGCGCCGAACCCTGACTGGCGCCTGGTAGTGAGGCACCGGAGGGGCGGCGCGCTCGGCGCGTTCGTCGTGGAGATGCGGCGACGCGACCTGGCGATAGGATTTGGCGTCCTGCTGGTGCTGGCGGTCAATATGGCCATGCTGATCGTGACCAGTCACCGCGCGCAGCGGCTGGCGCAGATGCAGATGGATTTCGTGACCGCGGTGTCGCACGAACTCCGCACGCCGCTGACCGTGATCATCTCGGGCGCGGACAACATCTGCAACGGCGTGGTTGCCACCGGGCGGCAGATGGCGCAGTACGGAGCGGT
The DNA here is from genome assembly GCA_963832905.1 of Terriglobia bacterium. GTDB lineage: Bacteria > Acidobacteriota > Terriglobia > Bryobacterales > Bryobacteraceae > BOG-234. The sequence continues at coordinate 658,534 of CAWHVO010000008.1, read as the reverse complement.
GATCGGCAATCAGGCGCGGCAGCTTGTCGGGCTGGTCGAGAGAATCCTTTTGTTCGCGGCCGCCAGACAGGGCCAGCTGAAATACACGCTGCGTCCTCTAAACGTCCGTCGCGCAGTTGAGGAAGCGCTGAGCGGCTCCGCGGGTCTGATCGAAGCGGCGCACGCCAGCGTCGAATGCGACGTGGCGGAAAATCTACCGCCCGTAGCCGGCGATCCCGACGGTCTTTCCCAGTGTCTGCAGAATCTGATCACGAATGCCGTCAAATACGGGAACGGAGAGAAGTGGATCGGCATCCGGGCGAGCGAGCACGCGGGCCGGCACGGCGCACCCGAGGTAAGCATCAGCGTTTCGGACCGCGGCATCGGAATCGATCCGGCGGATCTGCCGCACATATTCGAGCCCTTTTACCGCAGCGCTTCGGTGCGGGCCGCGCAGATTCACGGCACCGGACTCGGGCTTCCCCTGTCGCTCAGTATCGCGGAAGCGATGCACGGGCGTCTGGACGTGTCGAGCACGCCCGGACATGGCAGTACATTTACGCTGAGTCTGCCCGCGGCACAAACGGTCTAAGATTGCAGAATGCGAACGATCGTTCTGGCGCTTGTTTTCACGGCCATTCTCCCCGCCCGGAATCTGACGCCCGCGTGGGTTGAGCTCGGTCCGGACGGCGTTAGTCTCGTGCGCGTCATCGTCCAGTCCGGCGATCCGTGCCCCGCCATGACTGCCGACGGTGCGCCGCTTCCCATGCAGCGCCGCGAACCGGTGCCCGAGGGCTTTCAGCCTGCGTGCGAGGCCGTGCTTCCCCGCAATGCGGGCAACGTGAAGCTAGGCACGCAGACGCTGCGCCGCCCCGTAGATCCGTCTGCGGTCGTGGTTTTCGGCGACACAGGATGCCGCGTCAGCGCCACCGAACAGCAGGCGTGCAACGATCCCGCAGCATGGCCGCTGCGGCGGAATTCGCATCGGATTTCGCGATCGAAGCCGGACCTGATTATTCACGTGGGCGATTACCTCTATCGCGAGATCGCGTGCCCCGATCCCGAGCAAGGCTGTGCCGGTCCGCACGGCGACAACTGGGCTGCGTGGAAGGCCGACTTTTTTGAGCCCGCCGCGGAGGCGCTGGCGGCCGCGCCCTGGGTTTTCACACGCGGGAACCACGAGAGCTGCCAGCGCTCGTGGCGAGGCTGGTTTTACTATCTCGACCCGCGCCCGTTCGCGGGGCAATGCGGCCAGAAGGAGCGTCTGACCGATGCATGGATTGCGCAGAGCGGTGCGCTGCGCATCGGTGTGCTGGATTCGTCGCAGATTCTGAATACGGATACCGAATCCGCCGGCTATGTGCCACAATTCGTGGCGCAGCTTGAGCGGCTCTCGGGCCACGTTGACTGGATCGCCGTGCATCACCCCGTTTCCGCATATTGGCCCGCGGCGAACGGACCGGGGGCCGGCACGAAGCCGTTGTGGGCGGCGTGGGAGCGGGCCAAGCCTTCGGGAGTCCGGCTGATTGTCTCCGGCCACACGCACCTGTTCGAGTTCCTCGCATTCGGCGAATCACACACCAGCCAGCTGGTGGCCGGGACGGGCGGCACGAAAATGGAGGCGGGCAGCCTCGGATCGAAGTTCGCGGGCGGAGAGCTGAACGGAGTTCCTGTGACCGGCGGGGGCAGCCGCAAGCAGTTCGGTTACACGCGGCTGCGGCGTGTCCGCGGCCAGTGGTCGCTGGATCTGATCGATCTGAACGGCGCGCCGGCGTTTTCGTGCGTGCTTACCGCGACGGGCGGCGCGCGGTGCAAAAACTGAGCGCTGCGGCCTCGGATGCTATCAATGGTCTGAGAGATGCCGCCGTTCGAACCACTCTTTAAGAATCCGCACGTGATGACCGTGCTGGCCAATTTCTGGCCGCGCAACTTCGATCACGCGCGCTTCCCGATAGAGACCAGACTGGTGCGCACCGACCCGGACACGCAGGTGCGGGTACAGTCGCAGCGCCCGGCCGGGAAGGCGAAAGGCCATGTCGTCCTGCTGCACGGGTTGGAAGGGCACGGCGAAGCCGGATACATCGTCAGCATGGCGTGGACCGCGCTCAACGCCGGCTTTGCGGCGCACCGCTTCAATATGCGAACGTGCGGGGGCACGGCGCATCTTTCGAAGACGCTGTACCACGGCGGTCTGACGTTCGGACGTACGTACATTTCTGGAAGCCGGGAAGTTCGATCTGCCGGTGTTCCTCATCGGCTATTCGCTCGGCGGCAACATTGCGCTCAAGCTGGCCGGCGAACTGGGCGACACGAATCTGATTCACGGCGTATGCGCGGTGTTGACGCCGATCGATCTGGAGGCCGGCGTGCGCCGCGTGGGTCAGGCGGATAACCGCATCTACGAACTGCGGTTCCTGCGGCGCATGCGCGAGCGGCTGATGGAGACGGGCCGGTATACGCGGCAGCAGCTTGCGCCTCTCAAAACTATCTTTGAGATGGACGATAAGATTATCGCGCCTGCGTTTGGTTTCGAAAGCGCGGTGCATTACTACCGGACGCAGTCGTCACAGAATTTTCTGGACCGCATTCGCGTGCCCACGCTGTTGATTCAGGCGAAAGACGATACCTTCATTCCGTTTGAAATCTATAGCCACCCGGCGATCGCGTTGAATGGTTTTATGCGGCTGATTGCGACCGAGCACGGGGGGCATCTGGGATTTCTGAATCGCCGGACGCCGCGCTTCTGGACGGATCAGGCAGCCATTGAATTTATGCAGGAAGTTGCGGCGGAAAAAGTCAACAGCGCATCCGCACGATAACATCTTAGTAGTGGATACCATCGGCCGCTACCGGATTATCGGCGAACTGGGTCGGGGAGCGATGGGTGTCGTTTATCACGCAACGGACCCGTCAATCGGGCGTTCGGTAGCAATCAAGACCATCCGGATCCGCGATATTCACGACACACGCCAGCGGGATAAGCTGCGCGAACGTCTGTTCCGGGAAGCGCGTTCCGCGGGGGTACTGTCGCATCCGAACATTGTCACGATTTACGACATGGATGAGGCGGACGGCCTCGCGTACATCGCCATGGCGTACGTCAACGGTCCGACGCTGGAGAAGATTCTCGCGTCGCAGACGCCGCTCTCGGGCGCAAACATGCTGCGTATTCTGCGCCAGACCGCATCGGCGCTCGATTATGCGCATGGCCGCGGGATTGTGCACCGCGACATCAAGCCCGCCAACATCATGACCGACGAGGACGGTTCGGTAAAGATCACCGATTTCGGCATCGCGAAGATCGCCGCCGTCACTGGCATGACGGAGACGCGCACGGTGGTGGGCACGCCGAACTACATGTCGCCGGAGCAGGTGCAGGGCCTCGATATTGACGGGCGCTCAGATCAGTTCTCGCTGGCCGTGATTGCGTACGAGATTCTGACGGGAGAGCGGCCGTTTACCGGGGAACATCTCAGCACGGTCGTGTACAGGATCGTGGCGGAGGAGCCGGCCGAAGCCCAGCGCATCAACGCAACGCTGACGCCGCAGATCGACGCGGTGCTGCGCAGAGGGCTGGCGAAGAAGCCGGAGAACCGCTATCCGAACTGTTCGAACTTTGTGGGCGCGCTGGAGATGGCGTGCGCGGAATCGCGGGGCTGGACGACGTTGTCGGCGGGCGCGGTCGCGGCGGCGCCGACGGCCGGGGTATCGACGGGCGGATCGTCGATCGCAGGACTGAGCAGCGCGGGAGGAAAAGCGTTTCACATCCCTCCGCGCATCCCGCCGCCCGGAACGGCGGATACCGAGGGGGTGCCGCGCCGCCGGGCGTCGCTTGGGATGCCGCTGCTGATGAGCCTGATGGTAGTGCTGGGCGTGGCGGGCGCGATCCTGTGGCAGGCCGGCATGATGCCGGATGTCGGCTCGTTTGTGCGCAACCAGTCGCTGTATAAACAGATTTTCGGGACGGGGCCGGTCGAGACGGTGCAGGCATCGCCCGCGCCGCCCACGCCCGCGCCCGCGCCGGCCCCGCCGCCCGCAGTGGCGCCGACCGAACCCAAGCCATCGCCGGTTCCGGCGCCGCCGGCGGACTCCGATGCAGCGGCGCCCGCGGCGGACGGGGCGACACCGCAGTCCGATACGGCACAGGCAACGCCGCCACCAGTATCGGAACCGGAGCCCGGGAAAACCACGCCGGCACCCGCGCCTGAGGTGACACCGGCGCCGCCGATCCGCAGGAATCGCGAGATCGCGAAGCTGACGCCCGCTGTAGCGCGTCCGCAGGACGTTCGGGTCACGACGAATCCGCCGGGCGCGAAGGCGGTGCTCGACGACGATCTGACACAGGCCTGCCGCACGCCGTGCATGGTGCACGCGGTGACCGGCACGCATCATCTGACGATTTCGCAGGCCGGATACGAGAACGAGTATCGCGAGATTCACGTCGGCGATACAGCGCAGGATGTAGCGCCGATCACGCTGCGGAAGCCGGGTTCCACGCTGATGCTGACCACGAGTCCGGCGGGCGCGAATATCCGGGTGGACGGCAAACTGATTCAACAGCTGACGCCTGCGACGATTTCGCTGCCTCCGGGCACGCACTCGATCACGGTGGAAAAGGGCGGCCTGCGTGGCACGCAGAAGGTCCAGATCGACAAGGATCTCGTTTATCTGCGGATTCCGCTCAATCCCTGAGGTCACAGAACTGAAGTCTGTGCCGTAGCAATACAGGCTTCAGCCTGTGAAGGCCTTTTTCCCGCCACAGTAGTTTTCCAGCGGGAGCACGATGCGGCCGTCAACAATGGGCGTGCAGTCGGGCGGGTAGTCCTGCGTGAACCCGAAGCCTTCGTCCTTCAGCCGGCGGATGAACGAATCGAGATGCGCCGCCGTCGTCGTGTAGATGTCGTGCAGCACAACCAGACTCCATTCGGGTGCACGCAGGCGGCATAACTCAATCGCGCGCTCGGGCCAGTCGTCGGGATAGCGGAAATCACCAGGTACGACATTCCAGAGGACGCAGGTGTGACCGCCGGATTGGAGCCGTTCAACGACCGCCGGGTGGAGCAGGTGGGGGCCGATGGCGCCGCGTCCTCCATAAGGCCGGAAAAGGCGGTTGGAGCGCTCGCCCAGGGCCCCTCCGCTCAGCAAATCGAGGGCGGCTTCGGTGCGATCGAATTCTTCCAGCGCGGCTGCGCGGCTGAGCTCACCGAGCGGCGTGCGGTGGGTGAAGGTGTGGTTGCCCACGCGATGGCCTTCGTCAAGCGCGCGGCGGGCAAATGGGACGCGTGCGGGGTCGCTCACCCTTTCGCCGAGGACGAAGAATGTGGTCCGGATGTTGTGCGCGGCGAGGCAATCGAGGATATGCGGGGTGACCTCCGGCGCCGGGCCGTTGTCGAAGGTCAGTGTGATTTTCTGCATCAGATGCCGGCGGTGAGGGCGTCGAGGAGGGTGCGGCGGACGGGCCATTGGCCGTTCACGCGCCGATCGTGCTGATCGAAGCTGCCGGCGGTGAGGAGCGCCGTAATCTCGTCGTCGGCGGGCTCCTTGTCGCGTGCCGCGGCCTCTTTCAGAAGAGCGGTGACGGAGCGGAGTTGACCTGCAACGTTTTTCGCGTCGTCTGCGGTGCGGCAGGTGGCCTCCATGCGGGCCTCCATGGCGTTGCCGGCTGGTCCGAAGGTGATGACGATGCGCTCGGCGCTGATGAGCGCGGAGAGCATGAGATGCATGCCGGGCGGAAGCGAGTTCTGACGGCGCAGCGCCGCGCCGGGGACGGAAATCCAGACGGGAGAGTCGGGGACAGGAGCGGTGATCGGCGGGCCCGTTTTCGTGAGCCGGGTGGCGGCGAAATCGTCGGTGCTGACGGCCAGTGCGATGGCGTCATCGCGCAGCGGGAGAAAAGAGATGTGGCGCTCGGGGCGGCTGCCTGTCACGCGGCAAAAGTCTCTGTAGCAGGAACCGCCCTGGCGAATCGTGTAGTCGCGAAGCTTGTCCCAGTGAAAGTGGCCGCGGGCGATGAAGTAGCTGCCGTTCTGCGAAAAAGATGCCGCGAGCGAATCGAGATCGCGGCGATAATCGAAACCGGTGCCGTTGACGAACTGACGATAGTCCGGTTCGGTCGCGGCTTTGGATTCCAGAAGGCCGGCGCGACGTAATGAGGTGACATCGATACTGAGAGCCAGGGCGTCTTCCGCGGGGAAGCGCGACAGGAGCCGGCGCGGCTCGAAGAAACTGCGGCTGGACTGGAAGCGGAATCCGCCGACGAGCGCGACGACCGAGAGGCCGGCCAGAACGGCGGCGAACGCGATTCGTCTCGGGGCCACTGTCACGAAGCTAACATACAAGTTCTCATGCAATCTCCTCCACTTATTGAGCTGCGCCATGTGACGGTTATGCGCGGCGCCAACGTTGCCCTGCGCGATCTCAGCCTCAGGATCGGCCAGGGTGAACACGTCGCGATTCTGGGACCCAACGGCTGCGGCAAATCGACCCTGATCAAGACCATCACGCGGGAGTGCTATCCGCTGGCGCAGCCGGGTTCGTCGGTCGGGATATTAGGGCGCTCGCTGTGGAATGTGTTCGATCTGCGCAGCATGCTGGGCATCGTTTCGAACGATCTGATGACGCAGTGCACGCGGGAGATTACGGGCTTCGATGTGGTGCTGTCAGGATTTTTTTCGAGCATCGGCATCTGGCCGAATCACCACGTGACCGGCGAGATGCGCGACAAGGCGTCGCAGGTGCTCCGCCTGCTCGAAGCGCCGCATCTCTCGGAGAAGCCGGTGGACGAGATGTCGTCCGGCGAGGCGCGGCGTGTGCTGATCGGGCGCGCGCTGGTGCATGATCCGAAAGCGCTGCTGCTTGACGAGCCATCGACGAGCCTCGATCTGTTCGCACAGCATGAACTGCGTGAGACGGTGCGCAGGCTGGCACAGTCGGGCATGGGCATCGTGCTGGTGACGCATCATCTGTCGGACATCATTCCGGAGATCGATCGGGTGATTCTCATGCGCGGCGGGCAAATCACAGGGGACGGGCCGAAGACCGGTTTGCTGACGGCTGGTTCGCTGAAGGACCTGTTTGGCGTGGAGGTCGAACTGGCGCAGCGTGGCGGTTATTACCACCTGTGGTGATCAGCGGGCTCTTGGCCTGAATGACGTTCTGATCAGCTGATCGTTGTCGGCATCGGGCGCGCTGAAAATGGGAAGATCGGATGGCACACAGCCCGACTATGAACACGCCGCTTCACGATCTGAGGGAGAAAACGCAGAGGCAAGTGGCAGCGCGCTGGCCGGCGATTGTGGCGGGGCTGGCGACCGGAATGCTTTTCTATGCGATGCCGGCGCAGCTGAAGTTCGGACCCGACTGGTTGCTGCTGGCCGTTGTTGTCATATTCGGGATTCCGACGTCCCTGGCTCGCCGGGCGGGACGGACCGGGTTGAACGAGGTACTTGCGTACACGACGCTCGCGATCATCACGCTGGCGGTTTTATCGTCTCTGGTGCTGCTGATCATGCGGCTGCCGGAACACAAGGATAGCCCGGTGGCACTGCTGCGCGCCGCGGCGGCGTTATGGATAGCAAATATCCTGGTGTTCGCGTCGTGGTACTGGCGGCTCGACGGCGGCGGGCCGAATGAACGCGACAAGCACGGGGCACACACGGATGGGGCGTTTCTGTTTCCGCAGATGACGATGGATCCGGAGCGAAGGCGCGAGATGGGCGAGGACACGTGGAGCCCGGGATTTGTGGACTACCTGTTTCTGGCGTTCAACACGAGCACGGCGTTCTCACCGACGGATGTGCCGGTGCTTTCACGATGGGCGAAGGCGATGATGATCGTGCAGTCGCTGATTTCCCTCGCGACAGTGGCGCTGCTGGCGGCGCGGGCGGTGAATATTCTGTGAGAGTGCGCGCTTCCGGAGTCCGGTAATTGCGGTTCCGCGCGGAACGGCCGGGAGAATGGAACCCCGCTTGCCTCCGCTAAGCTGAAGTTGTGACCTCTGAATTGACCTGACAGAGAGAGTCCGTGCATGCGCGGACGGGAAGGAAGAATAGGCCGTGACAAAGGCTTCCATGAGCGTATTCCGGCTTCTGCCGATCGCATTGGTGTCATGCTCCTGTCTCGCCCGGGCAGCCGATGAGCCAGACTCCGACCGTGTTTCCAAACTACTCTCCGCCACAAAAACCCAGGCATTCAACGTGAAAACCGACATGCAGACAATAGACTTCTTCATGGGATCGGAACTGAGCTGGGGCAGCCATACGGTGATCGTCAATCTGTACAAGGAGCACATCGATGCGGTTCGGCATCAGGTCTCCGTGCTCGATGACGCGCGGAGCGCTGCGTCCCCCCTGCAGAAAACAACGATTGACCGAATCGGACCCCTGTTGCGGGAACTGGCTTCGGACGCCGAGGCCCTCATCAACAATATCGACCAAAACCGACAGCGCCTGAACACCGGAGAATACAAGGATTATGTCAAGGTGAATGGCGATCTGGCAGCGGAGCTTGCCACCCTGGTCGGCAGTTTCGTCGACTATGGAACAACCCGGCAAAAGCTGGAGCTGCTTATAAACAAGCTCGGTCTTCCAGCTGCTCCCAACCCTTAGAAAGACCCGCGAGTCGGAAAAGCGGGGACTGGCTCCGAAATTCGGCAGCGGCCCGGGCTCTATCGTGAAGCTCCCCGCATCGTTTCCGCGCGGATTTTTGTGGGGCCACGGCTTCGGCCCTGCCGCCGGGTTTTACCCGGCGCCTGGAGTTTCTGCATTTCGCTGCCATTTCGGACACGCGGATTGTATCCGCGTCTTCGTTTCAGAGCGACGAATTGCCGGAAACGCTCGAATACGGCCACTGACAGGGACGCGCGCACAAACCAGCCTTTACTGGATTGTTCTCGATATAGTGTTTGTGGTACGCGGTGGGCATAATCGCTGTCGCGGATGCAACGATCGGAGAGTCTTTGCTCCGGAATGGGCCGTCCCGGCCGGGCACGCGGTTCGCTTCAGCCCACGCTCGCGGGCGACCGCGGCAATCATCCCCCAGGAATCTTGTGAATCTCTGAGCCGGTAACCGCGGCGCTGCAGGCAACAACAGCCCCTCCGGCACGCTGCACGAGTGGCGAAGATCGCGCGCGAAAAGAACACCGGCGCGGCCAGGAATCTAATCGAAGAGGCCCGGCTGAAGGAAGATCCGACGTTCCCGACTGCGCTGGAGGCTATACTCAACGTGCTGCCCCCCCCGCGCTGACCTCATCGAAGAAGAAGCCGGATGTGAATCTGTCGGGCGCAGCGAACGATTTTCAGGCGTTGGAGAGGTTGAGGAAACTTCGCGTTTTGCCGAGACTGTGCCCACGCCGAAGATCCCGGTGCAGGAAGTTTTGGAATTGGTGGGAACCGATGCCGATGAAGAACCGGATGCTGAATAAAGGCCTCCGGCACGTCCGTCACTTGCGGTCCAAACGATAATGGGACTGGCGATGACCAAAGAAGAGACAATCCACGAGGTTACGCGCCGGCTGATTGAGTTCTATCGGCCGGTTCGCGTTTATCTCTTCGGGTCCGCCGCGCGCGGAGAATCCGGCCCCGACAGCGATCTCGATTTCTGCGTCGTCCTGCCCGACGATGCGCCGGAGACCCTTTACCGCGACCGGAGCATTCACCAGCGATTTTGGGGACTGCACACGCCGGTAAACGTTGTCCGCCTGCCCTTCGGCGATTTTGAGGCGCGCGCCGCCCACGTCGTTGCATCCCTGCCGGCGACAGTAGTCCGCGAAGGAAAACTGCTCTACGACTCCCGTTTATGACTCCCGGCGATTTGCTGTACAGGGAGGCGGCGAAATGGCTTGAGCAGGCGGATCGGGATCTTACCGCTGCGAAGGCGCTGGTGGAAATAGAAGCCTCCCGGTCGCTGTTTCACAGCCAGCAAGCCGCGGAAAAGGCGATCAAGGGATTTCTCACTTTTCGCCAGATTCTCACGGACCTGGGCTCGCAGTGTGCTGAGGCGGACCCCACTTTGGAGGTACTGCTCCAAGAGGTTCAGGGTTTGACCGATTATGCCTCGGCTTTCCGCTATCCGGATGCACCGTACCAACCGGATGCCACGGAGGCGTTTGCCGCGCTGACGATGGCGGCCAGTCTGCGCGATGAAGTGCGCGGCGCGTCGGCAACGTCCGGGAATGAGCCTGCTCTCGGATCGCCATTGGAACGTAGCACTGGAGTTTCCGGACACGCGGATTGTATCCGCGTAGGCCGGGCGGAGCTCGGCAGCTGGCCCTGTCGATGCGTGATCGCACTTATGAAAGGAACGACTTAGTTGGCATGGCGGGCCGCTCCCCCGCGCCCTCTGATCCGACCAGAGATTCACCCTGTGCGCGGCGGGTAAGCTTCCCGTCTTTGATGCCGACAATGTAACGGTTTCCATCGCTTTGTTCGACGGTGGCGCCGATATCCGGATCCCATGCCTGGGTGGAGACCGCCGCGGCACTTTCCCGCCGACTTGCCACCGGATTGCGGCCCTCGGTGAACAGCCGTTATTTCCATTCCCGAAATTCGTCTTCCGTCATCTCGTTGACGGGCTTTCGCGGCGGCGCAGGCATCCGGGTGTCTCTCTGTTCTCGTCTTTGCCGTTGCCCTCGCGTGCTGGCGCGCTCATCGCAAGAGCGTGTGGGGAGCTCTACTCGAAAGGGATGTCCACCTCGGCGAAGCTTCCCGGTGTTGCCGCGTTCACGGCAACCACCACCCTGTCAACGTAACGGCGCAACACCGGCCATTGCGCGTTTCCCAGAACGATGATGGCGATTTTCCGTCCCTGCAAATTTTGCTGGTACCGCATGTTCTTGTCAGGTGTCACTAACAGTTCGAAGCCCGTGGCCTCTGCCGCATTCAGCAACTCGCCGTTTACAAGTCTGTCCCATCCTGCCTCTTTCGCTTTCGTGACGGCGTGGCCTTCCAGAAACGCGATGAGCGGCGCGGGCGTTCCGTGGTCAAAGAGTATGCGCATCGACCGTGTGGGCTGGCTGGTGCATTGTCGGGGGCGCGTCCAGACTTCGCGCCGCGAATTCCAGCACCGCTACCACCTGTTCCCGCGTCACGTCGAACCACTCCATGATTTCGTCAATGGTGGCTCCCGCTTCAAGGTTTTCAAACACAATCGAAACCGGCATCCGGGTATCCCGAAACAACCATGCCCCGCTCACCTTGCCGGGGATGCTCTCCACGGCGGGGCATTGTGACCAATCCAGACTGTTTGGCATGATTATGTACTCCTCTTTCAGGTTATCGCGACAGCGGGATTATACGCCGCTGCGGCGGCTTTGTCATTGTCTGCGGCAACAGGGCCGCGCTTCAAAACGCGCACCCGCAAGGGGCCAGCACGGGACACCTGACCCGCGTTGCCTGCTGCCTTCCGCGCCATGTCTCCCACGGCATCAAGGCATATCGACACTTCGTAAAACACTTCCTCTTTGCCATCCGGCTCCCAAACAAACTCGTTGTTGTCGGCGATAGTCGGAACGTCTTTGTAAAGCTGCTTCTCCACGATTCGACGCGGCAACAGCGCGCGTTCCTTGCTGCCGCAGGCCTCAAGCAATTCTTGAGCACCTTGCCCGCGGCAGGCGTGCCGGCCGGAGCGAGGAAGCTGGCCAGCCGCCTGCGGCTGTGCCTGCGCCTGAGCGGCTTTGGTTTGGCATCGACGTTCGACGGCTTGCGCGTTATGCGTCAAGTGGACGGAAACCTGGCCTCTGGCCACTCTCTTCACTCTGGTGTCCAGAGGCTTTTTCGGCTTCTTTGTCCTGGTCTTTGCACGAGTCTTGGGCGTTCCCGTGAGCACCTGCACCAAACGTCCGAAACGCGGAGGCACAGCCGCTGCACTGACGATCGGGCCGGCGGCCAGCAGCCTTTTCCTGCGAGCATCCACCTGCAGATTCAGACCTTCCAGAGCGCGCGCACCAAGCAGTTGGAGATCGCCTGTTTCTGCGAAAACAACCTCGCCCACGGTCTCGGACTTATCCACCGTAAGCACGGCGTAGCCCACCGAGCGCGTAATGATCTGGCCGTTCGCCAGCTGAAATGGGAGATCCTTCTTTCGTCGCTCGATCCCGATCCCCTCCAGCGCCGCCGCGTTGATCCAGGTGGACTCAGCACCCGTGTCAACCATCAGGCGCCGAACGGCGGTTGACTGGGAAGTCACAGGATTGAGGACCCGGCAACCAACGTAAAAAAGCCCCATCTATCGGCAAATGATAACGCGAGGGAATCCGGCCCGCGGATTTCACGCAATCTGGCGGTCCGAACAGCGGATGCTGTGAAAGACCATTCTCGCAGGCGAAGCCGGAAGCCATGGAAGGCCAATCCAACCGTAGCGCGTTTTACCGACGTGTGAATTGTTCGCTCTTTCCGAGTAGCGCGTGATTCGGCCGGAGCGCAGTCCGACACTTCCGAGATCGGGACTTGTGGAAAACCACCAAATGCGTATGCCGGGAGGGGTGACTTACGGTCCGATAAAATGATGGCGATAGTTTTCTCAGAAGCTCTCACAGGCTGTTAATGTCTTCTCCCAAGGCTACAACTCGGCGGCCTATCGGTCGGGAGATCGGGCCATCGCGGGCAGGTCCGTAGCGAATCGGACTTTCTTCAGTGCGTTGCAGCGCTCCGCCCATGGGATCCAGGAAAAGTGTCGGTAACAGTTCAGGTGGTTGATGCTGGTTTGAGCAGTGAGGGGACGGCCAGCCCTGTTCGGTATGAGCGTAACGCAGTCGCAAGATAATGCAGCGGAACTCGATTCTGCATGCGGCAGGTGCGAGCCACTGTGAGCAGGCGCGCAACCGCGATTTCGCCTTGAGGGCTGCGGCTACCGAAACTGATCTTGCGCCATTGCACGGCGCATCGAAGCGCGCGCTCCGCGACGTTATTGGTCGGCTCGACACCCTCATGGCGTAGAAAGGCGAAAAACCTTTCAAAGTGCTGCAGCAGCGCCCGCGCGAGATTCGCCACGTCTTTGTCGCGGCTATCAAGATAGCGGTCCGCCAGGGCGAAGAACTTCTTCTCCAGCGGAATCGACTTTGCAATCAACTGATCGCGTGTAAGGGGACCGTATCGAACGCCAGGTCCGTCGCGGAAACGATGCCACAGCCGGAACAACCGGGCATGCAGGGCCAGAGCGTCGCGGCAGAAGCGTTCCGCGTCGCTGGTCTTGCCGATTTCCAGTACGCCGAGGATATTTCGTTTGAAATGAGCCCAACAGAACTGGCCGACGCCTTTGTGGTACTTCAGGTAAGTGGGACAGCGGTCGCTGCAGAGAATGCCGGCGTATATTTCGCCCAGTAATTGCACCAGCACCTCGGCTCCGCGCGATGCGGCGATCCTGTAAAAGACGAAGCTCGTCGCCACCAGAGCCCACAGCCAGCGCTTTTCGCCGCTGGTCCGGTATCCGGTTTCATCGCTGTTGACGACCGGCTCGTTGGGCAGTTGCCGCTCCAGTTCCGCACAGGGGTCGGCGACCGCGTCGCTGACCTCTTCCCAACTGTTCTGAATACTGCCCAGACTGAGTGGGATGCCCAGAACCTGTTCCAGTAGTTCATGCACCACGCGGCGCGGCATTCGACAGACCACGGTCAGATAGGCAATGAGGGCGGTCAACTGCGCTCCGAAATGACGCCGTGCTTGCGGTGGCAGTTCGGCCTGGGTTGCCTTGCCGCATTCCGGACAGACGAGGCGGTGGCATTGATACTCGGTGACATGAGCTTTAATCGGCGGCAGTTCGGTCACCTGATGGCGACGCGGGTCGCCCTCGGTGGGCATCCCCGACGACAAACGGTGATCGCAATGGCGGCACCTGGTGGGGAACACCTTTTTCAATTCATCGACGCGACTCAAAGGCGCCAGTCCGCGCCAGCGTCCATGATGTCCAGGCTGGCCGCCCGGCTTGCGCAGGCTCTTCTTTCGCCGACTACCCCGCGACCGCTGCTCGCCCGCCATTCCATCTGAAGAGGGCGGTTTGGATGATGTCGTGGAGTTTTGCTGTCGAAGCGCCAGTTTACGTTCCAGATCGGCGATTTGCTTTTCCGCATCGGCGATCCTCTTATCGCGCTCGATCAATTCCTCGCGCAGCCTCTCGATCTCGCGGATTAAGCGCTTCTCACGCTCCAATTGCTCCGGGTTGACCGGTCGTTCTCGCGGCGACTGGCGATGCGATGCCCTCAAACATATACACTGCCAGGTTTTGGACCCAATATCCAGGTCCAAACGGCAGATTCTTAAAGATTTCCGTATCGCGACTTATACAGGCCTGAACTGTTACAAGTGTCGAAAGGCGAGATATTTCTACCTCAAACACTCCCTGATGGAAGGCCTTAACATCGAGATCAATCAGGACAGGGATGCGGTCCAGGCCCATCTAAGAGGGTTGGGATTTTCGACTCCACTGGCAAAAAGTCTTGATGAAGTGGAGCGCCTCTATCTCGATCGCGCCAACGCGTTCAACCTGAAAGCCAGCATGACGCACCTTAGAAGTTTCCTCGAGAATCTTCACAAGGAGACCTTCCCGGCGGTGTATACGAAGCACGGAGGCAAACTGCCATCGATCTGGGGGGAGGGCGTCAACTATCTTCGGGACAATGGGGTGCTTTCGACGAAGGAGCAACAGTTCGTCATAAGCCTGTATGCGGCGATCAGCGATGAGGCCGTCCATCCACTAATAGCTGATCGCCAGTATGCGCGCCTATTTCGTAATGTTGTAATCGAGTATGCCCTGCTCTTTCTCTGGAAACTGGAGAAACTCGGATTGAAGCCGTAATACCCGATGGTCTCAAGCTCGGCGCGAGTGAGCGCCTTTAGCGTCGATTTGTCGGCTGTAGTGAGATTGGCCCGAAACGGCGTTGGGGGAAGTGTACGGCCCGCTCCGAGCGGATTGTCCCCCACTCGGAAAGAGGTCACCTGAACGTATAGTCGGCGTTCCGTAGATTGGCCGCTGTCCGCGGTGCCAGGCGTTGACACAAGAGAGGAACGGGCGTTTTCCGTCAAGTGACGGGATGAGAACAGCACAGGGGGATTCGGCGGACCCTTTCTCCGAGTCGCCGACAACCTGCTCCGAACCGCCAGGCAAGAACTCAGGTCCGCTGCTAGCACGACAACCGTCAGACGCTGGTCTCCGAGCTTGCCGAGTTCGGGGTGGGCGACGAGGTGATCATGAGCATCCCGAGATCTCAGCCCGATGACTCCTTTCGGAATTTGACCGCGTGGTTTCGTCGATCGTTCAGAGCGATGTACTCGCCCCGCATGAAGCGACATACGATGGCGGGCAATAGGACCGGCGCCGAGCTACTGGCCTAAGTGTGGTCGTCGGGCGGAGCGATTTGTTCGATCGAAGTGCGCTCCTTAAACGCCTTTGCAAGTTCAAGCAGCTCTTCGATTTGTTCGATTGTGGGTGCTTCGGCCTCAACCTCTTTCTCGCCCACCTTCAGCCGCACCTTACGTCCATACCGAGCCTGTAACCATACGCCCAGCGCGGTGCATAGCGGAGCGGCCACGCCCAGGGCGACCTTGATATCGAAGCCTCCGAGAGTCGTCGGAACGTCCAGCCCAACGACCTCGCGAAGTGAGATTGGCGGGAAGATCTCAAGACCACGCGTTCTCAGAGCAACTGCAAATCCGGCGAGACCCAACTGGTAGTCAGGGTTCTTCAAGTCGTCGCTCGGGGCCGGCAGCAAGGTCAACCGAAGACCATGAATCTCAGGCCCCTCGGCAGGTGGCGCCTGCTGTTGCGGAGACCAGCCATTGAGACGACCGGCCCGTTCTTGAATCTCTCGAAAGTATTCGGCACTGGACTCGGAGAACATGAGCTTTGCCTGCGCTTCCCAACCGTTCTCGCGGTTATTCCCCCAAGTCGCTTCGGCCATCGCGCTCATAACCCGAATACCCCAGCCTTCCTCCATCACCAAAGATTCAAGACCGGGGTGAAACTGCTGACACCATGCCGCCGCGAAGGAGATCACAGACATCATCCGCACCGCCTGGGGAGGATGCGTGAGCCGATAGGCTTCACGGATGTTGTCTAAAACAACGGGCTGGCGAATAAAAAAGAAACCGCTGGCCGCTACGATCAGGCATGCCAGGAGTGCTTCATCCTGAATGTTGATCGGTGCAGTGTCGAGGTCCAACGCTGCTATGGTCGACGGTCGGCTTGTTCCGTCCAGCAGGTCAGCCAGCACGAAGAATACTGCGCCACTGTCGGCGTCGACTTCGCAAGCTTGGCGATCCAAACTGCCAGCCTCACCGGCGTCAACAACCTCATTTAGGAATGATTCCAGGCCTCGGGTCAGGTGTCCATTTCTGTGGTGGACGTATTCATGGGACTCAGCGAACAATAGTTGGATTCGAATCAAGACCGCAGCGAGCTTCCGAAGGTCGTAAGCAACCGTGATTTCACTCGGGCTGAGGATGCTCACGATTTCGGGCGATAGGACTAACTTCCTGCAGGTCGCTACGATCTCATCCAGCAACGGGAAGGTGACGCCGATGAACGAGTAGCCCTCGTGGCGAAAAGCGAGGGCGTTCGAAACGTCAGATTCGATGAAATCAAAAAAGAAAAGAGGATTCTGATTCTGCGCGTTTAGCAAAGCCCGGTTGACGGATTCGCGCAAATCGATGAGAAACGACCGCATAGGTTCAAGAACAGCATTCAGGTCTTTTCTGCCCCGGTAGTGCGCTCGGTCTTCCGCGTCACGTTTTTGAAAGAAATCGTCGAATACCTCCTCGGGAGGGCGCATCATCCCGTCACTTTATCAGCAACTTTATCAGCAACGCGCTTGGCGGCAATCCAGCCGTCTCGGCTTGGCTGTTAACCAAGGGTTGCCAATTGGATGGTTCCGGGCGATTCACGCGCCACTCGGACAAAGGTAGGCTGCTGTGGTGTTCACGCAGCAACTGGCTGGCTGCACGAACTGCCGATCACGCAATTCAACCTGACGGGTTGTCGGCAAGCCGCTGATTGAGGTCGAGCTGGGCCGCTGCCCACTGCTTCCGCCAGCGCGCTTCGAATCGCTGCCCAGCGGTTCCTCTGGAGCGCTTCCCATGTGGCCAGTTCCATGTCGAGGTAGACCCGCCCACGGTTAATTAATCTCTACAACGCAGAATTGAAAATCTTCAGTCACAGCCCTTCCCCACCCATCTCGCCCCCTGTTTTCATTCACTTCCCCGCATCTTATCTTCGGCGCCTTCCAGAAGTGACCCACCTCTGCTCGTCAGAAATGACCCAGGCATTCTGAACTGATCGCGCCTCGCGGCGGCTGAAGTCGTGATGAAGACGATAGAACATCACGATGCCCGAGGCCCGGAAGAGACCGTGCACCATCTGTCGCCGGTGGTTCCGGCCGAATCCGCGAGTGGGAAGCCGGCAGCGAGCCTGCGGGAGTCCGGACTGCCAGAAGGCGCGGCGCCAGAAGACCCAGGCAAACTGGCGTAATCAGAACCCCGGCTATTCCATCGCATGGCGAATCGACCGGCGCGCGGCGGCGCACCCTGAATCACCCGAACCGCTGCGATTGCCCCCTCCTCTCAAGCAACTTCCCTGGGAGGTCGCGAAAGACCAGTTCGGCTCGCAAGGCGCTGATTTCATTGGCGTTATGGGGGCACTAATCGTCCGCACCGCGAAAGACCAGATCCGGCCCTATCTCACTGATCCCACAGCAGTTCCCGGCACACTTCCCCCGCTTCCGCAAAAGACCAGTCCCAACCTCCCGCATACTCGGGTTCAGCCGCCCGACCATGCACCTGGAGTTTCACCAGCTCGACCTGCGATGGGAGCACCTGCGAGTCCGCGAGCCGCACCGCCAGCGCCAACTGCTGGCCTCGCTGGCTGAGAGCGGCCAGCAGACGCCCATCGTTGTTGTGATCGCCAAAGACGGCAGCGACAGCTACCTGGTAATCGACGGTTACAAACGAATCGCCGCGCTCCGGCAACTGGGCCGCGACATCATCGAAGCCACGGTCTGGCCGATGGGCGAAGCCGAAGCCCTGCTGTTATCGCGTGCGCAGCGAATGAGCCCTCAGGAAAGCGCGCTCGAACAGGGGTGGCTGCTGTCGGAGATGGAACAGCGCTTCAGCTACTCGCTCGACGAACTGGCGCGCCGTTTCGACCGGAGCATCAGTTGGGTATCGCGGCGACTGGCGCTTGTCGAGTTGTTGCCTGAAGCGGTTCAGCGTCATGTGCGCGAAGGGAACATCACTGCGCAGACCGCCATGAAGTATCTGGTGCCGGTGGCTCGCGTCAGCGCCGAAGACTGTGAGCGCATGGCTGCGGCATTCGTGACGCACCGCTGCGATTCCAGGCAGGCGGCACAGCTTTACACCGCATGGCGCGAAGGTTCGCGGGTGGCTCGCGAGCGCATTCTCGCCGAACCGGAACTGTTTCTGAAAACGCAGAGCCAGCCGCAGACGGCGAAGCCCGCCGCGGCCGAACAGGTTCAGGGCGATCTGGAGATGGCGCTTGCCATTCTGCGTCGCGCCGGCCGCAGGCTCACCGAAGCTTTGCCGGAGATGAACGCCGCACAGCAGGAGCAGGCGCAGCGCGAGATCGAAAGTACGCGCCGGGAACTGAACCGGATGGCGGAACGAATCGGAAAGGAACAGGAAAGCAGACATGCTGAGCCAGGCGCAGCGAACCGCGATTCTGGAGTTGCACGAGCAACGAGTGAGCAAGCGCGAGATCGCACGCGTGTTGCGGGTGTCGCGCCTCACTGTGCGCAAAGTCCTGCAATCGAACTCCGTCAGCGTGCCGGAGATTCAGCGTTCGGAGAAAGCAGAACCTTACCGCCAACAGATCATCGAGCTGTTGGCTTCCTGCAAGGGGAATCTCGTGCGAGTCCATGAGGAACTCCAGGCGAGCGGCGCGGCACTGTCATATCAGGCGCTGACCTCATTCTGCCGCAGACAGGGTATCGGGCAAACGCCGGTTGTGCCCTCGGGCCAGTATCATTTCGAGCCCGGTGTGGAGATGCAGCACGATACGTCTCCGCATGAAGTGGAAGTGGGCGGCAGGAAGTATAAGGCGCAGACCGCCTCTGCAGTGCTGTGTTATTCGCGCATGCTGTTCTTTCAGATCAATCCCACCTTTCAGCGCTTCGACTGCAAGGTGTTTCTCACCGATGCGGTGCGCTACATGAACGGCGCCCCGGAACGCGTGATGATCGACAACACGCACGTGGTGGTGCTGCGCGGCACGGGACGCGAGATGATTCCGGTGCCCGAGATGGAGTCGTTCGCCGACCGCCTCGGTTTCCGTTTCGTGGCGCATGAGCGCGGCGACGCCAATCGTTCGGCGCGCGTGGAACGGCCTTTCTCATTCATCGAAAACAACTTTCTGGCGGGCCGTACCTTCACCAGCTGGCAGGATCTCAACCTTCAGGCGCGCCAGTGGTGCGACAAGGTGAACTCCACCTATAAGAAGCATCTTCGCGCCGTGCCGCGAGAGCTGTTCGCGGTCGAGCAGCTACGTCTGAAACCGTTGCCGGCATGGGTCCCGGAAGTGTATCGGCTGCACCGGCGCACCGCAGACACGGAAGGCTATGTCTCGGTGAACTCCATTCGTTACTCGGTTCCGGTTCCCTGGATCGGGCGGAGCGTGGACGTTCGCGAGACGCGCGACCGGATCGAGATCGAACTCGATCCGCGCCACATTGTTGTACACGATCGCGTTCTGACGCCGCCGAATCAGCGGATCATGCTGGCCGAACACCGGCCGCCGCGCGGCGCGGGCGTTAAGCGAAACGATCCGCATCCGGAAGAACAGACGCTCATCGAAGCCGCGCCGGAGATCGCACCTTATATATCGGCGCTGAAGCAGAAGGGGCGCAAAGTGGTGACTCTTGCCCTGCGGCAAATGCTGCGACTGCTGCGCGAGTATCCCCGCGAACCTTTCCTTGCCGCGGTTGCCGAAGCCGCCCGCTACGGACTTTACGATCTCGACCGGCTGGAACGAATGATTCTGCGGCGGGTAGCCCGCGACTATTTTCTGATCGGCGACAAGGAGCCGCAAGGCAATGACTGAAGAACTCGAACAACTGCTGAAGAATCTCAAGCTGCGCCGCATGCTCAACGTTTACGACGAGCAGTTGCAGGCCGCCGAAAAGGCGCAGATCCCTTACACGGAGTTCGTGGCGGGACTCTTGCGGGCGCAGTGGCATGAGCGGCAGGAAAGCGCGCTCGAATGGCGCATTCACAGAGCGAATCTGCCGGAGCGATGGTCCCTGGAAACGTTTCCGTGGTCGCGCCAGCCGGGCGTGAACCGCAAGCAGATGCGCACGTTCGCCGACCTCGACTTCGTGGCAAAGCACGAGAATCTGGTGCTGGTGGGCCCGACCGGCGTGGGCAAAACCGGGCTGGCCTGCGGCCTTCTGCTAAAGGCGTTGCAGAACGGACATCGCTGTCAGTTCGTTCGGGCACAGGACCTGTTCGATGAGATGTATGCTTCGCTGGCGGATCGATCCACGCGCCAGTTGTTAAACCGGCTGGCGCGTCTGGACGTCCTGCTGATCGATGAGTTCGGGTATTTAAATCTCAAGCCCGAGCAGTCGAACACGTTCTTCAAGCTGATGGAGGAGCGTTATCATCGCCACTCGACGATCATTACTACGAACCTTGGCTATGACGAGTGGCAGAACTTCCTCGGCAACAAGTCCATGGTCGAGGCGTTGCTCAGCCGTGTGCGGCATTACTGCCACACGGTCACCATCAACGGTCCGTCGCTGCGCGATCCGCAGGGCTGAAGGTGTGGGTCGATGGAGCAGCGCGAGTATGTGCGACAGGTTCTGAATGCTTATCGGGCCACACCCGGCACAGCCGGCGTGGTTCGACGTGCGGACCGCATCTTTGCGATTCAGTTGCACGACCGCGCCGTGCCTCTGGCCACAGTTGAAAATGCATTGATACTCGCGGCGGCGCGGCGTTCGGCCAGACCTGCCGACGCTGCGCCTCTCGGTACGATTCGGTCGCTGATTTACTTCGCGCCTGTGATCGAAGAAGTCCTGCAGCTCAAGGTCGGCCCGGAATACTTCCAGCACCTCCGCAACAAACTCCAGCGTTCCACGCCAGCGCGATAGCCCCGTACTTACTCCCTCACCACGAGCAGAACGCGCCTTCGGCGCGGATGATATCGAGTGCCCCGCATCTTCGCCGAACACTGCACACGCCTGCGGCGTGGATGATGATGCGCGCTCAAACCGAGATCCTGTTCTCCAGGTGGGTCACTTTAAGCGAGCGGAAGTGGGTCATTCTTCGTGAGCGCCGAAGCATCTTATCGTTTCCCTTATGCTTTCGTGTGTTACAACCCAGGCGTGGAACAACAATTCCGGTCTCACACGCCCCGGGCGGCACGCGCTCCCCGCAGGCCTGCCGACCTAAACATCATCGACTTCGTCGAGCGTCGTCTCGGCTTCTACCCCGACCCTTACCAGCGCCTCATCCTGACCTCCACCACCAAACGCGGCATTCTCAACTGCAAGCGCCAGTGGGGCAAAACCACCGTGTCGGCGGCGAAGGCCGTGTACCGCGTCGCCACCGTGCGCAACAGCCTCGTCGTCGTCGCCAGTCCCAGCCTCCGCCAGAGTGGCGACGGCTGCAACACCATCTCGCTCCTCCTCGACAACGGCTCCCGCATCGTCGGCCTGCCCGAAAACGAAGCCACCATCCGCGGCTTCTCCGGACTTTCCATGCTGATCATCGACAAGGCCGCGCGCGTCTCTGACGACGTGTATTACCAGGCGCTGCGCCCCATGCTCTCCGTCGGCGATGGCGAACTATGGATGCTCAGCACGCCCTGCGGCAAACGCGGCTTCTTCTACGAAACGTGGAAACAGCCTGAGGTTAACTCACAGGAAGAATTTCTTCGGATAAGCGTGCAGGCCGACGACTGCCCGCGCATTTCGCCGCGCTTCCTCGAAGAGCAGCGCGCCGTCATGACCGGCGATTCCTTCCGTCAGGAGCACATGTGCGAATTCATCGGCAGCGGTGATGCGCTCTTCGATCCCGACCTCATCGAGGCCGCCATGGATGACGACCTCGAGCCCATCTGAAGGCTCTTATTCAGTTTTTATCCGTTTTTATCCGTGGCTAAATGTTTTTTCTTCAAGGAGGCAAGTATGAGTTCAATACTTCGTATCGACGCCAACCGCAGGAACGGCGCCAAATCCCGCGGCCCTGTCACACCCGAAGGCAAGCGCATTTCCGCCGCGAATGCAGCCCATTCCACCGGACCCGTCACCCCCGAAGGCAAGGCCCGCGTCTCGCAGAATGCCGTCAAACATGGCATCCTCGCCCGATCCGTCGTGCTTCCCGGCGAGTGCCCCCGCAACTTCGAGAAATCCCTCGCCGCGTTCCGCGATGAGCTTCGGCCCCGCACTTACATCGAGAACGAGCTCGTCGAAGTCATGGCCGCGGCCCACTGGCGGCGCAAACGCGCCTGGTGCGTCGAAAAGGAACGGATCACGCACGCCGTCGAAGCCCGCCAGGTCGAGGATACTGCCACGGAAAACTCCGATTCCCCCTCTAGGCAGACCGCCCTCGCTTTCAGCGAGCTCAGCACCGGCCCCGGCAATCTGAAAAGCATTCGCCGCTATGAAGTTACCTGGAGCCGTGAATTCCTCCGCCATCTCAGTCTCTACGAATCCCGCCGTCGGGATGATGTTCTTACGAAACAAACCGAACCCAAAGCCGGATAAATACGGATGCACTGTAACGTCGGCGGTCTCCGCCGCAACCCCGCTGCGAAACTGAAAACTGATACCTGAGAACTGAGAACTGAATGCCCGACCCTCACGCCGACCGCGAACTGATCGTCAATACGGTGCGGCAGTTTGTCCGCAGGGAGGTCATCCCCGTGGCTTCCGCCATGGAGCATCGCAACGAGTATCCGCACGAACTCGTTGCCCAGATGCGCGCCATGGGACTCTTCGGCCTGAACATTCCCGAAGAATACGGTGGCGCGGCGGTAGATACGACCACCTTCGCGATGATCTTCGAAGAGATTTCGCTCGGCTGGCTGGGGCTGGCCGGCGTCATCGGCACTCATTCGGTGATGTGCGACGTGCTGGCACGCTTCGGCACTGATGAACAGAAGACGCGCTTCCTGCCGTCCATGGCGACGGGTGAGCGACGCGGCGGAATCTGTCTGACCGAATCGAACGCAGGCACCGATCTGCAGAACATCGGCACCACCGCGATTCGCGACGGTGATCGTTACCGCGTCAACGGCTCCAAAATGTGGATCACGAACGCGCGCCACGGCAACACCTTTCTTCTGCTGGCGAAGAGCGATCCCTCCGCGCAGCCGGCTCATCGCGGCATGAGCGCTTTCATCATCGAGAAAGGCGCTCCCGGCATGAACGTCGGCCGCGATCTCGACAAGCTCGGATACAAAAGCGTCGAGACCTGCGAACTCCACTTCGATAACTTCGCGGTTCCGGCGGAGAATCTGATCGGCGGCCTCGAAGGGCGCGGATTCAAGCAGGTGATGACCGGACTCGAAGCCGAACGCCTGAACGTGGCCGCCCGCGGCCTCGGCATCGCCCGCGCCGCTTTCGACGAAGCCATCCGCTACGCCCGCCGCCGCGTCACCTTCGGCAAGCCGATCTCGGAGTATCAGACCATTCAGAACAAACTCGCGGACATGGCCACGAAGATCGAAGCTTCGCGGCTTCTGATCTACTCCGCCGCCGAGAAGCGCGATCGCGGCGAGCGCTGCGATCTCGAAGCGGGCATGGCCAAGCTCTTCGCCACCGAGACCGCGGCCGAGGTTTCGCTCGAAGCCATGCGCATTCTCGGCGCTAACGGTTATTCAAAGGATTTCCCCGTGGAGCGCTACTACCGCGATGCGCCGCTCGTCGTCATCGGCGGCGGTACGAATGAGCTGCAGCGTCTGATCATCGCACGCAATCTGCTGAAGAAATATCAGGACAAGGAATAGCAAAATGAACCACACGCAACCCGAGTACACGCGGGAGCTCGTCGAATTTCTTCACGGACTCGCTCCCGGCGACCTGCCGCCGGACGTCATGGATCGCGCCCGCTATTTTCTGCTCGACTATCTTTCGGTCGCGGTGCGCGGTTCGCAGGAGGAATCGGCCCGATGCGTTCAACGGATGATTCAGCGTACCGGGGCGACTGGCTGCGCGACCGTGATCGGCACCGCCATCCGGACGCAGCCCGCGCTCGCAGCTTTCGCCAACGGCACCGCCTCGCATGGGATCGAGCAGGACGACACGCACGGCGGCGGATCGATTCATCTCGGCACAACAATGTTTTCGGTGGCGCTCGCTCTCGCGGAAACCATGCCGGACACGGCATCGCACGATTTCCTCGCCGCCGTGGTTGCCGGATATGAAGCGGCAGCCCGCATCGCGATGGCGGTGCAGCCCAAAGAACATTACGCGCTCGGCTTCCACCCCACCGGGACCTGCGGCGTTTTCGGCGCGGCCATCACGGCGTCCCGGCTGCTCGGCCTGACTCTGGCACAGACGCAGTCCGCGGTTGGCGTCGCCGGAAGCATGGCGGCCGGCAGTATGGAATTTCTGGCTGAAGGCGCGTTGAGCAAGCGCATTCATCCCGGCCTCGCGGCACAGAACGGAATTCAGGCTGCTCTGCTCGCACAGGAAGGATTTATCGGTCCGCTGCACATTCTGGAAGGCCGCGACGGTTTTCTGCACGGATACTCGCGCCACCCGATTGCCGAGCGGCTCACAGATGGTCTCGGCGAATCTTTCGAAATCCTGCGCACCGCGGTCAAGCCGCACGCCTGCTGCCGCTACATGCAGGGACCGATCGACGCGATCCTCGGGATCATGCGCGAGAACCCGATCGATGCGGCGCAGATCGCGAGGATTGAAGTCTCCATGCTGGAGGCGGGATGGGGCATCGTGTGCGAGCCGCGCGCGAAAAAATACCACCCGGAGGGTATCGTTGACGCGCAGTTCTCAATGCCGTTCGGCGCGGCCGTCGCGGTCCTCTGCGGCGCGGCTGGGCTGGATCAGTTCACGCCGGAGCACATTGCGTCGCCGGCAGTGCAGCGCCTCATGGACAAGGTGGTGCTCACGAAAGACGCGCGCCTCGAAACAACCTTCCCGCGCGAATGGCCTGCGCACGTCGCTATCGAAATCGCCGACGGACGCCTGTACGAGAAATCCGTTCGCTATCCGAAGGGCGACCCGGAGAATCCGCTGACCTGGGACGAAATGGCCGCGAAGTTCCGCTCGCTCGCGGGCTCCGTCCTGGCCGCCGATCGCTGCGATTTCATCATCGAACAGATCGCGCGCGGCAAACCCGCGGCGTTGCCGTCGTTTTGCTGTACGTGACAACCCGGCCACCCGTCACCGGCATCCTTCTGTAATCGTCGTAACCTGTTCCTGCGATTCGAGAGGCCTCCGCCTTACGGATGGCGCGTGGCGTGCGGGGGCACCCGCATGTTCAGCACTCATACTTTTCCCCGAATCGCCCTGCTGGCAGGGAAGCACAGAATACCCCCCGGCCGGATAACACCAAAAGCAACAAACAGGACACTACAGCCGCCGGCTCACGAAGCAGATTCGCAAGGCTGTGGCGAAAGATAAGTCCCTTTCGGCGAGGTGACGCGGGACGAGGCAAAGTGAATGATCAGCTTTCGGTCCGCTGAACGCGGGCTTGCATGCAAATAAAACTGAGGGAGCAAATATGACAGGAATAAACAAGGCAGTGTTCGGTATTTATTCTTCCGTCAGCCAGGCGGAACGGGCAGTGGACGTATTGGTTCAATCCGGATTCCCCAGCGCGGATATTTCTGTGCTGCTGCCGGATGTGCGCGGGACCAAAGATTTCGCGCATGAAAAACAAACGAAGGCGCCGGAAGGGACCACCACCGGCGGGATCGCGGGCGGAGTTGTCGGAGGGACACTGGGTTTGCTCGCCGGCATTGGCACTCTGGCGATACCCGGTTTCGGGCCATTCATCGCCGCGGGCCCCATTATGGCCGCTCTGGCGGGAGTCGGGGCTGGTGGCGTCGTCGGCGGTATCATCGGCGCGCTTGTCGGGATGGGAATTCCCGAATATGAAGCCAAGCGTTACGAGGGCCGCCTCAAGCAGGGCGGAGTCCTCCTGTCGGTCCATTGCAATACCTCGGATCAGGTATCGCGGGCGAAGGAATTGATGAAAGGAACCGCCGCGGAGGATATCGCGTCCGCGGGCGAGAGCTCAAGTAACGTGGAACGGCCGGAAAAGACCCGGACGAGCGGATCCTTTTAGAAGAAAACCAAAGTCTGTGCCACCTGTTATCAGCTCCTTGCCAGGAGGTGGTGGCACAGGCTTCAGCCTGTGAGTCGGTGATTTACCGGAACCACGATTGACCACACATACGACCACCTTCAGAGAGACGGCGCGGAGGCTGCCGGTGGGTGCGGAGCCGCGCCCTGAAGGCGGAACACACTTCCGCATTTGGGCGCCGCGCCGCAGGCACGTTCGCGTCGTACTGGAAGGCGGACCTGGATCACCGGGCTCGATTCCGCTGGAAGCCGCGCCCGGCGGCTACCACGAGGGCGTGGCTCCGAACGCAGGAGCGGGAACACTTTACCGCTTTGAACTGGACCGCCTTGAAGTGAACCGCCTTGAACTCGACGACGATCCGCTGCGATATCCGGACCCGGCGTCGCGTTATCAGCCGGCGGGGCCGCACGGCCCGTCGCAGGTGGTCGACCCCGACGCATTCCGATGGAGCGACGAAGCCTGGCGCGGCGTAGGGCGCGAAGGGCACGTCATTTACGAACTGCATCTCGGCACGTTTTCCAGAGAAGGCACCTGGCGCGGTGCTCAGAAAGAGCTTGCGGAACTGGCGTCACTCGGCATCACTCTGATTGAAGTAATGCCGGTGCACGATTTTCCGGGACGTTTCGGATGGGGTTACGACGGCGTGGGGCTTTTCGCCCCCGTTGCCATCTACGGTGAGCCCGACGATATGCGGAGCTTCGTGAACGAAGCGCACAGGCTGGGTCTGGGAGTGATTCTGGACGTGGTTTACAACCATCTGGGTCCGGACGGGAATTATCTCCGTGCGTTTTCCCCTGGTACTTCCATGACGCCCGGAAGAACGACTGGGGCGAATCGATCAACTTCGACGGCGAAAACGCAGGGCCGGTGCGCGAGTTTTTCATCAGCAACGCGCGCTGCTGGATCGACGAATATCATCTCGATGGACTGCGTCTGGATGCCACGCACGCGATCCATGACGAATCGCCACGCCATATCATGGCGGACATCGGACAGGCGGCGCATGAGGCGGCCGGGGAGCGCGGCATCTATATTGTGGCGGAGAATGAGCAGCAGCGCGCCATCATTGCGCGGTCCGGCGAAAAGGGCGGATACGGACTGGATGCGTTGTGGAACGACGATTTTCACCACGCCGCGCGGGTAGCGCTGACGGGCCGCAACGAGGCATATTATTCCGGCTATCTCGGGCGGCCGCAGGAGTTCATTTCCGCCGCGAAGTACGGCTACCTTTATCAGGGCGAATGGTACACATGGCAGAACCAGCGGCGCGGCGCGCCGGCGCTTGATCTGCCGCCGTCGGCGTTCGTGAACTTTCTTCAGAACCACGATCAGGTATCGAATACCGCGCGCGGCGCGCGGCCCAACACGATTTCTCACCCCGGCGACTATCGCGCGATGACCACACTTCTGATGCTGCTGCCTGGCACACCGATGCTGTTTCAGGGTCAGGAGTTCGGGGCCACAACAGGATTTCAGTTCTTCACCGATCTCGCGGCGGAAATGGCCAGGCCGTCGTGCGAAGGGCGCGTCACGTTTCTCTCGCAGTTTCCGAGCCTGGCGCTTCCGGAAATGCTGGCTGTGCCGGCCGACCCGTGCGACCCCCGCACTTTTGAAGCTTCGAAGCTGGATTTTTCCGAACGCGAAAAGAACGCGCTGGCGTACCGCATGCACAAAGACCTGATCGCCCTGCGGCGCTCGGACCCCGTGTTTGCGAATCCGCGGCCGAGGGGCGTCGACGGAGCCGTACTGAGCGCGCAGGCTTTTGTGCTGCGTTACTTCTCCGATACGCACGGCGACCGGCTGATGCTGGTGAACCTGGGGATGGATCTGCACCTCGATCCGATTCCGGAGCCGCTGCTGGCGCCGATGGCGGGCCGTCCGTGGCGGGTGGTTTTTTCGAGCGAGGACCCACAGTACGGCGGCACGGGAACGCGCCCGCCGGATACGAACGAAAACTGGCGCATTGCGGGCCACTCGGCCGTTGTTCTCATGTCGGAGGCGGATCGTGGCTGACGCTCCGGTTCGGATCGATCCGCATCTCATGCAGGAGTGGCTGGTGACCAACGGCCTCGGGGGCTACGCCTCGGGGACCGTGTTGGGGCCGATCACGCGGCGGTATCACGGGCTGTTGATTGCTGCGCTGCCCAGCCCCGCAGGGCGCTTCATGACGCTGCACGGACTTTCAGAACGCTTCCGCCGGCCGGGGCGTGACGTGTTAATCGCCGGTCCGCGGGACCTCACGCCCGTCGCGTTCCGTCTGGACTGCGGGCTCCCTGTGTGGGAGTACAAGCTGTGGGACTCGCGCATCGAGAAACGCGTGCTGATGCCGCATCGGCAGAATACCGTCTACGTGCAGTACCGCTACACGCAGGGTGAGGACGCGATCCGGATCGGTCTGCGGCTGGGCATCCAGTTCCGCAATCACGACGCAAAGATCGACCCGCAGACCGACACAACGTACACGGTGGAAATGCAGGGTCAGAGGCTGGAAGTAAAATCCGCCACGGCGCCCGCCGTGCTGCGGCTGAGGACCAGCCCGCCCGCGGCATTCACTTACGATCCGAAGATCGTGAAGATCGATTATGCGGTCGAGCAGCATCGCGGGTATCCTTACCAGGGCCTGCTGTGGAGCCCCGGCTATTTTCGTGCGGATGTGGAATCGGGGGCCTCGATCGTATTGCAGGCATCGACTGAGCCCTGGGATTTGATCGAGGGACTCGGCTACGAAGAGAGCCGGGCCGCGGAACTCGGGCGGAGACGAAGCATTATCGATTGCGCGGGTGCGAATGACGACAGCGTGAAGGCGGAACTGACTCTCGCCGCGGACCAGTTTCTGATTACGCCCATCGGCCGTCCCGAGGATGTGGCGCGGGCGGGCGCCGCCGGCGAAGAGCCGCTGACGGTGATCGCGGGATATCACTGGTTCACGGACTGGGGCCGCGACACGATGATCAGTCTGGAAGGTCTGACTCTCACGACAGGACGTTACGGGGATGCCGACTGGATCCTGCGCATGTTCGCGCATTACATTCACGACGGGCTGATTCCCAATATGTTTCCGGAAGGCACGAAGCAGGGCCTCTATCACACGGCGGATGCGAGCCTGTGGTTCTTTCATGCGGTGTCGCGATACGTGCAGGCGAGCGGCGACCGGGCGACCCTGCGCGCGATTCTCCCGAAACTGCGCGGGATTGCGGACGCGCATATCGCCGGAACCCGTTTCGGTATTCACGTCGATGCGGCGGACGGCCTGCTCGTGCAGGGCGCGGACCATTACCAGCTGACGTGGATGGACGCCAAGGTCGAAGGCTGGGTGGTGACGCCGCGGCGCGGGAAGGCGGTCGAGATCAATGCGCTGTGGTACAACGCGCTTTGCCTGCTCGGCGCGTGGCTCGATGAGGAGGAACCCGGCAGCGGAAGCGCATACCGGGACCTGGCGCGCCGCGCGCTTGAATCCTTCAACCGGCGGTTCTGGAATCCGGCGCGCGGCTTTTTATTCGATGTGGTGGACGGCGAATCGGGCGGCGGTACGCCCGGGAACGATGACGCATGCCGTCCCAATCAGCTCTTTGCGATTTCGCTTGAGAATGCCGTGCTGAACGAAGAATACCGGGCTTCCGTGGTGGACGCGGCGACCAGCCTTCTGCTGACGCCGGTGGGGCTGCGGTCTCTCGCACCCGGCGAGCCGGATTTTCGGAAGACCTACGACGGCGACCTGCGCTCCCGCGATGCCGCATACCATCAGGGATCGGTCTGGGTGTGGCTGATCGGGCCATACATAGATGCCCTGGAGAAAGTTTATCCGGAGCGCTGCACCCTGGACCTGCTGCGGGGATTCGAGACGCATATGAACGAGGCATGCATCGGCTCCGTCAGCGAGATTTTCGACGCCGAGGCGCCGCACACGCCGCGCGGCTGTATCGCACAGGCGTGGAGCGTGGCGGAAGTTCTTCGATGCTATGCGAGGTTACACGCGACGTTTCGGGGACCAGCAATGCCACCGGGAACTTTTCAAACAAGGTGTTCAGCAGCACTTGACACCCGGTAATGTGCTCGCCCGTCAGGACGTTTTTTCTGGCGGCGCCATTCGGAAGCGCCACGAAAGTGTCATCCCACCCGGCCGGAGGCACCGGCAGGCGCGGCGCCACGACGGCAACCTCGCCGCGCGCAAAGGCGATTACGCGTTCGCGATTCTGCCCCCCAATAGTAAGCGGCGCGTAACCGCCGAGGCGCGATCTCAGCCCCAATGCCTTCGTGATGACCCACAGCTTGGGAAAGCCTTCGTCCGCGCGCGCCATGATGCGGCTCACATCCATCGACTCCAGCTGCGCGAGCAGGCGACAGCGGCATGGAAAGTTGACAGGCCGCCGATTGTCGGGATCGACAAGGCTGAGGTTCCATAGCTCGTCGCCCTGATAGATGTCGGGCACGCCGGGCGCCGTGAGGTGGATGAGCATCTGAGCGAGCGACAAAATGCGGCTCTGCGGAATGAGCGGCTCAATGAATGAGGCGGCATCGGCGAGGAACCCGCTGTCGCTCATGATGCCGGCGACGAATTGTTCCAGGTTCTTTTCGAACTCAGGATCGGGCGAGTTCCACGACGTGCGGTGCTTCGACTCGCGGGCGGCTTTGAGTGCGTATTCCTGCAGACGATCATTCACAATGGGCCACGCGCCGACGAGCGTCTGGTAGAGCAGGTATTCGGTATTGCGGTCGGGGCAGTTGTTGGTTCTGTGCTTCTCATTGAGAGCGGCCCAACGGTGCACTGTTTCGCGCCATTGATCGGGGATTCCGGCAAGTAGTGCGATGCGGGCACGCACATCGGCGCTGCGTTTTGTGTCGTGAGTGGAGACAGCGCGCATGGTCTGCGGCCATGCGCGCTCTGTTGAAATACACCACGCGTGAAACTCTTCCGGCGAAACGCCGAAGTGGCCGGGATCGCCGCCCACTTCATTCAGCGAAACGAGGCGGTTGAAGTTGTAGAACGCGGTATCCTCGATGCCCTTGGCCATGGCCGATCCGGTGAATTGCTGGAACTTCATGGCGAAATCGGATTCGGGATTTCCGCGTTCGCGGAGCAGCAGGATGGAGCGCAGGAAATCGAGCAGACCGGGGTCGAGGTCCGGACGGCGCGATCGCAGGCGCTCAAGCGCCTCGTCTACATAACGCTGGTCGTCTTGCGCGCATTGGCCCTTTTCGGCGCGCACATAAGTCCGATAGACGGGGAACGCGGCGACCAGACCGCCCAGCGCTTCGTGAATATCGTGGCGTGTAAAATCCCGATTGTCACGGTGCCGTTCGCAGATCTCGACGAACAGGGCGGTCAGGCGATTGAGATCGCTGCCGAGAATATCGCGCATCACGCGCTGCCTGGATTCGATTGCGACCTCGTCCCATGAACCTGCTTCACCGGTGAACTCGTGCCAGACCGTTGTGAGAGACTCTTCGCCGGTCTGGTCCACAAACAGTCCCGACAGAACGTTGAGAAAGTCGTAACCGGTAGTGCCGGCGATCATCCAGGGGCGCAGCCGCTCGCCGCGCTCAAGGATTTTCTCGGCAACGATCCAGGTGTCAGGAGCGGCCCGGTGCAGCCGTTCAAAATATTCTTCGGGATCACGGAGGCCGTCGGGATGGTCGACACGAAGGCCATCGAGATCTCCGGAACGAATCCAGTCGAGCACCAGCCGATGAGTCTGTTCGAAGACTTCGGGAAGCTCCGCCCGCAGGCCAACCAACGAGTTGATGTCGAAAAAGCGGCGGTAGCCGAGGTCGCGCGCCGCGGTGCGCCAGTAGGCGAGCCGGTAACTCTGCTGATCCAGCAGGCGGTCGAGCGCGTCAGGATCGCGGTTGGTGCCGGCGACGACGTCATCGACGGCGCGGGCCACATCGGCATTCTCAGCGCAAAGCCGGTTGAGCAGGCCGCGAATCACTTCCTTGTCGCGATGGCGTTCGACGATCATCGCCGGATCCCAACTGCATGTGCTGCCGGCGGGCAGGCGCGCCAGAGAGTCGGCGAGAAACGCGAGGTAGTCGTGATGAATGCGCCGCGCGGCAGCGGCGAGCACGGGCGCCATCGACTGAGGCGCGGCCGGAAACTCGTGATCCTCGTAGTGGAAGACAAAGCTGCCTTCTTCCCGCTGCAGGCGGATGCGTCCCGCCGAAAGGATGCGCCCGTAGTGGTCGCCGAGTACGGGAACGAGGATTTTGTCACGCAGCTTTTCTTCCGGACTCTGCCAGTCGATATCGAACCAGAAAGCGTAGGCGCTGAGGGGGCCGTTTTCGAGAACGTCCCACCACCAGCGGTTGTAACGGCCGCCGATGGCCATGTGGTTGGGAACGATGTCGAGAACCTGCCGCAGTCCTTCTTCCTTAAGACGCCGCAGAAAACGCGCGTGAGCCGGGGCGCCTCCGAGCTCTTCATTCACGCGTCCGGGATCCACAACGTCGTAACCGTGCGTGCTGCCGGGCGCGGCCTGCAGATAAGGCGAGCAGTAGACGTGGGTGACGCCCAGAGCTTTCAGATAGCCGCAGATGCCCGCGGCTTCATCGAAGCCGAAACCTGGGCGGAGCTGCAGCCGATAAGTGGCGCCGATCTCCGACATGGAATTTCAGGCGGCTCCGCGCAGGATCTGCTTCCAGAGGGCCATGGAATGAGGCATCAGCTCGTATTGGAAACCCGGCTCGTGATGTTCGGGTTTAGGCGGGCGGCAGGAGCGCGTGTCAAGACAAAGCTCCCAGCCGATCTCGCTGTGACTGACCTGGGGAAGTGTGAACTGGAGGGCTTCGTTGTGAGAGTTGATGAGGATGAGAAAAGTGTCGTCGTGTATCGGATCGCCCAGCTCGTTGACATCGTCGAGGACCTCGCCTGAGAGGCGCATGCCGAGCGCGCGAATCCAGCCCGCATTCCATTCCTCTTCGGTCATCGGCTCGCCGTCGGGCCGCAGCCAGTCGATATCGCGCACGGTGCCACCCTCGATCTCGATGCCGTGAACGTTGGCGGGATCGATGGGGCGGTCCTGGAAAAACTTGCGGCGGCGAAGATTGGGATGCTTATGACGGAGGGCGATCAGGCGCTGCGTATACCCGAGCAGATCCTTACGCCAGTCGTCCAGATCCCAGTGATACCAGGATGTCTCGTTGTCCTGCGCATAGCCGTTATTGTTGCCATTCTGAGTGCGGCCGATTTCGTCGCCGCCGCAGATCATGGGAACGCCCTGGGAAAGCAGAAGCGTTACGAGGAAATTGCGCATCTGGCGCTGCCGCAGATCGTTGATGCCGGAATCGCCTGTGGGGCCCTCGGCGCCGTGATTCCAGGAATGATTGTCGTCGGTTCCGTCGCGGCTTTCTTCTTTGTTCGCGTCGTTGTGCTTGTGATCGTAGCTCACCAGATCGAGCAGCGTGAAGCCGTCGTGCGCCGTGACAAAGTTGACGCTGGCAGTCGGGTGGCGGCCATCGCGCTGATAGAGATCGCTTGACCCGGTGAGCCTGTAGCCGAGTTCCGCGAGCTGGCCGTCGTCTCCTCTCCAGTAACGCCGGACCGCATCGCGATATTTACCGTTCCATTCCGCCCACAAGGTGGGAAACTTACCGACCTGATAGCCGCCCTCGCCGACGTCCCAGGGTTCGGCGATCAGCTTCACCTGGGAAACCACCGGATCCTGGTTGACAATGTCGAAGAAAGCGGACAACCGATCGACTTCGTGCAGCTCGCGCGCCAGTGCGGAGGCCAGATCGAAGCGGAAACCGTCCACGTGCATATCGAGAACCCAGTAGCGCAGACTGTCCATGATGAGCTTGAGCACCTGGGGATGGCGCACGTTCACCGTGTTGCCGGTTCCGGTGTAATCCATGTAATAGCGGGCATCGTCGGTGAGACGGTAGTAGGCCTGGTTGTCGATGCCTTTGAAGCTGAGTGTGGGGCCGAGATGGTTACCTTCGGCTGTGTGGTTGTAAACGACGTTGAGGATCACTTCGATGCCGGCCTTGTGCAGCATCTTCACCATGTTTCTGAACTCGCCTACCTGATCCCCGCGGTCGCCAGTGCTTGAATACCTCGCTTCGGGAGAGAAGAAGTTTATCGTGTTGTAACCCCAGTAGTTCTTCAGACCTTTGCTGACGAGATCTTTGTCGTCGATGAAGGCGTGGACCGGCATCAGTTCCACGGCGGTGATGCCAAGGTTCTTCAGGTACTCTATGGTCGTCGGAAACGCAAGCCCGGCATAGGTGCCGCGCAGGTTCTCGGGAACATTCGGGCTGAGCGCGGTCATGCCCTTCACATGGGTCTCGTAGATTACGGAATCGTGAAAAGGGGTGGCAGGCGGACGGTCGTTTTCCCAGTCGAAATGGGGATTGGTGACGACGGATTTGGGAACGCCGGGCCCGCTGTCGCGTTCGTCGATGACGGTATCGTCTCCGCCAGGCTTGTAGCTGAAGACCGGCTGATCCCATCTGACCTGGCCGGCAAGCGAGCGCGCGTAGGGGTCGATCAGAAGCTTGCGGCAGTTGAAGCGCTGGCCGTGTTCAGGCGAGTAAGGTCCGCATAGCCGATAGCCATAAAGCTGGCCCGGTTTTACGCCCGGCAGATAGCCGTGCCAGACATTGGCGGTGGACTCTTTGATTTGGTATCGTTCGGTGGCGTTGCCTTCAGTATCGTCGAAAAGGGAAAGCTCGACGCCGGTGGCTGCCTCCGAATAGATGGAGAAATTAACCCCGACGCCATCCCACGTGGCGCCCTGCGGATATGGTTTTCCCGGCAGCAGTTTCGGCATAGACTGCGCGACAGAAAGCACGTCGCGTACCATCGGACGTCAGGTGGAGGAACATACCAACCGCGCTTGAATGTCTGCGCGGTTTTCCGATAGCATCGGGGCCGTGGAGTGTGCCGGCATTCACGAAAGTTACGAAAATCTGCTGGCTGCGGTGGAGAAAGCCCACAGAACGCAGGAGCGGTCGCACGCTTTGTTCTGCTCTGTGGCCAGCCGTACACGGGCGCTTCCCCGTCTTCCGACCGGCCTTCCCGAACCGGCGGACAAGGATCCGATTCGCCACGCATTTTTCTTCGAACAGGAAGCGGCACGGCAGTATGCGGAGGCGCTGAATCGTCTGAATTGCTACATCGCGGCGCAGGAGAAAGCCAGCGGCTGAAAGGGCGCTCGCGCCGGCATTGCCGCGTGCGACGCCGGCGTACCGGCGGAAAGCATTGCGCTGCAGCTGGCTGTAACCACGCTGCAACGCGATCCGGTCGTGCCTTAAAACGGCGGTCCGATTCCACGTCAGCGCGTAATGCCGAACCATACGCCGGCCGGGGAAGCAGTGGTGGCCGCGCCGGACCTGACTCCGCGGGAAGAGGAAGAAGTTGAGCATCGAACGTCGGTCAAAGCGCATGTCGTGCACGAAGCCGTACGGCGCGACGGGGACACGGAATTCGAGCGCTCGCCGTCGGCTTTGGCAACATCCGGTCTTGCGGCCGGTCTGTCGATGGGCTTTTCCTTCATCGGTGAAGACATTCTGCGAAGCCATCTGCCGGATGTTCTGTGGCGGCCGCTGGTGGCGAAGCTCGGCTACTCTTTCGGGTTCCTGATCGTAATACTCGGACGCCAGCAGCTGTTTACGGAGAATACACTGACAGCGGTGCTGCCGGTGCTGGTGCGCCGAAACTGGAGTGCTCTCGGGCGTATGCTGCACCTCTGGGGGATTGTACTGGCGGCGAATCTCGCGGGTGCGCACATGGTGGCCTGGGTGCTGGCAAACACACAGGTTTTTCCGCCGGCAATGCAGGCGGCATTCGCGCAGATCGGGCATGAGTCTTTCTCCGTAACTCCCGGACAGGCGATGCTGCGCGGTGTTTTTGCCGGGTGGCTGATCGCGATGCTGGTATGGATGCGCGCTGCCATCGACAACGGTCAGATCCCGCTGATCGTCATCGTGACTTACGTCGTCGCGCTCGGTGGTTTCACGCATGTCATCGCGGGATCGATCGAGGTGCTGTTCCTCGTCATGACCGGCGCGCTCCCGTGGACCGCTTACCTGACGCATTACATGCTGCCCGTCCTGGTGGGCAACACGATCGGCGGAGTTTCGCTGGTGGCGGTGGTGAACCACGCGCAGGTTGTCGCCGGACAGGTGCACGGGACCTCACAGAATGGGCGCAAAGTATTCCGCAAGACATAATGCGTGCACACAGGAATGGGCAGGCTTCGCTCGGTGGAGCGGGTATGAACCGAACCAAGTGCCCCGACTGTTGGGAAGGAGTCCAGGGCATTCACAGCCGAGGGCCAGTCGATTGCAAACTGATCGAGGACGGAATCGCCGCGCTGGCGCGTCGGTCCTCTTTACAACAACGTCGATCATTACCCATTCATATGCAGAAAGAGGTCCTCATATGGCAGCCACAATGCAAGAACTGTTTTTGGATGAACTTCGCGATCTGTACGACGCGGAGAAACAATTGACGAAAGCCCTTCCCGAGATGGCCGATGCCGCGACCACGGACAAGCTTCGCAGTGCGTTTACGGACCACCTCGAGCAAACCAAAGGTCATGTTCAGCGGCTCGAACAGATCTTTGAAGCGCTCGGCGAGAAGAGTACCGGCAAAAAATGCGCCGCGATGACAGGGTTAATAAAAGAAGGAAACGAGGTCGCCGAAAACAGCGATGAAACCGCCGTGCGGGACGCCGGCCTGATCGCCGCTGCGCAGAAGGTCGAGCATTACGAGATGTCGGGATACGGATCGGCCCGCACGCACGCTGAGCTTCTCGGCAACAAGCAGGCTGCCGCTCTTCTGAAACAGACCCTCGACGAAGAGAAAGCAGCCGACGCGAAGCTCAACGAGATCGCCCTGACCCTGATTAATGAAGAGGCGATGAGTTCATCGGCAGGCGCCAGTAAGGCTCGCCACTAGATGCCGGTCCGCAGCCCTCTTCCCCTGGATCGCGTCTGCCGGGCGCGATCCAGGCACGGAGTGACCACGTATGCCAGACAACACGAAAAGGAACATTCGAAATCGCAGCAGAGAACGCGCGTTGAAGGCATGGTTCACGGATCGCGAAAAGAAACGAGACTCACTGGGAACATCGCGTCACCGATCCCGGCGATTATTACGGCACCAGAACCATACCAGGCTGCGACATTGATGAGGAAATCACCACGGACTATCGCCGGGTGCCGGGCCGTTGAGGCGACTCCTCAGCGGAACTGGCGCTTGTAGATGAAGTTGATACTGAAGATGCCGTTCTGGTCGCGTGTCGCCACCGCCGACCATTTTGGATCGAACGTCCACTCGACCGAAACAATCTCGCCGTTCGGATCGTCGAGGGCGGATGTATAGGTGAACGTCAGATTACTGGTGACGCGCTGCTGCAGCGTGACGCGCGCCGTCGGTGTCTGGGATCCCGTCTGAAACGCCGGTGCGACGTTGAGCTGAGAAAGGCCGAATACGCGCTGGAGGCGGTCGGCGACCGGATTCGCCACGGCCTCGCCGAGTATGGCGGATTCGCCCGTCTGCTGCAGCGACGCGTCGGGAATATTGGGCTGATTCGCCAACAGCGTGGGATCGGTCGTCGGCGTTTGCCCGGTCGCCAGCAGCCCGACGATTTGCTGAAACGCCAGCGGCGGATTCGATGTGTAGCTGAGTTTCAGGTTGTCCACCGGGCCGGTGACGCGGATGGTTATCTCGACTCCCTGCGCCTCCGTTTCGAGGCTCAGGTCAACCGTGGGCTGGATAACCGAGGGGCTGTAGAAGGCAATGGTACCGGTATTGACTGTATAGGTAGCACCGAAAAATACGAGCTTGCCTTCATTGACGGTGATGCGCCCCAGCAGGCCGGGCTGCGCCGCCGTACCCTGCACGTGGAGGTCGACGGTGGCAGAGAGATTCTCTGCCATCTCGGCCTGCACGGTAAGACTCGCCGCCGCCCTGATCCGTATATCCAGTTTCATCTTTTCGAGCAGCGGAGATTCCGCGGATACGTTCTCGGCCACTGGAGTGGCGCGGGACAATAAGGCGCCGATATCTGTATGCGGGTTGTAAGACACCTGGTCAATGACCGCGCTTCCCGACACGACGCTGCCCGCGTCGCTGCCGGTGGCCTGAAGATCGGCGCTTGCCGTGACGCTCATGCCTTCCTGAATCAGCATGCGAACCCGGGTCGCGTTCATCTGAATAGAGAAGCGGATTCTGTCGGAGTAACTGGCGAATCCGCCGAGTGTGAGTCTGCCGCCGCCTGCCTCTCCCGTGAGATTATGCAGCGTGGCGCTGTTTCCGTCGAAAACAATCCGGCCATTGGCTTTCGAAAGCCCGGCGGGAAACCCGGCATAGTTGAGCGCAACATTCTGCAGCGTCAGCTCACCGTTCAACAGCGGGCGCGAAGGAGTTCCCCGAACCGTCGATGCCAGTTCGATCTGGCCCGACGAGTAAATGTCCCGATCGAATCTCGGGAGCACATCCAGGTTAGCTTTGCCCCTCAGCGAAAAGTCGAGCGTCCGGGCTATCAGAGATGCGCTGCCGGCCGCCTGAAGATCTGTCCCTTCTCCCGCGAAATGTGCGTTCTGAATCCGGATTTGTCCCTGATCGAGTGCGACGCTAACCGGACCCTGGTTCTCTACAGTCACCGGCTTAACGCCCCGGCCCTGATTTACTGTCAGACTGAGGCGCGTCAGCTGGAGGTTGGCCCGCAGTTGATCCCCATCGAGCACAGGGCCGTTCACCGTAATTTGTCCATCGGCTGCGACTTCGGCGGACCGTAAGGCCTCATCGGCCTTTCCCAGCAGATTCGCGAAGTGCGAATACAGAACGTTATTGAAGCTGATTTGCGCGTCAACAGGGTATCCGGCAGTTAGTGCAGCGCTGCCGCG
The DNA here is from genome assembly GCA_963832905.1 of Terriglobia bacterium. Taxonomy (GTDB): domain Bacteria; phylum Acidobacteriota; class Terriglobia; order Bryobacterales; family Bryobacteraceae; genus BOG-234. The sequence goes on along the minus strand of CAWHVO010000008.1, from coordinate 619,430 downwards.
CCCTTGAAGGGATGCGCCGGCAAGGTTGGAGTCGAGCGCGAACTCGATCCTACTTCCTGGCGCAGAGTTGGCAGTCAGCTTCAGGTCGCCGAAATTCCTTCCCTGAGCGGCGATGCCGGTGGCGGAGAGATTGAGAGCGAGGTCGTGCAGCTGGAAGCGCGGGTCTCCGCGCCCGAGGACGCCATCGCCGTGCGCGGAGAGCTGAAGTGCACCGGCCAGTCCGGGGCGTCGCGTTTGAATATTGTGAACGCGCGCCAGATCGATGCGGCTGCTTTTGATATTGAACCGGGCGTTGCCGGCGCGGAGATCTCCGGCGGGGTGATCAAAATGAGCGCTCAACTCGATTCGCGATGGGCCGGTGACGACGCGCAACTGGGAAACGTCGATGCTCTGCGGCATATATGCGGCGTGAAGACGCAGTTCATCGATCGGTTCGTCGTACATCGCGCCCCGCGTCAGAACGAGATTCACCTCGGCCTGTGGGTCGTGCACCGTACCCGCAACGTGGACCGAGCCACTGAGAATGCCGCGGGCCGGTATGTCTGTGCGCCTGACAGCGGTAAGCGCCTTTTCGACCGCGAGTTTGCCGATGCTCGCGTCCGCGGTGGTCGGATAATCGCGAACCAGCTGGGTATGGCCGGTCGCCTGAACCGATGAACCCGCGAAATCCGAGGTGAAATCCCAGGTCACCGTCTGACCGCCCGTGTTCGCCCTGGCCTGAACGTCGCCATAATACTGCCCTTCGAACCGCAGCGCACGGCCGGAAACGTTGGCATTGACCGCACTAAGGGTAAATTCGCCTTTATTCAGATCGCCCGCGATGTCGGTATTGATCCGGAGCGAGCCCGATGCGTTCGACTGACGCAGGCTCGCCGCGGCGGTTCTGGCAAGGTCGATGTCGTTGCTGCGCACCGCCGCATGCAGATGGCCGCTGGTAAAGCTGTCCCGCGGATGCCGGAAATCGGCATTGAGGTCGATGCGCCCCGCGCCGCCGCTAATGTAGGCCGCGGGAATCGTAACCAGTTGATCGATGAGATTCACCTGCAAGCGTGCCTCATCGAAGGGCTCACCACCGATAGAACCGTTGTCCGCCTGCGCACTCACCACACCGGACGGATTTCCAATGGTGCCCGTGATGGCCGCACTCGCACGCAATGCGCCGCTATAGCCGGACGGATTCATGCCGGCAAGCGCGACGACGTTGGCGAGATCGCCGTGATCGATCGAGGCGTACCCGGCGATCGGTTCACGCGGAAGAGATTTCCAGCGGGTAAGTCCGGCAGAGGCGGAAAACTCCGCGCGCATCATCGATCGAATCAGCGTGCCGTTGCGCACGGCAACAGCGGAGCCCGACACTGCGAGATCGGCCGCGAAAGAGTCGAACGTGCGGCCTTCGATTACGAGCCGGTTGGCGGCCAGATGCCCCGCGATGCGCGGCGACGTCAGGTTTCCGGTGATGGTTCCGCTGAAATCCGCCTCTCCGCGATTCAGCGCCAATCCGTTCGTAACCGGAAAGTCGGTAAGATCGCGGCTTTTAAGAGAAACACGCAGCGCACGACCGAGCGAGCCGCTCATATCCAGACGGCTGTGCGGAAGCGCGAGAAAGGAGTTTCCGAACACGAGATTGGCGGAGACGCCATCATAGTTCGCCTCGATGCTTCCCGATAAGGGCTTGCCGCGCTTTCCCGGCGCTACGGACAGACGTGCACGGGCCGTCAGTTCGCGTGTTGCCTGCGAATCGCCTTCGGCGCTGAGCGAACCGGAGATGACGCCATCGTAAGGAACCCGTTCATCGACCGCGCGCAGAACCGCGGCGACATCGAAGTTCCGCAGCGTCCCGTCAATTTTGTAGTTCCGCCAGTCTCGCAGGGACGCCGATCCCGAAAACCGGCCGCCAAAGACATTCAGATCGAGATCTGTCAGGTACAAATCGCGCAGGTTCGTATCCAGCCGGATATTGCCGGTCGCGCCGATCTGACCGCCGGGCATCGACTTGGCTTTGATCAGTTGCCCGAGTTCGGCCATGTCGACAGTGGAACGGAATGTGATTGCCTGATCCGATGCGCCCGAAGCTTCGATACGCGATTTGCCGAGGCGCGCCTCAAATCCTGAGATTCGGATCACGCCGCTGGACATCGATACGCCGGCGTTCAGGTCGAGCTTGGCGGGAACGCCACGCATATTCACGGCCAGGGGGAGATTAGCGGCGTTCTTCAGATCGGCAACCGCCAAACTGCCATTGACCCGCGCCGTGATATGCGGCGATCTGAGGTTCTCGAACGATGCGTCTATCGAGAGGTTAGAGGCGGGAGTGGAAATACTGGCGCCACGCAGGTCCATGCGATCGCCTGCAATCGTCAGCGGAAGACTGACCCTGAACGTGACCGGCGTGTTGCGACCCGCCGCGACGTAGACCGGTTGCAGCGAAATCGCGCCGCTGTAGGTGCGCCGGAGAAGGTCGTAGGCGAGCTGTGCGCGGAGATTCTCGGCGCGTACGTTTATGGGCTGCCTTTGCGACTCGAGTGCGATTGTGCCGTCTTTCAGCTCGAATCGACCCACCGCCAGATTCACCACGGTCTCAAGCGGCGACTCTTTCGAAATCGTTTTCTGTTTCGGCGAGGGTATGTTTGTCCGGCCATCGACCATGATCTCGACGTTGACGTCAGGTCGATCGATATAGAGGTATCGAATATCAAGAAGCTTCGTGAAGTTGGTGAACAGGCTGAACTCGGCGACAATGCGGCTCACGCGCAACAGGGGCGGCGAGCCCGCGGGTTCGCGGCCGTGAATCACGAAGTTACCTATGTTCATGCGCAACGCGGAAGCATCGAAATCGAAGGACCCGATCTCGGCTCGTCCGCCGGTGCTCTCTTCAACCGAAGACACAATATCCCGTGCGATGTAGCTGCGGAACCAAGCGGTGCGGACGGCAATCAGGGCAGCCCCTGCCGCGATAATCACCAGTGCGGCAACGCCGATCCCGGCGTTGCGGACAATTCTGCCGCGGCGTGTCATCCCGACCCCCGCGCGAACGCTTCCGCTTTGAACTCCACTTTCTGGTCTTTGCGCGCCTGATCGAGCCACGCATCGAAAAGCTTGTTCACTTCTGCGCCTTCGACGATGCTGCGCACCTTTTGCTCGAGGGCGGGGAGGCTGCTGTTGGCTGGATTTTCCCGCCGAAGCTCAGTCAGGTGCTGGTCGTAGTAAGTGCGTACTTCCTGATCGGTGACCATGACGCCTGGGCGGAAGCGTTCGTCAATGAACTTCAGCACGGTTAACTGCCAGAGCAGTTGCTCCCTAAGGTCATTTTCGGATAAGCCATAGCGCATTAGCGCCTGGCGGAGGTGCGCATCGGAGCCCGCATATCGCTCACGCCGGATACTCGCAAGCATGTTCCCGGCTTCCGCGTCGGTGGCACGGTTGTATCCGCCAGTGGCGATGGCATCGCGAATAATCGCCTGATCGACAAGCCGGTTGGCGGATTGCCGTTTTGCCGTACCGCCCAGGTCGAGCGGCATACGGTTCAGAAAGTCAGTGACGCGCAGGTCGCGGTCGATGTCGCTCGTCTTGATCGCATGTTTGCCGACGATCGCGGCGATCCTGTCGATCACAACAGCGCCCTGCATGCCGAAAACAAGGCTAATGATGAAAATGATGAGCACGGTCGGGCGCATGATCAGAACGTCTGGCCAATGGAAAAGAAAAACTGCAGATGGCCGGTCGATTGCCGGGTGACCTGACAGAAGCTCTGTTCGAGCGATACCGGACTATTGGGATTGCACTGAATGATCTGCTGCGGAGTGCCGCTGAACCCATAAAACGTCGGGGGATTGAGGCTGTAGGCAAGATCCGCGCGCACCGGTCCCACCGGCGTGCGGTAGCGAACGCCAAAACCGACGGCGTGCACGGTGTAGTTGAAATCGTCCGTATTGCGCTGGTGGTAGCGGAATGAAATATCGCTGAGGGATGTGAAAACGTTTCCCATATCGTGGAAGAAGACGCCCTGAATGTTCTGTCCGATGAGAGGGAACCGCAGTTCGACGTTGTTGATGAAGAGAGCGTTGCCGCCCAGCGGAAAGCCGGTGGGCTGCGATGACGGGCCACCCGGCACCACGGGCGCGCCGGTGTCGCGCGGACCGGCTTCGTTGAAGGCGAACGCGCGCAGAGAATCGGCACCGCCGGCGAAGAAGCGCTCCGGCAGCGGCACCGATTCCGCTTCCGTCAGGCCCGCGGGCGCGCGAAAAGCGTCAATGATGCCGAACTGCGTCTGGCGAGCCAGAATCAGCCTCTTCGTGAGCCTGTAATATGTTGCATTGCGCGCCAGCAGGCGGCCGAAACTGCGCTGCGAGCCGAAGAAGCTGCCCGCGATTCCGATGTCCACGCTGTTCAGCATGCCGCGCGTCGGATTCGCCGGGTTATCGCGCCGGTCCTGCAGGAGACTGCCGGAAAGCATCCCGATACGCACGGGCTGCAGCAGCTGAGGGATCAGCAGAGTGGGAATCACAACATCGCTCACGCTCACCCGCCGGTAGGCGAAGCGAAACATGCCGGTCAGAGAACGGGAGAACTTCTGCGAAAGCTGGACCGATGCCTCCTCGCGTTTGGATGCAAATGTGCGCACGTCCAGCTCGTTGTCGTAGATAACGGAATACGTCATCGTGCGGCGGTCGGAATTCCAGAAGTGCGGCTGCTGATACGTCAGTGTAGCCAGCTTGTCGATCGAGGAATACACACCCTGCAGGGTCACCGTATGCCCGAGTCCAAGGAAATTCAGACGGCTGACGGTGAGTGAGCCTTCCGGGCTGAATCCGGTAGTTCCCGCCGGCGACCCCAGACTGTAGGCGCTCGGCTGGCCGAAGCGCGCCACCTGAGCGCCGAGTCCAACACTGAGCGTATAACGGTTAGCTTCCTCAAAGTTGTAGAGCACGAACTTGTGGTCTGTTTTGCCGTCAGGGTTCTCGATGGCTGTGTCAACGTTCGAGAAGATTCCGAGGTTATAAAAACGTCTCTGTATGTCAGCTTCGGCGACTGACGACAGAGGATCGCCCGGTTTCATCGTGAGGTTTTTATCCACCAGGCTCCTGCGTGTCGTTCGCAGCCCGGATACCAGAACACCGCGCACAACCTGCCGGTCCCCTTCGGTGATTTTGTACGTGACATTGGCGTGGTTCGGCGTCGCGCTCTTTTCCCAGGATGCGTTAAACGCGGCATCCGGAAATCCATGTGTGTAATACCAGTTGAGAATCGTGTTGCGATCGATCGCCATCGACACTTCTGAAAAAGGCTGACCGGCGACCGAACTGACGCCGGCCAGCACAGCGTTCCTGTCGGCCTGTGCGATACCGTCAACAGTCAGCTTATCCACCAGCCATTGGGAGCCTTCCGTAATATCGACGGTGACAGCGACATCGCTCGCCTTGCCGCGGAAGTCGTGTTCGACTTTGGTGGTGACACCGACGTCGTGAAAGCCGTTGGCTTTGTACAGATCGGCGATGCTCGCCTCGTCTTTGCGCCGGAATGCTTCGCTGTACCGCCCGCGGCGCAGGTTAAAGACGGCGGGCGTGATGAACATGCGTTCGCGGACGGTATTGGTGTCGAAGTACCTGTTACCCGCAATGGCCAGGTGAACAAGGCGGAAGCGCTGTCCTTTGGAAATCACATATTCGATGACCTGAACATCGTCGGTCTGAGGCTGTATGCGGAAATCGACGTCCGCGTCATAGTAACCGAGGCTCTGAAAATAGTCCTGCAGATTGCGCTTGCCTTCGACCAGAAGGTCTGTGTCAACGCTGCGCTCCTCGAAGACCGGAACGTAGCGTTTCAGAACGCGTTTCGAAACCTTTGCCTCAACTGTTTTGATTTCGACCTTCGGCCCGGGCGTCACTTGCAGGGTGGGACGGACCCGCCGCTTTCGGGTGTCGTAGTCTTCGCCCTGCAGTTCAACGCGCGCCATCAGCCGGTCCTGTTTTGCGTACCTGGTCTGCAGGTGCTGAACACCTTTGCGGGTCCGCGCGGCTGTCACCTGGCGCCACCAGTGAATCACCGGCAGACGCCACCCGGTTACGCGCAGGATTGTATTGTCCGGCAGCATCGTTTTGCCCTGAATGGCGGGCATCTCGTATTTTGCGCGTTTCCCCGGTTTGATTTCGAACGTGATGAAAACCTGCTGGGCGTCATCGGAGCGTTCGATGCGGGGCTCAATCATTCCCTCGTAGAGACCGTTCTCCTTCAGCATTCGCGTCATGCTGTCGGTCGCCCGCGTGACATCCTCTTCACGAAATGGCTTTCCAGGAGACAACTGAGCCGCGCCGCGCAGTTCGGCGTGGTTCGGCGGAAGCGGCGTCTTGCCTTCGATCGCGACACCGCCGATAAACCATTCGAGTTTGGTGACGAAACGGACGCGCACGCCGTCGCCGGCGGGTTCGGCTTCCACGGAGATGTCCTGGAACCGGCCCGTCGCGAACAGGCCATCGATGGCCGCTGCCGCCTCGCGGGCGCGGAACAGTTCACCCTGCTTCAATGGCTGCGCGGCTGCAAGATCTGCAGGGTCGAGCGGCTGGACCGGCTGGTACTGAATTTCGACAATCCGTTTGCCTTCGAACTCGGTCACCTGCGCTGCTGATGGAAATGCGGCACCCAACAGGAGAAGCGTCAGTGCGCACGCCACGCTGGGGAGCATGCCTGGACAAGACAAGCATCTCTGCCGCCACTGTGGGATTCATCTCAGCCGCCGGACCGGCGATGCTGCGCCCACGCATAAGTGAACTCGGCGCCAAAAAGAAAAATCTGCGCTGAATAATAAACCCATACCAGCAGCACCACGAGCGAACCGGCGGCGCCATAGGCGGAACCCACACCGGCTCTGCCGAGATAGACACCGATGAGCAGCTTGCTGACCGAAAAGAGAAGTGCGGTGAGAACCGACCCGACCGCGACATCGCGCCAGTCCACGCGTACTTCGGGGATGATGCGGTAAATCAGGGCGAACAGAAACGTCGTGATTGTCAGGGACACAACGAAATTTACCGACTCGATAACAGGTGCGGGAAGCAGCAGGTATCCGTGCGAATAGGCGCTGCGAGCCTGCACGAGCGCCGTGAATGCAAGACTCAGCGTCAAAAGGCAACCCGTGCCGATCACCATCGCGAAAGCCAGAAACCTTTCCCGGACCAGTTGCCATGCACTCGTACGGCTCTGCACCGGCGCGTTCCAGATGAAATTCAGAGTGTCGCGCAGTTCGACGAAGAGTCCGGAAGCACTGAATACGATCACGGCGAATCCCAGGCTGCCGGCGAGGAAACCGACGCGGGGCGCGTAAGCCGACTTCAACAGACCTTGAACCGCGGAGGCAATCTGCCATCCCGCAAAGTCTCTGACCTGCCAGTAGATTTCACCACGGACCGCCTCGGGACCGAACGCCGCGCTGGATATGGCAAGAACCAGAATTAGGGTGGGGGCAAGCGAAAGAACTCCGTAATAGGCCAGGGCAGCGCCCAGCCGCGGCGCGTTATGGCGGGACCACGCAAGCCCCGCATCCCGGAAAATCCCGAGCATTTCCCGACACGACGGCGCAATTTTTCTGCCGTAATGATCCTGCTATGGCTGTTGCCCTGTGGATTGGTAATTGCTCATTCGCGATGACAAGGAGCTGACTGGATGGCTGAGCAGAAACCGCGCAAATGGGTGGCGAAGGTCACAACCGACTCCACACATCCGCCCGAAGGTCTGTTTACGAAGGATGCGCCGACCATCGCCCGGACCCTTGCCTCAAAAGAAGTTTCGCCCAAGGGCCCGGTGTCCGGTCTGCGCATGCTGACCTATTTCGTCAATCGGGCAGGAAACGGACTGGACGGCAGCCGGCGAGCGGAACTCGAGAAAGCAAAGCGATTGCTGTCAGCCCGGATTCATAGGCAAAGGGATAAGTGATCTGCCTGGCCGACCGCGCGCCAATGCCGGGGAGTCGAACGTGCTGTTTCGTCATCATGATTCGAAAATGAAAACCGGCCAATACCGGCTCTATTCCAGAACTCAGGACCCCAAAACGGGCAAGCGCAGGAACCTGGGGACATTTCGCACGCGGGCGGCAGCCGCATCTCACGAACGCGCGGTCCAATTCTTCAAGCGCGCTCGTTAAGTAGATCCCGCGGCATCGCAGATGCAGGTGAGCTGATCGGGAGGTTCTTCGAATGCACCAAAAAACCAAGGAATGCAAGCATCCAGCTTGCAGTTGCCAGACTGCCGAAGGCAAGGACTATTGCAGCCAGTACTGTGAAGACGCTGCGGACACCACGGAAATTTCGTGCAATTGCGGACATGCCGGCTGCGCAGTCACCGCAGGGGAGCCTGCGATGACTGCGTGACGATATTCGCTGCTGAAACGAGACTGGCTTGCCGGAGGCTCTCGATCCAGTCGGCGAGAGCCTCCATCTGATAGCCCGTCTTCGCGGAGACGATCCGTATTTCCATACCGGGACGGACCGTGTCAATGTTCGTTCGCGCTGCCTCGCAGTCGAACTCGACGGCTTCAGCCAGATCGGCCTTGGTGATCACTGCCAGATCCGCGGAATTGAAAATCGAAGGATACTTGAGCGGTTTGTCTTCGCCCTCCGTGACAGAAAGGAGGACCAGCCTCGACAGCTCGCCCAGATCGTAGCTCGCCGGACACACCAGGTTGCCGACATTTTCAATAAACAGAAAATCCAGTTCCTGCAGTGTCCATTCCGCCAGCGCATTGCGCACCATCGACGCGTCGAGATGGCAGATGGTGCCCGTAACGATCTGTTTGACCGGAGCGCCGGAACGGGCCAGCCGCGCCGCATCGTTATCCGTTGCCAGGTCCCCGACCAGCGCCGCGACGCGCGCCCCGCGCGCGCGCAGAATGGTCAGGATTCGTTCCAGAAACGCGGTCTTTCCCGAGCCCGGCGACGACACAACGCTGATTACGCAAACGCCGGCCCGCTCAAACTGCTCCCTGAGCTCGTGTGCGATCGCATCATTCGCTTTGAGCACATTGCGCCGCACTTCCACGATGCGGGTGGTCGGAGTCGGAATTGCCGGAGTCATGGTTCTTCGATCTCGAGCGCGCACACCTCGAGCGCCGTCCCTTCCACTTCTTCGATCACCAGGCGCGCACCCGAAATCGCCGTGTCTTCGGACGATGCCTCCCACGAAAACAGCAGCGCTTCCTTCACAACTCCGGATAACCCGCCCAGCCGCAGATGCACCGCACACACACGCGCCCCCGCGTGCCGCTGCGCCTCTTCCGCCGCGGCATCGGCGATGCTCATGGCAATCGCCAGCTCGTGCATCACATCATGTTAATGCGCACGTAGCGTCTGATATCAGGGAGGCTGGTGGCAATTCCGTAAATCGCCAGTCCAATCAGCAGACCACCCAGCATTCTCGATATATTCATCGACGTTCCCTCCACTTCCTTTCTGACCAGTTCCTCAACCATCGTTACGGCGCGATCCACTGCCGCTTCCACGGGTGCGCTCAGCCCCATAAGCTCCTCGCAGGACTCGGGCTCGCACCCCACAACCAGCAGCCGACCGAACTCACCACCCATGCTTTTCACCAGCTGCAGCACGGCCAGCGGATGCATGCTGTGCGCGTCCACATCGGCCGCTATGTTTTTCGTGTCCGGTTCGATCAGGTAGAGCGTTCCAGGCGTTCCGCCCCCCGGCGTGGCGTCCACAAAGATCGTCAGATCGACGCCGTCAAGCAGTGCGAAGGCCAGATCGAATCCGCGAATTCCGAAATCGACCGCGCGCACCCCTTCCGGCCATGCGCGATCCGCCAGGCGCCGCGCGACCTCGACGCCGAATCCGTCGTCGCCCAGAAATATGTTGCCGATTCCCGCGACGAGAATCGACTGCATCCCGGCCGCGCTGCTCATAATGGCTCAACTTCTTCCGGTCCGAAGAAAAAGCGATGTCCCGGCTGACGCATTTCACCGAGGTCGCGGCCCGGGTCGTCATCGATTACGACCGCAAAATGAACGTTGCCGTCCAGATCTTCCTCCACCGCGTCAATGGTCGCAAGCCGCCCTTTGAGCGCGATGTCCATAATGTCCGCGCTCTTCTGCGGCCGGAGGCGTACGCGATGGCCTTTGCGGAGATTGGTGCGTGGCAGGCCGCGCATGGCGCCATGCAGCTTCATGAGTTGCTCCGGCGGCATATTTTCCGTTCGATCGAGCAGTTCGCGCGCGCGTTCGTCTCCCGTGCGGATCTCGGCCTTCTCGTCCTCCGTGAGCGTCATAATCCGCAGCGTCAGGATCTCGTCGATTTCAGTGCCGTCAAAAAGGTTCTGCGGACTCTCCGGCGCGATTTGCGGATAGTCATACAGAATCACAGGGGAGGAAAGCATGGCATCGTGCGACCCTTCATCGCCCGCCAGCACTGGCCACGTCCCCAGATTGCGGCATGCCGTCGCCGCTTCGGCGAGCCCGGCGGGAGGATCGAGCAGCGAAGCGAAACTTCCTCCGCACACCGACAGAATCGTGTGGACCGAGATCATCGAATCGAGCAGCACGCGCGCGCGCGCAATGTCCGGTTCCTGCGGCTGCGTATTCCGGATTTCAACCCGCAGGCGATGGCAATCCGGGCCGGCCTTCTCCGCGGAAATGCGAACTTCGCCGATATCGTCGCTCTCAACGCGCGGGCACTCGGCCAGTTCGGGAACCGGGACGTCGCAAATCTCCAGAGCGCGCTCATGCGCATGCTCCGTCTCGTCGAGCCGCAGGTAACGCACCTCGATATCGATCGTTGCATCGGCGCCGCCGCAGACCAGGCATTCCGTGCGCTGCAGCGACGTGTCGAATCCTTCCGGGTAAAGCACGCCGAAGTTGAAACGCTGTTTGTTCTTGATTGACGACGCCCGGTATGGATACAGCATGTATCCCTCGTACAGTACGGCATTCGCAATCTTCTCAACAGCATCCCGGTTCATGGCAGGATACTCTCGATCGTCTGTTCCCACGTCGCAATCCCGTGCCGCATTTTGTATTCGTGCAGCCGGTCGAACACGTCTTTGCGCAGACAGAGCCACGCCGAGTTCGGATAGTAAAGCTCCATCATGTTCTTCCAGACCTGCACCGGAAGGCGGAACGCGCTTTCGCGATTCCACGGGATCTGCTCCACCTGCAGCGCGCCCGCCGGACCGGAATAGAACACCGTCCCGCTGAACAGAAACAGCAACGGCGCCTCGCCGCTCTCCAGAGCATCGAAATACTTCGTGACCGCGACGTTGAAGTCGTACGTGCACGCCACCGGCAGCTCGGCGGTCACTTCCTGCACGAACGGCCCGACCACGGTGTTCGTGTTCGTCCACAGCATCGGGCGCAGCGTCTGCCCCCAGCGCGACGTTTCGCCGAAGAGATCCGTCAGACGCGCTCGCTCCGGTTCGGCGTAACGCCGCTTCGGACTTTCGATCTGCAACTGGCATCGCAGCGCGATCGACTGAACCGGCTCCGGGGTTCTGTTGGCTACCCGGAGTTTGAATGCGATCATCGGTGCCGTCGCATTCGCAAGCGGCTCGGCAGCCATCACTTCAAAACTCAGATCAGGCATGCGAAGAACCGATCCACCGCCTCCCAAAGCGCGGCGCCGCCCGACAGCCCCCGCCAGTACTTCCGTATAATGCCGGCCAGCTCGTAACAGCGGTCGATCGGCGCGATGTAGTAATCGCGCTGCCCGCGCGTGCGATTGACCAGCAGTGTCTCCACGTCGGCCTCGATGGTCCCGAGAATCGGATTCGCCTCCGCGAGTTCGCCCCAGGCATCCGGCGCCAGTTCGGATTCTGTCGATCCGGCCGGGCTGGGATAGATCGCCCCAATCCCGCGGCTCTTCGATTGCCGCACGAAGAAGGCCAAGCCGATTGGGATGCCCAGCGAATCCCATTGCCCGTCGCTTATGACGAATCCATCCAGTCTCAGCACGCGCCGCGGCACCGGCACATAGCTCGTTTCACCGCTGCCGGGAAACAAGAGAGCACAGGCATCGCAGGCGCACATCAGACGCCGCGCATCCGGATCGAACAGGTGCCGATGCACGACACCAATGTGCTGACTGCAGAGATCGCAGCTTTCCTGTGTGGCGGCCTGTGCCTCTGCGGCAGCCCGCAACCTAACGAACCGCCGCAGCGACGCAATCGGAGGCGCGGAAGTCATACGGCAATCAGGTTCCCGATCGGAACGAAATCGGCGATCTTCAGACCTTCGATCTGAACAGAGCGAATTTCCGGCGCCGCTTCCTGTATCGCCGTCTCAATCGCCTCGCGCGATGGAGAATGGCCGTTCCCGATGATCCGGACGCGCGCTTCGAGTTCCTCGATGCCGATCAGCTCCACATTCCTGATCCGGTCGATGGCGCGCCGCACGCGGACTTCTGCGCTCTCGGGATGCAGATCGTAAAGCAGCAGGAGGGGACGCACGATGTCGTCCCGCCCCATGGCCAGCGCCGTGCCGCCGTCAACCATCTCCATCATCCGCGCTGCTGCACTCCCGTGAAACTCCATCAGCGTCTGCACCAGATCACGGGCCGCGGCACGTACGTTCGGGTCGGCACTCGAATCGATCTGAGCGATCAGTTCTTCAACTCTCCCCAGCGGGTTCATGCCGGCTGGACCTGATGCCCGAACATCGGAGAATGACGTGTCTCCAGCACCTTGCCGTTTCCGAGGTACATGTGAACGCCGCAGGGCAGACACGGATCGAAACTCCGCACCGCCCGCATGATGTCGATTCCGCGGAAATTCTCCGGCCCGTTTTCCTCGAAGATCGGTGTATTCTGCACCGCATCTTCATAAGGACCGGGCGTGCCATAAACGTCGCGCGGATTGGCGTTCCAGGGCGTCGGCGGGTAAGGATGGTAATTTGCGATCTTCCCCTTGCGAATCACGACGTGATGCGAAAGCACACCTCTGACCGCTTCATGGAAGCCGCAGCCGATGGCTTCATCCGGCACTTTGAAGTCGTTCCACGTTTTTGTCTTTCCCGAGTGCAGTGCCTTCATCGCCTTTTCGCAGAAGTAAAGCGCTGCTGCCGCGGCGTAGGCCTGGAAGTAGGTGCGCGCGCGGTCGCGTTCGATGGCGTTGCTCCACTGCGGAATCTTCCACTCAAACTCCACTTCGGGTTTCATCGCCGTCCTCGGCAGATAGATCTTCACGCTCTGCCCGGTGGCCTTGATGTAGCCGATGTCCACTTTGCCGGCCAACGCAGTGGCCCAGAATCTCGCAATGGGGCCACCGCCGGTATCGAGAGCCAGGTAATCGCCCGTGCGCTGGTCGTACCAGCGCGGCGACATGACCCACGAATAGTTCCCGCCGAAGTTGCGCTTCTGCGGCCGCGGCGTAGTCGTCTGATTCCATGGATGCCGCTTGTCCACGGGATTTCCCAGCGGGTCGCGCCGGACAAACGTCTCGCCCTCGTTCTGCCAGTCGTCGTAGTACGAGCTTCCCAGCAGAATGCGGATGTTGAGATTGATGTCGACAAGATTCGTCGTCACCAGTTTTCCGTCCACCACTACGCCCGGGGTCACATACATCGCATTCCCCCAGCGGTCCATGTTGCGGTAGGTGTAGTCGCAAACCTCCGGATCCTGGAACGAGCCCCAGCACCCCAGCAGGATGCGCCGCTGTCCCACCTTCTCGTAACCGGGCAGCGCCTGATAGAAGAAGTCGAAGAGATCGTCATGGAGAGGCACGACTTTCTTCATGAACTCGACGTACTTCATCAGCCGCGTCAGATAGTCGGTGAAGAGCTGAATGGTCGGCACCGTTCCCACTCCGCCCGGATAGAGCGTCGAAGGATGAACGTGGCGTCCCTCCATCAGGCAGAACATCTCGCGCGTCATGCGGCTCATCTGCAGCGCTTCGCGGTAAAACTCTCCGCTGAACGGATTGAGCGCGCGCATGATATCGGCGATCTTCCGGTAGCCGTGCAGATCAGCGTGCGGGCTGTCGGTGTTTTCGGCCTTTGCCAGCACTCCGGGATTGGTCTCCCGCACCATCTGCTCGCAGAAGTCAACGCCGACGAGATTGTCCTGGAAGATGTTGTGATCGAACATGTACTCGGCGGCTTCGCCAAGGTTGGTGATCCATTCGCCCATTTCGGGCGGCTGAACCCCGAAGGCCATGTTCTGCGCGTACGTTGCGCACGTCGCGTGATTGTCGCCGCAGATGCCGCAGATGCGGCTGGTAATGAAGTGAGCGTCGCGCGGATCCTTGTTCTTCATGAAGACGCTGTAGCCGCGAAAGATCGACGATGTGCTGTGGCACTCCGCCACTTCACGGTTTTCGAAATCGATTTTCGTGTAGATGCCGAGGCTGCCTACGATGCGCGTGATCGGATCCCATGACATCTCAACAAGGCGGCGGTTGGTCTGCGTCGTCTCGGACGGGGCGTGTGTAATCGTGGCCACTTTGATTAATTCCTTCCTGTGTAAGCTCCCGGCTTCGGCGTGTAGCCGGTGTTGAGCGGAGGCGCCTTATGACGCCATCTCGGCTCTTTGTTCACTGTGTCGTTGGTGAATCCGCGCAGAGTGCGGATCGCGCCGCCGTACAGGCCGCTGAGCTTCGAAGAAACATTGGCACCGGGCGGCTCATCCATGAACGGCATGAACTTGTCCGGAAAGCCAGGCATGGTGCAGCCGATGCAGATGCCGCCGACATTCGGGCATCCGCCGATGCCCGCCATCCACCCGCGCTTCGGCACGTTGCAATTGACCACCGGCCCCCAGCATCCGATCTTCACCAGGCACTCCGGTCTGCCGTACTCATGCGTGAACTGTCCCTGCTCGTAATAGCCCGCGCGATCGCAGCCTTCATGCACGGTCTTTTCGAAGAGCCATTTAGGACGGAGTTTGTCGTCAAGCGGAATCATCGGCGCGAGCCCCGCCACCTGGTAAAGCAGATACAGCAGCGTCTCCATGAAGTTGTCGGGCTGCACCGGGCATCCGGGCACGTTGACAATCGGAAGCCCTGCCTTCGATTTCCAGTGCCATCCCAGATAGTCCGCAAGCCCCATGCATCCCGTCGGGTTGCCTTCCATCGCATGGATACCACCGTAGGTGGCGCACGTACCCGCCGCGACCACCGCCAGAGCTTTGGGCGCGAGACGATCGATCCATTCGCACGTGGTGATGGGCTGGCCCGTCACCGGGCTCGTACCCAATGCGGCCCAGTAGCCTTCGCGCTTGATCTTCTCGTTGGGGATCGATCCTTCCACCACCAGCACGAAAGGATCAAGCCTGCCTTTCTCGGCTTCAAACCAGTACTTCATGAAGTCGTCGCCGACTTCGAACGCCAGAACCGGATTGTGCAGATGCACCTTTGGCAGGCCGGGAATTGCGCCCATCAGCACATCTTCGACACTGGGCTGTGTGGCCGCTGTTATCGATACTGAATCGCCATCGCATCCCAGACCGGCGGTGATCCACAGAACGTGAATGTCTTTGATGGCTGGCGGGACCTGCGTCGATCGTCCGTATGGAACGGGCTGCGAACCCATGAGAAACGCCTCCTTCCGGGAACTCCATTCGTAGTGTGGTTCTCTGTCGAGACTAAGTCAAAGACAAAGGGTGTTCCACGTTACTGAGTGGTTAAACGGCAGTGCCGCACCGTACGGCTCGGTCAGCAAATCCGCGGCAGCTGCTCGTTGAACGGCAAATCGATCACGCGCGTGCCGCCGATTTCCGTGCGCATGATCGTCATGCCCCGGTGCCGATCAGTCGCGTGACCGATGATCGCCGCGTCCCGGCCTTCCGGCGTTTCAAGCATCGCGGCAAGAACGCGTTCCGCATCGGAAGCTTTAACGAACGCCACCAACTTCCCTTCATTGGCGACGAACAAAGGATCGAGCCCGAGAATCTCGCATGCGCCTTTGACGTTTTCCCGTACCCGTATCGAGGCCGCATCGATCCCGACACCGATGCCGGACGTCTTCGCGATTTCGCAAAGCGAGGCCGCGAGCCCGCCGCGCGTGGGATCACGCAGTGTATGAACTTCACCCGCGTTGAGCATTGCGCGCACGAGATTGTGCAGCGGGCGCGTGTCGGACAGCAGTTCTCCGCCGAAATCCAGCCCTTCGCGCGTGGCCATCACAGCCATGCCGTGATCGCCGATTGTGCCGCTGAGCAGAATCGCATCGCCGGGTTCTGCCTGGCTTGCCGAAACGGAGACGCCTGCCGGCACCGCGCCCACACCCGCCGTCGTGACAAACAATTTGTCGGCGCAGCCTTTGTTCACGACCTTCGTGTCGCCGGTTACGATCGCGACTCCTGCGTGGTGGGCGGCGCGGGCCATCGAATCCACCACGCGCTGCAGATCTTCCATCGGGAAGCCTTCTTCGATGATGAACGCCGCCGACAAATACAGAGGCGTGGCGCCGCTCATGGCGAGGTCGTTCACGGTGCCGTTGACCGCCAGATCGCCGATATCGCCGCCGGGAAAAAATAGCGGCGTGACCACGAAAGAGTCCGTCGTGAACGCCACGCGCGCCTGATCGAGCTCCACCACCGCCTGATCGTCCATGCGGCGCAGAATGTCGTTATCGAACGCCGGCAAAAACATTTCGGCGATCAGTTGCGCGCTGAGAACGTCCGCCGCTGCCGTGTCCGATGACGACTTTCCTGTGGCCCGACACCGGCAGCGGGCATTCGAGCGTCATTGCCATATCGCCATCAGATTTGCGCGGCCGCCGTCTGCGGCTCGATCGAAACCAGATGCCGCCCGTAGCTGTAGTACGCAGCGCAGGCGCCTTCCGAAGACACCATCGTTGCCCCAAGCGGTGTCTGCGGCGTGCATTGCGTGGCGAACGCGGGACACTGATGAGGCTTCTTCAGGCCTCTGAGAATCTGCCCGCTGATGCATACTTCGGGTTCGCGTGCGGCAATTTTGGCGACATCGAAAATCTTTTCCGCGTCGAAATCGCGGAATTCGTCACGCAGCCGGTAGCCGCTCAGCGGAATGACGCCCACTCCTCGCCACGCCCGATCGCACAACCCGAACACCTGCGACACCGTCTTGCGTGCAACCGGATTTCCTTCCCGCGAAAGCACACGCGCATACTGATTCTCGACCTCGGCCCGCCCCTGCTCCAGTTGCCGCACCGCCATGAGAGTGCCCTGCAGAAGATCCAGCGGCTCGAAGCCAGTCACCACGATCGGTACCTTATACTGCTGCGCCAGAGGTTCGTACTCGCTGTAACCCATGACCGCGCAGACGTGCCCCGGGCCGAGAAACGCCTGCACGCGGTTGTCGGGCGATTCCAGAATCGCCGACATCGCCGGCGGCACCAGAACATGCGAGACCAGAATCGAATAGTTCCGCAGCCCCATCCGGCGCGCCTGCCACACCGACATCGCGTTCGCCGGAGCTGTTGTCTCAAATCCAATGGCGAAAAATACCACCTGTTTATCCGGATTCGCCGATGCGATTCTCAGGCAGTCCAGCGGCGAGTAAACAACCTGTACACGCGCGCCGTCGGCCTTGAGCTGAAACAGATCGCCATTTGAACCAGGCACGCGCAGCATGTCGCCGAATGAGCAGAAGATCACCTCGGGACGTTTCGCGATCGCGTGCGCCCGATCCAGCATTTCAAGCGGTGTCACGCACACCGGGCAGCCCGGCCCGTGCACCAGTTCGATCTCCGAAGGCAGCAGATTGTCGAGACCGTATTTGACGATCGAGTGCGTCTGGCCGCCGCAGACTTCCATCAGCACCCAGGGACGCGTCACGGTTCGGCTGATCTCTTCGACAATTTTCTGCGCGATTCTGCCGTCCCGATATTCATCTACATATTTCACGTCGGTCCCTCGCGGACAGTGCCCTCAAACAATTCCTGCAGCTCGCCCATCTCTTCCAGATAACGATAGGTCCGGTGCGCCTCTTCTTCATCAACCTTGCTGATGGCGAAGCCCACGTGCACCAGAACGTATTCACCTGGGTGTGCATCGGGAACATAGTCCATGCACACTTCGCGCGTCACGCCGCCGAAATCGACCCTCGACATGCGGATACCGAGGTTGTCATGAAAATCGATGATTTTTCCTGGAATGGCGAGGCACATGGGCAACGGCGCTAAGCGCTTTCATCATACGCACCGAAGTGCCCGGCGATCCGCACTGTTTCGCGACGGATGGTGCCGCGCAATACGTCACACGACCGCCGTTTGTGAGATCGCCGACGAACCCATTTCGGCGACAGGCACGTGTGGGTGCAGGCGGATGCGGCACGGCCGCATCGGCTTTCGGTTTCTCCGGGGCGGAGAGTGTCGGCGCACGTGCGCGTTTATTCTTCTTGTCTGGCGGGTCGCCTGGAGATGTGAGCCGCGAGCCGCTGCGGCAGCAGGCAAACCGTGCACGACTGCATTCACGCCAGGTATAAAGTTGCACAGCCAGGGTTCCGTCGCCGGGTGGCCGCAGGTTTGCTTCAGTTTGGGAGATGGAAACCGGGCCAACGCGTCCATCGCCTGAATCTATCGCCTTTATCCGCCTGCTCGACGCTCTCCTTTCGGTCCCCAAAGGGGAGCTTGAAAAAGAGATGAAACAGGAGAAACCACGTATGGCGAAGCGGCGTGCGGCGAAGAAGTCAAAGGCTTCTGGGAACGCGACGTAGCCCGATCTGCGCATGCAGCCGCGTGCGCGCGATTCGAAACGCAGTGCGGATTCTGAACAGCAGAAACCAGGCGGACTTCTGGGTGATGCCGAGTTCGCGCGCGAGCTGATAAGAGCTCACTTTTCCGCGGGAATTCGCCAATATCCAGATCGCGGTCAGCCACTGGTCCAGAGATACGTGGCTCTCCTCAAACATAGTTCCAGCGCGCACGCTGAACTGCTTCTTTGGATGATCGGCTTTGCATTCCCAGAGTCCCCGCGTGCTCAGGAATCGTGCGCCCGTGAGACCACAGACGGGACACAGGACTTCGCCGTTTTTCCAGCGCCGCGAAGCGATCAGCGAAACACAGTTTTCCGGAGTTCTGAACCACCTCCGGACCTCATCGAAGCCGCCTGGCAAAGTATGCACGATTGCACTCACGTCTCTCTCGAATTGCACAATCGCCAGGCCTGCATCCCGATTTCCACCGCCAAATAACGCCGCTTGCTGACTGAAGTATGTCGGGCGGCCTGAAACAGGTACCTTATCGGCGCCACCTTCTGTTAAACTCACCACAATGTGCGGCCGATGAAAGTGGGTTCCGGACATGGCCTTGGATGCGTGGAGCGACTGGCTGCGATATTGCTTCACGCTGGGCTCAGAGCCGCAAGGAAAGTGTTGGCTCGGAGGAGAAGGAGAATTCATGACGTGTGATGGAAGGAACAAGTCGCCCGCGTGGGTGCCGATCACCGGAGCGGCGGCTCTGCTATTCTTGCCCGCGCTGTCAATGGCAACACCCATAACGGGTGACGTGATCCTGAACGCGGGAAATGGAACCGTGCTGGTCAGCGGCAACGGCGCAACCTCGGGCTGCATCATCTGGTCAACCGGCACCGTCGCGCCGCCCCCCGCCTGCCCAACATCCGGGAACGGAACGTTCACGGTAGATGCGGGGTCGACGAGTCCGCCGTTGACGGTCGGGGATACCGGCAATATCGACAACCTCAACTTCTACTCGCTCGCCGGCGGCCCGCTCGTGGATTTCATCACGGTCGATGGCATTCAGTTCGACCTCACGAGTATTGCCTTCAACAACACCGGTTCAGATATCGGAGAGTGCAGTGCGACAGACAACAGCAGCGGTTTGAACTGGGACTCGCCGGGCGCGAGCTGTACGGTGGCCGGCACCCCGATTGAACTCGAAAACGGGCTGGCGACAGATTCAATGGGCGACGCCGACACGGTTTCCGCGACGCTTACAGTAATGGCGGAGGCTTATACGGGAACCTCCGGAACCAACTACAGCGCCGCCACGCCATACATCGGCATCTTCACGACCCAAAGCTCCGTGCAGCTTACCGGCAATATTCAGAGTATCCTCACGACTATTGCAGGCGGGGGCAGCGTAAGCGCGGCATGGTCGGCTAATTTCTCCCCGGCTTCCACGGTACCAGAGCCTGCAACGGATCTGCTCTGCGGCGGCGGGCTGATTCTTCTCGCGATGGCGGCCAAACGGTTCAGGAATCGCCGGGGAGAGGAGGGCCGCGAATAGCCAGGCTGCATGGTATTGAGCTGCATGAACAGTCCTGGTGTCCTGTCTTTGTCCGGAGCGCCCTGACCGAATGGCTCAGGGCGCTCTGGCAGGTCAGCCAGGCCGCGCAGGTTCTCGCGCCGATTGTGGAACGCGTGATCCGTACCAGCGCTGCGCCGGCAATCATCGATCTCTGTTCAGGCCGATCGGGGCCCATACTGCCGTTGAATGCTGAACTGGCAGGCCGCGGTGTCCGGATTCCGGTCGTACTGACAGACAAGTATCCCGATCATGAATTCGCGGTCGGTTTCGCGCAGAAGGCCGAGCTCGGAGTAACGTACCGGCGCGAGTCCGTCGATGCCACTAACGTGCCCGCGGGACTGGCGGGTCTTCGCACTCTGTTCAATTCGTTTCACCACTTTCGACCCGATCAGGCGCGGGCAATTCTCACCGACGCGTATCGAAACCGCCAGCCGATCGCGATCTTCGAGATTACGCAGCGTACCGCTCTCAGAGTTGCGACTTCATTCCCCGCATCATTCCTCGGCGTGTTCCTGTTAATTTTTCTGATGAAACCGAGACGGCCGCTGTGGTGGCTGGGGACCTGGGTCGTGCCCGTGATTCCGCTTGTGGTCGGGTGGGATGGTCTCGTCTCTCATCTGCGTTCCTACACGCCAGGCGAACTGCTGGAAATGACGGCGGGTATGAACCGCGACGGCTATCGATGGGGGACCGGAACGGTGAAAGCGCCGCGCGCCGGAGTGGTGGTGACCTATCTCATCGGCACACCCACGCCTGCCCGGCCCGAGCGGGACCCGCGGCCGGATTCTCGCGAAGCACGCAGTTAGCGGAGTCCTTTTAAATAGAGAGCTCGAAGCGAATGCGGCAGGCCGGGACTCTGCACGCGGCGATAGAGAGCGTTTGCAGGAAGGTTTTGCGAGAGACGCCGCCAGGCGGCCGGAAGATTGTGATACGGGACGCCGGGAAAATAATGATGCAGCGCGTGGTAGCGAAGCCCCACGGGCGCCCACAGTTCGGTCCAGAATGCACCGGGTGTGTCGATGGAGTCCGCAAGTTGCCCGGCGCGGTCCAGCGATTCACCCGTACCTTCGTAGGCGTGCGCGCCGAGAGTGCGCAGCGTGTTTGCGAAACTGATCAAAGCGGAAACGACCACCCAAATCGCAACGATCCGGCGCGGAAGGGTGCCGGCTGCGATCAGCGCAATCGCCAGCCCCCATACAATAAGGATCACGGTCGTCTGGCGGGAGACCGTGCGGAGAAGTGCGGAACTGTAATCCCGCTTCCATCGGATATTGACGGTGAGCGACGAGAATCGCGCGACAAGCCAGCGATGAAGCGGCGGAATCGCGAGACCCGCCGGCGCCAGCGCCAGGAATCGAATCAGCAGGACGGGGGGAATGAAAACGCTCTCGACTGCGAACAGCACGGTCATCGCGCTGGATTTTGCAAAAGGCAGATATTCCGGGTCGCGTTCCGTGCCGTAAGTGCTCAGCTTGTGATGGTACGTATGCACGCCCACGTATACGAAGGAGGGAAGCAGCAGGGGATAACCGATCAGCGTGTTCCATGCTGTTTCGAAGCCGGGAAGAACCCGGTGGCTTTGATGGCTGATTTCATGGACGAAGCACAGGCCCCGATACAGCGCCGCGGTGCTCACGAGCGTCAACGAAATCATCCATGCGGAAAACGGCCGGGAAGCGACGGCACCGGCAAAGGCGCCCCAGCCGGCAATCGCGCACAGCAGAAGATCGGTCCAGTAGACGGCGGGCCGTGCGACACTTAAGCCGCGCACTAGGTCTCTGGTGAGGCTGTCTTCCGCGGTGAACGAAACGGGTTCCGCTTCGCAGATCATGGGCGGCCTTGTCATTCCTGTGTGTTTCTGGCCTGTGTGTTTCTGGCGGGCACATATCGGCCCGGAGCCAGAACTTCGGAAGGATTCCACCGCTGCCTTGATGGCGCGCAGCAACCGCCCGTAAGCGGAATCCGCCGAGTACATATCCATACCTGCCACGCCGAGCCGGTAGGAGTAATAACCCGCCGCGGCGAGCCGGCTCTGCAGAGCACGATAGCAATCCATCGCCCGTCGATCCTCATCCGGAAGGTCGCGGTCGTAACCGATCGAAATGATGCATGCGAGAGCTCGTTCAGTAATCAGCGTGAAAGAGATCTGAGGTTCGAATCCGTAGCTGAGAAGCAGCGGCTCGGCGATGGAGCGGAGGGTTTCCGCATCCGTGCCGCGCAGCGGGGCTATCGGCGCGGCCCAGAGCAGCCCGCAGCCATCCCGGTCGGGGTTCGGGTCAGGGGGAACCGGATGCCGTTTGCGCCAGTAAGCGCTCACCAGCGGCTGCGCGGTGGGGACACCTTTGAGCAGGTTGAAGACCGGGCGCACCAGCGTCAGCGTACGGCTGAGATCAAGTCCCGTCAGCAGCTTATACACGCCCTGAAAACGGCCCGCGAACGCCAGCTTCCGGTCATCGAGAAACGTAAGTTTGTCGGTGTGCCCTTTGAGTGCGCGGCGCAGCAGGCGTCTGGCTTCAGCGACCTGTGGAGCCGTACCGTAAAGTGCGCCGGAGCCGCTCCAGCGGGTGAATTTCATCTCCGTGCGAAGAGCTTTCATGCGATCGGGCGTGAGCGGAGCGTTCTCCTCCCAGGGGAACTGGCGAATTCCTGCGAGCACTTTGTAATCGTTCGCGATGTGGACCGCACTGCGCAGCGTTCCGTTCAGACGCAGCGGCCGCAGGGATTCGACAATCGCCTCAAGCCCTTGTTCTGCGTCGCACTGAAAGAAGAACGCCTCGAAGCAGTCGGGTGCCGGCATGAGCCAGATCGTCATCTCCGTCACAATGCCGTAGTTCGACTGAGAGAAGATTCCATCCAGACTTGGCCCGGCGCCCCAGCGATAAACGGGTCCGGTTTTTGCGCCCGCGAGCCCCGCGTGACCAGTGCGAACGATCTCGCCGTTCGCAAGAACGACCTCGAGCCCCGCGACGTTGGCGAAATGATCCGCATAGGGAGTATGTCCGAACCCGCGCTCCATCGCATTGCCGATGAGGCTGCAGTCAGGACTGGATCCGGTCGCGTCCATCCAGAGCCCGGATCTCTTCTGCTTCAGAAATTCGAACAGGTTGCGCTGCGTGACTCCGGGCTGGACGGTCACATAGCCGAGATTTTCGTCAAACGCCGTGATCCGGTTGAGGCGGCTCAGATCGATCAGCGCGCACCCGCTGACGGGTGGCACGCGCGAGCCGTAGCCCCAGTTCTTGCCGCTGCTGACCGGATAAACAGGAAAACGAAACCGGCTCGCGATCCGGACGATCCCACTGACCTGATCCACGCTCCCCGGCCGCAGAATGACGGGGATCCTGCCGGTTGTCTCAAACGTGGCCGTTTCAGCCGCCTGCAGAAGGCCGGGATCGAAATCGACATTCGATGAACCCAGAACGCGAATCCATTCGCTGACGGCCGTCGGGAACGGCGTCGCGTCGGGGTAAATCGATTGTTTCAACCCACCCTGCATCGTTACACGCGTACCGCTGAAGCATCCGTCTGAAATGCGGGCACATTGAAAAGATTGTGCAGGAGCACGGACCAGCGACTGCTCTCTTCGCCCGGACAAACTATGGGCATGCGGGAGATGAGAGAGCGCAGATCCCGGATCATCCTCGCGTAACGCGGATTCGGATAGCGCGAATCGAAGCGCAGGACTTCCATCGTGCAGCCGTACGATTCATCGTAGTAGGCGGGAATCGTTGTCCCCTGCCATTCAAGCGGCCGACCACCGAGGCGGCGCAGGATGTCGGCTGAGCCGTGTCTTTTGGTTGCCGTACTGATGGCGATTGCGCCGCCCTGCACCTGGCCGAGAGCATACGTGGCCAGAACGGTCTTCAGTGCGTCGGCGGTGCCGCGAACATCGTGATCGAGCGCCCATCCTCCCACTTCCACGTAGGCAAAGCCTGCCTGCCGGGCCGATGCCAGTTCCGAATCGATGCTCGCCCGGAAAGAGCCTCCCCAGGTACTGCATCGCGCGAGTGGCGCCCGGCTAACGGCCAGTTCGGGTGCGGAGACCGAGTTCGGGTGACGCCGAAACCGAGTGCAGCCGAGGATCTTCCCGGAAACCCCCATGATCAGCAGGTGCCAGCTGCCCAGGTTGACGGGAGAGACGTGACGTTCGCCCGTGAGTTCCGATTCCGCAATGGCGCTGTCTTCAAGATAAACCTTGCCGCGATGCCGCTGCATGGCGGCGATCAGTTCGGCGTGCAGGCGGGTTGAGCGGGTGATTCTGCCGGTGAAAGGCTGCAGGGAGACATCGGCCGGGGCGACAAGCATCATGGCGCGGTTTGCAGTCGTATCGCTAAAGCAGAACTTCATTGCGTAATATACTTGACTCAGAAACGAATTCTATGAGACGTACGCACATCGTTTGTTGTATTTAGCACAGGACGCGCCTGACTTCCGCCATAATTAGCACATCAGCTAAGTCCGAGGCAATTCCCCGAAGGTTATGATCGGGTATATCCGACCGTAGAGCGACCCGTAAGCATCGGAATTGCAGGAAGTTACTCCCTCTGAAATTCAATAGCGATTTCCCTAAAAGCCCTGAATGAAGTAACTTGGGCGGACGCGCCGGGTCCGGGGGCCGGTCCCTCGCCGTCCCCGCTGGCGGGAGGCGTAAGGTCCAAATGAGGTCCAAAAACGTGTGAACCCGAGATGCTTCACCGTTCGAGTTTTGGCGCGTTGGGCTACCGTGTCCCCGGGCGCCTGCTTGCCAGCAGATGCATGGTCTCTATTACTTCCAAACGGCGCGCCGGTTAGCACCTGTGATGACGGCGGTCGTGCCTTCGAGTCCGACAATGGCGGACTGCGCCTTAAGTCTGGCCGTGGCCCCGGTGACCAGGGCGATGCGTTTGTCTTGCATGTTGTCCGCCTTCACGTTGCGCGGCTGACGGCGGTCGCGATGCTGTCGAGTTCGGCGGTCGTCTCCGCTGGAAGTGCCAGTGTCGCTGCCGCAAGATTTTCGCGGAGGTGGCCGACCGACGATGTGCCGGGAATGAGGAGAATGTTGGGGGCGCGCTGAAGCAGCCATGCCAGCGCGACCTGCATCGGCGTCGCCTGGAGGGATGCCGCAGCCGCTTCGAGCGCTGCCGACTGGAGCGGCGAGAACCCTCCGAGCGGGAAGTAGGGCACGTAGGCAATGCCCTGAGCGGCCAGATCGTCGATGAATTGATCGTCGCCGCGCTGCGCGACGTTGTAGAGGTTCTGAATGCAGACAATTTCCGTGATCGCCTGCGCCTCGGCCAACTGCCGCGGCGATACGGTGCTCAGCCCGATATTTTGAACGAGGCCCTGCTGCTTCAGCTCGGCGAGCGCGGAGAGTGGCTCTTCGAATGGCTCGTCTTCCGGAGCGGCGAATCCGCCGAGCCGGAGATTCACGGCCTGCAGCGCATCAAGGCCCAGGTTGCGCAGATTGTCGTGTACTGCATCGATAATCTCCTGGCGAGACCGTGCGTGAAGCCAGGAACCGTCGGCACCGCGGCGCCCACCGACTTTGGTGACGATGACCAGATCACTCGGATAAGGATGCAACGCTCGCTTAATGATTTGATTCGTTACATGCGGACCGTAGTAATCGCTGGTATCGATGTGGTTAACACCCGACGCGACAGCCTCGCGAAGAACCGCGATCGCACCGGGAATATCGTGTGGCGGGCCCCAAACCCTCTTGTCGCCATCCTGTCCGGCGAGTTGCATGGCGCCATAACCGATCCGGTTTACCGTCAGCGAGGCGCCCGCGAACGTAAAGCGGCCACCGAGACTTGTCTTCTCTCTCATTTCGTTTCTCCTCCTGCTCTTCAGTCGGGATGTGAGCAGCACCATGTTGAACAGAGATTCCCCCGTGGAACCTGCCGGGTCGGCAGATGCACAGATTCTCGCGACTGGCTACATCAATCATCGTGGCGCGGCATTGGACCGAACGGCACGATAGAGCGGTTCCATTTACCTCATTTGCCACGGCGCGTCGCGGGCCCGGCACCCGCAGCAACGTGGGGAACGATCGATCACGCCCCCGGTGTCCGTTTGCGATGGGTGCTTTGAGAGATTTTTCTCTGACCTGCTGATTTATTTGGTGCGGATGAGAGGACTTGAACCTCCACTGAGTTGCCCCAACTAGAACCTGAAAGTACTTGACAAGGTTTTGCCGGGTATCGTGCTTTGTGTTTTCAGGCGTTTCCGGCGCTCGGAGTATCGCCGTGTATCCCGGATTTTCCCAAACACCGTTAACAAAACCGTTAACACTTCTCTCTGCGCGAAACGTTCAGTTAGTCTGGGCGCGCCGCACGATTTGCCGCCTCGAAGAATTGTACCGCGTGGCGTTCGACCGCCGAGTGCAAGCCGAGCTGTCCGCATGGCGGTTCACAGTGAAGAGCGGCCCGCTGATCACAGCGGGCCGCCGGTTAAGGCTTCAGAAGGGCAAATCGTCGCCGCTCAATTCCGCCGCCGCGGTTTCACCTTCGTGCTCCGTTTTTTCGGCACGATCGAGCGTCAGGATCGAGACGGCATGGATCTCGGCGGTGCGGATTTTGGCGTCGGAACCATTGGGCTGAAACTCCCGATACCGCAGCTCGCCCTCGGCTTCGATGAAGGCGCCCTTCTTGAGGGAGCCGGCCCATTCTCCGAACTTCCCCCAAACCACGATCCGATGCCACTCGGTTCGCGTCTTGTATTCGCCGGAATCCTTGTCTCTCCAACTCACGTTGGTCGCGAGGGAAAACCGGGTGTGGGCCGTTCCGTTGGGCGTGAAGCGAGTCTCTGCGTCTTTGCCGAGAAACCCGATGAGGGTGATGCGATTCTTGCAGAACATTTTGTGTCTCCTTTTCGTGCCCCTTCTGTTGGGGCGACCAAGAGCGAGTGGGTCCTGCTCCCAAGGGCAAGGGAACGCTTTGTTGGGGGAGACCTTCAGGGGGAACGTGAGTTTCCGGCAAGCGTGTGTAACGGCGGCGGGTCCGACTGAAAACTCAGAAAAGATAGCCTCTGGCTACCCAGTAATGCCAGTCGCCAACGGCCTCGGCGGTGGCGTCGTCGGGGTCGATAGCCGCCAGTTGTGACAGTGGCACGGCCATGAACCGACCGTGCCAGCGGATCAGCACGAGCATCTCCGCTGTGCAGGCATCTTCCGGAGCCATGCGATGAACTTCGACGGTTTCCCCTTCCCTCAGCGGTGAAACGATCCTGCGAGCGATGCACCTGGCTTGAAAAGGAAATCGGATTTTGTCATCGAGGTAGCAATGCCACCCCATGATCTGCTCCTCCGGCCCGTTGGCATCCGCGATGGCTTCGTTATGAATGCGGTCCTCGCGGACTGGATCTTTGGCTGGTTTCTTCATGGCTGCTTTGCTGACAGTATCCGGCGCACGGAGGTCCGGCCGATCTCCAGTCGCCGCGCGATCTCGGCCTTGCTGACGCCTGCGCGGTATAGCTTCCGAATCTGGCTGGACTTCTTTGCCGCGGTCAGCGGCCGTCCAAAGCGCTTTCCCTTCAGCCGGGCTTCTGCGATGCCCGCGCGAATCCGCTCGCGCAGAATCTCGTGTTCGAACTCGGCGAACACCGAGAGCAACCCGGCCATCGCGCGGCCCGTCGGCGTGGTCAGATCCAATGCTTCGGTGAGCGATACGAAACTGACACCCAGTTCAGCCAGTTCCTTCAACGTGACGACCAGATCGACGAGCGACCGGCCCCATCGGTCCAGCCGCCAGACCAGCACCACATCGATTTCGCGCCGACGAGCGGCGGCGAGCAGATTCTCGCGCAGTTCACGCGCCGCCGCGCCGGAACCGATTTCTTTGATCTGCACCGCTATCGTCCAGCCGCGTTTCGCCGCATACTCCCGCATGGCGCGCATCTGCAGCGACAGGGTCTGCTGGTCATGCGTGGACACGCGCGCGTACAGCCCGACGCGAAACATTTTCGTCCGCGCCTGTCGCTGGCCGAAAACCCTCGGTGATTTTGCTGGTGCGGATGCCCGTTTGGCGGCCATTTGGAGAGGTTCGTTTCGCAGGGCTTTAAGCTAATGCTTTCGGCCATGCGACCGAACCATGATATTACGCGGCCACAGCGTTCGCGCGGCCCTGGTAGTTCCATGGCATCCACTCCGCCGGATGGGCAGTCAGATCCGCGCGATGCCGGAGCAGCTCTGTCAGGTAGTCGAACGGGTTGACCTTGTTCAGTTCGCAGGTGTGGATCAGGCTCATAAACAGATCGCCCACGCGCGCGCCGTTCATCGTCTTATAGAAGAGCGCATTCTTACGATGCAGAATCGCCTTCTTCAGTGCTCTTTCGACGATGTTGTTGTCGAGAGGGGCGCCCTGCTGTCGCAGGAACAGTGTTAGTTTCGTCCAGTGTCTCAGTAAATAAGAGATCGCCTTGCCCAGCCCGGAGTTCGGTTCTGTTTTGTGCTCCGCAAACTGCGTCTCCATCCACTGGCGCAGATCTTCCATCACCGGCGCGCTGTGCGTCTGGTGAAACGTCAGCCTTGCCTCCGGTGTCAGGCCGAGGTCCTTCGCTTCGGCATCGAAGCCGTATACCGCTCCCAGCGACTCCAGCACATACCGGCATTCGTCGGGAAAGCTCTCCGCGACTTCCGTAAACTGCCGCCTCCCGTGCGCCAGGCAGTAAGCCGACAGTGTTTCGATAAGCTTCGGTGAGTTGCGCGACAGTGCATCGCACATCTGGATCGGCGGCGCCAGGCCGGGCGCGCGGTGCTTCAGAACATCGGCGAGGTTTTCGCCCGCATGCTTCCATCCGCTGAAGTACAGGGCGATCTTCCGCCCGCCCGAGATCGATACGATGCCGCTGGTGAAGGTTCCCGTGCGGCTGTCGTCGCTGCGGCGCGCCATCTGCAGTATCCGCATGCCGGTGTCGTCGTTATGCACTACACCGCCCTGCGCCGCCTGCCGAATGAACACGCCCAGCACGGGTTTGAGCCACTTCGCGAACGCCGCCATCAACTCCCACTGCGTTGTCGCGGGTAAGGGAATCCCCAGTTGTCCTTCCAGCCGCTTCATACGGTTAAAGGGCATTCCCGTGCCATATTTCAAAAGCGCGATCATCGCCACCGCAGTGGCATCGAACTTTTCCGCACCCGCTGACGGCGGTTCGGCGGCGGTGAATACCTCACCGCAGCCATTGCAGCGCAGCCTTTCCATTTCAAACACAGTCGCCGCCAGCGGGGCCTGCCCGATAATGCGGACCAGCGTCGCCGGTTCTTTCTGGCGGTACACTTTTCCTTCGCGGCATTCCGGGCAGGGATCGCCGGACTGAAGGGTGGCATGCGCGACCGCTACTCTGTTTGCTCCCGTAAATGCGGATGCTCCGTTGCGTCCGTGTCCCGCAGCCGCCTGTTTCTCCGGTGGCTGCGTATCGGCTGCGGCGTGTGGCGCTTTCGGTTCCAGCACAGCGCTGGTCTTCTCCGTGTTCCGCAGCCCGACTAATCTTTCCGCCATCGCATGCAGGGCGGTTTTGAGCGTCCTGCCATCGGCCTCATTCAGCGGCGCCTGCATGGCGGCGTCGATGATCCTGTCGAGTTCATCGACATTGACATCGATGCGCCGTCGGGATGATTTCTTTTTCATAACTCACTCACCAGTTCACGAAAGCGCCGTGTCAGCGCCAGCCCAAGGACCTCTTTAATCGAGCGGTTCGGAATGTAACTGTTGGAGGCTTTGCCCCGGCCCGTGGTCCTGCCCATCAGCACCCAGTTGGCCGCGCGATAGCAGGTCCCGCGAAAACGGCCGGGATCGATGAAGGTCTCCGCGAAGTAGACCGGGTGGCTGTACATCCGCTCCCAGTCCGCCGGCAGCGCCGCCGCCACGCGGCCCAGAATGTGCGAAGCCAGATGCGGAACTTTAATCCACGGCAGAATCAGGAAGCGCGTGTTGTAAGCGATGAAGCGGATATTCCGACGGCGCGCTGCAGCGCTCCATCCTATATAGCGGTCGCGGCTGCCCAGATGACGCGGCGCCGAACTCCATGCCATGCACGCGATGGGACGGCCCTGCGCCCACACCAGATACTTCAGATGCTCTCCCACCGGTTGTTCATAGCCGAGATAATGATGTTGTTCCATCAGGCTGTTGAACAGCGGTTCGTCGGTCGTCTTTCGAACCTGCTGCAAAAGGATCGGACGAACGGCGCTGAGTGGCGTCTCGAGCGGCGTGGTGTCGATCAGCATCGGTTGTGGCCGCTCGCGCCGGACGAACGGATTGGGAGGCCGGAAACGAATCGCCGGCAACTCGATCTGCCCGGCGCGGTGCAGCATCAGTAATAAGCCACGGCAGACCATATCGCGTGGAGCGCCGTTGGTCTGTTTCCATTGCCATGCCTCGCAGAGTTTCTCCGACAGGTTGCGACGGCTGGCTCCGGGATTTTCAGCGATTAACCCGCGGATGAAGGCGATCTCTTCAGCAGTAACGGTGCGTCCCCGGTATCTCCACTCCGGCATTCTTTTCGCAGTGTGGCAGAGTCAAAAGTGGAACGCAAGGGGGTTGGCCTGATTTTCTTACGCGCTCACCTGCCGCCATACCGGCGGTGCTTCGGCATCCGGGTTCGCGGCGGCCAGCAGTAACTGCGCCTGATGCGCGCGCAGCGTGCGCGCCGGTTCCGCACCGGTGGGCCACCACTTGAAGCGGCCCTTCGACAGGCGCTTCGTGGCGAGCCAGAACCCCTGGCCGTCATAGGCCAGCAGTTTTATCGCCGTGCCCCGGCGGCTGCGGAAGATGAACAGACATCCGGAGAATGGGTCGGAGTCGAGCTTCTCACGGCACAGCTGCGCCAGAGAATCGATGCCCTTTCTGCCATCGATGGCGTCTATCGCAACCAGGATGCGCAGTTGCGGCGTGATCTGAATCAGGACGCCGACTCCCATAACTCCCGGCTCAGCGTTGCCAGATATGAGGCCGAAGCGCCTTTCAGCTGGATGCGCAGTTTCGATCGACGGCCCTCGACTTCGATGACGCACTCATGAAGCGCTTCCTCAGGCCGCGCGACCAACTCCACAAACCTCGGTGGCGACGGTTGCGACGATGTTCCCGCAGCCGCGGCCATCCGCCGCTTCAGATGATTCCATTCCACGCGCAATTCAGTCGCGGTCCGGCTGACCCCTTCTCTCCGGGCTACGTCAACGGCCGCCGACCATAGCTCGTCCGGTATCGCGGCTTTCCCCTTACGGTTCTGCCTCCAGACTTCGAAGCGTGCTTTGGCTTCCTCGATGGTGATCATCGCAGTTTTGCGTCGCGGCATGGTCTGCTCCGCGCCGGGGCACCGGCGGCAGAACGACCTTAGCAATTACCGGCGGTGGATTGCACGCACGCTTGCCGGAAACTCACCGTCTAAAAAAGGAGCAGATGCATGAATTGGGACTGCCGGGCACGACGGCGGACTACGAGGAAGACCACTTCATCAGTCTGGAACTGGGAGGGAGTCCGACAAATCCTCTGAATCTCTGGCCCGAGCCTTATGGCCCTAAGCCGGGCGCGAAGGAAAAGGACGTCGTTGAGAACCACCTTCATCGACAGGTGTGCACGGCGCAGATGACGCTTGCCGAGGCGCAAAAGGCCATCACGACAGACTGGTACAGCATCTATGTGCAGATTCGTCCCGCCCCAACACGATGATTTGATCGCTGCTTCGATGAGCGCGACATCGTCCAATCGCTGTTGCAACCACCACCCGCGGAGACTCACAGAGATTTTGAGTCACGAGCGGGCGCCAAGGGCCATGACAGCTGAGGAGGGCAGCGCGCCACGAGTTGCCGGTACTTTTGTGAGCAGAGTGCCATAAACAGGCATGGGCGCGTAATTTCTCTGCGAAACGGATTCAATCAAGCGGGCATCCATCGAGACCATTACAAAAACCCCAGGCGTCACGATAAAATGGTTTCCATGAGCAAGCGGGCAATCATCACGACTCCATTCCCGTCGGCCGAAGAGACGGCTCGGACGATGGGGGTTCCCAGATCAGAGGTGGAGTGGCTGGTCGCGCTGGCGGAGCGTTTGATTCCGGTGGGCGACAACAGCGCATCTGGCAGTCCCGACAACGGAACTCACGCACAGAACAAGGGGAATCGAGCTGTCAAACACCATTCGACAAGAAATGGCCGCAAATAGACGGCCCAATCCCCGCGCTGCGTTTCTCAACATTCCGTACGACGCTGAATTCGTTGATTTGTTTCTCGCGTATATTGCTGGCCTTGCTGCCCATGGGCTGACACCGCGGGCGACACTTGAAGTGCCGGGAGGTGCGCGCCGCCTCGATCGAATAATCGATTTGATCCAGAGCTGCCGATATTCATTTCACGATCTATCGCGCGTCGAACTCGATGCCTCCGTCCCGCCCGCGCCGCGTTTCAACATGCCTTTTGAATTGGGTCTGGCCGTCGCTTGCGACCGACTGGTGCCGAACCACCATACGTGGTTCGTCATGGAATCGCAGAATCGCCGATTGCTCAAGTCCTTAAGCGATCTCGGAGGAACGGATGTGTATGTCCACGATGGCAATCCTCAGGGCGTATTTCGCGAGATTGGAAATGCCTTGGTCCGAAGTGCCCGTCAGCCTTCGGTTCAAGACATTCGGGTGATTCATGAGAGCCTTCGCACCGTGATGCCTGAAATTCTCAATCGCAATGCGGCAAAGTCCGTCTACGAAGCGCGCAGTTTTAAGCAGCTCGTAGTAGAGGCCTCGGCGCTGGCAAATAATCGGATGCGCTGAAGGATCCGACCTCACCGTGTCGGCCCCTTTTCCTCGCTATTCATTCGCTCCATCAAATCTTTCGCGGAGCGAATGTCCTCTATATCCACGATGTTGTAGCGGCGTTCCATCGAGTCGGTTCGATGCCCTGTTATTCGCATCCGAACGACCTGCGCCACGCCAGCGCGGCGCATGTTGCGAACGGCCGTTCGCCGCAAATCGTGAAACTTCAACTCGGGTAACTCAGCGGATTGGCACGCTGTTGTCCAGGCTGCCCGGAAATGCTTGATCGGAGAACCGGCACGGTGGAACACGTAGTCGCAACCGTTCGCATTATCGCGGGACCACTGCAACCAGGTGCGCATGTCCCCGCCAATGATCGGCACCGCCCGCGCGTATCCGCTCTTCGTCTCTTCGGCACTGAGCGTAACAAACCCCTGTCTGAAATCGACTTTGTCCCAAGTCCATGCCAGCAGTTCGCCCAAGCGGACCCCTGTGAAATATGCAACGACAAATAACGGTCTGAGGTAATCAGGCAAAACGTCTCGCAGCTTCGCGTATTGTTGATCGGTGAGAAAGCCTTGTCGGGCGTTCTCTTCGCGGACCATCGGGAAATGCGGAATCGCGCTCACTTTCGGCGGCGTGCATTTCCTGCCGAGGTTCAGAGCAATCCGCAATATTGAAAGTTCGCGGTTGCAAGTGGTTTCAGCACGTCCCTCAGCCAAACGTTTTTGACGATATTCCTTCAGCGTTTTTGTGGTCAGCCGACTGGCCTTCAATCTGCCCGAAGATACGGTCGAATGTTCGCCTCAATGCACCACTTGAAAATCTTCTCGGTGGACGCCTTGAGGTTGGAGTGTGCGTGCTCCAGGAGATCGTCGAGGAGTTCCCCGCAAGTGGTGGCGCCGCCAGGCGCTGGCGTCAGTTCACCGCGAGCCTTCTTGCCCGAGGATCTGATCGCGGAGCTTCTTGGCTTCCTGAATGTTTGCGGACTTCGACGAGCGCACCTTCTGCTTGCCGTCCACGAAGTAGGCCACGTACCAGATGCGCCCTCGCTTAAAAATTGTGCCTGTGCCGTAGGTTGCCTTCCCCATACGGCCATTATAGGCCCGAACCGTTAACACCAACCGTTAACAGTCCGAGGAACAGAGAAATCCGCAAGGCGGATTTTCTCTGTAACTTATTGATTTATTTGGTGCGGATGAGAGGACTTGAACCTCCACTGAGTTGCCCCAACTAGAACCTGAATCTAGCGCGTCTGCCAATTCCGCCACATCCGCACAAAGGAAGTGGGCTTCTCTATCTTGCCAGGCGAGGCCCGCCTGAAGTCAAATCGGCGGTTTTTAATTACTGTCGTCGCGGCGCTTCAGCGTCGGGCGGTCATCCTGATCAGGCGCCGGGGCCTTCTCGTCGCCATTGGCATCGATCTGCCCGTTCGGATTGCGGCGCAGCGTCGGTCGTCCCGCATCCTTCGACGGATCGATCTTGCGGCTGTTGTGCAGCGCCATCGTCCGCGCCTTCACGTCCTCAAACTCGCTCGTGATGATCACGTATTCCGGCTTCGCCTTGAGGTACTTCTGAATGATCTCCTGCGAGTGCTTGATGCGGTCCTCGGTCGGCGGATGCGACGAAAACAGCTTCGACATCGTACCCGGCTTGCGCTTTTCCTGCGACTCCACCTTTTCGAAGAAATCGACAAACGCGCCCGGATCGTAGCCGGCCTTGTACATGTACTCGAGTCCCGAGCATATCGGCTTCGGACTCGAAATCGCGGCTGAATTTCAGGAAACCCATCGGCACCAGCGAGGCCCATGCCCTGGTAGATGCCGTATCCGGCCAAGCCGCCCACCGCGATCAGCGGGACAATGCTGCCGATCTGAGCGATTTCGCCGCGCGTGGCCTGCCGCGTACCATGGCGCGCCGCGACGTGTCCGATTTCATGCGCCATCACGCCCGCCATCTCGGCTTCGTTGTCGGCGTTGAGCAGAATGCCGGTGTTGACGAAGAAGAAGCCGCCGGGCAGCGCGAAGGCGTTGATCTCTTCCGAATCGATGACCTTGATGGTGAACGGAACCTTGGCGTCGGAGTTGCGCACCAGGTTCTGCCCGATCCGGTTGACGTATTCCGCGATGATCGGATCGTCGACAATCTTGGCCTGCCGCTCGACTTCCTGGGCCATCTGCTTGCCCAGCGCGATTTCTTTCTCGATCGAGTAGAAGTTCACGCCCTTGCCGACATCGCGATTGCCGATTTCGTCGGGGTCCTTTTCCTTGCTGCCGGCGAAGGCGGGTGTCATCCAGACGCCTGGTACGAGGAGGGCAAAGAGAGCAATCGCAGCCGTGGACTGCCGACGCACCACGGTTTGCGAGAAGAGTTTCATTGTCGACACTCCTGCGACCTATTATAAACCTGTTCTTACAGGTATACGAGGATTATACGTTTTTTTCGGCGCAACGGTTTCACGGGGTGTGACGTATCCGCCCGGTTTTTCACACCCTGACGACACACCTTCCCGAAGTGCGCCCCGCTCGCCAGATGATTCAGGGCTTCGTGGAGTTCCCCGAACCCGAATACCCGGTCGATCACCGGTTTCAGCCCCGCCAGATCGATCGCCCGGTTCATTTCCTCAAACATCTCGCGCGAGCCCACGTAAATGCCCTGCAGTCGCGCCGCCTTCAGCATCATGAGCCGGGGATCGAACTCGCCGCGCCCCGCCAGCACGCCGATCAGCGCGATGTGCCCGCCACGCCGCACGGCCTTGCTCGTCAGCGGCAGCGTTCCGGCCCCGCCCACCTCGACCACATGGTCCACGCCAATGCCATGCGTCAGCTGGCGTACGGGCTTATCCCATTCGGGCGTTGTCCTGTAATTGACGCCCGCGTCGCGCCCCCATCGCCCGCAGCCGTTTTCAGTTTGGCGTCGCTGCTCGACGTAATGATCGATCCGCGCCCCGGCCATTTTCGCGAACTGCAGCGCGAACATCGAAACGCCGCCCGAACCCTGCAGCAATACGGTCTCGCCGGGTCTGCAGTCCGCCCGAACGGAACAGCGCGTGCCACGCCGTCACCGCGGCGCAAGGCAGCGTCGCGGCTTCTTCGAATGACAAGTGCGCCGGATAGTGGACGAGACCGTCGGCCTTCAGGCAGACCTTCTCCGCCATCATGCCGTCGATCGCGCCGCCCAGCGCCGAGTTGGCCTTGGCTTCGTCCGGCGGACCCTCGATCCAGTCCTGCATGAAGATGCCGGCAACGTGGTCCCCGGGTTTCACGCGCGTCACCCCCTCGCCCACCGCGACCACTTCGCCGGCGCCGTCGGAAAGCGGCGATCAGCGGCGCCTTGACGCCGCCGCCGTAAGCCCCCCGCATGACCACCAGATCGCGATAGTTGAGCGAACAAGCTCGCACCCGCACGACCGCCTCGCCCGGACCCGGCACCGGCTCGGGAAGTTCCACAATCTTAAGGTTTTCCGGGCCAAATCCCTCCGTAAAACGCCACGCTTTCAATTGTTTTCTCCCTGGGGCGGAAGCCCTGTCAGATGATATACTTTGAGATCACCAAACAAATACTGAGCCCTCATGCCGTTGAAGCCCATCAGCCGCCAACCAGACCGGAGAGAAGAAGATTTACCTTCTGAAGCCGCGCGGTTTCTGCGCCGGCGTGGTGCGCGCCATCGACGTGGTGAAGATCGCTCTGAATCTTTACGGCCCGCCGGTCTACGTGCGCAAGGAAATCGTCCACAACAAACACGTTGTGGATGAACTGCGCGACCTGGGCGCCATTTTCGTGGAGGAACTCGATGAAGTGCCCTCCGGCGCCCGCGCCATTTTCAGCGCGCATGGTGTTTCGCCCGAAGTTCGCCGCCAGGGTAAAGAGCGCAGCCTGGCCATCATCGACGCCACCTGTCCGCTGGTCACCAAAGTGCATCTCGAAGCGGTCAAATTCGCGCGCGAGGGCTACACCATTATTCTGATCGGCCACAAGAATCACGACGAAGTCATCGGCACGCTGGGCGAGGCGCCGTCGAAGATGATCCTCGTCGAATCGGTCGCGGATGTAGATGCGCTCAAGATCGAGGATCCCGCGCACGTCGCCTATCTGACGCAGACCACGCTGAGCCTGGATGAAACCACGACATCGTGGCGCGTCTCGAAGAAAGATTCCCGCTGATCCGCGGCCCGAAATCGCAGGACATCTGCTACGCGACTGAGAATCGGCAGATGGCGGTGAAGGGCGTCTCGGAGTTCTGCCAGCTGATTCTCGTCGTGGGCTCCGCGAACAGTTCGAACTCGAAGCGGCTGGTCGAAGTCGGGCCAGAATTACGGCGTGGAGGCGCATCTGGTGAACGACTGGAGCGATGTCGATCCCGGAGTGGCTGGAAGGCATCACCAGCATCGGTGTCACGGCGGGCGCATCGGCGCCGGAGCATCTGGTGGAGAGCATCGTGGCGGCGCTGCAGGCCAAGGGATTCGGTCAGCTGGAAGAAGTGGAAATGGTGGAAGAAGACGTGCGCTTCTCGCTGCCGCCGGAACTGGCCAGCGCGTCTTCGCACCTTTACGGCATTTCCGGAACTCAGCGGGGTCTGACGACGTAGTCAGAAAAGCAGCCACAGAAGAATGACGTCCACTCTACAGGTCAACGCGCACAGGCCGGATGGTCCGTTGCGCGCACCAGGAAGCGAAGCACTCGTAGCCGCCGCCCAGCAGAAACTCCAGCGCACAGCCGAACACCTTCTTTCGCTCCAGCACAGCGACGGCTACTGGTGCGCGCTGCTCACGGCCGACACCACGCTCGAATCGGATTACATTCTGCTGCAGCTCTGGATGCACGCCCCTGTTGAAGGTGTGTGGAATCCGCCCGATCCCGGACGCATTCAGCGCGCGGCGGAGCGCATTCTCTCGAAACAGCTCGCCGACGGCGGGTTCAACATCTACGTCAAAGGTCCGAGCGAGATCAGCGCCAGTGTCAAAGCCTACTTCGCCCTGAAGGTCGCCGGCGTTCCGGTTGACGATGAGCGCATGACGCGCCTGCGCGACCGCATCGTCGCCCTCGGCGGCATTCAGGCGGCCAACAGCTACACCAAGGTCAATCTCAGCCTCTTCGATCTCTATCCGCGCGACGGCACGCCCAGCATTCCGCCCGAAATCATGCTGCTGCCGGGCAAGCTGCTCTACCAGATGTCGTCATGGACGCGCGCCATCGTGATCGCGCTCGCCATCGTGCACGCGCACGATCCGAAGCGGCCCGTGCCCGCCGGATTCAATCTCGATGAGCTTTTCATTCCGGGCAAGA
Organism: Terriglobia bacterium; assembly: GCA_963832905.1. Classification (GTDB taxonomy): domain Bacteria; phylum Acidobacteriota; class Terriglobia; order Bryobacterales; family Bryobacteraceae; genus BOG-234. Next base: position 581,257 of record CAWHVO010000008.1, on the reverse strand, counting down.
GCACCAGCTTCGAGAACAGCGATTCCTGGCTGAGCTGGCGCAGGACGTTCGTCCAGTCGGACAAGATCCTCAAGCTCTGGGAACAGTACGGCTTCGCGCGCATCCGCAAGGCTGCCATCCGCAAGTGCGAGCACTGGATGCTCGAGCGCATGAAGCATGCCGATGGCCTTGGCGCCATTTATCCGCCGATGCAGTACTCGATCATGGCGCTCGATGTTCTCGGCTATCCGGAAAACTCGCCTGTGCGGGAAGAAGCCGTGCGCCAGTTCGAAAGGCTGATGGTCGACGACGGCAAGACGCTCTTTTTTCAGCCGTGCTTCTCGCCGGTCTGGGACACGGCGATTGCGGCGTATGCATTGGGCGAGGCCGGATACAGCGGAACGCCGTCGCTCTCACGCGCGGCCGACTGGCTGCAGACGCGCGAGATTCGCCGGGCAAGGGCGACTGGTCCGTGAAGCGCCCCTGGACGGAACCCTCGGGCTGGGCCTTCGAGTTCCGCAACGACTGGTATCCGGATATCGACGACACCGCGATGGTCATGCTCGCCTTCCCGCACATGAAGGCGTCGGATGCGAAAGCGCAGTCTGCCACGCGCAAACGCGCGCTCGACTGGCTGCTCGCCATGCAGTCGAAGGACGGCGGCTGGGCGGCATTTGACGTTGACAACAACTGGGAGATTCTCACGCACGTCCCGTTTGCGGATCACAACGCGATGCTCGATCCCACGTGCGCCGATATCACCGGCCGCACGCTGGAAGCCCTGGCCGCCAACGGATTCAGCCGCGAATTCGCGCCCTGCCGCCGCGCTATCGATTATCTGGTGCGCACGCAGCTCGCCGACGGAAGCTGGTACGGACGCTGGGGCGTCGCATACATTTATGGCACGTGCTTCGCGCTGCGCGGCCTGCGCGCCATGAATGAGGACGATCACGAGCCGCACATCCAGCGCGCCAACGAGTGGCTGCGCTCGATTCAGAACCCGGACGGCGGCTGGGGCGAAAGCTGCGCCAGCTACGACAACGACATCTACACTCCCGCCGAGAGCACGCCGTCGCAGACCGCGTGGGCGCTCATGGGACTGATGGCGGGCGGCGACACGTACAGCTCGAGCGTGCTGCAGGGCATTGAATATCTGATCAACACGCAGTCGGAAGACGGCTCCTGGCCGGAGGAACTCGCGACGGGAACGGGCTTCCCGAAGGTCTTCTACCTCAACTATCATTACTACCGGATTTACTTCCCGCTGCTCGCGCTGGCGACGTTCCTGAAGTATCAGCGGTAGCGGGCGCTTGATGCGCGGGAGGTCATTCGAACCACAATCGGATATGACGCGCGAAGAGGCGGTGGCACGTTTGCGCGAGCATCAGGCGGAACTGATGGCCGGGGGAATCGTGCGGCTGTCCCTGTTCGGCTCGACGGCGAGAGGGGATCAGAGGCCGGGGTCCGATATCGACCTGATAGCCACATTCGATGAAAAGCGCCGGATATCGCTGCTCGATGTTGCAGGGCTGGAAATCATGCTCGCTGAGTTGCTCGGCGCTCCGGCGGACCTGATAGAAGAAGTCGCGCTTAAGCCGCGCGTTCGGCGCAACGTCGAAGCGGAAGCCCTGCGTGTCTTCTGAGAATCCCGTTCAGCGGTTCGAACATTCTGGCAGTAGTCCTGCCGCCTGCGGCCTCGGGGCCGGGTCAGTTTTCACATTGCCCCGATCATGTCGGCGATTACATCTTTCTTGACATAGCCTTCGATGAAACTCCACCCTGCAAAAACAGACCACATAAGGTTGAGGAGCGAATTTACGCCGTCGTAGTCGGGCGGACAGTTCCTCGCTCGGTAGAGGATGTTGGCGAGGTACTTCATGTAGGCAACGACTTCTTGATTTTCCACGTCAACCACAGTCAAGGTGAAGCGAACCTCGGCTATGAAAATCTCAAATTCGACGATCAGGTTCTTTATGTACTCTGCATGAAGGCCGTTCGCGACCGCATCCCACCGGGATTGTCCGGGGGAAAACGGCTCCTTGAAGAGACGCATAAATTGCTCCGGATCCTTGAGGCCATCGATCACGGCGGGATCGTAGCTTCCCTGCATGGCGAACAAAAATACTCGAATACACCCTTCTTTGAACGAATCGTATTGAAGTCGGAGGTTCCGACGTAATCTTCGGTGCTTGTCGCGCTCTGGCAGCCAGACGACGAGGAAATAGATAAAAAGACTGACGATTACCCCCACGGCGATGTCGTGTGTGTTCTGGTTTCCGGTACTAAACTGCAAAAGCCACGGCTCTGCGCGCGTTCCTCGCAGCCAGCCGGGGAGCCTGTCGGCGCTCGATTTTGACGTGAGCCAAGCACTTACAAGAAAGATCACCCACAACAGAAAACCACGGCCGCTCCAACGCTTGAGCATATTCAACGCGACTCAGGGGCGGCCCTGTGCATCGTGTAAATCCGCATCACCTCTATGGATCTATCCGGTGCGGGGCTCCCCGCTACTTCCCTGATTTTGCCATGAGAGGTTCTGCCGTCTCCCGTCGCAGCAGCTGCACCAAGGCAAATCTGCTGAGGCGTCATCTTGGCAGGAACGGCGTCACATGCAGATTGAATACGCACTTTGATGAAACCCGCGCGTATAAACCAGCCGCCAAGCTGCGGGGGCGGGCTGTGACGGGCGGCCAGCGTCAGAGGAGAGCGGAGACTTCTGGTCGCGCTTTCGCCGCTAAAGGAAATCGGATACGATGAGCTTTTGGAGAACTTCCCAATGATGAGAAAACCGGCGGGGGCAAGTGTAACGTGCGCTACGGTCTTGTTAAGCGCGAGCCTCGTATTCTCCGCAGAGCAATCGTCGCCGGGGCCGTCCGCGAAAAGCGCCGAGCAAAGACAGACTTCAAAATTAACTGGGGACAACTGGGAAAAAATGAAGGATTGCGCGGCACAAGCCGAGAAGGCAATAGCGGAAATTAATCGCCGCCGAGTCTCTGCGGGGCTACATGGCGTCGGCGATTGGATTGACCGCTACAGCCCGAAGTACAACCGTTGTTTCTTGAAAATTCAATCCCTTTTCGAGAGTACTGCCCCTCCCATTAAGGGTGCCCCATTTTATTACACGTCTTTGATAGATGCTTTCGAACAGGCGCCCGTTGCCGGATCAACGAGCGGGCTTGAGTCGCCGCAGGAAGCGTGTCGCAATGAGGCAGACCAAAAAGAGTGTGAAAGACGTGCGGAATACGCTTGGAACTGCAATATCGAAGGAGAAAAAAGCGACTGCTCGAAGGCAACGCAATTCATTGACAAACACATGAAAAACTGATCCCCGCCTTCACGCCAGTACGCTGGCGACGTTCGTGAACTATCAGCGGTAGGCGCTGGCGCGCGAGGTGTCAATCGAAAGACGATCATGCGCATTGAACCGCGCCCGCATGGTCGGGGATATGCTCGCAACTTTGCTGGCCGGGTGCACAGAGGCGGTAAAATATGAGGGTTATGAGCGCAGCAAACAACATCTCGCTTCCTGAGCCGTTGCTGGCGGAGATCCGAAGCGCGGCACAGGCTGAACACCGCAGCGTCGATGAAGTACTCACCGACGCCGTGAAGCGGTATGTCGAAGAGCGTTCGTGGACGAAGCTACTGGGCTATGGCGCGGAGCGGGCGAAGACGCTCGGTGTCGAAGAGTCCGACATCGACCGGCTTATAGCCGAATCCCGAGCTGAGCAGCGCAGCCACTGAGCTTGACCAGCCGGTGATCAGCGCCACGCTCGATACCAGCGTCTATATCAGAGCGCTGCATTTCGGCGGTCCGGCGATCCTGATCGTCGGCCACGCGCGGGCCGGAAGCATTCGCATCGACATTTCGGACGCGATCGTGAGCGAGACGAATCGCGTCCTACGCGATAAGTTTCAGTGGGACGGGTATATGCTCCAGGACGCGCGGGAAAGGCTGCGCGCACTCGGCAATCACGTCTCCCCGACCGAAACGCTGCACGTCATCAAAGAAGACCCCGACGACGACCGCATCCTCGAATGCGCTGCGACCGCCAAATCTGACTTCATCGTCAGCGAGGACAAGGACTTGCTCCGCCTGGGGCAATTCGGCAATACCCGAATCGTTTCGATCCGGGATTTCATTACTCTGGCGCTCACGCCAGGAACGACGAGGTAATCCTGTGCGACTGAACTGCGCGCCCTCGGGGCTGCTGCACGGCGACGACGCTCCGTGCAATGCCAATCCCACCGTTTCTGCACTGCCGAATCGCTATACTGGCTCTGCGTCCACAGTTTCGGCAGAGCCGCCAAGATTAGAGAACTCCTCTAATTTAGTACCAAATGAGAACAGATTCCCACGCCTCCATGGTGGGATTTGAACTGTACGTTGCGGGATAAGCTCAAGCAACGAAGGGGTCCACAACGCGCACTCCGGCATTAGCGAAATCAGTGCGGTTTCGCGTGGCAACCGCTAATCCGTGGACTGCGGCCGTGGCCGCTATCAGGCTATCCTTAATCGGCATCGCTTTCCCGGTTGCACGAAGACGCGCCAGCAGTTCTGCCCACTTCAAACCCGTTTCTACGTCCCAGGGCAGGCAGTGGAGACGCCCGACCCCGGCGTTGAACCAGCCTTCCAGGGCGGTTCGCTTCTTTCCTTTAGGCAGAATGAGAATCCCGAATCGCAGTTCGCCAAGAATCACCGGGTTGACAGCGATGTCCGGCTCATGTGCCCGAAGCCACTCGATGACACGCGTTTCCGGCTTTGGTTTCGTTGGCTCGCTCAGGACGTTGGCGTCAACCAGGTACTTCACAACACATCCGTGGACTCAGAGTCGATGGGCGCGAAGAAGTTCTTGTGCGGACAGGCGAGCAGCCAGTTGACGGCGCCTTCGTTCGGCGGAGTCGCACGCCTGACGAGGCGATAGTCCCCGCAATCCAGACGCTCGAACGTCGAACTCCTGCCCCGGTTTGACACGGTCCATCCGCCGGAACTCTGCCGGCAGAACGATCTGGCCCTTCGAGGAAACGCTGGTTCTCACGAAAGTAAGATATCGTCTTACCTCGCAGCGTGTCAAGCACTGCACACATCCCGGCGAGATTCACCAGCCGCGCCGTCAGTCTAGTGTATTCCAGAGTCTGGGCGAATCAAATGCATGGCCCCTCAATGGCCTGTCCATGGCCTTGACGCTAAAGACTTTCGCATGATAACGTGTAACGGCAATCGTGCATATTACACAGGAGCAGAGATCATGAAGCGTACCGCGTTTGTGCTGCTGGCCGCGGCCGGGATGTTCGCCGCTGTGCCGGCCTTCGCGCACCACTCTTTTGCCGCCACCTATTTTGAAGACAAGACCATCACGGTGGAAGGCACCCTCGTCCAGTTCATGTTCCGCAATCCGCACTCGTTCGTACATGTCGAGGCGCCGGACGATTCGGGCAAGATGGAAACCTGGGCGATCGAATGGGGCGGCGGCGGACAGCTGAGCCGCGAAGGCGTTTCACGCGATACGCTGAAGCCCGGCGATCACGTCATCATCACCGGCAACCCGGGCCGTAATCCGGAAGATCACCGCATCCGCATGCGCAGCATTAAGCGCCCGTCCGATGGCTTCGGATGGAGCGGCGTGGTTCAATAAGGCGGTTCACCAAACTTCAATGCATCTCAGATTTGTCTCCGTGGCAGCGGCGGTATTGTCGCTTTCCGCAATCATGTTCGGTCAGTTTGGACGCGGCCGCGGCGGTCCTCCTCCGGTTCCGCTGACACCCAAACAAAACGCACCCGAGGATTTGACCGGCTACTGGGTTTCGCTGGTCACCGAAGACTGGCGCTTCCGCATGGTCACGCCGGCCAAAGGCGACTACGCCAGCGTGCCTCTGAACGGGCCAGGGCGTGCGATGGCCAATCAGTGGGATCCAGACAAGGACATCGCGGCCGGCCAGCAATGCAAGTCTTACGGCGCACCGGCCCTGATGCGAGTGCCCGGGCGTGTCCACATCACCTGGGTCGACGACAAAACTCTCAAAGTGGAAATGGATTCGGGTGAGCAGACCCGCATCTTCCACTTTGGCGGCGAGCCTCCCGCGGACGAGAAGCCGTCGCTGCAGGGCTACTCTGTCGCCTCGTGGGAAGGCCCTCCTGCCGGACGCGGGTTCGCCCGCGGCCCGCTGCGCGCCGGTTCACTGAAGGTGGTCACGACGCACCTTAAGCCCGGTTACCTGCGCAAGAACGGTGTGCCCTACAGCGCGAACACCGTACTGACGGAGTACTACAGCCGCACCAACGAAACCGACGGCACGTCCTATCTGATCATCACGACCGTGGTGGAAGATCCGATGTACCTCGCGCAGAATTTCATTACCAGCACCCACTTCAAGATGGAGCCGAACGGCGCGAAGTGGATGCCGATGCCCTGCGAAGCGAAGTAGATTCGTAGCGCTCCGCGCCGGGTAAAACCCGGCGGCGGCGCCGAAGCGCCGGCCCTCCAAACTACTGGTTGGTGAGTCCGGGCGGGCCCGATACCGGACCTACATAAGCCAGTAACCGTCCCGCCAGAATCGCGCCCATCCAGCAGATCAGCGAAGCCCACGCCAGCTGCTTCGCCGACTTCGATACCGGCGCTTCATCCAGCAGCGGATCGGCGAACACCTTCTTCTGCAGCCGGTACAGCACCACAATCCCCGCTGCAATAAAAGCCATTTTGATTCCGAAGTCCGGATTGGTCATCTTGGTCGTTGCATCCGCCATCAGCAGCAGCGTGCCGGTCGCCGCATTCAGCCAGAACCCCGCCCAGATGAGCGGAAAGTATTTCTCCAGAGGCCTGATCGGCATGTTGCCCGGCCATAGTCCAAGCAGCACCAGATCGAGAATGGCATTGCCTCCCGCCACCATCGACATGCCCAGCGTGTGCAGAAGCAGAATCGTCGGAAACGACCAGAGCGAGCCGGACTCGCGTACCCAGATGCTCAGCCTTGTCTGTTCGAGCCAATTAAAGAAATCCAGCATCGTTTCAGCTTTTCCTGTTTTCCGCTTTGATGTTCTCTCCGGCCCGTTCGGAACGACGCGCACTCCGTTCGATGAGGCAGCCCGCGATCGCGAACAAAACCGTAACCGCCAGCACGAGCCCGGTGACCGTTAGTCCCAGCTGCATCTCAGAAGGAGTCCCCGATGAACGGCAGCATGTTGCCGCACCACATAATCGCGATCCACAGGACCACGGCTCCGCCTGCCGCCACCTTCGCCATGATCGGCGCATCGGCCCCGGGAGCAAGGTCCCACACCTCATCGAACATGGTGAAGTAAATCGCGTTCGCGCCCGCCGCCAGCACGAAGAGCATTTTCCACTGGAAAGGTGTGCTGGCGAAATACTGGCCGGGATTGCCGATGAAGAACAGCATGCCGGTGAGCACGTTCATCGCGAACCCCAGAATGGCCCAGGGCATCAGCCGGTGCAGCACAGCAAAGGGAATCCGTTTCATCCAGCCCATCATTCTGAGGTCGACGAGCAGCACGACACCCATGAGCAGGCTCAGTCCGACAAAGTGCAGTGTCTCGCATGTCGGCCACATCCATTTCGTGCCGGTCACGAACATGCTCAGTCCGGCGGCCAGGGGCGGAATAGTAGCTGCGTTGAGCGCAGCCGCTTCCCGTGCGGTGAGAATCTCCGCATGGCGGATCTGTCCGCCCGTGGTTCCCGTGACCGCCATGAAGTAAATGGTGATCAGGCCCAGGGCAGTTACCGTTGCCATTGTCCACGTCCGCGCAGTGGTAAAGCGCCGGTACTGCCACAACCCCAGCCACGCGAACAGACCGGTGAACTCCATGAAGAAGATCGACACCACGGCCGCGTTATTATGTGCCGCAATCGCGTTCATCGAAATGCCCGGCAGCTTGCTCAGCTTGTCCGCCGCGCCATTGCCGCTCATGTAGGTCGGAATAGACAGCAGCGCGATGCCGGTGAGAATCACGAGGCCCGCCTTCTTCAGCTCGTGGCTCCGGCCGATCAGCCCGTACAGAAAAACGCCCAGCGCGATGATCGTGCCGATGATCGGGAAATGGTTGAGCAGGAGGTGAACGTGGGGAAGATTCATTTACGGGCGTTTACCCGCCTTGAGACTCTTATAAGACGCTTCGATGAATTTGTCGGTGGTCCAGAAACCCTTGTCGGCGCCATACAGCGGATCGTAATCTCTTGCCGGCTTCTGCGCTTTGAACTGTTCGAGCGTCATGCCGCGCCTGATCATGTCGAGGAAGCGGTCGCGCAGGATTGTCATCATATCACGGTACTCAACAACGTCCGCTTCATCGCAGAGCCGCCCGTGGCCGGGAATCACGTACGTTCCGCCTTCCTGTTTCTCGGCGGGAATCGTGATATCGAGGATGTGATTCAGCCCGTCCAGCACGCCCTGATAACTGCCGCCGCGATCGAGATCGACGATCGGGTAACTGGTGGTGACGAAGATGTCCCCCGTCGCGACCACATCCGAACGGCGGAAGAACACGATGCTGTCGCCGTCGGTGTGCGCATTGGGCTGATGAAAAATCTGAATCGCCTCGCCGTTGAAGAAAAGCTCTTTCACATCGGTGATGTAAGTGTCGGTCGGCCATGCCGCGCTGGGCGCCGCGGGCGTGGTTCCGTCCTTCCGGCTCATGCGATCGAGAACCTGCTGCGCCGCAATGACGGTTGCGCCTTCCCCCGCGCTGGCGCCGATATCGCCCACTACATTGCCGCCCGCGATCGTGCTCCCGGCCTTCGCGATCTTCTCGTTGCCGCCGGTGTGATCGGCGTGGACGTGCGTGTTGATGATGTAGCGGATGGGCTTGTCCGAAACGGTGCGGATGGCCGCCAGTACTTTATCGCTCATGCCCGCGAGCCCCGTGTCGACGAGCAGAACGCCGTCCTTGCCCACCTGCATGGCGATGTTGCCGCCCGCGCCGACGATCATGTAGACATTGCCCTGCACGGGCAGCACGTGCACTTCGGTGTCGGCGGGATTCTGCGCGAAGGCGCAGACCGCCAATAAGACCAGGAGGGACGGTTTCATTTGGAGGCCGTAGTGGTGGTCTTCGTGGCCGGCTTCATTGACTTCATCTTCAGCCGGTACTCCGGATACATCGTGTCCGCCCCGCCGCGCGCCGCCTGCTCCGGCAGGCCGTAGCGCTGCGGAAACTCCGCCAGGAAAGTATTTTTCCCTGGCAGATGACTCGGCACGGTTCCTTTCGGACGAACCACCTCCACGACCGCTTCACACGGATAAGGCGCGATCTGCTGGCGCGCGTCATATTCGAAATCGGTCGTGCGCAGGAACGGTTCGGTCAGATAAACCGGATCGCGGACGATAACCACGACCGTCAGATAATTCCCGTGACGTATCCAGTGCTCGGTGGTGGTGGCGCGGTCGCTGCGCGGGACGCCGTTGCGCCGGATCCAGCCGGCCTTCAGGTGCGTCGTCGTCACCGTCAGCATGTCGCCTTCGAATTTGCCGGTGGAAAATCCCTGCCACGTGTGGGCGGCGTAATCGGGCGGATGCGGACGCCCGTCCATCCAGATGGTGCGCTCCGGCGCTTGCCACGAAATGTGCGTGTGATACGCGATGAGCTTCTGCGTTTCGCGATCCACTTCCTTCCAGATGCGTAGGTTTGCCGGGCCGCGCCACGCGTAATCGGAGGGATGCGGCTTGCACTGATGCTCGGGCAGCGTCAGCAGCGAGGCATCCCACACGTCGGCTCGCAGACGCGCGGCATCGTTAATGGGAAGCCCGAGATAGTCGCCGATTTCCGGACCCGGAATGCGCTCCGGCTGATCCTCATGGAAGCGCGGCGCCCATTCGCCGGATGGATCGAGCTGCGCCCATGCCGGCAGGCTCGCGAGAAGAATGCCGAGGGCTGCTGACGCGATGATCGTTCGCATACGTGCATAGTATATGCCGGTTTGAGCGCACAGGCCGCAGGGTCCGTTGTGGGCGGTCAGGAAATCAGTTCGGGTCCGGACGTTCCGCGTGGTCGATCACCAGCACTTCCAGCGGCCCATTCTGGGCATCCAGACGCAGGCCCATTTGCCGGCGCAGCGCTTCGAACAGGCCGGGAGCCGAGTCGGGCTGCGGGTCCGTCGTCAGATCCGGGTTCCAGGTGAGCGTGAAGTCGTAAACATCTTTAAGCCCCGTTCGGTCCACGACCGGGCGATCCACAAACAGCCCGAGCAGCCACGCAAAATAATTCATCGGCGTGAAATGCCCGGTCAGACTCCCCGCGCCGGGTCCGGACACCAGAGGATCACCCGCGGATTCGCTCGGCTTCATTTTCACACCCGATTTGTCAACGGACATTATGTAGACCGGGCGCACCTTCGTCTCGCTGTGCATGCGCAGCCTGAAGCGATCCGCCACCATGTTCCGCAGCATCACATGCAGTTCCTCAATGGTGGACGGTTTATCAGCTTCTGCATTCACGTCAAACAGATCGTCGGAAATCCACCCGGCCCTGAAATCTGCTGGAAATTTACGCGATAAGCCACAGTCATCAGCAGTTTCAGCGAAACACTCGTTCCGACATAGCGCTGGCGTCCCGGGGCCGGATAAATGGTGCCGAGTTTGCTTCCCGGCGCGCTTGGCTTAACAGCCCGTGGTAAAAGTCAGATTTTCGCCTCCAAACATGTGACCTATGAAATGTTTCAGAACGTCATAAGCTGTATGGCGATGGGTAAGCGCAAGCCGAAGCAGGACGCGATGTTTTTCAGCGCTCAGGAGATTCCCCAGGCGGCAAGTCATCCGTTCTACGCGAAGGTGAACGAGATCCTGGAGCGGAACAAGGTCAACAAACGCCTGGAGCATCTGTGCAAGCGTTTTTACAAGCCGGTCATGGGTCAACCGAGTATAGCTCCGGGTGTCTATTTCCGGATGCTGGTGCTCGGCTACTTCGAGGGAATCGATTCGGAACGGGGAATTGCGTGGCGTGTGGCGGACTCGCTTTCGTTACGGGAGTTTCTGGGATTCAATGTTATCGAATCGACTCCGGATCATTCGACGATGTCGCGGACGCGTCGGCTGATGCCGGTCGAAACGCACAAAGCGGTGTTCCGCTGGTTCGTGAAGGTGCTGGGCGAAGAAGGCTTGATGGACGGGCAGACCATCGCCATAGATGCGACCATGCTAGAAGCCAATGCCGCGATGCGTTCGATCAAGCGGCGCGACGATGGGCGCGGCTACGACGAATATCTGAAGGATCTGGCCAAAGCCGAAGGCATTGAGGAACCTACCCGCGAGCAGGCCGCGAGGCTGGACCGGAAGCGCAAAAAGAAGGCCTCCAATAAAGAGTGGATGAGCCCTACCGATAGCAGCGCGCGCATCGCCAGGATGAAGGATGGCCGCACGCATCTGGCGCACAAGGCCGAGCATGCGGTCGATCTGGCCAGCGGCGCGGTGGTGGCGATCACGCTGCAGGCGGCGGATCTGGGTGACACCACCACCATCGGAGTCACGTTACAGGAAGCGCAGTCCAACGCGGCCCTGATCAACCAACGCGGCGTCGAAGAGGTGGTCGCTGACAAGGGATATCACAGCAACGAAGTTCTGGTCGATTTGCATGCGGACGGTGTGCGCAGTTATATCCCGGAGCCGGAGCGCGGGCCCCGCAATTGGGACGGCAAGGAAAAAGAACAGAAGCAGGTGTATGGGAATCGGCGGCGGATGAGTGGACGGCGCGGCAAAGATCTGCAGAAGCTGCGCACGGAATTGACCGAAAGAAGTTTTGCGCACATGTACGAAACCGGCGGCATGAGACGAACCCACCTGAAGGGTCAAAAGAACATTCTGAAGCGGCTTCTGTTCCATGCCATCGGATTCAATCTGGCGCTGCTGGTCCGGAAATCTTCGGGAATCGGCAAACCGAGAACCCTGCAGGGGCTCTCCGACGCGATTTTGCTTGTCCAGATCGCGATGACGGCATGGACGGCGCACCGGAACGAATCAGCAGAAGAAAGCGGGCCCACTTCCGGTTGGTTTTCACTTCCCCTGGTTTTTCCAATCTCAAGCCACATCTAACTGTTTCCGCACTTCTGCCACGGGCTGTTAATGGAGGCGACTTCGAATCTGAGGTCCGCCGCGGGTGCACAGAAACCCAAAGCCGCGGGAAAAAATAAAACGGCTGCGCAGAGCAGACGCATATCGCTTTTACACTATATGACAACATTTGGCATTTATAGAAGTTTAATGATTAATGTGCACCGTTCCAGCGGAATTCTTAAATCTCCGCGCCGGGTAAATCCCGGCGGCGCCGAAGCGCCGACCCTCCGGAATCAAATTGCGCGTGCGATTATCAGGCCGCTCGCGGCGCCGGCTCCGATGAGCCAGAGCGGATGCGGGCGGAACCGGATCAGCAGTGCGGCGCTCACAGCCGCGATGCCGAGCGTCCATCCGTCCACGAGCGCGGCTCTGGCCAGCTGTGCCGTCACCGCGGCCATCAGGGCCAGCGCCGCCACATTCACGCCGTCGAGAAATCCGCCGGCCGCAATCGACCGCCGCAGCACCGGCACCAGGGGTCCGCTTACCGCAATCAGGATGAACGAAGGAAGGAAGATCGCCAGGGTCGCGATGGCCGAACCCGGCACACCGCCCACCAGGTAGCCCACAAACGTCGCCGATGTGAACAGGGGACCGGGCGTGAACTGGCCCACCGCGATCGCATCCAGAAGCTGGGCTTCTGTAAGCCAGTGCCATTGATGCACCAGTCCGTCGCGCAGAAACGCGATCAGCACATAACCGCCGCCATAGAGCGTCACGCCGACCTTCAGAAAAAAAGCGAACAGCGCGTACGGCGTATAGGCCACCGGACCGCCCGAGCGGTTCAAAGGCGTGAGCGCGTCTCGTGTAAGCAGGTTGGGGATCACGACCATCGCGGCGGCAATCCCGTATACCGCCATCAGCACGTGCGGCGCGGAACGGCGCGGAGCTTTCAGCCATTCCACCGTTGCCGCAACGGCTCCGGCGGTGAACAGCAGAAGCACCACATCCACGCCAACCAGCGCGAGCCCCAGCGTGATGGCTCCGAGCACAACGTAAAATCCGTTCCGGATGGCTGTCTTGCCCAGTCCCCGGATCGCCTGCACGACGATCGCGATAATGACCGGCTTCATGCCGTAGAGCACGGCCTGCGTCTGCGGCAGTTGTCCGTAGTTTCGATATGCCCACGCGCACAGCAGAACAAGCAGCGCCGCCGGCACGATAAAGCAGATTCCGGCGGCGATGAGACCCGCCCACCCGGCGCGCCGGTATCCGATGTGAATTGCCATTTGGGTGGATGTGGGGCCGGGAATCAGGTTCGCCGCCCCCAGCAGGTCGAGAAATTCCGCTTCCGACATCCATTGCCGGCGCTTCACCACTTCCTCCTTCATCAGGGCGATATGTGCCGCCGGACCGCCGAAAGCGGTGCATCCGAGCTTCAGGAAGAGTGCGATGATTTCGCGCGTAGCTCTTGATGTTAGCGTGACGATTCCTGTTCGCGCACAACGGACCTGCGGCCTGTGCGCGTCGATTTATGTCGGGGTGGGAATCCGGCCCCGCCAGAGGCTAAACTGGTGTTACGAGCAAATGGCCGCCTCCACGCAGTCCGGAAAAGTTCGTGCCGCGAGAAACCGCAGCGAATCCCGCGGCAACCCGCCTGAGCAGGGCCTGCGCCTTACCCGGCAGCGGAAGATTCTGCTCGACCTGATCGACCGTACAGGCCAGCATCTCGACGCCGAACGCCTCTATCAGATGGCAAAGGAAAAGGACCCCAAGCTGAATCGCGTGACGGTTTATCGGACGCTCAAGCTTCTCAAGGAAGGCGGGCTGGTCGACGAGCTCGATCTGATGCATCAGGCCGGCGAGCAGCATTACTACGAGACGCGCCGCAAGCAGGAACACGCGCACGTCATCTGCCTCAGCTGCGGCAAAGTGGAAGAATTCTTCGGTGAGCCTCTGCAGCGTCTCCGGCGGCAGATCGAATCGCATTTCGGATTTCAGATTGTGCTGGCGCGTACCGAGGTAGGCGGCTACTGTTCGCATTGCCAGTCGCTGCGGGCGCAGGAAGTGGAGCGCGCGGCCGTAGCCGCATCGCGCTCATGACGCCCGATCCGGAAGAGACACCCGCCGCCCAGCCGACGGAAACCAGCATGGCGGATGCGGTTCTCGTAGTGGTCGATCCCAACGGCCGCCGCATGCGCGTGCCGCTGTCGCCGTTTCCGTTTCGCATGGGGCGCGCCCCGGACAACAATCTCGTGCTGCGCGACACGCGCGTCTCCCGCAACCATGCCCAGATCGCGCGGATCGACGGCGATTATTATCTGGAAGACCTCGCCAGCCGTCATGGCATCTGGGTCAACGGCGAACGGGTCGACAAATCGCGGCGTCTGGAAGGCTCCGAACGCATTGAGTTCGGCGTGCCCGACGGCTATCAGATCCACTTCACGCGCACAGGCGATGAGATCCGCAGGCTCATGGCGCGCCCCGCACCCTCGGTTCGACACCGGCCGCTCCGGCAGCAGCAACCTGGAAAAGCTGCGCGCAGTCCTCGAGGTCGCTCGTTCCCTGCAGAGCTCCTTCTCCACGGACGATGTTCTGAACACCGTGCTGGATGCGGCGCTTTCCGTGACGGGCGCGGAGCGCGGATTTCTTCTGCTCTTTAACGATGCGCGCGAACTGCAGGTGCGCAGCGCGCGTGCGGCAGGCGGCGTCGAAGTGGCGGCCGATGCTTTGCGCGTGCCGCGGAGGGTGATCCAGCAGGCGCTCGAGACGAGGCGTGACCTGTTCTCCATGTCGTTCGATCCCTCGGCGGCGGCGGGCGTCTCTCCCGGCAATACGATCACCGACCTCGAACTGCGCAGCGTCGTCTGCGTTCCTCTGGTTCACGTGAATCTCAGCGGCACGCAGGCCACGCAGCTTCTTTCGAACGCGACCACCAACGCCGGCGTCCTCTACATGGACTCGCGCGTCTCCTCGGTCGATCTGGCGGGCGGCAACCGCGAACTTCTGCAGACGCTCGCCATCGAGGCTTCAACCGTTCTCGAGAACGCACGCCTGCTTGAAGAGCAGCGCGCCAAGCAGCGGATCGAGGAAGAACTCGATGTGGCGCGCCGCATCCAGCAGAGCCTGATGCCCCGGAGTCTGCCCGAAGAAGGCTGGTTTGTGGTTTGCGGATCGAGCCAGAGTTCGCATCAGGTGGGCGGAGACTACTTCGATGTGGTCGCTATCGGACCGGATACATGGTCCCTTGTGGTGGCCGATGTGTCCGGCAAAGGCGTCAGTTCCGCGCTGCTGGCAAGCTTCCTGCAGGGCGTGTTTCTGAGCGCTTCTTCCACGACCGATATTCCGGAAGTGCTCGTGCGCATCAATGTATTCCTCAGCGACCGCGCCGAACACGGCAAATACGCCACCATGTTTTATTCGAAGCTCGACGCCGCCGGCCGGCTGACCTACTCCAACGCCGGGCACTGTCCCGCGCTTCTGGTGCGCCATACCGGCGAGATCGAGCGGCTCGAAGCAACGTCCATGCCTGTCGGGCTGGTGGCCACCACGTCCTTCAGTATCGAACATCGCAGGCTCGACCCCGGCGACCGCCTGGTCCTCTACACCGACGGCGTGACGGAAGCCCAGAACGAAGCGGGCGATTTCTTCGGACGCAAACGGCTGCGCGAAGCCGTGAAGCGTGCGGCCGGAGCGGGCTACAAAGAGATGCACGCGGGAATTCAGGCGGCGATTAATGATTTCACCCACGGCGCCGAGCAGGCCGACGATCTGACGCTCGTGGTTGTCGAATACCGCGGGTCATAGCTTGTCAACGCTTAACTGACGGTGTCCAGTATGCCTGCGAATTGATTCAGATTCAGGGGATCCGGCAACAATGGCCGGTGAACCTTCTGTCCCTGAAGACGGGCGTAGACGGCATGCGTGAAGAAGTCGGTGCCAGGCGCGGACCGGGCAAGTTGTTCCCACACCGGGAGTGCGGCGTCGCGCTTGCCGTCGAGCAGCAGCGCATAGCCAAGGGCTGCGTCGCGCAGTTGTGTGGACGGCGGAATGCGGTCGGCCCGCGCCTGCCACTCGCTTGCTGAAGCCGAAGGCTGCGCCGCGAACCGGGCGAGGAACGCAACGCGGTCGGAAATCCTCGGGCCCATGGCCGCCGCGTCTTTGGCTGCCTGCGCGCGGTCGTTTTGCAGAAGATCGAAGATCGTGAGCTGCGCATAGCCGGCAGCGAGCGCGCGTTCCGATCTGGTTTCGGACAATAGGTTGTGCAGAGTCGCGAAAGCTTCTTTCTGACGGCCGGTGCGGTACTGCCAGTCGGCCTCCAGCAGCGCGGGGGCGGGGTCCGAAGGCACAGCTTTCAGGCGCGCGGCGCGGAACTGTGCAAACAACGAATCGGCGCCCGCTTTGTCGCCCGCGCGGAATTTCGCCCACGCGGCCTTGTAGAGATCGGCGAACTGCTGGAACCCCGGCTGCTTCCTGTGCGCTTCCAGATAATCCGCGGCGGCTTCCGTGAATTTCCCGAACAGGTAATTCACGTCACCCATGGAATCGGACGGGTTCGCGTCTTTGGGGCGCAGGCGTTCGTACTCGCGGAGCCCGGCCATCGCGCCTGCGTAGTCGTCCGCATATGCACGCGCATAACCGAGGCTGTTCCACGCCAGCGGATCGTTGGGCGATCCGTCCGCCATCTTCTTCCAGTCGGCTGCTCCCTCCGGGAACTGTCCGGCACTGACATCCGCTTCGGCAAGCGCCCGCAGCAGGATCATGTCGCCGGGACTGAGCGCGACTACCTTTCGCATCGCGACAAATCTGGCGAGCCTGTCCCCTCCCAGGTCTGCCGCCACAAGGTCGAGTCTGGCGCGGCTGAGCGGGTCGATCTGATGCTGCTTCGCGCGGCTGAGAGCATCCTCGGCGGCTGCACGATCGCCCTTTGCGAGATGCACACTGACCAGCGCGATCCACGCCGGTCCGAGGTTCGGGTCGAGTTGCGTGGCTTTTTCGAGAAGCGGTACGCCTTCGGCGGAAGGCGCATCGAGAGCCCTGGCCCAGTCCTGA
Source organism: Terriglobia bacterium (assembly GCA_963832905.1). Taxonomy (GTDB): domain Bacteria; phylum Acidobacteriota; class Terriglobia; order Bryobacterales; family Bryobacteraceae; genus BOG-234. The sequence goes on along the minus strand of CAWHVO010000008.1, from coordinate 564,235 downwards.
AATGCTTCGGGATTCGAAGTGGGCGGCGGACCGGCGCGAGGTGACAAATTGCGTGCCAGCCGACTCAGCGCTTCGATCGGAGAGGCGCCTTTCCCGGTCACGGTACGCATAGACTTATGCGTCGCGACGTCTTCCTCGGTAGCCGTCATGCGGATCTCTCCGCCCGCGGTGTTCGACATAACCGTCGATGATGCGGTTCGCGCCGGCGATAAGAGCCTCCGCCCGTTCCGTTGCGGTGCCAGGCGCTGAAGCGGGTTGCGGGCCGAGCGTCGGCGCTGTGACGCTGAGCGCCGACGAGGCGAGCACCGGGCCGCCCACGGCGTTCCCCAGCATCGCGGGCAGCGATTCGCTCACCGCGCGGCCTGTCCAGTCGAGCGCAGGATTGCCGGAAAGATTCTCGAAGCGCAGAACGGCGTATTTCGGAGGCGGGGCCGGCGATGTTGTTTTATTCCGGCAGCCGGGGAGGGAAAAAAGAAGTAAGAGGACGAGCCACAACCTAAAGGACACGCGGCTCCAGCGCCATCAGGTCCTTGAATTCCTGGGTCTCGCGCAGAGCCGAGAATTCTTTCGCCTGCTGCGATTTGTCTTTTTCCTTGAAGCCTTCTTCGAGCGCCTTGCGGAGGTACTGCAGGGCCAGTTCGTTCTTGCCGGTCACCGCATACAGCCGCGCCATTTCGAAATGGTAGCGGGCCTTGTCGGCGACGCCGCGGTCCAGCATGCGCGTGCCGACGGTGCCGTGTTTTTCGAAAACATCGGGATCGAGCTGCAGCGCCTTCGCGTAGGCCTGGTTCATGAGATCGAAGCTGCCGCGCGAGTACCAGGCGGTGCCGAGATTGCTCCAGAAGGATGCGGTGTCCGGCGCGAATTGCAATGGCGCGCTTGTAGCGCGTAATGGCGGTGCGGTACTTTTTCTCGGCGTAAAAGACCGTGCCGACGTTGTTGATGGCATCCGCATATTTTTTGTCGAGCCTGATGGCGTGCTCGTAGGCCTTTCGGGCGCGCTTCGCAGCTCGCCCAGCTGGTGGTAGGCGATGCCGATCTTGTTCCACATCACCGCGCGTGTTTCCCGGCGTCGTCGCGGTATATGTCGATGGCTTCGCGGTACATCTTGCGGGCCATGTAGAGATCGCCGCGCTCTTCCGGAGTGAGTTTGGCAGCTGGGCGGAAGCCGTGATCGAAACAGACGCGGAAAAGAAAGCAAGATGCTCAGCAGACTTCATCGGAATACGCCCTTCAATCGCCGAAGAAGCCCTTCTTCTTCGGTTGTCCGACGGCGCCGGCTGCGCAGGCGGATCCTGGCGGTGACTGCCTGCGTGATCGCCGGCGGCGCTGTCTTATTATCGCGCCGGGGCGGCAGGTCGCGTGTAAGGGTGCGGGTGGCGGCGGCAGCGACGGTTGTGTCGGAAGCTGACGACGTGTCCCATCCCGACACCGTGGTGCGATCGCCTTTGCCGCCATGCAGCGGGCAGGTGCCGACGGGTTCGGTGCCGGCGATGAATACCTCCGGACTGCTGCATCGGGCACTGCGGGGTGGCCGGCATGCCGGATTCCGGATCGATGGTGACGGTGACCACGCCATTGGGCGCCTCGAACGGTTTGGCGTCGGCATAGCGGCGCAACAGCGATGGCGCGCTTCATGAACTCGGTCCAGATGGGCAGCGCGGAGTGGGCGCCTTCGATATCGAGCTCGCGGTTATCGTCGAAGCCCACCCAGACGATGCACAGCAGATCGGAGGTGAAGCCGGCGAACCAGCCGTCGTGCGGACGGTGCCGGTCTTGCCCGCCGCGGGCGCCGTGAAGCCGCGCGCGCGCACGCCCGCCGCCGTGCCGCGTGCGCATCACTTCTTCGCAGCATGTTGACCACGAGGTAATCGACGCGCGGATCGAGCACGGGCTTTGTCTCCGGCTTCTGATCGAGCAGAACCTTGCCGTTCGGCTCCTTGACCAGCGAAACGAAACGTCGGCTGCACGCGCACGCCGCTGATTGGCGAAGATCGTGTAGGCGCCGGCCATTTCGAGCGGCGTCGCGTCGTAGGAGCCGATGGCCATGGCGGGAGTCGCTTTCACGTCTTCGCTGATGCCGGCGCGATGCGCGAGATTGACCACCGTGTCGTAGCCGACCATCTCGGCAACCTTGATGGTGGCGACGTTCAGCGATTTCGCCAGCGCATTGCGCAGCGTGACCGGCCCGTAGAACTCATGTTCGAAATTGTCTCGGCGTATACTCCTGGCCGTCGAACTCGAACGTGGTCGGTTCATCCACCACGATGGAGGCGGGCGTCAGCGTGCGGGTGCCGCCGGCGACGGCGGTGTTCATGGCGGCGGCGTAGACGAACGGCTTGAAGATGGACCCGGGCGGGCGTTCGGCAAGGACGTGGTTGAGCTGGCTGACGCCGTAATTGCGTCCGCCGACGAGCGCTTTGATTTCGCCGGTGTGCGGATCGAGCGCAATCAGCGCGCACTGCGGCTCCACGAACGGGCACGTTCTTGAAGCGCTTCTGCTTGCGCACGATGTCGTCCACCTGCTTCATGCCGATGGCGACGGCTTCGTTGGCGGCCTTCTGCAGATCGAGATCGAGCGTGGTGTAGATCTTGTCGGATTCGCGCCTGGAAATCGGTAGCCGGGGAAACGCTTTTCCAGATCGTCGTTCACCAGGTCGACGAAGTAAGGCGCGTCGCTCGATTCGGCGGGGCCGGTGACCACTTTGAGCGGCGATTCGACGGCCAACGCGTAGTCGCGGTCGTCGATGAATCCGTTCTCGCGCATCAGGCGCGAGCACGATGTTGCGGCGGTCGCGCACGCGGTCGGGATGGCGGTAGGGGTTGTAATAGCTGGCGCCGCGCACGATGGCCGCGAGCGTGGCGGCTTCCGGCAAGCGTGAGCGATCGGATGTCTTTGCCGAAATAAGCCTGCGCCGCTTCGCCGAAGCCGCGAATGGTGAAGCTGCCGCGATAGCCGAGATCCACCTGATTGCAATACATCTCGAAGATCTGCTGTTTGGTGAGCTTCTGTTCGAGCTGCATGGTGATCATGATTTCGGCCAGCTTTGCGCCGCCAGTTGCGCGCGGGCGTCGAGGAACATGTCGCGCGCCAGCTGCATGGAGAGGGTGGATGCGCCCTGCGCGTTCCTGCCGCGCTCTGCAGATCGACCCAGGCGGAGCGGACGATGCCGATGGGATCGAAGCCGGAGTGCTGGAAGAAGCGCTTGTCTTCGGCGGAGAGGATGGCGTTGCGCAGGACGGGCGGAATGTCGTCGTAGTGGACCACGCGCTGTTTTTCGCGATTGCGGTCGTAGAGGTTGGTGATGAGCTGCGGCTCCAGCTCGTACAGCGGCCGGTCGGTGTTGTCGCGCAGGGAAACGATGCGGGTGATTTTGCCGTCGCGCGAACTTGATGGTGGCGGGTTCCTGATCGAAATAGGATTCGGCGCCGGGAAAGATGTCGATGGAATCCGGCCTGAACCGAGTAGGAGCCGATGGCGATTGTTGCGGTTCTCGCTGTAGCCGGCGTGGCGCAGTGCGGTCGGCGATGTCGGAGGGCGAAGTGCTGTCGCCGACCGCGATGGCCTCGGGCGCCGCGAAGATGCGGGCGGTGGTGCTGTACGGGCCGCCGCGCAGCCGCTCGTCGATCATCTTCGAATAGACGTTGTAGTAATGAATGAAAACGCCGATGCCGACCAGCGAGCAGGCAGGCGAGCGCGAAAAGGAAGATCTTTCCAACTGGGTGCAGCAGGAACCGGACCAGCAGGGCGTTCTTCGGGACGCGGACCTTGCGCTGAGCCGCTTTACCCCGGGGATGTTCCGCTCGGCGCAGGTCTGTGTTCGGCGACCGCCATGGTTCTATTGTCTAACGAGCGGGCGGGTTGTGCACGCGGTTGCAATAAACTATGTTGGTGGGCCCCGAATACAGCGATGACGGAGTCGATCTGACGCTGATTCGCTGGATGCTGTCGCTCACGCCGGGCGAGCGCCTTCAGGTGTTGCAGGATTCGGTAGACTCGTTGATCGCCCTCCGTGAAAAGTTCGAGTCTTCGGTATCTCGAAATTCTGAGAGTTCTGACGCGCCACCGCGTTGACTTCATGATCGTAGGCGGCGTGAGTGCTGTCCTGCATGGCGCGCCCGTCAATACGTTCGATCTCGATATAGTGCACGCCCGCGATCCGGACAATGTCGCGCGGCTGATATCTGCACTGGCAGAATTGGATGGCGTGTATCGAATCTCGCCAGAACGCCGTTTGCGTCCTGCCGAATCGCATCTGGAAGGTCCCGGCCATCAACTGCTGTTGACGAAGTACGGACCGCTGGATGTGCTCGGGATGATCGGAAAATCGCGTACCTGGACCGATCTCGTGGAACATACGCGAACTATGGAAATCGAACCGGGCGTGGGCGTGAGGGTTCTCGATCTGGAGACCCTGATAGCGATCAAAGAAGAACTCGGCGACCCGAAAGACATGGCGATGCTGCCGGTGCTTCGCCAGACACTGCGGGAACGAGAGCGATGATCGGCTGCATCCTTCGTGGGTCAAGCGCGTAGCAACAGTCAGAAACGCGGCGAAGGCCGGTTTGTTCCTGCCGCTTTCTTTGCCTCATCGGCGCGGCTGGGTTGCACCCAGGATAATTGACGATGATGGTTCGGTGGCCGACGCTCTTGGCGATCGTGAGTAGCTCGTTATGGGGGCAGGTCGCGCCAGTCGGCAACGCGCCGCCTTCTCCTTTCGATGTGGCGCAGTTGATCGATTCGGGGAGCCGCGTTGACAGGACGCAGCTATGGAAAGATATCGGAGCGCCCGGGGCTCCGCCAGCCGATCTGCCTCTGCCGCACTGTGGGGATCCGGACTACTCGCCATGCTCCACGGAGCTGATCGGTGTCGCGAATCCTTCCCAGTTCATTCTGCTCATCCAGGAGGACATCGATTTCCGGGGCGACCTTTTTCTGCGCTTCTTAAAGGACGGCGCTGGATGGAAATTCGCGGCCTATCATTTTGAACCGCTCAAATATTATCCAAGCCGGCACGGCATCATGCGGCTCGGTGACAAGCCATTTCTGAAGGTGTCGCGACAGGGAATCTCCGGCACAGGCGTGGCCAGCGAAATTGAGGAGTGGTTTGATCTGACTCTTGCGAGCTTCGACCCCGTATTTTCGTTCACGGTGCAGGGTCACAGCTTCGTTCTGCCCTCCGATGTCGGTCGTGATGTGCGGGGCGTCGCTCTGAGGGACCGGCAGGCGGCGACCGAAACAATCGATTTGTCGCTGACGGTCCGATTCCTGCTGGAAAGCGATGATCTCGGTGTTGTGGACTTTACTGGGATTTATGAGCGTCAGGCTGGACAGGAAAAGTTTGTTCTTCGACGGGCTGGCATCGGAGACTACTCTGGTCAGATGACTCCGGTTGACACCAAAGATTTCGAGGATCTGACCGACATGGAAAGTGAGAGCGGCGAGTTGCTCCTCAGGTATGACCAGTCTGGCCTGAAGACGATCGCGGCGGGGAAAGACACAGCTTTGAAGGCGAAGCTGCGGGAATGGTCAGACCGGCTGGGGGACTCGCCGGAAAGGAACGCAATCAAGAAATTGCTGGGCAATGGCAAGTGAACTGCGGGCGCGGTTTATACTGACTTTGCTCAAATGAAAAACATCGATTGGAACAACATTCCTCTTTTTGATCAGCTCCCGGTTAAGAAAGATGCGCCGCCTGAATCCGCCTGGGGCGTCTTCGGCGATAACGACGCGCTCGGCTGCCTCAACTTCCTTACCGCCGACGGTGTCGTCGAAGCCGCGCGGCTGGTCGAGTCCGGCAAGGTGTTCCGGCTCGACGCGAAGGTCGGTTTCGTCAAGCCGCCGCTGTTTGGGCGCGCGCCGGTGGGGCATCGCGTCAGTCCGCTCAGTCCGGTCGCGAACGACGATCTGCTCGACAACTTCAACACGCAGGAAGGCAGCCAATGGGACGGGCTGGGGCACGTAGGCCACGTCAAGCACGGGCTGTTTTACAGCGGCGTCACGGTGGACGAAACGCGCGCGGGTAATGCGAAGCTCGGCATTCATCACTGGGCCGATAAGTTCGTCGGGCGCGGCGTGCTGATCGACGCTTTCTCATATCGCAGACAGCAGGGCAGGGAAGTGAAGCCTCTCACGCGCGACGTTTACACGCTCGACGAACTCAAAGGCGCGCTTGCAGCGCAGAACACTAAGCTGAAGCCGGGGTCGATACTGCTTGTTCGGACCGGCTGGGTGGAGTCGTACGAAAAGCTGTCGGCGGAGGAGAAGGTGGCTTACGCCCCGATGGACAAAATGAATGCCACCGGTATCGAGGCCAGCCGGGAGATGGTCGCGTGGCTGTGGGATCGGCGCGTGGCGGCCATTGGGACCGATTGCCCCGGCGTGGAGGCGTTTCCGTTTGATTTTGCGAGCGAGAACGCGCTGCACTATCGCGCGCTGCCGCTGCTTGGGCTGCCGCTGGGGGAGATGTTTGTGCTCGCGCCGCTCGCGGAGGATTGCGCGGCGGACAAGCGCTACGAGTTTATGGTGGTGTCCGCGCCGCTCAATGTGGAGGGCGGGATTGCGTCGCCGCCGAATGCGGTGGTGATTAAGTAGCTTCCACTAATCGGCTAAGGGGGTGGGGCGCATCTGGAAGTGCACCACCTTCGATGTCGTGCCCTTGCCTGTTTCGCTGTGGAATGGTGTGCGCGTGCCCCACGTGGTCCACACGCCTTTGCCTTTCCAGCCGGCCTTTGCGTCGTCGATGCGGCCGTCCATGCCCTTCGCGAAGAAGCCCAGCGGATATGGCACGCGCATGATGACCCACTTGCCGTTCACCAGCGCGATCAGCGAATCCGACGAATTACCGGTGATGATCGGCGTGTTCTTGCCGAGACCCAGCGTGTCGAACTGATCGACCCAGTCGTAGTAGTGCGAATCCGCGCTGCCGGATTCCTTCACGTTTTTGAAATTCGGGCCCGGCGTCGGATAGAGCGTCCAGCCTTCCGGGCAATGCTGCCCAAGCGCGGTCGGACCGTTCAGCGGCCCCTTGCATTTGCGGCGGTCGAAGCTGGCGAGGTGCCCGCTGCCCAGCGCGACCCATGCCACGCCGTTGCGGTCGACGTCCATGCCGCGCGGCGAGTAGCCCCAGACTTTGGCTCTCGGATTGTTGTAGGGCACTTCGTAGTATTCGGTCAGAGTTGTTTCGGGCGGATTCGATCCCGGCATCACACGCACAATGCCGCCGGGGAAGCCGAGAATCGTACCCCATACGGCGCCGTCGGGCGCGATGCCGATCCCATAGGGCGCCGCGTTGAGGCGCGTGTCTTTCGTGGGATCGGATGAGGGCGCGCTGATGGCCGCGGAAGTGCCGAGGCTTTCGCCGCTTGGCGCGGTCAGCACCTTTTGCTCGACCTCGGCATACGCATCGCGCTTGCCATTGCCGTTTGTATCCAGCACCAGCGCGGACCATCCCTGCGACTTCGCCTCATCGTGCGTCTGGTCCCACATCTTTGTATTCAGCCAGCCGATCACGCCGCCACCCCCGCCGCTCGACGTCCACAGGGTGTTGTTCGCGTCCTCGGCGAACAGCAGATGGTGCGTCGAGAAGCAGGTGTCGATCATGTCGGTCTTTTTCGTCGCCGGATCGTAGACCGAAAGCTGCCGGCCGGAATTCGACAGCGGCGTGAGCTTTGCCGAAATCAGATCCGAACCCTTGCAGTAGGCCGGATCCGCGTTGGGACGGATACGCGCGGTGTACCAGAGGCGCCCTTTCTGATCGAACATCGGGTTGTGCACGGTGGTGTGCGTGTCCCAGATGGCTTCGTCGCCCCAGAACGTCGAGGGCTGCAGCGGCTTGGGCTGGCCCGGCGTGTTGGGGTCGCGATACGGCGTCTTCACCGTGGTGATCGTGTTGTGCACGGGATCGAGCACGGGGAGGTAATCGCGGCTCTCTTCCGGCGATCCGTAGATAAGACCGTTGGCATTGACGTGCGGATTGCGCTTGTCGGTGGAAATCTCGTCGTGCAGATAGGATTTGGGGTCGGCCCAGTCCCACTGGGTGATGACGAGGTTGCGCTCGAGGCCCTGGGGACGCGGCGGGGCTTCGGGGGGAAGCTCGCCTTTGGCGATGCGCGTGGTCCAGTCGCCGAACTCCGCGGTGGCGCGTTCGGCGCCCAGCTGACCGAGTCCGCCCTGCATGGCGCGGCCCGCCTGTCCGGATTCCACACGCCGCGCCCACGCCTGCGCGGGCGAATCGAAGTGGGCGAACATGGGCGGAATGGTGCGCGTGTAGGCATTGCCCAGCTGATGGCAGGATTCGCAGCTGTCGGTCTTGATCAGGTGAATCCACTGCCCCTGTACCTTCACGTTGGGCGAGATGCCATTGCCTTTCGGACCGGTGCCGGGAAATTCGTTCTTCTCGGGAACCTTCAGCAGCGCGTACCAGTATTCGGCGGGGTAGAGCTGGGCTGCGGTCTTCGCGTCCGGCGCGATGGTTGGCTTGAGGTTGACCATCTTGCCGGGTTCGGTCTCGGCCTTCGGCGAATCGACCAGGCCGTAGCCGCGCGCCCACACCGTGTACTTGGCGGATGGGAGATCCGGGATGAGATAGCGGCCGCGGTCGTCGGTGACAACCTCTTTGATATAGCGGGTTGGCAGGGAGGTGGTTTCCGCGATCACCCAGACGCCCGCCTCCGGGCCTTTCGCGCTCGAGACCACGCCCGCGATGTCGCCGGACTTCATCTTGATCTGCGGGTCCTGCTGGGCGGTAAGGCTGGTAATCAGATATCCGGAGCCGAGCACGACGAGCGCCGCGCCGGAAACGCTCAAGAGCCTTGTGATACGCATGGGAAAGCCTCCTGCGGATGTGCTGATATCGACGGCTAGTATATACCCTAAAATTCTCGGGTTTCACGCCGATAAGGCACTCAAAGAAACCTCTATGACACTCCGTCCGGGCTCCTCCGTTACCGGCGCATCCGCCGTGAACGATATCAATCCCACAAAACCTGTCGTGTCGAAGGCAGGCTCCGGCGCGGCAGTCCCCGCGGACGGCATCCGCTTCTCGACGGCCTTCGAAACGCTGACCCTGTTGAACTCGCAGCAGGCTGTCAAAGTTGCACGAGTCGGCGCCGCGGTGCAGAGCGGAACCTATCAGGTGAACGCCGCTGCGGTGGGGAAATCCATGGTGGAGGCCGCCCTCTCGTGATAAGAAAGCGCAGCTCGCGCCGCGCAAGCTGTTGATTCCTGACTGTGGAGTAGTCCCGTCTATGAGCCTGTCGCTCACGATCGAGGATGAAAATGAAGTTCTGCTGACGTAGTTCCCGCGTGGGGCGGGTTGTCAACCTGCGGACCGGTTGCCAACCGGTCCAGCCGCCGTAAGGTGGCCGTCCCTGAAGAGTATTTATGGAGGAGGCGTTTTCGCCTGCGTTTCTCTCCCATCTGAGACTTTTTCAGCACCCTGTCAGTTGTCGGAAGGCTTTGCTACTTTATCGACTACCAGTACGTCGGCCAGCGCCTTCGTCGATTCCAGTTTCAGGCCGAGCTGCTGCTGCAAGGCAGTGAAAAGATCGGGCGCATTGGAGTCGCTCGGAGGCGTGGGTGGACGGGGGCCGAAGCTGGCGAACTGGAATTCGTCGGGCGTCCAGTTGAGGCTGAAGTCCCAGCGGCCGGGGAGATTGGTCTGGTCGATTACGGGGCGGTCGAGAACCGCGCTCTGCATCAGGTTGGCGAAGTCGGCCATGGTGACGTTGCGGGCCGGGAGTTGGCCGACTCCGCGGAAGAAGAGACTGCCTCCGGCCGTGGGATCGCCAGTGCTTTTGGTGAGCTTCGGGCCGTCCTTGGCGACGACGATGGCGTAAACGGTCAGTTCCTTCTTATCGCGATGGAACGAGAGCTGGAAGCGATCGGCCAGGAGCTTGCCCATCATTGACTTGACCTGCGCGGCGCTGGGCATGCCCTCGGGAGGGAATTTCGCCTGGAGGTCGTACTTCTCGGATTCGACCCAGGCGGGCGCGCCGATGATCTGCTTCGTCTGGATTCCGTACACGAACGACATCATGTCGGCGAGCGATGTGTTGTGCGTGCTGAACTCCGTGCCGGAGGTGCGGAAAAAGCGGCCGGGCTGGTCGGGATTTACAGGCTTGATGGTGGCGGCCTCGAAGGAGGGATCGGCGTCGGCAGGCAGAGGCTTGGGGCGGGCGGGAGGCTCGGGGATGGCCCAGGCGGTCTCGGGCGTGGCGCGCGTGAGCGTCATGATTACGTGATTGTCGCCACCGAGGCCGAAGGTGCCTGTCATGGACTTGCCGTCGGGCGCCAGTTTTCCATCGAACGTGGCGCCCAGTGCGGGCACCGCGAATTTCACCGCGGATCCCTGTACGGAGACGGCGCCAAGAGGAACGTTGGTGCCGCCCTGCTGGTCGATGCCGGGATAAAACACACCGCCGAGGGTGTCTTTTTCAGTGGTGGAGATTTTCGCGACGGCGCGATAGGTGGTCTTGTTCGACTTCGGTGCTGCTTTGCCAGGTTCCGGTGATGCTCTGGGCGAGTAATGCACCGGCCGAAAGCAGAGTCAGGGCGAGAGTGGTTACGAGCCCGGTCTTCATAGGGCAATTGTACGTTTTTCGGGGGATGCGGGTGGAGGCGTATTCACGGCCGTTTTTGGGCTCCGTGCAGAATACGGAGGATTTCGACGGCATCATCATTGACGCTGTAGATCACCAGCCAGGGTGAACCGGCGAGAACGAGTTCGCGCGTTCCGGGATCGCTCCCCGGCCGGCCGCGCCGTGGAAAGTTTACCAGGGATTCAGCACCCTCGACGATTCGAAGCGCGACGGTGCGGGCCACCGGTGGGCTGTCGTGTTGTTCGATGTAGTCGCAAATCGCGGTGAGGTCGCGGACGGCGGGTTCGGTCCAGCGGACGCGCATCAGCCGGCGTAACGGCTGTCGATCAGCTTGCGGACGTTCTTCATGCTCGATAAAATCGCCCCGTTTGGCGGCGGCCCGGCCTTTGGCTACCTCAGCAAGGAACCAGTCGTCGTAGTCAACCAGGCGCTCGATCGCCTCTTTGGCAAGCGCCCCGACATCGCGTCCCTGACGCGCCGCCAGGGATGCGAGCCGGGCTTCGAGTTCAGGGCTCAGACTTACTTCCATGTGTCTTCAGCGTAATACTATTGAAGGCGCGATGCGCCGCCTTACGATTCTTCTTCCGCTGCTGACCACTGCTTTGTTCGCGCAGACTCCCTGGCGCGGCGCCGGTCCCACACCCTGCAGGGGCTCCGATGGCGGCTTCTTCCAGTGCCCGCCTGCGCTTCCCGTGACAGCGGTGCGGGCGGGACGCCTCTTCGACAGTAAGACCGGCCAAATGCTCACGCGACAGGTGATTCTTCTCCGCGGCGACCGCATCAGCGACGTTGGGCCGGAAGGCAAGGTCGCGATTCCGGCGGGCGCGCGCGTCATCGACCTCAGCCGCGAAACCGTGCTGCCCGGTCTCATCGACGCGCACACGCACATGTTCAATCAGCGCGGTGCGAAGGGCAGCACTGAGGCATCGATGCTGATCGCTGTCCAGAACGCGCAGGCCGATCTGCGCGCCGGCTTCACCACTGCGCGCGACATGAGCTCGCACGGGAACGGATACGGCGACATCGCCATTCGTGACGCCATCAACCAGGGCCGCATCGACGGACCGCGCTATCAGGTGTTGACGCTTGGCATCGTGTGGGGCGCAGCGCCGGCCAATCCTGCCGCACCGGACAATCCGCTCGCCAGCACCGTAGTGCGCAATGTCGATGATGCGCGCAAAGCGGTGCGGGAGCAGATCGCGCACGGCGCCGACTGGATCAAGCTGTTTCCCACGGGCGCGTATTCGTTCTCGCCAAGCGGGGAGGCGCAATATGTCGTTACATACCCGCTGCCGGTGGTCGAGGCACTCGTCGATGAAACGCACAAGCTCGGACACAAGGTCGGCTGCCACGTGTATGGCGGCGAAGGCGAGAAGAACGCCATCGTGGCGGGCTGCGACACCATCGAGCACGGGTTCGGTCTGGATCGGGCGCAGATTGACATGATGGTCGCGAAGGGACTGTATTACGACCCCACCCTGCAGCGCTACACCGAGCCGTACATGGACGATAACGACGCCAAATCGACGGGCGGGAAATACCGCATGATTCCGATCTTCGAGCACGCCGTCCAGATGGCCGCGGCGACGAAAGGTTTGAAAATCATGGTCGGCAGCGGGGTGGATGGGGCGACTTTCGTGCACGGCACGCAGGCGCTTGAGCTGGAACAGCTGGTGAAGCATGGCGGACTCAGCTCCGTGCGCGCGCTCGAGAGCGCCACGATGGTCAACGCTGAGGCGCTGGGTGGGCCGACCGCATTGGGTCAATCGAAAAAGGAAAGTTCGCCGACCTGATCGCTGTCTCCGGCGACCCAGTGGCCGACATTACGGAAATCGCGCGGGTGAAATTCGTGATGAAGGGCGGGAAGATCGTGCGGAACGATCTCGCGCACTGACGCGGCGTAGAGCAGGCCAAAGGCCTACTCCACAGAACGTACGTTAACGCAGAAACGTTCCGCTGTTGAGTTCGGCGAAGGCCCGGCGCAGTTCGTCCTGCGTGTTCATCACGATCGGTCCGCGCCACGCTACGGGCTCTTCCAGCGGCTTGCCTGACACCAGAAGGAAGCGAATCCCCTCGGGCCCCGCTTCCACGGTGACTTCGTCGCCGCGATCGAACAGCACGAGAGACCGGTTGCCCGCTTCCAGCACGGCTGGCTTATCCGAACCCGCCTCTTCCGTCATCACCGGCATCGGCCCCGACGCGTTGCCGAACTTGCCCGAGCCCGCGAACACATACGCGAACGCATGTCGCGTGGTCTCGACCGGCAGAGTCTTTTTCTTACCTGGCGGAACGGAAACGTCGATGTAAATCGGGTCCGCCGCGACGCCTTCGACCGGCCCCTTCTTCCCCCAGAACGTGCCGCACACGATGCGCACACCGGTGCCGTCGTCGTCGGTTATAAGCGGGATGTCGGGCGCTTTGACTTCCTGATAACGCGGCGCGGTCATCTTGAGCGCGGCGGGAAGGTTCGCCCACAGCTGAAATCCGTGCATGCGCCCTTCGGGGTCGCCCTTCGGCATCTCCTGATGAATGATGCCGCTGCCCGCTGTCATCCACTGGATGTCGCCCGCGGCGATTGCGCCCCGGTTGCCCATGCTGTCGCCGTGCTCAACCGTTCCGGCCAGCACGTACGTAATGGTTTCGATGCCCCGGTGCGGATGCCAGGGGAAACCGGCGAGATACTCGCGCGGCACATCGTTGCGGAAATCGTCCAGCAGCAGGAAGGGATCGAACTCGTTCGTGCCGCCGAAGCCGAACGCGCGCCGCAGATGGACGCCCGCGCCTTCGAGTGTGGGGGTGGACTCTGTAAGCCGCTTCACGGGACGAATAGACATGATTATGAGATTAGCCTGCGCGGCCCGGGATTCAAAGCTATACTGAGCCTTTCCATGCGTCACTTTACGTCAGTAGTATTTTTTCTCACTGCTCTGGCAGGGCCGGTACTCGCGCAGCAAACCTTCACCGGGACATTCTCCGGAACATTCATGACGACCTGCAACTCCGCTCCCGTCACTGGTACGTTCTCCAGTACGGTTTCTCTTGCGGTCCAGCCTGCGCTGACCTCGCTAGCGGCTTCGGGCGGCAGCTTTAGCGGGTCGCTGTCCGGCTCTGGAACCGACCAGCAGGCATGCGGCGGCGAGGTGATCACGATTACAGCAACGGCGTCAGGCACGGTGGCCGCGGGTGGCCCGGTTTCCCTGACTCTGACAGGCATGGTGAATAACGTCGTGACTCTGTCCGGAACCGCAAGCGGGACAGCCTCGTCGCTGACGGGGCAGATTTCGCTGACGGGCAGCAACGGTGAACCCGGATCCGGTACGCTTTCTCTCACCAGCGCGGGCGGAGCGTCCAGTCTCTCCGGCGGTTACAGCGGCGGCGGCACTGCGTATTGCGATTCCAGCGACACCAGCACGGGCCAGGAGACTTTCTCCGGTTCTCTCGTGGCGAACCCGCAGCCGTCGCTCAGTTCACTCGCGGGGGCGGGCGGCCAGTTCTCCGGCTCAGTCAGCGGGGGCGGCACAGACGGGAGCTCCTGTTATCCGACGGGGACCGTGATGGTGAGCGGCACTATCTCCGGCACAGTCAGCCCAGGCGGCGCGGTGTCGTGGTCGTTCCAGGTGAGCGCCGGGACCGGGACCTTCTCCGGTAGCGGCGGCACGGGCAGCACCTCGATGCTGACTTACAATGGCACGATCTTCGATTCGAGCCTGGAGCCTTCACCGCTATCGATCAGCATCGTTCTCTCGGCCTCCTCATCCGGATCCGGGTCCGGGGGCCAGCCCACCGCGCCTCCGCTGCAGATTCCAGGCGGCGGCTCGTCACAAGTGACTCTGCCTGGCGGGACGGTTGGTGCGTCCTACGGGCAGAACCTTCTTGCCTCCGGGGGCTCCGCGCCCTACACATGGTCATTAACCGGCGGCTCACTGCCGCCAGGCCTGACCCTCACCAGTTCCGGCCTGCTCTCGGGCACGCCGACTCAGGCGGGCGGTGCGCTCTTCACCGCGAGTGCCACAGACACCACGGGCGCCTTCGTGTCTTCAAAATTTGCGCTGACGATTGCGCCACAGTCGATCACGATCACCACAACGTCCCTGCCGAACGGTATCGTCGGGACGCCGTATCCGGCGCAGGTTCTCAACGCGTCAGGAGGAACTCCGCCTTACACGTTCCAGACCGTCGGGACGCTTCCCGGCGGGCTCACGTTTTCGAATGGCGCCATCAGCGGCACGCCAACCGCTGCTGGTGCGTTTACGATCCCTGTCACGGTGACCGATTCCGGCTTGCCGGCGCTGACGGGCTCCGCGCAGCTTTCGATCACCATCAACGCCGCCCGCACCGATCTGGTGCTCTCGCAGAATTCGGTCACCTTCACGATCCCCAACGGCGCGTCGGTTCTGCCTGCTGCCGTCCGCATTCCTATCCAGTCGAACACGCCTTCGCAGATCATCAACTATACTTTTGCGGTCACGCCGGCGGTGCCCTGGCTGAGCGTGCAGAGCGGCGGAACCACGCCGGGCGCACTGAAAATCAGCCTGACGCCGGCGGCACTACAGCTGACCGCCGGCGCACAGACCACGCTCGTCGTCACATGCGCCTCGTCGAGCCCATGCGCCGGCAATGCACAGAACATCGCGATCTCGCTGAAGGTGACCGCGGCCGCGCCGCAGCTGGTGATCACCAGGCTTTCGCTGGCGTTCACCGCGTCGTCCGCCAATCCGCAACCCGTTTCACAGAGCCTTGATCTGGCCAACACCGGCGGCGGATCGATTTTTATCAACTCGCTCACTGCCGCGGACAGCTTTGTAACGATCACGGGGAATCCGATCTCGCTCGAAGGCGGGCCGCCGTCCTATGTGACCGTTACGGTGAACCCGTCGGGACTGGCGGCAGGCTTCTATCGGAGCAGCATCTCCGTAGTCACCTCTATCGGCTCTCTCACCGTTCCCGTAACTGTGCTGGTGACCGCGAGCGCCAGCATCACGCTCAACCCCGCCGGCACGATCTTCAATGCGCAGGCCGGTTCGCTCCCCGGTAATCCCAACGGGTCGTTTCAGGTCAGCGTCACGCTGGGCGCGACGGTTAGTTGGAACGCCTTGGTTCTTCCTGGAGCCCCGTGGCTTACGCTGAACACCTCAAGTGGTACTTCAACTCCGGAAAACCCCGGCACGGTGAGCTTCACGATCAACTCGGCCGCAGCCGGGCTGGCGGCTAATCCTTACTACGGCGCCATACTGGTGAGTTCGCCGAACGTCGTGGATTCACCCCGGACATTTATCGTCGTGCTCAACATCGTTTCGGCGGCGACCGGGGTGACGCCAAACCCCCAGCCCGCCGGATTGCTTTTCATCGCCAGTACGGGCGCGCCACCAGCGCAGGCCGTGAACGTTTTTGCGGGAACATCGGCCGCAGTGTCTTATCAGGCGGCGTCCGACAGCTCCTTCATCAGTGTGACCCCTGCGACCGGCACGACTTCGTCCGGTTCGCCCGCGGCTTCGTCGATATCGGTGAACCTGGCGGGGCTGAGCGCGGGCGTGTACACCGGGGGCGTGAGTTATGCATTTGCCGGCGCGGCAGTGCGTACGGTCAACGTCACGCTCATCGTCGAGCCCGGCGCGGTGACCCCGGCAGATCGCCCTGGCGCGAAACCGCTGGCGACATCCTCCTGCACGCCCGCCCATCTCGTTCCCACCGAGAACGGCCTCGTCAACAGCTTCTCGCAGCCCGCCGCGTGGCCGACGCCGCTTTCCATTCTGCTCGTGAACGATTGTGGCGAGCCGGTCACCAACGGACAGGTCGTCGCGACCTTCTCGAATGGCGATCCGCCGCTCATCCTGCCAGCGACCGACACCACGAGCGGCAACTACTCCACCACCTGGACGCCACGCAATACCGCGCAGCAGGTCGCTATCACGGTGACCGCCAGCGCGCCGCCGCTGCCGACGGCCACCACGCAGATCGCCGGCCAGGTCACGCCCAATGCCGCTCCGCTGCTGACCCCGAACGGCACGCTCAACGCCTTCGCCATCGCGGCCGAGCCTGGCGTGCCTTTCGCGCCCGGGACCATCATTCAGATCTACGGCTCGAACCTCGCATCCCAAGCGGCTTCGGGCGGGGTCATTCCTCTGCCCACCAGCATCAATCAGACTTCGGTGATCATCGGCGGCGTGACCGCGCCGCTCTATTATGTGAGCCCCGGACAAATCAACGCGCAAATTCCCTTCGAGCTGACAGCGGGGAATCCCTATCAGCTGATCGTCAACGCCAACAGCGCGCTCAGCACGCCCTATCCGATCCAACTGGTTTCCGACGCGCCGGGCATCGCGCAGTTCGCAGGCGGCGACATCATCGCGCAGCATCTGAATGGCAGCCTGGTGACCGAAGCCGCACCCGCCGCGCCCGGCGAATATCTCACGATGTATCTGGTCGGCATGGGACTCACGAATCAGACGGTGCCATCGGGAACGGCATCGCCCGAAGCCAGCGTCCTGGACACGGCGACCCTGACGCTGAACGGCGGCGCTGTCACGAACATTCTCTATGCCGGTCTCACACCGACTGAGGTCGGTCTTTACCAGGTAGACTTCCAGGTGCCCGCGAGCGCGCCCAACGGAGACCCGCAGCTGGTGCTGACCCAGGCGAGCGGGGTGAGCAACTCCACGGTTTTGCCGGTGCATAATTAGTTCGATGAGAGCCTTCGGCTGGCTTTGTTTCAGTAAAAGCACCGGCGGCAAGACTGCCGGCGTTACATGTATCGTTGCGGTCACCGGGCTCCTGCTGGCTCAATCCGATCCGGAATTCGAAGTGGCCAGTATTCACCCGTCCAATCCCGACCAGGGATTCATCAACGCCACTACGCCGAGTCTCAACGTGGGCGGCGATCATTTCCTGCGATTCGTCCAGATCACTTTGCGTGACCTCATCATGCTGGCTTACGGTGTCGGCGCGTCGCAGATACAAGGTCCGGGTTTTCTGAACGGCCGCCCGGATTCTCCGGCCGATCGTTTCGATATAGCCGCAAGAGTACCCACCGGC
Organism: Terriglobia bacterium; assembly: GCA_963832905.1. Lineage (GTDB taxonomy): Bacteria > Acidobacteriota > Terriglobia > Bryobacterales > Bryobacteraceae > BOG-234. The sequence continues at coordinate 546,601 of CAWHVO010000008.1, read as the reverse complement.
GCGACACAGGAACAAGTGCCTCTGATGCTCCGTTCGCTCCTCGCGGAACGCTTTCACCTCAGCTTCCACCGGGAAAACAAAACGAGCCAGACCTATGCGCTGGAAGTGGCGAAGGGAGGGCTCAGGATGAAGGAGGCTCCGGAAGACAGTCCGGGTGAAGCACGCTGTGCGCGATCCTTTGCCGAACACGAAGGCGCCACGCTGGCTGCCGTGTGCAACCACGTGCGGTCCGCCGACATCGCGCAGCAGCTACAGGTGCTGGCGCCGGGCTACTTTCGCGACGGGCCCATCGTCGATGCGACTGGCCTGAAGGGCGTTTATAATTTCAAGCTGGAATGGATTACCAATGCTGAGGCGAACAACGGCGGCGACGGCCCGACCATGTTTCAGGCGGTCGAAAATCAGCTTGGCCTCAGGCTGGACCGGCGGCGGCAGGCGGTGGAAATCCTGGTGATCGACAAACTGGATCGCACGCCGACGGAAAATTAGGGGTTCTAAATAAACGGAGAGCGTAACCAAAAGCACCGGTGGCAAGACCGCCGGCGGTACAGACGACGTATATCTGCAATGGTCACCGGGGTATTTTGTCCCTGCGCCGGACATGCTAGCCTGGCAACTAATGAACACCTTGCGCCTCGCTCATCGAATCCCACATCTGCGGATCGACAGCATCGAACGCTACTCGTTCGGCCAACTCTCAGGGCTGTCGCTCAAACGTACCGAAGAACATCTGCTGCTGTGTGCAGAATGCCGCGGGCGACTCGACGAATTCGAACTGATGCTCAGCGCCATCCGCGCCGCGCACGCACCGCTGACGATGTCGAACGGCGGCACGCGCGTATTCGCGTAGGCTGGCAGGCGGAAACGCCTACTCCACAAGTCGTGATATTTTAGTCGTCGCGCGATGCGGAGAATCACCCCTGTATTCCTGGCCGTCCTGATCGCCGTTCCGGCGTTCGCGCAGGTCGATCTTTCGGGCGTCTGGGCCGACCGGATTACCGAGGACTCCTACGAGCGCTCCGGCGGCCCGCCGCTGGGCGATTATCAGGGCATTCCCGCTCAACGACGCCGGCCGCATGAAGGCCGACAGCCACGACCACTCCGAATGGAGTCTGCCCGAGTTTCAGTGCCGTCCGCATCCCGGCTCCTTATCAATGGCGGGCCCTGGGGGCGGTGCGGATTTCGGAGGAGATCGACCCGGTCTCGCGCGAGCTCACTGCGCTGTCATTTCGAATATCTGCGTTCGATGGAGCGGCCCGATCTGGATGGACGGGCGCCCGCATCCGCCGGACTACGCGCCGCACACCTGGTCGGGATTCTCCACCGGCAAGTGGGACGGCAACATGCTGGTGGTCACGACCACGCATATCAAAGGCGCTTATCTGCGTCGCAACGGCGCGTCGTTCAGCGACAAGGCCACCATGATGGAATACATCACGCGGCACGGCGATTATCTGCTGGTCACGATGATCGTCACCGATCCGGTGTGGCTGGAAGAGCCGTTCATTCAGACCACGAACTACGAGCTCGATCCGCACACGCACGCTGTCTTACTATCCGTGCACGGTGAGCGAAGAAAATATCTCGACCGCGGTGCCGCACTTCCTGCCCGGCCAGAATCCGAACCTCGGCGCGGACGACATTCCCCGCGGTTGCCGCGCGCGGCGGAGCCGAATCGACCTATCCGGAATTTCGCCTGAAGCTGAAAGACCGGCACTGCGACCGAGCCGCAGACGAGTCGATTGCAAAAGTCGCGCTGCGTCGCAACCGATTCTGCCCGCCGGTGACACCGATATCAAAGTGATGCCGGTGCAGGGCAATGTCTATATGCTGGTCGGCGCCTGGCGGCAACATCACCGCTTCGATCGGACGGACGGCATCCTGCTGGTGGACGCCGGCCCTGCGTCATGAGCACGAAGGTGATGTCGAAGGTGCTCGAGCTTGCGACGGCGATCACGTCGTCGCCGGAGCCGAATCGCTGCGTCGGCCTGCATTGCCCGCAGACGCCGTATGGCTGGACCAGCCCTTCGCTCAACGCGATCATCAGTTCGCCCGCGCCGCCCAAGCCGGTCCGCTTCATCATCAACACCAGCGTCGACGCGGACCACACCGGCGGGAACGAGAGGCTGGCGCGAGCTGCCGGCGGATTCGAAGATCGTCGGGCGTGACGTTTCCCCCGGTGGGCGTTGCGCCCGGCGCCGACGGTGATCGCGCATGAAAACGTACTGCAACGCATGAGCGAGCCACGTGCCGGGCGAGAAGCCGGCGCCGGTGAACGCGCTAGCCGACGGACACCTATCACACCGACGGCGTACAAGCTGAGCGAGTTTTTCAACGGCGAGGGCGTGCAGATTTTTCATCAGCCCGCGGCGCATACCGATGGCGACAGCATGGTGTTCTTCCGCTATTCGGATGTGATCAGCGCCGGGCGATATCCTGCGCACCGACAGCTTATCCGGTGATCGACGTGGCGAGCGGCGGGACGGATCAACGGCATCCTCGCCGGACTGAATCGCATTCTCGATCTGGCGATTCCGGAGTTCCGCTCGCAGGGCGGCACGATGGTGATTCCCGGGCACGGACGTTTGTGCGACACGGGCGATGTGGCGAACTACCGGAACATGGTCGCCATCATGCGCGACCGCATTCAGGATCTGATTAACAAAGGGAAGACGCTCGAACAGGTGAAGGCTGCTAAGCCGACGTTCGACTACGACGGGCTTTACGGTCGACCAGGCCCTGGAACGGCATTCATCGAAGCGGCGTACAAGACGCTGAAGAAGGAGAACAAGTGATCCGCAGATTGCTGACCATTTTGATTTGCCGGGGCGATGCTCTCGACCACGGCGGCGTACGCGCATCACTCTCTTGCCGCGACCTATTATCGCTGAGAAGGAAGTCAAGCTCGACGGCAAGATCATCGACTTCCTCTTTCGCAATCCGCACTCCTTTCTGCAGATCGAAGCGCCCGACGAAAAAGGCGTGATGCAGCGCTGGTCGCTGGAATGGCGCTCCTCCGGCCAGCTCGGCCAGCAGGGAATCAAGCGGGACACGCTCAAGGTCGGCGACGAAGTCGTCGTCACTATCAATCCCTCGCGCACGCCCGCCGACCATCGCGGCGCGCTGAAGACTCTGCATCGCAAGTCGGATGGATTCGGCTGGGGCAGAAATCCCAATGATACGAGTGAATAGGAAGTGGGGCAGGCTGCCAGCCTGCGCGGGATTGTTAATCCCGCTTCTTCTTAGCGCCCAGCAGACCTCCCCTACAATCCTTCCGCGCAGGCCCCGCCCGCCCGAGGCCGCGGACGCGGACCCGCGCAGCCCGCGCGCCTCGCCGCTCCCATCGATATGACAGGCTACTGGGTCTCCGTCGTCACCGAAGACTGGCAGCTTCCGCATGGTGACGCCCAAAAAAGGCAACTACAGCGGCGTGGCGCTGAATGCCGAAGGCCGCAAGGTGGCCGACACCTGGGATCCCGCGAAGGACGAAGCTTCCGGCAGCCAGTGCAAGTCGTACGGCGCGGCCGGTCTGATGCGCGTTCCCGGACGGCTCCACATCACCTGGGATAACGACACCACGATGAAGATCGAGACCGACGCCGGCAGGCAGACACGCGTCTTCCATTTCGGCGTGAAGGACGTTCCGGCGAACGCTGAGCCGTCACTGCAGGGCTACTCAGTCGCGGAATGGGAAGCTGCGACCACCGGACGCGGCCAGCCGCGCGCTGGCGATCTCAAGGTGGTGACGACACACCTCGCCCCCGGCTATCTGCGAAAGAACGGCGTGCCCTACAGCGCCGACGCCGCTCTCACGGAATGGTACGACCGCATCAGCGATCCGAGCGGCGAGTGGCTGGTGGTGTCGACCGAAGTCCGGGATCCCCAATACCTCAGCCAGCCGTTCATTACCAGCACGCACTTCAAAAGGCAGGCGGACGCCAAAGCCTGGATGCCCGAAGCCTGTTCGGCACGCTGATTTCAGCCGTCCCGCCAGGTTCTTCTGCAGAGCCGGACCAGCCGCAAGTGCCTCGTTGTCCTGTCCTCCGCATGCACGGGAATGCGAGTCCTCTCGATCGGCTCCCGTTCGAGCTGGGCGATCAGCGCGTCAATTTCCAGCATGCGCCGGCGCATTCTGGTGATCGTCTCGTGAATTGTTTCCGAAGACGTCATGGTACGAACGATAACAGAGATTGCAATTTTGTTGAAGCGCTTCCGGACAATAATTGCGCAATCACCGTAGAATTCTGACCATCTGCCGGGCGTATCGGGAAAATGCGGACTTGCCCTTACCAGTCAGACTGCACACCGTCAGGGGGAGCTTTCCTTTGAACGTCTTCTCGATCGCCACATATCCCGCTTCCTCCAGTTTGGCCAGATGCCCGGACAGGTTTCCCTGCGTGAACCCACCCTCACGCTGCAGGTAGAGGAAGTCGGCCTCGCCCGCACCGTCGAGAATTTTCATGATCGCCAGCCGCGCCGGTTCATGGATCACCCGATCCACCTGCAGGATTTCCTGGATCTGCTGCGCGTCGGAACTCACGCGATCAGCCCGTGCACCACCAGCCATCCTCCGGCTATCAGGTAGCAGACCAGCGCCTGATAGTGTGGCGCAATCGGTACGAGCAGGAAAATAAGACCGCTCAGGGCGAGCGCCGTTGCCCACCACGCCTGAAACGGGTGCTCCGTCTTCCGGTTCGCAAAATAGAGCCCCATCGCGAGCCCGCACATCGCCGCCGGAGCCAGCCACCGGGGCGGCGCCGTGTTGAACGCACCGTAGAGGACGAAAAACACGACCAGCGTCGTGCGCCGTGCGAAATGGCTGACGTTTTCGTTCCGCGGAGCCGGGTTGATGGACAGAGTCGTGAGCCCGGCGCCCGGCTCGAATTCCTCAGGCGGTTGAACGTAACCGGTCCGCCGCCAGGTGGTGCGCGATTTCAGGTATACAAGGACGCGCTGCTCCGTCGCGGAATGCAGGGCGTAGCCTGCGGTAATCAGGAGGAGATCGTAAATCCAGGAGTGTGGCGCAAGGCTCTGCCAGAACAGCGCGGCTCCGGCGCACACGATCAGGATGGTCCCGAAGAAGATATCCGGAAGTCCGTCGGAAAACCAATAGACGGCTGCCCGCCGCCCGGGGGACTGGTCCGTCATGAAATCTAGTCTGTATCAAAAACTAGTCTTTGTCAAGCATCACCGCAGGCTGAAGCCTGTGTCACATCAATGCTTGACGCCGGACAGCCAATTCAGCACGACCGTGATCGGGGCGTCGGCCGCCGCCGCCGCATAAGTATTGGCCAGGAACTGGGCGCCGTCCGGCGTCATATCCCAGAGACTCGTCAGTCCGCCAGTTCCCACCCCGATGGGCAGATCGAAAAGCGGCGTCGCCACACCGGGCTTCAACGCGGACCCGCTGGCCTCCACAGGCACTGACATCAGCTTTCCCGTATCCTGCCAGTAAACGATCTTCTTCCCATCGCGACTCCAGCGCGGCTGTTCTCCGCCGGCGCTCGAGATCATCCACTTGCCGTCCCCCGCCATCGAGGTTCCTCCCGGCGTGAAGGGTCGCACATAGACCTCGTTCTTTCCCGATTCGTTCGAGTCGTAGGCGATCCATCGCCCGTCGGGCGAAAACTGCGCGTCGGCATACTGGAAGTGGCCGGAGAGAAACGGAGCTCCCTTATCGTTCGGTTTGCCGGCGATCGGCCGCACCCACAAATCGATGTGCGACGATCCGATGACCCCGTAGAGCAGATATTTGCCGTCGCGGGACCAGTCCTCCGGACAGATGACTTCGCCGGTTTTCAGCAGCAATTCCGGATCGGTGGCTCCGTTGGAAGCCTTGCGATAGATGCCGACGTCCTTGTTGTCAGCCATACCCGAACAGTACGCGATCTGGCTCCCGTCCGCCGACCAAACCGGATAGCGCTCGAAATTCGGCGTGAAAGTGAAGCGCGCCTTGCCGCCGCGCGCCAGATCGAACAGCCACAGGTCGAACTGGTCATTCGCCTGATAAACCGCAACGCGTTTTCCATCCGGGGAGAGGGCGAGTTCCCGGTAGAGACTCGGATCGCCGACGTGACCGAGCACCGTGCCTTTGCTGTCGAACCACGTCAGCTGCCGCTGTGAATCGCTGCCGAGCCGGTATGCCAGTACGCCGCTCGCTGATACGGTGAACCACCTGAACGCGCCGAAGACGCCAACCGGGTCGGTGATGGGAACTGCCTCACCACTCAGTTGGAGACGATCCCCGTCGAATGACTGCGCCATGAGTGTCGCACCGCGGGTGAAAAGCACCTGCTTCGCAGACGGTACGTAGACGGCCTCACTGCCTGTGGCCAGAATTCGCTTCGAAGGCGCATCGCCAGGCCTGGTTTCGAGCGAGCCGGAGTATATCCCCCTAGCTCGGCGTTGGCCGAAGTCCGCGTGTAGATAAAACGCTTCCCGTCGGGCATGAACTGCGGGAACGCCAGATTGCCCTCGCCACGTTTCGCATCGGCCGAGGCCATCAGGACCGGCGTGCCGCCGCTGCCGGAAACCCGCCATAGCGAACTGCCGGAGCCACGCGATCCGAACACAATGATGTTGTCTTTGTTCCACGTGCCCTGTCCCGAGAGGCCGGGAACGTCACACAATGTCAGCGTTGGCGCCCCGCTCAGGAGATCGATCTTTTTGAGCTTGCCGCCCACCGAAAACCCGACGTAGCGGCCATCGGGCGACCAGAACGGGCTGGTCGCGCCTTCCGTGCCCATTAGCATCCGGGCCTCAAGCGTGTCGAGGGCTCGCACCCAGAGGTGGTCTATGCCATCGGCTGCAGTTCCCGCGAACGCGAGATAGCGGCCATCCGGAGAAAGAGACAGATATTTGAAATAGACCTTTTCGGGCAGTGGCGCCTGGAAGCGGACGGTATTTGCGACCGGCGGCTTCTCGCGGAAGTGCAGCCATGCCAGCCCGGCCAGCAGGACGAGGAGCAGCGTCGCCGCGCCCCAGGCGATCTTGTTTCCCATGACAAGCGAGACCGAATGCACGGTTTGCGGTGCTGCGGCGGTCGCGACAGCTGGCGCAGCAAGCGGGGCTGCCTCTTCGTCGAGCAGCAGCCGCGCATCGCCGATATCCTGCAGCCGCTTCCGCGGGTCCCGCTCCAGGCAACTCCGCAGCAGCCGGCGCGTCCGCTTCGGCACGCGATTCCAGTCCGGTTCGCGATGCACGACATTCGCGAGCACGTCGGTGATCGTTTCGCCTTCGAAGAGCTGCTGGCCCGTCAGCATCTCCCACAGCACAACGCCGAACGCCCAGATGTCGGCGCGCTTGTCGACGGTCTTGCCGCGCGCCTGCTCCGGCGCCATATAGGCCGCGGTGCCGAGGATCATGCCGGGTTCGCTCATGGCGAGGACGGTGGGCGCATCCGGTCCGACCGGCTGATGGCTGTCAACTTTAGCCAGCCCGAAATCCAGAACCTTGACCGAGCCGTCCGGACGAACCTTGATGTTGGCGGGCTTGAGGTCGCGATGGATGATGCCGCGCTCATGCGCCGCGACCAGCGCATCGGCAATCTGGCGCGCGATGTCGAGCGCTTCTTCGAGCGGCAGCGGTCCTTGTTTGATGCGATCGGACAGCGTGTCGCCGTCGATCAGCTCCATTACCAGATAATTCGGACCGACGTCGTATAACGTGCAGATGTTGGGGTGATTCAGCGCGGCCACGGCGCGTGCTTCGCTTTCCGATCGCGCACTGAATTTTTCGGCCGAAACTTTGATTGCGACGCTGCGGTTGAGGCGCGAATCGGTGCCTTTATAGAACGTCGCCCATGCCCCCCGCGCCGATGGGTCCGACGATTTCGTATGGGCCGAGCTTTTCCCCCGCGCTGAACGACATATTTAAGAAAGCTTACCTCATGCCTGCCAGGAGTACACTGGCTGGAGTCCGAAATATGCGGTTCACGTTACTAATGCTGCTTTGCGCCTCCCTGCAGGCTGCGACAGAAAACGGCGAAGCGGTTTTCAAACAGCATTGTGCCGCCTGCCACGAGCAGAATAATCCGCGCATTCCCACCCGCGAGGCCCTGCAGCGCATGCCGGCGACGCGCATTCTGCGAGCGCTCAATTACGGCGCCATGATCACGGTCGCCTACACGATGAATATGGCGCAGCGCGAGGCCGTCGCGAATTATCTGGGCACGCCCGGCGGCGATCCGCCGGAACCCGCGTCGGCATTCTGCAGCGACCGTTCGGTGCATATCGCAGCGAATCCGAAGCTGATGTGGGACGGCTGGAGTCCGGCGTCGTCGAACACGCGGTTTCAGACGGCGGAGCAGGCGGGGCTCACTGTCGATGGCGTGCGCGGGCTGAAGCTGAAATGGGCGTTCGCCTATCAGGGCGATCTCACCGCTTTCTCGCAGCCGACAATTCTGGACAACAACCTTTTCATCGGCAGCGCGGGCGGCGCGATTCATGCGCTTGATGCGCAGACCGGCTGCATCCGCTGGGTCTATCAGGCGTCGGGACCGGTGCGCACCGCGCTCGTAGTGGTCCGCGATGGCGCGCGCTATGTGGCGATGTTCGGCGATCAGTCGGGCTGGTTTTACGCGCTCGATGCTGGCGTCGGCAAGCTCCTTTGGAAGAAAAAAATGGACCCGCACGATGCCACCCGCCTCACCGGCGCCGCGGTGGCGCACGACGGCATCGTCTTCGTACCGGTGGCGAGTTGGGAAGAAAACCGCGCCTCCGACGCCGCCTATCTGTGCTGCACGATGCGCGGCAGCGTGGTCGCGCTGCGGGTGCACGATGGCGCGCAGGTGTGGAAGACCTACATGGTCGGACCGCCGAAGCAGATCGGAAAAAATTCCACCGGCCGCGCGCAGTTCGGTCCGTCGGGCGCTGCTATCTGGTCGACGCCCACGCTCGATCTGAAGCGCGGCGTGCTTTATGTGACGACGGGCGACAATTACTCGGAACCCTCGACGAGCATGAGCGATGCCGTCGTTGCGCTTTCGATCAAGACCGGCCGGATCGTCTGGTCGCGCCAGTTCATGGAGAAGGACATCTTCAGCGGGGAGTGCCTCGCGACGAACAGCTGCGGCCCGGATTTCGATTTCGGCTCGTCGGCCATGCTGCTCAACGCGGGCGGGCGGGACTTGCTGGTGGCGGGGCAGAAGTCGGGTATCGTTTTTGCGCTCGATCCGGACAAGAAGGGCGAGCTCGTCTGGCAGCTGCGCGTCGGCAAAGGATCCACCAACGGCGGCGTGCAGTGGGGCATGGCTTCGGACGGCCAGAATGTTTACGCCGCGGTTTCGGATGTCGTGCGCCAGACGCGCAAGACGACCGACCTCGCCGATCTCCGCCAGCGGGACCTCGATCCCGCGCAGGGCGGAGGACTGACCGCCATCCGCCTCACAGACGGCAGCAAGACCTGGTACATGCCTGGCCATCCGTGCGATCCGCCGAAGCCCGATTTACCCAGGCAAGGATGCAGTCCGGCGCAGCCCGCCGCCGTCACGGCGATTCCGGGCGTTGTTTTCTCCGGTGCAGACGACGGCCACATGCGCGCTTACGCCGCCGAGGACGGACGCATCCTTTGGGACTTCGATACGGCGCGCGACTTCGAAACCGTGAACGGCGTGCCCGGGCACGGCGGGTCGATCGACGGCCCCGGCGCGGTGGTGGTGAACGGCATGGTGTACGTGAACTCGGGTTACGCGCGCCAGAGCGGCATGCCGGGCAATGTGCTGCTGGCGTTCGAAGCCGCGCAATGAATCTCACATTTCACATCGCGTACGATGGCTGCTGCGAGGAGGCGTTTCGCGTTTATGAGCGATGCCTCGGCGGCAGGATCGTCACCATGCTGAAGTGGTCGGAGACGCCGATGGCCGCCGAAGCGCCGCCCGGATGTGAGGACAAAATCCTGCACGCCACGCTGGAGGTCGGCGCCTGCACTCTGGCGGGCGCGGACAGCACGCCGGGAAAATACGAGGCTCCGCAAGGGTTCCACGTGCTGCTTGGCATTCCGGATCCGGCTGAAGCCGAGCGGGTGTTCAGCGCGTTGTCCGAAGGCGGAACCGTGACAGTGCCGCTGCAGAAGACGTTCTGGGCAATCCTCTTTGGCACCGTGACCGACCGCTTCGGCGTCTCGTGGGAGATCAACTGCGAGCCGCCCGTTCGCAGTTAGAGTAAACGCTCTACGAAGCTGCAGTGCTCGGCCGCAAAGCATTAAAGGCGCCGACGAGATCATGAAGAGATCGCTCCCTTGCCGATCGCGCCACGTATGGGTCTATCTCCTGGGGTGCGCCTGAATCTCGTGCAGGTGGTATACGGCGTCGATGGTGAAGCAGAAACGCCAAGGAGTTGTTCACGCGTGCCTGCCATATATCGCCCGCGACACCGAATTTCCTGGTACGGAGGGACGGGCGGTGGAAGTCAATGAAGCAGGAGCGCCGACTGTTTGTCGAATGCTCGTTGGACCTCGGCGGGAGCCTTGCGGTAACTGCGCTGAAAATGCGGCGAGAAATCGAGCGTCATCAAGTTCAGCGTTTCGGAACGGCCCGAGCGAATGACCGGCTTTAAACTCCGCCATGCTCTCGGCGATACCCCGGTCAATGAGGGGCTTCGGTTCGAAGACGATCCTTCCTTTTTCGGCCTTTGCCTCGAACACGTCGCCTACGGACACGCCGATCACTTCCCGCACATGCTGAGGGATGACCACCTGATACTTATTTTTGACGGTGACAATGGCCATGATCGTGGAATAGTTCAACTGTTCTTCACCTTAGCAAGCCGGCAGAATCTGTCAAGGGCCGGCGAAGCCTCTCACTGGTGGCTCGTCACGGGGATCGGCAGGTCAAGCGTGGCTGCCTTTCCCCACGGAACGGCAGTTGCGGTCCCGACATGGCAGTCACAGACGGGGAGCCGAGTTAACGGGTACTAATCCCGGAGCGGCACTTCCTGGCAAACCCGACAAAACAGCCAGATGCCGCGGGAAAGACCCTCCTGTATCTGTGGCTTCATCACGGGTGCTCGGTTCAACGATCGCGTAGAATAAACACATGGAGCAGGTGGCACACCCTGAACCGCTCGAAGGCGAAGGTCTTGAACGTAAAAGACCGCTCGTCTTTCTTGACACCAGCGTGATCGTCGAATATCTCCGCGGCGAGCCGTCGGCGGTACGTCTATTCTCTGCCGAGGACGAAGGCCGCATTCGTTTTGCAGTGAACCCAATTGTGCTTCAGGAACTGCTCCTGGCTGCGGACGCCGCTGGCCGACCTGAATTTGAAAGAATCCGAGATCATCTCAGAGTGCTTCCCGTTGATTTCGCAAAGGCTGAGGCGCTGCTCCCGCGAGTACGAGCTTTGAGAAATCGTATGGCCCATTCCAACGATATTCTCATCCTCAGTAGCGCCCATGAATGCGATTTTCTGGTTACGAAGGACGCAACCTTTAAGACTCTTGTGGGCACTGACAAGCCTCTGGTTGTTACACCGGAGGAACTGGCCGCAAAACTCCGAGCCGCATAGTGCGGGTATACTTCGACACTGGGGTATTCATAGATTATCTCAGCACACGGGGGAGCGCGAACGCCCTCCTTAGATCGTCTGAGCGACGAGGACGATCCCCCATCGATATTGCCAATGATGCCGAGCGGCTCTTCGAAACGGTCGGCAAGCTGCATACTGGAGCTACCTCCTGTTTGACTTATTACGAGGTTGAAGAGGCGCTGTACCGATTACTCGCGCAGTCCGCAAAAGGTATATCCCGCGCCGACACCTTATTGATTCCGGCTGCGCGATCTATTACGACACAGGTTCAAATCGTAGTTGATTTATTCAATATTGCCGTGCTCGACCTGACGGCCGCGACCGTCCGCCTCCATTTACAGCAACTTGATCTGCAGACCCGAGGGATTCGCGCCGCAGATGCGCTTCACGCGGCGACCGCGATCGCATTCGATGCAGATCTTCTCGTTTCCACGGACGACGCAATTCTTGGGCTGGACGGAATCCTTATGAACACGCACGGCCGTAAGATCGCCTGCCGAGACACCGATCTGGCCCTTGAGTCTTTGTAAGTTTCCAAACCGCAGCCGAGTCGTCCACAGCTCGGGTGAGATTAGTCCTGTGAAAAACGCCCAGCTTCCCGCAAACCGCATTCCCTAACAGCCCGTGGTAGAAGTGCAAAACGCTTCGAGTGTTGATGGAGGCGGGAAAATCCCAAGGAAGTGATCTCGAGGCGGAAGCGGGCTCGCTATCTTCGATTAATTCGATCCAGCGGGCCGCCAGTGCGGTCATCGCGATCTGGACAAGCAAAATCGCATCTGAGAGGCCCTGCAGGGTCCTCGGTTTGCCGATTCCGGAACACTTCCGGACCAGCAGCGCCAGATTGAATCCGATCGCGTGGAACAGAAGCCGCTTGAGAATGTTCTTTTGACCCTTCAGGTGCGTTCGTCTCATGCCGCCGGTTTCGTACATGTGCGCAAAACTTCTTTCGGTCAGCTCGGTGCGCAGCTTCTGCAGATCTTTGCCGCGCCGTCCACTCATCCGCCGCCGATTCCCATACACCTGCTTCTGTTCTTTTTCCTTGCCGTCCCAATTCCGCGGCCCGCGCTCCGGCTCCGGAATATAGCTGCGCACCCCGTCGGCATGCAAATCTACCAGAACTTCATTGCTGTGATATCCCTTGTCGGCCACCAGTTCTTCGACGCCGCGTTCGTTGATCAGCGCCGCGTTGGCCTGGGCTTCCTGTAACGTGACTCCGATGGTGGTGGTGTCGCCCAGATCCGCCGCCTGCAGCGTGATCGCCACCACCGCGCCGCTGGCCAGATCGACCGCATGCTCGGCCTTGTGCGCCAGATGCGTGCGGCCATCCTTCATCCTGGCGATGCGCGCGCTGCTATCGGTAGGGCTCATCCACTCTTTATTGGAGGCCTTCTTTTTGCGCTTCCGGTCCAGCCTCGCGGCCTGCTCGCGCGTAGGCTCCTCAATGCCTTCAGCTTTGGCCAGATCCTTCAGATATTCGTCATAGCCGCGGCCGTCGTCGCGCCGCCGGATCGAACGCATCGCGGCATTGGCTTCCAGCATGGTCGCGTCTACGGCGATGGTCTGCCCGTCCATCAAGCCTTCTTTGCCCAGCACCTTCACGAACCAGCGGAACACGGCTTTGTGCGTTTCCACCGGCATCAGCCGGCGCGTGCGCGACATCGTCGAATGGTCCGGCGTCGATTCGGTCAGACTGAATCCCAGAAACTCCCGCAACGAAAACGAGTCCGCCACGCGCCACGCAATCCCGCGTTCCGAATCGATTCCTTCAAAGTAGCCGAGCAGCAGCATCCGGAAATACACACCCGGCGCCATGCTTGGCCGACCCATGACCGGCTTGTAAAACCTCTTGCACAGATGTTCCAGGCGTTTGTCGACCTTGTTCCGCTCCAGGATTTCGTTCACCTTCGCGTAGAACGGATGACTTGCCGCCTTGGGGATATCCTGGGCGTTGAAAAACAGCGGTTCCTGCTTCGCTTTGCGCTTGCCCATCGCCATGCTGCTTATGACGTCTGAAACATTTCAGAGGTCACATGTTTGGAGGCGAAATCCGGACTTTTACCACAGGCTGCTAAGCAGCGCGGCGGCCGCACGCCCGTTCATCCAATCGATCGGGCACTGAAGGCAATCCGGCTTCCTCCCAGGCCAGTCACAACGTTAATATTTCTCCTAATTCCAGCAAAACACTGGTTTTCACGCCTGATTTTGTCTTGAATCCTTGCACCTCTCATGCATAATGATTCCGGACGCGAGCACCCGGCGCGCGGCCATAGAGGAATCTCAATGCGCACCGAACTCCAACGCCAGACCGCCCGACTCAACGGCGCCAAATCCCGCGGCCCCCGCACTGCCGCCGGCAAACAGCGCTCCTCGCAGAACGCCTGTCGCCACGGCCTTTACTCGCCCCGCATTCTCGGCGAAGACGTCCGCCAGGCGTTGGACCTTCCTCTGCCTTCCGATCCGCCCCCACAATTCGCCAGCATGGCTGAAGCCGCCTTCCACCTCGCCTACCTCGAATACATGCAGGTCGCCGCCCTCGAAACCCGCATCCTCAGCGACGAGGTCGATCGGCAGCGCACACTCCATCCCGGCGCGTCCGGCGACAGCCTTCTCGCCCGTGCCTGGAGCTACTTTTCCGACGAGACTGGCGTCATGGAAGCTCTGTATAGGCTCCAGTCCGCGGCCTCGCGCCACGTCGCGCACGCGCTCGGGCAACTCGCGCTCGAATGGGAGGCCGAGGACCTTCGCGCAGAACACAAATTTCGTGGAACGAACCCCGCCGTCAGGACGCGCGCCGCCAGTTGCGCAAACGTCGGACCGCTCGGTGCCGGCCGCGCAAATGTTTTTCGTGGAACGAACCCGCCAGCCGTTCATCCGCCGCAACCAGAGCAGCTTGGCGACCCGTTCCGCAGGTCCTCTACCCACCTGAACCCACAGCAACCCGCCGCGCAAGCGCACAGCCCGCCACTCGGGCCGGGGCTATTGTAGTGTCCAGGAAATAACCGGACCAAAGCGCACTGGCAGGTACTGAGAACCGAGGCTCTAAGCCATTGATTGTAAGTACCGTTACGCGTTGTAAATATACGCAAGTTCCGTGGCGCGCGGAACGTCAGGATGATATGATCACTCAGAACGCTCGGGAGGTGTGTCAGTGCGCCCGGCGGAGGTTGATTTGAAACGATCGCTGCCCGTCTTTGTCTGTCTTCAGACCGCGTGTCTCCTGACCGCCCCCCTGTTCGCGGGCCCCGCCGCAACGAATGCTCCCGCCGCGCCTGCCATGGACGGAGCTGCGCGCCGCGCCATGCTCGACAAATACTGCGTCGGCTGCCACAACCAGAGGGCGAAGATCGGCAATCTGATGCTCGACAAGCTGGACGTCGCGCACATCGGCCCCGACAACGCCGAGATCGGCGAGAAGGTTGTGCGCAAGCTGCGCGCCGGTCTGATGCCGCCGGCCGAGATGCCGCGCCCGCCCGCCGATCAGCTGAATCGCCTTCATCACCTCGATGGAAAGCGAGCTCGACCGCAACGCTCCTGTCTACCTGCCCCCGCCCGGGGTCCATCGCATGAATCGCATCGAGTATACGAATGCGGTGCGGGATGTCCTCGACCTGCAGGTAGACGCTTCGAAATTTCTGCCGCCCGACGACTCGACGCACGGCTTTGATAATATCGCCGGTGCCCTTGACGCATCTCGCCCGCGCTGATGGAAGCGTATCTTTCCGCCGCCGGGAAAATCAGCCGTCTCGCGGTGGGCGACATCATCACGCCGACCCAGGCGGTGTTCGAAGTCGCCAACGATACCGCGCAGAATTACCACATCGAAGGACTGCCGTTCGGCACGCGCGGCGGCATCCTTATTAAGCATCAGTTTCCGGCTGACGGCGATTACAGTTTCAAGGTCAAAGGCGTCACGGGTTACTTCCAGGCCGTGCTTGGCGGTGTGAAAGGCGAGAAGCTCGAAGTGCTCATCGATGGCGAACGGGTACACCTTTTCGACTGGGACAAAGACATCGCCAATACCACCGGCAACGGCAATCGCGCGCACAAAGATTCACGTGAAAGCCGGCCTGCACACCGTCGGGGTTACGTTCATCGCAACGAACGATTTGCCGGCAGCGAGCTCAATCGTCCCTTCCAGCGCACCATGAACACGCCGGGGTCAATCCCCGGTTTCCTCTTCTATCCACACGTCGGCGAGGTCTGGATCGAGGGGCCGTACGACCCGCAGGGCGCTCCCGACACGGCCGCGGCCGAAAGATATTCGTGTGTCATCCGGATGCCGCTAACGAAGAAGCCGGCTGCGCGCGCACCATCATTGCGGAGCCTCGTGAAGCATGCGTATCGGCGGCCAGCCACTCAGTCCGATGTCTCGTCGCTGATGCAGTTCTATCAGACGGGCCGCGCCGATAACGGCACTTTTGACGACGGCATCGAGGCCGTGATTGAGCGCGTGCTCGCCGATCCCGAATTCGTTTATCGCCTTGAACCGGAACCGGCAAACCTCGCAGCCGGCAAGGCATATCGCATTAGCGATCTCGCGCTGGCCTCGCGTTTTTCCTTCTTCCTGTGGTGCAGCGTGCCCGACGATGAACTTCTGGACATCGCCGCGCAAGGCAAACTGCGCGAACCCGCTGTGTTCGAAGCGCAAGTGCGGCGCATGATGGCCGATGAAGGTCAGCCAGTTTGTCACCAACTTCACAGGCCAGTGGCTGGGTCTTCGCTCGCTCAAGACCGTCGAGCCCGCGGTGAATCTCTTCCCCGATTTCGACGACAACCTGCGCCACGCCTATCGGCGTGAAGTCGAGATTTTCTTCGCCAGCATCGCGCACGAAGACCGCAGCGTGCTCGACCTGCTGACGGCGAACTACACGTTTGTCAATGAGCGGCTCGCCAAAGCAATACGGCATCCCGAACATCTACGGCGCCGCAGTTCCGCCGCGTCAGCTTCCGGCGGAACTCGATATGCGCCGCGGCCTGCTGGGCAAGGGCGCGCTGATGACGATCACGTCGAATGCGGCGCGTACTTCTCCCGTGACGCGCGGCAAATGGTTCCTGACCACATTCGTTGGCGTGCCGCCGCCCGATCCGCCACCAAACGTGCCGCAGATCAAGGACCGTCCGCCGGACGCCACCGGCAACTCGAAGCCGCCCACGATGCGCGAGACAATGGAACGGCACCACACCAATCCGACCTGCGCGTCGTGCCACAGCCTGTTCGAACCGATGGGCCTCGCGCTGGAAAATTTCGACGCGGTCGGCACCTGGCGCACGCTGGATGGCGAGAGCCCCATCGACGCGAGCGGCGTGCTGGTCGACGGCACCAAAGTGGACGGCGTGGCGACGCTGCGCGCCTGGGTGCTGGCGCATTCCGATCAATTTGTCCGCGTGGTAACCGAGAAGCTCATGACTTACGCCTTAGGGCGTGGCGTGGAGTATCAGGATGATGCCGGAAGTACGGTCGATCGTGCGCAACTCGGCTGGCGGAAACTATCGCTTTACTTCGCTCGTGATGGGGATTGTCAAGAGTCCCGGCATTTCAAACCAACATGAAATCCGCGGCCACAACTGAAACTCGCGCATCGCGCTGATATGAGGGAAACAGAATGACATTTATGTTCACGAAGAAACACCTCTCCCGACGGACGATTCTCCGCGGCGCGGGCACCGCGCTGGCGCTGCCGCTGCTCGACGCCATGCTTCCGGCGCATACGGCGCTGGCGCAGACGGCGGCCAATCCCAAGCCGCGCTTTGTCGGATGCTTCGTGCCGCACGGCGCAGCCCCCGGCTACTGGGTCCCGGAGAAAGAAGGCGCGCTTCCCGCCGCGCTTCCTTTCAACTGGAAGCCGCTCGAACCGTTCAAGGACTACTCGGTGATCATGAGCGGCCTGCATTCGCGCTCCTCCGAGCCGCCTCCCGGCGCGACCGGCGCTGACCACTGGGTCGCCGCCGCGTTCCTGTGCGCCGACAAACCGAAGAAGACCGCTGGCTCGGACGTATACGCCGGCACCACGATTGACCAGATCATCGCGCAGAAAATCGGCCGTGAAAATCTGATGCCCTCGATGCAGCTCGCCGTCGAAGATCCAGGGGCGAACTCCAGCAACTGCGGCGAAGGCTACAGCTGCACCTACACGAACACGATCTCGTGGTCTACGCCGACGGATCCGCTGCCGATGGAGCTGAATCCGCAGGTGATTTTCGAGCGCATGTTCGGTGACGGCAGCACGGCGGAGCTGCGCGCCAAGCGCCGCAAACGCGACAGCAGCATTCTCGATTCGCTCACCGGCAGCCTCTCGCGTCTGAAGAACGAATCGAGCCCGTCGGATCGTTCGCGGCTGGACACGTACACCGATAACGTCCGCGAAATCGAGCGCCGTCTCGCTATCGCTCAGAAGGCTTCGTCGGTCGCGCCGCCCGAAATGGAGGTGCCGATCGGCGTGCCGCAGACTTTCGACGAACACATCAAGCTGCAGTTCGATCTTCTCGCTCTGGCATTCCAGGCCGACATCACGCGCGTCGGCACGCTGCTCTTCGCCCGCGACCTGACCGGTCGCACGTATCCGGAGTGCGAAGCGCCCACCTCGGGCTTCCATGGCGTCTCGCATCACGGCGAAGATCCGCGCCAGATCGCTCTGCTTTCGAAGATCAACCAGTATCACATCAAGATGCTGGCGCACCTGATCGCGAATCTCGCAAAAACACAGGACGGCGATGGCACGCTGCTCGATCACTCGCTCGTGCTTTACGGCTCGAACATGGGCAACTCGAATCAGCACGTGCACTACGATGTGCCGCACGTCCTGATCGGTGGCTACAAGAACAAGGGCGGCCGGCATATCGCCTTCCCGACGAAGACAATCCCGACCGGCAACCTTCTGCTCACCCTTCTCGACAAGTACGACATCCACGAAGACCACTTCGGCGACAGCACGGGCCGTATCGAGAGCCTATGAAGAACACACACGTGGCACAGGCTTTAGCCTGTGTTCTTCTTCTGCCTGTTGCTGCCCTGACTTCCGCGCCGTCGGACGTGGCGGACGCGGTGATGCGCGCGGACTCTGTCACGCTCCAGAAGCTCATCAGCCAGAAAGCCGACGTCAATGCGCCTCAGGCCGATGGCGCGACCGCGCTCCACTGGGCCGTCTATCGTTCGGACCAGCAAACCGTGGACCTGCTGCTGCGCGCCGGCGCCAATCCGAAGGTGGCGAATCGCGAAGGCTCCACGCCGCTCTGGCTCGCCGGCATCAACGGCAATGCCGGGATCATAACGTCGCTGCTCAAAGCCGGCGCCGACGCCAACGAGAAGCTGCCGCTCGGCCGGTCGCCGCTCATGGCGGCCGCGCGCACCGGCAACGTGGACGCCATCAAGGTTCTGATCGATCACGGGCGCGGACGTCAACGCGAAAGAAACCCTGCGCGGCACCACGCCCATCATGTGGGCCGCCGATGAAGGCCACGCGCAGGCGATTCAGGTTCTCATCCAACATGGCGCGGATTTCAAAGCGCAATCCGACCCCGCCGAGCGCGGCCGCGGACCGGCCCTCGGCAAAGCCAACGATCCCCGCAAAGCCGTGGCGGCGCAGGGCGAGGCCGTTCGGGAAGGCAGACCCAGTCCGGGGCTGGGCGGTGGACGCGCTGGTGGTCGCGGCGGTCGCGGCGGTCGGGGCGGCGGTCGCGGAGGCTTCGGCCAGCGACACCGCCGCATTCGGACTCGTCAGCCGGCGTCAGTCGCCGAACGACGGGGGTGGCATCACGCCGCTGGTTTATGCGGCGCTCGCCGACAGCATCGACAGCGCGCAAGTGCTTCTCACTGCCGGAGCCGACATTAACCAGACCACGAACTACGGCTGGAGCCCGCTTCTGGTCGCCACCCAGAATCGTTATTACAAGCTCGGCGCCTGGCTGATCGCGCACGGCGCGGATGTCAATCTGACCAACAAGGGCTTATGGACTCCGCTCTATCTGGCCACAGACAACCGCAACATCGAGGGCGGCGACTATCCGGTGCGCAAGCCGGACATGGACCATCTCGAATACATCAAGCTGCTGCTGGCCAAAGGTGCGAACGTTAACGCGCGCATCAAGGACAGCACCGAGACGCGCACGGTGTTCACCAATCAGTGGCTGGATGAAAACGGCGCAACGGCTTTCCTGCGCGCGTCGCAGTCGGGCGATATCGTGCTGATGAAGCTTCTGCTCGATCACGGCGCCGATCCGAAGATCGACACGGTGCTGCATGTCACGGCGCTGCAGGTCGCGGCGGGCATCGGCTGGGTGGAAGGCATCACGTATGAGTGGTCGCCCGAATCCACCTTGAAGGCCTGCCAGATGCTGCTCGATCTCGGTCTGGATCCGAACGCCCAGGCCGACACGGGCCGCACCGCGCTGCACGGCGCGGCACACAAAGGCCGCACCGATGTGATTCAGCTTCTGGCCGACCACGGCGCGAAGCTGAACGTCCGCGATTACGGCAACACAGATAATCGCGGGGGCAAGCTGGCGGTGCACACCTGGGAACCGGTCGATTATGCGGACGGGCTGGTGCGCGTCGGCGTGCAGTCCGCCATCGGTCATCCTGAGGCCGGATTGCTGCTGCGAAAGCTGATGATCGCGCAGGGTCTCCCGGCGCCGCCCGTCGGTCGCACGCTGGAATCGATTTGCATCACCGAAGCCTGCGAATAGTGTGGGGTGGGATGCCATCCTGCCACCGGATTATCAATCCGCCCGGTCTGCGTTTCTGTCGATCAGTCACGCGATTCTTCTCCGAAACCGTGAGCCCGTCGAATCTGCTCTTGCACTCTCCCCGGTTTCTTTCACAGGCGAGTCGGGTTCGTCCGCTTTGGAGGCCAACTTCTTCCGGTTCTTCGAGCCCTGCTTATTCCGCCCACTCACCGGCAGCCTGTCTGCGCATCCGTCCCGCCGCCACGATCGCCGCGACCATTACCACCGCCCGCAGAGCCTGAAACCATCCCGGCTGTTCCTGCTCACCGGTCATCGCCGCAAGCACCGTCATCGCCACACTCACCGCTGCGAGCGCATATGCATGCTTCCGCGGCGCGTGTGCCCCGATGCGCGCTGTGATAAATCCGCCGAGGAACGCCGCCACCAGACTGTAGGCAATGTTGGCCGCAAGATAGCCGCTCGCCAGCGGCGCCCCGATCAGATACCACTCGGGCTTTATCGTCTGCAGCACATAAGTCGCGCCCAGGACGATCGCCACAATTACGATGTACCCCGCCAGAACTGCCAGTATGGTTCTAAGCACGTGTCAGATTTCGAGCTTGGCTGTGCTGTCGCCGAATTTGTCCTGATGCACGCCGTGCTTATCCAGCAGCGCCAGCATCAGATTCGACATCGGCGTATGCGGCTCGAACTTCAGGTGCCGCCCGCCCTTCAGCTGCCCCGCCGCGCCGCCCGCCACGATGATCGGCAGCGGGTCGTGATCGTGCTGATTGCCGTTGCTCATGCTGCTGCCGTAGAGCACCGTCGCGTGATCCAGCAGATTGCCGTCGCCATCCGGCGTCTTCCGCAGCTTGTCCAGAAAGTAGCCGAGCGTCTTTACATGGTACTGGTTGATCAGCGCAAACCTGTCCATGTTGGCGCGCACGTTCGAATGGTGCGACGCCGTATGGAAACCGTCGCGCACGCCGCTGCCCGGATACGTAGCGCCGCTGGTATCGCGCGCATACATCAGCGTCGAAATGCGCGTGATCTCGGCGCGCCACGCGATCGTCAGCAGATCGTACATTAGCTTGATGTGGTCGTCGAACGCTTCGGGAATCCCGACGGGCGCTTCGGGCACATCGAGATTGTTCGCGGACTGCTCCGTCGCCTTCTGAATTCTCCGCTCGATCTCGCGGATGTCGTCGAGATACTCGCTCAGCCGCGTGCGGTCGCTAGGATCGAGCTGCCCCTCGAGACGCGCCACTTTATCCGTCACCGAATCCAGAATGCTGCGATCCTGCTTCTTGCGCGTCAGCCGCTGTGCGGAATTGTTGCCGTCGCCGAACAGCCGCTCGAACACCACCTGCGGACTGTTCTCCATCGGCAGCGGCATGGTGGGCGTGCGCCACGAGATCGTGTTGAAATACGCACAGCCGTAGCCCGAACCGCAGTTCAGCCCGACCTCTTCGATGCCGAGCTCGATCGACGGCAGCGGCGTGTCCTGCCCGACGTGTTCCGCGAGAACCTGATCGATCGTCATCCCTCCATGCACCGAACCTTTTTCCGGATGCGCGCCGCTCAGAAAAACTGCGGCCGAACGCGCATGATCCGCGCCCGCATCTGACCCGATACCGCCCGCCAGCGGATGCGCCAGATTGCTGACCACGCACACGCGGTCGCGCAGCTTCTCGATCGGCTTGAGGCTTTCGGAAAATTCAAAGCCTGTGCCTTCCTGCGCCGGAGTCCATTTATCCATGGTGGCGCCGTGCGGAGTGTAGATGCCGAGGAAGCGCGCCTTCGGATTCGCCGCCGTCGCAGCCAGCGCTGTTGACGCCGGAATCATAGAATCGAGCAGCGGCAGCGCGACGGTAACACCCATGCCGCGCAAAAACGTTCGTCGTGCCAGATGCTTCTTGCTGTTGAATCTCATTTGCTGGCTCTAACCTCGGCTTCCTTCATTTTCATCTGAAACGGTGCGCTTTTCACAATTCCCAGCACGAGATCGGAGAACCTGTAATGATCCCGCGCTGCATCGTGCATGACCGCGCGCACCACTGGCATATCGTAATACTTCGACTCGCGCCCTACGCCGTACATCAGCAGCTTCTCCGTCATGTTCCCGACAAAGGCTTCCGGTCGATTCGCCAGCGCCCGGCGCAGACTCGCGGGTCCGCTCAGCAGCGTGCCATCCACCAGCTGCCCTGTCGGATCGACATTGAATCCCGAATCCACCGTGCGCCACGCGCCTGTGCCGTCGAAATTCTCCAGCGAAAGCCCGATCGGGTCCATGATCTTGTGGCACGCCGCGCATACCGGATTCGCGCGATGCTCCTCCATGCGCTCACGGACCGACGTTCTGGGCCGAGCCGCCCGTGTTCTCCTTCAGCGGAGGCACGTTCGGCGGGGGCAGGGGAGGCGGCGTGCCGAGCAGATTCTCCAGCACCCACTTGCCGCGCTGCACCGGCGACGTGCGATTCGCATTCGACGTCACGAGCAGAATGCTGCCCTGGCCGAGCAGGCCGCGGCGCGCGTCCATGGGAACCGGCACGCGGCGGAAATCCGGACCGTAGATGCCCGGGATGCCGTAATGTTTCGCGAGGCGCTCATTCACGAACGTGTAGTCGGCGTTGAGCAGATCCAGCACCGACCGGTCGTCGCGCAGGACGCTTTCAAACAGCAGCTCCGTCTCGCGCTGGAAAGCCTGGCGGAGATTGTCGTCGAAATCGGGAAACTCGCGCAGATCGGGATTTGCACTCTTCAGCTCGCGCAGATACAGCCACTGCCCGGCGAAGTTGGTGACCAGGGCGCGCGCCCGCGCATCGGCCAGCATACGCCGCGTCTCGCGTTCCAGCACCGCGGGTTCATGCAGCTTGTTCTGAATCGCCAGATTCAGTAGCTGATCGTCCGGGATGCTGGACCAGATGAAGAACGAAAGCCGCGAAGCCAGCTCGACATCGTTGATCCGGTACACACCGCCCGGCCCGACTGTCGCGGGCGGCGGTTCGAAGCGGAAAACGAATTCGGGATCCGCCAGAATCCTGCGCAACGCCATCTCGATGCCCGATTCGAAGTTGCCCGCCGCATTCCGCTCCTTCTGGTAGAAGCTCAGCAGCGGCTCGAGATCGCTGTCGGTCGGTGCGCGCCGAAACGCACGCCGCGTCAGGTTGGTCAGAATCTGCCGCGCACACGGAATCTCATCGGACTGCGACTTGGGCTCGCAAACGAAAATCTTCCGCCGACTCGGCGTGTCGCCCGAGCCCGTCGGGTTGTACGGCCCTGTCACATCCACGCGCGCCAGATGCGGCGCCGTCGTGTAGCCGTACTGCATGCCAATGTTCACGTCTTTCGTGCTCGACATCGGCCGATGTACCAGGTCCTCGTTCGCCTCGTAGCTGGGATCGAGAAACGCCACACCGATAGTCTGCGGTCCGGCCTTCACTTTGATGCGGAACTCGAGATGAATATTCGGCGTCATCTTCACGCGTTCTTCGTTTGGGTCACTGAGCGGCTGCGGCGGAGGCGGCGCCTCACCCGGTTTCGCGCGCATGAAGAACATCGGCACTTCTTCCAGCATGTAGAGCTTCACGCGTTCCCCGTTGAGCGTTACTTCAAGCTCCTGGCCTTCCGCGCCTTCGCCGAACACCTGACCGAAACTCAGCTTCGTCAGAGACAGCTTGATCAGGTACTCGCCATCCAGCGGAAAGTTGTGCCGGACGATCGTGCCGCCGCGCGTCCCGAGCGGCTGCCCTTCGAGCGTCACATTCTGACTCAGATCGCCTTTGATCGTGTATGTCACATCGAGGGGCGCCGTGTTGCGATCGCCCACAGCAAGCCGGCTGATCTTTGCCGCCGCTGAAACGTAGCGCTCCATGAGGGCCGGCGACACACCCAGCACGTCCGCAATGTTGTCGAAGCCGTTGCTCGAATCGTCAGCCGGCAGCAGCGTTGGCGCATCCACATCGACCGCCAGCAGATCGCGGATGGCGTTCGCATACTCCACGCGATTCATGCGGTGCAGCGGCACACGTCCCGGATTCGGATGCTCCGCAGCCGCGAGATCCAGCGCATTTTCGACCGAACCCGCGAGCGCATCGAGAGTCGCGCGATCCGGCCGTTTGGCGCCCGCGGGCGGCATCATGCCGGCGCGCAGCTTGCGCACGATCTTCTCCCATGTCTCCGCGTCCGGGCCCACGTGCTGGAGGCTGAGCTTGTCGAGTTCCAGGCCGCCGGTCTTCAGCCTCTGGTTGTGACACGTGATGCAGTACTGATCGAGAACTGCCTGCTGTGCACCTGCCTGACTTGCCATCGCGAACACAGCCGCGATGAAGCACTTCCTCATTGCTGCTTCGCCATTAGCTGCTTCAAAAGGGCCATCGCTTTCGGTTTGGCTTCCGGCGGCCGGATGGCGAGAAAGATTCCCTGTGCGAACACCATCGGTGTGCGGCCTTCGTTGTCTTTTGGATCGAGCTGCGCCCCGTGATCCGCCAGAATCTGAATCACCGACTCCCATCCGCGATTCGCCGCGCCATGCATCGCCGTCAGCCCGAGCGAATTCTTCGCATTCACTTCCGCGTCGTGCCCTAGGCAGAGCTTTACCGCTTCCACGTAATCGGCTTCGGGATGGCTGAACGTCTGCCCGGGAATCCAGTTGATCCCGGCCGCGGCCATCAGCGACGTGGTGCCCTGCGTCGTCTTGATATTCGGATCGGCGCCCGCGTTGACGAGCAGCCGCATCACTTCGATGTCTCCCGACAGCGCCGCGCGAATGAACGGCGTCTGGCCGTCGAAATTCACCCACGACCCGTCGAACTGCATCAGCCCGTGCACCGGCACCGTATCGGTCTTCTGATTCGCGTTCGCGCCTTTCGCGATCAGCGATTTGATCAGATCGAGCGGATCGCGTCCGTCGGTCGGCAGGTCGTCGTACTTATCGTGATTGAAATTGCGCAGATCGATGGCCGCGAAGAGCGCCCCGCGGCGATAATCGTCGAGCGCATTCACATCCGCGCCGCGCGCCACGATGTCCGTCGCGATTCCGACCTGTCCGTTCAGCAGCGCGATAATCAGCGGCGTGGTGTGATTGCCCGAAGCCTGATCGATGCTCGCGCCGCGATCCAGTAGCAGCCGGGTCAATTCCGTATTGCCGTCGCGAACCGCGAACAGCAGCGGGGTCATGCCGCCGTTCGGCGTCGGCAGCGCGCGCTGGCGGATGATGCCGGCCCCCGACGCCGCCGCCGGCCGCGCCGGCACATACTGGCCCTTTGTGATCGTCACCGCGGTTGACGCATTGATGTCCGCGCCGCGATCCAGCAACAGTTTCACCGCGTCGGGATGATTCTCCGTCACCGCCCACATCAGCGCGGTCTGCGCATGCGTGGCATCGTGCGCGTTGACGTTGGCCCCGTGGTCCAGCAGCACTTTCATGGCATCGAGCTTCCCGGTGCGCGCTGCGGTCATCAGCGCCGTCTCGCCGCCCGGGTTCGCAGTATTCGCGTCCACTCCGGCATCCAGCAGCCTGCGGATAATCGCCGCGTTACCGTTCGCGGCCGCGAGATTCATCGGCGTCACGCCGTAGCGAGTGGTTGCCTTCGGATCCGCGCCGGCCTTGAGCAACGTATCAACCAGCGCGGCGTCGTTGTGCCGCACTGCCCAGTGCAATGCCGTTGCGCCGTCGGGCTGCGTGGCGTTCACCGCATCGCGGTTCACCGCGATCAGATGCGCGGGGTCGGCATCCCCGCGCTGGACCGCGTCGGCGAGCGTGGAGTCGGCGGTCAAAAAACCGGCAAAGGCCGGCAGCGCCAGAAGGGCGAAAAATAAGGGGTTCGCGCGCATTGCTTCGACCTATTCCATCATGGCCGCCGGGCCCGGTCAAGCGCGCGCACCATATAATGAGAGGCCATGTTTCGTACCGTTCTCGCGATCACGCTGTTTGCCTGCACCGCCTCCGCACAACAAGCCCCGCCCGGCCGCGAAGGAGCGGCGCGCGGCGGCGTAAGCGGCCGTCTCACCTGGTTTGATCGGCAGGGCAAATCCGTCGGCACAATTGGCGAACCGGGCGTCTACCGCACGCTCACGATTTCGCCCGACGGCAAGCGAGTCGCCGTCGAGAAGAATCGTGACATCTGGCTCCTTGACGCGGCCGGCCGCGCGCCCATTCACTTCACCTCCGATCCAGCGTGGGAAGCCTTCCCGGTCTGGTCGCCCGACGCCACGCGCATCGTCTTCACGTCGAATCGCGGGGGGACATTCGATCTCTATCAGAAGGCAGTGAACGGCCAGGCGGCCGAAGAACTCTTCAATAAATCGGGTGAAGGCAAGGGCGTAACGAGTTGGTCGCCGAACGGAAAATTTCTGTTGTACTACAGCATTGGCCAGCCGACGCACCTGCGCCTGCTCGCCGTCGCAGGACCAGTAGACCGCGCCGCGGTTCCGATCGTTGACAACCAGTTCCAGAGCATCACCGGACGGTTCTCGCCCGACGGCCGATGGATTCTCTACACGTCAAACGAATCGGGCAAGAGTGAAGTGTCTGTGCGTTCGTGCGATCAGGCAACGGGCACCTTCGGGAAGCCGACGGTCGTCACGAGCGATGGCGGGCGCACGCCTCTCTGGCGCGGCGATGGCAGAGAGATTTTTTACTTCAATAAGGAGGGCATGGTGACCGCGATGGAAGTCAACGCGAGCGGGACAACCTTCCAGCCGGGCACTGCGAAGCCGTTGTTCAAGGCTCCCGCCGGTGTGTTGTTCTGGGATGTCGCGCCCGACGGCCAGCGCTTCCTGATGCCTGTCGCAGGCTCATAGGAAGTTCACCCGCACCAAATTCGACAGCTCTCCGTTCACTCTCAAAAAGAGGTCGGTCTCACCGCGCCCCGCCAGCGCATCGGGAACGCGAATCGTTACCTGATCGGTCCCGGCCGCGCTCGCCGGTCCGATCGACACCACCGGCGCGGAAATCCCGCCCACCGTCACCTCCACAACCGGATGCGATCCGAGATGCCGAAACCCCGTCCCGATAAGCCGCAGCGTGGTCACAACGTCCGGCGACAGCGCGATCGGCGCCGTCCGGCAATCCGTCTTCCTGCATGTCCACGTGGCGAACGACACCTCCGGTTTCCCCGGCGCGTGCTGCGTCACCTCACCGACAGCGGCGGATCGTCCGTCGGGCGGCACGGTCAACAGCCCCGGCGCGAGATCGCCGATCAGAATCCTGCTGCCCGAAACCGATCCGTCGGTGCGCACCACCGCAACCTCCGCCGGACCGTCCGCACATTTCTCCGGAACGATGAAGTTGATGAAGGACCACCCCGCGCCAGCGTAGAGCAGCGGCGCGAATTGTGTCACGCCGCGCGCGTCCGTGATCCGCACGGACACGTTTCCCAGCCTCCGCGGCAACACCGGCCCCGGCGCCGCGACCTCTCTGTCGGCCAGAATCGGGCCGTATGCCGTCGAGATCCCGCCCCGCGCCAGCACAAGGCCGCCGCGGCTTTCACTCACCGGGAACAGCCCGAGCGGTTTCGCCGCCCAGAGATGCGAGAGCAGAACCAATCCGATTCCTGCAGGTGGCTGGTCGGGTCTGCCGCAGGTCCACCCCGAATCCAGCTTGGTTCCGTTCAGGAAGCGATAATCTGTGATCAGTTTTCCTTCCGTGAACGACGACAGGGTCCACGAAATGCTGTGCTGGTCGAAGTACTTAAGGTTCGCCTCGATCAGCCGCGTGGCCTCACCCGGATCGCGCGGCAACGCGGCACACTCCCCGGATGCGTGGTCCAGTTGCGGGTCCAGTCCGTCAACAATCAGCGGAACACGCGCGGCCGATTCAAACTCCCGCCGGCGGTCCTCTCCGGTCTGAATCGCACCGTATCCGGGAGAGACCTCGTAGATAACGCTTGCGTCCTCGGCTGGTCGGTCCCCGGCGGGCACGATCACTGGCTGCATTGCGCCCGCGCGCCGGATCTCGCCGACCAGATCGCCGGACATGCAGGCGAGAAACAAGTTCCGATTGCGGTGAAAATCCGTTGCCAACATGCTCCAGAAAGGCCTCGCCACATCGGCTCCTTCTTCCGAAGCTTCCAGAATCGCAAGCAACTCAAGCTGATTCACCAGACGAACAAGACGCCGTACCCGGCCACGATACGCGGGGCTCGCCAGATACGCCGCCGGGCTGATCGGAATCCGCACCGCATTCATATTCAGGCGCTGACGAATCGTAATCAGCACGGTAGCCGACAGCGGACCAAAGGCTGCAGCCGAACTCGTCTCGACTGCGCGGTCCGGTGCGAGGGGCGAGGCACGTGTTCCCCGAATCAGATACTCCCGCCCCTGCCGATCCAGGATATGGTTACCTTCAATCCGGTATGGACCGTTCGGACCCGGCGTAAGCGCCGGAACGGCGTCGGACGCTTTGGAATGACAAGCGAGAACAAAGCCGGCGAGGACAACCAGGCGGAGACGCACTGCAGAAATCTTGCCACAGGTAGAGAGTCAACTTCAGATCGATGCCGCGCGTTGATTGTTTCGCGTGTGCGCCGGGAATCTGCATTTCCGATCCAGCCAGCGGATGACGAACAGTGCGGCGAGCACAAGCATGCTGAGCAGAATGCGCGTCCGTACTCTCATTCGCGTCGATCTGTTGTCAGGCGCAGCACCTGTTCTTCGGTTATGTTCATCAGCCTGAGTGCAATCACCGTGGCGAGTTCGTCGGTATCAAGGTCGGCGCTGTTCGGGAATTCCGTCCTGGCATAATCCTTCAGCATTTCGATTTCGGTGCGATCGGGGCGCTTTTGTGTCAGCACGTGCTCCACTGCCTGAAGCAGTCGCAGTCTTTCCGCGTTCGCCTCCGGGCGTGGCATGTCCACATTGTACGTCTGAAAACTCAAGTGCGGCTCGCCACTTTCCTGCCGCCCAGCACCGTCGCTACCGGGAAGAGCCTCTGCCGGCCGCTCCTTTTGCCCTTGAAGTTGTCCTCGAACTCAAACGATCCTTCGCGCAGATCGAGCACCGCCACATCCGCCGGCGCGCCCACCTTCAGCGTCCCCCGGTTCTTAAAGACCGGAAAAAACCGCGACGGATTCACGGTGGCGCACGCGATCACCTGATCGAGCGTCATCCCCAGCATCAGGAACTTCGACATCACGTTCGGGAAGTTAATGATCTGCGACGTTCGCCCCTCCGGCGTCCAGTCGGTCGAGAAGCTGTCGGGCAGGAACCCAGCCTTCAGCACGCTGTCCGCGATATCCCATCGCAGATGCCCGGTGCGTCCGTTGCCGAGATCGAAGTGCACGCCACGCTTGCGCGCATCAAGGACCGCAGGCAGAATGTGACCGGCATCGTCGATGATGCTGTTGGGCGGCGGCGCGAACATGTGCGTCACGATGTCGCCTGGCTTCAGCAGTGCGAGCAGCTTCGGCAGTGGCGTAATGGTCTGGCCCATGTGAATCATGACCGGCAGCTTGAACGACGACGCCACCTCCTGCGCGCGCCGCAGCACTTCGTAATCGTTCTGGCCGGCCACGTCGCGCGACAGCCGGGCTTTCACGCCCGCGATGATGTCGAGGTTGCTGCCGATCACCGCCTTCGCCGCGCCCACGTCGGCACGGCGGAGATCCATGGTGTCACCCTCCGGGATAATCCCGGCGCGTCCGATATTGCACAGCACACGGCACGGCTGCGGCGCGGCCTTCGCGATCGGGATGATTTCGCTCGCGATGCGATCCGCCCCCTGCGAGCCCGCATCGATGATGCCGGTGACGCCGTCGGCGAGACACAGCCCGGGGCCTTCTTTGACGCGGCACGCATGGGTATGGATGTCGATCAGGCCCGGTACGACGAGCTTGCCCGTCGCGTCGATCATGTCCCGCGCATCGCCGGAAATCTTCGCGCCGATCGCGGCGATTTCGCCGTCAGCGATCGCGACGTAGCGCACCGCATCGAGCTTGCGCGAAGGGTCGATGACACGCCCACCGCGGATGATGAGATCGTATTTCGCCGCGCCCTGAAGTACGGTAACAGAGGCCGCGGCCGTTGCGAGGAATTGACGCCGATTCATCGCTGGAATTGTACAGTATTCCACCCGGCGTCGAAATCGCATAGAATCGAGTCGATTTGGAAGGAGTAACCATGAGCGCCACAAGAAGATCGCGCCGCGCGTTTCTGACAGAGGCCACGGGCGCCGCGTGGGTCGCGGCCAACTACCCGGCCATTCTCGTCGCGCAGCAGTTCGTGAAATCGGCCACGCAGAAGGGGCAGACGCCGCATCTCGCCGTCTTCACCGAAGCGCAGGCCGCCGAGATCGAAGCCATCACCGCGCAGATCATTCCCGCCGACGAATCTCCGGGCGCCCGCGAAGCGCACTGCGTCTACTTCATCGACCGCGCGCTGAACACATTCGCGAAGAACAGCCAGCCCGCTTACATGCAAGGTCTGCAGGATCTGCAGGCGAAAATGAAGCAGCTTTATCCCGACGCCGACAAGTTCTCCGCTCTCAATTCCGAACGGCAGATCCGCGCGCTCACCGAAATCGAAAAGACCGCATTCTTTCAGCTTGTGCGGACCCAGACCGTCATCGGCTTTTTCGCGCGCCCTGAGCACGGCGGCAACTTCGACAAGATCGGCTGGAAACTGATCGGCTACGACGATTCGCTGAATTTCAAGCCGCCGTTCGGCTACTACGACGCGCAGCCGCAGAAAGCATAAGGAGGCCGCTATGAAACAGTACCCGACATCCCAGGAAGTGGACTTCGTGGTCATCGGTTCCGGTGCCGCGGGCGGCATCATGGCGAAGCAGCTCTCGACGGCCGGCTTTTCGGTCGTGGTGCTCGAACAGGGCGGCTGGGGCAAGTACGGCCGCGAGCACGAATACAACAAGGACGAATGGCTGCAGCGCAACATCAGCGAGGAAGACCGGCTGATGAGCGATCCCAATCGACAACGCAACACATTCCGCCGCACTGACAAGGAAAAGGCCACGCGCGGCACGCATAGTTACGGCTGTGTGATAGGTGGCGGCACGGTCACTTATGGCGGCAGCAGCTGGCGTCATCTGCCGTGGGAATTCAAAGAAGCTTCTTACGATCAGACCATCCCCGCGGGCACCGGCATGGCGGACTGGCCGATCACTTACGAAGAGCTCGCACCTTATTATCAACAAGCCGAGTGGGAAATGGGCATCAGCGGCCTCCGCGTGGATTCGCCGTTCGTGGCGCCGATGAAGAAGGATTATCCAGTGCCGCCGGTGCCGCTGAAGAGTTCCGGCGCGCTGTTCAATACCGCCGCCGCGAAGCTCGGCCTAACCGTGGTGCCCGGCCCGCTGGCCATCATTACGAAGCCGTACATGGGCCGCGCCGCCTGCATCAATTGCGGCATCTGCTCGGGCTACGGGTGCCAGGTGAAGGCGCGCTCCAGTTCCGCGGTCACCATGATTCCGCTTGCCGAGAAAACCGGCCGCTGCGAGATCCGCGTGCGCAGCTACGTGCGCGAGATATCGACGGACGCGAGCGGCCGCGTCACGGGCGTGGTTTACTTCAACGCGCAGAAGCAGGAAGTGCGTCAAAAGGCCAAAGCGGTGATTCTGTCGGCCAATGGTTCGGAGACGCCACGGCTGCTGCTGCTTTCGAAGTCGAATCTGTTTCCCAATGGCCTTGCGAATTCGAGCGGCGTGGTGGGCAAATACCTGATGCTGGGTAACGGCGCGGGGGCGAGCGCGCTTTTTGAACATCCGCTGAATGAGTATAAGGGCGTCATCTCCGGGGCGGGCATTGTCGATTACGTCGGGTCCGATCCCAAACGCGGCTTCTATGGCGGTGGACGCATGACTGCGCGCGGCTACCTTACGCCGCTCGATCTCGGACTGAACGGCCTGTCACCCGAAGCGCCGAGCTGGGGCGCAGGATACAAGAAAGCTCTGCGCGAAGAAGCCAATCACCGCATGACGATCAACTGCTTCGTCACCCAGATGCCGCTGGAAACGAACCGCGTCGATCTCGATCCGGAGGTGAAGGACGAATGGGGTCTGCCTGCGATGCGCATCACGACCAGCAGCCATCCCGACGATTTCAAGAACATGGAGTTCTTCCGGAAGAAGTCCATCGAGATTCTTGAGGCGGCGGGCGCGAAGAAGGTCTGGGCGGCTCCTATCGCGGACTCACGCGGCGGCGCGCATAATCGCGGCACCTGCCGGATGGGGAACGATCCGAAGACGTCGGTGGTCGACAGGTTCCATAAGGCGCACGATGTGCCGAACCTGTTCATCGTCGACGGCAGCAGCTTCGTTACCGGCGGCCGCAATCACCCGACGATGACGATTCAGGCGCTCGCCTTCCAAGCGGCCGACCACATCGTTCGGGAAGCGAAGAAGGGCAACGTTTAAGTAAAAGCGCCGGCGGCTACGAACGCCGGCGTTACATGAACCCGGTGGGCTTCTTCTTGAACTTGTGCAGCGCCATTGAGCTGACACCGGCCGCGTAAATGACGTTGCCTTTCGGGTTGGCGCTCACGCCTTCGGCCAGCGCCACAGCGGGGTTCGCGGAGGTGTCGGGGATGAAGTACTTCACGCTGCCGTCCTTCGCGCTGCCGATGCGGATGCCGCGTTTCACGCCGGGGTTGGTCTTATCGTCCGACTGCGAATCGACCGAATACAGCGTATCGTTTTTCGTGATGTAGATCCCGCTGGGGCGTCCGAACTGCTTCCACTGCGCGATGAAGTTGCCCTCCTGATCGAAAATCTGAATGCGGCTGTTGCCACGATCGGCGACAAACAGGCGGCCCTTCGAATCCATCGCCATGCTGTGCAGCGTGTCGAACTCGCCGGGGCCGGTACCTTTCTTGCCCCACTCCCTGATGTACTTGCCGTCTTTGGAAAACTTCACCACTCGCGCATTCGTATCGCCGCCGTGTCCGTCCGCGACGAAGATGTCGCCGTTCGGCGCGATCGCCACGTCGCAGGGACCGTTGAACGTGTCGTGCCCGTTGCCCGCCACGCCGGCCTTGCCCAGCGTCATCAGGACTTTTCCACCGGGGCTGAATTTGATCACCTGCTCGCCCTTGCCGTTTTTCGCGTTCTGATCGGTGGTCCAGACGTTTCCGTCGCGATCGACCTCGAGGCCGTGTGGCTGCACGAACATTCCGTTGCCGAAGCTCTTCAGAAATTTTCCCGAGGCATCGAATTCCAGAATCGGCGGTTCGCTGCGATGAAACACCCAGAGGTTCCCCCGCGCATCGGGCTTCACGGAAATCACCTGTCCCCACTGCACACTCGGCGGGAGTTGCGCCCAGTTCTCTACGGGCCGGAACGGGTTCGGCGCGCTGTTGGTAGCGGGCCGATCGGTGTCTGCGTACGACACACCGCCCAGCGTCAGGGCCATCAGGATCAACCCGCGAAACAGTGATTGCGACATGCAGCGGCTTCTTTAGGCGCAACGATATCATGAGGTCAATTTGCTTTCCATCGTCTCCGCGACCGAAAAGGACGTGCCGATCATTCTCGGGATGATCCGCGAACTTGCCGAGTACGAGAAGCTGCTGCATATCTGCGTCGCTTCGGAGGAACAGCTGAGGCGCACGCTGTTCGGCGAACGGCCAGCGGCGGAAGTGCTGATCGCCCGGCTGGACGGAGCGCCGGTGGGGTTCGCATTATTCTTTCCGAATTACTCCACGTTTCTGGCGCAGCCGGGCATCTTTCTCGAGGACCTGTACGTGAAGCCGCACGCGCGGGGAAAAGGGGCCGGACTGGCGCTGCTGAGGGAGCTGGCGCGCATCGCGGTGGCGCGCGGCTGCGGCAGAGTGGAGTGGCTGGTGCTCGACTGGAATGAGCCGTCGATTCAGTTCTACCGGAAGCTGGGTGCAGTACCGATGGACGACTGGACCACGTTCCGGCTTACGAAAGAGCCGTTGTTGAGGCTGGCAGAAGGCAATTAGTATTACAATGTGTAGGTAATAAGCGCACAGCCCGCCAGTCGCGCGAGGCGTTGTGCGCGGTCAAAACAATGCTTGGTGAATTCGAGTATCTGCTGATCGGGGCGGCGGCGCGGCTGGGCGAAGACGCGTATGGCGCGTCCATAAGAGCGGAAATCGAGAATGTCACGCGGCGTTCGTGTTCGATCGGCGCGCTGTACACCACGCTGGACCGGCTGGAACGGAAGGGTCTGGTGCGGACGTGGATGGGGGAAGCGACTGCGCAGCGAGGCGGGCGGCCCAAACGGATGGTTCGGGTAACAAGGGCGGGCGCGGCAGAGGCGCGGAAATTCTACCGGACCATTGCGCGGGCAAGCCGCGGTTTGGCGTGGAGCGCGCAATGAGGAGAGCGATCGGCTGGGTGGCCCGGTTGCTCGCGCCCGACGAGCGAGCTGTCGCGTTGGGGGACTTCGAGGAACTGGGTGTAACCGGATGGCGAGCGCTGCGCGAGATCGTCGGACTGGTGCTCCTGCACCAGGCGCAATTGTGGAAGAACTGGCGGCCATGGGTCGCGCTGCTTGGTGTCGCGGGCATGGCAGGCGCCGTTCTTGGCCGGCTGCTGTTTTACTTCGATGTAGCGTTCGGCCTCGAGATCAGCGCATATTCTCACTACCAGGTTTTCATGAACGACAGGACCCTCAGCGAGGTCATATTTCGGCTGACGTATCTCTTCCTGATTACGTGCGCCAGTTCGTGGACGATCGCTTATGTCCTGGGTCGCGTCTCTCGTGCTGCTGTATGGCTTACTGTCCCGGTGCTGTACATCATGGTTCTGGATTCGTACCTCGCGTGGCTGCTTTACACGGGCAGTGTGCGCGGCAGCCGAAATCCGATCCTGATGCTGATCATAGGCGCGCTGCTTCCGATCAATTTCCCGGCGATCGCGGCGTTTCTGGTTCCGGCGTTCATGGGGCTGCGGCGCGGCCTGCTTAATCGAGAATCTTGAGGGCGATCACGGCGAAGATTGCCTGGTCGTCGCTGGTTCCGGAAACTTTGCCCAGTACCGTTTTCTGCCCTTCCATGAAGTCGCCCGATGTGCTTAACCTCTCGTCGAAAAAGCTGTACTGTGTGGCGGGATTTCCATAGCCAACCGGCACGCGCAGATCGACACGCACCGTATCGAACCGGACGTAGCGTGCCTGATCCTTTCTGTACACGGTCTGCGGATGGAAGCGAGCATCGCCGGTTATCGGGTGCCCGGCGCTGTCACCAGGCAGATGGATGCTGTCACTGGACTCCTTGCCCTCCTGCAGGCGCATCGGCAGGACATCCAGAAGCTGCACATCTTTGCACTGGGTAGCGGCGCGCAGTTGCTTCGCCACAGCCTCGATCTCAGACGGCAGGCTGGCTTCGCCCGTTGCGGGCGGCTTCGTTGAACAGCGCAGCAGGGTCAGCGTGAGATCGATGTTCTTGCCGATCGCGGCTTCGCTGCCGGGGCGGTCCAGTTGTTCCACGACGTGCCGGATCTGCGTGACGACGTCCTTCGGCGCATAGACAACGATGGTTCTCATCTGGTCGTCCGAAGTGATCCGCGCGTTGTTAAACACCGAAAGCAACTTCACCAGACGGTCGAACGAATCGCCGGTGAGCGTCTTGACCTGGATAATCTCGGCGTCTCTTGGCGCGTTGGCCGCCTGCTCGGCGGATTTGACCTCGGCCGGTTTGTCCTGCGAATACGCAAGGCTCGCGGCGAGCAGCAGAATTAATACTCTCATCGTTCACGTTCCTTTCAAAAACTCACTGTCCGACCAGCAGGATGACGACGTCCGGGTCCGGCGTTTCTATGCGTATCGACACGGACTGTGTGGGAGTCAGATCGTGCCGCCGCTTGTAAACCTTTCGCTCGATGGCCGGACGAACCGTCACCGGCTCCTCTTCTTCCTGCGGCGGGGCGGCTTCCACCGGAGGCGCAGCGGATTGATGTTTCGCCACGACCGGCGGGCGCGCGTTTTTCCGCAGGGCCGGACCCATCTGGATCACGAACGCCGCGACCACGAGCGCGGCAAATGCGGCCACCAGCGACGCAATTTTCCACGGAGCGCGGCGGCGGATTCGCTCGTCAACGAGCACACGGACGCGCACGAGCGATTCCACGGGAACCGGCTCGTCGCGCATTTCGGCGAACAGATTGCGGATTTCGTCTTCGTTCATGCACCCTCCTTCTTCAATAACTCGCGCAGACGGATCATCGCGCGGTGTATCTGAGTCCGGACCGTGACTTCGCTGGAGCCGAGAACCTCGGCGACCTCGGCGGTCGAGAGGCCTTCAATCTCGCGCAGCACAACGGCGGCGCGCTCTTTGGGCGGCAGCGTCGCCAGCGCCGCCATCAGACGGCGCTTCTGTTCGTCGCGCAGAAGCTCGGCTTCGGCCGAAGGCCCGGCGGCCCGCAGGTCCGGCGAGGCTTCGGGCACGATTTCAATTCGCCGCGTCCGGCGGCTGCGGTCGAGGCACAGGTTGACCGTGACGCGGTAGAGCCACGAAGCCAGCGCGGCTTCATGCCCGAAATTCAGCCCATGCCTGTGGAGCCGCAGAAAAACTTCCTGCGCCACATCCTCGGCGTCGGCCCAGTTGCCCAGAATGCGGTAAGCGACGCGCAGTAGCTGCGCTTCGCGCGCATCGACCACCCGGCCGAACGCGTCGTCCGCGGTCCGGCCGATTTCGAACATCAGCGCCGTCGCCTGCATGCTTCTGATGTACTAAACGCGGCAGAAGGCGGAATCGTTGACTGGAATATGCGGGAATTTCAGGGCGAACCACGAACGCGAATGGCGTCGCGTGTACCACTAATCGCCGCGGAGGCTGTTGGTCTCCAGTTCGGTGGCGACGGTCGCGGGATCGGCCGCTGGTTGCGCGTGCTGAGCCGGGTTGAAGCGTGCACCTTCGAGCCAGGCGAATGCCAGACTGCCGCTCACGGCGGGGTGGATCGCGGCCACGGAGACCAGCGGCAGCGCGTACCGCTTTGACTTCACCAGCGACTCCAGTACGCCCCGGACCTTCGTGCTGCGCGGCACCGTGCCGGGAACCTGGGCAATCACAAACGAGGAAAACTGCAGGTCGGCGTGGTGTTTGCCGTAGCTGACCAGACTCCGCGCCGCCTGCTTTGGCGTCATGATGCCGGCGTCCGCGAACAGGTTGCGATGTACCGCGTGCGGGTAGTAGAGGTCGATCGTTTTGCGTGCGAAATCGGCGCAGTTGAAAAACACAATGTTGAAATGCCGCTTGTTGGCGCGGGAGTTCAGGGTTTGAATCAGGAGTTCATCCTGGGCTTCCGTGCTCTCGATGCCGTATGCGTAAATCGTGCGGTCGTATGCGGAACCGATAAGCTGCGTCCAGTCGCCTTGAGGCGTCTTGCCGTCCGCGGTATCCGGCGCGATGTCTTCGAGGTGATCCCGCCGCCACACATCGCGCAGGCTGGCGACGTCAGCAGGACTTACCGAGGAAGGAACGTCTTCCGGGTTGTCGACCGCATACAGGTAAGGGATCAGGGGAATCGCAATCCAGTCCAGCCCGTCCACGCGGTCGTAGCGGCTGATGACGACACCGTGTTCGCCGTCACGGCACTTGCGCAGCACGGTTGGCGAATCCGCGCAGACGTGCGAGAGATAAACGGCGGCGTGTCCGGTGGGATTCATACCGCCGAACGTGCCATACGGTTCCTCGAGCAGCAACGTAACGCTGGGCAGCGCGGAAGGTGCGCTCAGCAGGAGAAGTCCCAGGTCAAGCGAAATGATGAGCGCCGCGCGGTTCACAGTCACCTGAGTAAGGGCAACGCGTCCGCCAATGATAGAATCCGTACGGAAGCCGCTAACCGCGGGGCAAGCCGTAGACGCTGTTTCCTCCTCAGGTTGCCATGTTTGTTACTCGTGTTACGCAGGGTTTGTTTGCCGCGGTGCTGGTTTTGTCGGACTTCTCCCCGAAAGGTCGTGCCGCACAGCCCGCTGTTGTGGTTGGCTTTGTCGGTGGATTTGTGCACCACGACGATCCGGTCCACCAGGAAGTTCAGCTGGCCGCGCATCTGCGGCAGGATTATCCGTCCGGGGTGGCTGTTGAAACGTTTGCCAACAGTAAGGGGCAGCGGGCACACCGCGAAATCCTGCGTCTGCTGGACAGCGACGGGGACGGAACGCTGTCGGTGGCGGAGAAAAGTGGTGCAAGGGTGGTGCTTTTCGGCCACAGCTGGGGAGCTTCGGAAACTCTCGCGACCGCGCGGCGTCTGCAGAAGGACGGAATTCCGGTGCTGCTGACGATTCAGGTTGAACAGCGTGTCGAAGCCCGGTGCAGACGACCGGACGATTCCGGCGAATGTAGCGCAGGCGGTCAACTTCTATCAGCTCGACGGCATTCTGCATGGCGAGCGCGAGATTCTGGCCGCCGATCCCGCGAAGACGCACATCCTCGGCAACTTCCTGCTGCACTACAAGAAGCATTCCGCGAACTGCGACGACTATCCGTGGTATGCGCGTCTGTTCATGCGGCCGCACATCGAAATCGAATCCGATCCGGCGGTGTGGAGCCGTATTGAAAAGCTGGTGCGCGCCACGCTCGCGCCTGAGTAAGAGCGCACAGGCCGAAGGGTCCGTTGTGCGCGAACAGCAAAGCGCCGGGCGGCGGATCGGATATGATTGCCGCTATGAAGCTGGCCGGGAGTTTTCTCATAGCTGTGATCGCCTTCGCGCAGCCTGCGCCTCCGGCGCATCCGTATCCGCGGGTCGACGATACGCTCGGTTACAAGGCTGACCCCGGCTGGCCGCGCGATAGGCCTCCGGCAGGCGGTGAATGGACGGCACCGATGTCAAGCGTCGCTATCGGTCCCGACGGTAATGTCTGGACGTTCAGCCGCGGAAAGATTCCGGTGCAGGTCTACTCGCCGGACGGGCGCCTGGTGAAAGCCTGGGGGCAGGAACCTGGGTTATTTAAGAATCCGCACACTGTTCGCTTCGACCGAGCGGGGAATCTGTGGCTGGTGGACACCAGTCATCAGACGGTGCGGCGATTTTCGATGGACGGCAAAGTGCTGCAGACCGTCGGCACGCCTAACGAACCCGGCGAAGACGCGACGCATATGAATCAGCCGAACGATGTGGCGGTGGCGGCGAACGGAGATATCTACGTGAGCGACGGCTACGGCAACAACCGTATCGTTGTCTTCGATAAGAACGGGAAATTTCTGCGCGCATGGGGCAGGCTGGGTCAGGGGCCGGGTGAATTCAGCCAGCCGCATTCGATCGTGCTCGATACGAAGGGCCGCGTGTATGTGGCGGATCGCAACAATGCGCGGATTCAGATTTTCGATGCCAAAGGCAAATTCCTCACCGAGTGGAAGAACATCATTACGCCCTGGGCGCTCGAGATCACGAAAGACGACGAGATTTACGTGGTCGGCAGTTCGCCGATGCTGTGGTCGGAGGTGCCCGCATCGCAGGCGTATCTGGCCACTCCGCCCAAGGACGAGCTGTTTATGAAGCTCGATACGGAGGGCCGTCTGAAGCAGCTCTGGAGGTTTCCGAAGGGCGATAAGCCCGGCGAACTCGACTGGGCGCACAGCATTGCGGTGGCGCCGGATGGAACGATCTACTTCGCTGAGGTGATGGCCCACCGGGCGCAGAAGTTTATGCCCGTGGGATCTGGTGCAAAATAGCTCTATGACGAACTCGCGCCGCGAATTTCTCAGGATTGCTTCCGCTACCGCAGCAGCTGCGAGTCTGGGCGCCGCTGCGACCGATCCGACGCTGGGCCTGATTTTTCCGCCGGCGAAATACGAGATGCCGCCGGAGTACAGGCGCATGTATCCATCGGGCGTGCGCTTCATCGGGATCGGCGTCGGGCTGCCGGCGATGACGCCCGAAGGCTACGATTCGGTGATCGGCAAGATCGTGCCCACGGCGATCGAACTGAAGAAGCAGGGCGCGCAGGCGATCTCGATCATGGGCACGTCGCTCACGTTCTATAAGGGCGCCGCTTTCAACCAGCAGCTGCAGGATGCCGTGACGAAGGCGACTGGGCTTCGCGCCACCACGATGAGCAACGGAATCATCCAGGGGCTCAAAGTGGCCGGGGCGAAACGGGTGGCAGTGGCCACGGCGTATAACGAGGAAGTGACTAGCCGGCTGAAAGTTTTCCTGCATGAAAACGGTTTCGAAGTGGTGCATGCCAAGGGGCTCGGGCTTCTGCTGAATGTGCCGCAGTCGGCGCAGGACGGGCTTTTCGAATTCAGCGCCGGCGTGAAAGAGGCCGCGCCGACGGCCGACTCGCTGCTGATCTCGTGTGGCGCGCTGAAGACACTGGATCTGCTTGCGCCCCTGGAGAAACGCCTTAAGGTTCCGGTGGTTTCGAGCCAGCCGCACGGATTGTGGAACGCGGTGAAGCTCGTTGGACTCAGCGGACGCGTCGATGGCTTCGGGTCGGTGCTGTCCAAAGGCTGATCAAATAGTTCTATCCTGTTGTACAAGGTGTGCCAATGACCAGTTCCCGCCGCGATTTCCTGAAGATTGCATCCGCTACCGCCGCAGCTGCGAACCTCGCCGCAGGCGCGACGGAGCCGACGCTCGGAGTCATTTTCCCGCCCGCCAATTATCCGATCCCGCCCGAGTTCCGGCGCATGTATCCGACGGGCGTGCGTTTTGTCTCGACCGGCGTGGGGCTGCCCGCTATGACGCCCGAAGGATACGATTCGGTGATCGATAAGATCGTGCCTTCGGCGATAGAGCTGAAGAAGCAGGGCGCACAGGCGATTTCTGTGTTTGGGTCGTCGATCACCTTTTATAAGGGCGCGGCGTTCAACAAGAGGATGGCCGATGAAGTGGCGAGTGCCACCGGGCTGCCGGCGACCACGCAGAGCAACGGACTGATCGACGGACTGCGCGTGGCGGGTGCGCGCCGCGTTGCCGTCGCCACCGCGTATAACGACGAGGTTACGGATCGCCTGAAGGCGTTCCTGCACGAATACGGATTCGAAGTGGTGAAGGCGAAAGGCCTCGGCATTTCGCTGAACATTCCGCAGGCGGCGCAGGATGGGCTGCTCGAGTTCAGCGCGGGGGTGAAAGCGAGCGCGCCGGACGCCGACGCCCTTCTGATTTCCTGCGGCGGGCTGAAGACGCTCGACCTGATCGTGCCGCTGGAGACGCGCTGCAAAGTGCCGGTGGTATCGAGCCAGCCGCACGGATTGTGGAATGCCGTGAAGTTGCTCGGGCTCAGCGGACGCGTGGAAGGCTTCGGGTCGGTGCTGGCGAAAGGCTAACCGGCGAGCCAGGTTTGGCCGCGCGCGTAGAGTGCTTCGACTTCCGCGCCTTTGAGGCCCGGCATGTCCTTCTTCACTTTGTAGCCGATCCGCGTCTGCAGGTAGGCGAGATGTCTATAGCCTTCGGGGAACTGCTGCAGGATTGACCCGTCGAGAAGGAGCGGCCGCGCGGGATCGGGGTCGATCACGTCCATGCGGTCTTTTTCGTAAATCGGCTGGCGAAGGACAATGGCCCAGCGGTCGTCACGCTTCTCGAAGAAGTCGTAGAAACGGCCGGTGCAGACGACGTCGACCATGTGCTCGTCCACACGTGCGCGCTGCGAGATCGTCATCTTGGTCTGCGCAATCGCCCGATTACCGGAGACATCGATCGACGAGCCGCCTTGAAAGTGAAGAATGCTGACACCTTTGTTCCAGCCTTCGATGCTGACGCGGATGAAGTCGGCCGCGGTGCCCTGGAACCACGTCGCCATCATGTAGCCTTCTTCGTGCCATACGGTGCGGAAACGTTCCCAGTCGCCTGCATCGCGCCACACGATCCAGTTTTCGACTACTTCGCGGATTGAGAGCTTTTCGGTCATCGCCTGAAATCCTATCAATCGCGCACAACGGACCCTTCGGCCTGTGCGCTTGCACATGATAATTTGGCCTTGTGAAATTTGGCGGATTTTATGAGATGCAGCATCCGCGTCCATGGGCGGAGGGATCGGATCACAAATTGATCAAGGATGCGCTCGAGCAGGTGGAGCTTTCCGATCGTCTCGGCTACGACTACGTGTGGGCCACCGAGCATCACTTTCTCGAAGAGTACGCACATTCCTCGGCACCCGAGATTTTCCTTGCGGCATGCAGCCAGCGGACGAAGAATCTGCGCATCGGGCACGGCATTGTGCAGATGCCGCCGTTCATCAACCATCCCGCGCGTGTGGCGGAACGTGTGGCGACGCTCGATCTGGTGAGCGACGGGCGCATCGATTTCGGGTGCGGGGCGGGCGCGACGGAAACTGAGCTGGGTGGATTCAACGTGCCGCAGGATCAGAAGAAGGACATGTTCCTCGAAGGCATGCGCGTGGCGATCCGCATGATGGTCGAGGAGCCGTTCGCGGGGTACGAAAGCAAATACATCAAGATGCCGCAGCGCAACGTGATGCCGAAGCCGCTGCAGAAGCCGCATCCGCCGCTGTGGATGGCCTGCTCGCGGCGGGAATCGATTCTGCAGGCGGCGAAGCTGGGGGTGGGAGCGCTTACGTTCTCGTTCGTCAGTCCGGAACAGGCGGCGCAGTGGGTGAAGGATTACTATGCGGCGATCGAGAATGAATCCGAACCCATCGGGTACGCAGTGAATCCGAACTTCGCCATCGCGTGCCCGTTTCTGTGCGATCGGGATGCGAAGCGCATGGAGCAGGTCGGGATGGAAAGCTACGGGTTCTTCGTTTACGGGCTCGGGCATTACAGCTTCTTCGGGGAGCACGTGCCGGGAAAGACCGATATATGGGATGAATACAAGAACCGTCCGAAAGATTTCGCGATGCCGGAAGGGCGTATCCAGGACTGCGTGGGCACGCCGGAGATGCTGCGCACGAGGCTGCGCGAATTTGAAGCAGTCGGGATCGACCAGGTGATCTGCATATCGCAGGCCGGGAAGATACCGCACGAGCTGCTGTGTTCGTCGATCGAGCTGTTCTCGAAGGAAGTTCTGCCGGAGTTCAAAGAGCGCGAGATCGCGGGGCAGGGAACGAAGGCAGCGCAGGTGGCGCGGATTTCGCAGAAGGCGATGGCGCGCAAGCCGGCGGTGGATGCGGCGAAGGAGCAACTGGTGATCCGGGCGGCCGGACACCATTAAGCGGCTTCGGGCGCAGCTTGCGCCGCGCGTCCCGGCGCTGTGTGGTGATATGCTGATTCGGACAAACGGGAGGAGAATCAACCTATGAAAATGCGACATACCATCGCGCTTGGAGCGCTTCTGGCAGCCGGTGTCGGCGCCTCGTTCGGACAGGGGCCCCCGGGCGGCGGACGTGGCCGCGGCAGAGGCCCGCAGCCTCCGGGGCTCGCGCTGTCGACGCCTGACTTCGAAGACGGCGGCGTCATCCCGAACAAATACACGCAGGCCGATCCCATGCCGGTGTCGCCGAAGCTGGAGTGGAAGAACGTTCCGGCCGGCACGCAGAGCTTCACGCTTCTGATGCACGATCCCGATGTGGCGATAGGCAAGAATAACACCGACGTGACGCACTGGATGGCGTTCAATATTCCCGGCACCGCGACGGAACTCCCGCAGGGCGTGCCCGCCGAAGCGAAGCTGCCAGATGGTACGATCCAGATCCAGAACACAGGCCGCCGGGTGGGCTTCATGGGATCGGGCGCGCCGCCGGGACCGTATCATCACTACACGTGGGAGCTGTTCGCGCTCGACACAAAGCTCGATCTCGGTCCGGACGCGACGCGCGATCAGGTCATGGCCGCCATGCAGGGACACATTCTCGGCAAGGGCGTGCTGGTGGGACGTTTTCACCGGTAGATTGAGAGATGAAAGAGCCGGCGACAGGATCGCCGGCGGTACAAATTGCCGACCGCAATCACGCGCGCGGTGAGCCGTTCGCTCGCAGCGTGCCAACTCACATGGCTGGAGCGCGAACCGATCGATA
The DNA here is from genome assembly GCA_963832905.1 of Terriglobia bacterium. Taxonomy (GTDB): domain Bacteria; phylum Acidobacteriota; class Terriglobia; order Bryobacterales; family Bryobacteraceae; genus BOG-234. The sequence continues at coordinate 502,587 of CAWHVO010000008.1, read as the reverse complement.
TCGATCTGGCTGTGGCGCAGCATCATGATTACGAGCGGGCCCTCGCTCAAATGGGTGCCCGTGTCATTTCGCTTGCCGAAGAACCGGAAATGCCCGACGCGGTTTTCGTCGAAGACCCGCTGCTGGTGTTTGACGAGATCGCGATCATGACGCGTCCGGGCGCGCGGAGCCGGCGCGCGGAAGGCGAGAGCCTGGCGGCTGCGATTGCGCCGTTCCGCAAAGTGCACCGCATGCCGGAACCGGCGACGCTGGAGGGCGGCGACGTGATGCGGATCGGGCGCGATGTTTTCGTCGGCCTTTCGAGCCGCACGAATACCGCGGGGGTTGAGGAGCTGACGGAGGTCCTTGGGTCCCTCGGCTACAAAGTGCATCCCGTCGATGTGCGCGGTTGCCTCCACCTGAAGTCCGCCTGCTGCTCGCTTGGGGAAGGAAAAATCCTTGCAAACCGCAAGTGGCTGGATATCGCACCGCTCAGCGGCTACGAGATCGTCAACGTGGCGGCCGATGAGCCAGCGGCGGCCAATGTTCTGCGCATCGCCGGCACGATACTGATGCCCGAGGCATTCCCTCATACCCGGCAGATCGTCCAGCGCCCGGGGCTGGACGTGCTCCCGGTTAACATCTCCGAACTGATGAAAGCGGAAGCGGCGATCACCTGTTCGAGCGTGCTGTTCGAATGAAGTGGACGCGGCTGTACGTGCGGTTCGAAGGCTACGCGGGGGCGGTATGTATGGCATTGCCACGTGCTGGAGCACGAAGACAACGAGATGACGCGGCCGTATGAGTTGGTGGGGAAGTAGCGAGGTCGGGCTGGTGCCTCGCGGCCGGGAGGTCCGTAATTTTCCTATTTTGGGTTCACTTCGTTTCGCTTCCATTTTTTTTTGAAGATGAAAGGGAGGTGGGAGAACCGGTCGATCCGAGCCTGGGGCGCGGCGCATGTACGCTACCAAGTGTTTACCGGCGGGCGCTGGTATCGCGCCAATGGTTTGGGGGCATAGGTCCATTGCGGCTACAGTGTCGCAGGCAAAAGGGCGGTTCGAAGCCCACATCAAGATAAATGATTGAGATCGTTAAGGAAATTCCCGCACAATATTTGTCACCGTTTACCGGCCAACTTAGACTTTTCCGAGGATATTGCGTAAGCGATTGAAAACAAGTCGGTTGGCCGGTAAACGGATCACATATCGGGCCAATCCGTGGGAAGCGAGATAGTTTAAACATTCAAAACGAGTTAGACCGCCAATGCGACTGAGGATTGGCCGGATATGCTGACCCATCTGGGCGAGCTCGCCCAGATGAAGTCTCGGAAGGTGTGCCGCTTCAATGAGGCCCGAGTCGCGCGACTCGGGAAATGTGGCCACTGGTAGTCGTACCGAATATCGCTGTTCCGGCTTCAATGAGGCCCGAGTCGCGCGACTCGGGAAATGATGATCGGGATCACGCGGAGCTTCAGCTACAAGCTGCTTCAATGAGGCCCGAGTCGCGCGACTCGGGAAATGATTTGGCGTGGCTGCAGCCGCTTGCAACACGGTGTGGCTTCAATGAGGCCCGAGTCGCGCGACTCGGGAAATATCGAGTGGAAGCGCGAGCGCCGGCGCCGCGCCACGCTTCAATGAGGCCCGAGTCGCGCGACTCGGGAAATAAGCTCTTTTCGACCATCGGAATGTAAGTATGGGAGACGCTTCAATGAGGCCCGAGTCGCGCGACTCGGGAAATTTAGCATTCCCTCCCCCTCCCGTCAACCCCAAAAAGCTTCAATGAGGCCCGAGTCGCGCGACTCGGGAAATAGAGCCACCAGATTCGGCTCCATTTTCCAGATGTTCGCTTCAATGAGGCCCGAGTCGCGCGACTCGGGAAATGCGCTGGACGTACATCAACATGCCGAAATTCGTCTGGCTTCAATGAGGCCCGAGTCGCGCGACTCGGGAAATGAAGCCGGAGCCCGAACAGGCGGCCCGGCCCGGCACGCTTCAATGAGGCCCGAGTCGCGCGACTCGGGAAATGAGCGCCTGCTGATCGGCTGGTGCGGCCAGGTCCTGGCTTCAATGAGGCCCGAGTCGCGCGACTCGGGAAATCGGCGCCGGCTTCTCGATCGGCGGCTCCTCTGTGGCCGCTTCAATGAGGCCCGAGTCGCGCGACTCGGGAAATACTTCATCGCGAACTTCACCTGCCCGCCACCCTCGGGCTTCAATGAGGCCCGAGTCGCGCGACTCGGGAAATATCGAGCAGGTTGGCATGGTGGTGCCATTCCCTTTGCTTCAATGAGGCCCGAGTCGCGCGACTCGGGAAATTCGGCTCGACGCCGCCGCCCGGACGCATCGTGTTTGGCTTCAATGAGGCCCGAGTCGCGCGACTCGGGAAATGCGCAGAACGGCGCTCGCTGGATATACACGCCAGAGGCTTCAATGAGGCCCGAGTCGCGCGACTCGGGAAATGTGGTGCAGATGCCGCGGGTGTCGTCGCCCAAACGCTTCAATGAGGCCCGAGTCGCGCGACTCGGGAAATGCGGTGATGGTTTGCGATCCCCCGGATTTGCGAAAAGCTTCAATGAGGCCCGAGTCGCGCGACTCGGGAAATGCGGTGATGGTTTGCGATCCCCCGGATTTGCGAAAAGCTTCAATGAGGCCCGAGTCGCGCGACTCGGGAAATATTGCGCTGCAGCATCACGCGCTGGTTGCGGATGCGGCTTCAATGAGGCCCGAGTCGCGCGACTCGGGAAATATTGCGCTGCAGCATCACGCGCTGGTTGCGGATGCGGCTTCAATGAGGCCCGAGTCGCGCGACTCGGGAAATATTGCGCTGCAGCATCACGCGCTGGTTGCGGATGCGGCTTCAATGAGGCCCGAGTCGCGCGACTCGGGAAATGTCACCCCCTCGGGCGTATTAGGCACTTATCGGAGCGTAATACGGAGTCAGCCACTCCGCTTCAATGAGGCCCGAGTCGCGCGACTCGGGAAATCCGGTGACACTGGCGGAAGCGGAGGCGATATTCGAGCTTCAATGAGGCCCGAGTCGCGCGACTCGGGAAATTTAGCCGCCGCAGTGCCAAAGACGCAGCCACAGACCGCTTCAATGAGGCCCGAGTCGCGCGACTCGGGAAATCGCGCGCATAGTGGAAGAGTTTCGGAAGGTGATTCCGCTTCAATGAGGCCCGAGTCGCGCGACTCGGGAAATGGTTTTATCGCGCAGGAGGTTCAGTCAGCATTGCCCGCTTCAATGAGGCCCGAGTCGCGCGACTCGGGAAATCTCGTACGGTTGGCGGAGCCTACCGTCCCGCATAGTGCTTCAATGAGGCCCGAGTCGCGCGACTCGGGAAATAAAGAATAAGGGCCGGTGAGGATCGAAGACTACCGGCTTCAATGAGGCCCGAGTCGCGCGACTCGGGAAATCTGGCCTGGACCGGAGGATCGATAGCGTCTGTCACGCTTCAATGAGGCCCGAGTCGCGCGACTCGGGAAATCTTAACCGACAACCGAGCAAGTGACCGCCAATCTGGCTTCAATGAGGCCCGAGTCGCGCGACTCGGGAAATTATTTCCTTTGCCGCCGAGCGTGTTGAGCAGATACGGCTTCAATGAGGCCCGAGTCGCGCGACTCGGGAAATGGCTGTCGCCCTATCCTATTCGATTATCAAGGACCTTCGAGGCCGGTTGCGAGCGCCCGGCGTCACGGACCGCAAAGGCGAGCCAGTCGTAAGCATCTCGCTCGGACAAATAGAACCCACTCAGCATTTTACGCCCGCGCGAGCGACTCCCGGTAAACTTTCATCACCTCGGCGCTCGCATTCTCTTATCTGGTCACAAACACCGGATACGTGGCAATTTCACCCTGAATCAGCCGCGCGAGAAGCCGTACCTGAATCTCAAGCAGACGCCGGTAGCTGACCCGGTAATCGAACAGCGGGTGCGTCACCAATGAATCCATCCTGGCTTCATATGCGCGGTAGAAACCTTTCCTACCCGAAGTTGTCAGCGCGACCGAGTCTCCCGCCCGAACGAAGTCTTTCGCTGCCACCATGCGGGTGTTGATCGCGCTGAGCACGGCGGAGTCTGCGATCAACGGGCGGAAAGGCTCCATCAGATCGAGCGCCAGCGCGGGCCGTCCGTGCCGAATCTGATGGAAGTAGCCCATGTAAGGGTCGAAGCCCACGGCATAACAGGCGATCGTCAGATCCTTGGCCAGCATGCTGTAGGCGAGGCTGAGCAATGCGTTCACCGGATCGCGCGGCGGGCGGCGATTGCGCCCTTCGAAGTCAAAACTCATTGCACCGGTCTTACCCGACTCTGCGATTGCCCCGTCGAACTCGCCGTCATTTGCGTCGTCGCCGACCTTGATCATGCCGGCGAATTGTTCGAAATAACCACGCGCCGCGGCGCCTTCGATCCCGAGCAGCGTGTCGAGGCTTTCGGCGGATTCGGCGCTGTCGGCCAGTGCTTTCATGCCTGCCAGGGTGGACTTGCGCGGCTCAATGTGATTGCGCTGCAGCATCACGCGCTGGTTGCGGATCTTTCCGGCAACCAGGGTGCGCGCGAGAGATCGTGCGAACCACTCGGAATCGGCAAGACGAAACTGGGAGCGGCGAAGATCGATGTTCTTCGTGTTCATACCGGTCGTGATGCCGTAGAACCAGCCGCCCATGGAGAAATAAGACACCGGGACGCCGTTTTCGCAGAGCGTCTGGATCGCCTGCGTGGAAATCTGAATGTTGCCGAGGAGGTTGACCTGATTGATGTCGCCGATGCGGATATCCTGCACGGTGGCCTCCTTCTCCTTCACCTGAAGAACGTCGCCGCTCTTGCCGACGCGCAGGCCGGGCGTGTTGAGATAGACGGGCTTCAAATCGTCACGCGGGGTGACGAGCAGGCGGACATCGCGGCCGGCGATCTCGCGGGCGGGCGGCTTGCGCGCGGGGGGATCGAACAGACCGAGCTGCACGGCATCGGCGAGACTGGGGCCGTACATGAGGCGGTTGGTCTCGTCCGGCAGGCAAATGGAATGCAGCGAGCAGCCGACGCATTTGGGTGAATCGATGAGCGGCGCGGGGATGGTTCCGAGCGAGGCGAGGTCCCAGGCGCGGGCGACGGCGTCTTCGGCTTCGGCGATCAACTCGGGTGTGATGGCGACGCGCACGCGCTGGCGCGTCTTCTGATAAAAGACAGCGGCCTCACCGCACGAGTAGCCGTTCTCCTGAAGCAGGATGGCCTGCAGGGCGAGCTGGACGCGGTCCGAGGGCCAGAGTTCGAGCCCGGAGCCGTCGGAGGACTCGCGGGGCTTGCCGTGTTTGTAATCGACCGGTGTGGCGGTGGCGCCTTCGGCCTCGACGAGGTCGAGCTTCGCGATGACTTTGAGACGCTCGCTGGAGAGCGTGACGGAACGGGCGTGAATCTTTTCGGGCGGCGCGTCCGGGGGCTGGTCCGTGGCCGGGGGAAGCTCGCCGGTGCCGCGGTCGACGCGGCGGTGCTGGATGGAGCCTTCGATGGTGTCGGCGCTGTGTTCGAAGAGGCCTTCGACCCATTCGTAAAAGAAGAGACGCGGGCAATAGACGAACTCGTTAACCATGCGGGCGGGCAGATATTCGGGGAGTTCGCGCTCGCGGGGCGCGGGGGCGGCGGGTCGGGGAACGGGCTGCGGGAGAGCGCTCACGATTTGATTCCTCCGGGGTCAGACGATGTAACAGGACTGGTCGAAGTTGGTGTAGGGAAGGCCGAGGGCGGTGATGACGCGGTCGCCACGCCCTTCGGCCGGTCCGAGGTGAACGAAGAGGACCTGATCCTCCTCGCGGTCGATGATGCGGCTGAGGGCGGCGCGGCAGCGGGCGAGGTCGCGCTGGTTGAACTGGCATTCGAAGACGGAATACTGGAGGTGGTCGCCGAAGCCGCGCATGGTCTGGAAGACTTTGCGGAGGCGCTTGTCGTCGCAGATGTCGTAACAGACGAGATAGGACTGGCGCATGAGGCCTCCTGGTCCTTTCAGCTTACTGGCCAGTGAGGTTCAGAAACAAGATCAGGGCGCGGTTCAGGCGCGCGAGGTCCGCGGCATCGAGCCACCCGACGCGGACACCCAGTTTATTCCGGCGAACGGTGGCGATCTTATCGGCCATGAGGCGGGAAGGCGCGGTGAGGCCGTTATGCCGGTTCGGCGCGACCGGTATGCGGAAGAAGGGAGCCTCGGTCAGGTCGGTGGTAATACCGCGTTTTATTAGCCGCGCACAACGGACCCTCCGGCCTGTGCGCTTAATGGTTACGGAAGCCGTGGCGTCAAACGCGTCGCTCTGGATGATTACGGCTGGACGAGGTTTTCCGGCGTAATCGGGACCGCCGGCGACTGTCCATATCTCGCCGCGTGTCATTGTCAGTGCCGGGGGTCAGTGCCGGGGTCAGTGCCGGTCCGATATTGCGTCGATGAAGTCCTGGTCGTCTTTTTCGGCGTGGCTGGCTGCGACGGCCAGAGACTGGCGGTGGGCTTCGGCGCGAAAGGCCGGGGAGTTGGTGTCGGGGATCAGGATATGGACGCGACGAAGTGTTCCTTCGCGGCGCGGCTTCGTTGCTGGTGCGGGGACGTCGCGGGGCTTTCGGGAGCTTGAAGAGCTCATGATTTATTGTAGTGGCGACGGAGGGAAGTGGAAATGACTATCCTGGCGGAATCGCGCACGGCCCGGCCGATCGCGGCGGCTTCACGGCTGAACGTTCGCCGCTACGGCGAGCTTCTGCTGCGATTCACGCCCAAGGTCATCGAGACGACGCGGGAAAGCCGTCTCGCGCTGAAGGCCCTGGACGAACTGCTGGCAATCGAGGATCGAACGCCGGAGGAGAAAGCGCTGCTGGATCTGCTGGGAACGCTGATCGAAGAGTTTGAACGGAAGGAATATCCGACTACGCGCAGCGAGCCTCGGGAAATACTGGCGTGGCTGATCGAGGAGAACGGCCTGAGGGCGGCGGAGCTGGCGGAGATTATCGGCGGGCGGTCGCGCGTGTCCGAGGTGTTGTCGGGGAAACGCGGGATCAGCAAGGAGCAGGCGAAAAGGCTGGGGGAGCGGTTCAGGGTGTCGGTGGCGCTGTTTATTTGAGGAGATCGTCAGTCGTTCGCACGAAACTGCCCCAAACCGAAATGCGCTCCGTAACCGATGGCGAAAGGCGCGGCCACGGGGGTCGCGAACTTCAGTCGTAACGCGTAACCGGGTCGCACCGGGTCTTTCTTCCGATTGCGCCGATATTCGATCTCGTGAAAGATTCCTCCCCACATCCGGTCCGTTTGTTCGACAACTTCGGGCTCGGCAATCCGATGGTTCCGACATTCCCGCCGCACTTCATCGATCAGGAACTTTCCGAAATCGCGTCCTTTACGCCAATGCCTCGGCGGTACAAACGGAGTTGCGCTGTTGACAACTGTATGCATCTCGCGAAACGGGCACGCCTCGACCATCCCTTGCCAGGTTACTGCGCAATAGATCGTTCCGCGGTCGTCTCGCTGCCACAGTTCCTGGACTCCCATCACGGCGTCCATCTCCTCCTGCCTGAAAGTCCGCAGCGGGCTTCGGATCAGAACTTTATCGATTCTCCCGTCTTTATTGCCCATTGGAAGGATATAAACGTGCCCGTGATCCAGCCGTTTCTTTCCCTCCCTGTCTTTCCCGCTGAACAGCTCAGAGACCTTCGCTTCATCTCCGTTCATCCGTCTCTTGTGGGCGCCCATGAGTCGTACCCGAATTTGTTCGGCCACCTCGACCGAAGTGGTTACCAGCGGGAGTACCTTCGCATCCAGTCCGAGCACCACCACATCAACCTTGGGCTCCGTGCGCCACTGCCTGCGCGGCGGATCGGTCTCAACCGCGCCCTGAGGTAATACATATCGCACGTGCTTCAGCAGCGGCGGCGAGCTCGCCTTCTCCTTCAGCAGATTCGCCGTAGAGAATGTAAGCGCATCCATCCACGTCCCCTTTCCCCGATATTCCGAAGCCGGGATCGCGCACGCTACAGGGACCGGTTCGCCGTCCTCGCGATCGCTTTCGCCGGCCGCCGTGCAGACGAAGCAGCCGTCCTCCATTGGCGGCTCGCAAAGTTCCGCCTCGACCCACGACTCCGACCGGCCGAGATAATTCATCTGGCCAAGCAGACGCTCCAGCACGTTTCGGCCTGCCGTATCAACTTCCAGGCTCGGCCACGTGAGGTAGCATGCTTGCCGCTGGTCGAACACCAGAAACGAATCGAACACAAGGTTCTTGTCGGTGGGGTCCGTGCCGTTGGCATTGAGATAGGAGCGGGTGTGCGAAGCAGTAACGGAAGGAAGGCCGAACCGCGGTGGTGTCTCCGCCAATGCCTCCAGTACATTGCGAATATCCTCTGCCGGGACGTTGAAGCACTTGCGCTGCCACACGTCGTATAGCGCACGCAGCAGCCGGTAAGGTGAGGGCGGCCATTCGGCCACGCCTTCGTTCACGTGCCGGCCCCACGGTGTGGCGTGATAACGTCCTGCCGGGAATGTCAGCCGGATCGTCAGCACTCGGCTACGCTCCCGCCGCCTTCTCCACCACTTTTACCTTGGTCTTCAGAACCGTCACTGAGGGGTCGGCAAACATCCCTGCGCATTTCTCAATACCGTCCTGAACTGCTGCGAGCAGCTCTTCTTCAGCTGGAAGAACGAAGTCGCTCGGCGCCTTCGCCTCGACCGGACCTTTCAACTCGAGATCGCATGCGGTTCGCAGACGCAGGCTCGAATCGAGAAATCGCCGCACCTTCAAAAGAGCCAACGAGGTCAATAGCGCGGTTGCATCTTCACCTAGCCGGTATCCCCGGATCAGTGCGAGGTCCAGATTAAAGTAGGCTGTGATCTTCTCTGCGGCGTATTCGATACGCGCGTACGGAACATTGCTGTAAACCCCTTTTTCGCCCGCGGGTGCATCCGCAACCTGCGTTTTTCCGGTGGGATCTACCGGGCTGTTCTTCACGCCACCCGAAACAACGCGTTCCACATTTCGGGCTTCAATGAACCCTGTAACCGCGCGCGGAACCCGGACCCGCCCACCATCGAGAAGCGAAAGAAAGACGCCGTGGATCAGGCTGTTCACGTCGTAGCGAAACAGCGTTGCGTAAATCTTTCCCCAGTCGAGCGGCTGCTTAGGGTTGTACGCCATCTCCTTCACCAGCTTTGCCGAGAAGTCTTTGTTCAGCAGGATATATGGCGATGCAATCCGGTGTGCCTCCGCGAGAGACGTTGTTGATTTGCCGATCCCCTCCAGATCGACCCTGACGTAGGGCAATCCCGTCAGGGCAGGATCGATCCCCAGCCCGTCACCATCGAGACACGTGCTTTCCAATCGGTTGGCCACCGACTGGGCGCTTTCGACCAGAAGCATCGTCATACCCGTTCCAGGAAGCTTGTACTCCGCCGCTCCCAGATCGGCAAACCCCGTGGGCTGAAACCGGTCTCCCGCGACCGGTTTCAGCTCGGCCTGCAGCAACAGCCTAGGCAGTTTATTCAGCGAACTCAGGTTCATTCTCGGTCCTTTCCATTTCTGTCGGCTCTTTGAAAATTCCACGTGGCAGAGTCCAGGGGAGAACCGGAATTAGCAGCGCGGCCCCCAGACGCGTTCCATCGACTCCTGCTTCGTACGTCAGATCCAGAGGCCGAAATCCCGCTATCTGCAATCTCTGGACAGCGATCTTTGTCGCTTCGCCAATTCGATCTGCCGTCAGAAGAGGCACGATGCGGCTATCGGCAAGCAGGCGTCTCGGCTCCGCACCCACTTTGATCTCGCCCGGCAGGAAAAGGCATTTCAGAACTCCGTACGAGGGCAAGGGCGCGGCGGCCGATTCCACACCCGGCCGTTCGAACTCGCTCCAGTCAAGTGCGAGGAACGCGAACATCAACTCCTCGATCGCAGCGTCGTCGGTTGACCCCTCGATGAAAAGCGTTGCATCGCCCGCATGAATTCCGTACGCGGCCCCGAGCGGATTGCCCTTGGACTCAATTGCGGTGGCCAACTGCAACCGCCGGGTCAGAACGGAAACCAGCCTCTCCGCCAAGTTCCTTCCGATCCAGGAAAACCGCTTGTCGGCGCGTGAGAGGAAATCGGCCATCGATCCCACATCGCGCGTGAAGATCGACGCCAGCGCGCTGGCAATGCGAACCTCCAGTTGATCCGGCCGGCAGGCGGCAAGCCAGTCTCCGGCTTTCATACGGCATCGCGGCAGCCTGATCTCGGAGGTCGTCAGGGCCTGCCGCACCAAACGACCGAAGGCACGCATAAGAGGGGTTATTCGATCTTTTCCCCTCAGCAGCACCTCGAACACTGCGGCTTCTACGCCACGTTTCAGTTCCTCTGCGCCTCGCGGCAAGTCGCGCTCCACGAGCGAGTCGTAGTAGTTTTGAAACTCGCGTATCCGATCTGCCTCGCTTCGGTAATGTGCGGGAAAAGTCCCGGCTGGTAAGGCAACGTAGCTATCGCCCCGACGCTTCAGCAGACTGTAACGAACGAAGCGCGCAATCCCCCGGTCCACTCCCAGCGAACTCGCGGCTTCCGCAAACTCCAGAGCGTTCCGCGCAGGTCTTCCGTCCACCATCGCGCGTCCTTCACGCAGCAAAACCTTCAGTTCTCCATACTGCACCCGCCCGATCCAGAGGGGCGTCCATACCTCCGCACGCGCTTCATCCTGGCTGGATGCGGATCCGTACCCGACACGGGTTGCCCGAACGGTAAAGGGGCTGCACAACACGGTCCTATAGCTGGCCCCCTGCCGCCGATACAAACCAGCCGCCCAAGCCACCGCGCCCTCGAGCGTCAGAACGAGGTCCCACGGATTCGTGATCGAATCGCTTTCCACCCCCTGTCCTTGATTGGCTCCGCCAGCCCGTCCCGGATCGAATTGCCCCGCAGCTCCGGCCTGCAGCGCAACTGTTCGAGTCGCAAAGAGGCTGTTGGCGAGTAACTCCCGAACGGCCAGCTTCGGGGGAGGCGCGATCAGAAGCATGGCGAGGCGCGACATGAAATTATTTGTATAGTCCAGCCGACCCTCATTCCCACCGGTTCCGACGACAGGCGCGAACGCTCGCGATCCGTCGGCGGCAATCCCCACTGCCGCATCCAGCCATTCGACCGCGCCGTCCGGCAAACGATTCCTGCAGTGCCTCAGTATTCTGGTCCGCCGCTCGTCCTCGTCTGCGCTCTTGCCGGCCTGGACCTCGGTCATCGCCCGGCAGATCGCGATCGACTCGCGATAGTGACCGAACCGTTCGTGAGAGGAGCCGGCAATCGCCTCGATCCCCTCCTTGTTGTCCTTCTGATAGAAGCCGCTGCCACCGTTCCAGGGAGCGAGAATCGGTGTTGGGCGGTAGCGTTCGAGGAAGAAACCGATCAGACCTTCATCGCGAAGCTCAGTTTGAAGCATGAACGTCTCGCCAGCCCACCAGCCGCGCGCCTCGCCGTCCGCCTGCTCAGAAACGAGTCGCAGCACACCCAACGCCTTCAGATAATTCCCGAACGGAGTTGACGTGCAGCCCGTCAGAGCTATCGCGTGCATGCCGTCTCCTCCAGATTTGGCTGGGCGCTGGCCTTCTCATCTGCCGCCCGCAGCAACATCTCGAGAAATGCGAGCCGGAACGGACCGAATTCTTCCCTCAGCCGCAGCATCCTTTCGGTCCACGACCCGCCTGCTGCACCGAAGTCCATTACCGCCAGCGAAAGTCTGGTCTCGGGCACAAATAATCCCGGCGCCAACTCACAGTCCGGCAAGATGTCGCCGTCCCGAATTCCTCTTGCAGTCCGTTTTTCGGAATTTTCGGTCTCGCCCGGCATTGAGCGAATCGACATCCGAACCTTGCCGTGATGGGCCGCCGCCAGATAAGCCTCCAGGTCGGAACTCCCAGTGGCCAGCATCGCAATCGCGCTCGCCAGTTCGTGCCGGAAATGATCGCGCTTATGCTTTGCCCTTCTCACCTGCTTAGCAAGCAAATCTGGGCCGGGTTCATTCCGGTGCATGGTTTCCTGAAAAACGGCGTGGGCTTTGCCCCAGTCATGTCTCTCCGCCGCGCGCAGGAGCGCGTCCCGGGTCTCGCCGTTTAGCGGAGATTTCTGTAGTGCCTTGACCGTCTCCTCTACTACGCGCCGGGTGTGATCGATAAGCGTCTGCCGATACTCGCGAAAGCTCAGCGTCTCTGTAGAATCGCCCTCCGTCTCGGCCGCAGGCTTCAGAATCGGCACAGGCTCAACGCGTACCCTGCTCTCGGGGGACCATCCCTCCTCCGCTGTGTAGCCGCCCTCCGCACACCGTATGACGAGCAGCATTCCCGCATACAGCTCGTTCCGATCCGCCGCGCTCCACCGTTCCGTGGCAAAATTCCAGGAGTAGGCAAAGTGCTTCTTTCCGAGGAAATCGCGCATGTCACCGATTGAGACCGGGCAGAGTTCGTGGTTCTCAAGATCCGGCACTGAATCGCTCGGCGGCCCGTCGCCGTCCCATTCGCGCCACGCGACGTAAACGTCTCGCTCCTCCGTGTCGCGAATGAATCGGGAAACGTCCAGCTGATTACCAGACAGGTCGGGGGTGGTGTCAAATAGATCGAGCAGGTCTGCTTTTCTCAGAACGTTCTTCCAGGGAGCCGGTCCGTCCTCGGGCGGCAGCCCTTCGGGGGAGGCTGACTGAAGACCGCGAATCTTCTCAAGTGCCCGATCGATCTCGTCCTGTTCGTAAGGCGCCTTGGGATTTTTAGCCTTCGCGCTCGGAGGGGCGGGATTTTCGATCCAGAAGATTTCCGCGTCCGCATCGTCTCCTTTACGGTTCACTCGCCCGAACCGCTGCACTACGCTGCCCCAGGGAGCGATGTCGGTGATCAGGAGTCGCGACGTGATATCCACGCCCGCCTCAAGAACCTGTGTTGCAACGATGATCTGTCCTTCGGCTCCCAGTGTCTCTGTCAGCGCGTCCGCCGCCCGTGCGCGATCCGCTGGCCGAAACCGTGAATGAAGTAATCCGGATTTGGGGAACTTCGCGCGGATTAACCTATAGATCTCTCGCGCACGCGGCACGGTGTTCACAATTACAAGAGTCCGAGTGCCGGGGCGATGCTGCTCTAACGCGAATTCCGCGCACCCTGCAGGCGTACTGCAGTCCACAGGCGCAGGGCCGATCTTTTTGGGGGCGTGAATGCGTTTCCTGACAACCTCTGCCGTTCTATCGTCTTCCTCCAGTCGCAATACAGGCGGCAACTTACTGAAGTCTACGGTCCGAAGCCAGTCCATCTTCACCGTTGCAGACATCCACACCGGTACGGCAGCGCCGTACGTCTCATATCGATTCCTAAATGCCGCCAACTGAGTGGAAGTGGCTAATGCGTCATCCATAAGTTGGATTTCATCGTGAACGACCAGGCAATCCTGGTTGTAGAGGGCAAAATCGATAGGCCATCGGGGAGGACGTTTGGCGTAGCCGCGATTTAGCGCCCGGCTGAAGTACATGTCCTGTGTGCAAACGATAATCGCCGGTTGGTATGGACCCAGCGTGTCCTGGTTATCCTCGCTCCCACCCATCAATTCGAGAACGCGAACCTGTTCCTCAAGGCCGGCAGCATCACGTCTGCTGCGAGCGTTGGCCGCTGTCTGACGCGTAAGATTCTGGCGGGGAAGGACAAGAATCAGGCGCGTGGGACACGTTTCAACCCTACATGCCCGGGCGTAGAGCCACGGCACAAGGACCGTGTCGGTCTTTCCCAGTCCAGTTGGAACGATAATTAAAGTTGGCGAGAACGGATTGCCGGCATAGCGCAGCTGGTAAGGCAGCACTTCGTACCCCGTTATATTCCGAAAAAAGTCCTGATACGATTCCGCCATAAATCGCACGAGTTCCCAAGCATACTCGAAAAAGGCGCACCGGGGAGTAGGATTAACTCCCCGGCCGCCCCGATTGTTACCGGCAACTCCAGTCGTCGAGAAGGCAGACTACAACAGACTCGCCCACCTCGCGACGGAATTCCAGGGCAAGAGGATCTGAGGGGCCGTCGTCCTCAAAGCCCCAACAGCAAGGGTTGAAAGGTTTGCCGCCCCGCTTGAGGGCGGCGTTTTTTAGCGCGTCACAGGCTGACGGACTAGCCGAAGCCATAAACAAGGGCAAAACATTCTCCTTGTGGGCGCGCCGCCGATGATAAACTTTCCTTGAATAGAGGAGTGTCGACCACCGGTTGGCGCTTATTTCCCAAAGGGACGCCGCATCGTTCGAGGTGCTGCGTCCCTTTGAGCTGCCCACGGCTGAAATCTTAGCGCCAGCGATCCGCGATGTCAATGGCGAACACATCACATGCCTGTAAGTATGTTACAGTGACCGGAGAAGACACCAATTGAAGCCAGGCATGCGACATGTGTGCAGCAGTTCGGCAACTTTCCGCACCTGATCGGGTGCGGCCTCATTGAATAGGTAAGCCGGATCGTTATCGCCCGATTCCCGCCTCGCAGTGTCGTGTTTATTTTGCGCATGGCTGGGTGCGGCTGTCGGTTCCGGTCGCTGAGGCTCACGGGTGCTCCTCCAGTCTCGACATGCGCTTGTCGTGATCAGCAAGCGTGCGGAAGAACTGCTTGAGATCTGTCCCGATGACCTCGATCCGGCGCTCCAGGGACTTGAACAACCGGAAGTTGAGAAAAAGCGCCGTAATGGCAACGGCTACGGAGCTGCTGGAACACCAAGGCAACGATGACTGTGTCGCTCATGGCGTTTTCTGTTTCAGTATAGGCGTTTCAGTAGCCCGATTGGGCGGAAAAGGGGCGGAAAAGTGGACGTACGCCTGGCCCGGTGGATCAAAGTATCGTTTTCAGATTTCGTCGCGGAAGATCGCGTCGGCCGGGATCGAGCCGCCGAAGAGCAGCGGGATGTGCTGGCCGGATTTCCAGGTTGCGGCGCGGCCGTCGGGTGTTGAGATTTTGACCTGGCGCCGGTCCGGATCGACGATCCAGAATTCCCTGGCTCCGTTTTCGAGGCAGAGTTGCTCCTTGTCTCAAGCGTGGCGGCGGCGTTGATCGGCCCGGGAGCCCCGAGATTTGTTTTCACGCGACGGCGGCCAATCCGTTCTTCCTGACGAGCGACAGCAACTTGAGCGAGGCGCCGGATGGGCGTTTTTCTCCGCGCTCCCATTTGCTGACCAGGCTGGCAGTCACGTTCAGATAGTTCGCGAACACACCCTGACTGACGTGTTCCCGCGCGCGAATGGCTTTGATCTGGGAGGGACTCAACGGCCTGACCGGCGTCAGACAGGCAGTATCGAAACCACGCATCGTTCGCTTGTCGATGGCGCCGACACGGTGCAGCGATTCCATCGATTCATGGATGGCTGCCATTGGCTCACTTCGATACTTCCGGTTCAGAGGCTTTGATCTCCACAAAATCGCCGGTCCGGAGGAGTTCGGCGAGTTGTTTTTCGGTAAGCGCCAGGACATGTCTTGCGGCGTCCCTGAACTGCCTCTCCTCAGCGCGGTCGATATTGGCCATCCGGCTTTTCGAAAAACCGAAGATGAAGAAAGCTCGTGCACCGCGGCGGAAGAAAATGATGGCAGCGGTAGCCTCCCGACCTTCCCTCACCGGGCCTGGCGATCCGCTGCTTGATCACCTCCCCGCCGAGATCGGCGTCGATCTGACCCCTGTTTGCACGATGGGCCGCGGTGATTCTTTCCTTTCCGGCAAAGCGATCAAACCACCGGGATTTGAAAATTCTCAAACTATGCTAAGTAACATTTGATAGCACTGAGTGCTACTGTTTGCGCAACTACCTGGCAGGTCAGTCCGGCCCGGTGAGGCCCGGCCGAGGTGAGACAGCAACCTGGGCGAGGCGCAGGATCGCGTTTTCCTCCGCGCTCCCATTTGCCGACCAGACTGGCGGTCAACATTAGAGAGCAGTCGCACGAATGCCTGGCCCCACTAAGCAGCGTAGATGCAATCAAAGGCGGTCAGCGGGAGGCGCTCGGGTTGTCGCCCGCGATCGGCTGGCCGATCACGTCGCCCGACACAACCATTTCGACGCGGCGGTTCTGTTGCCGTCCGGCCGCTGTGTCGTTCGAGGCCACCGGACCGTCTTTGCCCAGTCCAACGGCCTGAACGTTGGCGGCACTGATGCCGTTCGAAGTCAGATAATCCCGCACTGCATCCGCACGCCGCTCGGAGAGCTTCAGGTTGTATTCATCGGTGCCCACGCTGTCGGTGTGACCTTCCACATTCAAGTGCAGAGTCGGATAAGTGAGCAGAATACCGGAAACTTTTGCCAGTTTCTCGCGGGCGCCGGGTTTCAGCGTGGCCTGACCGGAATCGAAGAGCACGTCAGAGAGGCTGACGATCAGTCCGCGCGCCGTGTCACGAGTCTGCAGAATGGCGGCGAGCTGAGCGCGCAGACGCTCGCGCATCTCGCGGGCGTCCTTTTCAGCGGAGGAACGGGCGGACTGGGCGGCGGCGGCTTCATCGGCCAGGCGCTTCTGCTCAGCCAGGGCGGCCATGCGTGCAAGTTCTGCATCGTGCTGTGCGCTGACGGCGTTGGCAGTGGCTATTTCGGCTTCCTTTTTGGCGCGTTCGGCCGCGGCGCGCTCCGCTTCCGCCTGGGCGGCCTGCGCGTTCGCCTGTGCCGCTGCCGCAGTGGCCTGCTCGGCCTGCACGTGCGCATTGTGTTCGCGTTCGCGCGCGGCTTCCTCGGCGGCCTCGCGCTCCTTCACGATGCTGATGCGCCGGGCGTCTTCGGCTTCCTGCGTGGCTTCACGGGCGTCGGTGTCGAGCTCTTTCTGGTCATGGCTGACTTCAAAGCCTTCGGCATTGCGGATATTGAGGTCAGCTTTCGCCATCACGTCGGGGGCGTAACGATCCGCGCCCTGGGCTCGGGCAATGGCCGTGGCTTCACGGGCTTCCCGCAGCTCAAGAGGAATG
This sequence comes from Terriglobia bacterium, assembly GCA_963832905.1. Lineage (GTDB taxonomy): Bacteria > Acidobacteriota > Terriglobia > Bryobacterales > Bryobacteraceae > BOG-234. Next base: position 485,705 of record CAWHVO010000008.1, on the reverse strand, counting down.
TTCAGATCTGTTGTGATCGGGGCCAGCCGGCCGGCGGAGATGTTCATCGTGTACTGACCGCGGCGCAGAAGCTCGTATTTCGCGTCGATGACTTCAAGAGTTCCGGCAGTGTCGTGGCGGAGGAAGTTTTCCATTACGACGACGTCCGATGGCTGACTGACCGAGAAGTAGGGCTCGGCGGTAACGATCATGCCGAAAGACTGCAGGTCGGTGGTGGCGTAGAGACCGGCGGTGGTTTTATCCGCGTCCTTGAGAGTGACTTCACCGAGGCGTTCGGCGCGTCCCTCGGGTGTGATCGCCCAGAGAACGAACGTCTGGTATTCCGGGCCGAACTGAGCGGGATTGGAAAGATGATCGAAGTTCAGCGAAATGCGGGTGGCGCCGGTGTTAGCGGTGACACGGGCTTCGCCGCGCGCGGCGGGCATGAGGGCCGTGCCGCGGAAATCGATGTGCGTGGAACCTTCGCGATTGTGATAATTGACGGCCGAAACCGTGCGCGATGTCACGTCAACACTGAAAATCGGTACCGATCCGTTGGGGTTCGGCGCCACAAACGTCTGAACGGGGCTCGGCGCCTGAGCGAAGATTGTGCCCGCTGCAAGGAATAATAGTGCCGGAAATCTCATAGGTAAGTTCCTCTGTGCGGATTGTGCAAGTCGCGGGCCGACGGGGATCGAGTACGGTACGTTCAGTTACATGCCGGGCCGTAGTAGATTTGAAACTGGTGCTGGCGCTGTTCTTTGCCGCCGCTGCGGCCCACGCTCCGGCGGCTCCGGTGTTCACGCGGGACGTGGCGCCCATCCTCTATAAGCACTGCGCGTCGTGCCACCACGAAGGGGAAGTCGCGCCGTTTCCGCTGATCACTTACGACGACGCGAAAAAACACGCCCGACTCGTCGCAGATGTAACACGCACGCGCCTGATGCCGCCGTGGAAGCCCGTCCCCGGCTACAACCACTTCGCGGGCGAACGGCGGCTGAGCGAGGCGGAAATTCAGATCATTCAGCGCTGGGTGGCGAATGGCGCGCCTGAAGGCAATGCGGCGAATCTGCCGCCTGCGCCTATATTCGACAACGACTGGAAACTAGGCAAGCCCGATCTGATTGTCCAGCTGCGCGAGCCGTTTCAGGTTCCCGCCGATGGGCAGGATGTCTATGAGTGCTTCATGGTGCCCATGAACCTCACGCGCAATCGATACATCCGCGCGGTCGAGTTCAGGCCTTCGAACCGGCGCGTGGTGCACCATGCGCTGCTCTTTACGGACTGGAAAATGAGCAGCCGCGAATCGCGCTATCCCTGTTTCGGCACGGTCGGTACGCTGCCGACGCTCGGACTGGGCGGATGGTCGCCGGGCATGGGTCCGATTCAGATGCCGGAGGGCGCCGCGCCGCCGGTACAGGCGGGGTCGAAACTGGTGGCGCAGATCCACTACCATCCCGACGGCAAACCGGAAAAAGAGCAGTTTTCGGTCGGTTTCTACTTCACCGATCAGGCGCCGGTGCAACGCGTGGTGGATGTCGGGATGGCATCGAAAGAGATCGACATTCCGGCCGGCGATCCGCACTATGTGGTGCGCGCGCACTTCACAATTCCCGTCGCCATCGATGCCATCGGCATCATTCCGCACGCGCATCTGCTGTGCCGGGAAATGCGTGGATGGGCCATTCTTCCCGACGGCCGCAAACAATGGCTGCTCAACCTGCGCGACTGGGATTTCAACTGGCAGGATCAGTTCCACTACGCGCGTCCGATCCGTCTGCCGGCGGATTCACGGCTGGAGATGGAGTTTGTCTACGATAATTCCGCGGCCAATCCGCGCAATCCCAACTCGCCTCCGAAGCGCGTGCGATTTGGACCGGGGACCACCGACGAAATGGCGGGTCTGCATGTGCAGTCGATCCCGGTGCATATGGATGAGCTGCCGGAGCTCAATCAGGCGCTGTGGGGGGCAGTGATGCGTTCGGTCGGGGGAAGTTTTTTTCGTTTGCCGAAGCAGTAATCCGTAAAGCTCCGCGCCGGCTGAAAGCCGGCGGCAGCGCCGAAGCGCCGGCCCTCCATATATACCTTGACAGGAATATTCCGGTTGGGGTATATGAAGAGGGTGGACTCTGTATTCGAAGTCATTGCGGAGCCGAACCGGCGCGCGATACTGAGCCTCCTGGTCTCGTCAGAACAGTCGGTGGGAGAGATCGAGCGCCGGCTTCATATGCCACAGCCGGCCGTGTCAAAGCACCTGCGGGTGCTGCGTGACGCCGGTTTCGTGGAATCCACGGTGGACGCGCAGCGGCGTCTGTACCGGCTGAAACCGGAACCGCTTCAGGAGGTGGATGTGTGGCTGGCTCAGTTCCGGCGGTTCTGGTCCGCGCACGTGGATGCTCTCGAACGCCACCTCGACCGCATGGAGAGATCAAAAACAACGAAAAGGAAGACAAGGAAATGAAAATCAAATTGACCGGCGTATTCGTGGACGATCAGGAAAAAGCCCTTCGCTTCTATACGGAGGTGCTAGGCTTTACGAAGAAGTCCGACTTCACTAACGGCCCGTTTCGCTGGCTGACGGTGACGTCGCCTGACGAGCCTGACGGTACCGAACTGCAGTTGGCGCTGAACAACAACCCCGCAGCCAGGACCTTCCAGCAGGCGTTGTTTCAGCAGAACCAGCCCGCGGCCATGTTCTTCACCGACGACATCAAGGGCGACTACGAGCGGATCAAAGCCGGCGGCGCCGAGTTCACCATGCCGCCCACCGATGTGACCGCCTCCACCATTGCGATGCTGAAGGACACCTGCGGCAACCTCATTCAGCTCACGCAGCTGGCACGCTGGTAGTACGATGATCGATCGCGAGCCGTACACACCGGGTCCGGCCACCGGAGCGCAGGTACGAAAGGACGGTGCGGGAAACAAGTGGACGCTCATTCTGGTGAGGCAACTGCGCCACTCGCCGGAAAAAGTCTGGGACGCGCTCATCGATCCGGCGCAATTGCGCGAGTGGGCGCCCTTCGTCGTCAACGGCAGCCTGGGCACGCCCGGAACCACGGTGAAGCTCACCTGGGCGGGAACGCCCACGCCGATCGATACAACAGTGACGCGGGCCGAAGCTCCCAGCGTGCTTGAGTACGGCGATATCCGCTGGGAACTCGAGGCCTCCGGGAGCGGCACGCGACTGACGCTGTCGACCAGCATTGATCGCCGCTTCATCTCGATGGGTGCCGCGGGATGGCACATTGGTCTCGATAGTCTGAATTACCTTCTCAGCGGAACTCCTGTCGGCCGTATCGCCGGCGCTGACGCGATGAAGTTCGAAGGTTGGCAGCGGCTGAACGGGGAGTACGCAAAGCAGTTCGGCGTTGAGGTCCCACGGTGGCCGCAAGCGGCGGCGCAAAAACAGTAAATCGGGAGTTGAATCATGAAATCCGCTTCTGAATTAATCGACGAAAGAATCAGCACACTGGCGGACTGGCGCGGGAAGATGCTCGCGAAGGTACGGAAAATTGTACACGAGGCAGATCCTGAGATCGTCGAAGAGTGGAAGTGGGGGCACACCCCCACCTGGTACCACGACGGCATCGTCTGTACGGGGGAGACGTACAAGGATCACGTCAAGATGACGTTTGCCAGGGGGGCCGCGTTGAAAGACCCTGCGGGCCTGTTCAACTCCAGCCTCGACGGGAATGTCAGGCGCGCGATCGATATCCACGAAGGGGACAAGGTCGATGAGGCGGCGTTGAAGGTGCTTATTCGCGCGGCAGTGGCGCTGAATGTTATGGCGAAGAGCAAGGCGCGGCGGAATAAGGCCATCACAGGCTGAAGCCTGTGCCACGCTGATATCCTGCTATTTCACCCGACATTCATGATCATCGATTCACATCAGCATTTTGTCCGTTTAGCCAAACAACCGGCGATCGAAGGGTTTCGTGAAGCGCAGCTGGCCGGGAAGAATCCGGACGCGGTGCCGAGTCTTTCCGACGCGGAAGTTACGAAGACGCTGCAGCAGGTGGTGAGCCTGATGGAGGCGCGAAAGATCGACATGGCGTTTGCTTCGCCGCGCGCAAAAGCAATGGCGACGCACGACGGCACGGCCGAGCAGAACGGGGTCTGGGCGGATCTGAACAACAGCCTCGTGCTGCGGGCATGTCAGCTGAATCCGGGGCGGTTTGCGCCGGTGGGGATGCTGGGGCAGCATCCGACGTGTCCGTCGGACAAGGTGGCGAAACAGATTGAGCGGTGGGCGGGCGATGGATTTGTCGCCTTCAATTTCGATCCCGACGGAACGGGCGGGCGATGGCAGAACGCGCCGTTCACCGGGAAGCAGAACTATGCGGTGTTTGAAGCGGCGCAGGCGCTGGATGTGCCGCTGGTGCTGCACGGGAGCGAGTCGATCAATAAGAATTTTCCGCACACGGCGCTGCAGTATCTGATTGCGGATATTACCGGCTTCGTGCAGCTGATGATGGCGAAGGAGCTGTTTAAGGATTTTCCGAAGCTGCGGTTTCTGGTGCCGCATGGAGGCGGCGCACTGCCGTGCCAGATCGGACGCTGGAGGGCGATCGCGAAGTACAACAGCTGGGCGAGTCCGGATGAGATTCTCGGAACCGGGAATGTTTTCGTGGATACCTGCGTGTACAACCACATGAACATGCAGATGCTGTTCGATGCGGTGCCGCTGGATAACATTCTGTTCGGGTCGGAATGCGACGGGGCGTTTCCGGGGATCGTCAACGACGAGACCGGGGATCACTACGACAATACGCGGCGGTATGTGGATGACTCGAAGCTGTCCGGCGGGGATAAAGAGCGGGTGTTTGCGGAGAATGCGCGGCGTGTGTATCCGCGGGCGAGCAGGTGGATTAAAGGGTAGGCGTCATCACGTTACATAACGGCGCTGTCCCTCCGGCTAACGTCCGGGTGAGAGAAACTTGGGGTAGCTATGAAGCGGATCGTGCAGATTGCCATCGGGCTGGTCGGGCTGCTGATTATCGTTGTAATCGCGCTGCCGCGGCTGGCGAATGCCAACCGTTTCAAACCGAACCTGGAATCGGCGCTGACCAAGGCGCTGGGGCGCGAGGTGAAGGTCGGGGATCTGACGCTGTCGGTGTTTTCGGGTGCGGTGACGGCGGACGATCTGTCGATTGCGGACGATCCCGCGTATGAGCAGAAACCGTTTCTGACCGCGAAGTCGCTGCAGGTGGGCGTGGAGCTGATGCCGCTGATTTTTTCGCGAAAGCTCAGAGCCAACGGAATTACCATCGATCAGCCGGAGATCACGATGCTGCAGTCGGCAGCAGGCACATGGAATTATGCGGGACTCGGTGCGGGATCAGGGCAGAAGGATCCGCCGGGTGATGCCGGTCTCGATCTTTCGGTCAAGCTGGTGAAGATCACCAATGGGCGCGTCACGATCGGCAAAGCGAGCAGCCCGGCACAGCCGCTGGTGGTGGATCCGGTGAACGTGGAGCTGCACGACTTTTCGGCGACTTCGGTGATGCCGTTTGCCATGTCGGCAAAGTTCTCGGGCGGCGGCGAACTGGACGTCCAGGGCACGGCGGGTCCGCTTCACAAAGGCGACATGGCGATGACGCCGGCGCAGGTGAGTTTCAAGGTGTCGCATCTGGATCTGGCGGCGGCCGGCCTGATCGAGGACGAGAGCGGGATGGGCGGGATCGTCGCGCTCGAGGGTAATGCGAAGGCAGACGGGCAGAACGTCGATGTCACGGGAAAGATCACGGCCGAACAACTGAAGCTGGTGAAAGGCGGGGGGCCGGCGAAGAGGCCGGTCGAAATCGATTTTGCGCTTCGCCACGATCTGAAGTCGCGCGGAGGCAACTTGACACAGGGCGATGTGCACATCGGAAGCGCGGTGGTGCATCTGACCGGAACGTATGCGCCGCAGGGCGAGGCGACGGTGTTCAACATGAATGTGGCGGGCGCGGGGATGCCGGTGGCGGAGATCGAGTCGATCCTGCCGGCGCTGCATGTGGTGCTGCCGGCGGGATCGTCCCTGGCGGGGGGCACAGCGCAGATCAGGATGGCCGTGGCTGGTCCGACGGACAAACTGATGGCGACAGGCTCGCTCGGCGTTTACAAGACGACGCTGAAGGGATTCAATCTGGGCGCGAGGATGTCGGCGATCGAACGGCTGGCGGGGCTGAAGGGCGGTCCGAATACGGAGATCGACACGCTGAGCGCGAATGTGAAAGCGAGCCAGGCGGGCGGCGTGGCGCTGGACAACATCGACGTGGTGGCGCCGTCGATTGCGGATCTGAAGGGAGCGGGGACGATCAGCCCGACAAATCAGCTGGACTTCAGGTTGAGCGCGATGGTGCATACGGGTGGGCTGGGTGGACTGCTGGCGGTGGCGGGTAAGACGGCGATTCCGGTAGCGGTGAAGGGGACGGCGGCGAATCCGGTGTTTGTGCCGGATGTGAAGGCGCTGGCGACGCAGGAGGTGAAGAGCCTTGTTCAACGCGCCCGCGACGGTTGGCGGAGTGCTGGGCGGGCTGTTCGGCGGCAAGAAAAAGAAGTAACAACCCTCTAACTGATCGTAGCGACGAGCAGCGTCATGTCGTCGTACTGAGGGGCATTTCCGATGAAGCCATCGGCGGCGGTGAAAATGGCGCGCAGAATTTCGTCGGCGCAGGCGGGGATCGCGGGTGTGGCGGCTTCGAGCATGCGCTCTTCGCCCCACTCCTCTTCATCGGAGTTCAGCGCCTCGCTGATGCCATCGGTGTATGCGATCAGGGCGTCGCCGGGCGAGAGCGTGAGGGAACGTTCCTCGTATTCGACGTTCTGCAGAAGGCCCACGACCGAGCCGGTGGCTTCGAGGAGAATGCGGTCGCCGCCGCGAAGCAGGACGGGCGCGTTGTGTCCGGCGTTCACGTAGCGGAGCAGGCGCGTGGCGGGATCGCAGACGGCGAAGAAGAAGGTCGCGTAGCGATTGGCGGCCGAGGCTTCGAAGACGAGCTGATTCATCTTCTGCATGAGCGAGGCAAGATCGAGTTGGGCGGTCTCCCGCGGACCGACGAGGGTCATGGTGCGCAGACAGGAGCGCAAACTCGCCATGAGCAGCGCGGCCGGAATGCCTTTGCCGGAAACGTCGCCGATGGCAAGCGCGACCCAGCCGCCTTCGAGCTGGATCATGTCGTAGTAGTCGCCGCCGACGCCGTGCGCCGGACGGCAGCGTCCGGCAAGCGTCATGCCGGCAACGGCGGGGATCTGCTGCGGGAATAGACGCTCCTGGACTTCATGCGCGATTTCGAGCTCGCGGTCGGAGCGGGCGCGGCGGGCCGCTTCGTCGGCGAGCGAATGGGCGAGTTCGCTGACTTCGAGCGCGAGACCGGTCTGCGTGGCGACGGACTGGAGGAGACGAAGGTCGGTGGGGGTGTAGGGCTCTTCGGATTTCTTGGGTCCGAGAGCGATAACGCCCATCAGGCGGTCGCGGCCGGGTAAAGGCAGGAGGACTTCAGCGTTGACGCGGTCGAGCACGGAGATTTCGTCGGCGCCGGCTTCGATGAGCCAGGCGTCGGGACGGTCGCGATAGACGCGGGCGGGCAGGTTGGTGCGGGTGAGATTGGAGACGGTGGCGGAATTGCCGGCGAGCAGGGCGGGGCCGAGAGGATCGAGACCGAGAGTCTGCTGGACAGTGAATTCGGCGCTGTTGCGCATCCAGACGGCCACCTGCGGAACGTGCAGCACTTCGGAGATGCGGCGGGTGACGTTGTCGAGCAGCGGATTCTTATCGGTGAAATTGCGGGCGTGTGCGGAGAGTTCGCTGAGAATGACTTCGGCGTTGTAGCTTTCGCGGAAGAAGCGGCGGTCGATCCAGTTCTGGACGCGGCCCAGGAAGCGGTTGCCGAATCCGGCGCTGGTGGTGAAGGCGAGGACGGTGACCGCGGCCACGGTGTAACCGGCGGCCGTCTGGTGACTGCGCAGAAGATTTCCGGCCACGTAGAAGATGAGAAACAAAACGATGGCGCACTCGATGACGATCAGCGTGGCTTTCGCCATCAGATACCTTGCGCCCATGCGCAGCAGGACGGGGATGTCCATGGCGCGCTGTACCACGAGGACATATGAGATCACGAGGGGGAAGAGAGCCATGAAGGGGATAAGCACGATGACATAAGGGCCGCTGGTGCTGATGCCCAGGAGCGGAAATCCGATGAAGATCGCCAGCGCCGGACCCAGCGACAGGCAGCTTCCGAGCGTCAGAATGCGTAGCCGGCGGCGGGCATCGGCGGTGGAAGCCGAGCGCTGCTTGTCGACGACAGCCACAAGAAACAGAAGGACGCAGCCGACCTCGAGCGAAGTGACAATGACGTCGGTGAATCGTTCGAGCCCGGCCGTAGCGGAGTGACCGCTGATATCGAACGAAAGAACGTAAATCAGCCTCGCATAAAATGCGATGCACCATATCTCCAGGGAGAAAATCAGCCACTTGAGCCACGGCAGGCGGCTGTCGATGCGGGAGCGTTCGGGGAAGAACAGACCGAAGCAGGCGAGAGCGGGGAACCAGATCAGCATGATGAGGCGGTTCCACTCTGAGTACAGTAAGTGCCAGAAGCCGGGCCAGAAGTTGGCTTGCAGGTTTCCCCACACGATCTCGGGAAAGGTGAGGATTAGCAGCACCAGCCACGCGTTGGGATCGCGGGGCCGCGCCGCCACGGTCCAGCCGCCGACTACCAGACTGAGCAGAGGCACCGTCAGGATGATGATCAGAGTGACAATAGTGCCCGGGTTCCACGGTGGTCCTTCAATACGTTTGAGCGGCGTGGTCACGGTCCGGAGTCGCCCGCTGGGTTGCCGGACGGTCACGGTCAGAGGATCACCCGGTCTGAACCGATTGGCGAGCTCGACCTGCTGCGCCTGGCCGGTATAGGGGCTTCCGTTCAAAGCGACGAGAAGATCGCCGTTTGCGAGGCCGGTTTTTTGGGAGAGTTCGGTGTTGACAGACAGCTTGCCGGTGTCATCGATATCGAACTGCGGGACGCCGTGGCGATCCCCGCGGAACCATTGCTCGCGCAGGGCGCCTACGCCGGCGATGTAATAGGAGAAACTCAGCACCATCCACAGAAAGAGCAGGACGTAGAGGACGCGCGAAGGCCGCTGCGTTGGGGTCATAGGCGTGGCAGCCAGTCTTCGCAATATAGCAGGGCGGGGCGTAGAGAAAGGTCTGGGACGTTACGGTCGTGCAGTCGGACCATGCCGGAGAGGCTGGACAGTACCTACTTCAACGGCGGGCGCTGCCGCAGCCGTTGCGCGTCCCCGAGATCCTGCGGCCGTCCGGTCGATTCCTTATTGCGAATGAGAACGTCGCGCCCGATGTACGCCACCGGCAGTCCATCCAGCGTTCCGGCAACGCGGCTTTCCCATGCTTCTTCGAAGGTAACGCCCGCGATCGAGGTAATGAGATCGATCCGGTTCGGCTTGACCCCGAGCTGAACGATGCGGTCGGGATGCGTCAGGTCGTCCGGCGAAATTCCGAGGCTCGCGAATCCGAAGTCGTTGAGTGCCTTCACCACCAGTTCCGCAGTCGGGCGATCGGGTCGAACCAGGAAGTCGATATCCGCCGTAAAGCGGGCGTATCCGTGCCACGCTACCGCAAATGCCCCGACCACAAGATACTCAACTCTGTTCGCGTTCAATAACTCGATAAACTCGCGCAAATCCTTGCTGAGCTGCATCGGGGTAGAGTCTCTCCCGGAGTTCGAACACCATGGCCACGCGCTGCTCCGGGGTCATGCTGCGATCTTCTGCCGCATCTGCGGCATCCGCTTCGCTGAAGCTGTGAAAAACGCGGATCACCTTCTCCATCCTTGTTTATCTTATCGTTCTTATCGCGCAGGGTATTTGGCTGCGGGGTAAAGGGGTGCGCGCCACAAAAATGATGACTCGTTGGGTTCTCTTTTTTTCGCTCAGTTTCTTAAAGTATGTAAGACTTAAAGAAAGGAGGCGAACGCCATGCCCGATCCGCTGTCTGCCTTGGTTGATGAACGGTCTGCGCTGTTACGTCAGTTTGCCGAACTGGGGGATTTCCAGCCCGGTTCGGTCTCGAGTCCTACCCTGAGGTGTGGGAAGCCCTCGTGTCATTGTGCCCGGCCGGACGACCCGGGGCATGGGCCGTATTACCATCTCACCCAGAAGATCGAAGGTAAGACGGTTACCCAAAGCCTTCCCTCCATGGCGGCTGTCCGTAAGGCGGAGGGCGAGATCGCAGAATACCGCAGATTTCAGCACCTCACCGATGATCTGGTGGGCGTCAATCGGAAGATCTGTCGCCTGCGCCCGGTTGAACAGACCGGCCAGATCGAACAGGAAAAAAAACGACCGAAGCGATCCAAAAAGGAGTCGCCCGCGAAGTAGAGCAACTACTTGGCGTCATTTTCCGCGAACGCAGAGCAACCTGCCCATTCGATTTGGAGAGTGTCGAGGCCGTGATCCGTTCCGCGATGCATCGCGCCGGGGCCGGTGCGCTGACTCAACTGCTGCAATTCGAACCTCCGGATGCCGACCACATGGAGGCGCCCTGTTCCTGCGGCCACGCGGCACGCTTCAAGGAAATGCGCAGCAAAACATTTCTCTCGGTAGTCGGTGCCGTAGAGGTTCGGCGTCCCTACTATCACTGCTCTCATTGCTCGAAAGGACAGCATCCGGTCGATGGCGAACTGGGCATTGCCGGTCTGGAATCTTCACCCGGCGTCAGACGCATGGAATCAATGCTGGGCGCCGAGATGCCCTTCGCACCGGCATGCGAACCGATGAAGCTGCTGGCGGGTCTGGAAGTCCCCGCCAAAGCCATCGAACGGGCCGCTGAAAGCATTGGCGCGGAAATCGCCCGCCGTGACCAGCAGGAAATCGACGGCGCCAAACAACTCGTCCTGCCCATTGTTTCCAGACAGACCATTCCGAAAATGTACGTTCTGATGGATGGCGTCCAGGTCCCGGTTGTGGCCGCTGAAACCGAGGGCCGGGCCGGCAGAATCGAGGGGCAGCGAGCCCGCACCCGCGAGTGCAAGCTCGGCGCCGTGTTTACGCAGACCGCCGTCGATAAAGATGGCTGGCCCGTGCGCGATCCGGATTCCACCACTTACGTGGGCGCGGTGGAAAGTGCCGACGAATTCGGCTACCGCATATACACAGAAGCCTGGAACAGAGGCTGGGAATGGGCCGCCATTAAAATCGTCATTGGCGATGGCGCAGTCTGGATCTGGAACATCGCCGACCGGCACTTCCCGGGCGCTGTGCAGATCGTTCACCTCTATCATGCCCGGCAACACTTGTGGAACGTGGCTGCGTTACTTTATCCACATGACGCAGCGGCCAAGAAACGCTGGATGACGCCCATGAAAGATCTGCTCGATCATGGTTGGACGGAACTCCTCGTGGAATGGCTGCGCGAAATCGCCGCCGGGGTCGCCGAAACTCAGCCCGGTCTGGCCGGTGAAATCGCTAAAGAGGCTGACTATTTTGAGACCAACACGCATCGGATGCGGTACCCGGAGTTTCGCGAAAAAGGGTTCTTCGTCGGTTCCGGCGTTATCGAAGCCGGTTGTAAGTCCATCGTCGGCGTCCGCCTCAAGCAATCCGGCATGTTCTGGACCCTGCGAGGAGCCAACGCCATCATTGCGCTGCGCTGTTGCCGTTTCAATCAGAGGTTTGAAGACTTCTGGGCCGAGAGCCGTGCCGCCTGATCGCCACCACTCTCACTTTTATGTCGTACACCCGGGGTAAAGCTTCGTGAGAAGCACGATGCCTGCGGCGGTGACGATGACGTTGAAGACGCTGGCCTCGGGGCCGACGGTGCCGCCGGTGAGCCATTTCGATCCCGTCAGCGATGCGTGCAGAAGATGATCGGCGGCGGTGAGTCCGCTGTTGGGCGTGGAGTAGAGAAAGGTCTCCGCCCAGTCGAAGGCAAAATGCCAGCCGATGGCGAACCAGAGATTGCCGGTGCGGCGCAGCGCCAGACACAGGAACAGTGCGATCAGCACGATTTCGACGAGACCAACCCAGGTTTCGCCTTTGTTCGTTCCGTGGGCGACGGCGAAAACCGCGGAAGTGATCAGGGCGGCGGGCCAGAAGCCGATGCCGGTGGTCAGGGTGAACTGCACGTAGCCGCGGAACAGGAATTCCTCCACGAGTCCGGAGAGCAGGAAGGCGATGGCCCAGAGGCCGGCGAATTTCAGCGCGGCGGTAGGCGCGAGTGCGAGGCCGCTGGGCGACCAGGCGCGGGTGAGCGCCATCAGCGCGATGATCGAGGAAAACATGACGAAGCCCCAGAGTGCGCCGGTCCAGAACTGGCGGCCGAGAAGGCGGGAGGGCGGGAGCCCGTAGATCGCGAGGCTGCGAAGCTCGATGCGCGCGGTGATCAAGGCCGCGATGAGCAGGAACGTGAGTGCCACGGCGTCGCTGAGGATCAGGTTGACGGCGGTGAAGTCCGTGCCAAACAAGCGCTGCAGGCGGGGCTGGACAAAGAGAACGAACGGACCGACCAGAGCGGCCGCGATGGCGAAGAAGATCAGCAGGCGCCAGCCGGCACGGACGCCGTTGGGGCCGGTGAAGACACTGCGTGAGGCGGCGGCTGTCATTGTGTGCTTTCGATACCAAATTACGATAAGCCCGACGCGTTCGTTCCCTCGTGAAATAAAGGCTGAACAAACGGAGTTCAGCGGAGATATCCATGTGTGGGAGTGCTGAGGGGCTGCGCGGCGGTGCTGTTTGTGTGTGCGGCCGTGGCCTGCGCGCAGACGGGCGGGACGGTGCATCTGGCTGTGCAGGATGCGTCGGGCGTGACCATGCAGGCGGCGGGGAGATTCGACGAGAAAGCATTCCGGACCGATGCCAACGGGCAGTACGATTTTGCGAATGTAGCGCCCGGGCGGCATCGGATCGTGGTGTCGCGGGCGGGATTCGGGACGAAGACGATCGCACTCGACGTTGGGGCGGGGAGCGTGGTGTCGCGGATCGTGCAGCTGGAGGTGGCGTCGCAGGCGGTGAGTGTGGATGTGGTCGAAACCACGCCGTTGCCAGGCGCGGACCTCAACAAAGATCAGGTGGCGTCGCCCGTGCAGACGGCGACGGCGGCCGATGTGGAGACCAGCGGCGCGCTCGATCTGCCGGATTTTCTGAACCGGCGCATGAATGGCGTCTACGTGAACGAAAACGCGGGCAACCCGTTCCAGCCGGATATCAATTTTCGCGGCTACACGGCGTCGCCGCTGCTGGGAACCCCGGAGGGCATTTCGGTTTATCTCGACGGCGTGCGACAGAATCAGCCGTTCGGCGATGTAGTGGCGTGGGACCTGATTCCGAAAAATGCGATCGCCGAGATGGCGCTGGCGCCGGGCTCCGATCCGCTGTTCGGCCTCAATACGCTGGGCGGCGCAGTTTCGGTGCAGACGAAGGACGGCGTCAGCTATCCGGGCCTTACCGGAAGTCTGCTCTATGGCAGCAGCGGCCGAAAGGAAGTGGATGGCACGTACGGCGGCGGCAAGGCGACGGGCTTCAACTGGTTTCTGGCCGGGACGGGATTCCACGAGTCCGGCTGGCGCTACGCTTCGACGTCCGACGTGAAGCAGGGATTTGTGCGGCTGGGCTGGAGAACGGATAAGACGGATCTCGCGTTCACCACAACCTACGCATACAACACGCTGCTCGGCAACGGCATTCAGGATTACCGGCTGCTGGATGAGAACTACTCAAGTGGCTATACGGTCGGCGATACGATTGCGAACCGCGCGCCGCAGTTCAATTTCATGGCGCGGCACGCGTTCACCGACAAGCTGACTTTTTCCGGCAACCTGTGGTTCCGGAATATCCGCACCGAAGAGATCAATCCGAACTTCAACACGGACGTTTTCGGCAACGATATTTATCAGCCGACACCGGCCGAGCAGGCCACACTCAGCGCGGCGGGGTACTCGGGTTTCCCCGCCAGTGGCGCCAACATCGCCAACACGCCGTTTCCGTACTATCCGTGCATCGCCGAAGCTCTTTCGCTGGGCAATCCGGATGCGGTATGCGACGCAGTCACGGTTTATTCGAAAGAAGTGCAGAACGACTTCGGACTGTCGGGGCAGTTTACGTGGACCGAGGAGACGGCAGTGGGCAGCAATCAGTTCAGCGCCGGGGGGCAGTTTGAACGCGGCAGCATCGACTACACGCAGAACACGGCGTACGGGTATGTGAATCCGAATTACTCGATTACGAATGTGCCGGCGTGGCAGGATGGGACGCTGCAGGACGGAGCGGGAATCGATTCGCGCGTGAACCTGCACGGCCTGACACCGAACGGGAGCGTTTTCTTCAGCGACACGCTGACGGTGGCGAAGAAGGTGAACGTGACGGTTTCGGGGCGCTACAACCGGTTCACGGTGAACAACACGGACCGGCTGAACCCGGTGGCCGGGCCGGGATCGCTGACGGGGGACTACGTGTTCCAGCGGTTCAATCCGGCGGTCGGGGTGACGTGGAGTCCGGTGGCGAGCGTGAACGCCTATGCGCGGTTCTCCCAGGGCAGCAGGGCGCCGACAGCGATCGAGATTGGGTGCGCGGACCCTGCCAATCCCTGCGCGCTGCCGAATGCGCTCTCGTCGGATCCGCCGCTGCAGCAGGTGGTCAACACCACGTATGAGGTCGGGCTGCGCGGTAAACCGGAGCTTTCGTTTGTGCGCAATCTGAACTGGAACGTGGGCGCGTTCCGGGGGGAGAATCATAACGACATTCTCTTCGTGTCCTCGGTGCTGCTGGGCACTGGTTATTTTCAGAACTTCGCGCAGACTCTTCGCGAAGGCGTGGACGCCGACCTCGACGGACGAATCGGGCGCGTGACGTGGGGGCTCGATTACACGTTTCTCTCGGCAACGTACCAGAGCACAGAGACGCTCGACGGTTCGGCAAACGACACGAGCGACAGCGCGCTGTCGGGATATCCGGGTCTGGACGGCAACATTTATGTACATCCGGGAAACCGGATTCCGTTGATCCCGAAAAACACCGGCAAAGCATACGCGATGATTCAGGCGACGCCGAAGCTGGCGTTCGGTCTGGACGAGAGTGTGATTTCGAGCTCATATGCGCGCGGCAATGAGAACAACGCGTACAAGGCGGATGGCGCGTATTATCTCGGGCCGGGCGTTTCGCCGGGGTATGCGGTGACGAATTTCCTGGCACACTACGACCTCACGAAGCGGCTGCAGCTGGGCGTGGAGATCGACAACCTTTTCAACAAGCGGTACTACACGTCCGCGCAGCTGGCGAACACGGCGTTCACGGCGCAGGGTGCGGTCGAGGCCGTGCCGTTTGCTGCCTATACAAATGGGCCATATGCGGGGAGTGCGCCGGCGCAGAGTGCGACGTTCTTCGCACCCGGAGCGCCGCGGCGGGCCTGGGCGGAGCTTCGTGTGAAATGGTAAAACGAAATTCAGATGGCAAAGAATCCGCACGCGGAAGAAACGGTCGAACTGTTCGAGCGGCATCGGAGCGCGCTGCTGCGCTATCTGCTGACGTTCGGTCTCACGGTCGAGGACGGCGAGGAGATCGTGCAGGAAGTTTTTCTCGCGCTGTTCGAGCATCTGCGGCGCGGGAAGTCGCGGGCGAATCTGGATGGCTGGGTATTTCGCGTGGCGCACAATCAGGCGCTGAAAAAACGCCTGCGGGTGCGGAGAGAAGCCGCGGAAAATGTGGAAGAGCGCGCGGATGCGGCGCTCGATCCCGAGGCGCAGGTGGCCGCGACGCAGCGGCAGGACCGTTTGCTGGCCGTGATGAAGGCGCTGCCGGAGACGGATCGGCTGTGTCTCGCGCTGCGCGCCGAAGGATTGCGATACCGGGAGATTGCGGAGGTGCTGGGAATCTCGCTGGGCGCGGTGGCAAATTCGCTGGAACGGTCACGGGCGCGGCTGGCGATGGTGGACAGGAGATCATATGCAGTCCGATGACCATCTGAGGGAGTTTGTAAAAGCGTATCGGGAGGAGCTGGATCCCGAGCTGCCGCCGATCGCGGAGCCGCGGGCCAGGCTTCGGGAAGCGCTGCGGGAGCGTGTCGAAAGCGCGCGGGCGGAGAAGCTGCGGTGGATGCCGGTGGCGGCATCGGTGATGGCGGCTTGTCTGGTAATGATCGCCGTGTATGAGCGCGGCATGACACGGCGGAGTACGGATCCGGTGGTTCCGAAGAGTGCGCTGACGCCGGGAGAGACACGGAACGTTTCGATTGACGAGGTTTGCCGGGGATCAGCCGAAAGCCCGGCTGACGGGACTGGCAACGTGGCTGCCGATGTGCGGCAGGCCGTGTTTCAGGAATATGGAATTCGCGGGGCGCGGGCGAATGCGTATGAGGTTGACTATCTGATCACGCCGGAGCTGGGCGGTGCGAACAGCATACGCAATCTGTGGCCGCAGCCTTATTCAGCGGTCTGGAACGCGCACGTCAAAGACGAGCTGGAGAACCGGCTGCACGGCATGGTGTGTGCGGGCCAGGTGGATCTGACGACGGCGCAGAAAGAGATCGCACAGGACTGGATCGGGGCGTATAAGAAGTACTTTCATCGCGACAGCCCGGAGTAGCGGAAGAGGGCTATCGGCCAAAAGACAAGAGCAGCGATCCTGCGGCTATTTCCTGTTGGAGGCATACGGAGGGTCCCATGTCGAACTACCCGACATCGTCCGGCCATTTGCGAGGAAAAATCACACTACAGATTTACCGACGTTCCACCCCAATCTTCGGGTAGCACATCGGCGACCGACTGCGAGAACTTCCAGGAATATCCGGCGAAGTCTTCCGCATTGTATTGCCGTTCGCCATAGGGGTGGGTGACCGGACCCTCAGTGATTCGCGCGCCGTGGAGACGCGCGCGGCTACAGTGGGCGTCAGCGTCCTCGACACGAACGGTGACCGAAAATCCGACGCCTGGAATGGCGTTTATTTCGTCCGGGCGCAATTCCCTGAGGATTACCGCGCCGTCGCCCGCATTCAGCTGAATGCGATGGTTGCCGATGCGCAGCCGGACGGTGAATCCGAATGCATCACAGAGCCACGATGCGGCGTGGCTTACATCCGGATACGCCAGCACCGGAATCACCGTGGCGGGCGGGATCGAGCGGTTTGAAAGCACGATGCTATGCCGGGGGCTGCATGGCGCGCTCGTGGATGATCATCCAGTTGACGCCGAAGCGGTCGCGAACCTGGCCGAAGTGCGTGGCGAAGAAGGTTTCGCTCATCGGCATCAGAACCTGTCCGCCATCGGAGAGCGCGGCGAAAGCGCGTTCGGTTTCGGCGTCGCTGTCCATGCTGATGGCGAGGTAGGCGCTGCGCATCGATTCGGCAGTCGGGATGTCGGCGCCCATCAGGCGGGTGCCGCCGAGAGAGAGATCCGCGTGCAGGATGGTGTCTTTCATCTCTGGGGTGATGCCGGTCTGGTCCGGCGACTCGCCGAACTTCATCATCATGCCGACTTTTGCGCCGAGGTGCTGTTCATAGTAATGGAAGGCTTCGGCGCATTTACCGCGGAAATTGATATAGGTGTGCAGCTTCATGGATAAACGATTGTACACGGATCGAGAAACCTGGACGTACCGGAAGCTCCGCGGGACGCTCCCGATGCGGAACCCCGAGGGCAGCCTGCCTTCCGATTCTGATTTGTGATATACGTCCAGCATGTCTTGCGAAACGGTAACTTTTCCCTTCGCCTGTAGAGCAATTCCGTTGTTGATCTTCGCAAGCTTGTTCGCGGCCACAGGATGGTCGCAGCGGGCCGATTCGTCCCGGTTCGACGTGACATCAGTCAAACGAGATACCGAGTGCAGCAACCCTCGCCCGGGCAAGACGCCCGGTCCGGGACGGCTCGATCTGGAGTGCATTACGCTTTTGAACCTGATCCGAACTGCGTATGTAGCCTATGTAAATGGGACGAGCCTGGATTACACCAGAGTGCCCATTGAGTCAGTGCCCGACTGGGCAAGTACCGAGCAGTACGACATTATGGCGGTCGCCCCAGGACCGGCTCGTTTCGAGCAAATGGCGGGGCCGATGTTGCAAGACCTCCTGGAAGACCGATTCAAACTCAAAATTCATTCGGAAAACCGCAGTTCCCCGGTTTACGCCCTCGTAGTTGCGCATGGAGGACCCAGGATGCGCGCTGTGCCTGACAGCGAGTGCTCCAGTTAACCACCAAAAGCACCTGCAAGCCCCGCAGCCGTATCAACAACTCAGCCCAACGGAGATTTTTGCGGACGAATGACAATGAAGCGGGACGGAGAAGCAATGCTGATCGAGGCCCATGGGATGTCTGTCAGGGATTTCGCTGCCGGCTTGTTAGCGAGTCGATTAGACCGGCCTGTAATCGATAACACGCGAATGGCAGGCAGGTTTGATTTCCGCCTCGAGTTCTCGCCGATTTCTGCCGCAGCCGGCGCTGTTGGCTCACCTGGCGGAGCGCAGAGCCCCACCAATCAGGCGTCTTCAATTTTCACGGCCGTGCAGGAGCAACTGGGTCTGAAGTTAGTGCCCGAAAAGAACCTCGTCAGGACACTGGTCATCGATCACGCTGAAAGGCCTTCTGCGAACTGAAATCGGAGATCGCGCTCCACGGCTGTGTACAGGGGGTAAGCGCCGGGCGAAGCCCGACGGCAGCGCCGAAGCGCCGGCCCCCTAAGAAAAGCTGCTGACGGCGTCTTCTTCGCTGCCGAAGACCGGGATCAGCGTGGTGAGGCCTGTCATTTCGAGTACGTGCTGCACGTGTGGCGCGGCGTTGATCATCTTCAGCGTGCCCTGATTGCGCACCAGATGTGAATAGCAGCTCATCAGCTGGCCGAGGCCGGCGCTGTCGATGCGCGTGACACGGCTCAGATCAATGATGACTTTGGTGTCTTTCTGCTCGAGGACTTCGTTGCGAAGGTCGTTCAGCTCGCGCGCCGAATGAGTTAATTCCGCATTCTGCTTGAATCGAAGCACGGAGACCCCGCCGGACTGGTTCCAGGCAAGATTCGACGCCTTAAGTTCCGCGGCCAGCTGCTCACTGATCCGGAGCTCGTCGAAACATTCGTCACAGCCGAGATAATGGCCTTCAAACTCCTCGACGGCTTGGGAATCGAGCGAGCGCGCGAGATAGCGGGCGATTACCTCTTCTCGTTCTATCGGTTCCTTTTTACAGACCATACTCTCCATCCATTCACTGAGTGATCAGTCCACCGGTTTCGTTACATTACGGGCTTCATAAGCGCGGCGAAAGCGCTCTTTGGCGCGAAAAAGCACGACGCGGAACTGGGCGTCGGTCATGCCCCACTGCCGGCAGATAGCGTCCTTGTCCCGGCCTTCCAGATAAAGGGACTGCAGAATGGCGCGGTCGCGCTCCGCCAGATCGCTGAGGCTGTGGTCGATGGCGTTACGCATCTCGAAGACGTTCGGCCTCGGGGCGGACACCCGTATCAGGGATAGGGACGTCCGGATCGGCCAAAGGCTCACGGCGCTGACGGCGGCGGTATTCGAGGATAACGTTACGGCATACTCCGTTCAGGAAGGCGCCGAATTCCTCGGTATTGCGAATCTGCCCGCGCTGTTCTGCCCGGAAGTAACGGGCGAGGGTTTCCTGGACGAGATCGTCCACATCGGCGCAGTTGTGGCCGACGTGGTAGAGGACCTTGTATCGCAGTTTTAGGCGGAGGCGCTCAATGGAAGGCTGAGACAGAGACTCCGCGGCTTGTTCCATAGCACCCATGGGTTCGATGACACCGGCAGCAACGAGAGGAGGCGAGTTCACAGAAGCTGTACGGGCCTTCGTCACCGTCGGATGTTCCTCAACTCAGATCAATCAGCCCGCCGAGGCACCGGCCGCTTTACGGGACTGGAAGCATTCGCGGCAAAATACCGGTCGTCCCTGAGTGGGGCGGAAGGGAACGGTGGTTTCGCGTCCGCATTGGGAACAGATCGCGGACGTTTCCACACGCCCGGGAGGACCTGCCCTTTCGGAAGGGCTGTTCTGCCGTTTTGTTTTGCACGGCTTGCAGCGCTTCGGCTCGTTCCTGAATTCCTTTTCGTGATAGAACTGCTGTTCACCGGCGGTGAAGACGAAGTCGGCGCCGCAGTCCACGCATTTCAAAACCCGATCCTGAAAGTCCGGCATGGCACCATCCTGGGTTAAAGCATCCTGAATAGGATCAGCGGAGCGCTTGCCAGAGCGCTCCGCCTGCTAAAAGCCGGTGTACCGCTACCGCACGCGACAGGGCGTGCGTTACTCGGATCTACTCTACTTCCCGGCGGCTTTTCTTCCGGTTTCTTTTACGAGCCAAAGCCTGCTTGACCCGCAGTTTCTCGCCCGGCTTCAGATAGAACGAATGGCGCTTGACCTCTTTGATGATGTCTTCCTGCTGCACTTTCCGTTTGAAGCGCCGAAGGGCGTTTTCCAGGGTTTCACCTTCCTGGAGTCTGACTTCTGCCAAATCTGCTACACCTCCAAACCGATCACGGATTGTACTTCGACGGGGCACCAGGATTAAAATCCGGCCGAACCCTGCCAAGGTACTGATATCATATGGGCTTGATTCAAAGCAAGCCCATAAAATCCCTGGGACGCCCAAACGGTCCCCTCAGGCACTGCTGACCGGCACTGCCTAATCCTGGTTTATGCTGAATGTTCTCGCGATATTGCTGGCCGGAGGAGCGGGTGAACGGCTATATCCTCTAACGCGCGATACCGCGAAACCAGGAGTTCCGTTCGGTGGCGTCTACCGAATCGTCGACTTCACGCTGTCGAACTGCATGAACTCCGACGTCCGCAGAATCTTCATCCTAACACAATATAAGTCACTGGAACTAAACCGGCATATCCGCGACGGATGGCACATCTTCTCGACGGAAATGGGGGAGTTCATCGAGATTCTGCCGCCCATGAAGCGGGTGAGCGACGAGTGGTACCAAGGCACCGCGGATGCGGTGTATCAGAACCTGCAGAGCATCCTGACCGAAGCGCCGGAGCAGGTGCTGATTCTGTCGGCCGACCACATTTACAAGATGAACTACGCGAACATGCTCACGTGGCATCAGGCGCGGGGAGCGGATATTACGATCGCCACGCTGCGGACCGATCCGGGCGAGGCACACCACTTCGGCGTGGCAGACATCGCGGCGGATTACCGGGTCATGGGCTTCGAGGAGAAGCCGAAGCAAAACCCGGTGCGGTCGGTTTTCGATCCGGCGCGGGTCAGCGCGTCGATGGGGATTTACCTCTTCGAGCGTGACGTGCTGGTGGAAGAGCTGGTGCGGGACGCGGCGGATGCCAAGTCATCGCACGATTTCGGCAGGGACATCCTGCCGAAGTGCCTGGAGCGGCGGCGGGTGGTGGCATGGGATTTTCACGACATGAATCGCAAAGCCGCGCTCTACTGGCGTGACGTGGGGACGCTCGATGCGTACTACGAGGCGAATATGGATCTGGTGGCGGTGTCGCCCGATTTTAATCTTTACGACGAGCACTGGCCGATCCGGAGCAAGGCGCTGCATGCGCCGCCGGCGAAATTCGTTTTTGCGCAGGAAGGGCAGCGCATCGGCGTGGCGACGGATTCCATCGTGTCGCCGGGATGCATCATTTCGGGCGGGCGGGTGAATCGAAGTGTTCTCTCCCCGTTCGTGCGGGTCAACAGCTATTGCGAGATCAACGAGTCGATTCTGCTGCCCCGCGCCATGATCGGGCGGAACAGCAGGATCCGGCGCGCCATCATCGATGAAGGCGTGGTGTTGCCGGAAAACAGCCGGGTCGGCTTCGACGCAGAAGAAGACAGGGCCCTTGGCAGAGTAGTAACGGAATCGGGGATCACCGTGGTCCCGTCGCCGATTCCGGATCATCAAACATTTCGCACAGAAGCAGCGCGGGCGCGGTAGAAGCGCGCGGGCTGCTCAGAGGAGACGCAGTGTCAACTATTGTCAGGGTGAGTGGTATCGAAATTCTGGATTCGCGCGGGAATCCGACAGTGGAAGCGGAAGTGTTTCTGGCCGACGGGAGTAACGGCCGGGCAGCGGTTCCGAGCGGCGCCTCGACCGGTGAGCACGAAGCCGTGGAACTGCGCGACGGGGATAAGAAGCGCTATCTGGGCAAGGGCACCGCGAAGGCGGTCGCGAACATCAACGGCCCGATCGAGAAAGGCGCTGCTGGGACACGATGCGAC
Organism: Terriglobia bacterium; assembly: GCA_963832905.1. Lineage (GTDB taxonomy): Bacteria > Acidobacteriota > Terriglobia > Bryobacterales > Bryobacteraceae > BOG-234. Next base: position 463,556 of record CAWHVO010000008.1, on the reverse strand, counting down.
GCTGCAGGCGAAGATCGACGGGATCATGATCGATCTGGACGGCACGCCGAATAAAGGCAATCTGGGGGCGAACGCGATGCTGGCGGCTTCGATGGCCGTGGCGCGCGCGGCGGCGGCTTCGCAGCGAGCGCCGCTTTATCGTTATCTGGGCGGCGTGAATGCCTGCACTGCTGCCGGTGCCGATGATGAACATCCTCAATGGCGGCGCGCACGCGGATAATTCGGTCGACATGCAGGAGTTCATGATCGTGCCCTACGGGGCGGAGCAAGTTTTCCGAAGCGCTGCGCATGGGTGTCGAGGTATTCCACACGCTGAAGAGCGTGCTGAAGAAGCGTGGTTATTCGACGTCGGTGGGCGATGAAGGCGGTTTTGCGCCGAATCTGAAGTCGAACGATGAAGCGCTCGAAGTGGTGCTGGAGGCGATCACGCAGGCGGGATACAAGCCGGGCGACCAGATCGGCATCGCGCTCGATCCGGCGGCGAGCGAGTTTTATCAGGACGGCGCGTACGTTTTCAAAAAGTCCGACAAGAGCAGGCACACGAGCGAACAGATGGTGGAGTACTGGGCGAACTGGCGGCGGCAGTATCCGATCATCTCGATTGAAGACGGCATGGCGGAGGACGACTGGACCGGCTGGAAGCTGATGACCGACACGCTGGGCGAGAACACGCAGCTGGTGGGCGACGATGTGTTCGTCACCAATACGGCGCGGCTGACGAAGGGCATCGACATGGGCGTGGCGAATTCGATTCTGGTCAAGGTCAATCAGATCGGCACGCTGACCGAGACGCTCGACTGCATGCAGACGGCGTTCAAGAACGGATACACGGCGATCGTTTCGCACCGGTCGGGCGAGACCGAAGATCCGTTTATTGCGGACTTGGCAGTGGCGACGAACGCGGGGCAGATCAAGACGGGGTCGGCGAGCCGCACGGACCGCATCGCGAAATACAACCAGTTGCTCCGGATTGAAGAGCGGCTGGGGAGCGCGGCGAAGTTCCCGGGCCGGAAGGCGTTCCGACAATAGCGAAAGCGGAAGGACAAAAGAAATGGCGCGCAACAAGCCTCTCATGCTGACCATCCTCGACGGCTGGGGATTTTCGCCTGTCATTGAAGGCAACGCGATTGCCGCGGCGCGCAAGCCGAATTACGACATGCTGCTGCGCGATTTTCCGAACACGCTGGTACACACGTCCGGGCCGTATGTCGGGCTGCCCGAAGGACAGATGGGCAACAGCGAAGTGGGGCATCTGAACATCGGGGCCGGGCGCGTAGTGCAGATGGACGTCACGCGCATCGACGCGATGATTGCATCGGGTGAGTTTTTCGAAAACCCGGTGCTGCTGGCGGCCTGCGATCATGCGCGCGCGCGGGCATCGGCTGCATCTGATGGGGCTGTGCAGCGATGGCGGCGTGCATTCGCAGCTGGAGCATTTGTACGCGCTCGTCGAAATGGCGAAGCGGCAGAAGGTGGAGCAGGTCTTCGTGCACTGCTTCATGGACGGACGCGATACGCCGCCGGAGAGCGGCATCGGGTACATCCGCGAGATTCAGAAAAAGCTGCGCGAAATCGGTTTGGGGAAAATTGCGTCCGTCGAAGGGCGTTACTACGCGATGGATCGCGATAAGCGCTGGGAGCGCATCGAGCGCGCGTTTTTGTGCGATGGTGACGGGGCGTGCCGAGAGGTCGGCCGATCCGGCGCAGGTAATGCAGCGGTCGTATGAGCGCGGCGTGACGGATGAATTCGTCGAGCCCGTGACGATCGTGGATGAGCAAAGATCAGCCGGTGGGGCTGATTCGCGACGACGATGCGTGCATCTTTTTCAACTTCAGGGCGGACCGCGGACGCGAGATGACGGAAGCGCTGACCAGTGCGACGCTGGAGCGGCCGGCGCGGGCCATGACGCCGAAGAATCTGCACTTCACGACGATGACGCAGTACGACAAGTCGTTCACGGCGCCGTTCGTGCTGACGAGGGAACCGCTCGACAACATTCTGGCCAACGTTTTCGCGCAGCTGAACTGGAAGAATCTGCGCGTGGCGGAGACGGAGAAGTACGCGCACGTGACATACTTTTTCAATGGCGGCGTGGAGAAGCCGTTCGCGGGCGAAGAGCGCGAACTGGTGGCGTCGCCGAAGGTGGCGACTTACGATCTGAAGCCCGAGATGAGCGCGGATGGGATCACGGAGGTGATCGTCGATGCGATGGGGAAGAAGGATTTCGACGTCATCGTGATGAACTTCGCGAATGCCGACATGGTGGGGCATTCGGGAAAGATGGAGCCGACGGTGCGCGCGGTGGAAGACCGTGGATGCGTGCCTGGGGCGCATCTGGCAGCGGCTGAAAGAGAAGAACGGGCGGTGGATTATAACGGCCGATCACGGCAATGCGGAGACGATGATCGATCCGGTGACGCACGGGCCGCACACGTATCACACGACGAATCCGGTGCCGCTGATTCTGGTGGACGATTCGGGCGACAAGCTGCCGGCGGGATGGAGCGCTGCAGGATATCGCGCCGACGATTCTGGGAGTGCTGGGGGAGAAGCAGCCGAAGGAGATGTCGGGGCGGGATCTGCGGGTGAAATAAGCTCCCGCGGGGGCGATAATGGACAACGGGATGGAACGTAGAGCGAACGCACGGCGCCTCAGGAAGCCGCCTTACGGCCCGAATATCGTTCGTGCCTGGTTTGACACCGTCTTTCATCCCGTGCTGAGCAGCATCGAGAACGAAATGAGCTTCCTCGACCGCCGCGATTGGACTTTCCGGCAGGATAGCGAGATGCCGGCACATATCGCGCCGGTCGGGGCGTATGTGGGGCGCGCCCGCGAAAATCTCGAGCAGTTCGTTTCCTTTTTCCCGACGTTGAGGTGCTGACCAGCCGCCACGACGAACTTGTTACGTGCCTCCGCGATTCGTGCCTCCTCTATTTCAACGCCGTGCTGGAGAACGCGGAGTTTCTGAGAGCCTACGAACGAGCCAGGGGGAACGCTCGGCAGGTTCTGAAAAGAGACTTTCAGGATTTTTTTTGGGCGTATTCCTCGGAGGACGACTTCAAACGCATTCTCGCCGAATTGGACTGGTCCCCATTTTTGAGACAAACGGTTAAGACTCATTTTTCGTTGAATGGAGAATTGAGTCATGGGATTGTCACGCAGGCAGTTCACGCAGGAGTTTAAACTGGCCGCCGTTCGGCGGCTGGAACAAGGGGTATCGATTGCCGAGGCGGCGCGCGGGTTGGAAGTGAACCCGAACGTGCTGCACCGGTGGCGCCGGGAGTTCCGCCAGGGTCCGGGCAACGCATTTCCAGGCAATGGAAAGCAGCGCTGGTCCGAGGGCCGGGTGGCGGAACTGGAACGGAAGGTGGGCCAGCAGGCGCTGGAAATCGATTTTTTGAAGGGGTGCTTGCAGCACATCGAGGAACAGCGGATGCTGCAGGCACTGACTGGGAATCCGCGGTCTTCCGGAAGGTCAAAGAAGAAGTGAAGGCCGGCGGCGGACTGACGATCGAGCGGATGGTGAAGCTGGCCCGCGTGAGCCGGGCCAGCTACTATCGCTTCGACGAGAACGGGAAATCGGGGGCCGACGCCGATATGGATCTGCGCGACGCGATCCAGCGGGTGGCCCTCGAATGGCCCAGTTACGGACGGCGGCGCATCACGCAGGAATTGCGCCGCCGCGACGGGGCGGTGAACTGGAAACGCATCTACCGGCTGATGCGCGAGGACAATCTACTCTGTGTGCGGAAGCGGAAGTTCGCGGTAACGACCGTTTCCAATCATGGGCGGAAAGTCTACCCGAACCTGGCGCGGCAGATGGTGCTGACCGATATCGACCAGCTCTGGCGCGCCGATATTACCTATATTCGGCTTCGCGAAGAGTTCGTGTTCCTGGCTGTCGTTCTGGACGCTTACTCGCGCCGCGTGATCGGCTGGGCGCTGGACCGGACGCTGGAAGATGAACTGACGCTGAGCGCTCTGCGCATGGCCTTGTCGCGGCGGGTAGTCGGACCGGGACTGGTGCATCATTCCGATCGCGGCTCGCAATACGCCAGCACCGACTACACCGACCTGCTCAAAGAAAACGGTATTCAGATCAGCATGTCGCGGAAGGGCAACCCCTGGGACAACGCGGCGTGCGAATCATTCATGAAAACCCTGAAATATGAGGAGGTTCACCGCAACGAATACCGGGATCTGGCCGAAGCACGGAGCGAAATCGGCACGTTTCTGGAGAAGGTCTACAACCAAAAGCGTCTGCACTCCGCTCTCGGCTACTTACCGCCGGCGGAATTCGAAGACAAGCTCCGAGCGGCAGGGGCGCAGACATGAAACCGACCGTGCGTTTTTTCAGGCATGACGGTATCTGTCGGCCGATGGATGTTCTTCTAAATCACCTGGGCCGAAGTACCGCTCCCCGGCCGGGTTCGACCCAGGCTTACTGCAAGGACGCACCGGAGGTTCCACGCCCTACTCATCGTCGCGACGAGTACCGACCGGTTATTCCTCAGCGGGTTGCTCGCCAGCATTGCCCGCCTCCGCTTCACCGGCACGCCCATCCTAAATCCGTTCCGGGATCGGGCACAATGAATTTACAGCGAACGGTCAACAGTGTCTTAACTGTTTGTCTCAGCCCAGGGGACCACCCCAAATATATCGTTAATAACCTCGGCTCATTACCCCACTACTACGCTACGGCGCAGTTGTGGAACCATTTTCGGGATGCCTTTGTGTCTGCGGTCGACATCCCCGAACTTGTGCCTCTTCGCGCCGCGACAGAACTGGCAGGGCGGAGGCTCAAAGCGGCGTCTGAAGACCTCATTGCAGCGATGAAGACGATTCGTAGCGAGTTATCGCTCAGGTTTGATCTGCCCGTCGTGGCCGAACTAAGCACATCGCGGTGATGCGCCGCGATTACCGTGTCACAGAGCGGAATCTCGTTATCGACACAAACATTCTACTGCTCCTCATCGGATATCAGCATTCCGTGACCGAAAACCATGACGACCCGACTCGCGATTCGATGCTATACGAGATTTGGGGTCGCGGCCACGACTTGCCGCGCGAACGGTTCGATGACCTCTGGAATCTGTTCAAAACAGCGGAGGCAGGCTTGTCACTCAACACGTTGTTGCCGAGAGCTGGAGTGTCGCCAAACGCCTGGAGAGCTTCCGCGGAAGAGCCGATCAGCTTTGGGGTGGAATGCTGAAGATTCTGAGCCACCCGGGAATCGAAGAAGCGTCTCTCGATTTGCGGACCATGTGCGAAAAACCCGAATACCGCAGGATCGCGAACACAATCGGACCAATCGATGCTGGTCTCATTTACCTCGCAGAACAACGGAAAGCGACCATTCTCTCCGAAGACCTTCGGCGCTCACGAAGAATGACCCACTTCCGCTCGCTTAAAGTGACCCACCTGGAGAACAGGATCTCGGTTTGAGCGCGCATCATCATCCACGCCGCAGGCGTGTGCAGTGTTCGGCGAAGATGCGGGGCACTCGATATCATCCGCGCCGAAGGCGCGTTCTGCTCGTGGTGAGGGAGTAAGTACGGGGCTATCGCGCTGGCGTGGAACGCTGGAGTTTGTTGCGGAGGTGCTGGAAGTATTCCGGGCCGACCTTGAGCTGCAGAACTTCTTCGATCACAGGCGCGAAGTAAATCAGCGACCGAATCGTACCGAGAGGCGCAGCGTCGGCAGGTCTGGCCGAACGCCGCGCCGCCGCGAGTATCAATGCATTTTCAACTGTGGCCAGAGGCACGGCGCGGTCGTGCAACTGAATCGCAAAGATGCGGTCCGCACGTCGAACCACGCCGGCTGTGCCGGGTGTGGCCCGATAAGCATTCAGAACCTGTCGCACATACTCGCGCTGCTCCATCGACCCACACCTTCAGCCCTGCGGATCGCGCAGCGACGGACCGTTGATGGTGACCGTGTGGCAGTAATGCCGCACACGGCTGAGCAACGCCTCGACCATGGACTTGTTGCCGAGGAAGTTCTGCCACTCGTCATAGCCAAGGTTCGTAGTAATGATCGTCGAGTGGCGATGATAACGCTCCTCCATCAGCTTGAAGAACGTGTTCGACTGCTCGGGCTTGAGATTTAAATACCCGAACTCATCGATCAGCAGGACGTCCAGACGCGCCAGCCGGTTTAACAACTGGCGCGTGGATCGATCCGCCAGCGAAGCATACATCTCATCGAACAGGTCCTGTGCCCGAACGAACTGACAGCGATGTCCGTTCTGCAACGCCTTTAGCAGAAGGCCGCAGGCCAGCCCGGTTTTGCCCACGCCGGTCGGGCCCACCAGCACCAGATTCTCGTGCTTTGCCACGAAGTCGAGGTCGGCGAACGTGCGCATCTGCTTGCGGTTCACGCCCGGCTGGCGCGACCACGGAAACGTTTCCAGGGACCATCGCTCCGGCAGATTCGCTCTGTGAATGCGCCATTCGAGCGCGCTTTCCTGCCGCTCATGCCACTGCGCCCGCAAGAGTCCCGCCACGAACTCCGTGTAAGGGATCTGCGCCTTTTCGGCGGCCTGCAACTGCTCGTCGTAAACGTTGAGCATGCGGCGCAGCTTGAGATTCTTCAGCAGTTGTTCGAGTTCTTCAGTCATTGCCTTGCGGCTCCTTGTCGCCGATCAGAAAATAGTCGCGGGCTACCCGCCGCAGAATCATTCGTTCCAGCCGGTCGAGATCGTAAAGTCCGTAGCGGGCGGCTTCGGCAACCGCGGCAAGGAAAGGTTCGCGGGGATACTCGCGCAGCAGTCGCAGCATTTGCCGCAGGGCAAGAGTCACCACTTTGCGCCCCTTCTGCTTCAGCGCCGATATATAAGGTGCGATCTCCGGCGCGGCTTCGATGAGCGTCTGTTCTTCCGGATGCGGATCGTTTCGCTTAACGCCCGCGCCGCGCGGCGGCCGGTGTTCGGCCAGCATGATCCGCTGATTCGGCGGCGTCAGAACGCGATCGTGTACAACAATGTGGCGCGGATCGAGTTCGATCTCGATCCGGTCGCGCGTCTCGCGAACGTCCACGCTCCGCCCGATCCAGGGAACCGGAACCGAGTAACGAATGGAGTTCACCGAGACATAGCCTTCCGTGTCTGCGGTGCGCCGGTGCAGCCGATACACTTCCGGGACCCATGCCGGCAACGGTTTCAGACGTAGCTGCTCGACCGCGAACAGCTCTCGCGGCACGGCGCGAAGATGCTTCTTATAGGTGGAGTTCACCTTGTCGCACCACTGGCGCGCCTGAAGGTTGAGATCCTGCCAGCTGGTGAAGGTACGGCCCGCCAGAAAGTTGTTTTCGATGAATGAGAAAGGCCGTTCCACGCGCGCCGAACGATTGGCGTCGCCGCGCTCATGCGCCACGAAACGGAAACCGAGGCGGTCGGCGAACGACTCCATCTCGGGCACCGGAATCATCTCGCGTCCCGTGCCGCGCAGCACCACCACGTGCGTGTTGTCGATCATCACGCGTTCCGGGGCGCCGTTCATGTAGCGCACCGCATCGGTGAGAAACACCTTGCAGTCGAAGCGCTGAAAGGTGGGATTGATCTGAAAGAACAGCATGCGCGAATAACACAGCACTGCAGAGGCGGTCTGCGCCTTATACTTCCTGCCGCCCACTTCCACTTCATGCGGAGACGTATCGTGCTGCATCTCCACACCGGGCTCGAAATGATACTGGCCCGAGGGCACAACCGGCGTTTGCCCGATACCCTGTCTGCGGCAGAATGAGGTCAGCGCCTGATATGACAGTGCCGCGCCGCTCGCCTGGAGTTCCTCATGGACTCGCACGAGATTCCCCTTGCAGGAAGCCAACAGCTCGATGATCTGTTGGCGGTAAGGTTCTGCTTTCTCCGAACGCTGAATCTCCGGCACGCTGACGGAGTTCGATTGCAGGACTTTGCGCACAGTGAGGCGCGACACCCGCAACACGCGTGCGATCTCGCGCTTGCTCACTCGTTGCTCGTGCAACTCCAGAATCGCGGTTCGCTGCGCCTGGCTCAGCATGTCTGCTTTCCTGTTCCTTTCCGATTCGTTCCGCCATCCGGTTCAGTTCCCGGCGCGTACTTTCGATCTCGCGCTGCGCCTGCTCCTGCTGTGCGGCGTTCATCTCCGGCAAAGCTTCGGTGAGCCTGCGGCCGGCGCGACGCAGAATGGCAAGCGCCATCTCCAGATCGCCCTGAACCTGTTCGGCCGCGGCGGGCTTCGCCGTCTGCGGCTGGCTCTGCGTTTTCAGAAACAGTTCCGGTTCGGCGAGAATGCGCTCGCGAGCCACCCGCGAACCTTCGCGCCATGCGGTGTAAAGCTGTGCCGCCTGCCTGGAATCGCAGCGGTGCGTCACGAATGCCGCAGCCATGCGCTCACAGTCTTCGGCGCTGACGCGAGCCACCGGCACCAGATACTTCATGGCGGTCTGCGCAGTGATGTTCCCTTCGCGCACATGACGCTGAACCGCTTCAGGCAACAACTCGACAAGCGCCAGTCGCCGCGATACCCAACTGATGCTCCGGTCGAAACGGCGCGCCAGTTCGTCGAGCGAGTAGCTGAAGCGCTGTTCCATCTCCGACAGCAGCCACCCCTGTTCGAGCGCGCTTTCCTGAGGGCTCATTCGCTGCGCACGCGATAACAGCAGGGCTTCGGCTTCGCCCATCGGCCAGACCGTGGCTTCGATGATGTCGCGGCCCAGTTGCCGGAGCGCGGCGATTCGTTTGTAACCGTCGATTACCAGGTAGCTGTCGCTGCCGTCTTTGGCGATCACAACAACGATGGGCGTCTGCTGGCCGCTCTCAGCCAGCGAGGCCAGCAGTTGGCGCTGGCGGTGCGGCTCGCGGACTCGCAGGTGCTCCCATCGCAGGTCGAGCTGGTGAAACTCCAGGTGCATGGTCGGGCGGCTGAACCCGAGTATGCGGGAGGTTGGGACTGGTCTTTTGCGGAAGCGGGGGAAGTGTGCCGGGAACTGCTGTGGGATCAGTGAGATAGGGCCGGATCTGGTCTTTCGCGGTGCGGACGATTAGTGCCCCCATAACGCCAATGAAATCAGCGCCTTGCGAGCCGAACTGGTCTTTCGCGACCTCCCAGGGAAGTTGCTTGAGAGGAGGGGGCAATCGCAGCGGTTCGGGTGATTCAGGGTGCGCCGCCGCGCGCCGGTCGATTCGCCATGCGATGGAATAGCCGGGGTTCTGATTACGCCAGTTTGCCTGGGTCTTCTGGCGCCGCGCCTTCTGGCAGTCCGGACTCCCGCAGGCTCGCTGCCGGCTTCCCACTCGCGGATTCGGCCGGAACCACCGGCGACAGATGGTGCACGGTCTCTTCCGGGCCTCGGGCATCGTGATGTTCTATCGTCTTCATCACGACTTCAGCCGCCGCGAGGCGCGATCAGTTCAGAATGCCTGGGTCATTTCTGACGAGCAGAGGTGGGTCACTTCTGGAAGGCGCCGAAGCCGAAGACGGGCAGCTGTCACAATTGGCATGGACCTGCGCCGTCCGCGTCTTGACACTGAGCCAGATCGGCTGGATGTAGCGCACCTGTCGCTTATCTTGTGTGCCGAACGCCGGCCTATTTTGCGCCGATGAGCGCGGGTTTTGAGATGCGCCCCTCCCCCACCTGCTGACGCCACATCGCGTAGTAGAGGCCCTTGCGGTCGAGGAGTTCGTCGTGGCCGCCGAATTCAACGATCTGGCCGCGTTCGAGAACGTAGATGCGGTCCGCGTGCATCACGGTCGAAAGGCGATGTGCAATCAGAATCGTGATGGCGTCACGTGTGGAGGCGACTTCGCGTATCGTCTGGCTGATTTCTTCCTCGGTCAGCGAGTCGAGCGAAGAAGTCGCTTCGTCGAAAACCATCAGCTGGGGACGTCGCAGCAGAGCGCGGGCGATGGAGAGGCGCTGCTTCTCGCCGCCCGAAACTTTGACGCCGCCTTCGCCGATGACGGTGTCGAGTCCCTTGTCGGCGCGGGCGAGAAGACTGTGGACGGCGGCCTGGCGCAGCACATCCATGCATTCTTCGTCGGTGGCGCGCGGGTTGACGAAGAGCAGATTCTCGCGGATGGAACCGGAGAAGAGCTGCGAATCCTGCGTGACGAAGCCGATGCGCCCGCGCAGGCCGTCGATTTCGATTTCGTCCTCGCGCGTGCCGTTGTAAAAGATGTGGCCGGATTGCGGGCGGTAGAGGCCCACGAGGAGCTTGACCAGCGTGGTCTTGCCGGAGCCCGAGGGGCCGACGAAGGCGATGGTTTCGCCGCGGGAGACGTTGAAAGAAATGTCTTCGAGGGCGGCGCGCGTGGCGGTCTGGTGCTGGAAGGTGACGTCGCGGAAGGCGAGGCTTTCGAGAGGGCCGATGGCGATGGGGCGGTCGGGGCGCGGCTCGGGTTTGAGCTGCAGAATGGTTTCGAAATTTTCGAGAGATGCCTCGGTTTCGCGATACGTGTTGACGACGTTACCGAGTTCCTGCAGCGGTCCGAAGATGAAGAACGAATAGATGAACAGCGAAAAGTACTGGCCGACGGTGATGCGCTGCGTGAAGATCAGGTAAAGCATCAGCAGGATGATCGAAGTGCGCAGCAGGTTGACGAATGTGCCCTGAACGAAGCTCAGGCTGCGGAGGTACTTCACCTTCTTGAGTTCGAGCTTCAGAATTTTGTCGGTGGTCGAATTGAGGTGCGAGATTTCCTGCTGGGCGAGGCCGAGGCTTTTTACGAGCTCGATGTTGCGGAGCGATTCTGTGGTGGATCCGGCGAGCGCGGTGGTTTCCTGCACGATGGTGCGCTGCACATTCTTGATCTTGCGGCTGAGCAGCGAACTGAGGCCGCCGAGCAGCGGGATAGTGGCGAGAAAGGCCGGGCCGATCGCCCAGTAAATCCGTGCCGCATAGATCATCACGAAGATCACGCCAATGACGGTGGTGAACAGCAGATTGACGGCGATGGCGATTAGCTTCTCAACGTCATTGCGCACCTTTTGGAGTTTGCCCAGTGTTTCGCCGCTGCGCTGGTCTTCGAATTGGGCGTAGGGAAGTTCAAGCGAATGACGGATGCCGTCGGCATACATCCGCGCGCCGACCTGCTGGGTAATGACGTTGACGTAATAGTCCTGAAAATTCTTGGCGACGCGGGAGACGAAGGCGGCGCCGACGGCGAGGCTCAGAAGATACGAAACGCCGCGGAGGAACTGGCTGACCGTGTAGTCGTGGAAGCGCGTGGCGTAGGAGTCGATGATGTGCTGCAGGATCGCGGGATCGAGAAGAGAAAAGACCTGATTGATGGCGGCAAGAACAAGGGCCGCGGCCACCAGATTCCAGTAGTCCTTCAGGTAGCGGTAGAGGGTCGCCATTTACCTATTGATGCACACCGGGCAGCGGAAGATACTAAACTAACCGAAAGGAGGACTTATCGTGACGAAGGCAGCGGTTCTCGGCACAATCGCACTATTATCCATGACGCTCGCTGCGCGGGCGGATTTCAGCTACACGACCACGAGCAAAGTAACCGGCGGTTCGATGGGGGCGATGGCGGGCAGCGCCGGTAATACGCAGAACAAACTCTACTTCAAAGGTCAGAAAATCAAGACCGAAAGCGTGGAACTCGCCACCATCATCGACTTCGAAGCGCAGACCCTGACCACCATTAATCATCGGGCGAAGACGGTTACGGTGAAGAAGCTGAGCGATATTGCGAATGGTACAAACGACGCGTCGGTTACCGTTGACGTTAAAGAAACCGGACAGCAGAAGACCATCAACGGCTATAACGCGAAAGAACTCGTCATGACGATGGAGATGTCCATGCCACAGGCGCCGCAGATGGGGAAGATGCAGATGGAAATGCATCTGTGGCTGTCGTCGGAAGTGTCCGGGATGGGCGAGGTGCGGGAGTTTTACCGGAAGAACATGGAGCGGTTCCCCTGGTCGGCAATGGGAGGCGCAAATCCGCAGATCGCGCAGGCCATGGCGAAGATGCAGCGCAAAATGGCTGAGATGAACGGCATGCAGGTGGAGACGGTGATGAAGGTGAAACCGGGAGCCGGAGCTCCGGCGATGCCGCAGATGCCGCAGATGACCGCGGCGCAGCAGGCGCAGATGCAGGCGGCGATGGCGCGGCTGCAGCAGCAGGGCGGGCCGGGCGCTGAAGCGGCGGCGCAGATGATGGCGCGGATGGGGAATATGGGCAGAGGCGGTGCGCCCGCGTCGAATTCTCTGATGGAGATCACGACGGATTCGAGCGAGTTCTCGACGGCGCCGATTCCGGATTCGGTTTTTGCGATTCCGGCGGGGTATCAGAAGAATTAGTTGATAAAAGCACCGGCGGCTTCGACCGCTGGCGTTACAGCTTCGAGATTTCGGCGAGCATTGCCGCGAGCGCTTTGCGCAGCTGGTCGGCCGTGCTGACTTCGAAGAGGCGAGGATCGAGCGGCTTCAGCAAAGGCTCGAGCTGATCGTCGATTGAATAGTCGGCCCGGATCGGGGTCTCGGGGACTCGGCTGATGCCGGGTGGAGGCAGGATGAGCCGCGATGGCGGCTGATACCGAATGTAAAAGACCTTCGCGGCATAGGGGCCGTCATGGTTGACCGGCTGCAGTGTCTGGGGCTCCGTGAAACGGAAGGCGCTGCTAAGCACGATAATGACGGGCGTTCCGCCCGCATGTCGCGAAGCCGCTGAGCGGATTCGCATACGTATCTCGCTGACGAAAAAGTTGGCGATACGCTGACGTTGCCGGAGGGCGTGGGCGTCGATGATTCCGGCGTTGACCTCCTTGAGAGAAGCACCGGCGCGGGTCCAGTTCGACCGGGCGGCTGTCTTCCTGCTGGTAGACGACGCGGTTCCCGGAGAGGTCGAGGAGCCTGATGCCAAACGCAGAGTTGACCCAGTTCACCTGTGAAATGACTTTGGCGGCGGGAATCAGAACTTCAAATATGCGGGTCTGCGCCTGAGCGGAGCCGGCCAGACGCCCGGATGCCGAGAGATTCACGACCAGATCGATGTGCACCGGTTCGCGGATGGAAGCCTTGAGGTTCAGTTTGCCTTCAATGGTGGGCAGGTACCATTTCTCCGGCGGATCGAGCACCGGAATGAACTCCACCGGAGGCAGGCCGACCCATGCGGAGGGCAGCGGATCGTTCTTCAGCGGATTGACGTGAAGCCGATGTCTGCGAACGCTGTGTTCAGAGGTCGCATCGGCGTAGACGGCGAGGTTAACCTGGTAGTCGCCGGGGAGAACAAAGAAAAACAGGGTGAAATCCACGTTATTGGATTTCATTCCTTCTTCCATGTGCGTCAGGTCCATGTCGAGATGGTTCTGCCAGACGGCGCCTTTGTCGCCGGTCACCTGGGTGAGAAGGAGAAAGCGGCCCTTGCCGCGGCGCTTCGCCAGTTCCGCGCCGTCGACTTCGGCAGTTACAGAAACCAGGAGGCGCTGGTAGACGGAGAGCTGTGGCGCGGACAGATGAGAGCTCCAGCGGATGCGGGTGGCTTCGCTTATTCTGACGCCTGCGTCGTCGGGCTGGGAGACCCAGCGGTCGAAGGGGATGCCGGAAAAGGCGTCGTCGCGGCTGCCGCCCTGCTGCGCGGCGAGGGGCGATGCGCAGAGTGCGAGAAGCGTGCGACGGGTCATTGCAGACATGGTAACGTCTACTCAGATTGCGGAGTACCTTGCCTGGCCGCAAACAACGGGCCGCCGCCCTGCGCGCGGCCGGTGGCGGGGATGATGATTCTGCGGTTCAAGCTGCGAGACGCATCGGAGCCCGCCGAAGGTGCATCATCAGAGTATGGCGCGAACAGCCGAAGAAGTGGAACTGCCCATTGCCGGGATGACGTGCGCCGGATGCGCGCGCACGGTCGAGAAACAACTGGCCAGGGCGCCCGGCGTGGCGCGGGCGAGCGTCAACTTCGCGACGAAGACGGCGTCGGTTGAGTTCGATCCGGCGGAGACCGGCGTCGAGCGGCTGGTCGAGGCCGTGGAGCAGGTTGGGTATCAGGTGCCGCGCGAGTCTCAGGAAGAAGCGGAGGCGAAGTCGGCGCGGGATGTGCGGCACCGGCTGCTGTGGGGCGCTGGGTTCGCAATCCCCGTGGTGGCGCTCGGCATGATGGAGCGGTTCGCCGTGCTGCAACTGGTGCTGACCCTGCCGGTGCTGTTCTACGCGGGACGCGGATTCTTCATCGATGCGTGGACGGGGCTGAAGCACTGGTCGGCGAACATGAATACGCTGATCGCGATGGGGACCGGCGCGGCGTTCGTGTATTCGGCGTGGGTGCTGGCGCGCGGAGGAAGCGAGGTTTATTTCGAGGCTGCGGCGGCGATCGTGGTGTTCGTGCTGCTGGGCCGAATGCTGGAAGCGCGCGCGCAGGGGAAGGCGTCTGGCGCGATCCGCAGGCTGATGACGCTCGAGCCTGCGACAGCGCGCGTGATTCGCAATCTGATGGAGCGCGAGATTCCGCTGGCCGAGGTGCGGGTGGGCGATGTGGTGGTCCTGCGGCCGGGCGAGCGCGTGCCGGTGGATGGCGTCGTGAAGGCGGGTGCAAGCGAAATCGATGAATCGATGCTGACGGGTGAGAGCATGCCGGTGGCGAAGGCGGCCGGCGCGCAGGTGTACGCAGGCACGATGAACCGGACCGGGGCGTTTCGTTTTCAGGCGAATAAGGTTGGGCGGCACACGGCGCTGGCGCAGATCATCGAGCTGGTGAAGCGCGCGCAGGGATCGAAAGCGCCGGTAGCGCGTCTGGCGGATGTGGTGAGCGGATACTTCACCGTGGCGGTGCTGGCGATTGCGGCGGTGACGTTTGTGGTGTGGATGCTGTTTGCACCGACAGGTGTCGCGCTCGTGAACGCGGTTGCGGTGCTGATTGTAGCGTGTCCGTGCGCCATGGGCCTGGCGACGCCGACTGCGATCATCGTGGGAACAGGACGCGGGGCGGAACGCGGCATTCTGATCAAGGGCGGGGAGCCGCTTGAAGCCGCGGCGAAGATCGATACGGTGATCCTGGATAAGACGGGTACGATCACAACAGGCAGGCCTGTGGTGCGCGGCGTGCGCGCGACAAACGGGTTCAGTGAAGAAGATCTGGTGCGGATGGCGGCATCGGTGGAGAAGTGGAGTGAGCATCCGGTGGCGCACGCGATTCTGGATCGGGCGAAGGGATCCGTCATTGAAGAGTCGAGCGGATTTCGGGCGATTCCGGGCGAGGGGGCGGAGGCGTCGGTCGCAGGGCACAGTGTGTTCGTGGGCCGGGCTGAGGGAGGTGTGGCGATTGCGGTGGATGGAGTGCGATCGGGTGAATTCGACATCGTGGACGAAGTGAAGGCGGATGCGCGTGTGGCGATTGAGCGGCTGCGTGGGATGGGTGTCGAAGTGTGGATGATTACGGGCGACAGCCGGCGTGTGGCGGCGGAAGTGGGGCGAGACGTGGGAATCGACGAATCGCATGTGCTGGCGGAGGTGAGGCCGGAAGAGAAAGAGCGCGAGGTGGTGCGGCTGCGGTCGAAGGGACGGCGCGTGGCGATGGTGGGCGATGGCATCAACGATGCGCCGGCGCTGGCGCGCGCGGACGTCGGAATTGCCATCGGCACGGGAACGGACGTGGCGGTGGAGACCGCGGGGATCGTGCTGATGCGCGGGGACCTGGCAGGCGTTGCCGACGCGCTGATGCTGGCGCGCCAGACAATGCGGGTCATCCGGCAGAATCTGGGATGGGCGTTCGGATATAACGCGCTGGCGATTCCGATTGCGGCGGGGCTGCTTTATCCGGTCGCGGGGTGGACGCTGTCGCCTATGATCGCGTCGGCGGCGATGGCGCTGTCGAGCGTGTCGGTGGTGACGAACAGTCTCCGGCTGCGACGTTACCGCGCCTGAAATTCGCCTGGAATCAGGCGGCCAAAACCAAGGTTGCAGATGACCTCGACGATACTTCCGTTGAGATTCTGCATGAGGCGCTGCTTCAGGCCGATGTAAGGCTGGGTGCCGGCGAAAAGGTCCTGCATCAGAGCGCGGAAGGTCGGGCTGAGTCGCGTGAACTGCACCATGCGGCTGGTGACGCAGCCGCCCAGAAATTTTCCATTGAAGACCCGGCTGGCGAGGCGGGAGCCGAATTCCAGATCGCCCATGAAATCGCGGCGCAGAAGCTTGCGATAAGCGGCGCCGGCCAGATCGAGCGAATCGGAGAGAATGGCTTTGGCGGCGAGGTCGGCGGAGCGCACGGCGTAGTAGAGGCCTTCGCCGGTGATCGGATCGACGAGCCCCGCCGCGTCGCCAGTGGCAAGCCAGCCGTCCCCGGACACGCGATTCCGCTGCCAGGCCGGCGTTTCGAGGCTGGGAAGCAGGTGGCCGTAGAACGTCGCGCCTTCTTTCGAGAGGCCGTGTTCGTCCATATAGCGCTCCAGCCAGGCGCGCATGGCGGATGCCGACTCACCCTTACCACAAATCCCTACCGAGAGATGGCCGCAGCGCGGGAAGACCCAGATGTAGCCTTCGAAGCCGGGGAGGAATTGAATGTCGATGTTGTCGCGGTCGCCGGGGATGAAGTAGCCGAGCGCGGTGGCGGCGTCTCGGGGCGCGAGTTCGGTGCCGACCGTGCGCAGGGGATTGCGCGCGCCGGTGGCGACGATGCAGTAGTCGGCGTCGAGCGAACCGATGCGGGTCTGGAGCTTCCAGCCGGAGCCGCTGCGGTCGATGCCGAGGACGCGGGTTTTTTCGAGTTGCGCTCCGGCAGCGGCGGCGCGGTCGAGCAGCATGCCGTTCAGATCGTAGCGGGAGTAGATCAGGATCGGACGATCCAGCGTGAGCGTGACGGACTTGTTGCGGGGCGCGGTGATGACCGTCTGACGCACGATTTTCTTCGGTGTGGCGTTTTCGGCGAGAAACGGATACTGCGCGTAGGCCTTGTAGGTGAGTCCGCCGCCGCAGGGTTTTTCCCAGGCGAGCTTTTCGTCGAAGACAACGGTGTTGACGCCCTGTGAAGCCAACTCGGCGGCGGCGAATGCACCGAAGGTCCACCGCCAAGAACGGCAACTTTCATTGCTGAGTGCCGGGACTCACCTGGGGGTGGCCTGCGGGCATCTGCTGGCCGCCGGCGGCGCCGGTCAGGGGATGACCCGGAGGCATCTGCGACACGCCGGGCTGCGCCTGATCGTGACCCTGCATGTTGCGGCTCTTGATGCGCCACTCGTCGCCATCGCGTTCGAGAGCGTAATTCATCGTGATGCCCTGCGAGCCGGCGGGGGAGCCTTTGGGGCGGAAGCTGACCTGCGCGGTGGCTTCTTTTTCGCGGAAGGAGACGGAGTCGACGCTGACGTCCATGGCGTTGACGTCGACTTTTTTTGCGATGTCCTTCAGGACGCCTTCCTTCACCGCTTCGGGTGTATCGATGTTTTTCGAGCAGCCCGCGAGACAGAGCACGACTGCTAAAACACAGGCGGATTTCACGTATCTGATTATAACTGGGCGGAAAGAATCGCCTCGACCAGGCCGGGGACTGTGACTTCGTGGCTTCGACTGCGACCGCAACGCCGTTCCTGCGCAGCGTCTCCGAGGTGATCGGGCCGATGCTGGCGCAGCGGATGTCGCGGAGGGCTTCGGCGCCGATGGCATCGATCAGGTTCTGCGCAGTGGACGAACTGGTGAAGGTGATCCAATCCGGTTTGCGCGCGAAAATCGCGGCGGCGCGGGCGGCGAGATCGCCGCGGGGGCGACCGTGCGATAGGCTTCGACGACATCGACCTGCGCACCGCGGCGCAGTAAGTTCCGCGGGGAGCAGATCGCGGGCCACCGCGGCGCGGGCGATCAGGATGCGCGCGTTGGCGAGGTCGTGAGCCGCCAGAGCTTCGAGCAAGCCTTCGGCGACGTATTCCTTCGCCATGACATCGACTTTGAGATGGAAGCGTTCGAGCGCATCGCGCGTGGCCGGGCCGATGGCGCAGATGCGTCCGCGAATGGCGCGCAGATCGGACGCGCTGCGATCGAGGCGTTCCAGAAAAAACCGCACGCCGTTGGCGCTGGTGAAGATCAGCCAGTCGTAATCGCAGAGGCGGGCGATGCGCGTTGTCGAGCGCGCGTGTAATCGGCCGCAGGCTGGATTTCGATGGTGGGCAGTTCGATCACTTCCGCGCCGAGACCGTGCAGCAGCGCGGCGAGCGCGCCGGCCTGCTCGCGCGCGCGGGTGACGACGATGCGCTGGCCGAAGCAGCGGCAGGCTTTCGAACCAGTTCAGTTTGTCGCGGAGATCGACGACCTCGCCGACGATGATGGTGGCCGGCGGCTTGAGGGCGTGCGCGTGGATCAGGCGCGGGCAGAGTTTCGAGAGTGCCGGTGAGCACTTCCTGATCGGCGCGCGTGCCCCAGCGCACGGCCATGGCGGGTGTGTCGAGCGGCGCGTCCGCCGGCGATGATGCGCTGCGCGATTTCGTCGAACTGCGAAAGCCCCATGAAGATGACGAGCGTTTCGGAGGTGCCGACTTTCGACCCAATCGATCTTGTGGACGTCGTGACCGGTGATGAAGGTGACGACGGAGGTGTGATCGCGATGCGTGAGCGGCACGCCGGTGTAGGCGGCGATGCCGAGAGGCGAGGTGACGCCGGGCACGACTTCGAACGGGACGCCCGCATCGGCGAGGGCTTCGGCTTCTTCGCCGCCGCGTCCGAAGATGAACGGGTCGCCGCCTTTCAGGCGGACGACGTTCAGGCCGCGGCGGCCGCGATCGATGAGCAGCGCGCAGATCTCGTCCTGCGAGAGGGCGTGGTCGGATTTCTTCTTGCCGACGTAGATGCGCTCGGCAGCGGGCGGGGCGAGGGCGAGAAGTTCGGCGGGAGCGAGATGGTCGTAGAGGATGCAGTCGGCCTGATTCGAGCAGGCGTTTCGCTTTGAGGGTGATCAGTTCCGGATCGCCTGGGCCGGCGCCGACCAGATAGACCTTTGGCGTATTCACGCGGCGGATTCGAGAATGGCACGGGCGCCGCGGTCGAGCAGCACCTGCGCGACGTTGCGGCCCAGTTCGGCCGGGCGCGTGCATTCGCCCGTCGCGGTGATAGCGAATCATGTGCTGCCATCCGGAGAGAAGACCGCGCCGGTGAGGAAGAGCTCGGTGTTTTCGAGCGATCCGAATGCGCCGATCGGAACCTGGCAGCCGCCGCCGAGTTCGCGCAGCATGGCGCGTTCCGCGGCGACGGGCAGGCGGGTCCAGGGGTCGTCGAGCGGCGCGCAGGCTTCGAAGCCAGAGCCGTCTTCGAGCGTTTCGATGGCGAGCGCGCCCTGTCCGACGGCGGGACACATGATGTCGGGGCGGAAAACTTCGCTGATGATGTCGCCCCAGCCGAGTCGGCGCAGACCGGCGGCGGCCAGCACGATGGCGTCGTATTCGCCGCGCTCCACCTTGTTGATGCGCGTATCGACGTTGCCGCGGATATTGCGGAACGTCGAGATCGGGACGAAGCATTTTGAGCTGCGCGATGCGGCGGAGGGAACTGGTGCCGACCGACGCGCCGATTTTGAGATGGCGCAGCTTGCCGCCGATGATGGCGTCGTAGGGCTCGGCGCGCTCGGGGATGGCGGCGATGGTGAGCCCGCGCGGGAGCTCGGTGGGCAGGTCCTTCATGCTGTGGACGGCGAGATCGATGCGGCCGTCGAGCAGGGCTTCTTCGATTTCTTTGGTGAAGAGACCTTTGCCGCCGATTTTGTTGAGGGGAGCGTCCTGAATTTTGTCGCCGGTAGTCTTGATGATTTCGATGCGGCACTCGGCGCCGCGGGCTTCGAGGCGCTCTCTGACGTAGTTTGCCTGCCAGAGCGCGAGCTGCGAACCCCGGGACCCGATCACCAACATAAGTTTTAGTGTAACCAGAGCAGGGTGGCGCGGCCGGCGGCGCTGCAGTCTCAGGCGGCTGAATCGCGTTCCCAGGCAACGATGCGGCGTAACGCTTCTTCGGATGGCGCCGGTTCGCTGTATCCGAGTTCCGCCCGGATTCGTTCCGTGTTGCAGACAAGGTGGTGAGCGAAATCGTATGGCATGCGCTCGTCTTCCGGCAGTTCGGCGGGCGGAACCTGAATGATGCGTCCTTTCCAGTCGGCGGCGCGGGCAAACTCCACAAGTCTTTCAGCCACATTTTCAGCGAGACCGTGAGTCCAGCGCCAGGCCGCCCACCCATCCTGAATCCGCAACTCGGCGTCGCCGCGCAACATGGGCTGCAGCCAGCGGTGAAGACGGCGATGCTCCTTCGGACCCAACACAGCCGGGAATCGGAGTACGGAGGTTGGCAGGTCCGTCTGACGCATCAGGATTTGCTCTACGAGTATCTTGTCGTACCTGGTCATCCAATGGTTCGGATCAGGCGCCATCTTTCGATACGGGAATCGGGATTCACGCAAGGGCCCGTCTTCGGTGAGGGGAGCCTGGTCCGGCGGCCCGGGTTCAAGGCGCGTGAGGCGGCCGTATGCGCGATACACGTCGCCGCTTGAGATTGCAACGGCGCGCCCCGCGAACCCGCGAAATCGGTCCAAAAAGGATTCGGCATCCATTTCGCACATCGCCCACATGTGGACCACGACATCGAACGCGTGGCCGTCGCGCGGGATGCGTGCGAAGTCCCCGTGAACATGGCGTACACCTGGCGGCAGCTCGACCTCATGCTCGCCCCGATGCAAGACCGTTACCTCGTGACCCAGTTCGTGAAGCCGTCGGACAGTGTACGGTCCAGTGAGACCTGTGCCCCCCAGGATAAGAATGCGCATGGGCGCTTAATCCTGGAGGTGGAAGACCTTGCGCACGGCGTCGATGAAGCTGTTCGCCGTCGGGCTGGCCGGCGTTGCGGCGCAGCGCGGATATCGGGCCGTGGGCGATTTTGTTGACCATCGACTTCGTCATGGCTTCGAGCTGCGCGACGACCTGCTGTTGCTGCTCGGGCGGGAGCTGCGGCATGCGGCGCAGGGCGCGCGCGACTTCGGCGGCGCGGATGTTTTCCAGCTGCTCCTGAAGGCTGACGATGGTCGGAGTGACCTCGTCGAGTCTGAGGCGCGACATCATGCGCTCGACTTCGTCGCTGACGATGGCCTCGGCTTTCTCGGCCTGCTTCGAGCGCTCCTGCATGTTGGCGTTGACGACGCCTTCCAGATCGTCGACGTCGTAGAGGAAGACGCCTTCGACATCGTTGACCGCGGGATCGATATTGCGCGGGACGGCGATGTCGATCAGGAACATCGGGCTTGTTGCGCCGGGCGGCGATGACGCGCTGCATGTCGTTCGCGGCTGAGGATGTAATGCGGCGCGCCGCTGGAGGCGATGACGATATCCATCTCGGGCAGCACGCACGGGGAACTCGGTGTATTCGACGGCTTCGCCCTGGAAGAGCGCGGCCATTTCGAGAGCGCGCTCCCAGGTGCGGTTGGTGACGAAGATGCGCTTGGCGCCGGAGCGGTGCAGGTGTTTGGCGGCAAGCTCGCCCATCTTGCCGGAACCGACGATCATGACCGAGTGGCCCTTCAGAGAGCCGAAGATTTTGCGCGCCAGCTCGACGGCCGCGTAGCTGACGGAGACCGCCATCTGGCCGATGCCGGTTTCCGTGCGCACGCGCTTGGCGACGCGAAAGGCGCGGGTGAGCACCTGCTCGAGCAGTCCGCCGACTGAGCCTTCGGTT
The DNA here is from genome assembly GCA_963832905.1 of Terriglobia bacterium. Taxonomy (GTDB): domain Bacteria; phylum Acidobacteriota; class Terriglobia; order Bryobacterales; family Bryobacteraceae; genus BOG-234. Next base: position 441,935 of record CAWHVO010000008.1, on the reverse strand, counting down.
TTCGCGATGGCGTAGGCGCTCTTAAGCTGGCCGAGGATCTGCGGCTCGCCGACGACCATCGAATCGAGGCTGGAAGCCACGCGGAAAACGTGCGTGATGGCTTCGCGCGATTCGAGCTGGTAGAGATGGCCTTCGAAAGCGTGCGCGGAACCTTTCCAGGCTTCCAGAAACTGCTCGATGACCTGCGCGGGTTCGGCATGATCGGCGGCGGTGAGAGCGATTTCGACGCGATTGCAGGTGGAGAGGATGACGGCTTCGGAAGCGCCGAGCTTCTGCAGTTCGTGCAGGGCGTCGGGGAGGGCAGTTTCGGCGATGGCGAGTTTCTCGCGCAGGTGCACGGGCGCGGTCTTGTGGCTGATTCCGGTGAGCAGCAGCTTCATTGGACGAGATGGCTCTCCAGACGGAAGTGCGCGATCCAGGTGATCGCGGAGCAGCAGAGAGCGACGATGGAGAGGATGGCGGCTTTGCGGCCCCGCCAGCCCGCGGTGACGCGGAAGAAGATCAGCGCGAGATAGATTCCCCAGGTGATCAGGGATGTCGGGATGAGGCCGTTGTCGATCCAGCGGGTGCCGTAAGAAAGAAATGCCCAGATGACGATGATGACGATGCTGACGGTGATGAAGACGAAACCGGCGCCGAGCGAACGCGAGATGAGTTCGTCGAGTGTGCCGAGTGGCGGGAAGAGGCGGAAGAAGGAGCGCGACTGTTTGCGCTTGAGCTGGCGCTCCTCCATGAGATAAGCGACGGCGGCGATAGCGGTGAACAGCAGCGCGGCGTAGCCGAGAAGCGCGAGCACGATGTGGACGATGAGCCAGGAGCTGCGCGCGGTGTCGCTCGACCAGCGCGCAACGGGGCTGCTCAGCGCGGCCACGAGGGTCATCACGAAGACCAGGGGGAAGACGAAAACGCTGAGGGTTTCGGCCTTGTAGCGCCAATAGATCGCCAGAAAGGCGATGCTGATGAGCCAGGCGCAGAGAGAGCTGGTTTCGAAAAAGCCGTTGATGGGGCAGCGCTTTTCAATCAGGCCCTGCTCGACGATGGAGACAAGCTGGAAGATCACGCCGAGGCTGAATGCGCCGAGGGCGACGCGAAAGAGCGTTTCGCGGCGGCGCAGTACGGTCACGATGGCTTCGATCAGGCCGAGCGAATAGAGTACAGCGGCCACACGAAGCCAGAGAAGGCTGGATTCGCCCATGAATTCGGTTCAACTTCAGTATATGCCGCTAAGCGGGGACCGCACCGGCAAGTGCCTGAAAGCCGCGCTGGAGTCTCAGGATCGGAATTTGAGGATCGAACGTTCCATGATCTTAGCGGTCCGGTGCTTAACGCTTGATTCGCCGTACGTGTTCGTGTGACCAATGCGGCACTGAAGATTGCGAGTCTCGCCCGATGCGAAGGATCTCCCAACTGAAATTGTCTCGCCGCATTTCCTGGTTTTGCACTTCACATAGAGAACCGTGACGTACATGTCAAAAGTATAAGACGAAGAATTGTCGATGCCAGAAATCGGACAGTTTCCAGAGAGGTCTGCAAGAATGGGTATCGAATGTCGCGCTTCTTCGTGGAGAATTTCGGTTGCCGGGCGACGCAGGCGGATGGCGCCGCGCTGGAGGCGCAACTGGCGGCGCGCGGCCTGACGGCTGTGAATGAGCGCGGCGCGGCCGATCTCGTCATTCTGAACACCTGCACGGTGACGGCGGAGGCGGACAGCGATGCGCGATCGGCGATTCGGCGGGCGCATCGGGAGAATCCGGCGGCGCGGATTCTGGTGACCGGGTGCTATGCGCAGAGAGCGCCGGAAGAGCTGGCGTCGATGCCGGGCGTCGAGTGGGTGGTCGGGAACTCGCACAAGACGAGCATTGCGGATGTCGTGGCGGGCGGGGCCGAATATCATACTGGGATCGTTGTCGGCGACATTTTCGAGACGCGCGACATTCTGACGGCGCCTGTGATGGATGCGAGCGGCGATCGCACGCGGCCTAATCTGAAGATTCAGGATGGATGCCACAACCGCTGCTCGTTCTGCATCATTCCGTTTGTGCGCGGGAAAAGCCGCTACTCGGGCGCGGATCAAATCGTGGAGCAGGTGCGTGCGCTGAGCCGCAAGTACCGGGAAGTAGTGCTGTCGGGGATCAATCTGGGGCGCTGGGGCAGAGAATCGGGCAGCACGATGCGGCTGGCGGATCTGCTGCTGCGCCTGCTTGCGGAGACGGAGATCGAGCGGCTGCGCCTGAGTTCGGTCGAGCCGATGGATTTCGCGGACGATCTGCTGGAGCTGATGGCGGAAACGCCGCGCATTGCGAAACACGTGCATGCGCCGCTGCAGTCGGGGTCGGATGCGATTCTGCGGAAGATGCACCGGAAGTATCGGCCGCGCCATTATGCGGATCGGGTGATGAAGGCGCGGCGGATGATGCCGGATGCGGCCATCGGGGCGGATGTGATGGTCGGGTTTCCCGGCGAGACGGAGGAGCTGTTCGAGGAGTCGCGGCAGTTTATAGAAGCCATGCCGTTTACGTACCTGCATGTTTTCACGTACTCGGAGCGGCCCGGCACGCCGGCGGCGACCATGCCGGGCGTGATCGACATGCGGGTGCGCAAGGATCGCAACCGTGTGCTGCGCGATCTCGCAGCGGCGAAGAACACGGCTTTCCGGACGAGCATGATCGGGCGGGAGTTCACGGCTGTGACGCTCGACCCGCCGGGGCTGGCGCTGACCGACAACTACATCAAGGCGTCGCTCGATCTGCCCTATACGGCGAACCGTCTGGTGCGCCTGCGGCCGCGCGCGCTCAATGTGCAGGGCGTGAGCGCGCAGATCATCGGCTTTGCTTAGTCGAACGGCGGCTGCCTGATGAAGAACGATCCGATTCAGTCCGCGCTGGCGGCGCTGGACGACGTTCGAACTGCGCACCCCCGAGGGTCTGAAGCATGTCACCAAAGCGCTGGCCGGGAAATCGAACCTCGTCGCAGCCAAGGCGGCGCGCATCGCGGGCGAAGCGCAGTGGACGGAACTGATTGACGAACTGGTGAGGGCGTTCGATCGGTTTCTGAAGCGCGGCATGGAGATCGACAAAGGCTGTCGTGCGCTGACCGCGATTGCCCGCGCGCTGTACACGCTCGATTACGATGGCGCCGATCTCTATCTGGCGGGCATGCGGCACGTGCAGCAGGAACCGGGTTATCTCGGAGCGAACGACACGGCGGTGGAACTGCGCGCAGTCTGTGCGATGGGTCTGGTGAGTACGAATTATCGCTACAAGCTGCGGGAGCTGGTCGATTTGCTGGTAGATCCGGAATGGCAGGCGAGAGCGGGCGCGGTGCGGGCGATCGCGACGGCGGGATCGGAGGCGGCGGCGCTTCTGCTGCGGTTGAAAGCGCAGGTCGGCGACAAAGAACCCGATGTGATGGCGGACTGTTTCAGCGGGCTGCTGGCGGTGGAGGGAAGTGAGGCGCTGCCGCTGGTGACCTCCTTCGCGGACGGGCGCGCGAAGGAAGTGCGGGAGGCCGCGATCCTGGCGCTGGGAGAAAGCCGAAGGGCGGAGGCGGTCGAGTGGCTCAAAGAAAAGTTCGCGCGCGCGGCGGATGGGGAGACGCGGCAGGCGATCCTGCTGGCGCTGGCGACATCGCGGACAGAAGCGGCGATTGAGTTCGTGCTCGGCGTGATTCGCAGCGGAGGCGAGCAGACGTTGGCGATGGCGGTGTCGGCGATGGAGGTGAATATGGGAGACCGGCGGATTCAGGAGGAAGTGGAGAAGGCGTTAAAGCAGCGCTGATACGGATTGGGCGAGACGCTCGACCACCTGACCGGGCTGGTTCGTGACAACTAGTGTGACGATCCGGCCGTGCTGAAATCCCGCGACCTGTTCTGCGGCGATACTCTCCACGCGGACGGCGGAGTCGGAGAATTTATCCACGCGGCGCAGGTAAACGGATGCGTTGCCGAGCGGATTGTCATAGACGAGATGCAGAAACCACTGGCCGTCGAGGTAGCAGAGCTTGGCGTGCATGAGACGATAGCCGGCGGGCGTAAGGGCCGAGACGACTGAAACCGGCAGACCCCGCTTCGCGGCGAGCGCTTCGATGGCGGAGCGATCGGTGAGCCAGGGGCGAGGCTGCAGGTCGATGACTTCCATGCGATGGTCGCGCGCCGCAGCGAGCGCAAACGGATTCGACCGTGCGGTGCGCACTTCGAAATAAGCCACCACCGCGATAACCAGGACCGCGGCAATTCCGGCGGCAACATGTTTCCACCGATGCGAGGTGTGCGGCGCGGCATGAATGAGGTCGCGAACACGCTGGTTTACGCTGCCGGCATCCACGGCTTCAGAGAGAATCGCCGCCCGGAGGGATTCGTCGAAGGCGCTTTGCTCGGCCAGTTCCTGACGGCATGAGGCGCAGTTCCGCAGATGTTCCGAAAAGGCGGCGGCGCGCGCGGGGTCGAGTTCGCCGGTGAAGAAGAGGGGTGCGAGTGCGGAGATTTCGCGGCAGCTCATCGGGCTTCCCCGACCGCCAGTTGTGCGGGGGCCGTCAGCCGTGTGCGCATCGCCTGCCGGGCGCGGGCGAGGCGTGACATGACGGTTCCGATCGGCACAGAGAGAATATCGGCCATTTCACTGCACGTGAAACCTTCGACGACACCAAGCAGCAGGACGCTGCGCTGGTTCAGCGGGAGGCTGTCGAGAGCGCGCGAGACATCCAGATTCCGCTCGAAGGAGGGCGAAATTGTGCTGCTTTCGTCCGTAAGCGGGAGAAGCGGATACGCTGCGCTCCGCCTGCCGGCATAAAAAGCGTTGAACAGAATACGGAAAAGCCAGGCTCGAAGGTTGGTGCCGGCCTGGAACTGATGGAAGTTTTTCCAGGCCAGCAGAAGGCAGTCCTGCACGAGATCCTCAGCGGAGGCTGAGTCCGAAGTCAGACGACGGGAGACACGAAGCAGACTTCGCGTATGACAAAGAGCGAGGCGCTCGAATTCGGCCTGCGATGCGGGCACGCAGATTAGAAATGTGGCGCGAGCCGAAACCCGCGCCACGAAAACGCAGACTAACCCTTCTTCAATTCATCGATGGCCGCCAGCACATCCGCGCTGTGGCCCTGGATGTTGGCGTTCACGTTCGGATAATACTTCCGGATGACGCCCTTCGGATCGATCAGGAATGTGTGGCGCGCGGCGACGACGTTCGGGCCGAAACTCTGCGTCGAACCGTACACGGTGACCACTTTCTTTTCCGGATCGGCGAGCAGCTTGAAAGTCAGGTTCTCTTTAGTGCAGAACTGCACGTGGGAATCGACCGTGTCGACGCTGACGCCGACGATGGCGGCCTTGCGCGCGTCATATTCCTTCTGATCGCGCTGGAAATTGTGGGCTTCGATGGTGCAGCCCGGTGTCATGTCCTTCGGATAGAAATAGAGGACGACCCACTCGCCGCGAAAATCGTGCAGGCTGACCTTCTTGCCTTCCTGCGAACTCAGGGTGAAGTCGGGGGCCATCGAGCCGACGGTGGGGACGTCACCGGCGGTGACGGCAACCGGACGCGACAGCGTGAGAAGCATGGCGAGCGCTGGTAACAGGCCCGTGAGAATGCGCGAAATCTTCATATTCGTTTTCTCCTCTGGGCACGCCGCGTACAGGCGGCCCTGCTGATACTGGAATGCACGGCATGGGGAAATTCATCCCTCACATGCCGCTCTGTGGGCTAATTTTATAACGATTCCGGTGAAGCGGGTTACTTGCGGGATCCGCGCCGGACGTTTTTCAGGTTGGACTGCCGCTGTTTGGTCTTTTTGCGCTTCGGCTTGCTGATGAGGAAAGTGCCGCTGCCGACGTACTCGGCTTTATAAAGCTTCTCGTTGGTGGTGTCCGCCAAAATAGTGCTCCCTCCGCGTTTTCGGTGAATCTCCAGTGTACATTGCGGCGCGGGGTTGTGGTGTCTTAGATCGGGTGCGGTCTCACCGCGGATTGCGGGGAACGTCATGGGAACGCTTCGGCCTGAAACGTAAAGGACTGTAAATATTTCCGAACAGCCGATACAGGAGTTATTCAGAAGCCCATATCGAATGCGTTCGACGGAGCACGCAGGCGGGATGATTGCGAAAATCGCGACGCTCAGTGTTCGTAGATTGCGTGGTCACTGGTGCTTCTCGCCGCAGCTCGTCAAAAGGTTTTCGAGAAAGTGCCTGGTTCCAGTGAGGTCGCGGTCTTTTCATGCGCGGAAGGAGGCAGAACCGTCCCTTTCCCGGGCGATCGGAGCGGGGTCGCGACGACTACTGCGGGAAATTCATGCGCCGGACCAGTTCCTGAAAGCGCGGCTCTGAGCGCAAACTGTCCATCTCCGGATCGGACTTGATGAAGTCGAAGAATTGCGAACGCTCTGCGAACGATTTTTCCAGTAAATCCAGAGCCCGACCCTTATCGCCCAACGCGGCGTAGACGATCGCAAGCGAATAGTTCGAAACGTGGCTGTGCTTCGAACGCGCCAGGAGTTCGTCCAGCGTTCGCTGAGCCTCCGCCCGCCGCCCCGACAGAGCATACGCCCGCGCGATAACCGCGGATGGAAAGTACCAACTCGGATCCACCTTCACAACTTTGGATTCCTCGGCGATCGCATCGTCGAAGCGGCCCTGTTGCTCACGGGCCATACCCAGCACCCAATGACAAAGGGGATAATTCGGCTCGAGGTCCATGCACTTGGCGGACTCGGCGGCGGCCTCGTCGTAACGGCGTGTAAGATACAGCCACCATCCGGGGAAAGAGCTTATTTCAACCGACGTCGGATCCAGAGACATCGCGCGCCGAGCCTCCGCTATGGCTTCGTCGTTGCGACCCACAGCCGCGAGATACCAGCTATAGTATTCGTGCGCGGGTGCATAGTCCGCGTTGAGCTCGATCGCCCGCTTGAATTCCCGCTCCGCGCGCGCCCAGTCAAAGTCGTACATAGTGAAGTTCGAGCCGGCCTCGACGTGAGACTCCGCAATGCTCTCATCGATCGCCAAGGCTTTCTGGGCCGCTTCGTCAGCCTTCGGCATGACTTCACCGACTGGGAAATACAGATCCTCGACCAACTGATAGTAGTAGGAGAGTCCGTCGTATGCCAGGGCGTAGTCAGGGTCGAGCGCGATAGCCTGGAGAAAGTAATCTCTCCCTTTATTTATATCCTCGATGTCGAATTTAGCGGCATAGTAACGGCCCTTGAGATAAAGCTGATATGCCTCCGGATTTCCCGTCTGGCCGCGGTGCATCTGCGCCTTCTCGCCCGCGGTCAACCGCGCACGCAGTTTAGAGGAAATCTGCGATGCGATGTCCTGCTGCACGGCCATCGCATCGATCAGCTTGCGGTTGTATTGCTCGCCCCACAGGGCGCTGTTGTCGTCGACGCTCACCAGCTCCGCGCTGACTGTGAGATTGCCGCCGCGCTGAGTGATCCGGCCTGTCAACACGGCGCGGACGCCCAATTCGCGGCCCACCATACGAGGATCGATCTCCTTGCCCTTATAACGAAACACGGCGCTGCGCGACATCACCTTCAGGCCGGCCAGCTGCGACAGGCTGTCAATCAAGCTCTCGGCGATTCCATCGCTGAGATACTCGGTGTCAGAACTGCCGCCGGTGTTGACGAACGGCAGAACGGCGAGCGAGTCGATAGTCCGGCTTGCGGCGTTTCTGCCGGCGGTTCTCCAGTAGAAAAATCCGGCGGCGGAGAAAAGCACCAGGGCTGCGGTGATCGCGAGGGGCACGCGCCATCGTGACCCGGGTTTCGGAGGAAGCCCGGCAGACGGCTTCTCGCCTGCCATGCTCAGGAGACCGCGCAGGGCGAAGGCGAGATCATGCGCGGAGTGGAACCGCTGGGCGGGATTCTTCGCAAGGCACCCCTCGACGATTCGCTCCAGCTCCGGGGAACTCGGCTTACCCGAATCCGCTATCGCCGGGGGGGCTTCCCTCAGGACGGCAGCCATCGTGTCCGCCGCCGATTGACGCGTGAACGCGCGCCGGCCGGTGACCATCTCATGCAGCACGCAGCCCAGCGAAAAAATGTCGCTCGCCGGCCCGGTGCTTTCGCCTCGCACTTGTTCCGGCGACATGTAGCCGATGGTCCCGGACACGGTTCCTGTTTCGCCCACCACATACTGCGCGGTCTCATCGTCGGGCTTCAGGGGGAGCGTTTGCGATGCCAGCCCGAAATCGAGTATCTTGACGCGCCCGTCCGCTGTGAGAAAAATATTGGCCGGCTTGATGTCGCGATGTGTGATTCCCCTGGCGTGTGCGGCAGTCAGGCCCTCTGCGACGGCCGCACCGATATCCGCCGCCTTGCGCCACGGCAGCGCTCCACTGTCGAGCCGCACGCGCAGGGTTTCGCCGCTAAGCAGTTCAGTGACTGCCCACGTAATTCAATTCTGCGATCCGAAATCATGCAGGACCAGGATATTCGGATGCGACAGCGCCGCAACTGCTTTGGCCTCGCTCTCGAATCTTGCCAGCGCCGCGCGATCTTCTGTCAGGTGCCCCGGAAGAACCTTGATTGCGACATCTCGATTTAACCGCGCGTCATGTGCCCGGTACACCTCGCCCATGCCGCCTGCTCCGATCGGCGCGAGGATCTCGTAAGGCCCGAGTTTCGAGCCGGCAGCCAGGGGCATAGTGCGACAGACGATTTTATCGAAGCCCGGTGCCCGAACGCGGATAAGCCCTGAACGACCGGCATTGCGGAAGTAATCCCGCTGCCCACCCCAAGCCTGGCGTCTGGTCTTCCGCTAAACCCATCTATTTCGCCGACGGATGCCGGTTGAGCAGAAGGTGGATGGGCGAGAACCGGGGCGGTTCAGTGCTTCCGGGCCTGGGTATCCGGAAATAGTTCTCCAGCGCCTTTGCGAATCCGTCGTTCGCAATTGCCCCATTTGTCCTGCATACATTGCGCGTGGCGACAGTCGAACTCGCAAATCGCGATGTCTTCGGGAGCGTCAATCCAAAATTGGCGCTCCACGGATTGCCAAAGCCGATGACCGGTCGATTCGCTCATTTGAACCTGAGGCATCTGTGACTCCTGGCTCGAACCCTGCAAATGGAAGGCCAGTTCGCTTGCCGGCTCTCCCATTCTTCAGGTTTGCTGCGCACGCGGGTGCGCCCGATGGCTCAGGTCTGCGGCGCTTCGCTTAAGCAATAGGGCCGGGCAAAACTTTGATGGCTACCTGCCGGTGGGTTCAGAATCGCAATTGATTATTGGACGGCCTTCAGAAGCCTGTTGTTGAGCGCCATCGAGAATATCGATACCAACCGCGCTAATCATATAATCGGGGCTGTTCTCACACAGTGTCACCGCGCCCTTCTCCCGCAGGTACCAGAGGATGAATCCGACCTCATTGGCGGACATACCTGTCAGAGACTCCAGCTCGACAGGTGAGACAAAGGCGTTCCGATAATCGTTAATCCGTCTTTGACAGAGCAGGCCCAGAACGGCAAGCCGCTTGTCTTTCAGTTCGCGTAGCTCCGCCTGCAAGCCGATCGTTTTGAGTGGCTTAGCTATTCCCAAGTCTCCCTGATAGGGCTGTGAAGGCGAGAGAATCCGGTAGGCCTCCTTAATCCTCAGGAAAATCTCCACATTGCCGCTCTCGCGATTGTCGGGGTGGTATCGGAACGCGAGCGCCCGGTAGAGTCGATCCAAACTCTCGGCTTCGCCCGCCACGCCGGCGCGAAGCAGTGCGTGATGATCCGGTTCGACGGCAGGATCGGGAGGCTGCGCGACGGCCTTTTCCACAAATTCGAGTCCGAGTTGATATTGTGTCCGGCTCCAGAAGCAATTACGAACCCGTGACAGCGCTACTATGCCGGGTCCGGGTGCCCGCAAAATCAAGCACGACGAGACGTCGATCGGCTGCGGGGAAGCTACGGCCACTCCGGTCGGAGATATATCCACAGTTCTTCCGCACTCGAAACGCTTATAAGAGTCCTCCTTCCAGATCAACTCGACTGCCGCGTCAGTGCGCTCGCGGCGATTCCTTCTTCGCTCGATTTGGCCGTTAGTCAGGCCCGAGTTCGATACACCCATCTTTATCCCTGACATATCGGCGCGCCGGATCCATTTTCTAGCCTTGCCAGTCAGGGCACCCAAACAGTGCATAGCGCCTGAGCGACCAACATTCCGTCAGTTATTCCATATCTTCGATATGAGCTCGCTACCTGACGCCGCAAAGAGGGCCGTGTCAATATTTAAATAGTGAGAGTGGTTCGTTCGGTCTGTCTGGCACTGGTTGTCGTGGTTACGGGGGCCTGGCAGAAGCCGCGCACGGCCACGCCGCCCAAACTGCCCACCGCGGCTGAGGTTAACGTCGTTCTCGGTGAGCTTTCGGACATCACCGGATTCCGCGTGCACAGGCAGCTGCCGTTCTCGCTGATCACGCGCGAGCAGGTGAATCAGTATCTCAAGGAGCAGATCAAAGAATCGGTCAAGCCGGACGAAATCAAGGCCGAGGAAGTGACGCTTAAGAAATTCGGGTTTGCGCCCGCCAACTTCGATCTGCGGCAGACCACGATCGATCTGCTGACGGAACAGGCGGCGGCGTTTTACGACTTCAAACGCAAGAAGCTGTTCATCTCAGACTGGGCGACGGTGAACATGCGCGACGTGGCCCTGATTCACGAACTGGCGCACGCGCTGGCCGATCAGAATTACCCGATTCAGAAGTTCACCGACAAGGGGTCGGACAACAGCGAGGAGTCGCTGGCGCGCGAGGCGGTGGTCGAGGGGCAGGCTTCGTGGCTCATGCTGGAAGTCGGGGCGCGGAGGAGCGGGAAGACGCTGGCGGATCCGCAGACAGCGAAGGAATATCTGGAGACGACCGGGGACACGCAGCAGAGTGACTATCCGGTGTTCAACAACGCGCCTCTGTATCTGCGCCGCACGCTGATGTTTCCGTACGACGAAGGGGAGAAATTTCAGCAGGCGGTTTTTCTGCACGAAGGCACCCAGGCCTTCGCGCAGGTGTTTCGCGATCCGCCAACCTCGACATCGCAGATCGAGCATCCCGAGCGGTACTTTGAGCACACGCCGTTCACGACTCCAAATCTGCCGAAGCCGGTGAAGCATGCGAAAGCGTACGTTTCGGGAGCGTTGGGTGAGCTGGAGACGCGGATTCTGCTGGAGCAGTATGTGGATAATGAGACGGCCGATGCGCTGGGTCCGAAGCTCAAAGGCGCGGATTACCGCATCGATGAGATGAGGCCGGATCACCGCATGACGATGGTGTACGCGTCGGAATGGGCGGATGAAGATGCGGCGATGCGGTACTTCGAGGCGTACGAGCAGGTGCTGCGCGGCAAGTGGAAAACGGTTGAGGTGAGCACGGACAGCGGGGATCGTTTTGCCGGGAAATCGGAGGACGGATACTTTGCCGTGACGCGCCACGGAAACATCGTGCTGAGCAAAGAAGGCTTTGAGCAGCCCCTCTGAGAGCCTGCCGGCTCCGGCCTGGAAATTCAGAATTGCGATAGCGGGCGTCATTTGGCTGGTGATTCTTGCGGTGTGCTCGGTACTTCGTCCGCTGCAGCTGGATGAGGTTCTGCAGCTGATCGGAACGCGCACCGAACATGCGGGATCGGTGTTTCGGTGGCTGCGAACCAGTCCGGGATCCGTGCCGGTGGGTTACGTGGTGCAGTGGGGGCTGCTGCGGGCCGCCGGATTTTCAAACTTCATCGCACGCGTGCCGTCGCTCGTGGCGTGGATGGTGACGGCGGTGTCATTCGCCCGGATCGCGACGCGGGCCGGCCTGCGGCGGCTGGAGGCCCTGGCGGTGATGGCCGCGCTGACTCCGATGCTGTTCCGGTATGCGATTGAGGGGCGGCCTTATCTGCCGGCGTTCTGTCTGACAACTTTCGCCACGCTGCAGCTGATCGGGTTCATCGCGCGGCCGGAAGAGCGGCCCTCGGCGTGGCAGCTGGGGATGTACGGGGCGTCACTGGCGATCGCGCCGCTGATTCAGGGGACAGCCGTCACGGTGACGCTGGCACACGCGGGTTTCATTCTGACGGACGGCTCGATGCGGCGCGACCAGAAGCGACAGATGGCTCTCGCTGTGGCGATTGTGCTGAGCCTGATGCTGCCCGTAGCGTGGTCGCTTGCCATGCGCGATGCCTGGGCGGAGACGATCGCGCGCGTGGGTTATACGTTTGCGTTCAGCGGGCGGAGCCTGTATGGATTCCTGAAGGACCTCAGCGGCGGCGGGCTGGTATGCACGGGATTGCTCTTCGCGGGGGCGGTGTTCGGGTGCGTGCGTTGGGGCGCGGCGCGGCCGGTGAAATATCTGCTGGTGCTGACGGCGTTCATGACCGTGATCGGGGCCCTGGGATCGGATGCGCTGGCCGGGTACTTTACGTCGCCGCGCCAGGCCATCTATTGTCTGTGCCCGCTGGTGGTGCTCGCGGCGGCGGGATGGCAGGATCTGCTGAATCGATACCGGATACCGGCGGTGGCCGCGCTGGGATTGTTTGCGGTGGTGGCAGCGGCGAAGGATGTTGCGACGGTGCGGTCGAAGGAGGACTGGAGGGCGGCGAGTGAGATGGTGTCGCGGGCCGTCGAACAGGGATTCTGCGTCGAGCCGGCGTCCGATCTGAACGCTTCGGTTGGGCTATACAGTTTTTTCGATGCATCGCTGGAGGCGCATCGGTGCCACAGTGCGGATACGAAAGTCGCGCTGCTCTACAACCTGTTCACGGCGGATGGGGACCGGGCGGCTGCGTCGTCTGCCCTGCTGAAGCGGGGATTCGTGGCGGCGGGCAAAACAGCCGCCGGAGGCAGCACGGTGGAACGCTTCATTGCCCAGTCTGCAGTGCACTGACGTTGACAATCTGATTGGAAAGTTCCTTTGCGGAACTTATGTTCCATAGCCGATCGGCACGTCTGGAAAGTTCCCTGGCTTTCTTCCTGTGGCCGGATGTGCGCTCGAACTCGGCGTAGATAACGTAGAAACTGCGGATGAACCGATTGTCTCCGCCCGACGCGTCGAATATGCGCGCGGCGCGTTCAAACAGCGGACGGGCCTTTTCGGGTTGCGCCGAATGGGAGTAGAAGGTGGCTAGGTTCGCCACGCTGTCCGCGAGCAGCGGATCGTCTGCCGGCAGGGTGGACTCTCTCAACGAAAGAGAATGTTTCAGCCAGGATTCCGCTTCGGCGACGCGGCCCCCGCGAAAGCAGAGAGCGCCGAGAAGCGAATAGACTGCAGAACGTCTCGGGCTTTTCCTCTTTCAGTCGTGCGGCGTATATCAGCGCACCGTTGGCTGCCTGCTCGGCGAGCGCGTCTTTGTGTTCCTGGAAGTAGACGATCCCGAGATTGGTGAGGAGGCGCACTTCGAATCCCGGCTCGCGGCCGCATTCATCCTCGATCGATATCGCGCGCGTCAGCAGTTTTTCCGCACGCGAGGGCTGCTCGGCATCGGAATACAGTTCACCGAGATTTCCCAGAGGGCCGACCAGTGTGGGAGCATTGGGGCCCAGCGCTCTGGTCCAGTAGTCAATCGACTGGTTGAGAGCGTCTTCGGCCTGCGGAAACTTCCCCGACTTCTCATAGACCGGTCCCAGCAGTCCGAGCAGAATGGCCTTCCAGTCCGGCCTGTTCTCGCGTGTGGCGTCGGCGATGCCGCCTTCGAGAAGGGCAATGGCGCCGGTGTAATTACGTTGCTCGAACAGAGTCTTCACCTCATGAGAAATCCGGTCGTAGTTTACCGATACCTGGCCATATCCGAGTGCTGTGCTGTACAGCGTAAGCCACACTGGAAATGCGTGGGTGAGCAGCCGTAAAGACAGGGGCCGCATATGAACGGCAACCCCTAAGCACGATTCGTTCCATCGAGCTTTTCCGAACGAAGGAGGTGCGACTGAATGCGCCTCTTCATGCCAGACTGATCGGTGAAAGGAACGGTCATGTCAGCCGAAGCGGCGGTCAGTCTGGAAAATCTTTGTATCAATACACTCCGTATTCTTTCGGCGGATGCAGTGCAGAATGCAAATTCTGGCCATCCAGGAATGCCTATGGGCGCGGCCGCGATGGCATACACGCTGTGGACGCGGTTTCTGAAACACAATCCGGCGGACCCGCACTGGTTCGACCGCGACCGGTTCGTGCTCTCTGCGGGACACGGATCGATGCTGCTTTACAGCCTGCTGCATCTGACCGGGTACGATCTGCCGCTCGAAGAACTGAAGCATTTCCGCCAGCTGGGCAGCAAGACGCCAGGGCACCCGGAGCGGGGACATACGGTCGGCGTCGAGACAGCCACGGGGCCTCTGGGACAGGGGTGCGGCAACGGCGTGGGCATGGCTATCGCAGAAGCATGCCTGGCGGCGACCTGGAACCGGCCGGGGCACGAGATTGTGAATCATTACACTTATGTGATCTGCGGCGATGGTGACCTGATGGAGGGGGTCACCCAGGAGGCCGCGTCGCTGGCGGGACACCTGCGGCTGGGGAAGCTGATTTATCTTTACGATCAAAACCACATCTCGCTCTCCGGCGCGACGGCGATGTCCTTTACCGAGGACACGGCGGCCCGGTTCGACGCATACGGCTGGCACACGCAAGAGGTGTCGGATGGCAACGACACAGGTGCAGTGGCCCGGGCGATTGAAGCAGCGCGCGGGGAAACGGAGCGCCCGTCGCTGATTCTGGTACGCACGCACATCGGCTACGGTAGTCCGAAGAAGCAGGATACGTTCGGCGCGCACGGCAGTCCGCTGGGAGAAGAAGAACTTCAGGCGGCCAAGAAGGCGCTTGGCTGGCGCACGATGGACAAGTTTTATCTGCCGCCGGAGGCCGTGGCGCATTTTCGCGAAGCGCGCGGCAGAGGCGCGGAGGCGCAGTCATTGTGGTGCGCGCAATTCGATGCGTACCGGAAGGATTATCCGGCGGAGTCGGCGCAGCTCGAACAGGTTATCAGCGGAAAGCCGCCGCAGGACTGGGCCGCGGACATTCCGGCGTGGAATCCGGGAGACAAACCGATGTCGACGCGCGTCGCGGGCGGCGCGGTTCTGAATGCGCTGGCGAAGCGGATTCCCAACATCGTGGGCGGGTCGGCGGACCTGAATCCTTCGACTGAAACGGCCCTGAAAGGGATGGGCGATTTTCAGCCCGCGGAATACGGCGGCGCGGGAACGCAGGGCGCGGTGGGCGGATTGTGGGGCTATGCAGGACGAAATGTCGCCTTCGGCGTCCGCGAGCACGCCATGGGCGCGGCGGTCAACGGGATGGCGGCGCACGGAGGATTGCTGCCGTTCAGCGCGACATTCCTTGTGTTTTCCGATTACATGAAGCCGTCGATTCGGCTGGGCGCTCTCAGCGGGCTCAAAGCGTCTTACGTGTTCACGCACGACAGCATCGGGGTCGGAGAGGACGGGCCGACACATGAACCGGTGGAACATCTGGCGGGACTGCGCGCGATTCCCGGACTGACGGTGATGCGGCCGGCGGATGCGACGGAGACTGCGGAAGCATGGAAGTATGCAATCGAGCACGAGGGACCGACGCTTTTTGCACTGTCGCGACAGAGTCTGCCGCATCTGGATCGCAAAAGCGCGAAGCAGCCTGGGGCCGCACGGGGCGCTTACATTCTCGCGGAGGCGGAGGGCGGGGAACCCCAGGTGATTCTGATCGGCACGGGGTCGGAGGTGGCGCTGTGCGTGGAAGCACAGGAACGGCTGAAGGGCTACGGCGTGCGGGCGCGCGTGGTCAGCATGCCGAGCGGGGGCGTTTTTGAGAAGCAGGATGCGTCTTACCGCGAAAGCGTATTGCCGGCGTCGATACGGAAGCGCGTGACGGTGGAGGCGGGCTGTTCATTCGGCTGGGATCGCTGGGTGGGGGACGGGACAATCATTTCGATCGACCGATTCGGCGCCTCGGCGCCAGGCGATCAGGTGATGAAGCATTTCGGCTTCACGGCGGAGCATGTCACGGCGGCGGCGCTGCGCCTGATGGGCCGAACGGAAGAAGCGGAGAAAGAGTACTCGTAGGGCTTTTTGTAGGGTCAGGCCTTCGGGCCTGCCGCAGGGCTTCTGCCCGGCGCGGAGCCTTACGAATTCTCCGGGCGAATGGTCTGAATGATCAGGCTTTTACCGGTATCTGCAGCAGCGGCCGCAACTCCCGAACGCTGCGCACAGCCTCGAGATGCAGAACCTTATCGATCAGGCCCGCTGCCTTTTGCCCGCCCAGTTTGGGCGCGAGGAGGTCGCGGCATTTGGCGATCACTTCGTCGTGGGTCATCGGGTTGTCTGAAGTGCCCCTCACGGCTGTGACGCGTTCGGTGAGAATTGTGCCGTCGGTCAGTGTGACTTCGACGATGGTTTCGCGTTTCGGATAGCGGCGCTCGAGCTCGGCGTCGGGGACGAGCTGAATCCTGGCGCGTTCGCGCAGGACGGCGGCATCCTGCATGCGCGGTTTGTCGTGCGCGGCGGCGAATGAAACCGTTTTGTCGAGCAGCATCACAGCGAGAATGTGTTGCAGCGATATGTCAGGCATCTCGCGATTGTTGACTGTGTTGGCTTCGCTGATGGCCAGGCGCACAACGACTTTTTGTACCTGCGACGCGTCGAACGGGCGCTTCTTTCGCATATTCTCAAGTGCATCGAGCGGGGCCTGAATGGGAGAGCCGACGGTCCACTTCTTGATGTTGGTGTGGGTGATCTCGAAGCGCTCGCCGAGTTTGTCGATGAGCATGGCGGGATCGGCTTTGGGAGAGAAGGTAAGCAGGAAATTATCGGGGCCGGAGAAGATATCTTCTACGCCGGTGCCGCCGAGCTGAATGAGCAGCGCGGCGGTGACGCCGTTGCGCGCAGGCCATCCGGCGAAGACGAGGGATTTTTCGATGTGGTCGGTGTCGCGCTGCCAGGCGGCGATGCCGGAGGCCTGCTGGGAGGCGTAGTCGAGAAGCCAGCGCATCTGATGGGCGTTGAGTCCCGCGGCGCATCCGGCCGCGGCGGCTGCCCCGAACGTTTCCGCGATGCTGTGGGAGCTGTGGTGCGTTTCCATCTGCCAGGGCAGAGCGCCCAGCGTCATCGTGACGCGCGGGCCGATGTCGTAGCCGAGCGCGACGGCGCGCAGGAAGCGCATGCCGTCGATGTCGAACTGTTCTCCGGCGGCAAGGGCGGCGGGGACAACGGCGCAGCCGGGGTGCGACTGGGATGGCGCGTGGGAGTCGTCGGTCTCGTCGGAGTGGGCCAGCATGCCGTTGGCGAGCGCGGCTTCGATGGCGCCGCAGATGATATTCGACGCGGCGACGGTGGCTGTTTTTTCGCCCTGATGGGCGCGGGCGAACTGAAGCGCAATGCGGGCAGGAGGAAGGTCGATGCCCGAAATCATGGCGGCGAAGGTGTCAAGGATGTGCTGCTTCGTTTTTTCGACAACGTCGTCGGGCAGGGGATGCGTGGCGGCGTCCGCCATGTAGGTGCTGAAGCGAGTGATGACGGGGCTGACCGAAGGTTCAGCAGCGCGGGTGCGATATGCCACCGCGAGAAACCCCGCTGCTTGTTGGAGCGCCTGACGGCGGGTCATATTTCGTCGGGCTGGGAAAGATCGGCGATGGGCAGGACCACGCAGTTGTCGGTGGTGCGGAGGATGCCGTCGAGAGATTCGAGCCGGCCCGCACGCGTGATCCTCCACGCGCGGCGTGAGACAGGATCGAGCACCCAGAGATTCGGAACACCCATGTTCAGGAAGTCGTCGAATTTGTCCTGGAGGCGCGGGAACCTGTCTTCCGGAGAGAGAACCTCGATGCAGATATAAGGAGGTTGCGTGAAGACTTCCTCATCTGGCTCCGGCAGCGGATACACGCAGACGTCGGGAATACGAAAACGCCGTGCGGCGACACGAACGCGCTGCTCCGGAAAAGTGGCAAGATGCAGTGAAGCCTGCTTTACTTCAAACCAGACGATCAGCTTTCGCTGCAGTTTGCTATGGCCTTTTGTCCCCAAATTGCGCTCGATCAGCTGTCCGTCAACGAAATCGCAATCCGGCGAATACGACGTCGCCAGATATTCTTCGACGCTGATCAGCGCCGCGGTACTCATGCGAGAAGTTTATCAATTCCGCGCGGGTATATAATCGCCGCGATGCAGCGGTTCGGTTTTCTTGTCGCACTTTTGGCAATCAGTCTGACGCCGGCGATTCAGGCGCAGCAGGGGCGTCCCGAGGCGCCGCCGTTCACCGCATCGCAGATCGAAATGCAGGCGCCGCCGCCGGAAGGCGTGGTGATCCGCGCGGGCCGGATGTTCGATCCCAGGTCGGGAACGAATCTGCTGAATCAGGTGATCGTGGTGAAGGGAGACCGCATCACCGAGGTCGGACCCGCCGACACCACGCCGATACCGCAGCGCGCGCGGGTAATCGATCTGTCGAAGGCGACCGTGCTGCCGGGGCTGATCGACCGGCATGTGCATCTGATGCAGGATCAGCAGCCGAACGACGGGCGTGCGGCGTTCCTCGGACTGAATTACGCACTGAAGGACCTGCGGGCGGGGTTCACCACGCTGCAGGATATGGGTTCGCCATACACTTACGCGATTGTCGAGCTGCGCGATGCCATTAATAAAGGGCTGGTGCCGGGGCCGCGGCTGCAGGTGGCGGGGCCGCAGCTGAATCCGCGCGCGGCAACTTACTATGCAGCGCCGTCGGCAGTGACGCCGTTCGGGACGGGGCCGGGCGCTCCGGTGTGGCAGCTCACCCAGAACATCAATTCACCGGCCCTGGCGCGCGCTGCAGTGCGCGAACATTCGCATTACGGGACCGACTGGATCAAGGTTTACGACACGGAGGATTACGAAGGCGGCGGATATCCGCAGCCCGAGGGCGCGGGGGCGTTCCTGCCGAACGGAAAGATGATCAACGTGCCGTCGCTGACGCTTGAGGAGGATCAGGCGATCGTGGACGAGGCGCACCGGCGGGGGCTGAAGGTGGCGTGTCATGCGTACGGCGGCGAGGGGCTGCGCAATTGTCTGACGGCGGGTGTGGATATGCCGATGCATGTGATCGTCGGTGTTACAGGCGCGGAGGGGCTGGATGATGAAACCATCCGGCTGTTCAAGGTGCCGCTGGCGGACGGGACGATGCGTCCCGTGATTCAGACGCTCTGGGATTTGATTGGCGATCTGGAAGCGAAGGACCGGAGGGCGACGGGCGGGAAGACGACCCGGTTTGCGCTGACGGAGAAAAGTTTCAAACGGCTGGTGGCGGCGGGCGTCACGGAAGTGTTCGGAAGTGGTGCGTACACGGTCGGCCACGGCGTGCAGGCGTTTCAGTTCGCGTATTACGTGAAGTGGGGGATGTCACCGGCGAATGCGCTGCGCATGGCGACCAGCAATGCCGCGGCGAGCCTGAATTTCGATCTGGGCAAGCAGGTGGGCAGCATCGAGAAGGGGAAGTTCGCGGATATTGTCGCAGTGTCGGGGGATCCGCTGGCCGACATCACGGAGATGGAGCGCGTGCGGTTTGTGATGAAGGGCGGGGTTGTGTTCCGCAACGAGCTCAAATAGAAGCGCACAGGCCGAAGGGTCCGTTGTGCGCGGATAATAAGCAGTGCAGACACTCGAAGAGCAGTTCGGGCCGATCGATATCTATCTGTTCGATCAGATTCTGCGGGGTCGCATCCGGCCGGGCATGAAGGTGTTCGATGCGGGATGCGGGTCGGGACGAAATCTGGTTTATCTGTTGCGGGCAGGATATGAAGTGTTCGGCGTGGATGCGGATCCGCGCGCGGTGGAGGCGACGCGGAGGCTGGCCGGTGCGCGCGAGGAGAATTTTCGGGCGGAACGGATCGAGAGTAATTCGTTTGCGGACGGGTTCGCGGATGTCGTGCTGAGCAGCGCGGTGCTGCACTTCGCGAGGGACGATGAGAACTTTACAGCGATGCTGCGGGGAACGTGGCGGGTGCTGAAGCCGGGAGGATTGTTCTTCTGCCGGCTCGCGTCATCGATCGGAATTGAGAATCAGGTGCGGCAAATCGGGGGAAGGCGCTTCTGGCTGCCGGATGGTTCGGAGCGATATCTCGTTGATGAAGCAATGCTCGTAGCGCTGACCAAGGAACTGGGAGGCGAACTGGTCGATCCGCTGAAAACCACCGTGGTGCAGAATCAGCGGTCCATGACGACGTGGGGCGTTAGACGGTACGAAAACGTACAGTTCTGCCAAAGGCCATTCGCGCGCTGATCGGTGGTCATTCGTCACTACGTTTTGCGGATGCTGCGACTATTGCTGGGATTGTTGTGCGCTGCGCTGGCGGCACGCGCACAGATCAGGGCGCTGGCTCTGGATCAGACGAAATACGAGGTGCAGGCGGGTGCGGCGGTTGAGATTGCGGCATCCGGCGATAATCTCGACTTCCTTCTGAAAGCGAAAACGCGAAGTGTTCTGCCGGCGTCAGGCGTCGTCGTCGGCTTGAATCGTGCCGGGGATCAAGTCATGCTGGCGGCGTCTCTGAATGCGAAGGCCGGTGCGCAGACCGTGGTGCTGAATGCGACGAGCGCAAGCGGCGAGCAGCGCCGGACGGCTATCAACGTGGTGGTCAAGCCGCGGGCCAGTGTGCCGTCGAATGCGACGCGTCCGCCGGTGGTGCTGCTGAACGGGTGGGAGTCCGGGTACGTTAATACGTGTCCGATCTCTACCGACTCGACGGAGGCTTTCGGGAATCTGGCGCAGTACCTGGAGAGTGACGGCGTTCCACAGGTCTATTTTTTCGACAACTGCAAAGAGGGCGCGGATCAGACGCTGGAAACGCTGGCGGCGGATCTGGCGGCATTTCTCGCGACAATCACCTATGACAACGGTGCCCAGGTGACGCAGATCGATCTGGTGGCGTTCAGCATCGGCGGGCTGATTGTGCGGGATTATCTGGCGGGGTTGCAGCCGGACGAGTCACTGATGCCGCCGGCAAACACGCTGGTGCGGGATTTGGTGCTGATCGCGGTGCCGAATTTCGGGTCTTATGTGGCGGCGAACTACACGACGATCATTCCGATCGGCACGCAGAGCGCGGAGCTGGTGCCGGGGAGCGCGTTCCTGTGGAATCTGAATACCTGGAATCAGCATACGGACGATCTGCGCGGCGTGAACGTGATCGCGATCATCGGCAATGCCGGGACGTACGTCAACGATCTCACGGGCATCTCGCTGGCGAATGCGAGTGACGGCATCGTGTCAACGACGAGCGCGGCGCTCGGATTCCTGGGCCAGAACAATGTGGCAACGCAGATTGTGCCGTACCTAACGCAGATTGTGCCGTACTGTCAGGTGGACCCAGGCGCGTTTACCAATACAAGCCTTGAACCTTATAACTGCAGTGCGCCGGGGATTGCGAATGTCACGGATACGAATCATCCGACAGGGAAGATTGTGCGGTCGTTTCTGGCGGGGACGACGGCGTGGGAGTCGATCGGGACGCGCGCGTCGGAGGATCAATATCTGTCGAACGGATGGCGGCTTTTTCTTCGGGTTGCTCAATGAGACGGCGGGGTACGTCAACGATATTGCGCTGGTGGCGTGGGGTTCGGTGATGCTGCAGGCCGGGGGCGATACGAATACGTTCTTCTTTACCGATTTTTCCGCGGGGACCGGAATTTTTACGGCGGAGAGCGAATCGCGGGGATCGGTCGACTGCGGTACGGTAACGGCGCCGGTGGGATTTTTTACGCCGGCCAGGTGCAAGTTCGACGCCACGATCATCTCCGTGGGGCCGCTTCTGAATACGGCGGCAAGGCAGGTGGCAGCGGCCTCGACGATCACGATTACGGGCGCGGATTTCGGGCCGTACTGCACTGGGTGTAAGGTAACGGCGACGCCGGCGGGATCGTCGTCGGCGCAGAATCTGACAGTCGGAACGTGGGGGAATTCGTCGATCACGGCGAACTTGCCGTCGAGCCTGTCCGGCATGGTGACGATCGGTGTGTATGGGACGACGGGGAACGATGCGATGAACGTGGTTATAGCGCCGCCCACTCCGGCGATCGCGAGCGTGGAGAACGCGGGGAGTTTTCAGGCCGGAATCGCGCCGGCGACGTGGATCGCGATTTTCGGGACGAGCCTGGCGCAGTTGACTTACACGTGGCAGCCGTCGGACATCGTGAACGGAGCGCTGCCGACGGAATTGCAGGGAGTGTCGGCGACGATTGACGGCAAGCCCGCGTATGTGGAGTACATCAGTCCGACGCAGATCAACGTGCTGGCGCCGGATGACACGACGACGGGCAGTGTGAACGTCGAGATCACGGCGAACGGCGAGGTGAGCAACAGCTTCAGCGCGACGGAGGCGGAATTTTCTCCGTCGTTTTTCGCGAACAACGGAATTGTGGCGGCGGAGCACGCGGATTATTCGGTGATCGGCGCGTCGAGCCCGGCGGCGCCTGGGGAGACGATTCTGCTGTACGGGGCCGGATTCGGGCCGACGAGTCCGGCGTCACCGACGGGACAGATAGTGAGCACCGCGGCGCCACTGGCGAATCCGGTGCAGATCACGATCGGCGGTGTCCCGGTGACGCCGGCGTTCGCGGGGCTGGTGGAATCGGGCCTGTATCAGTTCAATGTCACGGTGCCGTCGGGGCTGGCGAGTGGCAACGCGGCCGTGACGGCGACGATCGGTGGCGTGTTCACGCAGACCGGGGTGTCGATCCCGGTGCAGTAGTGCGGTACACGCGGCGCGGACACGCGGATTGTATCCGCGTTTGGTTTTGTTCACTGACCTGTACACCAGCGACGGCCTGACTATGTACCGCCGGCGATCTTGTCGCCGGTTCTTTTGTACCTCGGAGATGACATACCCGCGGCGATGCCGAACGCAATGATAAATTTGCATCGACAGACCACGACGCAATACCGTATCTGTTCTCTTCATTATGATGATTTCGACAAATGTTGCCTCATCTGAGTTGTACGGAACGCCGGTGAAGCGGGCCGTAGGACACTGGTTGGGGCGGAGGCTGCTAATGACGATGAACCGCATAGGCGTACCGGCTCTTATTTTCGGCGCACTTACGTTGGGGTCCGTTCCGATCGTTGCGCAATGGTCCGGTATCCAGGATCCTAAGGTCCCGCGCGATTCCAAAGGCGAAGTCCGTGGAGATGCGCCAACTCCGCGCACAGCGGATGGGAAGCCGGACTTTTCGGGGCTCTGGATGCACGCGGAAAGCGGTCCCCCGCGCGGCCGTGGCGGCCGTGGCGGGCGGGGTAATGGGCCCGCCGGCGGTGCCCCTCGCGGTGGTCCCGGTGCTTTTCGGCTCGAAGCGCCGACCCCGCGCTTCCCCTACGATCCGAAAGGCCCGCCTGTAGCCACGTTCTTCGATGCCGGCGGGAACATGGAGGGTGGGCTCCCGTTCACCGACTGGGCTCGGGACATCAAGAAGAAGCGGATGGATCTGCAGGACCGCTACAACCCCGACGCCAATTGTCTGCCGATGGGCTTTCTGCAGTTTCACCAGCAGCCTCAGCCGCGCAGGATCATGAACGTTTCGAATCCGAAAATGCTGCTGATCGAGTACGAGGCGAATTCCGGCCTGCGCCACATCTATATGGATGGGCGGAAACTTCCGCCGCAGGGCGATCCGCAACCCTGGTGGTACGGCTATTCGGTGGGCCATTGGGACGGGGATACGCTGGTCGTCGAAACCAATAACCTGCGCGGCGCCGAAGACAGCCCGTATGACGGCTGGCTTGACGTGAATGGCAGCCCGTATTCGGAACAGGCAAAGTTCACGGAGAAAATCCGCCGTCCGGCGTACGACCACCTGCAGATTGACGTGACGCTCGAAGATCCGAAGGCATATACGAAGCCGTGGACTGTTCGGATCGATCAGCGGCTCATTGTCGACCAGGACATCATCGAATTCGAATGCAATGAGAACCAGCAATTCAGCCGGCACGTCAAGATCGAGTAATCCGGCTGAGGCTGATCTCGGCCTGCTTCCGGCTTCTGCCACAGGCCGTTAGTTTAGACGTAAGGGATGCCCTTGCCCGCGATACCGATGCTCAGCCACAACAGGATGGACAAACCAGCAGCCAGCTTGCTTCTGCCGGGATTCGCGCGCATCTCATCCGGACGAGTCCAGCGGCGCTGCAGCGTAAAATGCCACGCAATCGCCGTCACCAGCAGCATCATCTTGATCGGAAACGAAACACTCTCATAGCACTTCATCGGCTCCGACATCGCCATCGGAATGCCCGAGAGGATCAGAACGGCAATGCTGACCACTATCCACGGCTCCAGCTGTGCGGCCATTTCCGGCTCCGGCGCACGCCGGCCGCCCACGCCGAATGCACGAAGATTGATGATCAGTACCGATCCCAGCAGAATCGCGAGTGCCAGCAGATGAAAAGTCTCAATGACAGGAAACGCCCAGACTGTATCGCGCACCGTCGTGCCCAGCCACGTCTTTCCGCACCACTCAAAGAACGGGAGAAACGATTCGCTAAGCATAGGCGAGCCCGCGCCCCATCGCGATCACTCCGATCCATACCACGAGTGAACAGGCGCCGACTAAACGGGCGCGCCAGGGTGTATCCGCCGATTCGTCCCACGACGCCATGTCGCGGGCGACGGACTTGTCAAAAATCAGCGCATTCAGGCCGGCTACGGCGATCAGGCTTAGTTTCACCGGGAAGAATGGGCTCTTGTAACATTTGACTGCCTCCGCGGCAAACAGGACGGAGCCGCTCAGCACCATCACCGTGAACCCGACCCACACCCATGGCAGAAACTGCCCGGTTACCGTGGAAACGGCGCGCCGCCGCATCGCCAGGCCGAGCAGACGAAGGTCGAACAAGCGCAGCCGGCCAGATCATCACGCTGATGGCGAGCGAATGTACGCCCTCGATCACCGGAAATTGCCACGTAGATTCTTTCACCCCGCTGGCCCAGGGCAGCGCCTGCAGCCACTCACAGAATCCGAGAATCGTCACGGCCGTTTCTTCTCGAAGTACCTGCTGTAGTCGACCTTGTTTTCGCAGACGAATTCATCCACGCGGTCGAGGTCGGGGCGCGCGGCAAGAGTCCTCGTGGGCAGCGTCCAGGGCTTTTCGAATACGTTGGGATCGTCCACCGTCACATCGTACTGAAGACCCGCGGCAACCTTCTTATATCGCTCCACGACGTGATAGGCTTCCGTGTGCATATACCCGCTGACTTCGGTTTTGTCGTTGAAGCCGGTACTGTCAACCACCAGTGTGTCTCCATCCCAGCGGCCGATGGCGTCGCCCATCCACGTCGGATCGGGATCGGCCGGATGCGGCCGCCCGTCGGTCCAGATGTAGCGGAACGTGTTGGGATATTCGAAAATCTGCAGCACGAACTTTGCGGTCTGGATGATCTGGAAAGGATAGGGCGTCACGAACGTCTGCGGGATGCCCAGCGGCACGCAGTCAACGCCCAGCGTCGTGTTGCCGCGCACGTCGCCTGCACCGCCGCGCACTATTTTGAATTTCTCCGCGCCCGGTTTCAGGGTGGGTGGAGTCAGGCCCCGCACGCCTGCGAAGTTGTAGACCCCGGAAAGATCGGGCCGGGCATCCGTCACGCGCGCTGTTGCCTCTGGCGCAGTTCCAGTCACCTTGATCGTCACCGACTGTGTCAGAGACGCCTTGTTCGGTCCGGTCACAGTCAATGTGTATGTCGTGGTCGAAACCGGATTGACCACCCGCGTTCCCCGTGCAGCCACCCGCCCCGGATCCGGTGTAATCGTCACGGAATTGGGATTTTCCGTAGCCCAGGTCAGCGTAACCGGCTGGCCCGCCGCCACCGCATCAGGTTCTCCTTTGAAGCTGACGATTCGCGCCGGCGGCTGCACGCGCACCGGTCTGTTAGCCGGAGGGGCGCCTTGCTGGCAGAACGCTGCGGCTGCCGGCATCATCCATAAAACGCAGGTGCGGCTGTACACGGAATTTTAAGACTTGATCATCCGCCCGTCGGGCAGTTTGATCAGCGAGGCCAGCATCGCCGGGTCGCCGCTTTTCGCCGCGCCGCCTGTGCAGCTGATGGTCTCTCCCGGTTTCACCGTATCGTGCATCCAGCCGTACGACTTCAGATGGTTGAGGCTCATCATTTCGATAGCCCACTCCACCTTGTTGCCCTTTTCGTCGGTCACTTCAAGGTAAATAAAGGCATGCGGATTAGTCCACTCGAAACGCTTCACGGTGCCGGTGACGGTGGTCGGAGTCGCCATGTTGTACATGGCCGTCGAGTGGTGCGCGAACGAGGGGGTGGCGCCCGCCAGAAGTCCCAAAGCGATCGCGAAGGTCGTTATTCTCAGGTTCATTGTTGTGGTAACCCCGATTTTACTTCTTCCCGAAATACTTACTGTAGTCCTGATTATTCTCGCAGACGAATTCATCCACTTTGGCCATGTCCGCCCGCAGCGCAAAATTTCTGCTGATCGTCCACGGCTTCACGAAGACGTTCGGATCTTCAATCGTCGCTTCATACTTCAGCGTGCTGTAATCCGGGCGGCTGAACCGTTCGATGATGTGCAGTGCTTCGGTGTGCCGGTATCCGTTGATTTCGGTCTTGTCGTTATATCCGACTGTATCCACCACCAGCGTGTCGCCATCCCAGTGGCCGATCGATTCGCCCATCCACGTCGGATCGGGATCGGGCGAATGCGGGCCGCCATCGAGTGGCACGCTGCGAAACGTGCCGGGATATCCGTGGAGTATCGCCAGAGAGTGCGCGCTCTCGACGAGCTGAAACTGATAAGGCACGCTGAACGCGTTGGGGCCGGCGAGGGGCATGCAGTCGGAGGTCGCCCCGGCGTCGTCGGGTCCGCGAACCACTTTGAATTTCTCAGCTCCAGGCTTCAGCTCGGGACCACTTGGCGCGACCGCTCCGCGGCCAGCGCCCCGGCCACCGCCGCGCCCTCCAAAGCTGAAGTCGTAAACGCCGGAAAGATCCGGCTTGCCACTGGCGATCCGCGGCACTTCCTTCTGGGCGGACTCGACCGCGGAGGCGCTGTCCGCGGCCGCTGTCGTGCCGGCCACATTGACCGTTACACTGCGCGTGAGCACCTGGTTGTTCGGACCGCGCACGGTCAGCGTGTAGGTCGTCGTCCGCGACGGAGACAATTGTTTGATGCCGTGCGCCGTAACCCGGCCCGGTTCCGGATCGATCATAGTGGCGCTCGGGTTTTCGGTCTCCCAGGTCAAGATCACCGACTGCCCAGGCTGAATGGTGGCCGGCTCGGCCTTGAAATCCAAAATGCGGGCCGGAAGCTGGCCGGCGCGCTGATACGCGCCGGTTGGCGTTCCACCAGGTGCCGCGCCGCCCGTCGGAGGCGCCTGGGCGATGGCGGGAATGCCGGTCAGTACAGCGATCACGGCAGTTTCAACGATTGTTCTTTTGATGGACATCCTGTCTCGTGGTTCCGTTGGAAATTATACTTGAACGTACATTGCCGATTCATCTCGCGAGATTGTGATGGTGCAAAACGGCTTCGAGGAGCTGAGCCGCCTCGTGGCTTGACAGGAGGTCTCCGCGATTTGACACGTAATAAGGGAATCACGCAATATTTGAATGTGAACGTGACTCTCACCCTCGATGACGAAATCGTTCGAAAAGTTTGCCGTCTCGCCGCCGAAAGAGAGACGACGTTGACCGGTCTGGTCCGCGACTATCTCACCGAGTTGGCACAATCTGACAAGACCACGGACCGGGATGTCCGCAATCTGGCTAACTTGGAGCGCGCGTTTCAAAGCTTCAGCGTGAACGCATCACCCCGCGCCTGGAGCCGGAGCGAGCTCCACGAACGCCGATAGCAGGGTCGGGTTATTCGGCCATGTTTTTCCTCGATGCGAACATTCTGGTCGATGCTTGGGATGCCAAAGAGCCTCGGAAGCAATCCATAGCCCGCGATCTGATTCGCCGCGCTCTCGCCAGGGAAGGCGTCGTCTCCCAACAGGTGCTGGGGGAATTCGCGGCCGTGCTGCTGCACAGGATGAAACCGGCCGCCCAGCTTCGGCAGTTCTCACGTCAGGCGCCGGGGTCGTGCGGCGGGCCATGGAAGCAGCTGACGCTTTCGGAATTCATTCCTACGACGGGCTGGTTGTGGCCTCGGCGGAGCGGGGCGGTTGCGCCACCATCTATTCCGAGGATCTGAACCACGGCCGGTCTTATTTCGGCGTAGAGCTGGTCAACCCGTTCCTTTGAACGGTTTCCGCCAATCCGCCTGAATCGTGGCTGCCTGGGCTGCGGCGGTACTGCCAGCCATTATCGAGGTCGTAGCGCTGAATCGGGCCAGTGTCCGCATAAGCCGACTTTACGACGATTTGAATCTGCAAACGCTGGGCCGGTACCGATGGATCCACTCCCGAGGAAGTACGAGGCAATCGACGAAATCGTCCGCGTTATGGGCGAAACGTTACTCGCGACAGGCCGCGGATTGAACGGAAATGTTTAGCGTTTCCGGTGCAAAGGGGGAGACCAGACTCCATAGCGGTGGCTGCAATCAGAGCATCGGCCAGTTGAATGCCGTGGGCGAGAGCGTGCTGTTCGATGAGGGCGGCGGCTGCGGCACCGATGGCTTCGGAAAGGGGCAGGATTCGGAATTGGAGTTGGCGAAGCGACTGCCGGATTTGGCGCGCCTCCAGCTTTGATCGGGCGCTCTGAAGAAGCTCCATGAGGGAGACAATGGCCAGGACGCGATCTGGCGCTGCGTCGATGGCGCGGGCCGCCCTTTCGCTGCCGCGCGACGCCCAGATCAGAACATCGGTGTCGAAAATCATTTCAACTTTCGCAGGCGCAGTTGCTTCCCCATGCCGGCTTGAGCGGAAACCCGGCGGGGGAGACGCAAATGGCGAAGATACGAAGCCGGATCGCTCATATCCTCGCGGTCTTCCCAGAGGCCGAACAGCGGCTGGTCCCTGGTTTTAGGCGCGCTGCCGGCCGGTGCCGGCGTAATGGGCGTCAGCTTAGCCCTTTCCTTTCCGCGATAGAGAACCGTGACCGTTTCCCCGCGGTCGATGGCGCGAAGGACGTTCTTCATGTTGTAGCGAAGATCGACTATGGTTGCGTTCATGAAGTGTCTCTATCCAAATATACATTTAGGAGAACACCCGTGCGCCGCTTCCTGCCAATTAACCGGTCGCCGACAACCCGTCAAGGTGAATGGCTGACCTGAGGGCGTTTAACGTTACTAATGCGCGTTTGACGATAAGTCGGCTTCATATCGGCATTGCCGCCAGTCGGCGTGGCTTTCGCGTCCCGTGTGCGCCACAATGGAGGCTGGGTACGGGCACATGACGAACCTGACCATCGAAATACCGGACGACCTTGCGCGCAGTCTCGAAGAGATTGCATCGGCGCAGCGGAAGAGCGTCCAGCAATTGGCACTGGAACAATTGAGTTCACTCATCTCGGAACTCAACCCTGGATCGCCGGAAGCGGTACTGCGCGTGATGTGCCAGGCCCCCCACCTTACTTCCGCGGATGTTGACGAGCTGGATGCCGCCATATCGGCTGGTCGACTGGGCGTCCGGGCCGGAGATTTGTTTTCGACTGATCCCTCGTGACCTGCCTTCTCGATACCAACGCGGTTAGCGCGCTGATGCGAGAGGAACTGCGGATGTCAACCTGGCTTTCATCGATCGGACCCGCTGATCGCGTGGCCATTTGTACGATCACCCGAGGCGAGATCCTTTTTGGCTGGAGCGGCTCGCTGGAGGGCGGCGGCGAGCCGAGCTCGGGGAGAAAGCCACAAAACTGTTCGCGGTGCTGCCGTGTGAGTCGATCCCCTCCGCCGCTGCCGACCGATACGCGAGCGTCAAAGCTTCTCAACAACGTCGGGGCCTTTCACTGGACGAGAACGACTTGTGGATTGCCGCCACCGCCCTTGTCATGAAAGCGACGATCATCAGCCGCGACACCGACTTCCAGACGGTCGAGGGCTTGGCGCTCGTCGAGCCTTGAACCAAGTAGTCCCCCGAAGTCGGTTTCGCAACGCCGATGCGTCACATGTCCGTAAGACGCGCAAACCGCCATTTTGTCCGTAAGGAGCCGGACGCCATCTTACGCGAATTCAGAAAGCGCTCGTCCGGAGGTTGCGGCCCCGGATTGACCCCCGTCTGCCGCTCCGATAGTATCGTTCCGATGAGCGGCCGCTCGCTGGTCTGGAAGTGTCTCGGCGCCGCGGCCATTGCCGCCCTGACCATAACCTCGTGGGCAGACAATCCCCCTTCAAAGGAACCAACCGCCAAAGCCGTCATTCAGCAATACTGCATCGGCTGCCACAACGCGAAACTCAAAACAGCCGGTCTGGTGCTCGATCCCTCCGCCATCGACCGCATCGCAGAGCATCCGGAGACGTGGGAGAAAGTAGCCCGTAAGCTCCGCACCGGCGAGATGCCTCCGGCTGGCCTCCCCCGGCCGAATGCCGCCGCATATCGCGCGGCCGCTCTGGAGCTGGAATCCGCGCTGGATCGCGCCGAGGCGAATCATCCTAACCCCGGCCGCGTGCCTGTCCATCGCCTGAATCGCACCGAGTACACCAACGCCATTCGCGATTTGCTCGACCTCGACATCGACAGCAGGGCGCTGCTCCCGGCGGACGATTCCGATCAGGATGGTTTCGATAACGTCGCCAGCATACTTTCCGTGTCGCAGGTGCTGCTCGAAAACTACCTGTCCGCCGCGCGCTCCATCAGCCGCCTCGCGGTCGGCGATCCCACGGCCCCTCCGGCCGTCGAGACCTATAAGTATTCGAAGCTTCTCAACCAGGATGACCGCATGGGCGACGATCTGCCGTTTGGTTCCCAGGGCGGCGGGTCGATCCGCCACAACTTTCCTGTCGACGGCGAGTACACGATCAAGGTTCTGCTGCGCCGCCAGTATTACGACTACATCATGGGCATGGGCGAGCCGCACCAGATCGACATCCGGCTGGACGGCACGCGGGTTAAGCGTTTCACCGTGGGCGGTGAAGCGAAAGGCATGACCATGCCCGAGGGCTTCGCAGGAAACACGCAGGGGTCGCCGGAGTTCGAGGTGTACATGCACACGGCTGACGCCGGAATCGAGACGCGCATTCCGGTCAAGGCAGGCGAACACGACGTCAGCGTTTCCTTCGTCGAACGTTTCTGGGAGCCGGAAGGCGTCCTGCAGCCGCAGCAGATCGGCTTCGCGCGCACCACGAACGAAAACTATCACGGCAATCCGGCCGTGGAGTTTGTCATGATCGGCGGACCTTACGGGGCGGTTGCGCGCGGCGAGTCGCCCAGTCGAAAACGGATTTTTGTCTGCACGCCGAAGACGCCCGCCGCGCCGGCACGGCGCGTGGAAGAAAAAGACGAACTACCCTGCGCCCGCCAGATACTCACGACTCTGGCCCGGCGCGCGTATCGGCGCCCCGTCAGCGACGAGGATGTCAGCACGCTTCTCACCTTCTACCGCACTGGCCGTGAGCAAAAGGATTTCAACACCGGTATTCAGATGGGCCTCGAACGCATCCTCGCCGCGCCGAGTTTCCTTTTTCGCATCGAGAGCGCGCCAGCGAACGCAATCTCCGGCCAGCCGTACAAACTCAGCGATCTCGATCTGGCGTCCCGCTTATCCTTCTTCCTCTGGAGCAGCATTCCGGACGACGCGCTCCTGAACGCGGCGATTCACGGCCAGCTAAGCGATCCCGCGGTTTTGAAGCAGCAGGTCGAACGCATGCTGTGCGATCCGCGGTCCCAGGCGCTGGTCGATGGGTTCGCGACCCGGTGGCTGGGCCTGAGTAAACTGGCCGGCCTGACTCCCGACACCGACCTTTACCGCGAATTCGACGAAAATCTTCGCCAGGCGATGGCGAAGGAGACCCAGCTATTCGTCGCCGATCAGATCAAAGCCGACCGCAGTGTTTCCGATCTTGTCACCGCCAATTACACCTTTGTGAATGAACGCCTGGCGAAGCACTACGGCATCCCCGATATATATGGACCGCGCTTTCGCCGCGTCGATTTTACCGATGGCATTCGCGGCGGACTGCTGGGCCAGGCGAGCATTCTGGCGGTGACTTCGTATCCCAACCGAACCTCGGTCACCGTGCGCGGTCGCTGGCTTCTGACGAATCTGCTGGGCGCGCCCCCACCTCCGCCGCCTCCCGGTGTGCCGGCGCTGAAGGATGCCGGGCAGGATGGTCAGCCCCGCTCGCTGCGTCAGCGTATGGAGCTCCATCGTAAGGCCGCGGAGTGCGCTTCCTGCCATCAGCGCATGGACCCGCTGGGCTTCGCGCTGGAGAATTTCGATGCGCTCGGCAAGTGGCGCACGGAGAGTGACGGCGCGCCCATCGATGCCGCCGCCTCGCTGCCCGACGGCACAAGCTTCGACGGAATCAAGGGTCTGCGGCAGCTCATGGTCACGCACAAAGAGGATTTCGTGCGCACGTTTACCCAGAAGCTTCTGGCGTACGCCATCGGGCCGCGGCATCGAGCTTTCCGACATGCCTGCCATCCGCAAAATCGCGCGCGATGCGGCGTCGCAGGATGACCGATGGTCCGCCATAATCTGGGGCATTGTGAACAGCCCGCCATTCCGCATGGGGGTTGCAGGAAATGGGAAGTCGAAATGATCGTTCTGAAGAAATCGGTTTCACGCCGAGAAATATTGCGCGGGCTTGGAACCGCAGTCGCGCTTCCGTTGCTCGACAGCATGGTCCCGGCGTTTTCCGCGCGCGCGGCCACCACTCCTGTGAACCGTTTCGGCGTCGTGTATGTGCCGAACGGCATGATCATGGAGAACTACCTGCCCGCGCGCGAAGGCCCCGACTATGAAATCACTCCGACACTGCGCGCTCTCGATCCATTTCGCGAACATTTCCAGATGTTGAGCGGACTGAACTGCGTCCCCACTCCCGGACGTCCCGGCGGCGCGCACGCCAAAGCCAGCACGCGTTTCTTAACCGACATCTCGCCGCCCACCAGCGAAACCTGGCTCGACGCCGGCATTTCCGTGGACCAGATCCTCGCGCAGGAGCTCGGCAAGCAAACACAGATCGCATCGCTCGAACTCGGAATTGAAACCGGCGAGACCGCCGGCAGCTGCGATACCGGATACGCGTGCCCTTACACCAACACGCTGAGCTGGACCGGTCCCGCCACGCCGCTGCCGACGCAGAACGATCCAAGGCTCATCTTCGAGCGGCTGTTCTCCGATACCCGCAGCACCGATCCCGCGGAACGCGCCGCGCGCGATCGTGAGCAGAAGAGCCTTCTCGATTCGGTCAACGCGGAAGCTTCGCGTCTCGGCCGCACTCTTCCGGCTGCCGACCGCACCAAACTGAACGAGTATCTCGATGCCATCCGCGGTGTGGAACGGCGCATCCAGATCGCCGAGCAGCAGAATCGCGCGCTGCCTCTGGTGGAGCGTCCCGCCGGCATCCCCCCGAACTGGGAAGACCATGTGAAGTTGATGTTCGACCTGATGGTGCTGGCTTATCAAAGCGATCTCACGCGGGTCGTCACCCTCATGCTGGGTCATGAGCAGAGCGGCATGACCTATCCGCAGATCGGTGTGCCGGATGCCCACCATCCGATCTCGCATCATCAGCACGAGCCGGAAAAGGTGGCGAAAACGGCGAAAATCAACGCGTATCACGTCCAGGTGTTCACCTACCTGATGGACAAACTGCGCACCACGCGCGACGGCGATGGCACCCTGCTCGACCACATCACCCTCATATACGGTGCCGGCATCGCGGACAGCAATTCGCATGCGCCGGTGAACATTCCGTTCGTGCTCGCGGGCGGCGGCGCCGGGAACCTGAAAGGCGGCCGGCACACGCGCCTCAATAACGTTCCGCTGGCCAATCTGCATCTGACTTTATTGGGCCAGTTCGGCATCAATCGCGAGCGTATCGGCGACAGCACCGGCAGAGTCGATCCGGCCGTTCTGAGACTGGGTTGATACGCATGCCGGCAATATCTACGTGGGGCGGCCTTTCCAGGCTGCGGACACGCTTTCCAGCGGGTCCATCGGACGAAGTCCGACGCGGCACGTCCGCGCATTGTCAATCCTGCGGTTGGCCAGTGCTCCTATTCCTCACTATCGCGCTTGGCATTTCGTCTGCTGCGGATCTGCGATTGATCGGCGCCGTTAAGTCCGGGAACGAAACAGCCGTGCGGACTCTGCTCAAACAGGGTGTCAACGTCAATGCCGGCGAAGGCGACGGCTCGACTGCGCTGCACTTTGCTGCCTACGCCGATAATCTGTCTGTCGCGGATTTGCTGATCCGCGCCGGCGCTCATGCGGACGCGGCCAACGATCTCGGCGCCACGCCGCTCCATCTCGCCTGCGACAACGGGAGCGCCGCTATGGTTGACCGGCTGCTGGCCGCGAAGGCCAACCCGAACGCAAAACTGCTTGACGGCGAAACGGTGCTGATGGCCTGCGCGCGCACGGGCAACGCGGCCGCTGTGAAAGCTCTTCTCGTTCACGGCGCCAATCCGAAAGCAGCTGAGCCCGAGCACGATCAGACCGCGCTGATGTGGGCCGCCGCGGAAAGCCATCCCGACGACGTTGCCATGCTGCTGGAGTTCGGTGCCGATGTGAAGGCCCGGTCGCGCGCTTACTCGCAGACGGTCGTCGGCGAACAGACGCAGCGCGCCGGCCGCGAAGAACTGAACTATGATGTGATGCGCGGTGGAAGCACGCCTCTGCTCTTCGCGGCGCGCTCGGGTGATGCCGCGTCTGCAAAGTTGCTTCTGGCCGCGGGCGCGGATCCGAACGACCGACTGCCCGACGGGACCAGCGCGCTGGTGCTGGCTGCACAAAGCGGTCACCGGGATGTTGCCCTGACGCTGCTGGAGAAGGGCGCGGACCCGAACGACATGGGGATCGGCTATTCCGCGCTGCACGCCGCGATTCTCCGCAGCGATTTGACCTTGGTGATGGCTCTGCTGGCGCATGGGGCCGATCCCAATATCCGGATGACGAAGGCCACACCGGTGCGGCGCAATTCGACCGACTATTTTCTGCTGGCGCCGCTGATCGGCTCCACGCCTTATCTGCTTGCGGCAAAGTTTCTGGAGCCGGAGATCATGCGCGCTCTGATCGCCGGCGGTGCGGACTCCAGCCTGAAAATGCCGAATGGCGCGACCGCCCTGATGCTCGCGGCCGGCATGAATTCCGCGACGAACGAAGATCGCCGCGGCATTAATGTGATCGACTACGGGAAGCCGGAGCCGGAGAGCAAAGTGCTTCCGGTGGTCACGGCGGCATTCGAGATTGGTGGCGGCATCAACGCTTCGAACGACGCGGGCGAAACTGCCTTACATGCGGCGGTCACGCATCGCTATGCAACCGTTATTCAGTATCTGGTGGATCAGGGCGCCGACGTCAACGCCCGCAATCGCCGGGGACTGACACCGCTGGGCCTCCTCGCGCGCCGGGCAGGCGGTGAAAAGCCGACCGCCTCGACTGCGGCTGGCGCGGCGAGTTCGGGTGGTGCGATCGGCGACGAGCCCGCAGCGGAGCGCGTCGGGGCGCTGCTGGTCAAGCTGGGCGCAAGGAACTAGTTTTCGGTCGGCCGCTCGATCTTCTCGACCACGTAGACCGGCACCGGGCCCTTTTTCGCTTCGAGCTTTAATCCGAGTTGTTCCGTGATCGCGGTGAAGATCGATACGCCTGGCAAGGAGTTGTTCGCGCCTGCCGCCACGTGGTCGGGCGAGATATCCGGCTCCGGAGCCCATTCGAGTTTGAGGTTGTACCGGCCCTTGAGCCCGGTTTCGTCTTGAACCGGTCGCTGTAATTCCATAGATAACTGCTCCGCCAGCATTTCCATCGTCGCGTTACTGGCCGTGATCTGCCTATTCCCGTTCGTCTGAATTGAAGGAACACCTGATTTCTCGTCCGCGTTCAGTGAGAGCTTATTGCCGCGCGGTGCCTGAATCAAGCCGTAGATCGGCAGCTCGCGTGTCTCCGTGCGCAGCACCAGGCCGAATCGGTCGCGCAGCACTGCCTGAAGCCGCTGCCCATTCCGGTGCACGTATCCCTCAAAGTCCTTCGGGTCCATGCCGGGGCCGGGATTGATTTCCGTCTTGTCCGGAGTGAACATGACATCGAAACGTTCCGACGACGCCCAGCCTGGTGCGCCAACGATCTGATAGTTCTGGATGCTGTAGGCAAAGGCAATCAAAACCATTACCGAGGTGTTTTCCGTTCGCAAACCGCCCTGCGGGCCCGGACCGATGTGCACGTTGGTCTGTCCGGGAGGGGTTTTGTGGATGGACACCACCTCGTAGGTGTACTGAGGCGCGGGCGGCAGGCTCTGCGCCTTTGTCAATCCAATGAAGAAGGGCAGGGAAACGGCTACTGCCGCGGCTGCCGCCAGCACTGCCTTTCTCCGCAGCGACACCGGCAGCGACCCGCGCCAGCTCATAATCTCCCGGATTCTCTTCTTCAGATCCGCCCCGCTGATTCCCGCCGTACACGCCAGCGGTGATTCCGTATACTGCCTGCACACACTGACGATCCCCCGCGCATAATCCCGCGCGCGGCTGCCGGATCGGAGCACGGCTTCGTCGCAGTCGCGTTCGCGTTCTTCCATGAGCCGGCTGCCGATCCACCACACCAGCGGATGAAACCAGACGAGCGCCTCCACGCACATATGCAACGCCGCGGTCAGATTGTCCCGACAGGCGATGTGTCTGCGTTCATGCGCCATGATCGCGTCGAACTGTTCCGGCGTGAGTTCGTTCATGAGGCTCGCGGGCACAAGCAGTACCGGCCGGAAGAGGCCGAATATGCCCGGCTCGATGCGGGCCGGAACCGAAAGGACGCGGATGCCGAGGTCGGCTGGCACGTTCACCGCGGTTCGCATGGTCCGGCGGATGGCATACCAGTGCCACAGCCATCGCAGCAAAACGGACAACGCGCCAGCCAGCCAGAATGCCGCGAGCACCGTCGTCCACGGAATCGCAGTAGTTGCAGGCGCGGGCCGGACGGCAACTTCCATCGGTGCGAAGTAGTTCGAAATGCGCGTGACCGTGGTTGCATGCAGTGACGGAGCATCGGGAGGCATCACGACCCGCCCGCCGGCCGACACCAGCAGCGAAAAGGGAACGAGGAACTTCAGCGACGCCGCCAGCCAGAACCAGTAGCGGACACGCGGCGCGTTGCCGCGCAGCAGCGAAACCGCCGCCATCACAGCCAGCGCGAAGAATGTTCGACTGCCAAAGATGATTCAGAATCGCGTGCAGCACGGCTACTCCTTCTGTTTCTCCATTTCATCTATGAGCTTTTCGGCGTCGCGAATGTCCTCGCGCGTGAGTTTTCCCGATTCCACGAGGTGCGCCATCACCGTCTGCGGCCCGCCGAACAGCGCCACGAGGTCGTCGATGAAACTTCCCCTGGCCTCCTCGCGCGTGAACGCGGCTTCGAAGATGTGGGCGTTGCCGATCTTCCTTATGCGGTGCAGCGCGCCCTTCTCCTCAAGCCGGTAGACTGTCGTCTGCACGCTCGTATAGGGGGGCCGGCCGCGTTTCGGGAACGACTCCTGGACTTCACGGATCGACAGCCTGCCGTGTTTCCAGAATTCCTCCATCACCCGCAGTTCCGTCCCGCTGAGTCTGCCGTCCATGTAGTTCTACTACGCATACGTTTTTACTACTTGTCAAGAGTTATTTCCGGGATTCGCTATAATCGCAGACAAGATGACGGTTCGCATTACAGAAGCCGAACTCGCCAGCGACCTCCACGCCGTCCTGACCCGTGTCCGCGAAGGCGACGAGGTAATCGTTGAGCAGGACCACCGTCCGGTAGCCGTGATCAAATCGCCGCCGCCCGGTCCGGGCCGGAAACTCTCG
Organism: Terriglobia bacterium; assembly: GCA_963832905.1. Taxonomy (GTDB): domain Bacteria; phylum Acidobacteriota; class Terriglobia; order Bryobacterales; family Bryobacteraceae; genus BOG-234. The sequence goes on along the minus strand of CAWHVO010000008.1, from coordinate 404,162 downwards.
GAATGCATCGCTCTGGCAAAGGCCCACGAAGAGGAACTGGGGCACAAGCCGGTTCCCGATCCGGATTTCGCCAGAGACGTGCAGGCTGCCGTTGACACCCGCAGTGAGCCATTCCATCCGCCCCCATGGGATTAGTCCTCGACTCGGGCGTCCTCATCGCCGCCGAGCGTGACGCGAAACCGGTCAGCGAACTGCTGCTGGAGCTCGAACAAGTGTACGGAGAGACCGAGGTGGTCATCTCCTCAATTCCGTGATCGAACTGGAGCACGGCCTGCACCGCGCCAATACTCCCGCGCTGGCTCAGCAGCGCCGCGAATATCTGGACACGGTCTTCCTCGCCATTCCTGTTGAACCGTTCACAAAGGAAATGGGCCGGCTTGCGGCGAAAATCGACGCGGACGCAAAACGGACTGGGTCCGTTATCCCGTTCGAGGACCTCCTGATCGGAGTAACCGCCCTTCACTTCGGGTACGGCGTTGCTACCCGGAATCTACGCCACTTTCGCATGATTCCAGGCCTGAACGTCATTGAGCCGTGAAGTCGGGCGGCTGCCAAATCAGGCCATGTGAATGGACAAACTATTCCTACCCTTGGGGCAAGGGACAGGGTCGAACTGTGCCCATCGGAACGGCAGTCGTACACCACATAAGTCGGCGGTAAGTCAGCATCCGCCGAGTGTTAACAATACTGTGGCTAAAGCTCCACAACAATGGAAACGATCCAGGTTATACTTGACGCCCGTCTTCTGAAAGACGCCGACCGTGCGGCGAAGCGGCAGAAGATCAATCGATCCGCGCTGATCCGTCACGCGCTGCAGGAACACCTCAAGCGCCGGCGCGAACTGGAACTTGAGGAACAGGAGAGGCGTGCCTATATGGCTCAGCCACAGGGGGACGAAGAATTCCGCATCTGGGAGGATGCCGCTGTATGGCCGGAAAACTGAGCTGCGGCGATGTCCACCTGTGCCGATTCCAGCCGCCGGGCAAGGAACGGCCGGTTCTCATCCTGACCAGAGACAGTTCGATCAGCTTCCTGTCGAGTGTCACAGTCGCACCTGTTACATCAACTGTCCGTGGCGTGCGTTCTGAAGTTGCCCTGGATGTGGACGATGGAATGAAAGGACCTTGCGCGATCAACCTCCACAATGTCGTTACCGTTTCGCAGCGGCGTTTAGGGCGCCGTATCGCCCGTTTGAGCGCGGCGCGGATGCGCGAGGTTTGCGTTGCCTTGAATTTCTCGTTTGGGTGCGGCTAAGTTCCTTCCAAACGGACCGAAGGCAAAATCGGAAACCACTCACGGGGGTCGTGCGCAGTCGCTCCGTTAGAATGGTCCCGATGCTCCGCCCCATCACCCTCGCGCTCGCCCTCTCCGCCGCTGCCTTCGCCCAGACTCCCGCCCCCGACGGCAAAGCCCTCTTCGCCGCGCACTGCGCCATGTGCCACGAAGGCGGCGACCCGCGAGCCCCCTCGCTCGACACTCTCAAAGCCCGCCCCAACGAATCCATCATGGTCGCTCTCGAAGCCGGCGTCATGCGCTCCCAGGGCGGCACCATGACCGCCGCCGAGCGCCACGCCGTCGCCGACTTCCTCTCGCCCCGCACCGCCGATCAGGCCGTCCGCGAAAATCCCTGTGCGCCCGGCGCGCATCATCTTCCCAATCTCACCGGCTGGAACGGCTGGGGCGTCGACCTCACCAACGCCCGCTTCCAAACCACCGCCGGCGCCGGCCTCCGCGCCGAAGACGTCCCGAAGCTCAAAGTGAAATGGGCCTTCGGCATCCCCTATCAGGTCACCGTCGAAGCCCAGCCCACCGTGGTTGGCGACCGCGTCTACTTCGGCACCGCCACCGGCTCCGTCTATTCGCTCGACGCCCGCACCGGCTGCCAGTACTGGATGTTCAAAGCCGACACGCGCATGCGCACTGCACTCAATATCGCCAAACTCGACCGCAATGAATATGCCGCATACTTCGGCGACGCCGAAACTAACGTCTACGCGGTCAACGCCGAAACCGGCAAGCTCCTCTGGAAGACCAAACTCGACGACCACCCCATGGCCGGCATCACCGGCGCGCCCAAGCTTTATCAAGGACGCCTCTACGTCGGCGTGCGTTCGGCTTCCGAAGAGGTCGCCGCGGGCGATCCCAAATATCCCTGCTGTACCTTCCGCGGCAGTCTGGTGGCGCTCGATGCGTCGAACGGCAAAATCGCGTGGAAGACGTACACCGTTTCCGACCCCGCCATCAAGACCAAGGTGAGTTCCGCCGGCACCCAGCTCTACGGACCCTCCGGCGCGGGCATCTGGGACTCGCCCACCATCGACACCAAACGCAACCTCGTCTATGCGGGCACCGGCAACAACTACTCCGACCCGCCCACCAACACGTCGGACGCAGTCGTCGCCTTCGATCTCACCTCCGGTGCGATGAAGTGGTCGAAGCAGCTCACCGTGGATGCATGGAACGCCAGCTGCGGACGCCCCGGCAAACCCAGCTGCCCCGCCAATCCCGATCGCGATGTCGATGTCGGCTCTTCGCCGATTCTCAGAAGTCTCCCGAACGGCAAAGACCTGATTCTGGTCGGCCAGAAGTCCGGCGTCGTTTTCGCGCTCGATCCCGACAAGCGCGGCGACATCGTCTGGCAGAAGACCGTTGCCAAAGGTGGCCCCAACGGCGGCATCCAGTGGGGCATGGCCGCCGATAACGAAAACGTCTACGCCCCAATCTCCGATATCATCCCCGGACCCGGCGGCGGCCTCTACGCCTTGAAGATCGCGACCGGCGAACAGGTCTGGTACGACCCGCCCGTCGCGCCCGCATGCAAAGGCAAGCGCGGATGCAGTCAGGCGCAGATCGCCGCGGCCTCCGCCATTCCCGGCGTGGTCTTCTCCGGCTCGATGGATGGACACCTGCGCGCCTACTCAGCCGCCGATGGAAAGGTGATCTTCGACGTGGACACCGCGCATGAATACAACACGGTGAACGGCGTACCGTCGCATGGCGGATCGATGAACGTCGCCGGACCGGCCATCGCGAACGGCATGGTATTTGTGAACTCGGGCTACAACGTAATGATCGGCATGCCAGGCAACGTAGTCTTAGCCCTCTCCGTGGACGGCAAGTAACGCCGGCGATCTTGTCGCCGGTTCTTTTACTGATAGGATTTCTTCCAATGACTCGCTTCTTTTCAGCGCTCGCTCTGATCCTCTTCCCCCTGGCCCTTTCCGCCCAGTGGCCCGACTACCCCTCGCAGGGTGTCCCGAAAGGCCCGGACGGCAAGCCCAACCTCGACGCCCCCGCGCCGCGCACCGCCGACGGCCACGTCGACCTCTCCGGTGTCTGGGAAAACCGGCGCCCAAATTTCGGTCGTGGTGGTCGTGGTGGGCGCGGCGCAGGCGCACCCCCGCCCGCGCCCGCGACGCCTCCTCCTGTGCCTCCCGGCCCTCCCAACGCGACGTTCGGCAACATCGGCGCCGGCTTCCCGGGCGGCCTCCCTCTGCTGCCCTGGTCCTTCGATCTCCTGCAAAAGCGCAAGGCCGAAAACAGCAAGGACAATCCCGACGCACACTGCCTCCCCATGGGCCTGATGCAGCTGCACGAACATCCGCAGCCGCGCAAGATCGTCCAGACGCCCGCCGTCACGGTCATCATCTATGAAGCGAACTCCGGCCTGCGCCAGATCTTCACCGACGGCCGCGCACTTCCTCCCACCGACGCGCAGCCCTGGTGGTACGGCTATTCCGTCGGGCACTGGGAAGGCGACACGCTGGTCGTTGAGACCTCTGGATTCCGCGACGATGTCTGGCTCGACGTCAACGGCAGCCCGCTGACCAACAAAGGCAGGATGATCGAAAAGTACAGCCGCCCCACGTTCGGCAAGCTCGATATCGACGTGACCATCGACGACCCCTCGGCCTACACGAAGCCGTACACTGTCGCCGTTCATCAGCAGATCATGCTGAACACGGATCTCATTGAATTCATCTGTGGGGAAAACGAGAGAAGCGACGCGCACCTGGTCGGCAAATAGCCTTGTGGGGCAGGTTGTCAACCTGCAGCGGGGTTGTTAACCCCGCTCTGGCCGGCTGCAGATTACAGCCCAGCCTGATCGACCTTCGTCTCACGTGAGCGTCTTACCGAAACAAAGACTCGTTTCGGGCGACCTTAGATATTCCCCAAACAGCGGGATGCGCTCATATCCGCACGCCTCATACATGCGGATCGCACGCGTGAGCCGGGTTCCGGTCTCCAGCACAACCCTCGTCACGCCGAGCAGCCGGGCCTCGCTCTCAAGGGCGGCGACAAGCTCCCGCCCGATGCCGCGTCCGCGCACGGAGGGATCCACATACATCCGTTTGATTTCCGCGGTTGTCTCGTCGATCCGCCGCACCGCTCCGCAACCGGCGGCCACGTCGTCGAGATAAGCGATCAGGAACGCGCCATCGCCCGGCGCAACCTGCGTTTCGCTGAGCGAGAAATGAGTGGCGCCCGGTTCCGGAAACGTCGCGGCCAATTCCGCATTCAGCGCACCGATCAGCCGTGCCGCGGGCGAGGCCAAGGTCCCACGACGAATCTGAACGGACAGCGCGCTTCAGATTAATCGCCGAAGCTGCCGACAGCCTTCTCGTCTTCCTTCTTCGCCGCCGGCTGAATGCCGCCCAGATTCGACAGCGGCACAAACCCTGCCTCCGCCGGCTTCTCCTTCAGCACCACTTCGCGATACAGCTTCGCCATGCGCTCATCCTCGGCCTTCTTCGCCATCGCCGCATCCCGCTTGCGGATCTTCTCTTCGCGCGCCGTCTTGGCGATACCCTGATCGTCGAGATCGTGCTGCAGCCCGTGGTTCACGTCGTCCATATTGAGGACTAACTTGTGTTCTTTCGACGGCAGATTGACACTCTTGCCGCCCGCGATGATCTCGTGCCGGCCCTTCTCTTCGTACCACTTGGTGAGGGTCGCCGTCATGTGCATCTTCTCGATGATGTTCCGCCAGCCCACGCCTGTGTTGTATGCGCAGAAGCTGATCTCACCTTCCTGCGTCGCATACGGAATGATGCACTGCTCGGTGCGCCGGAAGTCGTAATTGAACAGGTCCTGGAACCACATCCCCGCGATGAACAGGAAGTTCCACCGGTCGCGCCGCCGCTTCTCGATGTCGTCGAACGTGCGGTCGCCCGACACTTTGCCGTAATTGCGTCCCGTCGCGCCGAAGCACTTATCGAACTTCTGCAGCAGATCGGTCAGCTTGAACGTGCTGGGCGCTTCCATCGGGTTGTAGTTGCGCAGCAGCGCCAGCGCCACTCCCACCACCGACAGGAACTTGCCGCGCGCCGCGTCGTTCACCGACGCCACGTCCTTCGCCAGCTGGTCCGCATTCAGGAACGCCGTCACCGGACGAAACTCCTTCGTCTCTTTGTCGATCATCACGGCCATGCCGATCCCGCAGTTCGGATGGCAGCCGCAGCTCAGCTGTCCCCAGTCGGCGTTCGGCCCGTGCACCAGATCGGCCCAGTCGGAAAACGTGCTCATGAAGGAAATCGGGAACCAGTCGCGCTCCGGTACGCCCATGTTCACCTGGTTCTTCACGTCGTGCGCCAGATGCGAAAGCGTGTACCGCTGCGCCGCGCGCCGCTCGTCGGTCACTTCCTCGTCGCGCCCCGTGAACGACACCGGCTGGAACGACAGGAACGAAATCTTCTTCGGATTATCCAGCGCGAACTGGATCACCGCGCCCACCTGCTCGTTATTCACGCCGTTCACGATCGTGATCACCGGCACGATGTCAACGCCGTTCGAATGCAGATTCTCGATGGCGCGCAGCTTCACATCGAACAGATTGCCCACCGCGCGATGCGAATTCGCCGCGTTGCCGATGCCGTCGAACTGCAGATACGCGTACCGCAGCCCGGCCTCGGCCGCCTTCCGTGCAAACTCAGGGTTCTTCGCAAACTCGATGCCGTTCGTCGCCGCCTGCACGCTGTTGTAGCCGACTTTGCGCGAGTACTTCACCGCGTCGAGGAAGTAGGGCGACAGCGTCGGCTCGCCGCCCGAAAACTGCACCGACATCTGGCGCTTCGGCTTGATCGAAATCGCGTTGTCAAGCAGCGTCTGGATGTCTTCCCAAGTCAGCTCATGCACGAACCCCACCTGATTCGCGTCCATGAAGCACGGATCGCACATCATGTTGCAGCGGTTCGTCAGATCGACGGTCAGCACCGACCCGCGCCCGTGCGTCACCGTGCTCGATCCGTGATTGTGCAGCTTCGCGTCGTTGTGCGCGCGGATGTCGCGGCCCGGGAAAACTTTTTCCAGATGCGCGAAGAACCCCGGATCGATCGCCATCACGTCTTCGAAGTGGCCATGGATCGCGCAGTCCTTGACCATGAGGATCTTGCCGTCGCGCTGGATGATCTGCGCCTTGATCTCGCCGACCTTTTCGTTCTTCAGGATCTCGACCGGCAGTTCACCGTTGACGATCTTGGTGCGGATTTCCGGCACGCACTTGGGGCAGAGAGAATCGGTCGAGCGGGGCCAGCCGAGCGGCGGCTTCTGCTTCTCCCACGACTTCAGCAGAGGCTTTTCCGACCACTTCGGCGTGAACGACGGATTGGGCTTGATCGAGTTAAACGTGTTGAACAAGTGCCATCCGGCGTTGGCCGCTACGGTGACCGCTTTCTCTGCGTACTTGATCGGCTTCTGCATTCGTCTGGATTCTCCTGATAACGAGGGACTTCCCCGTTTACGCTAGGGTAGTACTATCCTCTGTTGCAGAGCGATGCGAAAGCAGCGAACTGGGTTTTAAAGGGGTCGGATGGGGCAGAGGGGGATCGAACGGGTAAGTCCCTGTCTGTTCCGTAACTTAGGCCGGATTAAGCGCACGGCGGTAACACTGGTCGAGTCGGAAAAACGGGGACAGGGTTCGAAATTCCGCGCCGCCAAGCCTCTGAAAAACAGAACGACCACAGCATCGGAATTTCGTTGCCTGTCCCCGTTTTTCCCCGTTTTTCCGAATTCTATAAGGACTTTCGATCCCGCATCGGAGCAAATTACGCGCCCATGCCTTGTTGCTGGAGCGGTTTGTCCCGCGGCAAACGGTGGCGAGAAGAGACTTTATCGCCGGCTCATCGCAAAGCCGATGAAAGATTCGACGAGCACCTGTCACAAACGAAGAGGAAGAAGGGGACATAGAGATGCCAATCACATTGAAGGACAAGATGAAGGACCTGAGCCCCGCCCAACGCAGGAAGGTCGAGTCCCGCGCCGCTGAGTTGATCGCCGAGGAAATGACCCTGCGCGAACTGCGGCGCGCGCGCAGGCTCATGCAGGCAAAGATCGCCAGGACGCTCGGGGTCACCCAGGACAGTATTTCGCGTCTCGAAAAGCGGAGCGATCTCCTGCTGTCCACGCTCCGAAAAACGGTCGAGGCCATGGGCGGGAATCTTTCGCTGGTCGCCGAGTTTCCCGACCGTGCGCCAGTGGTTCTGTCCGGCATTGCCGAAGATGGCCCGAGGCCAAAGCCGACAAGCCGGAGCCGTGTCGCCTGAAGTTGACTGCACGCTGTCCTGGCAAGGAGGGCCAGACGAAATTTCACACAGCGACGGATTATCGGTGAGCAGATTCCTCTATACTGCGCGACTGATCATGACAGTCCGCCCTCGGAAGGGTCGCTGCCCTCATATTGGTGCTTCTTGGCATAACGCTGGCGGGTCTGTTTTTATGGATTGTCCCGGCTTGGCGGGTGGTCAAGTCGAGAGCTCTGCCTGGAGCGTTTATCATTTGGAAAGGCAGATATGGCGAGGAAATTCGCACGCATCGGCGCGGTGTCGCTGGTTTTGGGCGGGGCGCTGGGGCCCATGGGCTACGGCCAAAGCGGCAGCGCCAGGCCGCAATTCGAAGTGACGGACGCACAGCCGAGCGCGAAGGGGACGAATCCGTATACGAACATATCGGGCGGAGTGCTGCGCGGAGAACGGTACGATCTGCGCAAAGCGACGATGCTGGACTTGATCCGTATCGCGTATGCAGTGGACGCGGACAAGGTGGTGGGCGGACCGAACTGGCTCGAACTGGATCGGTTCGACGTGGCCGGGAAGGCGCCGGAATCCACGTCGCCCGAAAAGCTGAAGCTGATGCTTCAGGCCCTTCTGGAGGATCGCTTCCGACTGGCGGTTCACAAAGACACGCGGCCGCTGCCGGGATTTGCGCTTGCCGTCGGGAAGGGCAAGCCGAAGATGAAAGCGGCAGCGGGTACGGGTGACGCAGGGTGCCAGTCGCAAACGCTGTCCGGTGCGGTGGCGTTTGTGTGTCGCAACATGTCCATGGATGCATTCGCGCAGCGCCTGCGCGGCATGGCGGGGGACTATCTGACTTTGCCAGTGACGAACGCGACGGGACTCGATGGAACGTTCGATTTTGAGTTGAAGTGGAATGCACGGTCTCAGGTGCTGCCACCGGGGGTGGAACGTACTACGATTTTTAAAGTCATAGACCAACAGATGGGGTTGATGCTTGAGCCGAAGAAGATTCCGATAGCGGTCCTGGTAGTAGACCGGGTGCACGAAAAGCCCACGCCGAATGCAGCGGAGCTGGCGCAGAAGCTGCCTCCGCGTCCGACAGAATTCGAGGTAGCGGATGTGAAACCGAGCCGGCCGGACGAGGTTCGGTCCTTCCGGGCAACGCCGGGTGGTGGACTGGAGGTGCGCGCGAATTCGCTGCGGATTCTGATCAGTACGGCGTGGGATATCGACTGGGATCACAGCACGGAACTGATTGCAGGGCCGAAGTGGCTGGATACGACGAACATCGATATTGTAGCGAAGCCGTCGACGGTGGCCCGGGGTTCAGCACCGCCTGGCGCGGATTTTCTGGGCGACGATCTGCGGACGATGTTGCGGTCGCTGCTGATTGATCGTTTTCGGATGAAGACGCACTATGAAGATCGGCCCGTTAAGGCCTACGCACTTTCGGCGGACAAGCCGAAGCTGGAGAAGGCGGACCCGGGGAATCGCACAACCTGCCGGACGGCGGGAGTGGTGCCCAACGATCCGAGAGACCGGAACCCAATGCTGACGCGCCTGATCGGCTGTCAGAACATCACGATGACGCAATTCGCGGCGCAGTTGCAGCCGCTGGTGCCCGGAGACATTCCGGACGAAGTGCTGGACGCCACGGGGATTTCGGGCGCGTGGGATTTCACGCTGAGTTTCACGCCGGGTAACCTGCTGCGGGCGGCGGGCTCAGATACCGCGGGCGGCGGGGCGGCGGATCCAAACGGCGGCATATCGCTGTTCGATGCGATTCACAGGCAGCTCGGCTTGAAGCTGGAGATGCGCAAGAGGATGCTGCCGGTGCTGGTGATCGATCAAATGGAGGAGAGGCCGACGGCGAATTGACCGGCGGCACTGTGATTGCTGGGAACAAGTTTGTTTTGGTTGGTGCGGGATGCGCCGCCGTGACGCCGGCAAGAATGAATCTGAATTATCAGCGATTAGTTCTGGACCGACAGCTAACGAGGTCCCTGTATGTTCCGTAACTTAGGCCGGATTCGCGGCGGAGTTTTGCGTAGTTCGGCCAGTTCGGCGTAACGGCGGTAAGGTACCGAACCGCGACCGTAAGGGAGCGGCAACGAAAATCAGTTGCTCCGCACTTCACCCGTCTGGTGACAACCGCCTTTCAGGAAAGGGAGAGCATTCGGCACGTGCCGCAAGAAACGGCGTTCAAATGGCGAAACGCTTCCGATGAAACATGGTCTTTACGACATTTGGCCCGCAGTTCGGCACGCCCCGCGTCGATACGCTCAAAGGCTCGCGCCACCCGAATATGAAGGAGTTGCGCTTTGATGCGGCGGATGGTGTCTGGCGTGTGGCTTTCGCATTCGACCCGAAACGCCACGCGGTCCTTCTGGTCGCCGGAGACAAGTCGGGCGGCGGCGATTCGATGAGCACCTGTCACGAACGAAGAAGAAGCGGACATAGCCATGCCAAGCGCATTGAAGGACAAAATGAAGGAACTGAGCCCGGCCCAACGCAGGAAGGTCGAGGCCCGCGCCGCTGAGTTGATCGCCGAGGAAATGACCTTGCGCGAACTGCGGCACGCGCGCAAGCTCACGCAGGTAAAGATGGCCAGGACGCTCGGGGTCACCCAGGACAGTATTTCGCGTCTCGAAAAGCGGAGCGATCTCCTGCTGTCCACGCTCCGAAAAACGGTCGAGGCCATGGGCGGGAATCTTTCGCTGGTCGCCGAGTTCCCCGACCGCGTGCCAGTGGTTTCTGTCCGGCATTGCCGAAGATAACCCGAGGCCAAAGCCGACAAGCCGGAGACGTGTCGCCTGACGCTCCAGGGGGTCCCAGAACTTGCGTACCAGCAGAGCTTCCAGGTGCAGTGCTTTCAGCGTTTGAGCACCGCCTTGACCGGACCGCCCGAACCTGTCTCTCGTTCATCGCCGCGCCGGAGTCGGACCGCCTGGCGTAGGGATACCGCGTGCCGAGAGCCATCGAGCTGGTATACCAGGCGCGCTGCATCGGCGAGGTGCGGCACCGTGACGCGAGGAGTCCTGAGGCCGTGCCGAGGTCGAGATCCACCACGAGGAGGCGTGCTCCGGGGCGCGCGTTGGTGTAGGATGTCATCAGATCGTCCAACCGGAGCAAATCGCATGAATGTCCGCCACCTCGTGCCGTCCGTGAGCCGTCGGCTCCTGTCCATGGGATGCCTCATGTTAGCGGCTGGCCTGCAGCAGCCGGTTCACGCGTCAGGCCCAGACCTCTCGAAGTTCAGGCACATCGAGCCGCAATACATCGCGGCGCTGGGAGACCCCGGGGCCACCTCCGGCAACGGGGCGCAATCATGGGGCCTCTGGAGCCAGGATCCGGGCCCGCGCGGTTGCAAGCTGGACCTCTACCCTCAATTGAAGGCGGCCGGCGGCGTGGCGCCATCACAGTGGAAATTCGACGCTTCGGACTGGTGGCTGGAGGAACACGGCTTGATCATGGAGAAGCCGACCTTTCCGCTGCCTCCTGGGAAATACCTCGTCACGGGCGACCGTAAGGTGACGACCGTGCTGACAATTCAGCCCAGGGACAAGGACGGCAATCAGCGGTGGGAACTCGCCGACGGCGCGACCCTCTACGATGTCACCCATCTCGGATGCCGCTCCGCACGCTACACGCCGGCGACGGCTAACAACTCATGCTCGCCCTCGAACGTTCGGACCACGGGTTTTCCGGTGAATCCAGGGGCGGCCATGCCCGCCGTGAACGGCTGCCACAAGCAGGACTACGCGGTTCTCATCGTCATTGGGCTACCCGCCGCTCACTGAGCGCCTCTGGAACAGATTCACAGCGGAAGGATCAGACTATTGCTCCCGAGTAACGGCGAAGCGAGTTTTCGGTCGTTGGACCGTTGGGGGCGTCACCGGACGGCAAGGGTGTGAACTAGCTCCCGGGCGCACCATTCTCACCCGGTGAGACCCCACGCGACCGCCGCCGCGTTCTGAGACAAAAAACCAACGCCCGCTCATCGACCGTTCACAAATATTCGGCGCTGCAATCAAACACACTTGGCGCGATTTTCGCCGCGACGGCAATCCCGCGGGCTTATACTGTCGCCGTGAGAACGTCTCGCGACCTGACATCCGGAGCAAGTGGAGCAAAGACTTCGTCACACGCATCTCGCCGTCCATCGAAATTGCCAAACGAACCGGATTTTGCATTAACATCGTTTACAGTCAATAACTTAGCGCGGCAGTCCGGCTTCGACCTCGTCGGCGTCGCCGCGCCTCACCCCGTCCCCGACTTCCCGCGCTTCCAACACTGGGCCGACCGCGGCCTCGCCGGCGAAATGCGCTATCTCACCGACCATCGCGCCGCCCTCCGCAGCGACCCCGCCCATCTGCTCCCCGGCGTTCGGTCTATCGTCTGCGTCGGCCTCGTCTACAACGGCCCCGAGCCTTACTCCACGTGCTTCTCCGACCCCGACCGCGCCTGGATCTCCCGCTACGCCTGGGGCGACGACTATCACGACCTCCTTCGCATCCGCCTTCAGCACCTCGACTGCAGGCTGAAGCAGATCGCGCCCTTCGAATCGCGCATCTGCGTCGACACCGCGCCCCTGCTCGAACGCTCCCTCGCGCGCGCCGCCGGACTCGGCTGGATCGGCAAGAACACCTGCCTCATCAACCAGCAGCTCGGCAGCTGGTTCTTCCTCGGCGAGCTTCTCACCACGCTCGACCTCGAACCCAGCCACACCGCCCCGCCCGACCGCTGCGGCACCTGCACCCGCTGCATCGACGCCTGTCCCACCGCCGCCATCGTCCCTTCCCCCGATGGCGCATACGAGCTCGACGCCCGCCTCTGCATTTCTTACTTCACGATTGAACTGCGCAGCGCGATTCCCGAAGCCCACCGCGCCGCCGTCGGCCCGCACGTCTTCGGCTGCGACATCTGTCAGGATGTCTGTCCCTGGAACCGCCGCGCGGCACAGACGAATGATGAAGCCTTCCGCCCACGCGACTTCGCCCCGCACCTCGAACGCCTCGCCGCCCTCACGGAACCCGAATTCCGCGACATGTTCCGCAACTCGCCGGTCAGCCGCGCCAAGTACCGCGGTTTCCTGCGGAACGTCGCAGTGGCGATGGGCAACGCGCGTCTCGAAAAATTCCGCAGCCCCCTCGCGAAGCTCGCCGCATCCGAAGACCCGCTCGTCGCCGAACACGCCCGCTGGGCGCTCGGCCAGTTGCGCTCATGATCGACAAAACGTTCGTCAGCTCCGATGCTGCTGTCGCCGACATCCCCGACGGCGCCACCATCATGATCGGCGGTTTCGGCCTCTGCGGTCTGCCCGAAAACCTGATCGCCGCGCTGGTTCGCCGCGGCGCGAAAGGTCTTCGCACCATCAGCAACAACATGAGTGTCGACGGCTTCGGCCTCGGCCTGATGCTCGAAGCCGGCATGATCGCATCGCACACCGGCAGTTACGTCGGCGAAAACAATCTGCTCGAAGCCCTGCTTCGCAAACGTGATTTCGATGTCACGCTCATTCCCCAGGGCACGCTCGCCGAACGCATTCGCGCAGGCGGCGCGGGGGTTCCCGCGTTCTACACGCCTGCAGGCGTTGGCACGGTTGTCGCCGACGGAAAGGAAGTCCGCGATTTCGACGGCCGCCCCTGCATCCTCGAACGCGCCCTCAGCGCCGACTTCGCCCTGATCAAAGCCTGGCGCGGCGATCGACTCGGCAACCTCGTCTATCGCAAGACCGCGCGCAATTTCAACCCGCTGATGGCGACTGCCGCGAAGTTTACCATCGCCGAAGTGGAGGAGATCGTCGAGCCGGGCGTGCTCGATCCGGATGCCGTCGTCACGCCCGGCATCTACGTGAAGCGCATCGTGCGCGGCGAAGAATACCAACGCCGCATAGAACGACGGACGGTGCGTGATGCGAGCGCACAGGCCGGAGGGTCCGTTGTGCGCCATTTAGCATTCGATAGTCCACGAGACCGCATCGCCCGCCGCGCCGCCCTCGAACTGCGCGACGGATACTACGTGAACCTCGGCATCGGCATCCCCACATTGGTCGCCAATCACGTGCCACCAGGCATCGAGGTCGTGCTGCAGTCGGAAAACGGCATGCTCGGTGTTGGCCCTTATCCCGTCTCCGGCGCCGAAGATTCCGACCTCATCAACGCCGGAAAGGAGACGGTCACCGAACTCCCCGGCTCTGCCTATTTTTCGAGCGCCGACTCCTTCGCCATGATCCGCGGCGGCCACATCGACCTCAGCATCCTCGGCGCCATGGAAGTCGATGAACTGGGCAACCTCGCCAACTGGACCATCCCCGGCCGCCTCGTCAAAGGCATGGGCGGCGCGATGGACCTCGTGGCCGGCGCACGACGCGTCATCGTTGCGATGGAGCACACCACAAGGGACGGAGCCCCGAAAATCCTGAAACGCTGCACTCTCCCCCTCACCGGCGCGCGAGTCGTGGACACCATCATTACCGAGCTCGCGGTAATTCACGTGACGCCGGATGGCTTGGCTCTGGACGAACTCGCACCCGGTGTGACCGTGGAAGAAGTGCAGAAAGTTACTCCACCCCGCCTGATCGTGCCCCCCGGATCATGAGAAGCTGAAACCATGGCCTGTTCCCATATCGATCAGATCGAGGATGTCAAGCCCCGGACGCACGGCTGCGAGGAATGCCTCAAAATGCACGATACCTGGCTGCATCTTCGGATGTGCCTCGTCTGCGGCCACGTCGGCTGCTGCGATTCCTCAAAGAACAAACACGCGACGAAGCACTTCCACGCGACTACCCATCCAATTATGCGTTCGATCGAACCGGGCGAGAACTGGGGATGGTGCTACATCGATGAGACCGAACTCGACTTCGTCTGACTGGCCGGCGCTCGCGTTCGCCGATTGGGAGGCCACCTGCGACACCGTGCATATGTGGACGCAGATCGTGGGCAAGACCCGCATGGCGCTGACGCCCCCGCTCAATCACTGGTGGCACGTGCCGTTGTACGTCACCCCGCGCGGGCTCAGCACTTCGACGATCCCGTACTCCAATTTCACTTTTGACGTTGAGTTCGATTTCGTCGCCCACCAGTGCACCATCCGGCTCAGTAACGGCGGTGGGCGCAGCATACAACTCTATCCGCGCTCCGTCGCGGATTTTTTCCAGGAATACATGTCTTGCCTGCGCTCATTCGGAATCGAGGTTGAGATCGGTCGCAACCCCGAGGAATTCGACGACCCGACTCCGTTCGACGAAGACAATCACCACGCGTCGTACGACCGGGATTACGTTGACCGCTTTCACCGCATCCTGATTGCGGCAGATACTACGCTGAAAATCTTCCGCAGCCGTTTTCAGGGCAAGTGCAGTCCCGTGCATTTCTTCTGGGGGTCGTTCGATCTGAACGTCACGCGGTTCAGCGGCGCGCAGGAAATCAGCTGCGGCTTCTGGCCGGGCAATCGGAAATTTCCGCATCCGGCGTTCTACGCATACGCGGCGCCGAAGCCGGACGGACTCGAAGCCGAACCGGGGTGGAACACGCAGCTGGGCGAATTCATTCTCCAGTACGATGACGTTCCGCCAGACCGGTTCTCCGCAGCAGGCGATTCTCGATTTCTGTCAGAGCACTTACGAAGCGGCGGCAAGTCTCGCACACTGGAACCGCGCAGCACTCGAGTGTCCGAAATCGTCAAGCTGAATCACCCCAAAACCAAAGCCTGGCCCGCCGCCCCAGGCTTTCCCGCGGGCTCGCTTGGTAGCACTCGGCAATCACCGATTCCGAGAGCTCGGTATCGTCGATCAGGTCGTCCAGTTCCGCCAGCGTGTACGACCGGCGTCGAGACCCCCCGAACCACACCGCGCGCCGTAGCAGCTCCAGGCTTCTGCGCCACCCGAAGACGATCCGGATCAGGTCCGGATCTCCCGCTGCGAATACCGATCGCGCCAGGCTGTCGCGCTTCAGAATAACTGTCCTTCCGGAGGGCAGGGCAACGGTCAGGACAGGCTCCGACGCCGGAACTTCGAGCCAGGGTCGCTCGTCGTTCGTGACTTCCGTGACTGCCACAGGCCCCGCCGGCCATAACAGCGCCGGCGTAAATATCCAAAGCACAAACCAGGCAACCTCGGCGCTTACAAGGACTGCAAGTGAAAAGCGCGGAAAGATCAGCGCGCACAGGAGGTAATTTGCCAGGCCGTGCCAAAAACTCCCGCAGGCTGCCAGCGCCATGATCGTTGACCTTGGCGCGCCATTTTCAGCCGTACAGTACATCTGTTTCATGTTGGGGTTGGATTTCCCAGCCACAAGCACATTGAACAACCCCGCGATCACCCCGCAGACCAACTGCGCCAGCAGCCACACCCAGAACTTCATCCAGCCGGAACCGTGTACCGCCGGCGGAAAATTCTTAGACCAAAGCGTCAGCGCAACCACAAACTGGACCGCGTACGCTGCGCTGAGTGCCAACAGATAAGGCCGCAGTTCTCCGACGCTCGCCGCCACACCGTGCGCAACGGCAATCAAAGTCTGCCGCCAATACCACGCCGCCGGCCGGCCGCTGCGGAACTCCTCCAGCAGATCGCCCGCGAGCGCCGCATCCTGCCGGATACCGCCCAGGCGTTCGAGCAGCCAGTCAGCCAGCGCGGGTGGTCGTCGCAAACTCATGCGCGCCCCTGCTCGAGTTCGGGCAGGCCGCGCCAAAGATTCATCAGGGCCCGCTGTGTTTGCCGCACATCACGCACGCCCTGCGCGGTTATCCGGAAATAGCGTTTCGCGCGCCCTCCGCGCACAGCCGTGGAGTCGCCCAGGCGCGACGTTACGAGTCCCTTCTCCTCGAGGCGCTCCAGAGCGGCATAAACGCTTCCAACCGCCGCCTCGCGCCCACTGCGCTTCTCGATTTCGTGACAGATGGGGACACCGTACGCGTCCTCGCCGAGACGTATCAGCGCCAGCAGAACCATCAATTCGAATTCTCCGAGATATGTGCCTCGCGCCATTTATTCAATAATACTGAAGAAACTCCTTCCGCGCAACGGATTTGTAACGCCGGCGATCTCCGTCGCCGGTTCTTTTGGGCCGGTTGTTACCATAACCTTTCCCATGAAATCCCGCGTTCTGTCGGGCGTGCAGCCGTCCGGCAATCTGCATATTGGCAACTATCTTGGCGCCCTTGCCAACTGGGTCCGCATTCAGTACGACTACGAAAGCATCTTCTGCATCGTCGATCTGCACGCCATCACGGTGTATCAGAATCCTGCCGAACTGCGCGGCAAGATTCGCGAAGTTGCCGCGCTTTTTATCGCCGCGGGCATCGATCCGAAACACTCCCGCATTGTCGTGCAGTCGGATGTTCCCGCGCACGCGGAACTTGCCTGGATGCTGACCTGCGTCACGCCGATGGGCTGGCTGGAACGTATGACGCAGTTCAAAGCCAAGTCAGCGGCGCAGGAATCGGTGGGCAGCGGGCTGTTTCAGTATCCGGTGCTGATGGCCGCGGACATCCTTCTTTATCAGGCGGCGATCGTTCCCGTAGGTGAAGACCAGTCGCAGCATCTCGAACTGACCCGCGACATCGCCCAGCGCTTCAATTCACTGTATGGCGATACCTTCGTGATGCCCGAAACGAAACTGCCTGCCGTAGGCGCGCGCGTCATGGGGCTCGACGATCCCACCGCAAAGATGAGCAAGTCGGCGGCAGGATCGGGCCACGCGGTAGCGCTGCTCGATCCGCCGGACCGCATTCAAAAGACCATCATGCGTGCCACCACGGATTCGAATCCCTGCGTCGATTTCGATGCGGCAATCGGACCGGGCGTCGCCAACCTCCTGGCAATTTATCAGGCGTTTTCGGAATCGCCGGACGAGCAGATGCGCGCGGAATTCTCGGGTCTCCGCTACGGCGATTTGAAAAAAAAAGTAGCGGAGATGGTGATCGCGAAGCTCGAACCCATCCAGCAGCGCTATCGCGAGATCACGGAAGATCCCGGCTATCTCGATGGCGTTCTGCACTCGAGTGCGGAAGCCGTCACCCCGATCGCCGATTCAACCGTAAAGCTCGTAAAGCGGCGCATGGGCCTGTACACGTAACGCCCGGTGTGTCTTCTGACCACACCGGAATCCGATTTTGTAAAGAAACGATTAGCGTTAGGACTGGCCCCAAGGTTGCCCGATCTACCCACATGACATCGGGGTTGGTCATCGCCGCGTTCGCGTTTGTTTCAATTGGGTTTTCCCAGAGTCTGCCGAGTTATCAGCTGATCCAGGAAGTGGACGCGTCCGGCATGGACTCGGTGGCCGGCCTCGGAACCGACTCCCAGGGGAACGTCTATATCGCGGGCAGCACATCGTCGCCGCACTTCCCGGTTAAGAACGCAGTTCAGCCGGCTATCGCGTCGGCCGGTCTCTATCGCATCGGCGGCACGGCCTATACCGCGCTCGGACTTTCGTCATGCAACGCCTTGGCGCTCGACCCGCAGAACCCTTCCATAATTTACGCAGTGTCTAAAGGCGCGCTGCTGAAGAGCGTGAACAGCGGCGTCGCATTTGCGCCGACAACCCTGCCTGGTTCGAACGTCTTTTCGATTGCGATCGAACCGGGAAATGACCAGACCCTCTTCGCCGCGACCATTGACCAGGGAGTGCTCAAAAGCTCTGACGGCGGAGCGACATGGACGGCCGTCAACAATGGCCTGCCAGTGCAGAACGGCGGACAGATCACGGTGCAGAATCTCTGGATCGATCCGTCCAATGTCAGCGTAATCTTCGCCGAAACACCGAACGGACTCTCGCGCAGCGCGGACGGCGCAGCCAGCTGGCAGCCGACGACGATTACCGACGACATTCAGAGCCTCGCGTTCGATCTGAACAACGTCGGCGTTCTCTACGTCAGCACGTATCACGTCGGCGTGCTGAGAAGCGCCGATTACGGCCAGACGTTCGCACCCCTCACCGTACCCACCGGAATCGCCGGGGTGTTCCCCGATCCGATCCAGTCCGGCCGGCTGATCGGCGTCGGCAACGGTACGGGCCTCTATCAAAGCACCGATGGCGGCGTCACCTGGACGCAGGAATCGACAACGGCCCTGTTGCCCAATTACCTCGTTGCCGACCCGGTAACCGGGGTCTACTATGTGGCGGCCTTCACGGATAGAACCATCCTCCGGGTTTCGCTGAACCTGCAAACCGTTACGCCAGTCGGCCCGCCGGCAACGGGTAACGTGACCGCTCTCGCCGTTGTGAACGGGCAGCTTTACGCTGCCAACGGCGGCTCGACGGACGTTTTTGTCACCAAGCTCGATCCGTCGGGCAACATTCTCTACTCGACTTACCTGGGCGGCAGCAGCAACGACCAGGCCGTCGCGATGACCGTGGATGCCCAGGGCAACGTCTTTGTCACGGGTACCACCGGCTCTGCCGATTTCCCGGTCAGCAATGGCGCCTACGCGACGTTCGGGCTACGTGTTTCTCGTCCGGCTGAACCCGGACGGTTCGCTCGGCTACTCAACCTACTTCACCGGTACGGGTCCCGTGGCGGTTGCGACCGATGGAAACGGGTCCGCGTGGCTGCTCGGAAATTCGGAAAATGCATCCGGCGCATTTCCTGTGACGCCCGGAGCGCTGGCGACGACATTCTGCTGCTTCCCCCCCGGCGGCGGGATCGGCATCGGTCCGCCCATCATCCCGGAGGAAGCCACTCTGACCCGATTCGCTCCGTCCGGCTCGAGCCTCACCTTCTCCACATACGTTGCAGGTTCGAACACGACGTCCACACTCGGACTCGCACTCCCGGGCGGCGCACTCGCGGTAGCTCCGGACGATTCAGCCTATGTGGGCGGGTTCGCAGGATTCTTCCACATCGATCCCACCGGATCCACACTGCTTTCGTCGATGACCGATGCGCCAGTGACCCCCCAGGCAATGGCACTGGGTCCGGATGGCAGCCTCTACGCCGCGGGTATGCCGGAGAATTTCCAGGCCACGCCGGGGGCATTTGAGACCGCGCTTCCGCCGATTCCGAGTCTGCCGTACCAGGGACACGCGTATTCGGAGACCGGAATCGTCCGCATTGACCCAACGCTCAGGAATGTTCTCGCGGCGACTTACTTCGGGAGCTACGCGCAGGTGAATGTCATGACCACGGACGGCGCGGGCAACCTCTATATCGGCGGCAAAACAGCATCGACCGGTCTTCCCACGCGCACACCGTTCGCCGGCGGATTTGCCAATCCGACCGGTTTTATGAGCCAGCTGTCGGGCGATCTGTCTTCGCTCCTCTTTTCCAGCTATTTTGGAGACACCCAAAACTTCACTGTTTCAGGCGTCGGTATCGGGTCAAACGGAAGCGTGTGGATCGGCGGCGCGACAAACCAGAGTTACAGTTTTCCGCTGGAATCGGGAGATGTCTGGGTGAACAGCCTCGCGCTGACTCCTCCTCCCACGCTGCGGATCGATTCCGTTCAGAACGCCGCCAGCTTCGTTGACGGCCCGATTGCCGCGGGAGAAACGATCGCCATCAACGGCGCCGGATTCGGCGGTAACGCGCAGCTCACGATCGCGGGCGCGGCCGTATCACCGCTCTCGATCACTCCGACGACGATCACGGCAACTGTCCCCGCGAGCGTGCCGGCAGTGGCTGCCGCGGTCGAGGTCGAGTCCGGCGGAGCGACCACGAACTCTGTCCTGATGCCGGTCGCGGTGACCGCGCCGGGGATTTACTCGCAGAGCGGGAACGGCTATGGCCAGGGCTACATTCTGAACCAAGACGGCACGCTGAACTCGCTGTCGAATCCCGCCGCTCCGGGAGACAGGATCACCATCTTCGCCACCGGCGTCGGGCCGCTGAGCTTCACGCAGTGCTGCGCGGTCGCCGCGTATCCGGTGAACATCTTCATCGACGGCGTCTACTGCGACGGCGTGGCCGCCATTGTCGGTCAGGTGAACGGATTGCCGGGCAGCGTTTATCAGATCACGGTGTACGTTCCGAATCCGGCCGTGCTCTTTGCGAACAGCAATCCCCCGTTCGTGTTCCCTCCGCTGGACGGGATTGTCATGCAGGTCAACGGCGTGAGCAGCCAGCCGGGGATCGCGATTTCCATCGCCCAGTAGGCACGACATAACACTTCCGGTCTTCCGCGAATCCCAGGTCGCTCCCGGCGCCTGAAAAGTACTGAAAGAAACAGACTTGGCCATCTTGTGTATCATTTTTAACGGATGAAGACGCTGCAACATGATTAGATTTAAAGTTATCGATCTGGCCCCCAAGACGCGCTGAGTTCAGCCCTGAAGAATCCAAGTGGAAAATGACGACCCACGCGTCGTTGACGCATTCCTGCTTCACCAGATTGAGAGCATCCCCCACCTCGAAGCCCTGCTGCTCCTGTGGCGAACCCGACCGAAAAACTGGACGCTGGAGGAGATGTCCAGAGGCCTTTTCCTGACCGCCGGTGCTACGCGCGCGATCCTGAATGACCTCGTGCACAGGACTCTGATCGGCTGCGTGAGTGCGGAATGCGAACTGTGCCATTACGAGCCAGACCCGCAGCGGGATAGACTTATGCAGTCAGTCGAACAAGTGTACCGCCAGGACCTGATCCGTGTGACCAAACTCATCCATTCCAAACCATCGGCGGCGGTTCAGGCATTTGCCCGCGCCTTCCGGCTGAAGAAAGACGACGACTGATGAAAACGGTCGTTTATATCCTGGCGGGCTTCACCAGCCTCCTGTGCGCCGTGCTCCTGCTGCGAGGCTACGCGCAAAGCCGCCAGAAACTCCTGCTGTGGAGCGGCATATGCTTCCTGGGTCTGGCGCTTTCCAACTTTCTCATCTTTGTGGATCTGATCGTCTTCCCCGGAACCGATCTTTATCCCCTCCGCCTGGGGGCGGCAGCGGCTGCATTGCTCGTTCTGCTTTACGGGCTCATCTGGGAGAGCGACTGATCATGGGAAGCGCGGCTGAAGGATTTCTGATTGGTGTGATTGCCACGGCCTCGGTGACAGCGGGATTTTTCTTTCTGAAGTTCTGGCGTCGCACCAAAGATTCGTTTTTCCTCTGGTTTGCTGCGGCCTTCATAATTGAGGGACTGAACCGAGTCAGTATTCTCCAGCTCGACAGACCGAACGAGGGAACCCCGCGCATTTATGCGGTACGCCTGATCTCATTTCTGCTGATCCTCGCCGCCGTCTTCAGGAAGAACTACTCTTCTCGTCGATGATCCCGGAACCGTGGCCGGCAGGATCAGGCGTCGGCCATTTCATCTTCAATGCAATCGGCCGCCGAATGATAACCTGCGAGCAAGCCAATGAAGGTCCGCGTCCTTTTCGTGGTGCTGGTTTTGGGTCTCATCGTTGGCGAAGTCATTCGGGAGAGCGTTCATACACTGGCACAGCTTCAGGCTGTCGAGACAGAAAGGGATGCCTGGCAACGTCCCAACGATGTCATTCGGGCTCTGAACCTCCATCCCGGTGCGTCTGTTGAAGACGTTGGTGCGGGCGCGGGCTACTTTGCGCTGAAGCTGGGGCAGGCGGTGGGAAGCACGGGAACCGTTCTCGCGATCGATACCAGAGTGGAATCCCTGGCCTTCCTCTTTATTCGCGCCCATCGGCAGGGGCGGGGGGCAATTCGTGTTATCCACGGGGATGCGGGCGATCCGAACCTCGCCAGCCCGGCCTCACTGGATGCTGTGCTGATCGCAAACACCTACCATGAACTGATCCGTCCTGACCGCATACTGGATTCTGCGCGGCGCTCACTGCGACGTGAGGGGATACTGGTGATACTCGACCGGGGTCCCGAATCAGCCTCCGACGAGGCGTGGCAATCGGGTCTCAGGCAACATGAGGTTCCGTCGCAACTTGTGCAGCGGGCCGTTCAGTCGCGCGGATTCGGGATTCTCTCCGTGGATAATCGATTCATCCGGGGGAAACCCGATTCGGATGATCAATGGTGGTTGATCGTCGCCCGGAAGCTGCCTTCTCCGGACAATCTCCGATGAGCTGACACTGCAAATTGGTTTCGTTAACCCCGGCTGGCGCCAACAACGGAAATTCCGGATGCCAGAGCCTGACGCAAATACACAGGTTCCCTTCGGTTGCCGACACGCACCCGAATTCCCGCGCTGCGCTTTCCGGGCTCCACTCTGATCGGCCTTCCCGGCTTCAATCCGAGGCGCCTCATCTCACGCAGCGCATTGGGATCGCGGTCCGAAACGCTGCTGATCACCGCCGGCTGGCCGCAAGCCCATCTTGACAACGGAACCTCGTGCCGCACCGGAACCGCGCCGTTTCGCTCGGGAATCAGGTGACCGTGCGGATCGGTCGCGGGATGGCCCAGCTTGGCCGCGATGCGGTCTTCCAAACGTTCCGAGATGAAGTGTTCAAGCCGCTCGGCTTCTTCATGCACCTCATCCCATGGATAGTCGAGCACATCGTGCAGGAAGCGTTCGAGCAAACGGTGGTGGCGAATCACCTCGAGAGCGCGCATTCTGCCCTCTGCGGTCAGGCGCGCGCCGCGGTGTTTTTCGTACTGCACAAACGGTGGTTTCTGTGCCGCGAGCTTCTGCAGCATGCCCGTGACGGACGCCGCCCGAATGCCGAGGTGCTGCGCCAGCGCGTTGCTTGCAACCCGCTCTTCGTATGCGCCGCTTAACTCCAGAATCGCTTTCAGATAGTCGTCGATCGACTCCGTGCTGTACTGTCCCACTCGATCCAAGCGTACTCCCGTGGTACAAATTTAGGCATGCCTAAATTCATGCTGATCGCGGCCGCGCTTGCCATGGCGTCCCGCATTCCGGCGTGGGCGCAGGGCGAAACCACCAGTGCGATCGTAGGCACGGTCACCGACACCACGAACGCCGCCATTCCGGACGCGACGGTAACACTTGTCAACGTTGACATGGGTTTCCGCAGATCCATCAAGACCGACGACGCCGGGCGGTTCAGCTTTCCGCAACTCAAGCCCGGTGTCTATACGGTTCAGGCAGAGGCCGACAGGTTTGAGGCGCAGCAGAACAACGCGGTTACCGCCGGACTCGGGCAAAAACAGACCGTGGATTTCCAGCTCCGGGTTGCCTCCACATCGCAGTCGCTGCAGGTCACCGAACAGACGCCGCTGATCAATCCGGACAATCCCAATACTTCGTCCACTCTGAATGCGCGGACGATCGAGGACCTTCCCAACCCGGGCGGCGACATGACATACCCGCTGCAGTTCGCTTCGGGCGCGCTCATCAACACAGCTGGCAGCGGTAATGATTTTGTGGGCGGGACAAACGGATACGGCAACGTCCAGTTCAACGGGCTGCCTTCGCTTTCCAACGGTTACATCGTGGACGGGCTCGAAACCAACGACCCTCTGACGAATCTCAACAGCGGCCTGTCGACCAACCTGGTGCTGGGACTCAATTCGATTGCGGAGATGACGGTGAACACGCTGTCATACGCCGTCGATCAGGGCCGCTATGGCGCCTCGCAGGTCAACTACGTAACGAAGTCCGGCACGAATCGGTTCCACGGCAATCTCTATGAGTTGTGGAACGGATCGAAACTGAATGCCGCGGATTTCTTCACTAACGCCACGCCGGGAAATCACGAGCCGCGGTCGACGGTGAACCACTTCGGTGGCAGCCTCGGCGGGCCGATTCGGCGCGACAAGCTGTTTTTCTTTTTCGATTCGGAGTGGGTAAGAATTGCGCTGCCGATCGTCACAGCCACCACGGTTCCCACGCCGGCATTTGAGAATTACGTGCTTCAGCAGTTGCCGCGCGGCGGGATGGATTCGATCACCGGTTCTGTTTATCAGCCCGCGCCGGAACTCCTCCCCTTCTATCAGAAGCTGTTTGCCCTGTACGGCAATACGGCCGGCACGCCGCTCGCAGTACTCGGCTGTCCTTTCGACAGCGGCGGGATCTCTGCGGGAGGCAATCCGCCGAATGGGAACGGCTGCGCCAACCGGCAGAGCATTTCGCATTCGAGCGACGATCGTGAGCAGGTTCAGACCGGCCGGATCGATTACAACATCGATACCAATAATCTCGCTTGGTTCCGCTTCCAGGCGGATACGGGACTGCAGGCTGCATTTACTGACCCGATCAATCTCCTGTTCAACGCCACATCTCCTCAGCCGCTGTATTCATTCGCGACAGGCTATACGCACGTCTTCTCGCCGCATCTGGTGAATTACTTCAATCCGGCGTTTTCCTGGTATTCAAGCCTCTTCGGACCGCCGAACCTCCAGCAGACCCTCGCGGCATTTCCGATTGTGCTGCAGGGAACCGGGGCGAATGCGCCGTTTACAACACTGGGCGGCCTCGATAACACCTGGGTGCAGGGCCGCCGCGCCGCGCGGTTCTTCATCAACGACAACCTCGCGTGGACGGCCGGAGCGCATGAATTTCGCTTCGGAACCAACACGCGCATCTTCCGCCTGAACGACTACGATTTCGGCGAAGGAACGGTTCCGACTGTGACGTATACGGACCTTCCCCAGTTCATCTACGGTGTGGCGTCGACAGCCACCGAAACTTTTCCGCTGGCCGATTCGCAGCCGTTCAATTTCCTCAACCTGGATTTCTACGCGCAGGATACCTGGAAAGTGACACGCACTCTGACGTGGACCTTCGGCATCCGCGACACGTACAATTCGAATCCCGTGAATCCGCATGACGACCTCGCCCGGCTCAGCGGTTCGTTCGCTTCGATATCGCACGATGTGAATCAGCCGCTAAGCCAGGCGATTCAGACGAACGTGGGCACGATCTTCGCTTCGACCCCCGCGGCGATCCTGCAGCCGAGAACCGCCATCGCGTGGCAGATCGCGCCGCACACGGTGCTCCGCGCGGGCTTCGGGCTGTTCAGCGACATTCTGCCCGGCAGCGTCGCCGATCTCGTAGGGACCAATCCGCCCTGGTCGAAAACATTTCAGGGTGGCCTGCTCGGCACGGTCGGTGGAACGCTGATCGCTCCCGGAGTGCCGGACAGCGCGGTCGGCGCAACAGTCACCGCCAATCAGATTTTCGATGCCGGCTTCGCGGCCGGAGAGCTTTCGTGCGCGTCGGCGCTGGCCAGTCCGAAAGCGTGTCTGCCGCCGATTTCGTTCACCGCCGTCCCCGACGGAAAACTGCACGCGCCCTACTTCATGCAATGGAGTTTCGGGCTTGAACAGCAGATCGGCGAGACGCTGCATCTGCGCGCCCAGTATGTGGGGACGCGCGCGGTCAATCAACCGTATTTGACGGAAGTGAATGGATATCAGACGGTCTGCCAGGGCTGCTTCGCGCCGTTTCCGTATGAGACGCCGGCCGACCCGCGGTTCGGTGCGGTGACCCAGTTGAATACAGGCGCAAACAGCCATTACGACGGGCTGCAGCTGACGGCCGAGAAGCGCCTCGGCCATGGGTTGCAGTTCACTGTCAACTACACCTGGAGCCGATGCATGGACACGGTCTCGAACGGCGGGTTCCTGCCTTTTGCCGGGGGAGCGATTCTCACCCCGCTGCCCGGCGAACTGGCGCGTCAGTACGGCCCCTGCGATTACGATGTGCGCCACAATCTGACCGCCCAGTACGTTTATCAGCTGCCGCTGAAATTCCGTAATCGTGTGCTGGCCGCCGCTTTCAGCGGATGGCAGCTTTCCGGCACCGCCTTTTGGCACAGCGGCCTGCCGTTTTCCGTGCTGAGCGCGCCGTATTCGGCGAATGGAAACGGGATCGTGCAGGGCGGCGGTCCGCAATACGCGAGTGTCGCGCCAGGCGTGCAGGTTTACGATCACAATCCGATCCCGGGAGTAACGCAGCCGGGAACGATTCAGTGGCTCAATCCCGCCGCATTCGTTTCGGCGGTCGATCCGGGCACGGGGGGGTGCAACGGCGGCGATAATCCAGCCGACTGCCAGTTCGGCAATCTCGGCCGTAACGCGCTGCGCGGACCCGATTTCGTTTGGAGCGATCTCTATCTGACGAAGTGGTTCCCGCTGACAGAGCACGTGAAGCTGCGAATTGACGCACAGTTTTTCAACGTTTTCAATCACCCGAACTTCGGTCTTCCGAATATCGTTTACGCGGGAATTCCGGGGAAGCCTTCAACCCAGACTGGCTTCGGCGCGCTGAGCTACACCACGTCGCCGCCGACCGGGTTGCTTGGGGTCGGACTGGGCGGCGACAGTTCGCCGCGCATGATCGCATTCCAGGCGCGCCTGGAGTTCTGAGCGACCGGCGCTGCACGGGACCGATCCGGTGCAACGGCACACTTCCCCATCCGGACAACGACATGATTCACTTCGGTGGTTTGCGCGTTAGAACTAAGCCGCTGGCGCGGCGGACCGACCGCAGCGGGTGTGCGGAAGCGTAAACAGCGGTAGCGTCGGTCACAGAAAGGAGATTTCTGTGACCTCACTTCGTCAACGGGTGCTGGACGAACTCCAGCGCCGTAACTATTCTTCGGAAACGACTCGTGGCTACATCCATGCCATCAAGGAGTTTGCGGAGTTCTTCGGTAAATCACCGGAACTGCTGGCTGGCGAGGAGATTCGCCGGTTCCAGTTGCACTTGCTCCAGGAGAAGAAACTCGCTCCGGGAACGGTCGAAGGTCGTATGTCGGCCCTGCGCTTTCTCTATAAGAAGACATTGAAGCGCCGGGATATTGCTTACGATGACCTGGTGTTTCCGAAAGTTCCGCGGAAGCTGCCGGTTGTGCTGAGCCCCGATGAGATCACTCGCATGATCGAAGCCGCGCCAAACCTGATGCACCGCACGATCCTGATGGTTCTCTATGCTACCGGCATTCGCCGTGCCGAAGCGTCGCTGCTCAAGGTGAGCGACATCGACAGCGAACGCATGGTAATCCATGTACACCAGGGCAAGGGTTCACGCGATCGGGATGTGCCGATGACGATGAAACTGCTCGAAACTCTGCGCGATTACTGGCGCTGGAAGAAACCGAAGGTTTATCTGTTCCCCAGTACAGAAGGCCATCGCGGCGAGGAGCGACCCATCTCGGACAAAACGGTTTGGTATGCCTGCAAGGAGGCAGCGGCGCGAGCAGGAATCAAGAAGCGGATCGGGCCACACACGCTACGACACAGTTTCGCCACCCATCTGATGGAGGCCGGAACGGATCTGCGGACCATTCAGCTTCTGATGGGCCATTCGCACCTGGAACATACGACTCTTTATCTCCACCTGTCGCATCGCCACCTGCATGCCGCGGCTAATCCGCTTGACCAGATCACCATTCGTAGTCACAGCGCATCGCGAAAGCGGCCGGAGAACTATCAGGCGTGACCCGGCCGCCCTGGGAGGTGGCCGATATCGTCCGCAGGGCAGGAAACAGATTCGTCGAACGCTATCGCGATTCGCTGACGTGGGCACAACTCAAAGTGCTCCGGGCGATCGAGCGCTGCCGAACCGCCGCGCTCGGCGGACATCGCGATCAATGCCTTCGCTGCGGGCATCAGGCCATCTCCTATAACTCCTGCCGAAACCGCCATTGTCCGAAGTGCCAGACCAACGCGCGCGAGAAGTGGCTGCGCGCACGGGAGCAGGAACTGCTCCCGGTTTGCTATTTCCATCTGGTCTTCAGCGTGCCGCATTCACTGGTCCCGCTGATCTGGCAGAACAGGAAGCTCCTCTTTACTCTTCTGTTCGAAGCCAGCGCCGCAGCACTGCTGGAGGTCGCAGCCAATCCGGCCCGTCTCGGGGCCGACATCGGCTTCCTCAGCATCCTGCATACCTGGGGGCAGACTTTACAGCGCCATCCGCACGTTCACTGTGTCGTGCCCGGCGGCGGGCTCTCGCCGGATCATGTGCGGTGGATTCGCTCGCCGCCTCATTTCTTCCTGCCGGTAAGAGTACTCAGCCGCGTCTTTCGTGGAAAGTTTGTTGCCGGGTTACAACAGGCATTTGCCCGGAATCAACTTGCGTTTCACGGCGAGTGTGAGCCATTGGCGAACAAGGCTGCGTTCGCCGCCTTCCTCCGCACTCTCTTCCAACAGGAGTGGGTCGTCTATTCCAAAGCACCGTTTGGCGGACCTGAACACGTGCTCCAGTACCTCGCCCGCTACACGCATCGCGTGGCCATCTCCAACCATCGGCTGCTGTCGGTCAACGACAACCACGTCACCTTTCGCTGGAAGGACTATGCGCATCACGGTAAGTGCCGCGTCATGACGCTTACACTCGAAGAGTTCCTGCGCCGATTCCTGCAGCACGTTTTACCCAAAGGCTTCCCGCGCATTCGCTACTTCGGCTGGCTGGCAAACCGCCGACGCCGTGAACTGCTTCCGCTCTGCCGGAAGTTGCTATCCGCCATGCCGCAACTTGCGGCAGTGCCCGCCAGCACCGAGACCGCTGACTGGAAGTGTCCGGCCTGCGGTGGTGCGATGCGTGTGGTTCAGCGCCTGACCGCCAGCGAAATTCTGCGAGAACAGTCCCGCCGGGTGTGCCTGATTGACAGCTCTTAGCGATCGATTCAGTCCGGCTCCAATCCAGTGTGCTTCGGCACGCGATCCATTCGTGTGCCCATCCGCAGTCACCCTGCGTTCTCGGCGCCCGAAAAAACCACTTCCCGCTGCCCGCTTAACCTCCCTCAGATCAAAAACTCTACCGCCTGCGTGGTCAAACTTCAACCTGCCAGCAGCCATCTGCATCAAACGACCATTGAAAACCCATAGTTTGAGGGTTCTTGTCGCCGCCGCGCCAGCGGCTCACTTCTAACGCCCTTATCGAAAATGTCCCCGCTCACCTTCCGTTCTCGCCGGAGGATCAAGCGCAGGGACACTTCCGATAAGAATCTAGCGTTATACGGCCAGGTGGATCGGTATGGCCGACCCTGGGTGTACGCCACGACCCGCAGTTCCAAGTATGATTGTCGCTGAGGCATCATGCGAAAACTAAACCGGCTCGCGGCCAAGCGAATGATCGGAAGATTCATCGTCGCCGATCCCGCCATCTGCCACGGCCAGCCAACATTCCGGGGAACCCGAATACTTGTGAGAGATGTCCTCGATCAGGTCGCCTCGGGTATCGCCTGGGAAACGATCGTCGAAGAGTGGCGCGGCAACGTACAATCGGACGCCATCTCCGAAGCAGTTCTACTGGCCAGTCAGGCATTTCGCGATCATTCTGAACAGTACACAGCGCCGGAATACGTGCTTGAACGCGCGCGGGCTTGATTATTCTGGTTCGTCAGAAAAAATCGTGGGTGGATTCGGGCTCGGGAAGTTTGCCAAGTGAGTGATAGAGGGCGAGTTCCAGCGTTCGAAAGGTTCGAAAGCCATAGGCTTTTCGCATTGTGACTTTGGCCTTGTTATTCAGCCCCTCGACGACACCGCTGGAAAGCATCTTTTGAGCGCGGAAATAGTTGAGGATCAGTTCACGGTGATCGCGCAGAGAACTGGCGATCTTCTTCATCGGCTCGATGCGGGAGCGCATCACCTGACGGCACCAGTCATCGAGGAACTTTCCGGCCCAGTAGGGAGCGTTGTAATCCCAGAGTTGCTGAAAGGCTTCCTTGAGAAGGTAAGCGCGGACGGTTTTCAGGTTGTAGCGGAGGATGTCGCGCAGGCGGAAGCGCTGTTCGGTTTTGAGGTTCTCTTCGCGTTTGAGCAGCAGCCAGCGCGACTTCTTCAGTACCGGCGTATAGCCTTCGCGCAGCATGCGGCGCGATTCGCCGGCGCGAACCTCATCGAGAGCCTTGTTCATCTTCGCAACGATATGGAAGCGGTCGAGAATGTGCAGCGCCTCGGAGCATTTCTCGCGAATGACCTTCAGATAGGGCTCCCACATGTCGGAGCAGACGAAGACGATCTTTGAAGCGATTTCGTCGCCGATGACTTTGAAGAACCCCTGAAACGACTCAATCGTTCTTTCCCTTCCGATCCAGAGCAGGCGCGTGACGCCGAGATCGATCTGATAAACCAGCGTCAGATACTTGTGGCCTTTGGCGTATTGGATCTCGTCCACACCGATGGCGTCAATCTGACCGAGCACCCGGTGCTCCAGCCCGAAGGTAACCACGTGCTCGACGGCGTCGAAAACCTTTTCCCATGAAGTACGGAAAGCCTCGGCGGTTTCTTTCCACGAAAGCCGGCGCGCCCAGCGGGCGAGGAACAACATGTAGGCCCGGGTCAGAGTGCGCTTTCCGTCGCCCCACGGAACTTCCTCGACCACGACCGCATCGCAGCGGCGGCAATCCACACGCCGCATCGAGTACAACAGAAAAACCAGAAATCCCCAGAATGGAATGAACTCGAAACGGCGCTCGGCGAGTTGATCGTAGCCTGGAGCGGGCTGGTGGCATCGCGAACAAATCGCCTTCGAGCCCTTACGGGGACGCACCGCGATCTCAATGCTCTTGTGATCGGAGCTGAAACGGGCCTGCCGATAAACGAATCCCGGAAAACGGTGACAACGATTTAGAATCGTGATGAGCGCAAGCATGAAGTGGAAGCTGGTGAAGGCGAGAACTACCAAAGTAAACCGCGCCGCTACTCGACCACGCCACGACCTCGAACACTATTGCCGGGATTTGAACGGCTGGCCCCGGTCCTGGATGGGGCTGGAAAAAGATGTGCCGCCGGGTGAGCAGTTGATCGCCCTGTTCCGTCCGTTCCTCGAATCTCTGGCGGCGTCGGACCTGGCGCCAAAGACCATTCAGAAACACGTCGATAACATGTGGGTGCTGGGCGGGGAGTTCATCCGCGACCTCAACTACGATCCTTCTCTGAGAAAGAAGCCCGTGGATGTGGTTCTCTGGCGCATGATCGAGTCCGACGGCGGCCCGCTTCTGTATCACGGCGGCGAGGATGAACAAAGATCGTTCGATTCGACTTGCCGGAAGCTCCGCCGATTCCTCACCGAGACGGCTCGCTAACGCTCGCCGTCAACCCACAAATTTCCCCGACGAGGCATTATTCTTGATGAGAATATCCTGGATGGACAGCGCCTGCTGCTCCAGGCGTGGCGACTGACGGCAAGACAAATCGGTCTCGACTTTGGCCGAAAGGGTCTCAAAGACGAGGAGATTGCCGTTCTGTTGCGACGACAGCGTAATGCTTCCTTTTTCACGCGGGACGGCGACTTTTTTGAGGCGAGTTTGAGGCACCCCAGCTACTGTATCGTTGTGGCAGGTGTTGGACAAAATGAAGTCGCTGCGTTCGTCCGGCGGTTCCTGCGCCATCCCGACTTCAATACCCAAACAAAGCGGAAGGGCTGTGTAGTTCGAATCTCGCACACGGGTCTTGCATTCTGGCGTTTGCGTTTCCAAACCCAGACGCACAGGGCATGGAACCGGCCTCGGTAGCGGGCCACGCCTGCCGCGCAGCATGTCAGCCACGCGCGTCATACGGCCATGTGCTCCCTGCACGGCGGCACCGCCGTGTGGGGACAAGGCCATTCTCGGGCGGCCTACGCCATCGAGGTTTCAGTGGCCAAGGCACTGACGAGCGGATCTATCGTAAGTCATCCCACGGAATCTTGCCATCGCTCTGGAGAAGCTGGTAGCGGTTGGCCATTCGGAGTAGCCATACGAGATCGCCGGCACCCGCGCCTCGCGTCCCGAAATGATCGTAACCTGTTTCTGAATCTTCCAAGTGTGCTTGAATAGCATTCATAAAATCTGCGAGAGCCTTAAGCGTTTCGGTAATCTGAGCAACCGTCACGGGGGGAGGCGCCGCGACCTTGTTGAGTGCGATGGCCGATGTCCTTGCACCCACGCTCCCGAAATACGGCATTGCGGCCAGCATCGGAGCACGATTGCGCCTGGATCGTCGGAGCTCGTCAGTTATTCATATCGTCTCCTCGAGCCCACGGCTGGCTGTTTCAGGATCCTTCGTCACCGGTGAATCAGCCCAAACAACCCGATGGAATCCTCCTCTCGCCACCGCGCCTTTTTGCGGCTGGACAGAGCGGGTCGTCGCGCCAGAGGGCTGACCCGCCCACGTGAGTCACAGCGTTTGAAAATAAAGTCCTCCTGCCGCTGATCCCCAAGTCCCTCCACGGCTTACGCGCAGCCTCCCCCGGCCCTCCACCCTCCCGCGCACCCTGTTTTCCGCCCTCGCATGCTATTGCTGTTGCCGAAGGAGCCTTACCCATGGCAACAGCAGCTCAGACCGAAGCGAATCGCCTCAATGCCCAGAAATCGACAGGCCCGCGCACAAGCGCACAGGCCGAAGGGTCCGTTGTGCGCGAAATAAACGAGGAATCAGGCAAACAGAACGTCCAGCCTCAACGCCTATAAACACGGTCTCACCGGTCAGCGCGTCATCCTGACCGCTGAGGAAGCCGAAGCCCGCGACCGTTTCACCGACGGCATCGTCGCAGACCTCAAACCGGTCGGCGCCATGGAAGAAAATCTCGCTCAGTCCATCGCCGATTCCCACTGGCGCATTTACCGCGCCGTGGCCATCGAAGACAACATCTTCGCCGCCGAAGCCTGGCATGAAGCAGAGCGCGCCGCCGAAAAAGGCTACGACTACGATGGCGTCGATCGCGCCCTGGCCCCGATGCGCACCTTCACCAACGATCCGAAGCGCTTTCATCTGTTGACGACTTATGAGATGCGCCTCCATCGCAAAGCCCAGGTTGACCTGAAGCAGCTTCGCGACCTCCAGGCCGAACGCCGCGCCGAACAGGCGAGGAACGACGAAACCAAGCGGAAGCAACCAACCGTGGATATCGCGCCCCCACCCGCCCGTCAACCGGCTGATATCACAGCCATCAGGCCGCAAAATGGCTTCGTTTGTTCACCCGCGCCCCTGCCGGAAAAGCCGTCGGACCGGGAGATCGAAAAATTCTTCAGCGCCGACCCCAGCCGCCAGTATGTTTCCCAACCCAGCCAGCCGTGAACCAGTCGCCCTCATCGGAGGGCCGGGGCTTCGCCCTGCCGCCGGCCTTTCAGCCGGCGCGGGCCGTCCGACACACGGAATCTGCGACCATCACTGTTCCTTATAGAGCTCGCGAGGTCGCCGTAGATGCCGCGCAGCATCGAAGGCCAGGGCTTGCGACTCACCAGATATCGCCCGATCCCGGGGCCTGGCTATAGTCTTAAAGGACAGTCTTGCGCCTGAGACGCGATCGCATTATTCACAGTCGCACGGTTTACGTGCCGGCCCTCGCGTGCTTTGTCCCTTTCGGTGAGCCCAGCCAATGACGCCGGACACCCCGCTCAAACAGGTTCCGCTGCATGCTCAGCACACCGCGCTCGGAGCCAGAATGGTTCCGTTTGCCGGTTACGAAATGCCGGTGCAGTATCGTTCCGGCGTACTCAGGGAACACCTGCACACCCGCGTTGCGGCGAGCCTGTTCGATGTCTCGCATATGGGACAAATCGTACTGCGTTCGCGCTCCGGGAACCTGGTGGATGCAGCGCGCGGTTTGGAAAGGCTCACGCCGGCGGACATCGTATCGCTTGCGCCCGGACGCCAGCGGTACGCGCTGTTCACGGTTCCGGGCGGCGGCATCTTCGATGACCTGATGGTCGCCAACTTCGTCACGCACTATTTTCTGGTGGTCAACGCATCCCGTAAGCAGGAAGACGAGGCGCTGCTGCGCACAGAATTGCGAGAGGTCTGCGAAATTGAGCCGCTGACGGACCGCGCGCTCCTGGCCGTGCAGGGCCCGCGGGCAGAGGCAATCCTTTCTCAACACGCGCCTTCCGTCACCGGCATGAGGTTCATGGATGCGGGCCGGCACTCCGTGAGGGGCATCGACTGCCTGGTTTCCCGGTCAGGATACACGGGTGAAGATGGCTTCGAGATTTCGGTTCCCGCCGCGCATGCTGCTTCTCTGTGGGAAATCCTGCTCCAAAATCAGGAGCTGCAGCCCGCCGGTCTCGGCGCGCGAGACAGCTTGCGGCTCGAAGCAGGCCTCTGCCTTTATGGAAACGATATCGATCTCACCACCACTCCCGTGGAAGCCGCGCTGGAGTGGTCGATTCAAAAGAGCCGGCGACAGGCGGGCGTGCGGGCCGGAGGATTTCCCGGCGCGGATATCATCCTTCCGCAAATCGAGACTGGCGGGGTTCCGCGTCGGCGCGTCGGCTTACGCCCCGAGAGCCGCCCCGTACGCGCCGGGGCCGCTCTGTTCGGCGGCGAAAGTTCTGTGGACCCGATCGGACATGTAACTTCGGGCGGATTCGGGCCAACCGTCAACGGGCCAGTCAGTATGGGTTACGTATCCAGCGGCTATTCGCAACCCGGCACCCGCCTGTATGCGGAAGTGCGTGGCGAGCGCTACGCCGCCGTCGTCCAGAACCTGCCCTTTGTAGCCCACAGGTATAAACGATAAGACTCGCGCAGAGGTCAAAATAAATGGCAACGGGAACCAAATATACAAAAGACGAAGAATGGCTGAGTATCGACGGAGACAAGGCCACGGTCGGTATTACGGCCTATGCGCAGGAGCAACTGGGCGACCTAGTTTACGTGAAGCTGCCGAAGGTCGGCCAGCATTTGACGAAAGGGCAGGAGGCTGCGGTCGTGGAATCGGTAAAGGCGGCGGTTGACGTTTACGCGCCCGTTACCGGAGAAGTGCTCGAAGTCAATCCGGCGATTGTGTCGGATCCCGCGCTGGTTAACTCAGATCCGATGGCCGCGGGGTGGTTCTTCAAAATTCGAATCGAGCATGCCGATAATCTCGCGGACCTGATGGACGAATCGCAATATCGGGAGTTCCACAAAAAGCCATGACTCAACCGGAGAATCTGCCGGTCGGTTTCGCGCGGCGCCACATCGGACCGTCGCCGCAGGACATTACGGAGATGCTGGCCGCTGTGGGGGTTTCGTCGATGGAGCAGTTAATCGCTGAAACGTTGCCCGATGACATTCGCCAGTCCACGCCGCTTGACATAGGCGATGCTCTGTCGGAGACCGAAGCGCTGACACGCGTGCGCGGGATGGCAGCCCGCAACCAGGTAATGACCTCCCTGATTGGTATGGGTTATTACGGCACCATCCTGCCCGCCGTGATTCAGCGCAATGTTCTGGAGAATACGGCCTGGTATACGGCCTATACGCCCTATCAGCCCGAGATCAGCCAGGGACGTTTGGAAGCATTGCTCAACTTCCAGACCATGATGTCCGATCTGACCGGTATGGATGTCGCCAACGCCTCGCTGCTGGATGAAGCGACGGCCGCCGCCGAAGCTATGGCTTTGGCCCACCGGTCGGCCGAATCGACTTCGACCACGGTGTTCGCGGACCGGAATCTGCATCCGCAGACGATTGCGGTTCTCGAGACCCGCGCCCGCGCACTGGGGTGGACCGTCTTTGTGGGCGAAGCCAACAGCAGCGCGCTCTCCGGCGACTACTTTTGCGGCCTCTTCCAATACCCCGACACCCTTGGCAACATTCGGGATTTCCATGCGACGGTCGAGGCATTGCATCGACAGGGCGGGCTCGCGGTTTTCGCCTGCGATCCGTTGGCGCTGACGCTGCTGACGCCGCCTCGAGAGCTTGGCGCGGATATCGCCATCGGCTCGACGCAGCGATTTGGTGTTCCAATGGGGTACGGCGGCCCGCACGCCGCGTACATCGCGGTGAAGGACGCGTTGAAGCGTGAGCTGCCGGGAAGACTGGTCGGCATTTCGGTGGACGCCCACGGCGACCCTGCCTGCCGGCTGGCGCTGCAGGCAAGAGAACAACACATCCGGCGCGAGAAGGCGACCTCCAATATTTGTACGGCGCAGGTGTTGCTGGCGGTGATCGCATCCTTCTACGGGGTCTATCACGGACCAGAGGGACTCACCGCGATTGCCCGCGACGTGCGGCGCCGGACCGTGATCCTCGCCGCCGGGCTGGAGCGTTTGGGCTACCGCATTCTGACATCGCTCTTCTTTGACACCATCACCATCGCCGTGGGCGGCAAGCAGGCGGAAATCCTCAGCCACGCCCACTTCGAAAAGCTGAACCTTCGCGCCATCGAGCCCGGCCAGTGCGGGCTTGCGCATGATTCGGGCGGTGCTGCGGCCATCGGCATCTCGCTCGATGAGACCACCACGCCCGCGGTGATCGAAGCCGTCTGGCGCTCCTTCGGCGGCAATATGCGGTATACGGACATAAAGGTTCCCGAACCCTTTCTCCCCGCGGAGTTCGCGCGCACGTCCGCGTTCCTCACCCATCCGGTGTTTCATCGCTATCGCACCGAAACCGAAATCCTGCGCTACATTCGCAGGCTGGCCGATCGCGATCTCGCGCTGGACCGCAC
Organism: Terriglobia bacterium; assembly: GCA_963832905.1. Classification (GTDB taxonomy): domain Bacteria; phylum Acidobacteriota; class Terriglobia; order Bryobacterales; family Bryobacteraceae; genus BOG-234. Next base: position 367,466 of record CAWHVO010000008.1, on the reverse strand, counting down.
CATGATTCCGCTGGGCTCCTGCACGATGAAGCTCAACGCCACCGCTGAAATGCTCCCCATCTCCTGGCCCGAATGGAATTCGCTTCATCCTTTCGCACCGCGGGAACAGGCGCAGGGCTACCAGGAATTGTTTCGCGATCTGGAACAGAAGCTCTGCCGGATCACCGGCTATGACGCAGTTTCGCTGCAGCCGAACTCCGGAGCCCAGGGTGAATTTGCCGGGCTCCTCGCTATCCGTGGCTACCACCACAGCCGGGGCGAGCCGCACCGGAACATCTGCCTGATTCCTGCCTCCGCGCACGGCACTAATCCCGCCTCCGCGCATATGGCCGGCATGGAAGTCGAACTGGTCGGCTACGACGCGCAGGGCAACATCGATCTGGCGGATCTTGCCGCCAAAGCCGAACGCCATGCCGATCGGCTGGCCGCTGTGATGATCACCTACCCGTCCACGCACGGCGTCTTCGAAGAAGGCATTCGGGAGGTCTGCTCCATCGTCCATCGCTACGGCGGCCAGGTGTATCTGGATGGAGCGAACCTGAATGCGCAGGTCGGCTTGGCGCGGCCGGGCGATTATGGCTCGGACGTTTCGCACATCAACCTGCACAAGACCTTCTGCATTCCTCACGGCGGCGGCGGCCCCGGCATGGGACCTATCGGTGTGAAAGCCCACCTGAAGCCGTTCCTTCCCGGGCACTTCATCCTTGACGGCGGAACCGCACCCGCGGGTCCGGTTTCCGCGGCTCCGTTCGGGTCCGCCTCCACTCTGGTGATCTCTTACGTCTACATGCTCATGATGGCCGGTCCGGGATTGCGGGCGGCCTCGCAGGTTGCCATCCTGGCGGCGAACTATATTGCGGCACGGCTCTCTTCGTCCTTCCCGCTCCTGCATAAGAACCGGCGGGGCCGCGTGGCCCATGAATGCATTCTTGATCCGCGCGCGTTCAGGGATTCGGCGGGCGTGACCGTGGATGACATCGCCAAGCGTCTGATCGATTATGGATTCCACGCGCCGACCATGAGTTTCCCCGTGCCGGGCACGCTGATGATCGAGCCGACGGAATCGGAATCGAAATTGGAACTGGACCGTTTTTGCGATGCAATGATCGCGATCCGCCGCGAAATTGAGGATGTGGTCCAGGGGAAGTTCCCGGTGGCGGACTCGCCGCTCAGGAAAGCCCCCCACACTGCGTTCGATCTGGCCGGGGATTCCTGGAACCGGCCTTATTCGCGTATGCAGGGTTGCTTCCCCGGTGGCCTGCCTTCCAGGAAGTATTCGGCGCGCGACAAATACTGGCCTCCCGTGGGCAGAATCGACAACGTTTACGGTGACAGGCACCTGGTGTGTTGCTGTCCCCTGGGGGCGGAGTAATCATGGACCTCCGGGCAAGCCCCGCGCCGATTGCGCTGTCCGGTACAATTGAGCATTTCCGAAGGAGAATGAATTTCATGAGCGTGAAGCTGAATACTCGTCAGGTGGGCGACGTAACGGTGATCGATGTTTCGGGCCGCATTACTCTGGGCGAAGGGTCGAGCGCAATACGCGAGGCGATGCGCGATCTGACAACCCAGGGACACAAGAAGATTCTGCTGAACTTGAGCGAGGTTTCGTATATCGACAGCACCGGTATCGGCCAGCTGGTTGCGGGATTCACCACTGCGGCGGACGCCGGCGGCACAGTGAAACTGCTGGGACTGACCAAACGAGTGAAGGACGTGCTGCTGATCAGCAAGCTTTACACCGTTTTCGAAGCGCACGACGACGAAGCAGACGCGGTTCGGAGTTTTGTTTAAGGCGCACGGCAAAGGCGGGAACTTCGCTCCACCGCAATCGGGCAGACCGAATCAACGGCCGGCCCTTCCATACCGTCAAGCACCTGGCCCGGCACAGAAACGCTATTCCCAAAGGTCCACAAGCGTGTCCCGGCCCGCCTTCCCTTGTCGCATTCCATTCGCCGCCGCAGCCGGACGGCGCCCGGGATCCATCAGATTCGGGCCGAACGCTTCAAGGCTCGCCGCATCCGGGCTGACAATTCCGACCCTGCTGCCGGAATCCCGCAGCGCCTGGAGTTCGCGCTCCAGCGGGCGCCTGAACGGCCCCGGAGCCGCCTGACTACTGATCGAAACCACAACCACAACGTCATGCCCCTTCGCCAGATCGGCATTTGTCGCCGACCGCATCCCGCCATCCATGTATCGCCGTCCGTTGATTGAGATCGGGGAAGCAATGCCCGGCACGGCGCAACTGGAAGCAATCGCGCGCACCAGCGGCACCCCGGAATCGGAATTCCAACTGACAAGTTTGCCGTTAACCGCGTCGACCGCTGTGCACGTAAATCCGCGCCCGGGCCAGCGTTCTGCGGGCAAACCCATCAGAGAGAGCGCAAACCTCGCGACGAATGCCTCTTCACTTACAACTGACGTCTGCAAAGCCCCGGCGCCGATCTCCCTGCACACTTCTTCGTTCGGACGCACTCCGGCATACGACTCCATAAGCTTCGCCACCAACTGCGAAAGATCCGGCGGTTTCGACATGGATTCGTCAGGGGGCGATGCCATTTCTCCCTTCCCTGTAAATGGCTCCACCAGCGCCGCGGGTGTTCGTCCCAGCGCAATCTGAGCGCCGACCACCGATCCTGCCGACGTGCCGACAATGAAGTCCGCACCGGAAAGATCGATTCCGGCCTCGGCCAGCCCGGCTATCAGCCCGGACTCCCAGGCTATTCCAACCGGCCCGCCTCCACCCAAAACCAGTGCCCTGCTGCGCATGTTTCTCTCCCAATGGAGAGTATCACCAGAAGACAGGTTTCTCGTTTTCTTGTCGATGAGTTCAAAACCGCGCGGAAGGCGTAGGCCCGTTGGTGAGAAACGATCGGGAATGCTAGCCTCTGAACTATAACGCTTCCGGAGGTTATGGTTCTTGCGCCGCGGAGCTTCTTCCCGCAAACTAGGGCCATATGCGTCTGCAACTGATCAAGAATTTTCTTGTCGATGAACAGGGCCAGGACCTTATCGAGTACTCGCTTCTCATCGGCGTCATCCTGCTGGCTTCGGCCGCTATCCTCGCCGCGGGCAGCGGCAGCATGCAGGGTATTTGGGGCGCTGCCAGCAGTCAGTTGGTTACAGCCAATACAGGCTCTTAAACAGCGCCGCTGACCCACCACGCACGGTCCGCGACGCGATCATGCCGCTAAGTGCCGTCAGGCGCGCTCTCGTAATACTCTGAGGGCGCTTGCCGGGCTCTGCGCTGATGCGCGCGGGGCTGCTCAACCGGCCTGCGCAGCGCCCGGCACTGCACTCGTCACGGCTTTGCCCGGAGAACTCTTTCGGGAGGCGCCTTCCGCCCGGTTCGAGATCGAGGTCGTCTTCTTGTCTATATACATCAACCGATCGGCCCGGTTGAATAGATCGAGCACGTTTTCTTTTCCGTCCCACTCCGCTAGTCCGGTCGCCGCCGTCACGGGAACCCGCACTTTTTCATCGCCGTTCGTGATCTCATACTCGCCGAAGGCCCACGCGCGAACCCGATCCAATGACCTGGTCGCTTCTTCAATGGGCGAATCGATGATAAGCACGAACTCATCGCCGCCCCAGCGTCCGACCAGGTCCGTTGCGCGCAACAGCGATTGAACTTCGGCGCCGAATTGCTTCAGGAGATCATCGCCCGCTGCGTGACCCAAGCCGTCATTGATGCGTTTGAACCCATTCAGATCCATCATGGCGATGCAGAATTTACTCGACCAGGATATACGGTTCTGCATCTGGTCTTCGATCCCCTGGCGATTGGCCAGCCCGGTTAACGAATCGGTCGAATCCCGTTTCTGGTATTCCTTCAGTTCCGAACGGTAATGGGCGACCTGCGCCCGCAATTGCGATAATACGCGCTCGCCCTCGGTGCCCATCTGCTCTACACACGCTTTCATCTCGGAAGCGCTGTCAATCACAGACCGGCGCATCGTTTCGATGTCGTGCACTTTCGAAACGGATTGCAGACGCTCGGTAAGCTCTTTGAAACGATGCGTGTAGCGGTGATCTCGCTCGGCGATGGCCACCCCCGACGCAGCCACTGCCATCATCATCTCCCGGATCTGATTCAGGTTCTCCAGCGAGCTTTGCACAGCATCTTCTCCCCATTTGACGAGTGCTGCTTCGATGTCTTTCTCGATAGTAGCCACATCGTCGCGAAGCGGGAGAGAAGAGAGTCGCTCGCGCAGGGAATCCAGGCTCTCCTGAAGGGCGGCGGCCAGCTGGGGAACGGCCCGCCCACCAGACTTACCAGCCGCAAGCAGGGTGGCGCCCCAGGCAGATAGCAACGCTTCCGCGAGCTGTCTGTCTTCCGCGTCGATGTATTTTTTGAGAGAAATCATCTCTGCCATTCTCGGTTAATCAGGCGGGTTCGGAAAAGTGCTCCTAAGTTAGCGAACTGAGGTGATAGGCGCGGGTATGCGATTCCCGGACCACAAACGCGCCCCTTTTCTCGCTGGCCGCGCTCCGTCTCCGCTGCGCTCCGATGGCGTTCCGGATCGCTCCGCCCCGATCCGGCCCCCCGGTTTTCGACTCTTCAGAAAAACGCGTTCACAACATTTTTCAATCGCATTGTCCCCGCTGGACTTACGCCGTTTCGCGTCCACTAAATGCGGTGTGGCGGTGATGTCGCCGGTGCGGACGAGTTTACGTTAACATCTTCCTATATCTATGGAATTGACGGCCGGAGCGAAGCTGGGTCCTTACGAGATCGTCTCCGCCATCGGCAAGGGCGGAATGGGCGAAGTCTGGCGGGCGCGCGATCCGCGCCTCGGCCGCGATGTTGCCATCAAAATCTCAGCCCAGCGCTTCACCGACCGCTTCGAACGGGAAGCCCGCTCCATCGCCGCGCTGAATCATCCGAACATCTGTACGCTTTTCGATGTCGGGCCGGATTACCTCGTCATGGAGCTGGTCGAGGGTCCGACGCTGGCGGACCGCATCGCGCAGGGTGCGATTCCGCTCGACGAAGCTCTGCCTGTCGCCAGGCAGATCGCCGACGCTCTCGAAGCCGCGCATGAAAAAGGCATCGTGCATCGGGATCTGAAGCCCGCCAACGTCAAGATTCGTCCCGACGGATCGGTCAAGGTTCTCGATTTCGGCCTCGCGAAAATGCCGGACGTTTCGGAAGTCACCTCCGATTCGCCCACCATGCTCTCGGCGCAGGGTCTGATTCTCGGCACAGCCTCGTATATGGCGCCCGAGCAGGCGCGCGGAAAAAACATCGACAAGCGCGCGGATATTTTCGCCTTTGGCGCCGTGCTGTACGAAATGCTCACGGGCAAGCGGCTTTTCGCGGGCGAGGACGTCACGGAAATTCTGGCCAGTGTGATTCGCGATGAACCGAATCTGACTCAGACGCCGGCGAGCGTGCGCCGGCTGATTTCCGAATGCCTGCGGAAAGACCCGCGAAAACGTCTGCGCGATATCGGCGATGCGTGGAAACTGCTGGACGCGGGTACGACGGGCGCCGCGGCTCCGGTTGCAGGTTCTCAACGAGTCGGCTGGGTGTGGCCCGCGATCGTTGCGTTGCTGCTGTTGTGCACCGGCGCGCTCGGCTTCGTGCATTTTCGCGAAACCCCGCCGGCGGCGCCTCCCATCAGCTTCGAAATACCGCCGCCGCCCGGAACCGAAGTGTCTGGCTTTGCGCTCTCGCCCGACGGGCGCAAACTGGTTGTCAGCGCGCGCAACCGGGACGGACACAGCAGTCTGTGGCTGCGCCGCCTCGATTCGACCGAGATGCACGAGCTGCCCGGAACCACCGACGCGAATCCTGACACGGCCTGGTCGCCTGACAGTCAATACGTGGCGTTTCTGGCCGGGGGCAGCGTGAAGAAAATCGACATCTCCGGCGGCAGCCCCGAGACCCTGGCCGCTTATTCGCAGTTCGATGGAGTATCCTGGGGCAGCCAGAACATCATCGTCTTCGGCAGCCGGTCCGGCAGCGAGGCTATGCTGAGCCGGGTTTCGGCTGCGGGCGGCGAAGTTACGGAACGTCACAGGTAAGGATCCAAAGATCGGAGAAGTGGGCAATGGCATTCCGTTCTTCCTCCCCGATGGCAAGCACTTTCTCTATTGCCGCGTCACGCAGAAGCCAGAGACGAAAGGCATGTATATCGGCTCAATCGATCTGAAGCCGGGCGCGCAATCGGAGAGTCGCCTGCTGGACGGTTCGGTCGGACCTGTTTACGCCTCCGTCCCCGGAGCGCGTGACGGCTACCTTTTCTTTGTGCACGACCAGGCTCTTCTGGCCCAGTCTTTCGACCCCGGCCGCCTGGAACTGAATGGCGCCCCGGTTCAGATTGTTGATCACGTCGGAATCGCCCACGGAGTATTAGGCGAATTTTCCGCCTCCAGCACGGGTGTCTTGTCCTACTCCCTCGCACAGGGCGGCATGAGGCAACTCACCTGGTACGACCGTGAGGGCAAGGTGCTGGGTCATGTGGGCGAGCCTGCGACACGCGACGAATTGTCCCTTTCGCCGGACGGCACGCGCGTCGCTGAAGGCCGAACGGACCACAGTCCCTGGGTGGTGTGGCAGCTCGATCTGGCTCGCGGAATCAGCTCGCGGCTCACGTTCGAGAATGGCGGAGCAGGTAACGGTATCTGGTCGCCCGACGGCAAACAAATTGTGTATGCGCCCGGCGGGGGCCAGTCGCAGGACATTCACATCAAACCAGCCAATGGCGCGACGCAGGGAGAACTGCTGTTTCACTCCGAAGGCGTTAAGATGCCGATGGACTGGTCGCGCGACGGCCGTTTTCTGATGTTCACCCAGCAAGGCAAAGATACGGGCTCCGACCTTTGGGTGGTGCCAATGCAGGGCGAACGCAAACCAGCGCCTTATCTGGTGACACCATTCAATGAGAGCCAGGCCCAGTTCTCGCCGGATGGGCACTGGGTCGTCTACACATCCAACGAAACCGGAACAAAAGAAGTATACGCCCGGCCGTTTCCGCTTTCGAGCGGCGGGAAGTGGCAGATATCGAACGGAGGCGGCAACGAACCGCGCTGGCGGCGCGACGGCAAAGAGCTGTTCTATCTCGGTCCCGACAATATGCTGTTTTCGGTCAGCGTCTCGGCAAAAGGCGATGCCTTCCAGCCGGACACGCCGAAGCCTCTCTTCCGGGCGCCGATCGGCGGCGGCGAGGGCGGCGGGGCGGACGTAGCGTGGCGCTGGGATATCTCGAACGACGGGCAGCGATTCCTTGTCAACGCACCAGTGGAGGGTCAAAGTGCACAGCCGGTAACGGTGCTTGTGAACTGGCGCAACGCGCTGAAGTAAACCGCAATCGGCAGCTGAACCTTCGGTTTTGACTCTTCAGAATAACGCGTTCACAACATTTTTGCCTCGTCGGGGAAATTTGTGGGTTGACGGCGAGCGTTAGCGAGCCGTCTCGGTGAGGAATCGGCGGAGCTTCCGGCAAGTCGAATCGAACGATCTTTGTTCATCCTCGCCGCCGTGATACAGAAGCGGGCCGCCGTCGGACTCGATCATGCGCCAGAGAACCACATCCACGGGCTTCTTTCTCAGAGAAGGATCGTAGTTGAGGTCGCGGATGAACTCCCCGCCCAGCACCCACATGTTATCGACGTGTTTCTGAATGGTCTTTGGCGCCAGGTCCGACGCCGCCAGAGATTCGAGGAACGGACGGAACAGGGCGATCAACTGCTCACCCGGCGGCACATCTTTTTCCAGCCCCATCCAGGACCGGGGCCAGCCGTTCAAATCCCGGCAATAGTGTTCGAGGTCGTGGCGTGGTCGAGTAGCGGCGCGGTTTACTTTGGTAGTTCTCGCCTTCACCAGCTTCCACTTCATGCTTGCGCTCATCACGATTCTAAATCGTTGTCACCGTTTTCCGGGATTCGTTTATCGGCAGGCCCGTTTCAGCTCCGATCACAAGAGCATTGAGATCGCGGTGCGTCCCCGTAAGGGCTCGAAGGCGATTTGTTCGCGATGCCACCAGCCCGCTCCAGGCTACGATCAACTCGCCGAGCGCCGTTTCGAGTTCATTCCATTCTGGGGATTTCTGGTTTTTCTGTTGTACTCGATGCGGCGTGTGGATTGCCGCCGCTGCGATGCGGTCGTGGTCGAGGAAGTTCCGTGGGGCGACGGAAAGCGCACTCTGACCCGGGCCTACATGTTGTTCCTCGCCCGCTGGGCGCGCCGGCTTTCGTGGAAAGAAACCGCCGAGGCTTTCCGTACTTCATGGGAAAAGGTTTTCGACGCCGTCGAGCACGTGGTTACCTTCGGGCTGGAGCACCGGGTGCTCGGTCAGATTGACGCCATCGGTGTGGACGAGATCCAATACGCCAAAGGCCACAAGTATCTGACGCTGGTTTATCAGATCGATCTCGGCGTCACGCGCCTGCTCTGGATCGGAAGGGAAAGAACGATTGAGTCGTTTCAGGGGTTCTTCAAAGTCATCGGCGACGAAATCGCTTCAAAGATCGTCTTCGTCTGCTCCGACATGTGGGAGCCCTATCTGAAGGTCATTCGCGAGAAATGCTCCGAGGCGCTGCACATTCTCGACCGCTTCCATATCGTTGCGAAGATGAACAAGGCTCTCGATGAGGTTCGCGCCGGCGAATCGCGCCGCATGCTGCGCGAAGGCTATACGCCGGTACTGAAGAAGTCGCGCTGGCTGCTGCTCAAACGCGAAGAGAACCTCAAAACCGAACAGCGCTTCCGCCTGCGCGACATCCTCCGCTACAACCTGAAAACCGTCCGCGCTTACCTTCTCAAGGAAGCCTTTCAGCAACTCTGGGATTACAACGCTCCCTACTGGGCCGGAAAGTTCCTCGATGACTGGTGCCGTCAGGTGATGCGCTCCCGCATCGAGCCGATGAAGAAGATCGCCAGTTCTCTGCGCGATCACCGTGAACTGATCCTCAACTATTTCCGCGCTCAAAAGATGCTTTCCAGCGGTGTCGTCGAGGGGCTGAATAACAAGGCCAAAGTCACAATGCGAAAAGCCTATGGCTTTCGAACCTTTCGAACGCTGGAACTCGCCCTCTATCACTCACTTGGCAAACTTCCCGAGCCCGAATCCACCCACGATTTTTTCTGACGAACCACATTTTTCAGCTTTCTCGCATTGTCCCCGCGAGACTTACGCGGTTTCGTGTGCGCCCTCCGACTATCCGGGTGCATAATGTGGCTTGCGAGCGGTCTGACGGGTCCCCTTTATGGGGACCTCAGCCTGACGGGTCCCTTTTATGGGGATCTCAGCTCTTTGCCTCGTGAATAGATTTCGTGCGCCAACCGAAACGTCAGGTTTCGTTTTTCCGTGCGCGACATCCTTTGCGTGGGTGCGAAGCGGTTGCGGATGCCGTTGGCCCGGCGGGCGGCTCCGGTGGATCTTTCTCAATTGAATAATCTTTCTTTGGCCCGGTTCGGATGCGGAAGCCACCCCGCGCGCGAGTGGACGCTTAGCCTGTGGCTGCAGATCAGGCGGGGCGTTCCAAGTTGACAACCGAAAATCGACTTTGGAAGCCGCACCGCACAGGCCGCCACTCGGGCGGTCCGTTGTGCGCGGTCAGGATGGACAAGGGTTTCTCAACATCGCCGCACAGTTCAGAGACACCGCCTCGGGCGGGCAGAAATTCGCCAATGAAAATTGGCGAACGAACCCGGCAAGCGTTTCAAAATAAACGCGCCGTTTCAGGCCAGCGAACCCACGTCAACGCGGGACAAACCCGGCCAGACTACTGGTGATTGGTGGCTGATTTCACTTCGGACTGCGGCAGGGATTTCGCGACTTTGTCCGCGCCGTGCGCTTTCACCGTCGCCACCACATCGCGCAGAATCTCGTCCCGGTCGGTCTCCATCTCGCGTCTCAGGCGCATCAACGCCACGCTGACAACGTCGCGGTGACGAAGCTCATCGCCCGCGCCATTGTCGATGAGATCGAGCCACAGACGGTGCGCGAGGTCCACGTCTTCCGGCCACAGGCGCGGCGGATGCGGGCCGAGGTTGAAATACATCGACTGATTCGGGTCTGGCATCACCACTTCAAGCGAAAGGGAGGGACGAGGAACGGGGAGATCTTCCCAGGCGGCGCCCACCCGTCGACCCTGCTCCGCCGGTGTCAGGTTTGGCGAAAGGCCCGCCACAATTCGAGACGACTTCAGTACGGCCGCTGTCTGAACCACCGCAAGCCACGCCTCCGTGCCCGGCACTGTCAGAAGCTCGACATGTTTGCCTGCCTTCTCCGCAAGGCCAACCACGCGTGAGAACACCAGGTTTTCCTGATCCGCGAAAACCTGATCGGCTTCGAGTCCGTGCTCTCCCGAGCCGGACTGCGTCACGACTTTTACCGTGATGACCACGATGTCCTGCCGGCGCGTGTCGGTTTTTTCCAGCGTCTTTTGCAGATGCTCGAGGTGATGCGGATTCCGCACCGCGACGAGGATATTGCCCGGGCGGATGTGCAGGGCTTCGGCGGAGATTTCGTCCGTCGAATGCAGACGGAACTGCTCGTTTTCATGCCCGGCGGTGTGCGCCGCCAGCTTGTGCTTCCTGTGGTTATAACGTTCGGAGAATTCGAACACGCAGAAAAACGCAATCGTGAAGCAGATGCCGGAGATGGTCGCGACTTCCTTCGTCAGAACGTTGATCCCTGCCAGCAGGAACAGGATCAGGGTAATCAGGCCCAGGCCAACGGGGATTTCCTTTCCCCGGATATTGAAGTTCAGCGGCACCTTCCATTCGCGCGCGTTCGGCATCTTATAGCGCAGCACAAGGACCGACAGAGCATTGAAAGCGAAGCTCCATGCCACGCCGAACGCATAAGCTTCGCCCAGCATATCGATGTTGCCGCGGCTGACAACGATGGTCGCCAGCTGCAGCGTCGCGATGATATTGATGATCCGGCTGGTGGTGCCGTACTTCCGTTGCGGTTTGCGAAACCAATCGGTCAGCACGCCGTCTTCCGCAACGCGGTTCAGGACGCCGTTTGCGCCGATGACCGCCGTGTTCACCGCACCGGCGAGAATCAGCACGCCGACCAGAACGACGAATGCCTGAAAAGCCAGCCGCAGCCCCATGGGTCCGACGAGATACAGCGACAGGCCGCCGATCAGGTTGTCGAGGTACTTGCCGCGCTCCGCGTCCGGAATCAGCATCACGGCGAAGAACGAAACCAGCGAGGTGAAAACCAGGCTGTAGATAAAAATGACAAAACCCGCGCGTTCCAGATTCTTCAGCTTCGGCGAGGCGATTTCACGGTTCACCTGTGCAAGGCTTTCCTCGCCGCTCATGGCGAGCAGTGAATGGCCCGCGCCGATCAGCACCACCAGGAACGCGACGTGGACAGCCCCGGTTCCTTTTAGCCATCCGAGCGCCTCATTGCTGACGTGGATAGTGCTCATCGAAGGGAAGGGAACAGGCTGGTAACCGTGTTGCAGAATCGTGAGCAGACACCAGAGGACCAGGATCACCACCATTACGGTCGTGATCTGCATGATCCGCAGCGCTTTTTCGCTCGATTCGTGAATGCCGATGATGTTCTTCCGCCAGAAATACAGCGTGACTAGTACGGCGAATCCAGCCGCGAAGTATTCCGGATTGGCGTGCCCGTAGCGGAGATGAAAGTAGTCGATCGACTTGTTCAGCAGCGAGGCCATATACAGACCGGCGCTGACGCCGCTTATCGGGCCAGTCAGGACGTAGTCGAACAGCAGCGCGGAAACCGAGAATTTGGCATAGGTGCCGCCCATCGCTTCGCGGACAACCCGGTAAACGCCGCCCCGCACAAACATGCTGCAGCTTTCGATGTACGCGGCGCGCACCGCGTACGAGAACAGCATGATGCCAAGGACGAACCACGGTGCGGATTTGCCGATGGCCGTTTCCGCGATGCCGCCGACGTAATAGGCCGACGACGCCAGATCGGACAGGACGATAGCCGCCGCCCGCCAGAACGAAATGAACGACAGCATGACTGTCGTCGCCACGACAACCTTAGTAGTTGTAGTGGTTCGCCGGGGCAGCGAATTGGAATCGGTCAATCGAAACTCCTAAGAACGGGGGAGTTCGAACGCGGAACTCAGTTTCATCAGATTAGCATGGAGGGGTGAACTGTCAGGACCTCGCCGTCGCCATCGTGAAACAGTTGCGCGGCGCCGGATTTGTAGCGTATTTCACAGGTGGGTGTGTGCGCGATCTGCTGCTTGGCCGTGCCGCAAAGGATTTCGATGTGGCGACTTCAGCGCCGCCGGACGATTTGCTTCGCCTTTTTCCGGGATCCGGCGAGGTCGGTGCGCACTTCGGGGTAGTGCTTGTTCATGAGGGGCGCGTACAGGTGGAAGTTGCAAGTTTCCGGAGCGACCTCGCCTATCTCGATGGACGGCACCCCGAGGGAGTGCGTTTCGAGACCGACCCGCAACAGGATGCGCTGCGCCGCGATTTCACGATTAACGGGATGATGCTCGATCCCGTGACTGGCGACGTGCTGGATTATGTCGGCGGGCGGGCGGATCTTGAAGCGAAAGTGGTTCGGGCGATCGGCGATCCGGCGCGCCGGTTTCACGAGGATCACCTCCGGTTACTGCGCGCGGTTCGTTTCGCGGCGCGGCTGGGATTCGACATTGAGCCGGTCACGTTTGCGGCGATCCGGGCGCTCGCTCCGTTGATTCACAGCGTGTCTGCGGAACGAGTGCGGGATGAGATCGCGCGAATCCTGACGGAGGGTGGTGCGCGGCGGGGGTTCGAACTGCTCGACGCAACAGGTCTGCTTCACGAGGTGCTGCCTGAAGTGCAAGCGCTGAAGGGCGTGACGCAGCCGCCGGAGTTTCATCCCGAAGGCGATGTCTGGACGCACACGCTGATAATGCTTGAAGGTCTGCGCGACCCTTCGGTGGCGCTGGCGCTCGGCGTGTTGCTGCACGACATCGGCAAGCCCGCGACGTTTCGCATGGCCGAACGCACTAGCGCACAGGCCGAAGGGTCCGTTGTGCGCGCGAGGATCAGATTCGACGGGCATGTGGAGAAGGGAATCGAGATCGCGCACGCAATATTGAATCGGCTGAAATTTCCGAACCATGTGATCGAATCCGTGGAGGCGCTGATCGGGAATCACATGAAGTTCATGGAAGTCCCCCGCATGCGGGAAAGCACGCTGAAGCGATTCATGCGGCAGCCGGATTTCGAGGAGCATATGGAACTGCATCGGCTGGATTGTCTGTCGAGCCACGGAGGCCTCGACAACTACGAATTCGTGAGGCGGAAGCAGCAGGAAACGCCGCCGGAGATCCTGAAGCCGAAGCCGCTCGTGACAGGCAGGGAACTGATTGCGGCCGGGTATCAGCCGGGCCCGATCTTCGGGAGAGTGCTGGCCGAGATTGAGGACGCGCAGCTCGAAGGACGGATCACAACCACCGCAGAGGCGATGGAGATGGCACGCGGCTTACTGCCCCGCGGTTAGCGGCGAAGCTCGCCTGAGACGACTTTCCCCATCCACTGATCGCGTGTACGCGTGTAGCGCGCTTCGCCGCTGGTGTCCACAGAAGCGTGGAAGGAATAATGGCGCGCGAGCATCTCGGGGAGCGGGTGATTCTTGCCATCGTTGTCGAGGTAGATGAGTTTTTTCATCAACAGCACGATTTCGTGCGTCTTGCCGCGCGGGATGTCGATCTCAATCGGTTTGACCGCGTGCTGAACGCCGGGCGGGCCGTTGAAGTTGAAGAGCGGCATTTCTTTCCCGTCGGGCGCGCGCAGCGTGAACTGCACGTCGTAGACGGGCCCTTTGGCTGATTCACTGCCGAGAGGGAGCAGGCACTGCGGCCGGTCGATGTTCTGAAAGAGCAGACGAATCTGCGGCTCGGGCGATGCGGGTCCGAAAGCGATGCCGAAGCGAAGTCCGTGATCGGGCGGTCCCCAGGCGATGGTGTCAGCCGCGTTCAGTGCGAACGCGCATGCGAGCAGGATCAGGACACGCATTTTCAATCTGCGTCGTTGACGGCGATCAGCCGGAGGAGTGGTGCTGAGTCCTCCTCCTCTTCGGATGATGACACGTCTTTGAGGCGGCGTTCGATGACGCGCGTGCGCGTGGCGGCTTCGTCGACAGTCTGCGTGGCCTGTTCGAGACGTTTGCGGATGGTGGAGAGTACCTGCGAATACTTGCCGAACTGCGAGTTTCACGTCGCCGAGAAGTTTCCAGACTTCGCTGGAGCGCTGCTGAATGGCCAGCGTGCGGAAGCCCATCTGCAGGCTGTTGAGCAGTGCGGCGAATGTGGTGGGACCCGCGATCACGACGCGGAAGTCGCGCTGCAGTGCTTCGGCGAGTCCGGGGCGGCGCAGCGCTTCGGCGTAGAGTCCCTCGGTGGCGAGGAAGAGAATGCCGAAATCGGTGGTGCGCGGCGGCGCGAGATATTTCGTGCTGAACGTTTTCGCGCATACGCGTACGACCGCTTCCAGTTCGCGGGCACTGGCTTCGACGGCATCGGCATCGCCGCGTTCGGCGGCGGCGGCCAGGCGCTGGTAGGTCTCCATCGGAAATTTCGCGTCAACGGGAAGCCAGACGGGATCGGCATCTTTGCCGGGGAGTTTGATGGCGAACTCAACGCGCTCGGCGGTGCCGGTGGTGGAGACGTCGCGGTCGTATTGTTCGGGCGCGAGAATCTGCGCAAGCAGATTTTCGAGCTGCACTTCGCCCCAGGCGCCGCGCGTCGTGACGTTCGTCAGCACGCGCTTCAGGTCGCCGACGCCGGCAGCGAGGGTCTGCATTTCGCCGAGGCCTTTGTGGACCTGTTCGAGGCGCTCGCTGACGAGGCGGAAGGATTCGCCAAGGCGCGATTCGAGCGTCGACTGGAGTTTCTCGTCCACGGTCTGTCGCATCGTTTCGAGGCGAGTATCGAGGATACCGCGGATGAGTTCCATGCGCGACTCGATCTCCAGACGAAGTGCGCGGCTGTCGCCGGACTGAAGCTGCTGGAGCCGGGTGAGGTCATCGCGCAGGCGGGTTTCAAGTCCCGCCTGGGATTGCACGCGCATGAGCAGAAAAACGTTGAGGATAACCAGAACGGCGAGGAGTACAAGGACCAGAGCAAAAAACATTTTCGTGACGCCTTGTCTTAATTGTACTGCTACAGTTTTTCTACCGCGTCCCGAATTTTCTTTGCCAGCGCGGCGAAATCTTCGCCTTCGGGAAGTATCGGAGGCCCCAGTTTTACACGCGCCCTGCCGGGGGTCGGAAACTTCGCGGTCTTATGTAACACGCGCTCCAGACCTTCGAGGCGTACAGGCACCACGGGAATTCTGAGGCGCGCGGCCAGCATTCCCACGCCGGGCTGAAATGGCAGGATCTCGCCGGCGTCGGTGCGTTTTCCTTCGGGGAAAATCAGGATGCATTTCCCGTCCGAGGCGAGCTCGGCGGCGTAGCGCAGCGCTTCGCGCGTGCCGGATTCGCGCTGCGGAAGGGGGAAGGCCTGAAATACCAGCGCGGCGAGGTAGTAATTCAAACCGCTGGTGAAGCGGTTGTGCCAGGGGTAATTGGCCGGGTGAAAATGCGCGTCGAAGAATTCCTTCGCCATGGCTGGGCAGGTGCGGTAGCGCCAGAAACCCGGCAGTGCACAGAGGATCGAGGGCACATCGAAATGGCTCTGGTGGTTTGAAGCGAAGATTACCGGGGGCTTCACGTCACGGAGATTTTCGAGGCCTTCGACTTTGATCCAGGCGAACAGACGGGCGAGAGGCAGGATCAGGGTGGGGAGCGCGATGCGTCGCACCAAGTCGGCGGGGCGGAATCGGTTCCACTCCGGGAATTCGATGGGCTCTTCCGCCGTTGCGGGCTGGACTCGCGTGAGGTCGCCGATGGTTTTCGCCTGGGCGAACTGCGATTCGCTTACCGCGAAGCCGTTGCGCTGTTCGAGCTCCATCATGAGTTGAATGCGGTCGAGAGAGCTGAGGGCGAGATCGGCCAGAGAGGTGTTGAGGTCAACAGTGCGTCCGCTGGCGAATTTGCGGAGCACTTCGGGAATGGAGTTGTCAGCGGCGGAAACAGCGCCGGCGGCAAGACCGCCAGCGGTACATTTAGCGATTTCGACACGCTTGAGTTTGTTCGTGCCCGTCGTGCGCGGCAGCGGCGGATTCGGCCAGATGGAAAAGCCGCGGATGCGCTGGTGGGATTCGAGCTTCGCGTTGGCTTCGTTCACAATGGTCTGTGCATCGCGACCCGGTTCGAGCACCAGGACGGCGTGCACCTGTTCGCGTGTGCCTTGTTTGTCCGCAACGACCGCCGATTCGATCACGCCATCGATGGCATTAAGGACGCGCTCGACATCCTCGGGGTACACGTTGAGGCCGTCGGGCGAGACGATCATTTCCTTTTTGCGCCCGAGGATTTTCAGGCGACCTTCGGCATCCTTCTCGCCGATATCGCCGGTGTGCAGCCAACCTTCGGAGTCGCGGATCGAGCCCTCCCCGTAATAGCCGGGCGTTATGTTCTCGCCGCGCAGAAGCACTTCGCCGTCCGGCGCGATGCGGATTTCAACGCCGCCGATCGCCTTGCCAACGGTGCCTTTGCGCGAATCGAAGGGATGATTCAGTGTGGCGACAGGAGCGGTTTCGGTGAGGCCATAACCCTGGATCACAACGTATCCGAGTTTGCCCCAGAATTCCTCGAGTGCGGGATCGAGCGGCGCCGCGCCGACTACGAAGCTCCAGAATTTCCAGCCGAACCGGGCGTGCACGCGGCGATACTGCCACCAGCGCCAATACCACTTACTGCTGCGGGGCGGGGCGGCGGCTTCGGGTATCGCCTGCACGATGTAGTCTCGCAGCAGTTCGAGCATCTGCGGCACCGAGACCAGAACCGAGATGCGCCGTCTGTGGATGAGATGCACGGCGTCGCGCGGGCTATAGCCGGACATGAAAACCACCTCGCCCGCGATGAGAGGCGGAATGAAGGCGGCCATGGTTTGTCCGAAAAGATGGCTCAGCGGAAGAAGATTCAGGAACCGAATGGGCGCGAAGGGTCCCATGTACTTGCGGTATTTTTCGATGTCTTCGTCGATCGGTTTGAGATTCGCGAGGATGTTGCGATGCGTGATGGTGACGCCTTTCGGGTCGCCGGTCGCGCCGGAGGTGAAGAGGATCTCGGCGACATCGTCCGGACCAGCCGGAGTGAAGGAGGATGGCGATGCTGCTCTGACGTCGCGAAGATGCCAGACCGGGCAGGGAAGAGACGCGGGCGCGTCAACTGCGTCGCCGATGAGCAGAGCGCGGGCGCTGACAATCCCCGCGATGCGTTCGACGACGGTCGCTGAAGAGCGGAAGTCGATCGGCACCGCGATGACGCCTTCGACGATCGCTCCCCAGAGCGCCACGATCCACTCGGGACGGTTCTCGCTCCAGAAGAGAATGCGTTCGCCCTTCGCGATACCCGCATCGCGAAGTTTTGCCGCGAATGCCGTGGCCGACGCGGCGGCCTTTTCGTAGGTGAAGTGGCTTGAAGTGATGTCGCCCTCGTACCGCAGAAACGTGCCGCGCGCGCGGCGCCAGATGTCAAAGAAAGCCGCGAGGGAGGGTGGATCGCCTATCACCTGTTAAATTCAACCATAGGGCAACAGACCAAGTTACCCGTTCGTAACAGACTCCACGTACAAGAGGAAAACATTCATCATGCCAACTGCTGTCGAAAGCGCGAATCTGATTCTCAAACTTTATGAACTGCGCCGCGAGAGTGTCATGCGCGAGGCGCGCAATTACTTTTTCTCGTTCAATCCGGAGTCGGCGCAGGACTACCTGGCCGGGATGTCGGGACCGCACAGCGCTCAGATCCGGATGGTCGTTTCCTATTGGGAAATGGCGTGCTCGTTTGTGACATCCGGCGCCATCGATCCGGCGCTGTTCGAGGCATCGGCCGGCGAGCACATCATCGCGTTCGGAAAGATCGAAGGATTTCTGCCCCAGCTGCGGGAGATGATGGGGAATCCGAAACTGTTCAGCAATCTCGAGCAGGTGTGTACGGCGGCGCCGGGCGGGCTGGAGCGCGTGCGGGCGCAGATGGCGCGGATCCGCAGCATGATGGCGTCGCGCGCGGCGTCGAATTAGGGGTACACTCGGGAGTGCGGGCCTGGGGCGTCATGTGACGCCCCGGCGTGTTCAAGCCAACAAATTGCGATTCCCAGGCGTAAGGATATCCAATGATCAAATCCGTTCTGCTGTTCGTATTAGCCGCCGCGCCCACTTTCGCTCAGAACCGGATCGGCCCCATCGAGTTTTTCGGCTACAAGGGGATCGATGTGGCGAAGGTGCGGGCGGCGCTCACCGTCCAACGAGGAGACGAATTCAACGCCGGTACGAAGGACTCGATTCGCGCTGCCGTGATGAAGGCGATCGGCAAAGAGCCGACGAACGTTCAACGGCGTTTGCTGCAACCCGCACGGAGAATTCGAGCTGTACATCGGCCTGCCGGGTGAGTCGTACAGGCCGTTCGGGTACAACACGATTCCAGCCGGAAGCGCAAAGCTGCCGCCGGAGATTGTAACCCTCGACGACCAGTTCGGAAGCGCGGTCATGGCGGCTGTCACAAAGGGCGGCGATGCGGCGCAGGAGGACGATTCGCAGGGGTACGCGCTGTTCAAGGATCCGGATCTGCGGAAGATTCAGTTGTCGATGCGCGACTGGGCGGTCGGGCACGAGCCGGAGCTGATGCAGGCAATGGATGCGGCGTCGGTGAAGGATCGGCAGGTTGCGAGCGAAGTTCTGGGATACGCGAATCCGTCGAAAGAGCAGGTCGCCGCACTTCTGCGGGCGACGCGCGATCCGGACGATGAAGTACGGAACAATGCGACGCGGGCGCTGGGGGTGATGCTGCGGTCGGGCATCAAGCCGGCGGGGGAGATTCCGGCTGAGGGATTCATCGCGATGCTGAATTCCGGGGTCTGGAAGGACCGGAACAAAGCCACCGCGGTGCTTTGGAGCATGACGGCGGCCAGGAATCCGGCACTCCTGGCAAAGCTGCGGGCCGAGGCGCTGGATTCGCTGATCGAGATGGCGTCGTGGAGTTCACCCGGGCATGCGGCTATGGCGCGTTTGATTCTGGGGCGCGTCGCGGGAATGCCGGACGAGCGGATTCTGCCGCTGGCTATGGCCGAAGGGCCGCCGACGGAGATCATCGAAGCGGCGCGGCGGAAGTAAGAATCATCGGTAGATGGTTAGCTCGGTTACTGCCTGAGGCCTTCCTTTACCTCTTTGAAAATGTGTTCCGGCCCTTCGTTGGCGAGCTCGACTTCATAAGCCTGTGCGAAGGTGCGCTGGGTCGTCCGCTTCGGAGTGGCCGCGACCGTAGCAAGGTACTGCCGGAGTTCCTCCGTCGTGCGGCCCTGAAAGGCCAGGACGGCATTGTCGAATGCGGCCTGTTCATGAAGCTCGTTGGTACACTTGTCGAACGAGTTTGCTTCGTCCGGGCCTTTCACGGTTCCGTCCGCAAACAGAACCGAATCGAGCGCCAACGTGATGGCGCGCGCCGAGAGAATCGGTTCAAGCGAGCGGTTGGCGAGTTCGTCCGGCGGCGGCCGTCTTTTGTCGGCAATTGAACGACTCAGCACCCGCGCCAGCGCCGTGAAGCGGGGATCGGCGGTGAGGAGAAGGTCGCGGCCGGGCGCCAGCACCACGTTCTCTTTGCTGGGGGGCGTGCCGCAGTAGGGACAGAGCACCAGTGGTTTCGGAGTGCGGCCGTTGGCGTCAGTGATCTGGATCGTCAGCGCCACGGCGATGATCGGCGTGGAGGTTTCGTTGCGGATCAGCATCGAGTAGGGAAGAATGTGCTGATAGAGAGGGACGGCAGCGGGAGGAAGGATTTTCTCGACGAGGCTCTGGAAAGAGGGGTCTGCCGGGCTGACGATTGTGATGCCTGGCGGCAGTTGGTCGGGCGCGGGACGGATGGTGACCAGTGGCTGCGCGGCGAGCGTCAGGGCGCCGGCAGCGACGAGGAGCAAGGCGCGGGTGAGCAGAGGGCTTCCTCCTGAGCTAAGGGTATAACAGTCTTTTGAAGGTCGGACTGCGTCCGATGGACCCGGCTGGAAAGCGTGTCCGCAGCCTGGAAAGGCCGCCCCACAAGAAAAAACCCTCAGGGTTTTTCGTCAGCCGGCACCATCTCGGCGGAGGGCACGTCGTCGCCGGTGGGGAGTTTCACGCCTTCCCAGCGCGCGACCACTGCGGTCGCGAGGCAATTGCCGAGCATGTTCACCGACGTGCGCGCCATGTCCATCAGAGTGTCGACGCCGAAGATCAGTGCGATACCTTCGAGCGGCAGTTTGAACGTGGCGAGCGTGCCGGCGAGGATCACGAGCGACGCGCGCGGCACGCCCGCGATGCCTTTGCTGGTGAGCATCAGGGTGAGCATCATGAGGAGCTGCGTGCCGAAGGAAAGATGGGCGCCCGCGGCCTGCGCGATGAACATCGAGGCAAGCGAGAGGTAGAGGGTCGAGCCGTCGAGATTGAAGCTGTAGCCGGTGGGCAGTACAAACGCCACAATGTGACGCGGCACGCCGAACTGCGCCATGTTTTCGAGACCGACCGGAAGCGCAGCTTCGCTCGACGCCGTCGAAAAGGCGATGAGGAATGGTTCGCGCGCGAAACGGATGAAGCGGCGCAGAGGGATTCCTGCGATGGCGGTGACCGTGCCCAGAATCACCACGACGAAAAAGATCTCCGCGCCCCAGAGCGTGGCGACGAGCTTGCCGAGGCTGAGCAGAACACGGATGCCGTGCTCGCCGATGGTAGCTGCCATCGCGCCGAAGACGCCGATGGGCGCGAACAGCATCACATAATTCGTGAAGCGGAACATGACTTCGGAAAGCGCTTCGCAGAATGCGACGACTGGCCGGGCTTTCGCGCCAATGGCGGCACAGGCGGCGCCGAAGAGGAAGGTGAACACGACGATCTGCAGGACGTCACCGTTCGCCATAGCTTCGACGATGCTCGTGGGCACGATGTGTTCGAGCATCTGCGGGAGATTGACGGACGTCTCGGCCACGGGCGGCGGCGCGCCTTTCTGCAATGCAACCCCCGCCCCGGGCTGAACGAGATTGACGGCGGCGAGTCCGATGAAGAGCGCGACGGTGGTGACGATTTCGAAATAGACAATCGCTTTGCCGCCAATGCGGCCCATCGTCCTGACTGAGCCTGCGCCCGCGATGCCGGAAACCAGCGTGCCGAAGAGAAGCGGGGCGATGATCGACTTGATGAGGCGGAGGAAGATTGTGCCCAGGATGGCGAGTTTGACGGCCGGTCTGGGGAACGCGGCGCCGAAGAGGATTCCGGCGAGAAGGCCGAGCAGAATCCAGGTCGTCAGGGAAGGGCGTTTCAGAAAACTCATTGTAGTGCAGCGTGCGAACGGGAACATTCACGTAGCCTGCGGTGTCTCGGTGGTTATGCGGGTTTTCGTCCTGTCATTGGTGTGGGTGCTCCATGTCACGGCCCAGGCTCCCAGGTTCGAAGTGAGACGCTGAAGCTGTCGCCGCTGCCGAAGGAGGATCGGATTATGATCAACCTCGGCAGGTGGCAGCCCGGGCGGTTCACCATAGCAAACGTACCCTGCGCTGCTCAAAGGCAAGTCTGCGCCGAAGATCAAGGCTGGTCGAGGAGGTTCCCGATCCGAACGTCGGAGTGCAGGTGCGCGGACGAATTTCGGATCCGCAGATGTCGATGCCGCTGCTGGTCACGCTGCTTTCGCGATTCGAGCGGCAGACGGTGGTGGATCAGACTGGACTCGCCGGCGTTTACCAGGTGAATCTGGAATGGTCGCCGGATAATTCTTCGGACCACCCGGATGCGAATGCGCCGCCGCCGGAGCGTCCCAGCCTGTTCACGGCGGTCAGCGAGCAGCTGGGTCTGAAGCTGGAATCGCGCCGCGGCCCGCTTGAGGTGCTGGTGGTGGAGAGCGCGTCGCGCGTGCCTGAGGCAAACTGAACGTATGCGAAAAGCGCTCCTGATTCTGATGCTGATAGTGCCGTCGGTGCT
This sequence comes from Terriglobia bacterium, assembly GCA_963832905.1. Taxonomy (GTDB): domain Bacteria; phylum Acidobacteriota; class Terriglobia; order Bryobacterales; family Bryobacteraceae; genus BOG-234. Next base: position 345,472 of record CAWHVO010000008.1, on the reverse strand, counting down.
TCTGCCCGCGGAACTGGACGATGTCATTAAACAGATCGTCACTGCCTATAACAACTCGATCGAGGCGATGAACCGCGGCGATGCGGAGGCTGCGATGAAAATGGACACCGACGACTGGGTCAGCATCACGCTGAACGAAAAACCGCGGCCCAAGGCGGAGTTGGCGTTCTATATGCGGCGCGACACCGCGAGCATGAAGAACCCTCCGGGGTGGATTGCGTTCTGGAAACCGGATTACGAGCACAACGGCACGGGCAACGGCCTTCAGCTTTACGATGTGAAGCTGAACGGGAACGACGCTGTCGTGCTCGGGCTGGTCGGAGGCACGCATGCCGAGAAGATCGAGGGGGCGGATCACCAAGTGTGGAACGGGTCCCACTTCAGAGATACGTGGATCAAGACCAGCGAAGGCTGGAAACGGCACAAGCACGAGAAGCTGACCGTGAACGAACGGATGATCGACGGTAAAACTGTGCGTCAGTAAGGAAAATTGCCGCCACCGGAGGCCGGGCCGGGGTAGGTGACAGTCGGAATCTGCGGACTCGACGAAGGAGGCTTGGGCGCGGGATCCTGACGGGGATATAGGTTGACTGGCGGCGGAAATTGGCGGGTCAGCGGGGAGCGCGTCTGGACGCGTGAGATGAACTGCATGCCGAAATCGCGGTTGAAGTAATACGTGCCGTTCGAGACTTCCCAGTTGGTCAGGCGTGCGCGGGCCGCGGGATTCGTAATGTAGAGATGAAACGAGCGGCTGGCGGCCCACTGGAGCAGAGGGTCCTTATCGCGCGGGTCGAAGCGGGCATCGATGGGCGTGTCGAGCAGATGGACGACGTGGCCGCGGGATGCGTCAAACGTCTGCGCGCCGGCCTTGACGTTGGCGTGGCCGCCGTAGACGCTGAGGTCGCCGGAGCCGGCGTCGAAGCGATGCAGGCCGATGCCGCGGAAAGCCGTGCTGGTGTCGCCGAGAAGCACGTGCAGGTTGCTGCCGTTGGCGATCTCGATGACTTCGACGAGCGCCGTGCCTTGTACGAGTTTCACCTGGGTGTCTGTGAGGCGCGAGTTGATCATTCGCAGAGCGGCGTGCGGGCCGAGCCGTACAAAAACACCGGGGCCGAGCAGGATTTCGGCGCGGCCGTTGTCGGTGCGGAGCAGCTGGCCGTCTTTGAGGGTGGGAAATTTGTTGGGTCTGCGCTCGACGGTTTTGTCGTCGATGGAAACCTGTCCGGTGATGAAGTTAACGGTTCCGGCGCGCGCGCTGACAACGTACTGCGCCCAGGCGGAGTGCGCGGCGGTTAAGAGCAGCGCGAGTCCGAGGGAGCGAAGCATGCCTGAAATCAGCGTACAATAAAAACGGTTTCACGCCGCTGAATATTCCAGCCACCTGCTGACGTTTTCCTTTCTGGCTCTTTCCTGAGCGCACCGCGGCGGTGTGCTTTTTTCCAAACTCCAAGACTTTAAGGAAAACCCAACGCAGAAGAACTGCTATGAAATGTTTTTCAACGGTGTCGTGCTGGAGTTCTCCCGCAGATGTATAACGCCTGAACTGACGCGGGGCGAATGGAACTGCCGAAGGGCGGGCGGGTGCTCGATATCCCGTGCGGGAACGGACGGCATTCGGCCGAGTTGGCAACGCGCGGGTGTCGCGTGATGGGCGTCGATCTGGCGGCTGAATTCATCGAACAGGCTAAGGCGCGGCGTGCGGATGCCGAGTTCGTCGAGGGCGACATGCACGCGATCCGTTACGACGGCGAATTCGAGGGCGCACTCTGTTTCGGCAACAGTTTCTCGCGGCGGTCGGGCGGGCGCTGAAGCCGGGCGCCCGACTTGCGATCGATACGGGGCTCGCGGCGGAGTCCATTCTGCCGACGCGCGTGCGGCAGAGGTGGATGTGGCTGGGCGACATCCTTTATCTCAGCCAGAACCGGTACGACGCGGCGGAAAGCCGTCTGGACATTCAGTACACGTTCATCCGCGATGGCAAGGTCGAGGTGCGGGACGCGTCCAGTTATATCCGCACACTGGGGGAGCTGCGGCGCATGCTCGGGCAGGCCGGATTGCAGGCGACCGGTTATTTCAGGTCGCTGGATCGGAAGCCCTATGAGTTGGGCTCGCCGTGGCTGCTGCTGATTGCGGAAAGAAGGGGCCCTACAGGCTGAGAATCTCTTTGAGATGCGCGGACTGGCGCCGCGAGAGTTCCACCTCGCCGCCGCCGCGTATCCTCACCAACAGGTTTCCGCTGACCGCGAGTTCTGCCGATTCGATGGAGTTCAGGTTGATGATGTGGCGACGGCTGGCGCGGAAGAAAGTCGCCGGGTTCAGCCGTTCCTCGAACGCGGTGAGCGTGCCGGCGACGAGGGGGCGCTGCTCGCGGAAGAAGACGCGCGTGTAATTGCCTTCGGATTCGAGGAGATCGATTTCGTCGAAGCCCACGATCCAGCAGCGTTCGCCATCGCGCAGAAAAACCTTCGCGGGCTGCGGACGTTGCCTGCGCACCCGCAGTTTCTGCAGTGCGGTCGCGAGGCGCGCGGGCGCGATGGGTTTGAGCAGGTAGTCGAGGGCGTTGGCGTCGAAGGCCGCGAGGGCATGCTGGTCATATGCGGTGGTGAAGATCACTTCCGGCACGTCGCGCAGGTGTGCGAGGAGGTCGAAGCCGTTCATGCCGGGCATCTGGATGTCGAGAAACGGGACGTCCGGGTGTAGCTGTTCGGTCTGCGCGAGAGCCTCGGGGCCGCCAGCGAATTCCCCAATGATTTCGATTTCCGGATGGGCGGCGAGAAGGCGGCGTAGCTCCTGACGCGCCATGCGTTCGTCGTCAACGATTAGGGCTTTCATTGGCTGGCAGGAAGAACCACGGTAGCGGTCACCAGATTGTTCTGCGATTTGAGTTCGAGAGACGCGCGGTCGCCATAGCAGAGGCGAAGGCGTTCGCGGGCGTTGGCGAGCCCGGTGTGAGTTCCCGCGGGGTCGGGCGCGCTAAGCATGCCGGTGTTTTCGACGGTCACTACGACCGCGTTGTCGCCACGCATGATGCCGCGAATGCCGATGGCGCCCCCGGACGGGAGTTGTGAGATGCCGTGTTTGACCGCATTCTCCGCGAGCGTCTGCACGAGCATGACGGGCACGGAGCAATGGCGGACGGCGGGGTCGATATCGACAGAGACGCGGAGACGTTCCTCGAAGCGGGTGCGCTCGAGTTCGAGGTAATCGGCGACCGCTTCCATTTCATCGGCGAGCGGAACCATCTGCGAGGCGCTGGCCTGAAGGGAGCGGCGGAAGAGAGCGGCGAGGCTGGTGACCATGTGCCGCGCGCGGGCGGGATCTTCCGCGATCATGCCGCGGATAGTGTTCAGCGAATTGAAGAGAAAATGCGGATTGATCTGAGCGTGCAGTGCACGCAGTTCGGCCTGGCCGAGAGTGACCTCCAGTTCGACTTCGCGCAGCTGCGCCTTGCGATTCCTTGCGATGCCTACGTAGATGCCGGCCCACATGCAACAGGCGAAGGCGAGGCCACCGGCAGTGCTGACGGTTGCCGTAGTGTCAAAGGCGTTGGGTCCGGCGAGCACGTGCGTGAGACCGCTCACCAGAGCGGCGAGAAGCAATCCGGCGCAGATGGCCGTGGCGAAGATGCGCGGGAATCCGCGGGCGGCGGGAAGATCGAGCCAGCCGCGGCGGCGAATCAGGCCGCGAAACCAATGGGTGAGAGCGATGCTGTAGAGGAAGAAAAGCGCGAAACCAACCACCGTGCCCGCGTGCCAGCCGCTTACCAGCGTGGCGATCATGAGGCCGACGACGCTGTAGCCTCCCCAGCCCGCGATCTGGCAGGCCCAGTATGGGTAGTTGGAGCGATGGAACGTCACGTGTTTATGGGCGGCGGAAGACGATTTGCCCATCCAGCATAGTCCAGACGGGATGGCGCAGGGTGGCCAGATGTTCCAGTGGGTTGGCGTCGGTGAGGATGAGGTCGGCGCGATAGCCCGGTGCGATGCGGCCGAGTTCAGACGCCTTTCCGAGGTAGGCGGCGTTGTTCACGGTGGCGAAACTTAGAATGTCAGAGGCACAGAAGCCGGCGTGGGTGAATTCGTCGAGCTCGTCGTGCAAGCCGGCGCCGAAGCGGACCATCGGAGCGTCGGTACCGATGGCGAGCCGCGCACCGGTGCTTTGGAGTTTCCGAACGGCCTGATAACTGAGCTGCATGCGACGGCTCTTTTCGGCGGGGGAGAGATGCAGCATGTCGCGATCAGTCGCGACCTCGCCGAACGTGGGGTCAACAAAAGGATGGCGTTCGGCCACAAGAGCGGCGAGCGCTTCGGGCACGTCCTGCAGGTAGGCGGCGTGTTCGATGCCGGTGGCGCCGGCGCGCAGCGCGTCTTCGTCTTCGGCGGCGGTTTCGGCGTGGACGATGCTGATCAGGTGGTGGCGATCGGCCCAGCGAATGGCGGCGGCCATCAGTTCGGGGCTGAGCTCTTCTTTGGCGCGGCCGATGGTGCCGTGCACGATTTTGACGGCGTCGGGCGGGCCTTCGGCGTAGTTGCGGTCGAGCGCGGCGATCAGGCCCGGCTCATCCGTCGCGAGGATTGCCCCCTCGCGCGAAATCTCGTCCGGCCAGATGGTGCTGACGGGGTGTCCATGAGGCGAGGTGACAAGACGGCCGGAGGTGAAGAAACGGGGGCCAAGTGTTTTCTTCGCAAGAATATCGGCGCGCAGCCGGTAGTTCACGGCGGCGGATCCTCCCAGATCGCGGACGGAGGTGATGCCGCTCGCGAGATATTCGCTGCGCTGCGGGGCGTAGCCGCCCATCATCGATTTCGCGAAGTAAGTGAAATTGAATCCGGCGGACAGTTCGACGGGGGACTGCAGGTGAGTATGTACGTCGATGAGGCCCGGAAGCAGATAGCGGCCGCGGGCGTCGATGCGGGGCCAGCCGGGGTGTAGGACGGAGGCGCCGATGGCGACGATGGCGACGATGCGGCCATTTTCAACGAAAACGTCCTGGCCGTCAACGATGCGATTCGAAGAGGCGTCAACAATGCGGGCCCCGGTGATCGCGACATGGGTGGTCGGGCTGGGCCAGCTCATGCCACTGGCAGCAGTGAAGAACAGCGGGGCGGAGATACCGGCGAGCGCGGCGGCGGCCGCGGCGCGGCGGGTCCAGATGCCGATGCGGCAGGTTGATAGAAAGAACGTCAGGCGGACCAGGCCATAGAACGTCGGCGTGGCGCTCAGGTAGATCCGCAGCCTGCTGCCGCTGACAAGCGGGTGGAAGTGGACGCCGCCCCAGAGCGGGTAGAGAACCGTCAGAGTCAGGAAATAAAGCGGCAGGGAAATCAGGTAGCCGATCAGGAGTCTCTTCCAGAACCGGGCGGAGCTGAATGCGAGCCATACTCCGATCGGCAGCCAGTAAAGCGCGGCGAGCAGGAGTACTCCGCCAGCGGACTCCAATGTCTGGACCCAGCCGCCCATTTTGAAGGCGAGGCAGACAACGAGCGGGAGCGGTGCGGCGAAGAGAAGGAAAGCGGTCGTGAGGTAGTGGCGGAATCGATCCATGGGTCGATTCTGCGGTGGTTACTCCGGATGGGGGGCGGGAAAGTGATGAACGGTCGGCGGTCCGCGTCGAACGGCGTCGAGGTTCAGTCGCGCACGACGAGAATCGGGATATTCAGCTTGTGGCGCACGGGATTGATCGTATTGCCGAAGATCAGATCCTTGATGCCGCCGTGTCCGTGCGCGCCCATAACGAGCAGGTCGGGCTGAATCTCGCGGGCGTAGCGCACGATTTCCTTGCGCGGATTGGAGCCGTGGCGGATGGCGGTTTCGACGTCGATCTTCATCTCGCCGAGCGAATCGACCAGGCTGTCCAGATATTCGCGCCCCGCTTCGACTTCGGCGCGTGGACGACTCGGAACCGTAAATCTGGCTGGTGACGCCTTCTTCGACGTGCAGCAGATAGATGCGGCCATTGGTGCGCGCGGCGAGCGCGGCGGCGTGGCTCAGCGCGATGCGGTCGAGCGGCGAGTGATCGAGCGGGACCAGAATGCGGCGGTAGGTGGGTGCGGTGACGAGATCCGCCGAGCGGCTCTTCGAGACCCAGCGTGGCGGTGACTTTGGCGGGGCGGCGGTATGGATGGAAGGCGATCCAGACGAAGCAGGCCGCAGCAGTCGCGCCGCCGACAGCCAGGCTGGCAGTCCAGACCAGAGGCGCATAGCGGCCCGCGTCCGTGCGCCCAGTCGGCGATTGACTGCTGAGCCATCCAGACGTTCAGGCCGATGACGATCAGGGCGGTCGTCCATCCGGCGATGCGCAGCTTCGAGCCGCTGGCGAACGGGCCCATGCGCGGCGGGTCGTTCGTGAAATGGATCAGCGGCATGATGGCGAACGGCAGCTGCAGGCTGAGCACCACCTGGCTGAGCAGCAGGAGCGGCAGCGTGCCCCGGCTGCCTGCGAGCCAGATCACGGCGAACGCGGGCACGATGGCGAGCGCGCGCGTCACCAGGCGCCGCAGCCACGGACGCACGCGGATATTGAGAAAGCCCTCCATGATGATCTGCCCGGCGAGCGTTCCGGTCAGCGTGGACGACTGTCCGGAGGCGAACAGCGCGACGGCGAAGAGCTTGCGCGGCGATGCAGCGTTCCCATCAGCGGCGCGAGCAGCAGATACGCCTGCTGGATTTCGTCGACCTCTTTGTGCGCGCGATAGAAAACGGCGGCGGCGAGAATCAGAATCGCGCAGTTGATGAACATGGCGACGTTCAGGGCGACGGTGCAATCGACCAGATTCCACTTGCAGGCGCTGCGTTTTTCCTCGGCGGTGTGGCCGATATGGCGCGTCTGCACGAGCGCGGAATGCAGATAGAGATTGTGCGGCATCACGGTGGCGCCGAGCATGGCGATCGCGACGATAGAGGCTGCGTGTTGTCGATGCCATGGAACCAGGCCTCGCAGCACGCCGGCGGCTTCCGGCTTCGCCATGAACAGCTCGACGGCGAAACAGACGGCGATGACGGCGATGAGGCCGAGGATGAAGGCTTCGAAATAGCGGATGCCGAGCTTCTGCAGCCAGAGGACCAGCAGAGTATCGAGCGCCGTCAGCGCGACGCGCGAGCAGCAGCGGAATATGGAACAGGAGATTGAGCGCGATGGCCGCGCCGAGCACTTCGGCCAGATCGCAGGCCACGATGGCGATTTCGCAGAGGAACCAGAGGGCCAGATTGACGGCGCGCGGGATAGGTTTCGCGGCAGGCCTGGGCGAGATCGCGGCCGGTGACGATGCCGAGGCGCGCGCCCAGCGTCTGCAGCAGAATGGCCATGGCGTTCGACATGACCAGCACCCAGAGCAGCCGGTAGCCGAACTGGGCGCCGCCGGCGAGGTCGGTGGCCCAGTTGCCGGGGTCCATGTAACCGACGCTGACGATGTAGGCCGGGCCGGCGAAGGCGAGCATGCGCCGCCAAGCGGACGCGTGGTCAGTGGCGACGTACTCATGAACCTCGGAGAGCGAGCGCGAGGTATGGACCGGACTCAGGACTGATCCTCCAAATACCCAATGTAGCGCGCGGCTGTTATCAGAGATGTGGCAAGGTGGCGCGCAAAATGTGTGCGCAAAGATTAGTAGCGCACGACCTGTGGAAAGCCGTCGAAGAGCCGTGCACTGAGGGTCCTGGCGTGGGGAGCTTTGGTTTTAAAGCTGTACACGCACCGCAAGGTCGGTTCCCGCAAAGCGCGGCCGACGCGGCGTGTGCAAATGTAAATCGGCCAGAGTCCCGTTTTTCGCGGCAAGGAGCTGAAACACGAAGAGATTCCCGCCTCTGAACCTATGCATACTCGGCAGCGTGCTGAACTCTCGCAATCATCTGATTCAATTCAGGATGCGAGCGCTGATAGTCCCCTGAACAGCGTCCTTCGATCCGTTTGCACCTATTTGCCAAATTCAAACAATCTATTTCTCCCTGTGAAACCCCGTGCTTAAACTGAATCATTCATGAGGATTTGGTGTATTCCGAATGAGTATCAGTAAACCTTATTCAAGGAGAAATAACCAACGATGAGATTGCCGCTCTGTGTCCTAGCCATAGCCGTGTCGGCCTGGGCTGCAAACCCCGATGCGGACACTCCGAGCCCCGCACCTCAGGACGCGCAGGCACCCGCCGCTACGCCGGCTGCTCCAGCAGCTCCCGCAGCTCCTGCAGGGCCGATGCCCTTGTCAACACCGTCGTTTACGGGGCCGCTGTCGAATCTTCCACCGGCGATTTTCGACGCCGGTCCTTTCGGGAAGCTTTCGGTGAACGGGTTCATCTCGGGCATGGCCATCGGTCAGAGTAATCACGTGCCGGGAGACAACTCCAGCCAGTTTGCGATCAGTAATGGTCAGATATGGGTGCAGAAGACGGATGGGTGGTTTCAGTTTTACGTTCAGGCGGGGGCTTACAACATTCCCGCCCTCGGCGTACCGTTCCTGAGCACGAGCAAGACCGTGGACGAGACCTTCAGTGCGGTGCCAGTGGCGTTTGTCAAACTACAGGCGGGGAAGAACACATCGTTCCAGATCGGTGCCCTGCCCACACTGATTGGCGCCGAATCCACGTTCACGCTTCCAGAACATGAACGTTTCGCGCGGTCTGCTGTGGAACCAGGAGAATCTGATCAATCGCGGCATGCAGGTGAATCAGACACTGGGCAAGTTTACGGCATCGTTCAGCTACAACGACGGTTTTTATTCCAACCGGTACTCGTGGCTCACGGGTCCGCTGAGCTACGCCAACGGACCGAACACAATCACTTTCATCGGCGGCGGCAACTACAACAAGACCGCGTATGAGAGCTACGCCGTCTCCGGTGCAGAACAACAGCGACATCTACAACGTGATCTACACCTACAGCAAGGGTTCGTGGATCATTCAGCCCTACTACCAGTACACGGAAGTGCAGAAGGACCTCGCGGCCGGGATTCCAAAGGGCACCAAGACGAATGGCGGCGCTATCCTCGTCAGCAAGGCTTTCAGTCACGGGTTCTCCCTGCCCGCACGCTTTGAGTACATCGCGAGCGACGGAGGCCCGCTGAACGGCAATGTAAACCTGCTTTACGGACCGGGCAGCAAGGCCACTTCGTTCACGGTTACACCGACCTTCCAGTACGGCGGATTTTTCTTCCGGATGGACCTCGCGATCGTGCATGCGATCGACTATGTTCCAGGCGACGTTTTCGGACCGGCCGGAGCTGACGATAACCAGTTTCGCGGGGTAGCGGAGATGGGCTTCGTGTTCGGCAACAACATCGTGGAGAAGAAGTAGTAGCTGACAAATTCTCGTGCCAGGCAGGCGAAACAGCTTCGCTTTCTGGATTGCCGTAATCATGGCGGTGGCGTGTGTGGTGATCGTGATACTGCACCACACATCGCTGCGGTGGAACTTTGAGATCGCCGGAATCTCCCTGGCTTGGCTTACAGGGGGTACGGCGATCTTCGCCATTCTGGTACACGAGTTGCTGGAGTCGGTTGAGGTAAGGCGGAGGCCATCCCCGCGGCGGGAGTCACGCGTGGAGCGGAACGAAAAACCAGTGAATCAGCGCGGGTAATAGCCGTCGCGCCGTGCATATAGAGCTTCTTTTGATTTGATCCAACGTGCCGGTGCGCACCACGGCGTCCCGGGCTTCGGCTTCCGTTGCCAACCGCCTCGCCGGATGGAGCATTCCCACTCAGACCGCCTCGTGTACCATATTTGGGTCGAAAGGGGTGTGTATGGCAGGCGGATTCAGGCAGTTTCTGTTGCGCGGCAATGTGGTGGACCTGGCGGTCGGCGTCGTGGTGGGCGCGGCCTTCGGGAACGTGGTCAGCGGATTCACAAAGGACCTGCTGACGCCTTTGATCGCGGCCGTCGCGGGTAAGCCTGACTTTTCCGCAATTCAGTTCACGGTCAACGGCAGCAAGTTCCTGCTGGGTGACTTCGTAAACGCGGTAGTCAGCTTCGTGATCGTGGCCGCGGCGGTCTATTATCTGGTGGTGCTGCCGATCAATGCGCTGGTGTCGCGCGCGCGGAAAGAGCCGCCCGCTGATCCGACGACGCAGAAGTGTCCGCAGTGCCTGAGCGAGATTCCGATCGGCGCGAAACGGTGCGCCTTCTGCACCAGCACGCTGGGGTGAGTACGATTTGCGTCAACTGACGATTCCGACGGTTCTGGTTTGCACGCAGATATTCTCCTGTGCCCATTTGATTGCTCAGCAGCGCGACAGAACTCTCGCTTGGAGAGCCGTGCTCAACTGGCTGCCAACCGACACTCAGACCTTGATAGTCGCACCCCATCCTTTTGTCATTCCCAAGGGCGGCCAGGACAACAATGACTCATCGCCCGTTGATTTGCTGCGCGGATTTGCGCTGGGACCTGTCAACGAATTTCCAACGTTGTACGAAACTCTCGCGGGACGTACTGTAGCCTTCGCGTTGTCTGGCGCGCGAGAATTCCTGGGGTTTACCGGTCTGGGCCTGGTCCCTTCCGACGGTTGCGCAGTGATCGTATTCTCGGGGCCGCTCGGTTCCAGTTTGCAATCTGCGGTCTCGGGAGCACCGAAGGAGGATTGGTCAGGTGCTACGATTTTCTCCTTCGTTACAGCGCGAAAGGGCTCGCCTCGGGACTCGCCGGAGCAGTTGAATCTGTTCGTTACCCAAGTCGGGTCCAATGTCCTGGTCGTTGCTACGGACAGAAACTCGCTGCATTCTTTATTGCGACGGCGGGCGGGATTCCAAACCGGCCGAGCGCTGCCTGACGGCTTGCCCGAATGGAGAGAGGTGGATGTCACGGCGCCAGCCTGGGCAATACGCCACTACAAACACACGTATGACAGCAAAACGAAACGGCGGGCTTTGTCGCTCGGTCCGCTGGAGGATCTCAATGATTCGCAGGCGGTTGGCGTTGTTTATAACGCACAGCCGCCTGGCCCTGAGCAGAAAGTCTATCGCCTCTCGCATAACCGAAGGATGATCGAGCTTGTTCGTCAGCAGTGGAACGGGTGGGAGCAAGAGGGCCTGGCAACGCCAAATGTGCGCCGCAAGTCTGACGGCGTGGCGGAGGTGATCGTATCGACCCCTTCTGATGACGACACCGGGTTATTTTCCCTCTTGCTGCTTGCCAGCCTGGGATATACGATTGCGCTGTGATCGCCGCGGTGCAGTAGCCGGGTCATTCCCTAAGAGCCTGTGATACGGTGGAACTTCCACCCCAATGAGTTTTGACCGCAGTATTGCGCGGCTGATCGATCACACTATCCTCAAGCCCGAAGCGACGCGCGATGAGGTGCGGCAGGTGTGCGCCGAAGCGCTCGAATATCGAGTTCGCAAGCGTCTGCGTGAACTCGTTCTGGACGAAGTTGGTGGCCGGGGAACTGCGCGACTCGCCGGTCAAAGTCTGCACCGTGGCCGGGTTTCCGCTGGGCGCGACGAGCACGCCGGCGAAAGTCGCGGAAACGCTGGCCGCGCTTCGCGACGGCGCGGAAGAAATCGACATGGTGATCAACATCGGCGCGCTGCGCGGCGGCGAGACGGGACATCGTCGGAGTCGGACATTCAGGCGGTGGTCGAAGCCAGCCACGGGCATGGCGCGATCGTTAAGGTGATCATCGAAACGGCGCTGCTGGACGACGCGCAGAAGACGCTGGCGTGCCGGCTGGCGCAGGATGCCGGGGCCGATTTCGTGAAGACTTCCACGGGCTTCAGCAAAGCCGGCGCGACCGTGGCCGATGTTGCGCTGATGCGGCGCACGGTCGGAACGTCGATGGGCGTTAAGGCGTCGGGCGGCATCCGCACGCTGGCCGATCTGAAAGCCATGGTGGCCGCGGGAGCGACTCGTATCGGCGCCAGCGCGAGCGTGCGCATTGTGCGAGGCGACGGCAGCTTAGCATGCGCATCCGCCGCGCGTCAAACCGGGCCGTCCAGTTCCGCGAGCGCAGCGACCTGCTCGATTTTCTCCTCGAAGTCGCGACCGTCACTTCCGAGACGCTCGAGCTCGATGAACTGCTCGCCAACGTCGCCGCGATCGTGCGCCGCGTGATCCCCTACGATCTGTTCGCCATCCTGCTCTACAACGAGAAGACGCAAAGACCTGCGCATCCGCTATGCGGTCGGGCATCGCGAAGAGGTGGTGCGGAATCTCGCGCTTCGCTCGGCGAAGGCATTGTCGGCGCCGCGGCGCAGATGCGCGCAGCCCGTGCTGGTCGCCGGACGTCGGCCGACGATGCCCGCTATCTGCAACACCTCCGATCTGGTGCGCAGCGAGCTGAGCGTGCCGATGATCGCCCGCCAGCGGCTGGTGGGCGTGATCGACGTGCAGTCCGTACGCGCCGCACAGCTTCAAGGATTACGACCGCACCATGCTGAGCCTGATCGCGCGGGCGTGTGGCGGCGGCGATCGACAACGCGCAGCTCTACCGGCGGGCGGAACGGCAGTACCGGACGATCCGCACGCTGTCGCGCATCTCGCACGAATTCTCCTCGATTCTGGATCTCGACGAACTGCTGAGCAAAATCGCATCCAGCGTGCGCGGGCTGATCGATTACGACGCCTTCAGCATGCTGCTGGTGGACGCAGCAGCAGCAGGTGCTGCGGCATCGCTTCAGCATTCGCTTCGACCAGCGCGTCAGTCCTCGACAACATTCCGATGGGCAAAGGGAATCACCGGGCGCCGCGGCCATGTCGCGCGAGGTCGTGCGGGTGCATCGATACGACGACGGACCCGCGCTACATCGCTCGCATCCGCGGCATACGATCCGAGATCGCCGTGCCGCTGATCGTGCAGGATCGCGTGATCGGCGTGCTGAATCTGGAAAGCGAGCGGCATCGGATATTTCACCGAGGATCATGCGCGGACGCTGAGTCTGCTGGCGCCCTCGGTGTCGATTGCGGTGGAGAATGCTCGGCTCTACCACGAGATCGGCGAGCGCGAACGGCGCATGCAGGAAGATCTGCGGGCCGCCTTCGAACTGCAGACCGTGCTGCTGCCTCCGGAAGCGCCCGCTGTGGTCGGGCTCGAAATCGCCATCGGACTAGCGCCCGGCGCGCGAGATCATCGGGCGATCTCTACGATTTCTTCGAACACGCCGATTCGCACATCGCGATCGCTTTCGGCGATTCGAGCGGCAAGGGAGCGGCGGCAGCTCTGTACGGCGCGATGGTGAACGGCCGCATGCGCACGCTGGCGCCGCGGCGGCGCAGCCCGGCGGACCTGATGAAGGCGCTCAACGACGCGCTGATGCAGCGCAAAGTGGAAGGCCGCTATGTGACGCTGCTGATCGCGCTCTGGCACGCGCATTCGCAGACGTTGACGATGGCGAACGCGGGCGGATCGCCACCCATGGTTTGCCGGGACGGCGACATTCTCAAAATTCAGGTGGAAGGCGTGCCGCTCGGTCTGCTGCCCGACCGCGAGTACGACGAAGTGGTCTTTAAGGCGCGCGCGGGCGACCTGATAGTTCTGTTTTCCGACGGCGTTTCCGATCACCTCAGCCCGGCGGGCGAAGAGTACGGCCGGGGAAGTCTGGCGCGCGTGGTGCGGCGCTGCTGCGACTGCCCGCCGCAGCAGATTGTGGAGAACATTTTCGCCGATCTGGATGACTTCAATACGGTGCGCTTCGACGATCAGACACTGATCGTGATGCGCGTGATGCCTCACGTGACACCTCAGGTTACTGCGAGGACGCCGGCCTGATGTTCCGTTATGCTGACGGCAGGCTGTTCTGCGAGGCAGGTCGATCTCGAAGACATCGCGCTGGGAGCCGGCACCCCGTGCTACGTCTACTCGGCGCAGTCGATTCTCGACGCATATCGCGCATATGACGATGCGTTCGGCGATATGCCGCACATGGTCTGCTATGCGGTAAAAGCCAATTCGACGCTGGCGGTGCTGGCGCTGCTGGCGCGGGCGGGCGCCGGATTCGACATCGTCTCGGGCGGCGAACTGTACCGCGTGCTGCGGGCGGGCGGCGATCCGTCGCGCGTGGTGTTTTCGGGAGTCGGAAAGAGCGCGGTGGAAATCGGAATGGCGCTGTCGCACGGCATCCTGAACTTCAACTGCGAGTCGGAGGGCGAACTGGCGGAAATGGATTCGATCGCCGGCAGGCTTGGCGTGGTGGCGCGGTTTGCACTGCGGGTGAATCCGGATGTCGACGCCGCTACGCATCCCTACATCAGCACCGGGCTGCGCGATCACAAATTCGGCATCGACATCGCCGCGGCGGCGGCGGTTTATCACCGGTCGAAGGTATTCAGGCATCTGCGGGCTACGGGCGTCGACTGCCATATCGGCTCGCAGATTGTCGATTACTCGTCGATTCTCGAAGCCGCGGGCAAGGTGCTGAAGCTGATCGAAACGCTGCGCGCGGAAGGGCATAACGATTGATCATGTCGACCTGGGCGGCGGACTCGGCATTGCGTACCGGCCGGCCGAGAACGCGCCGGACATTCACGATTTCGTTTCGGCCCTGCGCGAGCGGATTGGCGGATACCGGGCTGCAGGTGATGATCGAGCCGGGGCGGTCGATTGTGGGTCCGGCGGGCGTGCTGCTGACGCGCGTGCTGTACCGGAAGCAGACGCCGTCGAAAGAATTCGTGGTGGTGGATGCCGCGATGAACGATCTGATACGGCCGGCGCTCTACCAGGCGCATCACGACATTCTGCCGCTGCGGCAGATGCCGGGGCAACGGCGCGATTATGGCGGATGTTGTGGGACCGGTGTGCGAAACGGGCGATTTTCTGGCGCGCGACCGCGAGATTGCCGGATGTGCAGCCGGGCGATTATCTGGCTGTGGCTTCGGCGGGCGCGTACGGATTTGTTCAGGCGTCGAACTACAATTCGCGGCCGCGCGCGACCGAAGTGCTGGTGGAAGGGAAGGCATGGAGAGTCGTGCGCGAGCGGGAGCGGTACGAAGACCTGATACGCGGCGAAGCGGTGTGATCCGCGGTCTGACGGCCGGCGTCGTTCAGTAACAGCACCGCTGGCGAATAAGGCCGGCGTTACTCCGCGTCTTCTTCGGCTTCAGCTTCTTCCAGCGCGGGCGGAGGATCTCTGTCGTCCTCGTGCTTGGAGTAGTAGTAGGTGTACTTGCTGTAGAGCTCACCGGCGCGGGCGCCGTTGGCCACGATGCCGAGCACGTTGTTCTCGCAGAGCGTCTGCATGGCGCGGATCACGCTGTCGTAAGTGGTCGAGCCGATGCGCACGACGATTAGAGTACCGTCGGTCATGGTCGAGAGCAGGTTGGCGTCGGCCGAAAACAGCAGCGGCGGGGTATCGAGGACAACCCAGTTGAAAATCTTGCGCAGCCCGTCGAGGGTCTGCTTCACGTGCCGCATGTTGAGCAGTTCGAGAGGATTCTTGACGGGGGAGCCGGCGGGCAGGAAATAGAGATTCGAGCCCTCAATCCGGCGGATGCATTCTTCGAGGGGTTTTTCGGCAAGAAGGAAATCCGAAAATCCCGGCGTGCGCTCGCACTGAAACAGGTTGTGAATCACGGGGCGGCGCAGATCGAGATCGGCCAGCAGAACGGGCGCTTCGAGCTGCGCCTGCGCCAGCGCGAGATTGACGGCGGTGAAACTCTTGCCCTCGGCCGGCGATGCGCTGGTCACGACCAGGGAATGGAGTTCCTGCTGGCTCTGCAGATGGTTGAGGCGCGTGCGGAGGCTGCGGAATTCCTCGTTGGGGACCTCGTGCGGCCGCTCGACATCGATCAGATGTGTCTCGGGGGCGGGGCGATACGGGATGACCTTGCAGCGCGTGAGGAAATTGCGCCAGTCGATGGCAGGCAGCTTCTGGTCGGCGCGCGTCATTGCACTGCGGAACGGGTTCGACACGTCTACGGGGCTTGCCTGTTCAGCGATTCCGGCATCGTCGCTGACCGCGAGCGACACCTGGTCCGCTTCGGGAGCGGGATTTTCGCCGGATTCGAGAAGTTGCTCGGCGCGGCGCAGCGCTTCGTGAACGCGGCTCATGGTTTTCCTCCGTCAGATTCTTTCGCCAGCGGCTTCGGGCAGTTGTTCATCGTGGTGCTGAGTTTGTGTAGTAGTAATAGAGCGACGCGGCTACCGCCAACAGCCCGACAATCACCGCAGCCGACCACCCGAGATAGGCAATTCTGCGTTTCCTCCGCACCAGCATAGTGTTTTCGAGGAGCGGAATACTGCTCAGGACAGGCAGATTGGTGTAAGCGCGGACATCCTTCAGATTCTTGAGCGACGAGTCTTTCGCTTCCTGCACGCCGGCCAGGGCCAGACCGATAATGAATGAAATCCCGACTCCGGCGCCGACAATCAGCCACCGGTTCGGCTTCGAGGGCTGCGTGGGCAGATTGGGTACGTCAAGAACGTCCAGCTGTTCGCCGGCTTTACGCTGCAGCATTTCGTAGTTCTCTTCGGTGAGTTCCTGTTTGCGCTGCAGTTCCTCGTATTTCTGGCTGGCCGCCTTTTGGTTTTCGACAAGCTCGGCGTATGTGGCTTCTATGCCGGAAGTGGCGGCCAGTTTGGCTTCAGCTGCGTCAATGTCGGTTTTGGTTTTCTTCTGATCGGCCGTGAGAGTTTCGCGCTGCATTTCCAGCGTCTTGAGCTGCGCCTGGGTGTTGGAATAATCAGCCTGCAGCTTGCCCATCTGCTGGGCAGTCTGGAAATTGGTTTTCTTCGGCTGCGGCTGGCCCTGCTTTGCAGCAGCTGCCGCGAATTCAGCCTGCTGCTTCGAGGTTTCGTCGTCCTGTTTCTTCTGCAGGGCGTCGCGCTCCTTGCGCAGCTCGTCCAAGCGGCTCTCCGTGTCCCGGATCTCAGGAAACCCCGGTTTATATATTCGCTTCTGCTGCGCCAGTTGGCTTTGCAGGGTTTCGATCGTGGCGTTGTCCTGAGCCAGGCGCTGGTTCTGCTCCTTCACGAGGGGTGTCACATTCTGAAGGCCCGCCGAGTCTTCTTTTTCGTACATGTTGAAGAGTTGCATCTGGCCATCGAGAGCCTTGGCCTGGTTGTCGTACATTACCCGTTCCTGCGCGAGCCGATTCAGGTCATCGTTGATCGTGGTCGATTTCTGCTCGAGCGAGGTCAGGCGTGCGATGGTGAGGGCCGACTGTTCGGGCAGCTTGCCGGCATTCTCCAGGCGGAACCGCGTCAGCTGCTCGTTCAGCTGATCGAGTTTCACTTTGGCGTCGGAAAGCTCGTCGTGCACCATGTTCTTCACCACGGTCTGCTGCGTAGCCTGTGTGACCTGATTCTGGTCGGTGAATTTGGTGACGAGAGCCTGCACGGTATCGCGCGCCTTAACGCGGTCGGGGTATTCGAACGAAATGAAAAACGCCGATGCGCCGCGCGTGTCGCCAGGCGTCGACTCAGTTTTGATATGGATGCCTTTGGTGCGCATTTTCTCAATAACATCTTCGAGCGGTTCCTTGGCGCGGTCGGTCTTGTAGAGATCGAGGCGAGGATCCTGGATGATCTGCGAGAGACTGGTGCGGCTGAGGATTTCCTGCTCCATGGAAATGATGCGTTCATTGAGGCGCTCGTTGACGGTGCTCTTGACGATGGATTCGGAGACCTGAGCGGGCGTGATCTGCATTTCCGCCTGGGACACGTAAACGTTTGGCATAACGAACGCCACGACCGTCGAGATCACAATTCCCGCGAGCAAGGGACCGGCGATCCAGGCCGCGTGCCTGCGGGCGATGTCGATATAGTCCTCAAGATCCAGCGCGCGCCGCGAAACCGGGATGTAACCCGAAACCTGGTCAATGGTTCCCGTCATGACAATCCGTGCCTCCTATATTGACCGCACACAACCGGCGGTCGCGCACAACGGACCCGCCGGCATGTCCGGCGCGGTCTGCGGCCACGGGCCAGTTAGTTTATTCAGAGACAAATATCCTGTCTCCGTTCTGCAGCAGAATGTTCTGCTCCATGTGCTTACCCCTACTCACTTCCTGGTAATTGAACAGGAACGTCTTTGTGCCGCGCAGAAGACGAATTTTCTTCTTGTTGGCGAAATCCTTGAAGCCCCCGACCTCGGACAGAGCGTCCATGATTGTCGTGTCGTCACGATCCAGCGGATATTCGCCGGGGCGTCCCACTCCTCCGTAAACATAGAAGCGTTTGCTGTTGTTCTTGCGACCAGTTGCACGTCCACTTCGCCTTCGGGATTATTGATGCAGCAGTCTTTCAGGCGTTGTGTCAGCTCTTCCTGGAGTTCTTCTGGCAGTTAGTCCATCGGCTTTGATTTCACCGACGAGCGGCATCGAGATAATACCGTCGGAGCCGACGGCTACCGGTCCGGAAAGATTGGGCTGGTTGCCAAATCTTGATCGAAACGACATCGTGCGCGTCCGATTACATAAGGCTTGTGGCCGGAGCTGTTGTTTTTCTCAGCCTTAGCGGAGGGCGCTTTGGCGGCGGTTGGTTTGCCGGGGTAACCGCAGCCGGGGATTCGGCAGCGGTGGACGGCACCGGCGGCTGCGTTGGCTGCGCAGCACCTGCATCCGGCGGCGCCGACGCAGTCGGGGCTGGCGGCAGAGTCACCTTGGCCGCGGCTCCGGGAGGCGCCTCAGCTTCGCTCTGGGCGAAACATGAGAGCTGCTGCGGACACGAAAATGAGTACAAAACGAAACGGCATCTTCTCGCCTTCTTTAAATCCTATCAGGCAAAACGGGAATAAAGAATATACTTACGTTAATGGGAGATAGAGTACCTGGCGAAATTTACGTACTTTCTGGCGAAAACAGATCCCGATACGTATCCGGTTGAACAGTTGGAGCACGAAGGCCAGACCGTCTGGGACGGCGTCAGAAATCCGCAGGCCTTGCGTGCGATTCGCGACATGAAAACCGGGCGATCGCGTTTTTCTCTACCATAGCATGGGAGACGCAGCGATCGTTGGCCTGGCCGATGTGGTCGGCGATGGCCGTGACCCGATCCCGAAAACCCGAAGCTGGCGGTCGCCGATTTCCGGTTTCGCGGCCGGATTGAGCCTCCCGTCACCCTGCGCGAGATCAAGGAATCGCATCTCTTCGACGATTGGGCGCTGGTGCGGCAGAGCCGCCTTTCCACCATGCAGCGCCTGATGAATTCGTCGCATGGATGAAATCTAAACGGCCTCAAGCCCGCATTTAGTCGGGTTAGCTATCCCACCGCGGAGCAGTACTCCGGTTCTCAACACCTGAACAGCGGTGGCGGATTCCAAAAATGGAATCCGGGGCCGTCTGGACCAGGCTAAATTGTTTGTTTGCAGCGGCTAAGTTTCGATTTTTGGTCGTTATAGTGGCATTGAAACTGCATTGAGTACCCAAGACGTACAGGTGTCTTCAGGGTCGAGCGTGCCTGCCGGGCCTCGCTCGCTGACTACTGATGCTTCAGGAACTGAAATTTCAGCTCTCGACCGCCATCCTGACCGTGCTCACCATCGCGGCGGCGATGGCTGCTGCCTTGAACTATCAGCAGATCCACCGTTTTCGCCTCCCCGACGACGGCGTGACGTGGGGTGATCAGCGGCGATGGACCGCGCGGCGCGAGCAGCCGCAAGTCAGGTCGTGCGCTGCGGGTGGTGCCGAACGGCCCGGCGGAACGCGCCGGCATCCGCGCCAACGACATTCTGAAATCCATTCAGGGTCAGCGCCGATAGCGGACACCAGCGATGTGCCGCGGCGTCTGGCTTATGTCGGCGCCTGGGCCAAAGCGGCCTACGTGGTGAGCCGGCGAGCGCCGAGCGTTGATGTCGACGTCGCGGCCACGGTCTATTGTGGGCGAAGCTGCGCGCGGCATCGCCATCTCCTGGCAATATGTGGTGGGCGTGGCCTATCTCGCCATCGGCCTGTTCGTCTACTTCCGCCGCGGCAGCGCATACAAAGCCCGCCATTTCTATATCTTCTGTCTGGCTTCCTTCATCTTTTCCGTGCTTCCATTACACCGGCAAGCTCAACGCCTTCGACCAGGTGATCTATTGGGGCAACCTCATCGCCGGCTGGCTGGCGCCCGGCGCTGTTTCTTCATTTCTGCCTGACGTTCCCCGAACCGCGCGCCTGGTTCAGGAGATATTGGGCACTCCGGCGCTGATGCTTTACCTGCCCGGCGCTATCCTCACGCTGGTTTCACGCCGGCTTCGCCTCCGGCCTGTTTGCGCTCGCCGGGCAATTCGTCTGCTCGATGTCCGCGAAGCTCTGGATCGGTCCTGGATGGGGCTTCTGACCGCGCACTTATCTGCTCAGCGGCGTCGTCCTTCAGGCCGGCTACCGCAAAGCGGAAGACCCCGTCATCCGCCAGCAGCTCAAATGGCTGCGCAACGGCATGCTGTTCGGCTTCGCGCCGTTCGCGATGCTCTACGCGATCCCCTACGTCCTCGATCTTCCGTTCAGCCCGTATCTACCGTGTGGTCGAACTACGCGGTGGTCACCCTGCCGCTGATTCCGCTGACCATCGCGATCGCCATCGTGCGCTACCGGCTGATGGACGTGGATGTCATCTTCCGCCGCGGCTACGCCTACACGCTCGCGACGCTGCTGCGTGCTCGCCGCGTTTTACGGCGTCGTGTTCTCGCTCGGCAGCCTGGTGCAGAAGAATTTCAAAGACCTCGGCAACACGGGTCTGATCACCGTCATGCTGATCGCGACGTTTCTGTTCCAGCCGATCCGCAACTGGATTCAGGAGCGGCTCGACCGCTACTTCTATCGCGACCGCTACGATTACCGGCGCACGCTGATCGAATTTGCGCGCGAACTGAATTCCGATACCGATCTCGACCACATGCTGCAGTCGGTGGCCGACCGGCTGATGCAGACGCTTTCGATCCGGCATGTGGCTTTCTTTCTGGCGACCGACGACGGCGCCGAAGCGGCGCGAGTCGCCTGGCGGCTGCGCATGTCGCTGCGGTTCGAGCGCGCTGCCGCTCCACTCGCCCGGCTCGCTCGATCTGAGTTTTCTCGACTGGCCGCACGAACAGCGCCCGTACATCTTCTTCGAACGCACCCGCTATCATCTCGACGCCATCGCCGAAGCTGGCCGGCTTCGGTGCGGCAGACCATCGCCGATCTCGATCTGAACTACTACCTGCCCTGCACGGTGCGCGGCCGCACCATCGCGTTTCTTGGCGTCAGCCGCACGGAGACAGGCGAGTTTCTCTCGAGCGACGACGTCGAACTGCTGCAGACGCTCTCGAACTATGTCGGGATCGCCACCGAGAACGCCAATCTGTACCGTTCGCTCAAGCAGAAAGTCGACGAGTACGAGCGGCTGAAGGAATTCAGCGAAAACATCGTCGAATCGATCAACGTCGGCATTCTCGCGGCCGATCTCGACGACAGGGTGGAGAGCTGGAATACGCAGATGGAGCGGCTGAGCGGCATCGGGCGCGCCGATGCCGTGGGCCGCACGCTCGCCGAGCTGTTTCCGCGCGGCCTGGTGGAGCAATTCGACCGCACGCGCGGCGAAATGCGCATCCACCACCTCGACAAATTCGTACTGGATACCAGGAACGGCGAAGCGATCATGAACATCGCCATCGCGCCGCTGGTGTCGCGCGAGAACGAACAGATCGGGCGCCTGGTGATCTTCGACGACGTCACCGACCGCGCCGAACTGGAGCGCCGTCTGGTGCAGGCCGACAAGCTTTCGAGCATCGGGCTGCTGGCGGCCGGTGTAGCCCACGAAGTCAACACGCCGCTGGCCGTGATTTCCATCTTACGCGCAGATGCTGGCCAAGCAGGTCGCCGAAGACGAGCAGAAATCGCGCATGCTCGAAAAAATTGCGCGCCAGACGTTCCGCGCGAGCGAGATCGTCAATTCGCTGCTGAACTTCTCGCGCACGTCGACCTCGGAACTGACCGAAGTGCAGCTGAACCGCGTGATTCAGGAAACGCTTTCGCTGCTGGAGCATCAACTGAAAAAGGCGGGCGTGGAAGTACGCACGAATCTCGATCCGGATCTGGAAGTCGGTGCAAGGCAATGCGGGCAAACTGCAGCAGGTGTTTCTGAATCTGTTTCTGAATGCGCGCGACGCCATGGATCAGGGCGGCCGGCTGGAAGTCACGACGCGCACGGTGACGAAGACGATATCCGGCGCCGAGACCGGCCTTGTGGTCGTCGAAGTGATCGACACGGGCCACGGCATCGCGCCGGAGCATCTGAGCCGCATCTACGATCCGTTCTTCACCACCAAATCTGCCAAAAAAGGAACGGGGCTCGGCCTTTCCGTGACCTACGGCATCATTCAGGAACACGGCGGCGCGATTGAAGCGATCTCGCGCGCAGGGGAGGGTACATGTTTCCATCTGGAGTTTCCGGTGATCGTGAAAGCGGTTCACGTGTGATGTCGCCCGCGGGAGGCCGCGGGAACGGCAATTCGCGGGGCCGCGATTCTGGTTGTCGACGACGAAGTCGAAATCCGCGAAAGTCTCGAAGCGCTGCTCGATCTCGAAGGCTACCAGGTCGATCTGGCGGCCAATGCGACGGAAGGCGAACGCAAGCTCGAATCGCGCGTCTACGACCTCGTGCTGCTCGATCTGATGATGCCGGAGAAATCCGGCATGGAAATGCTGCGCGATGTGCGCGAGCGCGACCGGCACACGCCGATCTTCATGATCACCGCGTACGGCACCCTCGAAGCCGCGGTGCAGGCCGTGAAGCTCGGCGCCAACGATTACCTCGCCAAGCCCTGGGACAACGAGAAGCTGCTGATCGAAATCGACCGCGTCATCGCCGGGCCAGCGGCTGATCGACGAGAACACGCAGCTCAAGATCGCGCTCAAGCAGCGCTATAGTTTCCCCAACATCGTCGGCAAGAGCGACCGCATGCTGCGGGTGCTGGATCTGGTGACGCAGGTGGCGTCCAGCCGCTCGACGATTCTGATCACGGGCGAAACGGGCACGGGCAAGGAACTCATCGCCAAGGCTATTCACGCCAATTCGCCGCGCGTGGATCATGCGTTTGTGGCCGTCAACAGCGGCTCGCTGCCGACTGATCTGCTGGAATCGGCTCTCTTCGGACACGTCAAGGGCGCGTTCACCAGCGCGATTCACAACAAGAAGGGCGCTTTCGAAGTCGCGCACAACGGCACCATTTTCTTCGATGAGGTCGGGACCATCGGTCCGGAAACGCAGTCGAAGCTGCTGCGCGTGATTCAGGAGAAAGAATTCACGCCGCTCGGCTCGAATGAAGTGATGAAGGTGGATGTGCGCATTCTTGCGGCGACGAATGCGGATCTGCGCAAGATGGTCGAAGAGAAGAAATTCCGCGAGGATCTCTACTACCGGCTGAACGTCATCAACATCAACCTGCCGCCGCTGCGCGACCGCCGCGAAGACATTCCGCTTCTGATCCAGCACTTCCTCGACAAGTTCTGCAGGGAGAACGAAAAATTTCTGGATGCCGGCAACCGCACGCAGCTCCGCTTCGACCCCGAAGCCATGCAGCTGCTGCTCGACCACTCGTGGCCCGGCAATGTGCGCGAGCTGGAGAATGTGGTCGAGCGGGCGGTAGTGCTGGCAGCGACGCAGGTCATTCCGCTCGACGTGCTTCCCGACTATCTGCTCCACGCGGGCGGCATCCGTCTGCGGCGCAGTGAAAACGGCGCGCTGCCCGCGGACGCGTCGCTGTTCGAAATCGTGGCGGATTTCGAGCGGCGCACCATCGTCGAGGCGCTCGAGCGCTTCAACTGGAGCCAGACCGAGGCGGCCGAAGCGCTGCGCGTACCGCTGTCCACGCTGAATCAGAAGATCAAGCGTCTGAACATCGACGTGAAGCGCCGCGGCGACCGAAGCAACTGAATTTACCTTTCAACGGGCTTCCACGAGCGAGGCTTCGAGCGCCATTGTCTTCTTTCGCAGATGGATGGCGGTGAACAGCGTCGCGAAGCCGAGGAACAGTCCTGCAGAAGCGCCCAGGCCGAGCGCCGCCGGGCTGGAGAGCATGCCCCTGGCGTGCAGAATCGTGGTCACCACGAGGTTCACCGTAATCGGAACGATCGCCGCGATAAGAGGCATCTTCGGCCGGTTCAGCGCGAAGAAGCAGCGGGCAATGAGATCGAGCATCGCCCATCCGATCAGGCTCGGCGCGAATCCGAGGAAAACCGTGGCCACCAGCTGCGTGGATTCCGCCGTGAAGTTGCCGCGCTGGAAAAGCAGCGCGATCACGGGCGTACGCAGCAGGATTCCCAGAGCGCACGAACCGACGGCCGCCACCGCCATCAGGGCCACGCTGTTATCGAGGAGCGAATAAGCCTTCGAGGTTTCGTTGGTGCCGCGGAGGCGCGCGATTTCCGGGACCAGCGTCGACGCCACCGGATAAACCAGGTAGGCCAGCACCACGCTCACGCAGCGCATGCAGTAGTCGAATGCCGCGGCCATGCCAGGTCCCGCGTGCGTGGCATAGATGCGGGTGACGATCAGATTGCCCGCGATCAGGCCGGCGTAGAGCAGAAACATGCCGGGCTTGAGAAGTACATCGGCGACAGGCGGCTTCCAAGCCGATCGGGGGGCGCGGCGCAGGCTGCGCGTGAAGCACCACGTCAGACAGAGCTGGACGGCGCTGCCGGTCGAATAACCGATGGCGAATCCATTGATCCCCAGCGTGCTGCGAAGCGCCAGCGCGCCGGCGATGGTGGCGACGTTCAGGCACGTCTGATAAAGGTTCGCGACCAGGAAACGCCGCTCGGTGTAAAGAAGCGCGGAGTAGGTGGAGGCGCTGGCGCCGAACAGCGTCGAGGGCGCCAGCCAGCGCAGCAGCGTGACCGCCTGCGCGCGTTCGGGCGCGGCTAGACCAGGGCCCAGCACGCGAATCCACTCGGGCGCGAAAACGGCCGTAACAAGGCTCAGTCCCGCGAAGATGCAGATAAAAATGCGTGCCGCGCGGGCGAAGAGCGCGCGCCGGTCGGCGTCCTGCCAGAGCAGCAGCATCGGGACGAACGCAAACAGCATCGTGTTCACGACGACCGAATTGAGCGTGTCGATCGGGCCCAGCGCGACGGCGAGCGCGTCAGCTCCGGCGTGCGTGCCCAGCAGGTAGGCGGTGACGGCAGCGCGGAAAAAGCCAGTGATGTTGCCGATGAGAATGCAGGCCCCGACGACCAGTCCGCCCTGCACCAGTCTGCTCCGGCGCAGCTTAAGGATCGGACCGGACAGGAGGGCTGACGTCAGGTCTAACTCCTGGCAGCGGCCAGCGCGGCTTCGTAATTCGGATGCTGCGACACTTCGGGCACGTACTCGACGTACTTCAGTTTGTTGTCGGGCCCGACCACGAAAATCGCCCGGCTCATGATGCGCAGTTCCTTGATGAGCGTGCCCTAGCCGCTGCCGAAAGAGGCGTCGAGATGGTCGGAAAGCATTTTGATGCGATCCAGCGTGAAGGCATTGCAGAAGCGCTTCTGCGCGAAAGGCAGATCCATGCTGACAGTGTAGATATCGATATCGCTCAGCTTCGCGGCTTCCTCGTTGAAGCGCTTGGTCTGCATGTCACAAACCGGCGTGTCGAGCGACGGCACGACGCTGAAGATGCGTGTCCGGTGCCCGGTGTCGGCCAGCTTCACCGGCTTCAGGGCGTTGTCAAGGGCCGTGAAATCCGGGGCCTTGTCTCCGACTTTCAATTCCGGCCCGACGAGGGTCATCGGGTTTCCCATCAACGTAGTGGCTCCTGCGCGCTCCATGGCATTGCTCCTTGATTTTGAAGTGTGAAGAACTATCTTAACAGCGCGGCGAGGTCTTCTTCGCTGCCGACCGGTTGCCGACAGGTGAAATTTTCGCAAACGTAGACAGCGGTTTCACCGTCGCGCGAGGGCATGCCGGCGATGGCGGGGTTGAAGGCGGCGGCGTGGGAATCCGCGTAGAGCAGAATGCGGTTGGGATCGAATTTTGCCCGGAGCATCCGCAGTATTTTCGGCGATAGCTCCCCTGCCACCACGATCTCGCGCGGCGGAGCGACGTTCGAACTCTGCGGCCGCCAGCATCTGCGGCATACCGGACGGCATCGCC
Organism: Terriglobia bacterium; assembly: GCA_963832905.1. Taxonomy (GTDB): domain Bacteria; phylum Acidobacteriota; class Terriglobia; order Bryobacterales; family Bryobacteraceae; genus BOG-234. Next base: position 319,524 of record CAWHVO010000008.1, on the reverse strand, counting down.
AGCACCTTCGACTGAAACACGGCGATCAGCCTGCGCGCGGAGGTCTTGTATTCCGCGCGGCCGGTGATGCGATGCAGGCGCAGCAGGTTCATCAGCGCGATGGAGTTGCCGGAAGGCTCTGCGCCGTCATAGTCGTCCTTCATGCGCATCAGGCGCGCGGCGTCTTCGTGGCCGGAGGCAAAGAATCCGCCGGCTGCGTCTTCGAGGAGCTCGCGCTGCTGCGTCGTGATCGAAATGGCGGCATCGAGATAGCGGAACTCGAAAGTCGATTCGTAGAGATCGAGCAGGCCCTGGACGAAGAAAGCGTAGTCGTCGAGCATGCCCGGGATGGCGGCATCGCCCTGGCGGAAGCGGCGCAGCAGGGTGCCATCGGGCTGGAACATAGTTGCCAGCAGGAAGTCCGCGGCACGTCGCGCGGCCATTTCGTAGGTTGGGTCATTGAGGACCGCCGCGCCTTTGGCGAACGCTGAAATCATGAGGCCGTTCCATGAGGTCAGGATCTTGTCGTCGAGATGCGGGCGGGGACGCCTGGCGCGTGCGTCGAACAGAATCTGTTCGGCGCCTGCGACATCGACGTCCGGGTGCGCGCGGAACAGAATGTTGCGGCCAGTGAATTCGTGATGCGGATCGTTGTCGACATTGCCGTCGCGCTCCATGCCGAAGCGCTGCGCGAAAAGGTCGGCTCGGTCTTCGCCGAGGAATTGCTCAACTTCACTGTACGACCAGATGTAGAACGCGCCCTCGCTCTTGTGATCCGGCTGTGCGGGGTCGGGCGCGCTGTCCGCGTCCTCGGCGGAGTAGAAGCCGCCTTCGGGCGCCGTCATGTCGCGCATCACGTAGTCGAGGGTGCGGCGGGCGGCACGGGACAGTGTCTGTTCCTGCGTGATCTGAAAGGCTTCGAGGTAAGAGATGGCCAGCTGTGCCTGGTCGTAGAGCATTTTTTCGAAATGCGGCACGAACCAGTATTCGTCCACCGAATAGCGATGAAAGCCGCCGCCGAGCTGATCGTTCATGCCGCCTTGCTCCATGGCGAGAAGCGTTTCGACGACCATGTCGCGTGCTTCGTCGCGACCGGTGCGCTTCCAGTAGCGGAGGAGGAAATTGTAGATGGAGGGCCGGGGGAACTTCGGCGCCTGACCAAATCCGCCGAGCTTCGAATCGAATGCGCGGCGAAACTGGTTGAAGGCACTGTCCATCACCGAAGCATCGATGCGGTCGGCGCCGCGCCCGGACGCCTCCGTCTGCCCGCGCAACTGCTCCATGATGCCGCTGCTGGTGGTGAGGATCTTCTCACGGTCATTCTGCCACGCCTGCGCGATTCTTTCGAGCACCACCGGAAATCCGGCGCGGCCGTAGCGGTTGTCGGGCGGGAAATATGTGCCGCCCACGAACGGTTTCAGGTCGGGCGTGAGCCAGACGGACATGGGCCATCCGCCGCCGCCTGTTGTCGCCTGAACGTAGTTCATGTAGATGCGGTCGATGTCGGGACGTTCTTCGCGGTCCACCTTGATGGCCACGAACCAGCGGTTCACGAGGCCGGCGATCTGCTCGTTTTCGAACGATTCGTGCTCCATGACGTGGCACCAGTGGCAGGTGGAGTAGCCGATGGAGAGAAAAATCGGCTTGTCTTCGCGGCGTGCTTTTTCGAACGCTTCCTCGCCCCAGGGGTACCAATCGACCGGATTGTGGGCGTGCTGTTGGAGGTAGGGGCTCTTCTCCTGAATCAGGCGATTCGAATGCATAGGTTCTTTTATTAGACCGCGCACAACGCCGGCCCGAGTGGCGGCTGTACGCTCGAAACAGGAGAATACGATCATGGCCATCGAGATTCCAGCCACCGCCGGGACCCGCATCGAACACGACAGCATGGGCACGATGCCCGTGCCCGCGAGCGCGTTGTACGGCGCGCAGACCGCGCGCGCGGTGGAAAATTTTCCCATCAGCGGGCTGAGGCTGCAGCGGCCGTTCATCCGCGCCCTCGGCATTATCAAGGCCGCCGCGGCAAACGTCAACGGTCGCAATGGATGGGTCGATCCGGCGACAGCGGGCGCGATTGAACGCGCCGCGATGGAAGTGGCGGAGGGGAAACACGACGATCAGTTCGTGGTGGATGTTTTCCAGACCGGCAGCGGCACGTCAACCAACATGAATGCGAACGAGGTGATCGCGCATCTGGCGGTCGCGCATCCGAACGATGACGTGAATCGTGGGCAGTCGAGCAACGACGTGTTTCCGTCGGCCATGCACATCGCGGCAGTCGAGACCGCGACCCATCGGCTGCTGAACATTCTCGATCTGTTGGCACGCGAACTCGACCGCAAGGCGCGCGAGTTCCACGACGTCGTCAAGATAGGCCGCACGCATTTGCAGGACGCGGTGCCGATGCGTCTCGGCCACGAGTTCAGCGGCTACGCGCAGCAGATGCGCAATGCGGTTACGCGGATCGCACGCGCCGTGGAGGGCCTCTACGAGCTTCCTTTGGGCGGGACCGCCGTGGGCACCGGTCTGAATGCGCCTTCGGGATTCGCGAAGGAGACAATCGCGGAGATCGCGCGAGTCACCGGACTTCCATTCGTGGAAGCGCCGAATCATTTTGAAGCGCAGGCGTCGAAGGACGGGGTCGTCCATCTGAGCGGTGCGCTGCGCACGTGCGCGGTGGCGCTGACAAAGATCGCGAACGATATGCGCTGGATGGGTTCCGGGCCGCGCTGCGGTTTCGGCGAACTGAAAATACCCGCCATGCAGCCAGGATCGAGCATCATGCCTGGCAAGGTGAACCCGGTGATCGCCGAGAGTGTGCTGATGGTGTGCGCGCAGGTGATCGGCTACGACGCCACGATCGCGTGGTGCGGCGCGGCAGGCAATTTCGAGCTGAACGTCATGATGCCGGTGATGGCGTGGGACCTGATCGAATCGATCACGCTGCTGGGGGCGGCGGCGAAGAACTTCGAGCATCGTCTGATTTCGGGTCTCGAGGCCGACCGCGAGCGTGCGCAGAGTTTTGTCGAGCAGTCGCTGGCGATGGGAACGGCGCTCGCGCCCGTGATCGGCTATGACGCGGCGGCCACGCTGGTGAAGAATGCGTACCTGACAGGGCGCACGGTCCGTGAAGTCGCCATAAAGCAAAGCGGGCTTGCGCCGGCAAAGATCAACGAACTGCTCAACCCCGAAACCCAGGCCGGAAAATAAGCACAATAAACCCATGAACCGCGCGGTCGGACTTGCCCTGTTTACCAGTGCTGTTCTTATCGCGGGATCGCCCGGCATCCGGCCACGCTCCGGCGCAGCTGACTATCCGGCGCATGCGAGCATTGGTCCAGCCGCGTCCGGTGCGGCAGTGATTCCTGCGGCGGAAGTCAAAAAGATATTCGCGGTGGATATCGAGAAGGCTGGGTACGTCGTTATTGAAGTCGGCGTCTTTGCGGCAGGCGGACGCGAACTCGACCTCTCGCCGCTCGACTTCACGCTTGGCACGGATCCGAACGCAATTTCGGAGCGAACTGTTCAACTCGGGCGCCATCGCCGCCGCTGTTGCAAAGCCGGTCCGGGCCGTCAGCTCCGAATCGCCCTCCGAAGAAGTTTCCGTCACGGCCGGAGCCTCGGTACAACATGTCTCGTATCCGGATCCGGTTACGGGCCGGAGGACGGGCGCCATGATCGTCGGTGTCGATTCGGGCGTCGGCGTGGGCGGCAGACAGCGCTTCCCCTCATCGTCCGGTTGCGGGCCGCAGTCGCCTCGAACAACAGCTCTGGGAGAAGGCGCTTCCGGATGGCAAGACGGCTGTGCCGGTTGGCCGGCTATCTGCATTTTCCGAAGCCTTCAAAAAAGGCCAGGGGTGCGGCCTGGGTGCTGGAGTGGCAAAATACCGGCGAACGCGTAAACATCACGCTGCCGAAGTAGATCTTACAGAAGCCGGAAGTTGACTTCGATCTGAGCGCGGACATTGACGGGCTCGCCGCCCTTCATGCCGGGCTTGAACTTCCACTTCTCGACGGCTTCGATGGCCTTCTCGTCGAGGCCCATACCAAGGCTTTTGACGACGTGGATGTCGCGCGCTTTGCCAGTGGTGTCCACGATGACAGCCAGCATGACAGTGCCGCTGTACTTGGCCTTGCGGGCTTCTTCGGAGTATTCGGGATCGACCTTGAAAAGGACCGAGGGCTGGCTGACGCCGCCGCCGACGCGATACACGCCGCCGCCGATGCCGCCGCCTTCACCTGGGCCGAATCCGCCGCCTTTGCCCGAACCAAGGCCGCCGCCGGAGCCGCTGCCCATGCCGCCGCCGAATCCCTGGCCGTTCGAGCCGTTGACCAGTTTCGCCAGGGGGTCGCCCCAGTTCGGCAGGTTGTTCTGCGGAAGTACCGTATCGGGAGGCGCAATAATGGTCGGGGTCATCGCCAGCTTCGGCTGCTCCTTCACGATCATCGGAGGCGTAAACTGCTTGAGCGAGGGTTTGGGGGCCTGACCCTTGCTCACAGGCAGGGGCTCGCGTGCGCCACCGCCGCCACCGCCCCCCGCAGCCTTCGGCTTCTCGGGGATGAACGGCTTGAGGTTAGGATCGATTATATTGAAGTTCGTCGCGATCTTCTGCTGGACAGTCTTGCTCGTCACCGTGATCATCAGTAGCGCGAACACGAGACTCTGGATGCTCGTCGAGATGAACCAGGAGCGCGGCTTGTTGGCGTACAGCCCCCAGATGCTCTTCACCGGTACGGGCTGCGAGGTGATCTCGAGAGGCGGCAGCTTGGGCGGACGGATCAGGTCGTGGATGTTCTGGTAGAGCGAAACAAACCACGGCATCTCGGCCTTGTCTGCGGCAAACAGCCGGTCGAGATGATCGTTCGCATCTGTATGCATCTTCACCGCGCCCGTTGCATCGTGCGCGGCGGTTTCGGAGAGATCGGGGCGCGGAACTTCTTCAGGCATGGCGGTCGACGAATCCTGTCAGCGTGTACTGACTATACGAAATCAATCGGGTTTACGTTTCCAAATCTGGAAGGTTTTTACCTTCTTTTACTGCTAGCAGTCTACCACAGGAATCGCGGGTGCTTACTCACTTTCGATAGTGCTTTCGCCCGCTATAATACTCTTGAGTACTCATGTTCCGTAACATCTCTCTCCTGCTCGCCGCCGCAGCGTGTCTGGCCGCCCAGACGGCTCCGAAAGCACCCCTAAAGCCGTCCGCCGACAAAACGGCCGCAAACAAACCGCGGATCGATAAAGCAAAGATCGAAGCCTACATCCGGCATCTTTTTGTATGGCCGCCGCCGATCGAGATTGCTGTCGGTGACCCGCAGCCCGGGCCTGTGCCCGGCTTCTTCGAGGTGAAGATCCACGCCTCGCATGGCGATGCCGGCCAGGAAGAGACGTTCTACGTCTCGAAAGACGGCCAGAAGATTGTACGCGGCGACTTCTTCGACCTGGCGCAGAATCCCTTTAAAGAGAATCTCGACAAGATCAAGACCGAGTTCCAGCCAAGCATCGGCACGCCGGGCGCGCCGGTGGTAGTGGTGGAGTTCAGCGACTTCGAATGCCCGTTCTGCCGCGAGGAGGCGACGGTCCTGCGCGAAAACCTGATCCAGACGTATCCTAAGGAGGTACGTCTGTACTACATGAACTTCCCACTGGAAAGCCTGCATCCGTGGGCCAAAGATGCAGCGATGGCTGGCCGCTGCATTTTCCATCAGAACGCCGCCGCTTTCTGGGACTATCACGACTGGATCTTCGGGCAACAGGACGAGATCACGCCGGATAACCTGAAGAGCAAAATTCTCGACGCCATGAAAGGGAAGGATGGCATCGACAGCGCGCAGCTTTCTTCCTGCATCGATTCCAAATCGACCGAAAAGGAAGTGGAGGCGACGCGCGATCTGGGTCATTCGCTCGAACGTCAATTCGACGCCGACTCTTTTCGTCAACGGACGCAGAATGAGCGGCGCCATTCGCTGGGACGACCTCAAGCGGGTGATTGATTACGAGATCGATTATCAGAAGACAGCGAAGAACGCGGGTGAAGACTGCGGATGCAGCGTAGCGCTGCCGATGCCCGGCGTGGCCAAAGGGACATCCAACGGGACCCTGAAATAGGTATACGGAACAGGTATCGAACGTGCGAATCCGACATATTGTTTTCATTGGAGCGATTGCGGCTGGTGTGCTGGCGGCGGCCGTGCACGACGAGTCGTTCAGCTCCGACCGCTATTTGAACAACATCAAGTACCTCGCCTCGCCGGAACTGAAGGGGCGGGAGAGCGGATCTCCGGAACTGGAGAAAGCCGCGCAGTTCATTGCCAATCAGTTCAAAGCAGACGGGCTCAAACCGCTCGACGGGAAAAGCTATCTGCAGCCCTTCGAAATCACTACCAGCGCCAAACTGGGCAAGGGAAACCGCCTCGAAATCGCGGCCGGGCCGAATGTGGAATCGCTCGAGAGCGGCAGAGAATTCATCCCGATCAATTTTTCCTCGCACGGCAGCGCGGCGGGCGGGCTGGTCTTCGCCGGATACGGCATCACGGCGCCCGAGTACAACTATGACGACTACGCCGGACTCGACGTGAAGGGCAAGTTCGTCATCGTGCTGGCGCACGAGCCTCAGGAGTACGACGAGAAGAGCGTTTTTGAGGGCAAGATTTACACCGACGCACGCGGAAACCTACAGCAAGGCGGCGAACGCGCGCAAGCACGGCGCGGCGGGCGTCTTTCTGGTGTGGGATACGGTGAACCATCTGACCTCGGGTCCGCAGGGGCAGCCGGAAAAGGAAGTGATGGAGACTTTCGGCGGCACGACGGGTCCGACCGATGCCGGCATTCTGTTCGTGCAGGTCCGCGAAGAAGACGTGGCCACCTGGCTGCGCGCCGCGGGGAAAGATCTCACTGAAATCGAACGCGGGATCAACGCCGATCTGAAGCCGCGGTCGTTTGCCGTCCCCGGCATTCAGGTGCGCGAGACCGTGGATGTGGAGCGCGTGGTGAAGACAGTCCACAACGTCGTCGGGTATCTGCCTGGCGAGACAGATGAATATGTGATCATCGGCGCGCACTACGATCATCTCGGCCTCGGCGGACAATACGCTCTCGACCCCTCGGCGAACGGCCAGGTACATCCCGGCGCTGACGACAATGCGTCCGGTACATCGGGGGTCATCGAGCTGGCGCGGCATTTTTCCGCCTTACCGAAGATGAAGCGCGGTATTGTGTTCATGACGTTTGCGGGCGAGGAACTCGGGCTGCTCGGTTCGGGCTTCTACTCGAATCATCCTGAGCTGCCGCTGGACAAGGCGGTTGCCATGATCAACATGGACATGATCGGCCGCGTGCGCGACGGCAAGCTTTACGTCGGCGGGGCGGGGACGGGAACCACGCTGCGCGCCGATCTCGATGCGCTGACGCCGCATTTCGCCGATCTGCATATCGATTACTCCGACAACAGCGGCTACGGGGCGAGCGATCACACGAATTTCACGGCGAAGCAGATTCCCGTGCTGTTCTTCTTTTCCGGCCTGCACGGCGACTATCACAAGGCGACCGACACCTGGGACAAGATCAACTCGACATCGGCTGTCGAGGTTCTGAAGCTGGTGGCCGAGATTACAAACAAGCTCGACACAGACGCCGGCCGCCCGCAGTTTGTGCGCGTGGAAGAGAAATCCAATCCACACGAGGCCATTTCGGGCAACGTGGCGGGAAGCATCTCGGCTTCCGGTGGCGGCGGCGGGGGGTACGGCCCGTACTTCGGGAGCGTGCCGGATTTCGCCGAACCACCGCGCGGCGTCCGTTTTGCCGATATAACTCCGGGTTCACCGGCGGCGAAAGGTGGCCTTAAGGCGGGCGATATCCTCGTCCGGTTCGGGACTGATGAAATCAAGAACCTCTACGATTTCACCTACGCGCTGCGGGCCCACAAGCCGGGCGATGAGGTCGAAGTGGAAGTCCTGCGCGACAACAAGAGCATGACGGCGAAGGTCACCCTGACAGAGCGCAAGTAACCGCTGAAGAAGATTTACTCTCTGCGACGGCCGCAGCGCGGGCGGACCGCGGGAACTTCGCCCGCCGGCATGGTGTCTACCTGTCCTGGTGAACCGGTACCTTCTCATGGTTTCCCTGTGCGTCGTTGCGCGGGGCCAACGCCCGCCGTCTGGGTTCGACGTCGCTTCCATCAAAGCCAGCGCCGGGGTCTCTGAACAGGCTTTGCTGCAAGCGCTCCCTGGCAGACTCGTGATGCGGAACTTCGCGCCCCGCGCCCTCATACTGGTCGCATGGGGACTGGAAGCCTATCAGGTTTCCGGCGGACCATCGTGGCTGACGACGGACCACTACGACATTGAAGCGAAGGCGGACGCAAACCCATCCGTGCGGCAGATGGAGGGTCCGATGCTGCAGACACTGATAGAGGATCGTTTCCAGCTGACGTTCCACCGCGAGACCAGGCAAATGGCTGGTTTCGATCTGAAACTCGCCGCGAGCAAGGCGAAAATGCAGCTATCGAAGGATGGGAGCTGCGTTCCTTATGTAACGGACGCTCCCCCGCCTCTGGCGCCGGCGCCCGGCCAGGCGCCAGCGCTATTCTGCGGTTACCCCCGATACGGAGGCACCGGGCTCAATCGCACTCTGGACGGGAAGGCGATCGGCATGGGCGGACTTACGAACTCTTTGATACGGGCTGAACTTCACCGGCCCGTCGTTAACAGAACCGGACTCGCCGGCCTGTACGATCTGCATCTGGCGTGGACCAGCGACTCGTCGTCGGCGCTGGATTCATCCGATGCCGTTTCCATATTCACTGCACTACGGGAGCAGTTGGGGTTGAAGCTGGAATCCGTCCAAACCTCGGTTGAGGTCGTGGTGATTGACCGTATCGCGAAACCTTCCGGAAATTGATTTGTCAGGTCGCGGCTGACCCGCCGGGGAAAGTCCGGCGGCGCTCGCCATTCGTATATGCAGTAGTATGAGATTCAAGAAACCGGCTCCGTTGCCGACCTTTACTCCGCTGCCATCGTTCCCGAAGGAAGGGAAATCTCCCCAACCGGGTCCTCGCCCGCTTGCCACGTTCCGTATGAACGACTCGCCCACCCAGCCCCGCGTCCGAGCCGCTGGTTGAGACAAGGTGTCTCAATCTTGTGTCGCCGGGGAACGAAACGAAATGATCGTCAACATCTAAACTCAGTAGAATCAATCCGAAGAATAGGCATTCGGTGTGCATTCCCACAGGAAGCTTCTACCGATGTACAGGTATAATTCCACCCGGCTGCTCACCCTGATCGTCACGCTTTGCGGTGTGGCGTCGGCCGCCACGCTGCAGCAGCTTTCCCTTTCGCAGATGACCCAGAGCGCTACCGCGATCGTGCGCGCGCGGGTCACTTCGTCGTCCGCCAGCCTGACCGGCAAGACCATCTACACTCACTACGCGCTGCAGGTCTCGGAGACATGGAAAGGCACCGCGCCCACGGAGGTCATGCTGCCGGGCGGCGTGGCGGGGGGCTACCGGCAGTCGTTCCCCGGCGTTCCCGCCCTGCAGACCGGAAGTGAATACATCCTCTATATCTGGACCTCGCCCAGCACCGGAATCACGCACATCGTCGGACTCAGCCAGGGAATCTTCAGCGTGACACAGCAGCCGGATGGCACATTTCAGGTCGGGCGCGCGCGGATCGGGGAAACCATGCTCAATGCCGCAGGCCAGCCGGTGCGCGATCAGGTCATCAAGATGCCGCTGGCGCAGATGAAGTCTCAGGTGACAGGAGCGAGCGCACAGTGAGACTCGGCGCCGGCCTCGCGATTGCCGTGCTTGCGCTGGTTGCCATTCCGGCCTCTGCGTATTATCACTTCGTCACCTATGTCAACGGGTCCCCGGTTCCCGACAAGTTCGATCTCACTGCGCTCGAGTTCAACACCGTCACCATCTTTGTTTCCGAAAGCGGCCCGAATACGTACGCGGCCAACGATAACTTCAACTCCGTGCTGACGCAGGTCAGTCAGGCGGCGCAGGTCTGGAACGGGGTCGCATCTTCGGCCCTGCGCGTCTCATTCGGCGGACTGGAGAACAGCGCGACAGTGCAGAATACGCCGGGTATCGACGTAACTTTCGAGGATCTACCGCCGGGGGTGGAAGCCTTCGGCGGCCCGACCACCCTTACAGCCGTGACCCCCGCCAATGGCGCGCCGTTTTTCCCGATCGTCCGCTCCAGCATCCACCTCAACCTCAACATGACGGTTCAGCCGGGGCCGAGCTACAACGAAACGTTTTTTCTGACCACGCTCCACGAGATCGGCCACGCGCTGGGGCTGCAGCACACGTTCACCTCCGCGACGATGTCGCAGGCTACGACACGCGACACCACGCTGGCGCATCCGCTCAGCGACGACGACATCGCCGGTATCTCTAAGCTTTATCCCAACGCGGCGTTCGCGCAGTTCGGCAGCATCTCCGGCCAGATCACAAACGGCAGCAGTCCGGTGCATCTGGCTTCGGTTGTGGCCATACGCGACGGGCACGACGCCATCAGCGCCGTTACGAATCCTGACGGCACTTACGAGATCGACGGTGTGCCTGCCGGAACGTATTACGTGTACGTCCACACGATGCCGCCCGACGCCGACATCATCGGGCCATTCAATGCCGACGGAAGCGTGGCTGCACCGAGCGGGCCTGTCAGCACGTTGTTCTACGGCGGCACGCCGACCCTGGTGGTGACGAACGTGGTGGGGGTGAAGGCGGGCGCGACCACGCAATCCATCAACATCTCAACGACTTCTCAGGCTGACGTTCCGATCTACGACGGTCAGGTCTACAACTACTTCAACAATTCGCAGACCGGCAACACGCCCGCCGACGTTGATCTGCAGGCGCAGCCTCCGATTCTGGCTGCGTCGCTTGTCACCGACAACAACGGTGCGGCACCCGGCCTTACCGCTCAGCCCATCGGCGGTTCGATCGCGATCGATCAGGTCTACCCGTACCCTGCCAACGGATTCACTTATTACGGAATGCAGCTCGGCTTTGCGCTCGGCGCCGCGATCGGGCCGCAGCACATCATTTTCAGCACGCCCGGCTACACTTATGTGCTGCCCGCCGCCGTCAATCTGACTGCCGCACCACCGCCCACCATCACAGCAGCCACCGCGAACGGGGACGGGACGATCACCGTGACAGGCACGACGTTCGACACCGATACGAGGATCTATCTCGACGGCCTTCCGTCCACCATCAATTCGATCAATCCCGCGAACGGCTCCGCGGTGGTCGTGCCCCCGCCGGGCACCAGTCAGGAACAGGCCGTGGTGAGCGCTTTCAACTCCGACGGCCAGAATTCGCAGCAGGTGCAGCCCGCACCAGTTACGTACACCTACGGCGTCTCCGGCACTCCGGTGATCAACACGATCGCGCCGTCCTCACTGCCCCCCGGGGCGGAAGCCAGCATCGACATCACCGGCTCCGGTTTCAACTTCACCGCAGGGCAGACGTCGGTCGGATTCGGTACCAGCGACATTCTGGTGCAGCAGGTCTTTGTGCTTTCGTCAACGCATCTGCAGGTGAATGTGCTGGTCTCGGCCAACGCGGCGCTTTCGACTTCCGACGTCAGCGTGATCGCCGGATTTCAGTCAGCCACCGCACCGTCCGGTTTTCATATCTCCGCGACCATCGCCGGGCTGCCCGTGCCGTTTCCGCCCATCTACAACGCGATCGTGGGCCTGACCGGCGCTTATCCCGGCGCGACGGTCAGCCTCTACGGTTTGAATCTTGCCGCAGCCAATGCTACGCCGGTCGTGACGATCGAGGGGCAGCCGGTCACGATACTCTATACGTCGCCCACGCAGCTCAACATGCAGTTGCCGACGACTCTCACGCCCGGCTTCGCGCTGCTGACGCTCAATAACGGCGCGCTCAACGCTTATCCGATCACCGTGACGATCGCCAATCTGCCTGCGGGCATCAATGCGATCCAGAACACGAGCGGCGCCTACATCGATTCTTCGAATCCCGCACAGGCGGGCCAGACGCTGATTGTGACGCTCAGCAATTTCGCGCCGCAGGGGACGCCGATCAATTCCAGCCAGGTGACGGTCAGCCTCGGCGGCGTTTCGCAACCGGTTTATCAGGTCACCGAAGCCGGTCCGGTGTATCAGGTCTACTTCAATACGAGCGCCACGGATCCCGTGGGACCGTCCGAACAGATGATCGTCTACCTGAACGGCGTGAGCAGTTATCCGGCGACGATTCCGGTGGTTTCGCCATGATGGTCACACCATGAGGCTGATTCCGTTTCTGGCCGCGACGGCTGCGCTGGCGGCGATTCCGGCAGGCTATTCGCATTGGACCGCATCGCAGATGGATGAACGCGCGAAGGGCTTGCCCGCGAAAATGGGCAAGGTCAAGGTTGCGACGGAGGCGCTCGGCGGGTGGGGCAATCATTCGATGTCGCTCGTCGATCGCGAAGGCTCGGGCGAAGCCGAACTGCATGAGACGCAGTCGGACATCATGTTCATCCGCGGGGGCGAGGCGGCGATCATCATCGGCGGGACGATTCCGAACGCACACCACACCTCGGCGCACGAGGTGCGCGGTGCGTCGATCGAAGGCGGAGAGAAGCAGGCGCTGCATCCCGGCGACGTTCTGCACATTCCGCCCCGCACGCCGCATCAGATGATCCTCGGGCCGGGCCAGAAGCTCGACTACGTAGCGGTCAAGGTCGACGCGAGGTAGTCGAGCATTTTCCGCAGGGCATGGCCGCGGTGGCTGACGGAGAACTTGCGCGCGTCGTCCACTTCGCCGAAGGAAGAATGGAACGGCGGATAGTAGAAGAGCGGATCGTAGCCGAATCCGCCTGGTCCCCGGAGCTGAAGCAGGATCTCGCCTTCGACTTCGCCGCGAAACGTGCGGATGGTCCTGCCGGATTCGGCGAGCGCAATGACGCAGACGAATCGCGCGGTGCGGTCCGGGCGATCAGCCAGGCGTTCCAACAGCAACTGATTGTTTGCGGCATCCCGATTATTTGCGGCGTAGCGTTTGTTTACGGCATAGCCGGTGCCCCCGGCGTAGCGCGCGGACCGCACGCCGGGTTCTCCGCCGAGTGCATCCACCTCGAGGCCGGAGTCGTCGGCGAAGAGGAGCCCAGGCGCGAACCGGCTGTAATACTCGGCTTTGATGCGGGCGTTCTCTTCGAACGTGGCGCCATGTTCTTCGGGGGCGGCGATCGATTTCGGATTGTCCAGCGGCGCGATGTCGATCTCGAGCAGTTCGCCCGCGAGCTGAAACTCGCGCAGCTTGCCCGGGTTTCCGGTGGCACAGTGAATCTTCACGCCGATTCGATCGCAGCCTGCTGGATGGCGATCAGTTCGGCGATGCCTTTTTTCGCGAGCGCCGTCATCTGGCTCATCTGCACATCATCGAAGCTCTTATGTTCCGCCGTTGCCTGATATTCGATGAACCTCCCGTCGCCAGTAAGAACGACGTTCGCGTCCACCTCGGCAGTCGAATCTTCTTCATAGCAGAGATCAAGGATCGGTTCGCCGTTGCGAATACCTACGCTTACCGCAGCGACAGCGCCCCGTAGGGGGGATTTCGCCAGCGGCTTATACTTGCCTATCTGATTCAGCGCAATGGCAAGCGCGACGTAGGCGCCGGTGATCGAGGCCACACGCGTCCCGCCGTCCGCCTGGAGGACATCGCAGTCGAGAATGACCGACCGCTCGCCCAGCAGCGTAAAATCGACCACGGCGCGCAGGGACCGGCCGATCAGCCGCTGGATCTCATGCGTGCGCCCGCTCGGCCTGCCTTTCGAGACCTCGCGGGGAGTGCGGGTGGTGGTGGCGCGCGGCAGCATCGAATATTCCGCCGTGACCCAGCCCTTTCCGGTGTTGCGTAGGAACGGCGGCACGGTATTCTCGACGCTCGCTGTGCAAAGCACCTGGGTGTTGCCGACGGTGATCAGCGCTGAGCCTTCGGCCGTTTTCAGATAGCCGGTCGCGATTTCGACCGGGCGGAGTTCGTCCGCGGCCCGGCCGTCAGGACGCATGTGTCATCGCCAGATACATCACAACCATGATCACAAGGATCACGACAACCAGAATGACGATACAGGGCAGGCCCGCCTTCATTTGCGGAGGCGCAGGCGTTGCCGACTTGGGCTTCGAGGCTTTGAACTTTCCCATTCAGTAGGAATGCTACGCTGACGGAGGTGTTTTGGGGACGAAAGTTCAGTGTACTATCCGGCGCACTTCTGCTGGCCGCGTGCGCGACGTCGCCGCCTGCGAAGCCGGCAATACCCGAGTCAATCTCGCCGGGATGGAAACTGATGTCGCTGGCGAGTGCGCCGCGACCGGCGGAGGTGGCACCCGACGGCGGTCCGACGTGCTGGAAGGCCATATACACCGGCGGTGGAACGGCCGAGGTTTCGATCTGCTGGTACAGGGTTACCGGCAACGCCTTCGAAGCGATGCAGCGCACGCGCGCGGAAGCCCAGGCGGTGAAGTTCCAGCAGGAACATTATTTCGTGCTTGTGAAATGGAACAACGCGCCCAAGGCGGAACTCAGCGCGCTGGTACGGGCGCTGGAGAAGGCGTTGGCGGCTCAGGTATAATTATTCAGTCTGATGAATAAATACTCAATTGGGGTGGTTGGGTTCCGGGGGTATAGCGGCGCGGAGGCGGTGCGTCTGCTCGCCGCGCATCCCAACTGCGAGCCGGTGCTGCTTGAACATCGCGCTGATGCCGGCGAAGACGCGAGATTTTTGCACAAGCCAGCTATCCGTCGAGCGGCTTCCACCGCGGAGTCGGTGTCGGCAGAGGGCTTGAAAGCTGTGCTGCTGGCGACGCCGCCCGAAGTTTCGATGGACCTGGCGCCGAAATTTCTCGACGCGCGCGCGACGGTGGTCGATCTGAGCGGGGCGTTTCGTCTGCGCACCGCTGAGCGATATAAGCAGTGGTACAAGGAAGAACACACTGCGCCCCAGCTACTCGATCAGGCGGCGTATGGACTGCCTGAGTATAACCGGGAGTGCGTCGCCAAAGCAAGGCTGGTTTCGAATCCGGGGTGCTATCCGACGGCGGCGAATCTTGCCATCCGTCCGCTTGTAGCTGCGGGCATTATTGATCGCAGCGCCGGAATCGTCTGCGATGCGAAGAGCGGGGTCAGTGGCGCGGGCCGCAAGCCGTCACTGAAAACCAGCTTTTGCGAGACGACGGAAAACTTTTCCGCCTATTCGATTCTCAGTCACCGCCATGTGCCGGAGGTGCTGCTGACGAGCGGTCTCGAAGAGCGCGAATTCTCATTTACCGCACATCTGCTGCCGGTTGATCGCGGCATCCTGGAGGCGATCTACTTCCGGCTCGCGAAGCCTCTGTCTGGTGCGGAAATCATCGGCATCTACGAGAAGCAGTACGCGAATGAGCCGTTCATCCGGCTCTATGAGCCGGGCGCTGTGCCCGATATTCGTGCTGTCGCGCGTACCAATTTCTGCGACATTGGCGTCGTCGCCGATCGAGCCAGCGGACGCTGCGTCGTCATCAGCGCGATCGACAATCTTGTGAAAGGCGCGGCGGGACAGGCCATCCAGAACCTCAACCTGGTACTCGGATTGCCAGAGACTACGGGACTGCTGTGAAAGCGCTGATCAAAATCGGCGGGACGCTGCTCGACGATCCTGCTTCGCGGAACGGTATTGCCCGGCAGATCGCGGAGGTCGCGGCTTCGGGCGTGTCGATCGCGGTGGTGCACGGCGGGGGCAAGCAGATGACGCGGTATCTCGAAGAGCGCGGCATCCGGAGCCGGTTCGTCGGCGGCCTGCGCGTCACGACTGACGAGACGATCGACGCGCTTCTCAAGGTTCTGGCCGGAAGCGTGAATACGCAGCTGGTCGGTGCGCTTGGCGCGGTGGGCGTGAAAGCGGTTGGGCTCACCGGGATCGACGCTCGACTTGCCACGGCGGTGCAGCACGATCCGGAACTGGGCTTTGTGGGACGTGTGGTGGCGTCCGAACCAGCGGTCCTCGATGCGCTTTCCGATGCGGGCATGGTGCCCGTGGTCGCGTGTGTCGCGGGTGGTAAGAACGGTGAGGTCTACAACGTGAACGGCGATTCGATGGCCGTCGCGATGGCTGCCAGCTGGGGCGCCGACCGGCTCGTGTTCCTCACCGACGTCGCCGGCGTCCTCGATGCGAACAAGACCATTGTGCCCCTGCTGACCGTTGCAGCGTGCCAGAAACTCATCGATACCGGAGTGGCCACCGGGGGCATGCAGGCCAAGCTCAACGCCGCGGCGCAGGCTGTCGAAGGCGGCGTCAAAGAAGTCTGCATCGTTAAGGGATCTGAACCATCCATTGTGAAGCGCGTGTTTGCGGGAGACGAGACCGGCACACGCATTGTTGGAACGCATCACGATCCGCTGTTGCCAATCGTGACTGCGTTAGTGAGTTAGGAATGATCAGCGCTTTAACCCAGGAAGACGTAGAAAACCAGTCCGCCACGATGCGCGGCATCGACGTGCGCAAAGCGTCCATGCAGGACATCCCGGCTTTGCTTGAGCTCATCAACGGCTATGCGGGCAAGGGCATCATGCTGGCGCGCACGGAGTTTGAGTTGTCAGAAAACATGCGCGATTTTATGGTTGCGTATGCGGGCCACCAGCTGGTGGGCTGCGGCGCGCTGCATTTTTATTCGCCGACTGTGGGTGAAGTGCGCTCGCTGGCCGTCGCTGAGAGCCACAAGACGCATGGTATCGGTCGGATGATCGTCGATTCGCTCGTTTACGAAGCCAAGCTGTATGGGCTCGACGATGTCTTCGCGTTTACCTATGTGCCCGGTTTTTTTGCAAAGGTGGGATTCAACGAAGTTGAGCGCGGCGAACTTCCGCTGAAGGCATGGAAGGACTGCCTGCGCTGTCCGAAGTTTGAACGCTGCGACGAAATCGCCGTGATGCGCACGCTGCGGCCGCATCGGATGCCGGCGAAGGTGGTCGGCGTGGACGAGAACGGCCTCGTGGTGCTGCTTCCGACCGTTCGCAGGTAATGTTAACTTTCGCGCTCGCAGTCCGCGCGCTGCGGTCGCGCAATTACCGGCTGTTTTTCTGCGGCCAGATCGTCTCGCTCATCGGCACGTGGATGACGCGCCTCGCCACGAGCTGGCTGGTTTATCGGCTCACCGATTCGGCGGTGCTGCTCGGCGTGGTGGGTTTCGCGAGCCAGATTCCGAGTTTTCTGCTGGGACCCGTGGCGGGCGTCTGGGTCGACCGATGGGACCGGCATCGGACGCTGGTGTGGACGCAGTCGCTGTCGATGATTCAGTCGTTCGCGCTGGCCTATCTCGCGCTGACGAACACGGCGAAGATATGGGAGATCGTCGCGCTGGCGCTGTTTCAGGGGCTGATCAACGCGTTCGATATGCCGACGCGGCAGTCGTTCGTGATCCAGATGGTTGACCGGCGCGAGGACCTTCTCAACGCGATCGCGCTCAACGGCACGATGGTGAACTCGGCGAGTCTGATCGGGCCGTCCATTGCGGGGGTTGTGGTCGCCGCTTTCGGTGAAGGCTACTGCTTTCTCATCGACGGAGTGAGCTACTGCGCCGTCATCATGTCGCTGCTGGCGATGCGCATCACGGTCGCGCAGGTGCGCGCGCCGCAGCGCGAAATCATGCACGAAATCGAGGAAGGGTGGAGCTATGTTCGCCAGTCGCCGGCCATCACTTCGATCCTCACCAACCTCGGACTCGTCAGCATGTTCGCGTTCCCGTACTTTACGCTGATGCCGCTTTTTGCCGCCGACGTTCTGCACGGGGGAGCCAACACGCTCGGCTTCCTGACGTCGGCTGTCGGTGTGGGCGCGCTGATCGGCACGGTTTCGCTCACGGTGCGAGAAAACGTTGACGGTCTCGCGCCCCGCATAGGCGTCGCAACCGCACTGGCGGGCATAGCTTCCATAGCGTTCGGCTTTTCGCATCTGCTCTGGCTGTCGATCCTGCTGCTGCCATTCCTCGGCTTCGGGCTGATGCAGCAGATGGCGCCGAGCAACACGATTCTGCAGACCATCGTGCACGACGAGAAACGCGGCCGCGTGATGTCGTTCTACGGGATGGCGTTTCTTGGCATGGTGCCGTTCGGGAGTCTGCTGGCGGGGTTCCTTGCCTCGCACATCGGGGCGCCGCGGACCATGATGTTCAACGGCGCGGTCTGCGTGGTGGCGAGTTTGGTGTATGCGCGGCGACTGCCGGCGATTCACAAAGTGATTACGTGCGAGGGCGGGGGATCGGCGTAGAGATCTTCGACGAGAGCCGCACGATTGCTGAGGACGGCTTTCTGGTTTACGGAGCCTTTGTCGGTGACTTCGTGGGCATCCATCGAGAGAGCTTCCGTCAGCACGATGGCGCGCATGATGCGGTTCGAACTTCCCGTGCTGTCTTGCGCGAGTTCGCGGAGAACTTCGCGGAAGCGGATTGTCGTGTCGATGTCGCGGCAGGCTTCCATGTCGGGAATAATCAGCACAGTGACGTGGTCGCGATCGTGTCCGGCGACGACAATGTCCTTCGCGTGCGGAGCGGCTTTGTGGTTGAACTTCGCGCGCAGCGGTCCGACGCTCACCCATGTTCCCGAGGAGAGCTTGAAGTCTTCGGCCAGGCGGCCGTCGAAGGTGAAGCCGAGTTCGGGCTTCGATTCATCGACGAAGAGCAGCGCGTCGCCAAGTTTGTAGAATCCTTCTTCGTCGAACGCGGCGCGAGAGAGTTCGTCCTGACGCCAGTAGCCGGGAGTGATGTTGGGTCCGCGCACGCGCGCTTCGAGCTTGCCTTCGTTGGGGACGAGTTTGACTTCCATGCCCGGGGCGGGGATGCCGACCATGCCGGCGCGCTCGACCTCCTGACGCGGCGCGAAAGCGAACGGCGCGGTTTCCGTGGATCCGAGGCCGGTTGACATCAGAACGCGCTCGCCGGTGGTGAGGAGGGAAAGCTGGTCGAGTTCATCCCAGACGGGCTGCGAGAGGCTGGCGCCCGCGTACCACATCAACTTCAGGCGGCTGAAAAAGGTTTCGCGCAGCTGCTTGTCGTACCGCAGGTAAGGCACGAGGCATTCGAAGCCGCGCGGAACGTTGAGGAAAAACGTGGTGGCAATTTCGCGCAGATTGCGGACGGATTCTTCGAACTGTCCGGGAACGGGGCGGCCATCGTCGATGTAGAGCGTGCCGCCGTTGTAGATGGTGAGGCCGATGTCATGATTGCCGCCGAAGGTGTGATTCCACGGAGTCCAGTCAACGAGGACGGGCGGTTCGTCGACGAGGAAGGGCAGGCAATCGGCGATCATCTGCTGATTGCTCGACCACATGCGCTGCGTGTTGATGACGCCCTTCGGCATGCCGGTGGAGCCGGAGGTGAAAAGGAACTTCACGATGGTGTCGCCGGTGACGCGCGCGTGGGCTTCGTCGAGTGTGCGGCCGGCCGGGGTGTTGGTGAGGTCGCGGAACAGCGTCGCGCCGGGAAGCGGGTCTTCGGTGCAGACGAGTTCGGCGTCGAAGTTCAGGACGGCGTCGAGAGCGCGCTGAAACTTCGCGCCGTTCGCGGCGAAGATCAGGCCGGGATTGACGAGATCGAGAATGTACTTCAGCTTCGCGAAGCCGTGCGAGAGCAGGGAATAGCCGGTCGAGATGGGCGCGATCGGCACGCCCGCGTACATCGCGCCGAGACCGAGGAGCGCATGTTCGAGATCGTTGCCGGAAAGGATGGCGATGGGGCGGTCGTTGTCGAGGCCGCGATTGATGATGGCCTGACCGATGTTGCGCGCGAGGTCGCGGGCTTCCCGGTAGGTGATGCGACGCCATTGGCGTGAGGCATCGCGCTTCGCGTACAACGTGCGATCCGGCGCCTGGACGGCCCAGTGTTCGAGACGCGCGGTGAGTTTGGTCGGATAAGGGCCGAGTGGCTGCGTGGCGTTGACGTACCGTACGCCGTCGGGGCGCTTGTCGACCGTGACGCCGCCGGGGCCGAGATTGACATGGCGAACGGCGGTGTAGGTCACGCAGATTCCTCGAGACTGGCGAAGGTTTTGCCTTCAAGGGCGAGTTTTTTCAGAAGCGGCGCAGGGATCCACAGATCGCCGTGCTTTGCGTGGAACTCCTCAATTTTGTCGTAGATCTTTTTCAGTCCGACCGTGTCGGCATACCACATGGGGCCGCCGCGCCAGGCGGGAAATCCGTAACCGGAAAAATAGATTGCATCGATATCGCCGGGGCGGGACGCGATGCCTTCTTCGAGAATGCGCGCGCCTTCGTTGATCATGATGTAGATGGCGCGTTCGACGATTTCGTCGTCGGTGATCGTGCGGCGCGCGATGCCGGCTTCCTGCGCGGTCTTTTCGATCAGGGCTTCGACTTCGGGGTCGGGCGTGGCTTTGCGGTTCTCGTCATAGACGTACCAGCCGCGGCCGGTCTTCTGGCCGTAGCGGCCCATTTCATAAAGCTTCTGCAGCATCAGCGGGCGGCGCGTGCCGGGCGGGATGAGATGCGCGGACTCCTGCTGGACGCGCCAGTTGAGGTCGATACCGCCCATGTCGTCGACCGCAAAGATGCCCATCGCCATACCGAAATTCGTGAGGGCGCGATCGACCTGGGCGGGCGTGGCGCCTTCCTCGATCAGGAACTGGGTTTCGCGCATGTAGGGGAACATCATGCGATTGCCCACGAATCCGTAGGCGTTGCCGACGAGGACGCCGACTTTGCGCAGAGTTTTCGCCAGAGCCATGGCGGTGGCGATGACGCGCTTCGATGTCGCTTTGCCGCGCACGATTTCGACGAGGCGCATGACGTGGGCGGGACTGAAGAAGTGCGTGCCGATGACCATCTCGGGACGCTTTCCGGCTGAAGCTATTTCGTCGATGTCGAGTGTGGAGGTGTTGGTGGCGAGCACGCAGTCCGGCGCGGCGATCGGGTCGATTTCGGCGAAGATCTGTTTCTTGATCGCCATGCTTTCGAAGGCGGCTTCGATGATGATGTCGACGGCGTCGAAACCGGCGTAGTCGAGCTGCGGATGGATCAGGGCCATGCGCTGGTCCATGACTTCCTGGGGGAAGCGGCCTTTGGCGACGGAGTTGGAATAGTTTTTGCGCACGGTGGCGAGGCCGCGGTCGAGGGCTTCCTGCGTGGTGTCGCGTATACGGACGTTGATGCCGGCATTGGCGAGGGCCATGGCAATGCCGCCGCCCATGGTGCCTGCGCCGATGATGGCGGCTTTGCGAAGCGGGTAAGGCTGCGTGTCCTTCGGGACGTTCGGGCACCCTGGCCACGGCGCGTTCGGCGATGAAAGCGTGAATGAGAGCGCCGGCCTGAACAGTGGTGAGCGATCGGCTGGAGATTTCGCGCTCTTTTTGAATGCCTTCGTCGAAGGGGAGGGTAGCGGCGGCCTGGAGCGCTTCGAGAGCCATGGCGGGCGCGGTCTGATTGCGGCGAATCTTCTTTGCGAGTTCACGCGCGGCTGCGATGGCGGCGGGATCGGGGGTGACGGCGCGGTCGCGGGTGCGGGGAATCGGACGCGATGCGGCGATTTCCTGCGCGTAGGCGATGGCGGCGGGAAGCAGGTCGCCGTCGGTGAGGCGATCGAGCAATCCGAGTTCGAGCGCGGCGGGAGCTTTCACGATCTGACCCGAGACGATGAGCTCGGCGGCTTTCGCGAGTCCGACGAGGCGGGGCAGGCGCTGCGTGCCACCGGCGCCGGGGACGATGCCGAGATTGGCTTCGGGAAGGCCGACCTGCGCGTCCTTCGCGGCGATGCGGTAGTGGCAGGCCACGGCGAGTTCGAGGCCGCCGCCGAGCGCCATGCCGTGAATCGCGACGACGACGGGCTTGGGGGAATCCTCAAACGCGGTGAGAAGGGGCGTGAGATCGGGGCCGCCGCCTTTGCCCGCCGCGATGGATCGGGCGAATTCGTTGATGTCCGCGCCCGCGACGAAAGTCTTGCCGCTGCCGATGAGCACGATGGCGGTGGTGTCGGGATTCAGCGTGGCGCTGAGCAGCGACTCGGAGAGACCTTCGGGCACGCCGGGACTGAGGGCGTTGACGGGCGGATTGTCGATCGTGATAACGGCCACGGGGCCATGGTTGGTTAGGGTGACGAGTTGGCTCATTTATTTCGCAGGCGCGCGCTGACTTCTGCGGAAGCGGGCGGCGTGGCGGCATCCTTGTAATCGGCGAGGCGGCGATAGATTTCGGCGTTGGCGAGAAAGCCGGAGGGGAGTCCGGCGTCGTCGAAGGCGGCGGCGATTTCTTCCATCTCGCCCTCCCAGCGCCAGGCTTTGGCGGCGCGGTGCGCGATGTTGTCGGAGCGCTCGGCCACGCCGGGCTGCGAGTGCTGCCATTCGGCGATGAGCGCGTCGTCGACACCTTCGTGACGGGCGAGCGAGCGGATGATGCCGAGGAGCGCGGTTTCGCCTTTGTTCGAAGCGGCGTAACACATCTTGAGGGCGGAGGCGGCGCCGATGGGCTGGTGCATGTCGATGGCTTCCGTCTGGCTGCCGGCGAAGAGGTGCGCGACGGCGGGGGCGTCGGCGCCCGAGAGATAGAGGCGCGTGACGCGGGTGGGCGTGGGCGGGAGGCCGAGGATGCCGCCATCGACAAAACGCGCGCCGGATTTTTCGACGAGACAGCCGATCTCGCGCGAGTGGGCGGGGGAGATGGCGTTGGCGTTGACAAAGATGCCGCGGAAATTGTGTGCAGCGATGTCGCGTGCGAGCGAGTGCGCGCCGCTGGGGACGCAGATGGAAAGGACGATGTCGGCAGCCGCGAGGACGCGTTCAATGGACCCGAGGTCTTCGAGGCCCGCGTCGGTCGCGCGCTTGTGCGAGGCGGGGCGGCGGTTTTCCGAAGCCCAGACGACACGATGGCCGCGTGCGACAAGGCAGGCGCCGACGGCGGCGCCCATCTGGCCGGGATGGAAGACGGCGATGGTCGTAGGTGAGTTCAAGTTATCCATGGTATCGCTGCGGCTGCGAGCGCTCGAAAAAACGAAGCCGATTTGCCCCAGGTTTGCCGGGGTCGGCGGGGCGCTCTTGTGTTTTCAGTCAAAATCCGGTTCGTTTGGCAAAAATTATCTTTGCCCGGACGCCAGTCCGCCGTTAAAAAAGGGCGCTGGTTCAGGGATTCAGAACCATCGCGACTTGATTGTAGACCTGGCCGGAGGCGGTCGGATGTCCGATGAGGAAGTTTTGTTGACGGGGAAGGGAATAGAAATTTTCAGGTGGCGTGACTCGAAATGCAGGGAACTGCGAGATCATGCTTCCTGAGGGCATTCATGACTATTCCCTGCGTGCTTTGTGCAGGCGCCGGACGGCATTTCGCGTACGCAAGCACCAAGTTGTGTCCGCTGTGCGAGGGGCACATCAAACTGAAGATCCTTGGCAGTCCACTTCTGCAAACCTGCCCTGTTTGCAAAGGGGACGGACGGCATTTCGCATACCGCAGCACGGAGGTGTGCCCTGTGTGCACCGGATTCGGGCGGCTGACGGAGCATCGTCGCCCTCCAACCCTAGATAGAGATGGATACGCCCCTCCGTCAGAGCCGCTGCTTCATGCCGACGGGTTGACACTCATCGCGGAAAGCCGATTGGATGAGTTGCGTTCTCTAAAGAGCGCGCGATTCGATTTTCAGAAGCTCATCCGCCTCTGCCAAGAGCTCAACGCCGTGTACAGCGTTGGATGCTTTTTCGCACGATCATGGTGACACGAAGCCTGATTGACCATGTCCCGCCGGTTTTTGGGTACACCAGCTTCAAGGAATTCGCGAACAGTTACAACGGCACCAAATCGTTCAAGGAAACCATCCAACACCTCGATGCTGCCGCTCGCAAGATCGCCGATTCTGTCTTGCATACACACATCCGATCTGCCGAAATAGTCCCGACGGCGCAGCAAGTCCATTTCGGGCCGCAGCTCGACATTCTGCTTGCTGAAATCGTGCGCGTGAATCGCCAAACGGGCATTTGACGTAATGCCCGCCCGGTAGCATGCCGAAGATTCAGACGTACGATGCGACCGGTCATAATGACACAACGACATCACCCATGACAATCACGCTTGACATCAGGCCGGAGGTCGAAGCCGAGCTCGCAGTTGAAGCGCGTATGCGTGGTCTGTCAGCCGAGCAGTATGCGCGGCAGGTTCTGGAGCAGGCACTTGCATCGGCAACGGCCAGAAAGCCCCTTGCCGTCAGAATCCGCGAAATATGGGCCGATATCCCCGACGAAGCCCGCGCTAAACTGCCAACCGACGGCGCGAGCCAGCACGATCATTACGTCTACGGCCTCCCCAGGAGAGCGGAGTGAGCGCGGTTTTCGCCGACACGTTTTACTGGATTGCCTTGATCAATCCGGCCGACAGATACTGAGGACCGATCGCCTGGCCTGCCGCGATTAGCTTCCTATATACCGTCGGTTCAGGCGATCGCGGAAACAAGCTGGAGGCTGTCCAAATGGCGGTAGTCTTTGGGGTTGTTTGTGACCAGTGGCGCGGATAGAACCAGAGCACTGGCGGCGATCCACGCATCGGCTGCGCTCATCTGACGTCCTTTCCTGACGCTCTCGTTTCGAACCCGAGCCCAGGTCGAACATAGCAGATTGTCCGAATTCAGGACTGAGAAATCCGCGAGATATGCCTCCAGCAAGTCCCACTTGCGTTGTCCCCAATTCGCGTCCAGCGCGCCCTGGCGCATTTCCGCCAATGTCATGAACGAGACGATCAACTCTGCACCACGGACGATGCTCACATACCGCTGCGCAAACACGGGGTGCCATTTGAAAATGAAACTGGCAACATCGTGTCAACGACCAGTCTTGTCGTCGCTTTCGGAGGAGAGGTCAGAACGGCGCTGCTCATAGATGAGGCGTACGTAAGCTTCGGATTCTTCGGCAGGTCCAGGATCGATGTGGCTCAACAGCCGGTCGAGATCGAACGGGCATACCCGAACGAGGTTGGGCGGATCTTTGACAGGCTGCGAGGGTACGCGTTCCATCTTTATAAGCATTCTACCGCTGCTCTGACATCGGTGACCGGATTGCTTTGATCGCGGAATCGGCCCGCCTTTACGATGCCGGGAGAGGGGGGCGCGGCCTCTCGGAGAGGAATAATGGTCAGGCCCGGGATGCGGTTCAGTCGCGGAGATTGCCGGTACCCACCGCGTATTTCAGTTCCAGAGCGCAGGCTCCGATAATGAGGTCTCCGAGCGGAAGATTGATTCCTTTAGCCGCTTCCTCGCCGCCGATCCGGGCGATGATTTCCGCTGTCGCCTCCGTCACCGGATGGATCGGAACGGTGGCTTTCAGTTCGTCGAGGAACGCCCTTCGTCGCTGGCGGAGTTCCGGCGTGTTGGCTCGATAGATTCCGTGACCGATCTCCGCCACGGTCACCGCGCAGAGAACGATAGGGATTTCGCCCACGGCTTTCTGCACGGTTTCGATGGCTTGATCCGGTCTCAGTTTCCGCCGCTCCGCCGTGATCAGGATACTGGAATCGAGGACTAATCCCAGGAGGGCGGATTCCATGGCTGCCGTTGCGCCTTGATTCCTTCGTCAATGTCGCGGGCAAAATCTTCGTCCATCGCCGCCCTAGACCCCCGCGCTTTCAGATCGGCGATCACCTCGGAGATCATCCGGCCCGCTGGCTGCGACGGCTTGATAACGGCAACAGCGCGGTGGTCCTGCTCCACCACGACCTCGACGCCCTGCCGGACCTGAGCCAGCACTGCGGCGATGTCTTTGACTACTTCGGCCTCGGTCATGTGGACGACAGCCATACTTCCGCGATTATAGCGTTTCTTCTGGGGTAACCGGGCCATATGCACCGGCGACAAGATCGCCGGCAGTACAGATTCAGCATTCGCGGCTAAACTAAAAGACAGAAAATGTCGGACTTCGTCCGATGGACCCGCTGGAAAGCAAGTCCGCAGCCTGGAATGGCTGCCCCACAGAGCAGCGCAGCCGCAACCAAACGCGGATACAATCCGCGTGTCCATAAATCCTCGCGCCGCGCGAGAATCTTCAGGGATGTTAGTACAAAAAGGCAAACAAGCTGAGGAGCGTCAGAGATTCAGCATTTCGCGCAGGCGGCGGCTCTGCATGCGGCTCACCGGGATCTCGCTCGACTTTTTGTCGTCCATGCGAAGCTGATAAGTCGATTTGAACCAGGGCACCACTTCGCGGATGCGGTCGATGTTGACCACGAATGACCGGTGGGCGCGCCAGAAGATGTCGGGGTCAAGCGCGGCGAGGAGTTCCTCAAGCGTCCGGAAGTTCGACTGGCCTTCGAACTGCGATGTCACCAGAGTAATCACGCCGTTGTCGATGGTGGCGTAGATCAGGTCCTGCGGGTCGACGATCAGGTTGCGCGTGCCGCTGCGCACGAGCAGTTTAGTGAAGCTCGGGTTGGGGCGCGGCGCGGCAGGGGCGGGTTCCGTAATGCGGTCCGCGACGACGCGACGGGCGCGGCCGATGGTTTCTTCCAGACGGATGCGTTCCACCGGCTTGAGCAGATAATCCATCGCTTCGAGGCGGAAGGCTTCGACGGCGAACTGGTCGTAGGCGGTCGAGAAGATAACGTGGGGCGGCTCGATGTTCTGTTCGCGCAGGCGCCGCAGCACGCCGAGACCGTCAAGACCCGGCATCTGGATATCGAGGAAGGCCAAGGCGGGGTCGAGGCGTTCGATGGCGTCGAGGGCTTCGAGACCGTTCGAGGCGACTGCGACGACTTCGACATCGCCGATCTGGTCGAGCAGGAATTTGAGCTCCTCGCGGGCGAGCTGTTCGTCATCGGCAATGACCGCGCTCATCGGGGCGCTGGCACCGACGGTTGTGGTCATTGTTGTGGTTGCGGGGCCGGGCGCAGTCGCGCGGGATCGCATGAACTGCTATTATAGCGATGATTTTTCATTCATCACTTTCAGACCACGCATACGTAAAAAATCACCAGGAAGTGATCCCGAGAAGGAGTTACAGGTTTGTCCTCAACACCAAGCACACCGGCGGAAGCATCGCAGAAGCCCACACCCACCATTCAGCCGGCAGACGGTAAGCTCGGCATTCTGATTCCGGGCATGGGGGCGGTGACCACGACGTTTATCGCCGGGGTGGAAGCGATCAAAGCCGGGATGGCGCAGCCGATCGGATCGCTGACGCAGATGAACACGATTCGGCTGGGGAAGCGCACCGACAATAATACGCCTAAGATCAAAGACTTCGTGCCGCTGGCGAATATCGAAGATCTCGAGTTCGGCGGCTGGGACATCTTCGAAGAGAACTGCTACGAGTCGGCTCTGCATGCGGGCGTGCTGGATAAGACGCTGGTGGAAAGTCTGCGCGGACCGCTGGAGAAGATCAAGCCGATGCAGGCGGTCTTCGACAGCGACTATGTGCGCCGGCTCAACGGTCCGAACCTGAAGCCCAAGGGCTCCAAGATGGACCACGCCGAGATGGTGATGGACGATATCCGCAACTTCAAGGAACGTACCGGATCTGCAAGATTAGCCATGATTTGGTGCGGATCTACAGAGGTGTTTCATCGGCCGGCGGCAGTGCACCAGACGCTCAAGGAGTTCGAGTGCGGACTGCAGAAGAGCGATCCGGAAATCTCGCCGAGCCAGATCTACGCGTATGCGGCGTTAAAGATGGGCATCCCATATGCGAACGGCGCGCCGCATCTGACGACGGACAATCCGGCGCTGATGGAGCTGGCGCGCGACCGGAATGTGCCGATTGCGGGCAAGGATTTCAAGACCGGGCAGACGTTCATGAAGACGCTGGTAGCGCCGGGACTGAAGTCGCGCATGCTGGGCGTGGCCGGATGGTTTTCGACGAACATCCTGGGCAACCGCGATGGTGAAGTGCTGGATGATCCGGGATCCTTCAAGTCGAAGGAAGAATCGAAGTTATCGGCGCTGGAGCAGATTCTGCAGCCGGATCTGTATCCGGAGCTGTACGGAAAGATTCACCACAAGGTTCGCATCGAGTATTATCCGCCGCGCGGTGATGCGAAAGAGGGTTGGGACAACATCGACATCTTCGGATGGCTGGGCTATCCGATGCAGATCAAGATCAACTTCCTGTGCCGCGATTCGATTCTGGCGGCGCCGCTGGTGCTCGACATCATGCTGTTCATGGATCTGGCGCAGCGGGCAGGGATGCGGGGCGTGCAGGAGTGGCTTTCGTTCTTCTTCAAAGCGCCGATGACCGCGCCGGGTCTGTATCCTGAGCACGACATCTTCATCCAGTTGATGAAGCTGAAGAACACGCTGCGGTGGATGAAGGGCCAGAACCTAATTACGCACCTGGGTCTGGAGTATTACGATTAAGACGCGCTAAAGCGCATTCCCTGAGGCCATGACGCGATGCGCGTTCTCGTAATCGGCGGGACGCTTTTCATTGGCAAACTTCTGGTCAAGCGGCTCGTGGCGGCAGACCATGAAGTCACGGTGCTGCACCGGAAGAAGGAGCATCCGTTCGGGCGGCGCGTGCGGAATGCAGCGGCCGACCGGAACGATGCGGCATCCATCAAGAAAGCCCTCGCCGGGCTGCGGTTCGATGCGGTCTACGACATCGCCTACGACTGGGAGCGGGGAACCACGGCCGCGCAGGTGGAGGCGACGGCGAAGTCGATTCCAGGCGAACTGACGCGGTATGTGTTCATGTCAAGCGTGGCGGCCTATGGCGACGGGCTGAATCATGCTGAAGACGATCCGCTGGCGTCGGACATTCATCAGGACGTTTATGTGCGGAACAAGGCGTCGAGCGAGCGGGCGCTGTTCCGGATGTATCATGAGACAAGTTTCCCGCTGGTGACGATCCGGCCGCCGTTTGTGTACGGGCCGGACAATCCGTTCTATCGCGAACAGTTTTTCTGGGACCGGCTGAAGCACGACCGGCCGATCATCATTCCGGGCGATGGCAACCGGCTGATGCAGTTCGTGTATGTAAACGATCTGGTGGAGGCGTGCTTTGCGGCGCTGGAGAAACATACGGCGCCGGGCAGGGCATTCAACGTGGCGGACGAAAAGCCGCTAACTCAGGTTGAAGTCGTGAATGAACTGGCGAAGGCAATGGGCAAGCAGGCGCAGATTGTGCGGGTGCCGCGGGAGATCATTGTGCGCAACGGCGGGAATGCGATGGCGCCGCCATACTATTTCGGACAGTATCTGGATCTGGCGCCGATCACGATGGGAGTGGGGCGGGTGAAAAGGGTGCTGCATGTCAGTCTGACGCCGTTTGCGACGGGGCTCAGGGAAACCTTCAAGTGGTACTCGAAGCACTGGCCGAACAAGCGGCTGGACTTTACGTTTGAGGACAAGCTGATCCGGCTGGCGCGGGAGAGTGTGCGGCCGGCGCTGCCGCATACGATGTAAATGATGTACGAGCGGCGGGTGTTTTTGGCGTTGATCGGGGCGGGGACGGGCGGCTACGTGTGGTGGTCGCGCAGCGGTCCGAGACCGGTGCAGATGCCAGCGCGGGTCAGGATCGCGGAGTTCGACGACAGCGGGCGGGAGATTCGGGTGGCGGAGATGGACACCATCCGGAAATCGAACGCCGAGTGGATGCGGCTGCTACCCGCCGATTCTTATTCGGTGACGCGGCTCGGCGACACGGAGTTTGCCGGGACCGGGCGATACGACAGGTTCTACGAGGACGGGCTCTACCGTTGCGTGTGCTGCGCGACGGCGCTGTTCAGCTCAAAGGCGAAGTATGCGTCGGGCACGGGATGGCCGAGCTTCACGGAGCCGATCGCACGGGAGAATGTGCGGGAGGCAGCTTCGGCGTACTTCGGAATCCGGGAGACCGAGGTGAAGTGTGCAAGGTGCGACGCGCATCTGGGGCATGTGTTTGACGACGGTCCGCCGCCGGGGGGATTGAGGTATTGCATCAATTCGGTGGCGTTAAGGTTCGTCAGTCATAATTTGACATAATATACATTATCGGAAGCTGTTGGGCTGTCGTTGAGGGCTTACTTCGGGGCGGGCGGCGACATGGTTGGGCTGCGCGCGCCTGCACGACTTGCGTCGCACGTCCCTTTCTAATCGAACGGCAGGACGCCGTTGTCGTCTACGAGCAGCACCTCGTACTTTTCGATCATCGGCATCAGGACATTTTCCAGTTCCGACTTCCAGATCTCACCTTCGTAAAACTGCGCTTTCATCGGATCGCGGGATGCGAGATCCGGAAAGCCGCGCATGAACAAGAAGGTGTCCGGGTCCTCGATGGAAAGGAACGGGCCGAGGATTTTCATGCCGATCCGGTCGTGGGCCGGGACCGATTTCGTGCGGAAGATCTCCAGGAAGCTAGCGCGGACGCCCGGCTTCAGCTTGTAGGTCCGCATTTCGACGATCATTTCTGCGGTTACTCGTAGCGCAGGGCTTCTACCGGGTCCAGACGGGCGGCTTTCACGGCGGGCCAGGTACCGAAAAAGATTCCAACTGCCATCGAAACCACGAGCGCCGTCACAATTGCCCAGACCGGGACCGTGCTCGGCAGTGTCGGTATCAATGCGCCGATCAGCAACGTGATTAAGATCGAGACGATGATGCCGATGATGCCTCCCGAACCGGTGAGAGCCATGGCTTCGGCCAGAAACTGACCGATGATGTCGAGTCGGCGCGCGCCCAGCGCTTTGCGGATGCCGATTTCGCGAGTGCGTTCCGTCACGCTGACCAGCATGATGTTCATGACGCCGATGCCGCCGACCAGCAGGCCGAGGCCGGAGATGGCGATCGCGACAATGCCGATGAGGCCGGTGACCTGGTCGATCTGGTGCATGATCTGGTCGGGGGTCTGCATGCTGAAGTCGTCGGGATCGCCGTTCTTGACGTGGCGGGCGCGGCGCAGGATGGCCTCGACGTCGTCATAGGCATCCTTGCGCATGCCCTGCTTCGCTTTGGCGGTGATGAAGTAGCTGGTGAGCTGCGGATAGCGCGCCTGGGCGGTTTTGAGCGGAATGTCGACTTCGCTGTCCTGGTTGTTCTCGCCGAGGAATCCGCCCTTGGCTTTGGCGGCGACGCCGACCACCGTGTACGAGGCGCCGTCGAGTTCGAACTCGCGCCCGACGGCGTTGCCCTGGGGGAAAAGCGTGTGGGCGATGTCGTTGCCCAGCACGGCGACGTGAGCGCCGCGCTTATTTTCTTCGTCGGTGAAGTATCGGCCTTCGTCGAAGTCCTCTGGCGTGAGGACAACGGTATTCGGAGTGGCGCCGACGATGTTGAGATTGTCGGTGTCGTAGCCGCGTACTCTGGCCTCGACGACATTGCCGTTGGACGCGGGCGGCACCATCAGGGCGAGCGCAACGTCCTCAACGGTGGTCGAATAGCGCTTGATCAGGTCGGCGTATTCCGGCTCCATGGCGCGGCGTTTGCGCTGTTTGGGCGGACCGCCCTGATCGTTGCCGGGATTGTCGGTTCTCGATATGAAGATATTGTCGGGACCCAGCGAATCGAAGAAGGTCATGATGCCGCTGCGCAGGCCGGTCAGCAGTGAGGACACGGTGACGACCGTGGTGATGCCGATCACGACACCGAGGATGGTCAGGCCGGAACGGAAGCGGTGGGTCCAGACCGCGCCCATGGCCATCTGCAGGTTTTCTTTGGGGGAGATGTTCATACGCTACTCAGCTGGCTTTACTCGGCACGGAGGGCGACGATCGGATCGAGTTTGGCGGCTTTCGATGCCGGATACCAGCCGCTGATGATGCCGACGGCGCCGGAGACGAAGACCGACAGGAAGACGTAAGGCAGCGTGATGCGCAGGGTCACGCCGAAAGCGGCGGTCAGGATTCGGGTGATGACGGCGCCGATGCCGACCCCGATCGCGCCGCCCATGAAGGCCATGACCACCGCTTCGATGAGAATCTGCATCATGATGTCGGTGCGGCGCGCGCCGAGCGATTTGCGGATGCCGATTTCGCGCGTGCGCTCGGTGACGCTGACCAGCATGATGTTCATGATGACGATGCCGCCGACGACGAGTGAGATGGCTGTGATCGGCACGACGACGAGCGCCACGATCGCCAGCAGCTGATCGATGAAGCCGCGGACCGCGTCGGGTGTAAGTGTGTCGAAACGGTCGTCTTCACCGGGCTTCTGATGGAAACGCGTGCGCAGCGCGACGCGGGTGATGTCGAGCGACTGCTGCATGGTGAGACCGCTCGATGGCTTTGGGCGGCCGAAGATGGCGATGGAGCGGCCGGGGCCGAAGAGGCGGTTGAAACTGGCGATGGGGATGTAGGCGACGTTGTCCTGACTGTTGCCGAACGAAGAGCCCAGGCGTTCGAGGACGCCGACCACGGTGAAATCGATGCCCTGAATCTTGAAGGTGCGGCCCAGCGGCGAGCCGAAGCTGGGGAACAGATTGTTCCTGAGATCGTCGCCGATGACGGCAACGAGGGCGGCGCCGTGGTCCTCGGTGCGGCTGAAAAAACGTCCTTCGGTGATCGACATGTCGCGGATGTCGGCGAGGTCGGAGGCGGCGCCGATGATGGTGGTGAGTTCCGAAGTCAGGTCGCCGCGCTTGGTGTCGATCTGAGCGTTGCGGTAGGCGCTGTAAAGGGTGTTGTCGCTGTTGTTCTGTTCGAGGAAGCGCTCGTCGGCCAGCTTGAGTTCGCGATTGTGGCGGAGCTTGTTGAAATATTCGGTGCGGCTCCTGGCGTTGGTGACCTGCTGGAGAACGAAGGACTCGCTGCCGAATGCTTTGGAAACGCTGTCGTCGGCATACTGGCCGAGACCGTCGATGGCGGAACCGACGAGAATCACGCTGGCGACACCGATGATGACGCCCAGAAGCGTGAGGAAGCTGCGCAGACGGTGTGCGCGCAGCGAGTCCAGGGCGAGCCTCAGGGCGTTTCGGAGCATGTTAGTGGGTACAGAGCGGTCTGCTTATATTCTAGTAATCATACGGACGCGGGCGCGCCCCGGTTCACACAAAGATGCCAAAACACCTGCTGCGTCCGCTGCTGATCGTCGAGTTTCTGATCGCGCTCGAGGTGGTCTACACGACGTGGAGCGAGGTGGGCGGGCAGTATCATCTCGACCTGATGTTCTGGCCATGGAAGCTGGGCGTGGGTATGGCGGCGGCGTGGCTGATCACGGCGATCACGGGCAACATCGTGAAGAACGAGGGGGAGATTCGCAGGCGCGTGGTGGTGTACGCTTCCCTGCTCTGCCTCGTGGCGGCGACGGCCGGCGTGGTGACGTGGTATTACCACCTGCATGAGCCCGCCGATCAGCAGGATGACGATGACGACGATGACGACAGCGTGACGCCGGCGGTCTACTCACAGGCTGAAGCCTGCGCCACACTACCAGGTGCGGCAGGCTTTGCCGTCGCGAACCATCGGCATGCCTTCCTTGCAGCCGAACGCCTGCTGGAATTCGGGCATGTTCGACACCACGCCGTTGACACGGAAACGCGGCAGGGCGTGCGGGTCGGTCTGGGACTGAAGTCGCTCGGCCTGCGGCGTCGCATTCTCGCACCAGATCTGGCCGAAGCCGAGAAAGAACTGCTGCTTCTCGTTGTATCCGCCGAGCGAAGGAAGAGTCTTCCCGGCGAGATCGTCCATCAGCGCGACATACGCGAGGCGCAGGCCGCCGTTGTCGGCAGTGTTCTCGCCGAGCGTGAGCTTGCCGTTCATCTGGACACCGTTTTTGGTTTCGAAGCCTGAGTACTCCTTGACGAAGCACTGCTCGCGCTCGTCGAAAGCCTTCTTATCGTTGGCGGTCCACCAGTCGTTGAGGTTGCCCTTGACGTCGAACTGCGCGCCCTGATCGTCGAAGCCGTGCGTCAGTTCGTGGCCGATAACCGCGCCGATGGCGCCGTAGTTAATCGCGTCGTCGGCCTTCTTGTCAAAGAAAGGAGGCTGGAGGATGCCTGCCGGGAAATTGATGTTGTTCATCTGCGGGTCGTAGTAGGCGTTGACAGTGGGCGGCGTCATGTCCCATTCGAGGCGATCGACGGGCTTCCCGATCTTGGCCAGCTGGCGGTTGATTTCAAATTCGTTAGAGCGGAGCGAATTTCCCAGCGCATCGCCGCGCACGATTTTGAGCGCAGAGTAGTCTCGCCACTTGTCGGGATAGCCGATCTTGTTGGTGACGGCGTGCAGTTTTTCCAGCGCCGTCTGCCTTGTGGCGGGCGTCATCCATGTGATCTTGTTGAGGTCCTGGCCCATGGCTTTTTCGATTTCCCTCACCATGGCGAGCGTGCGTTCCTTGCCTTCCTTGCCAAAAGTGAGTTCCACGTAAGCTTTACCGAGCGCTTCGCCGAGATCGCCGTCCGTAGAACGAACACAGCGCTTCCAGCGAACCTTCTGTTCCTTCTGGCCGGCCAGATATTTGCCGTAGAAGGCAAAGTTTTCGTCGCGGAAACCCTTAGGCAGCACGAGGGACTGGCCATGCACGATGTGGAAGATCATGTACGACTGCCAGTCTGAGATAGGCGTCGATTTCAGGAGCGTCTGTTCGCCTTTGAAGAAATCCGGCACAGCGACGTTGAGGCTCTCCATTTTCGGCGACATCATAGCCGCGAGGTAGGAAGTCCAGTCGATGGCAGGCATCAGGGCTTCGAAGGCGGTGAGCTTCATCTTGTGATAGACGGCCTGGGGATCGCGGCGCGCGGTGATATCCATGGACACTTTGGCGATGGCGGTCTCGATCTTCATGATGAGGTCGGCCTGCCTGGCGGCATCGGCCTGCGAGTAGCCGGCGAGCTTCAGCATGCGGGCGACGTGGGCGACGTACTCCTTGCGGGTTTCGACAGACTTGGCGTCGGTGCGGAAATAGTAGTCCTTCTCGGGAAGGCCGAGGCCGCCCTGATCCATCTGGCCGATTTCGGAATTGGAGTCCTTGGCGTCCTGGCCGGAGGAGAAGTTGAAGAAGACGTCGGTGCCGGTGTGGTGGAGGCGGGCTATTTCGGCGGTGAGATCTTTGAGAGTTTTCACGGCGCGGATGCGTGCGAATTCGTCCTGAAGGGGCTGGAGACCTTTCTTCTCAATGGTGGATTCGTCCATGCAGGAGAAGTAGTAGTCGCCGATTTTCTGGGTGTCGGCGTCCTTCTGGTTGGCGGGGACCTCGGCTTTTTCGAGGATGCCGCGGAGGATGATCTGGTTTTTTTCGTCGAGCTCGCTGAAGCGGCCCCAGGTGGCCTGGTCGGCGGGAACGGGATTGTTTTTGAGCCAGGTGCCGCAGGCGTACTGATAGAAATCATCGCAGGGGTTGGCGGCACGGTCGATGGCGCCGAGGTCGAAGCTGGGGGCCTGTTTGAGGGCGGGCGGATTCTGGGCGATAGCTGCTGCGGTGAGAAGCAGCACGGCAGGAACGGACTTCGCGAGAGTCATATGCACGTATTTTGGCATGAATACGGGGCGGGGGCGACAGCGGTGGGGTGGAGGCGACGCCAGGCAGGGTGGACTGTAGCCTGCCGCGACCCAGGTGGCTGGTTATTGCCGCTCTTTAAACAGCAGCGAATACAGGTATCTTTGCGCGAGGGGCTCATGTCTGACCTCGGCCCAATTCAGAAAAGCCAGCCTGGCCTTAGCAACATCCGCGGCCGCATCGAGTGCGTCAAACGACTCTCCGATATCGTAATCGGCCCTGCCTCGCGCCTGCTGGAGGTCCACGAACGTCTCGGCGACAACTAACACATTGAAACGCACGACGTGCTGGTGATCGGCCATATCCAGACTCCGCACGTTGCCGATATCCTTCACTACAGCCAAAGAGGCGTCCCTCATTCGCTTGTGTTCGAAAGTACGTGCCAGCCGCGCATGATGGTCAACGTGCCTCCAGTTCGCTATCGCATCCCGGATCAGGAGATGAAAGAGCGCATAGTATGCGCAGGAAACCGATCTGCGGACACTTGCCTCATTAGCGTACGCATCGCGAATCAGCGATTCCGCCTGTGCGATCAGTTGTTCGGGAAGCTCGCTAATCACTGGCGCGGCTCGGCCTTTTGAAGCTCAGGTACGAATGCAGCCCGATCTCATCCGTCCGAACCAGGCTCAGAAGATCGATTTGCATCTCCTGCGCCAGGGGCACCACTTGTTCAGCCGTGACTGCATCACTCGCCAGCACAACGTCGATGAACACCGCCGGATCATCGTAATAGTCAGCACCGATGCGGTGGTTGATTTGCCTCACCAGAGGATTCCCGGCGTACTGCATCCGTAGCCGGTCGATTCGGTTCGCGACCTCCTCCGTGCTGATCCACGCGTTGGAAACAATAGCCATCGGTCACTGCTTAATTCCAAGCGTATCGCACTCGGCGGGCCCCGAATGCACAAATCGAGAAACTACGCCGCTGGATTGACAATCGGCCTGCAGGTTGGCAACCCACCCCACGTATAATTCGAGGGTCATGCGATCGAACGTCATCGTTGTAGTGGCAGCTCTCAGCATGGTGTCCTGTGCGAAAAAATCTTCCGGGCCGGAGTTTCAGAAGCTGGCGGAGGAGTTCGTCTATAAGACACTCGCGTTCTCGCCCGTAAATGCGTCTGGCCAGGGGCTGCACAAGTACAACGGCGAGGACTTCGACCGGCAGCTCGACGATCCGGGTTTCGCCGCCATCCAGAAGCAGCGCGATTATTACATCGACGTCCACCGGCGCCTGGAGGTATTCGATAAGGAATCGCTTTCCCCGGAAGACCGCGCCGATTACGACATCATCGACACCGCCATCGGGCAGGCGTTGTTCGATATGGACGTGGCGCAGTCGTGGCGGCACAGCGCGCAGTCGTATGTGGAGCTGCTGGGGTCGGCGCTGTTCAATCCGTTCGTGCTCGATTATGCGCCGAAACCCGAGCGCTACGAAAGCATCATCGCAAGGCTGAAGAGGTTCCCGCAGTTCCTCGAGGTCGCGAAGTATCAGCTAAGCCAGGTTCCGCCCGTGTGGGCGCAGGTGGCGAAGGAGGAGAACGACGGGAACATCGATCTCGTCGACAAGACTCTGCGCGAGGGAGTGCCGGCGGAACAGAAGGCGGCGTACGAGGAAGCGGCCGCGCCCGCGCTCGATGCGCTGAAGGCATTCAACCGGTTCCTGGAGAACGATCTGCCGAAACGCGGCGGCAGCAGGGCGGAATGGCGCCTGGGCGCCGAGCATTACGCAACGAAATTCAAGCTGAGCCTGGCGACGGATCGTTCGCCGGATGAGGTTCTCAAAGACGCGGAGACGCGGCTGCAGGAGGTCCGGGCGAAGATGCTGGAGCTGGCGCTGCCACTGCATGCGGCGAAGTTCGCGTCGCACGGGGATCACGGCAATCTGAAGGGCGACGAGCGGCTGAACAAAATCGTACGGGAGGTGCTGGACAGCATCGCGGAGAAGCATTCGACGCCGGCGAGCTTTATGGACGATGCGCGCAAGGACCTCGACGAAGCGCGCGCGTTTGCGCAGGAGAAGAATCTGCTGACGCTGCCGAAAGGCGGCAATCTGCAGGTGATTCCGACGCCGGAGTTTGAACGCGGGATTTACGGTGTCGGGGGATTCAGTCCGGCGCCGGTGCTGGAGCCGCAGCTGGGCGCCTTTTACTGGATCACGCCGATCCCGCCCGACTGGCCGAAGGCGCGCGTGGAATCGAAACTGCGCGAATACAACTTCTATAACCTGATGCTCCTGACGATTCATGAGGCGATGCCAGGGCACTACGTGCAGTTCGAGTTCGCCAACGCCATCGAGCCGAAGACGCGGCGCGTGCTGCGGTCGGTTTACGGCAGCAATCCGTATGTCGAAGGATGGGCGCAGTACATTACGCAGACGATGCTGGACGAGGGGCTGATGAACAATTCCCCGGAGCTGCGGCTGACGCTGCTCAAGCAGGAGCTGCGCGTGGATGCGAACGCGATCATGGATATCCGCCTGCAGACCAACCGCATGACCGACGAACAGGCGATGGCTCTGATGGAGAAAGACACGTTCCAGGAGCACGAAGAAGCGGTGGCCAAGCTGCAGCGGGCGAAGCTGTCGTCGACGCAGCTGCCGACTTACTTCGTGGGATGGCGCGACTGGCTGCGCGTGCGCGAACTGGTGAAGCAGACCAAAGGCGGCGCGTTCAGCCTGCATGATTTCCACGATGCGGCGCTCAAAGAAGGCGCCGTGCCGCTGCCCGTGCTGGCGCGGCTGCTGACGGGCAGGAACCTTTAAGCGCGCTATAATTTCGGTCGTAGATGGAGCCCGAGGCCACAGAACGGCAGCAGGAAACATCTGCCGCGCACGGGGTATTTTCGCTGCTCGGGAACGTGGCAGCGTCGATCGTGCTGGCGGTGGTGGTGATTGTGTTCGTCTACCAGCCGGTGAAGGTGGAAGGCACCAGCATGATGCCGGGGCTGACGGATCAGGAACGCATCTTCATCAACAAGTACACCTATCAGCTGGGCGCGGATTCCATCGAGCGTCAGGACCTGGTGGTGTTTCATTATCCGGGCGACCCGAGCCAGTCGTACATCAAGCGCATCATCGGGCTGCCGGGCGACATGGTTGAGATCAAAGACGGAGAGGTGTACGTTAACGGACAGAAGCTGGAGGAGCCGTACGTGCCGGATGAATATCGCGACCGCGTGCGCGCGAAGCAGGAGTGGGTGGTGCCGTCGGGCCATTACTTCGTGCTGGGCGATCACCGGAATTCGTCGAATGACAGCCGCGTGTGGGGATTCGTGGACCGCAAGGCGATCTACGGGAAGGCGGTTTTTGTGTACTGGCCGCTGGAGAAGATCGGCCCGGTGAAGTAGCGCGGCTTGACAGACCGCATAAAACACTCACAGGCTAAAGCCTGTGCCACCGCTGATAACCGGTGGTGCAGACTTTTAGTCTTACAGTCTCCCGCTAGCGGCGGTTGAAGAGCCAGGCGATCAGCGACAGTACCAGGCTCAGCAGCAGACAGGTGACGATCGGGAAGTAGAAACTGCCGCGGCGTCCTTCGATGCGGATGTCGCCGGGCAGGCGGCCGAAACGAATGCCCGCACGTTCACCGAGAATCACGATCGCGCCGAGGACGATCAACACAATACCTGCGGTAATCAGAAGGCGCCCCATTCAATTGTTAGACTAGCCCTTTGTCACTGACAGCAGCGGGGCGCTGGTTACTTCATTCCGGAATTCAGGAGCCCTCGGGCGGCTTCGCGCGTTATTACGACGCCGCGCAGCAGAAGAACCGACCGGTGTTGACGGAGATCAGCGGATATGCGGCGAGCGCCCTGGTCTGGCTGTTCCGCGTAACAGGCGATGAGGTTTATCTCGATGCGGCGAAGAAGACGGCGGCGTTTCTCGTCAGCACGTGGGATGACGATCTGCGGGTGTTTCCGTTTGAGTGGCCGTCGCCTTCGGCCGAGTGCGAACACCGCGCATATTTCTTCGATACGGGCATCATCATTCGCGGGCTGCTGGCGGTGTGGCGCGAGAGCGGGGACGGCCGTTTGCTGGACGTGGCGCGCGCGGCGGCGCACGGGATGATCCGGAATTTCCGCGCGGAGAACGATTTTCATCCGATCCTGACGCTGCCGGATAAGACTCCCCTGCCCCGCACGACGAAGTGGTCGCATGGAGCGGGCTGTTATCAGCTGAAGGCGGCAATGGCGTGGTGGGATGTGGCGGAGATCAACGGCGATGCCGCGCTGCGCGAGGCGTATCTTGGGATGCTCGACCAGGCGATGAAGACGCAGGCGTGCTTCCTGCGCGCGGCCGCGGACGGATACGACGCGATGGACCGGCTGCACGCGTATGCGTATTTTCTCGAAGGCCTGCTGCCGGCGATCGGGAGGCCGGAGTGCAGGCAGGCGTTGACTGAGGGCCTGAATGCCATGGAACGCGTTTACGATGAAACTGCGCCGACGTTTGTACGGTCGGATGTCTGCGCGCAGTTGATGCGTGCGCGGCTTTTTCTGAGTGAAGGCACCGGCGGCGAAGACCGCCGGCGGTACATCGATTTTCAGGCGACGAGCGACGATCCGCGGATTGACGGCGGATTTTATTTCGGGCGGCGCGACGGGAAAATCTCACCGCAGGTGAATCCGGTGTCGACCGTGTTCGCGATGCAGACGGAAGCCAAAACTCCGTGCCGGAAGCTTCTGATCTGATCCGGATCGCGTTCGCGTCCGGAAACGCAGAGCTGAATCGCGAGCTGATTGAGCGCGTGGCGGCGATGCGCCCGGAAGTGCCGCTCGTGGTGGTGGCGGAGTTCGCACCCCCGCGCGGTGAGTGGGTCCAGTGGCACGTGAAGCGCGCGTATGCGGATAATGTGGCGGCACTGCGGGCGGCAATCGGGAATCGGCGCATTGAGAGTGCCGCGATGGTGTTCGCGCCGGGCGTACCCCTCGCCGGGATGGGACGCGCGGCGCGGGCGATCGCACGCGGACGGCTGACCACGTATGACGAAAAGCTGCGGGCCGTCAGCGGCATCGGCTGGGGCGCCCACTTGTTGCGTCGCGCGGCAGCCAAAGCACAATCGGCGCGAACGAAGAAGTGGCTGCATCGCGTCGTGCATCCGTCTGAAGCGGAGATTCCCGTGAGGGCGCGTCTGGAGCAGATCTACGGAATCGTGCGGGGCCCGCGGCGCGGCGTGCGGCAGGAATCGCCGATGGAGGGCGCGGCGACGGGTGAGGGCGTCAGCGTGGTGATTCCGAGCCGGAACGGGCGCGGGTTGCTCGCGACACTGCTGCCGGGGCTGGCAGATCACGGACTGAAGTCTGTGCCACGCGGCGAAATCATCGTCAGCGACAACGGATCGGACGATGGCACGGCGGAATGGCTGGCTGCCGCGTATCCGCGGATTGTGGTGATTCGCAGCGCGGAACCGCTGTCGTTCGCGCGCGCGGTGAATGCCGGGATTCGGGCGGCGCGCTTCACGAAGACGCTGCTGCTGAATAACGACATGGTGGTCGAGCCGGGTTTCGTTGCGGCGCTCGATGCGGCGTTCACGCTGGTGCCGAATCTGTTCTGCGCGACGGCGCAGATATTCTTCCCGCCCGGCGTGCGCCGCGAGGAGACAGGTAAGGCGGTCTGGCGTCCCCACCCGCGCGATTTTCCGGTGCGCTGCGATGAGCCCGTGGATGGCGAGGATCTGACGTGGGTGCTCTACGGCAGCGGCGGCTGCTCGATGTTCGATACCGCGAAACTGCGCGCGCTGGGCGGGGTGAGCGAAGTGTTCGAGCCGGCGTATGTGGAGGACCTCGATCTCGGCTATCGGGCGTGGAAGCGCGGATGGCCTTCGGCGTTCTGCGCCGGGGCGAAGGTGGAGCACCGGCATCGCGCAACGACGTCGCGGTATTACACGGAGCAGGAACTGAATCAGGTTCTGGAACGGAATTACCTGAAGTTTCTGATTCACGCGGTCGGCTCCCCTGCCCTGTTCCGCAAGCTATGGCTTGAGGCGATCCGGCGCCTGCAGCTGAACGAATCGGTCCATACGCTGCGCGCGGTTCCGCGGATCGGAGGCAGGCCGGAGGAGGCCTCAGGCGCGTTGTCGGAGCCGGAGATTCTCGCCCTCGGTGCAGGCGATGTGGCGGTGTTCCCAGGACGGGCGCAGGGCAGCGGGAAGCCCGTTGTGATCGTGAGCCCGTATCTTCCCTTCCCGCTTGCGCATGGCGGAGCGGTGCGGATGTATAACCTGATGCGACGGGGAGACGGCAATCAGGTTCTGATGGCGTTCGCCGGTGAACTGGAGAAGCCGCCGGATGAGCTGCTCGACATTTGCCGCGAGGTGATTCTGGTGCGCAGAGTGGGGAGTCACTACAGGCATGACACGGCGCTGCCGGACGTTGTCGAGGAGTTTGCATCCGAAGCATTTCGCGCCTGTCTGAAGCAGACGATACAACGGTGGTCTCCGGGCGTGGTGCAGCTGGAATTTACCCAGACGGCGCAATATGCCGATGCGTGCGGTGACGCGAAGACCATTCTGGTTGAACACGACATCACGTTCGATCTGCAGCAGCAGTTGCTGGCGACGAATGCGGACACCGGCGCGGCGCGTCTGGAACTTGAGCAGCAGCTGGCGAAATGGAAGGCATTCGAAACAGGCGCGTGGCGGCAGGTGGATTGCGTCGTGACGATGTCACAGAAAGACGCCGGCATGGCGACTGGCGCGCGGCGGGTGGAGTGTCTGCCGAATGGGGTCGACATCGACCGATTCGCGCCATCGGGGAGCGAGCCGGAAGCGCGGCGGCTGCTGTTCATCGGCTCGTTCGCGCATCTGCCGAATCTGCTGGCGCTCGAATACTTTCTGAAAGAGGTCTGGCCGCGGCTGGAGCCGGGATTCGCGCTGCATGTCATCGCCGGGGCGCGGGCGGAATATTTTGTCGATTTCTATAAGAACCGCGTGCGCGTGGATTTGAAGGCTCCGGGCGTCGAGACGGAGGGCTTTGTTTCCGATGTGCGCGACGCCTATCGGAGAGCGGAGCTGGTTCTGGCGCCGCTGACGGCGTCGGCCGGAACGAACATCAAGGTGCTGGAAGCGATGGCGATGGGGCGCGTGGTGGTGAGCACGCCGGCGGGAGTCAACGGGCTCGACGTGGCGCCCGGTGACGACTGCATGGTGACGGATTCCGCGGAGGCGATGGCGGCGGCGATTATCGGGCTGTCAGCCAATGTGGAAACGCGGAAAGCGGTGGAGGCGCAGGCGCGCGCG
This sequence comes from Terriglobia bacterium, assembly GCA_963832905.1. Classification (GTDB taxonomy): domain Bacteria; phylum Acidobacteriota; class Terriglobia; order Bryobacterales; family Bryobacteraceae; genus BOG-234. The sequence continues at coordinate 276,936 of CAWHVO010000008.1, read as the reverse complement.
ACGGCACTGCGGTACGACTGGAACGAAATAGCGCAGGCGCAGGCGAGACTTTATGCGGAGCTTCGGTCAGGGGCGATGCTTCAGGTCCGCACCGAGTAGGATGAAGGCAGCATGCTGCATTTGGCGCAGAAATTCCACATTTGGATTCCCGCAGTTATCGTGATCAGTGTCGCGGCAGGCGCCGAAGCTGCGGCCGCCGAGGCGCCGGTGCAACTGAAGGCGATGGCTCCTCTGGCGGTTGACCTCGCTGCCTTCCCTCGTCTTGTAGCGGCGTTTGGCGACAAAGCGGCTGAACGTATCAATCAGGCTCTCGACCGCCGGGATCGGCAGGTGCAGAGTGCCGCGAAAGACTGTCGTTCCAACAGCGACCGCCCGGCCGATGCAATGTGGTCGCGGGTTATCTCCGTGGCCATGCGAGGTCCCCGGTATCTCAGTCTGGTCGCTGACGATTCCTGGTATTGCGGCGGTGCTTACCCCGACTTCAGTTTGCTTGTGCTCGTCTACGATCTGAACACGGGTTCACCCGTGAACTGGTCTCGCCTGCTTCCCGCGTCCCTGATCCAGGGGACCAGCCTGGACAGTGCGGGCGACGGAACCCAGATTGGCGTCGTTTCGTCCCGGGCACTCCAGGCTCTCTATTTGAAGGCAAAGATCTCCGACCCGAAAGACCCGCTCGATCCGGAGTGCAAGGACGTACTGAGCAACCCGGGTTTGAAATTCAATATATGGCCTGACGGGAAAGGGGACGGATTGGCGCTCGAAACCGAGGGACTAGCGCATGTGGTTGCGGCCTGTGGTTCCGACAGCGTAATCGTTGCGACGTTGACCCTGCGGAAGCTCGGCGTGCAACCAGCGCTGCTTGATGCCATTGATACCGCTCACGCGCGCGGCTGGTACGACCCGGCCAGGCAATAGCTGTTGGGGAGCGTTCGGGGGAATAATCTTGTCGTGGGAGATTAGTCTTCTCCGTTCGTGTCCTGGCTCTTCGCAGACGTGGTGCGCTGCGCCTTGCGCTGTGCCCAGTAGCGCTTCATGCGCTCGGACACCTGGTCGCGGGCGGCTCGATCCATTGATTTCCGCCCGCGTCGTTTAACACCCTCTATCCGAATCTCTGACGGCCGGTCGTACTTCATCTCCTCCAGCGAGTCGATAATCTTTTGCAGCCGGTCGCGCTCCAGCACTAATTCCCGAATAATTCGATAGAGATCCATAGTTCCATTCGTCAGTGGATTTCAAGCCCATACCAACGGGTGATATCGGATTATTATCGAACGAAAAAGGGCCACGAAACCACAAAATGGTAACCATAGTACTTCGCGGCCAGCCATGCGCCGACGGCCAGCACGACCAGGGAGATTCCGACCCACTTCAGAAATGCCCGCCACGGGAACCGTCTGTTTTCGCGTTTGAGCACCAGCAGCCAGCTGGCGAAAATCCCAACGTAAAAGAGGATGATCATGGGGGTCGCGAAAAGCGCGAGGTTAAATACGTCTCCTGTAGGAGTAATAACCGCCGCCAGAAAAACGATGATCAGAATGGCGTAGCGGCTGTGCCGTACGAGAAACGAGGGGCTCGCCACGCGGATCAGCGTCAGCAGAAACAGGATGATTGGGATCTCGAAGATAATCCCTACGCCCAGCATCACGTTGACGAACAGGTCGTAATATTCGGTCATGCTGATGGTGGGGTGAACGCCTTTTCCCATCGCCAAGCCCATCAGAAATTCAAGGCCGTAGCGGAAAGCGATGAAATAAGCGAAACAACCGCCGAGAATGAACAGCCCGGCGCTCGAAATGACGAACGGACCCGCCCAGCGCCGCTCCCTCTTGTAAAGACCCGGCGCGATGAAAGCCCAGACCTGATACATGATCCACGGCGACGCGATGAACACCGCCGCCAGGATGGGCAGTTCCATCCACAGGATGCGAAAGCTGTCCATGGGGCTGATCTGCACCAGTTCTGGCGGATGGACGCCCAAATGCGTAAGCGCGGCTGTGGCGGGCGTGACCACGAAATGCCACAGCTCGTCGCTGAAAAACAGGCACAGGAAAAACGCCACGCCGATGCCGCCGATCGCCAGCAGAATGCGCTTGCGAAGCTCCTCGAGGTGCTCGAGGAAGCTCATGCGGGCCATTCCCTCGTCTTCGTCGTCGGCGCCGTCCCCGGATGTGGGCGGCCCGGGGGGCTTTCCGCCGCCCCCCCTGCCTGCAGCGGCCAGCCTTGCGGCCGCTGATTCGACTACCGCTGAGATGCGGTCAACGGCCGATGCACCGGGAGTCGACCACGCCTCGCTGAACGAGGTATTTTCTTTGTCTGAGAGTTTCTGCGCAGCGTCTTTCTCGACAGCACTGCTGCCGGGAGTCGCAACTCCCCTCGGGTCGTCGGATGATGCCATTTCCTGCTTTAGCCGTGGACCGGATTGTGCGCGGTATCCGTCGGCTCTTCGGAGTGACCGTGTGCAGCGAGTGCAGGTTCGGCGGGGTTGTAAGGAGCCCAGGCGTTCTCATAGGCTTCGTCGCCTTGGGGATCCAGATGGCCGCTCGCAATCGAGCCGGCCGCCCCTTCAATCTGCAGCGCTGTATTGCCGGCGCCCTGAGTTGCGGATGCGCCGTTTGCTTCGGTTGTGGTTGCGGTGGAATTGTACGGGCTGTCGTAGTACGTAGTGTCGTATGTTGACTGCTGGTCGTAGTTGTAGCTGTTGGAATTGAAGGTAGTGGCCGTCAATTCCTTAATCCCGGTTTCCCGCTCCAGGTTCTGCATTTCGCGGTTGAACGTGGTTTTCAGTTCAGACTGCGCGCGACGGAACTCGGTCATTGCTTTCCCGATCGTCCTGCCGAGTTTGGGCAATTCCTTGGGACCAAACAGCAGGAGCGCAACGATAAAGATCGCGACCATTTCCTCTGCACCTAGCGAACCCATGTAGAGAGATAAGCCTCCGCCCCTATTGTAAGCCACCGCCGGCCGTTTAATGAACGGGGACGTAGCCGTGCTCGGTCATCGCCGCCACCGCCGACTCGCGAAACTCCGGACGCACGTAGAAGAATGCGCCGACGCGCCGGGATTTAAAGATGGTGCCGCCAAGATACTCATCCGCTTCCACGCCGTAGTCGATGCCCGCGGCATCCAGCACGCCTTCGAGCTGAATGGCGTCTTTGAGCCGTTTGGCCACAAAAATCAGGGCTGGTTCGACGCCGTCAAAGTAGTCGGGTTCCTTCTTCACTCTTTCTCGTAGAGTACCCCGGACAGCTCAGGCGCAGGCTCGCAGGCTGAACCCTGTGTCACGGTCTGGAACGTATAGACGGCACTGGCGGTGGTGAGAACAACCATGGTGCTTCCGATGAGGAGGTGGGGGCCCGACCGCGTCATCAGAATCGCATACGGTATCGGCGTGAGGGCCAGCATGGTCAAAAAGATACGGCGCGAGTTGCCCGGCACATCCCGAGCGCGCACAACGGACCCTTCGGCCTGTGCGCTCAGGGCCCTGACCAGCAGCGGGATGAGAACAACCGCGTCGTAAACGTAAGAATGAGGCGAAGCCAGCATGCCGAGCGGGAGTGCTGCAATCAGGGCGTCCCGGAGGTCCATGCGCCGCGCGATCTCCCATAACCAGACCAGCAACGCAATCGACGCGAGGATATAAACCTGCGGCGGCAGATGCAGCGACGCCGCAATCGCCCGCACATTCAGCATGCGCTCAATAACCATGTCAAACCTCGGGTCCCGCAGCATGGCGAGCAGTCCGGCAGGCCAGTGCGGGCCTTCGAGAAGGAATGAGACCGCAAGCTGGATGGCTGTTCCGAGCACGATTCCATACGTGCCGCGCCTTGTTTTGGCGAGGAATACGATACCGGCCGGCAACAGGTAGGTGGGCTTGATCGCCAGAAGCGACGCCGCAAGGCCGGCCTGAAACTCCTTTCCGGATGCCGCCAGGCGGCCGGCCGCAAGGCCGATCAGCAGGACAAATGCGATGTCCTGCCCCAGCATTGCCGCATACGTTACAGGAAGAGAAAACGCGAGCGCCAGTGCCAGCTTGTCCCGCGGCCCCGGGAAAAGCGGTATCAAAGCAACCATCGCAATTGCGATCAGCCCAAGCCAGACCGCACGCGCGGCCGGATAGGGCAGAGCCGTGAGCGGCTTTATCAGAAGGGCATAAAAAGGAGTGCGGACAAACGGAAGAAACCAGGACTTTTGGTTCGTATTCGGCAGTACCGTCGAGTGAGAGTAGACCCCGTCGGTTGTGCCCACGAGCTGCGCCGCCCTGTATAAGGCGCGAAAATCGTCCGCATTTTCGGGACGCTGGGTAAGGCACATCCCCTCCAGAAACACTCCGAAAAGACAGGCCGCGACGATTTTCAGAGTGTGCGGAGAAAGGCCGCCACAGGCTGAAGCCTGTGCCACTTTCATACGGTCGATTATCGGTTTTCAGTGCGCGGACCGGCACGTTGCCTTTGGATAGCGAGCCGGGCTGAGAAAGTCCTCCCCGTCGCACCACTAATTGATCAGTGCCCGCAACTGCCGCCCTGACCGATGAGGAGGAACTCTACTGGCTCGCCCTGCGCATGGTGCCCGGCCTCGGAACCCGTCGAATGGTCCAGCTGCTCGAACGCCTGCGCACCCCGCAGACTATTTTCCGCGCTTCTGCAACTGAACTCGAAGCGGCCGGGTTGACTGGCGCCATTGCACGGTCCATCTCGAGCGGGTGCAGCTTTGACGATGCCGCCAGCCAGCAGCAGAAAACCCGCGAGGCTGGAGCGCAGCTGATCACCCTCGGCGATCGCCCGCTATCCGGAGACCCTGCGCGGAATCTTCGACCCTCCCCCGGTCCTGTTCGCGCGCGGCCGCACCGAACTCCTGCCCTCGGTCTCGCTCGGTGTGGTCGGCACGCGCCACCCCACGCCGTACGGGGTCGCGGCCGCGGAAAGGCTTTCCGGCGATCTTGCCCGCGCCGGCGTCACCATTATCTCCGGGATGGCCCGCGGCATCGACACCGCCGCTCACAAGGCCGCTCTCGCCGCCGAAGGCCCGACCATTGCCGTACTCGGCTGCGGCGTCGACATCGTCTACCCGTCCGAGAACCGCAAACTTGCCGCCGAGATCGCAGCCAAAGGTCTCATGCTCTCGGAATTCCCCATGGAGTCCGTCGCCTTCCCCCAGAACTTCCCGATACGGAACCGCATCATCAGCGGCCTGAGCGCGGGGGTCCTCGTTGTCGAGGGCGCCCAGTACAGCGGCTCCGCCATCACCGCCCGTCTCGCCATCGACCAGGGCCGCGAGGTTTTCGCCGTCCCCGGCAACATCACATCAAAGATGAGCTGGGGGCCGAATCTGCTGATCAAACAGGGCGCCAAGCTGGTTCAGGACTGGAACGATGTGGTCGTCGACCTGCCCCAGGCCGCCCAACGCCGCCTCATCGATCAGGGGCGTCAACGTATTATGGATCAAGGACTTACCGACCCATCTGAATCCTCCTCGAGCGGCGCCGCATCTCAATCCCCGCAATTGAATGAGCCACAGCAGCAAGTCGCCCGGCGGGTGCTGGCGAAGCTGAAAACCGACCAGGCCATGCACCTCGACCTGCTCGTGGATACGATCGAAGATGTCTCGCCCTCGGAAGTCATCGCGGCGCTCTTCGAGCTGGAGATCCTCGGTATCGCGAAGCAACTCCCCGGACGCAACTTTGTTAAAGTGTGGTAGCCCCTGCGCCGAAGGCGTTTTCAGGCAAAGCCGGATGCGCGCTGGGGCGTGGTTTATTCTGTAGTCGTTCGCTCCGGCTTCAGGCCGGTCTGGGAGATATGGCAAAAGCATTAGTAATCGTCGAGTCACCGGCGAAGGCCAAGACCATTAATAAGTACCTCGGCAAACAGTTCGTCGTGAAAGCCTCTCTTGGGCACATCAAAGACCTTCCCAAGAAGGACCTCGCTGTCGATGTCGAGAACGGTTTCCGCCCCAGGTACGAAGTCATCGAGGGCAAGAAAAAGCTCATGCAGGAGCTCAGGGAGGCGGCCGGGAAGGTGGAATCCGTCTACCTGGCGGCCGACCCCGACCGCGAAGGCGAGGCCATCTGCTGGCATCTCCAGGAAGAGCTCGGCGGCGGCACGAAGGCAAAGGGCAAGAAAGCTTCCGCAAACGGCGGACCGAAGTTCTTCCGTGTGATGTTCAACGAGATCACCAAGAAGTCCATCGATCAGGCCTTCCTGAAGCCGGCGCAGGTCAACATCAACCTGGTCGATGCCCAGCAGGCGCGCCGGGTTCTGGATCGTCTGGTCGGCTACAAGATTTCCCCGCTGCTCTGGGATAAAGTCCGTCGCGGTCTGTCCGCCGGCCGCGTCCAGACCGTCGCGGTGCGCGTCATCGTCGAACGGGAGCGCGAAATCCGTGCCTTCCAGAAACAGGAATACTGGACGCTCGACGCGAATCTTTCGGCTAAGAAAAAACCGGACTTCGACGCCCGGCTTTTCCGCAAGGGTGAGGAAGCGCCCGAAATCCCGAATCAGGCCGCGGCTGATGCGCTGGTCGCCGATCTTGAGTCCGCGAAGTACATTGTCAAATCGGTCGGCACGAAGGAAAAGCGCCGCAACCCGGTGGCGCCGTTTATCACCTCGACTCTGCAGCAGGAGTCCTCGCGCAAACTGCGCTTCAGTGTCAAGCGCACCATGATGCTCGCGCAGCAGCTCTACGAAGGCGTGGAGATCGGCGCGGAAGGCTCCGTCGGCCTCATCACCTACATGCGCACCGATTCCACGCGCCTTTCCGAGGACGCCGTCGCCGAAGCGCGCCAGCTGATCGGCACAAAATTCGGCGCCAACTACATACCGGCCGCGCCCAACGTCTACAAGTCGAAAAAGGAAGCCCAGGACGCCCACGAAGCCGTGCGCCCCAGCTCCGCCCTGCGCACGCCCGACGACGTCGCCAAGTACCTCGCCGAAGACCAGCTAAAGCTCTACCGCCTGATCTGGATGCGCTTCATCGCCTCGCAGATGAACCCCGCAGTCTTCGATCAGACCACCATCGACATCAACGCCAAAGGGGCAGGAGGCACGGAATACACCTTCCGCGCCACCGGATCTGTGATGAAATTCGACGGCTTCCTCGCCGTCTACGAGGAAGGCAAAGATGCCAAAGACGAGGACGACGAGGAACTGAAACACAAACTCCCGGCTGTCACCGAAGGCGAAGAGCTGAAGCTCAAGGCTCTCAGCCCGGAGCAGCACTTTACCGAACCTCCGCCGCGCTATACCGAAGCCACGCTGGTCAAGAAGCTTGAATCCGACGGTGTCGGCCGCCCCTCGACTTACGCTTCCATCCTTTCCACCATCCAGGAACGTGAGTACGTCACCAAGGAAGGCGGCAAATTCCGGCCAACGGAACTCGGCATGGTCGTCACCGACCTCCTGCTGGAAAGCTTCAACGACATCTTCGATGTCCGGTATACGGCCCGCATGGAGCAGGACCTCGACGAAATCGAGGAAGGCCACCTGGACTGGCGCGAGGCCATGGGCGAGTTCTACGAGCGATTCACGAAGGACCTCGAAAACGCCGAAGAGCACATGACCAACATCAAGCGGATGGAAAAACCCACCGACTTGACGTGCGACAAATGCGGCAAACCTCTGGTCATCAAATGGGGCAAGCACGGCAGCTTTCTGGCCTGCACCGGCTACCCCGACTGCACCTACACGCGTGAACTGACGGTCGACCTCCCCGACGTCGACCAGGCGGACCTGGCCGAGCAGGGCGAGGAAGAATATTGCCAGAACTGTGGCCGTCCCATGGTCCTGAAGAAAGGACGCTTCGGGACGTTTTTCGCCTGCACCGGCTATCCGGACTGCAAAACCACCAAGCAGATCGGTGCGGCGCAGAAAAAGGCAGACGTTCCGCTGGACGAGAAATGTCCGCAATGCGGCAACAATTTAGTACAAAAGTACGGAAGGTACGGAGAGTTTACCGCCTGCAGCAATTATCCGGCGTGTAAATTCGTAAAACAGAAGACAATTGGCGTGAAATGCCCCGAGTGCACGGAGGGCGAAGTCGTCGAACGCCGTTCCAAACGCGGCAAGACCTTTTACGGGTGCAACCGCTACCCGGACTGCAGTTTTGTGGCGTGGGCGCGTCCCGTGGCAGAAAAGTGCCGGGATTGCGGCAATCCGTATCTCGTTGAAAAGTACCTGAAGGCCGGAGCGTTTCTGCAATGCCCGGCCAGCGGCTGCAAATACAAACGCGAATTCCAGCCTGCCGAAGTCCAGCCCACCGAAGCCCAGCCCGTCGCGCCGTAAGCTGACGCGCAGTTTCTTTCGCTCCCTGCCTGCGCCGCATTGCGCCCCGGAGCTACGTAAAAAACTGATCGTATTTTTTAATTAATATTAGCGAATTTAGCAGTAATGTATAACCATACTTCTGTAATATAAGACACCATCCGCGCATCTCCCGGGAAGACCCGGGCAGGTCGCGGCAAAGAGGAGCGACTGTCCGTATGAGAGCGCAAACGATCGAAGTCCAAACGTCGGCGGGACGCGTGCTGTCTTCGGCCATATTCCGGCCCGGCGGCAAGAAACTGATGGCGAAAGGCCATATTCTCCGGGAGGAAGATGTACGCATCCTCCAGATGGAAGGGATGGAGCGCATCTGGGTCACGGAACTGGATGAGAACGAGATTTCAGAGGACGAAGCCGTATGCGCCGTGGCCGGCGAAATGGCCTGCGGAGCGTACGAAATCCAGCTCGCCCCCGGCGGCCGCGCCAACCTGATGGCCACAGAAAGCTGCTGCGTGCTGGTGGACGACGAACTACTCCGCCAGGTGAACTGCACTTCCGGCGTGGTGATTGCAACCACCATGAATTTCAGCTTTGCCCTGACCGGTCAGCGCATCGCCACGGTGAAAAGCGCTCCTTTTGCGGTTGCCAAATCGGATTTCGAGGGATTAATCGGGATGCTGCGCGACCGCGGTCCGATTATGCAGGCCCGGCCTGTCGCCGGCGCTTCCGTCGCGGTCCTCTATTGCGACCCCATTAACGGCGACCGTGCCCGCACGCTTCTGGAACCGGTGATCCGGCAGAAGCTGGAGCGGGTGGGCATCCGTTCGCACCACAGCGTCTCGATTCTCGAAAACGAAGAACACGTTTCGCGCGGGCTGCAGCAGCTGCTGCGCGCGCGCCCTTCGGTGGTTCTGGTGGCTTCCACGACGGCTCCGGCCGGCCCCGGTGACGTCGTCGGCCTGGCGATGAACCGCATCGGCTGCCCGATCGAGCGCTTCCTTGCGCCCGTGGAACCGGGCAATCTGCTGCTGATGGGTTATAAGGACGAAGTACCGATCATGTCGGCCCCGGGCTGCTTCCGTTCGCTCAAGCCGAACGTGATCGATTTGATGCTGCCGCCTCTGATCGCGCGCTACCGTGTTTCGACATGGGAAGTCTCCTGCCTCGGCCACGGGGGACTGTTGAACTGACGGCACATGCCGCCTGAGGCGGACACGCCAAAGCTCAGATTTCTCCACTCACCGGAAACCCTGAACCGGGTGAAACTGGAATTTTTTCGCCGACTTTCCACTGTCGAGCTCAAAGAATCGCTTGCCCCTGGCCAACCGGGCTCGCTGAAAGTTCGAAAAGACGGGACCGTGCTCGACGGACATCATCGTATCTGCGTCCTTACCGAGCGTGGCGAAGGCATCGGCCATCTCCCACGCGAGATAATGAAGAAGCAGCTATGATGCCCGACCTTTATTGGATACCCAGCGGCTGGCGGGGTAAACTGGCTGTCGCAACTCGGCCGCGCGGCGGCGAATGGCTGGCGGATGAGCTCCGGTCGTGGAGGGAAGCCGGGCTGAACAGCATCATATCTCTGCTTGAGCTGGACGAGGCCGCCCAACTCGGCCTCGAAGATGAGGCCGCCGCCGCCCGATCCCTAGGCCTGCAGTTTCTTTCATTCCCGATTCCCGACCGCGGCGTACCCGGATCAGGCGTCAACCTCTCGCGATTCCTGACTAAAGTGATCTCGGAGCTGGCCAGGGGCAGAAATGTTGCGGTTCATTGTCGTCAGGGCGTGGGCCGATCCGGAATGGTAGCGGCCGCAGCGCTGATCACTTCGGGAGCTTCGGCGCGCGATGCTGCCGACATCGTTGGTCGCGCACGCGGAGTGCCTGTTCCTGAGACGCCCGACCAGCGGCGATGGCTGGAACAGCTCGCGTCGGAGCATCCGATCCCGGCTTCAGCCGGTATCGCTCTTTCCTGATAGACTCTCGGGTCGGAGTTGATGTGACGCCCATCCTTCGCGCCGCACCCGTTTTCCTGGGAGCCGCGTTTCTGTTTGCCGGGACTATCGGCGCGCAATCCCCGGCTGACCAGCCGAAATTCGAAGTCGCAACGATTAAGCCGAGCGGTCCGGACTCCCGTGGCATCCGTATGGGTATTGGTGCGGGACTTCGTAACGGCAGGTTTATGGCGGGTGATCAGTCTTTGAAAGAAATGATCGCTGCAGCTTACGGAATCACCCCGAATCGGGTTTTCGGTCCGGATTGGCTGGACGCAGCTCAATTCAATTTTACGGCGAAATCACCGGAGGGAGTTCCCGATACCGAGATGCGGCCGATGCTTCAGGCACTATTGGAAGACCGGTTCCGGCTGATTTCGCATCCAGAGCTGAGAGAAATGCCGGTTTATGAACTCGTCGTCGCCAAAGCCGGAGTAAAAATGCCGATATATCCGGCACGGCCGCCGCGACTTGACGAGACTCACGATCCACGTATCGCCACAATGGTCGGCACTGCGGCAACGACGACGCGGCTGGCTGAGTCACTGAGTAACCTGGCGGGCCGGCCGGTAGTCAACAAAACCGGATTGACGGAACGCTACGCTTACATTCTAAGGTTTTCGAGACCGCAAGCCCCGGACGACCTGACCGAGAACGCTCCTCCGGATCTTTTTGCGGCCGTGCAGGAGCAACTCGGCCTGAAGCTCCAGCCGGGCAAGGCTAACCTTGAGGTCATCGTCGTGGACCATATGGAACGTACGCCCTCCGAAAACTGATCGAGTGGTTAACGACTGATAGCCTGAGGATTGACTTCCGCCCGAATCGCTCTCGCGAACTTTCGCATTGCGGAGACGCCGGATGAATCCGTTAACATCGCCTGTGCTGCCGTGCGTGAAGCAGGCGAGCGCGGGGCGCAGATCGTCTGCTTTCCCGAGTGCTATGTTCCAGGCTATCGGTGGCCGGGTACAGAGCTTCCGCCACCCGATCCGGTCTTTCTCGAAAGAGCATGGGCGGCCGTCTCTGCCTGCGCGGCCCGTTCCCAGATAGCAGTCGTGCTCGGCACGGAACGAACCACAACGCGGGGCCTGCAGATCAGCGCGCTGGTCATCAATCCCGACGGCACCGTCGAGGGATGGCAGGACAAAGTACAGCTTGACCCGTCCGAGGAGTGCACCTTCACGCCCGGCGAAGGCCGGCAGATCTTCCACGCCGGGCCCATCGCCTTCGGCATCGTGATCTGCCATGAAGGCTGGCGTTATCCGGAGACTGTCCGCTGGGCGGCCAGACGCGGCGCCCGGATCATCTTTCACCCCCACGCCCACGTTGCCGAGCCCGGCAGCTATCGTCCCACGGTATTTGCGGATCCCGCGAACACATTTCACGAAAAAGCCATGCTGTGCCGCGCGGCGGAGAACTCCTGCTGGTTCGCCTCCGTGAACGCGGCGAGTGAAGGCTCCGGCACAACCTCGGCTGTCATCCGGCCGGACGGAACCGTTCAGTGTTACCAGCCTTACGGGGTCGAGGGTCTGCTGATCACCGATATCGATCTGAGCCTGGCGACGGGTCTGCTCGCCGCGCGCTGCCGGACGGATTCAGGACAGCCTGCGGCCGGCTTTAGCTGAGTGAAACCACCGGCAGCAAGACCGCCAGCGGTACCGGGCGGGCGGCACGAAGCGTCCGCACAATCCAGTCGGCATGCGGGAGTCCGCTCGCCACGATCGCCTGGATTTCCTTATCGACGTCGTACTCGACTCTGCGGATCGCCGGGACGCCGTCATCGATCAGCAGATATGAAGCGCGGGAATCGCCGTCGAACGACTGGCTGACACTGCCCGTGTTGATCACCGTCAGATCGCCCGCCTTCCGCACAAAAGGCTCGTGGATATGGCCGTAGACAACGATCGGCTGCCCGAGCGGAGAATATGTGGATTCGAGTTCCGCATTCTCCGCCCGCACACCGGCCGCTCGCCAGGCACTTGCGGGACTGCCGTGCAGCAGCGCGATCGGAGGCTGAATCATAACGCCGGGCAAGGCTCCGAGCCACGCGACCCGCTCGTCGCCCAACGCCTCGCGGGTAAAATCGGTCATCTCGCGCACGGCACTCCAGAGCGACGGCGGCGCCGTGGATTCGGTCGCAAATGCCTCCAGAGTTTCGGGCCTTGCCATGGATTCGTCCGTGTTGCCGCACACGCCCTGCCAGCCCAGTTCGCGAATCCGGTCCACCACTTCCGCAGGGCTTGATCCCCCGCTGACAAGGTCGCCGCCGTGCAGAACCATATCCGGCGAGCTGGCGCGCAGATCTTTCAGCACAGCCTCGAAGGCTGTCAGGTTGTCATGCATATCGGAGAGGATTGCGATCCGCATCGGATGCCGATCTGGCGGTCAGGAATTCCGGACTCTCCGGATGCTGTGGCGGATACTGTCCGCAACCTGGAGGCGGTCCCAGTCTTCCTCGGCTGCCCAGATCACAGCGGGGGCCTCGGACGTAATCGTGATTTCGGCCGTGCGCGCGCGGAAGCACCAGATCAGATCGTGATGCAGATGGAAAGGCTCACCTTTCTTTACCGGAATGCCGTGGACATCGACGCCTGCCAGCCGCGGAATCGACCCCGGATCGATGTGCACACGCGTCTCCTCCTCCGCTTCCCGCGCCGCCGCGGCTCCCAGGGTGGCATCCGATTCCTCCACATGCCCGCCCGGCAGCAGCCACCGCCTGAGCCGGTGATGGTGCATCAGCAGCACTTTCGGCTCATCGGGATGAAAAACCAGCGCCGTGCAGGTTACATGGCCCGGCGCGAATTGCTTCCGGGAAAACGGCGCGCTCGTCAGCTTCAGCATTTCGAGCGTCAGCTCTTTGCTCTTGGCCGCAAGACCGTCGTCCGCCGGATCAAATTTTTCGAGTGCGCGCGTCGCGTCTGCTCTGTTCACGGGTCTTTATGTGTTGATCTAGTTCGCCGGCGTCTTTTCAAGCTGCTCTTTCGTCCACGCGCGATCCGGATCGAACTGCAGCGACTTTGCCAGCGACTCCCGCGCCTGCGCATTCTGATGCAGTTTCTTCTGCGCGATGCCCATCCACAGCCAGGCATCGGCCGACCTCGGATCCAGGGCGATCGCCTGTTTGAAATCCCTGATTGAGTTCTCCGGGCCGCCGCCGAAGTTATTCGGCAAATAGTAATAACCCACGCCATGTGCCAGAAAGGCTTTCGACGATTTTGGGTCCATCTGAATCGCCTTGTCCAGTGCATCCTTCGCCCGCTTGCCGTAGGAAAGGATACCCGCAATCGGATTGGCCGGAATCACCTCGCCGCACAGCGTTCCGAGCACACGATAGTAATCGGCAGCTCTGTTGTTAATTGCGATGGCCTTCTCCACATCGGCCGCGCCCGCTTCCGCATTCTTCTGCGCGCTGTTCTTGTCCCTCACTTCCATTGCCACTTCGGCCGCATACGAATACGCGATCGCCGCCCGATACCAGCCGTTGGGATCGTTCGGCGTTTTCTCCGCCGCCGCATGCAGTGCCGCGGCCCGTTCCTCCAGCGCCTTGCGGTCCTGATGGTCGCGCAGGCGATCCAGTTCGTCGGCCGCGAGAGCCGAAAATGTCAAAACCGTTACACCGGACAGCAGCGCACACATCCGACGCATGCTAATCATTAGAGCGCAGCGACCCTCCTCTGAACAAACAAAAAATACGCGCCGATAGTGAGCAGCACAAGCCCATTAACTGAGAGGACGGTTGGTGCGGTGAAAATCGGTACAAGCCAGCCCGTCGTCGCGCTTCCGAACGGCATGCCGCCGCGGAAAGCCACGTTGTAGACGCTCATCACGCGCCCGCGCATGTCGTTCGGCGTGATCAGCTGCACCAGCGACGAAATCATTGCGAACGCGCACATCATCACGCCGCCTGAAACAAAAAGCAGAAGGCAACTGGCGATTATCGAGTGCGACAGCGCAAAGCCCGCAATCCCCGCGCCCAGCACCATCAGCATGGAGAGCGCGATGCGGCCTTTGTTGTTCACGTTACCCAGCGAAGCCACCGTCAGCGCGCCCGTGATGGATCCCGCGCCCGACGCCGCGAGGAACCATGTGTACGTGATCTCGTCCTGGTGAAACACGTTCTTCGCGAACACCGGCAGGAACGTAATCATCGGAATCGCCAGCGCCGTCATGCAGAACGCGATGCCCACCAGCGTCTCCATCGCACCCTGTTTGCGGATGAACCCGATGCCCTGCTTCATGCCGGTCAGAATCGATTCGCCCGTGCGCGCCGGATTGAAATTGATGTGCAGGGACAGGAGCGAATTAATCACCGCCACGAACGACAGCGCATTCAGCCCGAAGCACCACGCCGCGCCCACATACTTGAACGCGAGGCCGCCGACCACCGGCCCGATCACGCGCGCCAGGTTGAACTGAATCGAGTTAAGCGCGATCGCGTTCGGCAGGTCTTCCTTTTCGACGAGGCTCGGCACCAGCGCCGAATACGCCGGACCGCCGAACGCCTGCGCCGTACCGACGATGAACGAAGACAGCAGAATCTCCCATATCTGATGGCGGCTCCTGATGTGGTGCGTACCAATGAGGATGGCGAGGGTTATTGCACTGGACATCTGAATCAGCTGCGAGATCAGCAGCAACCGCCGGCGATCCATGCGGTCGGCGATGACGCCGCCCACCAGCGAAAACAGAAAAATCGGGATGTCGCCGAGGAAGCTGTCGAGCGCCAGCATGCGCGCCGAATTGGTGATATCGAGCACCAGCCAGTTCTGCGCGATCTCCTGCATCCACGTGCCGGTGCTCGACGTGAACGCCCCCGCCCACAGCAGGCGGAAGTCGCGGTACTGGAATGCCTTGAATGTGCGCCGGATCAAGCTGTTTGGATGATGCCGCTAGGGCAGTGGTTTCTCGCGCTTAATCAGATGGATGAGGTTGCCGTCGCCGTCGTTGAAAAATACGAGGCGGCTGGTGCCAAGATCGAACGGCTCGCCGAGAAAGGTGACGTTCAGGCTCCTGAGATGTTCGTGCGCCGCCGCGAAGTCGTCGACACCGATGGCGAGATGACGGATGCCGGGCTTCTTGTTGTCAGCCATGACCTGCGGCGACTGCGTGCCCTCGGACGGAATGATTTCGATGATGGACCCGTTGGGCGCCTTCACGAACCAGTTGCCGAAATAGGAGAAGTTGATATGGAAGCCGAGATGTTTGACGTACCAGTTGGCCAGTTTTTCGGGATCGGGCGACGCGATCGCCAGATGCTCCACACCCTGAAACATAAGTAGAGATTGTATCGCGGCGTTTCGTTACACTGAAGCCATGGAGAAGACGTTCGAAGCCGTCTACGAGAATGGTGTGCTGCGACCGCTGGAAACTCTGCCGATTTCCGAGATGCAGCACGTGCTCGTGACTATCTCCGTCGTTCCCGCCACCGGCGCCGACGTGGCTGGCTACTTCTCACCCGAGCAATGGGAAGCAGCGCAACAGGATGATATCGGTCTGGACGAAGTCCGCCGCGCGCTCGCGTCGATTCCGGGGTCGCTGGCCGAAGCGGTGATTGCCTCGCGAGAAGAACGCTGAGTGGCAGGTTACTTCCTCGACACCAGCGCACTCGCCGAACTCTATCATCAGGAACCTGGTTCGGATTATGTAGAACGGGTCCTCAATCAGTCAGGCTCCAGGTGCATCGTTTCGCGTCTCTCGCTGATCGAGTTCGAATCAGTGCCGGCGATCAAAGTTCGCACCGGAGTTCTCGACCCGGCAGGACAGGCGGTCGCCCAGCGTCGTTTCCGGGCCGATATTGCACGAAGCCGCCTGGTCGTCGGACCGCCCATTGAAGAGAACCACTTCCAGTCAGCCTCGCGCCTGCTGCGTGCCTATGCACTCGGGAAAGGGCTGCGTACGTTGGACGCCCTGCAGCTTGCCGTCGCGCTCGATCTGCGTCAGGCGGGCTGGATCTCGGTGCTCATCGCATCAGATCACCGACTTTGCGCCGTGGCGGAAGCCTCCGGCTGTTCGGCTGTGGACCCCACAAATCCCGGATTGATCGTCAGCCCCTAATGTGCGCTCCCCGCCGCCCAGGGATCGACGTTGATGGATCTGATTATCGAGTTGCTGCTGTACACCGTCTGGTGGCTCTGGCGTGATTACCGCACTAGAGGTATTGGCCTACTGCGAAGGGGCGGGTTCAGTCGTCCAGGCTTTCCGGTTCAAAGGCAGTAGTGACCTACACGTATAAGGTTGACAATCAAGACTTCGGCGGGGTCCACCAAAGGTCCTTCGCCACGCGCACTTCGGCGGAAGTATACGCAAAACGTTTCGCTCCGGAATGGACCCTGGTAGTCCGGTACAACGGAGCAGACCCTGCCAGGTCATTGGTGTGCGAAGACGATCAGACAGACCCTCCCGTGTGGGCGACGCGCTATCGGGACGCTGGCGTCTGATCCATCACATCGGACCGTGGCGTGCGCTTGCACGACCGCAGTAGTATGTTACTCGACAATTTTTCCGACCTGTTCCAGCGTGGTCTCGAATACGCCTGGGATTGCGAGCATGTTCTTCAGCGCCACCTCCCGCGGATGGCGGCGGCAGCGTCTTCGCAGGAACTCAAACAGGCGTTGGATTTTCACCTGCTCGAGACCAAGGGACACATCTATAGCCTGGAAAAGGCTTTCACCCGTCTTGATCGCAGCCCGGCCGCAGAGAAACACGAACCGGTGCGCATTATTGTCAGGGAGTCGGAAAAAATGATCAGTCATCTCGACCGCTCCCCGTTGCTCGACGCGTCGCTGGTCTTCTGTGTTAACCAGATGGAACGATCAGAGATCGGCCTCTATGAATCTCTCGTCGGCTTTGCGATGACGCTGGGGTTTGAAGAAATTGCCGGAATACTGGATGAAATCCTCGGCCAGGAGCACGCCGTGGTGCATCGGATGATGCGGCACGCGCAAAGCTCGGTCAATCGCGCCGCCGCCGGTGTACAGAACGCGCGGCCTTTCGCCTTGATATAGGACGTTCTTCCAAATAGCGCCGAGCTTCGTGGACAGCCTGCGGCTGGCTTTAGCTGAGTAAAACCACCGGCGGCAAAAGACCGCCGGCGTTACAGCGTATTGCGTTTGGTCAGCGGCGCCTGCCGGATCTCGAGGCATCCGCGCCCGGTCGGCAGAACTTTCCCTGGATTGAGCAGCCCCGCGGGATCGAAGAGCGTCTTGAACCGCCCGATGTAATCCAGCGTCTCCCCGCTGAACAGCCGGTCCATCAGCTCGTTCTTCTCCATGCCGACGCCGTGCTCGCCCGTGATCGATCCGCCCACCGAGATGCAGTAATTCAGAATCTCCTCGCCCGCCGCCTTCGCCCGCTCAAGTTCTTCCGGCAGATGCGAGTTGAACAGAATGATCGGATGGAGGTTCCCGTCGCCTGCGTGAAAAATATTGCTGATGCGCAGCTGGTACTTCTCCGAAATCTCCGCGATCCGCCGCAATGTCGGCGCCACCTGCGTGCGCGGCACCACGCCGTCCTGCACGTAGTACGACGGACTCACCCGTCCCACCGCGCCGAAGGCGTTCTTCCGCCCCTTCCACAGCAGCTCACGCTCTTCGGCCGACTTCGCCACGCGAAATTCCCGCGCGCCGCATCGCTCGCACACGGCGCGAATCTGGTCGGTCTGCTCTTCGACGGACTCGACCAGCCCCTCCAGTTCGATCAGCAGCACCGCCGCCGCATCCAGCGGATATCCCGCACGCGTGGCCAGTTCCACCATGCGCAGCATCTCGCCATCGAGCATCTCGACAGCTACAGGCGTAATCGCGCACGCTGTGATCTCGGCCACGGTGTCCGCACAGTCAGACGGCGAATTGTAAACCGCCAGCAGCGTCTTGATTTTCTCAGGCTGCGCGCATCAGCCGCACGATGATCTTCGTCACCAGCACCATGGTTCCTTCGGACCCCGTGATGAGGCCCGTAACGTCGTAGCCCGGCGAATCCTGCTCCTTGCCGCCCGTCGTATGCACGGTGCCGTCGGGCATCACGAACTCGAGCCCCAGCACGTGATTCGTAGTGACGCCGTACGCCAGCGTGTGCGGCCCGCCCGAATTTTCCGCTACATTGCCGCCGATCGTGCACGCGCGCTGGCTAGAAGGATCGGGCGCATAGAAATAACCCTGCGCCTCGCACCGCCAGCGTGATATCGAGATTCACCACGCCCGGCTGCAGCACCGCGCGTTCATTCTCCAGATCGATCTCCAGAATCCGATTCATGCGGGCGAACCCGATCGTCACGCCGCCGGCCCGCGGAATCGCTCCGCCGCTCAGCCCCGTACCGGCGCCGCGTCCCACAATCGGCACGCCGTGCGCCGAAGTGATCTTCACGATCGCCGAAACGTCCTCGGTCGTACGCGGAAACACCACCAGTTCAGGCCGCGCTTTATCGATGCTGCCGTCGTATTCGTAGAGTGCGAGGTCTTCCGGCCGGTCCAGGTACCCGCGCGGCCCGACGACCTCGATGATCTTCCGCTTCGCCGCCGCCGGCAACTCCCTGCGCTCAATCGTCCCGCCGTGCGCCGCCGGAACCGCGACCTCAGAGGAGAGACTGGACATGCTCCACCATCTGCGGCGCCGACCAGTTCGCCTCGCCCACAATCTTTTCGATCACGTGCCCGCTGGTGTCGATCAGATAGCTCTCCGGAAACTGCACTGTGCCGTACCTGGTGTTGATCGTCTGGGAGGGATCCATCGCCGTCAGGTAGGAAACGTGGAACTTCTGCAGAAAATCCTGATACGCCTGCTGGTCCTTATCCACGCTCACGCCCAGCACCACCAGCCCCTTCGGCCCCAGCTGGCGCTCCAGATTATCCAGCGACGGCACTTCCTGGACGCACGGCTGACACCATGTCGCCCAGAAATTCAGGATCAGCAGCTTGCCGCCGAAATCCTTCGCCGTGACGGTCTTTCCGTTCGTGGCCACGATGCTGAATTCCGGCGCCTTGTCGCCAGCCTTGACCACGTTGTCGTGCAGCGCCAGATAGAGCACGCCGACGAATGCGCACAACATGACAACGATGCCGCCTTCGAGAATACGATCGACCTTCATGATGATTTCCTATAATTCTATTGAACCAGACGGCTCAGTGAAACCATTTCTTCCCGCCATGGTGATTTCAAAAAAGATCGAATTCTCCGCCTCGCACATCTGCCGCTCCGCGCAGCTCAGCGATGCCGAGAACGAGCGCGTCTACGGCGCGGCGGCGAATCCGCTGGGACACGGCCACAACTATATCGTCGAAGTCGCGATCGAAGGCGAGCCCGATCCGGTCACCGGCATGATTCTCAATCTCCGCGATCTTCGCGACATCCTCGAAGAGCGCGTCCTCAGCGTTTACGATCACCGCCTGCTCAACCGCGAAGTTCCGCCCTTCGACGCTGTCGTTCCCACCGTTGAGAATATCGCCATCGACATCTGGAACCGTATTCAGCCGCGCATAAACGGCCGTGCGAAGCTCTACTCGGTGAAGGTCCACGAAACCGACGAGCTGGCCGTCGAATATCGAGGCGAGCCATGACCGTTCACCTGTCCCGCCGCTACCGGTTCGCGGCCTCGCACCGCCTTCACTCACCGGCGCTCACCGACCAGGAGAACCGCGATACCTACGGCAAGTGCGACAACCCGCACGGGCATGGCCACAACTACGAAGTGGAGCTTACGATCCGCGGATCTGTGGACCGCATTACCGGGCGCTCTGTCGATCTCGCCCGTCTGGATGGTCTTGCCGAAAAGCAAATCGTCGCCCCGTTCCACCACCGCAATCTGAACGAGGAAGTGCCGGCGTTCCGGTCCGCCGTCCCCACCACCGAGAATCTGGGCATCGAAATGGATCGCCGGCTCCGCGCCGCCTGGGAAAACACCTTCGGCGCCGCTGGTCCGCGCCTCGAAAAAGTGCGCATCTGGGAGACCGACCGCAACATCTGTGAAGTTACGGGGGAATAGTGCGCATGAACAGGAAACGGGCAGTCGTCAAAGTCATCTCGCCGGGCAAAGCGGACGAGCCAATCGCACCGGCGATTAAACAGATCCTTTCGGCGCTGGGCGAGGACATAAACCGAGAAGGCCTGCTGCGCACGCCCGAACGCGTCGACAAAGCCCTTCGCTTTCTCACCAGCGGTTATCGCGCAGACATATCGAAGATCGTCAACGGCGCCGTCTACGAAGTGAAGTACGACGAAATGGTCATCGTGAAGGACATCGAATTTTTCAGCCTCTGCGAGCACCACCTGCTGCCGTTCTACGGCAAGATCCATGTCGCCTACATCGCGAAGAACAAGGTAATCGGCCTCAGCAAGCTGCCCCGTATAATTGACGTTTTTGCCCGCCGTCTGCAGATTCAGGAACGCCTTACGCAGGAAGTGGCACAGTGCATTCAAGAGTTGCTCGACCCGCTGGGCGTCGGTGTCATCGCCGAAGCGCAGCACTTCTGCATGATGATGCGCGGCGTGGAGAAGCAGCACTCCGGCACCGTTACCAGCGCCATGCTGGGGGCCTTTCGGACTAACAAGGAAACCCGCGACGAGTTCCTCTCGCTGATTCACGGCAAGTAACGTGAGAAAATAAGACCGCAGTGAGCACTGTTACGGCGAAGACTGCCGCATGACCGACGCCAACGTCATTTCGATCGCCATCACACTTTTCGCCATCGCGGCGGGGTCGTTGTTCAACAACGTCCGCATCTCGTATTCCGTAACCGCGACCAATAAGCGGTTCGACGATCAGCGCGACTTCATCCACTCCGAAATCTCCCGTTTAGACCAGAAACTGGACCGCATCGCTGACACCCTGACCGCGATGATCAAGGATCACGAGCAGCGCATCCGGACACTCGAACAACAACCGCCGAGCTGAAACCCATCCGATTCTTCCGGGTCATCGGTATATTGTAGAGAATGAGGTTTTTCCCCGCCGCAGCCTGTGTGGCTTGCGCCGCCTTCGGCGGCTCTCTCGAAGCCGGCCTGTTTCCCACCTTCCACCTCGAATCCGCACCGCTCAAGGTCTTCGAGAATTACGTCGCGCAGTTTGAGAGAGACGTTGCCGCGCCCTACGCAGCATCCGGCAGACTGTGGATCGATTCCGTCCCCCGCAATAACGCCTACGCGGCCGGTAAGCCGGTTCTCCAGGCGCGCGAGAACACCGACATCGTCAGCGGCAGCATTCACCACTTCACCGGCGCCATGCGCATCGCCGGCGCCACCATCGCCGACGTCCGCCACATCATGGAGGACTACGCGAGCTACCCGAAATACTTCAAACCCGATGTCGGCAAAGCCAGCGCCGAACTCAACCCCGACAGCACCCCCGACGACGAACACTACACCACACATCTCACTCTCATCCAGCAGACCCTCTGGATCTCTGTCTCCTTCGACTGCACCTACGACACGCACTACCGCTACAACGATCCGCATCACTGGTCATCGTCATCCTCGACCGTCAGCATCAAAGAGTGGCGCGATCCCAAGGATGTGAGCCAGGGCTACTATCCGGAAGGTGAAGATCACGGATTCCTCTGGCGCACCAATACCTTCTGGTTCGTGCGCGATGCCGACGGGGGCATCGATCTTCAGGTTAACAGCATGACTCTCTCGCGTCCGGTACCCGCCGGCTTCGCGTGGTGGGGTACGAAGCGCACCAAAGACGCCGTCGACAAAATGCTCAAGGACATGAAGGCAGCCATCGAGACGCTGCATCAGCAGCAGCACTCGTAACGTGGCGGATTGACCAAATATGTACGCGCACCGCAAAGGTGCGTTACCGGAGTGTCAGCACGTGCGCAAATGAGGCCTTCATGGAACGGCCCGTTTTCCCGTAGCTGCCGCTGTAGAATCCGCGCACAATGATCGTGTCGCCGGCCTCGTGGTATGCCTCGACGTCCACGTGAAATCCGTTCCACTCCGATCCCAGGCGCGCGAACACATGCTTCGCGACATCATCCGGACCGTGATACGTTCCGGCATACGGAAACCCCGCCGCTTCGGTCCATTCGACATCGGGCGCAAGCGCAGCCATCACGGCCGGCGGGCCCTGCTCATACATACCTTTGACAATTTCCAGATTCGTGATCATGCTCTCCATGACCCCAGCATGCGCCGCAGCAGAATCAATTCGCCCACGTGATATGCGTTGTGATCCGCCATCTGCAGCGTCTCGCGCAGCAGCGTCTGCCCCTCGCCATGCGCAAACGGTGTGAAGAGATCCGACTTCGGATCGGCCACCAGCTTCCGCATGGCCGCCAGATCGTGGTGAAACGCATGCACGGTTTTCTCCCACGCATCGGCGCTGTCCGGCGCCGCTTTCTTCGGCCAGTATCCTTCCGGCCATTCGGGCGAATCGTGCTTCGGGTCGCGGCTGAACTCCAGCATGTCCCGCTGGGCGATGCGCAGATGCTCCAGCACCTGCCACGCCGAATGCGCAGCGCCCTCGGGTATTACGCCGCGCAGTTTCACCGGAAAATCCGCCACCGCCGCGTCGAAATCCGCATGCGCGCCGTGGCCCGACAGCAACCGGTCCAGCTCGTGACGAAGAAAATGAATCTGATCCATGCACCATTATGATAGTTGTTCTTTCATGTGGCTGACGATCCCCAACCTGCTCACTCTGGTGCGAATCGTCCTGACGCCGTACATTCTCGTCCAGCTCGCGGGCGGACACTACCTGATTGCCGGCTGGACCTTCGGCGCCGCCGCATGGACCGACGTCTTCGACGGCCTGCTCGCGCGGCGTTTCGACTCACAATCGAAGGTCGGACAATACCTCGATCCCGTCGCCGACAAAATCCTGCTGACGTTGCTTTACATCGGCCTCGCGCTAGGTGGCGCTGTCCCTGTCTGGATCGTGGTGCTTATCCTCGCGCGCGACGGCTGGATTCTCCTCCTTTCCGGTATCGCGCTGCGCTTTACGGGTTTCCGCCGGCTCCAGCCGAGCGTCTGGGGTAAAGCCAGCACTTTTTTCCAGATCATGGCCGCAGTCTGCGTCATCGGCGCCCGGGCCTATGAAAATGCCTGGTTCCTGAGGGTTTCGAATGTGCTGCTCGCTGGCGTTGTAATACTTGCAGTGATCAGCGGGGGCGACTACAGCATGCGCGGAATCAGATATTTCCGTACCGCGCGCACCGCACCGTCCGCGAATTTTCCCCGCGGAGCCCCGCCTGAATCTGCCTCCGAGGCAGCGCCCCGTTGACCTGACGACTGCTGGGGAGTACCCTTAGAGTCGGAGCCGCAGAATGAGCCGCTACGTCCCCGCCCGGCATTATGTGTCTTTCGGTATTGTGGCGCTGGCGCTTGCCGGTTTCGCCACATGGCTCGGGATGTCGTTCAATCCCGCTTTCGTCCCCGCCGCTCTCTTCTTTCTGTCGGCCGCGCTTCTCCTCGGGCTCGCCTGCCGTCCCGCCATCAAGGTCTACGACGCACACCTCGAAATCGGCAAGAAAATTATCCCCTGGCAGGACGTCCGCCGCGTCGACCGCACGGGCTGGATCTCCCCGCTGGTCGTGAAGCTCTCTCTTTACGACGACGACACCGTTGTCCTCATTTATCCCGGCGAAGTCGATTGCTGCAAACATCTGCTCCGGACTCTCCGCCAGATGTCGACCAACGCCATGATCGACGGCATCCCGTATCGTCAGTACTGGGGTGAGTTGCTCGGATCGAATGAAGCAAAACAGCTCGCGCCACCTCGCTACCGCGTACTGCGTCCGGAAGACGAAGAAGAAGTCGAGCGACTCTATTTCCTGCTGAAAACGGTTGGCCACATCGATCCCCGCAATTCGGGCGACGAACGCTGATCGGAGTTCCAGGAGTTCACGCGGCGCAAGCCGCGTTTTCCCAGCGAACAACCAACGCGACTGGCGTCGCGTGTACCTAGCGAACCGGTTTCGTGACCTCCGCGTCCAGCAACGCGCGCAGCTTTCGTGCGTCGTCGATGTCGAGCGGAATGTTCTGCTTCTCCTGCGTCAGACCCTGCATCAGGACCATGGCGCGTCCGGATTCGAGGAAGTCCACGTAGGCGATAGCGCCCAGCCGGATGACTTTGTTCTGAACCTGAATGAAATCGGCCATCATCAGTAGCCCAGCAGGGAGGGCGGATAGCCGAATTGATCCTTCATCAGCTGCATGCCGTGCCCATCGAGAGTGTTTGAGACTGCGCTCTGCAGTTCTGCGATATCTGCGCCAGGTGCCACGCGCTCAGTCTAGCGGTGTAAGACCGCCGTTACAATCCGCACTAAAGTTATTCGGGTATGTATAACCGGGTCATGTTACCTCGGTTAGCGATACCGCTCGCCATCAGACTCTGACGATCTCCAACTCGTCGCCCCGCTTTGTGCCGGTGCGATCGATGGTCCCGACAGGCAGCTCAATCACCGAATGCGCCGCAAAGCACATGGAAAACTTCCATGGCCCAACCGCCCGCCGCACGCCGCGCACGCACTTCTTCCGGTCGAGGTAAATCAGATCGAGGGCGAACTTCATGAAGAACGTGTGGACGGCCTCGCACGGCACGATCCACAGTCCTTCGCCTTCGTTGAGTTTGGAATGTTTGAGCAGCCCGGTGCGGCGCTCGGCGCTCGATTCAGCACAGCCGATGGCATCGCCGATCGAGGTCCCCCGCGTCAAGTTGCGAACCCGGTATGTCAACGCTCTGGTATAGCATAAAGACCCGGTCGCCCGGTTGGTGTAGTCTCAGTTTCGTGGGACTGAGGACTCTGCAGTGCTACTGTATTAAGAGTTACCATATTCTCCTTTTATTCGCCGCATCATTTCCATGAAACTCATCCGAGGCGCACCCGGCAGCGGTAAAACCCGGCAGGTCTTCCGCGAATTCAAAGCAGCCCTGCGCTCCGGCGAAACCAACCTCCGTCTCGTCGTCCCCACTGCCACCCTGGTCCGCCATTTCCAGCATGAACTCGCGCGCGACGGCGTCGTCTTCTCCCCGCGCTCCGTCGTCTCTCTCAACCGCCTCCTGCTGGAACGCGCCGGCGAAACACAACTCATCGCCGATGGACTTCTCCGCGCCCTCGTGCGCGACGCTCTCCAGCGCCTTCCCTTCCCCGAGTTCGCCGCAGTCGCCACCACTGACGGCATGGCCGACACCCTCGTCGAGACCATCAACCTTTTCGAAAACGCCGGCTGCACGCCCGACAGGCTTGCATCCTCCATCCGCAAACTCGGCGCACACGCCAGGCCGTTCGAGAGGCTGTGGCGTTCCGTACGCGACGCCGCCAGCCAGCGCGGCTTCGCGCTTCGCGGCGACTGGATCCGCGCGGCTGCTGCACACCCTCATGCCGCGCGCGTCTGGTTCGATGGCTTCCTGAACTTCAGTCCTGTCGAGCAGGAATTCCTCGGCGCTCTCGCCCAAACCTGCGACGTCACGCTCGCCATCACCGACCATCCGGCAGCCGAAGACATCTATCGCCTGGCACTGAAACTTGGCGCGCACGATCGCCTCCTGCCAGGCACTCCGCGCAGGCCGCAGACCACAGTCGTCAGCGCACCCACGCTCGAAAGGGAAGCCGACGAAATCGCCCGCCGCATCCTCACCTGGCACAACGATGGCACTCCCTTCCGCGAAATCGGTGTGGCATTACGCGACGCCGCGACGTACGTTCCCCTGTTCAAAGGCACATTCGCCCGCTTCGGCATTCCGGCGCGCTTCTACTTCAGCAGCCCTCTGCGAAAGCATCCCGCCGCGACATTCCTCGGCGGCCTGATCTCCGGCGCACTCACCGGATGGGATTTCGAGGCCACACTCCGCACCCTTCGCGCCCACCCGCGCTTCGGCCTCCGCGCCGATTTCGATCGCTTCGATTTCGCCGTGCGCGAAACCATGCCTGGCCGCGGCGCGGTTGACTTTCTCAATCTGTGCGAATCCGACCGCCTGTGCGAAGACATTGCCGCCTGCCTCAAAATCGAATCCTGGCGCAACGGGACGCAGACGCCTTCCCAATGGCTGCAGCGCTTCGAGTCTCTCGCCACGAATCTCTATCGCCCCGGCCTACTCGGCACCGCCTCCGACCATACCGCAGTCGAAGCCGCCCGCAGCCACGCCGCCGCATTGCGCGCGTGGATCAACGCCATCGAATCGGTCACGTCTTTCTGGGCGGGCATTTTGGCAAACCCAGATCAACCCATCCCGCTCGCCGACTTCTGGAACGTCGCCTCTGTCGCCGTCGACACCGCCGCACTCCATCCGCTCGACGACCGCGCCAACGTCGTTCACGTCATGAACGCCTGGGAAGCCCGCCAGTGGGACGTGTCTTCCCTGCTCGTCTGCGGCATGACCGACCGCGACTTCCCCGCCCGGCAGTCGCAGAACCTCCTTTTCCCCGAAAACGATATCGACCGCCTGCGCGCCGCCGGTATTCCGCTTCGCAGCGCCGCCGATCACGAACGCCAGGCAGACTGGCTTTTCGATTCGCTCAAGACCCGCGCCACACACTCACTCGTCCTCACGTACCCTGCGCACGACTCCGCCGGGAAATCGCTGCAGCGTTCGCGCTACATCGAACAGCTCCCCGAGCCCGCCCCGCTGTGCCGTCCCGCGCCGCGCATCGTGCCCCCGCACGCGGCTATTCCCGGCCGCATCGCCGTCCCCGCACTTCAGGCGGAACTCGCGCGCCTCCATCAGTCCATCGGCATGACTTCGCTCGAAAGCCTCGCGCAGTGCCGTTTTCAGTTCTTCAGCCAGCGCACGCTCCGCCTCGAAGCCGCGCCCGAGCGCTCTGAAGAGCGCATCAACCCGCGCGTGACCGGCCTGATTCTGCACAAAGCCCTCGAACACTGGCTCACCGACACGCAGCAGGATTTCGTCGCCGTCTTCGACGCCGCCTTCAACGAGATGTGCCGTGACGAACATCTTCCAGCGGGGTATCGTCTCGAAGTCGACCGCTTCGTCAGCCGCAACATTGCCCGGCAGATCAGCGCCAACGATCTCTGGAAACCCGACTCCTCCGAAGTCGAGGTGCCGCTCACCATCGAATTCCCAGGCGGCATTCAGGTCAATGGCCGCGTCGATCGCATCGATCGTTTTGACAATGCGCGCTTCGGCAATGACTGCGTCATCGTGGATTACAAGAGCAGCAAAACGGCGAACGTCGAAAAGCTAGTCAACAGCGCCACGCGTCTGCAGGGCCCGCTCTACGCGCTCGCCGTGCGCGAGAAGCTGGGCCTGAATCCGGTCGCGATGATCTTCTGGGCGGTTCGTGAAGACAAGCGCTTCGGGTGGGGTGCGGTTCCCGGGGTCGAGATGGAAGACCTCCAGCCCATCCCCGACAACTGGACTACGGACGCCAAAGCCCGCACCATCGAACGCCTCACCGCTTTTCTCGCCGGCCAGGTTCATGCCAATCCCGTTGACCCGGACCTCTGCATCTGGTGCGATTACGCTGCCGCCTGCCGCGTCGAACAGCAGACGCTGGTCCAGATAGGAGCCGGATCACATGTCTGAACACTGGGTGCCTGACTTCACAGTCGACCAGCAATCGGCCATCGCATACCGCCGCGTCGATGCCTGCGTCGTCGCTGGTCCAGGATCGGGTAAGACTACCGTTCTGGTCGAGCGCTATCGTTCGCTCGTCGAAGACTATGGCTTCGAGCCGCGCCACATCCTCGCCATCACGTTCACGGAAAAAGCCGCCGCCAATATGAAGGCGAAGCTGTCCGATCTCTTTGCGCACAACGCTCCGCTGCGGCGTGAGCTCGAATTCGCCTGGGTCTCCACGATCCACGGCTTCTGCGCGCGGGTGCTTAAGGAAAATGCGATCGCGGCCGGCGTTCGACCCTCGCTTCGCGGTTCTGGATGCGCGCGAATCGGAAGAACTGCAGTACGTCTCGATGCACGCCGCGCTCGACGAACTCGTCTCGCTGCGGCGTGAGGACGCGCTCGCCCTCATCGAAGCGCTGCATGTGCCGTCGCTGGCGGCCGATCTGATAAGAGCCTACGACGCCATCCGCTCCGCCGGAAAAACTATCGCCGAAGTGCGCGCAATGCCAAATCCGGGCGCGGACATCACCCCTGCCATGATGATGGATTCTCTGCGCGTCCTGGTCGAAAGCTGGACTTCCAGCCTCAGCGCTGTCAACCGCACTCATCGCGATGAGCTGCTCGAATGGTCGGAGCGCATCGCATCGGCCGAAGACCCCGTCGCCGCCGTTCTGTCGCATGCCTGTCCCCTTAACCTCAACAAGGTTCCCCGCCATGATAGAGATCCTCTCCGGCAGTTCAAAGAAGCGCTGCCGTATCTGACTGCGTGGGCTCTCGACCGCTATACAGCCTCCTTCCGCGACACGATCTTCCACGTGCTCGCGCGTTTCGACGAACGATACGCCGAACGCAAACTCGCCATGGGCGCCCTCGACTTCAACGATCTCGAGCGCCGCGCCGTCCGCCTTCTCCGCGAGCGCGACGATGTGCGCGACCGCTTGCGCGCGCAGTTCCGCCAGGTGATGCTCGACGAATTTCAGGACATCAACCAGCAGCAGTCCGATCTGATCGAACTGGTGCGCGCCGACGATGTCTTCTTCGCGGTCGGCGACGTCAATCAGTCGATCTACGGTTTCCGGCACGCAAACACCGAGATCTTTCGCCGCTATCGTGACCTGATCGACGCGGGCGCCAAACACTCGGTTCAGCTCTTCGACAACTTCCGAAGCCGCGCCGCCATTCTGCGCTGCGTCGAGGCTCTCCTAAATAATGCGGAAGGCATCGAACCACGCGCGCATGTGGCGAGCACTTCATTCGCTCACAAACCGGAGCCATCCATCGAGGTCCTGAAGATTCAGGCGCGCGAGGACGAAGACCCCGCCGCTAAGGAAGCCCGCTGGATCGCCTGGCGCATCCTCCACCTGCGCGGCACGCTCCGGATCGGAACCCGCGCCGCCGATTTTTCCGACTTCGCCGTTCTCTGCCGCAACGGCGATTCGATGAAGCCCATACTCGCGGCCTTCGATCACGCCGGCATCCCCTATGTCAGCGGCCGCCGCCAGTCGTTTCTCCTCTCGCGTGAAGGCCGCGACATCACCGCTCTCCTGCACGCGATCGCCAATCCGCAGGACACCATTTCGCTCGCCACGGTACTTCGCTCTCCGCTCGCCGGCCTCGGCGACGAGTCGCTTCTGCGTCTGCGCCTGCACGGCCATTCCATCGCGAGCGGACTCAACCGCGTTGTTTTCGAGCGAACCCTGCTCAGCGACTTCGATCCCGCCGAAGCGGATAAGCTCATCCGGTTCGCGACTGACCTGCGCGGCTGGCGCGAGGCGCAGCCCGTCATCCCGCTCGAGCTGTTACTCATCCGCGCCCTTACCGGGTGCGGATTCGAATGGATACCTGGCACCATCGCCGCCGACAACATCGAAAACTTTCTCCACCTCGCGCGCACCAAAGGCGCTGACCGCACGCTCGAAGATTTCCTCCGCGAAATCGAAAGCCTCGAAAAAGCCGTCAACCTCGAATCCGACCTCGCCGACCGCGACCAGGGCAACGTCGTCCAGGTGATGACGGCCCACTCCGCCAAAGGCCTCGAATTCCCGGTCACCATCATCGCCGCCATGGACAAAGGCACACAGCGCAATTCCGCGCCGGTCACGTTTACGCCCAGGTCCGGTCTCGGCATCAAGTGGCGCGAACCCGGTGCCGACCGGAAAAAGCCACTCGACGATTCCTGGCAGCTGCGCAACGCGGAGGAATTCAGCGAGCGCGAAAAGCACGAAGAGCACCGCCTTCTCTATGTCGCCATGACGCGCGCCGAGGAGCACCTCATCCTGTCTTATTCACGCGGCAAGCGAGCGCCGCAGAACTGGGCCAAAATCGTCGATCAGCTTGAGCAGTCCGACGACACTTCGGTTGTTGACACCGACACTGAGCCGCCACCGCTCGACGCCGTCGCAAGCTCAGCCGCTGACGCCGAAATCCCGATCCTACCTCGCCCCGCGGTCACCGATCAGCACGACACCGCGGTCAACGTCACCTCGCTGACGGTCTTCGCCGATTGCCCGCGCAAATACTACCTCGGCCGCTACCTCGGCTGGAACAGCCGGCGCTTTGCTTCCTTCGATCCCGAAGAGGATCTGCCGCCTGATGACGACTCCGATCTAACCGCCGCCGAACTTGGCTCCGCCGTGCACGAACTCCTCGCCGGCAAGCCCGGCTCATACCCTGCCGAAGCGCACCGCCTCGCCAACGTTTTTCTGGGTAGCGACCTCGGTGCGCGCGCTGTCGCATCTTCGCGCGTTGCCCGCGAATGGGATTTCATCGTGGATACCGATGGCACTCTCATCCGTGGCACCGTCGATCTCTGGTTCGAAGACAGCTTGTCAGAAGGCCAAGGGGAAATCACCGTGGTCGATTACAAGACCGACACTCAGGTCAACGCCGAAGCCTACACGCCGCAGCTGGCGCTTTATGCGCTGGCGATCGAACGCGCGTTCGGAAAGCGCCCCGCGCACGCATACCTGCACTTCCTGCGGTCGGATACCCTGATCGATGTCCCGCTCGACTATCCGCTGCGTGAACTTCTCGCTGAGCTGCGCGATGCGCAGGACCAGCTGCAGTTCGATCTGCGTGAAGGCGACCACTGCCATTCCTGTCAGTTCTACCGAAGTCTCTGCCCGGCAGGTTTCAGCGCCGAAACAGCGCCTCCAGCCGCTCAAACGCCTTCTCAATCCGCTGCGGGTTCTTAAGCACTCCCTCAAACAGGTCACCCACGCGCGCAAACCGCTCCGGCGCATTCGCAATCGTGAACTGTGCCGGCAGCAGCGAGGGCTTTACCTCATCCCAGTCGAGCGGCGTCGACACCGGCGCGTCCACATACGCCCGCGCCACATACGGCGCCGAGATCGTCTTCGACTCCGCAATCTGCAGGTAATCGAAATACACGCGGTTCTTCCCGCGCTTTTCCACAGCCCGCGGCGTCGTGAACAAATCCGGCCTCTCCGCCGCTGCCGCCCGTAGGTAGGTTGGTCGGGTTGTCCGGGGGTCCGGTGGGTTGGCGCCGGGTTTCCGTGGGTTGTTCCTGGGTTTTCCCGGGTTCGTTCTCGGGTCGTTTTTCAGGGCCCGTACCTTTGTTTTCAACTGTTTTCAACGCTTTGTTGGGTTCATTCCGCGATGTTTTTTTGCGCGGCGCCCGAGTGTCCCTGAACTGTGCGGCGACGTTCAGAGACACGTGTCTTTGCGGCTTCTAAAGTCGATTTTGGATTGTCAAAGAGCTGAGGTCCCCGTAAAGGGGACCCGTCAGGCTGAGGCCCCCATAAAGGGGACCGTCAGACCGCTTGCAAGCCACATTATGCACCCGGGAAATCGCGCTGGCGACACGATATGGTGTAAGTCTCGCAGGGTCAATGCGAGAAAGTTGAAAAACGCTGTGAACGCGTTTTTCTGAAGAGTCAAGAGGTACCCGGGACTCCCCGGCAGCTTCCGCATTCCCGGCTGGCGGGGGTTGTACGGGAGTGAAGCGCTTCCCGCGTTCCTGATCCGGCGAAACAACCAAGGACGCTCCCAATCCCCGGTACCCAGTGGTATTTCTGGTGAAGTTGACGTGGACGGGGACTTCACGGGACCAATATCCCCAGACGCCGTTTACGGACGGCGAGCGCGTTTCGCCAATCTGATGTCCGGCCTGTGTCCGCGGGCTTCCTCCGGGCCTCTCGCAATGCTCAGGCGGTCTGGGAGGCGACGGTGAACCATGCGCTTCTACCGCGTCGTGCGTCTTTTTCCGACAGAATCGTCTTTTGACGAGGGATCTGAGGGTCGTCCGGGTGTTCCTGTTCCCACCGCTCCATCCAAGAATCGCGCTCGCGAAATCGACTGAGCATGTCCAGACAGATAACCATGGTGCAATACATCGAGGCGTTGAAGCGCCGATCACCGGAGCCCAACTCATCGGGCGGTTTCATGCACTGTTTAACGTCCTCGACGGCTTCGGCCCACATACGTTCGGCCTTCTCGCGATGAAGCCCGCCATGGAAGTCGAATCCGGCCTGCCGTTTTGCGTAGACCTTCTCCGCGCGGAACTCGTAGACCTTCGGATGAGCTTTGATTGCCTTGTCAGCAACGGCGATGGCCTTGGACTGGACTGGTCCCCATTTTTGAGACAAACGGTTAAGACTCATTTTTCGTTGAATGGAGAATTGAGTCATGGGATTGTCACGCAGGCAGTTCACGCAGGAGTTTAAACTGGCCGCCGTTCGGCGGCTGGAACAAGGGGTAGGCACGCACCCAACGGGGGTGTCCGTCTATCTCAGCGGGTGCGCGGCGCCAATAAAAGCACCGGCGACAAGATCGCCGGCGGTACATCAAGCAGACTGAAGACGGCCGGTCTCAGCGCCGAAACAGCGCCTCCAGCCGCTCAAACGCCTTCTCAATCCGCTGCGGCTTCTTAAGCACTCCCTCAAACAGATCGCCCACGCGCGCAAACCGCTCCGGCGCATTCGCGATCGTGAACTGCGCCGGCAGCAGCGAGGGCTTCACCTCATCCCAGTCGAGCGGCGTCGACACCGGCGCGTCCACATACGCCCGCGCCACATACGGCGCCGAGATCGTCTTGACTCTCGGCAATCTGCAGGTAATCGAAATACACCCGGTTCTTCCCGCGCTTTTCCACCGCGCGCGGCGTGGTAAACAGATCCGGCCGCTCCGCTGCGACCATCCGCGCAATCACCTCCGCAAACGTCCGCGCCTGCTCGTAGGAGTAATGCGGCTCGATCGGCATAAAGATGTGCATCCCGTCGCCGCCCGTCGTCTTCGGATAGCCCGTCAGTCCGATGCGCATCCAGCTTCTTCTTCACCAGCAGCGCCGCCTCCACGATCTTCGCGAACGCGCACTCCTGCGGATCGAGATCGATCAGAATGTAATCCGGATTCTCCAGCGAACCCACGCGGCTCATCCACGGATTCTGATCGATGCACCCCAGATTGGTCAGATACAGCAGGCTCGCACGATCGTCTGCCATCACGTACCGGATTTTGTCGATCGTCTTCGTCCGCAGCCACGACGGATAACCCTGCGGCGTGTTCTTCTGAAAGAAAAATTGCTCGTGAATGCCGTTCGGATAACGCTTGAGCGAAAGCGGCCTGTCCTTCAGGTGCGGCAGAATCAGCTCCCCCACCGCATCGTAATAATTCAGCAGATCGCGCTTCGTGTAGCCGTCTTCCGGATAGTAAATCTTGTCCAGGTTGGTGAATTTCAGCGTGTGCCCGCCGATCCCGGTGGTGACTTCCTTCCGATCCGGCGCGAGGAATCCCGGCTGCGGCGCCACCTCGCGACTCACCTGCTTAGACATCTTGTCCTCCCGCAGCCCCAGATATACCGGCGCGCGCAGCTTCCGGTCACCGGTCCAGTTAGCGAATTTGATCTGCGCAACCAGCTCCGGCTTCACCCACAGCGTGCCTTTGGGAATCCTGTCCGCATACGCAAATGGATTCTTCGCGATCTCGAGCGGTTCCAACAGCGCCCACAGCTCGTGCAGATTGCGTGCGTTAAAACCCGTCCCGACATTACCCGCGTAATGCAGCTTCCCGCCTTCGTAATAGCCCAGCGCGAGCGATCCAAAATGTTCGCGCTCGCCCGGCGTGAATCCCGCGATCACAAACTCCTGCTCCGACGTCAACTTCAGCTTCAGCCAGTTCGCGCTGCGCCGCGATTCGTACACGCTCGTAGTCTTCTTCGCGAGCAATCCCTCCAGCCCGCTCTGCCGCGCCGCTTCCACCAAATCTTCTCCCGCATTCTCGAAATGATCCGACACGCGCAGAAGCGGAAATGGCTTCACGATCTTCTGCAGCAGCCGTTTCCTCTCAATGAGCGGGACACGCCGCAGATCGTACCCATCCAGATAAAGCAGATCGAACACGAACAGATGCGCCGGATTCTTCTGCCCCATCTTCGCGATCGCGTTCGCATCTTTTAAGTGAATCCGCGGCTGGATCAGCTCGAAGTGCGACACCCCCTTGTCATCAAGGACCACAATCTCACCGTCGAGAATCGCCTGTTCCGCCTCGATGTAATGCGGCGCCACCTGCAGCTCCGGATACTGGCGCTCGCAGCGATTGTTGTTGCGCGTAAAAATCTTCATCGACCCGCCGTCGATGAACACCAGCCCGCGCACGCCGTCCCATTTGACTTCGAAGATCCAGTCGGCGCCTTTGGGCAGGCTCTCGGCGATCATCGCCCCCATCGGTTCGAAGAACCCCGGCATTTCCGCGCGCACCGCACCGGTTAACGCTTCAACGGTCTTTTTTTTTACTGAGCTCTTCCTCTGATGCGCCGGCAGATCACGCGCAATCTCTTCCTGCGTACGCCCGGTCTTCACGCTGTAGGCGAACTGTTCGATATCCCAGGGCGTCTGCGCGGCTTCGTCTTTCTTCTTGATGATCAGCCACTCGTTTCCCTTGCCGCGGCCCTTCATGTGGACGATCGCCCAGGTTCCCGCTCAGCTTCTCGCCGTGCAGGCGGAACTTCAGATCGCCGCGCGCGATCTGCTCCGTCGCGGTCGAACCCGCCTTCGCATCGGCAATGAGCTCAAACGTCCCGCGGTCCCACAGCATCACGCTGCCGCCGCCGTATTCGCCCTTCGGAATGTTGCCTTCGAAATCGCCGTAGTCGAGCGGATGGTCTTCCACCTTCGCCGCGAGGTGTTTCACGCCGGATCGAGCGACGGCCCCTTCGGAATCGCCCACGACTTCAGCGTTCCGTCGATCTCCAGCCGGAAATCGTAATGCAGCCGCGTGGCGTTGTGCCGCTGTATGAAATATCGCCCGCCCTGTAACTCATTTTTCGCAGTATTTCCCTTTGGCGCCGGTTCGGGCGTTTTCGTAAAGTCACGTTTGCGCGCGTACTCTTTCAGTGACATAAAACGTTGGAAATGTTCCTGAATCCATGTTATAGCTGGATTCATGGCCACAAGCGTCTGGAAAGGTCATCTTACATTCGGTCTCGTTTCGCTGCCGGTGAAACTGTTCACAGCCGCGCGCAGCGAGACCCTGAGCTTCAACCAGCTCCACAAGGACGACAACTCGCGCATCAAGCAGGTGATCTACTGCCAGGCCGAAGACAAGCCGATCCCGCGCGACGAAATCGTAAAAGGTTACGAGTACGAAAAAGGCAAGTACGTCGTGGTTCAGGACGAAGAGATCAAGAAGGTCGCGCCGAAGACCGCGAAGGTCATGGAGATCCTCGAGTTCGTGAAATCCGGCGACGTGGATCCTGTCTACCTCGAAAGTTCTTACTACATGGCGCCGGACGAAGGCGGCGAAAAGCCCTATTCGCTGCTGTTTGAAGCGCTGAAGGAAACGAAGTATTACGCGGTGGCGAAGATCGCCATGCACAACCGCGAGCACATCGTGATCGTTCGCCCCGGCGAACGCGGCATGATCCTCCACACCATGTACTACGAGGACGAAGTGCGCCGCAGCGAGGAATTCCGCACCGACACGCACGTGGTTTCCGAGAAGGAAAAGAACCTGGCCAGGATGCTCGTGGAATCGCTTGCAGCCGAGTTCGAGCCCGGCAAGTATCACGACACCTACCGCGACAATCTGCGCAAACTGATCGAAGCCAAGATCGAGGGCCACAAGGTGGTCGAGACGCCCGAGCCGCATATCGCTCCGGTGATCGACATCATGGAAGCGCTGAAGAAGAGCCTCGAAGCGCGCAAACCGCCGCAGACCGCGACGGCCGCCGCAGGCTCGGCGGAAGAAGAAACCGAGGCAGTCGCCGAGCAGCCGAAGAAGAAGCGCGCCCCGCGCAAAATCAAATCCGCCTAGCGCGCGCTTTTTCGAGCAGCGGGGGAACATCGTCCCGCCGCACATACCGAAGGTGAAATTCGCCCGGCAGCGCCACACCGTCCGGATCTTCTATATATCGGGTTTCCGCGACTGGCACCCATTTGTCGAGCATCCGGTTCACCGCGACATTCCTCGTGCGCGTCTGATGCGTCAGGCGCTCCATCGGCGCCGCCTCGAAATACATGCGGATGCGATACGGATAAAGTGCCGAGGACAGACCCGCGCCGCGCAGTTCCGGCCGGATGATGTGCCAATGCGAGTAATTCACTTCAGCCGAATACCGATTCAGAAGTGTGTACCCGGTGAGCTCGCCATCAACATCGATCGCAAAAGCCAGATTCATCTGCGCCGGATCGCCCGACGGAATCGCGCGCAGGAATCGTTGCCGTGTATCCTCCGCCGCGCCCAGACGCCCCCGATCGACGCCGAGAAAATCGAGCAACTCATCGCCGCTCCCGTGCCAGAACCGCACAACGACATCGACATCTCCTACGCGGAGGGAGCGCAGCGTCGCCGTGCCGGCCTTTGTCTCTACCGTCGTGTAGACGGTCATCGCGGCAGACCCAGCCAGCGCGGCACCTGGCTGCAGTACTGCTGATACGCCCCGCCGCGCTCTCCGGCATACAGATGCGGTAGGTACGCGCCGACAACGCACGGCACCAGTACGGTGAAAATGATCCCGCGCAGCCAAAGCATATATGGCATTTTCTCAATTGCCGTCAACAAGCGCGTTGAGTGCCTAACGGCGGCTCTTGATCACTAACCCCGCCGGCGGCGAAGACCGCCAGCGCTACCTGTCGTCTGCAGAGCACCCTTTGAGCAGCTCTTCCGCCCAGATCGCCCCCTTCGGGTTCTCTTCGTGCTTGAAGTAGACGTATACGTCGCGTCCGCCGTCCAGCAGCGCCTTAACGCTGTTCGCGATCTCCGCCCGCGCCGCATCCGAATAGTCGTCCTTCCGCAGACGGAAATAAACGAAGTCCGCCGTAAACACCTTCGGCACTTCCAGCTTGTCCGATTCCGCGAGACACAGCGCAATGTTCCGCCGCTTCAGCCGCTCGTATACTTCCTCCGTCAGCCACGACGCGTGCCGGAACTCGAACGCAAACCGGATGTCCTCCGGCAGCAGCGGCAGGTATGCGTCCAGCCGCGCCAGATCGCACTTGAATGCCGGCGCGAACTGATAGAGCACCGGTCCGAGCCGCCGGGCCGCGCGCAGCGGTTCCAGCGCCTTCAGGAAGGCTTCCGTGAAGCTTTCCGCATTCTGCATTTTCAGAATGTGCGTCAGCGTCTGATGCGCCTTACACGCAAACTGAAAGTCCGCGGGCACCGCTTTGAGCCAGCCCTCCAGCACGCTCGCCGGGGCCAGCCGGCGAAACGTATAGTTCGCCTCCACGCTGTTCAGCCGCGAGGCGTAATGCTCCAGGAATTTCTTCGCGGGCAGATCCTTCGGATAGAAATCCGGCTTCCACGCCGGATACGAAAAGCCGGAAGTACCCGCGAACAGACGCACCGTCTGTTTTACTTGTTGGCGGTAGGCAGCCCGCTCGGCGGCTGCGATGCGCCAAAGAAAGAGTCGTCCATCGTGACCGCCGCGCCTTTGCGCATAGTTTGCACCTCATTGCGCGCCAGCTGCGGTTTCAGCTTCGCTTCGATGTCGGGCCGCACCTCCGCCAGGGTCTTCGTCACGTGGGACTCCACAACAATCAGGTGGTATCCGAACGGCGTCTTCACCGGCTCGGTGACTTCATTTACCTTTGCCGCGAAAGCTGCCGCTTCGAACGGCGGCACCATCGAGCCCTTGCGGAATTCGCCCAGTTCTCCTCCCTGCGCGCCCGAACCCAGATCGTCGGAATCCGTCTTCGCGATCGCCGCGAAGTCCTCTCCCGCCTGCAGCCGTTTCCGGATCTCCAGCGCCTTCGCCAACGCTTCATCGTCGGTCAGCTCCGGTTTACCAGGACGCGCCTGCATCGGAGCCCCTTTGACGCGAATCAGAATGTGCTTCGCCTTCAGCACCTCGTAATCGGTTTTATGTTCGTTGTAGTATTTTTCCACCGCGGCATCGTCGACCTTGACGCTTTTCTGCATTTCCAGAAACATCGCCTGCGCGAGAAGATTCTGCCGCTGAAAAAGCAGCGTCTCCTTCGTCTTCGGGTCCTGGTCGAGCTTATGTTTCTCGGCCTCCTGCGCCAGAAGCTTCACCTGGACAATCTGCTCGGCGAACGCCCGCTTCTGCATGGTGCGCGCGGCCTGCCGGTATTGCTCAGGCAGCGAATTGATCAACTCATCAAACTGCGCTTCAGTGATTTTTTCATCGCCGATGGTCAGAACGACCTTATTCGGTTCCGCCGGAGCGGGCGCAGCCGCCGCAGGCTGCGTACCCTGAACTCTCGGCATCGTCGGAACCTGCGCAAACAAAGAAGGAATAACGGTAATGGCCAGAATGGCTGTAAAAAATTTCACCTTCTTATCGTATCGCAGCAGCGGCGGAATCCGCCCGTTCAGACAGTCACCCGGACGGCCGTGGTGGGCGTCTAAGAACTAACGGGTTCCACAATCGCCGACATCGATCCCTGCGAGCGTGGCAGTCTCCAGTCGCGCCCGTAACTCTCGACCTGATCCCGTGCAAACTCCGCTTCCGGAAGTTCGCATGTAATCAGCACGGTTCGCCCCATCGCGTCCACTTCCTGCGCGTGCCGCAGGGCCTGCTCCGCCGTGAAGATGAAAATCTTCTGCAGCATTTCGATGACGTAATCGTAGGTATGATCGTCGTCGTCCAAAAGCACGACGCGGTAGAGGGGAGTCTTTTGCGCCTCCCCGGTATATTCAGTCCCCGGTTTACTGATCCGGGGCGTGGTGACGGTGGACATCCCGGTGGTCAAATTCAGTATGCCACTGCCGCGCAGGATAATCGCCCGATGAACGACGGCGCCCGCATCGAACTCAACCGCGAATACGACCCGTTCGCGCGCCTCTACAATCGCTACTGGGGCGCTGAATACCGCGCCGCCGCCGCGCCCGTCGTGGAACGCCTGCTCCTTTCCCGCATTGCCGCCGGCGCCTCCGTTCTCGACGTGTGCTGCGGCACCGGTCAGTTCACCGGCCACATCCACCGCCTCGGCATCGATATCGCAGGCATCGATGCATCGGAAAACATGCTTGCATTTGCCCGCGAGAACGCGCCTGGCGTTCCGTTCACGCTCGCCGATGTGCGCGATTTCTCTCTCGACCGCCGCTTCGACGCCGCTTACTCCGTCTACGAAAGCCTCAACCACATACCCGATATGCCCGGTCTCGCGCGCGCCTTCGCCTGTATCCATCGCCATCTCCGGCCTGGTGCGCCTTTTCTTTTTGATCTGAACCGCGATGAGGCCTATATCCTCTACTGGAACAACACCGATGCGGTCGTAGAACCCGAGCGCGCATTCATCACGCGCTCTGTTTACAACGACGAAACGCGGATCGCGGTCTGCGACATCACCACGTTCGATTCCACCCCTGAAGGCTTCTGGCGTCGCGAGGATTTCTCCGTCCGCCAGACCTGTCATTTCATGAGCGAAACGCACAGCGCGCTGCTCAACTCCGGCTTCGGCAGCGTCGTGCTCTATGACGCCCGCGACCTCGGCATGAAGGGGGATGCTGGATATGCTCGCACGTTCTTTCTTGCGTTGGCGTGACTTCACAGTATGAAGCCTGTGCCACAGACGAACAGCGAACGCGACTGGCGTCGCGTGGACGCGGATACAATCCGCGTGTCCGAAATGGCAGACGAAATGTAGAAACTCCAGACGCGACTGGCGTCGCGTGTACTACACAACTGCCCGCACGCCCCCTGTCACGATCGTCTCGACACCGTGGGCCGTTTGCACCCGCAGATATCCGTTCTCGTCCAGACCCGCCGTCACTCCCCCGATTCGTTCGCCGTTCATTTCGACTTCCACGTGCTTGCCGCGCGTGTAGCTCGAATTGGCCTCGAAATCATCGAGAATCGCTCGTTTTCCGCGCGCCGCCAGCAGTTCAGCGGATTTCAGTGATTCAGCCACCACCCGATCCAGCACGGCTTCTTTGGACCACTCGCGCCCGGTCTCCCGGCGCAGCGACGTCGCAATATCCCGCAGCTCCGCCGGAAATTCGATCTGATTGACGTTGACGCCGATGCCCGCGATAAGCGCTGCGTCCGGCGCATCGCCTCCCTGCACCATAATCCCCGCCACCTTGCGCTCGTTGAGCAGCACATCATTCGGCCAGCGCAGATCGCAGGCGACATCGGCGACATCGTTAAGCGCCCTCTGCGTGGCGAGACCCAGCGCCATCGTCAGGACAGGCAGAACATCGGCCGCCAGCTTCAGGCGCATAATGATCGACAAATACAACCCGCCGGTCGATTCCGAGTACCAGGAGTGACCGTGGCGCCCGATGCCTGCTGTCTGCCTGTCCGCCGCGACCACGGTTCCATGCGGATCGCCCCGTGCCGCCATCGCGGCGGCATCTTTCATGGTCGATTCCGTGCTCTTCAGCCAGACAGTCATGTCAACTCAAGCCGAAAGCTGATATCGACCGCTTTCGCAGAATGGGTGATCGCTCCGCACGACACGAAATCAGCGCCGGTCTCCGCGTACGACCGAACGCTGTCGAGATCGATCCCGCCGGAAAGCTCCACGGTCGCCCGGCCGTCCACGATTCGTATCCACTCCGCCGCCTGCTGCGGGGAAAGGTTGTCGAGCAGAAGATGCGTCGCGCCACAGGCGAGCGCTTCGTCGAGCTCAACGGGTGTGCGCACTTCGATCTCAATGGGCAATCCAGCGGCGCGCGAATTCTCCATGGCCTGCCGCACTCCACCCGCCGCCGCGATGTGATTGTTCTTGATCAGAATGGCGTCGAAGAGGCCCATGCGATGGTTGGTTACGCCGCCCGCCGCGGCGGCTGCTTTTTCGAGACGCCGCAAACCCGGAGTCGTCTTCCGCGTGTCGAGCACCCTGCACTTCGTCCCCTCAACAAGCAGCGCGTATTCATGCGCGATCGTCGCGACACCCGAGAGCCGCTGCAGAAAATTCAGCGCTACGCGTTCGCACTCGAGCAGAGTGCGGGCCGGCCCGCGTACCGTCGCAATGCGATCGCCCTCGTTGAGATGATCGCCGTCTTTTTGCAGCAGCGTCAGCTCGTCAACACGGCCGCGCTCCTCGTAGATGATGGGCAGCAAGTCAACTCCTGCAAGCACCATCTGCTGCCGCGCCAGAAAATAGCCCGCAGCGCGCCGATCCGCCGGCACGCATGCCTGCGAAGTCACATCGCCGGTGCCGATGTCCTCCGCCAGCGCGCGGCGAACGGCGTCCACAATCTCAGAGTGCATTGATTTTGGCGAGCTGTGTTTCGTACTCGACGAGCTTTGCCCGGATGCTGTCGATCACCTTCGCGGGCGCTTTGCTGAGAAACACCTCGTCCCCCAGCTGACGCTTCGAATTGGCGATATTCTTCACCAGCTGGTCGCGTTCTTTCTCCAGCCGCTTCTTCTGTGCCTCCAGCTGGCCGGCAGGGAACATCAATCGAAAGATCGAAATCCGGTGTCGACCGCACCGCGCCCGTCTTCGACACGTCGCCCTGAGTGAACGCCACGCCGCACAAGCGCCGGATCAGCTCCGCATCGACACCGATGGAAATCCGCCCGCTCACAGCGAGCTTCGGATCGAGGCCAAGGTCCGCGCGGAGATTCCGCGCCGCCCGCACGATACTCTGCAGCAGGTCCATTTCCTCTTCCGCTTCCGGGTTTTCCCGAATCTGCTGAAACGCGGGATAGGGCTGAAGCGAGATCGACTGGCCCTCGAAATCGCCGAAACGATGCCAGACTTCCTCGGTGATAAATGGCATCAGGGGGTGCAGAAGCCGCAGCGTCTCCTCGAAGACAGTTCGCGTCCAGCGCCAGTTGCCACGAACCTTTTTGAGTTCGATGTACCAATCGCAGAAGTCGTCCCAGATGAAGTGCCAGATGGTCTGGGCCGCCTCGTGATACCGAAACGTTTCGATGGCGGCATTCATCTGGCGGGCACATTCGTTGATGCGCGATGTGATCCAGCGATCCTCAAACAGGGGCGCGGACCCGGTATCCGGGTTCGACAAAATGAACCGCGCCGCGTTCCATATCTTATTGGCGAATGCGCGCGAAGCATCGATACGTTCCACGCCGAACGCGATATCGGTTCCCGGCGCGGCGCCGCTGAGCAGCGCCATGCGCACTGCATCGGTGCCGTACTCTTCGGTCACGATGAGCGGGTCGATGACGTTGCCCTTCGTCTTGGACATTTTCTGCTTCTCGGCGTCGCGCACGAGGCCATGAATATAGACCTGGCGAAAAGGCACGTCACCCATGAACTCGATGCCGAGCATCGCCATGCGCGCCACCCAGAAAAACAGAATGTCGAAGCCTGTGATCAGCAGAGTGGTGGGATAGAAGTGCTTCAGATCGTCCGTCCCATCCGGCCACCCCAGCGTCGAAAACGGCCACAGACCTGAGCTGAACCACGTATCGAGGACATCGGGATCCTGCCGCAGAGGCCCCTGGCATTTCGCGCACTCCGCCGGGGTGTCTCCCGGATTTTCGCGCGACACAATGGTCTCGCCGCACGCATCGCAGTACCACGCCGGAATGCGGTGCCCCCACCACAGCTGCCGGGAGATGCACCAG
This sequence comes from Terriglobia bacterium, assembly GCA_963832905.1. Classification (GTDB taxonomy): domain Bacteria; phylum Acidobacteriota; class Terriglobia; order Bryobacterales; family Bryobacteraceae; genus BOG-234. The sequence continues at coordinate 234,214 of CAWHVO010000008.1, read as the reverse complement.
TCGCGGATGTTATGCATCCATTCGTTCCACGTCTTGACCCAGTTCTCGGGTACGATCTCGATGCGCTTGTCGTCCACGGCAGCGATGGCCTTTGCCGCCAGCGGTTTCGTGGTCACGAACCACTGCTTCGAAACCAGCGGCTCGATCGGCGTTTTGCAGCGCGAGCATTTGGCGAGATTGACGGTGTAATCCTCAACCGATTCGAGGAAGCCGAGCTTTTGCAAATCCTCCACAATTCGCTTGCGGGCCTCATAGCGATCAAGCCCGGCATAACTGCCGGCGGCGGCGGTCATCCGCGCGTCTGGCCCGACCACCTGAATCATCGGCAAGTTGTGCCGCTTTCCGGCTTCGAAGTCGTTCAAGTCGTGGGCAGGCGTGATCTTCACCACCCCCGAGCCAAATGCCCTGTCAACCATCTCATCGCGAACGATCGGGATGCGGCGGTCTGTCAAAGGCAGGCCGACGTCCATGAGCTCGTACCTGTCGTCTGTTGGGTGGATCGCCACAGCAGTATCGCCGAGCATCGTTTCCGGGCGCGTGGTTGCGACTACAACGTGACCATAGCGGATGTGCCACAGATGCCCCGCCGTCTCCTCGTGCACGGTCTCCAGATCGGAGATCGCCGTCTGGCAGCGTGGGCACCAGTTCACCATGTACTCGCCGCGGTAAATCAGACCTTTTTCGTAGAGGCTGACGAACGTCTCGCGCACCGCACGCGACAGGCCTGGGTCCAGCGTGAACCTCTCGCGCGACCAGTCGCACGACGCCCCCAGCTGAATCATCTGCCGCTTGATCGTTCCGCCCGACTCGGCTTTCCACTGCCACACCCGCGCCTCGAAAGCTTCGCGGCCCATTTCACGGCGGTTCAGGCCCTCCTCGGCGAGCTTGCGCTCCACTACCATCTGCGTGGCGATTCCGGCATGATCCGTGCCCGGCAGCCACAGCGTCACATCGCCGCGCATGCGATGCCAGCGAACCGTGACATCGATCTCGGTGTGCTCCAGCATGTGCCCCATGTGAAGGGAGCCCGTAACGTTCGGGGGCGGAATGACAAGCGAAAACACCGGTTTCCCCGGCTGAAATTCCGCGCGATAAATGCCGCTCTCCACCCACCACTGAGCCCAGCGCGGCTCGAACCGCTGCGGCTCGTACACCTTTTCTAATTGCATGGGAAATTCCAGTCTAGCTTGCGGGCTGCCTGGCGTGAAAGCCGAGGTTCGAGGGGCATCGATCAGGGGTTGGCGGCAGGCCCGCTGCTCCGTAGTTTTCCGATGTTAGGTTAGTTTGTTTGAAAAAAAATACTTTTTTCGGGACCCTCCTTCGGATTACGTGAAGCTGATTCCAGCCAGCCCGGGGTCGAGATTTCGCCTGCAGTGATCATTGCGAGGTTATTCTCGCACTCGAACGCCGGTTATGCCAGTAGTTCAGGACTTATGTTCCCAAGCCCGAAATTGACGTCCCAACGGCCAGGCAGATGGCCGAGCCAGCCATCTGAGCAGCGAATTCCGTATAGTGGATTGAAGCGATCCAGCCCACTCCGATGGAACCGAAGTCAGGCGACAAAGTCGGCCCGTATGAACTCGTGTCCGCCATTGGCAAAGGTGGGATGGGCGAAGTCTGGAAGGCGCGCGACACGCGGCTCAAACGCGAAGTCGCGATCAAGTTCTCTCAAGGCAATTTCGATGAACGCTTTGAACGAGAGGCGCGAGCGATCGCCGCGCTGAATCATCCCAACATCTGCCAGCTTTACGACGTCGGCCCGAACCATCTGGTGATGGAGTTCGTGGAAGGCTCCCCGATCGCGAGGGCGGATGGAGTCCGGAAGCTGCTGGATGTGGCGGTGCAGATCGCCGATGGACTTGCGGCCGCGCATGCCAGGGGCATCATACACCGCGATCTGAAGCCCGATAACATCCTGGTCACACGCGAAGGACGCGTGAAGGTTCTCGATTTCGGGCTCGCGAAGTCGCTCATCGCCCGCCCGGCCAACGATGCAACATTGACCATCGGCATTACCGATCCAGGCACTGTCGCCGGCACGGTCAATTACATGTCGCCGGAGCAGGCGCGTGCGGAAGTAAATCTTACTCCGCAGTCCGATCAATTCTCGTTTGGCCTGGTGCTGTATGAGTTGGCGACCGGAAAACGGGCCTTCCAGCGCGGCAGCACCGCCGAGACCATGACGGCGATCATTCGCGAGGAAGCCGAGTCGCTTCCCGGCAATGTGCCGGCGCCGCTGCGTTGGGTGATCGAGCGACTGCTCGCCAAGGAGCCCTCCGAGCGCTACGACTCCACGCGCGACCTATATCGCGAACTGAAGCAGATCCGCGACGGGCTATCTCAAGCGACCAGTGCACAAACTCCTACAGCCGCAGTTTCTATACCCAAGCGAAAGCGCGGGCTGGTTCTTGGCGCGGGCGCGGGCGCTTGTCTTGCCGTCGGCTCGGTGCTCACTCTTTTTCTCATCCCGAAGCCTGTTGCAGGTCCCGACCTCTCGGCCTACAAGTTTACGGCGCTCTCCCGAGCGGAGGCCGAGGAGCGCTCTCCCCGATGGTCGCCGGACGGCAAGAGCATCGCTTACACCACGCGCGTTCACGGCCTTATGCAGGTCTTCACGAAGCCGGCTGGCACGCCGGATGCCGTGCAACTCACCAAGGCAGATCAGAATTGCACTTCCCCATTCTGGTCGCCGGATGGCGCCAGCGTCTATTACATTTCCGGCGACAGTCTGTGGTCCGTCTCGGCCGCGGGCGGCGCTTCGCAAAAAGTATACGAGGGAGTCACGGCCGTCACTCTTCATCCGGATGGCAAGACACTGGCATTCGACCGCGGCCGCAAGTTATGGGTCGGGTCTCTGAAAGATAGTGAGGCAAAAGAGCTGTGGGAGGGCCCCACCAATGGCGGGTTGAGTTTCTCTCCCGACGGCTCGAAGCTGGCTGTCAACACCATAGGACCCGTTATGATCGTGCCGTATCCTTCCGGCTCGCCGCGACAGATCGAGGCGGGAGGGCCGGTGCTGACGGCGCCAAGCTGGTTTCCGGACAGCCGGCACGTGGCCGTGGCCGTGAGGAACGGTGACGGGACGGTCCTTTCGATTGTCGATGCAGTGGATGGAACCCGGCGCACGATTGCCTCCGCTCCCAACGGATTCCCGGAGCCATCCGTTTCGCCGGAGGGAAAGCGCATTGCCTATGCGGCCGGTCAGTTCGGATGGGACGTGCTCGAAATCTCGCTTCCTGAGGGCCAAGTCCGGACGCTTGTTTCAGGCGGTATTTCCATGACGCCGGATTGGGCACCCTCGGGAACCCATTTCATCTTTTCGAGTCCTACCGGCGAGGGCGCCGGGATTGTGGACCGGCAGGCGGGGGGCGAGGGATTTTCCCGGCGGCTGGGCGACAAAGGAAGGGATCCGCAATGGTCTCCGGACGGCGGGCGATTCGTCTTCTATCGCGAAGTGGACCGTATCGGTAGACTTATGCTCGCGAACGCCGCAGGCGGCGGCACTGTCTTATTGGATTCCATAAAGTCGGAACGCTAAGTGGAATGTCCTGGTCGCCGGACGGGCAATGGATCTGCTACTTGCTCGAGGTCGCCGGGAAACAGGACCTGGTCAAAATCCGCGCCACGCCCGGGTCCGCCCCGGAGATCGTGGCGAACGCCAAGCCTCAGACTTGGGAAGACTCGATGCCCCGATGGTCGCCGGCGGGAGACAGGATCGCGTATCCGGCCGCGGATGGCATCGATCTGATTTCGCCGGATGGCAAATCCACGCGCAACCTGACTTCACGCAAATTCCTTGCCTATGGGTTCTCGAAGGACGGCAGCCAGTTCTACGGCATCTTCCAAAACACGACCGGCAACGGCGCGCAGTGGCAGCTCTATTCGGTGAACGTGAAATCAGGCGCGGAAAAGTTTCTCGCGCCAATCGATCTTCCAGCCTCCGTGGATCGTATCGCCGGATTTAGCATCCATCCCGACGGCAAGTGCTTCCTCACCTCGGTGGCCAAGTTCCCGTTCGACATCTGGATGCTCGAAGGCTTCGAGCAGCCAGCGCCAAAGCGCTTTCTGGACCTGATGCTGCGGCGCTGAGGTGTAAAGCAGGCCTATAGCTCTCTCCGCCGTTGACCTTCGAGTCGAACCGCTGCGGCTCGTAGACCTTTTCTAATTGCATGGAAAATTCCAGTTTAGCTTGCGGGCGAGCGGATGACCGAAGGTAACCCGAAGGTAACCCAGCCACGAAAAACCACGGATATTCCGCTCAGTTTTCGGTGGGCGTTCTTTCCACGTGATCGACGATTAACTGATCGACGGTGGCTTTGCGGGATTCGAGTTTCAGACCCATCGATTGCACTGCTTCGGCAACGGAAACGCCGCCCACACCCGGGTCCGACGGGAGCGGACTGGCGGCGCCGTTGTTCGCAGGCATGACGCCGGGTATATCGGCGCCGACGGCTCGTGCCAGGGCCATGATCTCGGCGAGGGAAAGGTCGATCGACGCGTCGTAGTTCCCCTCGATTCCGGTCAGGTCCACGATCTGCCTGCCGGCAGGTCCGCCGGAAACCTGGGTCATGAGCTGCGTCATCATGTCCGCGAGTCCCGTCATCGTGGTCATTTCGAAAACGATGTGCATCGACTGCGTGGCGGGATTCAACGCATAGGACATCTTGCCTTTGAGACCCATGTCGATGACTGAACTGCCTGTGGCCTTAAGCTTCAGACCGCCCTTGCCGGCGACGAGCGCGAGAACGGGTTGCTCGATGCTCGCGTGGTGCACGGCCAGTTTGAATCGTTCTTCAAGAAGAGACTGGAGCATCTTCGGCGCGTCGTCCCTCTTCAATCCCCGGGGCATTTTGGCCTCGATCGTCCAGCGCCAATGCCCCCAGCGCACAGCGCGACATCGCCCGACATCGCCGGGGATTTCGGCAGTCAGATTCATGGCCATGCTTTCAGGGTTGACAGCCACTGCGCGGCGCCCGCCTGGTATTGTGTCCTCCAGCAGGCGATGAAGAAGGCTTCCCTTATTACCGATGGATCGTGTCTGGGCAATCCCGGTCCGGGAGGATGGGCCTGCATCCTCCGGTACGGCGCGGTGAAAAAGGAACTTTTCGGGCACGATCCACACACCACAAACAATCGAATGGAACTGATGGCGCCGATCCAGGGGCTCCTCGCGTTCAGGGAGCCGTGCGAAGTTGAAATCACGACGGATGCCGAGTACGTCAGGCAGGGAATTACGCAATGGGTGCGCCGATGGAAGCGCCGTCACTGATGGAAGAAAAATCACCCCGTTCGCAACGTAGATCTTTGGATGGAACTGGATGAGTTGGTGGCGACCCACAGGACGAACTGGGTATGGACCAAAGGCCACGCCGACCATGAGGACAACAACCGGTGCGACTGGCTGGCAAAGAATGCCGCCCGGACGCAGACGAGTTCCTGGCCCGATGGCAGGCCGCATGCGTGTCTCCGGCTCGCTTTAGGCCCCGACTTCGTTCCACCAAAGCCGCAGGCCAGTCTGTTCGACGCTCTCGATTCCGCAGACGATGAAGATGAGAGCGACCCCGGGTAAACCGCCGACGATTCGTTTCCCCAGATCGTATCCACGATCCCGGCAGGCTGAATGCCTGCCCCACCAAAACATCAGTTGTGAGAAACCAGCCGTCCGCACGCGTGATCGTTGATCCACGTGGGCTGAAACTCGCGCTGATACGAGCCGTCGAACTAATTGGAGGTGGAAATTATGAAGCTGCTTAGAAAACTGGGCATACCGGCAGTAGTACTGGCGGGAGCACTGGCGTTCTTCAGCCCGTCTTCCGCCGACGCAAGGGTTCGTGTCGGATTTGGCATTGGCGTCGGCCCAACCTACGCCTATCCATATCCGTACTACGGGCCTGGCTACTACCCCTATGGCTACGGTTACTACACGTGGAGCCATGGTCATTATCACTTCCACCATCACCACTACCGGCGGTAGGTGAAGCAAAGGCGGCGCGGCCGATACCTCGAGCGCGCCGCCTTGCTTCTTCCGGGAGAATTTCGTCCCCGATCGGCACTCCCTCAATTAAAGGAATGACCGACCATTGGGTTGCCGCCCTCCTTGCGCCGCTTGCCATCTGGATTCTGATCAATGGCATTGACGACCTAGTCATCGACGGCGCCGCCGTCTTCAGCTACATCTTCCGCCGTCACTCCAAAGATCCCGACGAACGCAGCCCCACCGAAGCCGAGCTCGCCGCCGCCCCGCCGCGTCTGATGGCCATCTTCGTCGCCCTCTGGAAAGAACAAAAGGTCATCCGGAAGATGGTCGACAACAACGTCACACGCCTGAACTACCCGCGCTTTCACTTCTTCATCGGCGTCTATCCCAACGACACGCTCACCATCGCCGCCGTCGAAGAAACCGTGAAGCGCTATCCCAACGTGCACATGGCCATACTGCCGCACAACGGACCCACCTCGAAGGCCGACAACCTCAACTGGATTTACCAGCGAATGCTTCTTCACGAGCAGGAGCACGGCATCCGCTTCGACATGGTTCTCACCCACGACGCGGAAGACCTCATGGACCCCGACGCCCTGCGCTGGATCAATTATCACGCGCAGTTCAACGACATGGTGCAGATTCCGGTCCTCGCCCTGAAGACGCCTTTCCGAAACCTCTCGCACGGCGTTTACTGCGACGAATTCGCCGAGTTTCAGTTCAAGGACATGCCCGCGCGCCAGATGCTCGGCGGCTTCATACCGTCGAACGGCGTCGGTACAGGCTTCTCGCGCCGCGCTCTGGAAACCCTCGCCGAATGGCACGACAACCGCATCTTCGAACCGGCCTGCATGACCGAAGACTACGAAAACGGATTCCGCATCAACCGCCTTGGCCTGCCGCAGAAATTCATCCAGATCCAGCTGCGCCACGGACGCCCCATCGCCACACGCGAATACTTTCCGCAGACCTTCCGGCTGGCCATCCGCCAGCGCACGCGCTGGGTCATGGGCATCACGCTGCAGTCCTGGGAGTTCCACAATGCCAGCGACACCTGGCGAAACCTCTACTGGTTCTGGCGCGACCGCAAGGGCGTCATCGGCAACCTGCTGACGCCGGTCTGCAACCTGCTCTTCCTGATCGGCCTTGCGACGCTGATGTGGTCTCGTCTCATGCATCGCGAATGGATGCTGGCGCGCGAACTATCGCGCTTCCACACGCTCTACGTCATCGGGCTCTCCATCCAGGCCCTGCAGACCAGCATTCGCACCGTCTGCTCCGCGCGAATCTACGGATGGGGGTTTGCGCTTGGGGTGCCGCTCCGCGTCCTGGTCGCCAACGTGATTAACGCGGTCGCCACCGCGCGCGCCATCTGCATCTACCTGAACGCGAAAATTCACCGCCGTCCGCTGCGCTGGGTGAAGACGGAGCACTCGTACCCCAACCGCGCCGCGCTGATGCCCGCCCGCAAACGTCTCAGCGAGATTCTCACGGGCTCGCGGTGGATCACGCCTGATCAGCTCGAATCCGCGCTGGCATCGAAACCGCCCGCACGCCGTCTGGGCGAGCATCTGATGAAGCTCGGCCTCATCACCGAACAGGACCTCTACACGGCGCTCAGCCTGCAGAACGATTTCCCGCTGGGCAAACCCGACCCGGATTCCGTCTCGATCCCTGTGACGCGCAGTATCCCCGCCGAAGTCGCGCGCCGCTGGCGTGTGATGCCCTTCCGCATCGCGGGCAGCGAACTGTATGTCGCCGGCTCCGAGCTGCCGGACGAAACCATGCAGCACGAACTCCGCGGCTTCAGCTCGCTTGAAATCCGCTTCCACCTGGTTACACCGACCGAATTCGAAGAACTCGCGGAGGCTTATCTCTAACAAATAAGCCTGCGGGACAATGGTCCTGACATGTCTGCGGCACGACCCGACCCACTCTCATACCTCGGCGAACAGCTGGCTGAATGGAAAAAGGCCGGCACTTATCAGCGCCTGCGCATCCTGCAGGGACCGAGCGCCGCCGAATCGCGCTTCGACGGCAAAGACGTCATCAACCTCGCCTCGAACAACTATCTCGGCCTGACCACCCACCCCAGACTCATCGAAGCCGCCATCGAAGCCACGCGTAAATACGGCGCGGGCTCCGGCGCCGTGCGCACCATCTCCGGCACCATGGACCTCCATATGCAGCTCGAAGAGCGCATCGCCAAATTCAAACATGTGGAAGCCTGCGTCGTCTTCCAGTCGGGCTTCGCCGCCAATGCCGGAACCGTCGCGGCCGTGCTTACGCCGGAGGATCACATCATTTCCGACGAACTCAACCACGCCAGCATCATCGACGGCTGCCGTCTCTCGCGCGCCAAAATCCACGTCTTCCCGCACAAGGACCACGCAGCCGCCGGCCGCATCCTGACCGAGCTCGACAGCACACCCGGCCGCAAGCTTGTCATCACCGACGGCGTGTTCTCCATGGACGGCGACATCGGCCCCCTGCCCCCGCTCGTCGAACATGCGGAAAAGCACGGCGCGATCATGATGGTCGACGACGCGCATGCCTCCGGCGTGCTGGGCCGCAACGGGCGCGGCACCATCGATCATTTCGGCCTGCACGGCCGCGTGGACATCCAGGTCGGAACGCTCTCGAAGGCCATCGGCGTTCTCGGCGGATATGTCTGCGGCACGAAGGATCTGATCGAGTTCCTGTACCATCGCGCGCGCCCGTTTCTCTTCTCGACGTCGCACCCGCCCGCCGTCACCGCCGCATGCCTCGCCGCATTCGACATCCTCGAAAACGAGCCCGAGCGCATCGAGCAGCTCTGGACAAACACACGCTACTTCAAGAAAGGACTCGGCGACGCCGGCTTCAACACGGGCATCAGCGAAACGCCGATCACGCCGGTGATCGTCGGCGAAGCGGCCCGCGCGCACAGGTTTTCGGCGGAACTGTTCGACGAAGGCGTGCTCGCGACAGGCATCGGCTTCCCGACCGTGGCCAAAGACAAAGCCCGCGTCCGCACCATCGTCACCGCAACGCACACGCGCGCGGAACTCGATCAGGCGCTCGATATTTTCAAACGCGTCGGCAGAAGGATGGAGATTATCTGACATTCCCCGCATCGCATGCGCAGCGGTGCTTCCCGCGATGTTGACTTCCAACGCCAGTGCGATCTACTTCGCGTCGAGCCGCTGGTACTCAACGTTCCACAGAACCTGGGGCGATACCGGGACCGGCTTCGTCCCGTGAAGCGCCGGGGCTACGGCCGCAAGATAGTCGGGATTGACGAGGTAGATGAAAGGTTCCTGGTCCACCACGATCTGCTGCACTTCGTCGAAGGCCTTCTTGCGAAGCACGGGAGAAACGCCGGACGCCAGCGTGAGTTCCAGCTTGTCGATGCGCGCTTCCCAGGGAGTCGCGGGCGATTTCTGATTGGGGTGCCAGGCGTGCATTTCACCGGAGCTCAGCCATACGTTCATCTCTCCCGCCGGGTCGGTCTCGATATTGTCGAAACCAAGCAGTGCGGCTTCGTACTGCGATGTCCTGGTGATTCGTTCGATCAGCGAACCGAAATCGAGCACCACGATGTTCACGCGGATGCCGATCTTCTTCAGATCGTCCTGAATTACGGCGGCCATGGCTTCGCGCGGCCGGTTCCCTGTCCCCGTGACAATGGAGAACTCGACTTCGTGGCCCTCGCGGTCGCGCAGAACGCCATCACGGAGAGTGAACCCATCGGAAGTCAGAGCCTTCAGCGCCGCCTGCGAATCGAATCCGAGGGGCTTCAGCGCCGCGTTGAACCAGAAACGATTGGCCGGAGAGACCGGGCCGACCGCCGGGTGTGCGTGGCCGTGATAAACGATGCGCGCAATGTCGTCGCGGTGGATCGACATGCTGATGGCGCGGCGAAACGCCGTCGAAGTGAACCAGCTTTTTTCCCACGCCGGAATCGGGGCCGTCGGGACCTGGTTGAACCACAGAAACTCGGAATCGAGCGACGGCCCCAGATTGCGCGCCGCGGCGGGCTGTGATTTCGCGACCCGTTCGAAGCTGTCCGGATCAAGACGGTTGATCAGGTCAAGCTCGCCGCGCAGGAAACGCGTCACCTCGATTTCGCGATTCGGCTGGATGTCGATGTGGATGGAATCGATATAAGGCAGGCGATTCCCCGATGCGTCGCGCTTCCAGTAGTTCGGATTGCGCTCGAGGCGGACGAACTGGCCAGGCTGATACTCGCAGACATGGAACGCTCCGGCGGAAGCCGGCAGGTTCGACATTTGGACCGGAGTGATTGCCAGCGAATCGAACACACGATCGATACGGGCCTTAGGCTGCGCATAGCGGACTTCGATGGTCAAGGGCGAGATGACCCTCACCTCGGGATCACCCTGTTCGGAACGGAAGAGCTCTCCTACCGGCGCTTCCCTTTTCGGATCGAGCGCGTTCTTCAGGGTGCGCGCCACGTCGCTCGCGGTCAGGGGCGCACCGTCGGAAAACTTCAGGCCGGCACGCAGATGAAAGCGGATGGCCCGTCCGCCGTCGAGCAGATCCCAGGATTCAGCCAGTTCGGGCTCCAGCTCATTCGTTTCCCGGTTGACGCGCAGGAGAACACCTCCGGTGAGATAGCGAATCGTTTCCGATGCGCCTTCCGACACCTGAAGAGGGTCGAAGGTCCTGGGTGCGGCAGGAAGAGTGAAGCGGATCTCGCGCATCTGGGCGGCAGGAAGAGTGAACGCGTAAAGGAACGCGCCAAGTAAAAGGAATCGTTTCACGCCTTGCCGCATACGCTGAGCTACGTCGCTGTTTTCATAACCGCGATAACGCATCGACACGGCCAGCTGCCGAGCTCCGCTCGGCCGTACAGGCTTAAGCCCGTGCCCACAAGGGACTGTCTGTGCCGAAATCATCTACTAAGCCACCCGGCTGATCCGTTTCCGGTTCTTGACTTCGTACATTTTCAAATCCGCGCTTTCGATCAGCGCCTCGGCGTCCGCGCCGTCTGTCGGGTAGCGCGAAATTCCGATGCTGACTGAAACCGGAGCGCTGCAACCCGCCGCCGGTCCGATACCGGCGAACGCCTCGGTGAGGCGCATGGTCCACTTGTTCAGGTCCTGCTCGGGATCGGCGACGACGAGCACAAACTCATCTCCGCCGAGGCGCGCCGCCACATCCCCGGCACGGCAGACGCGCCGGAGTTCCATCGCAACCTTCTGCAGAATCCTGTTACCCACCAGGTGTCCGTGCTGGTCGTTCGCCTGCTTGAAGCCGTCGAGATCCATCAGAAGCACGGCAAATTCGGTCCGATGCGGCATGTTTTTCTCGATCTCTCTTTGCAGATGCGCGAAAAGAAACCGGGAGTTGTAGAGACCTGTGAGATCGTCAGTATCGGCGATGAGAGTGGCCGTTTCGAAGCGAATGGAGTTGCGGATGGCGCGTGCCGCGCGCGGGGCGGCGGCCAGCAGCATGCGCCGGTCATCCGCGGTGAACGCCTCCGCGGCGAGGTTGTACAGGGACAGCACACCGATAGTCGTGTCATCGACGCGCAGGGGCACCGCGATGGCGGATCGCAGCGGCGTGACGAGGCGAGGATCGTCGAGATAGCCCGCCTCAACTGCAGGATTACCGTTCACGATCGGCTGGCCATTTTCGGCGACCCAGCCCGACAGCCCCTGGCCAATCGGAATATGCAGACTGCTGAACAGCCGGTAGCTTTCACCCTTTACAAACCGGGGAACGAGCACACCGCGATCAAGAAGATAAATCGCGACGGCATCATAATGGATCGTCCTGGCGAGGCGGACGGAGAGCAGCGCGAGAGTATCGTCGAGACTCAGCGAATTGCCGAGGTCGGTGGTCAGGTCCTGGAGCACCTGGAACTCGCGCCGCGCGTCTGAGATCGCCGTGGTGAAATCCTTACCGATTTGCGTGGTGCCGGGCGGCAGCTCAACGGGACGATCAAATCCGGTGGCCGGCGCGGCGCCGCGCTCCACGCGCACTTTGGTGGATAGTTTGGCGCCTGCGGAAACGGTTTCCGCCTTTGCTTTCGCCTCCAGTTCCCTGAACCGGCGCTGCAGAAGCGCGATGACCTTCGGATCGTAAGCCTTTCCGGCCTGGGCCGCCACTACGCCCATAGCCTCTTCAACCGGCATGGCATTGCGGTACTGCCGGTTCGATGCCAGCGCATCGAGACAATCGACGGCCGAAAGAATACGCGCGCCGATCGGAATCTCTTCGCCGGCCAGACCGTCGGGATAACCTGTGCCGTCCCACTTCTCATGATGCGAGCGCACGATTGGCACGACCGGGTAGGGGAAATCCACGCGCTGCAGAATCTCCGCGCCGACCACGGGATGCACTTTCATCTTTTCGAATTCTTCCGGGGTCAGCTTGCCAGGCTTCGAGATGATGTATTCGGGCACGGCCAGCTTGCCGACGTCGTGCAGCAGTGCCGCCGCTTCGAGGGCCTGCATTTCGGACTCTGGAAGGCCGAGTTCCCTGCCGATATCAGACGCGTAGATCTGGACGCGCCGCAGGTGGGCCGCCGTGGTATCGTCTTTGGCGTCGATGGCAAGCGCCAGCGCCTCGATGGTGCGCAGGTGGAGCCGCGCCATTTCTCCGATGTGTTTCTGCTGCTGCTCGATGCGTCCGAGGTAGAGCGAATACGAACGATAGACCAGGATCACCGGCGGAATCGCCAGCGCAAACGCCGGCCAGCCCCACAAACGTCCGATGCAATGGACGCCGTAGGCGACCGCGCTGCCGACGAGGTATTGCGGCGAGGTCCACAGATAGGAATCGGCCCAGGTGCGGAGCCAGCTTTTTCGCCCGGAGCTGCCGATGATTCCCGCCACGATCACGGTGTTGGTGACGAAATACGCCACTGACGCCGTCATCAGCGGAATGACGCCGGTCGGATCGATCGATTGAAGCGCGGGCCAGTGCAGCGCCGAATATGCCGCATATACAGGCAAGGCCACCGCGCATGTGCTGAAGATGACCTGAAACCATTCCGGCAATGCCGTCGGATGGATGAGACACTGCGCGACACAGCTGAACATCGCGACCAGCATGGTGGCGGCAAGACCCTGGTCGAGGAGGCAGGCTACGATGACGACGTAATTCATCGAAAGCGTGCCGGCGATGCCCGGCAGGCGGACTTTCAAACCCGACGCAACGATCGCGCCCAGCGCATACATCGCAAACCGCAGCGTCAGGCGGGACTGCAGGTCGGGCCCGTGAAATGCAGCCCAGAGGCAACAGGGACCGGAGAGCACGACGAGCAGCCAGTAGAGTCTCGCCAGCGGGGGTAGTTTCTCGAATGAACTCATTTGCCTGTCCTGCCGTTTTGTACGTCAGCCGCCAGCGAAACCGTTGTTGCCACCTGGTAAAATTCGTGTCGCAGTTCCAGGATACGTCTAAGCGGAACATCAAACAACAGGCAGGGACTCGATTGAGGTATTTTTGGCCGGTTAACAGGTTGCAGTACGTAGTCCGCAGGCAGCGGCAGCCTGCTAACTGAGGTTAATATTTGGCCGGTTTCGCTATCCGGACCAGTGCCTGCTATATCAGTAGGCGACTCTTAGGAGCCTCCGAAAAAGACTGAGCTTTTCTCCACCGTGGAATACCGAACCGGAGTTCCCTACGTTGCAGTTGACGCGCTGCAGAACTATGGGGGCACTGTTCAACGAGACTCGCAGTTCACAACAATGTAACCGATCTGCAATACGGCATCCGGTTTCGGAAACTATCGGCCTCGTTATCGCTTCGATTTTGAAGGGTCTTTGAGAGGCTAATCGGTCTCCGGCGCCCCCGAATCAGGTATCGCGACTTCACCCTTTTCAGATGTTTACTCGGACACTGCGGTTTGTTAGCATCATCCGGGGAGGTGGTTCTGTGAATACAACTCGTAGGAGTTTCCTCAGGATAAGCACCGGCGCGGCGGTTGCCTCGGTTCTTGGTTTCGATGTCAGGCAGGCCTATGCCGAGGCGCAGGAACTCAAGATCGCCCGCACCACAGAAAACCGTTCCACCTGCCCATACTGCTCCGTCAGCTGCGGCGTCATCATTCATACGCTGGGGGACAAGGCCAAGAACGTTACTCCGCAGGTCGTCCACGTCGAAGGCGATCCCGATCACCCCATCAACCGCGGCACACTTTGTCCCAAAGGCTCTTCTCTGATGCAGGACATCATGAATGAACGCCGCGTGCTGAAGCCGCGGGTGCGCCGTCCGGGTTCCGATCACTGGGAAGACATCTCGTGGGATCAGGCTTATGCGGAAATCGCGCGCCACATCAAGAAGACGCGCGACGAAACGTTCATCACCGCGGACGCCCAGGGCCGGACCGTTAACCGGCTCGAAAGCATCGCCTGGAACGGCGGCTGCACCGACACCAACGAGTTCAATTTCCTGGCTGTGAAAACCATGCGCAGCCTGGGGATAACGTACATCGAAAATCAGGCCCGCGTTTGACACGGTCCCACGGTCTCCAGTTTGGGGCCAACTTTCGGACGCGGGGCCATGACGAATGGCTGGATCGATATCAAGAACACCGACATGATGCTGATCATGGGCGGCAATCCGGCGGAGAACCATCCGTGCGGATTTAAGTGGCCGGTGGAAGCCAAACGCACGCGGAACGCGAAGTTGATCGTGGTCGATCCGCGGTTCACGCGCACGGCGGCGGTGGCGGACATGTTCCTGCAGATTCGCGCGGGATCGGATATCGCGTTCCTCGGCGGTGTGATCCACTACGCGCTGGAGAACGGGCGGGTGGCTAAAGAATATCTCGCCAACTACACGAACGCCGCTTTCATCATTGAAGATGGATTCAAGCTTCCCGACGATGGCCTGTATTCCGGGTTTGATCCCGCCACCCAGACTTACAACAAGGCAACCTGGAATTACGAAGAAGCCGGTGGTGGTGGGGCCGCGGCCGATGCGCCCCCGGCTCTCCCGGCCAATGCCGCCTACGATATGGCGCTGGAAAATCCGCGCTGCGTCTACCAGCTGCTGAAACAGCAGTACGCGCGCTACACGCCGGAGATGGTCGAGCGCATCACTGGCATTCCTAAAGACCAGTTCGTCAAAGCGGCCGACCTTTTCACTTCCATCCGTAAGGACGGCGACACGAAAAAGGTTGCAACGATCATCTACGCTGTTGGCTGGACGCAGCATAGCTTTGGCTCACAGATCATCCGCACGGCCGCGATGCTGCAGCTTCTGATGGGCAACGTGGGACGCGCGGGCGGCGGTGTGAATGCGCTGCGCGGCCATTCGAACATTCAGGGCGCTACGGATATTGCAGGCATCTTCGACAACCTGCCCGGCTATCTCAAGGTCCCGAACCCCAACGACAAGGATTTCGCCGGCTGGATGAAGCGCATCACGCCGACGCCTTCGAAGCCCAAAGACTGGGAATCCTGGAATTACTGGTCGAACACGCCCCGTTTCGGCGTTTCACTCCTGAAGACGATGTACGGCGACGCGGCCACCAAAGAAAACGGCTGGGCCTACGACTACCTGCCCAAGGTCGACCGGGAATACTCGTGGGTGCACATCTGGGACGACATGTATCGCGGCAAGCTCAAAGGCCTGATCGCGTTCGGCATGAACGGCGTCGCCATCGGCCCGAATTCGCAGAAGAATATTAATGCGCTGAAGAAGGCCGAATGGCTCGTCGTGTGCGACATATATCCCGACGAAACCAGTGGCTTCTGGCAATCGCCCGGCATCTCGCCCGACGAGATGAAGGGCATCAAGACCGAGGTGTACCGGCTTCCCGGCGCGGGCTTCGCAGAGAAAGACGGAACGTTCGTTAACTCGGCGCGCTGGCTGCAGTGGAAATGGGCCGCTGTTCCGCCTCCCGGAGACGCGAAGCTCGATCAGGAAATCCTCGCGCGCATTTTCCTGGGCGTGTGCGAACTCTATAAGAAGGAAGGCGGCAAATTTCCCGATCCCATTCTCAATCTCACCTGGGGTTACACGACGCCGAACAACCCGTCGCTCGCTGAAGTCGCGCGTGAGATCAACGGCCGCGCCATTGAGGATGTCACCGACCCCGCCACGAAGCAGGTCATCAAAGCGGGCCAGCAACTGCCGGGCTTCGCGTATCTTCGCGACGACGGTTCCACCGCCTGCGGCAACTGGCTCTTTTGCGGCTCGTGGACCGAAGCGGGCGCACTCATGCAACGGCGCGGCACGGAAGATCCGTCGGGGCTCGGCATCTATCCCAACTGGGGCTGGTCGTGGCCGATGAACCGACGCGTGCTCTACAACCGCGCTTCCTGCGACCTCAACGGCAAGCCCTGGGATGCCGACCGCCGTCAGGTGTGGTGGAACGAAGCGCAGAAACGCTGGGTCGGCAACGACGTCCCCGACTTCAAGGCCGACTCGCAGCCGAAGGACCACATGGGACCCTTCATCATGAATCCTGAAGGCACGGGCCGTCTCTTCGTTCCGCTCGGCGGCATGGCCGACGGCCCGTTCCCCGAGCACTACGAGCCCATCGAGAGCCCAATCTCGAATCCGCTTCATCCGAAGCAGTCGAACAATCCGGTCGTGAAGAAGTATACGACCGACCAGGACAAGTATGGCACCACCGGCGAAGGCTACACCATCGTCTGCACGACCTACCGGCTCACCGAGCACTATCATTACTGGACGAAGAACAATCCAGTGAACGTACAGCTCGTACCTGAGATGTTCGTCGAAATTCCACAGGAACTCGCAGGCGAGCTGGGCATTCAGGGCAACGACAAAGTTAAAGTGACCAGCGCGCGCGGCAGCTATCTGGCCAAGGCCATGGTCACGCGCCGCATCAAGCCGATGACAATCGACGGCAAGAAGGTTTATCAGATCGGACTGCCGATCCATCAGGGCTACCGCGGTATTCAGGAAGACGCCGGACGGGTACCGCGCAGCATCGCAAATACGCTCTCGCCGACCGTCACCGATCCCAATGCATACACGCCCGAGTTCAAGGGCTTTCTGGTCAAACTGGAGAAGGCATAGCGTATGGCCAACGGAACGCTGCAGATCAAAGCCATCTCCGGTCACGCGGGCACGGTACCCGGCAAGAACACTTCGCGCGACTACGCCGTCTGCAAATTAATCGACGTCACCACCTGCATTGGCTGCAAGGCGTGCGAAGTGGCGTGCCTCGAATGGAACGGCTATCCGTTCCGTGAAACGGTTTTCGACAACACGTATCAGACCATGCCCGACACGGCGTGGAATTACTACAATCTGATCCGCTTCAACGAATTCACCGACGACAGCGGCAACTTCAGCTGGCTGATGCGCAAGGACCAGTGCATGCACTGCGCCGACCCCGGCTGTCTGCGCGCGTGCCCCGCCGATGGCGCCATCGTGCAGTACAGCAACGGCATCGTCGATTTCCAGCAGGAGAACTGCATCGGCTGCCAGTACTGCGTCTCGGGATGCCCGTTCAACATCCCGAAAATCAATCCCGCGACGCACAAGGTTCACAAGTGCACGCTGTGTTCGGACCGCGTCGGCGCGGGGCTCGAGCCGGCCTGCATCAAAGCCTGCCCCACCGGCTGCCTTCACTTCGGCTCCAAAGACGACATGAAGGACCTCGCGGAAACGCGCGTCGCGCAGTTGCACGAACACACGTCGCACAAAGATGCGGGCGTTTACGATCCGTCCGGTGTCGGCGGTACGCACGTCATTTACGTGCTGCACGACATCAATCATCCGGAGCGTTACGGGGGACTGCCCAGGGATCCGCAGATTCCGTGGATGGTCAGGCTCTGGAAAAAGCCGCTGAAATGGATTGGCAATATAGCGATGGCGGGCGGCGTTCTCGGCGTCGTTGTGCACTATCTGCGCTACGGCCCGAAGGAAGAAGTGCCGGAAAGCTCCGAAAAGAGGACTGAGAAATGAGCGCTACTGCGATTCCGCGCACTCCGCACGCGGGCGATCTGCAGCGCTACACGTTCGCGGAGCGCCTCGCCCACTGGACCAGCGGCTTCACTTATCTTTACTGCCTCGCGACGGGCCTTGCATTCTATACGCCGCATCTCTACTGGCTGGCGTACATGCTCGGCGGTGCCCCCACCTCGCGCTACTGGCATCCGATCGTGGGTATCGGCTTCATCGTCGGCACGCTCTGGATGAACGGCTTCTGGCGGCGCGACATGACGATCACGGCGGACGACAGGCGCTGGCTGGACAATACAAAGGCCTATATCACGAACGACGAAGAACACACGCCGCTTTCCGACCGCTTCAATGGCGGCCAGAAAGCATTTTATTGGCTGATGCTGTATGGCGCGATCCTGCTGCTGATTTCAGGCATTGTGATGTGGGTTCCGGAGTACATCCCGCGGCAGTATGCCTGGGTGCGCGGCATCGTGATTTTGCTGCACGAGGTCGCAGCGCTGGCCACCATCGGTGGCTTCATCATCCACATCTACATGGGCGTGTTCATGGTGCCGCGCAGCATGACCGCCATCACGACTGGATACGTCTCCCGCTCCTGGGCATGGACGCATCACCGCCTGTGGTACTTTCGCGTCACCGGCAAGCATGGCAACTCATGACGCGCGCATCGCACGGGCCGAACTTCTCGCCACCGAGCACCCGAGCGCCGCGCTCTTACTGAATTTCTACGCGCAGCTGGCGGGTTTCCAGAAGACGGTTTTTGATGATCTCAAAGTAAAAGGCGAAACGGACATTGGCGCGCTTGTGCCTTTCTTCCCCGCCCTCATCGAACTCGTTTCACGAAACGGAACTTCTCTGCTCGCCGATTTCGCCGCGCAGAACCTTCTAAGCAGCGAAGAACGACTGCGCCTGCTCTCGGCAGAGTGGCAGGGCGAAGGCGTGGACGATCCCGCCGCCCGTTTTTACGCGCGCGCGCTGATCCAGCCTTACGCCGAGTATCTGGCATCGCGCGGAGACACGTCCGCTGCCGACGCCGTCCCGACGTGTCCTTTCTGTAACGCGCGTCCCGTCGCAGGCGTTCTGCGCGGCGAAGGCGACGGCGGCAAACGCTGGCTGCTGTGCTCGCTCTGCTCCACGGAATGGCAGTTTCGACGCGTGGTCTGTCCCAACTGCGGCGAAGAGAACAAGGACAAACTCCCGATCTACACCGCTCCGGAGTTCCCTGCCGCCCGCGTTGACGCCTGCGATAGCTGCAGAACCTACATTAAGTCAATCGACCTGACAAAGGACGGCCACGCGATTCCCGTCGTCGATGAGATTGCAACGGTGGTGCTGAGCATCTGGGCTGAGGAGCACGGCTATTCGAAACTCGAAACGAATCTGCTGGGTGTTTAGATACCCACGGAATTTGTAACGCTCCGCGCCGGACGGAAGGCCGGCGGGCGCGGATACAATCCGCGTGTCCGAACTGGCAGCGAAAGGCAGAAACTCCAGGCGCCGGGCGGAAGCCCGGCGGCAGGCCCGAAGGCCTGGCCCCACCAAAGCGTTCGCCGCACGATCAGCTGAAACATGCGCACCGGCCAGCGCCGCAGCTCTCCCATCCGAAGAACGGCCACCGTGCGACGGCGCAGCGTGCGGAACACAGCGTACTCTGAATGAGGGTAGCACTGAATGCCGGAGAAGGCTGAAACACTTCCGTTATACTCGCGAACTCCGGCAAGCTGGGCACGCGATGTGCTCACGGACCCCATGGCGTTGCTCGCGGATCACGCGTTCCTCGAGAAGAAAGCCGCGCTGAATGCCCTGCAGCTTCTGGAACGCTGGCCGCAGGAGTGGGTGCCAGGCTGGGTGGAGACAATGACCAGCGTGGCGCGCGACGAGGCTGCCCATCTGGCTACGGTAACGCGTCTGCTGCTGCGCCGCGGAGGCCGCCTCGGACGGACACATAAGAACCCCTATGCGAATGCGCTGCGTAATCTGGTGCGCAAAGGCGAAGTGATTTCGGAAACACTCGACCGCCTGTTCGTGTCGGCTCTGATCGAAGCCCGCTCCTGCGAACGCTTCTCCGTGCTCGCCGCAGCCGCGGAGGATCCCGAACTCGCCGCGCTCTACAAAGCGCTCTTTTCGTCCGAATTCGGACACTACAAGATCTTTCTGCGTCTCGCCCATAAGATCGAGCGGCGCAATCGGGTGGAATCGCGATGGGAGGAGATGCTTGCCGCCGAAGCCGCGATTCTCGCCGCACAGGAGGCGGGCCCGCGCATTCATTCCGGGGTGAGAAGCTGATCAGCCTTGCCTTTCCGGATTCTCCATACCGAATCGCGCAGCATCCTGAGCCCGGTTTCCGGATTTCTCGCCGAAGCGGGATTCACGCATTCGCTCACGCCCGCGCGCAACTGCACGTTCGGGTGCAGCTATTGTTACGTGCCAACCATGCGGGTGCAGGCCGGTCTGCGGGTGGACGACTGGAATCACTGGGGCGCGCACACCACATTCAAAACCAACGCTGCGCAACTCGCCGCGCGCGGGCTTCGCCCCGATCAGGTGATCTACTGCTCACCGCTCACCGATCCGTACCAGCCCGCGGAATCGGAAGCTCGCCTTATGCCTGCGCTGCTCGAAGCTGTTGCGTCGCATGCGCCGCGGGTTTTCGTGATTCAGACTCGCGGTCCGCTGATCCTGCGCGATCTCGATCTACTGCAACATGCAGCAACCCGCACGACCATCCGGGTCAGCTTCTCGATTACCACCGACCGCGACGAAGTCCGGCACATCTTCGAACCGCACTGCGCTCCGATCGAACAACGATGGTGCGTGGTGGACACGCTGCGGGATGCCGGTATCGAGACCTCGGTCGCGATCGCACCGATTCTTCCCTGCGATCCTGAAGCGCTCATCGCGCGCGCCGTCGAGTCGTCCAGCGGACCGATCGTCGCCGACCCTTTCCACGTTCGCGCCGTCAAGCGCTCCGGCGCCACCACACGCGCCGCGGCCGTCGCAATATGCGAGCGACACGGCTGGAGCGAGTGGCTCGATCCGGCATTCCAGCGCGATATTCTCGACACGATGTCACGCGCGGCGAAGGCTGCGGGACGCGAGTTCGGCCACGGTCCCTCGGGCTTCGGCCTACTGGCCAGATGAGATGCCAGCCAGATAATTTCGCCGCGTCTGAATCACGGCCTCGGGATGTCCGTCCACCCGGACTCGCAGCGCGTGCACACCCGGCATCCCGGCGGCCGGCCGGAAACTGAGCAGATAGTAATTGTGGATTCTATTCGATATCTTCAGCAAGCTCCCGTCGAAGCTTTTCTGACTGCTGAAGCTGAAATGCTCGCCACCCGAAAGCGACGCAATTGCCCCCGATGCATCCGTGCGCAACGCGTTCACGATCGCCATGATCTGCGGAGGCAGCTCCAGGATGGGCGCGTGCTCCGGCGCCTCCGGCTCGCTTTTCTCGTCGGGCGCGGGGTCGGGCTTCGGCTCCGTTTTCGGAATCGGATACTGCGGCGTGAATTTCGGTTCCGGGCCATTCCGGAAACCATCGATGAATTCGCTCCGTAATGGCGAGAACGCGACCGTGAAGATCACCGTATCGCTCACGCCCAGTTCACGCGCAACCTCGTCCAGTTTCGCCTTACTCCCGTGATCGCGCGTCTCGCTGACGAGCAGTATGGCCCTGCGATAAGGGCTAATCCGCCGATCCAGCATTCCAATCGCGTACCTCACGGCATCGATGGTTGCAGCGTCGTAATCCCCGCAGGGTTTGAGCTTCGCCATCGCCCGCGTCGTATCGTCCGGACGCCTGGAAAAATCCCCCAGCAGGTGCGGCGCTTCGCCGTAGCTCAGGACCGCAACGTCGCGCGGTGCGCCCCCGGCGATGGCGTCGATCATCGTGGCCAGGCCCTTAAGCTTACTGAACTCCACCGGTGCGGACCGGCTGCACTGCACAACGACGACCATCGAGATCCCCCACGAATCGGGAGTCTCATCCACCGTGACCGCCTGCCGCACGCCGTTGTCCTCGACGATGAACTGCTGCGCCTGCAGCCCGTAAACAGTCGCGCCCTTTTTGTTCTGCACCCGCGTTGGGAGGTAGACAAGGTCGGACCGGACTGTGAAAGACGGCAACGGTTCCTGTGCCGAAACCGCCCATCCCGCCAGCAGCGAGACAGCCATTACGTGCAGCATCGTCATAGTGTTATAGCGCATTCACGCGATTGCTAAAATTGAGACTTCCGAGGTCATTCCATTGGCAGCAATTCTGCGTCTAAACGAAGCCATCGCTGAATTTGTGCGCGATGGCGACACCGTCGCGCTCGAAGGTTTCACACATCTTATCCCTTTCGCCGCGGGCCATGAAATCATTCGCCAGAAGAAACGTGACCTGACCGTGATCCGCATGACGCCCGACGTCATCTACGATCAGCTTATCGGCGCGGGATGTGTAAAGAAGATCGTGTTTTCCTGGGGCGGCAATCCAGGTGTGGGGTCGCTGCATCGCCTGCGCGACGCGATCGAGAAGCAGTGGCCCAATCCCATTGCCGTCGACGAGCACGAACATGCCGGCATGGCCGCCGCGTATGCAGCGGGCGCGTCGCACCTCCCGTTCGGCGTGCTGCGCGGCTATGCCGGCACCGACCTTCCGAAGCACAATCCGAACGTCCGATTCATTGATTGCCCCTTCACAGGCGAGAAGCTCGCCGCGGTACCGGCGCATCGACCGGACGTCACTGTCATTCACGCCCAGAAGGCGGATCGCAAAGGCAACGTGATGATGTGGGGCGTGGTCGGCGCCCAGAAGGAAGCGGTGATGGCCGCGAAACGTTCCATCGTCACTGTCGAAGAGATTGTCGATGACCTCAACGCTCCGTCGAATTCGGTCATTCTGCCTGCGTGGGTAGTCGGCGCGGTTGCCGAAGTGAAAGGCGGCGCGTTTCCGTCGTACGCGCAGGGTTACTACGCGCGCAACAACGCTTTCTACAAGCAGTGGGACAACATCGCCAAAGACCGCGGCACGTTCCTCAAGTGGATCGACGAACACATCATGGAGACTAAGGATTTCGCCGAATTCAAAAAGAGCATCGAGCAGGCAGTAGTCCATGTCTGAAACCACCGCCGAATACACAGCCGACGAAATGATGACGATCGCCGCGGCGCGTATGCTGCGCAATGGGGCATCGTGCTTCGTGGGCATCGGGCTGCCCAGCGCAGCGGCCAACCTCGCGCGCCTCACGCACGCCCCGGAAACGGTGCTGATCTACGAATCGGGCTGCATCGGCACGAAGCCGAACGTATTGCCGCTGTCTATCGGCGACGGCGAGCTCTCGGAAACCGCCGACACGGTGGTTTCGATCGTCGAGATTTTCACCTATTGGCTGCAGGGCGGGCGCATCGACATCGGCTTTCTCGGCGCGGCGCAGATCGATAGATTTGCCAACATCAACTCAACAGTGATCGGCGACTACGACAATCCGAGGACGCGGCTCCCCGGCGCGGGCGGCGCTCCGGCCATCGCTGCCAACTGCGGCGAAGTACTGATTACGCTGCGCCAGACGAAACGCGCGTTCGTCGAGAAACTGGATTTCCAGACTTCCGGCGGACACATGGATGGCGGCGACAGCCGCGCCCGCATGCGATTTCCGGGCAAAGGACCCACTGCGGTGATCACCGATCTCGCGATCCTGACGCCCGATTTGGTGACCAGGGAACTCACGCTCACCAGCGTGCATCCGGGTGTCACGGTCGAGGCGGTCGTTGCAGCTACAGGCTGGAAACTGAAGGTTGCCGATCAAATCGGCACGACGCCGAGACCGACGGAACGCGAGCTCACTACTCTGCGTGATCTGCAGGCACGCACCGCCAAAGCCCACGCCGGACAGAACTGACGCTACAATCGAACTGCGGATGAAGGTTTTCATCTCATACGGGAGTGCCCTCGATCAGGTCACCGCCCTGCGGCTGCAGGCGCTCGGTGCAGTCAATGGTCTTACAGTGTACGTTCCACCGGCTTACACGCGTCAGCCTTCGTCGGTGTCCATTGAACCCGAGACTGCGCAAAAGCTGGCAGATGCCGACGTTGTCCTTGGAATCGTAAGCGTTCAGCTCACCGGAACCTGTGAAAAGGAACTGAACACAGGCCGGATTCTGGGGAAACCCATCATCGTGATGGCAGGATTAGCCGTAGCGCCACTACTGCAGCCGTATTTCGGCCAGAGCCTCGTTGTCATCGATCCCGCAAATCCGGACGAAACGGAGTTGGGAGTTGTTCGCCATCTCAAATCGCTCGATGCCGGACAGCAGGCGAAGAAAGCTTTGATCGCGTTGGGAACCCTGGCGCTGGGCCTGGTCATCGTCGGGCTGGTCTCATCGTCTCAGGACTAATGCTTCGGTGCGTTCCCCGATCTGCACGATTGACGCATCCTGCGTCATCGCCCTCGATTATCTGGGCGTCCTGCCAAACCTGAACTTTCTGTACTCGCGCGTGCTTCTGCCGAAAGGTGTACGGGCTGAGCTGTTCCGCCGGCGGGCAATGAAGAACCGCGTTCGGAAAATCCTGAACCTGTACGCGTTCGTCGAGGCCTGCGACGGCTACGATCAGACGGCTGTCGACATGATCCTGATCGAGCTTAGAAAAAAGGGATTGAAGGATCGTGGCGAAACAGAAGCCGTTGTGCAGGCAGCAGAAACCGGGGCCGAGGTTCTTATCGATGATCGTTCAGGTCGCGACCTGGCAGTCCGATACGATTGCGAATGCCACGGCACACTCTGGGTTCTGCGCAGGTTTTTCGAGCTGGATCTTGCTTCCTCAGCAACCACAAGGGAGTATTTTGTCAGGCTACTCGGACAAGGGATTCGCCTGCCGCGCAAGGAGGTGAATCAATT
This sequence comes from Terriglobia bacterium, assembly GCA_963832905.1. Lineage (GTDB taxonomy): Bacteria > Acidobacteriota > Terriglobia > Bryobacterales > Bryobacteraceae > BOG-234. Next base: position 209,451 of record CAWHVO010000008.1, on the reverse strand, counting down.
CCTGCAGGAGATCGGCGAGCCGCAAATCCCGGGCGTCAACCCCTAACCTCTTCCCCGCCCCTGCGCCGACAGCGCGGCAATCGCAAACGCGGTCTACGCTGCGCTCATTTTGTCCTGCAGGGCGTAGCGATCCTGCCCGTGCCGGTCATCGATTTCGTTTCGTCCACATTCGCTGTCACGAAAGGAATGTCGCGTGGCGCAGCGTCCCTTCGCGCAGCTACTTCGAGTAGACGAGACTGACCATCGGCGTGATGTCATTGAGGAGGTTACCGTACTTCACTCCCGGCGGCGGCGCCACCACCGCTTCCGGAAAAGCCGACATAAAATCGCGCACTTCCAACCGCAAAGCCAGCTTCGGTGCGATCCGTAAATCGACGCCGGCGGCAACGGTGCCCATCGGCTTCACCGATCGGGTATTTGTGAAGTAACCGAACTGGCTCAGAGGCTGGAAGGCCTGGGCCGTTCCAGTGGCGTCGAAGATTTTCGCGCCGCCGCCCACCGACGCAAACGCCTGCACGCGCGATTCTCCGCGAATCAGGTGGAATAGCAGATCGTAATGGATGGCCTGAGCAAATCCCGAGAACTGCGCCGACTGCCCGGCAGCTGACAATCTCAAATCACTCCGCATGTATTCGTACCGGATCTCGCCGGAAAGATGGTGAGTGATATTCTCGCCGGCAAATGCGCCCGCAACAAATCCGGGCGCAAAGCCGGCCGTCGCGTTACCGGCTGTACCGGTAACGGAAACATTGTTCAGGAAACTGTAGCCTCCGACGGCTCCGAATTCCCATCCCTGCGCGAACGCCGAACCGGCTGCGCAGGTCAAGAGCACTGCAAACTTCAGACTTTTCATTGAATCCTCCCCGTTACTTCAAAATCGGTTAGTTGACCACCCGCACGTCTAATGTCGTCGATGCGCCTAACTGGCTGATCACCAGCGGAATCGACATCCCGGTCGTGACCGGTGACGGCACGGTGGCGTTGATCTGATAAACCCCTACTTCGCCCGGGGCAAGCCCCGCATAACTCACCGACAGCGTGGCACTCCCGAGAGTAACCGAGGGTTGAAAAACAGCGGCGGCGAGCGGATCGGATGGCGATGCCTGACCCGCCTGAACGGCTGGAGAGGTCTGTCCCATGCCCGTCAGAAAAATCGTCAATGAATCTTTCGCGTGAATCGGGTTAGTGGGAGTAACTAACTGGTTGTTGTTATTCCGAACAATGGTAGCCAGCGCGGTCTGCGGACCCGCAGCGCCGGTCATGAACACGCTGGGAGCAGCCGCCTGAATCGTGAACGGAAACGTGTTGCTGTCGCCGTTCGCGGTGTGGATCGTCAGGCTGGAATCTCCAACGGCGTTGAACGGAAGCTGCGCATTGATCTGCTGAGCGGACACGTACAAAAGCGGAATGGGCGAATCGTTTACCGCCAAACACGCATTTCCCATTGAGGTCGCAAGCGGAAGACTGGTGGCCGGAAGGCTGATTCCACTCAGATTCTGGCCGTATATCGAAATCAACCCGCCTGACGCCACCGCGGCGCTGCCGTCGGCCGCGCTGGTAATCGCGCTGATAACCGGCAAAGCACTTGGCGAGTAGCTGCTCGCGACAACTGTGAGGCCGGACGTTGTCAGCATGACAATCGTGCTGTTCGCCGTCAAGGGCGCAACCGTCCGGGTGAAACTGATGGCCGCATGTGCGCTGACCGAACCGGCGCCATAAGGACCGTAAGCGGGATCCAGGGTGACCCCGCTGTTTGGCAGCACGGGCGCTTCGGTAGCGATTAGGGCAGGCTCAGAAGCGTCCGTCTGAGCCGAATCGATACGCGTCAGATTCCCGGCCGCCGACGAAGAGGCCGCCATCGCCGCATATCCGCCCTGGTCGACAAACGTGAATCCCGAAGAAAGCAGCGCCGACGAAACCACGGTCCCGACGGGGACGAGCGAGGAGTCGAAAATGGAGTTGCCGGCGATATAGAAACCGTGGTCCGACGCGGCGAATGCTCCGGTAAGGGAAGAGAGATCCTGCCGTGCGGCGACGAATGTGCTTGCGGCCGCCGTGTAGAGGGCCACGTTGCCATCCGGCGAGGCGTAAAAAATGTAGGAGGCGCCGGGCGAGGCGTCGAGTACTCCCTGCGGATTCACCGAATTGGCGTAAACCCCGAGCGTCGGCAGCGGAGTCGCGATGCGGTTGGCGAAATCAACGCTGTCGATCATGCCGGTCGCCCCTGTTCCCTCATTGCGGGCCAGCGCGAGTATGACGGACCCCGAGACTGCGATCGACCGTGCGAAGTGACCTCCGGGCAGCAGAATCGGCGCTACCGGCTGAAGGGCGTCCAGATCGAATACGTCGATGAACTCAGAGTCGTCATGACCGACGAGCAGATACTTCCGATCGCTCGTTATCGTCATCGTGGTCGGAGACGTTGCGGTTCGGAGCGTTGTGATCACGCTCAGCGAGGAGCCGTCAAAAACCCGGATCTGATTCAGGTCCTGCCGGGCGACGTAGACCCGGTTCCGCGTCTGATCCGGAAGAATGTCTGTCAGTCTCCCTGGCTGATCGATCACCGTACCGTGCTGACTGGGATCGGGATCGTTGACCAGCAGACGAACCGGCTTTGGCTTGTTCACTGCCGTTTGGGAGGTGATGGTGAGGTTGACCCCTGTGGTTCCGCCAGAGTTCTGAAAAACCGACGGATCGACCAGCACCTGGACCGTCGCCGGAGTTGTTCCCGATGCAGGCAGGATCGTAACGCCCGCCTGGTTCGCAGTCACTGCGAAATCGGTGTTGTTCCCACCGGGATCCGCGATCGTCAAGCTGCCGGTCAAGAGGCCGCTGTTGCAAAAGTTCGTTGACAGCAACAGATCTTCCTGCGTGGCATTCACACGGTGATATGTATTCAGCGACCCTACCGGCAGGATCATCACGCCGCTTTCCGACACCGCATACATCATCGTCGCGGCGGTATTCAGGACGACGCGCCCCACCATGTCTTCCGGAATAGAAATGCGGTCGCGGAAGGTAAGATTGTCAGCGTCCATGATCAACATGGCAGGCGTTGCGCCCGTTCCCGGTCCGGCGGGCTGGTTCGCGTCCGGGAACTGCCCGTAGATGAGGCTGTTCGCCGAATCGACAGCGACCCCGGTAATGTTCATGGACGGAATGATCTCGGGATAACGGCCAATCAGCGCCCCACCCGCCGAAATCAAGCCGTAGCTCACCATCGCGTAAGTGCCATCTGACGACACGCTCAGGCGAGGCAGCAGCAATGGCGAGGTGACATAGATAGTCGCGGATATCGAACCCGACGATGCGTAGTATTGAAAGATCAACTGGGAGGAGGTTCCGGCGCTGGCAATTCCCCAGACAGTCGATCCGTCACCCGAAGCAGCGAGGGAGGCCTGAAGAATCTGACCCGGGAAGTCGGGCGCCTGAACCGGCAGGGTGGCGGCTACGTTGGCGATTGTCGCCACTACCTGGGTTTGCCCGTTCGCCGGGCTGAACAACAGAAAATTGGTTGTGGTGACGATCAAAGCCAAACCGTTTCCCGCAAAAGCGACGCCCAGAGGCGGTGAGGCAAGGGGATAGACTACCTGCGAATCATCAGCCAGATGAATGGCGGTAATTGCGTTATTACAGGGAGGCGAGGTTTGAGAGATGGAACTGGTGGAACTGGTGGAACTGGCTACATTGCAGTAATGTGCGACCACCAGATACTGTGCATCGGGTGAAAGCGCGATCGCACCCGGCCAGGGCTGAACCTGGATCGGCGATGTCAGGCTGTTCGTCGCCGTTGACATGACATCGATCGCGTGGCCGCCGAAATCGGCGATATAAAGAACCCCGCGGGTTTCGTCCAGGGCAATATCCGCCGACGTGCCGCCGATGGAAACCACAGAGCCGAACACGGGCGAACCTGAAGCAAGTGCAGCGGGCACAGTACAGAGCCCGAGCGCCAGAGAAAGCAGAGCAGAAACTCGCATGCCGATAGTCTGATTACACCGTCAGAGTCGGCGTGCGATCAATCTCCCATTAGGTAATAGGAGGCGACTGCCAATAGTTGACGCTGCGGCCGCCATCGGGCGGCCTGAGGCGTGTGTTTGACGTCAGGAAGCTGTACTTTCGCGGCGGAAACGCGGGATCAGGCTCTGCCCCGCCCCGGCGCCGGAAGGGCTGCGATCGCCAGCCGTTCCTCTTTATAAGGATCGTTGACGAGTTTGCATTCGTCGTTGAAGATCATCGTCGCGCGCTGATCCAGCGTGAAAGCCGGCCAGTGCGGCAATCCCTTCGCATTCGGATTCCCTGTCTTTGCAAACGCGGTCCACGCGCCACTCATTTTGTCCTGCAGGGCATAACGATCCGGTCCCGTTCCGGTCATCGATTTCGCTTCGTCAACATTCGCGGTTACGAAGGGAATGTCGAGTGTGTGAAAGCAGCGCAGCTTCCCTTCGCGCACGGGCGATTGCCAGGTGAAGTAATACTTATACACCGGCGCTTTGCCCTGCATGGCCTTGCGGTCCGCCTCCGTGCGCACAGAGGCGCTGAAACCGGCATCGGTAGAGATGATCTGAAAGATCTCGACGTTGCTCTTCCGCGGCCGGTTCTTCTTATATAGAGCGATCAAACGATCCGCGGTCGCATCATCCGCGCGCGTCGCCTGTTTGACGCGCTTGTGCAGATCCGCGTCGTCGATCGGATCGAGCATGGTAGTCGGGAAGAAGTTCACCTCTTCTTCCACCGTGCCGATGAGCAGTGGCACGCCGGCCGATTCTTCCGGCGCAGCAGGATCGAACGGATCGTGCGGCAGCGTCTTCCCATCCACGACCGGCCCGAAATTCATTCCAGGCCCTTTTAATGCCTCTTCGAGCCTCTCGAACGGCATGTTCTGCAGTTGATCGAGCTGATCCGGCTTCAGATTCAGTTTCGTCAGCAGAGCCTGTGCGCTGCGGGTTGCGTTCGCGCGGCTCACGCCCCGGATCGCCGCGCCGCTCTGACAGATCGCTCGGTGGAACAGTCCTTTCGCAGAGGGTGTTGCCATCAGAGTGGCCACCTTGCCGCCGCCGCCCGACTGTCCGAAGATCGTGACGTTATTCGGATCGCCGCCGAAGTTGGCAATGTTGTCGCGCACCCATTCCAAAGACTGCACCATGTCGAGCAGCCCGGCGTTGCTCGCGTTGGCAAATTTTGGCCCGCCGACGCCGGCGAGGTACAGATAGCCGAATGCGTTGAGCCGATGATTGGTGGTAACAACCACGACATCGTGTTTGCGCGCCAGGTTCGCGCCCTCGTACATGGTGTAATCGCCGGAACCCGAAGCGAACCCGCCGCCGTGGAACCATACCATCACCGGACGCTTGCGGCCTCCCTTCAGACCGCTGGTCCACACGTTGAGCACAAGGCAGTCCTCTCCCATCGGTCCCTGACCGCTGGTTTCGGCGACCTCGGGAATCTCGAGTTTGCCCGGCTGCTGCGGAGAGCGAGAGCCGAAGTGCGTGCAGTCTTTGACATCACTCCACGCCTGCGGCTTCATTGGCGGCATGAATCGCCCTGCGCCCGCGGTTGACGCGCCGTAAGGCACGCCTTCGAACGCATAGACCTTGTCGGCGACAACGCCGCGGATCTTCCCCGACGCCGTCTCCGCCACCGGCCCTTCGCCGCCCTCGCTTCGCGCCGCCATGAGGCCCTTAGCGGCTCCCATCAGTACGCCCGCGGCTGCCGCACCGCGTCCCAGAAATGCCCGCCTGCCGATTCGGTTTTTTGGTCCAGTGTTCATGTCGATGGCAAGTATATCGCAGGTTTACCGGCCTTTTTGACGGCCAGCGCGCTTTCCGGCTCACGCCGGAAAAATGGGGTAAACTTGGGACTCGATGGCGCCGAAGTCAGCCCGTGACCGAATCGCAGAAGTGGGGATCATTCCGGCCGTCCGAGTGAGTTCTGCGGACGATGCGATTTTTGCTGCCCAGTCGGTGATGCGCGGCGGCATCAGCGTCGTCGAGATGACCATGACGACGCCGCATGCGTTCGACGTCATCGCCGAGCTGCGCCGCAGCGAACCTGACCTGGTTGTCGGCGCAGGTACGGTGCTGGATCTTGACACCGCGCGGCGCTGCCTGGAGGCAGGCGCATCGTTTCTGACCAGTCCGACGCTCGATCTGGAGATCATGAACTTCGGCGTGACGAATGACATTCTGGTCATCCCCGGCGCGCTCACTCCCACGGAAGTGGCGACCGCGGCGAAGGCCGGGGCACCAATGGTCAAGATTTTTCCCTGCTCGCTTGTAGGCGGGCCGAATTACATCCGCGCACTCAAAGCGCCGTTCCCGCACATCGATCTTATTCCGGCAGGCGGCGTGAATCAGCAGACCGCCAGCGATTTCATTCGCGCGGGCTCGGTCGCGCTGGGAATCGGCACGCATCTGATTCCGTCCGATGCGGTCGAGCGCCGCAAAGCGGACTGGATTCGCGAACTGTGCGGACGCTTTCTGGGCATCGTCAAAGAAGCCCGTGTGATCAGCCAGTACGTACTGACGTCTAAATAAGCCCGTGCGCCTCACAGGCTGAAGCCTGTGCTGACGCGGATATAATCCGCGTCTCCGAAATCTGTGCCACTGGCTGATGATACGTGGCACAGACTTGAGTCTGTGATGCCTGTCAGGTAAGACCGTATTCGTCGCGGGTGCGCTGCACGATGCTGAGGAATCTTCCAGTCAGCTCTTTGATCCACTTGCGGTCCCGCTTTTCGATCGCCTCCGGCGGGCGCAGCGCCTTGATGTAACTCGGCCCACCCACCTGCGCACACGGAAAAACCTTGATCATGTCGGCGCCCGCCTTGTGGGCCATCGTAATCTCGGTCGGTGTCAGCGCGCCTGGAATCGCGGCGATGCCATGCGCCACCGCAAATTCGACGATCTCCGGATCGAAGCCGGGACTGGTGACAAACACCGCGCCCGCGACTGCACAGGCCTTCGCCGTGTCGACATCCAGCACCGAGCCAGCCCCGACCATCAGGCCCGGGCTGGTCTTCGAGAGTTCCGCGATCACGGCCACCGCGCCAGGCACGGTGGTCGTCAGTTCCACCACCGGTATGCAGTACTCCAGCATCTCGCGCGCCGCAAACAGCGCGTGCTCCGCCGAGTGAACCCGGATCGCGGGGAGAATGCCGATCTTTTTGATGCGCGCGCACACTTCTTCTTTCGTCGCCATTGGTCCTCAACCGAGCGCGTATTTTATTCGAACTCGCCTTCCGGCGCAGGCAGAATGTCGTGCTCGCCGGCAATCCACACATACATGGTGGGCAGCAGGAAAATGCTCATCAGCAGAGCGGCCATCAGTCCGCCGACGATCACGATGGCGAACGGGCGCTGCGAGTCGGATCCGATGCCGTGCGAAGTGGCGGCGGGCAGCAGCCCCAGCATGGCCACCAGCATCGTCATCATAATCGGCCGCAGTCTCAGAACCGCGCCTTCGACCGCAGCGTCGAGAATCGTGTGGCCGCGCACGCGCAGCTGGTTGATGTACTCCAGCATGATGACGCCGACCTGCACCGAAACGCCGAACAGCGCGAGGAAGCCGACGCCCGAGGACACGCTGAGGTTCGTCCCCGTTAGCCACAACGCAACCAGCCCTCCGACGGGCGCCATCGCCACGTTCATCAGGATCAGCAGCGACCACTTCATCGACTTGAACATAGAGTAAAGAATGAGGAAGATCAGCATGAGCGTGATCGGAATGATGATCGCGAGGCGCCGCGCCGCACGCTGCTGCGATTCGTATTCGCCGGCCCAGTTGATGTGATACCCGGGCGGCATTTTTACCTGCGCGTCAACCTTTTTGATGGCCTCTTCCACTGCGCCGCCCAGATCCCGTCCGCGCACGCTGTACTTAATCGCCACATACCGCTGGTTGGCCTCACGATAAATCTCCGAGGCCCCGTCCACCGTGTCGATGTCGCAGAGCTGAGCCAGAGACACGCGCTCCCCCGAAGGCGACAGCAGCCGGATGTTTTCGATGGCTTCCTTCTGGCTGCGGAACTGCGGCAGGTAGCGCAGCACTAGATCGTAGCGCTGTTCGTCCTGCAGCACCTGCGTGAGGGCATTGCCGCCGATAGCGGTCTGTACCGCGTCCTGCACATCCGCTACATTGATCTGGTATCGTCCGGCCTTCTGCCTGTTTACCGTGATGTTGAGATTGGGCTGGCCGATGACGCGGAACAGGCCCAGATCCTGAATCCCGGGAACCGTGCGCATGATGCCCATGATCTCTTCGGCTTTCCCCTCGAGCATCCGCAGATCGGTCCCGAAAACCTTGATGGCCAGTTCCCCTTTGACGCCGCTGACCGCTTCTTCCATGTTGTCCGAAATCGGCTGCGAAAAGCCCCAGACGACGCCGGGAATCTTATCGAGTTCGCGCTGCATGGCGCCGATCAGCTCATCTTTGTCCTGATGGAAGACAGGCCGCCATTGCTCTTTCGGCTTCAGATCGACGAAAAACTCCGCGTTGAAGAAGCCCGTGGTGTCGGTGCCGTCATCCGGCCTTCCGACCTGACTGGTGCACTGCGGGACTTCGGGGAACGAACACAGGATCGCCCGGGCCCGGTTGGCCACCGCGGTTCCTTCGGTCTGCCCGGTGCTGGGAGCCATGACGCCGCGCACCCAGATCGCGCCCTCATCCAGATGCGGCAGGAACTCGGAGCCCAGCACGAATCCGCCAAGATAAATCGTCAGCGCGAAACCCGCCAGCGCCGCGCCGAGCGTGATATAGCGCCAGCGAATGGCTTTGCCCAGCACCGCGCGATACATCTTCGTCAGGAAGATCATGATCGGGTTGTGCCATTCTTTGGCGCCCCTGGGAAAGAAGAGACTCGAAAGCACCGGCGCCAGAAGCATGGAAAACATCAGCGCGCCCAGCAGCGCAAACGCCACCGTCCACGCCATCGGCTTAAAGAGGCGGCCTTCCACGCGCTGCAGGGTGAAGATCGGCAGATATGCGGTAATAATGATGCCGATCGCATAAAACACGGGCCGCTGCACTTCGTGCGCCGATTCGCGTATCTTCTCCATCGCGGTCCGCGTGTCGCCTTCATGGCGACGCGACAGATGGCGCACGATGTTCTCCACCATCACGACCGCGCCGTCCACCACCATGCCGAAGTCGAGCGCGCCCAGCGACAGCAGGTTCGCCGGAATGCCCTTCAGCTGCAGACAGGTGGCCGCAAAGAGCAGCGAAAACGGAATCGTCAGCGCGACGATCAGCGCGCCGCGCACATTTCCGAGGAACAGGAACAGGATGATGACGACCAGAAAGATGCCTTCGACCAGATTGTGCAGAACCGTATGAGTGGTGAGGTCGCACCAGATCGCTGCGGTCGAGGAACGGCACCACTTTCACGCCGTGCGGCAGAATGACCGTGTTCAGCTCTTTGACCTTGTCGTGGATGCCTGCCAGCACGGAGTCCGAATCGGCGCCTTTGCGCAGCAGCACGATGCCCGACACCACGTCGTCGTCGTCGATGATCTTGCCGTTGGCCAGGTGCCTGGCGCGCGCGAACTGCCCCAGCCGGATCTTCGGTCCCTGCTCCACCACCGCGATATCTTTGACCTTGAGCGCCGTGCCGGTTTTCGTGGTCAGCACCGTGTTCTCGATGTCGTGCACATCGCGCACCAGACCGACCTCGCGAATATCGATCTGCTGCAGCCCGGATTCGATAAAGCTGCCGCCCGCGTTCGTGTTGTTGTTGGTGATCTGGTTTTCCACCTGGCCGATGCTCAGGCCGTAGGCAATCAGCTTGTTGGGATCGACGCGAACCTGGTACTCGCGCGTCGGCCCGCCAAAGCTGGCCACGTCGACCACGTTCGGCACCGACTTGAACGACTTTTCGACCACCCAGTCCTCGAGCGACTTCAGCTCCATTACGTCGTAGCGCGGGTTCGTGCTCTGCAGCGTGAAGAAGTAAATCTGGCCGACCGGGCTCCAGTCGGTGCCCATCTGCGGCTGAACGCCGGGCGGCAGCGTCACCTGGGCGAGCCGCTCCAGAACCTTTTCGCGGTTCCAGTCGTTGGCCGCCTCGTCGTCGAACGTCATCTTCAGATCGGAAAGTCCGAAGAGCGAGAACGAACGCAGCGCCGTCAGATGCGGGATCCCGTTCATGACGATTTCGAGCGGGATCGTCACCTGCTGCTCGATCTGTTCGGCTGAAATGCCAGGCCACTGCGTGATCACCTCGACGTAGTTGTTCGCCACGTCGGGATAGGCTTCCACGGGCAGCTGATGGAACGAGATTCCGCCCCAGATGAACAGCAGCACCGCGAAAGCGATGACCATGATGCGGTTGTTCAGCGCGAAATCGACAAGGCCGCGAATCATGCCTTCCCTTTACTGATCCACCGTATTTTCGAGCACCAGAGCGTCCCTCACCACCTGATCGCCGGGTTTGATGCCGGAGACCACCTGCATGTTGTTCGGCAGCGTGTCGCCGCCGATGACTTCAGCGCGCCGGAACGATTTCCCGCCCGCCGGGCAGGTAGACCCAGTCGCGATCGTGCAGATGCAGGATGGCTGTAGCGGGCACGAGGGCGGACATCTGCTTCTCCATCGCCGTGGAAGGTCGCGGTGGCGAACATGCCGAAACGCATCAGCCCGGCGTTCTCGACTTCAAGACGCACCTTCGCGGTGCGGATGTTGGGATCGAGAATGGGCCCGATGTTGTCGATCCGCGCGCGGAAAACGCGGTCCGGATATGCGTTGAGCCGCACATCGGCGAACTCCCCGAGACTGCACGTTCTTGAGATCGTTTTCGAAGACGTCGCACACCACCCAGACATGCGACATGATCGGAGATCGTGAACGGATTGGGCGATGCCAGACCCTGCGTGCCGGCGGCCAGCGTGACCTGCTGATCGGTGATCACGCCCGAAACGGGCGCGAATATATCCACGATGGCCGTCGGATGGTCCTTATCCGCGCCCAGTACCCGCAGGTGCTCGTTCGGTGGTTTCCACCGTCACTTTGGCTTTCTCCTCGGTATCGACGGCTACTTCGTAATCCTTCTGCGCCATGGCGCCGGCTTCGAGCAGAGTCTTGGCGCGAACCAGCTGCGCGCCGGCCAGCTCTTCGTCCGCAACCGCCTGGCGGTAATCGGAAAACGCGCCGGAGATATCCGCGCTCTGAATCTTCAGCAGCAGCTCGCCCTTGCTGACGGTGTCGCCGAGCTTGGCGTGAATCTCGAGCACTCGGCCGGACGCGATCGTGATCACCGGAATGTTGCGCGAAACATCCGGCGTCACTGTTCCGGTGACGTTCAGCTCCGGCGCGGCGTCGTAGCTGCCAGCCGGTACGACCGGAAACTGCTCCGGCTTGTCGACCGTGACGACGCTGGAATTCCCGGCGGGCACAACCTGCGCGGGCGGCGGCGCTTCGTCCCTCGGATCGATCTTGGGCTCCGCTTTGCCCAGTCCGCAGCCCGCCAGGACTACAGCGGCAGCGAGACAGAGCAGCAAAGCGGAAACCAAACGCGGCTGGCGCCGCGTGTACACAGGCCTAACAGGAACTCGCTTCATTGCATAACCTCACGACCCACCGCGAGATTCATCTGGCTCGCAGCGGTCAAATAAGAGCCGATCAGATTCAGGTACGCCAGACGCGTGTCCCGGTACGATTTCTCCGCGTCCAAATAGTCGAGCAGCGAGGCCCCTCCCTGCCGGTAAGAAAACGACATCTTGTCGCGCACGTCCGTCGCCATCGGCATGTATCGCGACTTGTACGGCTTCAGCAGATTCACGTTCTGCACCACTGTGTAATAAGCCGAATCGACATCGTTCAGAACCTGGGCTTCCGCCGCATCGCGCAGCTTCTCGTTGCGCCCGATATCCACCTGGGTGCGCGCCTTCTCCCCCTGGTTGCGGTCGAAAATGCGCAGCGGAATGCTGATGCTGCCCCCGACGGTCTCGCTGGCAAAAGCATTGGAAAACGACGGATTGTTCGAGAACCACGCGCTGAACGTCGGATCGGAGGCTCCGTTGGCGACCGCCAGCTGGTGCGTGACCCTCGCCAGCGCAATACTCTGCATGGCCTCCCGCAGGTCCGGACGCGTATCCATGGCCATCCTGCGGAAATCGTCCAGCGGCCTCAGGTCGTCTTTGAAATCGAAAGTGCCCGTGACATCGAACCGCTCTATCGGCGTACGGTCGTTCATCAGCATCAGCAGCTGTATCTTCGCGGTCCGCAGATTCACCAGCGCGGTCTCGAAATCCGATTGAAACTGCGCCCGCAGCAGCTCGAGCCGGTTCAGATCCAGCGGCGCGATATCGCCCGCCTTGAGGCGCGTCCGGTTGACCTCCAGCTCGCGGTCCCAGTACGAAAGGTTATCCGTCGCGTTCTGCAGGACAGCCTTCGCCAGCAGCGCCTGGACGAACGCGTTGCGGAGATTGAAGATCAGATTACGTTCCTGATCAAGGTACGTTGATTCCGCGACCGCGGTCGACGCCTTCGCCTGATCCCGCCGCAGCTCGCGCTGATGTTCGCGTTCGTGCAGGTAACTAATGCCCGGGGTTTCGACCACGCCGCTCAGCGGACGCCAGATACCCATGTTCCGCGAAACCTGATATCCGTCTGTCGTAATGCTCAGGTCCGGATTCGGACGCAAGTAGGCTGTGATCTCCGCCGCGCGCGATTCATCGATATTCAGCTTGTCGGCGGTCAGCGTCGGGTTGGCGGCCTCGAATTTATCCAGCAGTTGCTGCCACGTATAAGTAGTTGCGGGCTGTTGGGCGGATAACGGCCGCAGCAGAATTCCGGCGAGAAAAAACAGACAGGCGGGTCGAGACAGTATCGGAAGGAACACTCGCGATTTCGCTGCGGCACGCGTTGAGGCTTGCGGCATTTTCATCTACGTGAACGGGCACGATCTCAGTGACGTTTACGCCAACTGTAGCCCCCGACGATCCGTTGCCGCTACGAATCTTGTTTCCAAAACCGCTCAGACCACACTGTCTTTCGATTGCCCGGGATAATCTTCGGGACCTGGCCGTTAATCTTTCGATTGGCTAATGAATAATTCGGGCAGACAGCAGCATCTTTCGGTGAATGGTATTGGCCGGTTGGCCGTTTCCAGCTAAGATTCTGATCGTGAACACTGGACGACGAGCCGGCGAGCGTGTCCGACTTCTGCTGCTTCATCCCAAAATTCTCTTTCGTGCTAGTCTCGCGCGCCTGCTGGCAAACGAACGCGTCTTCTGTCTTACGGCCGAATGCGCCAGTGTTGGGGAGGCGATGGATTGTATGCCGGAGCCGCACCCCGAAGTCATCCTGTTCGATTTCAGCCTCTGGCAGAGCCTCGTTCCGAAAGCGCAGGAGGCCGGATACACTGGCCGATTCCTGGCGATTGCAGACCAGTTCGACGCCACCCCCTGCGTGCGCGCGCTGAGCCACGGAGTTTCCGGAGTCGTGCTGGGCAGCGACCCGCCAGCTCGCCTTGTGCAGGCGATTCAGGTTGTTGCCAGCGGTGCCGCATGGGTGGATCACGATCTGATCCGTTTCCTCGCCGACCGTTATCCGCACCATGAAGACATCCGCATGGATTCTCTTGCCGAACGTGAACAGGCCGTGCTCCGCGGAATCCTGAACGGACTCACCAACCGCCGAATCGCCGATCAGATCGGGGCTTCGGAATCGACCGTTAAAGCCACACTCCAGAATCTCTTCGAGAAAACCGGCGTCCGCACACGCAGCCAGCTCGTGAGATTCATGCTTGCCGGATAATAGATTGTCCGTTCGGATAAGGTCCACGCGTTCGTCCAATCTTTCGATTAATCGCCTACAACTGCTCCCGATAGTTCTCCAGCGCAACCCGCACCAGCTGTGCCCGCGTGCGGACGTTCGTCCTGGCAAATAACAGCTGCAGCGTGTTCTTGACCGTACTTTCTGATACCTCCATCCGCTGTGCAATTTCCTTGTTTGCCAGCCCCTGCACGAGGAGCCTCATCACTTCGATCTCTCTCGCAGTCAGGGATACACGTCCGTTCGATTCGGCATGGCCAACAGATGAGGAACTCGTTTGTTCCTCCGCGGTATCCGTGATAATTGCGGCCAGTCGATGCGCCGCGCCTTCCTTATAGGTAGAGAACCAGACGTTGGCGGTGAACGATTCGCCGTTGCCGCGATGCCCCAGGCACTGCATCGACGCACGGAACTGCGGGGCCTCTTCCAGGCGCGGTGCATGATGCAGTTCCGGCAGGAACGCCGCGATGGGCGCGCCCACCAGAGTTCCCTCGCGCGGCAGCATCAACTCTTCGGCCGCCTGGTTCGCCAGTTCGACGAATCCGCGTTCATCCACGGTCACGATCGCGGCCGGGCTGGTATCGATCAACGCCCTCAGCTTCGCCTGCGTCTCCAGCGTCAGCCAGCGGTTGCGGAACAGTTCCGACAAAAAGAGTCCGCTTCCGGCCAGCGCCAGCGTCTGAAACGCAAGCCTCACAAACGATGGTTCGAGCGAACTGAACACTTCCGCCAGCACACCGCAGCCCGCCGCAATCAGAACCACTGCCCAGCGGCAGAAATGCCGCCAGCAGAATGATGGGAAACAGGTAGAGAAAACCGAGCGATACGTACGCCTTAGTACGCAGATCAACCAATGCGACGACCGCGATGATTAAGACGCTGACAGCCAGGACAGGTTTTCTGTTGCGCTCGTCCCATAAGCGCTCCAACGGCGGCATCGAGGCTGACGGCCACCATTATGCGACGTTCCGGCAGCGGAATAGCGGAAATCAAAAGATAATCGGAGGCTATCTATCGATGCCCGTCATCATGCAGAAAATGCAGGAATTCCTTACCTGAACTGTATGCCGGACTATGCCAGACCGAACTCCTCCCGAGTGCGTTTGATGATGGTGAGGAATCTTCCCGCAAGCTCTCCGATCCAGTTATGATCTCTGCGCTCTACCGCGTCGGGGGGAATCAGTTCGCCCCGGATTCCGAGGGCTGAAGCGCCCTTGCGGATGAACTCGCCCGCAGTCAGCTGGGTTACGCCGCCGGACGCGATGAACGGGACATCGGGAAACGGCGCGCGCAACGCTTTGATGTATTCGGGTCCTCCGACGTTTGCGCACGGAAAGATTTTGATCATGTCCGCGCCCGCCTGCACCGCCGTCATAATCTCGCTCGGCGACAACGCCCCCGGAATCGCGCAGATTTTTTGGGCCACCGTGAATTCCACCAGCTCACGATTCAGGCCCGGACTGGTAATGAACTGCGCGCCCGCGTCAATGCAGGCCTGCGCCGTGGCGATGTCGAGAACAGTACCGGCGCCCACTACCATCTTCGGCGTGTCGCGCCTCAGTTCCTTCAGCACACCTAAAGCTCCCGGCACGGTCATCGTCAGCTCGACAATCGGGATGCCGCAGCGGTACATCTCGCTGGCGGCGAACAGGGCATCCTCCGCGCTGGGTACGCGGATTCCGGGCAGGATTCCGATCTCGTGGATCCGCGCACATACTCCGGCAGCCGTCATCTATTCGTATTCACCCTCCGGCGCCGGCAGCACGTCTTTCTCGCCCGCGATCCACACATAGATGGTCGGCAGCAGAAAAACGCTCAGAATCAGCGCCAGAAGCAGGCCGCCGACAATCACAATCGCGAAGGGGCGCTGCGAATCGGAGCCGATGCCGCGCGATGTCGCGGCGGGCAGAAGCCCGATGCTGGCTACCAGGGTGGTCATCATGATCGGCCGCAGCCGCTGCACAGCTCCCTCGACCGCGGCATCGAATACGGTATGGCCGCGCGCGCGCAGCTGATTGATGTACTCGAGCATGATCACGCCCGTCTGCACGGAAACGCCGAACAGCGCGAGGAAACCGACGCCGGAAGACACGCTGAAGCGCGTGTGCGTGAACAGCAGGGCCAGCAGGCCCCCGATCGGCGCCATCGCCACGTTCGCCAGAATCACCAGCACCCATTTCGGGGAATTGAACATCGTGTAAAGAATGACGCAGATCACCAGAATCGTGATCGGCACCACGATGGCGAGACGCTTCGAAGAGCGCTTCTGGCTCTCATACTCGCCCGCCCATTCCGTGTGATAGCCCGCCGGCAGCTTCACTTCTTTGTCAACTTTGGCGATTGCCTCTTCCACCGTGCTCCCGAGATCGCGGCCGCGCACGCTGTATTTCAGCGCAACGTAGCGCGAATTAAGCTCGCGTGAAATGCTGGATGCGCCGTCCAGAGTCTTCACGTCGCACAACTGCGCCAGTGAAACTCTCTCGCCGCTCGGAGCCAGCAGCCGGATGCGCGCTATTGCGTCCTCGGTATCGCGGTAGGCGGGCAGATAGCGCGCCACCAGGTCGTACCGGCGCTCCCCCTGCAGCACCTGACCCACCACGTTTCCACCGACCGCCGTTTCCACCGCATCCTGCACATCGGCCACATTGATACCGTAGCGCGCCGCCGCCGCACGGTTCACTACCAGGTTGAGATTGGGCTGGCCGACGACGCGGAACAGGCCCAGATCCTCCACGCCGTTGACCTTGCGCAGGACGTTCACGATCTCGTCGCCCTTGGCTTCCAGCAGCCGCAGGTCGTCGCCATAAACCTTCACAGCGAGTTGGCCTTTGACACCGCTCACCGCTTCTTCCATGTTGTCCGCGATCGGCTGCGAGAAGTTCCAGATCACGCCCGGCAGCTTTTCGAGTTCGCGGTCCATCGCACCGATCAGTTCGTCCTTGTCCTGGTGAAAGACCGCGCGCCATTCTTCTTTCGGCTTCAGATCCACAAAGTATTCGGTATTGAAGAAGCCGCCGGTGTCTGTGCCGTCGTCCGGACGGCCCACCTGCGAAACCACCTGCGTCACCTCGGGAAATGAGGCGAAGATGATTCGCGCCTGATCCGTCAGCCGCGTGCCTTCGGTCGGCCCGGTGCTTGGCGCCAGCGTACCGCGTGCCCAGATCGCGCCTTCGTCGAGGTGCGGCAGGAACTCGGAGCCGATCACGCCGCTTGTCGCCAGAAAGGCGGAAAGCGCGAGCGCCGCGGCCGCGACGCCAACGGTAACCCAGCGCCAGTTTATCGCGAGGCCCACCGAATACCGGTATGCCCGCGTGATCCACTCCATCACCGGATTGCGCCATTCGGTGACTTTCTTCCCCAGCACCAGGCTGCTGAGCGCCGGCGCGATCGTCATCGCGAATATCAGCGCGCCGAGCAGCGCGAAACTCACCGTCCAGGCCATCGGCTTGAACAAACGCCCCTCGACTGCCTGCAGGGTGAAGATCGGGACGTAGGCGGTAATGATGATTCCGATCGCGTAAAACACCGGACGCTGCACTTCGTGCGCCGATTCGCGGATCGTCCCCATCTGTGTCTGCTCTTTTTCCGCGCTGCTCCGCTGGCTGAGGTGATGGACGATGTTCTCCACCATCACCACCGTGCCTTCCACGACCATGCCGAAGTCGAGCGCGCCGAGCGAAAGAAGGTTGGCCGGAATGCCGATCAGCTTGAGGCAGATCGCCGCAAACAGCAGTGAGAACGGGATCGTCAGCGTCACCACCAGCGCGCCCCGGTAGTTGCCAAGGAACAAAAACAGAATCAGCGCCACCAGAAGGATTCCGTCGCGCAGATTGTGCAGCACCGTGTGCGTCGTGTAGGCCACCAGCTGGCTGCGGTCGAGGAACGGGACGATCTTCACGCCGGGTGGCAGTATGTGCTCGTTCAGTTCTTTGACCTTTTCGTGGATTCCCTGCAGCGTCGCGTCCGATTCCGCGCCTTTGCGCAACAGAACGATGCCTTCCACCACATCGTCGCTGTCGATGATCTTGCCATCCACGCGATGAATGGCCTTGCCGATGCGCCCCAGACGGATCTTCGGCCCCTGCTGCACCTGGGCGATATCGCTGATATGCAGCGGCGTGCCGTTCTGCGACTTGATCAGCGTCTTCGCGATGTCATTGACGTTGTCGAACAGACCCACTTCACGCACGTTGACCTGCTGCAGCCCTTCCTCAATGAAACTGCCGCCGGCATTCGTGTTGTTGTTCTGAAGCTGCTGCTCGACCTGCGAGAGGCTCAGTCCGTAGGAGATCAGCTTCTCCGGATCCATCCGTATCTGGTATTCGCGCGTCGGCCCTCCGAAGCTGGAAACGTCCACCACGTTGGGCACAGACTTGAACTGCTTCTCGAGCACCCAGTCCTGCAGCGACTTCAGATCCATCACGTCGAAGCTCGGATTCGTGCTGGTGAGCGTATACCAGTAAATCTGTCCGACCGGACTCCAGTCGGTTCCCATCTGCGCCTGCACGTTGTTAGGCAGAGTGACCCCGGAGAGCCTCTCCAGCGCCTTCGACCGGTTCCAGTCGTTGACCGAGTCGTCGTCGAAGATCAGCGTCACGCTCGACAGTCCGAAGACCGATTTGGAGCGCAGGCTGGTCAGATGCGGGATGCCATTCATCGCCGTTTCGATGGGAATCGTGACCTGCTGCTCCACTTCTTCCGCGGCGCGGCCCGGCCACTGCGTGATGATGTTGACGTAGTTGTTCGCCACATCCGGGTACGCTTCGATCGGAAGGTTGGCGAACGAGACGGCGCCCCAGACGAGCAGCAGAATCGCCGCCAGCATGACCAGGAACCGGTTGTTGAGCGCGAAATCGACGAGGCCGCGGATCATCTCGCTACTGCTCCGAAGAATTCTGCAGCACGAGCGCGTTGCGCACGACCTTATCGCCCGCGCTGACCCCCGATATCACTTCCTGCATGTTCGAAGGCAGCATCCGTCCGCTCACCACTTCGACCCGGCGGAATGTGCCCGTCCCCGACGGTGTGTAGACCCAGTCGCGATCGTGCAGATGCAGGATCGATGTGGACGGCACCGAAGCATGCCGCTCCTTATCGACGCCGCGGAACGTGGCAGTGGCGAACATGCCGATGCGCATGTTGCCCGGGTTCTCCACCTCCAGCCTGACTTTGGCCGCGCGAATCGTCGGATCCAGAACGGGGCCGATATTGCTGATTCGCGCCGGAATCACTTTGTCGGGGTAAGCGTTCAGCCGGACGTCCGCGAACTCGCCCAAGCGCACGTTCCTCAGATCGTTTTCGTAAACGTCGCACACCACCCAGACATGCGACAGGTCGGAAATCGTGAACGGATTCGGCGAAGCCAGACCCTGCGTGCCCGACGCGGTGGTGACCTGCTGATCGGTGATCACGCCGGATACGGGAGCGTAGACATCGATGATGGAAGTCGGGTGGTCCTTGTCCGCTCCCAGCACCCGCAGGCGCTCCTCGGTGGTTTCGACGGTGACTTTGGCTTTCTCCGACTGATCCACGGCAACTTCGTAGTCTTTCTGCGCCGCCGCGCCGGCTTCGAAAAGCATTTTGGCGCGCGCCAGTTGCGCAGCGGCCAGTTTTTCGTCCGCTACCGCCTGGCGGTAATCCGAGAAAGCGCCTGCGATATCGGCGCTCTGCACGCGCATGAGCAACTGGCCCTTGGTGACCGAATCGCCCAGCCGCGCCATCACTTCAATCACGCGGCCCGCCGCGAGGGAAATCACCGGCACGTTGCGCGAAACGTCCGGGTTCACCACGCCGGTCGCTTTCAGCTCTGTAGCGGCATCGTAGCTCTCCGCCGTCGCGACCGGAAACTGCTCCGGATGATCGACCTTCACGAGGTTCGGATCGTCCGCCCGCACCACCTGCGGCGCCGGCGGCGCTTCGTCCTTCGGATCGATCTTGGGTTCGGCTTTGCCCAATCCGCAGCCCGCCAGGGCTACCGCGGCAACCAGACAGAGCAGCAAAGCGGCAACCAAACGCGGCTGGCGCCGCGTGTAACCAATACGCACGGCAACAGGAATTACAGAAACTCGCTTCATTGCATAACCTCACGACCCACCGCGAGATTCATCTGACTCGCCGCGGTCAACCAGGAACCGATCAGATTCAGGTACGCCAGACGCGTGTCCCGGTACGACTTCTCCGCATCCAGATAGTCGAGCAGCGACGCCCCTCCCTGCCGGTAGGAAAACGACATCTTGTCACGCACATCCGTCGCCATCGGCAGGTACCGCGACTTGTACGGCTTCAGCAGATTCACGTTCTGCACCACCGTGTAATAAGCCGAATCCACATCGTTCAACACCTGCGCCTCCGCCGCATCGCGCAGTTTCTCGTTGCGCCCGATATCCACCTGCGTGCGCGTCTTCTCGCCCTGGTTGCGGTCGAAAACGCGCAGCGGAATGCTGATGCTGCCGCCGATGGTTTCACTGGCAAAGGAATTGGAAAACGACGGGTTGTTCGAGAACCAAAGACTGAACGTCGGATCGGTGGACCCGTTGGCGATCGCCAGCTGGTGCGTGACCTTCGCCAGCTCAATGTTCTGCACGGCCTCTTTCAGATCGGGCCGCGTGTCCAGCGCCATCGTGCGGAAATCCTCCAGCGGCCTCAGCTCTTCCCTGAAATCGAACGTGCCCGTCACATCGAACCGTTCGATGGGCGTACGGTCGTTCATCAGCGTCAGCAGCTGAATCTTCGCCGTGCGCAGATTCACCAGCGCGGTCTCGAAGTCCGATTCAAACTGCACGCGCTGCAGCTCCAGCCGGTTCAGATCGACCTGTGCGATATCGCCCGCTTTGAACCGGGTGCGGTTGACCTCCAGTTCGCGGTCCCAGTACGACAGATTGTCCGTCGCGTTCCGCAGTACAGCCTTCGCCAGCAGCGCCTGCACGAACGCGTTGCGCAGATTGAAGATCAGACTGCGTTCCTGATCGAGGTAAGTTGACTCCGCGACCGTTGTGGACGCCTTCGCCTGATCCCGCCGCAGTTCGCGCTTGTGTTCGCGTTCGTGCAGATAGCTGATACCAGGTGTCTCTTCCACGCCGCTCAGCGGACGCCAGATGCCCATGTTCCGCGAAACCTGATAGCCGTCTGTATTAATGCTCAGGTCAGGATTCGGACGCAGGTAAGCCGTAACCTCAGCCGCCTTCGATTCATCGATGTTCAGCTTGTCCGCTTTCAGAGTGGGGTTCGCAGCCTCGAACCTATGCAGCAGTTGAGGCCACGTATATGTCGTCGCCGTCTGCTGCGCCCCAAGCACCGCCGGCAGGAGGAAAACCGCCAGCAGACACGGCCGGCACAAATCCCGCTGAATCACTCGCATCGGGTCAATACCCACTGTATCGACCCCCGCCATGCGGCTCAATTATCTTTTGGATACATGGAAATATCTTTCGGTCAGCACATTGACATCTTTTGGTTACACAGCCCCGAAAGACCCTAAGCCCACTCTAGAATGTGGTTGGAAGATCACGTTCCAGCCTCATGTTCGAGCGGAAAGTATGATGGAAAAGGACGCGGCCGGCGCTTTGCTCGGCAAGCCCGACCGCGAGACCATCATGCTGTCTTTTCTTCTGCGCGGAACGCGTACGGCCGTCCTGATCAGGGCAGCCTTGATGACTACTGTCATCGCACTGGTCGACTGGCGCATTGAAGGAAACATTCCGCTCGGGTTTCTGTACCTTTTCCCAATGCTTCTCGTTGGCAGCGTGCTTACACGCTGGCAGATCGGAATTGCGGCAGCCGTCTGCACCGTGCTTACCGAACTGTTCGACAGCTTCGACTGGTACCAGCCCGCCGGCATTCCGCGCGACATCCTGATCTTCGCCGCCTTTTTCTGCATGGGGCTTTTTGTTTACGAGGCGATTCACAGCCGTCAGGCCGGGCTGCAGCACACGCTGGAGATCGAACGCGAGGTGCGCGCCCGCAGCGATGCGGAAGAGCAGCTGAAAGTGCTCGTCGAAAGCAGCCCCGCCGCGGTGTTTACCACCAATGCGGAGGGCGTTGTACTGCTGGCGAACGAAGCCGCGCACCGACTTTTCATCATTCCGCCGGGCACGCTTCCGGGGCGATCCATTCGGGAATTCCTGCCTTCGCTGGTGAATGTGCTGTCGCCGCGATCCCCCCCGGGTTCGGCGTTTCGCACCGCCATGCAGTGCCGCGGCCGCCGCGCGAACGGCGAAGTCTTCATGGCCGACGTCTGGTTCTCGACTTACAGCACGACCGCCGGCCCGCGCCTCGCGGCCATGGTCATTGACGGCTCCGAGGATCTGCGGAATCGGGAAGAACTCAGCCTGCACCAGCTGCTGGCCGGATCGCGCATTCTGGTGGGCGCGGTCTCGCACGAAATCCGCAACGTCTGCGGCGCCATCGCCATGGCTCACACGAATCTTTCCAGAAACGCCGCGCTCGCCCCCGACCTCGCGGCCAGCAAGGATTTCGAAGCACTCGGCAACCTGATCGTGGCGCTGGAAAAAATCGCCGCCATGGACCTGCGCCAGATGGCCGATCAGGCGTCGAGCGTCGACCTCTCCTCATTGCTCGAGGAATTCTGCATTATCGTTGAACCGACCCTGGCGGAGCAGGACATTCATCTGTCGGTCGACGTCGAACCGGGTCTCCCGATGGTGTGGGCCGACCGCCAGAGCCTGCTGCAGGTTCTGCTCAACCTGACGCGGAACAGCGAGCGCGCCATGGCGGGTGAAGACGTGCGCGAACTCAGCATCACGGCCACACGGGATAAACAGCGCGTGGCCGTTCGTTTCCGCGACACGGGATGCGGGGTCGCCCACCCCGAGCGCCTTTTCCGTCCGTTCCAGCGCCATGCGGAAGCGACTGGCCTCGGCCTCTATCTTTCGCGCGCCTTTATGCGTTCGTTCCGCGGCGATCTGCGTTACGAGCCCGAACCCGCCGGTTCGAGCTTTATCGTTGATCTCTCGGTCGCCACGAACGACGCCGTTGTGAGACGCTTGGCAGAGGATTCCCCGCGCAACATCCATGGAACAACAGATCCGGATCCTGCTGATCGACGACCACAGCCTGTTTCGTGAGAGCCTCGGCCGGCTGCTCGAAGCCGAGTCTGATTTCAGAATCGCCGCGACCTGCGCCGGCGTGCGTGAAGCCCTGGCTGTGATCGAGCGCGAGCCTGTCGATGTGGTGCTCCTCGACTACGACCTGGGCGATGAGCAGGGATCGGCGTTTCTCGAGGAGGCGAAACGGCGGCGTTTCACCGGCCGGATCCTGATGGTCACTGCCGGCATTGACGACGCCGGTACGCTGCGCGCTTTCGAGGCCGGAGCCTCGGGACTATTCCTGAAACACAGCCCTCCGGCCCAGCTGATCGAGGCAATCCACAAAGTGACAAGTGGTGAGATGTGGCTCGACTCGCGCGCGGTTCGCTCGCTGGTCGCCGGCGCCCATGAAAAATCGGAAGACCAGCACACAGCACATTCTCTGACCGCCCGGGAACGCAGCGTTCTGAAGGCTGTCTTCGAAGGACTGACCAACAAAGAAATCGCCGCCGGCCTGCAGATTTCCGAGAGTTCGGTGAAAGCGGTGCTGCAGCAGCTGTTCGACAAGAGCGGGGTCCGCACCCGCAGCCAGCTGGTGCGCATTGCTATCGAACATCACTCGGGTGACTGGCTGACCGGAGACTAATACCCGAAAAAATCGGGGAGCGCCTCCGTGCGCCCCCCGCTGACGTGCGAGAATAGCCAGGCGAATCCTCCCGCCCCGCCTCACGTCAATCACGGCCGCAAAACACCCTCCTGGAATGCGCGGCTGATTCCGCCTGGTCTCGGACTCACCTGTCCGGCCTTTCCGGCTGGAATCGATTTCCTCCTCAGACATTAGTGCCGCACAGAGTCCGGATGTTTCACCCAACGCGATTCTTCGCTCCTAAGTAATCGCCCGCAAAACGGAGCCTGGATCGCGGCTTCCGC
Source organism: Terriglobia bacterium (assembly GCA_963832905.1). Classification (GTDB taxonomy): domain Bacteria; phylum Acidobacteriota; class Terriglobia; order Bryobacterales; family Bryobacteraceae; genus BOG-234. The sequence continues at coordinate 185,707 of CAWHVO010000008.1, read as the reverse complement.
CCAGGCGATTGCTTCGTTGCATCGTGGCCCGCGATCGGCCCTTTACGGGCTAGCGAGTACCGGTACTCAACGGACCCAAAGGCTGCGACGGATCCGCTTTACTTCTCGGCAAACCAAACGATGAACAGCCCGTCGGGCTCCACATCTTCCCAATAAGACAGGTATTCGCTGCTCACTGTCCCGCAGTGCCGCCCCAGCAAAGCCTCCAGTTCCGTCCGCGCGAACCACCGCTCCCAGTGAGGCGTGTCGAGCCTCCCCCACTGCTCTGCATTCTTGTCAATGATCAAGAGCTTTCCGCCGGGTTTCACCACCCGGCACATCTCATCCACCGCCCGCGCGATATCGACCGCATGTTCGAGCGATTCGGTCGCGTAAGCACAGTCGAACGTCGAGTCGGCAAAAGGCAGCTCAGTCATCGACCCCGCCCGGGTATGGATACCCGCGGGAACGTGCCGAAGCATTTCCTCCGAAATGTCCAGCCCCCACACCTCCGCATCGGGGTTTCGTTCCTGCAGGACCCTGGCGAACCGCCCTTTGCCGCACCCGACGTCCAACACCCTTTTATCGGTCATGTCGCCGAAGAACTTTAGGATCACCTGTACGTGCTGAATGCGCGCATCGATCGTCGAACGGGAAGTGCTCTTCATCCCGCGACGCGTCGTCGAAGCTGCGCCGGATCTCCTCGCGCAGCCGGTTATCCAGCGGCTTCGATGGGGGCGCAGAACGCTTCCCGGCCCAGGGCCATCGCCACTTCAGCATCGCCAGGTCAAGGCCGCGTCAGGAACATCGGGAGCCCCATCTTCCCGACGTAGGTCGGCCGGTACCTTTCGGTGCTGTACATCTTCTCTATGTCGACCTTCCTCGGCCCCAGCTTCGGATCCGGAATCTCCACCGCCGCATAGCACCCGTGACTGATCGCCGTCATCACCCCGTGTTTGCCCTCGCGAATCAGGTCCACCGCCATGCCGCCGAACGTCGACGCCACCATCCGGTCGACGAAATCCGGCGGGCCGCCGCGCAGATCGTAGGTCAGATCGCTCACGATGGTTTCGTCGCCACTGCGTTTCTTAAACTGATCGCTGAGCGCCTCGGCGACATTGGCTTTCTTACGATGTCCGAACGCATCCGGCTCGCCGTATTCGGTCACCTGATAGCCTTCCCACTCCGCGCCTTCGGAGAGCAGCACCAGCGCATAGCCCGACGGATTGTTCTTCTTGTCTTCCAGAATCAGATCGAGCAGCCGGTCGAGTTTGACTTTAAACTCCGGAATGCAGCAGCGCAGCGAGCACGCATAGGCCGTGTAAAGCGCCGTGTATCCGGCATCGCGCCCGAACAGACGGAACACACCGATGCGCTCATGCGACGCCACCGTCGTGCGCTGCCTTTCGACCGCGTCTATTGCCCGCGTTCACCGCCGTGGAAAATCCGATGCAGTATTCCGTGTTGCGCACATCGTTGTCCATCGTCTTCGGCACCGCGACGACCTTTATGCCCGGCGCGATCCAGATGCGCCGCGTAGCTCAGCGTGTCGTCGCCGCCGATGGCCACCAGGTAATCGAGCTCCAGCTTCTCGACGTTCTTCATCACCTGCGACGTCATGTCGTAAACGGTCGAGGTGAAGCCGCCCTTCGTGCTCTGGGCCGATGGAAAACTCACATTCGCCAGAAACGCGGGGGCTTTTTTCATCTTCAGTGGATTCGTGCGCGAGCTGTGCAGCCAGGTGCCGCCGGTGCGGTCGATGGTGCGTGTATTCAGCCGGTCGAGCGGCAGAACGTAGCGGCTGACGCTCGCCGGATCGTCGAAATTGACATGCGTCAGGCCCTCCCAGCCCCGGCGGATTCCCACCACCTGGCGGCCCAGGGCGCCCCCCTGATACACCACGGTCTTGATAACGGAATTCAGGCCCGGGACGTCCCCACCCCCAGTCAGTATGCCGATCTTCCCTGCCTTCATCTGGCGCCTCCTCGGAATTCCTCATTGTAGAAGGCGCCCGTCCCTCAAATACCCACGGTCTTCCGCAGTCCCGGAGATCGGCCGTTTCGAGACAGCCCCACTATGCGGGCCGGCCCCGCGGTTAGCGGCGAGTGCGCTAATTTGGTTCCAGCCGCGTGCGGACGATTCTGAAATCCTTCACCGACCGCCTGATCGGTTTCCTGAAGCAGGGCATCACACCCGAGAAGCTGGCACTCACCATCGCCGTTGGCGCGCTGCTCGGCACCATCCCGATGCTCGGCGCCACGACGATCCTCTGCACAATCGCCGCTTTCGCCTTCGGTCTGAATCTGGCGGCGATTCAGCTTATCAACGGCATTGTTTATCCGCTGCAGCTGATTCTGATTATTCCGTTCCTGCGCGCGGGCGCATGGTTCTTCCGTGCCAGGGATTTCACTTTCACGCTGAGTCAGATCTTCGGCCTGATTCACTCCGGGGTCTGGCACGCCATCACGACGCTCTGGACCGCAACGGTTCACGCACTCGCGGTCTGGCTGCTCGCCGCGGGCCTGACCTCGATAATCCTCTACTTCGTATTCCGCGTGATCCTTAAGCGGCTGTGGAGAGAAACCCGCCACGCCGATGCATTAGCCGAGAGCTGACAGCTAAAATGTAGTTTCCATGCCAGCCCAGCTTTCCTGCATCAATGCCGCCTGCGGTGCGCGCTTCAGCATCACGGACGTCATTTACAACTGCCCGAAATGCGGCGGCCTGCTCGAAGCGCGTTACGACTTTGGCCAACCCGACATCACTGCGCTGAAGCAAACCTGGCGCGACCCGCCGCATGTCCAACGCGCCGCTCGATCAAAGCGGCGTCTGGCGTTATCGCGAACTATTTCCATTCATCGACGACGCCGCGCACATCGTGACTCTTCGCGAAGGCAACACGCCTCTGCTGAGCGGTCCGCGCGCGGCTGAATACGGCGGGCTCGACGCCATCGCTTTCAAGCACCAGGGCTTCAATCCCACCGGGTCATTCAAGGACAACGGCATGACCGGCGGGGTCGCCCAGGCCCGCCGCCTTGGCATGAAGCGCGTCGCTTGTGTCTCGACCGGCAACACTTCCGCCTCCATGGCCGCTTACGCCAGCGCCGGCGGGCCTCGATCCGCTGATCTTCATTCCGAACGGCAACATCTCTTACGGCAAAGCTCGCCCAGGCCCTCGAATATGGCGCCAAAACGTTTCAGGTGGAAGCCAACTTCGATCAGATTCTCGCCCTCGTCCGCGGGCTCGCCGAACGTCTGGGCATTTATCTGCTGAACTCGATCAATCCCTTCCGCATCGAAGGCCAGAAATCCATCGTGATCGAAATGATGGACCAGCGCGACTGGAATCCGCCCGACTGGATCGTCCTCCCCGGCGGCAATCTGGGCAACGTCTCAGCATTCGGCAAAGGCTTGCGCGAGATGCACGCGCTCGGCCTCATTTCGACCGTCTGCCGCGCCTTGCCGTCGTGCAGGCCGAGGGCGCCAGTCCCTTCTACGAATACATGCGGGCGAAAGGCCCCGCGCATGAAAGAGCGCGTTCCGTGCGCAGGAGCATCCCGAAACGCTCGCCACGGCGATCAAGATCGGCGACCCGGTCTCCTGGCCGAAAGCGCAGTTTGAAATCGAAACCTCGCACGGCGTCGTCGAGCGCGTCACGGAACAGGAAATTGCCGATGCCAAGGCCGATCATCGGACAATGCGGCATCGGCTGCGAACCCGCGTCCGCCGCCACGCTCGCCGGTATCCGCAAGCTCACCGCGTCAGGCGCGATCGCGCACGACGCCGATGTCGTCGCCGTCCTGACCGGCAACGTGCTCAAGGACCCCGATTACATCTACCGCTACCACACCGGCCAGCTGAAGGGCCCCGGCGATTGTGCGATCCATCCCAACTTCGGCAACCGGCCGATCGTTGTGCCAAACGATGCGGATCGCATCACGGAGTTACTGCGCTGACTGTGAAGCGCATAACTTGAACTGAACTGGCAAGCCGCTTGCTCGTTCACCTGTGCCCGGGTCCGCCATGGGTTAAGAATTTCCGTTCGGCGGCAAAAATCTCCGGGCGAAGAAAGGAAGGAAGCAAATGGAGTATCAGGAGTCGACGACGTCATCATCGGACGCGACTCCGCGTGTGTTCCTGCAGCCCATCGCCGCCCCGTCGATTCTCGGCATGTTCGGTCTGGCAGGCGCCACTTTCGTTATTGCGGCACACATGGCGGGCTGGACCGGCGCCATGCATCCTCTTCGGCTTGTCCCCTTTATGGCAGTATTCGGGGGGCTGGCTCAGTTCATAGCCGGTATGTGGGCGTATAAGGCCCGCGACGGCATGGCAACCGCCCTCCACGGGACGTGGGGCGCGTTCTGGATGTCCTATGGTGCTCTCGCGTTCTTTCTGTTCCGCGGGGGCGGCACGCTGACGAGCGCGATATTTCCCGAACTGGGCTACGCGTTCATTGTGCTGGCCGCAGTCACATGGGCCTGCACCATGGCCGCGGTCGCCGAGAACAAAGCCATGGTTACCGTAGTGACGTTTCTCGCGGCAGGAGCCACCATCGCGGCAATCGGCCTGCTGGGCGCCATCGACGGCCTGCTGATCGTGGCCGGTTATGTCTTCCTGGTTGCCGCCATCGCGGCATGGTACACGGCTACCGCGCTCATGATCAATGAAAGCTACGGACGTGAAGTATGGAGTCTGGGCAGAAGTGCGCACGCGCGTCAGATGCCGCGCATCACGATGGGCATTGGTGAACCCGGAGTCATCCGCGGTCAATGAACCGAAATGAGACAGGCCATCCTCCTCCTCGTGGCCTGTCTCATATCTGCCTTTCAATCCTTCCGTTCACCCAACGGTAACCAGCCTCGCCGACGCAGCCCGAGTCGTTGGGTGTTGCGAACCCGTCAGAATAGAGTTACCTTTATTACGTGGCACTGAGGGGAATAACCATCAAGCTGTCGGACACGACACTCCGGCAACTCAGAGATGAGGCTCGTGAGACTGGCCGCAGTGTCGCCGCACTTGTTCGCGAGCGCGTCGAGGCCCAGCCGGATCACACGAGTGATTCGGTATTTGCCCTCACCTCCGATTTGGCCGGTAGTCTTGCGGGCAGCCGCCGACCCGCGGCGAATACACGTCGCAGATTTCGGCGCTCATGACCGCGATCTGTGACACAGGTCCGCTCGTAGGCTATCTCAATCGCAACGATCCGTATCACAAGTGGGCCGTCGCAGTCATGAAGCAGGTACGGCCCCCAATGCTCACTTGTGAACCCGTCCTTACGGAAGCTGTCTATTTTCTCCGGGAAGATGGACTGGAGGTTGACCCCTTATTTCGGCTGCTCGAAAGCGGCGCCGTTCGGCTGCAATTCGATGTCTCGGTACACTGGCCGCGTATACGCACTCTGATGGCTCGTTATACACGGATGGATCTGGCGGACGCCTCAATCGTCGTCATGAGCGAACTGCACGCGCGTTCTGAAGTATTCACGGTCGATCGCAGGGATTTCAGCGTCTACCGGCGCAACGACCGGCAGGTCATCGATTTCGTCGCGCCACCCCAGCGTTGAACCACACGATCGGGCCTGTCTTGTCTTGCCTGCATGACGGATGCGTCCTACAGTTGAAGTATGAGATCGCTGACGGTACGCCTTCCGGGTCAGCTCGTGGCGGAAATCGAATCTGAATCCCGCGAACGCAACTGCGCAAAGTCCGACATCGTCCGCGAACGCCTGCAACGTGGCGCCGGACCCTCGATGGGTTCGTCCGCGCGACTTAACCTCATCGCCGACCTGATCGGGTCGGTGGACGGCTTGCCGGCTGATCTCAGCAGTCGAAAGAAGAGGTACCTGAAGACCACGGGCTACGGCGCCCGCTCCGCGTGAATCGTTTAGACTGAATGCAGAAAGACTCATGAGCAGGGAATTCGTTGAACGCCGGGATGAGAGCTTCTATCTGATCGGAAGCCGTGTGCCATTAGCCCACATTGTGCGGGAATTTCAGCGCGGGGAATCCCCGGAGGCCATTCGGTCACATTATCCGGCACTGAGCCTGGAGCAGGTTTACGGCGCGATCACTTTCTATCTGGGAAGTCAGAAAGATGTGGAAGCGGACATTGCGGAACGCGAGCGCGAAGAGGATGCTTTCACTACAGCCCATCCAGCGCCCCCCGAAGTCAGGATGAAGTTTGAGCGTATGCGGCAAAGCGTCTCGCAGCGAAGCTGACGGATGGTCCGCTTCCTGGCGGATGCCAGCCTCCACGATGCGATAGTCACGGGGTGCCTCCGCCGTGAACCGGCAATCGATTTCCTTTCGGCCCATGAGGCCAGGCTGGAAGGAGTTCCCGATCCCGATGCTTTGTCCACGAACGCTCTTCGACATACCGCTTCACCGCATCGGTGAGCACTTCATCGACGCTACGCTGTTCCGCCTGCGCCACGTTCCGGATCTCCGCCAGCAACGGCTCAGGAAGCGAGATGTTGTTTGCTGCGCCCATGGCCGTTCCTATTTTACCGTCGCCCGCATTCCTGTGCTCCGCTCGCTAGATCTCGCGGCGCCCTTCCATCGCCTTCCACATCGTGACTTCGTCCGCGAATTCGATGTCGCTGCCCACCGGCACGCCCATCGCCGATGCGCGTCACTTTGATGCCCAGCGGCTTCAGCAGCTTCGACAAATAAACCGCCGTCGCCTCGCCCTCCACCGTCGGATTCGTCGCCGCGATCACTTCTTCGATCCCGCCCTTCGCAATCCGATCCACCAGGCTCTTGATCTTCAGCTGCTCCGGCCCGATGCCGCGCAGCGGCGACAGCGCCCCGCCCAGCACGTGATACAGCCCGTTGAACTGCCGCGTGACTTCAATCCCGACGATGTTATTCGGGTCCTCCACCACGCACACGACCTTCTGATCGCGCTGCGGATCGCGGCAATACTGGCACAACTCGGCATCGCTGATGTTGTTGCAGATGGCGCAAATCGTGAGCTTGTCTTTGACGTCCAGAATCGACTGCGCCAGCTGCTCCGCATCGTCGCGGCTGGCGCGCATGATGTGGAACGCGATGCGCTGCGCCGACTTCTGCCCGATCCCCGGCAGGCGTTTGAACTCGTTGATCAGCCGCGCCAGCGGCTCCGCGAAATCGGGCATCGGCTAAAACAGACCCGGGCGGCAGACCCATGCCGCCCAGCATCCCGCCCATCTTCTTCTGCGATTCCTCGTCCACCTTCTTCGCCGCTTCGTTGCGACGCCGCCAGCACCAGGTCCTGCAGCATCTCGACATCGCCCGCCACTTCGGGGTCGATCTTCACGCCGAGCACGTTCTTGTGGCCGTCCATCTTGATCGATGACCATTCCGCCGCCCGCAGTGCCATCCACGCGGATCAGCGCGATCTCCGCCTGCAGCTTCTCCTGCATTTTCTGCGCCTGCTGCATCATGGCCTGCATGTTTCCGGGCATCTTCATTCGTTCCAAGGCTCCTTCAGGTTGCGGACGGTGCGCACTTCCCCGCCGAACAATTCTCGAAAACGTTGCACTTCCGGATGCGCCAGCGCGCGCTCGGTGACTTCATCTTCTTTCGGCGCCGGCTTCGGGCAATGGTGCGGCCGCAGCCTTCACCTCGCCGAAGTTTACCTTAAACCGCAGCGCCGGATAGCCAAGGTGCTTCAGCGCTGTCAGAATCTCTTCGCGCCCCAGGTCGAGCTGGAACTGTTTCGGCGCCGTGATCTGCAGTTCGCCGTTCACCAGCGCGACATCCGACTGCGCGATCGCATCGGCCGAAAACTGCAGCCCCGTTTCGATCATCGCGCCATGCAGGTTCGCGCGCCAGTCGTCGTTGGGATCCGGAGGGGCCACGGGCGCGGGGGCTGGCGCGGTCTCCACCGGCCGGTTCGCCGGACGGGTGATGATGCGCTTCGGCCCCGGCTCCGCTGCTGCGACGGGCACGGTCCCCATCGACGCAATCGCCTCTTCAATCGCCGTCAGCTTCCCGGCCTGCACCATCTTCAGCAGCCCGATTTCCAGATGAAATCGCGGCTGCAGCGAGAACTGCAGATCGCGGAACAGATCGAGCGACAGCTGCAGATACCGCGTCAGATCTTCCTCGCTGAACTCCGCCGCGATCCGCGCCATCTCCGCGCGTTCCGATGGACTCGCCGTCACCAGCCGCGAATCCCCACCTGAAATTTTCGTCACCAGCAGATTCCGCACATAGCGCGAAAGTTCCCGCGAAAAATGCTGCGGGCTGCCGCCGTTGCGCTCGAGCTCATCCACAAGCGCCAGCACCGCGCCGCCATCCTGCTGCGCCAGCGCCGTCGTCACCTGCGCCATCGCATCCAGCGAAAACGCCCCCAGCAGCGCCCGCACCTGCGCGGCTTCGAGCTTGTTCCCACAGCACGCAATCGCCTGATCGAGCGCCGAAAGAGAATCGCGCACCGACCCTTCGCCCGCCTGCGCGATCACGGACAGCGTTTCGTCGTCGGCTTCGATGCCCTCCTGCGCGCAGATTTCGCGCATGCGCTCGATCAGATCGTTGAAATCGACCGAGCGAAAACTGAAGTGCTGGCAGCGCGATGCAATCGTCGCCGGAATCTTGTGCGATTCCGTGGTGCACAGAATGAAAACCGCCCATGGCGGCGGTTCTTCGATGGTCTTCAGCAGCGCGTTGAAGGCTTCGTTGGTGATCTGATGCGCTTCGTCGATGATGAAGATCTTGTAGCGGTCGCGCGCCGGCTGATAGCGGACGTTTTCGCGCAGTTCGCGCATTTCGTTGATGCCGCGATTCGACGCCGCATCGATTTCGATCACGTCCACCGACCCGCCGCCGCTGATTTCCAGTGCAACTCGCGCACACGCCGCAGGGCTGATCAGTGGGCCCGTTTATCGCAGTTCAGACACCGCGCCACGATGCGGGCTGTAGTGGTTTTGCCAGTGCCGCGCTGTCCGGAAAAAATGTAGCCGTGCGCGATACGGTTCTGCGCAATCGCATTCCGCAGGGTGGTGTTGATGTGCTCCTGGTTCAGCACATCGTCGAAGGATTGCGGCCGGTATTTTCGCGCGATGACCTGATACATCGGAGGGAATCTCCCGAGCGCACAGGACGCCACGCTTTCCCTGATAAAGCGCCGGCCGTCGTGCGCGGTTCAAACAACGCCAAGCTCCGGGTAATCCGCGGCACACGGGGTAAGCCACTACCGTTGCTTCCTTCCAGACCTGGCGGGGTTTGCAGCCGCCCATTGCACGGAGCCCGGAACCTGACGAACCTAATGTTACCAAGACGCGCAGCGCAGCTGCGCTCGATGTTACCAACACGCGCAGCGCAGCTGCGCTCGATGTTACCAACACGCGCAGCCCAGCTGCGCTCGATGTTACCAACACGCGCAGCGCAGTCTGCGCTCGCCCCAACTAAGCCGTGCCAGCCGAGCGCCAGCCCGCGGCGTACGTCTCGCGCACCACCTTGGCATACGGAACCGGGCTCACCGTCGCACGGACTTCGGTCTGCGTGTGGCGCTCCACCGTGGATTTTCCGCTGCCGCCGTGCGGCTCGCCCCAGACCAGCCGCACTTCGGTACCGATCTCCACATCCGGATCCACGATACCCAGCGACAGCATCGACGACTCGTTGTAGCTGTAGCCCGCGAACATCGAGAAGCCGACGCTCTTCCCGCTCTTGTCCAGAATTTTGTCGAACGACGCCGAAGCGTAGTTGGAAAGCGGCAGATCGATGTACTTGTACTTCTTCTCATGCGGAATGTTCGGATCGAACATCGAATGGAACACCTTCGTCACGTCCTCGGCATTCCACGCGTAGGTCACCTTCTTGCGGTGCGGCTTGTCGGCGATCTTCTGCAGCGATTCACCGCCGATGAAATCGTGATCGAATTTCACGAACCCGCCGTAGCCCAGCTCATACGGCGTCGTGTAGTAGTCTTCGATGTTCGGCGAGTCGAAGCTTCCGGCCAGACCGCCGGTGCCTTCGTAGCTCGTCGCCGGCATCCATTCGCGATAGGCCTTTTCTCCGGCGCCTGTGTAGATCGCAGGCAGTGGTGAGGGAATCCAGCCCGACTCCAGCGTGTTCGTCGCGTAGGCACGCGCACCGACCGGAACGATTCCGAACTCCGCACCGGCCTTAAGAATTTCTTCCTTTACTGCATCGCCGTCCTCATACGGTCCGAAAACTTCCAGACCGGGCGCGCCCGCCATGCCATGACGCAGCGCGCGCACCTTGCGGCCCGCGATCGTGATTTCGTCCATTGCGAAAAACTTGATGTCGGGGATCGGACCGCCGTTCAGCTTCTCGATGACATACTTCGCGTTCGGACCCTGAATCTGATAGCGATATGAAATGCGCTTCACTGGCTTGCCCATCGGCCGCGACGGCGAGCGGTCGTCCTTCACGATCTTAACGTCCCACTTGCCGGTCGACCCGTGGTACTCAATCCAGCTCGCCGCCGGGGCGCGCCCCACAAACACCAGCTTGTTCTGTTCGAGGTGAAACAGAATGCCGTCGCCGATCACGAAGCCGTCGTGCGTGCACGGAACGAACTGCTTGGCGCGGTTCACGGGAAATTTCGCGAAGCTGTTGATCGCGAGATGCGACAGCATCTTCAGCGAATCGGGGCCTTCGATATAGATGTCCACCATGTGGTGCGACTGATCGAAGAGCACTGCGCTCGTCCGCCATGCTTTCTGTTCGTCGCGCCAGTTCGAGAACTCAGGCGCGACCACGGGATACACGTAAGCGCCGATCTTCGAATTGCGCAGCATCTCGACCGGACTCTTCACGGTCTTCAACAACTGTTCCAGACTCTGGTTACTCATGAATTAAACCTTTCAGGGGGCACTTCAGGCGTTACAGAACACAAACTCTGAATTTAACACACGGCCTGCATTTCACCGCCCGTCTTTACTATTACCTGCGGCGCGATAAGCGCCCGCGCCCTTCGCGTCGCTCCACCGCGGGACGCCCGTTTCATCGGCCAGGGCAATAATCCCGGCCGCGACGCCGCGGTCCACCGCGGCCATGTTGACGAAATCGATCTTATCCACGGTGTCGCCGAGCGCGTGATAGTCCGGATACTCGAACGCTACCGCGATGGTGTGCGCAATCACACCGAACTGCGCAAACGAGTAGTTGTCGCTGCGGTCGAAATAATCGTCGGCATCGCCGCGCCTGTATACACGGATGCCCTCGGCCTTCGCCGCCTGCGTCATGACTTCCGGCAAATCCGAAAACGAAGGCCCCGTGAAGGCGAAGGCTCGCTCTTCCCTGCCCGATTTTTCGTCCGTACGTCCGATCTGTTCGAGGTTGATGTCGGCTACCGTGGTCTTCAGAGGCACAAGCGGATGGTGCGCATAGTAAGAAGACCCCATCAGGCCCTCCTCTTCGCCGAACACAGTCATGAACAGAATGCTGCGCTTCGGGCGCGGATTCATCGTCGCCAGCGCACTCGCAATCTCCATAACAGAAACGGTACCGCTGCCATCATCGTTCGCGCCGTGAAAGATGCCCCGCGGGCTTTTTCCCAGGTGATCGTAGTGCGCCGTGAGCAGCAGATACTGATCGCGCAGTGCAGGGTCCGACCCTCTGAGCAGCCCGACCACATTCCGCAGCATGACCTGCTTCACCACCGGCTGCTTCAGATGAACGGTGATCGTCATCGGGTCTTTCCCGGTAAGAAGACTGAGCGCCTCCGATTCGCGAATGCGGATCGTTGGAACGTAGCTGTCCTCTTCAGCCAGAACGTTTGTGGGTCCGTCCGGTTGATTCCCGCCGCCGGCGCGGCTGCGGTCGATGAGCAGAATCAGCGCCGGTTTCCGCGCCTGCAGCTCATTGAAAGCGGTTTCCATTCCCCAGCGCCGCGCGTCGCCCGCCACAATCATTCCGGCGACGGGCGGAATCGTGCCATTGCCCGGCAGCTTCACAACGGGTGCATCGCTGAGATCCAGTCCGTCCAGCGATCGCACACGAACAAACCGTTTCTGCGGTCTGATATCGTGTTTACCGTCCGACAGTGTCAGATCGAGACCATCCGTGCTGACGGCTGCCTGCGCAAATTTCGCAGACTGAAAATAGCTGTCGCCCGCGGCGGGCTCCAGTCCTGCGCGTTTGAACTGCGCGGCGATGTAGTCCGCCGCCAGATCGAGTCCGTGCGACGGCGTATTGCGTCCTTCAAGTTCGTCCGAAGCGATATAGGTGAGACTGGTGCGCAGGGATTCGGCCGAAATGTGATCGATCGCTGCCTGCTCGGGTGCGGGTAATTCTCCCCAGGCCAGCGCGCAGATGGCGAAGAGTGCAGAGGCAGGGCACAGGCTAAAGCCTGTGCCGCGATTCGTGGTGGCACAGACTTTAGTCTGTGTGTTCGGTTTTCGCTTCAGCACCCTAAACCACGACAAACTGGTGATCCGGACACTCCATCCGCACGGCGGAATAAAGTTCATTCACCAGCCCCGGCCCGAACCTGGCGATGAAGGGCACGATGGAGTACAGCCTCTCCTGCAGATGTTTTTCCGGAAACACGAGCCCGTTCAGCGAACGCGCATCGCGTGTGGCGTGTTCGTCACGCGCCATGATCTGTGCCGCTGTCTTGCGCGTAATTTTGTCAACCTGATACTCGATCTTGCGCTGGTTTGTCGCGAGCGCCGCGGCCAAAGACGCGTCGAACTGATCGAGATCGCCGCGCAGCTCATCGAGCGCCGTGGCAAACACCGCTTTCGTCCTGTCCAGCCTGGCGCGCAGACGCTCCGGAACCAGCCGCGCTGCAATCCTGTCGTGCAGCACCTGCTCGCTGTGGAACAGATCGGCCGGATTCAGCCCGTATCGCACCATTCGCTTGTGACTCCGCTCGTCCACCACTGTGAAAGACGCACGGGGCAGGGCTGCCGGTTGCCGTCCGAGGAGTTTTCCGTAGAGAACCTGCGACTGCGCCAGGTACGCCAGCTCCGCCGGTCCGCCCACGTATGCCGCGGTCGGGATGATGTAATCCTGCACGACGGGACGCAGCAGCGCGTTCGGTGAGAGTTCGGTGGCGCGAGCGGCCAGTTCCTGCGCCGACCATTTATGATGCAGCGCGGTGCCGAGGTATCCAGAGAAAGCCCCGTTCTGACAGCGCAGAGCTACTCGCTCGCCGCCGTCCAGAAGAAACGCGAGCGACGTCGCTTTTTCCACCAGCACCTGGGCGTGATAGCCGCCATCCACCAGTTCGGCCGCACGTGCCATCAGCGCTTCGATCAGCTCCGGCATGCGCTCGACCGCCGCGCGCATCACCGGAGCCCGCAGCTCGCGAAGCGCAGGCTCCATCGGATCGATCAGCAGCAGACCCTGACCCGCGAATAATTCCCGGAGCATGGCCGCAAATGCCTCGCCCATCGTCGCGCCCGGCCGATACGCGCGTTCCACCATGGCGACGGCATCGTCGGCGAACGGCAACGCCCCCAGCGCGGCCCGCAGTCCGTCGATCGGCACGCTGTCCAGCGCAATTCCGCCCACGGGACGATGCCCGTTTGCGATACCTTCGTTCACCCGAAGCCTGACCGGCTGATGATCGGCGCCGAACACCCACGCGTGATCGACCTCCGCGAAGTCGTGATCTTCCGTCGCCAGCCAGAACACCGGCACCGCCTGAATGCCGCGCCCGGTCAGTTCTCCGGCAATCCGGATGGCTGACAGTGCCTTGTGCACGGTATAAGCCGGACCGGAAAACAGCCCCACCTGCTGTCCCGTAACCACAGCCACCGTTCCCCGCCGGGCCAGCAAGTCCAGTGAGGGATTCCCCGCGTTCAGGGGCGTGATCGCCCGCACCAGCGCCGCGCGCCGTGCATCGGGAAAATCGAATTTCGCCGCCTGCGCAAGCGCCGCCGCGTCATTGGGACGGTGCGGATAGAAACCCTCTACGCGATCGAACTGATAAATGAAATCGCTGAAGAGCTTCGAGGCTCCGGGGATATCGGTGTGACGGACACACGAACACTCCATTGGCTTGTTCAGGGTATCAGATGTTAATGAATTTCGAATGGCTTCAGATATTCCGACCAGTTGGATTGGCCCGTTTTGGTGGGGCAGGCGGTTTCGCCAGGCGAAACCGCCTGCCCCACCGAAAACAGGTGTCAATTCACGTCACCGTCTCATCTGAATGGTCGGCATCCGCGGCGCCATCAGACCCGGCGTCAGCCGCTTGGCAATATCGTTATAAATCACGAACACCACCAGCATCATCAGAAAAACGAAGCCAATCTTGAGCATCGCCTCCTTGACGTTCAGGCTCAGGTCGCGGCCCATCACCATTTCGATCAGCAGTGTCAGAATCATCCCGCCATCCAGAATCGGAATCGGCAGCAGATTGAAGATCGCCAGATTCAGGCTCACCACGCTCATCAGCTGGAGGAACGGCCCCGGGCCTTCCTGCGCCGCTTCAGTCGCATACTGCGCAATGCCGATGGGCCCCGAGAGATTCTTCGCCGACATCCGCCGCTCCACGATGCCGCGCAGGAATTCCACAATCAGGCTGGCGTTCCTTCGGTTCTCCACCAGCGATTCCTGCAGCGCATCCGGAAACGAAAGCTGCGTCTTCTGGATGTGCTGCTCGGAGATCGAGCTGAATGCCGATCATCCAGCGCATCGCTGTGCCGTCCAGATTGCGGTAAACCGGCTTCATCGTCACCGTGTGGTGAACGCCGTTGCGCACGTACTCGATAGTCGACCGGCTTGCCGTCGCTTCGCCGGATCACTTCGGGCAGTGTGTAATGCGAGTGGATCGGAATGCCGTTGACCTTGACCAGCAGATCGCCTTTTTTCAATCCGGCTGCCGCGGCCGGCAAGCCTTCATTGACCGCTGCCACCTCAATCTCGTCCTGGCCTTCCCAGCCAACCGACCCCAGCCTTCCTTCTCGTCCAGCACCGGGGTCAGACTGACCGGGAACTGGCGGCCTTTGCGTTCGATGGTGACGCTCATCGGCTCGCCGGTCTCGATTTCCTTGGTGACGATGTCTTCCCAGTCGGGATTGTCCTTACCGTTGAGCCGGACGATCTTTGTCGCCCGGCTGAATGCCCGCCTTTGCCGCAGGCGAATCCGCTGTCACGTGGCCGACCACGGCGCCTTCCGGTTCAGCACCTTTTCGTAAGACACCATGTAGAGGCCGGTCAGCACCGCGACAGCCAGCACCACGTTCATGAACGGCCCGGCGACCGCAATGATCAGCCTCTGCCAGCGCGGTTTGCGGGAATAAGCGCGCGGATCGTCGGTCTCCTGTTCGCCGGGCTGCTCGCCGGCCATCTTGACGTAGCCGCCGAACAGGATCAGAGAAAAACGGTAGTCGGTTTCGCCGCGCCGGAAGCCGAACAGCCGCGGCCCGAAGCCGAAGCTGAAGACTTCCACCTTAACGTCGAAGGCGCGCGCCGCCCAGAAATGTCCCAGTTCGTGGACCAGGATCATGACCCCGATCAGGACCAGCAGCCACCAGATGTTCAACAGGAAAGCGAGACCATTTGCCGGTCCCCCTACGCGTTCGCGGCCACCGGCGCGAACACCACCGCCTGCCGTTGCCATCACTTCCGCGCGCCATCCGGCGCGCCTCGCCGTCAACGGCAAGTATTTCCTCAACACTGCGCCGGTTCCCGATCGGCCACGCGTGCGAGTGTCTCTTCCACCACCCGGGCGATCGCCGGAAAACTGATCCGGCCGTGCAGAAACGCCTCCACCGCAATTTCGTCGGCGGCGTTCAGGATGCACGTCGCCGACCCGCCGTTTCGCTGCGCTTCGTATGCCAGACTCAGCAACGGAAATTTGTCGAAATCCGGCGGCTAGAACTCCCATTGCCGCGTCTCGCTCCAATCGATCTTCGGCACCGGCGCCTGGGCGCGCTCGGGCCAGGTCAGCGCATACTGGATCGGCATCCGCATGTCCGTCGCCGATATCTGCGCAATCACGCTGCCGTCGTTGTATTCCACCATGGCATGCACGGTCGATTGCGGATGCACCACCACTTCCACATCGTCCGGGGCGAAATCGAACAGCCAGCAGGCCTCGATCACCTCGAATCCCTTGTTCATCAGCGTCGCCGAATCGATGGTGATGCGGTTGCCCATCTTCCATGTGGGATGCTTCAGCGCGTCGGCCGGAGTCACGTGGCTCAGCGCTTCGCCTGGCGTAGTTGCGGAACGGACCGCCCGAAGCGGTCAGAATCAGTTTGGTCGCTTCTTTCCGCAGGCCCGCGCGCAGGCACTGGTGCGCGCCGTTGTGCTCGGAGTCGACCGGGATCAGTTCGGCGCCAGTGTCGCCGCACCGCTCCATCACCAGCTGCCCGCCCGAAACCAGCACCTCTTTATTTGCCAGCCCGACCCGCTTGCCCGCGCAGACCGCCTCGTACGTCGCCTCCAGGCCAGCAACCCCCACGATCGACGACATCACCGTGTCCACTTCCGGCGCAACGGCGACCCGGACCAGGGCTTCGGGTCCGCTCAGCAGTTCGGGAATCTCCCGGCCCGGCCAGCATGCCCCGCAGACGGTCGACATCCGCCAGCTTCCTGCAGAACCGCGACCCTGGGCTTAAATTCCTGAATTTGTTCAGCGAGAAGCTCGATATTCCGCCCGGCCGCCAAGGCGAAGACGCGAAACCGTCCGGATTCTGACGGACCACATCCAGCGTGTTCGTGCCGATCGAGCCGGTGGAACCGAGGATCAGTGAGCGTGCGGATGGGCATGGATCACGTGGACTTAAGGCACCCCGATCATAACATGCTAGTTTTTGAGGATTCAGGACTTTTGCGATGACGCATGAACCCTTGCGGGCGCCGGGGAGGTTGCTTCAGGGGTCTTTCAGTTTAGAGGTTAGTCTCGCTTTGGTGGGAGTTACTCTCCTCCCCGGCTTGATTCCAATATTAGAATAGACCGTTTTTGGAATCAACCAAATTTTGTATTTAATTTTGAATAGGTGGTATTTCATACTTGGCTCTTGACCTCGACGCCGGTCATCTCTTCTAAAACTTTGATTGTAGAGCAGATATCCTCTTCGCCGTGGCCGCGCGTAATCGCCGCCTGAAAAATCTGCCGGCTCAAGCCGGTCAGAAAAAGTGGCACGAGAGCTCCTGGGCGGACTCCAGCATGAGTCCCATATCCTTGTGCATCCATTTTACGGAGAAATTGGTCTCGAAATCCCGGCGGAAGATGAAGGGAGCTTTATAATCGATCAGCCCCGACTTGGCCGCGCTGTTGGAGAGGATATCCAGCATCAGCTTCGGGTCCACGCCCGCCTTCGTGCTGAGGACGATGCCTTCGTTGAACGCCTGCAGCAGATTCGAAAGCACCAGGTTCTGGGTGAGCTTGGCGTGGAGGCCCATCCCCGGGCCGCCACAGAAGTAGAGCTTCTTCCCCATCAGTTCGAGCCAGGGCTTGACCTTCTCGAAGACCTTCTCGTCGCCGCCGATCATGAAGGTGAGCGTGCCGTTGATGGCGCCGGGCGTGGAGCCGGTGCACGGCGCGCCGAGAAAATCGATCCCCGCCTTCGCCAGTTCCTCATGGACGTGGCGGCTCGAAGAAGGACTCACGGTGCTCGCATCCACCACGATCAGCCCTTTGTGCCCGCCCTCTTTCACGCCGCCGGGACCCAGGATGACGTGCTCCGACATTTCGGAATCGCCGACGCACAGGAACACGCACTCGGCGTGTTTGGCCACGTCGGCCGGAGTGGCGCAGGCCTTGCCACCCTCCGCCGCGAGCTTCCCGGCCTTCCCTTTCGAATGCGACCAGAGCGCGACGTCGTGGCCCGCCTTGATCAGGTTGCGCGCCATCGGAGCGCCCATCAGACCCAGTCCGAGAAATCCAAGTTTCGCCATAAGAGAGGATTGTACAGGAGGGGCCGTGTTCTGTACCCGCACACTTCGCGAGGTGATCCGGTCTCCGGGGCACTTCTTTGTAAACTGAAAGGACGACAATATGGAGGACCGAAACACACCCGCGACCAAAGGCGACATCGCTGACGCTGTCGCGCAAATCGACGCCGAGGCGAACCACCGCTACGACGATATCGTGGAGCGGATCGACGACATCAAGACCGAGCTTCTCAAGGCATTCTACGGCTACGCGCAGGGGAATAACAAGCGCATCGCCGAACGTATGCCGCCCGCGGCATGACCTACGCAGCCTGTCTTTGACAGCGCCGCATTTTTGTCTCTGTGCACATTCGTTCTGGCTGACTCCTGCGATTTGCCCCACGCTTGGCAGGATGCTAAGAAATGAAATGGCAGGCCCAGGGTTCTACAACCGCGCACGTGCCGAGTACCAGCCTTCCGTATACTGAAGCGCAGCGAACATGTCTGTCGAATCCGTCTTTCTGAAATTCTCCGCTGACAAACTCGTGCAGTTCGCCGAACGCATCGAGGTCTGCGTGGGCAAACTGGATGACACGCAGATCTGGACCCGCGGCCGCGAGAACTCCAACGCGATCGGCAATCTGATGCTGCATCTGAACGGTAACGTGAGCCAGTGGATTATCGGCGCACTCGGCGAAAATCCCGTCGAGCGGAACCGCGATGCCGAATTCGCCGCGCGCGGAACCACTGTGCCCGCCGAACTGGTGGCCAAGCTGAAGCGCACCGTCGCCCATGCCGCCCAGGTGATCTCGGCTCTCACGACCGAACAACTCACGCGAACGTACGACATTCAGAACTATCCGGTCTCAGGAATTGAGGCGGTCTACCACGTGGTCGAGCACTTCGCCGAGCACACCGGGCAAATTACCTTCGCGACCAAGCTGCTGACCGGCGAAGACCTCGGCTTCTACCGTCATCTCAGCCATCCGCGGCACGAAGAGCGCGTGCCCTGAGCCGCGCGGGCGAAGACGCGTCAACTTGTCCGGTGTGGCGTTTCCGAAATTCCTCCACCATTCGAGACAGGCGGCGGATAAAGTTGCAAACGGACGGCGGGGTTACCAACCCCGCTGCAGGATGACATCCCGCCCCACTTTAAGATCAGACGACTGCGCGCGCAACCCCTGCCACGGCCACCTCCCCCGAGATACGCCGCCGGAGTCACGCGCCAGCCAATCCGTTTCATTGTTGTACCGTGGGACTTGTCTGCCGGTTCCAGCAAAATCTCCGCGTCCCAGGAGCATTTCAACAAGTTTGTTATCGTTTCGGCAGTTGAGCTTACGTACCATGCCCTGTGAGAAGCCTGTGTATAAACCGGAGCCGAGATGATCTGTTCAGGGATTGACGCATTCACGGGTGAATCCGTCTCGATCGAGTTCGACCGCACGATTCAGTCGGTTCGCCCCGCGGAACGCCGCCCTGACGCGCCCCACATCGCGCCCGGCTTCGTCGATCTCCAGGTCAACGGCTTCGCCGGCATCGATTTCAACAACCCGTACGCGGCGCTCGAAGATATCGCCCGCGCCATCGACGCCATCCTCCACACCGGCGTCACACGCTTCCTGCCCACCGTGATCACCGGTCCGCCCGACCATATGCTCGGCTGTCTGCGCAACCTGCGTCTCGCCCAGACGACGCTTCCCCATGGCCACGCCATCGCCGGCTTTCACGTCGAAGGTCCGCACATCAGCCCGGAGGACGGCCCCCGCGGCGCTCATCCTAAACAGTGGGTGCGCCCTCCCGATCTTGCCGAATTCGCCCGCTGGCAGGAAGCGACAGATCGCAACATTCGCCTCGTGACGCTCTCGCCGCACTGGCCGGGAGCCATCGAATACATTCGCGCCCTCAAGGAGAGCAACGTCACTGTCAGCGTCGGCCACACCATCGGCAAAGGCCAGTCAATGGATTTCGCCTCGATGGTCGGCGCCACCCTGTGAACACATCTCGGCAACGCCGCCCCCAGCCCGCTGCCCAAGACCGAGAATCTTATTCTCGATCAGCTCGCCAACGACGACCTCAGCGCCAGCTTCATCGCCGACCGAATCCACCTCGGCGACCGCTTCCTCCGCGTCGCGGTGCGTGCCAAGGGGATCGAACGCACTATCCTCGTCACTGACGCCGCCGCTCCAGCCGGCGCCACGCCCGGCCGCTATCGGCTCGGCGAACTCGAAGTCGATCTGACGCCCGACGATCGCATTTTTCTCGCCGACACCTCGCGTCTTGCCGGATCCACCCTTCATATGGACCGCGCCATCAAAAACCTGATGCTGGTCGCCGGCGTTTCGCTCGGCGACGCCGTTCGCACGGCCACTCTTAACCCCGCGCGCATCATCCGTCTCGAAGGCCGCACGAACGGCCTCGTACCCGGCGACCGGGCCGACATTATCGTCTTCGGCCCGGATTTCTCCGTTCAAGCCGTTTATCTCGACGGCGCACCAACCTTTTTCCAGGTTCGCCCGTCTACGCTTTAAATGAACCGCCCAACCCTGCTCGCTGCCCTGCTTGTTGCCGCGCCGCTTTTCGCGCAAAGCCCGTCTTTCGACGTCGCCACCGTCAAAAAGGCCGACGAGCCTCAGCTTGGCAAGCCTGTCTTCTTTGGACGCCGCGGCGGTCCCGGCACCGACGATCCCGGCCGCATCACGTGGTCGAACGTCAATCTCCGCACGCTGCTCACCACGGCTTACGACGTGAAGCCCTACCAGATCACCGGCCCCGACTGGATCGATTCCGAGCGATTTGAAATTGTCGCGAAGGTCCCCGCCGGCGCGACGAAAGAGCAAGTCAACGTCATGTGGCAGAACCTTCTCGCCGAGCGGTTCGGCGTCGTGCTGCACCACTCGTCGAAGGTCATGCAGGCATACGAAATGGAAGCAGTCAAGGGAGGGGTGAAGCTGAAGCCAACCACGCTCGATCCTAAAGCCGCAGCCGCTGAGCCAGAGGGCTTACCGCCCGGAGTCGGGATTCGTACGCAAGGACCGCCTCCCGGCCCCGCCGCCGGAGGCGCAATCACAGCGGGGCGCGGACCAGGCCCCGGAGGCCCTCCGCCATTCCCCGGCGGCCCGCAGCTCGACAAGAACGGCATTCCACAGTTCAATCGCCCAGGCATCTTCCAGATGATGACGATGGGACCCAATGGCCCCAGCGCCCGCCTCATCGGCAAAGCGCAGACCGTGGAACAGCTGGCTGTGAGCCTCTCCAATCAGCTGAACAAACCCGTCGTGGACAAGACGGGCATCAGCGGCCAATACGATTTCGTTCTCGAATTCACGCCCGACATGCAGGGCGGCGCGCCGCGGATGGCGGGCCTGCCCCCACTCCCTGCGATTCAGATCCCCGACGGGCAGCAGCCCAACGCCTCCGAACCCGGCGGCATGACGCTCGTCGGCGCCTTGCAGCAGCAGCTCGGCCTGAAGCTCACATCCATGAAAACGGCTGTTGACATGATCGTAATCGACAAAGCGGAGAAGACGCCGTCCGAAAACTGACAGACCGCCTCCCCACCTCCAGGCAATAATCGAAGTGTGGACTTCGACTACACGCCCGAGCAGATCCAGCTGCGCCGCGAAGTGCGCGAATTCGCCGCCGCGAGATCGCCCCGCACGTCATGGAATGGGACGAAAACCAGACCTTCCCGCTCGAAGTGATCAAGAAGCTCGGCGCGCTCGGCTACATGGGCGCGATCTTCCCCGAAGAGTACGGCGGCGCGGGTCTCGGCTATGTCGAATACTCCATCATCATCGAAGAACTTTCGCGCGTCGATGGCTCAGTCGGCATCATCGTCGCCGCCCACACCTCGCTCTGCTCGAACCACATCTACAAAGCCGGCGACGAAGAGCAGAAGCAGCAAATATCTGCCAAAACTCGCTTCCGGCGAATGGATCGGCTGCTGGTCGCTGACCGAACCCGAAGCCGGTTCCGACGCCGCGGGCACGCGCACCACCGCCGTTCGCGACGGCGATTGCTGGGTGATCAACGGCTCGAAAACGTTCACCACCAACGCGCACTACGCCGATGTTTGCGTCGGCATGGCGATGACCGACCGCAGCCGCCGCGCAGCACGGCATTTCCGCTTTCATTCTCGAAAAGGACACGCCGGGTTTTCGCGCCGGCAAAAAGGAAAACAAGCTCGGCCTGCGCGCCAGCGCCACCGGCGAAGTGATCTTCACCAACTGCCGCGTGCCGCAGATCGCAGCTGCTCGGCAAACAGGGCGAAGGCTTCGTCGACAGCCTGCGCATCCTCGATGGCGGCCGCGTCTCCATCGCCGCGCTCTCCATCGGGATGGCGCAGGGCGCCTACGACGCCGCGCTGAAATACTCGAAGCTGCGCAAACAATTCGGCCGCCCCATCTCCGAGTTCCAGGCCATCCAGCACAAGCTGGTCGATATGGCGACGAAGATCGACGCCTCGCGCCTGCTGACCTACCGCGCGGCAACAGCTGATCGATGGCGGCAAGCGCGTCACGCGCGAATCGGCCATGGCGAAGCTGTTCGCCTCGGAATCGGCCGTCTGGATCGCCAACGAAGCCGTGCAGATCCACGGCGGCTACGGCTTCATCAAGGACTATCCTGTCGAAAAATTCTATCGCGACGTCAAGCTCTGCACCATCGGCGAAGGCACCAGCGAAATCCAGCGCCTCGTGATCGCCCGCCAGTTTCTGAAAGACTAGATGACGCCCCGCGAACTCGCCCGTCTGGCCACGCAGATCGAAAACGGCGCGCCTCTTCCCGACGTCGCTGCCCGAGGGCGAAGGCCTCATCATCGGCATCACCGGCCCTCCCGGCGCCGGCAAGAGCTCGCTCGTCGATGCCCTCACCGCCGAATTGCGCCGCCGCGGCAAAACCGTCGCCATCATCGCCGTCGATCCTTCGAGCCACGCCACCGGCGGCGCGATCCTCGGCGATCGCGTCCGCATGCAGCGCCATCATGCCGATCCCGGCGTCTTCATCCGCTCCATGGCCACGCGCGGCGCGACCGGCGGACTCGCCCGCACCAGCACCGCTCTCGCGCGCCTGTTTCGCGCCGCCGGATTCGATTTCGTCATCATCGAAACGGTCGGCGTGGGGCAGGACGAAGTCGATATCGCGGCGCTCGCCGATGTCACGGTCGTCGTGCTGGTTCCCGGCATGGGCGACGACATTCAGGCCATCAAAGCGGGCGTCATGGAGATCGCCGACATCTTCGTCATCAACAAAGCCGACCGCCCCGGCGCCGAACAGATACAGCGCGAAATCGAGAGCCATGCTCTCGTCTCGGCCAAAGCGAGGTGCGTTCCCGCCATCTTCCGGACCGTCGCGCATCGACGGCACCGGCGTGGCTCGAACTTGCCGACCGATCTCGAAACCCGCCGCCGCAGACGGCACGCACATGCGCCGCAATACCTGGGAAATCGATCATCTCGGCATCGCCGTGCGCTCGATCGACGAAGCGCTGCCGTTCTACACCGCGCATCTGGGCATGCCGGTTCTGTCGCGCGAAACCGTCGAGCACGAAAAGGTGCACGTCGCGATGCTGCCGGCAGGCGACGCTCGCGTATCGAACTTCTCGAACCCGCTCGACCGAATCCTCCACCATCGCGAAGTTTCTCGAGA
The DNA here is from genome assembly GCA_963832905.1 of Terriglobia bacterium. Taxonomy (GTDB): domain Bacteria; phylum Acidobacteriota; class Terriglobia; order Bryobacterales; family Bryobacteraceae; genus BOG-234. The sequence goes on along the minus strand of CAWHVO010000008.1, from coordinate 162,293 downwards.
AACGCGGACCCGGCCTGCACCATGTCGCCATGCGCGTTCCCGATCTCCACGCCACCATCGAGCGTCTGGAAAGCGCAGGCGTCCGCCTTCTCGGCAAGCCCCAGCGCGGCGCCGGCGGACACCTCTACGTCTTCGTGCATCCATCCGACACCGGTGGCGTACTATGGGAGCTTATTCAAAATCTAAGGAGCTTATTTTGGCCCAGAATCGGCATCATCGGCGGCAGCGGACTCTACTCCATGCCGGGTTTTCACGCGGAGAAGCGAAGTCGATATCGAAACCCCGTTCGGCGCGCCATCCGACAACTACATCGTCGGCGAACTCGAAGGCCACGAAGTCGCCTTTCTCGCGCGCCATGGCGCGCGGCCACCGCCTCTCGCCTTCCGAACTGAACTTCCGCGCCAACATCTACGGCATGAAATCGCTCGGCGTGCGACCGCATCCTTTCGCTCAGCGCCGTCGGCTCGCTCAAAGAAGAGCACCGGCCGCTCGATTTCGTGATCCCCGATCAGTTCGTCGACCGCACGCGCGGCCGCATCTCCACTTTCTTCGGCGAAGGCCTGGTCGCGCACGTCAGCTTCGCCGATCCTGTCTGTCCCGCAGCTTTCGGATACCGCCGACGCGGCCTGCCGCGCCGCCGGCGTCAACGTGAAGCGCGGCGGCACGTACATCTGCATGGAAGGCCCGGCGTTTTCGACGAAAGCCGAATCGAACCTCTATCGCTCCTGGAACATGGACGTCATCGGCATGACGAATCTGCAGGAAGCCAAGCTCGCGCGCGAAGCCGAGATCTGCTACGTCACCATCGCCATGGTCACCGATTACGATTGCTGGCACGAAGAGCACGACGCGGTGCGAGGTCACCGACATCATCCGCGTGCTGCAGCAGAATGCGGCGAACGCCTGCCAGGTGATCGCACAAGCGGTGAAAACGATGCCCGCCGCGCGCGACTGCAAATGCGGATCGGCGCTCGCAGCACGCGCTGATCACCGACAACAGCGGTCATGCCGCAGCCACCATCCAGAAGCTGGAACCGATTGTCGGCAAGTATTTCGTGTAGCGAAGTGCTGGAGGCGCTCAGGCGGGGCGAACTGCCGCCGGATGACGTCATCCGCGCGCTGGGCGAGAACCAACCTGCCGATTTCTTCCGCATCATCGTCGAGTCGCTCGCGGATTCTTTCGATCCCGCGCAGGCGGCAGCGTACGAAGACCTCATGCGCGCCTGGATTCCGCAGTACCCAAACACGTCACTCCACGCCACCCGAGCGCGTCGAGACCGTCTACGTGCTCTCGCGCGTCACCCTCGGCGCCGACATCAAGATCACCAGCGTCATCCTCGACGCGATGAAGCAGCGCTTTCCCGGCGCCGCCATCGTCCTTGTGGCGAATCGCAAATCGCTCTGAGCTATTCGCCGCTGACCCGCGCGTGACACATCTGAAGGCCGATTACCCGCGCTCCGGGCCCGGTCATCCGCGCATCTGATTCGCGCACGAACTTCGTCGCGAGCTCAACCGCGCCAAGCCGCATCGTCGTCGATCCCGATTCGCGCATGACGCAACTCGGGCTGATTCCCAGTCTGCGAACCCGATCACTACTTCCACTTTCCCAGCCGCACCGCGAACTCCGCGCCGAACCTCACCGACCTCTCGCAGACTGGCTGCGGGAAACATTCGGCATTGACGGTAGCGCCTTTATCGCACCCAACGCCGTACCAATCGAAGGGAAAGCCCCTCGCGCAGCCATCAGCCTCGGCGTCGGCGAAAACGAATCCAAGCGCATCGGCGGCGATTTCGAAGCCCAGACCGATCCGCGCTCTGGCGCAAAAATTCCGCACGCTCTGGATCGATCGCGGCGTCGGCGGCGAAGAAGCCCGCCGTGTCACGGCAGCGGTCGAAGCGTCTGGATGCGCCGACCGCGTCCGCTTCTGGGAAGGCTCTTTCGCCGGATTCGCCTCGATCATCTCGCAGTGCGATTTCTACCTCGGCTACGATTCCGCCGGCCAGCACGCCGCCGCCGCGCGGGCGTGCCTCTGATCACGATCTTTCGTGGCGCGCCCTCCGAACGGTTCCGCCAGCGCTGGGCGCCCTCCGGACGAGGCCCTATCGAAATACTCGACGCAGATTCCCTGTCCCCCGCCGCCATCCTCGAACGCCTGTAACGCCGGCGGTCTTGCCGCCGGTGCTTTTGCTCAAATATTCCCTTGCGTCAGGCAAATAGCAATAGTAGAATAACAAACGAATATAGTAGATCATGAAGCTGCCTAAGCTGACAAAACTCGAACTGCAGATCATGGAGGGGCTGTGGACCCTGGGTCCTTCCTCCATCCGCGAGATTCAGGAAGCCTTCCCCGCGCGCGACCGCCCCGCCTACACCACTATCCAGACCACGGTCTACCGCCTCGAAACCAAGAAAGCGCTGCGCCGGGTGAAAAAGATTTCAAACGCGCACATCTTCGAAGCGGCCGTCTCGCGCCACGCCGCGCAGGGCCGTCTCATTGACGAACTGCTCGGCCTGTTCGGCGGCCGCACGCAGCCCATCATGTCGCATCTCGTCGAGTCCGGCAAACTCACGCTCGACGATGTCCAGTCCGCCGAAAAGGCCCTTCGAGATCTTGCAAAGCAGAAGGAGAGACCGAAATGATGCCGTTCCTCGCAAATCATCTCTGGCAATCGACCCTCTTCGCAGCGGCCGTCTGGCTGCTGACTCTGGCGCTGCGCCCCAACAGCGCGCGCGTCCGGCACTGCCTCTGGCTCGCGGCATCGGCAAAGTTTCTGATTCCGTTTTCGCTCCTGATCACTGCCGGTGCGCACGTCCCGTCTGCGCACACCACGCCGCCCCCTCGGCAATTCACGAAAGCAGTCGCGCGCGTCAGCGAGCCCTTCACCATTCCGGTACCGGCATACCACATTCCGGCGACAAACCGCCCCGCTCCGGTACTTGCCGTCATCTGGCTTTGCGGCACAGCCGCGGTGTTCGCATTCTGGTTCGTGCGCTGGCGGCGTGTCCGCGAGATGGTGCGCGCCGCATTGCCCCTCGATCTCGGCGCGCCTGTAAAAACGCTGTCGTCCTCTGCCCTTCCAGAACCTGGCGTCTTCGGCGTCTTCCGTCCTGTCCTCCTGTTGCCAGCCGGCATTGAACAGCGTCTGAGCGCCGCGCAACTCCGCGCCATCGTCGCCCACGAACTCTGCCACGTGCGCCGCCGCGACAACCTCGCTGCCACGTTCCACATGCTGGTCGAAGCGCTCTTCTGGTTTCACCCGCTCGTCTGGTGGATCGGCGCGCGCCTTGTCGACGAACGCGAGCGCGCCTGCGACGAAGGCGTGCTCAGCGAAGGCGGCGAACCGCAGGTGTATGCAGAAGGAATCCTCAGCGTCTGCCGGCTCTATTTCGAATCGCCGCTCCCGTGCGTGTCCGGCGTCACCGGCGCCGATCTCCGCAAAAGAATCGAAATCATCATGATCGCCGGAATCGGCGTCAATCTTTCTGTGAGCAGAAAAATTCTTCTGGCTGTGGCGGCCCTCACCGCCGTCTCGGCGCCTGTCGCCGTCGGCATCGTCCATGCCCAGACAACGCCCAGCTTCGAAGTGGCCTCTGTCAAACCCAACACCTCCGGTAATCCCCGCTTTCTCGGCTTCCAAACCCTCCCCGGCGGGACTCTTTCGATTCGCAATAATTTCCTCCGGAGCATCATCGCGGTAGCGTACGGGCTGCCCGCTTTTTACAATGGCGACTTCCTCACCGGTGCGCCAGCCTGGATCGATACCGAGCGATACGACATCGATGCCAAGGCTACTGCCGGGGCGATTCCAACTGGAATGTCCGAGCGAGACCGGAACTTAAAAATGGGGCTGATGCTGCAGTCGCTCCTGGCCGACAGATTCAAACTGGCGATCCATCGCGAGACAAAGGAACTCCCCGTATACGACCTTTTCGTTCTCAAAAGCGGGCTCAAACTTCCACGCGCGAAGAAGGCTGAAAAGGACTGCCCCGAAGTCTCTACCCGCGAGAACAACTGCCATATGCTTATGGGCGGTCAGGGCGGCGGCATCCAGGGAAATACCATTACCATTGCGGAGCTGGTCGACTTCCTTCAGATGTGGACGGATCGTCCTGTCATCAACAAGACCGACGTCACAGGTCTCTTCGATATTGATGTCCGCCAGGGCTGGGTGCCGATGCGCGGGCGTCCCGCACCGCCTGCCGGACAGCAACCCACCGCCGAAGATCTCGCATTTGCCGATCCGACTCGCCCCACGCTGAACGCCGTGCTGGGAACCATCGGCCTGAAACTGGAACCCGCCAAAGGACCGGTGGAAATCCTCGTCGTCGATCACATCGAGCGCCCGTCCGGGAACTGAGCCGCGCTTGCTAGAATGGCCTTCGCCATGACGCCGCCCTTACCAGGACACGCCACGAGATTGCCCCAGGGATTCGCCGCCGCAGTCCTGCCCATCACAGCATCGACCATCACCACCGACACGAACGGTCTCACCGCCGGCGAGGTCGAAATCCCCGCGGGCGACGTCCGCATTCCCGCCTATCGCGCCAAACCTGCGAGCGGCGCTGCCTTCCCCACCGTGCTTGTCGTTCAGGAAATCTTCGGCATCCACGAACACATCAAGGACCTCTGCCGCCGTCTCGCCAAGGAAGGCTATTTCGCCGTCGCGCCTTATCTCTACGCGCGCGAGGGCGAAGTTGCCGGTATGACCGACATTCAGGAACTCTTCGGCAAGGTCGTCTCGCGCGTTCCCGACGCCCAGGTGATGCGCGACCTCGACGCCACCGTCGCGTGGGCCGCTACAGACGGCGCCGACACCAAACGACTCGCCGCGACCGGATTCTGCTGGGGCGGCCGCGCCGTCTGGCTCTATGCCGCGCACACTTCGAAGCTCAAGGCCGGCGCCGCCTGGTATGGACGCCTTGCCGCTCCGCCGCCGACCGATCTGCAGCCGAAGCACCCGGTCGATGTCGCCAAAGATCTCAAAGCCCCGGTCATCGGCTTCTACGGCGGACAGGATGCCGGAATCCCTCTGGCGCATGTGGAAATGATGCACGCCGCGCTCGCCGCCGCGGGCAAGCCGGACAACATTCACGTCTACCCGACCTCACAGCACGGATTCAATGCAGACTATCGTCCCGCCTACGATCCCATCGCCGCGCGGGACGCCTGGCAGAAGATGCTCGAATTCTTCAAAGCTCACGGCGCGTGAAACGGATTCACCGCGCGCACCGTCCCGTACAGCCGGTCGTGCTGAAAATCCTCGCTGAAGATCTCCGCCAGACCGTAGTATTCCGCGTATGCCCACATGTGCGCGTCGAACCAGTTGAGCTGATACGCAGCGCAGCCCCGAAGCGCCTCCCGAAGAATGGTCTCGTTCGGGTAAAGCACAGGGAACTGTCTCAGCATTTCCTCGGCCTCTCGCAACGCATCCGATGCCTGTAAAATCACATGCCCGCGCACAGGCCGCGTAACAGCTGAGACAAACTCGACAATTGCCTGATGGGGGACGCGAACGGACTCGCCGGCGATGCCGCGCCTCAGAATTTCCGCGGCAACCTTCTGTTTTGCCGGAAATCGCCGGTCGAAGCGGTAGACGAGGACGTTGGTGTCAATCAGCGCGGCCACGCCCGTAGAGATCCTCCCGTCTCCAGCCCCGGTCGCGCACGCTGCTCACGGGACGTTTCCTGTCACGGGCGCGCTGACGTTCGGTCGCCTGATCGAACAGGCGCAGGCGCGATGCGACGTTGTCTGTTCCGCGCGCCTTCCCGTGCGGCACCACCCGAATTGTTTCACCGGCGGGCGTCCAGTCGATGTCGTCACCGGGACGAATGCCATATTTGTCCGCGATGGCCCGGGGCACTGTGACCTGGTATTTGGATGTGACTTTCGCCATGGCGCTACTATCCTTACTTTAGCAAGGATCGAATCCTTTCCATCAAAAGCCGTAATCGCCGCTGCTAAAATGACATCGAATTCATTACTATGAAAACCGTCCACCTCATTGCCGCCGCGGCGCTGCTCCTCGGCGCCTGTTCCGCGGGCGCACAGAAGCCGACCAACGAGAGAGCCCCCGAAGTCTTCCACGTCAATTTCGACACGTCGAAAGGCCCGGTCATCATCGAAGTGACGCGCGCCAACGCACCCATCGGCGCCGACCACTTCTACAACCTGGTCAAGGCCAGGTTCTACGACGGCGCGCGCTTCTTCCGCGTCCTCCCCGGTTTTATGGCCCAGTTCGGCATCGCCGCCAATCCCGCGATGACCAAAGCGTGGGATGTGCCCATTAAGGACGACCCCGTCAAAACCAGCAATGTCCGCGGCGCCCTGACTTTCGCCACTGCCGGACCTAACACCCGCACCGCTCAGCTCTTCATCAATTTCGCCAACAACGCCTCGCTTGACAGCCAGGGGTTCGCGCCGTTCGGCAAAGTCATCAGCGGCATGGAGATTGTCGACCAGATCTATTCCGGCTACCGTGAGAGGCCGGACCAGGGGCAGATTACAGCCGGGGGCAATGCGTATCTCGAGAAACAATTCCCGATGCTGGATTACATTAAGACCGCGCGGCTCGCGCCATAATCGTCAGTTGACGTGCAATAGTCGTCAGTCGTCGCGATTTCGCACACCGTTCCCGGTGCCGGGCTCCATCCGTTTCCCCACAAGGCACTGATACGGCTCATCAAAATCTTTGTTGCAACTTTTGGCACGTCTCGTGCACTTAATTGGTGGATGGAGAATTCAGCGCTTCACTCACTCTCGGGTCCCGACATCGAGGCCATACGCAACGAAGCTTTGCTGGCCGGAGCTCTCGACCCCACGACTCTTCGTTTCCGTGTTGTTGAGTACGATCGGTTCAGCGGTGAAGTGATCGGCGTGCCGATCCACGATATCGCGTTTGCCGATGCTGTGGAAAAAACGGCCCGGCTGATTCAGAGCCGCGCTGACTCTCACTTCTGCCTTCACCCGGTCGGGTTCGTCCAGTAAGACTCCGTATCCCGAGTCCGCCCGATACACTGATATGCGTGCCGGCATTGACCTTCCCTGACGCGCGCGCTGCGGTAATCCGCGAAGTGCTTGCCATGCGCACTCCGCCCGCTGCCGTAACCATCCTTACAGAAGACTCCCCCGGGCGCATCCTCGCCGAAGCCATTCCCGCCGATCGCGACTATCCTCCTTTTAACCGCGCCATGCGCGATGGCTTCGCCGTCCGATCGGCCGATGTCCCCGGCCGCCTTCGTGTCATCGGCGAAGTGCGCGCCGGCGAGCGCTTCCGCAGCGGCCTTCAGCCCGGCGAGGGCATCGAAATCATGACCGGTGCTCCCGTGCCTGAAGGCGCCGATGCCGTTGTCATGATCGAACACACCACGCGCCATCCCGACGGCACGGTCGAAACCGGCCGCAGCGCGGCTTCGGGTTCCAACATCGCTCCCGCCGCCAGCGAAGCGCGCGAGGGCACTGCGGTTCTCCGCGCCGGCGACCGCATTGACTATTCTTCCGTCGCCTGGCTCGCCACCACCGGCCACACGTTTGTTTCGGTCTTCGCCCGACCGCGCGTCGCCATCCTCGCCACGGGCGACGAAATCGTCGCCGTCAGCAACACTCCCGCGTCCCATCAGATCCGCAACTCGAACAGCCACTCGCTGGCCGCCCAAGTGCGCCGCGCCGGAGGAGATCCGGTCATCCTCCCCGTCGCACGCGACGATCAACAGGCCACCGCGCATCTCATCGCCCAGGGGCTCGAAGCCGATCTGCTTCTCCTCTCCGGCGGCGTCTCGGCGGGCAAGTACGATTTCGTGGAAGCCGCCCTCGCCGAATTCGGCGCCGAATTCTTCTTCGACCGCGTCCTCATCCAGCCGGGCCAGCCGCTTGTCTTCGGAAAGGCACGTGACCGATTCTTCTTCGGCCTCCCCGGCAATCCGGCCTCGACGATGGTCACCTTCGAACTCTTCGGTCGTGCCGCTCTGGAACTGCTCGGCGGCGCGAATGAAGCTCCCCTGCCCCTGACGCTGGCGCGCCTCACCCGTCCCTTCCATCACAAAACCGGTCTCACTCGGTTCCTGCCCGCCCAAATCAGTTGCGCCGAAATCACACCTGTCGACTGGCAAGGCTCTGGCGATGTGCCGTCGCTCTGCCGTGCCAACGCCTTCCTCGTCGCCGATTCCAGCCAGGCCGATTATGCCGCGGGCGATCTGATACCAGTCCTCCTGAAATGAGCACACTCTCACACTTCGATTCCGCCGGCCAGGCGCGCATGGTCGATGTCGGCGGCAAGGCCGTCACCACGCGGACCGCCCGCGCCCACGCGTTCGTCCGCATGAGCCGCGCCGTTCTCGACGCCCTTCCCTCCAACGCCAAAGGCAATCCGCTCGAAGTCGCCCGCATCGCCGGCGTCATGGCCGCCAAGAGAACGGCGGAACTGATCCCGCTCTGTCATTCGCTTCCGCTCTCGCATGCCGATGTCGAAATTACGGTCGAATCCGACGGCGTGCGCATCGTCGCCTCCGCTTCCACCGCGGCGCAGACCGGTGTCGAAATGGAAGCTCTCACCGCCGCTTCCGTCGCCGCGCTCACGATCTACGACATGACCAAGGCGCTCGACAAGCGCATCGAAATCCATGACGTGTATCTTCTGGAAAAAACCGGCGGCAAAAGTGGAGACTTTAAGAGGTGACCGCCGCGGTCCTGACCATCAGTGACGGAGCCCACCACGGCACGCGGGCCGATAAATCCGGACCTGCTATCGCCGAACGCCTCGAATCCGGCGGTTTCATGGTCACCGACCGCCGCATCATCCCCGACGAACGCGACCAGATTGCGTCCGCCCTGCGTCAAATCGCGGACACCGGTCTCGCCCGCGCCATCTTCACCACAGGCGGCACGGGTTGTGCTCTGCGCAACGTCACTCCCGAAGCCACCCGCGATGTGATCGAGCGCGAAATCCCCGGCTTCGGCGAACAGATGCGTGCCAGTGGCCTCAAGTCCACGCGTTTCGCCTCGCTGTCCCGCGCTCTGGCCGGAAACCGCGGCCCCGTCCTGATCGTTAATCTCCCTGGCTCCCCGCGCGGCGCGCTGGAGTCTTTGGATGCTATTTTGGAATTGGTCCCGCACGTGCTGGATTTGTTATCCGGTAAAACCGAGCACGCAGAAAACGCCGTAAGCGCCCAGGCCGAAGGGTCCGTTGGGCGCGAAAAAGGCAGAGAAGCCAAGGAGGCTTAGCATGTCCTGTATGAAGGCGCTTCAGGTCGCGATTCCGGCTGTTCTTCTGATTGGCGCGGGAGCCATGGTCCTCGCCCAGGCGCCGCAGGCTACCCGCCAGAACGCCGACGACACCCCCGAGAAGGCCTTCAGGGTATCGACTTTCAACATCGTCGCCCCCACCCTGGTCACCGACAAGATCCGGCAACATCATCGACGGCCTGCAGCCTCACCAGTTCTACCTCTTCGACAACAAAAAACCACAGGACATCCACGTTAACGTCACTTTCCTGCCGATTTCCATGGTCGTCGCCGTGGAGGCTTCGGTGCGCGTGGATGGCCCGATCCTGAACCAGATCAAGAAACTCGGCACGCTGATCCCGGAGGTCGCGGGCGATCACGGCGAGGTGGCCGTCATGGCGGTCGACTCCCGCATGCGCGTGATGCAGAACTTCACCTCGGATACTGACAAGATCAAAGCCGCTGTGGATAAGATCACCGCCGGCAACTCCAGCAACCGCATCATCGACGCGGTGGATCAGGCGGTCTACATGCTGCGCCACCGCCCGAAGGAGAACCGCAAGATCGTCCTGCTGGTCAGCGAAACGCGAGACCAGGCCAGCGAAGGCCGCCTGAAGCAGACCCTGATGGACGCCAACTTCGCCAACGTGGTTGTTTATACCGTCGACATCAGCCAGCTGATGGTGCGCCTGACCGGAAAGCCCGAGACGCCGCGTCCCAACCCGATCGACACCACGTCGTATCAGACCTTCGCCGGCCAGCCGCCCACGCCGACTTCCGTCTCGGCGAACTACGGCATCGAAAGCCAGGCGCAGTTCATGCCGGTTCTGACCGAAATCTATAAGGAGACCAAGCGCATCTTCGTCGAACAGCACGACGGAAGCCATGGCCAAGGGCACTGGCGGGGCAGAATTTTCCTTCGTGAAGCAGAGGGGTCTCGAAGACGCCATACAGCGCATCAGCACGGAGATCCGCAGCCAATATCTGATTTCCTACGCCCCCAACAACAAGAGCGAGCCCGGCTTCCACACGATCGAGATCCGGGTGGATAACCCGCGCTACGTGGCGAAGACCCGGCCCGGCTACTGGGTGGGCGGCGGACAACAGTAACGCCGGCGATCTTGTCGCCGGTTCTTTTTCCCGTTACTTTTGATACTTGCCCCTTGTTCTGGTTTTGCTGAGCAGCCTGGCTCTGCCCGGCTGGCTGTGGCTCGCCTTCTTCCATAGCAGTTTCTGGCGCTTGCTGTTCGACACGCGCTCCCCGGATCCCCCGGCTTGGCCCTCCGTCAACGTCATCGTTCCCGCCCGCGACGAAGCCGACGCCTTGCCCCGCAGCCTGCCTTCTCTCCTCACACAGGACTACCCGGGCGCCTGGCGAATCATCCTGGTCAACGATCACAGCCGCGACGGCACCGGCGAGATCGCCCGAAGCATTGCTCGGCTGCACCGCAGCGGCGTTACCGTCGTCCTCCCGCCCGCGCTTCCGGACGGCTGGGCGGGCAAAGTTGCCGCGATGCACGCAGGCGTCACTCGAAGCAGCGCCGACTTCATCCTCTTCACCGACGCCGACATCGAACATCCCGCCGACAGCCTGCGTCGCCTCGCCGCCCGAGCCATCCAAAACAACCTCGACCTCACCTCGCGCATGGTCCGGCTGCACTGCGCAAGCGTCGCCGAAAAGCTTCTGGTTCCGGCGTTCGTTTTCTTCTTCGCGATGCTCTATCCATTCCGCCGGACTAACGATCCGGGCACCCGCGTCGCCGCCGCCGCCGGAGGCGTGATGCTGGTCCGGCGACATGTTCTCGACGCCATCGGCGGTCTGGCGCGTATCAAGTCTGCGCTGATCGACGACTGCGCACTGGCCAAAGCGATTAAGGACAGCGGCGGACGCATCGAACTCACCCTCACCGACAACGTCCGAAGTCTGCGTGAATATCCGCGCTTCGCCGATATTCATTACACCGTCGCGCGCACTGCTTACACGCAACTGAACTATTCGCCCTCGCTTCTTGCCGGGACGTGTCTCGGCATAGCGCTCTTATTCATTTTGCCGCCGCTGTCTCTTCTGACTGGATCTCCGCTCGCAGCCTTCGCAGGCGCCGCCGCATGGCTGATTATGTTTTCGATCTACCTGCCGATGGTCCGCTTTTATAAGCTCTCCGCCGCCTGGGCGCTTACCCTGCCGCTGGCCGCGGCGCTTTACGTCTTCGCAACGGTCGATTCCGCCCGCCTTCACTACCTCGGCAAAGGCGGACAGTGGAAAGGCCGGGCGCAGGGATAAGTCACTTCATCGCCTCGTGCTGGTCGCGGTGGTGCGTAAGTTCGGTCTGCGCGAAATTCAGTTGCAACAACGTTTCCTGTACAACCGTCCGGAGCTCCAGATATCTCTCCGCCACGGCATCGCCGTACGCGTCGTCAAAGAGCTTTTGCACCGAAAGAAAGGCGCGATGCCTGCGATCCCGCTCCGCAGTCAGACGGACGCACTCCGAGCACGGCATTGGGCAAAGATTAGCAGCACTCGAAAGCTTACCAAAAGTTAACGACAGGGTAACCGAGTACCAGTACAAAATGCACAAGCCTGCAAGTTGCTGATTCGATGTGCGGACCAGGCGTTTCGCCGGCTCTCTCGCAATCCCGGTCCGGCTGCCACCGAGGCCCCGCGTAAAATAGCCTTATTGCGACTTAATCATGGCATGACGCGCGGCGAGCGCCGCACGCATCCAACCAAAGGCATGGGTCCACCTCCGCCCCCGGCGTCGAAGAAGCCGGCGACTGAACGTCTGCGCGTCCTCTGGCCCGAGATCTGGGCCATGATAAAACCGCGCCGCGGCATCCTCTCACTGGGCCTTCTCCTGATCGCCATCAACCGCGGGAGCGGCGTCGTTCTGCCCTATTCCACCCGGTTCCTGATCGACAACGTCATCAACAAAAGACAGGCGTCGATGCTGGTGCCCCTCACGCTGGCGGTCGTAGCCGCCACTGCCATCCAGGGCATCACGACTTTCGCGCTCACCCAGCTGCTCTCCATCGCCGGACAGAAACTGATCGCCGAACTGCGCTGCAAGGTGCAGGAGCACATCGGCCGCCTGTCCGTCGCCTTTTACGACGCCAACAAGACCGGCCAGCTCGTCTCGCGCATCATGGCCGATGTCGAAGGCATGCGCAACATCGTCGGCACAGGCGTTATCGAGTTCGTCGGCGGAATTGTCACGGCGGTCATCTCACTCGCCGTACTCTTTCGCGTGAGCCCGCCCATGACCAGTGTGGCTCTGGTCGTGGTCATCGCGTTTGGCTTCATCATGAGTAAAGCTTTCAAAACCGTGCGCCCGATCTTCCGCGAGCGCGGCAAAATCAACGCCGAAGTCACCGGACGCCTCACCGAGTCCCTCGGCGGGATCCGAGTCATCAAGGGCTACCACGCCGAACAGCGTGAAGCGAGTGTCTTCGCCGCCGGCGCACAACGTCTGCTGGCCAATGTGATGAAGAGCCTCACCGCGATGTCGCTCATGTCGCTGGCGGCCACCGTTCTCATGGGCATTATCGGCGCGCTCGTCATGTTTTTCGGCACGCATGAAATCTACGCCGGTCGCATGACGCTGGGCGACCTCGTCATGTTCAACGCGTTTCTCGTTTTTCTCGTCGCGCCCATTGTCGGCATCGTGAACATCGGCTCGCAGATGACCGAAGCCCTGGCAGGCCTCGAGCGCACCCGCGAAATCATGCACGAACGCCCCGAAGATGAGGACCCGGAACGCACGCGGACCATCGGCCCTATCGTCGGCGATGTACTCTTCGACAACGTCGAGTTCGCCTATGAAACCGGCAAAACCGTGCTGCATGGCATTTCGTTCGAAGCCCGCCCAGACACGGTGACCGCGTTCGTCGGCCCGTCCGGCTCGGGCAAGTCGACCACCATCGGCCTCATCTCCGCCTTCTATAAACCGCGCGGCGGCCGTATTCTGGTCGACGGCGTCGATCTCAGCCGCGTCAACCTCGCCAGCTATCGTTCCCAGCTTGGCGTCGTCCTGCAGGAGACGTTCCTTTTTGACGGATCCATCCGCGAGAACGTCATGTTCTCGCGCCCCCGCGCCACCGAAGCCGAGGTGCTCGAAGCCTGCCGCATCGCACGCGTCGACGAGTTCGCCGAAAAACTCGAGGAGGGCTACGACACCATCGTGGGTGAGCGCGGCGTCAAGCTTTCGGGCGGCCAGCGCCAGCGCCTCTCCATCGCGCGCGCCATCCTTGCCGATCCGCGCATCCTCATCCTCGATGAAGCCACCTCCAGCCTCGACTCCGAATCGGAGGCCATGATCCAGCAGGGTCTCGCGCACCTGATGCGCGGCCGGACCACATTCGTCATTGCGCACCGGCTCTCCACCATCCGCCGCGCCGATCAGATTCTCGTCGTCGAGGCCGGCAATATTGTCGAGCGCGGCACGCATCCCGAACTGTTCACACTGCACGGCCGCTACTGGGATATGTATACGCGCCAGCACGCTCTCGACGAAAATCTGTTTCTTGCGCCGGGCGAGGGCGACAGCGTTCCCGAATCCGAGGTTGCCGCCGGACCCGCCGCCACTGTGCCGCGCGGCCTCTGAAATGTCACGAAAATCAGCCCGGTATCGACAGTGAGAAGCACGGCAGCTGAAATGCCCCCCACAACATGACCCGCCGATCTTGTATCCTGTAATTTCAGCGGAAATGGATTTCAACCTCGAGACGCGCACGTCTGAGCCCAATATCACTGTGTTGTCGCTGTCCGGCCGTCTCACGCTCGGTCACGAGCGGGGCGCGATTGAAGCCACCGTCCTCAAGACCCTCGCCGACGGTGTTCGCAAGCTGGTTTTCGACCTCTCCCGGGTGACCTATATCGACAGCACCGGCATCGGCATCATTGCCTACTGTTTTGGCAAGATCACCCAGCAGGGCGGACATGCCGCGGTTGCCGGCGCGGACGGTCTGGTCAAAGAAGTCTTCCGCCTCACGCGGCTGGACAACGTGATCACGTTCTACCCCGACGTCCCGACTGCCTGCGAGGGCCTCGCCACTACCACCTCGGCGTAGCATTATGCAGGTCCTGCAGGCCGGTCGTCACAAACTGATACTGCTCGAAATCGACCCTGCCACCGTATCCGCTGTCGCGCAGCAGGCCGGCTTCGAAGCGCAGTCTCAAGGAATCGCCCCGCGGCATTCTGCTCGAACTCACCGCGGAACAGCGCGAAGCGCCGCTGCTTCTTTTCGATGCCGCCGACCCGGCCAATCTCGGCTGGTTTTCCCGCTGCCAATTTTACGTCGACGGCCGCTCCGGCACCGTTATGCAGACGCCGATGACCGTCGCCAACAAACGCGACCGCGCCGGCCGCACCGTGCCCAACGGCCTGCACCTGCGTATCGCCAAGGAGCTGCCCTCCACCTTCCGTCTTCCCGGCAAGCAGCCCATGACCGAGCAGAGTTTCTACGCCATGCTCAACAGCTTTCTGAACGCGCTCGTCCGCACCGGAGTAGCCATCTGCGGCAGCTCCGCCGTGCAGCCGCTGGCCGGACGTTCGGAAGTCCCGGGCTCCCGGAATTGAGCGCGGTCGCAATCCGTCCCGCACTCGAACGCGATTACCCTGCCATAGCCCGCATCCAGTACCACTGCCCGGAAACCGCGCAGTGGCCGCTCGGCGATTATTCGGGATTTCCTCTTCTCCTTGCACTGGTCGAAGACGCCCCGGCCGGTTTCTGTTCGTGGCGGCAGAGCGCCGAAGACGAAGCCGAGATCCTGAATCTGGCCGTGGATCCCGGCTTCCGGCGTCGCGGCGTTGCCTCCGCCCTGCTTCGAGCGGTGTGCGAAAAAGCACGCGGAACGATTTTTCTTGAAGTCGCCGAACCCAACGCCCCCGCCATATCGCTCTATCGGAAACTCGGCTGGAAACAGGCCGGACTGCGTGCGGGTTATTACAACCACGGCGTCGTAAACGCAGTTGTCATGAAAAAACGTTCATGGTAAAGTCCTGGTAGACGAGCGGCCAACCGTTCGCCACTTCAGAGAAGAAGTGAAGCTACCTGCCGTGTCGGCGCCAGGTTCCAGGGTCCGGGATGGCGAGGCGACTCCACTAAGGAGATTTTGCCAGGATGGAACAAAACGCAATAGAAGAAATCAAAGCGCACCTGATGCAGACGAATGAAAAGTTCCGCCATCTCGCGGAACAACATTCCACGTACAAGAAGCAGATTCAGGCGCTCGAGGCCAAGCACGGCCTGACTGCCGACGAGGAAATGGAAGAACATCGTCTGAAAAAACTCAAACTTCATCTGAAGGACGAGATGGAGCATATGGTGAGCGAGTACCGGCTGCAACACGCCGGCTGAGTTCATCAGGCGCGCTGAAGTTGAAAACGAAGAGGCCCGGCCGCCAGCCGGGCCTTTGTTATTTGTCCGGAGCGCATAGCTGGCCACTCGGGCCGGCGTTGTGGGCGGTCAGGAATCAGCCAGCCTTCTTCTGACTTCCTCGTGCTTCCCGAACCTCTCCAGGCCGTACAACACGAGCTGCCGCAGAATCGGTTCTCCTGCCGCCTGCGCTTCCAGCCTGGCCGCATCGGGCCCGCGCACATACCACGCCCAGCTCTGCTGCCCGGAATGGGCATAGTCCCGGGCCGTTTGGCCGAACAACGACGACGCCATTCGCGCCGCCTCGCCGTCGCGGATTCCCGCCGCTCGCAGCAGTTCGGCCGCCCGGTCGATCAGCGGCGTGAGGGCCGCGGTCCCGAGGAGCACCGCCGCGCCGAAAACGCCCCCGGCGCCTTTCGATATCTGCACCGGCCTGAGGCCCAGTTCCCGCGCGAGCCCCTGCACGGCGCGCAGCGCCCCGCGGTCCTCGCCTTCCGCGATCAGCCGCGTTCCGAATTCCCGCGCCACGGCCGTGCTCGCGCCTCTCTCCCCGAATTCCCGCCGGCTCTCCGCATCGGGTGCGCAATCGCAGAAAATCAGCGCTTTGCCGCGCCAGTCGATGGCTGCATTCCGCAGCAGTGCGACCACACCTTCCAGATGTTCCGGCGGCGTGGACACCAGCACGGCCCGCACAACGCGGAGTTCCTCCGCGCTTCGCACCGGATAACCCGCGCGCAGCGAATTCGCGATCCGGCTTGCCACGCGGTATGAAGTCGCGCACACCGGCCCGATGGCCCGCGCCCTCGACGGCAGCCGTCCGATCAGGCTCTTCCGCACCGCGCCTGCGCCCAGTACGCCGTACTTATACTTCGATTCCAATCCCCGCGATGTCCTTCGTCCGAAGGTTCTTGATTCTGTCGCGGAACTGCGCGGCTTTCTCGAACTCGAATTTCCGCGCGGCATCCCGCATTCGCTGCTCCAGCTCGGCGATGAACTTCTCCCTCTGCTCCGGCGTCAGCTCTTCCTCGCTTCCTCCGGTTCGGCCGGCACCGTCACGTAGTCGCCTTCCGCGATCGCCACCAGGCTCATATCGATCGGCTTGATGATCGATTGCGGCGTAATGCCGTTCTCCTCGTTGTAATGCAGCTGCATTTCACGCCGTCGCGTGGTTTCGTCGATGGCGCGCTTCATGCTGTCCGTCATCACGTCCGCATAGAGAATCGCCCTGCCTTCCAGATGCCGCGCGGCCCGCCCCATGGTCTGAATCAGCGCGCCGGCTCGAGCGCAGAAAGCCTTCCTTATCCGCATCGAGAATCGCCACCAGCGAAACTTCCGGCAGATCCAGCCCTTCGCGCAGCAGGTTGATCCCGATCAGCACATCGTGCTCGCCGCGCCGCAGATCGCGCAGAATTTTGATCCGGTCGAGCGTGCTCACTTCCGAGTGCAGATAATTGCACTTCACGCCGACTTCGGAGTAATACTCCGCCAGATCCTCCGCCATGCGCTTGGTCAGCGTCGTCACCAGCACGCGCTGATTGTTCGCCGCGCGCTGCCGGATCTCGATTCAGCAGATCGTCCACCTGCCCCTTGATCGGACGCATCTCGATCTCCGGATCCACCAGTCCCGTCGGCCGGATGATCTGCTCCACCACCACGCCGGCCGATTTCGTCAGCTCATACGGCCCCGGCGTCGCCGAAACGTAGACCACCTGATTCACGCGGTGCTCGAACTCTTCGAATGTGAGCGGCCGGTTATCCAGCGCGCTGGGCAGCCGGAAGCCGTGCGCCACCAGCACCTGTTTGCGCGACCGGTCGCCGTGATACATCCCGTGCAGCTGCGGAACGGTCTGATGGCTCTCGTCGATGAACATCACCGAATCGTGCGGCAGATAATCCAGCAGCGTCGGCGGCGCCTCGCCCGGCAGCCGCCCCGAAAAATGCCGCGAATAATTCTCGATCCCGTGGCAGTATCCGATCTCCTTCATCATTTCGAGATCGAACATGGTGCGCTGATGCAGCCGCTGCGCCTCGATCAGCTTGCCCTGTGCTTCCAGCTGCGGCCGCCACGCTTCCAGCTCCGCTTTGATCGACTCGATCGCCGCATCCTTCGTCAGCTGCGACATCACGTAATGCGTCTTGGGATAAATCGGCAGCCGCTGATACGTCTGCTTCACCTCGCCGAGCAGCGGATCGATCTGCGCCAGCGACTCCATCTCATCGCCCCACATCTCGATCCGGTAGGCATTCTCGTCGTAAGTCGGATAAAGCTCGATCACATCGCCGCGCACGCGAAACGTGCCGCGCCGGAAATCGCCGTCGTTGCGGTCGTAGAGAATCTCGACCAGCTTCGACGTGATCTCTTTGCGCGTGATTTTCTGCCCTTTTTCGAGCATCAGCAGCATGCCGTAATACGCTTCCGGCGAACCGAGGCCGTAGATGCAGCTCACGCTCGCCACGATGATGCAATCGCGCCGCTCGAACAGCGACTTCGTCGCGGCCAGCCGCAGCCGGTCGAGCTCGTCGTTGATGGTCGCTTCTTTTTCGATGTAGACGCCGCTCGAAGGAATGTACGCTTCGGGCTGGTAGTAGTCGTAATAGCTGACGAAATATTCGACCGCGTTCGCCGGGAAAAAGGTCTTGAATTCGTGATAAAGCTGCGCCGCGAGCGTCTTGTTATGCGCCAGCACCAGCGCCGGACGCCCCGTTTTCTCGATCAGCTTCGCCATCGTGAAAGTCTTGCCCGACCCGGTGACGCCGAGCAGAACCTGATGTTTTTCGCCGTCGTTGAGCCCGCGCCCGAGTTCTTCAATAGCCGTTTTCTGATCGCCCCTGGGGGCGTAATTCACCTCGAGCTGAAATGGCTTCGAGTCGGCGTAAGGTCTGATGTTGTACTCGGCGGGCCTCAAGAAACAATCGTAACGCCGGCGGTCCTGCCGCCGGTTCTTTGAAGCCGCCGCCGCTCATTCAGGCGCGCAATTTACCGGCTGTTGACTCTGCTCGCAAACAGGTTGTAGAGCCATCCGAAAAGAGCGCCACCTGCTGCGCCGTCAAGCAGAGCATAGGCTGTCCCCACGAGAACGTCTGCAATAGTGTGCGAGGCGTGGAACCCCGGGTAGATCGAGCTGACGCCCGCGAGAAGATTCGCCCCGTACGGAGGAGCCGCCAGATTGACGAGTCCCACAAGCAACAGGCAGCCGCCCCAGAGTAAACCGCAGGCAATCGCCAGGGCTTTTATTGAGAGTTTCATCGGTACTTCCCTTCAAAAGAAAGTTCCGCACGCCGGATTCCAATTCGTGTGAGGACCAGCGGAAACTTCGCAGGCCATCAGTTCCTATGCCTGCGCGATTTTCCGCATGCCTGCGTTAAACGACTACCGGCCAGAAGGACACCAGCCGCACCGCAACTCATTCCGGCCCGCCGTGTTTGCACTTAACGAGTCGCAAAGCTGGCCGCTCCGGACGGCACAGTTTTCACGATTCCCAAACTCACCAGTTCTAAGGAGAAAAGAAATGCTTCACCGTTTTCAGAGGATCAGTGTCTTCTTTATCGCCGCTGCCGGGCTCTACGCGCAGACGGCTACCCCTCCCGTCTCCACCGTCGGCACCACTCACACATCGGGAATGGTCGGCGTCGCACAGGGACAGACAGCCCGCATCAACGTCCTGAATGCCGCGTCCGCCACGTCCACGCCGCCCCTCGCCTGCGTCGCGTCGTTGACTTACTATGACGCCACCGGCGCAAAGCTCAAGAGCGCGACCGTATCGGTCGCTCCCGGCGCCGCCGGACATCTCGATCTCTTCAGCGATGTCGATCTCGCCTTACCAGTCAATCAGCGCAAAGACATCCGCGCCACGTTCGTCATTCTTGCTGTCCCGACGCCCGTCGCATCGTCCACCACAACCACACCGGTGGCGCCGGCCTGCAACCTGATCGGCAATGTCGAGATCGTCGACGAGATCACCGGCCGCACCGAAGTTGTGATCGGCGCCATGCACGAAGTCGCGGCACCGTTACCGACAACAGCCGCACAATAACTCATACCCAACGGCGGGCGAATCGCCTCGCCCGCCTTCGCTCCGCGTAATATGGTTCTGCGAAAGCTTTGCCATCACGCACGCATCTTCCCCTGCTCGCTCTGCCCTTCGCAATCGCTCTTGCCGCCGTTGCCTTCTTCAGCCCTATCCGCACCAACGATCGCGCCTTCGCATCGTTCCTTGGCGCAGCCGCCGCGCTGACCTTCTGGTCTCTCGCCCTCGACGCTTTCAGCCGGCGCCGCGCTCTCACCCTCCAGTTTGTCCCTAAACGTCAGCATTACGTGCAGGCCTGCGCGCAGGGTGCGTTCCTGATCTACTGGGCCCTCTGGTGGCCTCCTGCCCGCGCCTTTGCGCCGTTTATCCTCGCCCAGCTCCTTTTCGCCTACGCCTTCGACATGCTGCTCTCGTGGTCGCGCCGCAACGACTACACGCTCGGCTTCGCTCCCTTTCCCGTCATCTTCAGCACCAATCTCTTTCTCCTTTTCAGGCCCGCCTGGTTCGTCTTCCAGTTCGCCATGGTCGCACTCGGCCTCCTGGCCAAGGAAACAATAAGGTGGACTCGCGATGGACGCCGCGCCCACATCTTCAATCCCTCTTCTTTCCCCCTGGCCGTAGCCTCGCTCGTGCTTCTCGCCACCGGAACCACCGGCATCACATGGGGACAGGAAATCGCCACCACGCAGTTCTTTCCTCCGCACGTTTATCTCGCGCTGTTCCTCATCGGACTGCCCGGCCAGTTCTTTTTCGGCGTCACGTCGATGACGATGTCCGCCGTCGTCACCACCTGGCTCTTCGGCCGCATCTACTTCGCCCTTACCGGCATCTACTTTTTCTACGATTCCTACATCCCCATCGCGGTCTTCCTCGGCATGCATCTCCTCTTCAACGACCCCTCGACTTCGCCGCGCAGCGAACCCGGGCGCATCTTCTACGGCGCGCTCTACGGCCTCGGCACCGTACTGTTTTACGACCTTCTCGGCAAAGCCGGTATGCCGACCTTCTACGACAAGCTTCTCCCGGTCCCGCTGCTCAATCTGTCCGTGAAGGCGATCGACCGCATCCTCCGTTCATTCAAACTCGGGGGCTCAGTCAAACGCGCGCCGCGGCTGCAGGAATACCAACACAACCTCGCCTACATGAGCGTCTGGGCGATCGTGTTCGTCGCACTCAACGCGACGCAGCAGGTAGGCGACAATCACCCCGGTCAGTACATCCCCTTCTGGCAGCACGCCTGCGACGCAGGACGCCCCTACGCCTGCCCTTATCTCGCCGATCTCGAGCTGACCGCGTGCAATCGCGGCTCAGGCTGGGCGTGCAATGAAGCGGGCAGGACGGACATCACGCTATCTCGCAGCGGCGAAGATCTTCGCAGGACGAGCGCAGCTCAGGCTCTTCAGCCGTTCACCCGCGGATGCGATCTCAGATTCCAGCCCGCCTGCCAGAATCTCTACATGCTGACGCACGGAGGCACGCTCGTCAGCGCTCCGCCGACTGCGCAGGATTACCCGATTCTGCGGCAGGGCAGCAAACGTTAGTGGGGCCAGGCTTCAGGCGCACCCTCTCGGTCCCGCCGGCCTTCTGCGCGGCGTTTCAGAGGCTGAAGCCGTGCCACTCTTATATACTGGCCGACGAGCGAACAAAGTCATGAACAGAATTCTGATCGCGAGCGCCCTCGGATGCGCTCTTCTGGCCACGCTGCCGGCCATTGCACAGCGGGGCGGCGATAACGATCCGGACCGGGCTGTGGCAGGGAACGGTCAGTTTCCGGCGGGATGGAACGTGCGCCCGGACCGCGGAACCGCACAGCAGATTCAGTTCACCGAATCGGGCGGTGTGGACCACTTCACGATGGGTTCGGCGGGAACGTTTTATAACAGCGCGTGGATGAAGGCGGGGAATTATTCGTTCTCGGCAAGGCTGACACAGAAAGCGGCGCCGTCGCATCCGATCTCCTACGGCCTGATGTTCGGCGGCAGCAATCTGGCCGGCGACATGCAGACCTACAGCTATTTCCTGGTGCGCAATCTGGGCGAATTCTTTGTTGCGAATCGCGAAGGTAACGCCCGGCCCACCACCGTCGTACCCTGGACCGCAAACCCGGCGATCGTCAAACAGGGCGCCGACGGAAAACAGACCAACACCCTCGGTATGCAGGTGCAGGGCGATAACGTCATCTTCACGGTGAACGGCACTGAAGTCACCCGGCTGGCGAAGAGCAAAATCCACACCGACGGCCTCTACGGATTCCGCATCGGACACAATCTCGACGTGGACGTGGATCAGGTCAGGCGCTAATACTGTTTTCGCAGAAGCTGAGTCTTCAGCTTCTCGGCTCGCTGCACTTCATCAGGGGACAAAGCAGCGCGCAGCGGCTGAGCAAGCGATGCAGCGTCTTTTTCCGAACCTTCTTCTGCGAGTTCCAGCCATGCGAGCGCCTGAACGGGATCGGTATTTCCCTGCCCCGCGGCTGGACTCAGCAGCCGGCCAAGATGAAATTGACAGGTCGCATTGCCATGGGCAGCGCACAGGCGGAAGTATTGGCGTGCGCGATTCGGGTCGGCGGCGACATGTGAATCGCCCGTTTCATATTTATTGCCAAGCCAAAGCTGCGCGGCCGGGCTTCCATTTACCGAGGCCTCACGCATCAGTTTCAGTCCTTTATCGAAATCCGCAGGCATTCCCGTCCCGTCGAGATTCAGCCTCGCGAGCGCATATAAACCGTTACTGTCATCCTTGTTTGCTGCTTTCCGGATCAGCTCTATACCGCCTGCAACGTCCTGCGGCACCTTTTTCCCGTCGATCATCAATTCTCCGAGCAGGGCCGATGCCGGAGGGTACTTTTCCGTTGCGAGTCTTTTCAGTTCTTCCAGACCTTTGGAGCTTGTCCTGTCTGTCCGGAGGTTGTGCACAACCCGGTTATACGCGGTCCGGTTGGCCTCAAGGCTCGAATCGAAGGGCACCGCGCGTGAATGGAAGTTGACTTCGATCTCCGCCCTCACATTCACCGGCATTCCGTCTTTCATGCCCGGAATGAATTCCCATTTCTCAATAGCTTCGATACCCGTCTCGTCGAGACCGTAACCGAGAGGGCTGAGTATCTGGATATCCCGCGGATGTCCGCTCTTATCCACGATCAGCGAGTAGAGCACAGTGCCCTGTATATGGGCACGCTCTGCCTCCTTCGAAAAGACCGGATCGACCTTGCGCCTAACCCGCGGCGGCGTTACGCCTTTACCAATGGGAACGGGGGCATCGGAGTCCTGCGCCAGTAACGAACCGGCCGCCAGCGTCAGAAGCAAAGCTGCAACAACGCGCACTGGTTACTTCGCCTTCTGTGCTACAGGCTCGACCTTCGTGCCTTCGCGAATAGCATCGCCCGGACGCGGAATAATCGTGTCTCCTTCTTTGAGCCCGCTGATTACTTCGAGTTTGTCGCCGTAGTCGCGGCCCACTTCGATGGGCTGAAAGTGAACCGTATGATCCGGCCGCACAAGCGCGATCTTCGTGCCGTCCGCATTGACCTGCAGCGAATCGCCCGGCACCACGACCGGCGCGTAGAGACGCGCGTCGTTCAGCTCAACCTGCGCGTACATGCCGGGCAGCAGCGCGCCGTCCGCGTTCGGCACCTGCACTTCGACCAGCATGGTGCGGCTGGAAGGATCGAGCGCATTCGCGGTGCGCGCGACGCTCCCCTTGAATACGCGTCCGGGAAGATTCGAGACTTTCAGGTGCGCACCCTGGCCGGCACGAATGGCATCGGCGTTGGTCTGCGGCACATTCACGAATATGCGAAGCGTGCCAGTCTGGGCGATGCGGTACAGCAGAGTGTTGCCGGTCGAGACCAGCGCGCCCACATCGACATTGCGCTGCGTGATCACGCCCGTGAAAGGCGCCTTCACCTGCCGATAGCCGCCGAGCTCATTGATGTGCGCGAGATTCGCCTCGGCCTGCGACACATTGCTGCGCTGCGCTGCGACGGCCTTCTCGAGGGACTGCACGGCGGCAATCTGCGCCTGATACTGCGCCTGATACTCGTCGTTTTCCTGCCGTGACACGCCACCCTGCGCGACGACTTTCGCCCATCGCCCGGCGGTGACGCGGGCGATCTCGCGGTTCGAGATGCCCTGCTGCAGATTGGCCTGCGCTTGGTCGAGCGCTTCATGCGCCTGCTGCAGGGCGGCTTGGATCTGCCGCACCTGTTCATCAAGTTCCGGCGCCGCGATTTCGGCCAGCAGCTGTCCCGATTGCACGCGATCGCCGATATCGACGAGGCGCCGCTCCAGATAACCATCGGTGCGCGCGAGAATAGGCGCTTCCGTGATGGCTTCGATGTTGCCGGGAAGGTCCAGCTCGCTCATGACGGACGACCGGCCGACCTGAATGACATCCACACGGGGCAGCGCCGAGGCCTGCGCGAAGGCTTCGCTGCGAACCAATTGGTTGCGCGCACGCAGCGGCAGATACCCGACGAAGAACGCAACCACGGCGAGGGCCGTGACAGCGAGGCAGATCGCCCAGAGGACACCGCGCGACGGATGCCAGACCGCACCGGCTCCCGCTCCCGGGGCCTTCTTCTGGTGCTCGGCCAGCTGGCGGCGAAGAGCTTCGATCTCCTCGCGCAGACGAAGCGCTTCTTCCGGTGAAACGTGCGATTCAGATCCCCGATCGGTGGATGGCATCAAATTCCCTACGCGCACAACGGACCCTTCGGCCTGTGCGCTTATTCCGGTGCGCCCTCGAGCTCCGCTTCGACCAGCCGGGCCTCGTAATCGACGGGCGGTTTGACTCGCAGGTAGCTATATATTATCGGAACGACAAACAAGGTCGTGACTGTTGCGAACGCGAGTCCGCCGATAACGGCGCGGCCCAGCGGGGCATTCTGCTCGCCGCCTTCACCGAGACCGAGCGACATGGGGAGCATGCCGAGAACCATGGCGGTCGCGGTCATCAGCACGGGGCGAATGCGCGCGTACCCGGCGGCCAGCATGGCTTCGCGCGCCGACGGCGTCATGCCGCGCTGGTCGTTGGCGAACGTGACCATCAGAATGCTGTTGGCGGTAGCCACTCCGATACACATGATCGAGCCCATGAGCGACGGAACGCTCAGTGTCGTGCCGGTCACGAAGAGCATCCAGAGAATACCGGCCATAGCGCCGGGCAGTGCGGTCAGGATGATGAACGGATCGACCCAGGACTGGAAGTTGACCGTCATCAGAAGATAGACAAGCACCACCGCGAAGATCATGCCCAGCCCGAGGCGGAGGAAAGAGGCGCGCATCGTCGCGATCTGGCCGCGCAGCTCCAGCGAGACGCCGCGCGGGAGATGCGGCGTCTCGTCGCGCACGATCTTTTCGACTTCCGAGCCGACTCCGCCCAGATCGCGACGCGCCACGTTCGTGTAAATATCGAACACCGGCGTCACGTTGTAGTGGTTCACGATGACGGGCGTGTAGCCGCGCTTAACCGAAACCAGATTGGAGAGAAGCTGCGTGCTGCCCGCCATCGCCCCTGGGTTGCCATAGGCCATCGACGCGCCATTCGGCGATGCCGCGACAAAAGCGTTGCCGGTGGCCATATTGCCCGCACCGCTCGGCGCAGTCGTGTTGACGGTCGCGACCGGCGAGGAGATCGGCGTGCGCAGCAGGGCGTCGAGGGAGTTGACCTTATATTGCGGCGTCTGGATGCCCACGTTGTAATTGACTCCATTCGCCCAGTTCACCCAGAAATTCGGCGCGAGGGAACCGTTGCCGCTGAGGGAGATCAGCATATTGCTGGTCACGTCGTGCTCCGTGAGACCGAGTTCGGCGGCTTTCGTGCGGTCCACATCGAGGCGGATTTCCGGCTGGTCGACAACCTGATGAATATGGACGTCCACCGCGCCCGGAATACGCGCGATCTTTTCCATCAGCCGCTCGGCAATTTTGTAGTTGCCCTCCTGATCGCGGCCAACGACCTGCAGATCGATCGGCGCGGGCAGACCGAAGTTCAGAATCTGGCTCGTGATGTTGGCGGGCTGGAAGAAGAATGTCGTATCGGGAAAGCGCTCGCCCAGAATGTGGCGCAGTTTCACTTCGTAGTCGCGCGTGGGAGCGTGTTTTCCCTTTTTGAGCGAGATCAGGATTTCGCCGTCGGCGCTGGAGATGGTGGGGATGTCGCCCTGTGCGATGCTGGCCCAGCTGTTGGGAATGCCGATGTTGTCGATGATCGTGTCCATCTCATCGGCGGGGATGACGTTCTTGATTTCGCTTTCGATGACGGCAAACCGGCGCTCGGTTTCCTCGATGCGCGTGCCGGAGGGAGCGCGCGCGTGCAGCTTGATCTGGCCGGAGTCGACGAGTGGAAAGAAGTCCTGACCGACCAGCATCGCCAGACCCAGCGAAGCCACCGAGAACGCCATGAACGCGGTGAGCACTCCGGCGCGGTGTGCGAGCGACCAGTCGAGCAGGCCGACATAACGGCGGCGCAGGCCTTCGAAGCCGAGGTTGAAAAGGCGATGGATGCGGAAGAAGATGCCTTTGCCCTTGACTTCCCCGCCTGCATGGCGGTAAAGCTCCATCTCATGTCTGAGAAGGAAGTTCGCCATGGTCGGGACAAGCGTGCGCGAGAGCAGATAAGACGCGAGCATGGCGAAGACTACAGCCATCGCCAGCGGCGTGAAAAGATAACGCGCCGCGCCCGTGAGCAGAAGCACGGGAACAAACACGATGCAGATGGCGAGCGTCGAGACCAGCGTCGGAACCGCGATCTGCGCGCCGGCATCGAGAACCGCGCGCACCAGAGGCTTGCCCATGGCGATGTTGCGGTGCGTGTTCTCAATAGCGACGGTCGCGTCGTCGACGAGGATGCCGACGGCGAGCGCCAGCCCGCCCAGCGTCATGACGTTGACGGTCTCTCCGAGCGCGCTGAGGATGGCGAGCGAGGCAAGGATCGACAGCGGAATGGAAATACAGACGATCAGCGTACTGCGCCAGCTGCCAAGGAAGAGCAGAATCATCAGGCCCGTGAGGATGGCGGCGATCAGCGCCTCGCGTTCCACGCCGCTGATCGAAGCGCGCACGAAGATCGACTGATCGGCCAGCGTGGTGACCTTCAGTTCCGGCGGCAGCGTGGTCAGGATTTTCGCCAGCGCCTTCTGGACGCCATTGACGATGTCGAGCGTCAACGCTTTGCCGGTGCGTGTGACCGTCATCAGCACGCCGCGGTTCCCGTTGGTGCGCACGATGTTGTTCTGCACCGAGAAGCCGTCGCGCACCTGGGCGACATCGCGCATATAGACGGGCGCGCCGTTCACCACCTTGATCGGCAGATTGTTCAGATCGTCGAGATTGAGAGGGCTGCTGTTGACCTTGATGTGATATTCGGTCTCGGCGAGCTTCGCGGTGCCGGTGGGCAGGATGAGGTTCTGCAGATTGAGAGCATTGGAGACGTCCATCGGCGAGAGCTGCTTGGCGTAGAGCTCGTCAAGGTTGAGATCGACCATGACGGAGCGCGACTTGCCGCCGAACGGGTATGACACGTTCGCGCCCTGCACGGTGCCGAGCGGGGTGCGGATGAAGTTGTTGCCGAGGTCGAAGATGTCCTGCTCACGGAGGGTTTTGCTTGACAGGCCGAGTTGCAGCACCGGCACGCTGGCAGCGTCGAATTTCAGCACCGCACCCGGAAACATGCCGGGCGGCATCTGGCGCACGGCGCTGGTCATCTGCGCGGTGACCTGGGCGACCGCCATGTCGATCTGCACGTTCGGATGGAAGAAGATCTTGACGACCGCGATGCTGTTGAAGCTCTGCGATTCGATGTGCTCGATGTCGTTGACGTTGGAGGTCAGGCCGCGCTCGAAATTAGTCACGACGCGCTTCTCCATCTCGTCGGGCGAGAGTCCGCCGTACTGCCAGAGGACGCTGACGATCGGGATGTCGATGTAGGGGAAGATATCGACTGGCATGGTGAAGATCGCCGTGCCGCCGAGGATAGCGATCAGGATAGCCATGACGACGAACGTGTAGGGGCGGCTGAGCGCCACGCGGAGAATCCACATAGAACTTCCTGCTTTCGGGGTTCAGTATAGCGTTGCGGACCGCAACACCCGGCCGGTTTCGAACATCTACCGCCCGGGCGAAGAATCAGTAACCCAGGCCGCCCCCAAAATCTACAAGTGTCGGATTCGGGGTCCAGTACTTTAATTTTTTTTGAACAGGTTTACTCTCGCGCCGACGCTCCATAACATTGGTTCTTACGGAGGCGAGATTTGGCAGCTCTCGGTGGCAGGAGGACAGGTGTGCGTGTCTGGCTGCAGGCTTGTCTTGTCGCCCTGATCGTCGATCTTCTGGTGTTCCCTCCGGATGCGGAAGCGGGGACAATTACCACCGACACCGCGATCAACTGGACGGGTGCCGATGGAAACAACAGTTACAGCGACCCGGGCAACTGGTTCTGTGGCGGCTGTGGCGCGTTTCCGAATAACGGCGGCGGCGTCACGTATGCTGCGACGATAAACACCGGCGGCACCGATCTTGTCCATCTCGACGCAAACGGAGTTATCGTCGACAGCATGTCGCTTGGCGGCAGCACCGGATCGTCGACGCTGAACTCAGGCAGCAACTCGATCACCTTCGGAAGCCCCACATCGTCGGGAAAAGTTCTGACGATCGGCAACGGCGGCGTGCTGAATGTCCAGAACGGCGGTTCGGTCACTCTGGAACTCAGCGCCGGGACAAGCGCGGGCAACGCCGGGCAGATCAACGTCACCGACGGCGGCAACCTGACGCTGCAGAATACCTCGCCAGGACCCGCCACCAGCACAATCACGAACACCGGAACAATCAGTCTTAACGGCACAAACAACGTGGCCACGCTGACGCTGAGCGATGGAGGCCAGGGAAACAGCTTCGATTTTCAGGGCAATGGCGGGCTTTCACTGAAAGGACAAGCGCTGATCACAGGCGGGCTCAACAACGCTGCCACCATGATTAACGACAGTGGCCACACGATTAACGTGTACGCCGGCAGTTCAGCCACGATCTCCGCTCTGGCCGCATTCACGAACAGCAGCGCCATCAACGTCGGCGTAGCGGTCCCGGGCAGCACCACCGCCGCCAACCTCACCTTTGACACATCGACGGGAGGATTTCTCAGCAACACCGGGCAGATCAGCGTTGCCGACGGCTCTACGCTGACGCTGAGCAATTCCCTCACCCCGGGCACTTTTTTCCAGAATGAGGGCACGATCACGCTGGGTACCGCGAAAGGCGCAGGCTTAATTCTCGACAGCGCTGGCTCCGCCACAACATTCGACCTCTTCTCCGCCGCGGGGACAGGCATGCTCAACCTGGTCGGTAATTCCACGATCTCAGGCAAATCCGGCTTCGAAACCCTGGTGAACGATGTTGGGCACACAATCAACGTCGGCCCATCGGGCACCGGCTCCACGGTCAGCAATCTCAGCTTCATGAACGTGGGAACAATCAATATTGGAGACGGCACGGCGCCGGCTTCGCTCGTCATCGACACCAGCGGACCTGGTGCCTTTTCGAATTCTGTATCGGCCTTCGGGACCGGCCAGATCAATGTCGCGGATGGCGCGCAGCTGGTGTTCAAGAACACAAACTCCGGAGCGTCGGGAGTGGCGACATTCAATAACGACGGATCCGTCATGCTGGGCACGTCGAATGGCGCGGCATTGGCACTGAGCGGATCGGGGACTACGTTCGACCTCACCAGCGCCGCTCAAACCGGCACGGTCGTCATGAACGGGGTCTCGCAAATCTATGGCGCGACCGGAAACGAAAGCCTGATCAACGATGTGGGCCACACCATTTCGAACAACGGGACGGGCTCCATTTCGAGCCTTGCCGCCTTTACGAACAGTGGCACGCTGACGGTCAACGCGGGCACGCTGACCGTCGAAACCAATGCGAATCTCACGAACTGGGACGCCACGAGCAAGACCCTGACAGGGGGAAGCTATTCCGTCGCTGCAGGCGCGACACTGCAGCTCTCGGCCATCGGGTCGGACGTGATCTCAACCCTGCGCGGTGCGAATGTGGCTATATATTCCAACGGCCTGCTGACGGGTAACGGAACGACCGACGCGATCAGGTCGGTTACCTCTGTGCAGAACTCCAACCTGTCTCTGAACGGGGTCGGCTCGAACGTAGCGGCCTACATTCTGGGCGGGCCGTCCGGCTCGCTGACGATTACAGGGGGGGTATCGACGCCTCTCGGGTCAGGCCCCGCAAGTCTCATGCTCAATGCGTCGAACGTTATGGTGGGTGCGTCCGGCACGGGCGCTTTGACCAGCAGCGCCGTCAACAACCCCGGTCCAATCGGCCAGGTCTGCGGGCTCCCGCCGTCATCCCTGTCCGGGTCAACGCTGTGCATTCAGAAGGGCAGCACGCTGCAGGCGGGCGCCTTTCTAAACCAGGCGGCCGCGGCCGCGGCGGCCAGCGCCAGAGTTTCCGTCGACAGCACCAGCGCGCTGAGTCTCGGAAGTCTGACAACGTCTACAAGTCAGGGCGCACAATCCTCGATCTTCATCACCGGCGGCACATTGCATGTCTCCGGCAACATTTATCAGGGCGGTGGCCCCGGATCGGCGGTCCCCGGTTTCAGCCAGGGAAGCGACACGACGAGCTTTCAGGCGGCGAAGGGAACCGTTGGCGGCAATTTCTCGAACAACAGCGCAGCGCCGATCAGCATTCCCGGGGCGAACAACTCTATGGTGGAGGTTCTGAGCGGCAGCACGCTGAACGTGACAGGAACGTTTTCCCAGACACAGGGCGGCCCTGGCCTCGGTTCGAGCCAACTGAAAATCGACGGCAGCAATAGCGCGGTGACCGTGGGCGGTCTGACGAATTCTTCGTTCTATACGGCTGGCTTTGGACCGCAGAGTCAGGTTGTTATCACCAATGGCGGCACGCTGACCGTCACGGGCACCAATCCCGATGGAACCAGTACCTTCACGAATATTTCGTCCGGCGGTATGCTGAACGGCGGAAGTTATCTGATCGGGCAGGGATCGAAGCTGATTTACTCCGGATCGAACGACATCACGGCGATCGCCGCAAATACGGCATTGACTCTGTCATCGACCGGGGAAATACTCGACGGAAACACCAACGCACTTTCCACGCTGGCGAGTAATGCGGGCAGCCTGACGCTTATGAGCGGGGCGACGCTGACCACCTCGGGCGACTTCACGAACTCGGGATCAGTGACCATTGGCACCGGCACGACGCTGATTGTGGACGGCGGATCAGGGGTATTCGACCTCCAGGATGGCGGCCTGACCGGAGGCGGAACTCTGGAAGCAACCCTCGATCAGACCGGCGGCACGCTGAACCCGGGCGATCCGCAGTCGATCACCATCGACGGAGCGTACGACCTGTACGGCGGAACGCTTGACCTTGATCTTGCCGGCACAAATCCGGGCCAGTACGATCGGGTGTCGGCACTCGGAGCGGTCATCCTGGACGGGACGCTCGCGGTGACGATCGAGCCCGGATTCACGCCGGAGGCAGGCGATGTATGGACTGATGTGATCGAGTCGAACACTTCGGCCGCGGAACTGATTCCGATGCAGTCCGTGGACCTGGCGCTGGATCTGGATTTCTCGCTGGTGCAGGATACGTCCAACCCCGACGCATTCGATCTGGTGGCAACGGCCACGCCCGAGCCCGGCACGCTGTCCTTCCTGCTCGGCGCAATGCTGATCGCCTGCGGCGTGATGTGGCGCGAGCGCAGACGGCGATCCATTCAGTAAACTGTTGGCATGTCCCCGGTTGAGACGACCCCGGTGCCGGCGACGGCGGCGCCCCGCAAACCTCCCACCACCCTGGCGATCCTGATGATCGTGTTCATCATCGCGGCGGCGGGTGGGGCGTGGGGGTTGTCCCGTTACCGGGCAATCGCGATGACCACTCCGTATCAGGCGGTGCTGCTCTCAAACGGGTCGGCATACTTCGGGCGTCTCGAAGGGCTGGGCACTCCTTATCCCGTGCTTCGCGACGTGTTCTATGTACAGAGCGTGCAGGACCAGAACACGAAGCAGGTTTCGAACATCCTGGTCAAACGCGGGAAGGAATGGCACGCGCCGGACAGGATGATCCTGAACGCAAACATGATTGTTTTCGTGGAACCGGTCAGTCCCACGTCGCGCGTGGCGCAGCTTATCGCCCAGGCGAAGAACCAGTAGCTCCGGAACCCGCAGGCGAAGCCCGGCGCGGGCGTTCGACGCCGAAATGATCGGCAAGCTCGTCGGCATAGCCGAGCGGGCTCGAGCGTACGTCGTTACGGTCGGGGAGCATCGTGGAATTCCACTCTTCCCACGACGCAACCATCCGTTTGAAATCGTCCGGCTGGCGGTTCTTCAGATTGGCGCGTTCGAGGGGATCTTCCGCCACGTTGAAGAGAAAATCGTTGGCGCCTATGCGCAGATACTTCAGATCGCCATCGCGCAGGGCGCGCTGTGAGTTGAAGTGATAGCGCCAGTAGAGGCGCCGCGAGACGGGTTCGGCTCCCGCCGTCAGCTGCGGGAGAAGATTCATGCCGTCCGGCGGATACGCGGGATCGGGCGCCGATCCGGCGGCGGCGAGGACTGTCGGCATCCAGTCCATGCTGATGGCAACCTGATCGGTTGTCAAGCCGGCGCGAATATGATTCGGCCATCGGACGACTGCCGGAATGCGCAGACCTCCTTCCAGCAGCTCAGTTTTCTTGCCCGTGAAGGGCCAGGTGTCGGCAAAGCGCTCGCCACCGTTGTCGCTGGTGAAGATGACGATCGTGTTGCCGGCGATGCGCGCGTCCGACAGAGCTTTGAGAACACGGCCCACCTGAAAGTCCATGCGCGTGACCATCGCCGCGTAGGTTTTCATGGAACCGCCGTCGCGGTCGAAAAGCGATTTGACCCGGAGCGATTCAGCCTCGTCGCCCGGACCTTCCCAGGGCCAGTGCGGGGCGTTGAAATGAAGGCTCAGCAGAAACGGTTGCGCGGCCTTCGCATAATCGGCGATGACTTTGACGGCGCGGTCGCCCATGAGGTCGGTGAGATAGCCGACCTGATGAACCTTAACGTCGTCGTCCCAGAGGTCTTCGGTATCGGTTGAGGCGATGCCAGTCTTATGGGTGAAATAGTCGACACCGCCCGCGCGGAAGCCCCAGAAATGATCGTAGCCGCTCTTAAGCGGACCGAAATTCGGAAGGAATCCGAGATGCCACTTGCCTATGAGCGTAGTGCCATAACCAGCTTTCTTCAGCAGCGACGGAAGCGTGGGGTGATCGGGTGGAAGACCGTACTGGCTGCCTGCGCCAAGAGGCTCTTCCAATCCAACGCGCAGACGGTACTGATAACGCCCGGTGATCAGCGCGGTGCGCGTGGCGGAGCAGACCGCGGAATTGGCGTACGCCTGCAGGAAACGCACGCCATGCTGCGCGAGCGAATCGATATTGGGCGTTTTGTATTCATGCCGGCCGTAGCAGGAGAGATCGGCGTAACCGAGATCGTCCGCCATGATGTAGACGATGTTCGGCTTCGCAGATCGCGCGGCGCGCGCCGAAGCGGAGATGGCCGCGGTGGCCAGAAGTTCACGCCGGGTGAGTTTTGTCATATCAGCGCCAGTCGTCGACGATCCAGGCTTCCGGGTGGTTGAAGCCGATGGCGTGAGGACGCTGCATGGCCACGCCCTGGCTGAAGACCTTGTACCCGTGCGCGCGGATTGCGCGATACGCGCCTTCGCGCGAAAGATTCACGCCGGCTTCAATGGTAGCGCCGCGCGCGGCAGCGAACGAATCGATAGCGGTAAGCAGCTTTTCAAAACGCTCACTGGCCCCCGCGCCGCCTCGTGCCGCGGCGAACTTCACATAACAGACTTTCAGGCCGCCTTCGGAGCCGGGTCCGGTCAGGCAGACGGCGAAACCGTCAAGCTTCGCGCGCGCGTATGTGAGAACGACATCCCCGGTGCGCTGTTTGAGAGCGGCGTGCATTTCATGGGTGAGATCGAGGCCTTTGTCGATCGCGTGTGTAAGTCTGCGGCATGACTCGATGGCGCTATCGCGCTCGCCCTTTTTCATTGCGGAGAGCAGCGTGGGCGCGGCGCCCGGCGCGGGGGCGCGGGAAAGGATGGCGGTGAGATAGCGCGGCCAGTAACCGAACTTCTGGTAAAGATGAACGTGTTTCGCGCTGTGCGGAAACGTATAGAGGCCGCTGTGGCGCACGCGCCAGTCGTCAAAGACCTTCATGGTGCTTTCGAGCAGAAGCTGCGCGACACCGCGTTCCCAGTATTCGGGGAGCACGGTGAGCGGTCCGAAGTATCCGAACGAACCCCAGCGGGTGACGACGTTCGATCCGATCAGACGGCCCCGGTCACGCGCCGCGATCACTTTGACATGCGGCGAACGGAACCGCGGCGTCATGAAATTACGGTCGTCCATGAAAGTAAGCGGGTCAGGGATGCCGAGGAAGGTCCCGAACGCAAGGCGCACGATGCGAGCGGCTTCGTCAACTTCGCTTTTTCGGAGCGGGCCGGTAGTTATCGACGTTGACATCGACTGCTTTGGCATGTCGTCCTGTCTATCATACGGCGATTCCGAACGCAGCGCCGACACCCGCTGTCAGGGCCATCGCCAGGGCTCCCCAGACAGTCACGCGGACCGAGCCTCGGAGCATATTGGCTCCCCCGGCGTGCGCCGCCAGAGCGCCGAGCAAGACCAGCATAAGCAGCGAGCTGAGACAGACGATCGGAATGAGGTTGGCCTGCGGTCCGGCGGCGCCCACGATGAGCGGAACCGCCGCGCCGGCTGCGTAGCTGGCCGCCGATGCAGAAGCAGCCTGAACGGGGCGGGCCTTTCGGGCGTGGGTGATGCCGAGTTCGTCGCGGGCGTGCGCGCCCAGCGCGTCGTGGCGCATCAGCTGATCCGCGACCTGATGGGCGAGGGCGGAGTCGAGTCCGCGGGCGATGTAGATGTCGACCAGCTCCTGGCGTTCGCCGGTGTAGTCGGTTTTGAGATGCTTGCTCTCGCGGTGCAGCTCCGCGTTTTCAGTGTCGGACTGCGAATGGACCGAGACGTATTCGCCTGCCGCCATTGCCATCGCGCCCGCCACCAGACCCGCCATGCCTGCGATCAGAATGTTCTGGTGGCCGGCGCGTGCACTGGCCACGCCGAGCATCAGGCTGGCCGTGGAGACGATTCCGTCGTTCGCTCCGAGCACAGCCGCGCGCAGCCAGCCGATGCGGCCGATGAGGTGGGGTTCCTTGACCACAGACCAGAAGTACCATGCCGCGCTTCCGGACCTGGCATCGCTTCCCTATGATGGACCTATGCGGATTTTCCTGCTGCTGATAACCGCCGCGGCCATGGGACAGACGCCGGCGCACTACGTCAGCATTCACATCCCTGACGGCGTGCCGTCGGAGAAGGTCTTCATTCGCTACATTCTCGAGAGCGAGGAGCTCGGCGGAATGGTGGACGCGCGCGCCGGGGTCACGGATTACCTGATTTCGACGACGCGCGGCGAGCACGCGGCGGCTCTCCTCAAAGCACTCGTCTACGCCCCGGGATGCGCCATTCAGACCGTGGACCTGGCGCTGTCGGATCAGAGCAATCCGCGGGAAGACTTTGTCTGCCGGCCAGTGGCGAATGCCGCGATTGCGGGCAGGCTGACCGAGTCCCAGCGGCTCGGGCAACACGAAGTCCGCTTGCAGGCAGTATACGTGGCGCCGTGGGCGCAGCCGTTTCTGGGAGTCGGTAACGTCCAGGTGAGCTTTTCAGTGGGAGATGCGGCCGATGTTGAATCCGACGGGCGCTTCCGGATTACGGTTCCGGTGCTGCGCGACGATGGCGAGATACAGATCCGCGCGAAAGACAGGACCAGCGGGCAGGATGTCGGACAGATTGTTCCTGCCGGAACCCCTTCCTTCAAAACACGCATGGGCGGGCTGAAAATGCAGACAGAGTATCCCGGCGAAACGGTTTTTGTGCCCTGTATCGGCCCGTCTCACCGGTTGATCGACCGTCAGGACCCTGCTCAGCCCCGCGACGACCGCTGCAACCTTTAGTAGGCCCGGCGCAGCCGGTAGAAGACCGAGCGAAGGTGCCGCTTCGACTCTGCCAGCTCTCGTCCTGACTGAGTCGCGCGTCGGAACCTCAGTTACCGGAAACACTGAAGTGCTGGTTAATGCGCATCGCCTGAAAAAGCGCCAGAATGTCTTTCGACACGTGAATCAGTTTCAGCTCTCCGCCCACCTTACGCAGGGAGTTATGCACCGAAACCAGCAGGCCGATACCGACCGAGTCAATGGCTCTGACGCCGGCGAGGTCGAGCGTAAGGTGGCGGATTCCCGCAGCCACCATCCCGGCCAGCGTGGACCGAAACGGCGGCAGGTGAGCCGCGACGAGATCGCCGTCGGGCCTGGTCACGGCAGTATTGGCATTCTGCGCTGACACCTGCTGAGATATCAATTCATCGTTCATGCTGTTGCCTCATATCGTTTGACAATCGTTACGGAGTTCCCCGCCCGGTTAAACCGGACGAGACTGGCATAGTGACGGAGGATTTCGATGCCCCGGCCGTGCACCGCGGATGGATCTGTACGGCGGTTCCAGACGGATCGCCAGTCGAACCCTTTCCCCTCATCGCGGACAGCGATGACCAGACGATCGGCCTTCGCGCGAATCGAGCAGGCGATTTGTTTGCCCGAGTCGCCCAGGCAGCCGTGCAATACCGAATTGGTGAGCGCCTCGCGCAGCAGGAGTTCCGCAGAGAAGGAGTTCAGCCCGGCACAAGCGCCGAGACGCCAGTGGTGAAATTCCCGGCAGACTTGCTCAATGGCGTCGAGAGTCGCGGGCAGCTCACAGCGCCACTCTTTGTACCTCGCGCTCAACGGACTACCTCCACACCCATCAGCAGCAGATCGTCGTTGACGATCCCGGAAGCGTTCTGTATGCCGGACGCGACACGGTCAACTGTCTCGCTGAGAGAGCGTCCCCGATGTTCCAGGCAGGAACGGATCAGTCTCTCGATTCCCTCGGACCGGCCGCACCCCGGCGAGCCCTCAATGCAACCGTCGGTGTAGAGGAAGAACCGGTCGCCGGGCGATACGCGCAGATCCCTGCGCTGCAGCACGAGAGAACTGAACATCCCGAGGGGACTACTGTCCATTTCGAGTGTCTGCGCTTCGCCTGAAGCCTTTACAAGGATCAGCGGGGGATGTCCCGCGCCAACTACGCGCAGCCTGCCCGTCGAGCGGTTCCACTCGACATAGCAGGCGGTCAGATACTGTTCCTCTCCGAGAATGTCGCGCATAACCGAGTCAATGCCCCGCATCGTGTCCTGCGGCGAGAAAAGGGGCCCCGAGTACTGACGAAGGAGAGCCTTGATCGCCGCAGTGAGGAATGCGGCGCTGATGCCGTGTCCGCTGATATCCGCCACAAAATAGCCGAACACGCCCGGACTTGAGGAAACAACGTCATAAAAGTCCCCGCCCGCACCCTCGAGTGGCTGGTAATAAACGGCGAAGGAGGCTTCGGGGCGGTCGGCGGGCTGCACGAGAATAGAGCGCTGGGCATCCCGCAGTTCCGCAAGACGCGCCTGATTCCGCTGCGCAAGGGCGCGACTGTTCTCGCGCAGGCGAAGATGCACGCGAACCCGGGCCAAAACCTCCTCGGCATATACGGGTTTCGAAAGGTAGTTGACCCCGCCCAGTTTCAGGCCGATTACTTTGCTCTTTACATCGTCCAGCGCGGAAACAAAGATGACCGGAATGTCGCAGGTCAAAGGATCGGACTTCAGTCTGGCGCAGGTCTCGAAGCCGCTTTCGTCCGGCATCATGACGTTGAGCAGAATCAGATCCGGCAAACTGGCCCGGCTCAGGGAGACAGCCGTCGCGCCATCGTTTGCGGTCAGGGTCCGAAAGCCCTCGGAGCGGAGAACCTGCTCCAGCAGTTCTACGTTCATCGGAAGGTCATCGACGATCAGGACGCGCGGCGAGGGCGGCTGCGAGAGCGACACATCGCGCTCAGAAACCGATGGCATCGCTGCGGCCGATCCGATTGCTTCCAGCTCCGTCATGACGTTCCCGTGCCGCTCCGTTCCTGTGTCCACTTCCGAGACGCCGCTCTTCTGATGGGTGGGCCAGCGAGGAGATTCTCCGCGTTGCCACCCAATGAATTGTCGGCAGATAGCTCCCGAAGCTTTAGAGGAATTGTGTAGAATGCCTCGGGAGGTTCCGATGAAAGTTCTGATCGTTGCCGCCGGGGCGTTGTCGATCCTGGCGGCGGGTGCGCGGGCGCAGTCGTTGAACTGGGCATACCCGGTGCCTGACCCACCGCATCAGAACGTCTGCCGATAAGGGGCCAAAGCAACTGGCCGGAAGCTCTAAGGCGTATACCCAGGCGCAGATCGACGATCAGTTCAATCCGCCGGACTGGTTTCCGGACGAACACGGGCCTCTGCCTCGGGTGGTCCAGACCGGGATACAGGCGCAGGCATGCGGGTCGTGCCACCTGATGTCGGGACTGGGTCATCCCGAGTCTGCGAGCCTCGCAGGACTGCCGGTGGCGTACATGATTCGCCAGATGGAGGACTTCAAGAATAACCTAAGGAAAGACCCGGAAGCCAATGCAAATTTTGGCCGTGCTTCCCGCATGAACAACATTGCAGCGGGCCTGCCCGAGGAAGAAATGCGCAAAGCCGTGGCATGTTTGCTTCGCTCAAGCCCGCCGTCTGGTACCAGGTGGTCGAAGCCACGACGGTTCCGAAGACCTGGGTGAACGGCGGACGCATGCGCCTGCCTGTGCCAAGTGGAGGAACCGAGCCGCTGGGCAACCGCATCATCACTCTCCCGCAGGACCCGGCCCGGGTTGAGTTACGGGATCCGCACTCGGGTTTTATCGCCTACGTACCGCCCCGGAGCATTAAGAGAGGCGAGGAACTGGTGACTAAGGGTGGCGCCGGCAAGACCATTGTCTGCGCTACGTGCCACGGCGAAGACCTGAAGGGTCTGGGCGATGTGCCGGGGATCGCCGGCGTCCACCCTATTTATGTCGTGCGGCAGCTTCATAACATCCAGGTCGGCGCCAACGGCAGCAGCGCGGCGGCTTTGATGAAGAAGGTGGTTGAGAAACTGTCCACCGACGACATGATCGCTATTGCGGCGTACACCGCTTCGCTCAATCCGTAGTTTTCGCGATTAAATCCGAGAATCCCGCCGAGAACTGCCGATAAGGAAGACGTGGTTAGCCCGATTTCTGAGGCGTTGGCCGTTTCCGCGGCCGGCGCTGCCACATCGCAGCAGCGTCGGCGGCAAAAGCCTCCTACGGACGACGAGCCTCAGGACGTTGTTGAGCTGAGTCCGGAAGCTCAGGCTGCCGGCGAGGGCGGCGACAACGACGACAGCCACTAAGGGGGTTCAGCGCGCGGCTGCGAAAACTGCAAAATCGATATCGACCGCGTCCTTGATTTTAATCGTGCCGCCGCCGATACTGATCGGCTTGATCCCGAAGTCCGTCTGCTTGATGACCGTGTGCCCGTTCCACGACTCGCCTGCGCGTTTCACGTTCACGGTGACCGGCTTCGAGACACCGTGCAGCGTAAGCGTGCCGTCCACTTTGAACTGGCCTTCGGCCTGCTTCTGAACATTCGTCGAGCGGAAAGAGATTTCGGCGTATTTCGCCGTATCCAGAGTCATCTGCTCCATGTCCTTCTGGATCGTCTGCTGCGTTGTGACGGAGATCTTCGAATCCGGCCTGACTTTCATGGATGCGGTCTGTATTATGAACTCGACGCGCCCCGCGGTTTCGTCGATCACGCCCGAAGCGATCGGGGCATTCACCCAGTGCTCGTGCGCCGCCATCGCGAGGAGTCCGCCTTTGCTGACATGCACAGTGATTGTGCTGCGTTGGGTGTCGATCGGCTTCTCTTCGGCGAACAGCGTCACGCCAGCCAGCAGAACAGCGCAGGCAACTCCAATCCGCATAGAAAAAGCCGCGAGCCGCTTACTTCGTTTTGCCGTACCGGCGGCCCAGAATCATCTTGACCAGAATGTGATCCGTGGCGCCAGTCAGGCCGAACCCCACGCCGAAGTTGAATTCCCATTTCGGGCTGACGTTCAGATCGGTTACGGCGAAGATCTGCTGCTGTTGCTGAATCAGCGGATCGAATCCGGTAACCGGGCCGAGGTTGCCGTAGTATTCAAAACCCGCGTTGGCGGCCTTCGTGACGTCGTAGCCGACTTTCACGTTGGGAGAGAACGTCAGGCCTTCGGAGACAGAGGGTCCGTGGAACGAACGGTCGAGCACCGGATTGAAGCAAAGGTACCAGCGGCCGAGGGTCTTGTCAACAATGGGCCGAAGTTCGAGCGTAAACGTGTCCGGCGAATAGACCGCGCGCTGGTAGCCGAATTCGGCGGAGAGACTCACCCCTACCGGCCACTTCCATGACTCCGGAACAGCCACACGCGGGCGGATATGATCGCCGACCCATTGCCACCCCACCCTCGAATCCACGCTTGTGAAAACGTAAAACCCGAGTTCAAACCAGTCACTGAAGCCGTGCGTGATTTCGAGCGTTTCATGTTCCTGGTGTTCAGTCGGATACTGGCCGTCAACGACCGTCTTGCTGCCCTCAAACGTGAAGTTGCTGTGCAGCTCGACCATCGTTGCGCCAGGGGAAACCAGTTCGGAGCCGTAGACCTGAATCTCATAGCTGCCCTGGGCGTGAAGGAGTACAACCGGAACTGCGGCAAGCAGCGCGAGCCGGAGGCATCGATTCAGCATGAGACGAGGAATCATTATTTCATGCCCAGACATGATTACGAACCAGGCGGTGGTGGTGGATTCCGGATTGCCATACGATCCGCCCGGAAAAACGTGATGGAGCCGCGGTCATTCAGAGTCTACAGGAAAAACTTTTTCACTCC
Source organism: Terriglobia bacterium (assembly GCA_963832905.1). Taxonomy (GTDB): domain Bacteria; phylum Acidobacteriota; class Terriglobia; order Bryobacterales; family Bryobacteraceae; genus BOG-234. Next base: position 121,759 of record CAWHVO010000008.1, on the reverse strand, counting down.
CGAGGCAAAAGCGATCCTCATGCAGCGGTCCGGACTTCCACACCTGCCCGCCGCCAATCCTGCCCTGCTTCCCGCGCGCGCCGTGGCATTTGTGTGGCCGAAAGAGGTCGAATCTATGCTTTCGCCTGTCCGAACGCCCGTCGGACGAACGGCTGCCAGAGGCGAATCGCTTCGGCCGGCGCCAGCGTCTCCACGTCGCGGAGCTGCGCGTAGAGTTCCGCACGCATTTCCGGCGTCAGCTTCCGAAAGACCTTCTCAAATTCCGGTATCGGCGGCGGATCCGCAACCCCGGCGCGCCGCAGGATGTCCCGACCCGCGTGCATGGCGTCCGAGAACGTCTTATACGTTGCCAGCGCTTTCGCCCGTTCCGCGAATTCATCCATGACCGGAGTATATCGGGCGGACTGTGTAAACGAACCGTAAGCCCGATCGCTGCAAAACACACCAATTCGGTGTTAATTTCAGACCAATCGGACGCTGCCGACCGCCAGCCCGAATCGCCTGAGACGCATCTACTTAACTATCGATTTCAAGCCGGCAGCCGCGCACTGCGCTGCCGTCATTCCGGGCTTGCACGGCATTTTCGATGTCGCCGGGGTTACCGTTGGTTTTTCAGCAGCCTTCGGCGTCCCCGGTTTGCTCGGCAGCTGATTTTCCGTCAGACGGACTGCCGCCGCGCCTTCCGGCAGGGTTGGCTGCCAGTCCGCCGCGCCATACAGGCGCATGTATTCGGAGATCGTGTTGATGTTCGGTGGCAGCAGGAGAGTCTTCGAGTACTCGAATGGCATTCAGGCGGGCGGCGAAAACTATCTCGTCCCCGTCGATTTCGATCTCGCGGCGGGTGAGTCGCGTCTGGCGGCTGCGGCAATTGACGCCGCGCCCGCGCTTGCGGCGATGGAAAAATCCGGATCGCAGCTGAACATTCTGATTCTCGATTCCTGCCGCGACAATCCGTTCCGCCCCAACGCGCCGGTCAAAGGCATGGCGCTGATGGAGCCCGGCCTCGGCACGTGCGTCGCGCTTGCCACCGGCCCTGGCCAGGCGGCAAGCGACAACTCCGATGAACGGAACGGCCTGTTCACTAAATTCCTCATTCAGGAGATGAGCCGTCCCCAGCCGCTCGACGCCGTTTTCAAGTCCGTGCGCGACGCGGTGTTCAAGGCTTCAGCGGGCCGTCAACGACCATGGACGTTTGCGGACATCATCGGCGGCTTCTATTTCGCTGCGGCCGACCGGACACCGGTTCACGTCGGCGTCGTCGATGTCATCGAGGCGGGCAAACCGCAGTACCTCGCCGGAATGTTCGAAGAAGCCGCAGCCAGCTTCGAACGCGCGGTGCGGACGGATCCGGAGAATGCGTTCGCATACAACGCGCTCGGATCGGCGCGCCCTAGATCTCCGCGGCAAGACGCACCTCGCGCTGCGCGACAACGACGAAGCCGTCTCCGATTTCAGCCGCGCGCTCGAACTCGATCCCTCCGATTCGACCGCTCTCACGGGACGCGGCGCCGTGCGCTTCCGCCAGGGTCAGTTTCAGGAAGCGATCCGCGATCTCAGCGCCTCGCTCAATCTGCGTGTGGCGATCGATGCGCTCGACCTCCGGGCGCAGTGCTACAAGGCGACGCGTCAGACCGCACTGGCCGACGCAGACACCCGCGCCGCGGACGCGCTGCGCGCGCGCCGCTGATCGGTGATAACATCTGTCTACCGCTTGACAGGTAGACCAATGAAATATCACCTGAATGCCATCGTTCTGGCGGCCTTGGCTGTCGTTCCGCTTGGGGCGAAGGAGGCGACACCCGTCTCGCTCGCAGGAGTCAATTGCCAGATTCCGCCGCCGCTGCATTGCCCCGACGCCAACTGCCCCGGGCCGATGGTCGTCGATCAGGGCACGGCCGTTGAGGCGAAATCCGGCCGCAGGTTTTTCCTCGATTTCCCCTGCGATCTGAAGCGTGGCGAAAAGGTTACATTCATCCTGAGCCTGCATGGCGCAGGATCGTACGGGAACTGGCAGCGGCACTATTTTCCCCTCGTCGATTATGCACAGAAGTATCGGCTGGTGATAGCCACGCCCAATTCTCCGACGCACGTGTGGAGTGCGAATGACGACGAGTATCTGCGGAACATCGTCAACCTCATCTACGATCAAATCGGCGGGCAGAACATCCGGGCGTTCTGGCTGGTGGGACATTCGCAGGGAGGCATGACTTCGAACCGCCTCGTGCGCACGGATTTTTTCAAACAGAAAGTGACCGGGTGGCTGAGCCTCTCCGGCGGGCGTCTGGGGCCGACACCGCCAATACCCGCAAGTTTCTTCACTGCGGCGCGGCCGGGAACATCGGCCGCGGCGCCTCCTCCCGGAGTTCCTTCGGGCGCCGCGGGGCTCGCGGCAGCCATGGCGGCGCTGCGCGCTCCCCCCGATGGAACATTCTCGTTCATCTTCGAGACGGGCGAACACGAACTCGGCGACAAGCCCATTCCCGCTGAATCGCCGTGGGCCGCCAAGCTGGGTTGCCGGGCGCGCGTACGGCGCGCGGATGTCGCCGACACGAAGCCCGGCTACGTTTACGATTCGACCCGCCAGGACCCGGGGTCGGATGCGTGGGGCCGTCTGCCACGCGGAGGCACAGCAGAGGTATTCGAATATCCGCATTGCCGGGATGGCCGCGTCGTCGCCGATGTCGTTCGAATCGGAAAAGGCCACACCGAAGGCCTGGAACCGCACGTCACCGAGCAACTGGTGAAGATGATGGTTTCCGCGAAAAAGTGATCGCCATCTACTTCCCAGCCTGAATCTGCTGATACACCATGCTGACGAAACGATCAGCGCTGGCGCCGGCATTGACTGCAGGTAGTTAGCAGGCCGCCAGGCATCTTCGCGTCTGAGACTCTGTGAGGTGTCACTGGAGTGGCAGCGGCACGGCCGTCAGCGTTCCGTACGGGCTGGCGCGCAGACCGAGCCCCATCAGCGCCGGTCCGGTGATTTTCATGATTCCGCTGATATTCGCGGTGAACAAATATTGCGAGTTCACCAGAAACGCAGTGTGGCCGTCGGTTCCCAGACTGATGATCTGCGGCGCACCCAGCGCGTTGCCGTCGGCGTCAAAGAAGACAGCCGTGTATTCTGCGGGCGCGCCGCTCAGGTTGCCCAGCGCGATGCCGTCAGAGAAACCGTTCGTGTTGTCGAAGGGCACGATAATCGCCGACGGCAAAAGCTGCGTCTGCAGCGGAACTGTTCCTTCCCAGGGGGTTGGGACGCCCGGCTTTCCGCTGAGTCCCTGTGGCCCGTACCGGAAGACCGCGAAACCGGTGACGACCCCGCTCGCGCGTACATCGACCCAACCCTGCGCAAGCGCGCCGAGCGTGCCGGTGTCAACCGCCAGCGTGGTGTTCGGCGGAATCGAGGCATTCAGCACCGATGTCGTCGTGCTCTGCGCCATGCCCTGCTGCGTCACATTCAGCGGAAGCGAAAGCGCGCTGCCATTGTCGGCATAGAAAAGCAGAGCAACCGCAACTGTGACGCCGCTGGTATTCGTGATGTAGACGGCCGTGTCCCATCCAGCGCCGGCTGCCATCTGCGGCAGCACGCCAATGCGGCTGAGGTTGGAGGACGCAGCGATCATGATCGTGGAAGTGACAGAAGTCTGGCCGCCGCTCGAAACGGTGATGGATGCGGATCCGGTGAAAGCGATCAGACTCGACGGCACCGACGCAGTGAGCTGTGTGGAGCTAACAAAGGTTGTCGATAGAGCGGTGCCGTTCCACACAACGGTCGCGCCGGACGCAAAACCGGAGCCATTGACGGTCAGCGTGAACGCCGCGCCTCCAGCGAACACGGTGGAAGGCGAGACGCTGATGATCGCGGGCCTCGAGGCCGACGAGCTGACGGTGAACGAAGTGGAAGCGATCTGTGTGCCATTGTCGTAGATGCGCGCCTGCCAGGCGCCGAGTTCCGCCGACGGCAGATTACCGATCACGAGAGACGATCCGGTATAGCAGAAAGTGCCCACGCCCGTATTCCAGCTAATTCCGGGCACTACCGTTGCGTTGGGCGCCAACCAGTCGTTTGAGAGCGCATCGGAATTGCTCACGGTGGCGTTGAAGTAGAGATAAACCGTGGAATTCGACAGCGAGAAAGAAGTCATCGCCGGTGGGAGAGTGCAGCCAGTGGCGGGCGGGGCGATGTCACTGACCTCGAGATTGGTTGGGGTCGCCGATTTCGGTGCCGACGACATGAAGCCAACCGCGGTCAGGATGTTGATTTCGGCGCCGCCGTCGTTGGTAATGTCGAGGCCGCCGTCAAAGCCTGGGCAGCCCTCGGCGTCCTGAATGCTCTGCCGCAGCTGGCAGGGATCGTTGGGGACAAAATCGGCATAATCCTCGGTGTTGTCGAGCGTGTTGTACAGCTTCTGGACGGTCCCGGTGCCGTTTGTCTGGCCACCGTCGTAAGAGAAGTATGCGCCGGGCCTGCCGCTGATCAGGACGAGATTTCCCGGGCTCTGATAGCGAAACAAGTTGACTGCGGAAAGGACACTATTGCCGGTCGAGCTGCAGCTGTTCGACAACGACGGACCGCCCGTATCGATGCACGATGCCGTGCCCAGGAGTTCATCGGTCTCGTGCTCGACCACGGAATAGAAGTCGTAGGCATCCGGGGCTTCCGTGCCCTGGCGGTAGTAGAGCGACGCGCTGTTCGAGACGGTAATGACTCCGTCAAAACATGTGGAGGTCCCAGGGTTGGAGCAGGCATTGCCGGCCGCGGTCGAGCCAAACAGCCCAGAAAGCCCGAAGGCCTTGCCAAGGGGCGTGGTAATTTCCACCATGTAATTGCCGTAAACGGCAGTGTCGATACTGTTGAGCGCTTTCACAGCCGAAGCCTGGATGCTGCTGCCGCTCGACTGCGCGATGGTCGTCAGCGCAGCGAGGTACTGGTTGTAAGTAATGAAATTCCGGAAATAGTGACTCATCCCAAGATCGGTGTTTCCATAATGCACGTAGATATTGGCGCTTATGTTGGAAAACCTGTCGTTATAGAGGGCGGCAATGGTGCTGTTGAGATATTCGCAGGTTCCAGCCCGGGTGCCGTCGATATTCGGGTCGCAGGTATAACTTAAGGCTGCGGAGGCGGGCTGCAATACAGCAAGCAGCGCGAGGGCTGGAAAAAGAGCGTGCTTGCTGTTAAGTGCCATGGGTTCCAGGGCCGTCCGAAAGGCTGGGATAAGATTCCACAATAGTGGGAAAAGTGTAAACCGGCGCGCGAACCGGAGTCAAGAGTAACTAAAGGAAGCGTTTTCTTTTCAGACACCCGGATGACTTGAGGCGTCCATCGCTTAGCAGCCCGTGGTAAAAGTCAGATTTTCGCCTCCAAACATGTGACCTCTGAAATGTTTCAGACGTCATAAGCTGTATGGCGATGGGTAAGCGCAAGCCGAAGCAGGACGCGATGTTTTTCAGCGCTCAGGAGATTCCCCAGGCGGCAAGTCATCCGTTCTACGCGAAGGTGAACGAGATCCTGGAGCGGAACAAGGTTGACAAACGCCTGGAGCATCTGTGCAAGCGTTTTTACAAGCCGGTCATGGGTTGACCGAGTATAGCTCCGGGTGTCTATTTCCGGATGCTGCTGCTCGGCTACTTCGAGGGAATCGATTCGGAACGGGGAATTGCGTGGCGTGTGGCGGACTCGCTTTCGTTACGGGAGTTTCTGGGATTCAGTGTTATCGAATCGACTCCGGATCATTCGACGATGTCGCGGACGCGTCGGCTGATGCCGGTCGAAACGCACAAAGCGGTGTTCCGCTGGTTCGTGAAGGTGCTGGGCGAAGAAGGCTTGATGGACGGGCAGACCATCGCCATAGATGCGACCATGCTGGAAGCCAATGCCGCGATGCGTTCGATCAAGCGGCGCGACGATGGGCGCGGCTACGACGAATATCTGAAGGATCTGGCCAAAGCCGAAGGCATTGAGGAACCTACCCGCGAGCAGGCCGCGAGGCTGGACCGGAAGCGCAAAAAGAAGGCCTCCAATAAAGAGTGGATGAGCCCTACCGATAGCAGCGCGCGCATCGCCAGGATGAAGGATGGCCGCACGCATCTGGCGCACAAGGCCGAGCATGCGGTCGATCTGGCCAGCGGCGCGGTGGTGGCGATCACGCTGCAGGCGGCGGATCTGGGTGACACCACCACCATCGGAGTCACGTTACAGGAAGCGCAGTCCAACGCGGCCCTGATCAACCAACGCGGCGTCGAAGAGGTGGTCGCTGACAAGGGATATCACAGCAACGAAGTTCTGGTCGATTTGCATGCGGACGGTGTGCGCAGTTATATCCCGGAGCCGGAGCGCGGGCCCCGCAATTGGGACGGCAAGGAAAAAGAACAGAAGCAGGTGTATGGGAATCGGCGGCGGATGAGTGGACGGCGCGGCAAAGATCTGCAGAAGCTGCGCACGGAATTGACCGAAAGAAGTTTTGCGCACATGTACGAAACCGGCGGCATGAGACGAACCCACCTGAAGGGTCAAAAGAACATTCTGAAGCGGCTTCTGTTCCATGCCATCGGATTCAATCTGGCGCTGCTGGTCCGGAAATCTTCGGGAATCGGCAAACCGAGAACCCTGCAGGGGCTCTCCGACGCGATTTTGCTTGTCCAGATCGCGATGACGGCATGGACGGCGCACCGGAACGAATCAGCAGAAGAAAGCGGGCCCACTTCCGGTTGGTTTTCACTTCCCCTGGTTTTTCCAATCTCAAGCCACATCTAACTGTTTCCGCACTTCTGCCACGGGCTGTTAGGGACTGGCTGGTTACTTCCCCGCCTGCATCTGCTGATACACCATGCTGACAAAACGGTCGGCGCTGGTGCCCGCCGCTCCGGCGGGGAGTTGTCCACCCGGGACCTTTGCGTCATAGGGAGCTGTCAGGTGCGCGGCGAGCACCTGCTGCAGACTCTTCCCTTCCCTGATCATCTGCCCGACTTTGGACTGAATATCGACGATCATGGCGCGGTAGGGAACCAGGTCGCTGCGGTTGATGATCGTGCCGTGGCCAGGAATGAGCTTCGTATTCGGTCCGGCAAGCAGGATCGTCTGATCGATGGCTTCGAGCACCCCGTTGAGCGTGCCGCCGTTGGCGGTGTCGATGAAGGGATATCCGTAGTTCCGGTAGAAATCGCCGATCATGATGGCGTCAGCGTTCTTGAAACGTACCATGGTGTCCCCGCCGGTGTGGGCGGCGTGCACCGGAATCAGCTCGACCGTCTCGCCATTCATGTAGATCCGGATCGGATCGCCCATGCCATAGGTGATCGTTGGCAATCGACCGGGATCGGCATTGGCATGCAGCAGCTCATCGCGCAACTCCTCTCGCGCGATCAGCACCGCTCCCATCTTCGAAAAGTTGGCGTTGCCGCCGGTGTGATCGATATGCACGTGGGTGTTGGTGAAGAATTTGATCGGCGCCGGACTGATTTTGCGAATCGCCGCCACAACCTTATCGGTGACCTGGGCGTACTGCGAGTCGACCATGAAGATGCCGTCGGGTCCGGCGAGAATGCCAATGCGCCCGCCGGCGGCGTCCTGATGGCCCGGGTCCGCGCCCGCCGAGCCGGACAGCATATAGAGGTTGGGCGCGATCTTTTCGGGCAGGATTTCGATCTTCGCGTAATCGATGCCCTGGGCGAAGGCGGCCTGCAAAAGGAAAGGGCAGGCCGCAAAAAGCGACGGCCTGCCACACAGTCGAATCATTACTGTTTCGGCGCGCCCGGTGCGGCTCCAGGGTCGCCTGCCGCATTCCCGACGAACAGTTTCCTGCCGTCGGCGAACGTGATCACGCTGCCGTTGGCCCGGTTCGAGCCGTCCTTGGCCTGAAAGCCTTCCACAATGATCTCCGTCCCGGCAGGCAAAGAGTTCTTGTTCCAGCCCCGGCGCAGGAGCGAATTGGGCGCGGCGGCTTCGATCATCCAGCTGGTGACTGTACCGTCCTCGCCCTTCACGTCGATGTGAAGCCATGCGTGCGGATTGATCCACTCCATCTTCGTCACTGTGCCTTTGAACTTGATCGGCTTGTCGGCATCGAACTCCGCGGCGAAGGCGTGATGGGCCCTCGCGGGCAAGGCGGCCATCAGCGTCAGAGCAGCGGCCGCTAACGTTAACAGTACTTTTTTCATCGATGGTCTCCTTTTTCAACGCGCACAACGGACCCTTCGGCCTGTGCGCTTTTATTTACTTATTCTGGGCAGCAGCTTTGGCAGCGGCGGCTTTTTCCTTGGCGCGCGCGCCGCTCAGCGAATCGAACATCGCATAGTTGCCTTCGTGGCACGCGTACTCGAAATTCTGGTAGCCAGGTTCCTCGGTCAGCGGGAAGGCGATCTTGAAAGGCGCCGTGTAGGTCTTCGGATCGTTGACGGTCACCTCGTACTTCATCTCGTCGGGGCTGATGCGGGTGAAGCGCTCGGTCAGCCTCAGATCTTCGGTGGTCGGGGCGCCACCGCCATTCAGGCCGATGCCGGTGCGTCCCGCGAGCAAATTGGTGGTCTCGACGACCAGCGTATTCCCTTCCCAGTGGCCGCGCGAATCGCCCATATACGAGCGAACTTGCGGGCTGGGGTGATGCCCGCTGAGGTGAATCACGCGCCCCTCATGCACCATTTCTTCCAGAATCGTCACGATCCCCTCGCCCTGAATGATCTGCTGGCCATTGCCATAAATGACCGGCAGGATCGAACCCGTAACGCCCCGGCTGATGCAGCGAATATACCAGCTGAAGTCTTCCCAGGAGTCCGCTTTCGGATTGTTGTTTCCGGCGCCATCCGGAACCGGGCGCTTGAACGCTTCCGGCAGCAGGTAGGGCGTGCGGCCATTCGCCGGCTCGACTACAAGGGAAGTCTGCTTGCAGGGACGCCGGGCGCGCTCGCCCCAGTTGCCGGGAGGTCCCGTGCCGACGCGCTGGTTGGCGTTGACGGTCTCCTTGAGATCGCCCTCATGCTGCTTCTCGAGGTTCTTCATGCGATCCGAAATCTCCTGCTCCGTCAGGAAAGCCCGGTCGCCGAAATTCGCCGGACGATTCATCGGCGTGCCGATGCAGTCGTCACTGGTCCATGTGCCCTGAATGTCGGGATCGCCCCAGGGAGTTTTCGGCTGCACCCAGTTTTTAGGCGGAGGCGGAAGCGCATGCGGCGCCACCTGCGCCAGCGCGAATGAGGCGGTCACCACCAGCAGTCCGGCAGAGATCAGAAATCTCATACGAATCTCCTTATTTCTTCTTCCTCAGGTCTCCGTATATCAGTTCTTCGACGAACTCAACGCATTTGAACTCGTTGAGCTGGGCATTCTTTTCCTTACGGCGGTAAAACACCGTCGAGATCTTCCAGGGTCGAGTATATATGGTTTTATCGTCGATGGTGGCCTCGTAGTCAATGTGGTCGGCATCGGGCAGCATGAAGCGCTCGACGACGTGGGTGTTCTCGGTCTGGAAGTCGCCGACGCGGTCGAACCAGCTGTTTCCGTTGAGGCCGCTGACGTCGATGACGAGGGTGTCGCCTTCCCAGTGGCCGTTCGACGTGCCCATCCACGTGTCCACCTGGCCCTCGCGGAATTTACCCATGTTCACGGCGCGATTCGCGGTCGCATATTCGTAGTCGAAAGCGATGTCCTTGTTGCCCTGCACGATCTGGAACGGGAACGCCATGTAGTTGGCGCGCGGGATGCCGGGCATGTAGCACTTGATCTCGGGATCGAGCTTCGCGCGATGGGCGAGGTTCTCGTTGGCTTTCGCGGCAGCGGTGTCCTTGTAGGGGATGGTGTCGCCTTCAATGATTCCCTCCCCGGCGGGTTCGGCGCCTTCCGCGCCCATCTGGAACATGGGACCGGCGTGGGCGGAGTGCGGCTTGATGTCCCAGTAGGCGGTGCCCAGAGCCTGCCAGAGACCGCTGAAATTGGGTTTGCCATCGGGCATGCGGGGAATTCGGGACGTGGCGCGAGCCGGCGGTGCGGCGGGAGTCTGAGCGTGGCCCGGAGCGGCGCTGAGGATTAGGATGAAAGCTGCGGACAGTGGAATCCAAGCCCGCCATCGATATGACATTTAAGAAGGTCTCCTGGGTGGAGATTCTATAACAGATCGCACTGGGGTGCTCGCCGCAGAAATGGCGGGGAAACCGCCGTTCTGCGGACCCACGAACCAATCTATTGGCTCTTAATCCGGGTGGTCCCTATTGGCGCGCCGCGCGGGCGGGACTCGCGGCGATTACCGGCCTCTAACTCGAAATGTCATCCGGCAAAATGATAAAACCTGACCTTCGATAGCAGGGCGATTGATCAGAACAATACTGAAGATACCAATTGAGATGACTACAGCCGCCTTTAGATATGGAGGTGAAACGCGAAAGAAGGCATAGATAATGAAGTATGCGAACACAACAGACAGACCGCAGCCCTCGCACATTTTTTCGCGCAGAAATTCGGCGAGTGTTCCGCGGCTGAAGTTATCTCTGATGCCGGAGGCAGGGCTGGCCGCCGCGGGCCCCGCCTGAAAGCTGAACGGCGATCTGTGGCTGATGAGCACGCCTTCTCCCTGTGCGCACAACGGACTCTCCGGCCTGTGCGCAAACGGCAAGCGGGAATTCATTAACGAGGAATGGGAGCACGGAGGCGCGGAGTGCTATCGGGTGAGCGCGGCGGCGACGGAGTGCCCGCGCATCGGGAGTGAGTTTCTGGAAGAAGAACGCAGCAGCCTCGGGCTGAGTGGCTCTTTTCACCGGAGCTGGTGGAGGCGGCGATGGATGATGATCTGGAGCCGATTCAGGGTGGCGCAAATCCAATCGCGTGGAGCCCTGACGGGCGCTCTTAATCAGCAAAACCATCGGCGGCGAAGACCGCCGGCGCTACCACCGGCAGGCAGCTGACAAACCCCGGCCCTAATAAGCCGAATAAGCGGCGTACTGCGGGCGGGCCAACTGACGGGTCTGGTCTGCGAATGTTTCTATCTGCGCCACCAAGGGCTTAAGGTCCAGCGAATAGGGCAGGAACTTGTCCATCAGCAGCCGGGCCTCGATCCACCAGACCACAAGAACGAACGACATCTGCTGTTCGAACAGCGCCATCGACAGATCGTCGGGGTCGCTTAGCGCCTTGAGAGTTTTCGCGGTCGCGATCGCATGCAGCCGATGGAAGTCCTTCGAGGCCTCACGCAGATACTCACGCAGAAGGTTTCGCTGGATCCCGCGGTAGCACTCGGCCAGAACCTTGCCGTGGGCGGAAGTGATGAACTTCCGGTCCATCTGGCCGGCAAGCCGCAGCATAGGCTGGTAGAGACCGACAGAGAAGTTTTCGAGGAATGACGCATCCGTTCCCGCGCCGCGAGTCATGTACCCACCGGACGGCGCAAAGCACGTCAGCAGAGCGACTGCGGTCGCTAACAGGACCACAATGGCGAGGCCGATAATCACCGGTTCACTCCTGGGTTAGGTAACCGCTTCATCTCTGTGAACAAGATATCCCCGAGCTGTAAACAGCGCAACGTTGAAAGGCGTTATCGCGGGCGACGTTAACGAATGGCAGTATTCGCCTGCTTACGATCAGCCCCGGCTGCGGGCCGCGCGCGAGAGTAGGTGGTTAATATCCGCGAGCTGCTGCTGCAGGCGTGCGCGATCCGCACCCGAATCAACAGTTTCCAGCTGCGGTTTGACCTCGCCTGCCTGGCTCAGAAGCGCCGCCCCGGCCACGAGGAGGATGCTGGCCCCCACGTTCATCAACAGAGTGTAGCTGTAAACCGGTCGGAGACCAAGGGAGGTGACGACCACATCCTGCGCCATCGTTACTGCGAAGTAGATGGCGTAACCGGTCGCATAAACAATCCGGTTCGGGGAAAGCCGGAGCCGGTAGCGCAGCAGGAAAAGCTGGATCAGAACGAGAAACAACAGGATACCCAGGACGGTGGACCGCTCCAGCACAACATACAAATGGATAGGTCCGCCTGGAGCTCTGAGGTCCGGGATCGCGTATCCAACCGAGATAACGACTGCAAGCCCGAGAGCCCCGGATACAGCTTTACGCCCGACACTGGCAATTCCTGGGTAATCCTCGAGAACTAAACGGTAGAGCTCAAGAACAACCAGATAAGCCAGAATCCAGAGTACGGGGGTCGCTATGAAGTAGATGTATCGATACGTTCCGGAGTCAACTGGAACGAGGACAACTGTCTCAAGTGTTTCAACCCAAAGGAATACCGAAAGAAAAAGGTAGGCCCGCGCCAGTTTCTCGGACCACAGCCGCCACAACAATACCCCGTGGCATGTAACCGAGAAAACCAGAACTAGACGGACCCACCCCAAAACTGGCATAACCGGGCACTCGAAACCCGGAGTCTATCACTGCCTTGCGATTCCCAGCTTGCTGCTTTAGGTTATTTTACGCACCAGGGATAGCAAGGAAGCGGCGGGAAAGCCGAAGCCATATTGGCAACCACCGCAAACTGCACTGTCAGAAGCAACGCAAACACGATTTTGCGAACCATAGTTATCCTCTCGCTGGGACTTATAGTACCCAGTTCACTTGGAGAATACAATGGCAATATGAATCATGACATCAGATAAATCTTAGAAACCTGACTTATGTGATCAGATTCACACTTGTTTACAACAAGATACTACAAACTTCGAACTGCAATACTGACAACGTCATCCACCCGCATCGTCTCCTTGACCACGTACGGCTCGCCGTACCTGACCCCGATGAGATTTCCATAAAAACGCGCCGTCGAAGCCAGACGGTCGCGGATTTCCGTCTCATCCGGAAAAATCGCCGCGCCGTCCCTCATATCGCCGTACTGTGACCGGTACGCCAACAGCGATTCCATCCGCCGTTCGAACTGCCGGCGTGATATCCACCACGAACGACGGCGTCGACATTGGCGTACAGCGACGAATAGATGATCTTGTAGGGCCGGTGGGGCTCCGTGTACGGTATCGATCTTCTTCAGCCCGGCGAGAAAGCACGCTTCGTAGCCGATTTCAGCCGTCGCGGTAATGGTCAGGGTGACGGCCCTCCCAATACGGCAGGATCACCGTGCGGGGTCGCAGTTCGCGAATGCGCTGCGCGAGCGTCATGCGGCCCGCCATGGAATTTTCCAGCCGCGCGTCGGGGAAATGCAGATTCTCGCGATGCGAGACCTTGAGAATTTTCGCGGCTGCAGCGGATTCCGCGACGCGAATCTCCGGCGATCCGCGCGTGCCCATATCGCCCGCGGTGAGATCGATGATGCCCGTCCGGTATCCCGCTTCCGCCATGCGCAGCAGTGTGCCGCCGCAGGTTTGCTCCACGTCGTCGGGATGCGCGGCAATGGCCAGCAGATCGAGTCATTTACCAGTTCGCGTCGCGGCGCGGGAAATAGCGCGTGCGCACGCCCATGAACTGCACCAGAATCATTCCGGTCATGAAGCCTCCGATATGCGCGGCGTAGGCCACACCTCCGGTCATCACCTGCGTGCGCGCCATGGAGCCGTATTCGCTGAAAAGCTGCGTCACGAACCAGTAGATCAGAATGAAAGCCGCGGGAATATCGGCCGTGGTCACGAAAAACAGCAGAAAGATCAGCGTGTGAATTCTGGCGCGCGGAAACTTCACGCAGATATCGCGCCCATGACGCCGGCGATGGCGCCGCTGGCCCCGACCGTCGGCAGCGTTGTGTCCGCGTTGAACACGACATGCGTGATGCCGGCAGCCACGCCCGCAGACCAGATAGAAGGTCAAAAACTTCACGTGTCCCATCGCGTCCTCGAGGCTCTTGCCGAAGGCCCAGAGGAACAGCATGTTGCCGATGATGTGGAGCCAGCCGCCGTGGATGAACATGCGATGTCACGAGCGTCACTCGGACGCAGATGCGCCGGCACGACGCCATACCGGTTGATGAAATAATCGCGCGAATACTCATCGAGCGACAACTCGTAGAAGAACACCAGCGCGCACGCCACAATCAGCAGTGTGGTGACGATCGGGGCCGTGTAAGTCGGCCGGTCGTCTCGCAGGGGAAACATTCAGCCCGCTGCGCCTTGAGCGCAATCGAGGGATGCTCGCGCCGGGCGCGCTCCGCACTGCATCAGCTGCCGCACCTCCGCCACGTCCGCGATGTGGCCGCGCGCGCCCGCCGCCGGTGCAGTTCAGCGCAGCCATGGCGTTGGAAAACTCGAGCGCTTCGGCGATCGGCATCTGCTGCAACACAGAATAACAGAAGGCCCCGTGAAACACGTCTCCCGCGCCGGTGGTATCGATACAGTTCACCACGAATCCGGGCGAGTAGTGAAACCGCCCTTCGGCATATGCCAGAGCCCCGTGCGCGCCCAGCGTCATCGCGGCAACGCGCATGCCGGTTCGCTCGCTGAATCGCGATCAGGGCTGCGCAATGGATCTTCGATGCCGGTCCAGCGCGCCGGAAATTCCGAGCTCGCAATCAGGTAATCCACCAGCGGCAGCACACGGTCGAAACCGGCGTAAATCGTGTCGACATCGACCGTGACCGGAATGCCGCCCGCCGCGCGATGCGCGCCGCATGCTCCACGGCGGGCGTATCGTGGCCGTCGATGTGCAGCAGCCGCGCGCAGGCGATCTGTTCCGGCGTCAATCTGCCCGGGCGAGATGGTCAGGCAATCCGGCCGGCTCCAGAAGATGGTTCTTTCGCCGGTGGATTCGTCGACCACGATGTAAGCCGACTGATTCGGGCAATTCGTGCGCCGCTGGACATGCGCGATATCGATGCCGGAAATGCGCAGGCTCTCCATCTGGATGCGGCCGCGCTCGTCGTCGCCGACCGTGCCGATGTACTTCGCGCGCAGGCCGAGGCGCGCGCACGTCACCATGGCCGTCGCGACCTGCCCGCCGACCGAATAGAATTCGCGCGTAAACGGAGCTTTCCCGCCGTACGCCGGAAACCGCGGCACGATCAGCACGGTGTCCGTGGCGTTCAGGCCCACGCCGACCACGTCGAACTCCCTTACCGCGCACAACGCACCGCCCGAGTGGCGGGCTGTGCGCTCCTCACTCGATGACGGCAAGGACTGCTCCGGGATCACGCTCTCGTTGGGTTTCACGGCGATCGAGGTCACGCGTCCGCCGCGCGGCGCCTTCAGCTCGTTCTGCATTTTCATGGCTTCGACAACCATGATCCCCTGCCCTTCCGTGACCTCGTCGCCCACGGCAACGAGCACGCGAATCAATTTTCCCGGCATCGCCGCCGCAATGGACACGCGTCCCTGCGCGCCCGCCGCATGACGGGAACGCTTCCACTGGCGCGGGTCGTCGACCTCGACGGTGAAGCGATACCCGCCGACCGATATCTGATTACCCGCGATGCGTGCTTCGAACGACTCATCTCCCACGATGACCGAGTACACACCCGGTTCGACTTCAACAATGTCCACGTCAGCGTCAGGCTGCTTCATCGGAGCAACTCCGCACGTCCTTCGGCAAGCCAGCGTGACACGGCTGTGCCGGGGGCTTTGGCCGGCCTGGCAGACCGCCGACGCGATGCTATCTGGGCTGCGATCCCGGCCAATTCCGCCGGAGCCTCCGATGCCCAGTCGACGGTCTTCAGAAATTCATCCAGATACCCGGTATGCAGTTGGCCATTGCGAAAGGCCGGGTCGTTCAGAATCTTCCGGAACAGCGCAATGTTCGTCTCGATGCCGCCAACGTGATATTCGCCGAGGGCGCGCAGCATCCGCTCAATCGTTTGTTCGCGCGTACCCGTCCACGTGATCAGCTTGGCCAGCATCGGGTCGTATTCAATCGGCACCGTCCAGCCCGGATAGATGCCGGAATCGAGCGCACACCCGGCCCAGCGGGCTCGGCCAACTGCTCGATACGTCCCGGCGACGGGAAAAAATTGTTCGCCGGATCCTCCGCGTAAATCCGGCACTCCATCGCCGAGCCCCGTAGCTCCACGTCATCCTGCGCAAACGGCAGTCTTCCGCCCGCCGCAATCTCAAGCTGCAGCCGCACCAGATCGAGCCCCGTGACCAGCTCGGTCACCGGATGCTCCACCTGCAGCCGCGTATTCATTTCGAGGAAATAGAAGCCGCCCGACTCCTCCGCCAGAAACTCCACTGTGCCCGCGTTGTAATACCCGGCCGCGCGCGCCGCACGAATGGCCGCCTCCCCCATGCGTTCGCGCATCCCCGGTGTCCGCGCCACCAGCGGCGAAGGCGATTCCTCAATCACCTTCTGATGCCGCCGCTGCACGGAGCACTCGCGCTCTCCGAGGTGAATCAGATTGCCGTGCCGATCGCCCAGCACCTGAATCTCGACATGCCGCGCGTGCTCGATCAGTTTTTCGACGTAGATGCTGCCATCGCCGAAAGCGCGCAGCGCCTCGCTCGACGCGGCCTCGAACGCCGGCGCAAGATCTTCCATGCGATCCACGCGCCGCATCCCCTTCCCGCCGCCGCCCGCCACCGCCTTGAGCATCACGGGGAAACCGAACTCGCGCGCGAACGCCGCCGGGTCCCCTGATGACCCCGGCACGATCGGCGCGCCGCCCTCGTGCGCCACGCGTCGCGCTTCCGTTTTCGACCCCATCATCGCTATCGATTTCGCAGACGGCCCGATGAACGTGAACCCCGCATCCTCGCACGCCTGGGCGAATCGCGCGTTCTCGCTGAGAAAACCGTAACCCGGGTGAATGGCGTCGACCCGATGCCGCCGCGCCGCGTCCAGAATGCGCCCGATGTTGAGATAGCTTTCCGAAGATGCCGCACCGCCGATATGCGCAGCCTCATCCGCTTTCCGCACATGCAGCGCCGCGCGATCCACGTCCGAATACACGGATACCGCGCGAATCCCCATCTCGCGCAGCGTGCGGATCACGCGCAACGCGATCTCACCCCGGTTCGCGATCAGAACCTTGCCGAACATTCTGAGCATCTCCGGAAGCCGAACAACTCGTCGGACTTCGTCCGATGGACCCGCTGGAAAGCGTGTCCGCAGCCTCGAAAGGCCGCCCCACTAAAATTCTTCCGCACCGTGTCAGACCGTTATAACAACCTTGCCGAAGAAATCGCCCGCCATAAACACGCGGAACGCCTCGGCAGCCTGCTCGAACGGAAACACCTTGTCCACGATCGGCTGTATGCCGTTCACCTCGATCGCCCGGTTCATGGCTTCGAACATCGCCGTGCTGCCCACGCCAACACCGTGCAGGCTGCCGCCCTTCATCATCAGACCGAGCGGCGTCTGCTCGCCCGTTGGCCCGCCCAGAAATCCGATCAGCTGAATCTTGCCGCCGAATCCGATGGATTCATACGACCGTGCCAGCGTGCCCAAGCCGCCGACTTCGACCACGCAATCGACGCCGCGCCCGTTCGTCAGCCGCAGCACTTCCTTCTGCCAGTCGGGATGCGTCTTGTAATTGATCCCCTGCCACGCCCCGAGCTTCCGCGCGCGCTCCAGTTTGTCGCCGCTCGACGATGTGATGATCGCCCTCGCGCCCGCAGCCGTGGCGAACTGCATCGCGTGCGTCGAGACGCCACCCGTTCCCAGACAAAGTACCGTGTCGCCCGCCTGCACGGGCCGGCCCAGACACATCAGCGCGCTCCATGCGGTCACGCCCGCGCACGGCAGCGTCGCGGCTTGCTCGAATGACAGCCCCGGCGGGATCGCGACGACGCCGTCCTCCTGCAACACGACATACTCGGCCAGCACGCCGTCCAGCGGCACCCCAAGCGCCGGATAAAAAGCCTTCCGGGGACCGTCCGTCCACACCTGAAAAAAAGTCCCGGCCACGCGGTCGCCGGCTTTGAATCGCGTCACGCCCGGACCCACCGCCACCACTTCGCCCGCGGCATCGGACAGCGGGATCGTCGGCCGCTCGACGGGAGCAAAGTACTGCCCCAGCAACACCGCCTTGTCGCGGTAATTAATCGAGGTCGCGCGCACGCGGATCAGCAGCTGATGCCAGTCCGGTTTCGGCTCCGGCCGTTCGGCCCGCCGCAGGCCGTCAAGTGAGGTGCTCCCTGGTTGAACCTCGTAAACTCTCATCAGATTCCGAGCTTACCGTACCCGCCGGGCGCGCAACCCCTGCGGCATAATGGCTCACAGCGTGAAGACAGCACCCTGCGGTTTCTGGAAATCCCCCATCACTTCCGATCTCATCGTGGCCCAGTCCATCGGCCTGCACGAAGTGCGCTTCGATGGCGACGATATCTACTGGCTGGAATCGCGTCCGCAGGAGGGCGGGCGTTACGTCGTCGTGCGCTACGTGGCGTGGAACATGTCAACCGAGGACGTGACCCCCGCAGACTTCAACGCGCGCACCCGCGTGCACGAATACGGCGGAGGCGCCTGGACGGTCGCCGACGGCATGATTTACTTTTCGAACTTCGCCGACAACCGCCTCTACCGCATGGACCGCTACGGCCACGCGCCAATTCCTGTTTCTCCCGAAGGCGCCTGGCGTTATGCCGACGGCGTGGTCGATACGCGCCGCCGCAGCTGGATCGGCGTTCGCGAAGACCACCGCGGTGAAGGCGAACCGGTCAACACCATCGTGCGAATCGATGTCGCCAACGCATACGGGATGAACCCCTCCGATGCAGGAGTCGTCATCGCCTCAGGCCATGCTTTCTACTCGTCGCCGCGCGTCTCGCCCGACGGCCGCTGGCTCGCCTTCCTCGCCTGGGACCATCCCAACATGCC
Source organism: Terriglobia bacterium (assembly GCA_963832905.1). Taxonomy (GTDB): domain Bacteria; phylum Acidobacteriota; class Terriglobia; order Bryobacterales; family Bryobacteraceae; genus BOG-234. The sequence goes on along the minus strand of CAWHVO010000008.1, from coordinate 103,086 downwards.
GTGGACGGGCACCGGCCTTTACGTGCTCGCGCTGCATCAGCCCGACGCGCAACCTGTTCTGGTGGCGGGCGGCGAGCGCGAATCGATCTTTCAGCCCGAATGGGCGCCCGATGGTTCTGCGCTCTATTTCGTCTCCGACCGCTCCGGCTGGTGGAATCTCTATCGGCAGAAATCGCGCATGCCGATCGAGGCCGTCGTCACGATGGAAGCCGAATTCGGACAGCCGCAGTGGGTGTTCGGCATGTCGACCTATGCGTTTGCCGGCGACGACAAGATCGTCTGCTCTTACGTTTCGAAAGGCCTCGGCTCCCTCGCGCAGATCGATCTGACCAGCGGCGAATGCAAGCCTTTCGATCTGCCCTGGACCGATTATTCTTCGGTGCAGGCGCACAAGCAGCGCGTCGTGTTTCGGGCGGGATCGGCGCTTGTTCCAGCCGGCGTCACCGTGCTCAATCTGGACAACGGCAACACCGAGATTCTGCGCAGCACCACCAGCCTCCACTCCGACCCCGACGTCTCGAGATGCTTTTCGCCGGCCGAGGCCATCGAGTTTCCGACCGCCGGCGGCCATACCGCATTCGGTCTCTACTATCCGGCGTTCCATCCCGATTACACAGTTCCCGACGGTGAAAAGCCCCCGCTGCTCGTCAAGGTTCACGGCGGCCCGACTTCCGCCGCCTCCAGCACGCTCAACCTCGGCATTCAGTTCTGGACCAGCCGCGGCATCGCCGTGCTCGATGTGAACTACGGCGGCAGTACGGGCTTCGGCCGCGCCTATCGCGAACGCCTCGACGGCAACTGGGGCATCGTCGATGTTGAAGACTGCGTCCACGGCGCGCGCCATCTGGCCGAGCAGGGCCTGGTTGACGGAAACCGCAGCGTCATCACCGGAGGCAGTGCGGGCGGCTACACGGTGCTCGCGGCACTCACGTTCCACGACCATTTCCGCGGCGGTGCCAGCCACTACGGCGTCAGCGACCTCGCCCCCCTCGCGCAGGACACACATAAGTTCGAATCGCGCTATCTCGATGGACTCATCGGTCCGTATCCGGAGCGCGCCGATCTCTATCGCGAGCGCTCGCCGATTTTTGCAGCCGACCGATTCTCAGCTCCCGTGATTTTCTTCCAGGGCGACGAGGACAAGGTTGTGCCGGTGAGTCAGACGGAGTCGATGGTCGAGGCGCTGCGGAAGAAAGGGACGCCCGTCGGTTACCTGCTTTTTACCGGCGAGCAGCACGGGTTCCGAAAGGCGGAGAATATTAAGCGTGCCCTCGATGCGGAGCTGTTGTTCTACGCTGTCAATGTCTTCCGCGTGGGATTGAGTTTCTAATGTGGGGAATTCGTAAAGTTCCGCGCCGGGCAGAAGCCCTGCGGCAGGCCCGAAGGCCTGGCCCCACAATCATTCTGCTTCTCGCGTTCGCTGCGCTGCTGCCGGCGGCGGAAGAATACACCTACTGGATCGAGCCCTGCCCGCCCCAGACCGCGCGGCAGACCGGCTGTCAGGCGGGCGATCCGGAACTCGGCCGCTGGGCTCTCGAAGCCTGGCAGCGCGAAGCGGGCGGCGCGATCGTCTTCAGGAAGAGCGCCACCGAAGAGCACGCGCGCTTCAGCCTGCACTGGGCAAACGGAACTTCAAACCTTTACGGCGAGACGGAACCGGTACTCGTCGATGGCAAGCGCGGCGCCAACATTTATGTGCTGCCCAGCGTCGCGCCCGGCACCGACCCTCTGCTCCGCGACGCGATCGTCTACCTCACCTGCCTGCACGAAAGCGGACACGCCCTCGGGCTGGTGCACACCAGCGCCTTCGCCGACATCATGTACAGCTTCCAGTACGGCGGCGACATCCCGGCTTACTTCAATCGCTATCGTGTCCTGCTGAAGACGCGCGCGGATATCGCTTTGCATTCCGGAATCTCGAACGCCGATCACGTCGCCCTGCGTAAGGCCCTCCGGCAGTAGCGCACGGGGAGAACGCGGCGGGCGCCGCGTGTACCACTATTCCTCCATGCGCTCGAGCAGCTTCGTCACCGTTCGCCAGTTGCGGACGGTGCCGACGGTCGAAAGCTTCGAATCGAACCACGCGTTAGTTAGTTTCGAATCGCCGACGCCCGTCAGCAGATGGAGATAAACTTCCGCGCCGCGAACGAGGAAACGGTCAGGCGGCGACCGATCCGGATCCAGCACAGCGATCTGCTGCGGGCTCGGACAATCCTGCAGAAACATGACGTGCAGGTTCTCCTCTCCGCCGGGAAACGGATTGGCCGCCGCGACCGCGCGCATCTGCCCGAGCGTGCGCAGGATCACCGGCGTGCGATATCCGTAGCGCGCCGCAATCTTTTCCGCGACAGTGCCGGCCAGCCGCGCCAACGTCTTCTTCGGGGAGCTGAAAATCACATTGCCGCTCTGAATAAACGTGCGCACCTCGGTGCACCCCGCCTCTTCGAACAAAGCCGCCAACTCGACCATCGGCAGCTTATTTTTGCCGCCCACATTGATGCCGCGCATGAGCGCCAGTTGTGTCGCCATTTTTCTACAGTATGATTCTTACTGATATGAAAAAGCTCTTTCGTACCGCCCTGCTCGCCGCCCTCGCGTCGTGCCTCGTTACCGTCGCCACTGCACAGGATCATTGGGTAGCGACCTGGGCTGCTTCTCCGCAGTCCCCGCGCTTCAACTTTCCGCGTCCGCCCGCAGCGCCAGGCCAGCCCGCCGCCCCGGCGCCCAGGCTGCCTCCGCCGTCCGCATTCAACAATCAGACGATCCGCATGATCGTCCACACCAGCATCGGCGGACGCCGCGCCCGCGTGCAGCTTTCGAACGCCTTCGGCACCGCGCCTGTCAAAATCGGCGCGGCGCACATCGCTCTCCGCGATAAGGAATCCGCCATCGCCGCCGGCACCGACCACGCTCTTACGTTCAGCGGATTTGCTTCTTTCACGATCCCGCCGGGTTCCGAAATCCTCAGCGACCCCGTCGACATCGCCGTGCCGCAGCTGGGCGATCTCGTCGTCAGCGTCTATCTCCCCGGTGAGGTCGCGGTCGCGACTACACACTCCACGGGCCTGCACACGACCTACGTCTCGAAGCCCGGCGACTTCACCGCAGCGCCCTCGATCGACGACCCGGACCGGAAAGGCCAGTCCTGGTACTTCCTCTCTTCGGTCGACGTGGCAGCCCCCCGCGACGCGCGGCTGGTCGTCGCATACGGTGACTCCATCACCGACGGCGCCACCTCCACGCCGGACACGGACAGCAGCTGGCCCAGCCAGCTGGCGAAGCGCCTCTCTGCGAACAAAGCCACGGCCAACGTGGCCGTCGTCAATCAGGGCATCTCCGGCAACCGGCTTCTCGCCGACGGCGCGGGCGTTTCCGTGCTCGCCCGCTTCGACCGCGACGTGCTCTCGCTCAGCCCGGCGTCGCCTAGCTCATCGTCATGGAAGGCATCAACGACATCGGCATCACCGGACGCGCCACGGGCGCCGACGCCATCACGGCCGACGACCTCATCGCCATTCAAAAGCAGATGATCGACCGCGCCCATCTGCACGGCATCAAAGTAATCGGCGCGACGCTGACGCCGTTCGCGGGCGCGTCCTACTACACCGATTCAGGCGAAGAGAAGCGCGTCGCGGTCAACAACTGGATTCGCACGAGCAAAGCTTATGACGGCGTCATCGATTTCGACGCGGTCACGAAGGATCCCGCCAACCCGAAGCAGATTCTCCCGGCCTTCAACATCCGCGATCATCTGCATCCGAACGATGCCGGTTACAAGGCAATGGCGGATGCCATCGACCTGTCGCTGTTCACGGCTGCGAAGAAGCGTTAGAGTTCTCGCAGCAGGCGAAGAATGCGTTATGCGATTTGGATGATCTTCGTGCTGCCGGTCCTGGCAAGCGCGCAGGCAGACCCTTTTGCATGGCTCCCGCTGCGCGTGGGCAGCCATCGGATTTACCAACACGAGTGGAAATCCGGTGACAGGGATTATCCCTCTGTGGATCGCTGGACCAGCGACGAGTCAATCACCGCCTGGGTGACCATTCCGGAAGGAGTTGTCGTTCTGCGCGACGTGAAACAGGTCACACCCCGAAACAGCCAGGCGCGAGGTTATCTCGTCAGTCGTGACCGTGAGCCGTACCTGGTGCACGGCAGTTGTGTATACGTGATCGGAGAGGGCTGGGATCGGCAGAACCAGCGCCTTCGCGCGGCCTGGCAGAAGTATCTGGCAAAGGGCGCCCTGTCTGCCGATTTCTGTTTCCCGTTACAGCCGAGCGGCCAGTGGGGAAACAGCGATGTCCCCTGGAAGGTCGAACCAGCCTCCGCCGCTGTGCCCGCGCCGATACCAGCCGAACATCGCGGCGCCATGCATATTTTCTCCAGCCACTTCGGCAGCGGCGGACAAGAGGATGTGTGGTTTCAAAAGGGAATCGGCGTCGTCGGCGAGCATTACGTTCACAGCGGCACGTACGACGAATACTCGAAAAAGCTCGTGTCTTTTGCGCCTTAGAGAGAGTCTGTAACGCTCCGCGCCGGGTAAAACCCGGCGGCCACGGTTGCGCTTAAGGCATGATGGCTTCGGCGTCGGGTGTCTTCTGCGCGAGGTCCCGAATCTCCGCCGGGACTTCGAACACACTCGTCGTCCAGCGGCTCGTTCAGCTTCACTTCATCCGCCGAGAACACCGTGTCCTCACCCGACGCCGTAATGCGCACCTTCGACGGCCACTTCACATCTCCAACGTCACGGTACTCCTCGTACGTCATCACCAGGGGCAGCGCGCCCATATCGGTGCGCAGCGCCAGCTCCGACCGGTAAAGCAGCCCCGTCTGGCGGTCATACCAGCGAATCATGTCGGGCGATCCGTCGCGCGGCGTCAGCCGCACGCGATAGCAGTCGCGCCCGTCCACCTTCTCTTCCGCCTCGGTCCGCACATGGTCGATCAGCGTCCGCCATTCGATCATCGCGGCGGCGTCCAGCGTCACACCAAGCGATGCAGTGTTCTTATGCGGCCTCACGCGTGGGCCGATGGAAGGCGACCGGTCCCACGCAATCACGCCGTCGCTGCCTTCCTCCTGCCTGCCCATGCCGGGAATGTCGGTCAGCTGATAATACTTGCCGCCCTCCGCCGCCCAGGTCTCCATGCGGCCTTCCATGTTGCGACCCACCCAGGTCAGCCGCCCGCTGACTTTCTGGGTGCGCAGCATCTCGTAAAACTCCGGCCCGCCCGACTCGTAGATATGCCTTTCGACGATCTCTTCCGCATTCGGCAGAGCCTTGCCCGCGCGCTCTGCCTTCAGGTATTCGGCGACCTCTGCCGGATACGCAAGGTCCATATGCCTGATGTCGTAAATCGTGTCCAGCACGCGCAGCCGATACTCGAAATCGCCGCGCCATGCCAGCATCGTGGAGGGCTGTTTCACACCGCCGTGCGTCGCCCATTCCTCGACCGTGTACCCCGCGGGCGTGTCGCCGTCGGGCGAAAGTTCGAACGCCGACCGCTTCACCAGCAGTCCGGTCGAGACGCTGAACCACTCCGTCTTCTGCGTGGCAGACGGCAGGAGGAGAACCTTGTAGCAGCGCTCTGCTTCTGCGTTTTTGATGTCCACGTTTTCGATGGCAGCCACGCGCGACTGCGGATACAGTGTGCGCCAGTCCGCTTCTTCCAGCATGCGGGAATCACGCACCGCTTCGTCGCGCTCCATGCCGTGCTTGATGCGTACGCCGGAGAAATGCGACGACGCCCATGCCACTCCTTTGTAGATGCCTTCGCTGCCCGTCTGCGGAACCTGAATCTGGCTCAGCGAACTTCCCGCGCGCGAAACCGTGACTGTCGCGCGCAGCACGACGCGCAGCCCATCCAGCGTCCGGCCTTCGACATCGTCCGTTTCGACACGCTTCTCATGCCAGGCTGCCGCACCGCCAGCGACACCGACGTACCGGTCGAGCACCTCGCCCGCCGAGGGCAGTCGGGCTGCGGTACAGAGGGGGGCAATGCACAGCAGGAAAGCTCCAAGCAAACGCGGCTTGCGCCGCGTGTACCTAGCGATGGGTCGAGCGAATCCACTCATCGGCCGTGTCCAGAACAAGGTCCTTGCCATCGCGTCGTGCTTCTTCCGTTTGACGGACCTCCACGTCCGGGGTTACGCCCGTTCCTTCGAGAACCCTGCCGCCCGTGGACGTGTAGCCCGCCTGCGCGTACTGAAAACCATCGCCGTTGGGCAGCCGGATGATGTCCGAGGGCAGCACCGCGCCCGCCGTGCGCGTGCCGAAAATACGCGCGCGCTTCAGGTCCTGCAACCCGCCCGCCAGAATTTCCGAAGTCGACGCCGAACCTCCGTCCACCAGAATCGCCAGTGGCCCTTTATACGTTTCGGGCCGCGGGAAAATCACGAACTTCAGTGTTGTGTCGCGCATCGTCATCTCGCCCAGCGCCAGGCCGGGCTTATCGATGAAGAATCCGGCGATCCCCATCGCCATGATGCCGATGCCGCCGGGATTTCCGCGGATATCCAGAATCACGCCGGGCGCATCGTGAAAACTCTTCAGCGCCGCTTCAATCTGCGGCATGATCGACCCCGGCTCCAGGAATTCATTGAACCGGATGTAGCCGGCACCGTCCGCCAGCGCGTGCGCATCGAACGAGAGCCGCGTCTCCGGCAGGTTGCCGAATCGCACCAGCACGCCTTCGGGCGAAATCTGTCCGAAGCCGTCACGCGGCCTCGTGTCCACAGGCGCATCGGGGGTCTTTGCAGCGGCCTCTGGCTTCTCCGTATACCGGTCCGCCGGAATGATCGCATAATGCGAAGACTGCAGCTTCGCCAGCATGTCGCGCAGAATGCGCCGCACCTCGTCCATCGACTGCGCCTTTTCGATCAGAGGTTTGGTCTGATCGTGAATCTTCTGCCAGTCGAGGCCGTTCAGCTTCGGATCCGGATGACGGTCCCGCACCTTGGTCCAGACCTTTTCGAAGGCATCGAGGTTCTCGGCCTTCTGCTGCGGTGTCAGCTGCGCCGCCGCGTTCCCGCAGGACGACGCAATCAGAATGAATAATGCGATCAGCCGACGGGACACGTTTCACCCTCACGATATCATTATCGTCGCGCCTCGCCCGGCGCTGCAGAAGCGGCTACCATGGCTCTTATGGCCGCATTCGACTGGGACGATCCCGAAGACATCGCCATCGCGCTGATGGAGGCGCATCCCGAAGTCAACCCGCTCTCCATTCGCTTCACCGATCTGCACAAATGGGTCACTGCACTGCCGGGTTTCATCGGCGATGCGCAGAAATCAAACGAAGCCAAACTCGAAGCCATCCAGATGGCATGGCACGAAGAATTTTCCGACAGGTAACCGCCAATGACTACTCAACTAAGGCGTACGCTTCCAAACTGGATAACGTTCCCGCAAAAACTGCGCGATGCCATACCGACGTTCGAACCCTGCGCCGGCCGCGTGTTGGAACTCGACAGCGTTGACGCCCGCGCGACCGATTCAGACTGGACCGGCCGCCGCGTCGCCGTTAAGCTTCGCGTCAGCGAAACCGGCAAACTGGATGGCACATTCGACGTCTCGGATCGATCTCAATCCAGCCGCGGCCCAGGCGTTCGCCGAGGCCCTTCAGGCGGCGGCCGAACGGGCAGCAAAAGCGACTTGAAAAATCGAAGCCAATTCCTGGGTATCGCCCTGTGGAATCAGACTTGTTGCCATTGTGTACCACGGCGCGGGCCGGAACCGGCGGTACGACGGGCGTCGGGGAAGAGCGGAAGTTCCGCGCAAGCCGCGACGCGCTAAGGAGTTGGGTCGGCCGGTCGATTGTTTTCGAAGTTTGTGACTCAGACGCTTCGACCGTCGAGACGGAAGTGCCTTGCCGCCTCCAGCATGTGCCGGTCGTTCGTCCAGATTTCCTTAAATCCCGCAGCCCTCGCGGCGGCCAGATGGATCGCGTCGCCGGCCCGGATGAAGACGGCGCCGGCCAGGGATCGCAGGGCCTCATGCACTTCCCACAGCAGAGATTCGGAGACCGGAACCAAGGTCCAGGTTCCCATCTCGACGTGGGAACGAAAGGCCGCCGCGAGCGTGCGCACCTGCGCGCGGGTCAATTGGCGCTCCCGGTAACGGCGATGTATGGCGCAGGTTACTTCGGGAATGCACAGGGCCGAGGAGAACAGAGGGACGGGCGTCCGGACAAGGTCGCGCACCCGTTCGGAATCCGGGTCGTTGAGATAGCATTTTGCGACGTAGGCGGAATCCAAGTAGTACATCAGCCCCGATCGCGGCTTTCGGAAATAAATCTCCCGCTGTCGTCGCGGAACCGGGGGAATCGTTTCATGGCTTCCCAATGCGCCGCGGGGAAGCCGGGAGCGGCCGGCCGCGCGGGTCTCATCTCCGCGACTACCACGCCTCTCTTCTCGATCACAACCACATCGCCCGACGCCACCCGGTCCACGACAAGGCCGGTCCGGCGATGCAGTTCCCGCACGTTGACCCGCATGTCACACATTGTCTCACATTTCGGCAGGCGGTCTGCCCGGCCGGCTTTCTTAGTAACCCCACCGGCGGCAGAGACCGCCGGCGCTACATTTAAATCACTCTGCGGATCATCCGGAGGAGCTCTTCCCTGCCCTCAATCTCGGTCCTGATCTCGAGCCAGCAAAGGCGGATGTCACCCATGATCGCCGCGTAGTCCGGGTCCAGATTGACCGAGTCTTTCGCGGTCGTCAGCAGCATCTCCGCGCCCAGATCGTGCGCATGCCGCGCGAGACGCCGGATTTCCGAAGGCCGGTACTGATGATGATCGGGGAACTCATACCACGCCACCGGTTCGATCCGCATGCCGCGCAGGGTGTGCCGGAACGCCGCGGGGTTCCCCAGTCCGCAGAACGCCACGGCAGGCTTGACGCGAATCGAATTCACATCCACGTCGCCTTCACGATCTCGCCAGACCGCCGGCACCGTCTGCGCGCGAAATACCGGCGCGCCGGGATTGTACCGTCCGAGCACCGCCTGGATCGCCCGCGTGTTGGGCACTTCGTCGCTCCGTGTGATCAGAAACGCGCTCGCGCGCCCGAGTCCTTCGAGCGGTTCGCGCAGGCTTCCGAGCGGCACCAGGTGGCCGCCGCCGAACGGACGCAGGGCGTCGATGAGAACCAGATCGAAATCGCGGTCGAGCTGCAGATGCTGGAAGCCGTCGTCGAGAAACAGCACGTGCACTTCTGCCTTATCGATCAGTTCCAGCCCGACCGCGTAGCGATCCGGTCCGATACCAATGGGAGCGCAGGCTTCCCGCATACAAAGCTGGGCTTCGTCGCCGCTGATGGCCCGTGTGATGTTCTTGTCGTCTTCGAGAAACAGCACTCGTTCGCGCAGGGTCCGGCCGTGCCCCCGGGTCAGCAGCCCTGGCTTCGAACTCCGCAATGCGCGCAACAACTCAATCACCGCCGGTGTTTTCCCGGTTCCGCCGGTCGTTATGTTGCCGACGCTCACCACGGGTACCGGCAATCGCGCGGCGCGGCTCGCTTTTTCTCTGCGATCGCGCGCGCTGCCCATCCGCCACATCTGTTCGAACCACCACAGCAGCGCATGACCGGGTTGCGCGCGCCGTTCCGCCGGATAAACGGATTCATAAACCGCAACGACCGCCTCGGCAGCACGCGCCGCCGCGCCGCGGTTCTGTTCCGCAGCCATGCGCGCCCGCTCGCCGAGGCCCTCATTCAGCGTGGCCAGAAGCACCGCCTCTCTCAGCTGGTCCCCCGCTTCGATGCGCACCATCGCCTGCGTTCGCGCGAAGTCCGCTGCGATCTCGCGAAAGTTCTCCATGTGCGGGCCCGCGATGATCGGCTTCCCGAAAATCGCCGGCTCCAGAATGTTGTGCCCGCCGCGATCGGCCAGCGTGCCGCCCATGAAGACCACATCCGCATAGCGGAACAACCCGCCCAGTTCGCCGATCGAATCGAGCAGCAGCACATCGGCCGCGGGGTCTTTCAGCTCGCTGCGGCGCGTCCAGCGGAGACCGGATCGCGCGAGCAAATCCGCTACCGCGTCGAAACGCTCCGGCTTGCGCGGCGCCAGAATCAGCCGCCATCCGAACAGTCCCTTCTGGGCGGCGATGACCGAATCTTCTTCGGCAATCCGATCGTCTGCCGACGTGCTGGCGGCAATCCACAATTTCATCCCGCGCGCGGCCGAGAGGAACGGGAGCGCAGGTGAACCATCCGGAATCTCTGGCGGCGTGAAATCGTATTTCAGATTTCCGCCGACCCGCACTCTGTCGGGCGGAGCTCCCGCCATCGCAAACCGCTTCTTCATTTCCTCCGACTGCGCCAGAATCGCATCGCACAGCCCGAGCGGCGCCGAAAACGCTCCCGCGAATCGCCGATAACGCGGCAGCGCGCGATCCGAAATCCGCCCGTTGACCAGGATCAGTCCGCATCCCGTGCGTTTGGCTTCGCGAAAGAGATTGGGCCAGATCTCCGTTTCGAGAATCACCACAACAGTCGGCCGCAGGCGCCGCAGCACGCGCCGCACACACCAGACGAAATCGAGCGGCGCGTAGAATACGCCTTCGGCCAGGCCCGCCAGCCGCTTCCAGGCCGTCTCCCTGCCCGCCAGCGTCGAGGTGCTAACGAACACGCGCGTCCCCGGCGTCCGTTTTTTGATTTCCTCAATCAGCGGAACTGCCGCCAGAATCTCACCCACCGAAACCGCATGCAACCAGATGGACGCGGAAACAGTCTGTTGGGCTGATGGGGAAATGCCGCCGAAGCGTTCGCCGAGCGTCGCAAAATACCGCGGCTGCCGCAGCCCGCGCCAAACCAGGTAGACTAGGAGCAAGGGCGAAACCAGCCACTCGACAACGCGGTAGAGGAGGAAAATCGCTTTGCGTTTCAATGGCCTGAAGTGGCTGCTGCTCCTCTCGGTCAGTATAGCCGCGGGCGCGGCCGCCGACAACGAAAAGGCGAAGTTCGAGGTCAAACCCGCCGCTTCCTATCCGCACCATCAGACAAGCGAGAAGGTCACCATCGCCGCGCAGGTCGCCGAAACCGACGAGGAAACCCGCGATGCTTTCGGTAAGCTCAACCCCAACAGCTATGGGATACTGCCGGTACTCATCGTGATGCAGAACGACGGGCCCGACGCGATCAAACTCGACCAGATCAAGTTCGAATACATCATGCCCGGCGGCGAGCACGTGGAAGCCACGCCCGCCGCGGACGTTAAGTACATCCACGGGACGCGCGCCCCTAACAGGCTGCCCGGCACGATTGTGATTAAGAAGAAGGTGAAGAACCCGCTGGACGTGTGGGAAATCGAAGGCCGGAGTTTCACGGCGAAGATGCTTCCCGCCGGACAGTCCGCCAGCGGCTTTGTCTACTTCCAGGTCAACCAGCCCAGCGCGGCCGCGAACGTGGACGTCTCCGGGCATGACGAACGCGGTCACCGCCAAAGAGCTTTTCTATTTCGACATCCCGATGTCCGGGAAATAGCGCAGAACGAGAACCCAACGCATACACCGGCCGGGTTAACCTGAGAGTGGGTTGCCATGAATCTGACCGTCGAAATTCCCGATGATCTCGCCAGCCGGCTCAGCGCCGCCGGTGGCGACCTTTCGCGCCAGGCGATCGAGGCTCTGGCGGCGGAGGCCTACAGGCACGACCGCCTCACCAAACCCGAATTGCAGCGGCTGCTCGGTGTCCGAACCAGCTACGAACTGGATGGTTTCCTCAAAACCCATCAAATCGAAACCAAGAACGCGAGCACTCTGCGCGGAGCTTTCAATGCCGAAAGAGCGCAGGCGACAGGAGCCCGGATTCGCGAGCTGCGCAAAGGCGTACGGATTGACCGGCAGGGCATGTCCATACGCGATCTCGCCCATCTTGGGCACAAGTATTGAAACCGGCCTTCATTCTGGACGTTTCGGCCTGCGTGCCATGGTGCTGCGAGGATGAGACAACGCCGGCATCGGAACAAACTCTCGATTGGGCGTTGCGCGGCAGCGAATTTGCACGTTCCCGCTCTGTGGCCATGGGAAATCGTCAACGTGCTTGCCGTGACGGTAAAACGGCGGCGCATCACCCCCGACCGCGCCAAGGAATTCCTCACCGAGACTCGCCATCCTCAATTTCCAGATCGGCCTGCCGCCCGGCGTGGACGATCTGCCGCGGCTGCAGGCCCTGGCTGATCGCTACAGGCTGACAGCCTACGATGCGGCGTATGTCGATCTGGCCATGCAACTGTCCCTGCCGCTAGCCACGCTGGACGAAGACCTGCAGAAAGCGGCGCGCGCCGAGAACGTCGAGCTGATCGACGCGTAGCATCCTGCGCCCGGCATTGCAGCCGGTTAAATGAAACGCGAGAGGCGTTCCCCAAGCTGGATCCGAGCCGATACGGCATCCTGCCTATGCTGATCGTGATGCAGAGGGACGGCCCTGGCGCCATCAAGTGCCGCCTTGAAATCCGGGACCTCGCAAGGCAGCGCTCTCTGAAGCGGCGTCCGCTGAGCTGGATCGCCAAGCGGCCGAAACCGACGGCGGCACGACAGCAGCTTTAGGCGAAAAGGGCGGTCTGTTTGATGACGGTTGACTTGATCATTTTAGTTGAAATGATGATTGCAGTGGTTGGGCTTTTGACTGGCCTTACGTACATTGTACGTGGCTCTTACATATCGCTACGCGGATTAGCTATATTGGCGCTTTTATTCACCGGAACCCTTTTTGCTGCGGCCATGTACTCGCATTCCCTGGTAAAAGAGCCGCAGCAGCAAAGCTCAGCAAGAAACAAGATCGCGATCCTTTCCACCGCTCTGCGACTGAATCCTACGGCGAATCTCTATACACAACGGGCTCAAGCCTTTACCTCCGCTGGTGAGGGAGCCAGGGCGTTGCAAGATATAGATCGTGCAATTGTAATAGCTCCATACAGCATCGAAGCGCGAAGACTCCGGGAGGAGATCAGTGTCGCACTTAAGTTCCCGGAGGCTGCATGGCCAGTAAGGTAATGTCCGCGGCAGCGGTATTTTCCGCGATGACGATTGGTGCTGCTCTCGTACATCCGCAGCAGACTTCGCTGGCTTCGCCTACCAAAAACGCTCCTTCAAAGGCGTCCCAAGAAACAGGCGCGGGCCGCTGCGCCCGACAATTGGCAGAGGGTGAACGAGTGTACCGCACAGGCGCGATTCTGCGGGATGGTCTGCAATCGGCAGGCCGGGATCACTCTGCAACGAGACCGCATACCCGCTCAAATCGGAGAGGATGAAGGCGCCTGCTCGCCGCCAAGGGACGCCGGGATGGAATTCCATTCGAGGCAGCCCTTGCGAAGCCTGGAATTTGACGCTTCCGCGTTCGAAGACCTGGCCTGGCGGGTAAGTCAGGACCGCTCACAGGCACTGCGGCTGATCCGGGTAATTCGTGAAATTCAGCGTGACCCGTTTCGTCGGCATCGGCAAGCCCGAGCCGCTGAGACATGAAGTGGCGGGCTGCTGGTCCAGACCGACAGAATTCGCATTCTCGCCTGTCGCTACCACTATGGATTGCGCGTCGGACCTCTAAAAGGGAGATCCAGACTTTATTCCGTGTTGCGGATATGGCTAAGCCTGGCGGCCAATTCGGCCGGCAGTTTCGCTGCGACGTCCGGTGTGACCAGGCCGGCGGCGTCCAGGCTTCGGACGTGCACTCTGTCCTTGTCACGATAAGAACTCAACTTCATCCGCACGAGCTCGGCTACAGGAATCACCATGACTTCCGCGCCGTGAATCCGCTTCTTCTCCGGCGCAATCGGCGGATTCGGTACTGCCTGGTCCGGCCTTACCAGTTCGCCGCTGAAGACCAGGTGAACGGCATTCCTTGCGCTGTCCTTACTTCCATAAAGCAGCATGTCGACTCCGGCCGTGTGGCGGAACCGGAAGCCATGGGCGGCGGCGGCTTCTTTGATCCTTTCGAGATCCTCGCGCCGAACCATGAGGTCAACGTCCCGTGTCAGCGTGGTGAGCTCCGGGTTGGCCTCCTCAACGTGTATGAGAACCGCAAGGCCGCCGATCAATTCGTAAGGCACTCCCTCGTCCGAGAGCACCTGGGCAATCTTGTAGAGCACTCCAACCAGATCGAACAGCCGTTCCTCAAACAAGGTATTGATCGCTTCCCCTTCCGCGGCGGTGTTACGCAGAAATTGTTCAAAGGTGAGAACGCCCATTGACTCTTCCTTGAATATACGTGATACCGCCTGCACGAACCGGAACCGGACAGTTCCTGCGCACGCCCATGCCGCGCGCATCCAGAGGATCATCCCCGTGCCCCCCCCGGCGGCGAAACCGATGCGGGTGTCGCCACGAAAGGCGAATATGCACATGATCGTCCACAGAACAATCAGTGCACCGGTGGTCAGATTCGCGCGATACCGGAACAGCGGCGGCGCGGGGAAGAAGTGCAGCCCGACTATACTCGGGCCTAATTCGCCGATGCGCTCCGCGGCACGTGAATGGACATGATGACGAGCCTGCCCTGCGTCTTCGTGAAGGAGTGGGGCGTATTTTCGGGGACGAAAACATAATCGCCTTTCGAGATGCGCCGCGGAGTGCCGCCCTCGACCGCGGTCCCCGCCAGATTCGTCGCATTTGTCCGTTTCTCGCCGGCCAGTTTTCCGCCTGTCGTCAAAGTTCCCGCGCCATCGACCACATAGATCAATTCGGCTTCCTTTTCGTGCACAGTGGCCGGCGTGTCGACGCCTTCGACACGGTACTCCAGGTTCACCGCATATGGCGCCAGCCGCAGCAGCGGCTGAAGAAAGTTAGCCTGATCGGGCTTCCTTTCATTCTTCGCTTTCGCGATCATCGCTTCCACGCCGGCGGCGCTGGTAAACGTTCTGTCGGGCTGCGGAGCCCTCTGCTGATTCGGTTGCTGGGCCATCGCCATCGCAGCGGTTCCCACCACAGTAACGATCGAAAGTATGCGCACTCTGCCTCCTCAATATCACTTTCACGGGCTGTACCGCCATCGGCGGCTGCTGGTATTCTATGCCTGCCCGCGATTGGCGGGCCTTCACGAGCGGACTGAAGCGCAAAACGGCAGACTGGAAACGCGGCAAACGAAACTCAGATCGTGTCAAACGAGACCGGTGAGCCAACCGCAGTCATCGTGCCCATCGAGCTCTGGCGCGAAATCGAATTGGAATGTGGCTGACGCCGCGTGTACCCGCAATCGGAATGGTATGGTTTTTTCGGAAAACGCCACGCTACCGCTATTGATTGCGTCGGGGCTCCTCGGTATCCAGCGGCAGCTGAATCGTCACCAGCAGTCCGGTCTCTTCGTTCCGCGCGTCGATCGAGCCGTGGTGCACGTTGACGGCACGCCGCGCGATGGCCAGACCCAGACCGATCCCCCCGGTCTCGGCGTCCCGCGACCCGTCCACGCGGTAAAACGGCTGAAAGATCTTCGCCAGCTGGTCTTCGGGCACCCCCGCGCCCCGGTCGCGCACCGCAATGCGCGCCTTTGCCGCATCCTTTTCGAGACTCACGTCGACGCGCCCTCCCTCGGGCGAATACTGAACTGCATTACGCACCACATTTTCAATCGCGCGCCGCGTGAGTTCCGGATCGCCCACCATGGCAATGCGGCCGTTCATGCTGCAGGCGATCTCGCAGCCGCGCGCCGTGGCTTCCACCGCACAGTCGTCCACCACATCGCGCACCACCTTATCGAGCGCAAACTCCCGTCGAGTGCCGGATAACGGATCCCCTTCCGCCCGCGTCATCTGCAGCAGCGCTCCGATGAGATCGGACAACCGCACGATCTCCCTCCGCAGACGCGCCATCGCCGCCTCTTTGTCCGGCGCCGTCTTGAGCAGCTCCGCGGCGAAGCCCAGCCGCGCAAGGGGAGATCGCAGCTCGTGCGAGACGTCCTGCAGCAGCCGGCGTTCGGCGGTCAGCAGCGTCTCAATCCTGTCCGCCATGCGGTCGAAGGCGCCGGCCAGTTCGCCGATCTCGTCCCGTCGCGAAGAACGCGCCCGTACGGACAGATCCCCCTGCCCGAAACGTTCCACCATGCGCGCCAGCGCCCGGAGCGGTGAACCGATGTTCAGCGCCAGCAGCCAGCACAGCAACGCCACCGCCAGCAGAATCAGTCCGTAGTAAGGCAGGTAAGTCCACGGCTTGAAAGTGACCGGCGCGGTGATCACCAGGGTGTATCGGCCGTCCGCCGTGTGCGAAGCAATCATGGCGCCTTCGGGCACGGCGATCGGCTGTCCCCAGCGGCCATTGATGCGCGCCACAAGGTCCGGCCGGTCGGTTCCGGAACTCAGCTCGCGTCCGTGCGCATCGAGAAAATAGTGCCGGCCGGACATCAGCCTGTCGAGGCGCGCGATGAACGCCGCCAGCGTCGCCTGTCCTCCGCTCTGCCACGCCTCCTGCGCATCCTCCAGCTCCAGCGCCTGCAGCCGCGGAAACACGTCCCACGCGCCCAGCCGCATCACGATCTGATTGGTTACGAAAAGGAAGGCAACGAGCGAAATCACCAGGGTCACGAGCGACCACGCCAGAATCTTCCGGTAGACGGATTTCATTCGCCGCTCTCCGCGGCATGCGGGTCGCGGTGCGCCGCCAGCAGATAACCTTCACCGCGCACGGTATGAATGACGACCTCCCCTGGGCTATCCAGCTTCTTCCGCAGATGGCTGATGTGAACGTCGAGCGCGCGCTCGAAAGGATTGGCCTCGCGCTGATAAAGAACCGCCGCCAGCGCGTCACGCGAAACCACTCGTCCTGCCGATCTCACAAGGCATTCCAGGACGTTGAATTCGATCGAAGTCAGCGCCACAGTTTCGCCGCGCAGCCGAAATTCGCGCGTATCCGGGCGCAACTCCAGGCTGCCGCAGGCGATGACACGATCGCCCGCCGCGTCGTTGCCTCCGGTCCGTCGCAGAACTGCACGCATGCGCGCCAACAGCTCGGCGGGATCGAATGGCTTGGGCAGATAGTCGTCGGCGCCCGAGTTGAGACCATCGACGCGGTCGGAGGGCGAAGTCCGCGCCGTCAGCATGATCACCGGCACGGAGCTTCGTCTGCGAAGCTGGCGCAGCACCTCGAAGCCATCGAGCACCGGCATCATGACGTTGAGTATGAACAGGTCATAATCACCCGCCAGGGCGCGCCCCAGCGCATTCCGGCCGTTGTGGACGGCTTCGACTGCGAAACCGTGCGGCTCGAAGTAATCGTGCATGAGCGAGCAGAGTTCGGTGTCGTCATCGGCCAGCAGGACGCGCGTCATTCTTTCCTCTTCGCGCACAACGGACCTGACCACTGGCGCAGCCGCCCGGCTCACCTTATCCTGGATAAGATTGACCGTGCGTCTTCGCTCATGGTCTGGCCTGTGCGCTTCGCAGTCTGCTTCAGTTGTATACCTTCCCCGCACCGCGCACACGCCGCTTTACAAATCTTAAGAGTCGGGAGGCCGTCCCCTGTCGTTAACTCAGATAGAGAAGCAATGAACGCAACTGTGTACCCCGCCGTGCCGATGCAGTCCCCGAAAGAAGTCGTCGAAGCATGCCGGCGCGGGGACGACTCCGCCTGGGAGATCCTCGTGCGGCAGCATACGCGCCTCGTTTACGGCATCGCCTATCGGTTTACCGGCAATCACTCCACGGCTGAAGACCTTACGCAGGAGACTTTTCTTCGCGTCTTCCGCTCCCTCGGCACCTTTCGCGCCGCCGAAGCTTCATTCACGACCTGGCTCACCCGGCTGACCCGCAATCTTCTCATCGATCACTACCGAAGCAGCAGCCAGGATCGGGTTACGGAGTCCAGCCAGGCGCACCACGGATTCGAACGCTTCACGGCGCGGACAGCGAACCATCCCGAACGTATGCTTGCGGCGCGGGAAGCGGCCGATCTTGTCGAATCGATCCTCCTTCTGCTCGAACCCGAACTGCGCGAAACGATTGTTTACCGCGATCTTGAGGACATGGACTACAGCGAAATCGCCGCGGCTGTGGGCATCCCCGTCGGCACCGTGAAATCGCGGCTCAACCGCGCGCGCACCGAACTGCTCCGCCTGACCCGCAGATACCGCGCCGCCGCGTGAGATCGGGAACTTTAGCCGGCCCGGCTGCAATATACAATCCGGAGGACTTTTCTCATGCGCTCTTTCTTTACTATTAGTGTGATGATTGGCGGGCTGATGGCGGCGATGCAGGCGAACGCTCAGATCGTGGTCCCTTTGCCTGGATTCGGCTTTCCGGCACTGCAAACGTCGATCGGGCCGGACGGCACGTTCTACGCGCTTGGTCCGGCAGCCGGCAGTACAAACCAGAATCCATCGACTGAGGTGACGGCCATCAGTACTACAACCGGCACCGCACCGAAATGGACCGCCACGATCACCGGCCGCGTATCGCAGTTGCTGCCGGGCGCGACAACCGTCTTCGTGGTGCAGAGCTCCACATCAGGCATGGGCAGGAACACCACGCTGACAACTTCGGTCACGCTGCTGTCCGCGGCAACCGGCGTCGCCGAAACCGCGGCTCCCATTTCGCTGACGGGGAACATCAGCGGCATCGAAGTCAGGACCGTCGGCACGACCGATTATCTTTACGTGACGTTGGTCGCGACATCGTCCATCACGAACGGCGGCTCCACGACCTTCACGAGCGCCACCACGCTCACGATCTATTCGGCCACCGGCGCCGTGATCAAGACTGTGACCCTATAGAGCTCCCTCGCGGTCTCTGTAAGACACTGGATTTGCTGAGCCGCGCGCGCAGGCAAGCGATGTCTCCGGACTTCTGCCATGGGGGGACTGGGCGGAATCGCGCAAAAGCCGAGCTGTCCAATCCAATTCCGGGCCGGGGGATTGTAACAATCAACATCAACTGGTCACTTAGTCGGCGAAAGCGATATAGGCGGACGTTTACGATCGCTAACGTTCTCTGTTCCGCGAAGGAGAAACCATGGGAAAAGAGATCAGTGTGATGGATATGCTTCACGACGAGGATCTGCAATGGATCGCATCTCTGGGCAAATCGGTGGGCGTGGATAAAAATCAGGTACTGATTCGCGAAGGCGAGCCCGTGGACTCTTTGTTCATTCTGTTGGATGGCTGCCTCGACATCGTCAGGGGCGGACATCAGGTGTTGACGGTGCATTCGGGCGAAATCCTGGGCGAGGTTTCGTTCGTTAACTCCCGGCCACCTATGGCTACTGTAACGGCCGCGGTCTACTCGAAGGTTCTGGCGATTCCGCGGGATCTGGTGGGGACAAGACTTGCCAGTGACGCAGGCTTCGCGGCGCGCTTCTTTCGCGCCCTGGCAACTCTTCTCGCGGCCCGCCTGCGGATCACGACGGCCCGGCTGGCGATGGAACCCACAGTGTTGTGACACTTTTTCCGATGTCGTGGAGGTCTTATGAATTGCCGCGAATGCGAACGCCTGGCTGCGAACCTTAACCGGCGTCAGGAAGTGTATTGCGACGCGCTGGGGTGGGCCCGAAGCGAGGCCGAGGCGGTTAATCCAAACCACTATTTCCGCCTGAGAAAAGCGGTTCGGGAAGCGAAATTCGGGCTGGACTCAGCGGTGCAGGATCTGCGGCGGCACCAGCAAGAGCACAGGTTCGTGGCCTCAGCTCCTGAGCACCCCGGCTCCACCGCCTCCACGATGTTTTCGGTCACCGGCGCTCTCATCAAGACCGTGACCCTGTAGAGCGCACAGCCCTGCCCTGACGCTCCATCGTTCCGCGCGGCACTACGCCGATCGGCTCGACACGCTGCGCCTGGACCTCATATGACCGCAGGATTCGGGCGGGCTGCTCATCCACTTCGCGACCGATCTCGGCGAGCCGTTTTATCCCGGTCTTTGCGCTCTTCCCGCAGTCGCTGAACTCCATTCTGTCGAAGCCAAACGTCAGCTGGGCCTCGTTGCGCGTGACCTCATCTTGTGCGCGCCAGGATATGTTTTCGCTGGTCTTCAATAAACATGGTGGGCTCGAGAAGACTCGAACTTCCGACCTCTTCCGTGTCAAGGAAGCGCTCTAACCAACTGAGCTACGAGCCCACAATCGGAGGGAATCATCAGTATAACAATCAGGCGCGCGGCCCTGGAATCAATCCGGCAAGTCCGCACACGGTCATGTCGAGCATGGCGTTGAACAGAAACAGGTGACGGCCCGTGTCCACGCCATCGAACAGCACCAGAAACGGAGCCAGCACCACCATCGTGGTCCATATCGCGGTCAGCCCAACGACGCGCGGCCGGAATTTCAACGGCTGGCGCAGCGCGAGCGTCCACAGCGCCGCGAGCAGCGCCACGGTCCACGCGGCATAGAGCCAGGGGCGGTTGCCGAAGACTGCGGTTTTCCAGCTGGTCCAGAAATCCAGGAAGTGGCTTTGCGCAAAAGGCGGCTTGCCGGTGTTCTGTTCGTAATTGCCCAGACGAAACTGCTGCGGGCCGATCTGCATGCGTACGCGCTGCAGGGAGCCGTCCGCGAGCGCGTCACGGAGAACCAGCGTGGCGATCGCCGGATGGCGCACGTAGTAGCGCACAAGCCGCGCAGGCGTGATCACACGCGCGAGTTGCGCGGCCTTAACGGGATCGTTCAGCGGCGAATCGGGCAGAAAGGCATGCTTCCCGACGTATTGCGTCATGGCAGTGTCGATGCCGACCGACGCCAGATCGGCCGCCGGATTCGCGGCATGCGGCAGCGCCTGATAGAACAGCGCATTCCAGGTGTTCACAGTCTGGTACTCCCACGGCGAAGTGACGAACATCGCGAGCGCGGAAAAGGCAATGACAGCAGTAGCGCCGATACGCACAAGGCGGCCCGGAAATCCGGGGCGGCCGAAATCCAGCCAGAGCGCGGCGATCAGCGGCAAAGCCAGCGCCGTGTGCTGCACCTTTGACACGGCAAAAAGCAGCACCGCGACAGCCGCCACGGCGTAGTCCGGGAAGCGCACGGTTTCGCAGATCGTCAGCCGGATGACGGCTACGACCGCCAGGCACAGAAACACATATGACGCCGTGTCGAAGTAGAACGAGTTAAACCACGGCACATAGGTCGCACTGCAGAAGATCAGAAGTGCGGCCACCGGAACCCACGGACGGTCGCGCGCCAGTCGCTGCAGCATGGCGAAGGCGGCAAGGAACAGCACGGCCCAGGCTGCGCCGAGGAAGCGAAGATCGTAGTGGTCGCCGGAAAACGGCTGGACTGCGGCCAAAGTGATGCGGAACGGCAGCCAGGCCGAGGTAATCATGCCGCTGTTCCAGCAATTAGCCGGAGCTCTTACGTAGGTGAATGCCACATAAGAGAACATCGGATGCTCCCCGCCCAGACAGGCTCGCCCGATCAGCTTGGGAAAGTCGCCATTATCGGCAACGCCGAGTGCGGGCGGCACGAACAGCTGCCATGCGATGAGTGCAGCAGCGAGCACGAACAGCGCGCGTTCCCACAGCGACCGTGATGACAATCTATGCGGATGTTAGCATTGACCCAA
This sequence comes from Terriglobia bacterium, assembly GCA_963832905.1. GTDB lineage: Bacteria > Acidobacteriota > Terriglobia > Bryobacterales > Bryobacteraceae > BOG-234. The sequence continues at coordinate 81,621 of CAWHVO010000008.1, read as the reverse complement.
TCCATGAACTCCCGGCGGCTGGCTCCGTGGACAGCGGGCGCGCTACTGGTGGCGATGGGGCTTCTCGCCGGAGGCGCAGCCATGCGTGAATCGGTGACCTATGACGAGGTCGCTCACATCGGCGCAGGCGTCAGCTACTGGCAGGAGCTCGATCTTCGGCTCAACGAAGAGCATCCGCCGCTGGCGAAAGTCATCGCGTCGCTGCCGTTAGTGCTCGGACTTGTGCACGCGGACTATTCTCACCCGGCATGGCAGGCGAGCGCGCGGCTGTTTCCGGCCTACGCAGGACAGTTGTTTTTCGGCGAGATGGTCCTGAAGCACTGGAACGCCGCACAACCGACACTCGTATTGGCCCGGCTGCCGATGCTGGCGCTGACGCTTCTGCTGGGGTGGATTGTCTATCTCTATGCCCGCGAAATCGGGGGGCCGTGGGGCGGAGTCCTCTGCACCGCGATCTATGCGTTGACGCCATTGTTTCTCGGATTCGGACCACTCGTCCTCACCGACGTCCCGGTGGCGTTCTTCGCGCTCCTCACCTTATATGCAGCGGCCTCAGTCTGGCGCGCGCCGTGCCCGCGAAACGCCGTCTGGTTCGGGCTGAGCCTGTGCGGCGCGCTGCTGACGAAATTCAGCGGCCTGATCCTCGTGCCTGCGCTCTTGCTCTTTGTGGTGACTATGCGCCCCGGGCTTCGTTCCCGGCGCGTACGCGCTTTGACGTCCGGGGTCGGCGTGGCGCTCGGCGGCGTGTATATTTTCTATCTCATCTTTTCCTGGAATCAGCCGGCGTCCGTCGCGCGATGGCTGATGCCCGTGTGGCTGTATCTGCGCGGACTGTACCTCGTCGCTTTGACCGCTTCGCGCCCGGCTTATCTGCTTGGGCACTCTTATGCAAGCGGCGTGTGGTTCTACTTTCCCGCCCTGCTGCTGCTGAAATCGGCGATCGGTTTTCTGGTGTTGCTGCCCATCGCGCTGTTCAGCCGGATCTCAAATGAGGCTGCTGCCCACTGGCGTCTCCTGTGGATCGCCGCCGCGGTCTTCGCCGTCGTTCTCCTGGCGAGCAAACTGGACATCGGATTCCGGCACTTCAGCGTTCCATTGGTGCTGCTGATAGTGATGCTCGCGCCGCTGCCGCTCATGACGGGACGCGCCGGACGCGTTCTTATCGTCGTCTGTGCAGCCCAATGTCTCGTAGCCGCCCTGGCAGCCTATCCCTTCTATATAACCTACGCCACTGCACTGGGCTCGTACCTCCCGCACTATGAACTGTTCAACGATTCCAACCTCGACTGGGACCAGTCGCTGCCGGAGGTCGAGCGGCTCGTCGCCGCGCGCGGGATTCCATCGATCGGGCTCGATCATTTCGGCTACACCGATGCGACCGCATCCGTTCCGCAGTCGCGCATCTGGAACTGTGAAAGGCCGTCACCCGCGGACGCCGGGAAATGGGTCGCAGTATCGGCGAATATGATTTCGCAGTTGCGCAACTGCCGCTGGCTGCTGAAAGGTCACTACGAGACGCTGGCGGGCGGCAGCATGTACGCAGTGCAGCTTCCGCCCGTCATCCCGCCGATGGCGAATCCGGGTGACTTCTTCCGCACGGCCGACGGCGGCGATTCCCGGCAGTTGTTTGTCGATTTCATTCGCGATCCCACGATCGTCGCAAAATCGGCGGCGGAGGCGGACCGCATTCTCACCCAGTGGTCGGATCAGTCGCCCATTCCGAAGCGCCTAGCCGACTGGCTGCGGGACGGGGCGCATTGACGGTAAGAAAATTCGCTACCTCCCGCAGGGCGGCGAATCCCGCATCAGTCCGTAATCGCCACGATCGTGGCCGGCGAATTTCCCTCCAGCCGGTTATTTACAAACAGAAACGCCGGACGGCCGTCGACGCGCGCGATGTCGATGATCTCCCGCAGCCCGCTGCGCACCGGCTCGTTCACTTCACGCGTCCGTTCGTAAGGCGCGAATTGCGTGACCGCGTTCTCGTACGTCCGGCCGTGGCGCAGCAGCGCGCGCGCCACGATCAGATCGGAAGTCTGCGAATCCGGCATGGCAAGCTGATCGGCGATCTCCGGCATGCGTGTCCACGCGTTGTAAACGTGCGTCACCTTATGGGCGCGCAGGCAGGCGAAGTATTCCGGGCGCAGAAACTCCGCATTGCGAATCTCCACCGCATAGCGCCAGCCGGACGGCAGACCGGAGAGAAACGGGTCGAGCACGCGCACAAACTCCGCGACGGATCTGTCGCGCATGGTTCCGAACTCGAAGATCAGTACGCCCGTCTGTTTCCGATACGGATCGAGCGCGCGCAGAAAGCTCTGTTCGAGGAGCGCCGTGTCGAGAAATGTGGGATTTTCGCGTCCCGCCAGCGCGCCATACCGGGGATGGACGGGCCACGTCGGAACGGTAATCTGTTCGGGAATCTTGAAGCCCCACGGAACGTCTCGGGAGTCTGCCGGAAGAGCTTCGCCCAGAACGCGTCGGTCGGGAACTGGTAAAAGGCGAAGTCGCCGCACACAGTGGGGAAGATCGTCGCGTATTCCGCGAGGCAGGTATCTTCGAACAGGCGTTTCGAAAATCGGCCGCGCACCTGATAGCGCGTACGCGCGTAAATCTGATCGAGCCAGCCTTCGTACTTCCACGAACTGCCGCCGACAAAGATGTTGCGCACCGCCAGCGCGTGCAGACGGTCGCACAGACCATCCCGGTCGAAGGAGGCCGCCTCTTCCTGCGAAAAGAGCGAAAAGTTATCCGCCAACTCAATACGCGCGCATGCTGCGGTAGCCCCACGGATCGGCCCCCGCCTCGATGACACCGCCCGGCGTCACTCGCACCAGGCCCGGCGCCGAACCGCTCTGCCAGCGCGAACGCGTGCCGATTTTGTGCCCGCGATTCGCGAGATCCAGAATCACCGCCTGCGGCGTGCGGTCGTCGAGCTGTAAATCGCCCGGGTTCATGGCGTGGTTATCGAAGCTCGAAACAAGGTGCCGCGTCTCGAAGCGCGGCGCTTCGATCGCCTGCTCGGCATTCATGTGGAACAACTGCACATCGAACAGCAGCTGAATGAGCGCCTGTTCCTGATTGTCTCCGCCGGGTGTCGAGAGCACCATCCACGGCGAGCCGTCCGCGTGCGTCACCAGCGTGGGGCTCAGCGTCACCCGCGGCCGCTTGCCGCCCGCCAGCTCGTTCGGACTCCCCCGCACCAGCAGGAAGCTCTGCGCACGCTCGGTCAGCGGAATTCCCGTGTCGCCCGCGACGACCGACGGCAGCCACGCGCCCGAAGGCGTCGCCGAGAACATCACGCCGTCTTTGTCGATCGCATCCACGCACGTGGTGTCGTGCGCCATGAGGAAGTCGTCAATCTTCGTCCGCGCGATCTCGGACTGCGAAGGATGGATACCGACTTTGCCGTTGATTTTGCCCGGCAGGAATTCCATCGAAGCCTGCGGTGTAATCTGCCTGCGGCGCTCTTCGGCGTACTTCATCGAGAGCAGTTCCTCCTCGGGCACTTTGACGAACTTCGGATCGCCGTAATAGGTGTCGCGGTCGGCGTAGGCGAGCTTCAGCGCTTCGGTCAGCGTGTGGATATACAGCGCCGAGTTCACCCGCATATCGGTGACATCAATGCCGCTGAGCATGTTCAGGGTCTCGATCATGGTGGGCCCCTGGCTCCAGAAACCAGGCTTGTAGACCTTCGCGCCGTGGAATTCAGTGGAGACCGGTTCTTCCGGAGTGAGCCGGAAAGCCGCCATGTCGTCGTAACGCAGAAGGCCGTTGTGGGCGCGGCTGAATTCGTCGATCTTTTTGGCGATTTCGCCCCGATAGAAGTAATCGCGCACCGCGTCGATAGCCGCCTGCCGGCTGGCGCCGGAAGCCAGGGCTTTCTTTTCCGCCGCGACCATGCCGCGAAGCGTGCGCGCCAGATCGGGCTGGTGGAAGATTTCGCCCGGCAAAGGCACGTGGCCGTCCGGTATGAAGTGTTTCATTGAGCTCGGCCAGAGCGTGAAGAACTCGCGGCTGGCCGCAACCGAGCTGGAGCGCTGTTCATCGATCGCCGAACCATCGGCAAATTCCAGCGCCGGCTCCACAGCCTGCGCGAATGACTTCGTCCCGTAATCCCGCAGCGCCACCAGCGATGCCTCGGGCAGGCTCGGAACCAGCGCAGCCATGATGCCCGCCACCGGGATAATGCCGCGCAGTCCGTTCTTCTCCGGCGGCTCAAGAATCTCGCCAAGTTCCAGCGGACGCTTGCGGTAGAAGTCGGCCGTTGCCAGCTTCGGCATGGTCCCGACGCCGGCAATCGCGTGCACCTTTCCGTCCTTCGTGCGAATGAGAATCGGCGCTTCCCCGCCCCACCCGACGTGCGAATACTCCGTAGTTGCGGCGGCAAAAATGCTGGCGACGCCCGCGTCCACCGCGTTGCCGCCCGTGTAATACATGCGCATGGCGGCTTCGGTCGCATAGCCGCTGCCGGCGGCAATGGCGCCGTGCGTACCGCGTGCCGAAAACTGTGCCGGATGCTCGGGCTGCCGCTGCTGGGCGAAACTGACGCCCGCGATGGACAACCCGAGAAGCGCGGTGGTTAAAAATGCGGAATGAAGTTTCATGATGGTTTCGACGAACTCTATAATGATGATAGTTTCGTGCCCCCGCTGCAACCGTCTCCCGACGCCGCTCCCTCGCCTGATCCCGTTCAAAACGACGACCAGGCCATGCTGTACTGCCCGGTTTGTTCGACGAAGCTCGACAGCCGGAAGTGCAAGCTCTTCTGCCCGCAGTGCGGCTATTACATGAGTTGCGCGGATTACTACTGACCCATGCCTGAAGAAAAGCCCGACTGGAAACAGGACGGCATTCGCATCGTGCGCGCAGGCGAGCTCGACATGAACACCCCGCAGACGCCCGGCATGACGCGCGCCGCCGCGATCACGCACGCGCGCACCGGCGCCGACAAGCTCTGGGCCGGAACCGTTGTGGTTCAGCCCGCCGCCCGCACCGGAGCGCATCATCACGGCGAAGTCGAGACGGTCCTCTACATCGTGAAGGGTCGCGCGCGCTTCCGCTGGGGCGACCACCTCGAGTTCTCCGAAGAAGCCGGCCCGGGCGATTTCATCTACGTTCCGCCATGGGTGCCGCATCAGGAGATGAATGCCCGCGCCGATGAGCCGGTTGAAGCTGTCGTGGTGCGCAGCGGCCAGGAGCCGGTCGTGGTGAATCTGGATATTGCCGAGGCCAACGAGTTTCCCGTGCCCTTCCATCCGCGGCCGAGCGAATAGATGTACAGGTCTTGACCGGCGGCAGGTTGGATTTTGCCCACTGCTCTATGCCCCCTGATGCAGTGGCCCGCCACCCGCTTTCGAATTGCCGACGATCCACCTCGTAGTGACGTAAACACTACGCCGTCAGGAGTGATCTACCGAAAGCTTCTCGCCCGCTAGCAGCCCGTGGCAGAAGTGCGGAAACAGTTAGATGTGGCTTGAGATTGGAAAAACCAGGGGAAGTGAAAACCAACCGGAAGTGGGCCCGCTTTCTTCTGCTGATTCGTTCCGGTGCGCCGTCCATGCCGTCATCGCGATCTGGACAAGCAAAATCGCGTCGGAGAGCCCCTGCAGGGTTCTCGGTTTGCCGATTCCCGAAGATTTCCGGACCAGCAGCGCCAGATTGAATCCGATGGCATGGAACAGAAGCCGCTTCAGAATGTTCTTTTGACCCTTCAGGTGGGTTCGTCTCATGCCGCCGGTTTCGTACATGTGCGCAAAACTTCTTTCGGTCAATTCCGTGCGCAGCTTCTGCAGATCTTTGCCGCGCCGTCCACTCATCCGCCGCCGATTCCCATACACCTGCTTCTGTTCTTTTTCCTTGCCGTCCCAATTGCGGGGCCCGCGCTCCGGCTCCGGGATATAACTGCGCACACCGTCCGCATGCAAATCGACCAGAACTTCGTTGCTGTGATATCCCTTGTCAGCGACCACCTCTTCGACGCCGCGTTGGTTGATCAGGGCCGCGTTGGACTGCGCTTCCTGTAACGTGACTCCGATGGTGGTGGTGTCACCCAGATCCGCCGCCTGCAGCGTGATCGCCACCACCGCGCCGCTGGCCAGATCGACCGCATGCTCGGCCTTGTGCGCCAGATGCGTGCGGCCATCCTTCATCCTGGCGATGCGCGCGCTGCTATCGGTAGGGCTCATCCACTCTTTATTGGAGGCCTTCTTTTTGCGCTTCCGGTCCAGCCTCGCGGCCTGCTCGCGGGTAGGTTCCTCAATGCCTTCGGCTTTGGCCAGATCCTTCAGATATTCGTCGTAGCCGCGCCCATCGTCGCGCCGCTTGATCGAACGCATCGCGGCATTGGCTTCCAGCATGGTCGCATCTATGGCGATGGTCTGCCCGTCCATCAAGCCTTCTTCGCCCAGCACCTTCACGAACCAGCGGAACACCGCTTTGTGCGTTTCGACCGGCATCAGCCGACGCGTCCGCGACATCGTCGAATGATCCGGAGTCGATTCGATAACATTGAATCCCAGAAACTCCCGTAACGAAAGCGAGTCCGCCACACGCCACGCAATTCCCCGTTCCGAATCGATTCCCTCGAAGTAGCCGAGCACCAGCATCCGGAAATAGACACCCGGAGCTATACTCGGTTGACCCATGACCGGCTTGTAAAAACGCTTGCACAGATGCTCCAGGCGTTTGTTAACCTTGTTCCGCTCCAGGATCTCGTTCACCTTCGCGTAGAACGGATGACTTGCCGCCTGGGGAATCTCCTGAGCGCTGAAAAACATCGCGTCCTGCTTCGGCTTGCGCTTACCCATCGCCATACAGCTTATGACGTTCTGAAACATTTCATAGGTCACATGTTTGGAGGCGAAAATCTGACTTTTACCACGGGCTGCTAAGCTCGGTATGACGACGTGATCCGCTGCTTGGCGCGGTCCAGTGATTCCAAGCGGCGATCGGACAGCGCGTTAAGCTCGGAGCCTGCAAATGCCGAAACCTGGATCGCGACAGTCTTCGGCGGAATCTTTCGTAACAGTTCAGGCCCTGCAAAAGTCTTGTCGCGGAAATCTTTAGAAATCTTACGTTTGGACCTGGATGTTGGCTGAAAAACCTGGCAGTGTATAGGTTTGAGGGCATCGCATCGCCAGCCTCGCCGAGTGCAACCGGCAAAACCGGAGCACCTGGAGCGCGAAAACGAGCGCTTGACGCGTGAAGTGGAGAAACTTCAGCAGGAACTGGTCGAGCGCGATAAGAAGATCGCCGATGCAGAGAAGCAGATCGCCGATCTCGAACGCAAGCTGGGGTTGCGGCAGCAAAACTCCACGACCTCATCGAAGCCTCCGTCTTCCGATGGTTTGGCCGGCGAGCAACGAAAGCGAGGCAGTCGAAGAAAGAAGAGCCGACGCAAGCCAGGCGGCCAGCCTGGCCATCGCGGCCACTGGCGCGGACTGGCGCCGTTGGATCGTGTCGATCAGGTGATCGAATTGTTTCCTCCGAAGTGCCGCCATTGCGATAGCCGTTTGTCGCGCAGCAGGATGGCCACGCAAGGCGAGCCCCGGCGGCATCAGGTGACGGAGTTGCCGCCCATTGAAGCGCATATCGCCGAGTATCGATGCCAATGTGTGGTCTGTCCGGAATGCGGGAAGGCGACCCAGGCGGAACTGCCCCCGGAAGCGCAGGGCCACTTCGGCCCGCAGTTGACCGCGCTCATTGCTTATCTGACGGTGGTTTGCCGCATGCCGCGACGCATAGTACGGGAGTTGCTGGAACAGGTTCTGGCCATACCGCTGAGTCTGGGCAGCATTCAGAACAGTTGGGAAGAGGCCAGCGAGGCAGTGGCCGAGCCCTGTGCGGAATTGGAAAAGCAACTACCCCATGAGCCGGTGGTCAACAGCGACGAAACGGGATACCGGACGAGCGGCGAAAAGCGCTGGATGTGGGCACTGGTGGCGGCGAACTTCGTTTTCTATAAGATCGCGGTCTCACGCGGCGCCGAAGTGCTGGTTGAGTTGCTCGGCGAAGTATTCGCGGGCATTCTTTGCAGCGACCGCTGCGCCAGCTACCTTAAATACCACAAGGGCGAGGGCCAGTTCTGCTGGGCGCACTTCAAACGCAATATCCTGGGTGTACAGGAAATCGGTAAGACCACCGACGCCGAACGTTTCTGCCGCGACGCGCTGGCGCTGCATGCCCGGCTGTTCCGGCTATGGCATCGTTTCCGCGACGGACCCGGCGTAAGGTACGGCCCCATCACACGCGAACAACTGATCGCAAAATCCATTCCGCTGGAGAAGAAGTTCTTCGCCCTGGCGGATCGCTATCTCGACAGCCGTGACAAGGACGTCGCCAACCTCGCGCTGGCCTTGTTGCAGCACTTCGAAAGGTTCTTCGCCTTCCTGCGCCACGAGGGAGTCGAGCCGACCAATAACGTCGCGGAACGAGCGTTGCGCTGCGCAGTACAGTGGCGCAAGATCAGCTTCGGAAGCCGCAGTGCCCAGGGTGAAGTCGCGGTTGCTCGTCTGCTTACGGTGACTCGCACATGCCGCATGCAGAATCGAACGCCGCTCGACTATCTCGTCGCGGCCCTCCGGTGTCACCGCAGTGCGCTGCCTGTACCGTCGCTGCTCAAAACGACATCAACCACCTGAACTGTTACAATCTTTCGTATGCCGGGACAATTCATTCGGGGAACAAACGATGCGTTAGTTAGCGGTGTCGAATTCTGCCAGGGAGGACTGCGTAGGTGCTCTGCAAAGCGATCGTATACTTGGTCCTCGCGTTGCCCGCAGCGGCTCAGTCGCAATCATTTGCAAAGATTACGATAAAGCCTGCTCGCTCAACCGAGACACAGCGCAGCCAAGTGCACCCTGGCGGCGAATGGATTGCTACGGGCATCAGTGTAGGTCAGCTCATGAATCTTGCTTACAACCTGCCGGCCAACGGTTCGTCGCGATTTTCCACTCTTCCCATCTGGACGATGACGGATAAGTACGACATCGAGGCAATCGCACCGGAGAACACCATCCACCCGGGTCTTCACGACAGCGAAGTTCGAAGCCGAATCCAGCAAATGGTCCGCAGCTTGCTCGCTGACCGCTTCGGACTCGTGATGCGGGTTGAGAACAAACAGATGGCCGTTTATGCCCTGACCGTAGCCGCTGGCGGTTCGAAGCTCCAGACGTCCGCCGTCGCCCAGCAAGACTGTGCCTTCAATACAGGCGGGGAGGTGTGCCATAGCTTCGGTGGGGGCGTAGGTCATCCGCTGAATGCAAAGGCGATCGATATGGATGACCTTGTCCACTACATCGAGAACTGGACGGATTTACCAGTCGTCAACTACACTACGCTCGGAGGGTTGTTCACTGTAAATACAGAAGGCTGGGTTCCCATGCGGCTGCCTCCGCCGCCACCGGGCGCCACACCGGCAGAGAACCCCTTCGCAGGGCTTCCCACTATCCACGCAGTGCTGAGCAAACTGGGGCTTGCCCTGAAACGGCAAGAGGATGTCTTACCTGTTTACACCGTGGAGCGCATCGAACACCCGTCACTCAACTGACATTTCGCGGATCGACCAACTCCATTAGCTTTCGGCAACCTGCCGAGTGGAAATCCAGGTCCGAAAGTGGTCGTGATCTCGGACAAATGCGCCGCAAAACGTCTGGGACATCGGTCCCGCCTGGGTCGGGAAGTGGCGAGTTTGCCGGTCCGGGAGCGCTCGAATATTTCTTGATCGCTACTTCGCCGTTGATCGTGGGTAAATCCGCCCCGATTTCCCAGGTCCAGGGCGCGCGGTGGCGCGGAGAGGACACCGCGAATCGAGGGTGGGCCGTCTGCCTTTTGCCCAAGGCGGTCCCTTGTCGTCGGGGAGCAGCTTCGGGCGCGATCAGGGGATCGTCAGTCGGGGGAGGTGACGGGCCGGCAATCCATGGTGACCGGCCACCTGTTGATTTCGGTTGATTTCGGCCCTGGCACTGATGTGGGTGTGGTATAATCGCTCCCCATGAATGAGGTGTCACGAGAATGTTGAGTAAATACAGAGTACTTTTGGCATTTGCCTATTTCGTTGCCCTTGCCGGGACGGACGCGCAGGCCGAATCTATCAACACCACGCTCTTATGCGGAAATTCTTCGTACTGCGTATACACGAGCGAGGGGGCTTTTGTCGCAGGCGTTGCCGCTGGATCAAATGCTTTAGGCCAGGAGAATTTCAGCAATTATACGCCGGGGTTTGATGTCCCCAACCCTGGCCCGATAGCGTACTCAGGTGAAGGGGGAATAGACATCTGCAGCCCCGGAGGCGTTTGCGGCTTCCAGAGCAATCCGGTGCCAGGCGGCTCGGGTAACTTCGTGTCGGAGTCGGAGGCCTATATAGGGCCAGGCGCCTCCTACATCGGATTCGACTACAATACCGGTGGACAGGGGGCAACTTTCTCATATCTGGGCAACGACTTTAACGACCCGGCCCAAGGCTTTTTTGGCATCATAACGGCCTCGGGACTGCCTGCCACGGGATTGGGTGCTCCAGTCAACATGGAGCTTGACAATGTGTTATGGGCGCAGGGTCCTGGCATCGGACCAAATAACCCACTGTATCCCGACCAACAGCAGGAAGGAGGCGGTTGTGGTGCGGGAAAGGTGTGTTGGTTTTGGTATGCAGTCGCCGGCCTCGCTGATCCGGGGGCTCTTGGAACGTACGCCTGGCTCGATCCCTCCGGGGCAAATGCATACACCTATCAAACACTCGACGGCTCGCTTATAACCTCCATTGCCGGCTTTCCGACAGGATTCACATCACCTTTCGACGTTTTCAGCGGCGCTACAGATTACGGGCTATTCAGTCCCGGCCAGACCCTGACTTTCCCAAACGGAGGCGTTTCGTCGTTTACTATCAGCGATATAAATCCCTCGGTGGATGGAACGGACCCGACGGCATTCCCGCTCGAAGTAGGCCTCAGCACTGTGGGTGCCGAAGTAGAAGCAACGGCATTTGCCCAATCGGCCTCTGCGCCCGAGCCGAGTTCGTGGAGACTGTTTGCTATAGGTTGCTGCCTGTTTGGTCTGCTCGCGCGCGTGTTGCGAGCCAAAGCATAATAGGGCCGGGACTGGCTGGTTGCTAGGTCTTCGACCGCGTGAAGCGGTTTAATAAAGACATTTGCATTAGTAAATGTTTCAGCTATCCTGGGGTATGGCGCGCCGCCCTCTTCGTATATCTGTTTCTGGCAAAGACCGCAAGCCGATCGATGAACTCCTGAGCAGCACAATGCAACCGGTGCGAGTTGTTCTTCGGGCGCTGGCGCTCCTCCACCCGGCGGAGGGAGCGACCGCTCCGGCCACGGCTCTCTCGCTGAAGAAACTGACGTCGAAGGCAGTACGCTCGATTGCGCACCGTTATCTGGAAGGAGGATTGGAACGGGCGCTCTACGAAAAGGCGCGACCGGGCGCGGCTCCGTTGCTCACGCCGTCGGAAAAACAGCGCATTGTCGCGATGGTTTGCAGCGACCCGCCCGAGGGCCAGGCAAGATGGACCGTCCGTCTGATTGCCGATGAAGCGGTGAAGCGAAAACTGAATATGGTCGTCACGCTCCCATGGACGGCGCCTCGGCTGCTTGAAACTGCGGGCGTTGGGAGCCAGCACTCGGATAGGCCGCCTGTAGTCGCACAGCGTTTACCGATTCTCCCCGAGTGAGTTCCGATCCGAAACCGAGCCCGCAATAATTCGGACGGGCGACTTCATCTACGTTCCGCACCGGGCTCACAGGCGCATGTCCACTTCGGATGCAAGTCCTCTTCGTTACGAATCGCTCATTGGCCAGTCGTGCGCTGAGATTGGTGTGTTTCACATCGTGCCGGATACGCGGGCGGAAGAACAAACGGAAGCCGCCCCAAATGAAACCCGGCGCAGGTGGTTGACCGAATGGCGCAAGCGGCTCAGGGAACGGATCGCACACGTCGCCACTCCGCGCCGCCTGAAGATCGCCTGGCAGACCGCCGCGATTACGGCAGGCGTACTCGTCCTGCTCTTCGGCATCTTCTATATTCGCTGCGCGCGCCAGATCGATCGCCAGCTTGAGTCCGGCGTCTTCGCCGATTCCGTGAACATCTACGCCGCTCCGCTGTATGTCTCGGTGGGCGACCAACTGGGCACCGACGATCTCGCCGCGGAGCTGGATATTGCCGGATACCGTTCGTCGCCGGAACCGAAGGCCCTCTCTTATCGCGTGCGCAAGGGCTGGGTGGAGATTTTCCCCGATGCCGGAAGCGCGCCGACGCGTATTCTGCTCAACGGATCCGAGGTCGCTCGTATCCAGTCCGGCGGCAAGGAAGTCAAAGAGGTCTTCCTCGCCTCGCCGTTGATCACAATGCTTTCCGCGAAGAAAGAAGAGCGCCTGCCCGTGACATTCAGGCAGATTCCCCTCGTTCTGGTGAATGCGGTGCTCTCGGCCGAAGATAAGCACTTTTTCCATCACGATGGCTTCGACATCCCGCGCATCTTCCGCGCGCTTTATACCGATCTGCGCGACGGGCGCAAGGAACAGGGCGCATCCACCCTGACCATGCAGCTGGTTCGCGGCCTCTGGCTGCGCGCCGACAAACGCTGGATGCGCAAACTGCGCGAAGCCGTTATGACCGTTCATGTCGAGCGCGAATGGTCCAAAGAAAAAATCTTCGAGACCTACGCCAATCAGGTGTATCTCGGACGCCAGACCGATTACAGCATCCATGGCTTCGGCGAGGGTGCGCACATGTTCTTCGGAAAGAAGCTGGCGGACATCTCTCTGCCGGAAGCCGCGCTGCTCGCGGGCATGGTGCAGCGCCCAAGTTATCTGAATCCGTTCCGCCACCCCGAACGCGCCCGGAGTCGCCGCGACCTCGTGCTGGCGATGATGCGCAGCAACCACATGATCACGGACGAGCAGTATCGGAACGCCATCGGCGAGCCGGTCCGGGTCGTGCGGGATTCGCTGAGCGAAGCACGCGCTCCCTGGTTTCTCGATCTCGTCAACGACGAGATGCAGGATCGCACCGCCGGGGCGGCCTCGGATGAGGAATCCATCCGCAGCGTTTACAGCACTATCGACCTGAATCTGCAGCACGCCGCCGACGAAGCCGTTGAAGCCGGAATGCAGAACGTTGACCAGCTGCTCGCAAAAAGCAGCGGAAAAGGCGGCCCTCACGCCGAGGTCGCGCTTATTGCGCTCGATCCGCACAGCGGCGAAATCAAGGCCCTCGTCGGCGGCCGCGACTACAGAACGAGCCAGCTGAACCGTATCCTCGCCAAACGCCCGCCCGGTTCCGTGTTCAAGCCGTTCGTCTATGCCGCTGCGCTCAACAGCGGGATCTCCGGCGGTCCGAACGTCTACACGCCGGTCAGTCTGGTCAACGACAGCGCCGCCACTTTCTGGTTTGACGGCAAACCTTATGAACCCGGCAATTTTCGCGGCGAGCATTTCGGCTCCATGACATTTCAGGACGCGCTCGCCCGTTCCGATAACATCGCCGCCGTTAAAGTCGCTAAGGAAGTGGGCTACGGCGCGGTCGTTAGTATGGCACGGAAGTTCGGACTCAACGACCGGATTCGCGCCACACCATCGGTTGCGCTCGGTGCTTATCAGGTGACTCCGCTCGAAATCGCCCGCGCCTATACGGCATTTGCGAATGGCGGCGTGGTCGTCACACCGGCGGTCATTTCGGGCAGGGCCGGTTCAAAAACCTGGCAGGCTCTCGACCCGCGCGTTAACTGGCTGATGGTCACGATGCTGGAGGAAGTGATGCGCTCCGGCACCGCGGCCGGCGTACGGGCGCGCGGATTCACACTGCCCGCCGCCGGCAAAACCGGCACGTCGCACGACGGCTGGTTCGCCGGTTTCACGACTCAGCTGCTTTGCGTCGTCTGGGTTGGTTTCGACGACTACCGCGAGCTCGGCCTCGAAGGCGCAAAATCAGCGCTGCCTATCTGGACCGATTTCATGAAACGCGCTTCCCGCATGGGCGCCTACCGCAATGCGAAAGAATTTCCGGTTCCGTCGGGAGTCACTCAGGCGCGCATCTGTCTTGACAGCGGCCAGCTGGCCGGGGACGAGTGCCCCAATACCCGCGACGCCTGGTTCATCGATGGCACGGAGCCGACACAGCAATGCGATCTGCATGGCAGCGACACACCCCCTCCGGACACCGACGCGGATTCAGCCGACGCTGCCCCGATCGTCGTAAGCGCTCCGTAGCTGCCGGTCCGGTCGGTTTTCAAAGAAACCTAATCCGCATGAAAGCGTCTACGTTGAGAACGGGGGCCGAAACTGCTATGCGACCGACCGTCCTGCTGTTTGCCTGCTTCTCGGTATCTTCCGCCTTCGCCGCGAGTTCCTGGGTCGCGCATTATGTTCCCGTCGGCGCTCCGGGCTCGGCTCGATCGGGTGGGTTTGCGCAGGGATTGGCTGTTGACTCATCGGGGAACGTCTTCGCGGCCACCAATGGCGAATCGTCGGGACAGCCGCAGACGTGCGTATTCAGACTGAACCCGCAGGGAAGTCCGCAGGGGCAGTTCTGTTTCGCGAACGCGGGCACCGCTGCAGTGGCCGTTGGCCCGGACGGAAATCCCGTCATCGCCGGCACAGCATACGTCGCGGGGTTATTGCAGCTGGTTTCGCCTTTGATCTCGCAATCGGGTTCCGAAGCCGGCTATGTCGTCAAATTGAAATCCGATCTGAGTGGAATTATCTTTTCCACTCTGGTGGGTGGCACAACCGCCAGCAGCGTCGGTGCGGGTACGAACGTGTCTGCGGTGACTACCGATCAGGCCGGAAATATTTATGTCGCAGGCTGGACCGCGGACGGCAATTTTCCCGTCACTCCCGGCGCGTTCCAGACGGTTCCGCCGACGCGCGCGATTCCGGCCTTCGTCACCGCGATCTCGCCGGCCGGCGATAAGATTTTGTGGTCGACCCTGCTGGGCGGCCCGCCCCCCTCATGCACAAACTGCAATGCCGGATCAGCCAGTGTCTCCGGGTTAGCTGTCGATTCGACGGGTGCCGTCGTGATCGCCGGGTCCGCGACGACGGAACAGATACCGGTGACGTCCGGCGTCATCGGTCCGGCCTGCCTCTGCACGATTAACGAAGGGGCGGCCTTCCTCGCCAAACTGACGTCCGCCGGAACTCAGCTCGCCTGGGCTACCTATGTCAACTATGTCGGTGTGACCGCCCTCGCGCTGGATGCCAGTGACAACGTCATCATCGGCGGCCAGGCTTTCACAGGATTCACCACCACCAGCGGCGCGCTGCAGGCAGCGTATCCCGGCGGGCCGCAAACGCAGTCCGGCAACGGCGACTACGACTCCGCCGCGGGATTCCTCGCGAAGATCAATCCTGCGGCATCGCAATATCTCTTCGCGACATATCTCGGGGGTAACAACTTTCAGCGCGGCATCAGCAGCTACGAGATGGGATCCGCAACAAACGGCGTGGCCGGCGTTGCGCTGGACACCCAGGGGACCATCTGGGCGACAGGCGGTTCGGTGCCTTCCGAGATTCCTCTGGCGAACTCCGTTCCCCTCGTCGGGTCAAACTATATCCTCGGTCTGAGCCCGGATGGATCGACCGTCACCGCCGCAATGACGGTCCCGGAAGGCGGCGCGGCGCAGGGCATCGCGATTTCCCCGCAGGGGCCCGTGGCGCTGGGCAAATCCGGTTCAACCCTGATACCGGCTTCGGCCATGCCTGCCCTGGCCGGTATTGCGAACTCGGCGGGCCTGACTGCAGACGGCAGCGTGGCGCCGAACGAACTCATATCGTTCTATGGAGAAGATCTGGGGCCGGCGACAGCTCTTACCGGCCAGATCGTCAATGGTGTTCTGCCCACCTCGCTGGGCGGCGTTCAGGTGCAATTCGACGGAGTGGCGGCGCCGCTGCTTTATGCGGGACCGAATCAGATCAATGCAATCGTGCCTTCCGGAATTGCCGCGCAGAGTTCCACGACCGTCAATATCGCGACCCCGGCGGGCACGATCGCAGGCATCGCCCTCTCCTTGACCCCTTCGATCCCCGAAGTCTTCACATCTCCGGCGCCGGGGAACGCCGCTTACGCGCTCAATCAGGACAGCACGCTGAACTCGGCCGCGAATCCTGCCGCGCAGGGGTCAATCGTTTCGGTCTGGGCCACGGGCGGCGGCCTGTCCGGCAATCCGGAGGCGGATGGCGCGATCACGGGCGCCACCGTTTATCCGCTGCAGCTTACGCTGGCGGTCGGCAACGGGTTTCCGGGGGCCATTAACATCGGGCCTGGTATGCCGATTGCCACACCGCAAGTGCAATACTCGGGCGATGCGCCGGATCTGGTAAAAGGCGCGATTCAGGTGAACTTTCAGATACCGCAATATGCGCCTCCGGCGTCGCCCGGAGCCTTCGAGTTCTACCTCCAGGTCGGCAGCGCGGCGAGCGATCCCTTCACTGTGTTCGTGCAGTAAGCGCGCCTCACGCCGATCGGCAATATTCCTGAGAATTCGATAAAACTTCCGCCACTTGATCTTTGAATGAAGACTGCGCGGCCTGACTTCGCCACCATCGGCGGCCTGGCGCTTGCGGTCGCCGGAATTGCGGGCGGCCTGATTCTGGAAGGCGGGCGGCTTCAAGACGTTGCGCAGATCACCGCGGCCATTGTCGTTCTCGGCGGCACTCTGGGCGCAGTCATGATCAACACGCCACAAGGCGTTTTCATGCGGGCAGCCCGACAGCTCCGGCATGTCTTTTTCACCACCGCGGAATCCTCAGCGGACCGCACCGAAGAAATCATCGCGTTCGCTTTACAGGCCCGCAAATTCGGCATCGTTTCGCTTGAGAAGCGCGCGGCTGACATCCCCGACCCGTTTCTGAAGAAGGCGCTCGAACTCGCCGTGGACGGCGTCCCGGCTTCGCACATCCGCGACATCATGCAGGTCGATATCGAGCTTTTCGAACAGGACGCCGAGGCTGAGGCGAAGGTGTTCGAAACCGCGGGCGGCTATGCGCCTACCATCGGCATCATCGGCGCTGTCCTCGGTCTGATTCAGGTGATGAAACATCTGGCCGATCTCGATGTGGTGGGCCGCGGCATTGCGGCAGCGTTCGTCGCGACGCTCTACGGTGTCGGCTCCGCTAACCTGTTTTTTCTCCCTGCGGCGAACAAGCTTCGCGCCCGGGCACACGCGGCGGCGCGCCTCAAAGAACTAACGCTCGAAGGCGTACTCGGCATTGCGGAGGGCGTCCACCACTGGATCATCCGGCGCAAGCTCGAAACGTTTCTGGATACCGATGCGGCCCCGCCTGCTCCGGCACTCGCAGCGGTGAAGAGCGCTTGATCCGCCGAAGGCAGCCGGCCGCATCAGCGAACCGCGAACGCTGGCTCATCTCGTACGCGGATTTCATTACGCTTCTGCTGGCGCTGTTTGTCGTGTTGTTTGCCTCGTCGCGCCCGGATCGGCTTCGCGCGCGCCAGGTGGCAAATGCCGTGACAGCCGCGCTGCATCAGACCGAATCCGCGCCTCCGCTCCAGTCTCTCCTCCGGTTTTCTCTCGACGATCTCCGGCACAAACTCGCTTCCGAGATACAGGCGGGCAAAGCAGAAGTACATCTCAATGACCGCGGACTGGTTATCAGCCTCCGTGAAGCGGCGTACTTTCCTTCGGGCGGCGATGAGATCGCACCGTCGGAGTACGACAGCCTCGGCCGCATCGCAGAAACCATTCGCAACGTCCCGAACGCGGTTGCGCTGGAAGGCCACACCGATTCCAGGCCGATCCACAATCGCAGATTCCGCAGCAACTGGGAACTGTCGGCGGCGCGCGGCATCGCCATGCTGACGCTGTTTGAAGACCGGTTCGGCATTCCGGCCGGCCGTTTTGCGGTGACCGGCTACGCCGAAACGAAGCCGGTCAACTCGAACGATTCCGCGGAAGGACGCGCCCGCAACCGCCGCGTCGATGTCGTCATCCTCGACCATTGACTGTTTTCACTACGAACCTACGAAATTGCCTGGGCGCTGCCACGTGCGAAAAGAGGTCACGCGGAGTCCATTTGGAGTCCAGACTCGTCAAACTTTGACTCCAGGCAGCGGCATTTGATGTCCTGGTCGGATCCTGCCCGATCAATGTGGCAAACTAGTCCCAGGAGTTGTGCCCGTCTGATGAGCCCCGCAACCAGACAGATCGTCTCGAACCTGACAGGCGTCCTGGTTGAGGCTGCCCATCCCAAACGCATCATCCTCTTCGGTTCTCAGGCCAGGGGCGCTTCGGTTGCTCATAGCGATTTCGACATCATGGTCGTGGAAGAGAAGCCCGTCGACCGGTTCGCGGAGATGGTCCGCCTGAATCGGCTCATTCGTTCGTTCGATATCGCCGTCGATCTCCTGGTTGTCAGCGACGAAAAGTTTCAGTACTGGCGGGAGACTCCTGGAAACGTTTATTACGAAGCCGCCACTGCGGGGCAGGTCCTCTATCAAGCGGCGTGAACAAGCTTTGCTCTTTCTCCGCAAGGCTGCTCAGGACGAAGCCTTGCTCGACGCAGTCATCGAGTCCGGCAAGGTCGGCGACGAGGTAATCGGTTTCCATTGTCAGCAGGCTGCGGAGAAGATGCTGAAGGCATTGCTGTCCGATTTGGGCGCCGCGTTCCACAAGACTCATGAACCGGGAGCTTTAATGGAAACGCTGGCACGTTCCGGCGCGCCGTTGCCGGGCGAGTTTGAGAATCTGGACATGCTTACGCCGTTCGGCGCTGTGTATCGTTACGACGATTACGATGGCACGGAGCCGCTGAACCGAACGGAGACGCGCGCGCTATTGAGGTCACTCCGATCATGGGTGGAAGACCGCCTGCACGACCGGGCCGTTTTGGAAACAACGTGAACCTGGCAACAACGTGAACGATTCAGGATTCCACAGTCGCCGCACCGCCAGCGCTACAATAGCATTGATCCCAAACCCCACACTCTAATCCTGGAGGAACTGCTGTTGGATTCTGCAATTCTGGCCCTGGAAGACGGAACGGTCTTCGAGGGCACGAGTTTTGGTGCGCCTGCCGAGCGTTCAGGCGAAGTAGTTTTCAATACCGCGATCACCGGATACCAGGAAATCTTCACCGACCCCTCCTACACCGGCCAGATCGTCATCCTCACTAACCCCCAGATCGGCAACTACGGAACCAGCGTCGCGGATAACGAGGCGAAGCGGCCGTATATCGAAGGACTCGCCGTGCGTGAGTTCTCCGAAATCACCAGCAACTGGCGGTCGGATGAGGAAGCCCACCACTTTCTCGCGAAGTCCGGCATCCCCGTCATCTCCGACCTCGACACACGCACGCTCGTCCGCCATCTGCGCAGCCGCGGCGTGATGCGCGGCGTGCTCTCAGTCACGGAAAAAGACGCTCACAAGCTCGTCGAAAAAGCGCGTTCCATTCCGTCCATGACGGGTCTCGATCTCGCCAGCCGCGTGTCAACAGCCGAACGTTACAACTGGGTGAATCCGGTTGAGGCCTGCTCGCCTTCAGAATTGACAGGGCCGCCCGCCGCGCCGAAATTCAACGTGGTTGCCTATGACTTCGGCATCAAGCAAAACATCCTGCGCCGTCTCGTGCACGCGGGATGCAAAGTCACCGTCGTGCCCGCACTCACCTCCGCCGAGGACGTGCTCGCCCTGAAACCGGATGGCGTGTTCCTTTCCAACGGCCCCGGCGATCCGGAACCGCTGCACACCCAGATCGACAACGTTCGCCGCCTCATCGGCAAGACACCCATCTTCGGCATCTGCCTCGGACATCAGATTCTCGGCCTCGCTCTCGGCGGCAGAACCTACAAGCTCAAATTCGGTCATCGCGGCGCGAATCATCCGGTCATTAACAAACTCACCGAGCGCGTCGAGATCACTTCGCACAATCACGGATTCGCGGTCGATCCCGATTCACTCAGCACGAACGACACCGAAATCACGCACGTGAATTTGAACGACCAGACTCTGGAGGGCTTCCGCCATCGGCGCGAACCAGTGTTCTGCGTGCAGTATCACCCCGAGGCCGCGCCCGGCCCGCACGATTCGCACTACCTCTTCGACGATTTCACGAAGCTGATGGCGGAGGCAAAGTAATCCATGCCGCGCCGCAACGATCTTCACCGCATCCTCATCATCGGCTCCGGCCCCATCGTCATCGGCCAGGCCTGCGAATTCGATTACTCCGGCACGCAGGCCGCGAAGTCGCTCCGCGCCGACGGCTACGAAGTCATCCTTGTCAATTCGAATCCCGCCACGATCATGACCGATCCTGAGCTGGCCGACCGCACCTACGTCGAGCCGCTCAGCGCGCGCTACCTCGAAGAAATCATCGCGAGCGAGCGCCCCGACGCGCTGCTCTCGACCGTCGGCGGCCAGACCGGCCTGAATCTTTCCGTGGAACTCGCCGAGGCCGGTGTGCTGGATAAATACGGCGTCGAGCTGATCGGCGCCAAAATTGACGCCATCAAAAAAGCCGAAGACCGTCTGCTTTTCAAAGACGCGATGCGGAAGATCGGCCTCGAAACGCCGCGCTCCAAACTGGTTACCGATATCGAAGGCGGACTCGATTTCGCTTCGAAGCACGGCTACCCGGCGATTCTGCGCCCCAGTTTCACCATGGGCGGTTCGGGCGGCGGCATCGCCTACAACCGCGAAGATCTGGTCACGATTCTCGAACGCGGCCTGGCACTCTCGCCCGTGCACGAAGTTCTGATCGAAGAAAGCGCTCTCGGATGGAAGGAATTCGAGCTCGAGGTGATGCGCGACCTCGCCGACAACGTCATCATCATCTGCTCCATCGAAAACTTCGACCCCATGGGCGTCCACACCGGCGATTCCATTACCGTGGCCCCGGCCCAGACTCTCACCGACCGCGAATACCAGATGATGCGCGACGGCGCCATCCGCTGCCTGCGCGAGATCGGTGTCGACACCGGCGGATCGAACGTGCAGTTCGCCATCAATCCGAAAGACGGGCGCATGGTCATCATCGAGATGAATCCCGCGCGTCTCGCGCAGTTCGGCGCTGGCGTCGAAAGCCACCGGATTCCCCATCGCGAAGATTGCCGCCAGGCTTGCCGTGGGTTATCGCCTCGATGAAATTCGCAACGACATTACGAAAGTGACGCCCGCGTCATTCGAACCGACCATCGATTACGTGGTGGTTAAGATTCCCAAGTGGGCGTTCGAGAAATTCCCCGGCGCCGACACCACCCTCGGCACCCAGATGAAATCGGTGGGTGAAGTGATGGCCATCGGCCGCACGTTCAAAGAAGCGCTGGGCAAAGGCATCCGCAGCCTCGAAACCGGAAAGAAGTTCGGCTCCGAAATATTCGACGCGAATCTGATTCCGCAGAAGCTCATCACGCCTTCACCCGACCGCCTCAGCTATCTGCGATTCGCCTTCCGCTCGGGATACTCGGCGGCGGATATTCACGAAATGACCGCTATCGATCCGTGGTTTCTCGAGCAAGTGCGCGGAACTGTCGAGTTCGAGAAATCTCTCGAAGGCGGCACACTGGCGTCCGCTGACCGTTCCGGCCTGATGCGCGCCAAGCGACTCGGCGTTTCCGATGTCCAGATCGCCAACGCCTGGAATACCAGCGAGATCGAAGTCCGCGAGAAACGCAAAGAACTCGGCGTGCGTGCCGTATTCAATCGCGTGGACACCTGCTCCGCGGAATTCGAAAGTTTCACCCCGTATCTCTATTCCACCTACGAAACCTCCTGCGAAGCCGATCCTGGCACGCGCAAGAAGGTCATGATTCTCGGCAGCGGACCCAACCGCATCGGCCAGGGCATTGAATTCGACTACTGCTGCTGCCACGCGTCGTTCGCCCTGCAGGACGAAAACGTCGAGTCCATCATGGTGAACTGCAATCCCGAAACCGTCTCCACCGACTACGACACCAGCGACCGCCTCTACTTCGAGCCGCTCACGCTCGAAAACGTTCTCAACATCGTCGACACCGAGAAGCCCGACGGCGTGATCGTGCAGTTCGGCGGCCAGACCCCGCTCACGCTCGCGCTGCCGCTCAAGAAGCTGGGCGTGCCGATCATCGGCACCGATCCCGCCAACATCGACCTCGCCGAAGACCGCAAGCTCTTCGGCAAGCTTCTCGAAGATCTCGACATTCCCTGCCCCGCCAACGACACGGCGACGAGCGTCGATCAGGCCGTCGACATCGCGAAACGTATCGGCTATCCCGTGCTCGTCCGCCCCAGCTATGTGCTCGGCGGCCGCGCCATGATGATCGTTTACGACGAGGACAGCGTTCGCCGCTACATGCGCGAAGCCGTGACTTTCTCGCAGGACCGCCCCGTTCTCGTCGACCGCTTCCTCGAAGACGCGCTTGAAGTCGATGTCGACGCCCTTTGCGACGGCGAAGATGTTCTGATCGCCGGCATCATGGAGCACATCGAAGAAGCCGGCATCCATTCGGGCGACAGCTCGTGCGTTCTGCCGCCGCAGTCGATCGGTCCGTCAGAAATCAAAACCATCGAAGAGTACACGATCAAGCTGGCCCGCGCGCTGCACGTCATCGGCCTGATGAATGTGCAGTACGCCATCAAGGACGGTGTCGTTTACGTTCTCGAGGTCAACCCGCGCGCCTCGCGCACAGTGCCGTACGTCAGCAAGGCCACGGGCGTGCCGCTGCCGAAACTCGCCGTGCAGCTCATGCTGGGCAGAAAACTTCGTGACGTAACGGAGCATCGCGGACGCCTCCCGGTGCCGCTCTGCTTTGTGAAATCGCCCGTGTTTCCGTTCAACAAGTTTCCCGGCGTCGATCCGGCGCTGGGCCCCGAGATGCGCTCGACCGGCGAGGTGATGGGCGTCGGCAACAACTTCGGC
This sequence comes from Terriglobia bacterium, assembly GCA_963832905.1. GTDB lineage: Bacteria > Acidobacteriota > Terriglobia > Bryobacterales > Bryobacteraceae > BOG-234. The sequence continues at coordinate 58,765 of CAWHVO010000008.1, read as the reverse complement.
GAGGCGCTGGCGAAGGCCCAGCTCAGCGCTGGCACGCCGCTGCCGGATAAAGGCACGGTCTTCATCAGCGTCAACGAGCGTTATAAGCCTGAGGTGGTGCCCATCGCGAAACGTTTCGCCGGACTGGGATTCGACCTCGTCGCCACGCGCGGCACTGCAGCACTGCTGCAGTCTAATGGCCTCAAGTGCCGCGTGGTCTTCAAAGTCAACGAAGGCCGCCCGAACGCGGTCGACTTACTGAAAGGCGGCTCGATCCAGCTGGTCGTCTACACCACGACAGGCGCGCTCTCATTCGAAGACGAGAAGCAGATCCGCCGCGCGGCGATCACCTACCGCGTGCCGTGCATCACGACGATGAGCGGCGCGCGTGCGGCAGTCGAAGCGGTCGCGTCGCGGCTGCGCGACCCGATCCGTGTCTGGAGCCTGCAGGAAATCCACGGTGCCGCAGCTGTTGCGCCGAAGTAAGCCCGACAACACATATCCTAAGTTTTCGCCCGGTTGCGCGCAAAGAGCGCGGCCCGGGGGCGGCATGGGCGCCGTTCGACGATCCACCATATCTGCTGTCGCAGCCATCCCCTCCGTGCACGACGTGATCGGCCTGCTCGTTGCCAGACAAATGGCCCCAGCCTCAGAGTGAAGTTCCTGCTCGATCATGACGTCCCCGATGACCTGAGTAGATCGCTGGCGGACTTGTGGGGCCGGGGCTTCGGCCCTCGCCGGTCGCAGAGTGGCGACCGCCTGCAGTGCTCCCAACCCAGGCACCTCCGCGAGCCTGCCGACCGCTTCCTGATGCCGGCTCATCGTCTCGGCCGCCATCTTCTCCAGACTTTCTATCTGCTTGTCCAGAAGTTCAAGCCGATCCTGGGAGTTCGGCAACTCAGAGGCGTGCCACATTTGACCAGGTCACGCCCGCTGAGGCGAATCCGCCGGAGGCCAGCGACCGCTCTCCCAAAGGCAACAAGCACCTGCGGCAATTGCTCGTTCAGTCGGCCAATTCGGCGGTCAAAGCTACATCTGAGAGCCGCCAACTCGCACGGCGGCGCATCCAAAACGGCGGTCTCGCATATCACGTACTTACTGCACTTCCGCAGGCCTCGCCCCCACCGATGCCCACGATTCCCGAACTTTATTCGTCCTGATTTCAGCGCGTTCTTGAAACCTGTACACGCGACCCGAAAAAACGGTGCGACAATCGGGTCGCGTGAAAACCGATCTCCATCCGCAAGCACAGGCCGACCGCGAAGGCGCACGTTGGCTTCTTTTCCTCAGGTACTCAGCGCGATCTGGCTTCCGAAAAACACAAATTTTGCCAAACGAACCGGATTTCGACCTAACCTCTTTGATTTCACCTCGCTTCCGTCGCACACCCGCTCGGCCCAGCCGCCCGCCGCTCCAACCCGCCTAACAATCCTTCTTATTCAGTTTTTATCCGGTTGTTATCCGTGGCCATTCTTCAATCACAGTTTTTCAAAAATATTCACCGCCCGGAATCAATCGCTTACCGGCCACATGCGCAGCAGCCCCGATTTCCGGGTCTAACATGCGGTCGAGGAGTTCTCATGAACATCAACTGCAACGGCCGTATCAACGTCCCCACGCCCGGCACTCCGGTGCCGCTCTCGACCAATCCCACGGCCACCGCGTCGAAATTATTCTTCCAGGTCATCCCCGGCCTGACCGGCAAAACCTACGTCGGCGCACCCGCCATGAGCAAGGCAACGCTCTCCAGCGTCGCGCGCGTGCTCTCGCCCAACGCCGCGGGAGGCTTTTCCGAAACCTTCTATATCGAATCGCAGGATGGCGACAACAGCATCCGCCTCGCCGAGTATGCGGTCGATGCCGACGTCGCCGGCGAAGGCCTGCTCGTCACCTGGTGGACGGAGTAGTTGCCGGTTTTTTGGGGGGCCAGGGTTTCGGCCCTGCCGCAGGGTTTTACCCCGCGCGGAGCATTACCAGGACCGCGGGAGTGGAACGTTCTCTACTGCCTGTTGGGAAACTTCTTCATCGGAGGCCGGTATGTCGCAGACTGAATATCTGTCTCCCAGACTTTCACCTCCGCCACTTCCACCGGGTTCTCCTGATCCAGCCCTTCCTGCATCTTTTCGCAGATGTACCAGGCGATGTTCTCCGCCGAAGGATTCAGCGTGATGAACGGCTCGATCTCATTCAGGAACACATGGTCCAGCGGCTCGGAGACCGCGCGCAGCAGCTTTTTCAGCTCCACGAAATCGGCCAGCATGCCGGTCTCGTCCAGCTTTTCGCCGCGCACCACCACCTGCACTTTGTAGTTATGCCCATGCACGTTCTCGCATTTGCCGTTGTAGTTGCGCAGCGCATGACCCGCTGCAAATGTGTGCTCTATGCAGACTTCAAACATCGAAAAATTTCTCCACGTCCGCGAACTTCATGGAAAACGCGTAGTCCGGCAGACTGTCAAAAAAAACCTGCCCGTAGCGCTGCTGCGTGATCCGGTTGTCCAGCAGCGACAGCACCCCCCGGTCCGACCGCGTCCGGATCAGCCGCCCGAAGCCCTGCTTCAGCGCAATGGCAGCCTGCGGAATCTGGTAATCGTAAAAAGGATTGCCACCGGCCTCGCGCACATTCCGGATCCGCGCTTCCACCACGGGGTCGTTCGGCACCGCGAACGGCAACTTATCAATGATAACGCAGCTCAGCTGCTCGCCCGGCACATCCACGCCCTGCCAGAACGACGACGTCGCGAACAGCACGCAGTGCGGCGTCTCGCGGAACTCGTCGAGCAGCGCCATGCGCGGCCCAGTTCCCTGCACCAGCACCGGATACTCGATCGCAAACGACACGCGGTCGTAAATCAGCCGCATCTGCTGATAGCTCGTGAACAGCACGAACGCCCGTCCGCGGCTGGCATTCAGGATTCTTACGATCTCCTCGCTCGCCGCTTTCACATACGCCGGACTCGACGGATTCGGCAGATGATTCGGAATGTAGAGCAGCGCCTGCGTCTGGTAATCGAAATGGCTTTCGACGATCAGCGTGCGCGCGCCATCGAGCCCCAGCCGCGCCTGCACGTAATCGAATTTCCCCGCCACCGCCAGCGTCGCCGAAGTCAGCACCGCTGTGTCGACCTTGCTCCAGAGGTGCTCCCGCAGCACATCGGCCACATCGATCGGCGTCGCCTGCAGAAACACACCGCGCCCCCGCCGCTCGATCCAGTGCACGAATCTCGCGTCTTCGCCTTCGATCAGAAACTCGATCGCGGTCTTGCAGTTCGTGCGCCCTTCGGAACAGCGGAATCACTTCCTGCGGCGCATCTTTGATCAGCTGACAGATGGCTGGCCAGCAGATCGAACGCCGCCAGCAGGTCGGTGTAGATCTCCTGATGTTCCTCGCGAAATGCGCCGCGGCCAGTAAAGCTAGCCCGGCCGGTAAAGCTTGCCCCTCCGTCGCGCGCCCGGGAGCAGCCCGAAGAAATGCAGCGCAATTTCATCGAGGCGTATCAGAATCCGGTCGAGTTCCTCCGATCCGAAACTCCGCACCCGCGACATCGCCGCGATATCCCGCCGCAGCTCCTGCACCCGGTAGCTGCTGACCGAAAATCCGAAATACTGACCGGCCGATGTCTTCGAGTCTCATGCGCCTCATCGAAGATCACCGCGTTGTAGTCCGGCAGAATGCTGGCCTTGTCCTCGCGCCGCACCGCCAGGTCGGCGAAGAACAGATGATGATTCACGATGATGATGTCCGCCTCCGCCGCCCGCTGGTGCATCAGCGTGATGAAGCATCGCTCATACTGCGTGACACTTCGATCCCGCGCACAGCTCCGACCGCGCATCGATCTTCGCCCAGGCCGTGCTGTCTTCGGGAAGCGTGCGGATCTCCGCCCGATCCCCGGATTCGGTTCGTCTTTTCCCACTCCTGAATGATCTGGAAATCGGCGACCTCCTCAAGCCCGGACAGCACCGGCGCCCCTTCCGCGTCATAGATTTTCTGCCGGCACGCGTAATTGCTGCGACCCTTCATGTAGCAGACGCGCAGTGCCCGCTCGAGCACCCGCTCCAGAAACGGAATGTCGCGGAAAAACAACTGCTCCTGCAGCGCTTTTGTACCGGTCGAAATCACGACCCGCCGCCCGGACAGAGCGCCGGCACCAGATACGCCAGCGTCTTCCCGGTCCCCGTACCGGCCTCGACGATCAGCTTGCGTTTCTCCGCAAGCGCCTCTTCCACGGCTTTGGCCATATCCATCTGGCCTTTGCGCAGCTCAAAACCGGTATGCTTCGTGGCGAGCATTCCATCGCGGCCGAAAAAACGGCGCACGGCATTCCGGGTCATACCGATATGATGGCAGTTGCAGACCGTCGTCATCGTCGGCCGGCCGAACGTCGGCAAATCGACCCTGTTTAATCGCATTACCGGGCAACGCCGCTCCATCGTTGGCGACGAACCGGGCATCACGCGCGATCGAATTCACGGCGAGGCCTCGCACAACGGACGCCGCTTCGAATTGATCGACACCGGCGGCATCGTCGTCAGCGACGCCGATTATATTCCGAGCCAGGTCCTGATTCAGGCCCGCGTTGCCCTCGATCAGGCGTCGCAGGTGATTTTCCTGGTCGATGGCCGGTCCGAACTGACCTCCGCCGATCGTGAATTGGCTTCGATGCTCCGCAAGACCGGCAAGCCGGTGACGGTGGTCGTCAACAAAGCCGACACGGGTGCCCGCGAAGCGCTGGCGCACGAATTCTACGAACTCGGATTCAAAGACGTGTACCCAGTCTCCTCCGAACACGGCTTAGGCATCGAAGACCTGCTCGATCACGTAACTCGCGACTTCCCCGTCGAGGGTGAGCCCGCGAAACAGGAGGGAATTCGAGTTGCGATCATCGGACGGCCCAACGTGGGCAAATCGACGCTCCTGAATGCCCTGACCGGTCAGGAGCGTTCGATCGTCGCCCCGGAAGCCGGCACCACCCGCGACGCCGTCGACGAAACAGTAGTCCGCGACGGAACCCGGTTCATCTTCGTCGATACAGCCGGTATCCGCCGCAAAGGCAAGACAAAAGCAATGGCGGAAAAACTCAGCGTCGTCATGGCACGACGAAATATCCGCCTGGCCGATATTGTGCTCGTCGTGATGGATGCAAGCGAGGGCTTCGTCGCCCTCGACGCGACGATCGCGGGCTACGCCCACGAAGGTGGACGCCCGGTGATTTTGTGCATAAATAAGTGGGACCTTACGGCCACTGGCAAGCGAAAGGAGTTCGAACAGGACATGCGGGATCGGCTGAAGTTTCTGGAATACGCGCCGATGATTTTTATGTCGGCGCTGAAAGGAACAGGTGTTGAGAAATTACTCGACCTCATCAGGCGCATCAATGAATCCGCTTTCAAACGAGTCACGACGGGGGAACTGAATCGGTTCGTGGAAAATCTACATTTCGAAGAGCGAAAAATTCTCTACATCACCCAGGCCAGCGTCCGTCCGCCATCGTTCGTCCTGTTCACGGACAAAGCCGGGCCGCTGCACTTCTCGCATGAACGGTATTTAGCCAACCAACTTCGAAGGCGCTTCGGTTTCGAAGGCACCCCTATTCACATAAAAGTGCGAGGCCGCACTCGCCGATCGTAGAACCAGATCGCCGCGAAAACGAACAGTAGAATCGCCGGCAGGATCGCTACTGCGCGGAATGACGTCTGCGCGGCGATGCCGAGGACCCGTTCAAGTTCCGGCCCGGGCTGAAGCGCATTAAACGCCGCAGTGCCGCCGACCAGATCGATCTTCTTGCGATCGAAGATCGTGCCCATGGCGGGTAAAACAAAATTGATGGATAATGTTCCGGCAGTGCCCATCAGGCCGATCAGCAGCGCGCCGCCGCGTGGGAAGCGTTCGGCGGCTGTGGCGAGCATCGTTGGCCACATGTAGCAGACTCCGGTGCCCCACACTGTGGCGGCGAGAAGACCCGTGATCGGGGAATTCGCGAGGCTCAGCGCGACCAGACCTATCGACGCCAGCAGACATGACACCCACAGCAGCCCGATCGGAGCCAGCCGGTGCACCAGGGGTCCCGCAAAATGCCGCATCACAAACATCAGTCCACTCACGTAGACCAGCAGCAGGATGCCGCGCATGCCGACGGTGCGGGTGAGCGCGAAGTCCATCCACTGGCCGGGCGCGAGTTCGGAAGCCGCTGTCAGAAACATCGAACAGAACAGCACGATGAACAGAGGCTTCGAAAGCTCTCTGAACATCGATCCCGCGGAGTAGCCGGATGCGACGCGCTCGGTCGGTGGAAATTTCACTCCCACGCAAAGAATCACTACCAGCACTGCGGGGATCATCACGGCAGCCAGCTTGAACTGCCAGCCGAAACCAAGGGCCCCCATGGCAATGCCGAAAAGGCCGCCGGCGATCAGGCCGCCGGGCCACCATGCGTGGAGCGTGTTCAGGCGGGCGGTTTTTTCGTCCGGATAGAGTGTCGTGGTCAGCGGATTTATTACTGTTTCGACCAGCCCCCAGCCGATGCCGGTCACGACTGCCCCGGTCCACATGACCGCGTAAACATGCGGGCCGCCTGCAAACATGATGATCAGCGTCCCGACGATGAACAGCACACCGGACATCGGAAGCAGAATGCCCATTCCAATCACGTCAAGCAGCGAACTGCCAATCGCGATGGTGATGGCATATCCGAGAAACGGTACGCCGAGCACCGAACCGATCATCTCGGCCGAGTGGGCTTTGTCGATCGGATCGAAAAAAATCCGCTGCAGATCGCCCGCCACGTTCGAACGAAGAGAAGCACCGACACCGGCGGTAAACAGCGCGAGAAGACTGACGAGGAACAGCCGGCGCTTGTCGGCCATCACCCGCTCATTGAAGCGAGGAATTCGCCGTTGTTTCGTGTCTTGCCGAGTTTGTCGAGCAGAAGCTCCATCGTTTCGACGGGCGAGAGCGGGCTCAGCACGCGGCGCAGAATGTAAACGCGATTCAGCTCGTCGCGCGGCATGAGCAGCTCTTCCTTGCGGGTGCCGCTCTTGTTGATATCGATGGCCGGGAAGACGCGCTTCTCGATCAGCTTGCGGTCCAGATGGATTTCCATGTTGCCCGTGCCCTTGAATTCTTCGAAGATCACGTCGTCCATGCGGCTGCCGGTGTCGACGAGAGCAGACGCGATGATTGTCAGCGATCCGCCTTCCTCAATGTTGCGCGCGGCGCCGAAGAAGCGCTTGGGGCGCTGCAGCGCGTTGGAATCGACGCCGCCCGAGAGCACTTTGCCGGAAGGCGGAACGATGGTGTTGTAAGCGCGCGCCAGACGCGTGATGGAGTCGAGGAGGATGACGACATCCTTCTTGTGCTCGACGAGACGCTTGGCTTTTTCAATCACCATTTCGGCAACCTGCACGTGGCGTGTGGCTGGTTCATCGAAAGTAGAGCTGATGACCTCGCCGCGCACGGAGCGCTGCATGTCGGTGACTTCTTCGGGGCGTTCGTCGATCAGAAGAACGATCAGCGAGACCTCGGGGTGATTGGTTGTGATCGAGTTGGCGAGGCTCTGCAGCAGCATGGTCTTGCCGGTGCGGGGCGCCGCGACGATCAGGCCGCGCTGGCCTTTGCCGATGGGCGTGACAAGGTCCATCACGCGCCCGGAGAAGTTATCCTTCACGGTTTCGAGCTTGAAGCGCTCATCGGGATAGAGCGGCGTCAGGTTGTCGAAGAAGATCTTGTTGCGGGCTTCCTCGGGCGGCTCGAAGTTGATGGCGTCAACCTTGATGAGAGCGAAGTAGCGCTCGCCTTCCTTCGGCGGACGAATCTGGCCTGAGACGGTATCGCCGGTGCGCAGATCGAAACGGCGGATCTGTGAAGGCGAGACGTAAACATCGTCGGGGCCGGGCAGGTAGTTGTACTCGGGAGCGCGCAGGAAGCCGAAACCGTCGGGCAGGCATTCGAGCACGCCTTCGGAGAAGATCAGTCCGCTTTTTTCGGCCTGAGTCTGGAGGATCTTGAAGATCAGCTCCTGTTTGCGCAGGCCGGCGGCATTGAGCACACCCATTTCCTTGGCAACGTTGTTCAGGTTCTGGATGCTCATGTCCTTGAGCGCGACGAGGTCGAGCGTAGGACCCGTGCCGGGCTTACTCTGCTGTTTGCGGCGCTGCTGACCGGGATGCTCATAAGGTCCCTGATGCTGCTGCGGAGGCCGGTTCTGCGGCGGGGCGGGCTGACCGTTCGTGGCTTCAGCCGGCGCGGACGGCGGCGCAGCCGCGGCATCCGACAGGGCCGGAGGCGCAGGGGGTGCGTTTTCTGCAACGGCTGCGGGGGCAGCGGCTTCCTCCGCTTTCGGGTTGTTCGGGGGGCTTGTCGTGTCTGCGAGGCCCGCGGGGGGGCTTCGCGGATGGTTCGTCGGCCGAGGTTTCCCGAGCGGGGCGTTCGGCCGTCTTCTCGGAAGCGTTGGCTTCCTGAGGCGGCGTGGTTTCTGTTACTGGTGTGTTTTCGTTATCGCTTGCCAAATTTCCCTCACTCCCCGGCCGGTGACGGCCGAGAACGGCAGCGGCTCGGCATGTTGGCGAATCGCCTCGAGGCCGCGGCGCTGCTCTGTCTGATTCAGTTTGTCGATCTTGGACGCGACGACCACATAGGGATGGTGGTGGGCTTCGAGCCAGTGTTTCAGGTCGAGGTCCTTATCCATCCAGCCGCGGCGGGCGTCCAGGATCAAGAAAGAAAGTCTTAGAGTTTTTCTCTCCTGTAAATAATGTTCAATGAGCTTCGCCCAATCGGATTTGATACCGACGGGCACCCGGGCGTATCCGTAGCCGGGAAGATCGACGAAGTAAAGATTGCCGTCAATGCGATAGAAGTTAATCGACTGGGTGCGGCCGGGCGTATTGCTTGTGAACGCCAGCCCTCGTTTTCCTGTCAGTGCGTTTATGAGGCTGGACTTGCCGACATTGCTCCGACCCAGAAAAGCTACTTCGGGCAGCCCGTCGGCGGGGAACTGCTCGGGACTACTGCGCACTATTGACGAATTCCGCTAACAATTTTACTACACCGGGAGGGTGGGCGGGGAGTGGGGTGGCTAAATGGATAGTATAGCGCGGTTTGGGGGAGGCGCGTTGCAAGTGGATTTGGCTGTCAGCTGTCAAGCCATCAGCTTGAATACGGTGCGCGGCTGCGCCGCGGATTTGCGGACAGCTTACTGTGGCGTGAGTTCCTCGTCGTCGCCGAAGCCGAAAAGATCGCGCAGGCGCTCAAGTTCGGCGCGCGCTTTCCTCTCCTCGTATGACCAGGCGCGGGCGCCGGCGAAATCGTGATTCGCAATGGCGTGCTCCATGCGCCGGATGTTGAGGTCAACGCGGATCTGCGCTTCCTGAACGGCGGTGAAGAGATGAGGACGAGTTGTGCCGGCGATTTCGGCGTGTGGGGCTTCATGCCGACTGAAGCGATCAGCCCAGTGCCGGGCGGCCGAGGCGAGCGCGCCGGAGAGCTCCGCGATCAAAAAAAGAAGCCATTTGGCGAGTCCACGCTGCCGGTGCTCATCGGCGGCCTGCGCGAAAACGCCGAGGACTTCGGGACCAAAGAGATCGCGATACTCGCGCGGATAGAGGCGAAGGAAGAGGGCGTAGAGACGTTTCATGCGCGGACCTCGGCGAGGCGAAGACGAGCGGCGGTCTGGGTGAGTTGCTGCATGCGGTCGATCTCCTGAACGAGTAGGTGGTGGCCCGCGGCGGTGAGGCGATAGGACTGCTTTTCGCGCGAAGTGTCGGACTGCTCAAAGCGCTCGATGGCGCCGTCGGTGAGCAGGCGGCGGAGGGCCTCATAGAGAGTGCCCGTGCTGAGGCGGACGCGGCCTTGGCTGATGACGAAGATGTCCTTCATGAGGGCATAGCCGTGGCGGGGGCGCTCGGCAAGGCTCATGAGGATGAGGAGGACAGGCTCGGTGAGCGGGCGGTTTGAATTATGTCGCTTATCGACATGTCGCATATCGACATATTACAGTGACGCGGACGGGGCCGTCAAGACGGCTTGGTTAATCTTATGATTATAAAACAGTTACGCGAAATCCGGTTCGTTTGGCAAAATTTGTGTCTTTCCGGATAATGATCCTTTGGATGAAATTTCTCAACGAGTTAGGCCCTGTAGCGACCCGGACGGAAGGCCGGGCCGCAGGCACCATTGAATATTCGGATTTCAAGGAACTGCGAGGGCGGAGTTTGGGAAGCGTCCTCGGGGCATTGTACTCCAGCGGAAAGCGTATTTTTCGCGAGGACGGAGTTAAGCCCTGCATTTTCATCAAGAAGTTTCCCTGTTTTCGTTGTCACCAGCGGGCGATGGCACCGATCAGGGAATCCCTCCTTCGCGGAGCCAGTCGGTCCAGGCGGTGCGGGCACTGGGTGGTTCGCGTCATCGCGGTCGAAGACGGCGTCGAAGCCCGACCGAGCCCGGGTGCGCGAAGAATGGCCGCCGAAAGCGGCACGCCGGGCGCTCGGCGGGCTGGATCAAAACCTAAGGGCTTGGGAATCGGCATAGAATGGTATTGCCTACGATCTTCAGGTTTGGGGGACTGCGCGTTGTCATCTACCCGAACGATCATCGGCCAGCCCATGTGCACGTGATCGGGCGCAGCTGCGAGGCCGTGTTCAATCTGCACTGTCCGGCGGGGCCTGTGGAACTTCGGGAGAATTACGGATTTTCCCGCCGCGAGATCGGGCAGATGGCAAGTATGTCGACGGGCCACCTGGAGGAACTATGCAGCGCATGGGAGCGAATTCATGAAATCGACTGAGGGCGTTGAACGGGCAAATCAGCGCGCGAGCGAGTTACAGGCGCACGTGCCCCGCGCCGTGTCGGCACGCTACGACCGCAGGACGGGACGGATCGTGATACATCTAAGTTCCAGGCTGATCGTGAGCTTTCGACCCGAGGATGCGCAAGGGCTGGAGAACGCCCGAACCTCACAACTCAGTAAAGTCGAGATCAGTCCTTCCGGCTTCGGCCTCCACTTTCCGGGGGTGGACGCCGACCTCTACATACCGGGCCTTCTGGAAGGCTTTCTTGGTTCGAAAGCCTGGATGGCGTCACGATTGGGCCAGATCGGCGGCCAGGCGACGAGCAAGGCGAAGAAGGCGGCTTCCAGAGCGAATGGCAGACTCGGGGGACGACCGAGGAAAGTGGTGGAGCGGTGATTCGGAGAGTCACGCTTGTTCTATTTCCTCAAACAATCGCCACCGGATGTCGCGGAGAGGGCGGAAAATCCGACTGCACTGAAAACAGTACGGGTACGTGCACAGCAGCGGCGAGTACCCGCCACCCGTTCGTCCTCCCCCTATGTCTGAATGGCTGCCTCATCGGCAGTGACAGGCAAGCGTGAGCCTTGGCTTGCGATCTACTCCGGCTCGCTGAGCGTGTTGCCTACGCTCTCAGGGCAGCTGATCAGCAAGCCGCAGCCGCATTACGCATGGGCCGGGCGGAGGCTGCGCAGGGTCTCAAGAATACCGCGCCATTTGCGCATGGCGAGTTCGATCAGGTTGAGCAGCAGCGCGATGGCGAGGAGGCCGGGCCACAGGCGGAGCGTGGAATCGATATAGCGGCCTCCATTGTCGAAGAGCTGTTTCGGGGCCGGATTGAAGCGGCCGCCGGTCGATTGCAGCGATCGACTTCAGCAAAGCATCGTTCGAGCCGAAGTCGGAGAGCTCCGATTCCTGACGATAAAGCCCCACTTCGGGAAACGTGCGGCTTTCATTCACGCTGCGCACGCGGAAAAGCCCTTCGAGAGTGCCGATGCGGAGACGTCCGCGCCATGTGCCGGGAGAGGTGCGCGCGAGATCGAGAGGCTTACGGAAATCGTCCGGACCAATGACGTACAGGTCGGGAGGCGTGACCGTGTCGGCGGCGCTGCCGGAGAGGTGGTAGTCGACGACCAGTTCTTCGTTCGCGCGCGTCGTAGTGCGCGACAGCTTCGCTTTCGTTGCCGTGCGGCAGGAGGTCGCGGAAGATGTTGGTCCAGAGGCGGTCGAAGCCTTTCCAGGTGAGCCAGCTCGCGGCCCAGCGGCTCTTGGCGTCAGATGAAAATACCGCGGCGCGGCCGAGTCCGTACTGCCATCGGACCAGAAGCGGATCGGTGGCGTCGACGGCGAGAATTTCGTCGGCCGTGGGGCGGGCGTCGAAGCGAACGTAACCCGCGAGTGTGGGCGCGTGTTCCATGTCGACCTTGTCGAGCAGGTCGGACGGATGTTTGACCTCGGCTTTGATCGGCTTCTCGATGGCCGTAGTGCCCGTGTGCTCCTGCACGTCTTTGAGCAGGATCTGTTCGAGACCGGCCGGATCGTTCAGCATGTACGATTTGCCTTTGGCCGCGGCGGCGATCTTTTCCAGATAGGTGCGGTTGACGTCCTGTCCGAGGCCGACGGTCGAGATGGTGACGCGATTGTTGGCAGCGTCCTTCGACATGCCGAGGCTGTCGCCTTCTTCGGAAATGCCGTCGGTGAGCAGAACGATGTGCTTGTACGCGGCGTTGATCGGCAGGATCTTGCGATAGGCTTCGTTCAGCGCGGGCGCGATCTGCGTGCCGCCATCGGGAATGATGCCGCTGATCTCGCGCTTGATCAGGGCCTTGTTGTCGGCGGTGCGGATGTTGCACGTCCCACATGAAGGAGTTGTCGAAGATGAGGACGCCGACACGGTCGTCGGGCTTGAGATTCTCGACGACACCGATGGCGGCAAGGCGCGCCAGTTCGATTTTCTTGCCTTCCATGGAAGACGATTTGTCGATGATGAGTACCACGCAGGTGCCCTGCGGCGAGCGCGGCGGAACAAGCTTCGCGGGGAAGGTGCGGGCAAGCGGATCTTCAGGCGCGTCCTTGTGGTCGACGTAGACATTGTGTTCTCCGGCGATCAGAAGCGCGCCTCCGCCCGCCCTGCACGAACTGTTCGAAACGCTCTTTGTCGGCCTCGGGAACGGCATCGGTGTTGATGTTGTTGAAGACCACAAGCTGGACGCCGTCGAGATCGGCAGGGAGAGTCTTCGACTGCGTGAAGTCGAATTTGTTGGCATTCAGGACGTCGACGATGTGGCCTTCAGTGCCGGGAGGATCTTCGGAAACCCACTGGACGCGCGGGCGGCGCACGGCGACAGCGTTTTCGAAGCGCGACTCACCGAGACCGGGCGATTCGATTTTGCCGCTGAGGTCGATGGCGCCGGCGGCGTTGAGGCTGGTGCGGATGCGGACGCGGTTTTCGCCGGCTTCGAGTGAGATGTCGTGCAGGCCGATCTGTTTGCCTTCCGCGGAAAGCTGGACCGTCGCGGAAGTGGCGCGCGGGGAATAGATAGTCAGATCGACCGGGAATTGTTCACCGGTGAAGACCGCGCCCGGGATGCCGACGGCTTCGGTTTTGAGCAGAGGCTGCGGACGTGCCCGTGAGCGCGATGGTGTCGATCGAAACGCCCAGTTGGCGGGCCTGCCAAGCCGCGCGAGTGACGGCGCCGGCATTTTCGTTGCCGTCCGTGATCAGAACGATGCGGTGCAGCATACCGGCGGGAAGCGAGGCCAGAGCCTGGCGGATGGGGGCTTCAAGGTTGGTGCTTCGTCCGGCGGGACCGGTGGTGCGGGAGACTTTGTAATCGGCTTCGTTGTCGGTGAGCGGGCGCGGCGCGCGCGGCGAAGGGAATGACGTCAACCGCATTGCTGCCGCGGGCGCTGTCGATCTGTTTGAGGAGCTTGCCCTCCCGCGCGAGATCCGTCGTCGGTGACGCTGGCGGACGTATCAACCAGAACGGCAAGCGCCACCTTGCGGGCGCGATAAGAAAGCGAGGGCTCGGAGAGAGCGAGGATGACCGCGACTACCATCGCCGCTTTCAGGACGAGATGCGCGTGGCGCGGCTGACGACGCCATTCCCAGGCGAGCCATGCGGCGGGAAGGATGAGGAGAAGAAGAGCCCAGGCGCGATCGAAGGTCATGCGGCACGTCCCAGAGATGGTTTGACGACGCGGAGGCGAACCGGCGAGTAGCGGCCGTAGGCGAGCCATTCGCCGAGCAGGATCGCCGCCCCCAATGCGGCGAGCCAGGGCCACCAGTCGCGATTGCGGCGGATGGAGTCGTTCCATGCGGGGATGCCGTGGCGGACGCCGGGGGGTGCGGTCCATTTGACGTCCCACATTTCGGGAAGAGTCAGCGAATAGACGCGCTCGGAGTTACCGGTGATGACACGCACGCGCGAAGCCTGGCCGGCGAAGAACTCGACCGCTTTGTCGCGCACGTTGAAAGGAAGAGTGTCGCCGGAATCGGTTAGCATCTGCACGGCGCCCTGATTGCCAGGCAGCGGACTGGAGACGGCGCCGGCGCTTTGCGTGCCAAGATCGACGTCGCGGAAAACGTCGGGCGCCACCCAGCGCAGGATGTTGGCGAGAAGCAGGGGCGTCGTGAGCTCGTAGCGCATCGCGCCGCTGAAGGGATCGAAACCCATGACGACGGAATGCGATTTGCCGTCGTCGCTGACGCTCGCCACCATGATGGGGCCGCTGTTGACTTCGGCGAGGCGCATGTCTTTGGGCGAAGGAGCGAAGATCGAAGCCGCTTCGATCTGCACGTCGCGGGCCCGCAAGCCGATGGTGAGGGGCTGGTCGGGGACCCAGCGCAGTCCTTCGGGATGCTCGACACGCGACTGGATGGCCACAGGGGGCTTGTCGGGCGGAGGATCGATCCAGAGCACGTTGCCCTGCGGACGGGTGACCGGACGGAAATGGTGAAGGATAACGAGCGACGTGCCGCCGGCGTCGGGAGTGTACTGCGAAGTGGGGTGGAACTCGGCGGCGACGCGGGCGTCGGAAGCGAGCGCGGGGCGGAGGCCCTCGGGCTGATCGGAATACACGATGACGCGGAGGTGCGCGGACTTCGGGGAGTTCGAGAGAGGCGTAGTTGTCGGCGGGGAAGGCATCTTTTGGATAGAGGCGCGCTTCGAGAATGCCGGCGGCGCGGGTATGGACGTCGAAGGCGACTTCCTTCTCGTCGCCGGGCGCGAGTTCGACGGGACGCGATCCCTGCGGAGCGTTGCCGAAGTTGAGAGTCACGTTGACGAGCTTCGGCGAGCGGCCGTAATTGCGCACGCGCACGAGGATGTCCCAGGTTCCCGTGTCCTTCGCAGAGCGGCGCGCGCCCACGCTGCGCAGGCCGGCGTTTTCGATGTTGTCGTCGATCGCGAGAACACGGAAGGCGGGGATTTTCGGGATGGTGAGGTTGTTGGCTTCGTGCGCGGAAATGCGGCCCGGGACCGTCATAGACGATTTCGCCGGGAAGCGATCCGCTGCCGTGCTGCAGCTGGCTGGCGAACTGGAGGCTTTGGGAGAGATTCAGTGCAGTGGCGCCGGGCTGCGATTCGAGAATGGCGCGGGCGAGGGCGCGGCGATCAGTTTCCCAGGCGGTGGCGGGAGTAGCGAGGGCGTCGGCGCGGACGAGGAGGACGCGGTCGGAAGAAGGCACGGCACGAAGCCAGCCCAGTGCGTTGGCGCGCGCGATGTCCATGAGAGTGGCGTTGGGGCGATTGGGAAGCGAAGCGCCCATCCACGCGGAGGTGTCGAGGACGAGGACGTGATCGCGGCGCGCGCTGCGGCTGCCGCCGAACTGGAACTCGGCGATAGCGAGGAGGAGCAGCAGCATGCCGAGTAATTGGAGCAGGAGTGAGAACGGCTGCTGAATACGGCTGCGGCGCGTGACCGGAGCGGCCTTGCCTGGTTCGACCCAGAAGCGCAGAGTCGCTACGACCTGCCTGCGGCGGTTGCGGTCGAGAAGGTAGAGGGCGACGGAGAAGGCGGCAACCGCGCCGAAGACGGCGAGGAACTGGCCGAGCGTGAGGTTGAGAAGGTCCATCAGCAGCTAACCCGCCCATCCACAGGCTAAAGCCTGTGCCACCATGGTCTGCGCCACACAGAATCCGCCGGTTCCGGCTCGAACGTGGCACAGGCTTCAGCCTGTGGTCTTCAGTCTGCGCTAAATACCTCATGCGATGCTCCTTGTACGGACCATCGTGTCGAAGATCGCGTCTTCGAGCGGCATCGAGACCGGCAGACCGGCGTATTTGCCGTTATTACGCAGGGCGACCTCTTTAATGCCGGCGGAGAACGTGTCGAAGCGCCTCGGTGTAGCGGCGGCGCGCTTCGTCATCCACCTGAATGCGCAGGTGTCCGCCCGATTCCGCGTCGACCAGATCGACTTCGCCGATCCAGGGCGGCGTTGCGGTCCTCTTCGGACCATAGCTGGACCAGCATCAGCTCGTTGCCGTAATCGGCGAGATACTGGAGCGCTTTTTCGCAGCCGGAGTCGTCGAGGAAATCAGAGACGACGATGACGAGACCGCGCTGCGGATATTCGTTGAGATACTCGCGGACGACGGTGAAGAAATCCGTCACGCCCGCTGGTTCGAGGCTTCGAGAGAACTCGTCGACGACGCGATAACGGTGACGGCCGCCGCCGGACCTCTTGCCTTCGCGCAGATGCGATGCAGAACGGCAGAATCTGAATGGTGTCGAGGCGGACGAGTCCGACATAACAGAGCGCAGCGGCGAGACGATTCGCAAAGAGGAACTTTTCGGCCGAACCGGCCGCCATCGAGGCGGACGTATCGAGCAGCATGCGGACGGGGACGCGGGGCTCGATCTGGAACATCTTCAGGAACATTTTGTCGAGCCGCATGTAGGCGCGCCAGTTGACGGCGCGCAGATCGTCGCCGTCGTGAAAGTGGCGATGGTCGAGAAATTCCTGGCCACCGCCGGAGAAACGCGATCGGTTATGGCCGCCGACAAGACCGGCGAAGGACTGCTGCCAGTGGATGGTCAGGCGTTCCAGGCGTTCGAGAAATTCCCGGTCCAGCAGAGGTTCGCTCGGCACAACAGTCCCTCTAAGAAGCTATGCGGCGCTGGCCTGCACGGTTACGCCGGAAATGATGGCCGTGAGGATGGAATCGGCCGTCTTGCCGTCGGCGTGGGCGTCGAAATTCAGAATGATGCGGTGACGGAGAACGGCAGGGCGCTAGTTCGCGGAGGTCGTCGACGCTGAGATGGAAGCGGCCGCGCAGCAGCGCGAGCACGCGTCCGCATTCAACCAGCGCCTGCGCGCCGCGCGGGGAACTGCCGTAGCGGATGTAGCGGCGGGCGTAGTCGTGAGCTTCGGGCTGATCGGGCTGGGTGGCCATGATCATCTGCACCGCGTAATCCTGCACGTGCGGGGCGATCAAGAACCTCGCGGCAGGCGGCGCGGAGCTGCAGGACGTCTTCGCGGTCGAGCACGGCATGCACGGTGTTTTCTTCTTTCGCAATAGTGCGCTCGACGATGCGGGCAAGTTCGGCGTGCGAAGGGTAGGTCACCAGAATCTTCATGAGGAAGCGGTCGAGCTGGGCTTCGGGCAGCGGATAGGTTCCTTCCATCTCGATGGGGTTCTGGGTAGCCATGACGAGGAACGGCGACTCGAGCTGATGCGTGGTGGTGCCGCTGGTCACGGTCTGTTCCTGCATGGCTTCGAGCAGGGCGGACTGCGTCTTCGGCGTGGCGCGGTTGATTTCGTCGGCCAGCACGAGATGGGCGAAGATGGGCCCGGGCTGGAAGCGCAGCATCTTGTGGCCGCGCTCGTCGGTTTCCATAATCAGGCTGCCGACGATGTCCGCGGGCATGAGGTCGGGCGTGAACTGGATGCGCGAATACCGAGGCTCAGGGCGCGCGCGAGAGTGCGGAGGAGGGTGGTTTTGCCCAGACCGGGAACGCCTTCGAGCAGCACATGTCCACTTGCCACGAGACAGATGAGAACGCCGTCAACGACGTTCTGCTGGCCGACGATGATCTTGGCGATCTCGTCGCGGACATGGTTGAGTTTTGCGACCGCCGGACCAGCGGCTGCTTCGATTGGCATGAGATTGATTCTAGTAGATTGACGCCGGGCGACGGGGCGAGCTCCCTTTAGTATCGCGCACAACGAACCCTGACCACAGGCGCTGCAGCTGACCAGACCCTTTTATGGAGGCCCTGAAGTTTCTACATTTCGGACGCGCGGATTGTATCCGCGTTTGGTTTTGTTGTGGAGAAATCCGCCTGTTTCCGGCCACCTTCCCTGGGTGAACCGATTACCGCAATTGGACGCTGGCCGGTAAGGCTTGCTTCCTGACGTGGCGACTTGCGGGTTCCTTTCCCAGCGTGTTGAACACTGACCTGTATACCAGCGACGGCCCGAAGTTCGTCGCCTTCGATCGATTGCCCGACGCGCATGCAACCAGACCCGTCTGGCTGCGACGGCGCGAAACGAAGACGCGGATACAATCCGCGTGTCCGAAATGGCAGCGAAATGCAGAACTCGAGGGCCTTTATGGGGCCTCAGCGACAAGGCTGACCACGCTTCTGCGTTCGTGGTCTGGCCTGTGCGCTTTGTTTATCGCGCATAACGGACCCTTAGCAGCCCGTGGCAGAAGTGCCTGTGCGCTTTCAGTATCGCCTCTTTATGTGATGCTGTCGCGAACCGCGATGCGGATGATCTCGGCAAGGGAATTCACACCGAGCTTGGCCATCAGATTCGCATGATGGCTTTCGGCAGTGCGCACGCTCAGGTGGAGTTCGGCAGCGAGCTGCTTGTTGGTCATGCCGCGGGCGAGCATGCGGAGCACGTCAAGTTCCCGAGGTGTGAGGAGGAACTGCGCCGGGATGAAATCGGGAGCTTCCACGCGGGGCCGCGAGGTGGCGGTGGAAGCGAAAAAAGGCTCGCCTGCCAGAACGCGTTCCACGGCATGGACGAGATTTTTCGGCGCTTCGTTTTTCGCCAGATAAGCGTGCACTCCGGAAGTGCGCAGCTGGCGCAGAATAGGCGCGGCAGCGTGCATGGTGAGGATGACGATGCGGATGCCGGGAACGGCCTCGAGCAGTTGCTGCGCGGCTTCCAGACCGCCCAGCTCGGGCATGGAGAGATCGAGAATCGCGACGTCGGCAGGCAGCGCAATCCCCTGCTCGACCGCGTCTCTGCCGTTCGAAACACCGGCCACACGCCACTCGGGATGGCTGGCCGTAAGGATGGAAACTAAACCGGCCAGTATCAGTTCGTGATCGTCCGCGAGGAGGATCTGAAGAATGCCGCTCATGCCTCGGCGTCCTGGGGTAAACACAGGGACGCCCTGACACGTTCGGGTTCCACTATGACGGAGAACTCTCCAGCGAGGGCGCGGGCGCGCTCGCGGAGCACTGCCCAGCCCTCAGCAGCGCCAGCTGGCGGAGGAGACATGACGAGCTCAAGCATGACTTCACGCGGCCGGTTTCGCAGGCGGATCTGGACGGACGGTTCGGCACGACGGCGGATCGGCAGCGCAAGCCACGACTGCACCGCGGTGACGAGAAGTACCTGGGAGTCGTCAGACAGCGCAGGCGCCGGATCCAGATCACAGGCTATGCGAATTCCGGTTTCCTCCCTGACAAACTGTGCCAGCTGCTCGATAGTAGAAAGCGGCGGATTATCCGTACGGTAAGGAGGAGCAAGCATGGAGCCAATGAGACGGACCTCACGGCAGCAAAGATCGATCATGCGCTGGGCGGATTCCAGTTCGGCGCGCGCGGAGTCCGGAAGCCGCATCGATTCGATGTAGCTGAGAGTGAATGCGAGGGTAACCAGCTCCTGTGAGACGGTGTCGTGAAGATAGCGCGAGATTTCGCGCAGTTCGGCAATACGGTCAGCGAAGATGGCCGATCCGGCATCCGGGCGGTCGGTCAAATTCTTTTTTCCTTTCGGGGCACCTTCACTGTTGACCTAAAGTTCCGATAAAGCCGTACTATATCCTACTTGCCGATACAAAATGTACTGAAAATGCGATTCAGAATATCGTCGGCGGTGGTGGCGCCGGTAATGGCGTCGAGAGGTGAAAGAGCGCAATAAAGATCGAGGATCAGAAGCTCGTGAGGAATTGCCGGCGACACGGCATTCCTGGCCTTCTGCAGCATAGTAACGGCTTCGGCGAGGAGGTTTTCCTGGCGCAGGCTGGTGATGAAGCCGCCTTCGATTTCGAGCTGTCCGCGCGGGGCGAACTGGTCGAGAATCGCCGAACGCAGAGTGTCGAGACCTTCGCCGGTGAGGGCAGATACGGGGAGCGAGCCTTCTTCGGCGCGGAAGGTCGAACAGGTCGCACTTGTTGGCGACGATGAGACAGCGGCCCTGTTCGCGGGCTTTGGCGATAAGGTCGCACGCGTCGCCGGAACGAAGCGAGGCGCCGTCGACGACGACGATGGTGAGATCGGCGTCGGACATGGCTTCGAAGCTGCGGGCCATGCCGAGGCGTTCGACGGGTTCGTGCGTATCGCGAATTCCGGCAGTATCGAGAATGCGCACGGGAATTCCGGAAAATTCGGCGGTTTCGGAAACAACGTCGCGCGTTGTGCCCGGAATGTCCGTGACAATGGCGCGGTCCTGATCGAGCAGGCGGTTAAAGAGGCTGCTCTTGCCGGCGTTCGGCGGGCCGACGATGGCGAGCGAGAAACCGGCGCGCACGAGATTGCCATAGCGGAAACTGCGGGCGAGAGCGGAAGTCTGGTCGAGGATCGGGTTGAGGCGGCGCAGGATTTCGGAGGCCGGAGCGACGCTGACATCGTCTTCGGCGAAATCGATGCCGGCTTCCAGAAGGGCGATGAGTTCGAGCAGCTGCGCCTTGATGGGAGCAAGGCGGCGCGATACGGAGCCCTGCGCCTGCTGGGCGGCGATGCGGGCCTGGTAGAGCGTGGTGGCTTCGATGAGGTCGCGGATGGCTTCGGCCTGGGGGAGATCGATGCGGCCGTTGAGAAAAGCGCGGAGCGTGAATTCGCCGGGATCGGCAAGACGGGCACCCGCGTGGACGGCGCGGCCGAGCGCGTAGCGCAGGATCACCGGGGCGCCATGGCAGGAGATTTCGACGACATCATCGCCGGTCGAGGAGTGGGGCGCGACGAACCAGGTGACAACCACTTCGTCGATGGTGCGGTTGTTGTCGTCGATGAGTTCGCCAAGAGTCGCACGGCGGGGGTAAAGTTCCGGCTTCAGACTGACGATAACAGTGCAGATATGGCGCGCCGATGGGCCGGAGAGACGAACCACGCCAATACCGCCGCGGCCGGGCGGCGTGGAGATGGCCGCGATGGTGTCCTGAAACCTCAGCTTCGTCTGGGGCGGCGCGGGCCGCGGTCGCCGCCGCGCCGGTCTCCGCCCCGATCCCCATGTGGCCGGCCGCCACGACGATCGCGGCTCCCGTCACTCCCGCGGTCACCTTGAGGACGGCGGTCGTCGCGCCGATAGCGTTCCTGAGGAGGAGGAGGAGGAAGATCGGGCAGCGAGGGCATCCCCGCGGGATAGATCACCACGTGGCGGAAGGCTCCGGTGCCGGCGCTCTCGCTGCGAAGTTCGGTCTCATTGCGCAGCGCAATGTGGATGACCCGGCGTTCACGGCTGTTCATGGGGTTAAAACGGAACGGCGTACCGCTGTGCTTGACTTTCTCGGCAGCGGCGCCGGCGCTGATCCGCAGTTCCTCGATGCGCAGGGCGCGGTAATCGTTGGCGTCGAAAGAGATGCGCGAGTGATCGTCGGAATGGAGGCGCAGCACCTCCTGCATCACGAGTTCGAGAGCCAGCAGAAGCTCAGCGCGATTGGCGAGGAGCATTTCGACGTCGTGGCCGGTGAACTTTACGACAATGTCGGGGTTCTCGAAATCGGGGTGGCTCTGATCGCCGGCTTCGATGGTGAAGTCGAGAGCGAACCGGGCGTCGGCGACGACCTGGCGGAGAAACTTCTCGATGCGTGGACCAGTCTCGTGAACCGTAAACCTGGAGTTCAAGCCCTCTTCCTGCCGTCCTTTGGGATAATTTTCTGAGCTGCCGCCCGGGCTTCAACAGGGCCTGCGGTCTTATTGAAAAACCATTGCTGGGCGAGCCCGACGATATTCGACGTGAGCCAGTATAACACCACGCCGCTGGATAAGGACCAGAAAATAAAGAGGTACATGAGCGGCATGAACTGCATCATCTTCTGCTGGCTGGGGTCGGTGGTGGCCGGGGGAGGCGTCATTTTCTGCAGCGCGTAACTGGTAACGACCATGATGAGCGGCAGGAAATGGATTTCGAAATGTTCATGCTGGGAAAGGTCGGCCACCCAGAGCCAGGGAGCGTGACGCAGCTCGATCGTGACACCCAGAACCTTGTAAAAAGCGTAGATGAAGGGCATCTGGATGAGCAGCGGAACACACCCGCCGACCGGATTGACGCCGTGCTTCTTGTAGAGGTCCATCATCTCCGCCTGCTTCTGCTGCGAGCGCGGATCGCTCATCCCGATCCCCTTATATTTCTCGTTGATCTTTGCGAGTTCGGGCTGCATGGCCTGCATCTTACGGGATGACTTCAGGCTGCTGAGCTTCAGCGGGAAGATGGCAAGGTTGATCAGGATGGTGAGCACGACGATCGCCCAGCCGTAGTTATGGATCAGGCGGTCGTTGAGATAGTGGAGGACGATGAAGAGCGGCTTCGCGAAGATTCCGAACCAGCCCCACTCGATGATGCCGTCGAGCTTGGGGTTGACCTGGTGGAGGAGGTTGAGTTCCTTGGGACCGACGAAAACGCCGAACTGATTGCGCGCGGCGCCGCCGACCGCGACGCCGGGATAGGGATCTTCGGAGTTGCTGACGGAGTTGAGACGACGTCGTCGAAGGCGGTGGTCTCGAGTGTAGAGTTCAACGGCGGCAGGAAGGCGGCGGCGAAATACTGATCGTCGATGCCGGCGAAAGAGAAGGTACCGTCCGCCGTGACCGGGCCGTTCTTGGCGGATTTGGCGGCGCTGCGGACGAGCTTGTTCTTTTCGAGATCATAGTGGATGGTGTGCTGCTGGCCGGAGGGATTCTGGACGGCCATGTCGCCGAAACCGCCGCGCCATTCGACGAGGTGAGGAAGCCCCGCGCCGCCGACTGCCGTGACTTCGTCTGCATACTGCACCATGTAGCTGTCGCGGGCGAAGGCGAAGGTTTTGGCGGCATGGGTGCTGCCGTCTGAGTATTCGAAGGAGATGGTTTCGGCGGACGGCTGGGCGACCCACAGAGCCTTGTTAAGATCGGCACTGGGCTGTTTGTCGCGGAAGGTGAGTTCAAACGGGTACCCGACTTTTTCGTCGCCTTTCTCGTTCACCAGTTCGAGCGGTTTGCCGGCGGCGTCCTTGTAATTCTTCAGCGTCCAGCTGCGAATGACCGCGCCGCGGTTGCTGAAGACTACGTGATAGAGGCTGGTGTCTATGGTGTACGTTTGCGCACTGGCGGCGGAGACGGCGTCTTCTGCAGCTGAAGAGGCGGGCGTGGGTTCGGCGGCGGGAAGAGATGCCTGCTTCATCGGCGTGCCGCCGGCAGTCGAGCCGGCAGCCGAGGGCGCGGCCTCCGGCTTCTTCGCGGCGGTGGTGGCAGCGGTTTTCTTCGTTTCTTCAGGCGGCGCCAGGCCAAGTTTGCGGTAAACCCAGGGGGTCGCGACGAGGATCAGGCCCATCAGCACGAAGGCGAGGACCATCCGAATCTCGTTTGAGAGTTCCTTCTGTGGCGGTTTCTTTGGGGGTGTTGCTGGCATGCGTTCGGTTTATCGCGGAACGGGATCGCAGCCACCTTCGTGAAAAGGATGACAACGGCTGAGACGCTTCAGGCCCATCCAGATGCCCCGACCAACGCCGTGCACTTCGATGGCCTCGCGCATGTAGTCCGAGCAGGTCGGATAGAACCGGCAGGCGGAGGGGAGCAGCGGAGAGATCAGGCGCTTGTACCCGGCGAGGAGCAGGATGAAGATCTGGCGCACTGAATAAATAGACGCCGCACTTCGGCCTGAAGTTCGGTAAACAGGCAATTCTGTACTTTGCGCCGGGGATTGAAGACGATGGACCACTCGGGACTCAGTTGCGGCAGCTCGAGCCGGACCGCCTCGCGCAGGCGGCGTTTGATGCGATTGCGCACGACGGACTTGCCAAGGGCTTTGGGCGCCGTGAAGCCGACGCGCGGCCCGCCAGCGGGGAGTTCGGGAAGAATGAAAGCGGCGAAGAGGGGGCAGTTGTGACGCGTCCCCCGGTCGTAAATTCTTCGGAAATCGCTCGATCGCAGCAGCCGGACACTTTTTGGAAAGCCTGGTATTCCGGCTACCTCTCGGAGCTGACGGACAGCTTTTTGCGGCCGATGGCGCGGCGGCGAGAGAGGACGGCCTGGCCGTCGGCGGTCTTCATGCGGGTGCGAAAGCCATGTGTTTTGACGCGGCGACGGTTATTCGGCTGAAACGTACGTTTAGGCATTTGTTCCTGGAAACTAAGATTATACAACAGGCGGGATGGAGCGGGGTCTGTAAACCTTTTCGAAGGGTGCGCGCCACAAAAATGATGACTCGTTGGGTTCTCTTTTTTTCGCTCAGTTTCTTAAAGTATGTAAGACTTAAAGAAAGGAGGCGAACGCCATGCCCGATCCGCTGTCTGCCTTGGTTGATGAACGGTCTGCGCTGTTACGTCAGTTTGCCGAACTGGGGGATTTCCAGCCCGGTTCGGTCTCGAGTCCTACCCTGAGGTGTGGGAAGCCCTCGTGTCATTGTGCCCGGCCGGACGACCCGGGGCATGGGCCGTATTACCATCTCACCCAGAAGATCGAAGGTAAGACGGTTACCCAAAGCCTTCCCTCCATGGCGGCTGTCCGTAAGGCGGAGGGCGAGATCGCAGAATACCGCAGATTTCAGCACCTCACCGATGATCTGGTGGGCGTCAATCGGAAGATCTGTCGCCTGCGCCCGGTTGAACAGACCGGCCAGATCGAACAGGAAAAAAAACGACCGAAGCGATCCAAAAAGAAGTCGCCCGCGAAGTAGAGCAACTACTTGGCGTCATTTTCCGCGAACGCAGAGCAACCTGCCCATTCGATTTGGAGAGTGTCGAGGCCGTGATCCGTTCCGCGATGCATCGCGCCGGGGCCGGTGCGCTGACTCAACTGCTGCAATTCGAACCTCCGGATGCCGACCACATGGAGGCGCCCTGTTCCTGCGGCCACGCGGCACGCTTCAAGGAAATGCGCAGCAAAACATTTCTCTCGGTAGTCGGTGCCGTAGAGGTTCGGCGTCCCTACTATCACTGCTCTCATTGCTCGAAAGGACAGCATCCGGTCGATGGCGAACTGGGCATTGCCGGTCTGGAATCTTCACCCGGCGTCAGACGCATGGAATCAATGCTGGGCGCCGAGATGCCCTTCGCACCGGCATGCGAACCGATGAAGCTGCTGGCGGGTCTGGAAGTCCCCGCCAAAGCCATCGAACGGGCCGCTGAAAGCATTGGCGCGGAAATCGCCCGCCGTGACCAGCAGGAAATCGACGGCGCCAAACAACTCGTCCTGCCCATTGTTTCCAGACAGACCATTCCGAAAATGTACGTTCTGATGGATGGCGTCCAGGTCCCGGTTGTGGCCGCTGAAACCGAGGGCCGGGCCGGCAGAATCGAGGGGCAGCGAGCCCGCACCCGCGAGTGCAAGCTCGGCGCCGTGTTTACGCAGACCGCCGTCGATAAAGATGGCTGGCCCGTGCGCGATCCGGATTCCACCACTTACGTGGGCGCGGTGGAAAGTGCCGACGAATTCGGCTACCGCATATACACAGAAGCCTGGAACAGAGGCTGGGAATGGGCCGCCATTAAAATCGTCATTGGCGATGGCGCAGTCTGGATCTGGAACATCGCCGACCGGCACTTCCCGGGCGCTGTGCAGATCGTCAACCTCTATCATGCCCGGCAACACTTGTGGAACGTGGCTGCGTTACTTTATCCACATGACGCAGCGGCCAAGAAACGCTGGATGACGCCCATGAAAGATCTGCTCGATCATGGTTGGACGGAACTCCTCGTGGAATGGCTGCGCGAAATCGCCGCCGGGGTCGCCGAAACTCAGCCCGGTCTGGCCGGTGAAATCGCTAAAGAGGCTGACTATTTTGAGACCAACACGCATCGGATGCGGTACCCGGAGTTTCGCGAAAAAGGGTTCTTCGTCGGTTCCGGCGTTATCGAAGCCGGTTGTAAGTCCATCGTCGGCGTCCGCCTCAAGCAATCCGGCATGTTCTGGACCCTGCGAGGAGCCAACGCCATCATTGCGCTGCGCTGTTGCCGTTTCAATCAGAGGTTTGAAGACTTCTGGGCCGAGAGCCGTGCCGCCTGATCGCCACCACTCTCACTTTTATGTCGTACACCCCACCGGGGGCGGAAACCGCTGGCGTTAAAGCAGGGTCACGATGCCGCGCTGGATCGCGGCGGTGGCGGCCTGCGTGCGGTCCTGTGCGTTCAGCTTGGTGAGAATGCTCTGGACGTGATTCTTGGCGGTGGTATCGGCGATGCGAAGCCGGAGGGCGATCTGCTTGTTGGAGAGCCCTTCGACCACGAGTTCGAGCACTTCGATCTCGCGCGCGCTGAGCTGCGGCGACGGCTGGCTGAGCAGTCCCGCCGGGACGCACGTTTCGCCGGCATGGACGGCGCGGATCGTTCGGAGCAGTTCTTCGTGCCGGACATCCTTCGTCAGATAGGCGCGCATGCCGGCGGCGAAGGCGCGGCGGACATACTCGTCGCCGTCGTAAGTCGTCAGAGCAATCAGCCGGCTGTCGGGGAAGTCGCGGCGAATCTCGGCTGCCGCTTCCACGCCGGACATCACGGGCATGCGCACATCGATCAGGGCGACGTCGGGCTTCTTCTCGCGGTAAGCGGCGACGGCCTGCTGTCCGTTCACAGCTTCGGCAACCACCGTCATGTCCGGCTGCGCGTTGAGAATCGACGTAACACCGACGCGCGCAATCAGGTGATCTTCAGCGACAAGAATGCGTATCTTTTTCATGGCAGCGGCACTGTCACGTCGAGGCGGGTTCCCTGCCCCGGATGGCTCGCGAGCTGCAGTTCGCCTTCAAGGCGTTCGGCACGTTCGCGCATGCCGATCAGTCCGAAGTTGCCGTGACGTGACGTGAAGGCATCCGAAGTTTCAAAGCCGCAACCATCATCCTCCACGTGAAGTCGCAGGCGGGTTGGTTCGATCTTCAGGCCGAGGCTGATGTGGCTGGGCGCAGCGTGATTCACCGCATTGGCGACGGCCTCCTGCGCGATGCGGAAGACGTGGTGCGCCACCTGCTCGGGAAGGCGGGATGCGTCTCCGTTCACATCCACTTTCACCTCAACGCCGGATTTGGCGGCCCAACGCCCGGCGCCCGATTCGAGCGCCACACCGAGGTCCTGATCGTCCAGCGCCGCGGCGCGGAGATCCATGAGAGAGCGCCGTGCCTCGGTCAGACTATGGCGCGCCATGCGCTGCGCGAGTTCCAGTGCGCTGCGCGCGGGGGCGGCGTCAGGCGGCATTGTCATCTCGACGACATCGAGCTGAGAGGCGATGCCGACGAAGCCCTGCGCGAGGGTGTCGTGAACTTCGCGAGCCAGGCGCGCGCGTTCCTGCAGGACGACCGCGAAGCGCGAGCGTACCCGCCGTTCGCGCAGCTTGTAGGCGATCCAGATTGCGATCGCCAGCGCGAGGGCACAGAATGCGCGAAACCAGGCCGTTTCGTAATAGTGCGGCGCAAGATCGAATTCGAGAGCCGATTCGCCCGAAGGACCGCCGGGCACTTCCGCGCGAACGCGAAAGCGGTAATGGCCATGACGCAGGCTGTCGTAATTCACGACGCGGGAACCATCGGCGCCTATCCAGCCGGCGTCGAGGCTGTCGAGCCGGTACGAATAGCGCACGCGGTCCGGAGCGCGCAGATGGATGCCTGTGAATCGGATCTGGATGCGGCCGCTCGGATCCATCGAAAGATCGAAGATGTGAATCAACGGCGGCAGACGCACCGCGGGTGTAACGCGCGGATCGAAAACGGCGATGCCGCGACTGGTGGCGAACCAGAGAGTGCCGTTCGAGAGCAGCTGGCCGTCCGTGGCCTGGGCGCTGCGCATCCCGTCGTCAACCCCGTAATTCGCGGGGCTCAGCCGGGGGATGCGACGGGCGGCGAAGTCGGTTAGCTGCCGGCGCGGGAGACGGCAGATGCCGCGCGGCGTGCTCAGCCAAAGCGATTCGCCGTCATCAACGATGCTGTAGATGTTGTCGCTGAGAAGACCGTCGCGGGCACGGTACGAAACGAAACGGCCGTCGCGATATGCGTTGAGGCCGCCATCGAGAGTGCCGATCCAGAGCGTTCCGGCGGAGTCGAAGTAAAGCGAACGGATCTGGCCGCTGCTGAGACCGTCTGCGGTGGTGAACAATCGCTTGTCGCCATCCTTGTATCGCCAGAGACCGTTGGAGAGAGTGCCGGCCCAGATTGCGCCATCGGCTCCGCGTGCGAGCACATAAAACGAATCGTCCTGAAAGAGAGGGCCCGCCGGGATGATGTTCCTAAAGCGATCGCCATTGAGCTTGCCGAGGCCATTGGGCAACGCCAGCCACAGCGCGCCATTGGCATCTTCGATCGCGTCGAACACGGTCTTGCGTCCCTGCGGATCGGGGGCGATGAATGTGGTCTGACGGCCGTCCTTGATACGGATCAGCCCCTGGCGCGACGGGACAAGTAACGCCCCGCGACTTGTCTCGCGGAGGTGACGAACGAAGAGCCTGTCGCCAGACACGCGGACCGGCGCTGCGTTGCGGTCCTTCAGCATGAAGAGGCCATCGTCATAACCCGCCCAGACAGTGCCGCGGCGGTCTTCGAACAGCGTGGTCGGGCCGTTATCGGGCAGTCCTTCGGCGCGGCCGAGAGAGGTGAAAAGGTCGTCGCGATAGCGCGTGAGACCGTTGTCACCGCCCACCCAAAGGTTGCCCTCACGATCTTCGAAGATGCAGCGCACCGCCGCGCCATCGCGTGTTTCGGGAAGGTTGTGGAACCCTGAGCCTTCGGCGCGTGCGAGTCCCCAGTCGGTGCCGACCCAGATAGCGCCGCTCGAATCTTCGGCGACGGCATTCAGGCCGAACGAATCGGAAAGGCCTTCCTTTCGGCGGTAGCGCTTCAGCGTTCCGTCGGCGAGGCGCTCGATTACACCGCGCGCGCCGGTCATCCAGAGGTTGCCGGCGCGATCAAACTGAATGTGCGAAGGAAAATCGGCGGCAAGAACCGAGGGTCCGATGATGGTTTCGAATTTGCCGCTGGCGTAGCGGACCACGGAACTGTTGCCGCAGACGTAGAGAACGTGGTCGCTGCTCTCCGCCACAGCACGAACGGAGCGCAGCGGCAGATCGCGTTCGCGCTCAAAATTCGTGAAGCGCGTCCCGTCGAAACGGCTGAGATTGCCTCCCGCCACGATCCAGAGAATGCCTGCGTGATCGACGAAAAGGGACGAGACCAGGTTGTCGATGAGGCCGTCGGCGCGCGTCCAGGTGCGGAACTGCGCATCCTTATAACGCGTCAGACCGCTGCGCGAGCCGATCCACAGGGAACCGTCTTTGCCCGCGGCGAGGGCGGAAATGGAGTTCGAGCCAGGCGCGCCGCGCTCGCGCGTGAACGAGACAAACTCGTAGCCGTCGAATC
Source organism: Terriglobia bacterium (assembly GCA_963832905.1). Classification (GTDB taxonomy): domain Bacteria; phylum Acidobacteriota; class Terriglobia; order Bryobacterales; family Bryobacteraceae; genus BOG-234. Next base: position 29,295 of record CAWHVO010000008.1, on the reverse strand, counting down.
GCGCGAGACCTTCGTCGGTGCCGAGCCACAGGTAGCCATCGGCGGTCTGGGCGATGGCGCGGATGGCATCCTGGGGGAGGCCTTGCTGCTGGGTCCAGACAGACGTAGAGTATTGCGTGAGGGATTTGCGCGGGTCGAGCGCGGTTAGGGGAGAGAGAGTCCCGGCCAGCAGGATCAGCGCGTATAACCGAAGCATCCGGTGTCTTAAATTATGTACCTTACTGAACCGGGCGCGTGAGCCAGCCTCGATGTCAGTCCAGGCGCTTGCCGACCTGTTAGTGGGCCAGGCTTTTCAGGTAGCTATGGACAGAACGAGATCGCGAACACGTCACAAGCGGCCGATCTCTATCGATCTGGTCCTGGGGTCCTGTATGTTCAATCGGCGTTGACCCCAAGGCCGATTCGCCCGGAGCAGACCGCACACTTCCCAGAGCGCCGTTTGGGGACCACAGGACCTGCATGTCTGCAGCTTGTGCTAGACTGCTGTGCCCTTGGCCGCTTGCCCTCGCAGTAGAAATGTTTTTGGCAAGGATCCACTGCCGCAGATCTTGAAGGTTCCAAAATCCCTGTACCATTCGCCTTCCGGTACCTCCGGAGTTGAATCGATCCAGAGGCGAAGTTGATTGAGGTCTCCAACGCTGATCGCGCGATCTCTCATCCGTTCGATCAAGTGCTGGCGGACGCCGGGTGGTAGATTGCTCCACGTCTCGATTTTTGGCATCAGTTGCCAAAGACCATTCGGCCCATCTGGTCACCCAGGCGCTTGACTTCTGCGGGATCGGTGGCGCTCCGGAAGCGCTCGGCGAGTTCGAAAAACTCCTGCTGCTTGCGCTTCTCCGCCTCCATGCCATTCTCGATGAGTTCCAGAAGCATCCGATTGGCACTAAGCCTGCGAGCTTTTGCGAGGCTGCGAACCTGTGCGGCGACGCTGGCCGGCAAGCTGACACTCTGCCGCACCAATCTGGCTGCAGTTCTCATGTACACCATTATGCATCAAACGGGTGCGGGCTGAATCCGACGACGGCAGCAGCTGCCTTCCCCCAAGGCCGTTTCGCGGGATTGAGCCGTCCGGACGACAGAAGCCGCGCTTTCTCCGGATGGCGCGGATTCCGGACGGAGCAACAACTAGCGACAAGCCCACTTCACACATAATTCGGCTGGGTTAAAGGGACATCGCGGCGGTTAAAGAGACTCTTCCATTGCTTTACCGCACGGCCCTCGAATTATGTTGGAATAGATACGTTCCACAACAGTTCAGTGAAATAGAGGAACGTGCCAAATGCCTGCACGCAAGAAAGCTGTCTCAACGGCCGATACGGCTCCTGTCCAGCCCACCCGCCAAACCGAAAGCCCCCTCGTCTTCATCAGCCATGACAGTCGGGATGCTGATCTTGCCGAGGCGTTCAGCAATCTGCTTACGGACGCCAGCGGCGGCATTCTCAAGTCGTTCCGCTCCTCAGACAAAAAAGGCACGGCGGGCATTGAATACGGCGTCGAGTGGTACCGCGCCATTATGAAGAAGTTGGACGATGCCACTGACGTTGTGGCGTTGCTCACCGCCCGCAGCATCGACCGTGGAGTCACACCTTCCGCGCAACTCAATTTCCTCTGCAATCAACAAATCCTGACCGATTTCCCGAATGTGCGCTCTTCGTCGTGCCATGATCATGTCGCATGAAAAAGGATTCGGCAAATCAGGCAGGGCGCGCCAGTCTGGGATTGAAAAAACACCCGGCCGATCCGGCATTGCATCAGAACAATCCCGAATTCCGTCGTGCAGTATCACCCTCGCCCCCGGCGCCCCGCCGTTTCACCGCAGTCCCGCCAATCGGCCACTGCGCAGCACTCCTCCGCGTTCTCTCGCAGCCTTGAAAAATGTAAAATTTCCAAACGAACTGAACCCAACACCGGAAAAGCACGGACCCTCCGTCCGCTCCTCGGCAGGCGAGACTTGCCCTGGCTGGCGCTGGACCCCATGAATCGGTCAGACGGAAAATGTGAAAACGCGAAACGAAGTGAACCCAACCCAGGGGAAACTACGGAGGGCGGACTCTTCGGCGCGGATGGCGTCCCGCGCGAGCCCTTGCTGCTGAGTCCAGACAGACGTAGAGTATTGCGTGATGGCTTTGCCCGGATCGGACGCAGGTATGCGAGAGAAACCCAACGAGCAAGCGATCGGTGGCACAGGCTTCAGCCTGTGAGTGGTCCGTTTGGATCATTGAAGCCGAGGGCTCAGCACGATAGATTTGTACACATTGCCAAAGCGCAAGCGATGATACAAGCGATGATGCAACGGTTCTTGTGGGTCGGCGCTGCGCTGCTGGCGGGTGTGCCATGCGTTGTGGCGGCCACGCCAGCCGGCCCGACACCCGCGTCCGGGCGCGCGCTGCTCGACCAATACTGCGTCGGCTGTCATAACGACAAGACCAGGATCGCCAACTTCTCGTTGCAGAAGGAAGATCTCAACGCGGTCGCCGATCATCCCGAGGTGTGGGAGCGTGTGATCCGGAAACTGCGGGCGGGGATGATGCCGCCGCCGGGCATGCCGCGTCCGCCGCTGACCCAGTACGAAGGGCTGCGCGACTGGCTGGAAGCGCAGATCGATCGCAGGGCGGCAGCGCATCCGAATCCAGGCAATGTGGTGCTGCACCGGCTGAACCGGACCGAATACCACAATGCGATTCGCGATCTGCTCGATCTGGATCTCGACGTGACGACGCTGTTGCCGGCAGACGATTCGGCGCGCGGGTTCGATAATGTCGCCGGCTCGCTCACGATTTCGCCCACGCTGATTGAATCGTATACATCGGCGGCCACGCGCATCGCGCGCACGGCGGTCGGATTCTGGAAGTCGCCGGCGCAAGCCGTTTACATCTCGCCCGCCGATACATCGCAGAACCAGCACATCGAAGGACTGCCTTTCGGCACGCGCGGCGGCATGGCGGTGCGGCACAGCTTTCCTTCGGACGGCGAATACAAATTCTCCGTGCAGAATTTCGGACTGGGCAAGTTCATTCCGAGCGAGAAGCTGGAGTTCCTCATCGACAACGAAGTCGTGGATATCCGCGATTACAAGGGCGTAGGCCTGACAGCGGCGAATGCGGCGGACAACGATGGCTCGATCGATGTGACAGTGCCGGTGAAGGCCGGGTCGCATATGGTCGGCGTAACGTTTCTTGCGACGAATTACCGGCCGAGTCTCGACCTGATCCGGCAGTATGAACGGAAGTCGCTTGAAGACAATTCGATTCCGCAGCTGCAGTATTATCCCGCGATCGGCAAACTGCAGATACAGGGGCCGTTCTCACCGACGCGCCCGGGGGATTCGCCCAGCCTGCGAAAGGTCTACACGTGCCATCCGTCGCGCGCGGAGCAGGAATCATCGTGTGCGAACCAGATTCTGACCACGCTGATGCGTCGCGCGTGGCGGCGTCCGGTGGGGCCGAGCGACATGGAGTGGGTGCTCGGTTCTTATCAGGAAGGCCGGCGCAATTCCTGTACGCGCACAACGGACCCTTCGGCCTGTGCGCTTGGCGGCACCTTTCAGGACGGCATTGAACTCGCGCTACGCCGCATCCTGACCAGTCCGCAGTTTCTGATTCGCGCGGAGCGGGAACCGGCAAAAGTGGTGCCCGGGCAGCCGTATCGGATTACGGATCTGGAACTGGCGTCGCGTCTCTCGTTCTTTCTGTGGAGCAGCATTCCGGACGACGAGCTAATTGAGGTCGCGGCGCAGAACCGGTTGCATCTTCCAGCGGTGCTGGAGCAGCAGGTGCGGCGGATGCTGAACGATCCCAAAGCCGATTCGCTGGTGCAGAATTTCGGCGATCAGCTGCTTTATCTGCGGAATCTGCCCGCCACATCGCCCGACGGCGTCTTCTATCCGAACTGGGACGATGAGCTGCGCAAAGGCTTCCGGCGCGAGACGGAGCTGCTGTTCGGGAGCATCATCAAAGAGGACCGCAGCGTTGTCGATCTGCTGGACGCGAACTACACATTCGTGAATGAACGCCTCGCGAAGCACTACGGCATTCCGGACATCTATGGCTCGCAGTTCCGGCGCGTGACGCTGGGGCCGGATATGGCTTACCGGCGCGGACTGCTCGGCCAGGGCAGTGTGCTGGCGCTGACGTGGCAGCAGAATTTCCGCACGTCGCCGGTGAAGCGCGGCGTGTGGGTGCTGGAGAATATTCTGGGCACGCCGCCGCCCGAGCCGCCGCCGAATGTGCCGCCGCTCGAAGACACTAAAGGCGAAGGCAAAGTGATGACGCTGCGCGAGCAGATGACGATGCATCGCAAGAATGAGCCGTGCGCAAGCTGTCACAAGCTGATGGACCCCATTGGTTTCGCGCTGGAGAATTTCGATGCGGATGCCAGCTACCGCACGAAGCAGGGCGGCGAAGGCGGTGTGCCGCTCGACACCTCCGCAGTGCTCTGGGACGGCACGAAAGTGAACGGTCCCGATCGAACTGCGCGAGCACCTGATGCATTATTCACCGCAGTTCGTGCGCATGATTACGGAGAAGCTGATGACGTTCGGCATCGGGCGCGGCATGGAGTACGAAGACATGCCGGTGATCCGCTCGATTGTGCGCGAAGCGGACAAAAACAACGACAGATTCTTTTCCATCCTGATGGGGATCATCAGGAGCCAGCCATTCCAGATGAGAACGAAAGAAGTTGAAGAGAGAGCAGGTAACTAATGTTCATCACCAAAAAGTTCATTCCACGACGGAGCTTTCTGCGCGGGGCGGGGGTAACGATCGGCCTGCCGCTGCTCGACGCCATGCTGCCGGCACAGACGCCGCTGAGCAAAACGGCCGCGCTGCCTCCGAAGCGCTTTCTCGGCATCTGGCATCCGCACGGCGCGGCGCCCGGGTACTGGAGTCCGCTGCAGGAAGGCGCGGATTTTGAGTTCTCGTTCATCACGAAACCGCTCGAGCCGTTCCGCAAATACGTAACGCTCATCACCGGCATGGATATGCCGGAGGCGATGGCGACCACACAAGAGCCTGGAGGCGATCACGCGCGCGGCGCCGTGCTGCTGTCCGGTTCGCGGCCGCGGCGCAACGCGGTGAGTCCTTATCTCGGCATCACGATCGATCAGCTGATGGCGCAGAAGTTCGGACAGGACACGATTCTGTCGTCGCTTCAGGTCGGCGTGGAAGAAGACGGCAACTACGGCAACTGCAACTGGGGCTATAGCTGCTCGTACACCAACTGCATTTCGTGGACTTCGCCGGTGACGCCGCTGCCAACCGAAGTCAATCCGCGTGTGGCGTTCGAGAGGCTGTTCGGTGACGGCACGAGTCCGGAAGAACGACGGCTCGGCAGAAAGCAGAGCGCGAGCATTCTCGACTCCGTGACGCAGGAAATTTCGTCATTTAAGAAGCCGCTGGGCGCGGGCGATCGCGCGAAGCTCGATGCGTATATCGAGAATGTACGCGAGATCGAACGCCGCATCAAAATTGCGAGCGAAGCGACGATGAAGGAGCCGTCGGAAGAGATTCCGTTCGGACTGCCCGAAAGCAAGCACGTGCATTACCGGCTGATGTACGACCTGCTGGCGCTGGCGTTCGAGGGCGACCTGACGCGCTCGGCGACGTACATGCTGGGTAAGGATCTTTCCGGCATGAGCTTCCCTGAATCGGGTTTCAACGGCGCGTGGCACGGCAGTTCGCACCATGGCGACAAGCCGGACAACGTGGCGAATTACGCGAAGATGAACCGCTATCACGTGCAGAACCTCGCGTACTTCGTGGACAAAATCAGCAAAGTGCAGGACGGTGACGGCACGCTGCTCGACCACATACTGATTTACAAGGGCAGTAACATGGGCAACTCGCACAGACACGCTCACATCAAGGTGCCGATCATCCTGCTGGGCGGGCTGGACGGGAAGTTCGGGGGTAACCGGCATATCGTTTTTCCGGACAATACGGAGCGCACGTCGAACATGCTGCTGGCGGTGCTGCACAAGTACGGCGTCGAAGATATTCCGAAATACGATGCCGCCGGGCGTGAGGTCGGGACGCAGAAGAATTTCGGCTCGAGCACGCAGCCGATTTCGCTGTAGCTGCCGATGAAGTGGATTATCCCGGTTCTGATTCTAGTGAGCCTGCCTATCGCCGCACAGGTCGGCGGCCGGGCGGCTCGTCCGAAGGTCCAGCGGCCGGACGGGCCTGTATGGGACGTGATCCGCAGGAACTGCACCGCGTGCCACGGCATTGATGACTACGCTTTCTTTGCGCTGGACAAAGCGGGATGGCAGAAGCTCATCGAGAGTAAGCACACGGGCATGGAGACAGGCCTCGCACCGGCCGACATGAACCTGCTGACCGACTGGCTGGTCACTAAGTTCGGGCCCGACTCGAAGCCGTTTCCGAGGACCTACGTTCCGCCGGAAATCACCACATTTTTTTCAGACCCTGAAGCGTACCGGCTGATGAATCGCGCCTGCACGAAGTGTCACGGCATCGATCGTGTGCAGGGTGCGAGGAAGGCGGAGGAAGGCTGGCGCGTGACGCTGGTGGACATGCGGGAGCGCGGCGCGGAGCTGTCGGATGAAGAACTGGAGCGGCTGGTGGAGTGGCTCACGCGCGTCTGGGGGACGAATCAGGATAAATGAGCCGCGCGAACACGGTGCTGTGCGGAATGGTGCTGACCGCGGCTTTGGTATGCGCGGAGGCGCCGCAGATCAGCTATACGGCGACGACCGCTAATGTTTCCGGTGCGCCGGATGCAATCAGGATCGATATTCTTCGCTGGTCGACGGATGCGGAGCGCGACAGGCTCATGGATGCGTGGATGCTGAAGACCTCAATTGCCCCAGGCCGCGGCGGAGGACGCGGCGGCGGACGCAGAGGACGCGCGGGACGTGGCGCGAGTGAAGCTCCTCCGCCGAAACCTACGCCCGAAGCAATGCTGGCGACGGCGTTGGAGGCGGCGCCGACCGTGGGTTATCTGTGGTCGCGTGAAGTCGCAGGTTACGCGATTCGATATGCGGCCAGGATCGCGAATCCGGATGGCTCCGAGCGCGTTGTGATCGTCACCAATCGGCGCCTTGGCGCGGTGAACGATCTCTGGAAACCTTCGGGCGGCGATCCACTGCCCTACGACTTCACAGTGATCGAGCTGCATCTCAACCCGCATGGAACGGGCGAGGGAAAGACTTCGCTAACCGGCAAGGTCACGCCCGATGCCGCGCTCAAAATGGTCGCGCTCGAAAACTACGATGGGCTTCCCGCTGTATTCAGCGCTGTCTTAAGCAAACCGCAACGGAAATCGGAATAAGAATATGAGACTCCTTCTTGCAGGCCTGTTGACAGTAGCGGCAGCGGTTGCTGCAACCGGCGCGGCGTCGAAAAGCGATGTGGCGGATGCGGCGATGCGGGGCGACAAGGGCGCGGTGCGAACGCTCCTGCAGCAAAAGGCCGATGTCAACGCGCAGCAGATCGATGGCACATCCGCATTGCACTGGGCCGTCGAGGCGAACGATCTGGAACTGGCCGATCTGCTTCTGCGCAGCGGCGCGAAAGCTTCCGCGGCGAACAAAGCTGGCGCAACACCGCTGCTGCTGGCCACCCAGAACGGAAATGCCGCGATGATCGGGCGGCTGCTCTCGGCCGGGGCGGACCCGAACGTTCCGCTGACGAAAACGGGCGACACCGCGCTCATGATGGCCGCGCGCACGGGCAAAATCGACGCAGTAAAAGGGCTGCTCGATCACAAGGCAGAGGTCAACGCGAAAGAGACCTGGGGCGGCACAACCGCGCTGATGTGGGCGGTTTCCGAGCGCCATCCCGACGTGGTGAAGATGCTGATCGAACGCGGCGCGGATGTCAACGCGAAATCGTACTTCGTGCCGTCGGCTTCGGGCCGCGGATTTGAAGGCGCCACGCCGGTGCCGCCGAAGCCCAATCAGCCGATCGAGGAATTCGCAGCCGGCATGCTGACTCCGCTGATGTTCGCGGCGCGGGAGGACGCGATCGAATCGGCGAAGCTCCTCGTCGGAGCCGGGGCGGACCTCAACGCGCAGGGAGGCGACGGCAAGGACGCGCTCTCACTGGCGCTGTTCGACGGCAGCTACGATGTCGCGGACTTTCTGATCGACAGCCACGCCAAGGTGAATCAGAAAGACGCGCAGCGCTTCACGCCGCTCTTCTGGGCGGTCAACCGGCGCAATATGGAAACCGCGCCGAACTTTCCGTGGATGGTCACGCGGGATCCGTTTCCGCTGGTGAAGAAGCTGCTGGATGCGGGAGCGGATCCGAACGCAGTCATCAATTCCACGCCGAGAGCACGGATGCGCGAGGGGTCGCCACGGCTTGTTTACGCGACGGCAATCATGCGCGCGGCGTTCTCCGGGGACATTGAACTAGTGAAGCTGCTGCTGGCGCATGGGGCCGATCCGCACATCATCTCTTCCGATCGGGAGACCACCCTGATGGCCGCTTGCGGCACCGGGTTCATCAATGGCTATCACAGGGCCAGGCCGCCCGCCGAGCGCCTGGAAGTGGTGAAGCTGCTGGTCGAACTTGGCGAAGACGTCAATGCCGCCGACAGCTACGGCATCACGCCGCTGATGGTGGCGGCGAATTTGGGCGATCTGAATGTGGTGAAATACCTGGTCGGGAAGGGCGCGGACCTGAATGCGCACGATCTCGGCAAGAAGAACGACGGCCAGTTCGGTTCGAGCGTGGAGCCGCTGATGCCTGTCGACTATGCGATCGGGGTGGGGACATTCGTCCCGAACAATGCGGTGATCATGCACACCGATGTTGTGAAGTACCTGAGCGATGTGATGAAGGAGCGCGGAATTAAACACACCACGTCGGAGTGCACGCTGCGCGGATTTACCTGCGCGCAGGCGAATGTGGATCCGAAGACGGCGACGCCGGCCGAAATTGCGAAGATCAGGAAAATTCAGATTGGATACCAGGTCGACGGCATCACCGGCGGACTGGCCGTGAAAGACAAACAGGAGAAATGATTGTGAAATCGCAGATCGTTGTGCCACTGCTGGCGTTCGCAGGCGCGCTTTGCCTCAATGTGTTTTGCCTCAATGCGCAGACATCGGGCGCCGACAAGGCCGGCACCGTTGAAAAGATCAAAGTCCACGGGGCTTCTCTCGAGGGCAACCTCGAAGGCGATCCCGCGGAGCGCGATGTATTCGTGTATCTGCCGCCGAGCTATGCAAGCGAGCCGAATCGACGGTATCCCGTCGTGTACTTCATCCACGGCTACGGTGCGACAGCCGACGCGTACTGGAAGCTCATGACCGTTCCCGACACCGCGAACAAGCTGATGAACGCGGGAACGGTGCAGGAGATGATTCTCGTCAATCCCGACGCGCACACGATTTACGACGGCAGCATGTACTCCAACTCGCCGACGACGGGCAACTGGGAGGCCTACATCACGCACGACCTGGTCGAATACATCGACAGCCACTACCGCACCATTGCCGACAAGGACAGCCGCGGGCTGGCGGGGCACTCGATGGGCGGCTACGGAACGCTGCGGCTCGCCATGAAATACCCGGGAGTCTATTCGAGCTTCTACGCGATGAGTTCCTGCTGCCTGATGAATAACCCTGGGGCGGGACGCGGTGGTCCTGCGCGAGGCGCTGCTGCTCCTCCCGCTGCGCCGGCCCCACCAACTCCACCTGCCGCACCCGCTGATGGAGCAAACGCTGCCAACGGCCCGGGTCGCGGCCGTGGCGCGGGCAGAGGAGGACGAGGCGGCGGATTTGCGAATATCCTTCCTGCCGAGGCTGCCGCGTGGTCTCCCAATCCCGCAAATCCTCCGAAGTTCTTCGATCTGCCCAACCAGGACGGCGTTTTGCATCCGGAGATCGCGGCGAAATGGGTGGCGAACTCACCGCTGGCTTTCGTAGATCAGTACCTTCCCGCACTCAAGACCTACCGTGCGATCACGATGGACGTGGGCGATATGGATAATCTGATGGCGTCCAACAAACAGATGGACGAGGCCCTGACCCGGCTGGGCGTCACACACACGTTTGAAGTCTACGAAGGAAACCACGGAAATCGGGTGAAGGAGCGCTTCGAGACGAAGGTGCTGCCGTTCTTCTCGACGAACCTCAAGGCGCAGGCGGCCGGCGCTCGGAAGAAGCGGCGATAAGGGTGCCCGATTCGGTCTCGACACACGTGTCTCTCCCGTGCACCCAGATTCTCGATGGTTGCGCCTGAAACCATGAGCTCACTCAACGGCGCGATTCCGTTGTCGCACACAAGAACGACCTCGTCAGTCTGAAGTCGGAAGAGATGCCGGACAGCTCTCTCGAACGCGTTGCCTTTCTTTACGACCATTGGCACCAATCGGATCGTATTGACGAAGCTGAAGTGGTACATCACGTCGAAGTCGCCGTCGCCGAGCAGCGGAGCGAACGATTTCGTGCCCTCGACAGCGGTTTGAGCGAGCAGTGCCGGGCCGGAGAGAAGATTGACCACACCGTTGCTGACCTTCAAATGGACGTCTCCCTGAATCCGTGCGGCTTCAGGGAGACGCGAATAGTGAATGCCTTGAATTTTCGATCTCAACTTGTCTTCCGGAATTTGCCCGAAAGCCATTCCGGCCAGCAGCAGAAACGTCAGAGCCCTTGTCAACATCAGCGCCTCAGGCGGGCCGCGCCACTTCGGTCGGGACGCCGTTGTCGATCTGCGGAATGGAGACCGGGCTGCTCAGCGGCAGGCGCACAATAAACTTCGTGCCTTTGCCCGGTTCGCTCTCGACGTTGACCGTGCCGTTGTGAGCGCGGACGATCCACGAGACAAAGCTGAGCCCGAGGCCGAGTCCTTTTTCCGGTGAGGCCTGTTCGCCGGGACCGCGCACGCGGTAGAAGCGGTCGAAGATGTGCGGCAGATGCTCGGGCGGAATGCCCTGCCCCGTGTCCTCCACGCGGATTTCAGCCATGTCGTCGCGGCGGTCGGTGGAGACGCGCACGTGTCCGCCGGGCGGCGTGAATTTCATCGCGTTAGAAAGCAGGTTTGACAGCATGCGCTCAATCTGAACGCGATCGAATTCGCCCGCGCAGTGCGGCACGTGTTCGATGAACTCCAGGGTTACCTCAGCGCCTTCGGCAGGTATTTGGAACTGGTTGACGATTCCGGAAGCGACCTCGACCAGATCCAGAGGCTGCTTCTGCAGCATGACCTGACCGGTTTCGGCCTGCGAAAGCAGCAGCAGCGCGCGCACGATCTGCGAAAGCCGTTCGATGTCGTCGAGGGAATCGACGATGGCGTCGCGATACTGTTCCACGGTCTGCGCCGTGAAAAGCGCCACTTCGAGCTGGCCGCGGATGACGGTGATCGGCGTGCGCAGCTCGTGCGAAACGTCGGTCGAAAACTGGCGCACCTGATTGAAATTGACTTCGATGCGCTCGATCATCTGGTTGAACGTTTCGATGAGACGGTCGATTTCGTCGCCCGCGCCACGCACCGGAATGCGCAGGCTGAGGTTGGAGCCGCTGATGCGCTCGGCGGTGCTGGCGACTTCCAGAACCGGCGTCAGAGCGCGGCCGGCGAAGAGCCAGCCCATGATGCAGCCGGTGAGCATCGCAAGCGGCACAAGAAGAACGAGGCGCAGGGTGAAGCCGTTGAGGATTTTGTTATTGTCGGCAAGCGAGGTGCCGATGGCCACGTAAAATTTGCGGCCGGGGTCGTCTTCGCCGCTGACGTAGCTGGCGCGGACCAGCCAGGGGACGCCGTCGGAATCGGAGGGGCGCGTGAAGACAGCGCCACTGGCCTGCAGCACGGATCGAACCTCGTTGGGCTTGCTGAGACCGAGTTCCTCGTAGTTCGAGGAATAGGAATCGTTGAGCACATGGCCGGAGGCGTCGGCGATCACGTAGCACTTTTGCACGCCTGCTACGGCATTTTTTTCGTCCGGATCATCTTCTGCGACATGCCACTCGGCGTGGTAGTTGCGCTGGCCGGGATCGTTATTGATGCGGAGGTACGCCTTTACGACGGCCCAGTTCTGGTCGAGATCGTCGTGGGCCTGCTCGTCGAGGCTGTTGGCGAGGCTTTGGCGGAAGAACAAGGCCACGCCCAGAAGAATCAGCGTGAAAACGACCGTGTAACCGGCGGTGAGAGTGAAGCGAAGTCCGCGAGTGATGTTTCTGCCAGCTGGCACGAAGGCCTTCTGCTCACCACTTTACGCTATTTGAGCTCCGTCATGACACCACTGCCGCCGCCGTGCACGAGGAGTTCTGTGTGCGTGCGGTCGCGGCGGTTAAAACGGACCTCGCCGTCTTTGTATTCATGCACCGTTTTCTTTCCGTCGGGTGTCGTGGAAGTGAGGGCGGTGGGTTCTTCGTAGACCACGACGACATCCTTGTCGTGAAAATGCATGGGAGTGGGTTCGCCGGGGTTCCAGTGATAGCTCCAGACGAGGACCTTCTCCGTCTCATAGAGCTTCACCACGTGCGGGCGCGGAAAGGCGAGCGGATAGCCGGTGTTGTTGGCAAGCGGCGCGACGGGGTGTTCTTTGAGAAGGATCACAATGGCGTGTTCGCCGGATTTGTCGGGGATCTCGCCCTTCCTGCCCAGCATGGCGGTGCCCTTGTGAGTCAGTGAGACTGTGACGAAGTCGTGTTGGGCAGCGGGAAGCGCAGTGGTGGTGTCAAAGACAGTGACGCGTTCGTTGTCGATGATGGGCGAGGCCGCAAAGGCGAGCGACGCCAGACAAAGCGGAATAGCAGCGGATTTCAGCACGTTCTGGATTGTACAGCTAAACTTAGTTTTGATTGACTTGATGAAGCGAATGGCCCTGAAGGAAAAAGTCGCAGCGGGCGACCGCAGATTCGAAGAGCGGACACAGCGAGAGGCCGACCAGCTGCATCAGGCGCGGTTTCGCTATCACTCGATCGACCTGCCGGATGGCCGAATACTGCCGGGCCTGCAGTCCGTCCCGCATCTGCACCGGCGTCTCGATATGTTCGGATTGCCCGCCGATCTGCGCGGCAGGCGCGTGCTCGACATCGGCGCATGGGACGGCTGGTTCAGTTTCGAATGTGAGAGGCGCGGGGCTGAGGTTGTCGCGGTCGACTGCATTGCGCTGGAGACGTTTCTCGAGGCGAAGGAGCTGATCGGGTCGAAGGTCGAGTATCTGACGCTCGACGTGAACGAGCTTTCGGCGCGGCGGCTCGGCAAGTTCGACATCGTGCTGTTCTTCGGCGTGCTCTATCATCTGCGGCATCCGCTGCTGGGACTGGAGAAGGTGACAGAGCTTTCGACCGACCTGGCGCTGATTGAGTCGTTCGTAATCGAGCGGGAAAAACGGCAGATCCCGGCCGTGATGGAGTTTTACGAACGCACGGAACTGGGCGGACAGGTGGACAACTGGTGCGGACCGTCGCCGGAAGCACTGCTGGCCATGTGCCGGTCCGCGGGCCTCGCGCAGGTTGAGCTCCTCGACATCACACAGCAGCGCGCATCGGTGATAGCGAGGCGCCGGTGGCCGGAGCCCGACGCAACGCCGAAAGCAGCCGCGCCGCACCTGCACGCGGTGATTAACAACAGAACCTACAAATCTTCGTTCCATCCGGACAAGGACGAATACATCTGCTGCTACTTCAAGAGCGAGGAACGAGGACTGACGACTGACGGCCTGTTCGTGGAAGTGGACGGATTCGGAACGCATGCGCTGACTATTGCAGCTGCCGAAGGCAGCGGCTATCAGGCGAACTGTCTGCGGCCGCCGGGGCTGGAGCCGGGACGGCATGAAGTGCGTATCCGCACGCGCACCAGCGGGCGCAGCAATGCGGCAGCGTTCACGATGCTGGATGAAGAGGGGCGCGAAGTAGTGGTGCAGAGTCCGAACCTGCCGGTGAGTGCACCGGAGTTGTGCAGCGCGGAGTTCAGTCCGCCCGGCGATCTGCGCTTCGCGGTGAACCGGGGAGGTTCGCTGGTGTGCTATTTCAGATCCCCGGCGGAGTCGGTGGGGACGGCGGATGTGGCGATTGAGCTGAGCGGCGGGAGCGTACGAGCGGACACGATCAGCTTCCTGGGCGACAACGTGTGGCAGGCGAATCTGCTGCTTGAAAAGCCACCGGAAAGGGGGACGTCGGCGCGGCTGCGGCTGGGAGAGGGTGAGTGGAGCCAGGCGCTGCCAGTCAGCGGAATCGCTTAGTCGGCGATCGCTTGATGATTGACGCGGGCGACGGAATCGAACTGCGCGGCGTGACGCTGGCGGATGTTCCGGCGCTTTGGACGGCCCTCGCACGTAACCGCGCGCATCTGCGCAGATGGCTGGGGTGGTTCCACAATGAATTCGACGAAAACGAACTGGCGGAGTTCGTGCGCGCCCGCGAGGCGGACAATGCGGCCCGCGACAGCCTCACCACACTCATCCGGCTGAACGAAGAGCTGTGCGGCTCGATCGGTCTGCACGCATTCAACGAGAAGGATCGGAACACGAGCATCGGGTACTGGATCGATGCCGCATATGAAGGCCGGGGCATCGTGACGCGAGCCTGCCGCGCCATCGTGACCGAGGGTTTTCGCGAGTACGGGATGCATCGCATCGAGATTCGCTGCGCCGTCGGGAACACGCGCAGTGCCGAGATCGCGCGGCGCCTTGGTTTCATCGAAGAGGCGACGCTGCGCGAAGCCGAGTGGCTCTACGACCACTGGGTCGATCTGCGCGTGTTCAGCATGCTGGAGCAGGACTGGAAAGGCTAATCGCGTTCAATCGTCCGGGCGACGATCTGCGCGATATCGAGTAACCGCGGCGGCGTCGAGGATACGGTTTTCAGGGCATCGCGGAACATCGAGGCGCAGAAGGGGCAGGCTGCCGCGACCGTGGATGCGCCCGTCGCGACCAGTTCCTCCGCGCGGGTGACGTTGACACGTCTCCCCTTTTCGTCGCCGAGAAACATCTGGCCGCCGCCCGCGCCGCAGCAGAAAGAACGCTCGCGATGACGCGGGGCTTCCAGTAAATCGACCGACTGCGCGAGAACGGCGCGCGGTTCGTCGTATACGCCGCGGTAACGGCCGAGGTAACAAGGGTCGTGATAGACCACTTTTTCAGACGCAGTCGATACGGGGAGTTTGTTTTTGTGCTGGGCGAGAAGTTCGGAATGATGGATGATTTCGACGGTCCGGCCGGCTTCGCGCCAGTTGACGCTCATGGTTCGTACGCAGTGCGGGCAGATGCTGAGCAGCTTAACGGCCTTGCTCTGTGAAATCGTGTCCAGATTTTCTTCAGCGAGCGTGGTGAAGAGAAGATCGTTGCCGAGACGACGGGCGGGATCGCCGTTGCACTTCTCCTTCTTGAGAACTCCGAAGGTGATGTTGAGATGGCGCAGCACCTTCACCAGCGCGAGTATCGTTTCGCGCCCGGCGGGATCGTAGGCGCCCATGCAGCCGAGCCAGAGGCAATAATCCTGCGTGCCGTCGTAAACCGGCAATGCGTTCTTCTCAATGAACTTCTGACGCTCGTTCGCGGGCAGACCGAGCGAGTTGCCGTTGCGCTCCATGGTGAGGAACAGCTTTGTACCGTAGCTGTCCTCCCAGGCGCCCGTGTTCACCGCGCCGCGGCGCAGTCCGACGATAACCGGGAGATGCTGAATACCCACCGGGCACTGGAACTCGCAGGCGCCGCAGGTGGTGCACTGGAATACAGCTTCATCGGAAATATGCGGGCCAAGGAGAGGCGATTCGGATGACGGGCCGTCGGTGTTCAGATAAGCGCGCAGGCCGAGAATCACTTCTTTTGGGTTGAGTACCTTGCCGGTGTTCCAGGCTGGACAGTGCTCCGTGCAGCGGCCGCATTCGACACAGGAAAAAGCCTGCAGGACTTCGAGGCGAGTGACGTCTTTGCCGGTGACCAGACCGAAGTCTTCGTCACCGGCGAGTTTCGGAATGTCGGCGAAGCCGGGGCGATCCAGAAAAATCGTCGCCGGGCTGAGGACGAGATGCAGGTGTTTGGTGTGCGGGATGAGCGGCAGGAAAACCATCAGGGTGAGCGTGTGCATCCACCAGACGGCGGCAGAGGCCGGCATCGCCAGACCCGCGAGATAAGTAATCATCAGGAGGAAAATCAGCGCTGCGATGATGCCGGACTCGGGCGAGAACCGACCAAGCCACACGGGGCGGAAGAGGAAGCGGCGCACCGCGAGATACGTAATTGAGACGGCGACAGCCACCGCAAATACGGCAACAAACGCGAAGTAGAAGCGTCCGAATCCGCGCGCGGGCGAAAGAAACGGCGCGCCGAAACCGGTGGCGATGTGATTGAGCGTGATCAGGGCGAACGCGCAAAAACCCCAGAACACAAATGCGTGCGCCAGTCCGGCGGCAGGACGCTGGCGGATGACCTTGCCCTGCAGCAGCACTTCCCACACGAACGCACGGATACGCGGGGCGAGTTCGCCGATGTTGAAGCCGGCATCCGGTTTCGCTGCGGAGAGAATTTTCACAACGCGGCGAAAACGGTACCAGTAGCCCGCGACAGAGAAGAGAATCAACATCGCGAGAATGATCTGCCGCATTGTCAGTCATCGTTATGGTAACGCGGGATGCTAAATTCGTTATGTGTCGAAGCGCGCGGTGGTATCGGGAGCAGCCGGATTCGTTGGATCGCACATGTGCGATCGTCTGCTGGCGGAAGGCGTAGCCGTTACAGCGCTGGATAATCTGCTGACGGGCGTCGAGCGCAACCTCGAGCACCTGGGGCGCAATCACGATTTCAGTTTTCGTTTCCAGGACGTTACACTTCCGTTTGAGATTGAAGGCGGCGTGGACTATGTGCTGCACATGGCGTCTCCCGCGAGTCCGAAGGACTATATGGCTTATCCGATCGAAACCCTCGATGTCGGGTCGATCGGCACGCGGCGCATGCTGGAGCTGGCGCAGGCGAAAAAGGCGAAGTTTCTGCTGACGTCGACGTCGGAGTGCTATGGCGATCCGCACGTGCATCCCCAGGTGGAGACCTACTGGGGCAACGTGAATCCGGTGGGCCCGCGATCCTGTTACGACGAATCCAAGCGCTTTGCGGAAGCGCTGACGATGGCGTATCATCGCGACCGCGGCGTGCGCACGAGCATCGCGCGCATCTTCAATACCTATGGGCCGCGCATGAAGCTGAACGACGGGCGCGTGGTGCCGGCGTTCATGGATCAGGCGCTGAAGGGCGAACCGATTACCGTTTTCGGCGACGGCCTGCAGACACGGAGCTTCTGCTACGTGAGCGATCTGGTCGACGGGCTGTATAGGCTGCTGCTGTCGGACGAGGCGTTACCGGTGAATCTGGGAAATCCGCGCGAGATGACGATCGCGGAGTTCGCCAGAACCATTATCGATATGACCGGCAGCCGGCGCGGGCGTGGTGCATCACGATCTGCCGGTGGACGATCCGAAGCAGCGGCGGCCCGATATCTCGAAAGCCAAACGGATACTCGGCTGGAGCCCGGTGGTGAGTCTGGAAGAAGGCATGCGCCTCACGGTCGAGTACTTCCGCGAGATGCATGCCACAGCGCTGCCGGTATAAAGGCAGACGGCGGGAATCGACCGTCCGCCCCACACCCATTACGAGACCGGCTGTTCCTTGCCCTGCTTCAGCTTTTCGCGCTGCTCGCGCAGCACGGCCTTTCGGCTCAGCTTGATCTTGTTGCCTTCGAGCCCAATGACCTTGACCAGAATCTGGTCGCCTTCATTCAGTTCGTCGCGCACTTCCTTCACGCGGTTTTCGGCGATCTCGCTGATGTGCAGCAAACCGTCAGTGCCGGGGAAGATTTCGACAAACGCGCCGAAATCGACGATCCGCACCACTTTGCCGAGATAGGTTTTGCCCACCTCGGCGGTCGCGGTGAGATCGCCGATGATCTGCAGAGCCTTCTTTGCTGCGACGGGATCGTTCGACGCCACGTGAATGTGCCATCGTCCTCCACATCGATCTTGACGCCGGTCTGCTCGATGATGCCGCGAATGACTTTCCCGCCCGGTCCGATGACGTCGCGGATCTTATCCGTCGGAATCTTCACGGTGTAAATGCGCGGCGCGTAAGGCGACATTTCCGCACGGGTTTCCTGCAGGACCTCGGCCATCCTGTCGAGAATGAAGAGGCGGCCGCGGCGCGCCTGTTCGAGCGCTTCCTTCATCAGGGCTGTGGTGACGTTGGCAACCTTGATATCCATCTGCAGCGCGGTGATGCCGTCGCGCGTGCCGGCGACTTTGAAATCCATATCGCCGTAGTGATCTTCGGCGCCGGCGATATCGGTGAGAATGGCGTATTTGTCGCCTTCCTTAACCAGACCCATCGCAACGCCGCCGACGGGAGCGGTGATCGGCACGCCGGCATCCATCAGTGCGAGGCTGGCGCCGCAGACGGTCGCCATCGAGCTCGATCCGTTCGATTCGAGAATGTCGCTGACGACGCGCAGCGTGTAAGGGAACTTCTCTTCTTCAGGAAGCACCGCGGATACCGCGCGCTCGGCCAGAGCGCCATGGCCGATTTCGCGGCGGCCGGGTCCGCGCATGAAGCCGACTTCGCCCACGCTGAACGGCGGGAAGTTGTAATGCAGCATGAAACGCTTGAACGACTCGCCGGGTTCGAGCAGTTCGATGCGCTGCTCGTCATCCTTCGTGCCAAGCGTGGCGGTGACGAGCGCCTGCGTTTCGCCGCGCGTGAAGACCGCGGAACCGTGCGTGCGCGGCAGCGCCCCGACTTCGCCCCAGATGGGGCGGATTTCGTCGAATTTGCGGCCATCGGGACGGCGCCGGTTGTCGAGCATCTCGTCGCGGAAAACGCGCTCCTTAAGCATGTTGAAGCACTTGTCGGCTTCGGCTTTCCGCTCTTCGCCGGCTTCCTCAACGACGCGATCGTGCAGGGCATCGACGCGCGCGTAGCTTTCGAGCTTTTCGTACTTCTTCGTGTTCAGAGCATCGAGAAGCTCCGTGCGGACTTTCTTGTCGATTTCGGCCATGAGCGTCTGGTCGAGTTCGGGCGCCGTGTACGCTTTTTTCTTCTTGCCGCACTCCGCGACCATCTTTTCGAGAACCTTGATGATTTTCGCGATGGCTTCGAGACCGTGATCGAGACCGCCGAGAACTTCCTCTTCGGAGGCCTGCAGCGCGCCGGCTTCGACCATCACGAGGCCCTGCTCGCTGGCCGCCACCACGATGTTCATTTTGGAAGCGCGCGCTTCGGTGTAAGTCGGGTTGGCGATGTATTTGCCGTCCACCAGCCCGACGCGCACGGCGCTGACGAGGTGGTGGAACGGGACGTCGGAGATGGCGAGAGCCGCGCCGGCGCCGACGATGCCGAGGATCTGAGGATCGTGCTCGGGATCGGCCGAGAGCACCATGGCAATGATCTGCGTCTCGTTAAGAAAGCCTTCGGGGAAGAGCGGGCGCATGGGCCGGTCGATCATGCGGCTGGTGAGAGTTTCCTTCTCCGACATGCGGCCTTCGCGCTTGATGTAGCCGCCCGGGATTTTGCCGGCGGCGTAAGTGTATTCGCGGTAATCGCAGGTGAGAGGGAAAAAGCCCTGGCCGGGCTTCGGTTTGTTCGCCGACGTGGCGGTCACCAGGACGACCGAATCGCCCCAGCGGACGACGACCGAGCCGCCGGCCTGTTTGGCGATTTTGCCGGTCTCGATCGTGAGTTTTCGTCCGTCGAGATCAACTTCAAATGTGTGTACTTTCATTTATGTTCGTTGGAGTAATGACCACAGGCGCACGAGCAGCTGGTCCCCAAGTACCTGGATAAGATGTGCACCGGTCTGCGCCAATCCAACAATCCTTCTGCCGAAATGTCGGCGGCCGAATAAATCGGCAAATGATACAGGGGTTAAAACAGATTTCCCGACGAGAGAGGAGTAGACAGGTCCCATTTCCAACGGCTGGTTACGCCAGCCGTTCAGGCCTGTATCTCGCGGTCCGGAACGAACCGCGAAGGCGAGTAAACCACTTCTGCGAGCAAGGGCCCACCGACAACCAACAGCGGCGGGCGACTATTCAATGGCGAATCGAAAGCTTCTGCAGAACACTCTTGTAGCGTTCGGGACTATTGACCTTGAGGTACGTCAGCAGCCTGCGCCGCCTGGCGACGAGGCTTAACAGACCCCGGCGCGAAGAATGATCTTTCTGGTGAGTCTTGAAATGCTGAGTCAGTTGCACGATACGATCGGTAAGCAACGCGATCTGCACTTCCGGCGACCCGGTGTCGGTTTTGTGATTCTGGTTCCGGGTAACAATCTGCCGCTTTGCTTCTGCTGCCAATGCCATCTAAAAGCTCAAACTCCTTGCTGTCTGTCTTCTCTTGTTCTCGTTTGTATCAGAGTTAGTGTAACACAGGTCACGGCGGGGTTGGCGCAAATGCCAGCTGCGACGCAGTTTGGCGAAACGGCAAAGCATACAGGCTGAGAGCCTTACGCGGATACAATCCGCGTGTCCACAACGGCCGAAGCCTGTGTCGAGATGCGTTTCTCACCGGAACGTTCCAGATTCCAATTATCGCTTGTAAGTCTCATGCAGCCAGTGGGTTATCGGGAAACAGGTTCGTTTGGTCAACGGGGGAATCGACAGCTTCGAATTCACGAAGGATCAGGAGGTTGTGAAGGGAGCGCTGGTACATGCGATGGAGGCGCGCCTCGTAGCGGTCGAGAAGGTTGAGTTCGGGCGATTGCGCGAGCTCGCGGAAGGCGGCGGCGAGCCGCTCGGCTTCAGTGGGCTCAGTCCGGCCGTCGAGAGCTTTCTGAAGCAGGGTTTTCTCCATCATCCAAAGCCGGCGAAGGCGCCAGGATGCCGACACCATTTCCTCGATGGCGCCTTGTTCTACACCGTCGGCGGGGGCCATTTTGGCGAGATGTTCCTGAAGCGTGGCATCGAAGACCTCCTGCGATTCATTGGAAAGGATGATGTTGCGGGCGAGCAGCCCGTGGCGGAGGGCGTTGCGGGAAGATATGCGCTTCCCTTCTTCGGTTTTGGGCCCGCGCGAACGCGCGCCGTTTTGTTTCGAGGCAAGAGCCGCTTTATTTACACGTTTAATACGCATGTGTGTCTACGTTCCTTTACCGCGCACAACGGACCTGACCAAGGCGCAGTCGTGTGGCTCTCCTTATCCTGGATAAGGCTAACCGATGCGGCTTCGCCCGAACTGTGCGCTTTTCGCCTGGAGGGTAGCAGGCGGCGGCGGGGGTTCGATGGTAAGTGCGTTCGTTTGCAACGGAAGTTCGCTGTGAACGGGGGGTAGGTTTTCAATTAACAGTACGCGGATGCAATCCGCGTGTCCAAGCTGAAAACTGTTCACAAGTTTTACCGAAATCTTTAACTTGAAGAAATTACGGGGATTGGGGTGGATTTCGGGGACTATTGGAACCGTTTCCTGGGTGGACGGGAGTAGGATCGGGTGTGTACGAGCTTTGTCCAGACCAAAATCGCCGAGTGATGGCGCAGGCGGCGGAGCCCGAGCTGAGCAGCGTCGAATGGGTGCGCAAAAATCTCGGCTTCGAGCCGGATGAGCATCAGGCGAAGGTACTCTCGCCCGAGATCCGGAGAGGACTGCTGAACTGCGCGAGGCAATGGGGCAAGTCGACGATAGCGGCGGCCAAAGCACTGCACCAGGCGCTGACCGTGGAGGGAAGTCTGATTGTGGTGGTGAGTCCCTCAGCGCGGCAAAGCGGGGAACTGGTGGGCAAGATCGAAGCATTCGCCCGCCGAATGGGAATAAGTCCCAGGGGCGACGGGGTGAATGACATCTCGCTGACGTTTCGGAACGGTTCCCGAGTGGTGGGGCTGCCGGGGAGCGAAGCGACGATCCGGGGATTCTCCGGAGTCTCGCTGGTGCTGGTGGACGAAGCGGCACGAATCAAGGACGGACTCTATGCGGCAGTCCGGCCGATGCTGACGACCAGCAACGGAGCACTGTGGATGATGAGCACTCCGTTCGGGAAACGCGGCATTTTTTACGAAGCCTGGACGGGAGACCTGCCGTGGGAGCGGTTCGAGGTGCCGGCGCCGGAATGCCCGCGCATTCCGGCGAGCTTTCTGAAGGAAGAACGACGGGCGCTGCCGGACAAGTGTTTTCGGCAGGAGTATATGTGCGAGTTTGTGCAGATGGACGGGGCGCTGTTCGATGCCGATCTGATCCAGAAGGCAATTCAGAACGATCTGGAGCCGCTGCGACTGGGTTGAACGCCGCGGCGGCAGACGCGGATACAATCCGCGTGTCCAAAATGTCCAAAATTATCGGAATCGAAGGGTGCAAGAGGATGCCGAGACGGAATTTCGCGGGGCTGGATATCGGGCAGATGCACGAGTTCACGACGCTGGCAGTGGTGGAGCGGGCGGAGGTGAATGGAGAATGGCATCCGGCGGCGTTTGCCTGGAAGACGCGGGCGATGCTGCGGTTGCGGCATCTGGAGAGATTTGCGCCGGGGACACCGTACGAGGATGTGGCGACGCGGCTGGGGCAGATCGCGAGCGCGGTGGGGCGATGCGAAGTGCTGGCGAACGTGACCGTGACGGGAAAGCCCGCGATCGAGCTGTTGCGGGGACGGAATCCGGAATGTCATGTGAAGCCGGCGATCATTGTGGCGGGAAACAGTGAGTCGTATGCGGGGGGCTTGCGGAAGATTCCGATCAAAGACCTGCTGACCGGACTGCAAATCGTGCTGCAGCAGGGCCGGCTGCAGATTGCGGGAACGCTGGAACACGCCGCGGCACTGACGGCGGAGATGGCGGAGATGCGGCTGGATTCGCATCTGAGGAAGCCGACAGATGAGAGCGTGTGGCGGGAGTCGCCCAAGGACGACCTGGTGTTTGCGACGGCGCTGAGCTGCTGGGGAGCGGGAAAAGCGTACCCGGGAGATGTGCGGGGAACGACGCGGCAGTCGAGGGGATGGTTTTAGCCACGGATAAAAGCGGATAAGAGCGAAATCGTTTCTGAAGGTTTAGTATCCATCGCCCGGTTTAAGCCCACCGCCTTTGGAGGCGGCCCGCTTCGAGCCGACGCATCCCCACGGGACTGGAGGGATGGCTGAATACAGGCAAAGCGCACACGCGGTTTACGACACCTGAGGTACCACCTGATTTGGTGTACGAAGGGCTCCGGCGAAGCTGGCGCAGGGGATCAAAGGGCG
Organism: Terriglobia bacterium; assembly: GCA_963832905.1. Taxonomy (GTDB): domain Bacteria; phylum Acidobacteriota; class Terriglobia; order Bryobacterales; family Bryobacteraceae; genus BOG-234. The sequence continues at coordinate 6,185 of CAWHVO010000008.1, read as the reverse complement.
CTCGTCGAGGCTGATGCAGGCGGAATTCCCGGAGTTGGGGAAGCAATACTGTGGGGCAGCATATGTGGGCGCGCGGCTACTTCTGCGCGGCGGTGGGCTTTCCCAGTATCCGGGGGCGCTCGACCCACAACGTTGATGACTCGAACCCCGTGTCTTGGGAGTGTGAAACGCACCGTCTAAATTCCGGCCCATTCTCCGAATGGCGCGTAACTCACCCGGAGTCGTGCAACGAGAACGCCGTTTTTGGAGAACTTCGCAGTCGATGACCACGGGATGCTGTTGGGCGTTGCTACCCGAAGACAATGACGATCGGATTCGCCCGCGGCTGGCTCTGCGGTGCGGTACGAAACAAAAAAGCCCCCGGCTCGCGCCGGGGGCTTTGTTCAGTTCGCGAATAAGGTGCTTATCGCCTTACCGTAATGCTGGTTTGAGTATCCGACGGGCCAAACTGATCGCATGCCAATGCCCTTGGGGGCGGTCGGGATTACCAGTTTCACCCAGACGGCATCCGGACCCTTGAAATACGAAGTCTCGGTCGCCTTGCGCAGGGCGTCGATGCTGTCCTGCTGCTTCCCGGAGGTCGCGTTGGCGAAACCCGGCAGCTCGAACACGACCCATGAGTCTTTGGCCATTTCGCTCAAGCTGATAGCAACTTCCGGTCTTTCGGTCTTCACAAGGATCTCGGTACCGGCGCGCACAGTGCTCTGATTGGCCGTGATCTTGAAGTCCTTGCCATTGCGGCTCAGGGTAATTGGTTTTTGAGGAGCCCGCCTGGACCAGCCGCCCGCCCAGGACCAGCCGCCCGCCCAGGACCAGCTGACCGCAAAGCAACATCTTTCAGCGCAAGACCAGCACCCCTTGTGGCTCCGGGCCTCCTGATGCTGAACTGAATGCGTCCGATATCACCCTTGCACACTGAGGCGTTCCAGGTGGGATGAATCTCGCAGGTGTCGTCCGTGGCGACGCTGTCGTTCTCGCCGTCGTTGATCAGAACATAGGAATCAGGGATGCCGGTCGTCGAGCCGTCCAGATCGTGGATCGCCGCGGTCCGGTAGGCCGAACCACTCCGGTTGTCACTGTCGAACCTGGAGTCGATCTTCGGGAAATACACGGGCTTGGCATTGATGTATTTCGCACTCTTGACTGTGTTTTCGGTGGTAACCCCGGCGCCCGTAAACAACAGCCAGGTAAGCGCGCCTGATCCGCGCTGTTTGTTGTCCTGGAAATTCACGAAGGTCGTATTCACCACGTCGTGACGGTAATCGTAATACTCGTAAGCGTGGATCGGGTAATCCGGAATCAGGCGTTTCGGCAGGCTGCGGCCGTAGGCCTTTTCTTCCGGCGTTACGGGGTTGCCGATGTTGTCGGTTTCGCCCACGAACAGCGAATCAACCACCAGTGAGGTAAATGTGTCAGCGCCGAAGGAACCCGTTGAACTCGTGAACCCGATGGCATTGTCCGCCGCCTTGAGATTCCGGAAGACGTGCAGCTCGCCGCGGCTCCAGACGCCGCCATTGCGGTTCTTGTAAGCGGTGAGATCCGCGAGGAGCGATTCCACGCTCTTGCTGTTTTCGTCAGCGGGATTTTCCCTGGCGATGTGCGAGGGGCCGGCCAACCCGAAGATGTTTTCCCGATTGATGTTCCGGTCCAGCATGAACCCGTCGAAGTTGGAGTGGGCAACGTTGCCCCTGAATTCCGCCATCCTGGTTCGACGCGGCCAGGTGGCCTTGCTGATCTCCGTACCTTCGAACTTCCCTTGCGGGTGTTCCGGCAACGACCACCAGAAGCCATTCTCATCGGAACCCGCTGCCACGTTGTCGATGAAGACATTGTCCGGATTGGTGATCCAGTAAGCCGCCACCGTGTTGTCCGAAGGCAGCAGGGTATCCTTGCCGGACATGCTGGCCGCCCTGTAGGTCGCGTTCCAGATTGCCGGGGCGAGTTGATTCGAACCACCGGCCTCTCCGTTTGGGGCGAGATTGGTCGGCATGCAGGCCTTTGAAGTGTGGCACTTGACCTGGATCGCCAGGTTGTGCACGAACTGGTTACCGTGCTCGCGCCGTCTTCCAGGAAGAAGCAGTGGCCGACGGTGTTGTAGGTCACGTTGTTTTCGACGCGCAGGAAATTCGTGCCATGCACGGTCACGCAGCGGTTGTAGGTGTCATGGAGCGACGAGTTCCTGATGTACTGCCCCTGTGCGTCGCCGATCAGATGCCAGTGGATCGGATATCGGGCGAGAGTCATGTTCTGGCCCATTCGATTGAATTCGACGCCATCGACAAACATCTTGCTTCCGACCATCGCCATGACGTGCCCGCCGTAGAAGGACTGTTCCGCGTCGGCCGATGCCTGGAGTTTGATGTTGCGAGTCAGCAAGCCGACTTCGCCGCGTTCATCCACGTCGAAGGTGATCTTGCCGAAGTGCATGTAGTCGAGCTTCTTGTCGAGCGTGATCGTGTTTCCCCCGTTCGTTTGGCTTGGATGGCCGCAATGTTGCGCCGTTCTGCCTGCCGGGGATCGAAATCCGTGGATGCGAGAACGATCTCGTCGCCGACGCGCCAGCCGGCAGCGTTCAGGACCTGGATCGAGGTGGCGCCGGCGTTCGCTGTGCTGGACAGCTTCGTCCAGGAATTGGTCCGGTCACCGTGAAGATTGAGGGTTCCGCCCATGAGCAGGATCCCGCGGTCCACGCGGTCCGTCGTTCCACCCACTCCACTGATGTCTTCGCCTTTGACGTTGTCGGTGAGGGTAATGGTCGCCTTGCGCGTGTGGGGCCTGGCTTCCGTGCCGATCTCCAACTCCCCGTGCACCATGATCCACTCGGTGGTCAGTTCGAGGTCCTTATTATCTGCGAAGCTCAGTTTGCCGTTGATTGTCAAACCGTGCAGCGCCGGCGGAGTGACATCGAGGACTACGTCCATGTCCCTCCCGATGGTGACAAGGTCGTCTTTGGCTGGCACCTTTTTGTCAGGCCAGGTGGCTGGATCAGACCAGCGTTTCCCGCTGGTCGTCGAAGAAGTTTTTTGTTGAGCCTTAAGGGCGGCGTATCCGCCGAGGACTAAAAAGGCTGGAACCAGCAACGAAAGGATCAAATGTGTGTGTTTTCGCATCGTTAAGCCTCCATGCACGATCATGTTACGCTACTTTCTCCCGCGAGGATCGAACGAGGTATAGCCAGGGACAATTTTACACCCATCCTCAGCCGGACAAGATCCTCTGGTTTCAACGTATTCGGCCTGCGGATGGGTTTGCGGAGCACAGGACTGAAGGCATCTGAGCACGGCGGTTCGGACGCCAGAGCCGCCGGGTGCCAGTCACGATCTGGCGTGCCTTACAGACACCCTCCGAATCTTCCTGGATCAACGAGCTTTGTCCTGCGCTTCCGTTCACCCGCTCACCTGCACTTTGGACAGGTGTCTGCCAACTTCCTCCGACCCGACGTCTTGCCAACTTCCGAGTAGCGCGTCACTCATCCGGAGTCTGGTCGCACGCTTCTTCGAACCGGACTTCCTGGGAGTTTGGTCGCGCTAAGAGATTTCGCAACAGCAATCCGTGTACGGAATTTCCTTAGCCGTAGTCCGGCGCGCCGACGCTTGACGTACACTGAAACCAATGGGTGTCAATCAAGCGATCGTCGACTTTGAGCCCGTAATCTGGGCTCGGCTGATCCAGACGCCAAAAGCGCCAATTGCGCCTGAAGCCGCCCGCTATCTTCTTTCCATCGATTTCAGCGAGGCGGATGATGCCCGCATGCGGGACCTTATGGACAAGTCCAATGAGGGCGCTCTGATACCCGACGAGAAGGCCGAGTTGGATGGATACGTTAACATCGCGAACGTCTTGTCGGTTATGCACTCCCAAGCTCGCGCAGCCTTAAGGAAATCCGGCGTCGAGCCCTTCCGCGACACTCGCAATTCGTGAATCAGGGACTGATCCGCAGCGCGTGGGAGCGGGCCGACCGGCGCTGCGAGTATTGTCACATGCCCGCGTCCGGGTATTTGGGTTCCTTTCACGCCGACCACATCATCGCCCGGCAACACGGCGGAGAATCCCGCTTGGAGAACCTTGCTCTTGCCTGCCTGCACTGCAACCAGCACAAGGGTCCAAACATTGCCGGGAGGGATCCGGAGACCGGCGAAGTCGTCGAACTCTTTCATCCCCGGCGAAACCGGTGGGACGACCATTTCGAATGGAACGGTGCGGACTTGATGGGAAAGACAGCCGTTGGCCGCGCCACCATTCAGGTCCTCGCGATCAACGATCCCGGCTTTCGTGCCGTTCGAATCGCGCTGACGGACGAGGGGTTCGGCACGTGGGAATGATCTGCCTGCGCATCGTAAGTCGGTGCTTCAGCTACTGGCGCGCCTATGGTTTCGATGGTGACCGAGACGCGAGAGCCAGGAGCTACTGGCTCCACTGAGTACCCCTCAACCGCGCAAACGTCGTAAAGTCCGGCGTCTGCGCCTGAATCATCCGTGAAAACTATTTATCGTTTACCCTCTTAACGCTCGCGGCTTCAACTCTGATCGGTTCTTTTTTAGATTTCAAACAGACCACCCACAGCTTGTTTCCGTTATTTGCCATTTGTCGTGCCAAGGTCTTCCCACGCCTCAACCCCAGTCGTGTCTTTGTACTGCTCGCGGATGAGGCGGATTCGATATGGGCCACAATCGAAGTGAATGCCCGCAACGCTTAAACCCGTGGGGTTGTAGTTCGTCCACGGCGAAATCGCGCAAGCTATTCGCGCTTTGTCCGATGACAGTTTGGACGAGGCTTCATAGAGAGCATTGAATACATCCTCTGCCGAGGTGATTTTTTGTGCTGAAACGAGGTGTTCTACACCAACGATGACGTTGTCCTTTACATAAAGGATGCCAACTATCTCATGGGGCTTTTCCGCTCTTTGTACAAACCACTGGCGAACCGGCGAATCTCCCTCCCCGCCGTCAACTTTGAATTTCTCTTGCAAGGTTGAAATCGTTCGTGGCGCAGGGATTCCGAGTGTAATTTCGCTACTACCAATGGTGATTGCTGGCGGCCTTATCTGACCGAGCGCGGATTGTGTTTGTGAGGCCAGCAACACGAGCGTGAGCCGGGCGATAGTGTTCGTGATCCCCGGTTTCGTTGGCATAGCTACCGGCCCGCCCGTTTCTCAGTCTGGTCGATCACGCCGACGACCGCTCCACAGGATGAGCAGTTAATAAACCACACCCCCACTCCTGAAACGACCACGAATTGGCGCTCAAAGTCCGCGCCCCCGCATTTCACGCACGAAGGTTTAGCCATGACCGCCATTGTATTCCCGGCGGGAGGCCGTTCCCCGGCCGGAGTACCACTTGGCAGGCTGACTGAACCTGATATCACCAACGATTCTTTTCTGATGAACCGCCGTGAAGATGACAAGCCAAAGAGAATGAATCAATTACTCACCCAAAAACTGGAGTGCGTTCCTATTGGGCGAAAAATTTGGACGGTGTGTTTTCGGCGAGTGCTTTGCGGAGCGCTTCTTTAGCATTTAAGCCCGGCTTGCCAGCGAGCAGGACATCAAGCATCACTGGGTCCTGCGGTCTTGACTCTGGGTGACTGTCGATGCGAGTCACGAGCAGGCCATCGGTATTTAGAAAAAGGTCAGTGTCGTCACGGCTCTCTCTGCGCGGGGGTCCAGTCTACGTCTCCGACTATTGGTCTAAGATCTACAGGCATCGTCTGGTGCGCTCCTTGGGGGCGTCTGTGGCTATTCTAATACGATCTGTGGTTAAAATGACTACCAAAAGAAAGCAGTTTGCCGTCATTTTGACCACAAAATGACATAACCTGTACGTCTGGTCATGTTTGGCAACGACCTGCTCTGTCCCTTTTCTGTTTTCAGGAGCATTCGTCATCCCGTCGAATTGCACCAGGTCCACACTCCCCCGAAACGGCGATCTCGGAAAACGTCAGCTCCGATAATTGGAGCAATCCGGCGGCTAGTCGGACGGCGGGCTCACCGTTCGGCAATCGGGGCTTCCGGCCCGCGTCGCCCAGATCCCAGCTTTCGGACGAGTAGCGCGTAACTCACCCGGAGTCGTGCAACGAGAACGCCGTTTTTGGAGAACTTCGCAGTCGATGACCACGGGATGCGCGTTGCTGCCCGAAGACAATGACGATCGGGTCGCCCGCGGCTGGCTCGCGGTGCGGTGCGAAAC
>CAWHVO010000007.1:0-332249 GCA_963832905.1 Terriglobia bacterium | reverse complement strand
CATCGGAAACCAGTTCGTAAAGCTTACGCCAATCCCGTGCGCGGTTTGCCTTCACGTAGGCATCCAAGCGCACTGCTAATGCATCCCTTTGTTCGGACGGAACCACAGAGAGCCATTCCTTGCCGGTCGCGGCAACAGTTACTGCGCAGCCGACACCCACAAGCACCCATAAGAGACTTCCCGCTGTCCTGTACACGTCCAAACGATAGCAAAAAGCCAAGTCACGGTCCGTTCCGCCAGTGGGCGTGCCCCCTCAAAAATGTCTGCGGCGTTGCGCCGGCCTACCCGAACCCGCCCGCGACATTGTGCGAATGGGCTTGAGAATCGCCTTGTACATTTCCTCGGGGTCAAATCCGAGCCGGGCAGCGTTCGCCTCCATGATGGCGATCCTGCCAACGAGCCCCTTGCTACGCTCCCGCTCTTTCTCAATCTCTTCGGTCAGCTTCCGGATCTGATCTTTGAAGTAATCCTGCTCGATTGCCGCGCCGGAAATCAACGAATTCTCTCGCTGCCGCTGCGCGGACGCATTGATCTGTCGATTCAGGCCGTACTTGTACAAGGTGGTCGGGCTGATCCGGAGGACTGCGGCTACGCTTCGCACGTCGAGCGGGCGGTCCTCAGGCGGGTACGTTTCCGCGATCGCCAGATGTTCCATCAGGCGGCGCTTCAGTTCATCACGAACACTGGGGCGGGCCATGTTCAGCCCGAGACCCTCTCGAACTTGCTCCGTCGTCCACGGAATGGCTGGGTCACACCGCTCTGTGGCGGTTCCGCTGGATCGTCCACCGCGAGAGCCGCTTGAACACCCTCCAGGGTTTCCTCGCAGTGGCGAATCCACGGCTCTGCGACTCTCCCGTCCGGCTGATCGGCGCGCGCAATGGCCGACGCAAGCGCCCGTTCGGTGGATTGCTGGATCTGAATGAGGTGGCGTCGTTCGCTTTCACTGCCTTTGACGCGCAGATAATCGGCGCATCCGCGGACGCAGTTGAGATGGTATGGGCACGGCGCGACCGCAAAATCATGCAGACACAAACCCAGTGCGGTGAAGTGAACCGCCTGGACTTCGCCATCGAGATACCGGTCTCGCATGGCGTTTGGCAACTCGAAATACATGCTGGCCTTCGGGCCCGCCAACTTGCCATCCGGAATCCCCGCTTTCACCCACTCAAGCCTCTCGTCGACTGTGGCATGACGGTACGCCTCTGTATCTCCCGGATGTTCGCGGCCCATCCAGCGCGATTGCAACTCAACCGGAAGGCCACCCTTGTCTGCAATGTAGTTCAGCCAATGGCGGAACTGATGGGAAGTCATCCTGCAATACGTGCCATCGGGTTCACGAATACCGAAACGCTCGAAGGCCGACGGGGTTCCACCACCGCCAGACAGGAAGTCCGCGATCTGCGAAATGAAGACCGGCGTTACCAGCAGAGGATAGATCGCCCGGCCCGGATGGAACGAGTTGCGGAATGCGATCAGCAGCGTTTCTGAGAGCGTCTGGAAGGTACCGTCTCGACGGTCCACCGTCCACAGGGGCGACAATCTCAGCGATTGAAGAAAGGCTTCCACTTCAAAGGCGCGGAAGTACACGCCTTCCTGGTCATGATGCCGCGGCAACACTGTGGGAACGCTCTTCGTTCCCAGCGCAACCGTTACTTCGGCGGTCGTCATCCTCGCAGCCCAGTGAAAGCCGGGGATCGGGACCCGATGCGGCGTTTGCTCCAGCACGTGGGCGCGGGCCCGCGCTCCCTCAGTGAGGGTTCGAATCTCGCGAATCGCCTGTCGCGCCAGTGCCGCGCCGGTCGCGGTCAGCCATCGAACGGCGAACATCTTCTCCGCACCGCGAGCCTTTTCCTTGTAGTAGCGGATTCCATGACGGGGCTTGCCGTCCCGCACTTCCTCCACCTCACAGTCGCGTGGGAGTGTCAGCAGTTCGCCGATCCGAAACCCCGTGACCACGAGGATGGCGACGGCGGCCGCCCGCAGGCGGTCGGCGGGTTCTACCGCATGCTCGCGGTAAATGTCGGCGATGCCTTGCAGCGCCGCGTTGGTGGGCAGGCGGTCTCTTCGCTCTTGCTGGCCGCTGATCGTGTGCCGGTTGAAGTCCTCCACACGCGGGGTCTGGGGCGTGTAGTAAAGCGGCCGGCAGATTCCACGGGCGGCAAGGAATCGCGTGAACACCAGCAGGCTAACCATCGACTTGTAGGTCGTTGATTCATTCCAACTCGCCCGCATGAGTAGTTCTGTCTGGCTGAGGTCCTCTTCGGAGAAGGTTCGCCACGAGAAGTCTCCCGGTTTTCGCCCGTGCCGCCGCCGGATCGCGTCCCACAGAACCCGCGCGGCATCCGACCTCCGGCCCATGTTGCCAACTGAGCGGCGTTCCAGAATAATCCAGCTCTTTACGACGTTGCCATACACGGCAGGTAATGGCTGATCTGTGGTCCCATGCCGGGTAAAGTACAGCGTCGGGTTCTCTCTGGTCGTGCCCCTGTCTCTCAGCCCACGGACGTCCCATGACGGCTGGTCAAAGCAGGAGACATCAAGGTGCAGATCGGCAGCAAACTTCTGTCGTGCGATGGCCAGCAACGCTCGAATCGCCGCTCCCTCGCTGCTGCCGGCGGGTGCCTCCCGTGCTGCCGCGTTCATTCGTTGCTCTCTGCGGGTAGTTGGTCCAACACCTGGCGGATCGCGATGCGGACATCCGCCAACTGCATCAGTATGCGCTTGTCGCTGGTGTCGTGGTTTCCATTCAGGAACGCTTCAATGGAGTTCAGCATCTCGCGGTGCGGGCCGTCGCGCAGTGCCGCGAAGGAGGGACACAGGTAACAACTCAGAGGCGGCAGCAAACGGCACAGACCATCCTTCCGAGCATCCCGGCCGCACATGCCGATTCCACCCGCATTCGGGTTCACGATCCTGAGGTGCGGAGCGATGGCTGGAATGACTTGAATCGGAACGTCAGGGAATGCGGAGCTGCCAGTGGAATCGATCATCGTTCCTTGAAATCGCCGTACAAGGGGCGCCAACACCTCATCGGTAGCCTTCGCAACCGGATCGGCAATCGAAGAGACCGTTTCGATGTATACGCGGACGTTCTGAGTGTCAGAGTGGTCAAGGACCTCTGCGATGTGGAACATCGAGGCACCTTCCTCGGCCATATGAGTTGCGATCGAGAACCGAAACCGTCTCGGGTTGATTACCAGCCGCCGGTGGGTTCTCGGTGAGATCAGGTTCACCTCCTGGGCAAACCGCCGCATTGTCTGGTAGATGGTTCCTTCCGGGTTGATCGGCGAGAGCCAGTGAAGTAACGGAGCATCCAAGCCACCCTGCTGCAATCCTTCCAGCAGGAGTCCCAACGTGGCACTGATCGGCCGGCTCTTCGTCTCGCGGTGGGACGTACGCTTCTTAACCCGCGGCACCTCGACCTGATAAGCAACTGCAGCCTTCGTCTCATACCGAACGAAGTCTTTGTTGCGTAGCCGGGCACTGGCGTTCGGGTTATGGCCCAGTTCCAGGTGAAGCATCACAACGGCCCGGTCCCGATCCGTGCCCTTGCCTTGGCTCACGGCCCTGCTAATCAACAAGAGCTCATCCGGTGAAAACGGCCCCTTGACCGAATCCCGGAACCGCACGTTGTGTCCCTTCGCGTTGCCCACTGCGGTGATCGACTGCAGAGTGCGAAGCATGGCAGGATCGAAATCGCCGTGCTGCCGAGCCACTCCCCATCGATAGAACGTTCGGAGCCGGGAGAAATCGTTGCCCTTGTCGGTGGTGTGTTCGACGCCGTGAGCGAGAAACGCTCGTGCCAGGCCCTCGGTCAGGTCGTTCCAGTCAAATGACGGCTGTCGAACGGAGCCCAGCCAATCCTGAAAACGGCGGAACATTCGAAAATCGTTCTCGATCGTCCGTGCCTTCTTGCGTGAAATCTTATCGGCGAGGAACACCTTTGCGAGATACCGCGCGCGGTCGCTCAAAATCGCCCGTTCATCGAGTCGGTCCCATGGAACGAAAATCAGCCTGCCGCCATCTGCCGACGAACGGAAACGCCAACATAAGGCGCTGGTATCAACAAGCTGGCCGTCCAGGGAGATTACTCTTGACGGCAGTGCTGGTAAATCAGAGTGGTGATCGGTAGCCCTACGGGCGCTGCTCCGCATTCGGAGCCTCCTCGTAGAGCTTTCGGTGGTAGCCTCGCAAAGCTTCCTTTGCCTGATTCGCCAGCGATCGCTGGAGGTAGCGTCTCGCGGACAGCGGGTTCGTCCATCCGCCCAAATACACCAGCCGGTCCATGCCATTCGGCTGTTCAGCGAATAGTTCCGCCATCCGTTCTGCCCAGGTGTGGCGAAGTCGATGCCAGGACAGGGGGACAACCCCACTGATCCGTCCGATCGAGACGATAATATCGTCGGCGGTGTCAATGGAGACAGGACTTCCGGAGCGCGTCACGAACAAATACGGGCTCTTGCCGGAGACACGCCCTAACGGCGGGGAGGAGACGAGGTACACCTGTACGGCTCTGCGCAACTCGCGCGACGCTGGTATCACTCTCTCTGCCGTTTTCACCGCCGGCTCTTTGGCTCGGGAGTCGTGAGGATCATCCGGCCGGCGGAGAATGCGAATGCCATCGTCCGCGGCACGCGGCAGGGAATCCAGTCTTAGCTTGAGAAGTTCACCGCGGCGAATACCGAGCTCCAGCGCGACTTCAAACATCAACCAGTTGCGCAATCTGGCATGGGATGAAAAGGCCGCCGGAAATGACAGGTGGCCGTCCGGATCGCTCCGAGGTCCGACCGCACGTCGAATCGCCTCGATCTCAGCATCTTCGAGCGGCTCAATCCTGGTCGATGGGCGTGCGCCGACTCGGAGAGATCGGAACAGCTGCTCGAGTCTGCCGCGCTCTGCGGTCAGCTGCTCCAGGGAAAGAGCGCTACGGCCTCCCCGGTTCTCGCTATCCAGCGACCATTTCAGGAAATCTTCGATGACAGCGAGGTGTTGGTCGAATGCGCCCGTATCGAGGGAGTGGCCTTCGCCCGCAACTCGCAGACTGCTCACAAGCGATTCGATCTCCCGATTCCGGAGGGCCTGCCCCTGAGTCAGATGGCTGTCGAGATCGTACTTCGCGCTCTCGCGCGCCCAGAGATACAGCCGCGCCAGGACACGCAGGTTGTTGGCGAGGGTTGAGGACTGGACTCGATACCGTCGATAGCGGACCGCCCATCGGGTCGCAACCCTGACAGGGAGCCACGTCGCCGAGTCCACAAGACACGGCAGACGCTCTCCGGAGTCGAGCACTACATTGAGGACTGTGAAGGGCGTCGGCGCGGTGACCTTGCTTACCTCGGCAGTCTTCATGGACCCAGTGTCCACCGGAAACATTACATGGCAATGATGTTTAGGTAAAAACTGGACGCACAGAAGCCAACCCGTTTCGAGAACGCGCCGGAAGGGATTACTGGACACTCGGTCCAGGTCGAGAAAAACGGTATGAGGAGTCTTCGGTTCGGCACCGTTCTGGCACGCAAATCGCTTCGGCCTACGGCCTGCGCGATTCGCGCGCCAGAACGGGGAGAGGTAAAAACCAGAAAAAGGAGTAAATCCACCTTTGAAAGTGGACACACTCCAAAAAACCCTTTTTAAAACGGAACGTCATCATCATCCGTGGCACCAGTTCCTGTATGCCGTGACCGGCGCGATGACCGTGTCGATCGAGGGCTCTTCGTGGATGATTCCGACGGGCCGGGCGGTGTTCATCCCCGCAGGCGGTTCACATGCGATCCGGATGTGGGGAACGATCGAGATGCGGACGCTGTTTTTCAGCCCGGCTTTGACCGGCTATGAGAACGCAGAATGCCGAGTCATGGAAGTGGCGCCTCTGCTGCGGGAACTGATTCTGCGGGTCGTCGAACGGATGGGTCTCGATACGCGAATCGAACACGATGTGCGCCTTATCGGATTGCTGGAAGACGAGATCAAAGAGGGAATGGCTGCGGCAGCGAATTCGCCCTTAGCCCTGCCTCTGCCACGTGACGAGCGGGCGCTGCTGCTTGCCCGCTGCGTTCTCGAGACGCCATCGATGACGGCCAGCGTGGACGACCTCGCAAAACAGCACGCCCTTGCGCGCCGCACGCTGGAGCGCCGTTTCCGCGAAGAGACCGGCATGAGTTTCGGGATGTGGCGTCAGAAGGCCCGCCTGCTTGATTCGATACGACTGCTCGCGGAAGGACGATCCGTCACCGATGCGGCGCTGGAATGCGGATATTCGAGCCTCAGCGCCTTCATCGCGGCGTTCCGGAGCACATTCGGTCACACGCCTGGGCAGTTATAGCAGCAGTTGTTGGGCGAAACCTTAATTAAATTGTGGCCCGGCGGGGCAATTTCGCCATTGACCTGTAACCTTTTCGCTCCATAATTAAGGACGCCAGACTGTCCGCGCCAACTGGCGCGGAAAAGGAGATCCCCGATGCATCCCGATCTTGCGGAATACGGCCCTGTACGTTTTCACAGCGACCCCAATGCGCTTTATGACCGCCACCTGATGTTCGATTACGCGATCGACCCGGACCTCGCCACGGCGCGGGAGCGATACGAAGCCGTAGCCCGCTCGCTGCGCGACGTGCTGGCCGTGCGCTGGCTGCGTACGAAAAAGCACGCATTATGAGGTGGACCCCAAGCGCGCCTACTATCTGTCGATGGAGTTTCTGATCGGCCGTTCGCTGGCCAGCAACGTGTCGAATCTGCTGCTCGATCCCGCCGTGCAGGAAGCCTGCCGCGAGAAAAAATGTCGACTGGTATGAACTGCTCGATCAGGAACCGGATGCCGGACTGGGAAATGGCGGCCTGGGACGGCTGGCCGCCTGCTTCATCGAATCCATGGCGACCTTGGATTTGCCGGCCATGGGCTACGGGCTGCGCTATGAATACGGAATCTTTCAAGCCAGGCGATCCAGGACGGCTGGCAGAACGAGAAAGGCCGGATAACTGGCTGCGCCGTCCGGACCCCTGGGAGAGTGTCCGGCTCGACCACATCGTCGAAGTCAAGCTTGACCTGTTCCTTCCAGATTCGCGGCGGGACGCTGGTTCCGGTGCCGGGCAAGCCTTCGACGCTGCTCGGCATCCCTTTCGACCGCCCGGTCATCGGCTATGGCGGGCGGACCATCAACACGCTTCGGCTCTGGACCGCCGGCGCGCCGGATTCTTTCCACTTCGATCAGTTCAGTCACGGCGATTTCGTGGGCGCGGTCACCGAGACGCTCGCCGCGGAATCCATCACGCGCGTGCTTTATCCGGACGATTCAACGGACATGGGCCAGGAACTTCGCTTTCTGCAGGAGTACTTTCTCTGCGCCTGCTCCATGCATGACATTGTCCGCCGTTTCCGGGCCAATAATACGGACTGGAATCTGCTCCCGGATAAAGTGGCGGTGCAGTTGAACGACACGCATCCCACATCTCAATCGCCGAGCTGATGCGAATCCTGCTCGACGAAGCGGAGCTGGGCTGGGACCGGGCGTGGGACATCACGCAGCGCACGTTCGCCTATACCAATCACACGCTGCTGCCCGAAGCGCTCGAACGCTGGCCGGTGGCCTGGTTTGAGGACATTCTTCCGCGGCATCTCGAAATCATTTACGAAATCAACCGGCGTTTTCTGGATCGGGTTCGCGGCCGCTATCCGGGCGACACGGGCCGTCTGCAGCGCATGAGCCTTATCGAAGAAGGGCCCGGGAAGAAAGTGCGCATGGCGAATCTCGCGATTGTGGGCTCGCACAGCACCAACGGGGTCGCGGCGATTCACACCGACCTGCTGAAAGCGCACGTGGTGCCCGACTTCGCGCAAATGTTCCCGGAGCGCTTCAGCAACAAGACCAACGGCGTCACGCAGCGGCGCTGGCTGTATGTGGCCAACCCCTCGCTGCCAGCTCTGATCACCGAGGCAATCGGCGACGGCTGGATTGCCGACTTCTCGGCAGATCGCGCGGCTGAAGCCGCTCGCCGACGACGCCGGATTCCGCGACGGATTCCACGCCGCCAAGCGCGAGGCGCCGCTGCGCTTTATCGACTGGCTGAATGCGACAACCGGCCAGACCGTCGACCCGGACACCATCTTCGACAGCCAGATCAAGCGCATCCACGAATACAAGCGCCAGTTGCTGAATGCGCTGCACATCGTGATGCTCTACAACCGGCTGCGCCGCGATCCCAACACCGCGGGCCCGTCGCGCACATTCTTCTTCGCGGGCAAGGCCGCGCCGGCTTATCATCTGGCGAAGCTGATCATCAAATTCATCAACAATCTTTCGCGCTGTGCTGGATCGCGATCCCGTCACGCGCGGCAGGCTCAAGGTTGTTTTCCTGCCCGACTACAGCGTGTCCGTGGCCGAGCGGCTGATTCCGGCGAGCGATGTTTCCGAACAGATCTCGACTGCGGGGTACGAGGCCAGCGGCACCAGCAACATGAAGTTCATGATGAATGGCGCACTGACCATTGGCACGCGCGACGGCGCCACAGGTCGAAATGGCCGAGGAGGCGGGCGAAGAGAACATGTTCCTCTTCGGACTGACTGCCGAACAGGTGGGCGATTCAGCCGGCTGGTACAACCCGAGGTGGCATTACGAGAACGAGCCCGCGATTCGCGAGGCTCTCGATCTGATCGCCTCGGGCCACTTCAATGCCGGCGAACCGCATGTGTTCGATCCGATCCTCGACGTGCTTCTGGCGAAGGGCGATCTCTACATGCACCTGGCCGATCTGCGAGCTACGCGCAGGCGCACGCGCGGCTGGGACAGTTCCACCTGAACACCGCAGCGTGGGACAGAACGGCAATCCTGAATGTTGCCTGTTCGGCCAAGTTTTCCAGCGATCGGACAATCGGGGAATATGCGAACGAAATCTGGAACGTGAAGGCGTGCCCGCCCGCGGACGTTGGGCAGGCGGCTAAAGCGGGTTAAGAACGGACCGTAAACAAGGATTCACAGGCTGAAGCCTGTGCCACGTCGCGGTCACGGAAGACGGCCAGGCTGAGCACCCGACCGTCCATTTCGACCATCAGTTTGTTTTGGAGAAATCGTTCGATAAGAGGGCGGACTTCGGCAGCTGGCTTTGCTGCTGTATCGCATTCGCGGTAGAGACGGGCCGCGAGACCGGTGAAAATGTGCCGGCCTCTAATGGCACACGGGCGGGTGTCTTCGATGACCAGTAAGTCGCTTGTACCGTAGGCGTCGAGACGCGGAGGCTTTGTCTCGGTCAGGGCGATCCATTCCTGAACGCAGTCGATCGCCCCGCGCGCATAATCGACCGGCTGCCTGCCATCCGGATAATCGAATTCGAAGAAGTACGCCAGCTCGCCCAGCGCACTCTCGGGCAGCGGGAACACGTAGGAATACGCCTGCATGGCCCGCACGTTCGCGAGACCCAGTTCGCGCGCGCGCGTATAGAGCGGACTGAAACGGTCCATGCGGATGCGGCAGCAGAAGGCGGGCGGCGGCAGATGCGTGAGCAGCGGCAGAATCTCCGCCATGCGCGCGTATTCAGCCGGAGGCTCGTCCGGAAAACCGTAGAGAAGATTCCAGGCGGTGGTGATGCCGAGTTCGGCGCACCAGCGCAGCAGCTGGATGTTCTGCAGCCCCGTACAGCCTTTGCGCATGAGCTGCAGTATCGCGTTGCTGAAACTTTCGATTCCAGGCTGCAGGGTGTGTACGCCGCCATCGTACATCGTCTTCAGCTGGTCGTAGTGCAGGTTGGATTTGACTTCGTAAAAAAGATCGAGCTGCGAACCGCGCCGCGTAAGCTCGGGAAACAACGCCGGGATGTAGCGCGTGTCGAGAATGTTGTCGACCGAATGCACGCGTGCCACACCGTATGTCCCGGCGAGTTCGATCATTTCCTCAACGGCCCGCCCCGGCGATTTGCTGCGATAGGCCATGCCGTCGCCGTTGAGCCCACAGAAGGTGCAGTGATGCTTGGCGCCCCACCAGCATCCGCGCGCGGTTTCGACCGTGAGCACAGGCTCGACATCGCCGAGCCCGCAGGCGGCGAGGCCTTCGAAGTAATCATGGAAATCGGGAACAGGCAGATCGTCCATGCGCGAGACGCGCTGCGGCACCGACAGCTCATCCGTGGAGCCCTGACGCAGAATACCCGGCGGCGGGTCCGGATTGTTCTGGCGTAAATACCGATGCAGAAAATCCGGTACGGCTTCGTCGCCTTCGCCGGTGCAAATGTAGTCGATCCAGGAGAACGAGCGAATCAGCTGCAGTCCCATTACGCCTTCGCAGTTGGCGCCGCCAAAAATCACTGCCGGCGGATCCGGCGACTGTTTGAGAACCTTCGCCACGGCGAGGGCGCAGCACGTCTGATGAAAGGTCAACGTGAAACCCACCACGCGCGGGCGATGTCGGAGAATTTCGCGCGCGGCATACTCGACGAAGCGGTCCGCATAACGGCAGCGCGCATCGATCAGCGCTTCCATGCGGGCGCGGCCACGCGGATCCGGCGCAACAAACGTTGACAGGTAGTCTTCGTCCGACGGCAGCTCGCCGGGGAACAATACTCCCGAAAAAAACCACTCGCCGACCAGCGAAATCGAAGGCCTCGCCGCGTCCAGCAGCAGCTGATCTCCCAGCTCGTGGATCCACTGATACAGTTCGACGCCCATCCACGCCGCCAGCTGCAGATGGACGTACTCGATGCGCGCCGAAAAACCCACCCGGCGGACGCCGGAGAGAAGCGTGCTGACGCCGATCGCCGGACGTTTTACATCGCTGAACGGCACGACGGCGAAGACAACGTCCATGCTTCAGACCTTCGACGCCGAATGTTCGGTAAGGCCCATGCGCTCGCGCAGGGCGGGAAACCGCGCATCGTGCTTCAGCGGATCGTAGCAGGGCATCACGTCGAGATAACAAAGCAGCGAATCGTGGATCGCCGCCGCCTGGTCGAGCCAATGGAAAGCCGCATCGTGCTCGCCCAGACCGATGTGGATCAAGGCGCGCGAAACGGGTGCGACGTACCGATTGGCCGACAGTTCCTCCAAACGCGCGAGGATTTGTCTGGCTTTGTCGTCGCAACCCGCGACGCCATAGCCGTATCCCAGCAAACCGAGAATCAGCGGGTTGTCTCCGGATCGCGCGCGCAGGCCTTCCAGATACTTCAGTCCTTCGTCGAAGCGGCCCTTCTGCAGGCAGATCAGACCGAGGCCCGCGTGCATCTCGAAGTAATCGGGATCGAGCTCGAGCGTCTTCATCGCCTGCGCAGTGGCTTCGTCGTATTCCCGGCGGTAGTAATGAATGAAGGCCAGGCTGGTGTTGAGCTGCAGGGAGAGCGGATCAAGCGAAAGAGCGCGGCGAAACTCTGCCAACGCCTCGTCTGTCCGGCTCATCTGCGTCAGGTACGCGGCGCGGGCATATGCCGCCTGCGAATCCCCCGGGGCAAGCTCGACGGCGCGGCGGAAATTGCGCCCGGCCTCTGCCCAGTCCCAGTCGCAGAAAATGCGGACGTAGCCGAGTGCCGTCTGCGCATGCGCGAGATCCGGATCGAGTTCCACAGCCCGCTGCGCGTTCCTGCGGGCCTTCGGCCAAACCTGATCGGACGGCATGATGCACCAGAAACCGACCAGGACATAATAGTCCGCCAGCCCCGCCCATGCCGGAGCGTATTCCGGATCCTCACCGATGGCGCGTTCGAACAGCGCCACCGCTTCTTCGAGGTCGGCCTGGGTTTGGCGATTCAGATGATACCGGCCTTTGAGGTAGAAATTGTAGGCTTCGAGATTCTCCGGACGCCTGCGCAGCGGAATGGCCTGGGTCTCCGCGCCGGAGATATGTGCGCGGAGGGAAGATACGATGCTGCCGACAATCTCATCCTGAATGGCGAAAACATCTTCCATGCGGCGATCGAAACGCTGCGACCAGGACTGATAGCCGTCGGAAACATTCACCAGCTGGGCCGTGATACGAAGGCGCTCGCCTGCTTTTCGCACGCTGCCTTCCAGAATGCTGCTGACCTGCAGTTCCTGACCGATCTTCCGCGCGTCCACCGCCTTGCCTTTGAACTGGAATGCGGAATTGCGCGAGACGACCCGCAGACCCGGCACCTGGCCGAGGTCGGTGATCAGTTCTTCGGTCAGCCCGTCGGCGAAGTATTCGTTTTCCTCGTCGCGGCTGAGGTTGGCGAAGGGCAGAACGACGATGGAAAATCCGGAACGCGGCGCTGTGGTCGTCCGGCCGGAGTTCATCGCGGCCGTAAACGAAGTTTTCGTTTCCAACAGGTCAGCCTCGATGCCTGCTGCCTGTGTAGCGCGGTGCAAGTTCGTCGCAAACTCACGAACCGTCTGATATCGCCGCGCCGGATTCTTTTCGATCGCGCGCAAAACCACAGCGTCTAGAGCGTGCGGGATCGCACTCCAGAACGAGCTGGGCGGTCGCGGATCGTCCGTCATGACGGCGAACATCATTCCCTGAGGCCCGCGCCGGAAGGGCAGCTGGCCGGTCAGCATTTCATACAGCACCACGCCCAGTGACCAGATATCGGTGCGGGCATCGCAGGTTTCGCCGCGAAACTGCTCAGGCGACATGTAGGCGGGCGTGCCGATGGAGCTGCCGGGAACGGTGGTTCGTACCGATTCGTTCAGCAGGGCCAGACCGAAATCGAGCAGCTTGACCCCTCCGTCGCGGGTCAGCATCACGTTGCCTGGCTTGACGTCGCGATGCACGATTCCATGCTCGTGCGCTTTCGCCAATCCCTGACAGAGCTGCAGGAAGATTTCGGTGGCCTCCTGCACGTTCATGGCGCCGCGTTCCACCCGCATCCGCAGCGTCTCGCCTTCGTAGCAGGCCATGGCGATGAACAGGTGCCCGTCTTCGGAGTCTTCGATACCGTAGATCGTGCAGATGTTGGGATGATCCAGCGCCGAGGCGGCGCGCGCCTCCTGGATGAATCGATTGCGCGCTGTCTCGGTCTCGCCCAGAGGTGTGCTCAGAAATTTGAGCGCCACAAAGCGCTCGAGCCGGATGTCCCGCGCTTTGTAGACAACGCCCATACCGCCATGGCCGAGTTCTTCCAGAACTATGTATCGCGATAGCCGGCGGCCGATCATACACTCGTCCTGGTGAGGCCTTCGAAAAGCATCGTGAGGTGATGGATTGTCTGGAACGCCACCACTCCCATCAGACCACTGTGCTCTTTCGTGAGCGGAAGCCGGTCGATCGCTTCATCCATTTCGCGTGAGTGGTAAGGGTCGAGCCGGGCGTGCTTCAGGTATGTGCGGAAACCTTCCGGCGGAATGCCGGTGCGCCGCTCGACCTCTTCCAGATAGCTCTCCGAAGGGGGATGGCCCTCGACGACCGCGGCGTAGCCCATCCATGCCACGGGATGCGCATGATTCACCCAGTAATACAGGCTTCCGGCCATCGCGGCCGCCGCGGGAGACGGAATTCGCCGGAGAACGGCTTCGCGTGAAGCGCCGAGCGCCACGATATCGTCCAGCAGCCATTCGTCATGGTGAAGTTCCTCCGGGATGTGATGCGCCAGATACGCCGCAACGCCCGCGGCCACGGGGTCGGTTGCCGAAAGGTCTTCGGCCCGGCGGCGCGCCGTCTCCATGAGCGGGACAGTGGCTCTGACAACCGAGTAGATGTGAAAAAGCAGCTCCGGGTAGCGCGCGGCGAGATCGGGCTGTGACCAGAAACGGTCGAGCGCGTCGAACATCAGGCCGTCGGCCAGCCTGATCTTGCGCCGCAGCAGCTGGCTCTGGGTGAGCGTTTCGGGCTCGTCGCGCTTCAGAGGATGCAATTCGGCGTGTCGCGGGTGTTGCGCTTTACGAAATCGTCGCCGAGTTTCTGTTTGAGGCTGATCAAAGACTGAACCTCGTGGTCGTGCAGATCTTCAATCGTGGAACGGTCGGCATCCGACAACGTGTGGTCATGTGGCACAACACCGGCTGCTTTCAGCTTCTCCAGGTTACTCATGACTGCTCTCCTTCGTTATAAATGGTCCTGCACCGCGCGGACGGCGCGCTTCGAAAAGGAATAATACCGCAGCAGGGCCAGGTGGGCAATAGAATGGCAGTAAACTCTACAACCAATGCCGGAACCCACGTATGAGCGCATCGCGACGGAAGAAGCGTTTGCGCCTCCCGAAATCATCGACCGCTATCGCGCCCTGCTGGCCGGCGGTTCATACAAAGACCCTGGCTTCGAAAGTTTATGGGGCTTTTATGGCAGCAACCCGAATGCGCGCATCCGTGAAGTACTCGCGCGGATGACCGATCTCGGGGATCTCCGCCTCCGTGACATGGACGCCACCGGCATTGCGCGGCAGATTCTGTCTCTCACCGCGCCCGGAGTGCAGGTATTCGAAGCGGCTGACGGCGAGGCGCTCGCCCGGTCGAGCAATGACTTTCTGGTGGATGCGGTGCGCCGCCATCCCGACCGCTTCTCGGGCCTGGCCGCGATCGCACCGCAGAACCCCGCGGCAGCCGCGCGGGAACTGGAACGCGGCGTGCGTACGCTGGATCTCAAGGGAGCGATCATCAACTCGCACACGCGCGGCGAATATCTCGATGGCGAAAAATTCTGGCCGATTTTTGAAGCCGCCGAGGCGCTCGGCGTGCCGGTTTACATCCACCCGAACACGCCATCGCCCGCGATGATCGGGCCTTTCCTCGAACGCGGACTCGACGGCGCGATTTTCGGGTTTGCGGTGGAAACCGGACTCCACATTCTGCGTTTAATCATCAGCGGCGTGTTTGACCGATTCCCGAAACTGACGCTCGTTATTGGCCATCTTGGCGAAGCGCTTCCCTACTGGCTTTCGCGGATCGACTTCATGCACAACCGCATGGTTAGTGCGAATCGATACGCCGGCGTGAAGAAGCTGCAGCGGAAACCGAGCGAGTATTTCAAAGAGAACATCTATATAACGACGAGCGGTATGGCGTGGGAACCGCCGATTCTGTACGCGCAGTCGGTGCTTGGGGTCGACCGCGTGATGTACGCGATGGATTATCCGTATCAGTTCGTGCCCGAAGAGGTCGTCGTCACGGATAATCTCCCAATCAGCGGGGTTGACAAGAAGAAGCTGTATCAGACCAACGCCGAACGGGTTTTCAGACTATGAAGCTCTGCCGTTTCGATGAAGGAAGGCTGGGCATCGTGGAGGGGGATTCCCTGCGGGACATCACCGCAGTTCTGGACCAGTTGCCGTCTTACCGATATCCGCTGCCCACGTACGATGTGCTGATCGCAAATCTGGAGTGCGTGAAAGGCGCTGCGGCGCAGACGCCTGGAATTCCGCTATCCGGCGTGAAGCTGTTGAGTCCCGTGGCAAATCCGGGCAAGATCATCGCCGCGCCGGTCAATTATCAGAAGCATATTGAAGAAGTCAAAGACGACGTCCAGCTTCATCAATACAATCCGGCGCACACCATCACGATCCACAAAGCCGGGCTTTTTCTGAAGGCCACGAGTTCGCTTGCAGGACCCGGCGAAGGCATCGCGCTGCGCCATCTGGATCGGCGCAACGACCACGAGGTGGAACTGGCGCTCGTGATCGGGAAAACGGCTAACAACGTCAAGGCCTGCGATGCCCTGCAATACGTTGCCGGATATGCCATCGGTCTCGACATCACGATCCGGGGCTCGGAGGACCGGAGCTTCCGCAAATCGCCCGACAGCTATACGGTCCTCGGACCCTGGCTCGTGACGGCCGACGATATCCCCGATCCCGGCAATCTCAACCTGCGCATTTCCGTCAACGGTGAAGAGCGCCAGAATTCGAACACAAGATACATGATCCTGAGCGTGCCCGAGCTGATCGAACTGGCCTCGTCGTTCTACACGCTGCATCCCGGCGATATCATCAGCACCGGGACACCGGAGGGAGTGAGCCCGATTGTTCCCGGCGATACAATCGTGGCCACCGTCGAAAAGATCGGATCGATGGAAGTTAGAGTCAGGGCGGCTTAGCATGACGACTGCGTTCTTCACGAAACCGGCAACTAACGCCGCGCGCGAGGATTTCTACCGCCGCCTCAGAAAGAAAGGCGCGGCGCCGCTCTGGGAAGAGCTCGCGGACCTGGTTCTCGCGCAGCCACGACCCGCTTGCGTACCCGCACTGTGGCGCTATGAAGAGCTGCGCCCGTACCTGATGGAATCCGGCGGACTGATTACCGCCGACGAAGCCGAACGCCGCGTCCTCATGATCGAGAATCCCGGACTCAACGTTCCGCAGGTCACGCAAAGCCTGTACGCGGGCCTGCAGCTTGTGCTGCCCGGAGAGGTCACCGCGACGCATCGGCACACTGCAGCCGCTCTGCGCTTCGTGATGGAAGGCGAGGGCGCCTACACGTCAGTCGACGGCAGCAAAGTCACGATGCACCCGGGCGACCTCATTCTCACACCATCGTGGACTTATCACGATCACGGCAATCTGACCAAAGAGCCTGTCGTGTGGCTCGACGGCCTCGATATCCCGATCGTCAATACTTTCGACAGCAGCTTCGCCGAGCACTATCCTGGCGGCACCAAACCGGTTTCGCGGGAAGTCAGCGAAACTCCGGTCAGCTTTCCGTATGCGCGGACGCGCGAAGCTCTTCAACATACGCCGCTCGATCCACACCATGGCCGTCGCATTCACTACGGCGGCCGAACTACGATGCCTACCATCGATGCGTGGCTGCGCCTGCTTCCGGCCGGATTCAGAACGAAGGCTTATCGTTCAACCGATGCGACCGTGTTCTGCGTCGCCGAGGGACAGGGACGCAGCAGCATCGCAGAGATGACTTTCGAATGGGGACCGCACGACATTTTCATGGCGCCGTCCTGGGCTACCGTGGTTCACGAAGCGGCGGAGGAGTCGGTTCTGTTCAGCTTCTCGGACCGCCCCGTCCAGGAGGCTATCGGTCTTTGGAGAGAAGATTTTTTTGAGTGAACCCACCGGCGAACAAGATCGCCGGCGTTACATCCGGAGAAGCTTCAGCGCGTTGCGGCGGAAAATCTGGTCCTTCTGATCGGCGGTCAGATCAAGGCTCTCGATCACCTTAATCGTTTCGCGGATGTACAAACCGGGCGTGGGTTCGAACGGTGTGTCCGACGCGAACACGATTTTGTCGATGCCGAAAAATTCCAGCCCGCACACTGTCGCCGCGCGCGCGCCGAATACGGCGGTGTCGGCAAGAAACATGCGGAAGTAATCGATAGGCCGCTTCTTCATCGATTTCAGCAGCTCTTCGTAGCCTTCGTCCGTGGTGCGCGTGCCGAGCATGTCCCAGCCATAGCCGACACGCCCTTCGAAGTAGGGAATCATCGCGCCCATGTGGTGCGTGATGATCTGCAGGTTCGGCCAGCGGTCGAAAAATCCGCTGAACACCATGCGCGCCATAGCGACGCTGGTTTCGTAGGGCCAGCCGAAGGTCCACCAGATTTCATACTTCGATTTTTTCTCCGTCAGGTAATCGGGGTGGTTTGCGGAACGGGCCGGATGCAGCCAGATGGGCACACCGAGCTTCACAATTTCCTCGAAGACCGGCAGAAATTCCGGCTCGTCGAGAGCTTTGCCGGCGACGTTCGAGTAGAGCTGAATGCCTTTTGCACCGAGTTCTTTGACAGAGCGGCGGGCTTCTTTGGCGGCTTCATCCGGGCTCGTCATAGCCAGGGATGCGAGGAAGCCGATGAAACGGTCCGGATATTTTTCGACCAGCTCCGCCTGACCGTCGTTGCCGATGCGCGCCATTTCGGGCGCTCTTTCGGCATTGAACAATCCTTCGACGGGCGGCGAGCCGAGCGAGATCAGCTGGGTATATTCACCGAACTCGTCCATGGTGCGAAAACGCGATTCGAGATCGTAGATGTTCCGGATATTCCGCACGCGCTTGCCCATATCCTTGAGGCCCGCGCTGAATGACAGGAATTCTTCCCAGAAACGCTTCGGGAAGAAGTGATTGAAGAGATCGATTTTCAGAGCCAAGGGATCAGTGTACCAGCGCTTCGGCGGCTGCCACCTTAGTCGCTCCGGGCTTAATCACCCAGCGCAGCGCAAACATGATGACGGCGGAAATCAATGCCGGAACGGCGGCCGCGAGGAAGAGCTGGCGGGCGGTCCAGTGATGCGCGAGAAGCAATCCGCCGACCAGGGGCCCCACGATGGAACCGATGCGGCCGATGCCGAGGCCGCTTCCGACGCCGGTGGAGCGCAGATCGGTGGGATAGTAAGTCGCGGCCAAGGCGTTCAGTCCGGCCTGCGAGCCGGGAATACCGAATCCGGCGAGAAAGACCATGGAGAACAGCACAGCGAGCGAAATGGCTGGCTGGCCGATGGCGGCGATGCTGAGACAGGCAATGGCGAAAGACGCGGTGAGCACCGGGGTGAATCCGATCTTCGGCACGAAAGCGCTAAGGACGAGGGTGCCGATGACGCCTCCCACCTGAAGCACGGACGCGGAGTTGACCGCGATGGTGTTCGAGTATCCGGCGGTGCTCACCACGATCGGAAGCCAGTTGGAGAGGAAATAGAGATTGAGAAGATTCATGAAATTCACGACCCAGAGCAGCACGGTGCCCAGTGCGCGGCCGTCGTGAAAAAGATGAACCATGGGCACGCCTTTCTTCCGGTCGTCCGAAGAAGTGAATGCGGTGGCCGGTGAGATCTCAAGCGCGGGATCGATATGGCCGAGCGAGCGCACGATCTGCGCGCGGTTGTGGCCGCGCAGGGCGAGAAACTGCAGCGACTCAGGCAGCAGGAAATACATGAGCAGCGCGATCGCGAGGGGCGTCATGGCGCCGAAGTAGAAGACGCCGCGCCAGCCGTAGTTCGGAATCAGCCAGGCGGCGATGGGTCCGCCGAATGCCGCGCCGAGCGTGAATCCGTTCGAGACCACCATCATGGACATGACGCGGCCACGCGAGGGACTGTATTCGCCGACCAGCGCCATCGCGTTGGGCATGATGCCTCCGAGACCGAGGCCAGCCAGGAAGCGGATCAGGATGAGGTGATCGACCGTATCGGCGCGCGCAGTCAGGAGTGACAAGACAGAGAAATACAGGGTGACGCCGATGAGAACCGGACGGCGTCCGATGCGGTCGGCGAGCATGCTGAACAGCAGCGACCCGAAAAGCACACCGACGAGGGCCGCGCTGAACAGAGTGCCCATGGTGCCAGCCGGAATGTGAAACTCACGGCGCAGCACGGGACCAACGAAGCCGATGGCCTGCAGGTCGAATCCGTCCATGATCAGACAGAGGCCGCAGAGGAAGAAGATGCCGAGCTGATACGCCCCGAGCCGGCTGTTGTCGATGACGTTGGCGATGTTCAGCCTGGCAGGGGTTTCCATTCGTCGGTCATTATATTGCGGGTCAAGTCGGCGGCGGGAATTTCCGCGCCGCCGCTCGGATTCTGGCCGCACCACAGCGGAGAGAATCCGCCATCGCCGCGGCTTTCGGCTTTGGCTCGAAGCGGGGCCAGCGCGGACGAGGCGAAGGGGAATGCGGGGGCGAGGTCGCTCATCGGGCCGAGTTCCGTCATGAGGCGATTCACGATGCCGCGCGCCGGACGGCCGGAGAAGAGCCGGGTTATGGCGGTGTGTCGCGCAGCGTCGCTTTTCAATGCCGCGCGGTGGACCGGGCTGGTCGTGGCTTCGGGGCACAACAGGTAAGCAGTTCCGATTTGTGCGGCCACTGCACCCAGCGCGAGGGCTGCACGAACGCCGGGGGCATCCGCGATTCCGCCGGCCGCGATCACCGGGATCTTCACGGCGTTCACGGTCTGCGGCACGAGCGCGAACGTTCCGATCTGCGTCGTGATGTCGTCAGAAAGAAACATGCCGCGATGGCCGCCGGCCTCCGCACCTTGGGCGATGATGGCGTTGACGCCGCGGGATTCGAGCCAGCGCGCTTCGTCAACGGTGGTGGCACAGCCGAGGATGGCGCAGCCAAGCGCCTGCACGCGTGCGAGTAATGGCGGTGACGGAAGTCCGAAATGAAAACTGACGACCGGCGGACGGAATTCTTCGAGCACTTCCGCGGCCCCGTCGCTGAACGGGGCGCGGCCGGGACCAGCGACGATACTGGCAGCATCGATGCCGAATTCGTCGTAGAAGCGCGAGAGCGCCGCGCGCCAGCGCGCTTCGCGATCGGCATCGGGCACCGGTGGCGTGTGACAGAAGAAATTTACGTTGTACGGCTTCGTTGTCGCGGCGCGGATGGCGGTCAGCTCCGCGCGCATGCGGTCGGGAGTGAGCATGGCGCACGGGAGCGATCCCAGACCCCCGGCGTTCGAAACTGCAATTGCAAGAGCGCTTCCCTGCGCGCCTGCCATCGGAGCCTGAATGATCGGGAATTCGGCATTGAGCAATTCAGTTCGGCGAGAGCTTTCCGACGTGGTCGACGACGAGGACATCTACCTTTCTCTTCCCCGATTCCAGCACAAGGCCGAGGTTGGCGCGAACGGCGGATATCAAGGACGAGGGATCGACAGGCGTGCCTTTCACACCGGTCGCCGCCGCAGGGGCGGTCACTTCAGCTGCGAAATCGAACTCTCCTGTTAAACCGGTCTCGTCAATCACGGAGCGACCCAGTTGCGCCCCGAGGAACGACGCCAGAGCGGATAAAGTTATCCGGCGGCCAACCAACCGGTACGACGTTCGATCGCCCTGCGGGCCCGGCTCCAGGCGCATCGACCGTGTCTCGCCATCCTTAGGCTGATCAAGCTGCCGCGGCTTCTTCCCGGTTGACAGCACGAAGACCGGCAGTTCCCTCGTTTCACGATGAAAGACAAGATTGAATCTCTCCGTCAGCAGCGTTTGCAGCATCCGGAACAATTCGGCGGCGCCGGCAGGGCCCGGAGCTTCGGCATCGATGTCGCACCTTTCCGCGAGTGAAACGGCCGGGCCGTGGATCAGTTGATAGTCCTGCAGATTGTACGCCCGCAGGATAAGGCTGGCGAGAGTTCTCCCTCTTGCCGTCAGCCTCCCCGGTTCGGTGAGAATGTAGCCGCGCGTAGATTCCGTCGGCTTAACGGATGCCACTTCGAAGGTCGGGGTGGCAAGCTGAGCCTGGGTGCCGACCGCCGCGGCCATTCCGGCTGCGGCAAACAGTATTCGCCTGACCAGAACTATCGGGCGGAACAGGGGCGTGGGCGCCATTTGGACCCGTCCGGTTCCTTCTTGAAGTTCGAACTGGTGACGAAGGGTTCCTGCAGGTAGACGGGGTCGTCCACAATCGTGGTCACGACGAACCAGGGCTGTCCGCTGCGCTCGGTGAAGTAATCGAAATCCTCATTCACGACGGCGTTGCCGCTTACCGGGAATCCGTTCTTGCGCAGATAGCCAGGCAGCAGGTGAGTCGTCGTCACCTCGAGCGCCTGGCCTTTGTTGCCTTCGCGGGTGGCGCCGAGTCCCTGACGCGGCAGGCCGATGCCACGCTCGGGCTGTTCCCATTGCGCGGAAGAGTAGCCCTGACGCGAAGGCTTCAAATTGGCGGCAGGCTTGCCGTTGAAGATGAGCAGACGGGTCTGCAGGCCGGTGTCGGTTTCGATTTTGAGAGTGGAGTCGTTCTCCCAGGTGATGTGCACGCGGCCGGGGAGGCGCATGATCCCAGCCGCGCCATAGGCCTTGCAGACATCGCCGGAGGCTTCATCCTTCGCGGGATCCCAGAGTTCGCCGACGCGCTTGGCCTCGGGTGTGTAAGGGATGCTTACGAAATCGCCTTTAGCCGGCGTGACCATGCGCCAGCGCCAGTCTTCGGAGATGACGGAGACCCAGTAGCCGGTGAGGTCGATGGGCGCGGCGGCGCGGGGCGAACGCGGAGGCTGCGGGCCGCGTCCTCTGCCCGGAGGCTGCGCGACGAGTGAGAGCGCCGGGAAGAACGCGATGGCCGCGAGGAGACAGGGTCGGGTGGTCATTTCTTCACCGTCTTGTAGATGGCTTCGACGAAGGCGTCGGCGGACTTCTGGTTGTACTGCACGTCGTAATCGCGCGTGAGTTTCTCGGCGAGAGTCTGTTCGAGGGTACGGTTCTTCTTCACGGCATCGAGCACGCGGTCGCGCACGATGGTGACCATGTTGCGGTATTCGACGACATCGGCTTCATCGCAGAGACGGCCGCGGCCGGGGATGACGTAGGTGCCACCTTCCTCATACTTCAGCGGGACGGTGATGCGGAGAACCCGATTGAGCGCGTCGAGAAGGCCCTGGATCGTGCCGCCGCGATCCACGCGAATTACCGGATAGAGACCGGGAGTGAAGATGTCGCCGACAGCGAGGACGTTGGAGCGGCGGAAATGGACGATGCTGTCGCCGTCGCTGAGAGCATGCTGAACGTGCGTAACGACGATGGCTTCGCCGTTGAAGGCGAAATCCTTCGTCGGCGTGTCGTATTCGTCATTGGGCCAGAGCGCTTCGGGCACCTTGAGCTGCGCACGCGTCGGACCGCCGAGAAGATTGAGCACGTTCGCCTGCGCGACGATGCGCGGCTGCCGCTGCCGGGGAAGACCGGTCGCGACAGGCAGCGCCACGTTGCCGTCGATGTGGTTCAGAAGAGCGTCGGTGTTTACGATCCACTGCACCGGCTTGTCACTGCCGCTAACACCGATTTTCTTCAGCGCAGCGGCGATGGCGGGGGCGAGAGCTTCTTCGCCGGTGTTGACGACAACAACACCGTCGTTACCAACCTGCGCGGCGATGTTGCCAGCGGAGGTCACGAGCATCCAGACGTTGCCCTGAACCTTCAGAACGCCGATGTCCTGGCACCAGGCAACAGCAGCCGCCAGGACAGCGAGCGGGATCAGTGTGAGTTGACGTTGCATTCGAAAATTCCCACACAGCGGCAGAAGCGTTCGCAGTGAGCGGGCTGTTTGTAGTTTTTCAGTTTGTCCTGATATTCGGGGTAGAGAGTCTCTTTGCCGCCGCGCGTGGCTTCATACGGCAGACCGTAGTGGTCGGCGAATTCATGCAGGAATGGATTCTGGCCGGGCAGGTAGTTCGGCACCGTGCCTTCGGGCTTCGGCACTTCCGGTCCGTATTCACAACCGAAAATGTTGAGATGCTGCCCGGGATCGAGATACCAGTTGGTGCTGCGCACCAGCGGCTCTTCAAGAAACACGGGATCTTCGGTGATGGTGATGACCGTGAGGATGTCGCCGTGGCGGATCCAGTGTTCGGTGATGATGGCCTGATCGCTGCGCGGCAGGGCGTTGCGGCGGAGGTAATTCTCCTTGAGGTGGGTCGTCGTGATGGTCAGCATGTTGCCGTTCCATTTGGCGGTGGAGAAGCCCTGCCATGTATGAGCGGCGTAGTCGGGAGGATGGGGGCGGTCATCGATATAGATGACGCGCTCGCTGTCGTACGCGAGAGTGTGGGTGTGAAACGCGACGGTGCGCTGGGTCTGGGGATCGATTTCACTCCAGATGCGCAGATTACCGAGACTGCGGAAACCGTAATCGGGAGAGTGCGGACGGCACTGGTATTCCTCCACGACGGAGATGCGGTCGGCATCGTAGCTGTCGGCCTGCAGGCGCGCGGCGTCGTTGATGGGGAGTTCGGTGTAGTCGCCGGGCTCATCGCCGGGACCGCGCTCGACGCCGTCTTCGTGATAGAAAGGCGCCCACTCGCCGGAGAAATCGACCTGCGCGCGCGCGGGCACGGCGGCGAGCAGGAGCGGCGCGAGCGCGAGGAACGGAGCTATGCGACCGGGGCTGTACATGGATGGATTCCTTTGTTGCGTGGACGATTATATACGAACCGGCGAGGGCTTTCCGGATGACTCACGGCACGCGAAAGAGTTCCAGCGTGCCATCTCCGCTTTCCGCCAGCAAGTCTCCCTTACTGGAAAGCGACAGGTGAAAAGGCCAGTCCTCGACATGGGGACTTCTTGAATCCTGAATCTTCGGTTTCCATGACGACAGAGTTTTCCCGGTGGTGAGGTCAAGGATCGCGGCCTGCTTTGGAAGCGCAGGCCCCCCGGGATCGTCGCCGAACCACAACAGCGGGAGCAGCAGCCACGTCCACCACGGATCGTGGTCATAGTCCCATCTTTGCGCAACAACTCTTGCCGAGGAATCGGAGGTCTGATCCAGCCTGTATTTCAGCAACTGCTTTGGGGGGGCGATATCGCGGCCGCCGTTGACGGTCAGGCAGCGCAGCTTTTGCTCAACCGTCTGACACATCATCCCTGCTCCAGCGGCGATCCCCACGGCGCTGCCGCATGGCGACTTCCCGGTCGGCCACCCAGGCAGCGGCTGATGCGACTGCCGGTTGACGACGGAGTACCGGCAGGTCGTGGGTACAGGCAAACCCTCAGCACTGCGCAGAAGCAGCCAGTTCTGCGACGGTGCAGTTTCGATAATTTGCCAACCCTGTTCTGTCTGCCAGCGATCAGTCCGTTCACAGTGCAGGTCGAGGACCCCTCCCGTCGGACGAACGACATAGTCGGAATCAAGCCACCATGCCCGATAAGGGCCGAATTCCCGGGACAGCGAGCTGAACCGCGGAAGCGGAATCGGCTCAGCGGCGCTGCAGGTCGCCCGATCGGCGAGTCTCAGGAGAGCGCCGCAAACAAGTAACGCATCGCCCCGCGAGTTCCACTTCAGGTCCACGCCGCAGTTGTCCGGGAGATCGAACTGGTCCGGGTCCGTTTCGGGCGAGGCGACGTCCAGGATAAGAAGGTGTGCGTGAAAAGCCAGCTGCGTGGAAGCGTTGCGCTCAACATGCTGAACTGTAACCGCGAGTCGTTTGGCGTTCGGAGAAAAAGCTACCGCGCGGGTCTCATGGCGATCGGGCACGGACCACCCCGGAGGCTCGTGCAGGAGGTGTGCGATCTCGACGCGCCATATTTCACTCCTGCCTTGCGAGGTCTGAGCTTCGGCGCGGCTTGATCCCAAAAACAGCAGCAGCAACACAACATGGACGATGAGGTATCGCACACGATCCATCATGGAATCAGCGTAGGCTTTCTGAAGGTGGTCGGCGGGTGGATTGTGACACTTTCAACCGGTATCATAGCGCCGCAATGTTGGCAGGGAGACTACGCGTTCAGTTTCGCGGCCAAATCGAGGATGTCGTTGGACACGACATCGAAGTCGCCGGGCTTCGCATCGTCGGCTTTGCGCGTAGGGCCATATTCATTCGGGCGATGGATGAAACCGGTGCGAAGACCGAAGCTGCGCGCGGCCATGAGATCGGAGCGGTGGGCGGCGCACATCATGACTTCCCCGGGCTTCAGTTCGAGCAGCCTGACGGTCGTGAGATAGGCTTCGCGGTCGGGCTTGTAATGGCGCGCGAGTTCGGCAGAGAGAATCAGATCCCACAGCAGGCCGGCGTTTTTCGCCATGTCGGCGAGCAAGATCACATTGCCGTTCGAAAGCGGCGCGATGGTGTACTTCTTCTTCAGGCGCGTGAGCCCGGCGACGGAATCGGGCCACGGATGCAGGCGGTGCCAGACGCGGTTCCAGTGGTCCTTCTCGTCTTCGGAAAGGCCGTTGATGTGGAATTCAACGAGCAGTTCGTCGAGGAGCGCGCGATGCAGCTGGTCGAGGTTAGTCCACGGCATTTCGCCGCGCCGCACTTTATCCATCGAGGGGGCGTAACCGGCGCGCCAGCGGTCGGCGAAACGGGTCCAGTCGATGGTGAGGCCTTTGGTTTTCTCCCACGCGCGGCCTTCGGCGATGATGGAGCCGCGCCAGTTGACCACCGTGCCGAAGGTGTCGAAGATGAGGGCTTTGACTGAGGCGAGCGAGTTCTGGCCTAATGCGGTCTGGCTGACGGCAGCGGCGCTGAGCTTTGCGAAATGTCGGCGAGTCATGGCAGCTTACTCCACAGTGGCTTCGATGATTTCGTTTGGGCGTCTCGCCGTCGAGCTCTTCTTTTTCGAAAGCGTCGAGAACGTCAAGGCCTTCGACGATGCGGCCGATGGCGGAGAATTTTCCGTCGAGATGCGGCGCCGGGGCGAGCGCTGATTTGGCGGACGTTTCTAACGCGGCACAAAGGCCATCCGGTTTCGCCACTCGTCCGCTTCGGAAGCGGCCCAGATCAGCAGCAGGTCCTCGATCGCATCTCCGATGTCGAGATCCTGCGCGACGATGATTACGCCGGGGCTTGAGCGGTCCGATAGGAATTGCGCGAGGTGCTTTGGCATGGTCTTTCGGTCATGCGAAACAACAATACGCCCCAAGTCGGCAGCGATTCGGAGAACGTCAGCGTCCGACACGCCCACAACACCGCCCGCGTGCGCGTCCTGAAAGTTGACCGCCGGTTCTCTCCGCCGAAGGCCCCGCAGGATTTTCTGGTTGAAGTCCGCGTCCGCCTGAAAGCGCGGTGTCACGGCCCGTGCCGGGGAACTTTCTGACGGGCAGATTCCAGCCGGGCATAGAGCCCGGGGTTGCTTTGGCGCGCCTGTTGACGAAGGCGCTCAAACTCTTCTTTGCCCTGACGGAGGTATTCGTTGACCCGGGCCTGATTTCCCAGATAGAAGGCGAGGGACCCCAGTATCTGCTCGAGCGTGATCGCCGGAAAGGATTCCGCAATGCCTTCGGGAGATTCGCCGCGCAGGAATGCATAGACCACGGAATCGAGGGACACGCGCGATCCGGCGATGAAGTAGCCACCGGAGCGTTCCTCTACGTAGTCCCTGGCCATGCCGTATTTCTCTCCAATTATACGTTCGGGGGCCTGTGCACCAACAAGACAATAGCCTGCGTCCCGGGCTTCGATGCGAGGTCCACCATGTGGTTCGACACGATGTGGAAGTCGCCAGGCTTTGCGTCGTTGGTTATATATCGGCCCGGACTTGTCGGCACGAGAAACTCAATCGCCGAGTTTCGATGCCAGGTTCGACAATGTCAGAGGAAACGACGTTGAAGTCACCAGGCTCTGCGTCATCGGCTTTGCGCGCGGGGCCGTATTCGTTCGGGCGGTGGATGAAGCCGGTGCGAAGACCGAAGCTGCGTGCGGCCATGAGATCGGAGCGGTGGGCAGCGCACATCATGACTTCCCCAGGCTTCAGTTCGAGCAGACTGACCGCGGTGAGATAGGCTTCGCGGTCGGGTTTGTAGTGGCGGGCCAGTTCGGCGGACAGGATGAGATCCCACGGCAGGCCGGCGTTCTTGGCCATGTCCGCAAGCAAAATGACGTTGCCGTTCGAAAGCGGCGCGATGGTGTACTTCTTCTTCAGGCGCGTCAGACCGGCGACGGAATCGGGCCACGGATGTAGACGATGCCAGACGCGGTTCCAGTGGTCCTTCTCGTCTTCGGAAAGGCCGTTGATGTGGAATTCGACGAGCAGTTCGTCGAGGAGCGCGCGATGCAGGTGGTCGAGATTGGTCCACGGCATTTCGCCGCGGCGCACTTTGTCCATCGAGGGAGCGTAGCCGGCGCGCCATCGATCGGCGAAGCGCGCCCAGTCGATAGTGAGGCCTTTAGTCTTCTCCCATGCACGCCCTTCGGCGATGATGGAGCCGCGCCAGTTGACCACGGTGCCGAAGGTGTCGAAGATGAGGGCTTTGACTAAGGCGAGCGAGTTCTGGCCTAATGCGGTATGGCTGACGGCAGCGGCGCTGAGCTTTGCGAAATGTCGGCGAGTCATGGCGGCTTACTCCACAGTGGCTTCGATGATTTCGAGATGACGCTTGGGAGTTTCGCCGTCGAGCTCTTCTTTTTCGAAAGCGTCGAGAACGTCAAGGCCTTCGACGATGCGGCCGAAGGCGGAGAATTTTCCGTCGAGATGCGGCGCCGGGCCGAGCATCAGGAAGAACGATGTGGTGGCGGAATCGGGATCGTCGCCATGCGCCATGGAGACGATGCCGCGCACATGCTGGACATCAGCGCGGAATTCACCCTTGACCGGATGAACCCAGCGGTCCGCCGGATGCGGTGCGGGTGCCGGCCGTGCCGCCCTGCACGACGAAGCCCTTCACGATGCGATGAAGCGGCGTGCCGTTGTACCACCCGGTCGCGCTCAGCATGAGAAAGTTACGCACATTTTCCGGCGCCCAGTCGGGCTCCATTTTGATGCGCATCGTGCCGAGCGTGGTTCTGAACGTCACCGTTTTGCGCATTTCATCCGGCGTGGCGGTGAGGAACGGCTGCACCTTCTTCGGTTCGATCTTTACGCTCAGAATGCGGACCGGCGTTTGGGTGATGCCATCGCTCGCCGGAACCTGCGAGATGTGTTCGACCACGTCCATGCCTTCGGTGACGCGTCCGAACGTGGAGTACTGGCCGTCGAGCGAGGGCTGCGGCACAACGCAGATGAAAAACTGCGCGCCGTCGCTGTCCGGGCTTGTTCGGGATGCGAACGGTGGAGACGACGCCGCGCTCGTGTTTCAGATCGCTGAACTCGCTCGCCAGAAGGTTGAGACCGCCGGTGCCCCAGAGGTTCTTCGGCGTCTTTGGATTTTTGAGCAGAGGATCGCCGCCCTGAATGATGCCGTTGGCGACGACGCGATGAAAGGCGCTGCCGTCGTAGTAGCCCTGGCGCGCGAGGCGGATGAACTGCTCGACATGCTTGGGCGCTTTGTCGGGCGCGAATTCGAAGCGGAACGATGCCGAGATCGGTGGTGACGACCGCTTCAAGATCGGCGGGCCGCTGCGCGAAGACAGCCAGGGGAAGCAGGAGCAGCGGCAGAAGCAGGCGCATCGATCTACTCATGCTAACGCTAGAATGAACACAGATGACGTCAGCCATTTTATTCCTTGCTATGCTGGGCGCTGCCATGGCGGCTGCGCCGCAGAAGCCGACGGTGCAGGCGCAGCTGCTCGACAGCAATCAATACCTGTGCTCGAACTGCTTCTTCGGCGCCAGCACCTATTACTACTGCTTCGAGGCCGGCAACAAAGTCCTCATCGGCTATGAGAAGATTCCGACGCTGAACTGGCAGGATCCGGCTTCGAACGATCTGGTCAAACTGCACAAGACCTTCCGGCCGCTGTCGAGTGAGGGACAGACGGTTCAGCTGCGCTACGACGATAAGCACATCTGGGTGACACGGCCGGGCGGAAAAACCGTCCGGCTGAAACAGGATTACAACACAGACATTTTCGTCAACAATGCGCAGTGCCGCAGAGCGGTGAAGAAGAAAGACTGAAGCTGCTGCCGGTATCGGCCTTTGCAATCAATCCAATACAATCCAGGCAGATTGAGTTGTCCGCCTGGAAAGCTGATTGCACTGAACCAGACGGTTGCATTTCCCCCAAAAAGAACGAAAAATCACCATTCGCGAGCTGCTGCGGCCGCACCGCAGGGCGCTGATCCTCGGCACCCTGGCAGCGGTCGGGGACGGCATTGCGAATCTGCTGGGGCCGGTTCCGCTCAAGGTCGTGCTGGACACGGTTTTGCGGTCGAAGGCGCCGGGCGGCTGGCTGAACCGGTGGATTCTGTCGACGTTGGCCGGGGATAAGTTCACGGCCATCAAAATTGCCGCGGCGGCGGTCCTCATAATCGCCATCTTCGGCGCATTCTGCGCGTACGCGGAAAAATTGCTCACCACCAATGTCGGCCAGTGGGTGATGCACGATCTGCGGCAGAGTCTCTACTTCCATATCCAGCGGCTCTCGCTGGCTTATCACGATCAGAACAGCACCGGGGATCTGATCAGCACGGTCACCAGCGACATCGACTCCATCCAGAGCTTCATCAGCTCAAACCTGCTCGACGCGCTGATCAACGTGCGTGACGCTGGTGGGGATGATCGGCGTGATGTTCTACATCAACTGGCGGTTCACGCTGATCGCGCTGTCGGTGGCGCCTGTGCTCGGGCTCGTGGTGTTCCGCTACACGCGGCAGATTCGCAAAGCGGCCCGGGAGGTCCGGAAGAAAGAAGGCGAGATCGTTTCCGTCGTTCAGGAAGTGCTTTCGTCCATGCGCGTGGTAAAGGCATTCGCACGCGAGGATTACGAAGTGCATCGCCTGGAAGAAGAGAGCCTCGAGAACGTCGAAATCGCGCTGCGGGCGCGGGGCATCAAGGCGAGGCTGTCGCCGCTGGTCGAGGTGATCGTGGCCGTCGGTACAGCGCTGGTGCTGTGGTTTGGGGCGCGCCTGGTGATCGCCGGCAGCCTCTCGGCAGGATCGCTGGTGCTCTTCATCTGGTACCTCGGGAAGATGTACAAGCCGATGCAGGATCTGTCCAAGATGACCGACGCTTATTCGAAAGCGGCGGTGGGATACGAACGGATTCGGGAGATTCTCGATATGGACGGCGAGGTGAAAGACATGCCGGGAGCGCGCCGGGTGGCACGGCTGCGCGGCGATGTGGACTTCGATCACGTCAGCTTCAGTTACGACCCGGGGAATCCCATCCTCGAAGACGTCAGCTTTCAGATCAGGGCCGGGCAGGTTGCCGCGTTCGTGGGCCCCACGGGCGCGGGCAAGACGACGATCATCAGCCTGATCTCGCGGTTCTACGATCCGGCGTCGGGATCGGTTAAAATCGACGGCGTCGATCTGCGGCGGTATCAGCAGAGGTCGCTGCGTGAGCACATCAGCGTTGTCCTGCAGGAGACCCTGCTGTTTCACGGTTCGGTGTGGCAAAACATCGCCTACGGCAAGCCGAGCGCGAGCCGCGCCGAGATTCTGCGGGCGGCGGAACTGGCAAATGCGAGCGAGTTCATCGAGAAGATGCCGCAGGGATACGACACGCTGGTTGGCGAACGCGGCGTAACGCTCTCGGGCGGACAGCGGCAGCGCATCGCGATAGCACGCGCAGTGATCCGCAACACGCCGATACTGATTCTCGATGAGCCGAGTTCGGGGCTGGACGCGGAGTCGGAGAAGCTGGTGTTCGAGGCGCTCGACCGGCTGATGAAAGGCAAGACCTCTATCGTCATCGCACACCGGCTTTCCACGATTCGTGCCGCCGACATCATCTTCGTCGTGCAGGACGGACGGCTGGTGGAACGCGGCAGACATGAAGAGCTGGCCGCGGCGCACGGACTGTACGCAGAGCTGTACGGGATTCAGGCAGGCGCGCTGCAGTAGGCCGCTAGGGCCTCGGCGCCGGCCGGAGATTGTTCAGATCGGCAATTCTTTGCTCCACGATCCGGGAGAAGCCTACGACCTCCTGGGGTGAATAGCCCGCCGCGGCGAAGGCTGTTTGGATCTGCGCCGGCGTCAGTCCGGAGAGGATTGACCCGATCCAGCGCGCGTCGGCGATCGGGATCTCCCGCCCGATCCACTCCAGATCGACTCGCGATTTGAATTCACCGGGGTCAATCGCGAGGAGCGCCGCAGGCCGGCTGGGTGTACCGAAGTCCACAACCTGCGGTGTGATGTTCGCGATGAACGTCGAAGCAGTGTAATTGGCGAGATTGCCCTTACCCGCCTCGCGCGTCATGCGCCGGCTGGTGGTTCCGAAGCTGGCGCCGAGATCCGTTACCAGATAGATCCTTTTGCCATCGTATTCGTAGACACCGTTGTTTTCGTCTTTGAGGTCCCAGTTGTTGAGCAGAGCCATCATGACGCGCAGTCCATTGAACTCACGGGTTCCGAAAAACGGATTATCTTTCCAGCGCCAGTGGCCGCTCTTCTCTTCGCCTTTGAGATAGCGCTTGAGACGGGCGCCGTGCACGATGCCGTTAGGCTCGACATACTCCGCACCGCGGCGCAGCCGAGGGATGCCTTCGACCTGAAAAGAAGGCAAATAGTATTCTTCGTCGGCATAATAGCCCGCGGCCCAGACCAGCCGCGAAGCCGCCGTTTCGGGATGCGCTTCGGCGCCGAGTTTGACCTTCCATTTGGTTCCGTCTGCATCGGTAATGTCGAATTTTGCACTTGTACCGTTCAAATCTTCTTTGACGAACCGAAAGGGGCGGTGCGGCTGGTGCGCCTGGCCGCCGGGTCCCCAAGTCATGTCCCGCGCAGCGATGTCGCCCGGATCCTGCCAGAGAACGGGTACGGCATTCAGGGCGTTGGAAGCCTTCTTCGCGGCGAAGCACGTGAAGCCGAGAGCGGCAATCAGCAAAACTTTTGTGGTCATTCTCACGGTGAACTTCTGAAGTGCAATACGGATGCCAAATTGCACAAAGGATTTTCAGGCGTGCGGAAAAGGACCGAAGGAGGTCAGCCGTGAAGTGCTTTGTACAACCGGGTGCAAGTGTGCGGCCGCTGGTGGACGGAATCAACCGCGCCAGCCGCAGCGTC
This sequence comes from Terriglobia bacterium, assembly GCA_963832905.1. GTDB lineage: Bacteria > Acidobacteriota > Terriglobia > Bryobacterales > Bryobacteraceae > BOG-234. The sequence goes on along the minus strand of CAWHVO010000007.1, from coordinate 300,135 downwards.
GAGATTGTCATTTTCCGGTTTAACCGGCGGGAGATCGAGAAGGCTCTGGGAGAGGCGGTGATTCGCGGCGTGCGCGTGCACGCGCTGATCGCTTACACGAATCGCGGCGGCGAACAGAGACTCCGCGATCTCGAGATGCGCCTGCTTGCCGTGGGGGTAACGGTGTCGCGGACCGACAACGATCTGGTGCGCTATCACGGCAAGCTGATGATCATCGACCGGCGCGTGCTTTTTCTGCTGTCTTTTAACTTCACGTATCTCGACATGGAGCGGACGCGCAGCTTCGGCATCGTTACCACCAACCGAAGACATGTCGCGGAGGCAGCGAAACTGTTTGAAGCGGATACCAAGCGGCAGCCGTACAGCGCGGGGTGCGGGACGTTTATCGTGAGTCCCGCCAACGCGCGCACACGGCTTGCGTCGTTTCTGCAGGGAGCCGGCGAAGAGTTGCTGATTTACGATCCGGAGATCAGCGACCCCGGGATCGTGCGGATTCTTGAAGCGCGCGCGAAGGCGGGGGTCGCGATACGGATCATCGGAAAACTGAAAGCGAACGGCGCCGTCGTGCCTGGAGCAAAGAGGCCGCCCATGCGCCTGCACGCCCGTGCCATTGTGCGCGACGGAAGCTGGGCGTTTGTGGGAAGTCAGAGCCTGCGCGCGGTCGAGCTGGATGCGCGGCGCGAGGTGGGCTTACTATTCCGCGATCCGCAGGCAGTGGCGACCCTGGCGAAGACGTTTGAAGCGGACTGGAACGCGACGATGCAGCCGGCTCGACAGCAGGAAGAACACGCCGTGGTGCCGGTGGGCAAAGTGGCGAACAGGGTCGCGACAGCCGTTGCCGAGGAACTGCCGCCGCTGCAGCCAGTGCTGGAACTCACCGTGCGCGAACTGGCCGGGCCGGAGGAGGAGGTGAATCTGGATCATCAGGAAGTCGAAGCGACAGTGAAACAGGCCGTGCATGAAGCCGTGCGGCAGGTGGTTCGCGACTTCGTCGAAGAAGCAGTCGAAACGAAAAGCGCGGGAAGCAAGGTATGAAGCCGGGGCGTGCGGCATGGATCGGCGTCGCGCTTACTGCCCTGCTCGCGTGCGCGATGGTTCCGGGCAATGCGCAGGGTCTTCCGCTCAAATCTGGATCGGTACGGTTCGCGGTTATCGGCGATGCGGGAACCGGCGGGAAGGCGCAGTTTGAGGTCGGTGCGGAAATGGAGGCGTACCGGGAAAAGACGAAGTTCGACTTCGTTCTCATGCTCGGGGACAACATCTACGGCCGCGAGGACATGCAGAAGAAGTTCGAGGAGCCTTACAGGCCGCTGCTCGATGCGGGGGTGAAATTTTATGCGTCGCTCGGCAATCACGACAGTCCGAGCGAAGTTTCATACAAGCCGTTCGACATGAACGGGAAGCGATATTACAGCTTCCGCAAAGGCAACGCCGAGTTTTTCGCGCTGGACAGCAACTCCATGGACCAGGAGCAGATTTCCTGGCTGGATAAAGCCCTCCACGATTCGGACGCAAAGTGGAAGATCTGTTTCTTCCACCACCCTTTGTACTCCGATGCCCGCTTCCATGGGTCGGATATGCTGCTGCGCGAGCGCCTGGAGCCGATTCTTATCGCGGGCGGCGTCCAGGTGGTGCTGTCAGGGCATGACCATGTCTACGAGAGGGTGCAGCCGCATAACGGCATTCATTATTTTGTGCTGGGCAGCTCAGGCTCTCTGCGTCCGCACGATCTCAGGCGGTCGAAAGACATCGCGAAAGGGTTCGACACCGACCGCGCCTTCATGCTGATGGAAGTCGATCCCGATGGATTACACTTTGAGACGATCTCGCGCACGGGTGAAACCGTGGATTCGGGCGTGATTCAGCGCCAGTAACCTATGGCGCGGCGCAGGGAGCGGGATGGAACTTCGTGCCGTCCGGCTCTCGCTTAAAGTGCGTGCTGGTAATGAACGTACCGGTGAGGTACTGCGGATCGTCGACCAGCGTTTTCACCACGAGATATTGTTCGCCGTCCGGTTCTTTGAGAACGTCGAACCATTCGGTGACGACGGCATTCGCGCCGTAGGGCACGCCGTTTTTGCGCAGGTAGCCGGGCTTGGCGTGCGTCGTCACGACTTTCAGCGAACCGCCGCCCTGTCCGTTGGCGGGACCGGGGATGCCGAAACCGCCGCCCGTCTGGTGGTCCCAGGAAGCGACTGAATAGCCCTGCCAGCCGAGATCGCCGGAATCCGGAGGCTTGCCGCCGAAATGGAAAATACGCGTCTGCGTGCCTGCGTCCATTTCGAGCTTCAGTGTGTTGTCGTCCTGCCAGGTGATGTGGAAGCGGCCGGGCACGCGCGAAATCGCCGCGGCGCCGTAGGCCTTGCAGGCGTTGCCGGCGGCTTCGTCTTTCGCGGGATCCCAGGCATCGGCAACTTTGCGCCCCGCGAGGTTGACGGGTACGCCGTCGTAATCGCCTTTCCTGGGAGTCACCATACGCCAGCGCCAATCTTCGGTCACGAGAGAGACCCAATATCCGGTGAGGTCTTCGGGCGCGGAGGCTTTGGCGGTTCGCGGTGGCCCCGGAGGTGGGCCAAACTGGGCGATGGCGATGGCCGTTGACGCGAGGAGCGCCAACAGCGTGATTCCGAACTTCATGGCTTTGCGTCCTTGTGGGCGTCCTTAAGGCTCTTGTAGACGGCTTCGACGAAACGATCGGTGCCCCAGAAGGTACTCGTGCCGTAGAGCGGATCGTAATCGATCGTGGGCTTCGCGGCTTTGACCTGCTCGAGTGTCATGCCCTTGTTGACCATGTCCTGAATGCGGTCGCGGACGATGATCGTCATCTCACGATATTCGAGCACGTCGCCGAGATCGCACAGGCGGCCGTGCCCCGGAATCACCATCGTGCCGCCCTCCTGGCCGTAAACCGGGATGATCAGATCGACGATCTTCTGCAGCGCGGCGATGAAGCCATTGATGCTGCCGCCTCGGTCGAGATCGATGACCGGGTAGTTCGTGGTGGTGAAGAGATCGCCCGTGCTGATGACATCCGAACGGCGGAAGAACACCAGGCTGTCGCCGTCGGTGTGTGCGTTGGGCAGGTGGATGATCTGAATGCCTTCGCCGTTGAAGAAAATGTCTTTTTCATCGCCGACGAATGTGTCGGTGGGCCAGGCTTTGGAAGACGCGGAATCGGGGCCCTTGGCAGCGCTCATTCGGTTCAGGATGTTCTGGTGGGCAATGATCTGCGCGCCTTCGGCGGAGTCGCGGATATCGGCTGAGACGTTGCCGCCGGTAATCGTGCTGCCCGCCTTGCGTAGCGCCTCGTTGCCGCCGGTGTGATCGCCGTGCACGTGCGTGTTGACGATGTAGCGGATCGGACCCTTGGAGATGGTGCGGATTGCGGCGACGACTTTGTCGGCGAGAGGCGCGTACATCGTGTCGACGAGGAAGACGCCGTCACTGCCGGCCTGCACGGTGATGTTGCCGCCGGCGCCGACCAGCATGTAAACCTTGCCCTGCGCCGGCAGGACGTGCACTTCAACTTTCGAGAAATCCTGAGGCTGCTGCGCAACTGCGAAGCCGGATGCCGCAAACACGAGAGGCAACAACAATCTGAGTCTCATTGTTTTCTCCGCGTCCTACTTTTTCTTCAGCGGGGCAGGCTTGGGCAGCGTTTTGAGTTTCTGCTGATACTCGGGATACATCGTTTCCGCGCCGCCCATGGCTGCTTCGGCGGGGATGCCATAACGCGCGGGGAACTCCGCGAGGAACTCATTGGTGCCGGGCAGGTGGTGCGGAATCTTTCCCTTCGGCATCACGACCTCGACGACGCTTTCGCACGGATATGCGCCCATGACGAGGCCGGTGCTCAGAGTGTAGTCGCGTGTGCGGATGAACGGCTCAGTGAGATAGGCGGGATCGTGGATAACGGTGACCCACGTGAGGTGGTCGCCGTGGCGGATGTAGTTTTCGTACACGATGGCGCGGTCGCTGCGCGGAATGCCGTTGCGGCGGATCCAGCCTTCCTTGAGGTGCGTTGTGGTGACGGTCAGGATTTCGCCGTCCCACTTGCCGGTAGAGAAGCCCTGCGAGGTGTGCATGGCGTAGTCGGGCGGATGCGGGCGGCCGTCCATCCAGATGGTTCTTTCGGTGCCCCAGGCTTCATGATGCTGATGGATGGCGATGAGCTGCTGCGAATCCTTGTCGCGTTCTTCCCAGATGCGGATGTTGAAAAAGCTGGGCACGTAGTCGATGGGATGCACGCGGCACTGATATTCGGGAAGCGTGAGCAGCGAAGCGTCCCACGCCACGGCATGAGCGCGGGCGGCAGCGTTGAGCGGGATGCCCAGATAATCGCCAATCTCGGGACCGGGGAGGCGCTCGGTGAAATCTTCGTTGAGCGTCATGGCATAGGTGCCGGAGAGATTGATTTGAGCGCCGGCCGAACTCGCCAGCAGCAGAGCGGCCACGGGCGCAGCCAGATTCAGATATTTCATAGAGACGTGACGAAAGGTACATTGTATCCCGCGGGTAAAGGGCCCGGCGCGATGGGCGGTCAAACTTGCGGCAAACGTTGCCTCTCCCTTACGTCACGGTTCCAGAAAAAGAGATCGGAGCCGGCAGGGCCAACATTCAGGCGTGATAGATTCAACGCAATATGAAACGCTCTCTCCCGCTGCTGCTGTTTTCGTTCGCGATCTTTATTGCGGGTGCAGGGCTCGCGCCGCAGGCTCACGGTCAGCCAAAGGGCGCGAAGAAGGCTGCACCGACCAGGGTCAAGGTCATCACGATGGCGACGGGACTCGTGCATCCGTGGAGCCTGGCGTTTCTGCCCAACGGCGACATGCTGGTGACCGAGCGCCCCGGGCGGCTGCGGATCCTGCACGACGGGAAGCTGGATCCGACGCCCATCGCCGGTGTGCCGAAGGTGCACGCGGTGCGGCTGTCGGGGCTGATGGAGATTCTGCCGCATCCGAATTATGCGCAGAACCAGATGGTGTATCTGACTTACACGAAGGACGTTGCCGACAACATGGTTGCTACCACGCTGGCGCGCGGGCGCTTCGACGGCAAGCAACTACTCGACGTGAAAGACATCGTGGTGTGCGATCCGTGGGCGGGCGATGGCGGATCGGGCGCTCGGCTCGCGTGGGGCAAAGACGGAATGCTGTACATGACGACGGGCGCATCGAACGGCAATGCGGCGCAGGAACCGGGAAGTCTGCGCGGCAAGGTGCTGCGGCTGCGCGATGACGGCACGGCGGCGCCGGGCAATCCGTTTGCAGGCAAGCCGGGATACAAGGACGAGGTCTACACCATGGGTCATCGCAATTCGCTCGGGCTGGCGCTCAATCCTGTCACTGGCGACATGTGGAACAACGAGAACGGTCCGTACGGCGGCGATGAAATCAACGTGCTGAAGGCAGGCGGCAACTACGGCTGGCCGCTGGTCAGTTTCGGACGCGAATATACGGGGCCGAAGATTGCGAACTTCAAAGAAGGCATGATCGGACCGGTCGTTTTCTGGGCGCCTTCAGTGGCTCCGTCAGGCATGATGTTCTACACGGGCGACCGCTTCCCGCAGTGGAAGAACAACGTTTTTGTCGGTGCCATGCTTGGCGGCGCGGTGCAGGGAGTGGGTCATCTCGAACGCATTGTGTTCGACGAGAACTGGGATGAGACAAGCCGCCAGTCGCTGCTCACCGATATGAAGCAGCGGATTCGCGACGTACGGCAGGGGCCGGACGGGCTGGTTTATGTGTTGACGGATGAAGAGAACGGCGCGTTGCTTCGTCTTGAACCCGAGCCGTAAACAGCCGCACAGTCTGACGCGCCGCCCGGGGATCGGCGCGAAACCTGCAAGCCCAACTCTCGTCTCGACTGATAGTACGTTAGTCAGTCGAAATAAACAGGAGAGTTTACACACATGATCAGGTTCAGTTCCTCGGCGCTTATAGTGTGCGTCGGATTACTCGCTTCTTCTTCACTGGTGATGGCGCAGCAGGCGAATGCCTATTTCGGCGTCGGCACCGCGCACGATGACTCGAACGGTCAGGCGATCGATACGTTCGGTACCGGGAATCCCCTGGGAACGCCAAAGCTCACCGGGACGTTCCTCGACATTGGCGGAAGCTTCCTGGTCACCCCGCACTTCGGCGTCGGGGCCAATTTGAGCTGGCGTGCCGCACAGGGCAATTACGCGGGACTGAATTACCGTCCGTTCTTTTATGACTTCAACGGAATATGGCAGCCGGTGAAGGCCAAACACTTCGTGCCGGAGATTCAGGCCGGATTGGGCGGCGTGGCGGTTCACTTCAACGAAAATCAGACGCTGTGCGATCAGTTTGCCGGATGCTCGACGTTCAATGTGGGATCGGAGAGCTCCAATCACTTTCAGACGCATTTCGGAGTGGCGGCGCGGCTCTATGCGACACCGCATATCTTCATCCGGCCCGCGGTCGACGTGCACTGGGTGAATAACTTCTTCCAGTTCGGCAGCAACTGGGTGCCTGAGTACTCGGTGGGAATCGGGTACTCAATCGGCGGCGAGCAGTAAGCACGGCACGCGGCCCACGCCGCGATTTCACAGGCTGAAGCCTGTGCCACATTACTTTTCTTTGTCTTCGACGAGCGACTTCAGCCGGCGCAGTTCGCGATCGATGCGCCGGCTGCGGCTCACCAGCATGAAGACGAAGCCGATCATGATCAGCCAGGCGGCGGAGTAGCCGAAGAAGAGGAAGTGCAGATTCGTGATATCTACGGGTGACATGTGATCCTTAGGCTCACAGGCGTTGTGAGCGTTCAAGCATTCGCTGCGTGGAGCTCACGGCGAAGGGAATCGATTTCGCGCCGGCTCGATTCCTGGTGGAGGCGTACCAGCATCATCGCCGCGGCGAGCAGCAGGAAGGCGGCGTAATCGCCGAAAAACGGCGGCCAGTAGACCTTTGCGAGAGTTCCGGTTTCAAGTACCGGCCCCGGATGCTGGGTTCGGACATTGTGCAGCCGGATCGCCATGAACACGATGGGAATGTCGGCAGCAGCAAAAATCGCAAGCACGGCTGACATCACGCCGCGCTGCTGCGGCTCGGCAATCGCGGGACGCATGAGCAGATAGCCCAGGAAGAGCAGGAAGCACATCAGCTGTGACGTCATGCGGGCATCCCAGGCCCACCAGATGCCCCATTCGATGCGTCCCCAGATGCTGCCCGTAGCGAGATTTACCAGCGTGAACATGGTGCCGACTTCAATGGCGGAAACGGCCATCGAATCCCATTTGAAATTCTTCGTCACGAGAAACGCGATGCTCGCAACAACCGCGACGCCATAAAACGTAAAGGCCGTGATAGCGGCGGGCACGTGGATGAAGATGATGCGGAAGATGTCGCCCTGCAGTGCGTCTATCGGGATCGACCAGGAAGATCTGTGTAGAAATTGCAGAGCAGGTAGCAACGTGCCGAGAATTCCGAGACTGTAGATGATCTTTTCGCGCATTGGATTCACCTTCCTATATCACCAGAATAAACTCGATCAGATACAAAGCCAGCGCCGTGAACATGACATCGTACACGATGCAGATAGCGGATATCGCCGAGCACGGCATTGCCGTTGAGCAGACCGGTTGTCATTTCCATCGCGACGATGAGCAGCGGAATCATCAGCGGATAGAGCAATACGGGCAGCATCAATTCGCGCAGACGCACGTTCACCGTGACGCGCTGAGCGCGGCGCCGATGACGGTGACGCCCCAGGTCGCAAAGCGCCATCACAGAAGCAGCAGCGAAGAATCGATCCCGTCCAGTTGATGTTGTAGAAAAGCCCGAAGACCGGGAGCGAAATCAGTTCCACCATCATCAGCAGGACGAAACAGGCCGATCGACTTTGCCCAGAAAAATTGCCCAGCCGGCGCGCGGAGGCGATCAGCACTTCCAGACAATCGTTCGGCACTTCGCGGGCGAAACTGCGATTGACGATCAGCGCACCGGCGAAGACATAGACCAGCCAGAGCAGGCCGCCGGAAATGCGCCAGCTTCTCTTCGCGGTCGAGATCGAAGGCGAAGCTGAAGAGCACCAGGATCACGAGCGCGAACGAGACGGCTGGCGTTGATCGATTCCTGCGTGCGCCACTCCGTGCGCAGATCCTTTCCGGCGATGGCGAGGGCCGCCATGAATCCCTGCTTCACGTTCTGGGCTCCTGAGGTGCTTCGGCGTAGGTGCGGTAGAGCCAGCCGGGGTCGAGCAGCATTTCGACGGTGCGGCGCCGGCGAAGATCATGCGGCCGCGTTCGAGCAGCGCGACGTCGCTGGCCAGTTCCATGGCTTCGCGGATCTGGTGGGTCGACATGACGATCGTGGCGCCGCGGGCGCGGGCGTCGGCGAGCAGCGTCTGCAGGACGGCGATGGCGCGGTCGTCGAGCGAAGTGAACGGCTCGTCGAGCAGCAGCAGTTCCGGATTATGCAGAAAGGCGCGCGCGATGGCGAGGCGCTGGCGCATGCCGCGGGAAAACTCGCGGGCGAGACCGTCTTTGACCCGCGTCAGGCCGACGCGTTCGAGCGCGGCGTCGGCCGCCTGCTTCGCATTCGGCAACGCCGGCGAGCTGGCCGAACAGCGTCAGATTTTCGAAAGCCGAAAGATCGTCGTAAACGCCGATGCCGTGGCCGAGATAGCCGATGCGGCCGTCGATGCGAATGCTGCCTTTCGATCGGCTTCGAAAGACGGGCGAGGATGCGCAGCAGCGTGGTCTTCCCCGCCCCGTTGCGTCCGATCAGAGCGACGCAGGCGCCCTTGCGCTACCTGAAGGTTGGCGCCGCGCAATGCCGGATAATCGCCGAAGTACTTCCAGACGCCGTCAGCCGCGACCGCGTGCATGCGATGAGGCTTTCGGGGTGTCGCGTGACTAGCGGGATCGCCCTTGCGGTAAAGCAGCGTGAAGCCGAGGGCCAGCATGCCGAGAATGGTGAGCAGAATCCATTTCACGGCCATCACGGATTCGCCGAAAGTGGAACTGGCCGAGAGCAGGCCGTAGAGTTTGGGGAGATTCTCGCTGAGGCTCTGGCCGCTGCCGGAGCCGGAGTTGCTGTCGCCGCCACCGCTGGTCTCCACGCTGATCGTCGGGCTGGTCGTTGAAGACGCCGGTGCCCTGAATGGCGATCTTGAAATCGGGGCCTTTGGCCGCATAGATGGTGGAGCGTTGGGGCCGGTGCCCTGCGAGCGTCACATCGTCGCCTTTGAAATCGACGCCTTCGGGCGCGACGAGCAGCGAGCACGCCGGCCTTCGAGAGCATGTGGTCTTCGAATACGCCGGGGCTGTTGAAGGGCATCGACCAGGAGAGCTGCATTTCGGTCTCGCCGGGCTTGATGGCGAAATCGACTTTGAACTGATTGGGCTTGCCGGCGGGATCGGCGGAACGGCGGATGGGCAGGCCGCCGGGGGCAGTGACGTTGACTTCGACTTTGCCCTGCGCGCCGTCGGGAAGCGCAAAGCGGAAGGTGCCGTGGTCCGGATCGTTCCAGGTGGTCTTGCCGTCGTTCTTGTAGATGACGCCTTCGGTGACCTGCATGGCGCCGCTGGGCGACGGCTCGAGCACGAGGAAGTGCTGGTCGACTTTCGCGTCGCCCGGGGTTTTGGTCGCATTGGAAAACGGGGATCTGCGACGCCGGTGAGCGGCTGGCCCGGCGGGATGGTCTTGTTGTACTGGACTCCCTGATAGACCGCCTGCAGGAGCAGCGGACCGCCGCCGACGCCAGGCTGGACGTCCTGAGTGAAAGCGAACTTGCCCTGCGCGTCGGTTTTGACGCTGCCGAGATTCTGCGGGCCCTGGTTTGTGGTCTGGTAAAGCGTGACGGTGGAGCCGGGCTGCGGCTTGCCGGTTGTGCCGTTGATGACGATGCCATCGACACCGGCGAGCGCACGCGCCGGGTATCAGGGCAAGTGCGAGAAGGATTCTCATGCGGTAGCCTCCATCTCCATCGATGTGCCGCATTCGCCGCAGAATTTGAGCGGCTTGTCGAATGTCGCGCCGCACGACGGGCACTGGTTTTTCTGCACCATCGGCTTGCCGCACTCGCCGCAGAACTTCAGCGGCTTGTCGAATGTCGCGTTGCAGGAGGCGCACTGGAACTTCTTCGCGACCGGTCCGGCCGCTGCCGGTTTCGGAGCCGGTGGAGGAGGAGCTGCTGTCGGCTTCAGGCCCAGTTCGGCTTTGATGCGGTCGGTCTCGGCCATCACGTGCGCGAGATCCTTCTGCAGTTCGAGCTTGGTGGCCTGATAGTCGGCGTCGGAGAGCTTGTCGAGGCGGTACTCGAACTGGAGATCGCGCAGGTTCTCGTAGATCGCGGCCTTGCGTTCATCGAGATGTTTGAAGGGCGATTCGGGCGCGGGCTTCGGGATATCTTTTTCGCGGATGAACAGCAGGAAGCCGATCATGCCGGCTGCGAGCAGCGCGCCGAAAATCAAGATGGATCCAATCTGTTTTACCGTTCACAACGCCCGCCTTGCCTCAAAAAAGGCGTGGCGGGCTGTGTACTCCCTATTTTCGTTCAGTCCAGTTTCGAGTATCTTTTTCGATCGGCGTCGCGATAGCGGGCGAGTTCGGGGTCGTCGTCCACCGGCGGACCGCCGGCCACGGCGGGCTTCATCGGGTGATGGCTCGTACACGCGCGCAGGATGAACACTATCGCAATCCCGCCGACGGCCGAGCGAGATATACGGAACCAGCCAGAAGTAGGAGTTGGGATCGTGGCGGAAAATCTTTTCGCCGTACTGCATGACGAACGACTCGATGATGTCCCCGTCGCTCATGCCCGCGCTCTGCATTTTGTAGATCTGGGTGCGGGCCGGTTTGCAGAAGTGGCACTGGCCGGCGGACATCATGCAGTTCAGGTTCTCGCTGACAGGAGCCGCACTGGCACTAGATGTGCGTGCCGACGCGCTTGACCTCGTCGCTTTCGATCTGCGCTTCGGTCTGCGCCCAGATGGAGGCAGCCGAAGCGGCGATCAGGAGAACGAGGAACGAGAGCGTAACTACGCGCCGGGTGGAAACCCGGCGGCAGGGCCGAAGCCCCGGCCCTCCAAAAGACTTAAAGCTATGCTTTGACTGGAACATTTACTTTTTGCAACGCCTACCACTTCGGTGCGCGGATACGAACGCGCCACTTTACTCGGAACCAGACACACCAGCGTGCCGAAGATCAGCACGACCGCGCCCACCCAGATCCACGTGACCAGCGGAAATACGTAAGCCTGCAGCGTGGCCTTGTCGCCTTCGCGCGCGGCGTAGTTGATGTAGAGATCTTCGTTGAGGCGCGTGCGCAGCGCGACTTCCGCATGTGCCCTGCTGCGCGATCTTATAGAAGCGCCGCGTGGGTTCGAGAATGCCGAGCGACTGGCCGTTTTTCGAAACGTCGAGCATGGCGGTGTCCCACTGATAATCGCCGTGATCGCCTTGCGTGAGGTCGACGACCTTCAGCGTGTAGGCGCCGACGCGCATGCGCGTCGCCTTTGTTCACTTCGCCGACCGCGGTCTGATTGAACGGATGGCCGCTCCAGCCGATGAACATCAGCACGATGCCCATGTGCACGAGATAGCCGCCGTAGCGGCGCGTATTGCGATGCGTCAGCTCGATCATCGCCGGGATGATGCCGATGTTGGTCTTCTCGTTGATGGCGCGGGAGCCGCGGAAGAATTCCATCGATGATGGTCGCGGTCGACGAAGAAACAGAGGCCGAGCGAAATGATCGAATACGGATAGCGCATGCCGCCGATGACCAGCCCGGCAACGACGACCAGCATGCCGATGCCCGGCCACTGGAAATTCTTGCGCAGGCTTTCCATCGACGTGCGGCGCCAGGCGAACAGCGGGTCCGACGCCGGTGAGGAAGAGCAGGAACAGGCCGATCGGCACCATCAGGCGGTTGAACCAGACGGCGTCGAGGCTGATTTTCTCGGTGGAGAATTTCTCCGAAATCACCGGGAACATCGTGCCCCAGAGAACCGCGAAGCAGCTCGCGAGCAGAACCAGGTTATTGAACAGGAAGCTCGACTCGCGCGAAACGACGCTCTCGAGTTCCGATTCGCTGCGCAGATACTGCAGGCGATCGAGAATCAGCCAGACCGTGGCGGCGATGCCGAGGGCGAGGAAGCCGACGAAGTACTTGCCGATGGGCGATTCGGCGAACGCATGGACGGAGCTGATGATGCCCGAGCGCGTCAGGAACGTGCCGTAGATGCAAAGGAAGAACGTGGCGGCGATGAGGACCATGTTCCAGACCTTCATCATGCCCTTCTTTCTCCTGCATCATGACCGAGTGCAGAAACGCGGTGGCGGCGAGCCAGGGGAGAAGCGAGGCGTTTTCGACCGGGTCCCACATCCAGTAGCCGCCCCAGCCGAGCACGTGATAAGCCCACGCGGAGCCGAGCATGATGCCGGTGCCCTGGAAGAGCCAGGTCACGATGGTCCAGCGGCGCGTGGTGTGAATCCAGCTGTCGCCGGGCGCTTTCGCGATCAGCGAGGCCATGGCGAAAGCGAAGGGAACGGCGAATCCGACGTAGCCGAGATAGAGCATCGGCGGGTGAATCACCATCGCCCAATACTGCAGCAGCGGGTTGAGGCCCATGCCATCGGGCACGGAGGTGACCACCTTATCGAGCGCCAGCACCTGGAACGGGCTGACGACGAATGCGTTCAGGGTGAGGAAGAAAAGCTGGACGGTGGAGAGGATAGCGACCACCCACGGCATCAGCACGCGATGTTTGCCGCGGCTGGTGAGGACCACGACGGCGCCGTAGGTGGAAAGAATCCAGCTCCAGAAGAGCAGCGAGCCTTCCTGACCGCCCCACCATGCGGCGAACTTGTAGAAGGTCGGCATGGCGTGATTGGTGTGCGAGGCGACGTAGGCCATGCGCATGTCGCCGGTCATCAGCGAGTAAATGAGGATGCCCGCAGCCGTCGAGATGAGCAGCCCAGACGGCGAGGACGGCGCGTTCGCCGCTCAGCGATGAGGAACGGGCGTGTTGCGGAGGCGTCCGACGACGCTCGCGACAATCGCGTAAAGAGAAATGCAGAACGCCAGCAGCAGGGCCAGGGCGCCGACGTTTTCCATAAATGTGAATTCCTCTTGTTTTATCGTTCACAACGCTCGCCCGAGTGGCGAGCTGTGCACTCCGTTATTTACAGGCTTGAGCGCATCGGCGAACTAACGACCGCCGGTTTTGCGCCGGGCTGCAGCTGGTCCGGGGCCATGCCGGGTTTGGGAGCGTACTTCGACGCGCACTTGGCCTGAATTTCCTGGGCGTGGAAGACACCGTCGGGGCCGAGGCGGCCGTCGGCGAGCGCCTGCGCGCCGTCGCGGAAAGTATCGGGCAGCGGGTCGCGGCCTTCGTAGGCGACCGTCAGGACCTGCTTGTCCTGCACGAGGTTGAACTTAACCGCGCCGGCCTCGTGGACGATCGAGTTGCCTTCGACATCGCCGCCGACGCGGACGTGCCGGACTTTGCGCGCTGTCGCCCATCTGGCGCAGCTCGGTGATGGTCTTGTAATAGGTCTCGTTGCCCTGGATGCCGTAGTAGGCGAGGAATCCGAGGGACCCGACGATGATCGCCATCAGAATGGCGAACTTTCCGTATTTGTTCATGCGACCTCTTTGCTTTACCGCGCAAAACGCCTGCTCGAGTGGCAGGCTTTGCGCTCCTCGTAGAAATGACGCTGCAGCGCCACCCGAAATTTCAGTATACGCCCGCACACGGCGGGTGGATTGGCGGCGCTGTGAAACCTGCTGAATATATGACGCACGGGCGGGCGAAGGGCTTCCGGGAAAGGCGCGGGCGGCGGATGTGCTGGGCGTCCGGATCGCGATGACGGGGACACATGTTCCGATTCTGTCAACATCAGAGTGAGACATCGCGGAGTGCTGACCGCCTGGGCTGGAAGAGTAGTATCCATCGCGGAGGCGTTATCGCAGACGAAATTATCGCTGGCGCGTCGCCGACCAACTCGCCCATACGGCAGCGGATTTCAACTCTCACTGCCGCAGGAGTAGCGGACAATATCATCAGCCTTCTCATCGGACACAGGAGCCGCGAACTGCGCCGTTATCAGCACCCGCGGGATGATCTGAAACGCGGAACAGCCGATCTGATCGCCCAGGTACTTGAGGAGGCAGTCCGGCGCCCGGCCAGCGGGGATTCTACTTCACGCCTACTTCACACGACCCCGAACAACCCGAAACCGCTGATCTCGGGGGCCGTAACTGATTGAAGAAAATGGCGGGGACGACGGGGCTCGAACCCGCGACCTCCGACGTGACAGGCCGGCGTTCTAACCAACTGAACTACGTCCCCGCACTGGGTTAAGCGCAGGAGGACCGCTGTCCTCATGCGTTCCGTTTGGGACGTTCCTAATGTAACATGCCCTCCTTGACGGGTCGCAAGAGGGGAGAATCAGACTGCACCGGCATCGGAGATTACTGATGAAAAAAGTTGCGAAGGATAGCCACCCTCCGAGGGTGGCTGGCGGTCATAGCCGAAGCCGCAGATGTTGAAATCTAAGCCATCGATTATTTCTATTGCACTATTTAACACCACGACAAATCGCTGAACTGCAATAACTTACTCATTGACTTGACAAAACAATTTCACCATCCTATGATGAGTTGCTCGTCGCAGTTAAATTTGTGTTAATTTCACACCGGTGTTCGGGTGGGGGATTCAGCGTATGATGACCTTCGCAGTCGGTGAAAAAGTTGTATATCCTAACCAGGGCGTTGGGACCATTGAGAACATCAGCACTCGCTTCTTTGAACAGCGACCGGAGAAGTTTTACCTGCTCCGGCTTTTTTGTTCAAGCATGACGGTGATGGTGCCCTTCTCCAACGCAGAGAGCATTGGACTCCGGAAGCTGTCGAAGTCAGCTGACGTGAACAAGGTCCTTGCTTATCTGGCGGGTCCGGCAATTGAAAATCTCTCCGACTGGAAAGTTCGCTTCAAGATCAACAGTGAAAAGATGCTGACTGGCAGCCTGCTGCAGATCGCGGAAGTGTTCAAACAGCTGGTGCGGCTGCAGGCGGAAAAGCCGCTGTCGTTCCGTGAAAAGAAGATGCTGGACCGCACGCGCACGATGCTGATTTCGGAAGTATCGCTGGCGCGCAACATCAGCCAGACAGAAGCGATTTCGCTCCTGGAGAAGTCGCTGCAGAAGTCCGGCTTCAGTTTTCCGGAAGCCGCCTAGCCAGTCCGTCAAGCGCAGCCTGCGCTGCGCGTCCCTCTGTACGAGGCTAGCGTCGCCCGTATTCCTTCCTCAAACGTGAAACGCGGATCGTGCCCGAGATCGCGACGCGCGCGCGTGGTGTCTGCCTGAGAGTCCCGCACATCCCCCGCCCTCGGAGGCCCGTATTTCGGCGCGATGCGGCAGCCTTCGATTTTCTCGAGTAACGCCCACGACTGATTGAGCGTGATGCGTCCGCCGTTTCCGGCGTTGTACATCCGGCCGGAGACGACCCTGGACGGTGCCTCAGCGGCTTTGATGTTCAGGGCGACTATGTCTTCGACGTAGGTAAAGTCGCGGGACTGTTCGCCGTCGCCGAAGATGGTGGGGGCTTCGCGATTGAGGACGGCGGTCATGAAGAGCGAGAGCACGCCGGAATAGGGGCTGGAGGGGTCCTGACGCGGACCGAACACGTTGAAGTACCGCAGGCTGACGGTTTCGAGCGCAAAACAGTCGGCCCAGACCGACATGTAGTGCTCGCCGAGCAGCTTTTGCGCCGCGTAGGGAGACTTGGGACGCGGCGTCATGGTTTCAACTTTGGGGAGTTCCTCGGTGTCGCCGTACGCGGAGGACGATGCGGCGTAGACGACACGGCGCACACCGGCTTCTTTGGCAGCGCGCAGCACGTTGAAGGTGCCGTTGAGGTTGACTTCGTGCGAAGGAACGGGGTCGTGAATGGAGCGCGGCACGGATGGGATGGCGGCTTCGTGGAATACGACGTCGATGCCGTCGAAGGTGGCGCGGAGGGCGTCGTAATCGCGAATATCGGTGCGATGGAAGTCAATCCGGCCGCGGACTTCGGCGAGATTGCGCTCATGGCCGGTGAGGAGGTTATCGACGACGACGACTTTGGAGGCGCCGTGCGCGAGGAGGCCGCGAACCAGGGCGGATCCGATAAATCCGGCGCCGCCGGTGACGAGGAAACGGCTCATTGCCTCCAGTTTGGCATGCGTGGTTATGTAACGGCTTCGCCGGCGTGCGAAACATCATAGCCCGCGATTGTTTCGAGCTGGCGGCGGAAGCGCGCGCGGTTGAGAACGTCGAGGACAGCCTGCACGGGTTTACGCGCGAGGTCGCGTTTGTTGAGGACGAGCTCGAATCGTTCGCCCGCCAGAGGAATAAAGTCGAGACCGAAGCGGCGGGCGGCGGATCCGGCGGCGATACAGCAATCGGCCTGTCCGGAAGCAACGGCCCAGGCAGCGGCAAGATGGCCGGGCGCAGTGGTGTCGCTGCTTTTTACGTGGGCCGGGGCAATGCCTGCGGTGGCGGCGAGGGAATCGAAGAGGCGGCGGCTGCCCGAACCCTTCTCGCGATTGACGAAACGTACGGATGGATTGGCGAGGTCGGCGATGGTGCGGATCGATTTCGGATTGCCGCGGCGCACCACGAAGCCTTCTTCCCAGAGAGCAAAGGTAACGACTGACAGCGCGCGTCCGTTCGCAATGGGGTCGTTCAGATGGCTGCCTGCGATATCGATCTTGCCCGCGCGCAGCCAGGCCAGGCTGTGGGCGCTGTTGGCGTTGGCGAGAATGAGGTCGATGCCGACCTGACGCGCATGGCTGGCGAGCAGCGAGAGCGCGGGATCGCATCCGGCGATGAGGAGGCGAGTATCGTTGTCGGGCTCAGAGGAGAGCGAGGCGTGCCGGGAGTCGGTGGCGATGCCGTCGGCCATGGGAAGCCACGCGGGGAACTGCGGCGGGGCGACGCCGATGGCGCGTCGTCCGACCTTGCAGATCTGAATGGGCGCGCCGGGCTCGAAGGCGAGGGATTCGTCGAGGGGTTCGAAACTCATTGAGGACGGCACGAGGGGTTCCTCGCCATCGAGAGCGAAGAGGTCTTCGACGGTGGTTTCGAGCACGCGCGCGAGGCGAAGAGCGACCGCGGTATTCGGCATGTAGGTGCCGGCTTCGATGGCGTAGATAGCCTGGCGGGTGACGCCGACCTGCGAGGCGAGTGCCGCCGCGGCGACACCGCGGGATCGGCGCAGGCTGGCGAGGCGATTGGTCATTTGAATAACGCCTATGACCACTATAGAAGACACAGTCGCGTTTGGTGACGTCGGTCTGGATGTGGGTGAGATGCTGATGGGGTGGAATCGGAAGTACGAGTATCGAAAAAAGGCGCGGATCGGTTTCGCGCGGGGCATCCGTGGATTTTCCGGTCGGATGTGACGGCTACGGGCGAGGCGACGCCGGGTGCGGTCGTGCGGGTGGTGGATGCGCGCGGGCAGTGTTTGGGGATGGCGCATTACAGTTCGTCGTCACAGATTGCGCTGCGCATGCTCGGGACAACGTTCGATATCGCGGAGAGGATTCGAGCGGCCCAGAGGTTCCGCGAGAAAGTGGTGACCGACTCGACGGCGTACCGGCTGGTACACGCGGAGGCGGATGGGCTGCCCGCGCTGATCATCGATCGATATGGAGATTACTTTGTGGTGCAGGCGCTCGATCAGGGGATGGACCGGTCGATGGGCGAGATTATCGCGGCGATCGGGGAGCAGTTCGCGCCGCGGGCGATTGTGGCGCGCAACGACGCGGCGGTGCGGTCGCTGGAGGAATTGCCGCGCGAGGTGAAGGTCGTGGCGGGCGAAGTCGACGGGCCGGTTGCGATTCGCATGAACGGCTTTCGCATGGAGGCGGATTTAATCGGCGGACAGAAGACCGGAGTGTTTCTGGATCAGCGGGAGAACTATCTGTCGGCGGCCAAGTGGTGTATGGAAAGCCGGGCGGGCGGCAGGGCGCTCGATTGCTTTACATCGACAGGAGGGTTTGCGCTGCATCTGGCGCGGACGTGCGAGTAGGTGGAGGCGATCGATTCGAGTGCGGCGGCGCTGGCGACGGCGGAGCGGAATGCGGAGGCGAACGGGATTGCGAACGTGACGTTTCGCGAGGCCGATGTCTTCGATGTGCTGTCGGGGTATGCGTCGGCGCGGCGGTCGTTCGATGCGATCGTGCTGGATCCGCCGGCGTTCGCGAAGTCAAGGAAACAGCTGGACGGGGCGATGCGCGGATATAAGGACATCAATCTCCGCGCGCTGCGGCTGCTGGGGCCGGGCGGGATCCTGGTGACCTGTTCGTGCTCGCATCATGTGAGCGAGGCGATGCTGCTTGAGGTGGTGGCGGAGGCGTCGCTCGATGCCGGTCGGACATTGCGCGTGCTGGAAAGGAGAACGCAGGCCCAGGATCATCCGATATTGCTGACTGTGCCAGAGACGCTGTATCTGAAATGTCTAATTCTGCAGGTTGTATGAAAACCAGGCAAGGAGCGCATCGGTGACGGCCTCGGGCTGCTCGACCGGCGACATGTGCCCGGCGTCTTCGACGATCACCAGCTTCGAGTGCGGAATCGCGGCGGCGATTTCTTCGTGCTGCGAAACGGGGCTCCACGCATCCTGACGTCCGCAGAGAACCAGCGTCGGGCATTTGATCAGTGGCAGTACAGCGCGGGCTTCGGGACGGTCGAGCAGGGCGCGCTGCTGGTTGGCGAACGCTTCGGGGGTCGAGCGCTCGACCATTTCGGTCAGCGGAGCGAGGAGCGCGCTGTGATTCGGATGCAGCATCGGCGGCAGCCAGCGCGCGGCCATGGCTGCCATGCCCTGCGTGCGGGCTAATTCGACCAGTTCGCCGCGTTTCGATTCTTCGTGAGGTCCGCGCGGGTGGACGCCGGTGTCGAGAAGCGCGATGCGGTCAACGCGATCCGGGACCATGCGGAATAGTTCGATAGCAACGCGCGCGCCCATCGAGTGTCCCGCGACGGCGAAACGCGAAGGAGCAGAATCGAGAGCAATCTGCGCCATTGCGGCGATCGAGTTGACGAAGCGGAAGTCGGGGACGATGACATCCGCTATTTTTTCGAGAGCGCGAATTTGATGGCTCCAGATGTTCCGGTCGCAGAGCAGGCCGGACAGCAGCAGAACCGTCATTTGTTCGTGGTCATTTTTCAGAAAGGGCCGCGACACCGGGGAGTTCGATGCCGGAGAGGAATTCGAGAGACGCGCCGCCGCCGGTCGAGATGTGACTGATCTTATCCGAAACGCCTGCGCTCTTGATGGCCTTTTCGGAGTCGCCGCCGCCGACCACGGACATCGCGCCGGATTCGGCGACGGCTTTCGCGAGCGCTACGGTGCCGCGATCGAAGGGAGGCTTTTCGAAGACGCCCATGGGGCCGTTCCAGATGATGGTCTTCGCGCTGCGGATGATGTCGGCGTAGGCGGCGATGGTTTTGGCGCCGATGTCGAGGCCCATTTTGCCGTCGGGGATATTGGCGACGGTTTCATTCTCAGCACCTTCCTTCAGCTCGGCAGCGACGACGTGATCGACTGGGAGCATGATCTTCGAGCCGTGTTCGGCGAGGAGCTTTTTCGCGAGGTCGAGCTTGTCGTCTTCGACGAGCGAAGTGCCTACGGGCTCGCCCTGCGACTTCAGAAACGTGTACGCCATCGCGCCGCCGATGAGGATTCTGTCGGCGAATTTGAGGAGGTTTTCGATGACTTCGATCTTGTCGGAAACCTTCGCGCCGCCCAGGATGGCGATGCAGGGGTGCGCCGGATTCGTCGTGGCCTTCGTCATGTATTCGAGTTCTTTGTCCATGAGGAGGCCGGCGGCGGCCTGTTTGACGAAAGCGATCATGCCGACGGTGGAGGCGTGGGCGCGATGGGCGGAGCCGAAGGCGTCGTTGACGTAGACATCGCAGAGTTTGGCCAGCTGCTGCGAGAAGGCGGGGTCGTTGGCTTCTTCCTGCGCGTGATAGCGGAGATTTTCGAGAAGCAGGACCTCGCCGGGTTTGGGGAGCATGGCTTCGACGGCGGGTCCGACACAATCGGGCGCGAGCTGAACCGGTTTGCCGAGTAGCTGCGCGAGTTTGGCCGCAATGGGCTTCATGCTCATCTCGGGATTCGGCTTCCCTTTGGGACGGCCGAGGTGAGAGGCGAGAACGACGGCCGCGCCGTGATCGAGAGCGTAGTTGATGGACGGGAGCGACGCGCGGATGCGCTTATCGCTGGTGATTTCCTGCCCCCCGTTGGCGAGCGGAACGTTGAAGTCGACGCGTATGAACACGCGTTTGCCATTCAGGTCAAGATCTTTGATCGAGAGTTTGGCCATTTGAGAACGAGAGTAGCATTGGGCCGGACTCAGGATGGCGCCACCAGATCAGTCTTTTTGGGGGGCGTCCGGTCTGCCGCCGTGGTCGAGCGTGACGTTGGGGATATCCGGGACGCCGAGTCCCCCCAGTTTCTTCAGGTCGCGCGGGTCCAGCGTCCCCTGGAGGAAAACAACCGTGACTTCTTTGGGTTCCGCCACTACAACAGCCAGGCCGGCGATTTTCCCGTCGGGCATAGGCTGCAGATAGATTTCGCTTGTCTCGTCCGATTCTTTGACGTTAACGATCTTCGTCCAGTTCAGCGACTTCAGATAAACGCGGACCGGTTCCAGATCCTGTACGTTGTACTGGCCTGTTTTCGCGAACTCATAAGAGTGCACGTAGACACCGGTCAGGTTGCGGAACTTGTCGCCCATCAGGCTGGCCGCGGCCTTCAGGGCGTCGCCTTCCAGATTGATGCTGGTGGCTTCTTTGGCGTTGGCGGCCAGCTTGTCGAGCGTTTTGAAATCGAAGCCGGGCTGCTGAGCCAGGGCGGGCAGGGCCATAGTGAAAAGACCGGCGGCGAAGAGAATCCACGTAAGTTTCATTGTGTGTGCCTCGTGTGGTGCTGAATCTGCTGCTGTACGTGCTGAAGGGTGTCATGGGTAATCGAGAGAGCTGCGATCAGCTGATCGCGCGCCTCGATTGCCTTGTGATGCTGACGGTACTGGTAGACGCCCGACGGAACGAGAACGGCCACAGCCAGTGCCGTGGCGATCGCGAGCGAAAATCTGCGCGGCGGCCGCGTGCGCGACAGAACGCGGGCGGCGAAATCGGGCGGTGCGGTTTCGCGCTGCAGGGCGCGGCGCAGATCGTCTTCGAAGCTCATCGGCAGATCTCCTGTTTCTGCATGCGGCCGCGCAGGACGGCGAGCGAGCGATGCAGGTGGCTTTTTACGGTGCTGATCGGCATGTTCAGTAAGTCGGCGATTTCGGTGGGGTCGAGGTCTTCCTGATAACGGAGCAGGACCACCATGCGCGCGTTATCCGGAAGTTCTCCGACGAAGCGGCGCAGGCGATCGTTGAGGAGGAGATCGGGGTCCGCGGGTTCGGCAGAGGGCTCGGGAACGGCTTCAAGGCTGAGGCGGGGGCGCAGACGGCGTTTGCGCGCTTCGTCGATGCACCGGTGGCAAATGGCGCGGCGCAGCCAGCTGGCGGCGTGAGCCGGGCTTTCGATACGGCCGAGACGCTGGTAGAGCTGCAGGAAAACGTCCTGGGCAAGCTCTTCGGCGCCGGCGCGGTCGCGCAGGAAACGCAGGGCGAGGCTGAAAACCAGCGACTGGTTGTCGGCAAGTATGCGGTTGAAGTCCAGCCTCACATAGGCTATTACGGACGACGGGCGCGGGAGATCGCAATTTGTTGAGTGCCATTGATCAGCCTACGGTCCATCTGTCGCCGGGAAGAGCCAGAAGAGGGAGGCTACGTAAAAAGCGCACCATAGGGACGTAGCCAGCGCAAATATCGTGGGCCACCGCTTGCGGGCTGAGAACCAAATGACCGACTCGGGCAAGAAAAACACAGCTGCGTTTACAACGAGGACAGCTGGCCAGATTACGAAATGGTGGGTATCCGCGTAGGCTGGAGAAGTTATCAGCGCAGCGATTGCCCATCCTCCGAGCTCGACGATTTCATCCAGGATGGTGCCGAATCCCCTGACACTCGCGAGCCGAAGCGTAGTCGCCGCAACGAGCCCGGCAGCCGCCGCCAAAACGTGTCCCGGGCGAAGCCGCATGCCCGTTATTGTAGCCGTAAAGCGAAGCGAGATAGGATTCGGAATTATATTGGTAGGTGAACAATGCCGATTTACGAATACCAATGCCGGCGGTGTGGCAACGAATTCGAGTTACTGGTTCTGAAGGGATCCCCGACACCGGCCTGCACGGAGTGCACGAGCGAAGACATTGAGCAGCTGCTGTCGGGATTCGCGGTCAGCTCGGAAGGCATCAGCCAGGCGCGGTTAAAGGCCGCCCGGCGCAGACTGGCGAACAGCAGCCAGGTGAAGGATAAAAAGGTCGCCGAGGCGGAATACTTCAAGAAGGAACGCGAAGAGCACGGCGGCGGGTAAAGCAGCCTCAGCTCTCGCGGAGCATTTCGCAGACCTTGCGGGCGGCGTTGTGCGAGGCCGCTTTCTTGGAAGAACCTTCGGCGACGGCGATGTAATCCTTGCCGGCGCGCACCTCGACAGTGAACGATCGGGCATGGCCGGGGCCGGTCTCCGAGATGAGGAAATACAGCGGGCGCGGCAGTTTGTGGTCGCGCGCCAGACGTTCCAGCTCGGCGCGAAAGTCGTGCGGCGGACCGCAGCCGGCAAGCTCGGCAAGTTCTGCGTCAGGCGGCAGAACGTTGCGGAGCAGAATGTCGCGGGCGGTTTCGAATCCGCCATCCAGATAGACTGCAGCCAGCACGGCCTCGAAGGCATTCACCAGAAGGCGCTGTTTGGTGCGGCCACCGGCCGTTTCCTCGCCGCGGCCCAGCTGCAGATAGCGGCCCAGCTGCAGGTTGTGAGCGACGGCCAGCAAATGGGCCGCGCTGACCAGATGGTTTTTCAGAAGCGAAAGCTGACCTTCGGAGAAGTTTCGAAAACGGGTGAACAGCGCTTCGCTGATGAGGAGTCCAAGGACGGCGTCGCCCAGAAACTCCAGACGTTCGTTATCCGCCTGGGCTTCCGGCGGCAGAGGCTGCGCCGCCGGAGGCTGAGATTCATTGGCGCTGGAGCTGTGCGTAACGGCACGAGCCAGAAGAGCGCGGTTCGCGAAGCGATAGCCGAGG
Organism: Terriglobia bacterium; assembly: GCA_963832905.1. Classification (GTDB taxonomy): domain Bacteria; phylum Acidobacteriota; class Terriglobia; order Bryobacterales; family Bryobacteraceae; genus BOG-234. Next base: position 276,985 of record CAWHVO010000007.1, on the reverse strand, counting down.
GCGCGCTCGAGTTCATCCAGACTGGATTGCAACTACTTCGCGGTGCCCTTGGCCATGGTGAAGCGCTGTTTGTCGTCCGCGGCGATCTTCTTGTACTGGGCGATGGCGTCCGGGGCATCCATAACCTTTTGGTCCTCGGCGATGGCTTCATCAAACTTCTTCTCAAAGAAGTAGGCGCGGCCGAGGCGGATCATCAGCAGCGGGTCGGGATTGGCATCGAGGCCTTTCTGGAAATCCGCCGCGGCTTCGTCGTAGTTCTTGCGGACCTGAGCCACGATGCCGAGAGCCTGCCAGGCCTGTTCGGTAGCGCCGGCTTTGGTTTTGTTCCATGCTTCGTCAGAAGCGGTGGCAAAGATCGCGGGCTTGCCGGCGGCGAGAGCGTCCATGGAATCGTGGGCGTATTTCTCGGCTTTGGACAACCTCTCCTTCGCGTCGAGCTCGGTGCCCTTGGTGGTGGCGGCGTATAGGTTGGCGAGAAGATTGTCTGCGTCGTAGTTCTTCGGATCGGCGCCGAGCGCGGTCTCACCATAGAAGATCGCTTTGGCAACGTCGCCTTTCTTCTGATACGCCTCGGCTTCGAGCTCGAGGGCGAAGCCTTTGTAGTCGGTATCCGCGTACTTGGAAATCAGCGCTTCAGCCGCGGCGATCTGGTCGTCGGGCGACTGCGCCTGCGACTGGAAGAGAGCGCGAACAGCGGTCTCCTCGCCTTTGGATTTGGGGCCGGGGCCGCTCTTGTTGACCTTGGTCGGGGCCGGCGGCGCGGTGGGCGGGGCCTGGGCTAAAGCGGCTGCCGCACCGAGCGAAACGGCAAGCCAGCTGAGTGCGATGGTGGAACCTCTCATTGAACGAAATCTCCTGTGCTCATTTTGGAAGTTTATCTAATTCGGTCCGGGCGGCGCTGCGCGCCTGGTCGGAGGCGCCGGGGACGGCGATCGCCGACTGAAACATTTTCACGGCGCGATCCAGATCTGCCTGCGCCTGCTGGTCGAGACGGGCCTCGTGCTCCTGATTGGCCGCCGCCTGGGCGAGCCGGCCAAGGTAGTACAGGCTCCAGGCTTTGGTGGGATCGTCGGGAGACGCACCCAGCGTTTTTTCGAACAGCTTCACGGCGGAGTCAGGCTCCTTCTGCAGCACGGCGATGCGCGCCAGTCCGTACCAGGCGCGGGCGTGTTCATCGGGGCTGCCGGTCTGTTCGAGCGCTTTCAGGTAGAGATCCTTGGCCGGATCGAGAGTGCGTTTGGTGTACAGATCGTCGGCCTGTTCGAGGGTCTCGGCGGAGGGCGAAAGTTTCGGCTGCGCGGCGGGGACAGGAACCTGCTTGCCCAGACGGACCAGCGGCGCGGCGTCGAATTTGATTGAAGCGATGCGGTTCTTCTCGCGATTGAGGTCGATCGAGTTGAACATGTCCTCCACGTAGTAGCGAAAGCTCTGATCCTGTTTCTCGAATATGGGGAGCTGCTCTGCGAAGAAAGGCGCGAGAGCGTAGCCCTGACGGGCCGCCTGTGTGACTTCGCCGGGGTTCTTGTCGAGACGCGCTTCCACGGCTTTAATCAGGCTTTCGTTGGCGAGCAGCACAACGTCGTTTTTGTATGCCATATCGAGCGGTGCGTTCTGGACGTAATCGAGCAGAGTGCGCTTCAGATCAAGGGCGATCCCGTACTTGATGCAGATGGGATCGATCTCAAAGTGCAGATAGGCGTGGCGAATGTCGAAGAGGCTGGGTTTGGCGGAGGGCGTGACGACCACAAAGGCGTCGTCACCATAGTTTTTCGCCTGTATCTGCTCGGGAGCGCCGAGGAGATCGACGAAAACGGAGAAGCGCCGGCCGAGATAGCCGCCGGCGGACACGCGCAGATAGCCGTCAATGGTATTCGTCATGGCGACCAGAGGCGAATGATATTTCTCCTCTTCCTTTTCGATTGCCGGCTGCGCTTTCTTCCACAGCTCGTCGAGCTTCGCCTGCTGGTAGAAGTCGATCAGGAGAGGCGTGAACTCGGCGAGCACCATGGCATCCGGCGGAACGTCAACGCTGCGCGTGCGCCACTCGAAATAGGGAGGGCCGGTCACGGAGAGCGCGTAGGAGATGTACTGCGAAAGATCCGCGATGCCGCCGGTTTTCTGCAGGTGTTTTCGGTAGAAGCTGTGGAGATCGGGAAGAACCGGGATGTTCTGCTGGGCGAGATGTTCGCGCAGTTCGCGGCGAAAGGGGTGGTTATCGGGAAGGTTGATGCCTTCGTCATAGCCCGCGGCGTTGATGGCGGCGAGAACGTAGAAGAGGTTCTCGTTGGCGCCGAGTTGCAGGTTGTCCGCGGCGCGCAGACCGGAGAGGCCCGCGAGAAAGACCACCGCGAGAGACAGGCTTTGCTTCAACACGCTATTATATGCGCGGGTGACGGGCGGAGGTGAAGAGACGAAAAGAGACGGCTGCGCATGAACCATTGGTCCCGGCAGGTACGTTTCGGCACGCCGGACGAGCGGAGTAGCAACCCCGCTGCTGGAGTTTCTACATTTCGCTGCGATTTCGGACGGGCGGATTGTATCCGCGTCGGAGCGGGTTCAAACAAACCCGCCGGACCCCAGAGGGTGCCCCTGACAACCTGCCCCACTGTACTATTTAACGAATGGACCGGTTCGCCCGCATTCTCATGGTTTCGTCGGAAGCGAGCCCCTGGGCCAAAAGCGGCGGGCTGGCGGATGTGCTGGGGGCGCTGCCAGGCGCGCTGGCGCGGATCGGCCACCCGGTGGCCACCGTCATTCCGCGCTACATGGCGGCCAAAGATGCACCCGCCGAGCGCCTGGAATCGTTTCCCATCGAGCTGGGACGAGGTATGGTCTTTAACACGTCGGTGTGGCAACTCGCCGGCGGAGATGCGCGCGTATTTTTCGTCGATCAACCCGTGCTGTTCGACCGCGGCGGGCTGTATGGCGACGGGAGCGGTGAGTTCGGCGACAACCACATCCGGTTCGCCCTGCTGTCGAAGGCGTCGATCGAGATTGCGCGCCGGGTATTTGCGGCGGATATCATTCATTGCCACGACTGGCAGGCATCCCTGGTGCCTGCGTATCTGAAAGACCCGCGCGTGGTGGACCCGGCGCTGCTCGGCATTCGAACGCTGCTGACGCTCCACAATCTGGGTTACCAGGGGCAATTCGGCCATTACGCTTTCAGCGACCTGGGATTGCCGGCGGGGTTCGATAGTCCTTCGGTCATCGAGTTCTGGGGCAACATTTGTTATCTGAAGGCGGGCATCATGATGGCGGACGCCCTGAACACAGTGAGTCCGAAGTACGCGGAAGAGATTCAAACGCGGGATTTCGGCTTCGGCATGGATGGAATGCTGCGAGACCGGAGGAGCGTACTGAGCGGAATTCTGAACGGGGTGGATTATGCGTACTGGGATCCGGAAAATGACCCGCTGATTCCGGCTCGCTACACGGCGGCGCAGGTTGCGGCAGGCGATTTGAAGGGCAAGCAATCCTGCAAGCGCGAGCTGCTGCGGGAGTTGGGGCTGCCGGAAAACGCGATGGACAGGCCGCTGCTGGGGATTGTGTCGCGATTCGCGGCCCAGAAGGGATTCGACCTGATCGCACAGGCGGCCGAGGAGCTGTTTCAGGAGGATGTGTCTCTCGCTGTGCTGGGGAGCGGGGACAGGCAAGGGGAGGATTTCTTCCGTTGGCTGCAATGGAGATTTCCGGATAAGGTTGGGGTGCGAATCGGCTATGACGAGGGGCTGGCGCATCGGATCGAGGCAGGTGCGGACATTTTTCTGATGCCGAGCCACTATGAGCCGTGCGGGCTGAATCAGATATACAGTCTCCGTTACGGGACAGTGCCGGTGGTGCGGGCCACGGGAGGGCTGGACGACACGATCACAGCGCCGCCGGCGCGCGGCGCGACTGGTTTCAAGTTCGTTGATTACAATGGGTATGCGCTTCTCGAAGCAATCCGGCAGGCCTGCCGCGCATGGACGGAAAAGAAGACATGGACGGCGATGATGGCGCGGGGCATGCGCAGGGATTATTCGTGGACGGCATCGGCGGGTGAGTATTCAAGGCTGTACCAGAAGATCGCGGCTGCATTTTAGGTGCAGGCCTGCGGCTTCCAATTATTGGATGCAGGGTTGCATCCTGCGCATAAGCAAGTGAATCTGATTTTCTTGAAGAGGACATAAATGGCTGGAGCAAACACGCTGAACTTTACCGACGCTGGCTGGGATACGGACGTGCTGAAATCGTCTGAACCGGTGCTGGTGGACTTCTGGGCGAGCTGGTGCGGCCCGTGCCGCCAGATGACACCGATCATCGATCAGCTTGCCGAGGAATACCACGGCAAGGCGAAGATCGGAAAGCTGAACGTGGACGAAGAGGGGCAGACCGCGATGCGGTATCAGGTGCGCGGCATCCCGACGCTGCTGCTTTTCAAGGGTGGGCAGCTGGTGGCGACGAAGGTCGGGGCGACGGGGAAGAGCGACGTTCAGAAGATGCTGGACGAGCATCTCGCGTAACGCCGGCGGTCGAAGCCGCCGGTGCCTCTGCCGATGAAAGCTGCGCAGCGTCCGAATGGAGTGCGCGTTACAGGTTGAACCCAGCTTCGCCGGCGCGAGCTTTCGAGGACTGCGTCCAGAATTTCGAGCTGGCGGAGACCATCTTCGAACGTTGGGTATTCGATTGGCGCATTCGCGTCGGCTACGCGACGATAGAAGCGGCGGAATACCTGCTTGAAGGTGTCGTCATAACCTTCGCTGTGCCCGCCTGGTAAGTCTGCATAGGCGCGCGCTTTTTCCTGCAGGAGAGACGGGTCCTTCACAATGACCTCGTTGGGGACATTGCGGCGGCCGATCCACAGCTCGTCCGGCTGTTCCTGATTCCACGCGACTGAGGCTTTCGTTCCGTAGATTTCGACGAAGAAGCGATTCTTCCGTCCGGCCGAGACCTGGCTTACGGTCATGGCGCCGCGCGCGGAGTCGCCGAGGCGCAGAATCATAGAGCCGAAATCTTCGGTATTGATGGGAACCTCGGTGAAGTCGGTGGGCGCGGCGGTCTTGCCCGTGAAGGTCTCGACAGAGCCTTTCGGCTTCCTGCGTGTTTTGTGGAACGTCGTGAGGTCGGCGCACAGCGCGGAGATGTGCTGACCGGTGACGTGCTCAATCATGTCGCACCAGTGCGTGCCGATGTCGGCGAAAGCGCGGCTGGGGCCGGATTCGATGCGCCAGTTCCAGTCGCTGTCGTAGAGCAGCCAGTCCTGCGAGTAGGTTCCCTGCGCGACGAGGATATCGCCGAGTTCGCCGGATTCGCGCAGACGCCGCATGTTCTGCACCTGGGGATAGTAGCGGAGATTGTGGAAGGTGCAGTGGGCGAGGTTTTTCTCCTGCGCAAGGCGGATCATCTCGCGCGCTTCCGCGACGGAGGTTGCCAGAGGCTTCTCGCAGAGCACATGTTTGCCCGCGGCCAGCGCGGCCGTCGCCATGGGAAAGTGCAGCGCGTTGGGCGTGCAGATGTGTACGGCGTCAATGGAGGGATCGGCGAGGAACTCGCGATAGTCGCCGGTCGAGCGGGGAACGGAAAGCTCATCGGCAAAGCGGCGCGCCTGATCGAGGGTGCGCGCAGCAATGCCGGCAACTTCAACATTTCCGAGGCGGCGCACGCCTTCCGTATGGACGCGGCCCATGAAGCCGGTGCCGATGATAACGGTGGTTAGCTTTTTCATTTGGACGAAACCCTGTATGATCGGCAAACGCTAATTATGTATGAAACCGCGCGGAGACGGCCAGCCGAAATGCATGTCCGCGCGGGGAGACCCACTATAGTGGGACATGAAAGCCTGAATTCATGATTGTCAGAGTGCGCCTCGGACGCGGGGCTGCGAGATCGGGCCGCGCGGGAAAGAACAGCCGCATGGCGCGCGTGGCAGGGTATCTGCTGACTATCGCATCGATCAGCTGCGCATCGTTCGGTGTCTGGCGCCTCGGGGACGATCTGGGATGGGCGGGCGCTTTCGTGTTCACCGCCGGAGTGCTGTCGCACTGGCAGGTGTGGATCGCGGCGGCGATTGCGGCGCAGTATCTGGCGTGGCAGCTGACCGCGTATGCGCGTAAGGCGACTCTGCCTGAGGCGGACGGGGAGACGGCGGAGGAAAGCAGCGCCAGAGCGCACGCGGCTTCGAACGTCTGAGTTCATTCACCGTCTGCCCGGCGTGTTGCTATCCTACGGTTAAGAAGCCGGGGTCCCGCATGCGTTACGACACCAGGTACCGGACAAGCAGTTCTCTCTTCAATTGGTCGTTTCCGACCGGCGTCAAGTGGCTTGTCATCATCAACGTCGCGGTCTTTCTGATCGATTTCTTCGCTTCAAACGTGCTGCATACCGGGAGCCTGCATAACGCACTGCTCCTGGAGCTGGTTCCTGCGGCCGTGATCCACGGCATGGTGTGGCAGCTTGTCACGTATCTTTTCGTTCACGACACGGGCAGTCTTTGGCACATCCTGTTCAATATGCTGGCGCTCTGGATGTTCGGCGCGCCGGTGGAAGAAACCTGGGGCACGCGGCGCTTCCTGCAGTATTACTTTGTGTGCGGCGTGGGCGCGGGGATCAGCGTGGTTCTGGTGGACCTGCTCATCCGGCATCCCTATTTGCGCACGATCGGCGCTTCCGGCGCGATCTACGGCGTGCTGCTCGCGTTCGGCATGCTGTTTCCCAATCAGACCGTGCTGATGAGTTTTCTGTTCCCGATCAAGGCCAAGTACATGGTAATGATCTTCGGCGCGATCGCGTTCCTGAGCTCGTTCAATACCGACAGCCCGGTGAGCAACCTGGCGCACCTGGGCGGGATGATCTTCGGGTTTGTGTACATCAGGACACAGTTCCGGCCGAGGGTCAGGGCGGATGGCGGGTTCCGCCTCGATCTGGCGCAGCGCTGGAAGGAGTACAAGATACAGCGCGCGCGGAAGAAATTCAAAGTTTACCTGAAAAAACACGGCTCCGACCGCGATCCCTGGGTTAATTAAATCGTCGCCCGAAGGCGCGAAACCGCCGACGAAATTTCCCGTATCATCTATAAGTGGAAGTGTGCGTATGAAACGTTCGATCCTGTTTTCGTTTACGGCTGTGGCGCTGATCGCCGGTGTGTGGGCTCTCGATGTGTGGGCGCAGGATGCGGGCCCGGGAAGCCAGACAGTGGCGAAACCGCGCAGGCAGAGCGCCGACGATTCCGCAAACAGTCCGGACAATAATCAGGCGCCGATACCGTCGAAGCTCAGCCCCCGCGCGACGAAGGGAAACGAGAACACCGGGGATGCGACGTTCAAGGCTGAGACCAACATCGTCAACGTGGATGTGCAGGTGATCGATCCGCATGGCAATCCGATACCCGGGATCCCGCGCGGCAACTTCCGCATTCTCGAAGACAACGTGCCGCAGACGCTCACGCAGTTTTCGGTCACGCAGGCGCCGATGACCGTGGCGATGGTCATCGAGTTCAGCGGCCGGTTTCAGGCCTACTGGAGCTACGGCTGGGGCGATACGCTGAATGCGTCGTATGGTTTCGTGAACAGCCTGAGGCCTGACGACTACGTCGCGGTGATCGCCTACGATCTGAAGACGACAATTCTCAGCGATTTCACCAATGACCGGTCGAAGACGATGGACGCGTTGTCGCTGCTGCGCATTCCGGGATTTTCCGAGAGCGATATGTTCGACGCGCTGGCGGATACGACGGATCGGATGTCGAAGATCGAGGGCCGGAAGGCAGTGCTGCTGATCGCGTCGGGCATCGATACGTTCAGCAAGCTGACATACGACAAAGCGCGGAAGGCGCTGCAGGAAGCGGGCGTGCCCGTGTACTCCATCGAGATCCTCGGGCTCGTGCGCGCCATGATGCCGCAGGACCCCATCGACTTTCTGCAGGGGGACAACGAGTTGCGAACGTTCGCCAAAGAAACCGGTGGGCAGGCGTACTTCCCGCGATTCCCGCAGGAACTCGGGGGGTGTTTCAGCAGATATCGATGTCACTGCGCAATCAGTATTCGCTCGGGTATTCGCCGAACAATCAGGCCAAAGACGGCAAGTTCCGCAAGCTGACGATACAGCTGGTGAATCCGGCAACGAACCAACCTCTGAAGATGACGGATCAGAGAACAGGCAAGCCGATTAAGTATACGATCATCGCGAAGGCGGGGTATAAAGCGCCGCGGGCAGTAGAATAGGGTCTGAATGGCATTGACTGACGAAGACAAGCGCTGGATCACCGCGCAACTGAACACGCTCGATGCAAAGATCGAGAACGTTAAGACCGTGCTCGATGCAAAGATCGAGAAAGTTGAGACCGCGCTCCTGACTGAGTTTCATAAATGGGCAAGCCCTCATGATGCGCGGCTGCGGACTCATACCGCTGCGCTGCGAACATTCGATCTGGATCCTGAGGCCCTGACGGAGCGCGTGACGAGACTGGAAGATCAGCGCCCGCACTGATTCGGTCAAGTCAAGAACTCGATTCGCCCTTCTTTCATGCGGATGCAAAATCGTTGACACGGTCGTAACAGCTCTGTTACTTTGACTCGGTCCCCGCATGAAAAAAGACTCTGTACCCGCCTCCAGAATTCTGCTCGTCGACAATAACGTACGCGGACTGACCGCCCGAAAGATGATTCTGGCGGAGCATGGCTACGATATCGTCACAGCATCGAGCGGTGAGGAGGCGTGGGAGATCCTGCAGGTGCGGGAATTCGATGTGGTCGTGACCGACCTGCGCATGGGAGAAATGGACGGCCTCGAGCTGATCCGGCGGATTCGCGGCAGGGAATCGCCGGTGGGCATCATTCTGCTGTCGGGATACATCGACTGCTTGGGGCTCACGACGGAAACGTCGGGAGCGGACGAGCTGGTCAACAAGAGCAACAAGGAAGTACCCGAATTGCTGCGCGCGATCCGGCGTCTGGAGGCACGTCCGCCGCGGCGATCGCCGGCCTCGCACCGCAGGCCTCCGCGTTCACCGAAGCAGGCCAGCGCCGGATAGACGGGCGTGGAAGAATACAAAGCATGACCAACCGGCTCGCGTGGACAGCTCTGAGTGCGGTCCTCGCAAGTGCGCTTCTGGCAGCTCCCGCAACGACAAAAAAGGCGGCCAAACCTGCGCCGCGCCCGGCATCAACTTTACCGGCCGGCGGGTCCGATGCAGCCATCGCCGCGCGGTGGATCAAAACGCTGACACCACGCGAGAGAATTGCGCAGCTGATTGTCATCGGATTCAGCGGGCATCCGATGAATACGCGCACCAGAGAATACCGGAAGTTCGTGCATCTGGTTTCGCAGGAGCATATAGGCGGACTGATTCTGGTGAACGTCTCGGACGGGCGAACGGTGGCGAAGGCCGATCCCCTCGAGGCAGCGAGTTTCATCAACCGCATGCAGCGCCTGTCCAGGATTCCGCTGCTGGTATCCGCCGACTTCGAGCGCGGCGCTTCGATGCGCGTGGATGCGACGACCGTCTTCCCGCATGCGATGGCGTTCGCGGCTTCGAAGGATCCGAAAGAGGCCGCGGCGGAGGGCGAGATCACGGCGCGGGAGGCGCGCGCGCTGGGCGTGCAGTGGCTGCTTTTTCCCGATGCCGACGTCAACAACAACCCGGACAATCCGATCATCAACATCCGGTCGTATGGCGAGAATCCGGAGGAAGTGTCAACGTTTGCGTCGGCGTTTATCACCGGGGCGCATTCCGTGCCGGGCGCGAGGGTGCTGACGACTGCCAAGCATTTTCCCGGGCATGGCGACACGGCTACTGACACGCACCTGAATCTGGCGACGATCAGCGGTGACCGGGATCGGCTGGAAAAAGTGGAGTGGGCGCCATTCCGTGCGGCGATTCAGAGCGGAACCGATTCAGTGATGACGGCGCATATAGCGGTTCCCGCGCTGGATGAACCGGATCTGCCCGCCACGCTTTCGCCGAAAATCGTCAACGGCGTGCTTCGCGAGGAGATGGGCTTCAAGGGGATCATCGTTACCGATGCGCTCGAGATGGGCGGGATCGCCAAAGGATTCACGGTCGCTGAAGCGGCCGTGCGTTCGATCCAGGCAGGCGCGGATGTGCTGCTGATGCCTCCGGACGGAGAGGCTGCGATCAATGCCGTCGCTGCGGCGGTGAAGAGCGGGCATCTGACGCAGAAGCGGATCGACGAAAGCGTCATGCGGGTGCTGACGGCGAAGGCGCATGTGGGGCTGGCGGCGAAGAAGCTGGTCGATCTGGATGCGATTCATGAAGTGGTGAATTCTCCCGAGAGCAATGCCGTGGCGCAGCAAATCGCGGACCGGTCGGTCACGCTGGTGCGCAATGAGAACGATTTCCTGCCGCTGAAACCGGCCGGGGATACGGCATATTTTGTGCTCGCGGAATCGAGCACTTCAACCGAAGGCCTGTCTTTTGCGCTCGAGGTGCGGAAGCGGGCGGTGATGGCCGACGTGTCGATTCTGGATACCCGGATGTCGGAGGCGGATGTGAATGCGGCGGCGGACCGTTCGGCGGGGGCGGAACGGTACGTGGTGGTGGCGTTCGCGTCCGTGGCGGCGTACCGGGGAAGTGTGGCGCTGGGCGGCGCATTCCCGCAGCTGATCGACAGGCTGGTGGCCACTAAAAAGCCGGTGGCGTTGATTGCGATGGGGAATCCGTATCTGCTGCGGAATTTCCCGGATGTCGCGGCTTATATGACGACGTACAGCACGGTGGCGCCGTCGGAAATTTCGGCGGTAAAGGCGCTGTTCGGAGAGATGGCGATCGGCGGAAAGCTGCCGGTGACGATTCCGGGATTTGCGCAGTATGGCGACGGGATCGCGCTGGCGGCGATCAGATAGAGGGTCCTGTTCTGCACCTGATTTTACCCGGCGCGGGAGTTTCTACATTCTGGGCAGGTTTGGCGCGGCAGGCGGTTTCGCCCAATGCCATATAGTTTTGAGATCGATCATTTCTGAACCTCCGGTGGGGGAAGTTGTGACGCTTGAGCCAGACGACTCGCGGGGCTGGCGGACGGTTTCGTTTAGGCAGCTTGCATTGTCCGGTCGAGCGGATCAACAATCGCCAGTGGCGTTCAAACTCCTCGGCGGAGTCGGTATGTGCGACTGCGCGCGCGAATGCCCAAAATGCGGCGCAGGATACAGATCCTCCTTCGTGCCTTCGGGCCGCGCAATAATCAACCGCCCCGCAATGCACGCATCGACGGGTATTTCTGTATGACTGCGCCGGTCCTCGCGCGTCGGCTCCCATTTCACTTTGTGTTCCCCGGCATTCAGTTCGCCGCCGTTTAGTCGCTGGGCGCGCGCCCCGGTCAAATCGCGCCAGCACCTGATGGGTTTCGGAGTGCGCACGCCGCATCACCAAGAATACGCCGAAGTTGCGATCCCCGAGCAGCACCGATGCAGGCGGAAGATCATCGATTGAAGGTTCCGCCAGCCCCTGCTCGCCTCCTTGCCGTACATGGACCGAACACCGGCGCCATTACCAGAGCCGTGACCACGCGGTGCATTACCGCTACACGCATTATTGGCCAGTGTGACTGGCCATGCTGGTTCTGCGCCGTCGGATATGTTTTGAGCAGTGCCGGGGTATGCGACAACCGGATCGAACTACCCTCCAGCAGGAGCAGGAGGCTCCGCGATCCGTCCCCCGACTGGATCTCGTGGAGTTGCTCGAAGCTTCGTTGGGCAACATGGCGGGCCGCCTCCACCGGGATCCGTTGTCGCGCCTGATTGTGGGCGCCGGTATTGACTGAGGTGTTATCTTCCAACACCCGCTTGCAGCGCTGTAGAAGTTCCCGGCCGTCTCCGTGGAGCAGTTCCCCGACCGCCGTGGCCAGCGTTGGCGGCGCGGGGAAAGGCGCTGCATGATCATCATCCAAGTCGTTACCCGAAGTGAAAATACAGCTGTTCTCGACTCTTGCGAGGTCTTCTCTGAGTGACTCGAAAAAGTTCAGAGGCAGAATCCTGCCGAACCATCCCCGTATCCACTCCGCAGGTAATGCCGCGACCGGGACCGGCGAATCAATTTCGTTTTACGCAGTGCCATCCACCGGCTTATAGCCGATTGCCTGCACGCTCCGCCAGGTCCATTGAAACAATTCCGGACGGAAGACCGCGCTTCCTTCCACTGAAGCCAGCCACATCAGGCAGGAATCAATCGAAGAATTCCGGGTACTCCGTGCGGAGCGCCCGCAGACCGAACTGCGTGATCGTTGATTTGAAGCTGCCAATTCGAGTGCGTTCATCCGCCTGTCAGGCTTCCTCCGTGCAGTCCGTGCGTCGTTTTCTCCGTTTTCAGAATCCCCCCGTTTCCCGAGCCGCGCCGTGCCCCGCACGCCTCAGGCCCCCTCAATCGGACCGCGAAGTTTTCTTCGCTTTCCCTCATTCCACCCCAAATCGGTTGCGGAATCGCTGGTGGGCGAAAAGCGGGCGAAAGGAGACTTGACAACCCGGACGGCTTTCCACTATAGTTCCCCCCGGAGGCAGGGTCTCTCCGCCGAAGACGAGGAGTTCTTGCTGTTGCCGTTCGAAAGGGATACCCGACTCTTGGGCTGTTGCATCCGCAGTCGAACGTCTTAAAGAGGCGCAGGGGCCGCAGGGGTCCGTTGTGCGCCCGGTAGAGGTTGTGCTCGATAAGCGAGCGTGCGAAAAGGGGTTCTAAAATGCCGGATCGCCTGATGGGTGCGACGATTGCCATCACAGTAATGCTGGCCTCGTCGTCAGTCGCTTTCGCTCAGAACGGTAAGCAGGGAGCGGTCCTGGCGGCCTCTGCCAAGGCTTTTGACCCGCACGATCTGTCCGGATTCTGGGACATCACCAACATCGGGCGACCGCCTGGCGCCCTGAACGAAACGAGCAATAAGCGGCCGCCGATGACGCCGTGGGGTCTGGAAAAGTTTCACAAGGCAAAGACGGGATACGATGGCAAGGCATTGGGAAACGGAGTTTACCCGGAAAAAGACTGGAATGATCCTGTCCTGTTGTGCGATCCGACGGGTTTCCCGCGCATCATGTGGCATCCCAGGCAGCCCGGAATGAGGTTTGCCCAGACTGGCGACGAAGTGATTCAGTTCTTCGAGGATGGCCGCACCTGGCGCGACATATGGACGGATGGGCGAAAACTTCCGGGCGACGACGCGGACTCACGCTGGTTCGGATACGCAGTTGGCTATTGGGAGGGAGACACATTTATCGTCAACTCGAATAACTTCGATGAAGCCACCTGGCTCGACCAATATGGCTCCCCGCACAGCGACGAAATGACGGTGGAAGAACGCTACCGTCGCGTGGACCACGACCATCTGGAGATGACGCTGAATATCACGGACCCCAAGACGTATGCCGGTACATGGAAAGGCGATAAGAAGATCTTTCGATTGACGGAAAAGCCGGCCCACTCGGAGTATAACGATCTTCCCGAGGACATCTGCGCCTACTCTGAGGTGAAGCTCCACGGGAAGGCCTGGCATGAGATGCACCCGTAGCATTTTCAGAGCGCACAGGCCGAAGGGTCCGTTGTGCGCGGCTGGAATTTAGATTAAGGAGATGTCACGTGACGCGTAATACTGTAGTTCCCTTTTTTGTAATTACACTGGGCTTTCTCGCGATTGGTAACCCGATGTTCGCGCATCATGGAACAGCGGGAGTGTACGACTTCAGGTATCGAATCACAACGAAGGCGACAGTGACGGAATACATATGGGCGAATCCCCATGTCCAGATTTATTTCAAACTCAAAAACGATAAGGGCGAAGAGGAGACCTGGGGCGTCGAAACAGTGAGTCCGGGAAACGCGCTCGCGAATGGCTGGACGAAGAAGTCATTCAAGCCTGGGGACGAGCTCCTGGTGAGCTTCGTGCCGGCCAAGGGCAACAGGACTTTCGGAAGCTGTCCTCAATTCGTCTTTGTCGCCGATGGCCATCGGCTGGGCGGCAGCGGCAGGTGCGGCATGGGAAAAGACGCCGTTGACATGAACTCGCTCCCGGTAAAGCCGGGCTACACGGCGGTTGAAGTTCAGATGCCGAAAGATACCCGCGAGAGGCCTGAGTCTGAGCAGGAGAAGTAGCTTGTTCCCAATTAAGTATCGTTTCATGGCCGCGTTCTTTGCTCTTGCCGTTACATTGGCTTTGACACAGTTCCTTTTTGCGCAGAACGGCCGGCAAACACAGGCGCAGACAGCTCCGGCGGCAAGCGCTCAACCCTTTGATCCGCATGACATCTCCGGCATCTGGAGGAACCCTGGAGGATTCGATGTTGCGTTAGGCAACAATCGTCCTCCCATGACGGACTGGGGAAAGGAGAAGTGGAGTAAGACGAGGGCGTCCGCCAGAAATTCGCCGCTGGCCTTTGGACTCTATGAGGACCAGAAAGACTGGAACGATCCGCTGTTCCAGTGCGACCCTTCCGGTTACCCCCGCAACCTCGACTATAGTAACTACCGATTCGTTAAGCTGCCTAACGAATTCGTCGAATTCTTCGAACGGGACCACGTATGGCGTGACCTCTGGACGGACGGGCGCAAGCTCCCGGGGGCTGACGCAAAGCCGCGGTGGTACGGATATGCGACCGCGCATTGGGATGGCGACACCCTTGTGGTTGAATCTTCCGGTTACGATGACCGAACCTGGGTGGATCCCTACGGCTCAATCCACAGCGACCAGATGCATCTGGAGGAGCGTTACACGCGCCTGGACCATGACAACCTGGAGTTCAGCCTGACGCTTACGGATCTGAAGGCGTACACGGGCGCCTGGGGCGGCAAGAAGCTGAAGTTGAGGCTGATGAACAGTTCACAGCAAATCCAAAAGGGTCTCTGGGGCAAAAGGCCGGACGGGACGGCGTATGGGGACATGCGGGAAGAATATTGTGTCTATTCCATTGAGCGCCGTTTCTGGGAAGGACGGCCTCTCGGGGGAATAGGCGGGGACGAGAAGAAGTAAACGTTAGACCGTGTGCTAACCGTCGCTACGACTAGCTCGTCTTATCATCGAATGAGAGGATCGGTCCCCTTCGGCCGATGGTTGTCCGCCCTTGGCTTAGTCTTCTGGACCATTGGTTCTGCCTCCGCCGGCCCCAATTCGGGAATCGGTGCCTTGATGACCGCTCTCTCTGCGCGAGGCCAGTTCAACGGGGCCGTGCTCGTAGCGCAGGACGGCAAGATTGTCTACCGGAACGCATTTGGGAAGGCGAACTTTCAGACCGGCGCGGATTTCACTCCTGAAACCTCCTCCAACATCGGCTCCGTCACCAAGCAGTTCACGGCGATGGCGATCTGGCGATCGACGATTCCGGTCTGTCCCAACAAGCGCTCATCGCCGCGCTACTTTCGAAAGACGAAGTTCTCTCAAAGGCCGGTCAGAAGTATCGATACAGCAATCCCGGATATGCACTCCTCGCCATCGTCGTGGAGCGCGTCTCCGGAATGAATTTTGGCGATTTCCTGGAACAGGAGATCTTCCAACCTGTTGCCATGAGCAGCACATTCGTTTATGACCGGCGGGGGAAGAAAAGCGCGCGGACCGCGGTCGGATACGGCCAATTCGGCCAGGTTGATGACGCCGCCCCGACCCAGATCCCCGGGGATGGCGGCATCTATTCAACGGTGGACGATCTGTTCAAGTGGGACCAGGTGCTCTACACGAAGAAGCTGGTTCGTCAGTCCACCCTGGCCGAAGCGTTTACGCCCGGCCACGTGGAAGAGGGCCATTCCACGTATGGATTCGGATGGAATGTAGCAGAAGACGGCGCGAGGAAGTATGTCTGGCATACCTGCAGCCAGGCAGGCTTTCGGGCGTTTATCGAGCGGCGGCTCGGGTCGAGGATCACTGTCATTCTGCTGACGAACCGGGGCAATAGCAAGCGTACGGAGATCAATGCCGCCATTCAGAACATCTTCGCAGGAAAGTCCTACGTATTGCCCAAACAATCGGGGGCTGAGAAGCTCTACAAAGCGATTCACGACTCAGGAATCCAAGGCGCGTTGAAAATCTACCAGGATCTCAAGGCTGTGGGAGACACGAACTACGACTTTGGGGAGTCGGAGTTGAACACTCTCGGCTACGCGTTGCTTTACGGAGACAAGAAGCCCAGCGACGCGATTGCGATTTTTCAGCTAAACACCGCCGAACATCCGGCATCTTCCAACGCCTTCGATAGCCTGGGCGAGGCTTACTCTCAAAACGGCCAAAAGGCCCTCGCGATCCAGACCTACCAAACGGCCGTCAAGTTGGATCCAACCAACGGGCATGCAATATCGATGTTGAAGCAGTTGAAATAGACTGGTTGACGTGCGCGAGCATTTTCCAGGTTCAATTACTGCTTGACACGCCACGCGGAAAGGGAAGCACGGCGTACTTCACCGGCGATCGCGCGTAAGATCAACCGGCTTGATGCCCCGGCACGCCAGCTTGCTCAGGAGCGCGGCGGCGGGTACATTCAAATATTCGAGTAGCTTAAGGATTTAAGGACGGGAGACAACGATGAAGCGCGGGGCAATGGCGGCGATTGTTATATGGGTGCTGCATGTGGCGCCGGCGGCTGGACAAACGGCGCCGGCAAAGCAGCTTATGTCGGAACAGGCTTTCAAAAACGTTACCGTGCTCAAGGGAATCCCGGTGGATGAATTCATGGACACGATGGGGTTCATTGCCGCGTCCACTAACTATAACTGCACCGATTGCCACGTCGAACCGAAAATAGAGGGCGATTGGAGTGTCTACGCTGAGGAGACTCCGCGTAAGGCGATAGCGCGCCGGATGATTCTGATGGTCCAGTCCATCAACAAGACCAATTTCGGGGGAGCGCGCGCGGTGACCTGCTATACCTGCCATCGCAATATGCAGGGTGCACCGAAGATCACGCCGAGCCTGAGGGAGCAGTACGGCGCGCCGCCCGATCCTGATCCCAATGAAGTCGAGATTACCCGGCAAACGCCTGGAGCGCCTTCCGCCGATCAGGTCTTTGACAAGTATCTCCAGGCGGCCGGAGGAGCGCAGAAGGCAGCCGCCATCACCAGCATCGTCTTCAAGGGCACATATCAGGGGTATGCAGAACCGAGGGCGCCGGTGGACATTTATGTCAAGGCTCCAAATCAGCGCATCATGATAGTGCATACGGACGGCGGAGACCGAACCACGACCTTTGATGGCAACAACGGATGGATGGCGGCGCCGCCCGCGGACAAGCCATTTCCTGTGATCAGGTATACCAACGGAGACCTGGATGCCGTCCGGCTCGACGCAGTGCTCTCTTTTCCGGCGGGAATCAAGCAAGCCATAACGAAACCGCTGGTAGGTTCGAGCAGCATTGACGACAAGGATGTGGTCGTCGTGCAGGGGACCGCCAGCGGCGGGCGCTCCCCGATAAAGCTGTACTTTGATAAGCAGTCCGGCCTGCTGGTACGCCAAGTGCGCTACGCCAACACGATCATCGGGCGGGTACCGATACAGGTGGACTACAGCGATTACCGGGATGTGGCCGGCGCCGGAGTCAAGCTGCCGTTTCACGTCATTACGACATGGACGGACGGCCGGTCAGACGTCCTGCTGACGTTCGGCGGAAACAAATGTGGCGATCGACGCTGCGAAGTTCAATCAGCCGGCCCCTTCGGCGCCACCCAAACAATAGGCGGCACGACCGCGATTTGCTGCGAACGTTCGGATCGGGCCGCGTTCTGCCAGGTTCGTACCGGGTCAACGTCGGACGATTAGCGGCCATAGTCGTCAATTCGGGTCCGGGACGAAGGTCGAGTCCGCGTGGAACTTTTTGTAATCCTTGTAGCGATCGATCTGGTTCGCTTTCACCTTGAGGACGAGGAAGCGTCCGCCGAGGTGCACCTCGTCGTAGGTCGGCAGCCAGACCTCGTTGTTGACCCTCGCCTGTTCGAACACGAAACTCGATCCTTTATCGAGCGACGCCAGCACCCCGCCGCCGATCCTGACATTGCCGTTGAAATGCGCTTCCAGGCGCGCCACGTCGCGAGCCTGTTCGTCGATCCAGATCACTCCCGCCATCTGGTGAATGACGTTCTCGATGGTCTTCCTGGGCTTGTAATCGGGGTTCGGGCCGAAATCGACGGCGATCACGTCCTGCCCGCGAAATCGTTCGCGCCGCGCATTAGTGAAGCGGACAGCGCGCAGAAAATCCGAGATCTGCGCATCATCTTTGGCCTCCTGCTGCGCCTGTTTTTTGGGATCGCGGGCGGCTTCGGCTGCCTGCTTCGTATACTTCCCGAACTCCTGGTTGAACCGATCGTCTTCTTTCTTCCTCTCATTGCCGGCGAGGGGCTCGCCATCCTTCGCAAGGAGCCGCCGCACTTCTTCGCCGGCGATATTGAATACCTCATACTCGCGGACCGTCGTCGACCTGAACCGGTTCTTTGAGTCGGTACTTTCCCGTTCTTCGGTCACGTGGCAGGTGTACTGCTTCTGCAATTCATCGATGGCTTTCTGGTTTTTCGTCACTTCACGAATCAGAGTGGCGATGTCCGGCAAAGGAGTTGTCGATGCACGTGGAAAGTTGAAAACGGAATCGTCCACGGGCGAATCGAATTCAGCGCGCGTGACGGCGATCTTATACGCGTGGCCGCCGCGGCGCAGTTCGATGCGATACGGCGTTTGAATTCCCTGAACCGGCCGGTAGTCGTCGTAGTCAAGCTGTGCGTTGGGCAAAACCTCACGCGCAATTAGATGTGTCCCGGCATCGAAATACAATTCGCGTGTCATGGCGGGGCCGGACGATACCCGGATGTGCCATGTGTCCCGGCCCCGCACCTTTTCGCTGCCCATGAACTCCAGGCTCAGTTTGGACTTCTTCACGTCGGCCAGCCGCTCATTCCAGCAGCGAGCGGCGGCTTCGGTCTGCGCCGCGGCGTCACCGGTCAGAGTGCGGGCGCCTTCCGGCGAATCCTGGCCCCATGGCGACATGCCGTTATATGCCTCCACCCTGCGATCGGGCCCGGCGATGATTTCGGTGTAGAAGCGGTCGGGGGCCCGGGCAATCAACGACCAGGAACCGGTCTTGCCGGTGGATTCTTCGGTCAGATTGCCTGCGATGGTTTCGGTGCGGATGCGGGCGACCGCCTTCGCGCCACCCTGCGCCTGCAGATATTCGCCGATGATTTTTTGTGGCGTCGGCGCGGGGGCGCCAACCGCGCATGCAGCCAGCAGGCATGATAATGCCAACCGATGCGTCATCCGCACAGGTTTACATTAGCAAACTTATTCGCATGCGCGGCCAAGCGCCGCAATGCACGATCTGGTTCGCTCACCGATGCCGAGCAGGCGGAGCTGGACAGCTACCTGCATATCGGAAGTCTGCTCGGCGTGATGCAATCGCGGCCGAAGGTTCCATAATCAGATGGGCAGTGTCGGCCCGCAGTGAATCGGGAACTGGCTCGCAGCGTCTGGCAGCGAGCCGGCGGTCGCTGCGAGTATCGCCTGATTCCGCAGTCTGCGTTTCCGCTGCCGTTCCACAGTACCTGACGGTGCGTGCGCCGGCGATGTCGCGGGAAGACGAGGAGAGTGCGCTTCCCGTGGGCGGGGGGCGTCGGCATGCGGAGTGATCCCGGCGCATGGGCCGATGTGAAGGCTGCCGGGACCTCATGGCTGGTGGACACCAGGCGGTTTCCCGGAGTCGCGTGCGCCGCCCGGCCGCCTCGAACAATGCAGGCCGCGACGAAAAAGAATCTGACCCTGTCCGGTCGGTGGGTCGGAGGTCCGTCCCTATTTCGTCGCCTGACAGCGAGATTGGTTCGCTGCTCCTGCGCCGGGATTACCCCAGATCAGAACCACTTAGGCCCAATGCCGCAGATTCCGGGTTGAGCTCTTTCAGGTTTGGCCTGCCAGATGCCATTGCGATGGCGTCGAGCAGTCGCATCAAGCGAGAGACAAGGAGAGTTTCATGAGTCATTCCATACAGACCGCAAATCATCCCGAATCCGGATTGCAAACGCCAGTTACATCGGTGCACCGCATCGCGGCTGACGGGGTGCGTGTCTTCTACCGCACCGCCGGCGATCCCGATGCCCCCGTCGTGCTGTTGCTGCACGGGTTCCCGGCGTCATCATTTATGTTCCGCGAACTCATTCCGCGACTTGCCGGTGAGTATCGCGTGATCGCGCCAGACCTGCCTGGCTTCGGATTCACAGAAGTTCCCGCGGAACGAAATTACGTCTATTCGTTCGACCGGCTGGCCGCGACGCTCAATGCGTTCACGCAGGCGCTCAGACTCCGGCGCTTTGCACTGTATGTGTTCGATTATGGGGCGCCAACGGGATTCCGTCTTGCGATGGCGCACCCCGACCGGGTCACGGCCATCGTTTCACAGAACGGGAACGCCTATGAACAAGGGCTTGGCGATGCGTGGGGGCCGATCCGCAAATACTGGGCTGAGCCGACACCGGAGAACCGAGAGGTCATCAGCAGGAATGTTCTGACGCCGGAAGGAACGCGATGGCAGTACACCCACGGTGTAGGCGATCCGGAGAGCGTTCCGCCGGAATCGTACACGCTGGATGCGGCTCTGCTTGAGCGCCCGGGGAACAAGGATATTCAGCTGGATCTGTTTCTCGATTACGCGTCGAACGTGAAGCTCTATCCGGCGTTTCAGGACTACTTTCGGAAGGCCAGGCCGCCGCTGCTGGCGATATGGGGTAAGAACGACCCCTTCTTCATACCCGCAGGCGCGGAAGCATTTGAAAAAGACATACCGAATGCACGCGTGGAGTTCCTGGATACCGGGCATTTTGCGCTCGAGACGCACTTCGTCGAAATTGCCGCGGCGATGAAAGAGTTCCTGGGCGCGAATGGGGTGTCGCAATGAGTTTTGCGCGGAATGCCACGATCGTGCTGGTGCATGGCGCGTGGGCCGATGGTTCCTGCTGGCAGAACGTCATCCTTCCGTTGCGACAAGAAGGTCTTAAGGTAACCTGCGCGCCGATTCCACTCACATCGCTTACGGAGGACATAGCCGCTCTGCAGCGCGTCATCGACAGAACGAGCGGGCCGGTCGTGCTTGCGGGACACGCATATGGAGGCGCCGTGATCGCGGGTCCAGGTGATTCAAAGGTCAGGGCGCTGGTGTATGTGGCGGCGCTGGCGCCCACTGAGGGTGAGACAGTCGCAGATGTTTTTTATCGAGCCAAGCCGCATCCCGAGGCGCCGAAGCTCCAGGCGGATCAGCATGGGCTTATCTGGATGCCCGAAGGGGGATTCGCCCACGCAGTCGCTCACAAGGCTTCGCCGGACCAGGCCACGATTCTCGAGGCTGTGCAGCGGCCACTCGCGGTGAAGTGCATTGAGGAGAAGGCTCCCGTGCCTGGGTGGAAAACGAAGTCTTCCTGGTATCTGCTGGCGGAAGAGGATCGCATGATTGCGCCGGAGACGCAGCTTTTCATGGCAGAGCGGATGGGCGCGACGATTCGGACACACCGCGTCGATCACAGTCCGATGTATACGGCGCCGTATCTGGTCATCGACGTGGTTCTGGAAGCGGCACGGCAGGCGCTGGCGGCTGAAGCAGGAGTGGGCCACGCCCGATAGATCCGTCGCCATTGTCACGGGCGCAAGCCAGGGTATCGGCCGTGCGACGGCTGTGCGCCTGGCGCGAGATTTCGAGGCCGTTGTGCTGATCGTGAGGCAGGAGGATGAGCTCAGAAAGACCGCGGACGCGGTGAAATCCGCGGGCGCCGAACCGCTGACTTACGCGCTCGATCTGCGCGAGCCTCGTTCGGTCGAAGCCCTCGTCCGGTGCACGCTCGACCGCTTTGGCAGAATCGATGCCCTGCTGAACATCGCCGGGGCAGTGCCGCAGATCGATCTGTTCGAGATGACGGACGCGCAGTGGGAAGACGGCCTGGCTCTCAAGCTGCACGGTGCGCGCCGGCTGACGATACGAGCCTGGGATGCCCTGAAGGCCTCGAAGGGCGCCGTCGTACTCATCTCCGGAAGCGCGGCTCTCGACCCGAAGCCGGGCTTCGCGGCTGTAGCCACCATCAACGCGGCCATCATCGCGCTCGCGAAGGCCTTCGCGGAACAGGGCATCAAGGATGGAGTCCAGGTCAACAGCGTAGTGCCAGGCCCGGTCATGACGGGCCGGCGCCGGTCCTTCATGGATCGATGGGCGCCGGCGCACGGAATGAGCGTGGAAGAAGCCACGAAGAGATTTCCGGAGGAACCCGGGATAGCCCGCTATGGCGAACCGGAGGAGATTGCCGGCCTCATGGCATATCTGGTTTCCAGAGAGGCTCGCTGGCTTACAGGCGCTTCTGTTCGGATGGACGGGGGCGAAATCAAGGGGATTTAGTAAGAGCGCCCGTCTGCTTCGATGCATGCAGTGCTCCCGGATGAGGCGCGTGACTCGGAGAGTCAGCGACTCGGAATCGTGTCGATCGACCGGAGTTTCAGCAGGTTTCGGTCAGCGGTCGCGAAGGCAAATCCGTTGACCAGCGCGGTGGCGACGAGGAAGCGGTCGGCCGGGTCTTTGTGGGGAAGGTCGATCATGCGACTCTGGATCGCGATTTCATGCGTCAGTCCGGCTTCCGTGGTCAGTCCTTTCGCCAGAGCCTGGCGAATCCAGACGACCGGGTCTGATGCGATTTGAATGCGCCCCAGCTGAAAAAGCACCATGGCTTCCCAAACGCTGACCGGGGACAGCCAAAGCTGATTGGCCGGGTCCTCGAGGATCGCCGCCAGCTTCCTCCCGACGCGGCCAGGTTCGAGGAAGGACCAGAGCCAGATGTGGGTGTCGAGAAGGACGTTCACGAGCGCAGAACGTCCCAGTCGGATTCGGGTACGGCGGGCGAGACAATATCGTCGACGATCTTCGCTGTGCCTTCCATGCAGCCCATAATGCGGCGCTTACCGGGAGGCGATACAGGGACGAGTTCGGCGACGGGCCTACCGCGTTTTGTGACGCGGATCGGCTTGCCGGTTTTTTCGACCTTATCGAGGAGCGCGAGGCAGGTAGCCTTGAAGTTCGCGGCGCTGATCGTTTCCACCTCTCTATATTACCATGGTCGTATTACCATGGTCACGACCTGCCCAGGCTAGCAGCGCAAATCGCGATGAATGCGGACACCCTCTTACTCGTCCGGATGGCATGGCCGGCTGAAGGCCGTCTTTAGCGAGCGCCGCCGACAGACCAGGGCAAGAAGGCGCCGCACGCAATCACCATGTGCGGCGGGATACGAAATCCGGATTGCGGAAAACCGGCGAGGGCGATGGAACAGAGCGGACTCCGGGACACCGGCGTGTTGCGTCACACATCGCGATCCGGCTGCCTGTGATGCCACGTTCACGCGCGCGGCCAGCGCCGGAAACGACGTTGTGCGCCGTTCAGTCTTGACCTACAGGAGGGCGCGTGGTGACTCATACACAGGACGGGGTTGTTTCGACCGGGGCATTCCGGGCAATTGCACATCTCGATACCTGCCTGGCCTCCAACGCGATCGAGAGGCTCAGGGTCAGGCTGCGCAACGAGGGCTTTATCCGCGGCACGGCTCTCCACTGTATGTTTCCAGACCAGCCTCCGATGCTCGGATACGCCGTGATCGGGCGGGTTCGCTCGAGCGTGGCTCCCACGCATGGCCGCTGCTATCACGAAAACATGAACTGGTGGCGGTACCTCACCACCGTTCCCGAGCCGAGAATTATGGTCCTGCAGGACGTTGACGAGTATGTCGGCGCGGGCGCGCTGGTAGGCGAGCTGCACGCCGCCATCGGGCTGGCACTGAACTGCATTGGCTATGTCACCAACGGTTCCGTGCGGGATCTGCCTGCCGTCGAAGCCCTGGGGTTTCATCTCTTTGCGGGCAGCGTTTCGGTCACTCATCAATACGCCCACGTCTGCGATTACGGCACACCGGTCGAGCTCGGAGGCCTTACCATCAGGCCGGGTGACCTGATTCACGGCGACCGTCACGGCGTGCACTCGATTCCCTTCCCGGTTGCGGAGGACCTTCCGCGAATGGCGCATCGGATCCGAAAAGAAGAGCGCGATCTCACCGACTACTGCCGATCGGCGCAGTTCTCTGTTGAAGGTCTGGACCGTGAACTGCGGAAGCTGCCGGGTGATGGATGCGAGGAAAATATCGTTTAACATGGTGCGGAAAGAGTCACTCAGGACCCGCAACCAAACGCGGCTGGCGCCGCGTGTCCGTGAATCTGCCATCGCCGGACTGGCTCTTGCGGTCCTGCTTTGGGGCTGTGGAGTGCCGCGCGCCGAGGCGGGCAAACCCCCGGCGCAGCAGGTGCCTGAAATCGCCGTCGTCAAAGCCGCGCTCCGGAATCTCGACGAGACTCTGACCGTCTCTTCCGAGCTGGTGCCGTTTCAGCAGATCGACGTTTATGCGAAGGAAGCGGGATTCGTGAGCGAGCTCGACGTTGATTACGGCACGCGGGTGCAGAAGGGCCAGGTCATGGCGGTGCTGGAAATCCCCGAACTGAAGCTGCAGCTGGATGAGGATCAGGCATCGATTACCGACGCCATGGGTCAGGTCGGGCGCGCCCGGAATGAGCTGGACAGAGTGCAGGCCGTGCAGAAGGTCGCTCACCTGCAATACGTGCGACTCAGCGGAGTGGCGAAGGCGCAGCCCGGTCTGGTCGCGCAGCAGGAAGTGGACGATATGCAAGGTAAGGATCTGTCGACCGAGGCGCAGGTCGAGGCGACGCGGTCGGCGCTGGCTTCCGCGCAAAGCCAGTTGACGCGGGAGCAGGCACAACTGCACCACGACCAGGCAATTTTCGCGTACGCGAAAATCACTGCCCCGTTCGCCGGCGTGGTCACCCAGCGCTATGCAAATCTCGGCACCCTGATGCAGTCGGGCATCAACTCCAGCACGCAGGCGATGGGTCTCGTGCAGCTTTCCGAAGACGACAAGTTCCGTCTCGTCATTCCCGTGGCGGAATCGTATGTACCTTATATCCACGTCGGGGATCATGCCGATGTGCGCGTGCCCGTTCTCAACCGGACGTTCCCCGGCACAATCGCGCGATTCTCCGTCGATATCCGCGAAGACACGCGGACCATGCACACCGAAGTCGATGTGCTGAATCCGGAGCGGGTCCTTGTGCCGGGAATGTACGCGGAAGCGACTCTCACGGTGGGGCGAAAGCCTCACGCACTGGCCGTGCCGCAGGAGGCGGTGAATCTGAAGGGCGATCAACGATCGGTCTGGGTGATCGACCCTTCGGACAAAAAAGTGGAGGAGCGCAGTGTCACGACGGGCGCCGACACGCCGGAATATGTCGAGGTCGCTTCCGGTTTGAAGCCAGGCGAGATGGTCGCAGTGGGCAATCGCAGCGCTCTGCAGGCGGGGGAAACGGTGCAGCCGAAGATTGTCAGTCTGGCGCGTCCGCCGCAGGAAACCGGTGAGGAATAGTTCGTCATGTCGGGATTCGCCATCCGTCACCCCTATTTCATCCTCGTTGTTTGTCTGATTGTGCTTCTGATCGGCGGATCGAGCCTGGTTCGCATGCCTGTCGATCTCTTTCCGACGATCAACATACCTGAAGCCGTGGTGGCGACTTTCTATAACGGCATGCCACCCGAAGACATCGAGACCGACATTACCGATCCGCTGGAACGCTTCTTTACGCTGGCGAGCGGCATCGATCATATGGAATCGCGCTCGCTGCCGGGCGTAAGCATCATCAAAGTCTACTTTCAGCCGGGAACTAATGCCGACGCGGATGTCACGCAGCTTTCAAACCTGTCGCTGTCGGATCTTAAGCGTCTGCCTCCCGGAACGCTTCCGCCGGTGGTGCTGAAATTCGATGCGTCGAGTCTTCCCGTTTGTCTGGTGACGCTGAAAGGCAAGGGCCTGACGCAGACACAGCTGCACGACATAGGCCAGTTTCAGATCCGCGATCAGATCGCGGGCGTGCCGGGAGCCGAAATCCCGCCTCCCTTCGGGGGCAAGTATCGTCAGGCGATGGTTTATGTCGATCCATACAAGCTCTATTCGCGCGAGCTGAGCGTGATGGATGTGGTCAACGCGGTGAATAACAATAATCTGATCCTGCCTGCCGGCGACGTCAAAATCGGGAATTACGATTACTACGTTTACTCGAACGCCCTCGTCGATCAGGTAAAGGATCTTAATACAGTCCCCGTCAAAACGGTGAACCAGAGCTGGGTTTCCGTGGGCGATGTCGGCCAGGCGAAGGACGCCAATCAGATTCAGTACAACCTGGTGCGTGTTGACGGCCAGCGTTCGGTTTTTCTGCCGATCATGAAGCAGGGCGGCGACACGAATACGATCCAGGTGGTCAACGGTATTCGCCGGACGATCGGGAAGCTCACGGGGATTCCAAAG
This sequence comes from Terriglobia bacterium, assembly GCA_963832905.1. GTDB lineage: Bacteria > Acidobacteriota > Terriglobia > Bryobacterales > Bryobacteraceae > BOG-234. The sequence goes on along the minus strand of CAWHVO010000007.1, from coordinate 250,668 downwards.
AATCTCAAAGCCACGGTGGTCTTCGATCAGTCCGCCTACGTAAAGGAAGCGATTCGCACCCTGCTGCACGAGGGACTGATCGGTCTGGCGCTGACCAGCCTGATGATTCTGATTTTCCTGGCCAGCCTGCGCGCCACTTTCGCGGTTTTCCTCTCGATTCCGCTCGCTGGCCTCGCGACGTTCATGGTCCTTTACCTGATGGGCAGCACGGTCAACACCATGATTCTCGGCGGCCTGGCGCTGGCGTTTTCGCGCATCATCGACAACTCCATCATCTCGCTGGAAAACATTTATCGGCATGTCGAGCAGGGTGAGTCGCCGGAAAAAGCGGCGGAGGACGGCGGTAACGAAGTCAGTCTGGCCGTTCTCGCCGCCACGCTCACAACGGTTGTGGTGTTCTTTCCGGTGACGTTTCTCTACGGCGTGAGTAAGTTTCTGTTTACTGCGCTGGCGCTCGCGGTGGCGATTTCTCTTTTCGTTTCCTACTTCATCGCGATGACTGTGATCCCGCTGTTCTGCGCACGCTATCTGCCCGCCAGGGCGGAGCGCATAGACGGTGAGCAGGAAGAGCCGCCGGAGCAGCCGGAACATCCGGAAAAGAAGAAAACAGGCTTTGCCCGATTCGGCGACTGGTTCAATCGGGGGTTCACCAGCCTGCTCGATTCCTACGAGCGGACTGTGCGCCGCACCAACAGACATCCGATCCTGACGACCGCCGTCCTCTTCGGCGTCTTTCTCGCCAGCCTCGCCATCTATCCGTTCCTCGGGGTGGCATTCTTTCCGCGCACCGATGCCGGCCAGTTCAAGATCAATCTCAAAGTCCCCACGGGTACGCGCATCGAGGTCACGGAAAAATACGTTGCGGACGTAGAGAACCTCATCCGGCACGTTGTCGAGCCGAAGGACTTTCACATGGTGGTGTCGAACATCGGCATCGTGCCGGACTTTTCATCGCTCTACACCACCAACTCCGGCGAATACACCGCCGCGATCGAGGTGGCATTGGAGCCATCGCACAAAATCAGCAGCTTCGAATACATGGCCCGCGTGCAGCGGCAGATCGCCGGCCAGTACCCCGACCTGCGCACTTACTTCAGCAGCGGCTCCATGGTTGACGCCACTCTGAACATGGGCCTGCAGTCGCCCATCGATGTGCAGGTCACGGGCAACGATCTGCACCAGGCCGATCGGGTCGCGCGGCAGCTGGCGGATCGGATTCGCGCTATGCCGGGCGCCGGCGAAACGTACATTCCGCAGGATCTCGACTACCCGGCGGTACGGCTCAACGTGGATCGCGTGCATGCGTCGGAGCTCGGTCTCACTCCCAAAGACATCGTCGATAACGTGATCACGGCGCTCAATTCGAACCTGATGATCGCGCCGAATTTCTGGGTGGACCGTAAAACCGGCAACGACTACTTCCTGACCGTTCAGTACTTCGAGAATTCCCCCTCTTCCATTCACAGTCTGATCGACCTGAACAGCATCCCGCTGCGCGCTCCCGGCCTCAAACAGCCGACCACGCTCGATACGGTCGTCAGCCTGAAAAAGCTGGCGACGCCGACCGAGGTTAACCATTATCAGATCAAGCGGGAGGAGGACATCTACGTCAGCCCGACCGGCGAGGATCTCGGGAAGCTTGCCGCGCGCATTCGCAGGACAGTTGCGGGCATGAAGCTCCCCGAGGATGTCGCCATCGATATCCGCGGCATGGTGAACGCCATGAATGAATCGTTTAAGAGTTTCGCGCTCGGCCTGTCGATGGCGGTGGTTCTCCTCTATCTGATCCTCGTGGCGCAGTTCAGCTCTTTCAAAGACCCGCTGCTGATCCTGCTGGCTGTGCCGATGGGATTCATCGGCGTGATGATCACGCTTCCGCTCACGAATACCACTCTGAATGTGATGTCGCTGATGGGGGTGCTGATGCTGGTCGGCATCGCGGCTTCGAACAGTATTCTGATCGTCGAGTTCACGCACCGCCTCGAGCAGCAGGGCCGGAGCATGGAGGACGCAGTCGTGGAGGCCTGTCGCGTCCGGCTGCGACCGATTCTGATGACTTCGCTCGCGACCATGATTGGCCTCCTGCCGATGGCACTGAAGTTGGGAACGGGCAGCGAACAGTACGCGCCGCTGGCGCGGACGATCATCGGCGGGCTGGCTACATCGGTCGTGCTGACGATCTTTATCGTTCCGGCGGCCTATGTCATGGTTTATCGCGGGAGAAGCCGTTAGACGCTGAAGTCACGATCAAACCCACGGGCATACATAAGGTTCAGCGCCGGGCAGAAGCCCGGCGGCAGGCTAAAAGCCCCGGCCCCACAAAAATCCCTGATCGGAGGTTGGTATACATAACCTGATGACGTTCGGACTGATTGTCGGCAACCGCGGCTTCTTCCCTGACCACCTCGCGAAATCGGGCCGCGAGGAAATGATTGCGGTCCTCGAAAAGGCCGGGCACGGCGTAATCGCGCTCAGTCCCGAAGACACGAAATACGGCGCCGTGGAGACGCATGCCGATGCGAAGAGGTGCGCCGATCTGTTCCGTGCCGATCGCGACCGGATCGACGGCGTCATCGTCACGCTGCCGAACTTCGGCGACGAAAAAGCCATCGCCGACACGCTGCGCCGCGCCGACCTCAGTGTGCCCGTGCTCGTGCACGCCTTCCCCGACGCGCGGGATCGGATGACCATCACGCACCGCCGCGACAGCTTCTGCGGCAAGATGTCGGCGTGCAACAATCTGCAGCAGTTCCGCATTCCGTATTCGCTGACCACGCTCCACACCGAGTCGCCGCGCTCGGAAACGTTCGATAAAGATCTCGCCTGGTTCGCCGCCGTCTGCCGTGTCGCCAACGGGATGCGGCGGCTGCGCATCGGCGCGATCGGCGCGCGCCCCACGGCATTCAACACCGTCCGCTACAGCGAAAAGATTCTCGAAGCCAGCGGCATCACCGTCGACCCCATCGATCTTTCTGAGATTTTCGGGCGCATCGAGCGCATGAAAGACAGCGACCCCGCCGCGCAGGACAAGCTGCAGGCGATCCAGAGCTATGTTTCGACCGAAGGTATTCCGGCCCCTGCGCTGATGAAGATGGCGAAGCTCGGCGCCGTCGTCTCGCAGTGGATGAACGCGAACGATCTCGCGATCAGCGCCGTCCAGTGCTGGACTTCGATGGAAGAGTACTTCGGCGTCGTGCCCTGCACCGTGATGAGCATGATGAGCAATGACCTGCTTTCGAGCGCCTGTGAGGTGGATATCGCCGGCGTGGTCGGGATGCACGCGCTGCGCCTCGCCTCCGGAACGCCCAGCGCTCTGCTCGACTGGAACAACAACTACGGCGAGCATCCCGACAAAGCCGTCTGCTTCCACTGCAGCAATCTCCCCAAGCACTTCTTCGAATCGGTCCGCATGGATTTTCAGGCGATCATCGCCGGCACCGTCGGCAAAGCGAATACGTTCGGCACCTGCGTCGGACGCGTCAAAGCCGGCGCGATGAGTTACGCGCGCTTCTCGACCGACGATCTCACAGGGCGCATCCGCGGCTATGTTGGCGAGGGCGCATTCACGTCCGATCCGCTCGAAACGTTCGGCGGCGCCGGTGTGGTCGAGATTCCGCGCATGCAGTCGCTGCTGCGTTACATCTGCGAAAACGGATTCGAACATCACGTGGCGGCGAATTTTTCCGAGACGGCGGGCGCAGTCCACGAGGCCGCGACGAAATACCTCGGATGGCAGGTATATTGGCACCAATGAGAACGCTGCTCTTCGCCGCTCTGGTGAGCACTGCGTATATGAATGCTGCTGTCAAAAGCGAACCTTGGGGCCGGATGCCGAAGGGCCGTGAGGTCGAACTCTACACGCTGGGCAATTCCAAAGGCATGGAGGTAACGATCACGACCTACGGCGCGCGCCTTGTGACGATCAAAGTTCCCGATCGGACCGGGAAGATCGACGACGTCATTCTCGGCTTCGACAGTCTTGACAGCTATCTGAAAGTGCCTCCCGATCCCTACTTCGGCGCGACGGTCGGACGTTACGGGAACCGCATTGCGGGCGGGAAATTCCCGCTGGACGGGGTCACTTATACGCTGGCGAAGAATAACGGCGCGAACTCGCTGCACGGCGGCTTAGCCGGCTTCGACAAGAAGCTCTGGACCGCAACGCCGCACAACAACGACGGCGTGCTGATGACGTATTTCAGCACGAACGGCGAAGAAGGCTATCCGGGCAACCTCGCGGTAAGTGTGATTTTCACAGTCACCGAAAACAATGAGCTGCGCATCGAGTACTCGGCCAGGAGCGACAAAGACACCGTCATCAATCTCACCAATCACGCATACTTCAATCTCGCGGGTCAGGGCGAAGGCGACGTGCTCGGGCACATCGTAACCATCAATGCCGACCGCTTCACGCCCGTTGACGCCAGCCTGATCCCGACCGGCGAACTAAAGCCGGTGGATGGCACGCCGTTTGATTTTCGTAAGCCCACGCGCATCGGCGAGCGCATCGATGCGAAGGACGAGCAGATCGCGCGCGGCAACGGCTACGATCACAATTACGTGCTGAATAGGAACGGGTCGGGCGTGCAACTCGCCGCGCGGGTCGTCGAACCGAAAACCGGGCGCGTGCTGGAACTTCTCACCACCGAGCCCGGCATGCAGTTCTATACCGCCAACTCCCTCAATGAGCCGCTCAAAGGTCCGGGTGGGACGACGTACGGAAAACGGTCGGCCTTCTGTCTCGAGACGCAGCATTTCCCCGATTCGCCCAATCATCCGGCGTTCCCTTCCACGACTCTCAAAGTCGGCGAGACTTATCGGAGCGAAACCGTGTACAGATTTTCGGTGGCGAAATGAGACAGCTCGCAACCCTGATCGGAATCGCGTTAGTCGAATTAGTCGCGTTCGCACAGGCGCCCAATCCGAATTCGCAGTATCGGCTCGGCCCCGATTCCATGCCGCAGGACGGCGTGCCGAAGGGCGAAATCCGCGGGCCGTACACGCTGCCGAGCAAGGTCTATCCGGGCACGCAGCACACGTACTGGGTCTACGTGCCGGCGCAGTACGATCGCGTCGGCGCCTGCGGCACTGATGATCTATCAGGATGGGCAGGCGTTCAAGGACGAGAACGGCGATCTGCGCGCGCAGAACGTGATGGACAACCTGATTTACCGGCGCGAGATTCCGGTGATGATCGGCGTGTTCATCAACCCGGGCCGCACGCCTGAGCAACCGGAGCCCAACCCGCAGAACTGGGGCGACCAGACCACCAACCGTCCGACCGAGTACAACACGCTCGACGATAAGTACGCGCGCGTGATCACCGAAGAACTGATGCCGGTGCTGTACAAGGAGTACAACATTTCGAAGGACCCGGAGCAGCACGGAATCGGCGGATCGAGCTCGGGCGCGATCGCGGCGTTCACGGTCGCGTGGGAACGTCCCAACGATTTCCGAAAAGTCCTGAGCAACGTGGGCAGCTTCGTCAATATTCGCGGCGGCTATGTGTATCCGGAGCGCGTGCTGGCGAGCGAGAAGAAGCCGATCCGCGTGTTCCTGTGCGATGGGCGCAACGATAATCGCGGCGTCGGCCGCGACGGCGCTTACGACCAGAAGCGCGACTGGTTCTACCAGAACGTGCGGCTGATGAAGGCGCTCACCGCAGAAGGGCTACGACGTGAATTACACGTGGGGCATGAATCTGCACGGGCAGAAATTCGGCGGCGCGATCATGCCCGAGATGATGCGCTGGCTGTGGCGCGACGGCCCGGTTTCAACCGATCCGAACGACAAAACGGAGCGCGACTTCCGCCAGCCGGCGGCTACGGCTTCGAAGCCGTAAGCTTCCGCATAAGCTCGATCGTCGATTTCGGCGCTTCGAACTCCGCTTCTTCCATCGGCGTGCGTCCGAAGTTGTCTTTCGCGTTGAGGTCGGCGCCGTGGTCAACCAGATACTGCACCATGTCGTTCGCGCCCGCTTTCACTGCGGCATGCAGCGCAGCTCGGCCTGCCTTTCGGGGCCTGATTTACGTCGAGTCCAAGCTGACACCGCCAGTCGAACCGCATCCATGTTTTTGCTCGATGCGGCAAGCAGAACTGCGCCCGACGCCGTCCGGGTGAAGTCGCTTTAGGATCGCCGCCGAGCGCGATCAGTTGGTTCATCATCGCAACGTTCCCGGCTTCGAGCCGCGGTGAGAAACGGAGTGAGGCCATTTGCGCCGAGGCCCGGACCAGGACGCTGCGCGCGCGCATTGACATCCGCGCCGCGTTTCACCAGGTCGCGCGCAAGTTCGATCTTGCCCTGACGCGCGGCTTCATGGAGAGGCGTGGCTCCGTTCTGATCGCGCGCATTCACGTCTACACCGTAATCGAGCATCAGACGCGCGACCGCTTCGTTGCCGCGGGCGAGCGCGATGAGAAAGGCGGTACTGCCATCCCTGCCCTTCGCCAGCGGATCGGCTTTCGCATCGATCAACGAGCGGGCGATCTCGGCATCGCCTTTCTGCGCGGCGAAAAGCAGAGGCGTGTAACCATTGGCGGACGCCGCGTTAACGTCGGCGCCCTGCTGGATCAGCAGCTTCGCGATCGCGGCGCGTCCGCCGGCCGCGGCCCACATCAGCGGAGTCTGCCCCATGCGTTTTTCGACGGCGTTCACCTTCGCGCCGCGATCGATCAGCAAACGGACCAACTCCGGGTTCCCCGCGTTTACGGCCGCCATCAGAGGCGTGTCGCCGTCCCATCGTGCCGCATCACGTCTGCGCTTTCGCATCGAGCAGCATCCGCACGATCGCGACGTTTCCGTTGCCCGCCGCGGCCAGGAGAGCCGTTTCGCCATTCTCATCCGCATGATTCGGATTCGGCTCCGGCCTTCAGCAGCGCCGATACGATCTCGGCGTCGTCGCGCCCCGCGGCCCAGATCAGCGCGGTCGATCCGTCGGCGCGGGCGGCGTTGACATCGCTGCCCGTGCGAAGCAGTTCCATCACCGCTTTCCGATCGCGCGCCTGCACGGCGTCGAAGAGCCGCGGATCGGCGGTCAGCAACAGTGTAAGCGCGACCACCCAAAACACGTACACATGATATGACTGATGTTGTGATCCGGATGACGGTGTGCGAGCTCGCCTGGCTGTGCGCCTGGACTGTCCCGCTCGCCGCGCAGACGCCGCTCGAAACCACCGTCAATCGCTACTGCGTCGGCTGTCACAACGACAAACTCAAAACCGCCGGACTGTCGCTGGCGGCGGCCGGTACAGCTCCGTCCGACACGCTGGAAAAAGTTCTGCGCAAGCTGCGCGCGGGAGAAATGCCTCCACCGGGCATTCCCGCGCCGGATGCGGCCACTCGCGGCGCGATTGTTTCATCGCTCGAAACCCAGCTCGACAAGCAGGCGGCGGAACATCCGAATCCGGGCGCGCCGGCGATTCATCGGCTGAACCGAGCCGAGTATCGCAATGCGGTGCGCGATCTGCTCGGGCTCGATCCCGACGATGCGTCCATCGATCTTCCGCCCGACGATTCGGGCTATGGCTTCGACAACATCGCCGATGTGCTCACCGTGTCGCCGCTGCATATGGAGAAGTATCTGGCGTCGGCGCGGCGCATCGCGCGACTGGCGCTGGGGACGCTGAAGCCGAGCGTGTCCGCGGAGAAATTCACGCCGACTCCGGGCATGGCGAACGATGGTTACGATGCGCTGCCGCCGCACGAGCGCGGGGCGATCCTGTTCCATCGCTACTTCCCGTTCGATGCGGAGTATTCGTTTCTGGTGCGCGTGCGCGGCAATCCTGCCGCCGGTCTGCCACCCGCGAAACTCGATATGCGCGTCGACGGCAAGCGGGTTAAGCTCTTCGATGCGGCGATCGACACGGCCGAGGCCAATCAGGGCACACGCAATCTCGATCTTCGGCTGAAACTGGACGCGGGCGAACATACCGTCGGCGCGGGGTTTCTCACAGAGTCGGTGCAGCCGGAAGGTCCTGCGCGCATCGCGCCGAAAGTCGGTGCACCGAACGCAAATGGACTGTCGGTCGATTACATTACGGTGGGCGGCCCTTACAACGTGACCGGCCCGGGCGATACGGAAAGCCGCAGGCGCATCCTGATCTGCCAGCCTGCATCGGGCCAGCCGGAGGAGACCTGTGCGCGCCAGATTCTGACGGCGCTCGCGCATCGCGCTTATCGCCGGCCGGTGAACGCGACGGACCTCACGCCGCTGATGAAGTTCTTCGCCAGCGGGCGCGCGGACGGCGGGAGTTTCGACGCAGGTATTACGCTCGCCGTCACCGGCATTCTTGTTTCGCCCGATTTTCTTTTCCGAACGGAGCATTCGTCCGGCGCCGTAAGCGACCTCGAACTGGCTTCGCGCCTTTCGTTCTTCCTGTGGAGCAGCATTCCGGACGACGAACTGCTGCGCGTCGCCGAAGCGGGGAAACTCAGCCAGCCTGCGACGCTTGAAGCGCAGGTGCGCCGCATGATCGCCGATCCGAAGTCTGAGGCGTTTGAAGAGAATTTCGCCGGGCAGTGGCTGCATCTGCGCAACGTGGCTTCGTGGAAGCCGGACCCGAAGAAATATCCGCAATTCGACGAAGCCCTGCGGCGCGCGTTTGAACGCGAAAGCGCGCTGTATTTTTCGGACATCATGCGCGAAGACCGCAGCGTGCTGGAATTCATCGATTCCGATTACACTTTTCTGAACGACCGGCTGGCGCGCCACTACGGCATCCTGGGCGTCAAGGGCAGCTACTTCCGGCGCGTGGAAGTTCCGCAGCGGGGCGGCGTTCTGAGCCAGGGCGCGGTGTTGCTTGTGACGTCCTATCCGACACGCACATCGCCTGTGCTGCGCGGCAAATGGATACTCGAAAACATTCTCGGTTCGCCACCGCCGCCTCCGCCGCCCAACGTTCTTCCGCTCAGTGACAACGCGGAGATTTCGGCGCACAGCCTGCGCGAGCAACTGGAGAAGCATCGCGCGGACCGCGCCTGCGCGTCGTGCCACGCGAAGACTCGATCCGCTCGGCTTCTCACTCGAAGAGTTCGACGCGATCGGGCGATTCCGTACCGATGCTGACGCCTCCGGATCGCTTCCGGACGGCACCGCAGTCGACGGGCTCGCGGGGCTCAAGAAGGTGGTGCTCGATCGGCGCGATGAATTCGTCGAATGTCTCGCCGCGAAAATGCTGACCTACGCGCTGGGGCGCGGCCTCGAATCGTACGACCAGCCCGCGGTGCGCGCCATCCGGCGGAGTGTGGACGCGGACGAGTATCGCTTCTCGTCGCTGGTGCTCGGAGTGGTGAATAGCGTACCATTTCGGATGAGGAAGCCCTCTTGAGATTCGTCACGCGCAGATCGCTTTCGCGGCGCACGCTTCTGCGAGGTATCGGCGCGGCAGTCGCTCTGCCGCTGCTGGATTCCATGGCTCCCGCATTGAGCGCTGCGCCCGCGCCTGTGAAACGCGTGGCGTTCCTCTACACACCGAACGGCATCATCATGCAGGACTGGACGCCCGCTGCGGATGGCGCGGACTTCGAGTTCACGCCGACGCTGAAACCGGTCGAGCCGTTCCGCGATCAACTGCTCGTGCTCACAGGCCTCGAACATCACAACGGCGAGGCGCTGGGCGACGGCGCGGGCGATCACGCGCGCGCCGGGGCGAGCTGGCTCACGGGCTTTCATCCGAAGAAAACCGAAGGTGCCGACATCCACAACGCGGTCACGGTGGATCAGACGCTGGCGCGGGAAATCGGGCGCGAGACTTCCCTGCCCTCACTCGAACTGGGGCTCGAGGATGTGCGCATCGTTGGCGGCTGCGATTCCGGCTACAGTTGCGCCTACAGCAACACGATCTCGTGGAACTCTCCGACCACGCCGATTCCATACGAGACGAATCCGCGCGCGGTGTTCGATCGGCTGTTCGGTGATGGCGAAACCACGGACGCCGCCGCGCGCGCGATGAAGTCGCGGGAGGATCGCAGCATTCTGGATTTCGTTCTGGCGGACGCGAATCGTATTTCGAAATCGCTGGGCGCGGTGGATCGCGGCAAGATGAGCGATTACCTTGACTCCGTGCGCGAGATCGAACGGCGCATCCAGCAGACGGAGCAGAAGAATGCAGCATCGCCTGCGCTGCCGGCGATCGATCGTCCCGATGGCATCCCGCCGACGTTCGAAGAACATATCCAGATGATGTTCGACCTGATGACTGTGGCGTTTCAGGCAGACCTGACGCGCGTCATCACGTTCATGTACAGCCGGGAGGGCGGCAACCGGACTTATCCGCAAATCGGCGTGCCGGATGCGCACCACGGCTTATCGCATCACCAGAACGACCCGGCGAAAATGGCGCGCCTGGCGCTGATCGACCGGCATCATATCCTGATGCTGGCTTACTTCCTCGGCAAGCTGCAGGGCGCGAAGGACGGCGATGGCAGCCTGCTCGATCATTCGACGCTGGTCTACGGCTGCAGCCTGAGCGATTCGAATCGGCACCTGCACTACAACCTGCCGGTGCTGGTGGCAGGCGGCGCGAACTTCCGCGGCGGACGCCACATCAGCTACGAGAAGGGCACGCCGATGACGAATTTGTACGTGTCAATGCTCGACGGCCTCGGCGTGCATCCCGAGCAGATCGGCGACAGCACCGGCAGGCTCGAAATCTGACGGTTTTGCGAGTCCGCCTATAATTGATGTATGCAGCGTGAGCCTGCCGAATTACTGAAAGACGCGCTTTCCCTTCCCATAGAAGCGCGGGCCGCATTGATCGGTTCTCTGATCGACAGTCTGGATCCCGAGGTCGATGAAGACGCTGAAGACGCTTGGCGGAAGGAGATTCGTTTTCGTCTTGCACAGATTGACAGCGGTGCGGTGCAGATGATTCCGTGGGATGAGGCACGGCGCAGAATCCAGGACAGGATCGGACGCGGTTCGACTGGCCAGGCGCGATAATAGCGGGCCTTTGGGCATGAAAACTTGAAACTTGAATTTGAATCATTTCGTGTTATTGTTGTTCTAGAAGCAGTCCTGCCTGGTTGATCTCCTTTCCTTCCATCCATCCGCGAAAGGAGAATTTTAGATGAAGTCGGTTTTCATTCATCCGGCGGCGCTGGATGAAACACTGGCCGCGGGGGGCATGGTATGCGGCGCGGAGCGAGCAAGCGTCACAGTTCTTTTGGGACGAGATCGACAGGACAGTTTCTCTTGTCTCGCAAAACCCGGTTCAGTTTCCGCGTTTTGAAGCCGGGACACGGCGCGCACTTCTGCGGAAATTCCCGTATGCAATAGTCTTCCGCGACACGGACGAGAGCATCGAAATTATCGCTGTAGCTCACGGCAGGCGCAGGCCGGGGTATTGGCGTGATCGGATCTAACGGCTGTCGCCGCCTTCGCGCTTGCCGCCGTACATGTGGCGCGGATCGCGGTTGTTGTCCTGGCAGACGTATTCGTACAGCTCTTCATTCGGCTGCCACTGGATCAGCCAGCCGCCCGTCCACGGCTTTGTATATGCGCCGGGATCGTCGATGGTGGCTTCGTACTTCATCGTGTCGGAATCGAGGCGCGTGAAGCGTTCGGTGAGATGCAGGTATGAGGTGTACGGAATGCCTTCGCGCGTCAGCCAGAATTTCTCGTTGAATCCCACTGTGTCGATCAGCAGCGAATCGCCTTCCCATTTGCCGACAGAATGGCCGGCGAACGTCGGGTCGAGGTCCTTCGGATGCGCGCGGCCATCCATGTAGATCGTGCGCCATGTATGCGGGCCGCCGACGCCGACGATGATCACGCGCTGCTGTTCGGGCAGGTCGAGAAACTCCATGCCGTAGGGCGTGTGAAACATGCGCGGACCGCCGGAGGGCTTGCAGCGCACATGCGGATCGTCCTTCGTGGTGGTCGCCTGGCGGTAGTTGTAGACCGCGCGCGCCCAGGGCTGGAAGGGCACATCGGCGATCTTCAGATTGGTCGGCAGATTCATGCGCGGATTGTCGAGGCCGCGCGGATTCGTCGCCAGCGTCGCGCCGGCGTTGCCTTCCCACACGCCTTTCTCACCGGGCAGCGGACCGAAATCGACGCGTCCGTCGGGGTGATGCGGAGTCGGTCTGGCAGGCGGACGCCGATTCCTGCGGCCGCCGGCGCCTGTGCCGGCCACGCGTCCGGCGCTGAGGTTGATGTTCGGGTCGGGCTGGGTGGCGCGCACGGCGGGGGCCTGCGCCAACGAGATTGAGGCCAGCGGCACGGCCACTCCCGCGATCAGAAGCAACTGGAATCGGATGCGGATCAAGGAATTTTGTTCTCACTCGATGCGGCGCCGAGCTTCTTGCCGGTGGCCGCCATCGTTACGGAGCGCGCGTTTGCCTGCTTGCTGCCGTCTTTCGCCAGCGAACCTTCAACGATCACCTCGTCGCCGATCTTCATCGTGTTGCGCGTCCATCCGGCGCGCTGCAGGCCGTTGGGCGGCCCCATTTCGAGCGCCCAGGTCGACACTTTGCCGGTCTCGTCTTCCACATCCAGATAGAAGTAGACGTGCGGATTCATCCAGTCGACCTTTGTAATAACGCCCTTCAGGGTTACTGGCTTCTTCGCGTCATACTCGGCCGAGAAGGAATGGTGCGCCATCGCAGGCAAGGAAAACGCGAGCAAACCGATGACTGCCGCAAACGAATGAAGTCTTGTGTATCGCATCGCCGATCAACCCCTAACGTTCATTATCCCTGTTGTATTCGTCGCAAAAATACTCTTCGACTTCCTGATTCGGAACCCACTGGAGCGTCCAGCCGGCCGACCATGGCCGCGTATAGGCGCCGGGATCGTCGACTCTGACTTCATATTTTAGTGTGTTGAAGTCGGGCCGGGAAAGCCGTTCGGTCAGACGCAAACTTTCGGTGTGAGGCAGGCCGCCGTTGCTGAACCAGAAACGCTCGTTGAAGGCGATCGCGTCGATGACCAGCGTATCGCCTTCCCACTTGCCGACGGAATCGCCGTAATAGGTGGGCTCCAGATCGTCGGGCTGATGCGCGCGGCCATCGAGGTGGATAAGCCGCCAGTTGCGATTGCCACCGCCCAGCATCACAAACAAGCGCTGCTTCTCGGGCTGCTCCAGAATCTGAAAGCCGTAGGGCACCTGAAACTGCCGCGGACCGCCAGGCGGCAGACAGCTCGCCATCGGATCCTCCTTCAGGAGATTCTTCTGGCGGTATACGTAGAGCCCTTTGGCCCAGGGCTGAAAGGGCGCGACCTTGCCGGCATCGGCGATGTTCGCGAGCAGTCCATTCGCATTGATGCGCACGTTCGAACCGGTTTCTTCGAAGATCGAGTTGGCGGTGCTCGTCCAGTATCCGGTGGCGCCGGGCACGAAGCCGAGACGCGGATGACCGTCGGGCCAGCGCGGCGTGGGCCGTGCCGGCGCGGAGACCTTCACGAACGGCGCAGGCGCAGCGTTGAGGCGCTTGCCATTGGCGAGGATCAGGGCTTTCGCGTACGCGGCCTTGCGGCCATCGCGGGCGGGTGAAGCGTCGATGGTCACGGAGTCGCCGATCTGGACGGAATCCTGCGTCCAGCCATCGCGCTTGAGTTCGATGCGGCTGGGGAATTCAACCGCCCAGGTGTCGGTGTTAACGTCAAGCTCGACGAACACATGCGGATTGGTCCAGTCGAATTTGACGATCGTGCCTTTGAGCTTCAGCGGCTTCTTTTCGTCGTACTCGGCGGTAACGGAGTGATGCGCGACCGCCGGGATGGCGATGAGCGCCAGAACAAAGATGACGCGAGTCCTCATGGATTTTCCGGACCGAAATAAGCGGCGAGATACTCGACAAGAATCGACGTTTCCTCGTCGGTCAACGGCACGCCTTCAGAAAGCATTCCGGCTATGAGATGGCGCCACTCGTCTTCGTTCAGGTGCTGCACGCGCACGCGGTCCAGAGTGTGGCAGGCGGTGCAGGCATCTCGGAACAGGGTCCGCGCCTTCTCGTGACGGGCGGTGTTCCGATAGTCGTTGCCGGCGAACGCCAGCGGAACAGAACCAATCAGCAGAGCACACAGTACGCGCATCGGCTAATCCCGCGTGATCTTAAACTCGCCTTTGACGTCGCCCTGCATCCACGTGCCCGTAATGGTGCGGTTGTAGGAGCCGATGTTATCGAGCTTGCCGTCGGCGACGACGTGCACGGGTTTGCCGGTCTGATCCTTCGCGTCGGCCTCGAAATGCACCATCCACTTTTCGGGATCGAGCGTGACTTCTTTAAAAGGCGCCGAGCGCGGACCCGGATTCAGAGTACCCACGACGTTCTTCGTGTCCCACTTAAGGGCCATGACGATGCGCGATTTCTGCCCCGACGGCGCGGTCCATTCGCCGTGCCAGGTGCCCGACAATGGATGGCCCTCCTGCGCGAAGGCGAGCGCGGCCAGGAAGGCAAACGCGATCGCTGCGAGCCGGCGAAGCATGCGCGCAGTATATCAGCGTCCCAGATCGGCCTTCGACGCCGCTTCATCCTTCAGCGGAGTCACTTTGTCCGGGTCGACGCGGATCATCAGGTATCGAATGTGGTCATCCACTTTGGTGAACCAGTGGCCGACGCCGGCGGGGATGATGACCACGTCGCCGGCTTTCAGGTGATACGTCGCGCCGTTGCGGATCGACGATCCGTTGCCGCCCGGGCCATTCAGCAGGCGTACGGCCTGATTGTCCGGGGGGCGCGCTTTCCAGCCAACGATATCGGACCCGGTCACAAGCGTCGCCGAGCCATCGAGCACGTGATAAACCTCGCTCACCTGATCGTGCTCCGCGACTGCCGAGCCTGCCGTCTGCGTGCCGCCGCGATAGACGACTCCGATATCCACATGACTCTTGCCGACGTCAACGGCGCGCACCTGCTGATCGGCCACTGCATTCGCCGCGCGCGCCGGAGCGCGGTTCAGATAGGCCTGAATTTCTTCGTTCGCCACGTAAGTCGCCGAGCACTTGTTGCATGTCGGATTCTGCGCCGCCAGAGTGCAGACGAACGCAGCCAGACCAAGGGTTTTGGAAATTCTGCTCATTGCCATTTTTTCCCGGGCCAGACGACGCCCTGATCATCCTTCGTCACCGGGCCGATGCCCTTAAACACGAACTTCTGCACGCGCCGCCCGTGATAGGTCTCCGTGGTGTAGATGTTGCCTTTGGAATCGACCGCGATGCTGTGCACACCGTAGAACTCTCCCGGCTGGCGGCCGCCGTCGCCGAAGCTGGTGATCACTTCGAGCGAGCTGCGATCCACGATGTGCACTTTGTCGTTCTCGCCGTCGGCAACGTAGATGTACTTCTGCCCGGGATCGGCCGAGAACGCGATATCCCACACGGAGCCCGAACCGAGTGTCTTCGGCTCGATGAATTTTTCTTTGACGAAAGTTCCGTCCGGTTTGAAGACCTGAATTCGGTCGTTCACGCGATCGCAGACGTAGAGCAGATCGTCGTGGGAAAGCATGGCGCAGTGCACGGGATTGCGGAACTGCTGCGCGGGCGGCTCGCCGGGCTTGTACGGGCCGAGATCGGTGTCGTCGGGGGGGTGCCCGTAAGCGCCCCAGTGGCGCTTGTACTTGCCCGTATCCGCGTCGAAGACGATGACGCGATGATTGCCGTACCCATCGGCTACATAGAGTTCGTTCGTCTTCGGATCGACGAAGGTCTTGGCGGGCAGACGCAGATTTTCCACATCGTTGCTGCCCTTGCTGCTGTGCGGGTGGCCGATCTGCAGGAGGAATTTGCCTTCAGGCGTGAACTTGAGGACCACGTTGTCCTCGAAGCTGGAGAAGCCGCCGGCAGTGGACGCATCGGCGCCGCCCACCGCGCCGACCCCGCTCTCCTTAGTGCGGCCGTTGCTGCCGATCCACACGTTGCCTTTGTAGTCGATCGTGATGCCATGGTTCGATACGGGCCAGTCGTAGCCTTTGCCGGGACCGCCCCAGCTGTGGATCACGTTGCCTGCCGGATCGAACGCGAGCACGGGCGGTGCGGCCTGACAGCATTGCGCGATGTGGCTGGTGAGATGATGCTCGCCGGCTTCCAGCGAACCGGGACGATGGACGATCCAGACGTTATCTTTGGCGTCGACGGCGACGCCGATGGCCTGGCCGAGAATCCAGTGGTTCGGCAGCGGCTTCGGCCACAGCGGATCGACCTCGAATCGCGGCGAATCCGCGGCATAAAGAGCCGCCACGGCAAGCGCGAAAAGAAATACAAGACGCTTCATGGTGAGCCACTATATACGATCCGGGAGCCCTTGAGAACCAGCTTGCTTGCATTCACGGCAACTCGCTTTGGCATCACCTCAGATCCTCAAGATTCAGGTACTGGTCATTACGCCTGAATTCGGAACTGATCTGCCTGGGCCATGTCGTTGGTGACTGTTCCGATTCGACCTTCGCGGATCTCAGTGACGCAAATTCGAGCTGATAGAGGCATCGAGTACGTAGTTCCGCCGCCTCGAGGTCGAAAAGCGCGACGTTCCGGTGCCCCTTGTCCAGCAAGCTTCGATAAATAATGCCCTCAAAGCCAGCGTTTCGAAAGGCGTCGGCCAGAATCTGCGTAGGGACGTAATCCAAGTGCGGCTCATCGTAGTTCACCGGCTTCGAAAAGGCGTAGCCATGTCGCCCCATACGCCGTTTTCCCTGGTTGCGGCATCGGGCTGAATATCCCCCGAGATCGGCTCCAAAAGATAGCTCTATACAGTTGTGAGAACAGTCAACCATGCGGCAATCGCGCGTCGTCTTGAACTGCGCAAGTGTCACATAAGAACCTACCCAGGGCCGCATCTCCGAAATCGCGGCGCTCGCAGAAGATGCCAGGTATAAGCAGGGGATTCCCCTTGGGTTGACCCGCCCATCCGCTGCATGTCCGGCCGTGGGAACCATTCGCGTTGCGGCCAGGGGCGCCTTGGCCAGGACTTCGAACGGCTCCTCTTCGGCCGCGTCATCGTCGTCATGAGGGGGCAGAGTGGGTGGATTAATGATCTCCGTTGTTTCCAGATAACCTCGCTGTGTCCGGAAGTAAATTCTTCCTTTGGGAACCTGGCATGCTCGGTCGGGTGCGATGGTGTCAATCACCGTGTCGAGAAAGTTCCTGCTCGCCTCGTCCAAAGCGAAGCGGGTCTTGGTCTTCACCCTTTGCTCGAACTGGCGATAGCTTGTTATCGATTCAAACTCGGACATGGATCCCAAAATCATAACGCCATATAGTCAGGAATAGTCCGAGTCTCCGAACTCCGGGTTGAAACCGCCTGTTTCACTCCCACCCGCCGCGTAACGATCCGGAGGAAGGGACCGCCGGAAGTCATGCGCCAGACCCAGCCACCCATGTCTTCAGGTTGCTCGCACATAAATGTGCGAGAATGAGTTCTTGAAAGGTTCGGAATTCAAGCGGAAAGTGGAGAGGCTGGCCAGGGAGAAAAATCTTCCCTGCCGCTGGGACGGCGCACACGGGAAGGGCAGCCACGGACGCCTGTTCTTCGGAGGCAAATTCACCACGCTGTAAGGATCTGAAGAAAGAGATCGGTCCCGGTTTGCTCGGCGACATGTGTGCCCAGTTGGGGATCAGAAAGGAAGAGCTGAAGTGATGTCCGAGATGCGCTATCCGGCCGAAATCCGCCGGGCAAAAGAAGGTAACTGGGTCGTGCAGTTTCCCGATCTCGAAGGGGCGATCACCGGCGGCGCGACGCGGGAGGAAGCAGAAGCGGAGGCGGCAGACTGCCTGGGTTCCTGGCTCGCTTTTCGGCTGGCGGACAAGAAGCCGATTCCGGCGCCATCTTCCGCCAGACGTGGCGGGCAGCTCATCCCTGTCCCCCTGTGGATTGCACCGAAGGTCGCGCTTTATAACGCAATGTGCGACCGGAAGATCAGTAACAGCGAACTGGCGCGGCGCCTCGGAATCCGCGAGACGGTCGTGCGCCGAATGCTCGATCCGGATCATGCCACAAAATCGGCAAACCTCGAACGGGCTCTGCATGCCGCCGGTGTCCAGCTTTTTGTCGCGACTGAAGCTGCATAGGATCTGCCCCCGCAGCGCTTTACTCCCACCCCCGCGCATAATACAATCGCTGTGACTTCGCAGGTCTTTGTTGCACCGGCACGCCAAGCGTGCCTCTGAGGAACCGAAAATGAAAGCTAATTTCGCCGCCGCGACCGCCATCCTCGGTCTCGTAGCCTCCGCCGCCCCGCTGCTGGCGCATCATTCGTTCGCCGCCGAGTACGATGCCACCAAAAAGATCAGCATCACGGGCACCGTCACCAAGGTCGAGTGGATGAACCCCCATGCGCGGTTCTATGTCAACGTGAAGGACGAGAGCGGCAAGGTCACCAACTGGAACTTCGAGCTCGGCGCCATCCCCGTGCTGCTGAAGCAGGGCTGGCGGAAAGATTCGCTCAAGGTCGGGGATCAGGTGACGGTCGATGGTGCGCGCGCCAAGGATGGTTCCAACTCGGCGAATGCGCAGCGCGTCATGCTGCCCGACGGCCGGCGCGTCTTCGCAGGCTCCTCGGCGCCGCAGGCTCCCGGTGCAAATCAATAGATTCCTGATCAGTGCCGCGCTCGTAGTCGCGCCCGCCACTGCTCAGATCGTGGGCCGCGGTGCACCTCCCCCCGGGCCGCCGGGCCCGGTTCCACTGCTCAGCGACGGCCATCCCGATCTCTCCGGCATCTGGAACGGCCAGCGCACGATTCATCAGGACGGCCCCGACATGCTGCCGTGGGCGGAGAAGCTTCTCGCCCAGCGCGGCGCCACCCATTACGCCGACGATTTCGAAGCCCGCTGCCTGCCGGGCGGCCCGCCGCGCGCCGCGCCGTATCATACATCACTGTTCTCCACTCCGAAGCTGGTGCTGATGCTGTTCGAAGGCAACACCCACATGTACCGCCAGTTGTTCGTCGACGGCAGCACGCATCCTAAGAACCTGAAACCCACCTGGTACGGCGATTCGCGCGCGCACTGGGAGCGCGACACGCTGGTGGTGGACACCATCGGTTTCAACGACAAGTCGTGGATCGACATGCCCGGCCATCCGCATACTACGCGGATGCACCTGATCGAGGGCTTCCACCGCCGCGACTATGGCAATCTTGAGATCCACATCGTCATCGACGATCCCGGCGCCTACGCGAAACCCTGGATTCAGGACCGCATCGCCACGCTCGAAACGGGCATGGAGATGACCGAGTACGTCTGCAACGAAAACAATCAGGACCCCGTGCATCTGGATGGGGCCCATAAGTAGAAAATTGAACGCGATCCTCCAGCACGGCGAGGCCCAATTCGCCGATCTGTGATGACATTTTTTTTTCTTCACAACCTTCGAAGTACTGGACATTAGGGTAGGGTTGCGCTTACAGTAACCTCTTGAACGGTTTTTGAAATTGTGCGGGTCCCGGAAAGTGAAATCCGAACTTCCCCAGCCCGCGTATTAACGATGACTTCCCTCGAAAAGGGCAAAACTAAATTCAGGACAGAAATTCAAGGAGACAACCATGCGTAAATACACACTTCTCGCCTTATTGACGGGCGTACTGGCGATTGCTCCACTGTCGCGGGCTGATGATGCACTTTATAAGAGCCTGGGCGGCAAGAAAGCCATCGTGGCTGTCGTAAACGACTTCGTTGGCCGCTGCGCGATGGACCCCAAGATCAGTTCGTTCTTCACGGCGGATGTAAAGAATCCCAAGCAGCTCGCCAAGTTCAAGACCAACCTGGTTAACCAGATTTGCGAAGCCGCGGGCGGCCCCTGCAAATACACCGGCAAGGACATGAAAACCGCCCACGCCGGTATGGGCATTACCAGCGACGATTTCAACGCTCTGGTAGCGGATCTGGTGGCCTCGCTCGACAAGTTTAAAGTCAAGGAAGCCGACAAGAATGCGCTGCTCGGCGTACTCGGGCCGATGAAGAGCGACATCGTTACGAAGTAAGCGTCTTTTTGATCGGGCTTTAAATACAGGCGCGACTGGCCGCTGGACGCTGTTCCGCGGTACAGAGCGCCTGTTCTGTTGTTGCCCGCATCTCGCCCGTTGCCGGCGTAGGGCTAGTGAAGCCGCGTTTCCCCGGCGAATGACGAGCGCGACTGGGAAGCTGTACAGGAATCGCGGATCGCCAGGCGAAACCGCCCAATGTCACTTGGTTTTCGTTGAAATCTGTGTCTGCAGAAATTGTGGGGCAGGATGGCAACCTGCGGTGGGCTCGTAGCTTGGCTGCAAGTCGGTGTAAACAGGCCCGACCGGCGCCGGTTGGCAACCGGCGCGCAGGATGCCCTCCTGCCCCCACAACTGCCTGGGGCGCATCCGCTGGAGAAAACCAAGTGGCATTGGGCGAAACCGCCTGCGCCACCTTGCTAAAGTACCGTTGTTGTAAGGGTGGGGCAGGCGGTTTCGCCTGCCAGGTTCGGTTCAGTGCGATTCTTTTACAGCTCTTGGCGCTCAGGGCACTAACTTCGCCGTCTGAACCTTCGCCTCCGTATTCCACGCGATCCAGGTTTCATTCCCGACACGAACCAGCCGCGGATAACCCAGATTTTTGCGCGTCCCCGCCGCGACCTCAACCACCGGCCCCATCCCACCCGTGCCCGACACGTGACGCGCCAGCACCTTCGCGCCGTCGCCGCCGCGCTCGAGCCACGAAACGTATGCACCGCCCGCCTCATCGATCGCCACCGAGGCATACCCGTAAGACGCGCCCGTGCTCACCGTGACCGCCTTGGTGAACGAGGCGCCCGAATCCGGTGAGAACGCGATTTCCACACGCGGCTTGTCGTCCGATGACGTGTACCACGCCACCGCCACGTTCTCAGCCTTCGCCGCAATGGAGGCGGCATTCACGGGGCAGGCGTCCACCTGCCATTTGTCCGGATAAACAATCTTCGGCGAGGTCCAGCGGCCGCCGTCGAATCGCGTCACCGCGATGTCCCGAATGTCGTCCTTCGTGTGCGCGCGATACGCCAGCAGCATGCCGCGCGCCGTCTTCGTCACCGAAGTCGGGCAGCACTCGCACACATCCGGCGCCAGCGTCTCTTCTTTGATTTCATTGCCGTCGATGCCGACAGTCGTCCGCATCAGCGACGTCGGCTTGTCCGGACCGTGCAGCGACTCGAGCCAGAAGATCGACGCCTCCTTGTCTCCGCTCGGAATCATCGACGCGAGTCCGTGTTCCACGTCGCTCTTGTCACGATGCCCCATCACGGGCGTCGTCCATTTCAGCCCGTCGCGCGACGATGACACATAGATGAACTCCGCCTCGCTCTCCGTCCCCGGCGCTTCGATCCAGTGCGCCAGAAACGACCCGCCCGGCATCGCAATCACTTCCGGCAGTTCCGCCGGATGATGGAAGAACTTCCGCTTCGCCGCGATAGTGCGCGCCCCGGACCACTGCCCGCCCTTGCGGATCGCATACTTCAGCACGTCCGACTCCACCCAGCTCATCAGGAGGCTGCCATCCTGCGTGACGGACCAGTTCACCTGCGAACTCGCCGCGCCCGACGGGTTCGATGCAGGCTGCACCTTCAGCGTCTGGCCGAACATAGCCGTCGCGAGCATCGAAAGCAATAGCAAATTGACGTTTCTCATTTAGAATCCACTTACACCATATCTCAGACGGGCGTGAATGGAGCCTGTGACGCGTCACTGACGGTCATCTGACAGCACGGGACGACGGCTCTTGCCCGGTGCGTGATACATTCGGCCAATGCCGAAACGCGCGCAGCTCTGCCTCACCGCGGTGATCCTGATCGCCGCGCTGCTGTTTCCGGCGCCCGCCGCGGCCCATAACGTTTCGAAGCGCGACGCTTCGTTCGTCCAATCGACTAAGGGCGCCGCCATCGCACCCTTCATTTATCTGGGCGCGAAACACATGGTGACCGGCTACGACCATCTCGCCTTCCTCGTCGGCGTCGTCTTTTTTCTTTACCGGCTGAAAGATATCGTTCTGTATGTCAGCCTCTTTACCGTCGGACACAGCATCACGCTGCTGACCGGGGTGCTGGGCGGCATACACGCGAACTCGTTCGTGATTGACGCCATCATCGGGCTCTCCGTGGTTTACAAGGCCTTCGACAATCTGAGCGGATTCAAACGCCTGTTCGGCTTTGAACCCAACACGAAAATCGCGGTGCTGATCTTCGGCCTGTTCCACGGCTTCGGCCTGGCCACCAAACTCCAGGAGCTGGATCTGGCGCGCAACGGGCTTGTCGCGAACATCGTGAGCTTCAATTTCGGGGTCGAAGTCGGGCAGATTCTGGCGCTCACCGCCGTCCTGATCCTGCTCGGATACTGGCGGACGCGCAGCAGTTTTCTGGGTTATGCATTCGCTGCTAACACTGCGCTGATGAGCGTCGGATTCATTCTCGTCGGATACCAGATCACTGGATACCTGACCGCATGATGCCCGCCGCCGTTACGCAAGCCCCTTCGAAAGCCGCCATTCTGAAAGCCACGGGCATTGCTCTCGCGGCGGCGCTCGTCATCCTTTTTGTTGCGGTGCTTCCCGCCGAGTACGGCATTGACCCGCTGCACACCGGCAGGCTTCTCGGGCTGACCGGCATTTCGAAGGCCGCGGAACCGGCCCCCGCCGCCGCGCGCGCCACACCTGTCGCTACCGGCATCTATAAAGCTGAGCCTGCCATCTACAAAGTCGATTCCGAAGATCTCGCGCTCACGCCGGGCGAAGGCGTCGAGATCAAATACCACATGCAGAAGGGCGCGGCGATGCTTTACGCGTGGAAGGCAACCGGCGCGGTCGAGTTCGAGTTCCACGGCGAGCCCGACCAGAAGCCGAACAAGGACTATTTCGAAAGCTACCAGCTCGACAACAAGGTCGGCAGCGACCATTCCTACGGCTCCTTCACCGCTCCCACCACCGGCATTCACGGCTGGTTCTGGGAGAACAAAACGAAGAAGGAGGTGATGATCCACCTCACCACGGCGGGTTTTTACGACTCGGCGAAAATGTACTCCGACAGCCCGGCGGGCGAGCCACTGACCATCGAAGACGCGAAATAGCCGCGCGATTTCGCGCAGGGTCCGCGGATTACTCAGTGTTTGCAGCACGAAATTCCGGCCCTAAACGTGTATCCCTTCCGCCGGAGGATACTCCCATGAAAGCCATCACCATCGCACTGCTGGTTCCCGCCGCGCTCGCCGTCTGGGCGGGCGGTGCCTCAGCACAGCAACCCGTTTCCGTATTCAGCATCCCCGACGCCGCACAGCACATCGTACTGACCCGGAGTGGTGGTGTTATCATCGCCGCGGCCGTCAATCCGGAAGACCCGGCGAACACGAATCTCATCCAGACACGGCTGGCACTGGCAACCATGGCGGGGCTGCCTGAACTCAAGGCGCTCGGCGCCAGTGTCAAATACACGTTCGAATCGACCGCGGACGGCGCGCAGATCGGGATCCGAACCTCGGACCCGGTGACGCTGGACGCGATTCACGATCTTCTGCGGTTGAAGATTCGCGAACTGAACACCGGGGATAGCGACGTGATCAACGATTCGGTCAACTGAAGAAAGCGCGTTACTGCGTCGGACCGTCCGGCGCCGCGCCCGCAAACACGCGCCGGCCATCCGCCAGCCGCACGTCGCGGGCGTGCGCGAGATTGGTCCCGTCCTTGGCGAGGTAGCCGTTGACAGTGACCATGTCGCCCACCTGGATCGTTCTGCGCGTCCACCCCTCATGTTGCAGTGTGTTCGGACTCGCCAGCTCCAGATCCCAGGTGGATGTCTTTCCGCTGGCATCCTGGACGCTCAGCGCGAAATGGGCGTGCGGGTTCTGCCATTCGACCTTGGTCACGTTTCCTTTGAGGGTCACGCGCCGGCTGGCGTCGTATTCCGCCGCAAAGGCATGATGCGCCGCGAGCGGACGGACGCCCACCAGCGAAATCAGCGCGGCCAGCGCGAGCGTCCTGGAATTTCGTCCCGTAGTCATCGCAAATCCTCGAAAGTCGGTACCTGCATTCAGAAGCGAATTTTGGCAGCTACCTGGATCAGGCGGGGAGCAGCGGCGCTGACAACCTGTCCGAAGTCCGCATCGTTCACCACGCCTTCTACAGACTGAGGCCCATAGAATTGCGCATGGTTGAAAACGTTGAACGCTTCGACACGGATATCGAGCGACTGCGATTCTTTGAACAGCGCCACGCTCTTGCTGATCTGCACATCGAAGTTCTCGACGCCGGGTCCCTGGAAGATGCGCCGCCCGGCGTTGCCGAGCTGTCCGAGCTGCTCCGGCGCGAAGGCATTCGGGTTGAACATATACGGGTTGTTGCGCGGATTCGTGTTCAGGTTGAGCGGTACTCCGGCCACCCGCTCGGGCGTATCCAGAATCGAGTTGTTGACGCCGTTACCCAGCGTTCCGAGCAGCGAATTGTCCGAATCGTCGATCAGCGTAACCGGGAAGCCGTCGCTGAACCGCGTGGTGCCGCCGATCGACCACCCCTGTGTCAGACGGTTCGTTTTATGGAACCACTTGTCGACCGGAATGGCGTAGTTGTATGACGCCACGAAGTTATTCGGAATGTTAAACGACGAAATTACGCGCGTCGCGCGCTGATCCACCGGATTGATCTGTTCACCGAGATTCGAAGCGTCGTCGATCGACTTCGACCACGTGTAAGAGAACAGCGCCGTCGACCGCGCCCCGAGCGTCAGCCGCAGGCTCGACTGGAGTGCGTTGTAGTTCGAATTTCCGATCGTGATATCAGCGGCGTTCGAGCCGTAGTTCGGGCCTTGACTGGCGATGCCCGGAATTCCCCGCGTGTTGGTGTAAGTTGTGCCGTTGATCGACGTGTATGTGCCGTCTTCGCCATACGGGCCGCAGGTCGCGCTGCCCGGCGCCACATTGGCGGGGTTGCTCAGGTAAAGGCAAAGCGCCGGATTGCCGAGGTTCGAATTCTCCATAACCAGTAGGTGATGCCCCTGGTTGCCCACATAGCTCACCGTGGCCAGCGCTTTGGTGCCGATCTGGCGCTGAATCGAAAGCATGTAGTCTTCCGTATACGGCACGCTGTTCCTGTAATAGAAGTACGGGTCCGCGCTGATTGGCGTAACTGAGGGCCAGTTGAAGCCGGTGTACGGGTTCGATGCCGAAACACCGTGCGGCGGGAAGTTGAACGGATAAGGATCGGTATTCACCGTACCGGTGCTCAGATTGATATACGGCTGTGCAAACTCCGGAGGCTGCGGGCTCAGGTAGTTATAGCCGAACGGCGGAACGCCGTACATAATGCCGGCGGTCAGACCGGGAAACGCGGTATAGAAAATTCCGTAGCTTGCGCGCACGCTCGTCTTCCCTTCGCCGATCAGCTTCCCGAGTAGTCCGCTGTGGGCTTCAGGTGACCAGGCCACGCCTACGCGCGGCGCAAAGTTTCTATACTTCGTCGGCGCAAGCGTGGAAGGAATGCCCGGATCGCCCGCCACCACCAGCCCCGGAATCGCATTGGGGTAGAGCGTGGATTGCGCGCCCGCGACATACGTCTGAATGTTGTTGTACTTCTCCGACCACGGCCGGATGAGGTCCCAGCGCAGGCCGAGGTTGAAGGTCAGATCGCTGCGCGCGCGCCAGCTGTCGTTGACAAAACCGGCGACGTAAAAGTCCCGCAGATAGAAACGCTGCCCGGTGGTCTGTGTAAAGTTGCTGGGGAATCCCAGAAGAAAGTCTGCGAAGGGATTGCCGGTTTCCGTGCCAAAAAAGCTGAAGGTCCCGTTGTACGTCGCGTTGGGGTTTTCGTTGACCTGATCGTTGTGATACTGGACGCCGAAATTCAGCGTATGCGTGCCGATCACCTTCGTAAAAGTATCGCTCGCATAAAAGGTGTTGTTCCACTGTTTGGTATTCGTGATCGGAACTCCCATCACGAAATCGGGAAACACCAGGTTTTCTATTCCCGCATACTCCGGGGCTTGGGTGACAATGCCGCCATTGGCGGGGCCAGGGACGAATCCCTGCGACGCCAGGCTGACGCCCGCACCCCCGTGCGGCTGCCCGATGTTGTTCACATTGCGCAGGAAGCCGACATTGAACTCGTTGACCATGTTCGCGCCCACACTCTTGGTAATACCGATCGTCCAGACCTGTGAGCGGCCCACGGTCAGCGCGTCGAAACCCGGCACGGTGGCGCCGCCCTGCCCGCCTGGATAGGGATTATCCAGCGTGTAGTTGTCCATAAAGTAATATCCGAAAATCTGGCCGAGTCTGGTACTGCCATCGATTCGGCCGCCGCCCTTACTGTCCTCGACCGTCTCGTAAGAATTCGAGGTTTCAAACAGATTCGATCCGATGTTGGCTTTGGGAACATACCCCAGCAGATTTTTTGCCACGGGTGAAAAGGCGCTCTGGGGAATGATCGCGTTGGGGAACACGCACTGACCGATTTGTGTGCACCCCGGCGTGTAATAGTTCTCGCCCGCAACAACGGGGTATCCAAGCTCACCGGTAAGTATGCCTGCCGTGTTAGCCCCGCCTACGACTCCGCTCAGCGAACCGGCCGCATCGCTGAAGTTGCCGGTTCGTTCCTGATTCGACATGACGGTAGTAACATTGGAAGCTTCGCCCTCGGTGGTTTGCGTACCCTGGTAATCGAGGAAGAAGAAGAGCTTGTTCCGCAGGACCGGGCCGCCAACCGTTCCGCCGTACTGATTCTGCTGGTAGAGACCGCGCGTGGCGCTGAAATAGTTGCGGGCATCGAGATCGGTGTTGCGCAGGAACTCGAAGGCGTCGCCGTGAAACGCATTGGCGCCCGATTTCGATATGACGTTGATCAGTCCGCCATTGTAATTTCCGTACTGGGGATCGAAATTGTTGGTCAGAACGCGGAACTCCGAGATCGAATCGAGGTTCGGAATCACGCCCGTGCCGCCGTTCATCGGCTCCTGCACGTCGATTCCGTTCACAAAAAATCCGTTGGACGATTCACGCTGTCCGCTGATCGACAGGTCGCCCGGGTTTGCATCGCCCGAGGGATTGATCGTCCCGGTAACGCCCGCCATAATCACCGACGTGGGAGTCAGCGAGGTAATGGGCGCCACCCCCGGCTGAATCGCAAGCAGATCGGTGTAAGACCGGCCGTTCAGCGGTATCGCTTCCATCACCGTACCGGAGACCACCTCACCAAGGTGCGTAGCAGTCGTTTCCACCTGCGTGCTGACGCCTTCACCAGCTTCGCTGACCGTCACCTCCTGGCTCTGGGAGGCAACCGCCAGAGTCACGTCAACCCGCACCTGAGAGTCGGCATCGATGGCGATTCCAGTCTTCCTCTGTTTCTGGAGGCCCGCGGCTTCGATCGTCAGATCGAACACACCGACGGGGAGTGACTGAAAGCTGTAAAAACCTGCCGCGTCGGAAATCGTTTTGATTTCCGTCCTCTGCGCAGTGCTGGTGAGTGTAAGGTTCGCCTTCGGCACCACGGCGCCGGTCTGGTCTGTGAGTGTTCCCGACAACGAGCCGCCGGCAAAAGCCGACACGAACTGTATAGAGAGGAGAAAGAATGCTATGGCTGCGCCTGCAAAAGCAGTTCTTAAGGTGCGTCCAGTTGTTTTCATCAGGGAGCTCTCAGGCATAACAATCCACGATGCCCGCCGAAGCCGTCCAGCCAACCAGCATGATCTTCAGGAAATCCCGCACTCGCCCCCGATCCTGACAGAGTTGCGGCCCAATTGTTCGATCAGGATGGTCAAGGAGAGTTATTGACGCGTCACTGACGGATTTGCACCCTTATTTTCAGAAGCTTACCGGAAACAATCTGTGGGGTGGGTTTGCCAACCTGCAGGCCGATGCGCGGAATCGGCCTGGCCATTTGCCGAATACAGCACCAATGCGATTGATGATCGCGCGCAGGATACCAACCCGCCCCGCGATGCGTCTGTTAGGATTGGAGCGGGTCACGCTTAACCACCAAACCGAAATGCCAGCCGTCACTGACATCGGCAGTGTCGCCGAGTACCGCGCCCAGGTCGAGCGCATACTGCAAAGCCGCATCTTCCGTTCCTCGGAGGTGATTCGTCACCTCTTCGAATATCTGACCGAAAAATCGCTGCAGGGCGAATCGGACAGTCTTAAGGAATACACGATCGCGTTGGATGCTCTGGGAAAGCCTGAGTCTTTCGACCCCCGGCACGAGTCGGTCGTGCGCATGCATCTGGTGCGGCTCCGGCAGAAACTGGCCGAATACTACAGCACGGAAGGCGCCGGCGAACGGATCGTTGTTGACATCCCCAAGGGAGGGTTCAAGGTAAGGTTCGAGCCCCGCGCGGTGAGCTTCCCCCCCCCGCCCCCTCCGGTTGCACCCGTCGTTGAAGCTCCGAAGCGCCGCTGGGCGCGCCGCGAACTCGCTTTCGCCGGTGCGCTCGCCATAACCCTGGCCGGCACGCTCTTTCTTCTGGTCGAGTTCGGACATACCAGGCGGACCGAGGCGGCCACCGCGGCGGAGTGGACGCCTGCCCTGCGCGAGCTATGGAACCCGCTGCTTTCACCCGACCGCCGACTGGTGGTCTGCGTGGCGACACCGCTTTTCGTGAAGGTGCCGGGTTTTGGTTTTCTGCGCGAATCCTCCGTTAATGACTGGGACGACGTGCAGAGTTCTAAAAAGCTGAATTCCATGGAGGACGCCCTGCGTGCCGGAATTTCCGAGCCGTCCTACAGCTACACGGAAGCCGGAACCGCCACCGCCGCCTTCATGCTCGGCCAGTTCCTCGCGCCGCGCAAACAGGCGGTAAAGGTCACCCGGGCCAACGTTCTGTCGTGGTCGGAAATCGCCGAAAGTAATGTGATTTTCCTTGGCTCCGCCGCCGGCGTACATCAGACGGAGGATTTACCCGTCGGTGTATCGCTTCAGCTCGAGCCGAACGGAATCCGCAACATCCGGCCGCAGCCCGGCGAGCCGGCCTTCATCGCCGATCGACCGGCTCAAAACGGCGCGGAGGGCGGTGAAAGCTACGCGCTGATCAGCCGCTTACCCGCCATGAATGGTCCGGGAGCGATTCTGATGCTGTCGGGCAATCAAACCGCCAGCGTCGTCAGCGGTGTCCAGGCCTTTACCAATCCCAACGTCGCCCAGATGCTGGCATCGCACCTCAAAGCGGCCTCGGGTGCGATTCCGAAGTACTTTCAGGCTGTGCTCCGCGTGAAGGCGATGGACGACGTGCCGGTGAAAATCGAGTACCTCTTCCACCACGAACTGAATCCCGGGCGTTGACGTTGTCACTGACGCTGCCATCCTCCTGAAGTTCAATAACTTACTCGCCTGCTGCGGGCTGAATGAAAAGCGGCGTCACTGATGCTTCAGTGACCCTTTTCTATGGCGTCCATCCGAGTGTGCGTGATAGAGTGCAGGTCGCAAGATGCTGCTGATCGAGAATCCGCTCAACGAATCGGCCCTTTCGTTCCCCATCCTCGAGTGCTTCCACATCGTCGGATTTGCGTTTTCGGTGGGCACCATCGCGCTGGTGGATTTTCGCCTGCTCGGCTGGGGAATGCGCCGCGAAACCCCGGCCCAGATCGCGAAGGAAATGTTTTTCTGGACGCTGGGCGGGCTGATCGTGATGGTGATGTCGGGTCTGCTGCTGTTCTCCTCCGACCCCGACATGTACTACCTGAACTACGCCTTCAACCTGAAGATGTTCTTCTTCATCTGCGCCATCGTTTTCAACTACACCATTCACCGGAAGACCGCGATGGCAGAAAAGCCGTCGGGCGCCAAACTCGTGGCGTGCGTTTCGCTCTGCCTGTGGGCGCTGGTGATTTTCGGCGGCATCTTTATCGGCTTCCTGAATCCCACGCTGGATATACATCAGATATGAGCGCACAGGTCGAAGGGTCCGTTGTGCGCGTTGGGAATTGACATGCTGCTCAATCTCGCACTCTGGATACAGGCCACCGGGTTTTTCACGTATCTGCGCGGCTCCGGCTACGCCTATCCGGTGGTCCTTTCCATGCACATGGTCGCCATCGCCTTCTTCGGCGGCATGATTTTGATGACCGACATGCGGCTGCTGGGCATCGCCTTTCGAAACCGTCCCGTCGCCGATCTCGTCGATCAGTTCCGGGTGCCGAAACGCTGGGGATTCGCGCTCGTGGTCACCTGCGGGATTCTGTTGCTGTGCTGCAAAGCGGAAGAATATTACTACAACGCGTTCTTCCGCGCCAAGGTGTCGCTGCTGATCCTGGTTGCTGTGCACGCGCTGATCTTCCACTCGCGTGTCTACACAAAAGCCGCTGACTTCGACCGCGCGGGACGCGTGCCCGGCGTGGCGAAACTGGCCGCCGGCCTTTCTCTACTGCTCTGGATTTCGATTGCCTGCATGGGGCGCGGCATCGGCTACATCGAACCGCCGTTCGGCATCCATGCGCAGCTGTTCGGGCTGGTCCATCTATGAAGCATCAACGGATAGTCCTGACCGCCATCATGGCTGCTCTGGCGGTTGGGATCGTCATCGGCCTCGGTGCGCTGCTGACGGGCGAAATCCGTACGCTGCCAGGCAGTCCGGCGTCGACCGTCACCGCGCCTTCGCTCGAACAGGCGCACCGGATTGCGGGATATGCCGCAGCGGTTATCACCGTCGGGCTGGCCATCATGGCACAGAGCATCACGGGATGGCTGGCGCTCGCCGCCATGCTGGCCGAGGTCGCGCTGGCAGGGATTCCCCTCGCCCACGCGACGCTGTCTCCGGTCTGCTTCGCGCTGATCGTGGCCACAGGCGCGATGAACTCCAAATCCTGGCGGGGGGCTCCGAAGCCGGCGCCGAGCGCATTCAAAGCCCTGCGCACGCTCGGCGTCATCGTGCCGATTCTGGTTTTCATCCAGATCGCGCTGGGCGCCGCATTCCGCCACAACCATATGGGCGTGATCTCGCACATCCTGAACGCGCTGATCGTTATCACCGTGATTCTGATCCCCGGCGTGGCCGTGCTGCGCTCGTATCCGGACCACCCCGCGCTTCGCCCGGCCGCGCTGGCTCTCGTCGTCATCGGGGGCATCCAGGTGCTGCTGGGCTTTTCGGTTTATCTCGTGCTGCTGATGTCATCGGAAAATAATATGGGCCTGATCGTGACCGGTATGCTGCACGTCCTCAACGGCGCGTTCACCCTCGCCGCCAGCCTCGTGCTCGCCATCGCCATGCAGAAGAATCTAATACAATCGGGAGTCTGAAATGTTTATCTACGACTTAAATGCGAATCCGCTGAACAGCAACGAGTGGGCGTTCCCGCTGACGGAGTGCTTCCACATCACCTCGTTCGCGCTGTCGATCGGGACCATCATGCTGGTCGATCTCAGACTCATGGGCCTCGGGCTGATGCGCTCCAAGCCGGCGCAGCTGGTGAAGGACACCGGCATCTGGACGCTCGCCGGTCTCGTCATCGTCATCTTCTCCGGTCTGCTGATCTTCTCTTCCGACCCCATCCGCTACATCTACAATGCCGGCTTCCAGTGGAAGATGATCGCGCTGGTGGTGGCGATCCTTTATAACTACACGATTCACCGCAAGGTCGCGATGTCGGACGCGTCGTCGGAAGGAACGAAGAAAATAGTCGGCGCGCTTTCGGTTCTGCTGTGGGTGCTCGTCCCCTTCGGCGGCATCTGGATTTCATTCGTCTAACGGAAATGAGCGCACAGGCCGAAGGGTCCGTTGTGCGCTTGGAATAATAGGAGACTGTCATGTCTGTTGCCGAAATCAGCCACGCCATTCAGAGCATCGGGTTTCTCACTTATATCCGCGAATCGGGCTACACCTACCCGATGATCCTTTCCACGCACCTTGCCACCATTGCCGTCTTCGGCGGGCTCATCCTGATGACCGACGTGCGCATTCTGGGCTGGGCCATGACCGACGTACCCATCGCCGAGGTGGTGCGGTCGCTGCGCCGCTGGAAGCAGATCGGCTTCTGCATCATGGTCACGATGGGCCTGCTGCTGGGCACCTCGGAGATGGACAAATATTACTCGAACCCGTATTTCCTGATGAAGATGTCGCTGCTGGTGCTGGTCGGCGTGCATGCGCTGATCTTCCACGGCCCCGTGTACAGCAAACCGGAAGCGCTCGACGCCGCGCCAAAGATGCCGGTCATCGCCAAAGTCGCCGCCATCAGTTCGCTGTGTCTGTGGATCGGGATCGCCTCCTGTGGCCGCTGGATTGCTTACTACGAACCGAAGGACAAGAACGGCAAGCCCGTCGTGGCGCTGACGGTTCCGGCGCCGGCACGGGTCGTTGTGGCTCAAAAATAATCTTATGAACGTTTCCCTCGACGATTTCCGCAAGCATTTCGAATTGCTTTCTGACGCCGCGCTGCTCGACACGAATCGCGACGAACTGGTGCCAAACGCGCAGCAGTGTTATGACGCGGAAGTCGCGCGCCGCGGCCTGAAGGCGCCTGCCGCCGAGCCCGAGGAACCCGAGGTGCTGCCCAGCCCCGAGCCCGAAGGCGGAAAGCTGGTCCAC
The DNA here is from genome assembly GCA_963832905.1 of Terriglobia bacterium. Classification (GTDB taxonomy): domain Bacteria; phylum Acidobacteriota; class Terriglobia; order Bryobacterales; family Bryobacteraceae; genus BOG-234. The sequence continues at coordinate 218,242 of CAWHVO010000007.1, read as the reverse complement.
ATCGAAACCTTCATCATCCCGGAGGAAGCGAGCCTGGCGCGCGGGCTGCTCTCCAGCGCGGAAATTCCGTTCATGATGGAAAATGAGCTCGCGCCCCTGGGCGGATTTCAGATCCAGCTGCTCGTGCCGGAAGACTACGTGAACGATGCGCGCGAGATTCTGAACCACGAGATGACCGAAGAGGAACTCGCCGCCCAGGCCGAAGCCGCGGGGGCCGAAGAAGAAGCAACAGAACAAGAGCCCGCCGAACCCGGGGCTTGACCGCGGGCGGAGGCATACGCGGCGTAAGCCGCGTTTCTGCTGAATTAAGGAGATTTCCTGAAATGCCGAAGCGAATTATCTTCTGCGCGGACGGTACCTGGGATAAGCCCGGCCAGGACACCAACGTTTATAAGCTTTTCAAAGGTCTCACCACGATATCCGACCAGGTCCCGTATTATGACGACGGCGTCGGGGCCAACGGCAGCCTCATACAGAAACTCACCGGAGGCGCGTTCGGCCTCGGCCTTTACCAGAAGATTAAAGACGGCTACACCAAACTCGCGCACGTTTACGAAAAGGACGATGAGATTTACATCTTCGGATTCAGCCGCGGCGCGTATACGGCCCGCAGCCTGGCGGGAATGATCGCCCTCTGCGGCCTTCCCACCGCGAACTTCACCGACGATATGGTGGAGACCGCCTTCAACGCCTATCGGAACAGGGACAAGGATCAACGCCAGGCCCTGCTGAACGAGCTCAACGGTTCCTTCGACATGTACGACGCGAAGATGACCATGCTCGGCGTGTGGGACACCGTCGGGGCTCTCGGCATTCCCGCGGCTTTCGGCGGCGTCAGCCCGCTTCTTTACGGCTTTCTCGACACCTCACTGCACCCCGATGTCCTGAACGCATATCAGGCCCTCGCCATCGATGAGCGGCGCGCGCAGTTTCCTCCGACCCTCTGGACGTCTCAGCCCGCGCCCAGCCAGACGCTGGAGCAGGTCTGGTTCTGCGGTGTGCACTGCGACGTTGGCGGCAGTTACCCGGACGATTCCAACGGCTCCGCCCTTTCCGACCTGACACTCGCGTGGATGGTCGATAAAGCCGCCCGGCTGGGACTGACGTTCGATCCGGCTTTCAGGCAGACATACGTCCTGCCCGCGAATCCCGCATGGGCGCTCGACACCAAACACGAGTCCTGGGAAGTGTTATGGGGCCTGCCAAGACGAAGATCGATTGACGACCATTCTGTGCTCGCGGACACCGTTTCCCTGCGATGCGGGCACGACAGTTCCTACCGGCCCGAAAACCTTAAGCTCACCGATGGGCAGCCGGACTCAACCTATGGTGTGGCCCGCGTCGTTTCCGGGAGCGCAGCCGCCGCCTGACCGGACGAGACCCTCCGAAGCCTTGACAGCCTGCTGAAAAACGCCTGTAATGGGCAGGGAGAGTTCACAGACTAAAGTCTGTGCCACGAGCGCTGCTTGCGAGGAAGTGGTGGCACAGGCTTCAGCCTGTGAGTCGTTTTTGCTGTACTGTCCTGGAATTGAATGGACCAACAGAATGGTACACGCGACGCCAGTCGCGTTCGTTGTTCGCCCGGAAAACGGGGCTTGCGCCGCGTGTACCCTTGAGGCGGTGTGTCCGGTTATTTCGTGGGCACTACACAGCTATAGCTAGCAACCTGCTAATTAAGCCTTCGCCAGCACGAAGTCATATTCCGCGGTGCAGAACGGCGGCTCGATGCCGAACTTCTTCGCGTCCTCATCGCGTGCCGTGTGCAGGGGGAATTTCGTGATCAGGGAATCCTTCACCCCGAACACCGCATCGGAGTCGAGATATTCGTCCCCGTCATCGAACACATGCGTGGTGAGCGGCTGATAACCCTCCGCCGTCACTTTGAAGTGCACGTGCGCCGGACGCCACGGATGCCTGTTCGTTGCCCGCAGCATCTCCCCTACCGGCCCATCGCTCGGAATCGGATAATGCACCGGGCGCAGGGTGCGAATGAGATACCGGCCCTGCGCATCGCTGCGATAGATGCCGCGCATGTGCAGCTCTTCGAGCTCCGGCCGCTGCGAATCGTAGAGTCCCTCGGGATCGGCCTGCCAGACGTCGAGTTTAGCGCCCGCGATCGGCTTCCCGTCCATGTCAAGCACGCGGCCGTGCATGATCGCCGGCGTGCCGCCCGGCGCTCCTTCCGCCATGTTTCCGCCCGCCGGCATTTCCGGACCGCCCTCGCGATAGAACGGCCCGAACACGGTTGACTCGGTCGCGCCCGCCGGCTTACCGTTGCTGATCAGATCGACCAGCATCGACACGCCCATCGTGTCCGACAGCAGAATGAACTCCTGCCGCTTGTCGGAGCACATGTGGCCGGTCGCGGTAAGGTACTCAATCGCCTTCAACCACTCGCTCTCACTCAGCCGCACGTCCTTGACGAACGCGTGGATGTGCCTCGTCAGGCTGACCATGATCTCGCGCAGCCGCGCATCGGGCGTGCCTTCAAAGCGCCGCACAACTTCGGCGGTAATGTCGTCTTCAGTGGTGAATCGCGTCTTGACTGCCGGAATTGTTGCCATGGCGTTTTATCGCTTATAGAACGGCGGGATCTGCGCGTCGACATTGATCCACACCGATTTCGCCTCCGTGTAATCGTGCATCGCCTCAAAGCCCATCTCCCGGCCGTAGCCCGACTGCCCCACACCGCCGAAGGGCGACCCGGGGTTCACGCGCTTGTAGCTGTTCACCCAGACCATGCCGGTATGGATCGCCGCCGCCACACGATGCCCGCGCTGGAGGTCGCGCGTCCACAGGCCTCCGCCCAAACCGTAGTCCGTGGCATTGGCGATGGCGACCACTTCCTCTTCATCGCGGAACCGCGTCACGCTGACGAACGGTCCGAAGACTTCTTCCTGACACACGCGGTCGCCGGGATTTGCCGTCACCACGGTCGGCATCACATAGCAGCCGGCCTGGAGATCCAGATCGGCGGGAGGGCCGCCGCCGATGAGAACCTGACTGCCCTGACTCTTTGCCACTTCGATGTAATTCAGCACGCGGTCGCGATGTCCGGTCGAAGTCAGCGGCCCCATCTCGGTCTGCGGATCAAGCGGATTGCCCACCCGAATCGAACTAGCGAGCCCGAGGAATTTTTCCAGAAACGCGTCGGCGATCCTTTCCTGCAGCAACAGACGCGATCCGGCGATGCACGCCTGACCCTGGTTGTGGAAGATAGCGAATGCCGCGCCGGCCACGGCCGCATCGAGCGGCGCGTCGTCGAAGATAATGTTCGCGCCCTTGCCGCCGAGCTCCAGCTGCACGCGTTTCAGATTTCCCGCCGATGCCTGGACGATCTTCCGCCCCGTAACGGTCGATCCTGTGAATGAAATCTTGTTGACGCCCTTGTGCTCGGCGAGATACTGTCCCGCCGTTTGCCCATAGCCCGGCACGATGTTGACCACGCCCGGCGGAATGCCAACTTCCTGGATCAGCTTCGCAACGCGCAGCGTGCTGAGCGGCGTCAGCTCGGCCTGCTTCAGCACAATCGTATTCCCCGCCGCAAGGGCCGGACCCATTTTCCAGCTGGTGAACAGCAGCGGAAAATTCCACGGCACAATCGCTCCCACCACGCCCAGCGGTTCGCGCGTGACGTAGTTGAGAAACCCCGGCTCGACCGGCACAACCGTTCCCCGCACTTTGTCCGCCATGCCGCCGAAGTAGCGGAACGCGGCGCCCGTGCGCGGCACGTCGAGGTTCCGCGTGTCGCGAATGGGATGCCCGGTATCGAGGCACTCGAGTTCGCTCAGATATGCCCCATCTGCCTCGATCGCATCGGCGAGTCTGAGCAACAGGCGTCCGCGATCCGCCGCCGCCATGCGTTTCCAGGCAGGGAAAGCGTGGCGCGCCGCGGCGACGGCGCGATCGATATCGGCCGCCGTCGCCTCCGCGACCTTCGCGATAAGCGTGTTGTCATGCGGATTGTAAACGGGAATGAGCCCGCCCTCGGCGGCCGCGACGAATTCCCCTGCGATGAACAGCCGTGTTTCGACGGACTGCACAGTGACGGGAGCAAATTGACTGGTGGTTGCGGTGGACAATTCGTCCAAACAATATCACGCCAGGCACCCCACCTCAGCGCAGCCATATCGACCAGACAGTGTCGACTGTCGTGTGCGCAATCGCCGATGCCGCGAGCCGGCGCTGCGCCAGCCACGCGCGGCCGTAGAACACTCCCGCGATTGCCGCGAGAATCACATAGCGCCAGTTGAAGTTGACCGCGCGCTTGTTGAAGTGCGCCAGACCGAACAACACGGATGTGATCGCGAGCGCCCGTTTCGTCCCCAGCCGCCGCTCGATCATATTCAGCATCAGCCCGCGAAAGAACAATTCCTCAGGCAGCGCCACAAAGAATGCAGTGAACAGCCAGCCTGCAGTAAACGCTCCGGCGCTGCTGAACGTCTTATGTAAATGGAGAAAGCGGAGCGCAAATCCGAGAGCAACGGCCACAGGCGCGAAGTATAAGAATTCGCGGAGTCCTGTAACAACGTCGGAAAGTCTTAGCCGAAAATCGAAGCCGATGCCGCGAATCGGACGTACCACGAGATAGCCGTAAAGTCCCGCGTTAACGAATAAGAGTTTGGGCATGCCGCTGAGTCCTCCCACAGGCCACGCGCGGTCGAAGAAATGCAGATCGACAGAGATGCCGAGGATCGCGAGCACCAGCCAGTCACGCCAGCCTGGATCGCCGCGCGCCTGATCGAGCAGCAGAATTACCGATAGAATCACCGCGGCCATACCGGCAAACATGCTCCATCGGAATTCACCCGCCGGAAGCGCGAAAACGAGCCAGGCCGCGATGAGAGCCAGCGGCGCCAACGTGCGTGCTGCGTGATTACGCAGCTTTTTAACCAGCCATTCATCGATGCCGAAGCCGAACGCCCAGTAAGGCAGGAGCAATAGCGCAACGCTGGCTCCGGTCGCGAGCGGAATGGTTACAGCAAACCAGCGCGCAATGATTAAAAATGCCGCGATGAGTGTGATGAATCCAACCGTCGGCATTACACGCCGGTCTCTCATGGTTTGACACAACATTACACTGCGCAACGTAACTACTCAGCGCGGTGATCGTCTGACTATGTGAAGGAGAGTTCAAACCCAGATGAATGCTAAATCACTTCTTATCCTCGGAGCACTGAGTCTTGCGAGCTTCGGCATCGCCAACGCCAAGTCTTATGACATTGTTATCAACGACCCCACCATGGCGGGCTCCACTCAGCTGCAGCCCGGCGAGTACAAGCTGAAGGTCGAAGGCACCCAGGCCACCTTCACCGATGTGCAGAATCAGAAAACGTTCACCGCTCCGGTGAAGATCGAAAACGCCGGTCAGAAGTTCCAGGAAACCCAGGTCGAAACCAGCCATCAGGGCGACATGGATCACATCAGCATGATCGACCTCGCGGGCTCTACGACTAAGCTGAACTTCCAGTAAGCGTCTGACTGAGCGCGGGCGCTTCGAAAAGCATCCCCTGCGCTTCCTCCCATAAAGTTGCATCGCGGCGGGGCGGGCCTGCACGGAGCCCGTACCTGTCGCGAATCGCGGCGATTCGTTCGCGGATCATCTCCCGGTAAGGCCCTTTGAGATAAGCCTCGCGTTCGAATTTTTCCTGATATCGCCGCAGCAGATGCGGAAAGCTCTTTTCCACAAACGGAAAGAAGACCTTCCGCGAACAAGGCATCAGAAACAGGACGCCGCCGCCGAAGTAAGTCGCGCCCCGGTCACGCGCGGCTTTCGCCAGACGATCCAGCCGCTCCTCCTGATCCGTGATCATCGGCATGATCGGATTCGGAAAGACTCCCACCGGGATGCCCGCGTCCGCAAGCGCGGCGACCGCCTTCAGCCGCAGTTCCGGACGCGGTGCGCGCGGTTCGAGCAGTCGCGCCAGGCTCGCATCGAGCGTCGTGATCGTGACGTTCACGCTCACCGAATTCCGCTCGGCGATTTTCTTCAGCAGCGGGATATCGCGCGCCACCAGATCCGACTTCGTCGTAATCGAAAGCGCCACACCACTCTGCTCCGCGAAAACACCGAGCGCTTCCCGTGTACGACCGTATCGCCTCTCCGCCGGCTGATAAGGATCCGTCGCCGTCCCGATCGCGATCCCCTTGCTCCCGTCGATCCGGTTCAGCTCCCGCCGAAGCAGCGCGCCGAGCCCCGACTTCGCATAAATCCTGTCTTCGAAATCCACGCTCTCGCGCAGCTCCATAAACTCATGCGTGTAGCGCGCGTAGCAGTACCGGCACCCGAACTCGCATCCGCGGTACGGATTCAGGCTCCACTCAAACGGCATGCCGGGCCTGGTGCGGTTCAGGGCAGAACGCGACTCCAGCTCGAAATACTGCACCACGCGCTTGGCTTCCAGCACCTCACCGCGCGCTGCCAGCTTTGCAATTCCGACCAGGCCCGGCGAGGGAGAATCGCCGAACAGCATGCCTCATATTCGCCTCTTATTCGCCAGTTGTCAAGTCAATGCCGTCGCACTTCGTACTTATCCAGAATCTCCTGCCAGAAACCCTGGGCATTGAGGATGAGTTCAATCACTTCCCGCACCGCGCCGTTGCCCCCGGTCGCCTCAGTGACATAGTGCGCCTCCCTCTTCACTTCCGGCCGCGCATTGGCAACCGCGACAGCCAGGCCCACTCGCCGCATCACCACAAGGTCGGTGAGATCGTCACCCATGTACGCCACCTCATCGGCGGCGAAGCCGCCCTCGTCCATGATCTTTTCGAGAATCGGAATCTTCTCGATGTGCCCCTGATAGACGTAATTGATCTTCGTCTGGCGCGCGCGCTCAACCGTGGCCGGCGACTCGCGCCCGCTGATGACGCCCGTCTGCAGTCCCTTCCATTGCATCCATTGCAAGGCGATGCCATCCTGCGAATCGAAACCCTTCGTCTCGATCATGTTCCCTTCCCGGTCGGGAAAATGATAAAGCTTGCCGTTAGTCAGGACGCCATCCACGTCCATGAGCAGCAGTTTAATCTGCGAAGCGCGATGGCGCAGACCCGTATTCAGACTCACCGTCCCGTTGTAGCACGCGTAGAATCAAATGTGGGGTGGGTTGCTAACCTGCGGCCGATTTGTTAAATCGGCTGGCCATTTGCAAACGACAGGGCCAGCGCGATTGCCAATCGCGCCGCAGGATGGCATCCCACCCCTCAACCCCAATCGTGACCGCCCGCATCCACACCCACGGTTATCAACGAATCGGCGCGGCCGTCTCAGGCGGCGCTGATTCCGTCTTCCTTCTGCACGCCCTCCACGAACTCGGGGTCGCCGCGGCCGTTCTTCATGTAAACCATTCCCTTCGCGGCGCCGAATCCGACGCCGACGAAGCCTTCGTGCGCTCGCTCGCGGAAGCCCTCGGCCTCCCGGTACATGTCCTCCTCAGCCCTGTCGCTTCCGGCAACATTGAGCAGGAAGCCCGCCGCGCCCGCTACGATTTCTTCGCGCACCACATTGCCTCCGGAACCTGCGACGCCGTTGCCACCGGCCACACCCTCGACGACCAGGCCGAAACCGTCCTCTACCGCTTTCTTCGCGGCGCCGGAACCGCAGGCCTCAGCGGCGTTCGTCCCGCGACCGCTTCCCGCATCATTCGCCCTCTGCTCGAACTCCGCCGCGACGACATCCGCCGCCGGCTCACCGAACGCCGCATCGCCTGGCGCGAAGACGCGTCGAACCAGAACCTCGCTATCCAGCGCAATCGCATCCGGCTGCAGCACCTTCCCGATCTCGCCGCCAGCCTGAATCCCGCGCTCCCCGAAGTCCTCGCCTCCACCGCGACCTGGGCACAGGGTGAGGAGGATTACTGGTCCGCCGAACTCGACCGCCTGGCCCCGCTCTACCTGATCGAAAAACCGGAGACTATCCTCATCCCGACGAAGCCGTTCCTCGATCTCCCCGTCGCCGTCGAGCGCCGCCTTTTGCGCCGCGCCATCCACCAGATTCGCGGCTCCCTGCGCGGGATCGATTTCGGTCACGTGGAGGCCATCCGCGCCATGATGGCGACGCGGGAAGGCAGCGGCCGCATCCAGTTGCCGGCGCTCGACGTATATCGTTCATTCGACTGGCTGCGCCTCGCGCCAATTGGCTTCGATTCGCGAATCGCGCGCGACTTCGAAACTCCGCTCGCCGTACCGGGGCGCACGGAATTAAAAGAACGCGGGTTAACCATCGAGATGGAACTGATTGATCTGCAAGGCGTATATAATAGTGAAGTGCAGGGTCTGGACTGGGCGCGATCTGTGGGTTCATCCTCGTGTTGCCTAAGGCTGCGGAACTGGAGACCCGGCGACCATTATCAGCCTCAGGGACGCGCTACGGCAGAGAAAATCAAGACCATGTTTCAGGAGAGTCGCGTGCCCCTCTGGGAGCGCCGATCCTGGCCCGTAATTGTTGACGGCGATAACTCGATCCTGTGGTCGCGTAAATTCGGCGCGGCAGCTCAGTTCGCCGCGCGGCCGGACAGTCGGCTTATTCTTACTATCCAGGAATCAAACCGGGCGACTGCGGCGTCAAATATCTAAAGGAATTCTGTGAGCTCAAACGTTAAGACAATCATATTCTGGGCAGTCCTGATCGGCGTCGCCGTGCTGCTCTGGGCGGTCGTGAAGCAGGGACACCAGAAGCCCGACAGGGCGCTCAATTTCAGTGAATTCCTCAACGACGTCGAAGCCGGCAACATCAAATCGGTCAGCATCAACGGCACCACTGTCAAAGGCGATTATGGCAGTGGCAACACGTCGTTCCACACCGAGATCCCGGCCAACTATCCGAAGCTCTACGACGAACTGCGCGACAAGAAGGTCGAGACCACGTTCGAATCGTCGAACTCCAACAGCTGGCTGTCCATTCTCGTGAATGCCTCGCCCTTCCTGCTGCTCATCGGATTCTGGATTTTCATGATGCGGCAGATGCAGAGCGGCGGCAACAAAGCCCTGAGCTTCGGCAAGAGCCGCGCCCGCCTGCATTCCACGCAGCAGCGCAAGGTCACGTTTAAAGACGTCGCCGGCGTGGAAGAAGCCAAGGAAGAGCTTCAGGAGATCATCGAATTCCTTCGCGAACCTGCCAAATTCCAGAAGCTTGGCGGCCGCATCCCGAAAGGCGTGCTGCTCATCGGCCCCCCCGGAACTGGCAAGACTCTGCTTGCCCGCGCCATCGCGGGCGAAGCCAACGTTCCGTTCTTCTCGATCTCCGGTTCCGATTTCGTCGAAATGTTTGTCGGCGTGGGCGCAAGCCGCGTCCGCGATCTGTTCGAACAGGGCAAGAAGAACGCCCCCTGCATCATCTTTATCGACGAAATCGACGCCGTTGGCCGCCATCGCGGCGCCGGACTCGGCGGCGGACACGATGAGCGCGAGCAGACGCTGAATCAACTGCTCGTCGAAATGGACGGCTTCGAATCCAACGAAGGCGTGATCCTTGTCGCGGCCACCAACCGCCCCGACGTGCTCGATCCGGCGCTCCTCCGCCCCGGCCGTTTCGATCGCCGCGTCGTCGTGGGACGCCCCGATGTCAACGGCCGCGAAGCCATCCTGAAGGTTCACACAAAGAAGGTTCCGCTGGGCGATGATGTCGATCTCTCCGTGCTCGGCCGCGGTACGCCTGGTCTGGCCGGCGCCGATCTGGCCAACCTCGTCAACGAGGCCGCGCTCAACGCCGCGCGCCAGAACCGCAAGCTCGTCGATGATGATCGATTTCGAACTCGCCAAGGACAAGATCCTGATGGGCGCGGAACGCCGATCGATGATCCTGAGCGACGCCGAAAAGCGCACCACGGCCTATCACGAAGCCGGCCACGCGGTGGTCGCCGTCGATGCTGCCGAACGCCGATCCGCTGCACAAAGTCTCGATCATCCCGCGCGGCATGGCTCTGGGCGTCACGATGCAGCTGCCGACCGACGACAAGCACAACTACAGCAAGGCCTACTGCGAAGACCAGCTGGCCATCCTGATGGGTGGCCGCATCGCCGAAGAAATCTATCTCAATCAGATGACCACGGGCGCCGGCAACGACATCGAACGCGCCACCGAAATGGCGCGCAAAATGGTCTGCGAATGGGGTATGAGCGAACTCGGTCCGCTGAGCTTCGGCAAGAAGGAAGAGCAGATTTTCCTCGGCCGCGAAATCTCGCAGCATCGCGATTACAGCGAAGAGACCGCCATCCGCATCGACGAAGAAGTGAAGCGCATCATCTCGACCGCCTACAGCCGCGCGCGCGCCATCATCGAAGCAGCACTCGAACGCTATGGTGAAGGTCGCTGAGGCGCTGCTCGAGCGCGAAGTGCTCGATGGCGGCGAAGTGAAGACGCTGCTCGACGGCGGAGACCTGCCGCCCATGACCCCTTCGACTCCATCGAAGGACACTGCCGATCACGACCCAGCAGGTGATTCGCCCCGACACCACCGGTGGCCGCCGTCTGCCGGGTCTGACGGAAGGCGAACGCCCGGCCCCTGCCTAAGGTTTGCCCGAGCGTTTTCACGTCTATCTTTTCGATCTCGACGGAACCCTGCTGGATTCCGCCCCGGACATCTGCGGCGCAATCCAGCAGGTGCTTTCACCGCACGTCCCCGACCCGCTCCCGTTCGAATATCTGCGCAGGCTTCGTTGGCTTCCATCTCGACGTCAGTTTCCACCGACGTGCTTCCCGACTGCCACGCGCGAACAACTCGATGAACTGATTGCGAGCTACAAGAGCACTTATCTCGCCCGGAAACATGCCGCGACGCGCCTCTTCCCCGGCGTTGTCGAAACGCTCGAAAACCTGCGCGGCCGCAAATGCACCGCCACAACGAAAGGCACGCCCACCACGCGCGCCGTGCTCGATCAGTTTGGCCTGCTGCGCTTTTTCGACCACGTGCAGGGCACCGACGGTTTCCCCTGCAAGCCCGCCCCTGATGTCATCGAGCGCTCACTCGCAGCGCTTGGTGCGAAGCCCGAAGATTGCCTCTTCGTCGGCGATTCGGCGGCGGACATGGAAGCCGGACGCCGCGCCGGTGTTCAAATCTGCGCGGTCGATTATGGCTATGGCACACCCGCGGCGCTGGCGTCCTGGAATCCGGATTACTCGATTGCCGACCTGCGGGAATTACTCACCCCGGACGGTCACTTCTGACCCATCAGCTCGTAGACTTTGCCGGTGAGGAGCTTCATGTCCCCTCGAATCTCCCGAAGGTCAGAACGAATATCCGAGAGCTCGCCGCGGAGACCTGTGATCTCCCCGCGTATCCCCGATATCTGGAGAACATTCACGACCATGCTGGTGACGATCGCAAAGATTGGCAGACCAACCGCCAGATAAAGCTGCAGATTCGTCATCTCCGACTCACCTCCATCCTATACCCTCCGCCACACACTTTGGCTGTGTCGGCGGCGAGTGGTTTTTCTCACAGACAAGCGAAACTCCGGGGTGGTTTCCGGGCTAATATGGCTAATATCTAACGAGGAGTAAGCTAAGACATGAGATTCGTAACCGGATTGATACTGGGAGTGCTGCTGACCATCGGCGGCTCAACGCTGATGGCGCAGCCCGAACGCGCGCTGCATCCGCGCATTGCGCGGGCCATCGCCGCCCTGCGCGACGCGCGCGATTACATGGAACATGCGCCCCACGATTTCGGCGGGCACAAAGCCGACGCTATCCGCGCCACCGACGAGGCGATCAAACAGCTTAACTTCGCCCTGGCCTATCGCGAACGCCGCTAAAGTACACGCGACGCCAGTCGCGTTTGTTGTCGGTCGCTGAAACGCGACGTCGCGTGTACCCCCCGGGCGCTACTTCGTATCCGGCGGTCCCGCCCAGTATTTGTCGCGCGACTGCACCACCAGCCCCGGCTTCTTCAGCACCAGCTGGATCTTCCGGAACTCCGAAACCACCGCCGGCTTGTCCGACACATAGCCGATGCTGTACTGGCTCCGCAGATCTTCCTCGATCAGCCCGAACACCTGATCGATGGTCTGCTTCTTACTTACTTCGAAGTACCCGGCGCCGGTTTGCTTCGCCAGCTTCTGCATGATCGACGTGCTCGCCCCGTAGCTGCCGTCGGAAAAGAAAATCGTATACACCAGCGTCTCGGCCCGCACCGCGGCGTCGATGGCTTCGTCAATCGTGGCGTCGCTGCCGTTCTCGCCGCCGTCCGACATCACGATCAGCGCCTTGCGCCCCGTCTGCTTCTTCATGATTTCGTCGGAGGCGTCCACGATCGAATCGAACAGCAGCGTGCCGCCGCCCGCCTGACTCTGCAGCTGCCGGCGCGTCGGCGTATCCACAAACGCCAGCGCCTTGTCCAGATCCCGCCGCGAACCCGTCAGCGGCTGCTTTGTCTGCACGGCCAGATCGAACTGCATGATGAACACGTGGTCTTTGTTCTCCCGCAGCACCTGATCCAGAAAACGGAAGCTCGCCCCACGCTCCGCATTGAGCACCTTGTCCTGGCTCATGCTGGTATCCACCAGCAGCCCGATAGTCAGCGGCAGATCGGTCTCGCGCGTGAAATACCGGATGTTCTGCGGCCGTCCGTTTTCCAGAATCTGAAAATCGTCTTTGGTCAGATCGCGCAGAACGGCGTGACTTTTATCCCGCACCGTCGCCAGGAGATTCACTACCTGCACGCCGGACGAAAACGTGACGTCATCCTGCGCCCGCGCCACCCGCAGGAATATCGATACAGACCACAGAAACCGCCGCCTGGAAACTTCCATCGCCGTATACCTCAATGGGAATGGGAATGCGTGTGCGCGTCGTGTCCGGCATCCACCGGGATCACGCATCCGGTTCCCGAAATCGCGCAGCTCGCGTGTTCGAACTGCACAGTCGTGTGATGAATATGGAAGCGGTCGCCCAGCACGTGCTTCACGCGATGCAGAATGTGATCGCTCTGCGACGGCGGCATGTCTTCAATCAGCATGTGGCAGCTCAGCGCGTGCGAGTTCGACCCCAGACTCCAGATGTGCAGGTCGTGCACATCCATCACGCCCTCCACAGCCTCCACCGCCGCGATCACTTCCTGCAGATCGAGCCCCTTCGGCAGCCCTTCCAGCAGAATGTTCAGCGACTCCCGCGTGATGCCCCACGCCGTCCACACAATCAGCAGCGAGATCAGAATCGACAGCACGGGATCCATCTGCGTCCAGCCGGTGGCGCGGATCACCAGCGCCCCCACGATGATCGCAATCACGCCGAGCAGATCGCCCATCATATGCAGAAACGCGCCGCGAAGGTTGATATCGAGCTTGTTGTGAGAAGAGCCGCCGCGCAGGCCGAGCATGATGCCGCCGTTCAGCACAATCCCTGCCGCCGCCACCCAGATCATCACGCTCGCGTTCACTGCCGCCGGAGCCATCAGCCGCCGCACGCTCTCATAGAGCATCCAGCCGGTCAACCCGATCAGCACAATCGCATTCACGAATGCCGCCAGCACGCCCGCGCGGTGATAACCGAACGTGCGCGATTCGTCCGCCGGCTTCGCCTGCAGATAAACCGCGAACCAGGCCAGCGCCAGCGCCAGCGCGTCGGTTGCATTGTGCCCCGCATCGGAAATCAGCGCCAGGCTGTGCGCCCGGAACCCTGAGACCAGCTCCACCACCACAAAAACACCGGTCGCGGCAAACGAGAAACCGAGGACGCGCCCCGAAGCTGCGTGTGAGTGCAAATGCGCGTGCCCGTGCGAATGCGAGTGCAAACGGCCTCCATGGTTATTGTAAAGCGGACGCGGTTGTAAAACCGGACGCCGCGATAGTCCGCTGAATGTCGCCACCAGTCAACGGCCCGGAACAATCGGGGCCGTTTTTTGCGTTAGGATATCCAATCGCTGTGAAAACCCTGAAGCGTGTCCTTCTGGCCGCTGCCGCTGCTTTAGCGTTCTGCGCTCTCGCATATATCGCGCTCATCTTTCTATGTGGTACTGCGATCAGCGGGGAAGCCCGATGTGCCTTCAGAACAGGTGCGTGTGTTTCTACGGATGCCTCTGACGGAATCAACGCGGGGTCAGCTAACCTCAGATAAATGGCTGCTCCGCGCGTGAGAGACCTGCATCCGGAACGCTATCTGATCTGTGCCGCGGCAGTGGCGGCGCTCATCGCCGTCTGCTTCTGGATTCTGCCGGTCAACGCGACCACCGTCGCGCTCTTCATGCTCCTGGTCGTCCTCTCGGTCGCCACCACCTGGGGACTGAAGGAAGCCATTTTCACTTCAGTCGTTTCCGTGCTCGGCTACAATTTCTTTTTCCTGCCGCCCATCGGGACGTTCACCATCGCCGACCCGGAGAACTGGGTCGCGCTGTTTGCCTTCCTCGTTACCGCCGTCACGGTCAGCCAGCTCTCCGCCCAGGCCAAGCGCCGCGCCGAAGAAGCTGTCGCCGGCCGCAACGAAATCGGTACTCTTTACGAACTCAGCCGCGCCATGCTCATGGACGAAGCACGCGACGCGGTGCGTGTCTCCGTGATCAAGACCGGCCAGCTTCTCCATCTGCGCCACATCGCCTTCTATGACGCCGCCGGCAATCACGTCTACGGATCGACCGACGGCTCCGGCATCTCACACGCCGATCTGGTGCGCGTCGCCGAAACCGGCCAGCCCATTGACGAGGGCGAATCCTCCGTCATCCCCGTTCGCCTCGGCACTCACGTCGTCGGCAGCCTTGCCCTGCAGGGTGCGCGCCTCAGCCCCACCACCCGCGACTCCATCGCCAGCCTGCTCGCCATCAACTACGAACGCGTCCGCGCCCTCAACCGCGCCGCCGCCGCCGAGGTCGCCCGCCGCAATGAAGAATTCAAGTCGTCCCTGCTCGACGGTCTCGCCCACGACCTCAAGACTCCTCTCACCGCCATCCGCACCTGCGTCACGCGCCTCATCACCCTCCCGCCCCGCACCGAAGAAGTGCGTCAGGAGCTTCTCAGCATCATCGATCAGGAATCCGAACGCCTGCAGCGCTCCATCGGCGAGGCCATCGAGCTCGCCCGCATCGAATCCCAGGAGCTGCGCCTGCATCGCGAGCCCACCTCGGTCGCCGGCATGGTGTGGAGCGCCATCGCCGAGACGCGCGATGAAAACCTGTCGCGCTATCGTGTAGAAGTCCCCGCCGACTTCACGCTCGACATCGACCCGGGCCTCGTGCGCCGCGCCCTGATGCAGCTCGTCGAAAACGCGCGCAAGTACGCGCCGCCGGATTCGCCCATCGAGATCGAGGCGCGCATCCTCGGCGGACAGGCGAACATCTCAGTAATGGATCGCGGACCCGGCATCAGCCGCGATGAACTGGAACGGGTCTTCGAAAAGTTCTACCGCGGCCGCCGTCAGGCCGGCAGCAAAGTGGAAGGCACCGGCATGGGCCTCGCAATTGCAAAAGGAATCATCGAAGCACACGGAGGAAGGATTCGCGCGGAACAGCGCCAGGGCGGCGGCACGGTTATCGCTTTCACCCTGCCGCTCGGCGTGGGCGTGACCCAATGAGTGCCAGCCAATGAACACCGCAACCATCCTGGTCGTTGACGACGAACCGCAGCTGCGCCGCGCCATGCGCGCCACGCTCGCCGACCTCGGCTACTCCGTCGTCGAAGCCCGCACCGGCGAAGAAGCGCTGGAAATGCTGCGCTACGAAACGCCCGACCTGATTCTCCTCGACCTCAACATGCCCGGCATCGGCGGGCTGGAGACCTGCCGCGCCATCCGCGAACATTTCGACATCCCCATCATCGTCCTCTCCGTGCGCAACACCGAGCGCGACAAGGTGGACGTACTGGATGCCGGCGCCGACGATTACGTCACCAAACCCTTCGGCATTCAGGAGCTGCTTGCGCGTATTCGCGCTGCTATCCGCCGGATGCCGGCGTCGGGCGACGCAGGCCTGCACGTCTTCACCGACGGCGATCTGTCCATCGATTTCGACACCCGCCGCGTCATCCGTGCCGGAACCGCGATTCGCCTGACCCCGAAGGAATTCGATCTACTGAAGTTTCTGGTCGACCACCCCAACCGCCCCATCCCCCATCGGAAGCTTCTGCAGACGGTATGGGGCCCCGACTACGGCGACGAAGTCGAGTACCTTCGCGTGGTGATCAACCAGCTGCGCAAGAAGATCGAAGAGGTGCCCTCGAAGCCGAAGTACCTGCTGACGGAGCCGTGGGTCGGCTACCGCTTCGCCACCCAGCAGGCAGAGCCGGTGGCTTAAGTACCGGCCCTAAATCAATTCTGACGGAAATCTGCGCGCTCCGTGAATGAACCAGGATCACGATTTCGCCGTCGCGCCTGATCTCATAGATCAGCCGGTAGCTCCTGACGAACAGTTCCCGGATGTTTTTATCGTTGGTCTCAGGAACCACCCTTCCGCGTCCGGGAAACTTCTTAAGCGATCTTGCAGCGTCCCGTGCTTCTTCGACCAGTGCTGCCGCGTAACGGCTTGAATCTCGCGCGATGAAGCTGGCGGCACATTCCAGTTCCTGCCAGGCCGCGTCAGACCACTTTAGGCGTCGAGCCAACGCTGCATGCGCTGCTCGATCTCTTCCTCGTCGATGAGCTTTTCCGCGTCCGCTTCGCGCCGGCCGCGTTCAATCCGTTCCCGCACGTAAATCGAATACTGGATATCCTCCCAGCTCGCGTTATCGGGCAGGGTGTCCAGCATCTTCCGCGTTTCTTCTTTCGCTGTACTCACGACGTAACGACCACTCTCAGTATACGGGCAGTGCGCCGAAGGTTCCGCCCGTCGCATCCTACTCCCGCCGCGCCAGAAAAACGTAAGCCGTGAGGCTGAAAAAATACCCGCCTTTCGCCGCGGCATCAGCCAGATCGGCGATCCACGCCTTCGCCTCCTCTGCTGTCACTCCCCCGCGCCCGGGCACAAACCCCGCAATCATCTTCGCCAGTCCGCCCGAAAACGGTTCCGGTTCGAGACTCAGCGTCGCGTACGGCTCCGCCGTCACTAAATCGAAACCGGCGTCCCGCAGCAATCCCGGCAGCCGACGCGGCAGATGAGGGTCGGCCAGATGCTCGTCCCACGCCCGTAGAATCCGTGTCGCGCGCCCGCGGTCCGCCGCCTCCCACACCAGAGACGCCCAGTCAGTATCCACAACCACCGCTCTCCCGCCCGGACGCAGCACCCGGTACAACTCAGCCAGCGCACGCCGGATGTCAGCCACAAACTCGTAAACCTGCACTACGGCCGCGGCGTCGAACGACGAATCCGGAAACGGCAGCTCGGTCGCCTCTCCCTTTTGGAAAGCCGCCGGAGGTCGCTCCGCGCATCGCCGCCGCGCCCGTATCAGCATGTCCTCGCTGCGATCCACGCCTTCCACGCGCCCTCGCGGCCCAACCTCGACCGCCATTTCGTCCGCCAGAAAACCCGGCCCGCAGCCGATGTCGAGCACTTCTTCGCCCGGCCGCAGGGCCAGCAGCGCGCGCACTTTCCCGCGACGCGCCCTTGACGACGGCGAAACGTACACCGCCTCGAGCTCACGCGCGGCGGCGTCGTTGAACTCCATTCCAGGATTCATCTGCGAAAACCAACCGGCTCCAGTTTACAGAGCCGGGCGCCGCCAGACCACGCATATCGAAGTAAAGGTCGCCTGCGTCGGGCTCAACCGGTTACCTGCGCAACAGAGCGCAGAAGTCATCTTGTCTTCCGCACGCGCAGCCGGTGCGCTTGCCAGTGCGACACCGCACAGCCCCAACGCGGCGGCTGAGAACGGCAATCCGATGTCTACGGGCAAGTACCGCGCCTGGCAAGGATGCTGAAAAAGGCTTTGACGAACGAAAACGGCAGGCGAAACCGCCCCACCACGGACAATCAATGGTTTGCGGGCTTTGGTGGGGCAGGCATTCAGCCTGCCGGGCCTTTTTCAGCAGCCTGCCAGGGAACTCCATTGTTGATAAACAGGTTACGGGACGACTCGGGGAGCGCACCTGCTTCTTCGGAGTCTTTCGCCGGTTGCGGGACAGGCGGTTCCGGTAAAACCGGCCAACGCGGTGAACACCGGCTTTGGCGCGCCCGCCGGTGAAAACGCGGCTGCACCCCTGCCGTTGCGGCAGGTGGGCGACTACTGGAAACGACAGTGACTTCGGTGACCGGCGTTTGGCGGAAGAATCCGATTCTCAGCTCGGCTGACAGATGCCCAGGGTGCAAGCCGACTTCCGGGCCTAGTCGTCCGCGATGTCGCGAGGCAGTTCTGACTGCAAGTGCACGAGTTCTTCCGCGGCCACCCTTCTGAAGCCCGTAAGACTGTGCCGGATCGTGTGCAGGATAAGAGCCTCATCGACCGCATCATACTCATGCCGATAAATATTCCCCGCTGCGGCGACCGCGGGCCAGTCAATCTCGGGGTGTCGCAGGAGTAACTCGGCGGGGAGCCGCCGGGACGCTTCAGAGATGATCTCAAGTGCGCGAATTACCGCGTAAACCGTCTTTCGGTCTGCGCGAAATGCCTGAAGGTCAAGCTCGGCACTGAAAGCTCCGATAGCATCTATATTGTCAAGGATATCGGCCAGCCGCTGGGCGGGATTCTTAGAAGGCACGAACGGCGTCGCGCAGGATTTTCGCCCGGATCAAAGGCTTAAGCGTTCGCCGATTCACGATGTCGCTCGGACCGTCGAGGATGTCGCTGATGTAGAGCTTCATTCTGGCGTACTCGAAGATGCCCATCGGTTGACTGTCGTCGAGTTCCACCATCACGTCGATATCGCTGCCAGCGCTGGCATCGCCTCGTGCCACCGAGCCGAAGACCGCGGCGTGGGCCACACCCATGCCGCGAAGATCTGCCTCGTGAGCGCGCAGCGTTTCCAGTACATATCGGAGATCCAGTTGCATGACCCAGGAAGAGTTTACCAGATCAATCCTGACTCGGGTGCCCCTGGACTGCAGGCCTGCCTGGCGTCGGGTTTGTCCTCTGCCCAATCCGTACGTGGGACGGTCGGCGTTTGAGCGGTTGGCCGAAATAAGCCGACTCGCGGGGAGTAATCTGGCGCTGGATCAGGCAGCGTAGCGAACCACTTCCAGCTCTGATGAGCGGTCCACCGCGGACAGGAGGCGATCAACGCGCGACATCGCCTCGCTTTCCAACTCGGCCTCGCCGCACTGACGGCACTGCAGGACCGGCAGCGACGTCACGATCACGATCGACGTGTCGCCGATCTTAAATGGCAGGTCTGTAACCCTTTGTTCCATCGCGCCGCCGCAGATTCTGCATTTCACTTTATCGTCCTCCTGACGCGCCTGCCTTCGGAGGTACATAGTTACCACACGAATATTATCGCCCTCGACGTCGGCCGCTACGAGGGCGTGAAATATAAATTCCAGAACCCTCGCCGCGCAGCAGGAAGCTGGGGAGATATTTGTCCTCGGGATGTTCTTCAAATGATCTCGAGCGTGGCGGCGGCCGCGCGAAGGACATCCCCGGTCAGTCGCCGCTCCTGTAGCCGCATGGTCACGTGATAGGTCCAGCGAACTCTCTCAGCGGAAATGCAGGAACGTATAAAGGCGAGAGCGTCGGCAGGAGTCGGCGAATTCGCCAACCCCGATTATAGAGGGTATCGAAGGCGCGCCGCACCCTGCACTCGGGCCCGAATTAGACCAATTTGAGGCTGCAAGCCGACTTAACAGTACTGATCCGCACCGCTTTTCGCACACTGGATACGTAACCCATAAGCGCGGTTGACGGTCCAAGTAGCCCCAGTGAAGTGCCGTGCGGAACATTCTCCGCGGATGAAGTGGCGTGTTGGTGCGCCGATATGAGTTCGAACGGCGAGAGGCGTCTTCGTTCGACATGCCAATTTCACGGGCGCGGACCAACGTTACAGCGATCGCAAAAGGCGCTGAAGGCGGAGGTGGGAGAGGCGACCTGAAGTTCAATGAATTTGACTATCAGCCGTCCGGCGTCCGTTCGAACGACCGAACACGGGTACGCCGCAGTGAGGGTCATTAATTAATCACGACCCTGGTGAGGTTTTGAAGGGCTGAGCGATTAAAAGCCATCTGGCCCCCGCGAGACAATACCACATCTATTCGGGGAAAGCGTTGTTCCGCGCCTCTCTGGTATGCTCTTAATGTGATTTTCTCACGGATTTGCCGATGATCGTAACGTTTTCAGTTTCGAACTATCGCTCGTTTGCCGCGGAGGAGACACTTTCCTTGGTTGCAAGCAAACGCTTCGCGACTCAGCACGCGGATCATACGGCGCCGATTCCCGATTCGGACGAGCGCGTCCTGCGCACGGCCGTTCTTTATGGCGCAAACGGGGCTGGCAAGTCGAATCTATTCAAGGCGCTCAGATATTTGAGATTGCTTGCCCGTACGCCGCGGACAAAGGGTTCCGGCACCGGCCGAGAAGCCTTCCGGTTTGGTAACTATGGGCAGTCCCCCTCTCAGTTCGATTTGCAGTTCATCACCAATGGCGCGCTCTACCGTTTTGGCGTGAAGGTCGATGACGATCGTGTCGTGGAAGAATGGCTGGTCCGGGTTTCGGGCGGCCGCGAGAAAGCGCTCTATGAGCGTGTGATTGACGAGACGGGCGACGTAAAGGTCGATGCGAGTGGACTGCAGGGAGTCGGAACCAAACTCCGCGATTTGGCGAAGGTCGGCGGATTGCAGAACAACACGTTCTTGGCAACTTTGCAGGCGAACGTGGAGGCACCCGAAGAATTTGGCGAAGAATTGCGCGCGATTCTCTCATGGTTTCGACGGGACCTTCAATTGATCTCTCCGAGGCAAACAAGATCGATCAGAGCACTCGCGAGAGACTTCGCCAAGGACGCGGAGTTATTGGCCTTCGCGGGCGATTTTCTCAGATCCGCGTTGAACGGGAGTCGATCGACTTCAGGTCGAAAAGCAGCCGATCACGGAAACGGAATTGCGTCCTTTGCTTTCGGAGTCGGCGGCTGCCACGCTGTTCAGGCCTCTTTCCGATGGCACCGCTAGAACTTGGCCACTGCGTGATGGAAGCGAATTGTTGATCGAAGGCAACAGTGGGAATCACTATTACCGCGTAAGAGTCGAAGCCGGCCACCTTGATAACGCCGGGCGGGTTATTCCACTCGAACTCGAAGAGGAATCCGATGGAACCCAGAGGCTCCTTTACCTGATACCCGCGCTGCATCAGCTTCGAAAACGCGGTGCGGTCTTCGTTATTGATGAAATCGATCGAAGCCTGCACCCTATGCTGGTCAGAAGTTTTCTTCAGTCATTTCTAAGCCTCTGCAAGGGCGCTGAGCGACAAATTATTGTCACAACCCACGAGTCGAGTCTGCTCGACCAGGATCTTCTCCGCCGGGACGAGATTTGGTTCGCAGAGAAGGACCACTCTGGTGCGACACGGCTCTACTCGCTCACCGACTTCAACGTCCGTAAGGATCTCGAAATCCGTAAGCACTATCTCCACGGGCGATTCGGGGCGATCCCATTTCTTGGGGGAATAAGTAGACTGCTCGAAACTGACGGTCCTGACGAATGAGCCTGCTCCACCGCGAGATCCGTCCCCTCGGGCGGGAGATCGAGGAAAGACACTTCCGCGATGATCGCAGGTTCCTTGTGGCGTGCGACGATACGCACGCGCCGGAACAATACTTTAACCTTCTGAGGATTTCGCGCGTTCAGATCATCGTCGTTCCAACGACAGACGGCACTTCAACCCCCGCAGCAGTACTCGCCCGACTACTTGACGAAGCGAAGAAGCAGGAGATCGATCCGGATTTTGGTGATGAATGCTGGATGGTGCTGGACACGGATCATTTGATAGAAGGGGCTCACCTCCGGGAATTTACCAACGCACTCCGCGATGCGAGAAATAAACAGGTAAGAGTGGCGTTAAGCCGGCCCTGCTTCGAGTTGTGGCTTCTTCTTCACCACGTTGACGAGACGACGGTGCGGGATCTCGCGACCTGCGCGCAGGTAAATGAGGCGATAAAGGCGGCCGTGGGTACCTACAACAAAACAAAGCTTCGATCGGAGCACTTTGAACCCGGTTCTGCCCTCGATGCTATCGAGCGTGCGGAGAGTCTCGATGCATCAGTCCCAGGTGGGGATATTCCGGCAACCACAACTACGCGGATATATCAGCTTTTGAACTCGATTCTGGAAAGGGCAGAACCCGCCCAACTTCCCCCGCCCCTTCGGGGACGAGAATGAGGACCAGACCGCGCCGAATGAGAGCCACGCCTC
Organism: Terriglobia bacterium; assembly: GCA_963832905.1. Taxonomy (GTDB): domain Bacteria; phylum Acidobacteriota; class Terriglobia; order Bryobacterales; family Bryobacteraceae; genus BOG-234. The sequence goes on along the minus strand of CAWHVO010000007.1, from coordinate 196,055 downwards.
CATTGGGCGGAGGCGTTACGGCGCAAGTCACGTCCGGCCGAGATGCCGTCGGGCGTGTGCGCTTCAAAAACGCTTTTCGGCGCGGATGATTAGGTGTACGGTTTCGATACCACGCAAGGCATGTTCGGCAGAGAATGCCGGCATGCTCAAATCGAAACGTAAGCGCAACCCAAAAACCGTTCTGCGACTTCCTGATCTGGAACAGTCCAGATCCGCAGTTCTCAATAGCCTCACATCCCCAAGCTCGCAACGCGCGTACGACCACGCCATTCGCGACTTCATTGACTGGTACTGCTCGGAGCCGCGGCTCGCTTTCAACAGGACCGTCGTCACTCGCTATCGCATCAATCTGGAACAGGAGCGCTACGCCGCATCGACCATCAACCTTCGGCTCGCGGCGGTTCGGAGACTGGCGTACGAAGCGGCAGATGCCGGGCTGCTGAGTCCGGATCTGGCCGCCGGAATCCGCCGGGTCAAAGGAGCGAAAAAGCATGGCGTGCGCCTTGGTAACTGGTTGACGAGCGAACAAGGCAAGCGGCTCCTCGCGGTCTTTGATCGCAGCACGGTGAGAGGTAAACGCGACTACGCCATGATCGCCGTCCTCCTCGGATGCGGACTACGGCGCGCGGAACTTGCAACCGTGATGCTCGAGCATCTTCAACAACGAGAGGAGCACTGGGTTTTCGCGGATATGGTCGGCAAGGGAGGTCATGTGCGGACGATTCCGATACCGGAATGGGTTGCCTCGGGCTTGCAATCGTGGATAACGGCCGCGAACCTCCGTTCGGGAACAATCTTTCGGGCGATAAACAAAGCGGGCCGAATCGCCGCGAACGGGTTTAGCCCGAAAGTCATCTGGGGTGTAGTGAAGGAGGCGTGTTCGAAATGCGCGATGCCCGGCGTCGCCCCACACGATCTCCGCCGCACATGCGCGCGTCTCTGTCACGAGGCTGGCGGCGAGTTGGAACAGATCCAGTTCTTGCTCGGCCACGTGAGCGTCGAGACGACTGAGCGGTATCTCGGCTGCAAACAACGGTTCAGGAACGCGGTGAATGATTGCATCGGCATCGAACCTGACTGATGCTGCCATACGGCAGGCCGACATCCCGGGCGGAATCCGAACCCCGCGTGCCCGCGTCAACGCCGGATCAACCGCGATAGCAGCCAACGCCTTCTCGGCTCGAGACAATACCGACAGCAATTAACGTCTCTGCGCTAGCCTTGAGGGTGTTCATGAGGCGGCAGATGGCGCTACGCGCCCAATGCACCCGCATCTGCCTGAGGCTTCTGACAGGCCTGCACGAAAGCGAGCCCCAAACGCGCGAACCGGCTCGTACCGGATTTGCCCTCGGCATTTGCCGAAAGTATGCCCTCACGGTCGATAATGTCCATCATTAGGTCAAACTCCGCCGTATCGAGATCATCCAGAACCGGTTTCGTGCTGTAGGTCGGCATATGTGGCGGCGCCGGATTTCGGGCAAGGCCTGCATCCCGATAGATATCGTGAAAGCGTCTTTCATTCAGCGCGAACTGCCGCTTATCGTGAAACAGACCGTCTAGAAACTTAACCTCGCGCCCCGAAAGATTGCGCAGTATTGCCGCGAAGCAGGTTTCAAAAGGATGTCTATTTCGCGAGTCGGCGGCGTTAGCCAAGAGGCAAGCCCATCTCGTCTGGAACCACTCATCATCCTGCAAGGAGGCGCCGTCGAGGATCGAGTGTAGGACATTCGTTGGCAACGTCTGCGCCTTCACCCCGATGTTTAGCAGAATGAAGTGGGCCTTTTCCGTTACGGATTCGGCATTCGTTATTCGCCTGCGCGCGATGTTCCCGAGCATTGTTCCGACGCTCTCGCCCGGATGTCCACTCACGGCAGCAATGAAATCCCCGACTTGCTTTCCGTCGATCTTTGAAATTAAACTCCCTGCTAACGCGAGTGCGCCTCCGGTGACGAGCGGATCGGGCATGATTCCCCGATTTTAGCGGATTAGTAAACGCTATGACCCTATCTGGGGTGACCCGGCGCCGTGATGCCGGGGGACGGCGAGATGTGTGTCGCCGGGGCACTTCAGATAGGGGCGTTTGAACGGGGCCGCTCAAACGCTATGACCCTATCTGGGGTGACCCGGCGCCGTGATGCCGGGGGACGGCGAGATGTGTGTCGCCGGGGCACTTCAGATAGGGGCGTTTGAACGGGGCCGCTCGCGTTTGCGGCGGGCGCGGTCTGGCTATGGGTGTTCAATCCACAGGGGAACTTCTGGTTCGGCGAATCGGTAGCCGTGGATAAGATCAGGGGCTGTTTTTGATGTCGGGAACTCCGGGTAAATGGTGAATGGCACGGGCTGCGGGATAGGGTTTTGATTGTTCCTGGGCGCGCCAGGGGCAACGGGACACACCTCGGACCCGCGTGCCGGAGCAAGCGCATGGTTAGCCGATGACCGATCGCTATGACGTGTCAGCGAAGCTCTCCCGGGCTGCAGTCCTTCGCAACATCTGTTGAGGATTGAGTTTCTCGATGAGTTTCATGGCTCCGCCGCAACAAGGGCAACGCCATGCGCCGAAAGCCGGGGCTTCCGGCCCTGACGCCTTCTGCAAAGGCGAAACGACTGCGAGAAGTTGGCGGCACACCGGGAGCAGGTTACCTCGACGGCGGTTGGCGAGAAAGCCACAGAAGCGGATGCGCACAAAACCGCGCGGCAGAGTGTGGAGCAGGAAGCGCCTCAGGAACTCTTCGGCGCTGACAGTCATCAGCCGCTGCTTGTTGTGATGGGCATAATCCTTCCAGCGGAAGGTAACCTTGCCGTCGGCAAGGCTCACGATGCGGTGATTGGAAATGGCGACGCGGTGAGTGTAGCGGGCCAGGTAGTGGAGGACATGCTCGGGTCCTCCGAAAGGCCGTTTGGCATAAACTACCCAGCGCTTACGGAACAGTGGTCGAAGGAAGGCGTGGAACGCTCTTCGTTCGGACAGCATTTTCATCCGGCCAGGGAACCGGAGTTCTCCTGCGTAGAAGGCGCTTTTCAATCCGTCGGTAAACTTTCCGCGGAACACCTTGCCCAGCACCTTCACCGGCAGAAAGAAATCATAGCGCGGGTGAATCCAGCGCTGGTGATCGGGAGCAAGACCGCCGGCCGGGATCACGCAATGAACATGCGGATGGATCTGCAGATTCTGCCCCCAGGTGTGCAGAACGCTGAGGAAGCCGATCTCCGCTCCCATGTGTTTGGGATCGGCTGCGACCTCCAGCAGGGTTGCGGCACTCGCGCGGAACAGAAGATCGTAGACAACCTTCTTGTTCTGCAGAGCCAGCCAGGCGAGTTCGTGGGGAAGAGTAAACACGACGTGTACGTAGCTCACGGGCAGCAGTTCTTTGTGGCGATCGGCGAGCCACCGGTTGCGGGCATTGGTCTGGCACTTCGGACAATGCCTGGAACGGCAGGAGTTAAACGAGGTAGCTTCATGGCCGCACTGACGACAGCGATCCAGATGTCCGCCGAGCGCAGCCGTGCGACAGTGCTCGATGGCAAAGAGAATGCGGAGTTGGAGCCAGGTCAGCCAGGAGCGGTTCCTTTCGACGAAGCTGTCGCCATGGGCGCGAATGATGTCTGCCACCTCGAAAGGTGGCTTCTTCATCTTTTGATCAGCTTCCGGGACCGCTTAATCTGGTCAGGGCTGGAAACATCGATGTTGTCCAGTGGATTGCCGGCCGACCGAAGGTGGCGTTGCGACAGGTGCAGGTAGATCGTGGTGTGTCGGATGTTGGCATGACCGAGCAGCGTTTGCAGTGTGACGAGATCGCAGCCGCTTTCCAGACGGTGGGTGGCGAACGCGTGCCGCAGGGCGTGAGGTGTAACCGGTTTGGTGATGCCGGCTCTTTGGGCCGCCTGTCGGCATGCCTGCCAGACTACTTTGGTATCGATTGGCTTATCGGCCCGCCAGTTGTTGATGGTCCCCGGAAAGAGGTATGTCTTCGGCCGCATCCAGCGCCAGTACTCCCGCAGCGTTTCCCGGAGTTTCGGATCGAGCGGGATATCCCGGTCGCGGGCTCCCTTGCCGTTGCGAACGTGAACGACCATCTGCGTACTGTCGATATCGCTGACTTTGAGATTGCACACCTCGGCCCGGCGCATGCCGGTCGCATAGAGCGTCATCAGGATGGCGCGGTGGAACAGGTTGCTCGCGGAGTTGATCAGCCGGGCAGCTTCCTCTTGTGTGAGGACCGTGGGAAGGCGGCGTGGTCTCTTCGGATACGGAACCGATTCCACCGGATAGGGCCGCCGCAACATCCTGACAAAGAAGAACCGTAAACCGGCGGTCATCTGTGTCACAGTACTGGCCGACAGTTTCTTTTCCTGAAACAGGTGTGCCTGCCAGGTACGGATATGATCGAGACCCATACGGTCCGGCGGAGTGTGGAAATGTCCGGCGAACGCCTCCACTGCGTGCAGGTAGGCGCGTACGGTAGCCTGAGAGTAATTCCGACGCTGGAGCTCTTCCAGCATCATTTTTCGAAGTTGGGTCACAGGGACCTCCTTGTGACCCATATTTAATCTCAAAACCCCACGCACTCCACCGGTTCACCACACGCGCAGCGTCCGCCGCGCGAGCGGCTTCGTTCAAACGCTATGACCCTATCTGGGGTGACCCGGCGCCGTGATGCCGGGGGACGGCGAGATGTGTGTCGCCGGGGCACTTCAGATAGGGGCGTTTGAACGGGGCCGCTCGCGTTTGCGGCGGGCGCGGTCTGGCTATGGGTGTTCAATCCACAGGGGAACTTCTGGTTCGGCGAATCGGTAGCCGTGGATAAGATCAGGGGCTGTTTTTGATGTCGGGAACTCCGGGTAAATGGTGAATGGCACGGGCTGCGGGATAGGGTTTTGATTGTTCCTGGGCGCGCCAGGGGCAACGGGACACACCTCGGACCCGCGTGCCGGAGCAAGCGCATGGTTAGCCGATGACCGATCGCTATGACGTGTCAGCGAAGCTCTCCCGGGCTGCAGTCCTTCGCAACATCTGTTGAGGATTGAGTTTCTCGATGAGTTTCATGGCTCCGCCGCAACAAGGGCAACGCCATGCGCCGAAAGCCGGGGCTTCCGGCCCTGACGCCTTCTGCAAAGGCGAAACGACTGCGAGAAGTTGGCGGCACACCGGGAGCAGGTTACCTCGACGGCGGTTGGCGAGAAAGCCACAGAAGCGGATGCGCACAAAACCGCGCGGCAGAGTGTGGAGCAGGAAGCGCCTCAGGAACTCTTCGGCGCTGACAGTCATCAGCCGCTGCTTGTTGTGATGGGCATAATCCTTCCAGCGGAAGGTAACCTTGCCGTCGGCAAGGCTCACGATGCGGTGATTGGAAATGGCGACGCGGTGAGTGTAGCGGGCCAGGTAGTGGAGGACATGCTCGGGTCCTCCGAAAGGCCGTTTGGCATAAACTACCCAGCGCTTACGGAACAGTGGTCGAAGGAAGGCGTGGAACGCTCTTCGTTCGGACAGCATTTTCATCCGGCCAGGGAACCGGAGTTCTCCTGCGTAGAAGGCGCTTTTCAATCCGTCGGTAAACTTTCCGCGGAACACCTTGCCCAGCACCTTCACCGGCAGAAAGAAATCATAGCGCGGGTGAATCCAGCGCTGGTGATCGGGAGCAAGACCGCCGGCCGGGATCACGCAATGAACATGCGGATGGATCTGCAGATTCTGCCCCCAGGTGTGCAGAACGCTGAGGAAGCCGATCTCCGCTCCCATGTGTTTGGGATCGGCTGCGACCTCCAGCAGGGTTGCGGCACTCGCGCGGAACAGAAGATCGTAGACAACCTTCTTGTTCTGCAGAGCCAGCCAGGCGAGTTCGTGGGGAAGAGTAAACACGACGTGTACGTAGCTCACGGGCAGCAGTTCTTTGTGGCGATCGGCGAGCCACCGGTTGCGGGCATTGGTCTGGCACTTCGGACAATGCCTGGAACGGCAGGAGTTAAACGAGGTAGCTTCATGGCCGCACTGACGACAGCGATCCAGATGTCCGCCGAGCGCAGCCGTGCGACAGTGCTCGATGGCAAAGAGAATGCGGAGTTGGAGCCAGGTCAGCCAGGAGCGGTTCCTTTCGACGAAGCTGTCGCCATGGGCGCGAATGATGTCTGCCACCTCGAAAGGTGGCTTCTTCATCTTTTGATCAGCTTCCGGGACCGCTTAATCTGGTCAGGGCTGGAAACATCGATGTTGTCCAGTGGATTGCCGGCCGACCGAAGGTGGCGTTGCGACAGGTGCAGGTAGATCGTGGTGTGTCGGATGTTGGCATGACCGAGCAGCGTTTGCAGTGTGACGAGATCGCAGCCGCTTTCCAGACGGTGGGTGGCGAACGCGTGCCGCAGGGCGTGAGGTGTAACCGGTTTGGTGATGCCGGCTCTTTGGGCCGCCTGTCGGCATGCCTGCCAGACTACTTTGGTATCGATTGGCTTATCGGCCCGCCAGTTGTTGATGGTCCCCGGAAAGAGGTATGTCTTCGGCCGCATCCAGCGCCAGTACTCCCGCAGCGTTTCCCGGAGTTTCGGATCGAGCGGGATATCCCGGTCGCGGGCTCCCTTGCCGTTGCGAACGTGAACGACCATCTGCGTACTGTCGATATCGCTGACTTTGAGATTGCACACCTCGGCCCGGCGCATGCCGGTCGCATAGAGCGTCATCAGGATGGCGCGGTGGAACAGGTTGCTCGCGGAGTTGATCAGCCGGGCAGCTTCCTCTTGTGTGAGGACCGTGGGAAGGCGGCGTGGTCTCTTCGGATACGGAACCGATTCCACCGGATAGGGCCGCCGCAACATCCTGACAAAGAAGAACCGTAAACCGGCGGTCATCTGTGTCACAGTACTGGCCGACAGTTTCTTTTCCTGAAACAGGTGTGCCTGCCAGGTACGGATATGATCGAGACCCATACGGTCCGGCGGAGTGTGGAAATGTCCGGCGAACGGGTGTACGACATAAAAGTGAGAGTGGTGGCGATCAGGCGGCACGGCTCTCGGCCCAGAAGTCTTCAAACCTCTGATTGAAACGGCAACAGCGCAGCGCAATGATGGCGTTGGCTCCTCGCAGGGTCCAGAACATGCCGGATTGCTTGAGGCGGACGCCGACGATGGACTTACAACCGGCTTCGATAACGCCGGAACCGACGAAGAACCCTTTTTCGCGAAACTCCGGGTACCGCATCCGATGCGTGTTGGTCTCAAAATAGTCAGCCTCTTTAGCGATTTCACCGGCCAGACCGGGCTGAGTTTCGGCGACCCCGGCGGCGATTTCGCGCAGCCATTCCACGAGGAGTTCCGTCCAACCATGATCGAGCAGATCTTTCATGGGCGTCATCCAGCGTTTCTTGGCCGCTGCGTCATGTGGATAAAGTAACGCAGCCACGTTCCACAAGTGTTGCCGGGCATGATAGAGGTTGACGATCTGCACAGCGCCCGGGAAGTGCCGGTCGGCGATGTTCCAGATCCAGACTGCGCCATCGCCAATGACGATTTTAATGGCGGCCCATTCCCAGCCTCTGTTCCAGGCTTCTGTGTATATGCGGTAGCCGAATTCGTCGGCACTTTCCACCGCGCCCACGTAAGTGGTGGAATCCGGATCGCGCACGGGCCAGCCATCTTTATCGACGGCGGTCTGCGTAAACACGGCGCCGAGCTTGCACTCGCGGGTGCGGGCTCGCTGCCCCTCGATTCTGCCGGCCCGGCCCTCGGTTTCAGCGGCCACAACCGGGACCTGGACGCCATCCATCAGAACGTACATTTTCGGAATGGTCTGTCTGGAAACAATGGGCAGGACGAGTTGTTTGGCGCCGTCGATTTCCTGCTGGTCACGGCGGGCGATTTCCGCGCCAATGCTTTCAGCGGCCCGTTCGATGGCTTTGGCGGGGACTTCCAGACCCGCCAGCAGCTTCATCGGTTCGCATGCCGGTGCGAAGGGCATCTCGGCGCCCAGCATTGATTCCATGCGTCTGACGCCGGGTGAAGATTCCAGACCGGCAATGCCCAGTTCGCCATCGACCGGATGCTGTCCTTTCGAGCAATGAGAGCAGTGATAGTAGGGACGCCGAACCTCTACGGCACCGACTACCGAGAGAAATGTTTTGCTGCGCATTTCCTTGAAGCGTGCCGCGTGGCCGCAGGAACAGGGCGCCTCCATGTGGTCGGCATCCGGAGGTTCGAATTGCAGCAGTTGAGTCAGCGCACCGGCCCCGGCGCGATGCATCGCGGAACGGATCACGGCCTCGACACTCTCCAAATCGAATGGGCAGGTTGCTCTGCGTTCGCGGAAAATGACGCCAAGTAGTTGCTCTACTTCGCGGGCGACTTCTTTTTGGATCGCTTCGGTCGTTTTTTTTCCTGTTCGATCTGGCCGGTCTGTTCAACCGGGCGCAGGCGACAGATCTTCCGATTGACGCCCACCAGATCATCGGTGAGGTGCTGAAATCTGCGGTATTCTGCGATCTCGCCCTCCGCCTTACGGACAGCCGCCATGGAGGGAAGGCTTTGGGTAACCGTCTTACCTTCGATCTTCTGGGTGAGATGGTAATACGGCCCATGCCCCGGGTCGTCCGGCCGGGCACAATGACACGAGGGCTTCCCACACCTCAGGGTAGGACTCGAGACCGAACCGGGCTGGAAATCCCCCAGTTCGGCAAACTGACGTAACAGCGCAGACCGTTCATCAACCAAGGCAGACAGCGGATCGGGCATGGCGTTCGCCTCCTTTCTTTAAGTCTTACATACTTTAAGAAACTGAGCGAAAAAAAGAGAACCCAACGAGTCATCATTTTTGTGGCGCGCACCCCCGGCGAACGCCTCCACTGCGTGCAGGTAGGCGCGTACGGTAGCCTGAGAGTAATTCCGACGCTGGAGCTCTTCCAGCATCATTTTTCGAAGTTGGGTCACAGGGACCTCCTTGTGACCCATATTTAATCTCAAAACCCCACGCACTCCACCGGTTCACCACACGCGCAGCGTCCGCCGCGCGAGCGGCTTCGTTCAAACGCGCCTGGCTCCGCCCACACGGCACGAGGGTCGATATGGTCTAAACTGATCACATGACGGCAGCAGATCCATTTGATCGCATTACGGTGGAGCCCGGCAAGTGTGCCGGAAAACCGTGCATTCGCGGTATGAGGATCACGGTTCGGCGCGTCCTGGAACTGCTCGCGGCTTATCCTGGCCGTGACGCCCTTTTCGCCGAATACCCCTTTCTCGAGCCGGAAGACATTCAACAGGCGCTGCGCTTCGCAGCCGCTACCGTCGACGATGAGCGATTCAGCGTTGATCGCGTTGCATGAGACGCCTTCTGCTGGACCAGGGGCTTGCTCCCCGGGCAGCAACGATCCTTTGTGAGCAGGGCTTCGAGGCGATTCATGTGGCGGAAATCGGGATGGAACAGGCCGAGGACATCCTCATTCTGGAAAGAGCCCGGAACGACGAAAGCGTTTGTGTCACGCTGGACCATGATTTTCACGCGCACCTTGCCATTGCCGGCCACGGGCGCCCTTCTGTGGTGTTGCTGCGTGTCGAAGGTCTTGATGCCCAGGGCCAGGCTGACTTGATCCGATCCGTTTGCACTCAGTGTGAGGCCGCTCTTTCCGAGGGCGCCGCAGCTTCCGCGGATCGCCAAAGTATCCGCGTCCGCCGGTTGCCGCTAAGATAAAACCCGGGCGGCGCCTTCCTGCGGGGACAGCGCGACTCGTGGACGCAACGTGAAACGGCTTGCGTTCCGGGATTATTCAGTCGCGATCCGGCCTCGGCAGCCCGGATTAGGAACGTTATACGCGCCTGGCTCCGCGAATCCGTAACCTCAAAATCCAAAACCCGGCTGGATCTAATCACGCGAGTCGGTCGTCGGCAACCACAACGCCAGCGCCTTCGTTACCACCGCCCGCGCTCTCTCGGCCAGTTGCAACGCACGTCGCTCATCGCCAGGTATTTCAGGCCGGTCGCCCGGATAACGAATGTTGACGCCAAAAGGATCCAGCCATTTCGCGTCCGGCAGCGCCTCGGACACGTCATGATCGGATGCGCTTAACAATTCAAGCAAGCGGCGAATCTCGTGCGTCTTCGGAAATTCCAGCTGGCGCTTCGTCAGAAGAGCCTTCAGATATTTCTCCGCGGCCTGCTGCGCGTGAAAAACGACGATATCGCGAAAGGTATCTTCGGCCACCAGGCGAACCACGGTCTGGAAATCGAGGTCGGCCTCCCTGACCCACTCCGCAACCAGAGCATCGATCGCCTCCTCAGGCGGCTGCATAGAGGACTTTGCCGTACTTATTTGCAGGATACGCGATTCCGCCGATGACGTTCCTGGTGGCCTCAAAACGCTCCGTCGCCATAATGAGCACATCTACCGGATAGTCGATATTCCCAATGGCATCCCGAATCCGAAGGGCTTCCTCGTGCCGGTTCCCCGGAGTTGGTTCGACGACCAACAGATCGATGTCGCTGTCTTTCGTCATCTGATCCGTGGCGGCGGAACCGAACAGGATGATCCTCTCGGGCCGCGCAACAGTGAGAATACGCGCAACAATTTCGGCCAACAATGTCTGGTTGACGTCCATTTCTTCAATGATACGTGCGTCGCCACGCCCGGCAACAGCCACCGCCTTGCCGAGCCTCCATCCTGACTCAGACTCTCGGTGTCAGGGCCTCACGCAGGAAAACGGCTAACCCGGATCGGTCCAACTCATGGATAGCCACACGAATCATGGCTCTGTATGTGGCCAGCTCCGGCAAAAGGGTGGTGTCGATTCCGTTGATTTCAAGAAAATCGGCGGCAGCCTGAACCCCAGTCCGCTTGTTGCCGTCGAAGAAGGCCTGGCTTTCGGCGATATGGAAGGCGTAGGCGGCGGCGATTTCGAAGAGGTCGCCATCGCCGTAGAAATACACGTTTTGAGGTTGGGCTATGGCCGATTCCAGCGCATTTTCGTCGCGGATCCCATGCAAGCGGCACACGTCTCAATCTGGTCCCGGTGAATCGTGTCGATCTGTTCGCGGGTCGGAAAGAAAGGTACTTGTTCCAGGGCAGTAGCTTTCGTGAAGACCGCCTATTCAGAGAGTCGGCGAAACAAGCCAGCGTGCAATCTGGTTGTCTTTCGATGGGCTTCTCGGAACCGTTCGTCGGACGCGTAGGGTATCCCGGAAGATTTCTCGTTCTCGCGCCCTTTTCTGTCCTTCGGCTCAAATGACGACTGGCCAGTAGTCTTCAGGTAATCGGAAAGCGAGTTGCTGCCCGTCCGCTCGAGCAAGGTGCTGAGATGTGCATCGCCCCGAATGCCGGGAGCGAAACTGTCGCCATAAATCTGCCGCAGAGAATCGATGCGGGTCTCGCCTTTTTTCTCGCGAAGTTGCCCGTCGCCATCACGGTGGCGATTGTCGGGACCGGGTCTGCGGTCCTTTCGTCCCCGACTGTCTCTGCTGCGTTCTCTGGTTCGTTCCTTTGGCACGGTGCTCACCTGCAATTCTACCGAACCGTGACCTGACGCACTGGGGAACGGCGGCCTGATCGGATAGATATCGTTAAACGCTGGCTCCGCTGATCCGGCTTCGATCCGGGCCTCCCCGATAGAATCCTCCGTGAAGTCCCGGTCCCGTCCCCTTGAAATCTAAAACACGCGTCTCCCTCAAGCCGCCCCCAACCCTCTCGCGCGTCGGCGGGCTCCTCGAAACCGTCCCGCTCTACCCTCCCATCAACCACGGCGCGGATTTCTTATAAATCCTCAAAATTCCTTCCAATTTCCTGTCATAATATTTCCAGCCATTTCCAGGCCGTTTCCCTGGACACACCCCCGCGCAGCGCCGCCTGCGTCGTTCTCAAAGGAACCTCCCCCATGTCCAGCGAACGTCGCATCGCCGCCAACCGCGCCAATGGCGCTAAATCCCGCGGTCCGGTCACCCCCGAAGGCAAACTCCGCGCCGTCGCCAACAGCGCCCTTTCCACTGGCCCGCGCACTCCCGAAGGCAAAGCCCGCTCCTCCCGCAACTCCCTCCGGCACGGCCTCCTCGCCCGCTCCATCGTCCTCGACGGCGAATCCGTCAACATGTTCCGCGAAATCCTGATCGACCTCGAAGACGAACTCCGCCCCGATTCCCCCGTCGAGCGTCGCTTCGTCGAAACCATGGCCATCTCCGAGTGGCGCCGCCTGCGTCTGCTCTCTCTTGAGAAGGAGCATCTCGCCATGGAAATGGAGCGCCAGCAGAAAGCCTTCCTCGACACCGTCGCCAACCCCGCTGATCCTGACGCTGCCGCGCCGGATGACAAATCCGTCGCCGTCGAGATCAACCCGGCCCGCACGCTCGTCCAAGCCTTTCAGGTCATCACGGGCCAATCCCGCGCCTCGGAACTCCTCAGCCGCTACGAAAATCGCCACGACCGTCAGTACAGCCGCGCCCTCGCCGGTCTCCGCGCCCATCGTGCCGAAAAGCGCCGCATGTCCGCGGAATTCCGCACCGCCGAAAGACGCGCAAAAGACCGTCTGCGTAAGCGCAAAGCGATTCTTGCGCGGAAAAACGAAATTCGGGGGGACCAAACGAACTGAACCCACCGGGCTGGATTTGGGGTACACGCGGCGCCAGCCGCGTTTCATCCCGTCCCGGATACCCTTTTCCGAGCCGCGCACGCAAGTAAGCGGTTTCCCGGTCACAGCCAAACCAGGAAAATTTTGCACTGTCTTATGTCTTTAGTTTCTTGCTCTTACAGACATCCCGCCCCGGACCACGCCCTTCCCGCGCCCGATCCCCGTGCTACCGTGCGGCTGGGAAATGACTCTCACGGGTTTTGAGCCGCGGCTGATTTCGTTGCCTTCGCGCACGCATATGGACGAAATCGAATTCGCCCGTCGTCGCCTCGGATTCTTCCCCACCGCCCTCCAGGCCGAAGTCCTTCGCTGCCAGGCGAAGCGCGGCATTCTCAACTGCACGCGCCAGTGGGGAAAATCCACTGTCACCGCCGCCAAGGCCCTCCACCGCGCGACTTCCCTCGACGGTTGCCTGGTCCTCGTCGCCAGCCCCAGCCGCCGTCAGTCGGCGGAGTGGATGCGCAAGGCAAGAATTTTGGCGGCGCACATGGGAGAGGCGCCGCGCGGCGACGGCGACAACGAAGTATCTCTTCAGCTCGCGAACGGCTCCCGCGTCGTCGGCCTCCCCGGCGTTCCGGACACCACCCGCGGCTTCTCCGCCGCCTCGATGCTGGTGATCGATGAAGCCGCGCGCGTGAGCGACGAGCAGTACGAATCTCTGCGTTCCGTGCTGGCTGTCTCCGATGGCGATATCTGGATGATGAGCACGCCGCGCGGCAAAAGCGGCTTTTTCTACGAGACCTGGGAGTATGGCGGACCTGAATGGTGGCGCATACGCGGCCCTGCCACCGAGTGTCCGCAGATTCCCGCCTCCTTTCTGGAGGAACAGCGCCGCGTAATGACCGCGGACCGTTTTCTTCAGGAGCACATGTGTGAATTCGTGGGCCAGGGCAGCCAGATGTTCGACCGCGAGTTAGTCGAGCGCCTGCTCGACGCCGGCCTCACCCCCTTGGTCTTCTGACTTCTTATCTGGTTTTTATTTGTTTTTATCCGTGGCTAAATGTTTTCTCTTCCCATGCTCTACATCGGTATCGACCTCGGCCAGAAGCACGACCACACCGCGATCGCCATCATCCAGCGCGCCGCGCCCCACGCCGGCCCCCATCTCCTCGTGCGCTATCTCGAGCGCCTTCCGCTCGGCATGCCCTATCCCCTCATCGTTAACCGCATCGCCGAAATCGTGTCGCACTGCGGTCCATGCCACCTGATCGTTAACGCCACCGGCGTCGGCGAGCCCGTCGTTGAACTCCCTGCGCCGCGCCGGTCTTGCCTGCGAAATCTCCGCCGTGACGATCACCGCCGGACAGCGCGAATCGCGCACCGGCTCGCACTACTGCGTGCCGAAACAGGACCTGATCGCCGGCCTCCAGCTCGCCATGGAGCAGGACGAACTGCGCGTCGCCCGGTCTCTGCCCGACGCTGTCGCACTCATTCGCGAACTCCTGAGCGTCCGCGTGCAGTCGGGCTTCGGCAAACTCCGCATCGGCGCCGATGGCTATGGCGAACACGACGATCTGGTCATCGCCCTCGCGCTCGCCTGCTGGCGCGCCCGCCGCCGTCAGAATCCCCTCCCGGTGGGCCCATGAGTCACCGCGTTCGTGGTACACGCGACGCCAGTCGCGTTCGGTGTCCACTGTCTGCATCTGCGGCTCAAAAGCGCAAAGGGCGCTGTCCCGCGCCGCCATACAACAAAAGGAACTCTCGGTCAGGTGGCGGCACGGACGCGACCCGTTTTGCGCGTGTTCCTTAAAAAGATTTTGCCCTTATCGCGCGTTTCTTCTCTTTTGGCTGTGCCCGCTGGTGACGCTCCGCGTCATCATACAGGCATTCCGCCCGGACTGTGCGGGCCCATTACATCGCATTACGCATGTCGAACTACCATCTCCTGAGCCAGTTCAATCAGTTACCTGCGCAACAGCGCGCAGAAACCGCCCATCAGGCAACCGTGAGAACCCTCCCACAAATTCCTGATCCCCGGCTTATGAACTTCTTATGCCCTGGCACCTAACCTGCAATTGAGGTACTCAGCCATGAGAGTGAAAACACAGTTCAGCACCGGCATCGTCGCGCCGGAACGGCACGCCGCGGAGCTGGACCTCGTGGTCCCCTTCACCACCCCCGATTTAACCCGCGCCGCGCTCGATGCCGCCAATCGCATGGGAGCAGGACTCAACCCCACCATCCGGCTTATCCGCGTCCAGGTCGTCCCCTTCCCCCTGGAACCCGATCAGTCGCCGGTATATATTGAATTCCTGAAGGAGCAGATGGCCGACCTGCGGTCCGATCTTCCCGTCGCCAGGGAGATTCGCCTCGCCCGCAGCTTCGAAGACGGGCTGCTCGGAACGCTGGGACGCGAATCCGTCGTGATTCTCGCGGCCCCGAAACGGCCGTGGACAACGCGCAACGAACGTCTGGCCGCGGCGCTGCGACGCGCCGGCCACATGGTTGTCATGGTTGGTCCGGGAAAGGCCGACCCCGAAATCCCCGCAGCAAAGCAGGAGGCTGTCAATGCTTGATATCGCCTATTGTCTTTTAATCGTCGCCTTCTTCGCAGTGGCGTGGATGTTCGTCCGCGCCTGCGACCGGCTGTGAGGTTCGTCTTCCTGAGGTGCATATGGACTACCTGATTGCAGGTTTGATTTCACTCGCGCTCGGCATCTACCTTCTGTACGCCCTGCTGAAGCCCGAAAAGTTCTGATGGAGATTCTGTCATGACCGCCAATGGCTGGTTACAAATCGCAATTTTCTTCCTGCTGATCGTCGTCAGTGCGAAGCCGCTCGGCTCGTTCATCGCTACGGTGATTGAAGGCCGCCGCAATTTCCTGTCCCCGGTATTTGGCCCGGTGGAACGCCTGATTTACCGCCTCTGCGGCGTCGATGAGAAAGAGGAACAGCACTGGACCCGTTACGCCGGCGCTATCCTCGCCTTCAGCCTCTTCAGCGCTGTGTTGCTTTATGCATTGCAGCGGCTGCAGAAGTGGCTGCCCTTCAACCCGCAGGGATTCAGTCAGGACAACGTCAGCCCTGATCTCGGCTTCAACACTTCGGTCAGCTTCGTCACCAACACCAACTGGCAAAGCTACACCCCCGAGACCACGCTCAGCTATTTCGTCCAGATGGCCGGCCTGACGATGCACAACTTCACCTCGGCCGCGGCGGGCCTCGCCATCGCCATTGCCATGGTGCGCGGTTTCGCGCGCCAGTCCATCAAAACGATCGGCAACTTCTGGGTCGACATGACGCGCGCGACGCTTTACATCCTGCTGCCGATCTCAATCATCGCGGCCCTGGTGCTCTGCTCGCAGGGTGTCATCCAGAACCTGCATCCGTACACGGTCCGTCAACACCCTCGAAGGCGCGAAACAGACCATCGCGCAGGGGCCGGTCGCCTCGCAGGAAGCCATCAAGATGCTCGGCACCAACGGCGGCGGCTTCTTCAATGCCAACTCCGCGCATCCGTTCGAAAATCCCACGCCGTTCGCCAACATGTTCCAGATGTTCCTGATCTTCCTGATCCCGGGCGCGCTCACTTACACCTTCGGCAAAATGGTGCGCGATACGCGCCAGGGATGGGCGGTGTTCGCCGCCATGGCCGTCCTGTGGCTGGGTGGCGTCGTGGTGGCCTATCACTATGAGCAGCACGGCACGCCGACACTGGCCAATGCCGGAATCGAGATGAGCGCTACCGGCACGCAGCCCGGCGGCAACATGGAGGGCAAGGAGACGCGCTTCGGCATCGCCAATTCCGCGCTCTTTGCCACGGTCACCACCGACGCCAGCTGCGGCGCGGTCAATTCGATGCATGACAGCTTCACTCCGCTCGGCGGCCTGGTCCCGCTGTTCAATATCGAATTGGGCGAAGTGGTGTTCGGCGGCGTCGGCGCCGGACTCTACGGCATGCTGATGTTCGCCATTCTCGCCGTCTTCATCGCCGGCCTGATGGTCGGCCGCACCCCCGAATATCTCGGCAAGAAGATCGAGCAGAAGGAAGTCAAGATGGCCATGATCGCCATGCTGGTGCTCGCCGCAAGTATTCTGCTGTTCGCCGGCGCCAGTTCCGTCGTGTCCTTTGCCGCCAAAGGCTACTGGAATCCGGCAGGCCCTGCCGCCGCCAACGTCGGCAATCCCGGCGCGCACGGCCTCTCCGAGATTCTCTACGCCTATAGCAGCGGCACAGGCAATAACGGCAGCGCTTTCGCGGGCATCAATGCGAACACCCCCTGGTACAACATAACCATCGGCTTCGCCATGCTGCATCGGCCGCTTCCTGATGCTCCTGCCGCTTGCTCGCCATCGCCGGTTCGCTTGCCGAGAAGAAACAGGTGCCTGTCTCCGCCGGAACATTTCCCACGCATGGTCCGCTTTTCGTCGGCCTGCTGGTCGGCGTCGTGATTATCGTCGGCGCTTTGACCTACTTCCCCGCCCTGTCGCTGGGGCCAATCGTCGAACATCTGATGCTCTGAAAAGGACTTCGTATGGCTACCGATCTTCAGGAACCAATCGTTACGCAGCAACCACCGGTCGCGACCGCCACGACTCGACCATGATGGGCCTCTCGCGCGGCAAGCGCGCCCGGCCGCTCTTCGATCCGCCCATCGTGCGCCGCGCCATCGTCGATTCCTTCGTCAAGCTCAACCCGGTCACGCTCGCGAAAAACCCGGTGATGTTCGTCGTCGAAGTCGGCGCCGTGCTCACCACCATCCTGATGGTCCGCACACTCATCCAGGGCGGTGCCGGCTTCGGCTTTGAGTTCCAGATCGCGGCCTGGCTCTGGTTCACGGTGCTGTTCGCCAACTTCGCCGAAGCCATGGCGGAAGGCCGCGGCAAAGCCCAGGCCGACAGCCTGCGCAAGACCAAGACCGAGCGCCGAAGCAAAGAAGCTCCGTCAGCAGCGGCAAACTCGAAATCGTTCCCGCCGCGGCGCTGCGCAAAGGCGACGTCTGCCTCTGCGAGCCGAACGACGTCATCCCCGGCGACGGCGACGTGATCGAAGGCATCGCCAGCGTCGACGAATCCGTCATCACCGGCGAAAGCGCGCCCGTCATCCGCGAATCGGGCGGCGACCGCAGCGCGGTCACCGGCGGCACCAAGGTTCTCTCCGACTACATCAAGGTGCAGATCACCTCGAACCCCGGCGAAACGTTCCTCGATCGCATGATCGCTCTCGTCGAAGGCGCGCAGCGGCAGAAGACGCCCAACGAGATCGCGCTCAACATCATGATCGCCGGCCTCACGCTGATCTTCCTGCTCGCCGTCGTCACGCTCGCGCCGTTCGCGCAGTACAGCGTCGATTCCGGCCAAAGCTGGCACTGTGCCGACGGTCATCGTGCTCGTCTCGCTGCTCGTCTGCCTGATCCCGACCACCATCGGCGGCCTGCTCTCCGCCATCGGCATCGCGGGCATGGACCGCGTGATGCAGCACAACGTTCTCGCCATGAGCGGCAAGGCCGTCGAAGCCGCGGGCGATGTCAACACGCTGCTGCTCGACAAGACCGGCACCATCACGCTCGGCAACCGCCAGGCCGTGGAATTCATTCCCGCCGATGGCGTATACGAATCGGAACTCGCCGACGCCGCGCAGCTCTCCAGCCTCGCCGACGAAACTCCCGAAGGCCGCAGCATCGTCGTGCTGGCCAAAGAGAAGTACGGCCTGCGCGGCCGCGAAATCGCCGCGCATCGAGGCCGAATTCATCCCATTCACCGCGCAGACCCGCATGAGCGGCATCAACTTCGAGGGCCGCGCCATCCGCAAAGGCGCCACGGAATCGGTTCGCCAGCATGTCGTCGGAACTCGGCGGCACATTCCCGCAGCGCGTCGCCGACATCGCCGACGGCATCTCGCGCACCGGCGGCACGCCTCTCGTGGTCTCCGACGGCCCGCGCGTCATGGGCGTGATTCACCTGAAGGACATCGTCAAGGGCGGCATGCGCGAGCGCTTCGCAGCAGATGCGCGTCATGGGCATCCGCACCGTCATGATCACCGGCGATAACCCGCTCACCGCCGCCGCCATCGCCTCCGAAGCCGGCGTCGACGACTTCCTCGCCCAGGCCACGCCGCGCGACAAGCTCGATCTGATCAAGCGCGAACAGGCCGGCGGACGCCTCGTCGCCATGACCGGCGACGGCACCAACGACGCTCCGGCGCTCGCCCAGGCCGACGTCGGCGTCGCCATGAACACCGGCACCATGGCCGCCAAGGAAGCCGGCAACATGGTCGATCTCGACAGCAATCCGACCAAGCTCATCGAAATCGTCGCCATCGGCAAGCAGCTTCTCATCACGCGCGGCGCGCTCACCACGTTCTCGATCGCCAACGACGTCGCGAAATACTTCGCCATCATCCCGGCGATGTTCGCGGTCACTTATCCGGCGCTGAACAAGCTCAACATCATGGGCCTGCACTACGCCCGAAAGCGCCATTCTCGCGGCCGTGATTTTCAACGCGCTGATCATCATCGCGCTGGTGCCGCTGGCCCTGCGCGGCGTGAAATATCGCGCGCTCTCGGCGGGCGCCCTGCTGCGCCGCAATCTGCTGATCTACGGACTCGGCGGCGTCATCGCGCCCTTCCCCGGCATCTGGGTCATCGACCGCCTGCTGGGCCTGCTGCATCTGGCATAAGGAGACTCATATGCTGAAAGAACTGAAACCCGCCATTCTGATCACCATCGTGCTCACGATCCTCACCGGGATCATCTATCCGCTCGCGGTGACGGGCATCGCGCAGACCACTTTTCCACAAACAGGCCAACGGCAGCCTGATCGAGCAGAACGGCAAAGTGATCGGCTCGGAAATCATCGGCCAGAATTTCACGAAGCCCGAGTACTTCCATCCGCGCCCTTCGCAGAACACGTACGACGCCGCCAACTCCGGCGGCAGCAATCTCGGCCCCACCAATCCCGCGCTCGCCGACCGCCTGAAAAAAGACGCCGCACAGTTCCGCAAAGACAATCCCGACTACACGGGCCCCATCCCGGCCGATGCGATCACCGCTTCGGGCAGCGGCCTCGATCCCGACATCAGCCCGGCCAACGCCGGCGCCCAGGCAGCCGCGCGTGGCCAAAGCCCGCGGCGCTTCCGCCGGACGCGGTTCAGAACCTCGTCGCCACGAATACCCAGGGGCGCGATCTCGGCTTCCTCGGCGAACCCCGCGTCAACGTCCTGAAGCTCAATCTGGCCCTCGATCAGCAATACCCGATGAAACGGTGAACCGATGGCCTCGAAAGAATTCTGCCGCCCCGATCCCGAAGAGCTGCTCCGCCAGATCACTGCCCAGGAGGCGCATGAAGCCCGCGGGCGTCTCAAGATCTTCCTCGGCTACGCCCCGCGCGTGGGCAAATCGCTCCGCATGTTCGACGAAGGCCGGCGCCGCCGCAAGCGCGGCCAGGACGTCGTAATCGGCGCGATTCAGGTCAAAGGCTCCGACGACATCGCAAATCTTATCCGCGAATTCGAAATCATTCCGCCCCTGCGCATTGCCGACAAAGACACCATGGATGTCGACGCCATTCTCCGCCGCAAACCGCAGGTGTGTCTGGTCGATGAGCTGGCGCGCGACAACCCTCCCGGCAGTCACTGCCCGCATCGCTGGCTGGAAGTCGAAATCATCCGCGCGCACGGCATCAACGTCGTCTGCGCGATCAACCTGCAGCACATCTGCGAACAGCAGGACGCCGTCGAGCGCATCACCGGCCGCCGCTACGAAAACTCGTCCCGCAGAGCTTCATCCAGACGGCCGACGAAATCGTGATCGTCGATGTCCCCGCCGAGCAGCTCCAGCATCACGGCGGCACCGGAATTCTCAACTCTGACCAGCTGTCGGAGCTTCGCGAGCTGGCCCTCCTTCTCGCCGCGCAGGTGGTCGAGCAGCAGCTGCAGCACTACATGGATTCCCACGGCATCACGCAAAGCTGGGGCACGCAGGAGCGCATTCTCGTCTGCATCACGCCGCGCAGCGAACGCCCGCGCCATGCTCGAAAGCGGGGCGCGCGCCGGACAGCGCTTTCACGGTCAGCTTCTCGCCCTCTACGTGAAGCAGAGCGATCTGACGCGCGAAGCCGAAGAAACCCTCAACGAAAACCTCGATTACGCCCGCAAGCTCGGTGCCGAAGTCCACGTCATCGAAGGTTCCGGCACAGATCCCGTCGCCGAGATCGTCCATTTCGCGCGCGAGCAGCGCATCACCCAGGTCTTCATCGGCCACACCCAGCAGAGCGGCTGGAAATTCTGGTCGCAAAACCCTGTCGATAAACTGATCAGGGAGGCCGAAGGCATGGACGTGCGTATCTTTCCCAACGCGGCTCAGGCGGCTTGACGCCCGACAGCACGCCGCAAAGCGCACAGGCCGAAGGGTCCGTTGTGCGCGAAGAAAAAAAACGGGGCAAACTCAAGGTTTTCCTCGGCTACGCCGCCGGCGTCGGCAAGACCTACCAGATGCTGACCGAGGCGCAGGAACTTAAGCTCGAAGGCGTCGACGTCGTCATCGGCTACTTCGAGCCGCACGGGCGCGCCGAAACCATCGCGCAGACCGCCGGCCTCGAATTCATTCCGCGCAGAGTCTTCGAGCATCGCGGCACAAAGTTCGAAGAGATGGATACCGACGCCGTCATCGCGCGCCATCCTCAGGTCGCCGCAGTCGACGAATTCGCGCATACGAACGTTCCCGGCTCCGCGCGCCCCAAGCGCTGGCAGGACGTGCATGGCTCCTCCTCGATGCCGGCATCGACGTACTCACCAGCCTCAACATCCAGCACATCGAAAGTCTCAACGATCAGGTCTGGCACGTCACCGGCGTGCGCGTGCGCGAGACCGTTCCCGACTGGGTCATCCAGGAGGCGGACGAAGTCGTCATGGTCGACGTGACGCCGCGCGCTCTCCTGCATCGTCTCGAGCGCGGCGTTGTCTATGCGCCGGAAAAAGCCCAGAAGGCGCTGGAAAACTTCTTCACCGAATCGAACCTCACTGCGCTCCGCGAGCTCGCCCTTCGCCAGACCGCTCATCAGCTCGAGGAGCGCCGCGAAGAACTTCGCCTGCCCCTGCCTGTCCGCGCCCTCGGCTCACAGCGCGAGGAGGCCATCGTCATCTGGCTCACGCCGCATCCTTCCACGGCTATGCTCATTCGCCGCGGCCGCCGCGTTGCCGATTATCTGAATTCCTCCTGCACCGCGCTTTTCGTCTCCCGTGACGCTGCCATGTCCGAACTCTCGCCCGAGGACCGCACCGCCATCGACCGGCACATCAATTTCTGCCGTAACATGCGCATTCAGACCGAGGTCATCCAGAGCCCCGAGCCCCCGAAGGCTGTCGCCGAATGGGCGCGCGAGCACGGCATCACCCAGATCTTCGTCACCCGCGACGCTCCCGATTTCCGCAAGCTCGTCCATCTGGCGCGCGATATGCAGGTCACCATCGTCGCCGAGCGCGTCCGCCACGCCCCTTAGGACAGTGTTCGGCCCCTGGCAGATCACAAACTGAAGTCTGTGCCACACACAGCCCCGTGGCACATTAGCCTGTGATGGCCTCTCCCAGCTACCTGAGCCCTGCCGGTCCCCAGTCCTTCAGTTCGGTTGTTCGACCCTGGCCGAACGGCGCACCCAGCTCCCGCACGCTGAACTTCACGTCGCGCCCGTGCACATCCACTGCGCCGTATCCGAAGAACCACCCGTCTTCATACTTTCGCGTGCCCCTCAGGTGCCCTCCCGCGCTCACCATCGAAACATAATCGATGCCCTCCAGCTGCGCGTGCAGCATCTCATGCAGATGCCCCGCGATCACATACCGCACGCCGTACTTCCTCGCCATCTGCTGCAGGGGGAAGTTCGCGTCGCCGATGATCGCCTTCACGATCCACGACGGCCGATGCGACACGATGAACTTCAGCGGCTGTGCCTCGTGCTGTTTCAGATCCTGCTCAAGGAACCGCAGCTCCGCCGCCGGAAACTCTTCCGTGCGGCTGTTGTCGAGCACTGTGAAATGCGCATCGCCGTAATCGAAACTGTAATGCGACGGATGCCCCGCGTATTTCCGAAACAACTCCTCCGACAGCCCCGACCAGATGTCGTGATTGCCGGGCGCAAGGTAGAAATCCAGGCCCTTCGGCCAGACCCGCTGCGCACCGATCCACTGCGATTCCGCCGTCTCGTCGTGCAGACCTTCAATGGTGTCCCCGACGCCGACGGCGAATGCAGGATGTTCGGCAGCGGCGTCCTTCCAGACGCGTTCATAAACTCCGGGCTGTGCCTCCCCCGTGCGGTCGCCGATCACCACGAACCGGAACGAATCCGGCTGCGCCGCCGCTGCTGCGAACAGCAGAATTGTCAGCAGCGCGGCCGCCAGCGACGCCCAAACCTTCATGCGCCGTTTCTGACTTTCTCCGCGAAACGCGCCACGTTGATGACGGCTCTCTGGTGCGTTCCCTCACCAATCACTTTTTCTCCCTGCCGCGCCTGCACGCGAAACTCCGCGCGCCGCTCTGCCATCCCGGTCAGCTCCGCTGCAAATGTGATCTTCGATCCCAGCCGGGCGGCGGCCAGGTGCGCCACGTTCACGTGCGTGCCCACCGTGTCATGTCCCGGGTCGAGCATCCCAAGAATCAGATTGCGGCAGGTGCGCTCCATGAACAGAATCATCTGCGGAGTTGAACAGAACCCGCGGTCCTTCCGGCCCGAGAAATCGGATAACGTTGTCGATTCCCACTTCCACCACATCCTCGCGCTTCGCCCCGATCTGATAATCCGCCATTCGTTGTTTCCCCCGCTGTGGGATGCCCCGATTTTCGCACGCTGATCCGTGCCTTTGGCCCTCGTTTTGCTCCCCACCTCATGGAACCAGGTGGAGGGAAAAAATGTCGAACACCGCAGTTTTTGGTATTTACTTCACACGTCGGGAGGCTGAAGAAGCCGTCGGTGCTCTTCTCGAAGGGCATTTCCGCAAGTCGGATATTTCCGCACTATTCCCCGATAACGCCGGCACGAAGGATCTCGCACATGAGCGACACACGAAAGCCCCCGAACGTGCAGTCGCGGGTGCCGTTGCCGGCGTTATAGCCGGAGGCATACTCGGCTGGCTCGAGGGTGTCGGCACCCTTGCCATTCCAGGCGTTGCGCCGCTCGTGGTTGCCGGTCCGGTCGTGGCAGCTTTGGCGGGCGCCGGCGCGCTCGGGATACTCGTCGGTATTATCGGCGCTCTCCTTGGCATGGCGACTCCCGAATACGAAGCCCGGCGTTACGAAGGCCGCGTCAGACACGGCGGAGTCCTTCTCTCTGTTCATTGCGACAATCGCGACTGGGTAAAGCGCGCCCGCCAGATCATGCGGCGCACCGGCGGAGAAGAAATCTCTGCCGCAGGCGAGGCTCACGCAGACTTCGCAGCTTCGGACAAGCCCGTGCCCCGCACGCGCGTCCCGATCACCGAAGAAGGCGCTGCCACCGACAGCCTGGTCTCCAGCGCGGTCCCTTCCAGGCAGCCGGAATCCCCGCGAGACGGCGCTCCCCATCGAGACGGACCTCCCCTCCGTTAAGATTTGTGGGGCGGGGTTGCGCGACTTGTCAAATCGCCCTGGCCGCTTGCAAATAAAACGCTCCGGCGCTTCCACGAATCGTGCGCCGCCTGACAGAATAAATCCCGATGGACATCGTTTCGGGACTCCGCTATGACGGTCGTGGCAGGTTCAGACTGAGCGACTATTCGCCAGGCGATACGCACGGCGTATCCAAAGCTCACGGCGAGAAAGCGATTCGCCGGCACGTCGAAAAGCTCGCATCCCTGCACGACCTTCTCTACGCAGAACACAAACGATCGCTCCTCGTCGTGCTGCAGGGCATGGACGCCGCAGGCAAAGACGGCATCATCCGCCACGTCATGTCCGGCGTCAATCCGCAGGGCTGCAGCATAACCTCTTTCAAAGAACCGAGCCCGCTCGAGCTCGATCACGACTTTCTCTGGCGCATTCACGCCGCAGTCCCGCCCAAAGGCGCCATTGGCATTTTCAATCGCTCCCACTATGAGGACGTTCTGATCGCGCGCGTCCACGAACTCGCTCCCGCCGCGGTCTGGAAGAAACGCTTCGGGCAGATTAACGATTTTGAAATGATGCTCGCCGCGAACCACGTCGTGATCCTTAAATTCTTCCTCCACATGAGCAAGGAAGAGCAGGGCCGCCGTTTCGCGGAGCGCCTCGCCGACCCCGCGAAAAACTGGAAAGCCTCCGCCGCCGACTTCAAAGAGCGCGATTACTGGGACCGTTACCAGTCCGCCTATCAGGACGCCATCGCGAAATGCGCCACAAAGGAGGCGCCCTGGTACATCATCCCTTCCGATCACAAATGGTTCCGCAATTTCGCCGTCGGCCAGGTTATCGTCCGCACCCTTGACGACCTGAAAATGGCCTACCCAAAGGTTCCAAAGGCGACTCTCAGCGAGATCAGCGCGGCTCGTTGAATTCTCCAGCGGCCAGGGAACATAATGGTTTAGATGGGCCTTGAGATTTCGCAGAGGGAAAGAGAAGGCGTCGTATTACTGGATCTCAGAGGCCGCATCACCATCGGTGACGAAGCCTCCCGCTTTCGCGAGGCATTCGCGAAGGTCGGAGCCCAACCGGGTTCACTCCTGCTCCTCAACATGCTCGAGGTCGACTATGTCGATTCGACCGGTCTCGGCGCTCTGGTAATGTGCTCCACGCTCCTGAAAAACGCCAACGGCGTCGCCAAACTGGTCAACGTCAACCGCCGCAACATCGAGTTGCTTGTCATGACCAGAATCGACGCCATCTTCGAAGTCTTCGACGACGAAACCGACGCCATCAACAGCTTCTTCCCGGACCGCACCGTAAAGCGATTCGATATCCTTTCTTTCGTGCGCGAGATGAATGAAGAATGATGAACGAAGAATGATTCAGCCCGGCCTCCCCGCTCCCGCCATCGAACTGCCCGACCTCGACGGCGTCATGCACAATCTGCAGGACGGTCTGCGGAACGGCCCGGTCATCCTCGCGTTCTACAGGGTTTCCTGCCCCACCTGCCAGATGACGTTCCCGTTCCTCGATCGCCTCGCCGCTTCCGCGAACCTCGTCGCCATCTCTCAGGACGACACCCGCGACTCCCGCGAATTCAACCAGCGCTTCGGCATCTCCGTCCCCACGCTGCTCGATGCCCGGCCGTACGCCGCTAGCAACGCCTACCAGATCACCAACGTGCCCTCCATTTTCGTCGTCGAAACCGACGGCAACATCAGTGCCGCCATCCACGGTTTCAACAAAGCAGCACTGGAAAAACTGGCTGACCGGTTCGGCGTCGCCGTTTTCCGCGAAACCGACCGCGTCCCCGACCTCCGCCCCGGCTGAGGCTCCAAAAACTGACTCCCGTGCGGAGTTGAAACCCCGGCGGTCTTGCCGCCGGTTCTTTTATACGCTTTACGTCTATTGCGAACGTTCGGCTACCATATACAGAGATGGCAAATCTTATCGGTGAAATCCTCGGGGCTGCCGCGGCGACAGCCAAAGGCATGGGCGTCACGATGAAGGAGATGATGTCTCCGACCGTGACGGAGAATTATCCGGACGAGCCGCCAAAGCTGCAGGAGCGCTATCGCGGCGTTCACGTGCTGCAGCGCGACGAGAACGGTCTCGAAAAATGCGTCGCCTGTTTTCTTTGCGCCGCTGCCTGTCCGTCGCAACTGCATTTACATCGAAGCCGCCGAGAACACCGACAAGGTCCGCATCAGCGGCGGCGAGCGCTACGCCAGTATCTACAACATCGACTACAACCGCTGCATCTTCTGCGGCTTCTGCGTGGAAGCCTGCCCGACCGACGCTATCACCCACGGACACGGCTTCGAAGTCTCCAGCTACAATACTTCAACTCTCATCTACACAAAGGAAGAAATGCTCGCGCCCATTCCGCCCGGCGCTAAACCACCGGTGATTCACGAAACGGCTGAAGCTTCCGGGCACTAACCCGCATCTCTTGAGTCGAACGTGATTTTCGCCGAACGCCTATGTTTGCCGTTATCCGGGAACAATTCGATACGATTTTCCGCGAGGACCCGGCGGCCAAAAGCAGGTTGGAGATCGTCCTCTGCTATCCCGGCTTTCACGCCATCCTGCTGCATCGTATGGCGCATCGCCTCTACAAAGCGGGCGTCCCGCTGCTGCCCCGTTTCATCTCGCAGGTCTCGCGGTTTCTGACCGGCATTGAAATCCACCCCGGCGCAACCATCGGCCGTCGCTTCTTTATCGACCACGGCATGGGCGTCGTCATCGGCGAGACTGCGGAAATCGGCGATGACGTGCTCCTCTATCAGGGCGTCACCCTCGGGGGCACCGGTAACGAGCAGGGCAAGCGGCATCCTACCATCGGCAACAATGTCGTGATCGGCACGGGCGCCAAGGTTCTCGGCAGCATCACCATCGGCAACAACGTGAAGATCGGCGCGGGCTCCGTTGTGGTTCGTCCCGTTCCCGACTACTCCACTGTCGTCGGCATCCCCGGACGCATCGTGCGTATGCGCTCCATTCCTGACGGTGTCCTCGACCATGGCTCGCTCCCCGATCCCGAAGGCAAGGAGATCGAAGATCTCAAAGAACGCGTGGCTCAGCTCGAAGAGCTGGTGAAGGCCTTACAAAAGGAAACCACGCCTCGGTAACGCCGGCGGTCTCCGCCGCCGGTTCTCTTATTCAGCGCAGATAGCTCCGCAGCGCTTCCACCAGATCGTCCGCCGCCCTGGCCTGCTCATCGGTCTGGTGCTTCTCATCCATCAGATGAAAACGAATATGCCCTTCGATGACCTCGGCCATCAGCGCGTCCATGGCGCCGCGGCACGCTGAAATATTGTGCAGAATGGCTGAGCAATCCGCCTCGTCGTTCAGCTCTCTTTCAATCGCTTCTACCTGACCCCGGATGCGCCGCACGCGGTTCAGCAGTTTTCGTTTTTCATCGATGGTGTGAGCCATATTTGTCTTTACAAGTATACCCCGTAGGGTATACGCTGGTTGCGGCTGGTTCATTCCCTTGCCCGACGGAAACCGACTTGTCGCACCGCTTCTCCAGACTCGCGCTTCTCGTGTGCCTCGCCGCACTCACGGCGCGTGCGCAGGACAACAGCACCCCCGCGCCGGTCGACGAGGAACGCTGGAATCTTTATTATCAGGCCACTTCCATCGGCCAGTATCACGGTAGTTTCTACGCGCCGTACAGCGGTCCGCTCAGCCTTTCGAATACCCCCGAGCGCGATGTTTCGCTCACCACCACTCTTTTCTTCGGCCTGCGTATTACAGACAACACACAGTTCTATTTCGATCCCGAAATCGCCGGCGGCAAGGGCTTCAGCAACGTGGACGGCCTCGCCAACCCCACTAACGGCGAACTGCCGCGCGTTGCCAGCGCCATCCCGAAGCCCTACATCGCGCGCCTCTACATCACGCATGATTTCGGATTCGGCAGCGAAAAAGAAGATGTCGAAGGCGACGCGAACCAGCTCTCCGGGTCCCGCCCCGTGATCCGCTACACCGTAACCGCCGGGCGTTTCTCGATGACGGATTTTTTCGACAACAACGCCTACACGCACGATCCGCGCACGCAGTTCATGGGCTGGTCGGTGATGTACAACGGCGCCTGGGATTATCCGGCCGACACGCGCGGCTACACTTGGGGCCTTGTGCATGAATTTCACACGCGCAACTGGTCGCTGCGTTACGCCAGCGCCGCCATGTCGAAGACCGCGAACGGCGGACGCTTCGACCGCCGCCTGTTTGTCAACCGCGGCGACGTATTCGAAGAAGAACGCCGCCACAAAATCCGCATGCATCCAGGCACGCTGCGTGTGCTCGAATACGCGAACCACTTCGACGGCGGCAGCTACGGTCAGGCCCTGCAGCTTGCCGCCGCCGCGCACACCACGCCCGACATCGACAACACCGTGCGCGCCGGCACTCTGAAGTACGGCTTCGGCATTAATCTGGAACAGGAACTTGCCAGATATCTCGGGATGTTCGTTCGCCTGGGCTGGAACGACGGCAAGACCGAGTCGTTCGAATTCACCGCCATCGACCGCCTTGCCAGCTCCGGTCTCTCTTACTCCGGTGCGCGCTGGAAGAGGCCCGGCGACACTGTGGGCTCGGAACTGACCGTGGCGGGTCTCTCCGCCGTTCATGCTCTTTATCTCGAGCGCGGGGGCCTCGACTTTCTCATCGGCGATGGACGCCTGAACTACATGCCAGAATACTCTTGGGAAAGTTATTACAGCGCGCGCGCGTTTCAAGGCTTCTTCGTGACCCTGGCTGCTCAGCACATCGTCAATCCGGCGTACAATCACGACCGCGGGCCCCTCTGGGCGTATTCGCTGCGTCTCCACATGGAGTTCGGAAAGAAGTAGACGATGGTCCAGCGCAACACCGAAAAACGTCCGGCCACCGCACGCGCGCCGCGTCCTGCGTTCTCTCCGTGGAGCGTGCTGCGTTATCGCCTTCTCGCGCTCTTCGCCGTCATCGGCCCGGGCTTCATTACCGCCAACGTCGATAACGACCCCGGCGGCATCGTCGTGTATTCACAGGCAGGCGCCAAGTACGGCTATGCGTTGCTCTGGACGCTGATCCCCACCACGATCGCGCTCATCGTCGTGCAGGAAATGGCGGCACGCATGGGCGCCATCACCGGCAAGGGCCTCTCCGACCTGATTCGCGAAGAATTCGGCCTCCGCATGACCTTCTTCACGATGATCGTGCTCGGCATCGCCGATTTCGGCAACATCGTCGGCGAATTCGCAGGCATCGCTTCCGGCATGGGTATCTTCGGCGTCAGCAAGTACATCGCAGTCCCCATCGGCGCCGCGCTGGTCTGGACGGTCATCGTGCTCGGCAAATACAGGCCGGTCGAACGCGTCCTGCTCCTTTTCTCGCTCATCTATTTCGCCTACCCGGCCTCGGCTTTTCTGGCGAAACCCGACTGGAAGCAGGCACTCACGCAGACGATCATTCCCCAGTTCAACTCCGATACAGGCTATCTCGTCATGATCGTCGCGCTGATCGGCACCACCATCACGCCCTGGATGCAGTTCTACCTGCAGGCATCGATCGTCGAGAAGGGCGTTTCAAAGCGCAACTACGGACTCAGCCGCATCGACGTCATCTTCGGCTGCATCGTCACCGACGTCATCGCGTTCTTCATCGTCGTCGCCTGCGGCGCCACCATCTTCCACTCACAGCACCGCGCAATCAACGATGCTGCGGATGCCGCCCGCGCCCTCGTTCCCTTTGCGGGCCGCTTCGCCGGAATCCTGTTCGCTGTCGGACTGGTGAATGCTTCTCTGATGTCGGCCGCAATTCTGCCGCTCGCCACCGCCTACAACATCTGCGAAGGCCTGGGATTCGAATCGGGCGTCGACCGAAGCTTCTCCCAGGCAAAGATCTTCTACGGCATCTACACAGGGCTCATTGCCTGCGGTGCCGCATTCGTACTGATTCCCCGTCTGCCTCTGCTGAAAGTCTTTGTGTTTTCGCAGGTCGCCAACGGCATCCTGTTGCCGTTCGTGCTGGTCTTCATGCTGAAACTGGTCAACCGCCCGCGCCTGATGGGCGAATACCGCAACGGTCCCTGGGGCAACTCGATCGCCGTCGCCACCAGCGTCATCATGGTGCTGCTGACCATCGCGCTGATCTACAACAGCATCACCGGCTGACCCGCCCCTTTCAGCGAATCTTCAGCATTCTCGAATAGTGTAGTCTCGGACCAAAAGGTACATCATGAAAAAATCCGTTCTGCTGTTGACGTTCAGCGTGGCCACATTCGCCGCACCGCCCACGTACAAAGTTGTGAGCAAGATCAAAATCGGCGGCGCCACCCGCTGGGATTACGTCTACGTCGACAGCGCCAACCACCGGCTCTACGTCTCTCACTCCACCCAGACCGAAGTGATCGACACCGCCACCGATAAGGTCGTCGGCACGATTCCCGGCACCAACGGCGTGCACGGCATCGCCATCGCCAACGATCTCGGCCGCGGCTTCACCAGCGACGGCATGGACAACGACGTCACCGTCTTCGATCTGAAGTCCCTCAAGGTGCTGAGCAAGGTCAAAACCGGCACCAATCCCGACTCCATCGTCTACGAACCGGTGACGCACCGCGTGCTCACCTTCAACGGCCGCAGCGGCGACTCCACCGTGTTCGACGCGAAGACGGGCGACATCGTCGCGGCCTCCATCCCGGTTGGCGGCAAACCCGAATTTTCCCAGGTCGACGGCAAGGGCCACGTCTACTTCAATCTCGAAGACAAGAATGAAATCGGCGAGATCGACGCCAAAGCGGCAGCCGTGACGAAGCACTACTCGATCACCCCGTGCGACGGTCCGAGCGGCCTCGCCATCAACCCGAAGAACGACTATCTCTACTCAGTCTGCGGCAACAAAATGATGATCGTAAGCGATCCTGCGACAGGCAAAGTCATCGCGACCCCCGCCATCGGTCGGGGCCCCGACGGCGTCGGCTTCGACGACGGTTACGCCTTCAGCGCGAACGGCGGTGACGGCAACATCACAATGGTCGGCGAAACGGCGCCCGGTCGGTTTGAACCGGTGGCTACGATTCCGACGCAGATCCGCGCGCGCACGATCGGTTCCGATCAGAAAGCCCACAAGCTCTATCTTCCGGACGCCGAATACGGAGCGCCCCCGGCCGCGCCCGCCGGCGGTGGCAGACCGGGCCGCGCACAGGCGATTCCCGACAGCTTCGAAATTATCGTCGTCGGCCGTTAGTTCTTCGACACTGCGCGCGCCTCGTCGATGCGCTCGCCCAGCATGTCCTTGAATCTCTCAGGAATGAATCCGATCATCCGGCTGTATACCCGGCCGTTCGGGTCGATCACCATGACTGTCGGAATCGAACTCACCACCAGCAGCCGCGCGAGGCCCGCCTCAGAGTAGCCCGAGTCCTTCCATCCCTGATCCTTGATGAAAGGCGGCACAAGCGACGGATCGTCGTCGTTGTCGATGGTTACAAAGACAACGTCCTTCTCATCCTTGTAATGAGCTTCCAGCTCCTCGATCAGCGGCTTCTGCGCCCGGCACGGCGCGCACCACGTGGCCCAGAAGTCCATGACGATGGTCTTGCCCCGCAGCGTATCGAGCGCCAGCGGCGGTGCCGACTTATCGATCGCCGGCAAAGTGAACTCGCTCATTTTCGTCGCCTGCGAATTCGGATCCTTCGCTTTCATCGCGGCGCGGCGCGCACTGAGCAGCGCCTGGGTGCGATCGTAAGCCGCCAGAATCACCTCACCCATACCTTTCTCCGAGCCGTTGACCTCCGAATACAGTTCACCCAGGCGTTTTCGGTCGGCTGCGCGATCGGCTGCGGTCGTGTTCGGATCCTCCACCGTGAACGCATCCGCGTAGTACTCTATCGCCTCCGCCTTGCTTCCGGTTTCACTCAGCCAGTACCCGGCCTCGCGCGCGCCTTCCGCAGACGGATATGTCTCCCACGATTTCAGGGCCAGCTTCGGCGCATCCGCCTTATCGCCGGAGTTCCCCGTTGCCCGCGCATCCAGCGCCAGCGCCCGCCCCATCGCTTTATCCAGTTCTTCCGACCACAGCACCGCAGTCATATGACCCGGGGGCGGCTCGTTCCTCGTGCGCAGATCTCTCACATCGGCTTCATAGCGCCTCACCAGCGCCCGTGCACGGCTCGCCCTCTGCACGTCCGGCTTGTCCACCAGCGCACGGATCAGACGGTCGAGCAGGATGATCGTGTCGTTCGAATCCGGCGGCACGGCGTTGAACATCACCATTTCGCCGTATTGCGCGATGCGCGCGTTGTCGTTCGCCTCCATCGCGGCCTTCGCGAGCGTTTCCACAATTACCGCGCGCAGCTTTGTCTCCGGATATTTCTTCAGGTGCAGTTCGAGCGCGCGGATGCGGTCAATCGCGCTGGCTCCGGCCTCGCTCACTGCCTGCTGCAGCTCGGCCTGCTCCTTCGCCTCGGCTTCCGGACTGGTCGTACCGGTGTTCTGCGCGCTGGCTGTAAGAGCAGCCAGCAATATGAGTGCGGGTATGGATTTCATTTCTGTTGCGCCCGGATCCAGTCGGCCAGATTGGCGGCGCGGTCGCGCGCCATATGCAGAAAGCTTTCGTTCTTCACCACGCGGTCCAGCATAGGCAGAAACTGCCCCGGCGCCACCAGCCTATTCTGATCCCGCAGAATTTCCACCCGCAGAATCGCATCCTGCACGCCCAGCTTGTCAAATTTCACTGCCGTCTCCAGCTCCATCAGGCTTCGCTCCGTATCCGAGACATGCTCGAACCAGTCCGCCAGCGCGCGCGCATCGGCGTCCTGCGAATAGTTGAATTTCACCTCGCTCGTTTTGCCATCCGCTTCGTACCGAAAGGTCTTGATCCCCATGTGCGCGACTTTCAGACCCGATTCGAGCGGCCGCGAAAAATGATCGAGCTTGTCGGCCAATGCGAACACTTGTCCCGACTCCGCCGCCGTAAGCTGAAACTTCAGAGGATCCTCGTCCTTCGGATCCTCCCTGTACTGCCCCGCGCCGCTCTTATCGATCACGATTTCGAACCAGGGCGGATTGCTGCCGGGAAACGATCTCGAATAGATCACCCTCGGACCGTCCGCCGACACAGCCCCCGCCGCCGGAAACAGCGCCGCTGCGGCCAGAACAGTGAAAAATCGCATCACGCCCGCGCCCTCAAGGCAAGGAACGGAGCGTGCATCGCATGGCAGAGCGCAATCGCCAGCGCGTCGCTGGCGTCTTCCGAATCCACCGGTTCAGCCAGCCGCAGCAGCGAAGCCACCATCTGCTGTACCTGCGACTTCTCCGCCCGCCCGTAACCCACCACGCTCTTCTTGACTTCGAGCGGCGAATACTCAACCACTTCCACCGACGCTTCCGCTGCCGTCAGCAGCGCCACGCCGCGCACATGCGACAGCTTCAGCGCGCTGCGTGCATTGACTGCAAAGAAGACTTCCTCGACCGCCGCCGCATCCGGCCGATGCTCCGCGATCACATCGCGCAGGCTCGCCGCAATGCCAAGCAGCCGCCGCTCCAGAGGCTCTCGCGCCGAAGACCGGATGCATCCCGCCGCCACCATCCGGTGGGCGCGGCCGTCGCTGTCGACAATTCCGTAGCCGGTGCGCTCCGTGCCGCAATCGATGCCGAGGACGCGCATACCCGCTTCTAGGCCAGTGCTTCGACTTCTTCTTCGCTGATGTCGAAGTTCGAATACACGCTCTGCACGTCGTCGTGTTCTTCCAGGGCTTCGCTGAGCTTCAGCATCCCCTTCGCGGCCTTGCCTTCGAGCTTCATGGGATTCTTCGGCACCATGGCCACTTCGGACGACACCGTCTCGATTCCCGCCTTCTGAATCGCCTCGGCAACCGGCTCGTGCATGCCCGGATCGGAGATCACTTCCCAGAACGTCGCCGTTGTCTTTGAGATCCTCGGCGCCCGCCTCGAGCACCAGATTCATGAGCGTGTCTTCCGAAGCCTTCTCTTTCTCAATCACGATCTGGCTTTTGCGGTCGAACATCCACGCCACGCTGCCCTGTTCGCCGAGGTTGCCGCCGTTCTTGGAGAACATATGCCGAATCTCGCTCACCGTACGGTTGCGGTTATCCGTCGCCACATTCACCAGGACCGCCGCGCCGCCCGGCCCGTAGCCTTCAAACATCACTTCGTCGATCTGGCCGCCTTCCAGCTCGCCGGTGCCGCGCATGATCGCCTTCTTGATGTTGTCGGAAGGCATCGAGACGTCCTTGGCCGCCAGAATAGCTGTGCGCA
Organism: Terriglobia bacterium; assembly: GCA_963832905.1. Classification (GTDB taxonomy): domain Bacteria; phylum Acidobacteriota; class Terriglobia; order Bryobacterales; family Bryobacteraceae; genus BOG-234. The sequence continues at coordinate 161,691 of CAWHVO010000007.1, read as the reverse complement.
GACGCGGGTTGCCGTCGGGATCGCCGCCCGACCGGGCCGCGATCTGAATTTCCTTGATAAGGCGCGTGAATATTTTTCCGCGCTTGGCGTCGGTGGCGGCCTTCTTGTGCTTGATGGTCGCCCACTTTGAATGACCTGACATTTAAGAAAACTCCGGCTTGGTGACGCGAAGCAGCGTCACTTGCAAAATATTGTCAGCCCTCGCGCGTACCCTTTGTTCGCAGCGCGCGGGCCGCGGGGAACTGAACCCAACTACACAGTTTACCAGCCCGCAAAGGGCCGCGCTCCGATTTGCGGGCGATCACTTACGAGATCGGCCCGGCGCGCCTGATTTGTAAGGCCACCGGCGGCAGAGACCGCCGGCGGTACATTCACGGCGGGTTCGAGTCGGGTTGCCATGGGTTCGGCCTGGGTTCGTTTCAGGTTCGTTTCAGGTTCGTTTTTCGGCTCCTTCGGCGTCGGGCGAATCGGGCGGGCCCTGATTTTCCAAAGAGTTGCAGGGCGACGGCTCCGGAACGCCGGGTTCGATCGCGTGAAATGTGGTGGCGCGCGTGGCTTTTGACTCCGTCAGGCGGCGGAGAGCACGCGAGTACTGCACTTCGCAGCGGCCCTGCTCAACGGAAAGGTAGCGGAGCAGGCCCGATTGATCGGTGAGGTTGCGCGTGGCGAACGCGGCGTGCGCGATGTCACTGAGAGGCTCAGTGGACATTTCGCGGTGATTGCGGATTTCGTGCGACAGTATCGCCGTTTCCATGCCCAGCAGGCGCAGCTGACGCCAGCGCCATGTGGCCATGCTTTCGACGAGAGTGGTCTCGTTGCCGGGCAAAGGGTGGTACTGGTCCGTGAGCTGCTGTAGCTGCGCATCGAAGTGAGCGCGGGATTCGCCTTCGATCAGCAGGGTCTTCGTGAGGAGACTGCGGCGCGCGGCATTCATAGCAGAGATGCGCTTGCCCTCAGGTGTTGTGGGTCCGCGGGATTTGGCGCCGTTTTTGCGGGACGCGTCGCGCTGTTTGTCGGATCTCATTTGCGGTTACAGTATGCACGGCGTGCGGGGCGACGACGGTGCGTTTCCGCGGAAGTTATTGAATATGCGGGGTGAATATTTGCGTCAGAAGTGTTACCAGGAAAACATCAAGAAAACCAATTGGCCACGAAAGCGCGTGGGGAGGCGGAAGGCTGCCGGGATTGTGAAGGCATCGCTGTTGGCTCACAGTGGCGAATTCGTGGCGAATACGACCAGAACAAATGGCCACGGATAACAACCGGATAAAAACTGAATAAGAAAAGAATGCAAGGGCGAGATTTCGGGAGCGACCGGGGCACTCGCTGAATATGGCGGGTACGGATTTGCACGGAGAGCTGAGTGAGAAGGTGATCGGGGCGGTTTTCGCTGTGGCGAACACGCTGGGGACGGGGTTTCTGGAGAAGGTGTACGAGAGGGCCCTGGTGAAGGAATTGGGGTTGCGCGGGATTCGGGCACAGTCGCAGGTGCCCGTGGAGGTGAGCTATAAAGGCGAGAATATCGGGAATTATTTTGCGGACATTGTGGTGGAGGGTGAGCTGATCGTGGAGCTCAAGTGCGTGGAACGGCTGTGCGGGGAACATATGGCGCAGTGCCTGAATTACCTGCGGGCGTCGGGACGAAATGTTTGCCTGCTGGTGAATTTTCAGAGTCAGAAGGTGGAATGGAGGAGGGTCGTGCGGCCGGGGACGACGCCGGATGGCCTTGGGGAAAACGGTCTCAAGATCCCGACCGCCGTTCAAAGCCGAGAATCCGAAAGCCCGGGCGCGGGTCGTCGCGCCTGATACCGCGTTCCGGAAACACCGAAAGACTGCGGCAACGGCCATCGCGCACGGCGATGTAGTCGTAGAGGTCGATCAGATCGCCAAGCGCCTCAGGGCTGAATTCAACTCTGCGGCTCACGCCGGCTCTTCAGCCGATCGGCATGCCGCGCGCGGATGGTAGCAAACACTTGCTCTCCGGGAGTGGCGCGGCCGGGGTCCGACTGCATGGCATCGCAGACGCTGACGACTTCCTCGCGCAGCCACTTCCCGACCATGGCATCCCGCTGTTGCAATGCCCTCAAACCGGCTCGTACCGCCTCGCTGGCGGAAGCGTAGCTGCCGGTAGCGTCGGGCCTAGCTCAGGCAACAACCAAAAGGGCGCCCACTCCTCCCTCTGGCCGCGGCCTCCGGAGTCGAACTCTGCTCGCAAGGGCGCCGTTGCTGAACTGAAACCAAGGCGCGCGCCAGCGCGCGGCGTCGCTGGCGCTCCTTGCAGCTGGCCCGCAGCGTGCGGAGCTGAAAGCCTCCGGCAGGACGGATCGCGAATTTACGAACGCCCCACGGCCTTGCTTCGACTACAGCCCACTTGGGCGTGTCGCCCCGGCGCGGAAGCACGCCAGCCGGCGCGCCTGAACGCAAGCAGCTTGCTACGCCGAGCCCTTCGCCGCGGCTGCCGTGCCTATCGCTTAACTGGAACCAAGGCGGCACCCGCTTCGCTGCGCTCAGCTGCCGCGCGGCGCATTCGATTCGCGCGTGCGCGCAGCAAGGTGAACACCGCTCCACACTACCGGCGCTGAGGAAGCGCGCCGGCCAGTACTCCGCCGGCTCTGGCCGCAGCGGCATTCCGGGTTCTGTTTTTTGCGAGTCCTGATTGTCGCATGCCGTGCTCGCATGTAAAGGGTTCGCTTCGCCGCGAAACCCGCGCGCCCTTGACATGCTCCGCGCGCCATGGCGGGGGGCTCGCATGGCAAAAAACACAACACCAACGGCAGCACAAGAACACGAAGCGCGGGTCTACCTCGACATGGAAGTGACCACGTGGGAAGCACTCCAGAGAAACCACTGGGCAGCGATCGAAGCGCGCTGGCGGAAGCAGCGGGCAGCGGCGGCAGAAGAAGCTGAATTCGAATACTGGTGCGCGCAGCAGGAAGCGAAAGCAGGGCTCCCCTGGTAACAGGGGCGCACGCCGGAGAGCATCGCCAGCCCGCGGCCCGCAGCCGCCAGCGGCTGCAGCCAGCGCGCCGGCGGCCTCTGGCAGCGGCGGCTCGCGCCTCACCTCTCGATATGAACGATTGTCCTTCGCCCAAAATCAGATCACGCCCCCGGCGCTCTAGCCATTGCGGAGGGCCTGTTCTAACTCGGAGACGTGGTCACCGGGGCACTCCTGACAACGCTTAGACATTTCGCCCGGCGCCAGAGAAACACGGGCGGGGGCTATACAAGTTCCAGTTGAAGTGAACCCCTGGAGTGAGACACGAAGTTAAGGGGTTTGTCGCCGTTCAATGCAGAAAAGTTGACCGGCGAAGTTGATGTGATCCACTCTGGAAGCACCTGAGCGGAGGATAGGGCAACGCAGGGATGCGACCCGAGCGTCGACTCAGCGGCCGGAACGGCCGGGGCGGCGAGAGCCGCCCCATAACAGAGCCATTCTGGCGCAACTGCGTTAAATCCCGGGGTCGCAGGGGCAGAGCCCCCGTATTGAGATGTGCGATGAGGTTCGCTTTTCATTGCACGGCGCCGTTTTCAAACTCAGCCGGCGGCAGATACCCGAGGGCTGAGTGAAGTCGTTTCTGATTGTAAACACTTTCCAGAAACTCGGCGATACTGGCACGAGCCTCGTGGAAGTCGCGGTATTCGTTGCGGTAGACCTCCTCATACTTCAGTGTTTTCATGAAGGATTCGCAGGCCGCATTGTCGTAGGGATTGCCTTTGCGGCTCATGCTGATGATGGCCTGATGGTGTTTCAGCATCCCTGTGTAGTCGTGCGAGGCATACTGAACTCCGCGATCGGAGTGGTGCACCAGACCCGGAGCCGGTTGCCGTTCACTCAGAGCCATACGAAGCGCGGCCACAGCCAACTCCGCTTCCAGAGTTCGGCCCAGCGCCCAGCCGATCACCCGCCGGGAGAATGCGTCGAGCACCACGGCCAGATAGATGAACTCCGTCCGCAGCCGGATGTACGTGATGTCGGCGACCCACAGCTGATTGACCCTCGCAGGCGTTATTTTGCCTGCCAGGTTTGGATAGACCGGCAGGTTGTGCCGGGAATCGGTGGTGACCGTAAAGGCGCGCTGACGGACGCAGAGAAGATTGTCTTCGCGCATCATCCGCAGCACACGCTTGTGGTTCACATCGAAGCCGCGCCGCCGCAGTTCCGCTGTAATTCTCCGGTAGCCGTATGCGGACGATTCCAGGGCCACCTTCTGCATCTGATCGCGGATTTCCATCTCCACCGGCGTGACCTGGCGAGGTACCCGCCAGCGGTAGAAACCGGCGCGGCTCAGGCCGGTCATCTGGCAGAGCGCGTTCACCGCTTCGCCTTTCGCCGAGGCTTGCTCAACTTCCTCAAACAGGCATCCCCGCCACTGACGACGGCTGGCGGGTGATGATCCCTGAAATGCTGCAAGGCTTTTTTTAAAAAATCGTTCTCCATCGTGAGCTGGCCGATCTTCCGTTCCAGCTCGCCGATCCGGCGCGCATCGTCCACCGCGGGCAAACCCGCTCCACGCCTTCCGATTCCGGGAAACGCCAGCTCCCCTTTGGCGCGCCATTCCCCGCGCCAGCGTTCCAGCAGCTTGGGGCTCAGTTGATACTTCCGCGCGATCTCACCGGTCGTCGCCGTTCCGGCATCCAGCGCGCGCATCGCAGCGATCTTCAGATCGCGACTGTAAACAGCTCGGGACAAATCCATTCCTCACTCCATTCAATGTATTTGTGCCCTTAACTCGCTGTCTCATTTTTGGGGTTCACTCCACAAGCCGCCACGGAACGAGTAGGGTGCGTGGAGGGGGTCGGTCATAACATTCCGAATATCGACGGTCTGGATTCGATCATCCGGCGCGAACCGACTTCACCCGTCTCACAAAGTTTTGCGACAGCCTCCGGAACCAATGAATTCAGCCCCGCGAGAGTCTCAGAACCTTGTCTCAAAACGGGCTGCACGTATCCGAGTGACCTGCTCCCGCTAATCTCCTCCAGGCATAATTTGGAAAGCTCCGATGGACGAAGAGGAGTTTTTCCGTTGACGGAGCCGAAGAGACCAGTTTTTTTCATCCGCTTTTATCCGGTTTTTATCCGTGGCCAAATGTTTTGGTTCTTCGAGTCACACGGTTCGGAAATAAAGTTCGGGTTCCGTTAAAAGGTTTCGCATCTTTAATTTGTGGGCGGAATCCGGGCGTCGCAGCGCCATGCGGGGCGGCGATTTCGGGCAGGGCGGTGGTAGGGTGCTGGTGTGGACCTTTGGGGAGCACGGGGATGAAATCAGGCGGGGCGGTGAAAACAGGAAGAAGCCGATCGCCGGCGCCGGGGAGTTTGCGCGGCTGCGGCTGGGGATTGAGCCGGATCCGGTGCAGATGGAACTGCTGCAGGCGGAGGCGCATCGCGGGATTCTGAATTGCTCGCGGCAGTGGGGGAAGTCGACCGTGGCGGCGATCCGAGCCGTGCATCACGCGTATACGTACGCGAAGTCGCTTGTGCTGGTGGCCAGCCCTTCGCGAAGACAGAGCGCGGAACTGCTCGGGAAAATCAGGCCGATGCTGGAGAAGCTCGGGATTCCGCCGTGCGGGGACGGGATCAATGTGCCGTCGGCGGTGCTGCCGAATGGATCGAGAATCGTCGCGCTGCCGGGAAGGGAGGACACGATTCGCGGATTTTCTTCGGTGTCGCTGCTGCTGATCGACGAAGCGGCGCGGGTGAGCGACGAGATGTACAAAACGCTGCGGCCCATGCTGGCGGCGGTGAACGGCGATCTGTGGCTGATGAGCACGCCGAAGGGCAAGCAAGGATTCTTTTACCAGGAATGGGAGCATGGAGGCGCGGAGTGGTATCGGGTGAGCGCGGCGGCGACGGAGTGCCCGCGCATCGGGAGCGAGTTTCTGGAAGAGGAACGCAGCAGCCTCGGGGCGGAGTGGTTCCGGCAGGAATATCTGTGTGAGTTCGTGGACGACGGGACCATGCTGTTTTCACGGGAGCTGGTGGAGGCAGCGATGGATGACGACCTGGAGCCGATTTAGAGCAGGAGGCTGCTGAAGTCGACCGCGACGGCGCAGAGCAAGCGGCCCCGGGGCCGGGTGGGTGCAACCGTACCGAAACACACCCGCCCCGGCCATTCCGGGGGGCTGCCGGATGCCATTTTGACGCTACAATCAGGCAGATTGGATACATCCGCAAAGGCACTGGCGCCGGATTCGATCCAGGCGTTCGTCGAACGCAGCGCCGATGCCTGGGACGCTGTCCCCGACCCATTGATCGCGTTCGACGCGCAGAGCGAGATCGTCTTTGCCAACTCCGCGGCGAAGCGTTTCCTGATGGAGCACTGCCTGCCTCTCGATCGCGCCCTGATCCAGACGAACATCGAGATCTGCGATTCCGAAACCGGCCAGGCGCCGGCTTTCGCAGATCTGCCACTGGCGCGGGCCCTGCGCGGTGAACTCACCGACCACAGACAGTACCGGGTGCGCCCCTTGCCGCATGGCACGCCATTCCGCGTGGAATCGAGCGCCCGGCCTCTTTACAGCCACGAAGGGCAGGTCCACGGCGCGGTGATTGTGTTTCAGGAGGTACGCCCGAGTAAGCGCGAACCCGAATCCGGCAAGCCGATGCGCGATTTCATTGTTCAGGGCAACCTCGCGGGCGTCGCCCACACAACCGTCGACGGGCGCATCCTCGACTGCAACGAGGCGCTCGTGCGCATGCTGGGATTCTCCTCCGTCGACGAGCTGCGCGCCACCCCTGTTCCCCAGCTCTACTGTGAGCCATCGCAGCGCGATGAGCTCATCCGCGGCGCAATCCTGACAAATAGTGTCCATGAAGCCGAACTCTGTCTCCGGCGGCGGGATGCATCGCAATGCTGGGCGTTAGTCAACGTGCGCCGGCTCGATGCCGCCGAAGAGCACGGTGAAACCACTCTCGTCACCACCGTTATCGACATCACCGATCGCAAGCAGTGGGAAGAAACCCTCCGTCAGAGCGAAGCGCGCTTCACGGCCTTCATGCGTCATCTGCCCGGCATCGCCTTTCTCAAGGACCTCACGGGCAGATACGTCTATTACAACGAAGCCGCCTGGCACCAGTTCGGGCGGCGCCCGCGCGATATTCTCGGCAAGACCGACGAGGAGATATGGTCCCCCGCGGAAGCCGCGCGCCATCGCGAATACGACCACTCCGTGATCACCAGCGGCCGGATGGTGCAGTTCGTCGAACCCGCCACCCAGGCCGACGGCGTTCACTACTGGCTCATCCACAAGTTTCCGATCACCGAAGACGGCAAGGTCATACTGGTCGGGGGCATCGGTATCGACATCACCGAACGCCGCACGCTGGAAGAGCAGCTCACCCAGGCGCGCAAGATGGAAGCTCTGGGACGCCTCGCCGGCGGTGTCGCGCACGACTTCAACAACCTGCTCACGGTGATTGCCGGCTACGGTCAGCTGGCCCTGGAAAGCCTGAACGCTTCTCCCGAACGGCTCGCCGGCTATGTTCAGGAAATCATCAACTCCGCCAAACGCGCCGCCGGCATGACCAGCCAGCTTCTCGCCTTCAGCCGCCGCAACACCGCCGAGCCGCGCGTTATCGACCTCGCCGAGGTGATGCGCCACATCGAGCCTCTGCTGCGCCGCATGATCGGCGAACACGTCGAGCTGAAGATGTCCTGCAGAGGCGGCCCCTGCCGCGTACGCGCGGATGTCCACCAGCTCGAACAGGTGCTGATGAACCTCGCCGTCAACGCGCGCGACGCCATGCCGCTCGGCGGACTTCTCGAAATCGAGTGCAGCCTCCTCGACCCGCCGTTCGAGCGCCCCGGCCTGCATCCCCTGCATGTTCTTCTCGAAGTGCGCGACAACGGCATTGGAATGGATGACGCCACCCAGGCGCGCATGTTCGAGCCGTTCTTCACTTCGAAGGAGCAGGGCAAAGGAACCGGCCTCGGCCTTTCGACCGTTTATGGAGTCGTATCGCAGGCAGGCGGCGATATCAAAGTCGAAAGCGAGCAGGGCGTCGGAACCAGCTTCCGCATTTACTTCCCGCTCGTCACGGAAGGCCAGACGGAATCGCTGTTTATGCCGGGCGACACCGCGCCCGTCGGCCTCGAGACCGTTCTGCTTGTTGAGGACGAGCCCGGCGTCCGCGCTCTGGCCGAAGTCGTCCTGCGCAGACTTGGCTACACGGTGCTGGTCGCCGAGAACGGCACGGCGGCGCTCCGCCTCTGGGAGGAGAGCCGCGGTTCCATCGATGTTTTGCTGACGGACGTGATCATGCCGCGCATGAGTGGCAGCGAACTGGCCGGGCGGCTGCGCGAAATGAATCCGGGTCTGAAGATTCTCTTCATGTCCGGATACACGGACGACATGCTGAGCGACCAGGGCATTCTCGCGGGCGAGACCCAGCTCATCCAGAAGCCGTTCACCGCCGAAGCGCTGGCGCGCAAGCTCCGCAGCGTGCTCGACGCCTGACAATCTTCATACAAGTTGCACAGCGCCGACACTTTCCTCGAACTCCTCGACGAACTTATCCTCATTCTCGGGGCTGTTCGATATCGGCCAACTCGATACGCTTAGCCCCTTCAACGGGAATCGGAATCTTGTTGCCGCGGGATGGCAATATAAAATTACTCCATGTGTCGCCGTATTTGGATCGTAACGGTATTCCTTGCAGCCAGCCTGTCCGCCGACGCCCAGTGGCTGAACGAGAAGACTCCAGGTGCGCCGCGCAACCCCGACGGCAGCGTCAACCTGACCGGTCCCGTGCCGCGCGTCAGCGGTAAGCCAGATCTCTCCGGCATCTGGCAGGCCCAGGCTGAACCGCGCGGTCCCGGCCTCTACGGCCTCGGCGAATCGCCTAATTCGAAATACTTCCGCAATATACTTTCCGATTTCAAACGCGGCGAAGAGCCTCTCACGCCCGAAGGCGCGGCACTCATCCGCAAACATGCCGCCGCCGGACCGTACGCCGGTCCAAGCTTCAACTGCCTGCCGGACGGCGTCCCCCACGCCGACCTCCTTCCCGAGCCATTCAAAATCATTCAGACGCCGAACGAAGTCGTCATGCTCTACGAAGTGGAAACCATCTTCCGCCAGATTTACCTCGACGGCCGCAAAGAGCCGGTTAACCCGCGCCCCACCTGGATGGGCTACGCGACCGGCAAATGGGACGGTGACACTCTCGTTGTGAAAACGATGGGCTTCAACGACCTCAGCTGGCTCGACGCCCGCGGCACCGGCCACAGCGAAGAGCTGCGCGTCGAAGAGCGCTTCCATCGCCGCGATTACGGCCATCTCGAAATGACGGTCACCGTGACCGACCCGAAGGTTTTCACGAAACCTGTGACATTCAGCTTCGTCGAGGGCCTGCTCCCCGACACCGACGTTCTCGAACACGTCTGTGCCGAAGACGAAAAGGACGTGGCGCACGTCAAAGCGGCGACAGGGAAGTAGTGGAGGGCCGGGCCTTCGGGCCTGCCGACGGGTTTCACCCGGCGCGGAGCTTTACGCCTGCCGCCCTCACCACACGATCCCGAACTCCGCCGTATACGCCCGCGGGCTCACGAAGTGCGTGCCGCTGAACGTGGACAGAAAGTTGTAAAGCGCCACCGCATTCGTGACGTTCACCGCCGTAAACTGCCCACGGTACCGCAGGCGGTCCGTGTGGAAGATATCGTCATCGCCGACTCCGACATCGAACAGGTTTCGCGGCGCCACGCGCGGCGGATTCGTGTCGTCGTTCTCCGTCCCGGGTGCCGGAATCCGCACCAGATTCGCCGAAGCATTGCCGCCCGGGCATGACGTAATCGGACTGAAGAGCGTCGCGTAAGTCGATCCGCAGTGGAATCCGATCGATGCCTGTTCATCGCCGGTCAGCGCATAAACGTCGGCCAGCGTGCCCACCGCCCCGGCCACTTCCCCGCTGTCATAGCGCCACGTGAACCCTGCCCACGGACCGTTCTTCCTCGGCTGATATCGCAGATTGGTGGTCACCTCCAGCGCCTGATCGTGATCGATGCGGAACACCGAAGTGTCCAGCGGCGAATTGAAGATCAGCCCGCCGTCTTCCGGCCCGAAGAAACGCGCCCGCGTGTGTCCCAGCACCGAGTACGCCGTGAAGCCGTGAATATCCGTCATTGTGATGCGCGCCGCGGCGCCGTCGATCTTGCTCTTGCGCCACTCGATCGGAAACACGATCGGCGTATTGAACAGCGTGTCGAAGTCGAATGCGTTGTGAGTGTACTTCCAGAAGTACCCCGCGTCCACCAGAAGATGTTTCCCGATGCCCTGCTGCAGCCCGACGTTGTACTGATTGCGGTTGCCAGGCCGAAGCAGAGACGTGCCGAACGCACCAAACACATTCGCCGCCAGTCCTCCCGCGCCCGTCTCACTCGATACCAGCAGGTTTTCGTTATAAGGCGTCTCGAAAAACTTCGAGTACGAAATACGGAACACGGTGTTCGATGGCTTCAGCAGATACGAAGCCCCGATCCGCGGCTCCGCCGACTGCCCGCCCGTCAACCCGCGATAATAATCCCCCCGCAGACCCGCCTGTATGTTGAGCCCGCCGAACGTCAGGTTGTCCTGCGCGTAAAACGCGTATTCCTTGATGTCCGTGTGCCCGTTGAATGTGAACAGATGCCCGCCCGCTGTCAGATCGTAAGGCGCGAGTCCCGGCGAATCGCTCGCCGCCACAAACCCCGGCTGTGTGATGCCGAGAAAAAATCCTTCCTGCAGAAACGTATGCTGTATCTCCGTGCCTGCTTTGAAATTGTTGTGCTGATTCACCCAGGCATAATCGGCCTTGATGCCCGTGTTCATCAGCTGCCGGCTCTCTCCCACCGTCGCCGGCTGATCCGCGAACGGATTGGGGCTGGGATCGTAATGCACCTGATCGCGCCGCACAAACGGATTCACTGTGATCGTCGAATTCGGATTGATGATGTGCACCCACCCCGGCGCGATGTTGTAACTCAGAATCAACTGGCGCTGATCCTGCTGTCCGCGCACAACGGACCCTCCGGCCTGTGCGCTTTGCCCGGCGAACTCCTGATCGTACGTATTCGGCGTCTGGAACCACGAACGCGCCAGAAACAGATTCAGATGCAGCGAATCGTTCTGATCCGGCTGCCAGTCCAGACGATTGAACATGGTCTGATTGTTCCCCACATCGTGCAGCGGCGAAAACTCGGGCGGATCCAGATACCGCCCGGACCGCGCGCCGTTGACCGAAATAAACTCACCCCACGTCTGCCCGCCGAATCCGGACGTCACGCTGTCGCTTGTCGTGCCAAAAGAACCGTACGAAGTCGTGAGACTCCCGAACGGCTTGTTCATGCCCAGCCCGCTTTTTGTGATCGCGTTGATCACCAGACTTGTCTTGTCGCCGTACTCTGCCGGCGGCGCGCCCGTGATCACTTCGACAGACGCGATCGCATTCTCCGGCATCGACGTGGAAAACTGTTTGCTCTGCTGATCGGTGATCGGCTGATTGTCGAACACATACTGCGTCTGCGCGTGGTCGCCCTGCGGATGAATGAAGCCGTTCGAATCCTCGATAATCCCCGGCGCCGAATGCGCGATCACCGAATTCAGACCGCCCGTCGGCGAGCTCATCGGCAGTTTATCCAGCTGCGAGGCATCCACATCCACATGCGCCGTCGGAACGGATTCCACCAGATCCGTATCCCCGCGCACCTCGACGCTGGTCGTCGACGACGCCAGGGACATGGCAATCTTCAGATTCACCGCCACAGTGGACTGCACCATGATGTCCTCGACGTGATCTCCGAACCCCGTGGCCTTCGCGTCAAGGTGATAGTTGTTCAGCGGCACATTGACGAGCCGGAACGCCCCCATCGCATCGGTCGTCGCGGTGTTGGTGTAGCCAGAAACCTTATTCGAAATCTCGACGCTTGCGCCGGGGATGTTCGCGCCGCTCGGATCCGTGACGGTCCCCGTGACCGTGCCCGAGCCGGTGCCCTGCGCCAATGCCGGTATGGCGCTGATCAGCGCCAAAAAAACGAATTCTTTCATTTCTCCTCTTTCCCCTGTGTACGCTTTCGCGGATGTGCGACGACGCGATTACACGAAGGAAGGAGGGCCGCGCGAGAGAGATGTCGGAACAGCTCGTGCCTGATAGGCCGGTTCGGGCGCGGGTGCTGTGGTCCGGCCGACCATCTCCGGACCGAAAATCAGATGCGCCGCCGGTGTCTCGTAAGCCACCGTGTGCGCCACAAAGCACAGATTGCATCCGCCCGGCGACGAATCGACGTGCGAAACCGATGCCACCGAGGCGCCCAGCATCGCCCCGATGGCGAAGACAATGACGACCAGAACCGCGAACTTTAACCTGAGCCGCATCATTGTTTGGGCGGATCGGGATCTTTGTCGCCGTCGTCGAAAATGATCGACGTATCCGCCGAATACTTCCGATAACTGCGGAAATCAATTTCGTTCTTACTGCCCTGGCCGTCCGCCCGCATGATCACTGTTCCGTTCACCGGCAGCAGAAACGACTGCCCGCTCAGTTCGACGTACCGGTAATCGAGCACCTGATGAATCCCCTGCACGGGGAACGTCGCGGGCGGTTCCGGCTCCACCATCACGCGCCAGACCACATTCGCGCCTTCCTCAATGAAGACCTCCCCGTGAAACGCCGCCGTCACCGTCTCGGTGTTGTCGTGCGAGATGGTTTCGTGCGAATGCGCCAGATCGATTGAATACGTGTAAACGTGGAACCAGTGCTTGTTGTCCAGAGTGGTCCAGCGCTCCCAGTGAAACTCCGCATCCGACGAAGGATCGAAAATCTCCCGCAGCAGTGTGCCGAAATCGCCGCGTGACAGCGCGCCCCCGAAATCCTGTGCCGCCTTGCCATACAGCGAATTGTCGTTGTGGCTGATCGCCTCGTATTTTTCCTTCTGATCGAAATACGTCAGCTTCTCCGCCAGACGATCGCTCGGCGACCACGAACCCTCCGTGCCTGGCTTGTAATGCCGGTCGATATAGCGCCGCGTCACCTGCAGGCAGATGAAATCGGGCAGCGTCATCGAATAATTCAGCGCATGATCGCGCGCTTCTTCGATGATCTTCTGCTGATCTTCATAAGGCGGAGCCGCGCGAAGTTTCGGCTTCGGCGCCGCGGCTTTCACAGGCGGCGCCTGCAGACCGGCCGATGCTGCCGCCAGATTGTTCAGCGCTGCGACCGTCTTCGGTCCCGCCCCGTGGCTGCGCAGTTCCTCCACCGTGCGCGGATCGAGCTTCTCACTCATCTTCACCGTCGCCAGATACCCTGCGACGTCCTTATCCTGCACCTTCGTGGTAATCGATGAGTTGACGAATTCGAGCAGCTTTTCCACAGTGATCTGCTGCTGCGCAAAGCTCGCAGCCGCGCAGACACAGGCCAAGATCGCCATCCGCATGAAACTATTGTCGCATCGGAAAGGAGAAAGGTTTCGGTAATCGAATCGTGGCACAGGCTTCAGCCTGTGAGATCTCTAATCCCCCTGAATTCCGCCCGGCACCAGAATCCCCGGCCGATGCCGGCTCGGCTCACTCCGGCTGAAACGGATGCGCAGTCGATCCAGTGATAAATAAATTACAGGCGTCGTAAAGAGCGTCAGCATCTGGCTTACGATCAGCCCTCCAACAATCGCTATCCCCAGTGGGCGCCGCAGTTCCGCGCCCGCGCCGGACCCCAGCGCCAGCGGCATCCCGCCCAGCAGCGCGCACGCGGTCGTCATCATGATCGGCCGGAATCGCAGCAGGCACGCCTGAAAGATCGCATCGCGCGGCGTCAGCCCTTCGTTCCGCTCCGCCGCCAGCGCGAAATCGATCATCATGATGGCGTTCTTTTTCACAATTCCGATGAGCAGGATAATGCCGATCAGCGCGATGATCGTCAGCTCCGTCCGGAACAGCACGAGCGCGATCAGCGCTCCCAGTCCCGCCGACGGCAGCGTCGAAATGATCGTCAGCGGATGCACCAGACTCTCGTACAGGATGCCGAGCACGATGTAAACCGCCAGCAGCGCCGTCAGAATGAGTATCGGCTGCGTCGAAAGCGACTGCTCGAAAGCTTTAGCCGTGCCCGCAAACTGGCCGGTGATGCTCGCCGGCATTCCCATATCGAGTTCCGCTTTCTCGATCGCGGTCACAGCGTCGCTCAGGGAATAACCATCCACCAGGTTGAATGAAATTGTCGCGGCCGGAAATTCTCCCTGATGGGGGATCGAGATCGGCGTCACACCCGTGTTGAAATGCGCAAACGCCGCCAGCGGCACCGACAGCCCGCGCGGCGACTGCACGTAAACCTGATTCAGAAAATCCGGGCTATCCCACCACTGCTGTTCGAGCGCGAGCACCACGTGGTACTGGTTGATCGATTTGTACATCGTCGATACCTGGCGCTGTCCGAACGCGTCGTAGAGCGCACTGTCAACGGCCTGCGCGGTCAGCCCGAGCCGCGACGCCGTATCGCGGTCCACCACGACGTTGGAGGAGAGCCCTGAGTTCTGCTGATCGCTGCTGACGTCGGCAATCTGCTTCAACTTCGAGAGTGCATCCAGCACTTTCGGTCCCCACACACCCAGCAGCTCGAAATCCTGCGACTGGATGGTGTACTGATACTCCGCATTCGCCTGCCGTCCGCCGATGCGCACGTCCTGGTTGGCCTGCAGATACAGCGTCGCGCCCGGCATGCCCTCCGTTTTGTCGCGCAGGCGAGTGATCACCTGATCCGCTGTGCTGTGCCGCACGCCGATCGGCTTCAGCTGCATCCAGATCTGCGCCTGATTGCCTCCCGCGCCGCCGCCGCTGGTTCCGGCCACCATATCGACGGTATCCACGTCGGGATCGGCGCGGCACTGCTGCTCGAACCACCTCGCCTTCTCGACCAGCGACTGATAAGAGATATGCTGCTGACCGACGATATAACCCTGCAGCCGCCCCGTGTCCTGCTGCGGGAAGAATCCCTTCGGCACGCGGACGTAGAGGTAGACGCTGACACCGATGGTCAGCAGCACCACCATCAGCATCGGCGCCGGGTGTCGCAGCACCGTTTCGAGCGCCGCCGCATAGGTCGAATTCACCCAATCGAAAAATCGCTCCGTCGCCCGGTACAGCCCTCCGTGCCGCGCCTTCTGCTTCATGATGCGCGAACACATCATCGGTGTCGTGGTCAGCGATATATACATCGAGATCAGGATTGCCACCGACAGCACCACGGCAAACTCGCGGAACAGGCGCCCCACAATCCCGCTCATCATCAGGATCGGAATAAACACCGCGATCAGAGACAGGCTCATTGAAAGCACGGTAAATCCGATCTCGCTCACTCCTTTCAGCGAAGCCTGCATGGGCTTCATCCCGAGTTCCATGTGGCGCGTGATGTTCTCGATCACCACGATGGCGTCGTCCACCACGAAACCGGTCGCGATCGTCAGCGCCATCAACGACAGGTTGTCGAGGTTGTAGTGCAGCAGATACATCGCGCCGAAGGTGCCTATCAGTGATACCGGCACTACGATCCCCGGTATCACGGTCGCCCGCCAGCTGCGCAGAAAGAAGAAAACCACCGCGACCACCAGCAGCATCGAGATCAGCATGTTCCGCTGCGCATCCAGCACCGAGGCGCGGATCGTCAGGGTGCGGTCGTTGTCCACGTCGAGCTTCACGGCCGCGGGCAGCGACGCGCGAAACTGCGGGAGCAGCTTCTTGATGCGGTCCACCGTGTCGATGATGTTCGCGTTCGGCTGGCGCAGCACCTGGATGTTTACCGCGGGCGCACCATGCGCCAGGCCCATGTTGCGGATGTCTTCGTTGCCGTCCACCACTCTGCCCAGATCGGAAAGCCGCACCGGCGCGTTATTGCGGTAAAGCACCACGAGATCCTTGTAGTCCTTCGCCGTAAACAGCTGATCCGTGGCGAGCAGCGGAACCGTCGTCAGGTCATTCGACAGCGCCCCTTTGGGACTAAGCGCGTTCGCGCCCGCCAGGAAAGTGCCGACCTGATCCAGCCCTACGTTGTAATCCGACAGCGGCTGCGGATTTACCTCGACACGCACCGCCGGCAGCGAACTGCCGCCTACGAACACCTGACCCACGCCGTCCACCTGCGACAGCTTCTGGGCGAAGATTGACGACGCGATGTCGTAAAGCTGCGGCCGCGGTACGACGTCCGACCGCAGCGACATCATCATGATCGGCGATTCCGTCGGGTTGATCTTGCGGTAACTTGGCTTCTGCGGCAGGTTGGCGGGCAGAAACGCGGCGGCGGCGTTAATCGCGGCCTGCACGTCGCGCGCGGCGGCATTGATGTCGCGGTTCAGATCGAACTGAAGCACCACCCGCGCCGTCCCGACGGAACTGTTCGACGTCATCTCCGTGATGCCTGCAATTCGCGTGAACTGCTTCTCCAGCGGCGTCGCCACCGAAACCGCCATGATTTCCGGGCTCGCGCCGGGCAGCGACGCCTGCACCCGGATGGTCGGGAAATCGACCTGCGGCAGCGGTGACACGGGCAGCCGAGTGTATGCAATCGCACCGGCCAGCGCCACCGCCACTGTAACCAGAGTGGTGGCAACCGGCCGGGCGATGAACGGAGAGGAGATGCTCACGAGTCAGGGAATCGTAAAGACTAGTAGGCGTCCGCAGGGCGGTGAAGGATACATGTCCCGGAAAAAAGCGGTACACCTCGTCCTCCAGAGGCCTCTTATACTGGTATCGACCCCCGGCGGAGATGCAGAAGTTAACTCTGATCCTGGCAGCGATTCCCGCTCTTGCGGCGCCCCCGCCGGCTCCCGACTTCCGCCACGTCACCTGGGGCATGTCGCAGGCTCAGGTCATGGCGACGGAAACCACGAAACCCGCCGAAGTTCGCCAAAGCGGCGGCGAGTACGTCGTGAAATACGAGCCCGTCACCGCAGAGCTCACCGGCCGGCTGATCTACATTTTCGTCGATGACAGGCTGGTCCGCGCCAAGTACATTTCAAACGCCGAGCACGCCGAGCAAAACGACTTCATCGCCGACTTCCACGCCGTCGAGCCCCTGCTCGCGGAGAAGTACGGAAAGCCTGCCGCCGAGCGCGCCGTCTGGGAGAGCGACGAGGGTCAGCTGGAGCGCCTTCCCTACCTCGATCAGGACCGCGCGCTGGCCTCGAACATTCTGCCCTCGGACCAGAACAGTGGACTCTCGGTGTCGCTCGGCTATCTTCGTCTCTACACCCAGCGCCTGACCGCGAGGACACAGATCGTCCACGCGCTGACCGGCGGGGATTCGCGCATCGTGCATCAGATCGAATACCGCAGCGTCGAACTTGAGAATCTCGAAAAGGCTGCGCTCCGCCCGGACTATCATTGAAGAATATGAAGCTGGCGGACAAGCTTCTCACAATCGACGAGTATCTCGAACGCCACTTCGAACCCGAGACCGAACTCATCGCGGGCGAGCTGAGGCCGAAACCTTTGGGAACCCCTTCTCATTCCGGGCTCTGCGTCCAGCTTTGTCTATTGCTGGCCGGGCAGGCGGAGCGTGCCCGCACTTTCGTCGAATTGAACCTGCGCGTTGGAAACGATGTTCTGATTCCCGACGTTTGCGTTCTGCGGGAGAAGCCGAAACCCCTCCCCCGCGACTACATCGCCGAGCCGCCGCTGCTCTGCATCGCAGTGGTGTCCCCGTCGCAACGTCCTTCCGAGATGCTGGCGAAATGCGAGCGCTACCACGAATTCGGCGTTCCCTTCTGCTGGGTCGTTAACCCGGTAAACCGGCGCGCGTGGGAATATCATTCCGGCTCAGGTCAACGCGAGCAAACATCCGCCCTGACCGGCGGAGAATTGTCTGTCTCACTCAACGAACTCTTCAGCGAAGAGTAGCGCAAACTACAGGTTGACGGTCCAGCGCACGGTCTGCATCACGGTCACAGGCCGGCCGTCTTTTGTAGCTGGATAATAGCGCCACTGCGATACCGCCCGCATTACTTCCGCGGCAATAGCCGACGGCACCGACGAATGCAGGACTTCCACGTCTGCCGGGCGCCCGTCCGTGCCGATGACAACATAGAGACTAATCATGCCCAGACCGCCAGTCTTCTTATTGCGGTTCTCGAAATGGGGGTCCACTCTGGACCGCACGTGCGGCATGACGAACCCGGCATACCGCGGCACAACCAACTCGCCAGGGTGATGGGCGGTGGGGATGTCGAACAGCGTGCGAACGCTTCCCGCCGGCAGATCGAAAGCCAGATCCTGGGGCGTAAGGTCCACGTCCGTCTCGATTCGGGTATATGTCCACGTTCTCGTCTCGCGGGAGCGTTCGCTCTTGTCCCAGACGATCAGATTCCGATTCGTGTCGACACAAATCGTCCGTTTGGTCCGTCCCGTCGCCGGCGGGTCGGGCAGCATCTCTCCCTGGATGATTTGACAGGCCGGCGTTCGCCCGCCGATTCCGTTCTTACGGTATTCACCGAGCTTCGGTGAAATCAGCCTCGGCGGCAGCCCTTCCCAGTCGCCCGCCGGCGGCCCGCACACGGTCCGGTCGGGCGGGGAGTCCAGCCTGAACCGATGCAGGGACGCGGAGTAAGCGAACGACGTTGACTGGTTGCAAGCGGTAATGCCGGGACGGTCGCCGTTAGTCTGGACGAATTTCACTGCACCGGAAGATTTCATCGCCAGGGTAAACGATGCCGGAAAGAGCTGTTCGCTGTCGATGATTTCCTCGATCGAACCTTCCATCCGCCACGTTGCGACAGTTCTTGCCGAGTCAGCGACGTCGCGCAGCAGTTTCAGGGCATCCTGCGTCTGCGCGATTCCCGCTGAGGAAACAACGAGCAGCAGCGCGAATCGCATCCACACACAAGACTAAATGAATGGTACACGCGACGCCAGTCGCGTTACGCGGATCCAATCCGCGTGTCCGAAATGGCAACGAAATGTAGACTGAACGTATTGTGAAACTGCCCTAAAACAGCAGCTTCAGCGCAAACTGAACCTGCCGCAACGTCGTCGACGTGGCTGTGATCACTCCGGCCGTCGGCGAAACCCCGCTCGGCGTAAACACCACCGCGTTCGGCGTATTGAAATTCGCGTGGTTCAGAATATTGAAGAACTCCGCGCGAAACTGCATCCGCATCCGTTCGCGGATCGGCGTGTCTTTCAGCAGCGAGAAATCCCACGTCGTCAGGCCCGGCCCCGTCAGCGTGTCGCGCCCCAGATTTCCATCGAACCCGCTGCTATTCGGCGGCGCCAGAAATGCCGCAGGATTGAAATACTCATTCGGACTGCCGATAATCACCGGCCCCGTGAAGTTCGGATTCGCGAACGGCCGCACCGGGTTCTTCGTGTCGCCCGTGTTCGACGGGTTGTAACTTAGCTGCGGCGTGAACGGGAATCCTCCCTGGGCGGTGATAATCGAGTTTGCCGTCCAGCCGCTGATGAGGCCGTTCGCAAATCCCGTCGCATTCCCCGCGAAGCGCTTGCCATGCCCGACCGGCAGTGCGTATGTCACATTGATGATCCCCGCGTTCCGCACGTCGAAATTCGCCAGGCCCTTGTCCGTCGCGAGGTCGAAAGGATTGGAGGCCACCGCCGGTTCGCTTCCCGACGTCGTCGGATTGGGCGAGCTGCCGTCGTCGATGGTCTTCGAATAGGTGTACACGCCGCGCAGCGAAAGCCCGCCGGCGAAGCGGTGGTTCAGGTCGAGTTGCAATGCATTGTAAGTGCTGCTCGCTTCCGAGAAATACGTCCACGTGTTGGCAAGATTCGCGGTGGGCTTCGTCGAACGACGGCCAGTAGTAAGTCCCCACCGGAATCGGCGACCCCGCGAGCGGCGCCGGGAACGAAGCCGGATAATCCGCCGGACAGGGCGATGCCGGGCACACCACCGGAAATGGTTCGTTTGCATCGATGCCGACCAGCTCATGATAGCCATGCGAACCGATATAACCGATCGTCAGCGCGGTATCCTTCGTCAGCTGCTGCTGCATCTTCAGCGACCACGAGACCACCGTCGGCGTCTGCAGATTCGGCTGCACGCCGCCTGGCACGATGTGCGCCGTTGACGGGAGCGCCGCCGAAGGCGACAGCGGCAGCGATGTAACCGGCACGCTCGGCACCGAGTAGGTCGTGTTGAACGGCGCTTCCTGGTCCGTGCGGTAGCCGATGGCATCCTGCAGGTCGTTATACATGCCGAAACCGGCGCGGAACACGGTCTTGTTACTCAAGGGGCTCCACGCCACGCCGATGCGCGGCTGCGGCAGGAACTTCGCGTTGTTCTTCGTGAACACCGAGTTACCCACAAACGGCGTCGGATCGATCGCGCCATTGGTGAACCCGTAGTTCGACGCCTCCCCGTTCGCCGAATTCCATCCTGTCGAGAACTCATCGCGGAATCCGAGCGAGACCGTCAGGTTCGGCCTCACGCGGATGTTGTCCTGCACAAACCACGCGCCGAACAGCGACCGCCAGTACATCGGCGTCGAAACCGGCGTGAACAGGAGCGTGGCGACCGTGTTCTGCAGGAAGGTCTGCAGACTGGTGAAGGTGGCCTGCCCGTACTGGCTGAGCGCCAGATTCTCATTCGACTGGAAGCGCTGGAGCCACACCCCGAAGTCGAGCGAATGCCGCCCCTTCGTCAGCGAAATTGTGTCTTCGTATGTGAACAGGTTGCGCTTCACGTGCAGATTGCTGCCGTTGTTAGCGCCCGCCAGACTGATCGTGGCCGTCGGATTCGAGGTCGCGCTCCCGCCCACCACCAGCGCTCCGATCGGATCTCCGTCGAGAATGCCGGGCAGCGAGGCCGCCGGACTGCCCGGCGTCGGCTCGCCCGTGAAGAAGTACGCCGCGCGCGTGTACCCGATGCGCGCCACATTAATCAGGTCCGGCGAGAAAACATGGGTTTCATCCAGACTCGCCACCTGTTCGCGCAGCGTGATTATGTCCGTGCTGTACGCATTGGTGCTGGTCGGCGTGAAATCCGCGCTGTCGTCCACCGTGTAGACAGCGCTCAGCGCATCCTTCGTCGAGAAAATGTGGTCGAGGCGCACTGTGCCGAAGTCGTCGCGGATCGTCTGCAGCGGCGTGTTCAAAGCCTCCGCGATGCCGCCGAAATCCGGCGCGCCCGGCGTCGGCACGGGCCACGCGTTGATCAGCGGCGAAACTCCGACGCTCACGAGCCCGGAAGCCGGGCAGGACGGCGCCGGCGTCACCAGCTTGCACGGCAGCATTCCGGCGCGCGCATTATTGTCGGGCACCAGGTCGACGCCCGTCTGATGCAGATGCTGATTGTAGCCCTCGAAGTTAGTAAAGAAGAACGTCTTGTCTTTCTTTATCGGCGCGCCGATCGCAGCGCCGTACTGGTTACGCTGAAAACCGGGCACGGATGCGCCGTCGAAGAAATTGCGCGCATCGAAATCGTTGTTGCGCAGGTACTCGTAGACCGATCCATGAACCGCATTCGTCCCCGACTGCGTCACGATCACCACCTGTGCCCCCGGATGCTTGCCGTAGGACGCGTCGTACGAATCGCGCAGCACGTTGAACTCCTGCACCGCCTCCACGCCCAGCAGTTGCCCGCTGCCCCCGCCGGGCTGCATGTTGTTTTCCGCCGCCCCATCGAACTCCACACCGTTCAGCAAAAACAAATTCTGCTGCGGCCGGTTTCCGTCAACCGCAAAATTATTGCCGGTGGTCGAGTTGGACACGCCGTTGCCACCGATCTTCTCCGAGGTGAAGTTCACAATGCCCGGATTCAGCATCAGCAGCAGATCGAAGCTGCGCCCGTTCAGCGGCAGATCTTTGACCTGCTCTTCGCCCACCACGCCCGACGCATCCGCCGTCGTCACGCCGACCGGCGGCGCATCCGCAACAATCGTGACCGCCTGGCTCGACGGGCCCACCGCAAGCGACAGGTCCACAATAGCCTCCTGCCCGACTACCAGCCGCACGCCCTGTCGCACCTGCGGGCTGAAATCCTGCTTTTCAGCTTTGACCTCGTATTGGCCCGGCGGCGCCGAAGCGATCAGGTAGTGTCCCGTGCTGTCGGTCGTTGTATCGCGCGCCGCTCCGGTTTCCGTGTTCGTGGCCGTGATCGTCGCGCCCGAAACCACTGCGCCGGAAGGATCGTTCACCGTTCCCGAGATCGTGCCCGATACCTGGCCGTACGCCGCAACAACAGCCGCAACAAAGAGAAGTGAAAGCCTGCTGAAGTGTTTGCTCATGTCCTTTATAAGATACAAAGTATCTCATAAAGGACCACGGCGATTCAGTTCTCCGTCGGCGTCTTCTCCAGATGAACGACTTCGATCGTCTGGATCGGCTCCAGGCGCTTCTCCAGCCGCAGTCCGTATTTCTGCACCGCATCGAACACCGACTGCGCGGGCTCCGGTTGCGGCACCACCGTACCGTCGGCTTGGCGGGGGCCGGGTCCCGTCAGGCCAGCGTCTGTCTCCGACGCAAAGTTAAGCTGGAAATCATACACGCCTTCAATCCCGGTCATGTCGATCACCGGACGCGCCGTGAATCGTGACATCAGCCCCACCAGGCTCGCCAGGTTTGCCGCCGGCGCCGTAAGCGTGACCCCCAGCGGCGTATTCGCATACATCATTCTCGGCCGTGGCTGGCCGTCCGTTCCCAGTGCCGTGGGCGCCACGGCGACTGCTTTCACCTCAGCCGGTTTCAGCTTCGCCCCGCCATTTCCCACCAAAAGCGCATAGACATTCGTATCTTTCCGCTCCCGCCGGACCTCCAGTTTGAATCGTTCCCCGAGCAGCGCCTGCAGCATTTCGGGAATCTGGTCCATCGAAGCGCTGGCCGGCAGCGTGGCATTGATCTCATACCGCGCTTTCGTCATCCAGTCCGGCCCGACGATCTGGAAATCCCGCACCCGGAACGCGCCGCGGATGCAGTCGCGCAGCGTGATGTTCGTATACTTCACCCGCGCGCCGTCGGCGGTCATGCCGATGAACGCGGTGTTCGCCGGATTGGGATCGGTCGCCTTGATCGACGCCACTTCGAACGCCGGCTTCTCCGCCGCTGGCATTGTGAACGCCAGTACCAGAGCTCCGAGATCCGCCACTGCCTTCATAGGCACAATGTACCGCCGACGGGGTTACTTAAGCAAAGCCAGCCGCAGGCCGTCAGCGCACGATTTACCCGGGGCTTGGGGCATTAACGAGTCGCTTCCGCGATCCTCAGGCGACCGTCGGTAGTGCGATCCACGAAATATCGACTGACCCGATCGCCGTCAATCACGGCGATTCCCGAACTCGTGGGCATAAGCGCGCGGTTCCCCGACACCGTAATGCCGTACACCGCGTCCGGAAGTTCGTACTTATGCACCGCCTGAGTTTTGCGGTCGTAACGAAGCACGCCCGCAGGCGACCCGCCATACTCTCCAGACTGGAAGATGCCCATCCACACCGCATCGGGTTCAACGCGAATCGCCGAAACGGAGTAATCGGCTACCTCGGGCGGAACGAAAACGTGATACTGCCGATCGGACGCGTCAAAGTAGCCGAAGCCGCCCACTCCGGAGTCCCCTTCGCCGTCATAGAACGTCTTGCCGAACCAGAGCTTGTCGCCCTCCGACTGCACCGGACCGATCTTTTCCGCGATGATCGTGTTCTCGCGGACGTAATTGTCCGCTACCCGCCGCCGGCGTGCCTTTGCAAAGTCGTCATATGTCGATTGCGGCAAATCATATTCCCTGCCGCGGCTGTCCACTATGGACCCGCGGGCGAATGTGAACGCGCCCGCGGCCCCGAAGCGAATTGGCGCGGGATCGTCCGGCGCAACATATAGAATCTGGTTCCTCCCCGGACCGATCCATTCCTGAGCGGTCTTGACTCGGCTCAGCCATGGCGCGCCTTCAGTGCTGTCGAGAATCCGAAACCCGGGAGACCCGCCGGGCTGGAATTCCACGGCCACAAGCTGCTTCAGATCACCCCCCACAAACACCGTGCGGCCCGAAACATTCAGCACGCGCATCATGGCGAATGGCTGATATGCGAAGTGGCCTACCAGTGCCTTGGCCCGAATGTCGTACACGAACTTTTGATTGAGCCCCTGGTACGCCTTTTCCCCCGTGCATGAGATCACCGTGTCAGTCGGTGTCGCGCGTTCGATGCGCGCCCCGCAATCGGGAGATCCGGCGGCGAGCGCGAGCAGGTACACCCGATCCGGACGGCCCCTGTCCTGCAGAAACAAGCCGAGTTTTTGTTTTTCATCCCACCAGACTGCCGGAGAATTGGGATCCAACGGCCATTCCGCGGGACTGCCGATTGCGATCACCAGATCGAGATCGGATGCCACCGCGCTGCGATAGAGGACCTTTTGGTTGACCAGCGCCGGATCAGCCCCGTGGATGACGTCGAATAGTGCCTGATCGGCAGCAGTCGCTGCTGGAGTTAACGTCGGGCAGGCAAGGAGGAAGAATGCGGCCGGCAAGACCGGCCACATATTCGCCATTTTGCGGTTTGCCACTCTTCTGTATTTGAGCATTAAAGAGAGCTCATGGTAGAGTTGACGCCGGGCAATCATGCGGGTTCCACTCGCCTTGGCGATGTTAGTAATCCCGGCGTCGGCCCAGACTCCGCTCGTCCGTCTCCTCAATGCGAGCCATCCCGCCAGTACCGTCTTTCAAGTCGGCGACCGATTCGAAATTCTGCTCACTGGCCCACCCAACCAGCCCGTAAGCGCCAGAACGACGATGGAAGGCCGCACTGACTGGGGCCCGATCATTGGCTCGACTGACAGCACCGGAAAATGCTCTGTTGCGGGGCAATTCGAGAAGAGCGACTTCGGGAGTTGGCGCGAGGTTGGACCATCGGAGGCAAGCTCGCGAGCCCCGTGGTTCAGTTCTCAGTGAGCGCACCCTGTTTACCGGGCGGACAGCGTATGGCGTCAGTCAGCGGCATCGCCATGATGCTGACCTGCGAAACCGCCGAAGGACGGCAGTCTTTTGGAACCCCGTCTTCATCCGATCCTTTTCGAACTTCGGATGGCAGAGTCGTGCCCGGTCGTTCAGATCAAGACCAGGACGCGTACCAAATGAGAATCCTTCAGGAGCTCATTACCGGGCAGCAACCATACAAGGGGACGTTCGGACTCCAGACCTCAAGAGGCGGCCGTGGAGATGAAACGGCGGATTTGATCACGAACTTAATCGGTATTAATGCTCTGAGCGCGGACGAAATCCGAAATGTTCTTGCGATCGTCCGCATTGCATTTGCAAGACCGGACAACATAGCGCCCGGGGCGAATTACCCCGCCCGATCCCTGAAGCTTCTGCGGCATCTGGCGGAGTTCACCGGCGACAGCAGCCTGCAGCGGCAGATTACCGAAACGCTGGAATACCTTCAGACCCGATGACGCCCATTCCGGAGCAGTTGCATCCGGGACCGCGATCCCGATCAGTGGCCGCATTCGAGCGTTTCCGCCTATTCGTCGCTCTGAAACGAAGACGCGGATACAATCCGCGCGTCCGAAATGCAGGAACAAAATCCGCGAGTTCAATTCTAAACTGCACGGCTCAGAACCCGGTTCAGCCGCTGCACAAACACACCCGGATTCTCTACCGGCAAACCCTCAATCAGCATCGCCTGCTCCAGAAGGAGCCACGACGCATCCGTAATCAGCGCGTCGTCAGTCGCGGCCTGCAGTTTTTTTACGATTTCGTGGTCGGGATTAATTTCGAGCGTCGGCTTCGCCGAGGGGCCGGTCTGTCCCATCGCTTTGAGCATCTGCTGCATCTGCATGGAGGGTTCGTCCTCATCGGAAACGATGCAGGAGGGGCTGTCGGCGAGGCGCGCCGATGCTTTCACGTCTTTCACCCTGTCGCCCAGCACGCCTTTGATCTTTTCGAGCAGGGGCTTCAGTTCTTCGGTCTTTTCCCTGGAGGAGGAGTCGGATTCGTCTTTCAGATCGTCGCCGGTTGAGGTCCGGTTGACGGCTTTGAGCTCGATGTCCTGATATTTGTCGATGGCGCCGAACACGATTTCGTCGAAATCGTCGCCGAGGATCAGGACCTCCATGTCTTTCCTGCGGTAGATTTCGAGCAGCGGCGAGGTGCGAAGCGTGGCTTCGGGGCCGCCAGTGACGTAGTAGATGCCCTTCTGGCCTTCCTTCATGCGCGACTTTACTTCGGCGAGGCTGGTCCATCCATCCGCCTTTGTCGATTTGACTCGCACCAGTTCGAGCAGAGTCTCGCGATTGGCGAAATCGCTGTAGAGGCCTTCTTTGAGAAGGCGGTTGTACTCGTCGACGAACTTGACGTAATCGTCCGGCTTTTCGGTGGCGATCGTTTTCAGCTCGGACAGCACCTTCTTCACGCTCGCAGTGCGGATGGAATTCAGAACCTTGTTCTGCTGCAGAATTTCACGGCTGACGTTGAGCGGGAGGTCTTCGCTGTCGATGATGCCGCGCAGGAACCGCAGCCAGACCGGCATCAGCTCTTTCGAGTCGTCCATGATGAAAACGCGGCGCACGTAGAGTTTGACGCCGGGTTTGTAGTCGGCCTGGAAGATACCCATGGGCGCTTTAGCGGGAACGTAGAAAAGCGTGGTGTACTCCATGGTTCCTTCGGCTCGCGTGTGGAACCAGAAGAGCGGGTCTTCCCAGTCGCCCGAGATGCTTTTGTAGAGTTCCTTGTAGTCTTCGTCTTTGAGCTCGTTTTTGGGGCGTTTCCAGAGCGCGCTGGCGGAATTGATCTGCTCGGTGGTGCGCTTCGTAACCGAGCGCTTTTCCTTCTCATCCCACTCGCCCTTGTCGGCGGTGAGCCAGATCGGGAAGGCGATGTGGTTGGAGTATTTGCGGACGATTTCGCGAACCTTCCAGCTGTTTGCGTACTCTTTGCCTTCCTCGTTGAAATAGAGTTTGACCGTGGTGCCCTGCTGGTCGCGCTCGGCAGGCTCGATTTCGAAGCCGGTCTTGCCGTCGCTGGTCCACTTCCAGGCGCGCTCTTCGGCGGCTTTGCGCGAGATGACCTCGACGCGGTCGGCCACCATGAATACGCTGTAGAAGCCGACGCCGAACTGGCCGATCAGGTTGGAGTCCTTTTTCGCGTCGCCGGAGAGGTTGGACAGAAAGTTCTTCGTGCCGGAGCGGGCGATGGTGCCGAGGTGCGAGGCCAGGTCTTCGTCGTTCATGCCGATGCCGTTGTCGCTGATGACGAGCGAATGCTGGATCTCGTCGAGATCGAGATCGATGCGCGGATCGAAGGCGAGCGACTTGTAAGGGTCCTCGGTGAGGGTCAGGTATTTCAGCTTATCCAGCGCATCGGACGCGTTGGAAATCAGTTCGCGGAGGAAGATCTCCGGGTGGGAGTAAAGGGAGTGAACGATGAGGTGGAGGAGCTGGTTGACTTCGGTCTGAAATTCTCTCTTCGACATAGAAGATTCATTTTAATGTGGGGCAGGTTGCCAACCTGCGGCGGATTTGTCAAATCCGCCTGGCGCTGGACCAGACGTAATCCTCGGGCTCCGTAACCAGACCGGCGTTGACCGGATTGTTCTCGATGTAGTGCCCGATCCGATCATCGGTGTGATCAGCAGATGGACGTGATTGACCATCACGACGAACGCGTGGAGTTCATAGCGCTTCAATTCGCGGTCGCGATACCGGGGGCAGGTTGCCGTAAGCCACCACGGAGGTGTACCTGCCGGACACGGGGCTTCGATGCGCGATCAGACGTTTGCCCGCCACGTCCAGTGCCCAATACTCGGCAATCGCGGCGCGCGCATAAAGTACGGCTTTGACGGTGAGGTCGAACTTCAGCGTGCTGTTCGCAATTTCCAGAACGAGATGGAGATCATGGGGTGATCCTGGAGTTGCGGGTTTGCATCGAAGGTCGTGAATTCCCGTTTCAGCACGAGGAGATCGGGCTCCGGCTCGTTCCAGGCGTTGTCGCCGGGGCTTACGTCGATGGGCGCTTCCGCGTTCAAAAACTGCGTGCCGAAGGTTTCGAGCAGCCAAAGATGCATCCGGACAAAGGCGTTGACATGCGGCCTGTTCTTCCCGATTCTGCAGATCAGCTCCCCGTTCGACGAGTTCAAGCCTCTCCTGTTCGAACAGACCGGAGGCCTCCAGCGGGACGCACTGCTCGCGCGTCCAGCGTTTGCGTGGCGGAACCGGCGGAAGCGGGATTTGCGGGACTTCGGTAAGGAGAGTCGGCATCGGGCTTCAATCGCATTCTAGCGCCACTGGCCGCCGGTAAACGGTGACCATTCCCGGCACAATTTCTCCCCCTTAAAATCAACTGCTTCCGTCACAATCGCGGCGGATCCCCGTTTTCGGGTGCCATAATCCGGGCAAACAGGAAAAATTCGATGGATAATTCCTGCCTTTATCCGATTTCATCCGTGCCTGATTTCGGTTTCTATTTCCCGGAGGCAACCCATGAGTTCCATTCCTCGTATCGAATCGTCGCGCGCCAATGGCGGCAAGTCCCGCGGCCCCAAAACTCCCGAAGGCAAGCTCGCTTCGGCCGCCGCGTCCACCGGACCCGTCACCCCCGAAGGCAAGGCCATCGTCGCACAGAACGCTGTCCGTCACGGCCTTCTCTCGCAGTCCATCGTTCTTCCCAGCGAGTCCATGGCGGCGTTTGAGCAGGTCATCGCCGGTCTCCGCGACGAGCTTGAGCCCGTCACTCCCATCGAAAATCGTGGTCGAAATCATGGCTCTCGCCGACTGGCGTCGCACGCGCGTCTGGTGCCTCGAAATGGCCATTCTCACGCACGCCATCCGCGCCCAGGAGCGTCACGCCGACGCCGTCGCCGATCGGGAGAATGCCGTCATACCCGCCATGCACACCGCGCTCGCCTTCACCACCCTCACCAGCCAGTCGGCCATTCCGCAGAATCTGAATCGCTACGAAGTCCGCTTCAGCCGCGAATACTGGCGCGCCCTGAAGCTCTTAAAAGACCACCGCGCCGCGCACCTCGAAAAGCATGTTTTCCCCAAACAAACTAACCATTAACAGGCTCCGTTTCAGACGGTTGGCGGGATTAGTCCAGAACGGTCGGGTGCTCGTCAATCATCGACGTTCGTTTACACTCAGCCCGGGGACGCCTGGCCGGATGGATTGGCCGGTTATGCCGGCCTTACGGGACTAATCCGTCCAGGACACCAAAATTCGTTTCACACAAACCAAATTGAGATGATGAACCAGCCATCCGGGACGAAGTCGCGATGCGCCCAAGAGGACCCGAGGGTAGTGTCCGCCCTGTTACTTGGTGACGACGATAATCGAAAACGAATCGGGCACCATCTTGCCTCCATAGCCTGCCACACCCGCCCTCGGTGGCCCGGTTGGCGGCAAGAAATCAGCCGCGAACAGCAGTATCCGGTTTGTCTTGCTGTCCCACACCATCTGCTTGGCACTGTCCTTCGTTTGTACAGTCTGCTCAAGCGCAAAGCTGGTGGGACTGTTTTCCTTAATAATCGTCAGGGTCCCATCGATCTGAGCACTGTAAGCTTCATTTGTTTTCGGGTTGAAGACGGCGGAATCTGCCGTAGACCCTATCGGCAGAGTATCCAGGACTTTCCCATCGGCGGCATTGAGAATTATCATCGTTTGTGGCATCCGGCAGCCGGCAAACAGGATTCGGTTCTTTACATCCAATGCGAGGCCGGAACACCTTCCACCGCCGGGCGCTACGCTGTAGCGTGCGGCGACGGTCAGAGTCCGGGCGTCAATCACAGCGATATCGTTCTTGTCCCGCACGTCGACGTAAACCCTGCCATTACGATCCGTGGCGGCCTGCTCGGGCTCACCACCCAGGTCGATTGTTCCCAACACTGAGCCATCGACGGCATTGATAACCGTTGCATTCGGCGGGATATGGCTGAAGATGAATACACGCTGAGTGAATGGATCGAAGAGAATAGCGTCCGGGCGGCCCTGAACGTCAATCCTCTTGATCGTCTTCAGTGTCTTTGCGTCAAACATCGTGACCGGTTGGCTGCTCGCGAACCCGTGACCCGATTTTGGATCGACGACGACGCCATTCGCAGCCGCATCCGGTATTTCGCCAACCGGCTCCAGTGTGTCCAGATTGAAAACGGTGATTCGGCCGGGGTTCTTGCGTGGAATGTATAACCGGCGCGCCTCGACATCCGCAAAAGCCGTGTCGAACGAACCTTCGCCACCGACCTTCACCACCTTCGAGACCTTGTATGGCCCATCCGCCAATGTCAGCTGAGTCAGCCCGGTCAGGAGCAACGTCACCAAGCCGGCTGGATATAACACGCTGGATTTTCGCAATTCCGCTCCTCGCAACGTAGTTTATAGGAACATATCGAATCCGGTGGGCTTGATTTCAGGATCCGTCTGCCAGAGAGCAGGGGACTTTCGTTGATGACGATTCGTTCATCCGGACCACGCAATTTCAGGCCCTCCCCTTTTCGGGATGTTGGCGATTGCGTCCGTTCCCGTGACGCCGATCAAGCCCGGTTCTATGACATCCGTGCAAAGGAAGGGGGATCGTAGCGCAGTTTGACGTTCGGTCCCACCTTCCGGACGACTCTCACCCATGAGGGATGAGAGCCGAAATGCCCTTTATATCGGTGGAAGATAACTCCTGAGAAACGCATGGATGACAAGTTGTTCATTAACTCGAACTTTTCTGCAAACGGGCCGATAGGAAGACAGGAGTCAGGACACGTTATGATCAATCCGGTTTCTTCCGCATCGGTAGTACCGCAGGCAGTTCCCGCGCAGAATACAGCGCAATCGAAGCCGCAGCCAGCCTCGTCCGAACCGCAGGACACGGTTCACTTAAGTGCAAAGGCGCAGGCCCAACCGTCTGGCGACGTTGATCACGACGGCGACAGTCACTAACCCGGAGCGCCGCCTCAGGGGTGGGGTGGCGCATTCGCAAAATCGAACGGTCTCAGATTGACCGTGTGACCACACCAGGCTGTTCGCACCCGCCGAGTTGCCCGACGCCGGAAACCCATCCCCGCGGCAGACCGTCGTAACCTTGTAGCCACCTCCCCATGCGCAGATCTGCCGGATGCACTGCTCTCCTCGTCGCCTGTGCCTTCGTGTTTGCCCTCGCGGCCGGATCGGCGGCGGCCACCGCACCTGAGAAGAGCGATATCTACACTGGCTGGCTCAGGATGTACGACCTCAGGTTCGACGAGGCACACCGGACTTTCGGCGCGTGGAAACAGAGTCATCCGGACGATTCGCTTGGCCCCGCGTCGAACGCTGCGGCCTATCTGTTTTCCGAGCTCGCCCGGCTGGGCGCTCTCGAATCTGAATTCTTTGTAGACGATTCCCGCTTCAAGAACCGTGCCAGGTTGCGACCGGACCCGGCCAGTAAGGCCCTGTTCACCCAGGAGTTGACCCAGGCGGACCGGCTGGCAGAGGAGGCGTTGCAAAAATCCGGCGTCGATTCCAATGCATTATTCGTCAAGTCTCTGATCCTCGGCCTGCGCGCGGATGATGCGGGTCTGGTCGAAAAGCAGCCGCTGGCGGCGTTGAGCTACACCAAGCAGGCACGCGTCTTTGCTGAGAGACTGGCACAGGCGAAGCCTGACGCTGCCGACGCATACTTTGGCCCGGGTATCGAAAATTACCTGCTAAGCCTGAAGGCAGCGCCTGTGCGTCTTCTCCTGCGAGTGACGGGATCGAACGTCGATCGCGAGAAGGGCCTCGAAGAGATTCGTGAGACGGCGATTCACGGTCATTATCTGGAGCCGTTTGCCAAACTACTGCTGGCGTGCGCGGCGTTGCGGGTTAGCAATCCCGTCGGTGCACGAGAACTCCTTTGGGGACTGCACAAGCGCTTTCCAGATAACGAACTGTACACGCGCGAGATCGACCGCATCGATAAAAACGCGCATTGATCGAGCCGAGCGGCGACAGAGCCGTGGACCATCAGGCACGACGGGTAGTGAGCTCGCGCCAGTTGAGGCCGAGCTCAACGATAAACAGGGAAGCAAGCGTAAAGGCGATGACGCCGACGGCGGATAAACTGTCGCCAAGGTGGCTCCAGTAGCGAGGCCAGAGATTGAGCACGCGGCTGGAGACAAAGGTAAACGTGACTGCATAGGAGCGCGCCATCCATTGGCGGTGCTGGTCGATTTGGCGGTTGCGCGCGGTGATGAAAGCGGCGCTGGTACAGACTATCCAGGCCGCCGCCTGCATGGAGGTTCCTGGCAATCCGGGGCGGCCCGTGGCGAGAGCGATGCCGGTCAAGGCGCCGACAAACACAGAGAAGACATAGATGCGGCCGAGGCGGCGGTGGAACTTCAGGTGACACCGGCGAAAACGCGAAGAGAACTGCAAAGGGCCGGCCAGGAGAGCGACGAACCCGCAGAGTGTGTGCGGGATGAGAAGATGACGGTCCGCGATCACCTGCAGACGGTAGGCGTGGTACATGGGGTAATCGGTAAGCAGAAGCGCTTCTGAGCTGATGAGGACAAAGAGCACTGTGAGACCAAGCAAGGCCCAGAGAACCATTTTGAACGTTGAATGACCGGAACTGGCCGCGGGGAAGGTGGAAGATGCCATGATTCGAATCTCAGACAGATGAGTGGAATGCGAGTTCGATAAGGGCGAGACGGGCGCCGGCGGCCGATGGAGCGACTGGTGCTGTCAGCTCCCTGTGATGACGGATGAACTTTCTCACACGACTGGTCTCATTCGATTGACGTGAATACCGGCGCAGCGTTGCACCGATTCGCGGGAACACCAGCGGCGTTTCAGTGCCCCCGTTGATCGCTGTTCCACATACGCTCCAAACGTGGCAATCAAAATTCGGGTAGTGGGTCAGTTTGAAACTGACCCACTACCAAAATTCGCAATCAGTGGTCGCGGTCTTCCGGTCCGGCTTGTGGACCCAGCGTCTTTTCCGCCCCGGCGATCAGCACCTGTTTTTCAGGGTCGCTCAGCCGTGCGTTCGGATGCATCGGGAGATAGAACCAGGGCGGCATGTCGCTGAGGCTGGTCCCACTGGGTGAAGTTCAGGTGCCGCCGCCCTTCATTGACGTCTCTTTGAACGAGCCAGGAAACCGGCGCCACGTTCGAATACCACGGCCACGTCGTCTGGTTACTGTGGCAGTCGTAGCATGCGCGGTGAAAGAGGCTCGCCGTCCCGGACGAATCCCAGCCCGGTTCTTTGGTGACCGGCGGGTTCGTATGCGAATGGCCGAACGGAACCAGCTGAATAGCGACTGCGAGCATGAGCAACCACCAGACCAACTTCATTCCGAGCCCTGGTGCGAAGGTTTGGTTTCCGGCGTCTCTAGTTCGTGTTTCTTGTAAATATCGCGCGACAGCATCAGCTTTAAGGTCAGCCGGTCGGCCCCGGCGCTGTAACCCACGCCGACGCCGGCTTCGATATTCACCATCTTGTTGTTGTGATCCATGACGGCCCAGACCTCATGGAACTGCTGGCTCACCGGAACGATATCGCGCAGGGTGCCGAAACCGTCGTATTCCTCGGCAGCGACTGCCCATCGGTCGTTGAAGTTGTAGGCCACGCGGGTAGCCGGATTGAATTGGAGGTTCCGGACGCCGCCGTAATATTCGTTGTCGAGGATCGGATTGAAAATGATGTCCCATGGTTTGAGATGCAGGCCCACGATGGGCCGTATTTCGGAGGTAAACGTTCGTTCCTCCCAGTAGCGGCGGTTGAAGCTGAACTCGAAATTAATGCCGTAAAAAAATGTGTGGTCTTCAGCGTGCGGCCGCACGAACAGCTCGCGGATCTTGAAGCCGTCAGCGGTAGTGCCCTTGTTCGTCGAGTACGGAGTGGTGACCGGCAGATAAAGACCCTGCTCGAACCAGGGCGTTACGCCATAGCCGAATTCGCCAGTGGTCTGGAACGAATCGTTAGCGAGGATCGAACCGGGGAACTGGGGCGTCGTTCGGCCGATCGGCGTGAAGTTCATGTGGATCATCAGATTCAAAACGCCGGGCTCCGCGATATTTGCATCGTAGACCTGAATTTCGTCGGTTTGGCCCAGCAGCATGCCTGGCGCGGCCAGCCCGGCGGTGGCAAGGATAATGTGGGCGAGTCGCGCCCGCCGCGCAGAGCCCGCATGGCTAAACCGAAAGTGACTGTGGATCATCGGTTTATCTCCTGACTGATTGCGCATTCCCGCGGACGCGATCAACGTCTGCCGAATTCTGACACGTCTCGGTCAATCTGCGCCCTCCACCTTCCCCAATACCTGGCATACTCGCAGTCAGCGAGACGCAAGAGCCATCTCTGAAGTGTTCGCCTGCCGCGAATCAATCGTGCAAGGCATCTGAATGGCAAGCCAGGCCCCTCCTTCCCCGCGGTTGGCGGCCTTAACGGTTCCGCCGTGGGCGCGGACAACAGCCTCAACAAAAGCGAGCCCTAATCCGTGGCCTTTGGAGTTGCGTCCTCTGACCCGCTGCTCAAACAAATGCGGGACGATCTCCGGGTCAAAACCGGGGCCGTTGTCCTCAATCGTCATGAGCGCCGCATCATCGGAAACACGAAGTGAAATCGTTACGGAACTGGACGGTGGAAGGTGCTTCAGCTCATTGTCAAAAAGGTTTGCCATCATTCGATGGATCAACGCGGCGTCCGCATCAATATCAACTCTGCCGGCGCTGCACAACCGAACATGGATTCCCTTTTCGGACATGCCTGGCTCGTAGAGCTCAGTCATCGAGCGCAACAGCTCGTCAAGGTCGATTGGAACGCGATTGAGCCTCAATGCATTTGCCTTTGCTTCGGCCACGTCGAGCGACTTGTTCAGGAATTCCGTCAGGCGGTCCAGATCCTCGATTGCCGAAACGATCGACTCCGCTTCTTCCTCCCTGGCGCCGGCTGTAAGCGCCATCTCAAGCCGGGCGCGCACCGCCGTAAGCGGGCTGCGAAGATCGTGCGCCAGCGACCCGGTGATCGTGTGCAACTGATGGACAGAGCTTTCGATGCGATCCAGCATCCGGTTCAACGTGAGTGCCAAATGCCCTACTTCGTCATTTCTGTGCGTGGTCGGCACGCGGCGGCTCAAGTCTGCTTCACCGATCCCGGACGCCGCTTCCGTGATCCGGCGAACGTGACGTAACAGCCGCCGTGTCGCGAGGAATACGACTGCGTAGCCGATGAAGACGAGCAGGAGCCAGAGAAGAATGAAGCGAACCCGCAGCCGGTTCAGCACTCGCAGCTGGTCCCGTTCGGAGACGCCAAGGTAGATACTGCCTTTGTTCGCTGTACCGATGCAGACGACCCGAAAGGGCGCGTCGAAACCAGCGATCGCAATATCGGTGGGCGTCTCCGGAACGATTCTGCTCTTGAGAACCGCGCTTAGATGAACATTCGCTTCACCGACTCCTACCCACATCAGCAGCGAGTTGTCAGCCGCGGTTTGAATGAAGAATACTGAGTCGTTGAGCGTCTTATTGGATCGCTGCCTGAACGGCACTTCGCGGCTCGCAAGTTCGGCTACCTCTCCGACAACACGTCTCGACAGCCACTCTTTGGGTGTTTTTTCTGCAACATCCCGAAGCACCGCCGCCTCACCGGTCAACCACGCGTCGGTCCTTATTTCTATGTCCCCGGCGACGAACCGATGCAGGAATATGAACACCACCATGGTCCCGAGAGCAAATGCCAGCGCCGCCCAGAGCGAGATTCTCCAGGCCGCGCTTGTCATCTTCGGTTTAGCGGTCCCTGAGAACATAGCCCACCCCCCTCAGTGTTCGGATCAAGGGCCCATGGCCATTGTGCTCGACTTTGCCGCGGAGCCGATAAATATGCACATCGACCACGTTTGTGTCCGGCTGAATGCGCATTCCCCAGACGTTGTCGAGAATCATCGACCTTGTGACGACGCGGCCCGCGTTCCGGCACAGATACTCGAGCAGCACGAACTCCTGTGGCGTCAGATTCAGCGGGTGTCCGCCGCGCGAAGCCTCCCGTCTCAACAGATCCAGCTCAAGGTCCTGCACCCGAATACAAGTGGCTGGAGTGCCGGGAGTGCTGTTCCGCTTCAGGAGATTGCGTAATCTCGCCAGCAGCTCGGCAAGAGCGAAAGGTTTCGTGAGGTAGTCGTCACCGCCCTGTTCGAGACCTCGTACGCGATCATCGACGGAACGTCTTGCGGAAAGGATCAGTACCGGAGCAGTCAATCCGAGCCCGCGCAGACGGAGAATCAGGCTGATTCCGTCCTCGTCAGGAAGACCCAGGTCCACAACCAGAACATCATGTTTGCCTTCAAGCGCCAGCCCCTCGGCCGTTTTCGCGTCGCCGGCAGCGTCAACATGATAACCGGCTTCCTTGAGCGATCTTCGGAGAAACCCCTGAATTTCGGGTTCATCCTCGACCAGCAACAACCGCATGACTCGATGTTAATGCACGTCCGGCAATGCTCCAACAAGATGAACATCTCGTCATCTGCCGGTTTTTCAGGAGTCATCCTGCGCCGATATAAACGAGGTTGGCCCTGCCGTGTTCCGCACGAATCGTTCGAATGAACAAAACGTCATGAACCCAAACAGGCTGCGTCCGTCACATCGATGCAGATGAATTCGAACGGGGAAGAATCGGGACACAATCGGCGAGGAGACCTCTTTCATCGGCACACGTGGGGATACCTGGGGCTCGTCATTTTCATCAGCGCCTTCGAACCCGCATATTGCCAGCAAAGCGATACGGCGAAAAATGCAGTCCCGGAGGCGAAACGAATCTTCTGGATCATTCCCAACTTCCGCACCTCGCCGGTTCTCACGCCATATCAACCAATCGGCCCTCGCGAAAAGTTTCACATCGCGACTCTGGACTCCTTTGACCGCGGCACTGTCGCGCTCGGAGCGTTGTTCGGTGCTGAAGCGCAGTTGACGAGAGCGAATCCGTCCTTCGGTGATGGCGTGCCCTCCTACGCCCACTATTTCGCGACTGCTTACGCCGACTATGTGATCGGCGATTACATGACCGAAGCGATCTTTCCCGCGATGCTGCACCAGGACCCGCGATATTTCCGCCGCGGAACAGGCGGGTTCTGGTCGCGAATCGGCTACGCGGCCGGTCA
Organism: Terriglobia bacterium; assembly: GCA_963832905.1. Lineage (GTDB taxonomy): Bacteria > Acidobacteriota > Terriglobia > Bryobacterales > Bryobacteraceae > BOG-234. Next base: position 124,702 of record CAWHVO010000007.1, on the reverse strand, counting down.
GATCTTCTGGACACACGGCGACTCGGGCCGCGGACAGGTCAATTTTTCAGAGATCGGTGGGAACTCAACTGCCGTGGCAATCTCAATGGCCTACTATCCCGACAACCGAACTGCGCCGGAGGCCGTCTCTAAGCTTGGCGGCCAGCTCGGCGTCAACATGACCTCCAATATCCTCAAGGAGTTCTGGCCCGATCTCGAACGCAGCTTTTCACGCAAACGCAAATCACACAAGGATTAGAAGAACCCTTCCCGAAATGCCGGTCACAGCAGAAACAGCGGAGTCGATGGAACGCACACAGCGGCCGTTGCCCAGAACAAACACACGAATTCGGATTTCATCCCGCCGGACGCTCAGCGTCGGCATCATAGGCGGGGGCATCGGCGGTGTCGCCGCGGGAGTTGCGCTCCATCGCGCCGGCATCGGCGTAACAGTTTATGAGAGGGCCGCTGCTATTCGCGAAGTTGGGGCGGGGATGATGCTCTGGCCCAACGCCACGCGCGTTCTCAGGGAGCTCGGTCTTCTCGAAAAAGTCGCTGCAGTGAGCGGCGCGAGTGAGCACTTTCTCGTCAGAACGAGTTCGGGCAGAATCCTGATGAACGTCCCTTTGGGACACTTCGAGGTCCCGGCGCTCTGTGCGCGGCGCGCAGACTTGCTGGACGCATTGATCTCCGCGCTTCCGGCCGCCGGCGTTCGATTGAATCACTACTTCGATTTCTTCGAGCGTCGCAGGCATGGCGTGGCGGTTCACTTCGCCGGAGGCGCCTCCGCCGAGCACGATATCGTTATCGGCGCCGACGGAATCCGCTCGCGAATCCGATCCCAGCTGCTGGGCGCCCATGACCCGATCTACCGTGGCTACACCGTCTGGCGCGGGATCGCCCGCCTGCCCGGCACGCGGCCATCGGGCTCGAACAGCGAAACGTGGGGGCGCGGCAAACGTTTCGGAATCCTCAACACCGGTCGCGATCGGTTTACGTGGTACGCCACTGCGAACACAGAAGAAGACCACCTCGATTCACCCGATGGCCGACAATGCGAATTGCTGAAGATGTTCGCGGGCTGGCATGAGCCCGTCGAACGACTGATCGCCGCGACACCGGAGGGAACCATTCTCAAGAAAGGCGCGTACGATCTGGAGCCGTTAAAGCGATGGGGCGGAGGGCGAATCATGCTGCTGGGCGACGCCGCTCATCCCTGTACACCGAATCTGGGCCAGGGAGGTTGCATGGCGCTCGAGGACGCACTGGTCCTGGCGAGATCGCTGAAGAACGAAGCGTCGCCGGAAGTCGGTTTGCACCGGTACGAATCGATACGCAGAAAGCGGACCCGACATATGCAGCAGCGGTCCCTGTTAATGGGTCACATCGGGCAGTGGGAGAGTCGCCTGGTCGCAGGCGGGCGGGAAGTTGTCACAAGCATTCTTCCCGCGAAAATATTCGAACGAAACCTCAGGAGAGTTTACTCATATGCGGCGTAGTGTTCTGTGGCTCAGCACTGTTCTGCTGACGTTTGTCCCCCTGTTTGGTCAGGAACGCGCGATCGACATTCAACGCAGCAAGATCACCATTCATGTGGGGAAATCGGGTCTGCTGTCGGCCGCGGCGCACAATCATACGATCGACGCGCCGATCGCATCCGGAACAATTCGCGAGTCCGCACCTCCTCACGTCGAGTTCATGGTGGAGGCGGCGAAGATGACCGTCCAGCCGGACCCGAAAGTTAACGCCAAAGATCAGGCGACGATTCAGACACATATGGAAGACATGACTCTCGAAACGAAGAAATATCCGCAGATCGTCTTCCGGTCCACGCGCGTCGAGAAGTTGCCCAGCGGTGGATGGCAAGTGGACGGCGATTTGACTCTGCACGGGGTCACGAAGCCCGTGACCCTCAAGGTCAAACAGTCCGGCGACGCCTACAGCACGCACACCGTACTTAAGCAGACCGACTTCGGCATAAAGCCGATCAGCATTGGCGGGGGCATAATCAAAGTGAAAGACGAAATCGAACTCGACTTTCAGATCTTCACCGCGAAGCAGTGACGAGAACTTCAAGTGCACGGAACCACGACTGTACACGTCGCAGCGATATTCACGATGCTGCTTCCATTCGGGGCGCGGGCTGTCGCACAGGATCTGAACTCCCTGCCGCCATCTTCGCAGGAGCAATGGAAGGTATTCGTCGATGAAATGCGAAGTCCGCTCCTCCCCGGCGCGAGTTTCTTCAACGCGACAACTTCCGAGCTCACACGAAGTGTTCCACATTACGGGGGTGAGTCGATAAGCTACGTAAAACGTTTTGTCGCTTCCGCGGCAGACGATACCGCCCAGAATTTTTTCAGCGATTACGCGATGGCCTCGCTGCTGCACGAAGACACGCGATACCGCCGATTAGGCCAGGGCCACACATTTTTCGCGCGAGCGGGACATGCGGCCGCCTCCGGTCTGGTGGCGCACAAGTTTTCCGGCGATCGCACAATCAACTGGTCAAACATTGCAGGATCGGCCATCGGCGCCGCAATTTCGAACGCTTACTATCCCGCAGTCAACCGCACGTTCAGCACAACTGCCGGTAACTTCGCGCAGAACGTTATCGGGGCAGGCCTCGGGAATCTCGCGCCAGAGTTCTGGCCGGATTTTCGCCATTGGCTGACGCGCCATCACCTGTTCCCGTCAGAGACCAAATGAGCGCGCAGACAAAAGGGACCGCGAATAGGGTCCCGCGAACTGCATCGCGGTTGCCAGCAAGAATTCAGCGACCGCACGACGAAAGAGGTGACTGGAAAAAGCGAAAGGCTAAAATTCCATGGAAACCAAACCAACCCGTATCACAATCACACTTAGTCGGGTGTCCATTGCCCGGGTGACCGTCACTCCCCGAAGCGTGGGGCAGATCGCAGTTAACGCTCTCATTCGAAACGCGTTGTCCGGATTACTTCTGGAAGGTCGGGTGTCCGGAGGTTATTGAGATGTCCTTTATCTATCGGAGGACTCTCGCGCGTCATTGCAGCGCCACACGCCCTCGCCCGCCTGCCTGAATGAGAACGTTTTCAGTTCACATCACCCGCACAATTTCTCCCCCTTAAAATCAACCACTTCCGTCACAATCGCGCCGGATCCCCGTTTTCGAGTGCCATACTCCAGCCAGACAGGAAAATTCGATGGATAATTCGTGCCTTTATCCGATTTCATCCGGGCCTGATTTTCGGATTTCTTGTTTCCCGGAGGCAACCCATGAGTTCCATTCCTCGTATCGAATCGTCCGCGCCAATGGCGCAAAGTCCCGCGGCCCCAAAACTCCCGAAGGCAAGCTCGCCTCGGCCGCCGCATCCACCGGACCCGTCACGCCCGAAGGCAAAGCCATCGTCGCGCAGAACGCGGTGCGCCACGGTCTTCTCTCGCAGTCCATCGTTCTTCCCAGCGAGTCCATGGCAGCGTTTGAGCAGGTCCTCGGCGCCTCCGCGACGAGCTCCAGCCCGTCACCCGCATCGAAAACCGGCAGGTCGAAATCATGGCCCTTGCCGACTGGCGTCGCACGCGCGTCTGGTGCCTCGAAATGGCCGTTCTCACGCACGCCCTCCATGCCCAGGAGCGTCTCGCCGACGCCGTCGCCGATCGGGAGACTGCCGTCGTTCCCGCCATGCACACGGCGCTCGCTTTCACCACCCTCACCAGCCAGTCGGCCATTCTGCAGAATCTGAATCGCTACGAAGTCCGCTTCAGCCGCGAATACCACCGCGCCCTGAAGCTCTTCAAAGAGCACCGCGCCGAGCGCCTCCAGAAACATATTTTTTCCAAACAAACTAACCTAACTTCGGAAAACTACTGACGAAATTGTGGGGCAGGTTGCCAACGTGCGGCGGGCTGGTAGCCCGCCCCACAACTGAAGCGAAACTGCCTGCCGGGCATTTGTCAAGCTCCTCGGACCGGGGAGAAAAGAAGCAGGGGGAGGAACGAAGGTGGACGAAAAAGGCAGGCAGGACGCGGGCATGGGGCACGCAAGTGGCAGGCAGGGTAACCTGTTAGGTGAACTCCCGGTCATCTCTATTTCCATGAAGTTTGCTTTCACCGTTTCTCTCCTGGCCCTGCTGGCCGCCTGCAACAGCACTTCGCCGACTGCCAAAGGGCCCGGCGGCAGGGGCGCGTTTCCGGCCACTCCGGTCACCGTGGCCAAAGCCGAACTGGGCGACGTGCCCGTCGAAGTGCGCCAGATCGGCTCCGTCGACCCCGTCGCCGTCATTGCCGTCAAAGCCCAGATCGGCGGCGAACTCACGCAAGTTCTTCTTCAAAGAAGGCGACGACGTCCGCAAAGGCCAGCAGCTTTTTGAAATCGATCCGCGCCCGTATCAGCAGGCCATCGATCAGGCGCAGGCCGCCATCGAAAAAGACAACGCGCTCATCGCCCAGGCCGAGGCCAATCTGGCGCGCGACCGCGTCCAGACCGCCAACGCCAAAGAGCAGGCCGATCGTTACGCCGCGCTGGCGAAGGATGGCCTGATCTCGAAGGATCAGAACTCCACTTACCAGACCACCTTCAAGCTCGCAGAACGAAGCCCTGCGCGCCGACGAAGCCGCCATCAACAGCGCCAAAGCCTCGCTCAACGTCGATAAAGCCGCGCTCGAAACCGCGAAGCTGAATCTGCCGTATTGCTCCATCGCGTCGCCCATCGACGGCCGCGCCGGCAGCCTGCTCGTGCAGGCCGGCAATCTGGTCAAAGCCAATGACACCACGGCGCTCGTCAACATCAATCAGCTCGCAGCCCGTCTACGTCACCTTCAGCGTGCCGGAGCAGCTTCTCAACGAAATTCGCACGTACAACAAAGGTCAATCCCCTCGCCGTCACCGCCTTCGTCTCTCCAGGCCACACAGCTCCACCGGACGCACTCACCTTCATCGATAACCTGGTCGACAACACCACCGGCACCATCAAGCTCAAAGCGGAATTTCCCAATGCCGACCGCTCCCTCTGGCCCGGCCAGTTCGTCAACGTCGTCATGACGCTGCGCACGCTGCACGGCGTCACGGTGATTCCCTCTGAAGCCGTTCAATCCGGCCAGCAGGGCCAGTTCGTGTTCGTTCTGAAGCCGGACAGACGGTGGATAAACCGCATCGTCAAGCCCGGCCAAACAGTGGAGAACCAGATCGTGGTCGAAAGCGGAATCGCGCCCGGCGAGACGGTGGTCACCGACGGCCAGATGCGCCTGATCCCCGGCGCGCCGGTGCGCGTCGTGCCTGCCGTCGGTCCGGTGCAGCCGGGAGTAATCAGGGAGCGTCCTGATGAACATCTCGCAATTCTTCATCAGCCGCCCGATTTTCACCACGCTTACCGCCCTCGGCATTCTGCTGTTCGGCATCGTGGCCTATCGCTCGCTGCCCGTGGCCGCGCTGCCGAGCGTGGATTATCCCACCATCCAGGTCAACGCCGACCTTCCCGGCGCCAGCCCGGACACCATGGCCGCGTCCGTCGCCACGCCGCTCGAACGGCAGTTCTCCACCATCGCCGGCATCGACTCGATGAACTCCTCGAGTTCGCTCGGCAGCACCTCCATCACGATCCAGTTCTCGCTCGACCGCAACATCGACGCGGCCGCGCAGGATGTCGAAGTCCGCCATCTCGAAAGCCGGCGGGCTGCTGCCGCCCAACATGCCGCGCCCGCCCTCGTTACAACAAGGTCAATCCGGCCGACCAGCCGATTTTCTTCCTCGGCATCAGCTCCGACACGCTGCCCGATCTACACCGTCGACGAATACGCCGAGACCGTGATGGCGCAGCAGATCTCGACCGTCAGCGGCGTTTCGCAGGTCAGGTATTCGGCGGCAGAAATATGCGGTCCGCATCCAGCTCGATCCCGATGCGCTGGCCAGCCGCGGCATCGGCGTCGACGAGGTGCAGGCCGCGATCGAGCTCCAACAACAGCAACATGCCCACCGGCAAGCTCTACGGCTCGAAGCAGGCATTCACCATCGAGTCCTCGGGCCAGCTCACCAGCGCCGCGCAATTCCGGCGGCATGATCGTCACCTACAAGAACGGCAATCCCGTGCGGCTGGAAGAGCTGGGCAGGGTGCTCGACGACGTCGAGAACAACAAGGTCGAGGCCTGGCTGAACGATTCCCGCACCATCATCCTCGCCATCAACCGCCAGCCCGGCACCAACACGGTCGAAGTCGTCGACAACATCCAGAAGCTGCTGCCCAAGCTTCAAGGCGCCGTCGCCGCCGTCGATCAACATGGGTGTCATCTACGACCGGTCCATCGACATCCGCAATTCGATCGACGACGTGAAGTTCACTCTGCTGCTCACCGTCTGTCTGGTCGTGATGGTGATCTTCCTGTTCCTGCGCAACATCTCGGCCACGCTCATTCCCGGCGTCGCGGTGCCGCTCTCGATCGTCGGCACGTTCGCGGTCATGTATCTGCTCGGCTACAGCCTGAACAATCTCTCGCTCATGGCGCTCACGCTTTCGGTGGGCTTCGTGGTGGATGACGCCATCGTGATGCTGGAGAACATCGTGCGACACATGGAGCTGGGAGAGGCGCGCATGGAAGCGGCGCGGCGCGGTTCGCGCGAGATCGGCTTCACGATCGTCTCGATGACCATTTCGCTGGTCAGCGTCTTCATTCCCGTGCTGTTCATGGGCGGCATCGTGGGGCGGCTGCTGCACGAGTTTTCGGTCACCATCGCGGTCGCGATTCTGGTCTCCGGCTTCGTCTCGCTGACCCTCACGCCCATGCTGGGCAGCCTCTTCCTCACATCGACACACGGCAGGAAGCATGGCGTTCCTGTTCAACCTGTTTGAGCGCTTCTTCCAGGGCATGAACCACGTTTACGGCAGCTCGCTCGGGTTCGTGCTGCGGCACCGCTTCTCCACGCTCGTGCTCGCATTCGGGCTGCTCGGCGCCAGCGTCTGGCTCTTCATCGATCATGCCGAAAGGCTTCCTGCCCAGCGTCGACAGCGGCTTTCTGCAGGGCATCGCGATCGCCGGCCAGGACATCTCGTTCGACTCGATGGCCGCGCATCTCCACGCCGTGAAGAACGTCGTGGAGCACGACCCGAACGTCGGCAGCGTTTTCGCCTTCGTACAGGGCGGCAACCAGGGCATCACGTTCGCGATGCTGAAGGACCGCAAGGACCGCGCGCTGTCCGCCGATCAGGTCATCCAGGAGCTGCAGCCGAAGCTGCTCTCCGTCCCCGGCATCATGGTGCTGCTGCATGAATCCGCCGCCCATCCAGATCGGCGGCAACAACACCCAGAGCCCGTATCAGCTCACGCTGCAGGATGCGGACCAGGACGAGCTCTATCACTGGGTGCCGATTTTGCAGGAAAAAATCCGCGCCACGCAGGGCTTCATGAACGTGACGAGCGACCTGCAGATCGCCAGCCCGCAGATCAACGTCGATATCGACCGCGACCGCGCCCAGACGTTCGGCGTGACGCCCGATCAGATTCAGAACGCGCTGTTCACCGCTTACGGAACGCGCCAGGCTTCCACCATCTACACGCCGTCGAACGAATATCAGGTGATCCTCGAAGTCGAGCCGCAGTACCAGCGCAAGCCGGAAGCCCTTTCGAAGCTCTATATCCGTTCGGCGAAAGGCTCGCTCGTCCCGCTCGATTCGGTGGTGAAACTGGAGCGCTCGGTCGGCCCGCTTCAGTGTCAATCACTTCGGCCAGTTGCCGGCGGCGACGATTTCGTTCAATCTGGTGCCCGGCTTCGCGCTGGGCGATGCCGCCGACCGGATCGACGCGATCGATCCGCGACTCGCGCATGCCCACCACGCTGACCCCGCTGTATCAGGGATCGGTGCAGGCATTCCAGCAATCGTTCAAAGGCCTCTCGATTCTGCTGATCGTGGCGATTCTCGTGATCTACATGGTGCTGGGGATGCTCTATGAGAGCTTCATCCACCCGATCACGATTCTCTCGGGACTGCCGTCTGCCGTGTTCGGCGCGCTGCTGACGCTGAAGATCTTCCACAAGGATCTCGACCTCTATGCGTTCGTCGGACTCATCATGCTGTTCGGCGTAGTGAAGAAGAACGCCATCATGATGATCGATTTCGCCATCGAAGCGCAGCGCGTGGAAGGGCACACGGCGTTCGATGCCATCTATCAGGGCTGCATTCTGCGCTTCCGGCCGATCATGATGACGACGGTCGCGGCGCTGTTCGGCACGCTGCCCATCGCGCTGGGGAACGGCACGGGCGCGGATGCGCGCCAACCGCTGGGACTGGCGGTGGTGGGCGGGCTGCTGTTCTCGCAGTTCATCACGCTCTACATCACGCCGGTGATTTACCTCTACCTCGAAGGCGCGTCGCAGCGCGTGGGCCGGCTGCGCATCTGGCGGCGACGCACCCCGGCGACGGCGCTGGAACCGGTCGCGCAGTAGGTCATGCGGCGGCAGGCCGTGGTTATCGCGGCGCTCGTGCTGGCTGCTTGCGGGGAACCGACGCCGCAGCCGCAGGCGGCAACACCGAAAGACGAGACCACGGAGCCCTGGTACAGCGAGACTGTGGACAAACTCGCGGCGCAGAATCGTGATGCCGGGCGACTCTGGAAAAAAGGCGATGAAGGTAGCGCCGCGAAACTGATTCAGGACGGGGAAACGCTTTCCGCGAAACTGCTCGCGGTGCGCAATCCGACGCTGGCCGCCATGCAGGACGCTTCCGACCTCGACGACATGTACGGCCGCATGCTGCTGTCGAATCGCAATTACGGATGGGCGCGGCTGTTCTTTCAGAAGAACGCGGCGCGCTGGCGAGTCTGGCAGCCGCAGACGGCGGATACGGACGCGCGGCTGAAGCAGGCGCAGGCGGGAATCGACGAGTGCGACCGGAAGATCGGGCAGTGATCCCGGACCGCATTTCCGAATAGAACCGAGAAACGTGCTGCCGGCGGCAGGCGCAAACGCGTCGGCCGCTTTAGGATGGCTCTTATCTTGGATGATTGGCGGGTGACCTCCATGAGGCTTCCCGCGCGCCAAGGGCTCGCTGGTACACGGTTATATCGGTTCGGTGCCCATTATTTTCGAACCCACGCGCGGTCCGGGATTTGCGAGAATCGAGGGAACGGGCAAATCGTCGGTGAGGGCAGCGGGGTCTGGGATTCACCTTACATAACCTGGCACTGCGGGCTGCTAAATCTAAAGTCCTAATCCTGTTCCACGGTCCGGGAGGCTTGCCGCTGCGCGACCCAAAAGGGCGCACGGCTTGGCGGGCCGTTGTACGTGCTCGACATCCGGAAGGAAGGAGAACTGTGTTAAAGGTTTCCGCATATTGTTTGTCTCTCGTGATGTTGTTGGCTGCAGCCCTGTCTGTCCCGCCTGCTTGCGCCGCCGGCGGCGGTGACATCGCGGTCGTGGTCGGCCAGGATACGCCGGTCGAGAACCTCAGCTTGAGCGAGGTTCGAAAGCTCCTGCTGGGCGATCGCCAATACTGGACGGCCAACCATCGCGTGACGCTCCTGATACGCGCCCCGGTGGCTCGCGAGCGCGATGTGGTCCTCCGGATCATTTACCAGATGACTGACGCGCAGTTCCGTCAGTATTGGATCTCAAAAGTGTTTCGTGCCGAAGCCAGCACCGGGCCCAAGATCGTCTTCTCGAACTCCATGGCGAGCGACCTGGTTTCGGCTATTCCCGGATCCGTGGCTTTTGTGGATGCGACACAAGTCCCTAAAGGGCTGAAAGTTATCAAAATCAATGGAACCCTGCCTGGAGATCCAAAATACCCGCTCAGGTAAAGGAGCAGAATTATGATACGAAAAATCATCGTGGCACTCCTGTCGCCCGTGGTGCTGGCTGGCCCTCACGCCCGCCGTCTTTCGCCCAGAAGCGCCGCCACGCCGGCCGACGACCATCAGCTGGTGCTGCAGCTTCTGCAGCGCGTGAATGAGCTGGAGTCCGAAATCCGGCAGCTCAAGGCCGGCGAAGCGTCAAAGACCGGTCAAGCGCAGGCGAACCCGGCCCCCGCCGAAACCGCGCAGGCGCTCGCTCCTCCTCTTTCTCCTCCTCCGGTGACCGTCAGCACTCCGACAGCGACGACAGCCGCGGGCGGTATGTCCAACATGGGGCTTCCGGACGTTGCGGGCCTGCAGTTCCGGGGATTTGCCGACGCCTTGTTCACCGACAACACCCAGAAAGGAACGCACAGCACCTTTTCGGAGGACGCAGGGTTCGATTTCTTTATGACCAGCCGGATGTCCGATCAGTTCAGCGCGCTCGCGGAAATGCTGATCGAGTATGCGCCCACGAATGCGACCGAACTCGACCTCGAGAGGCTGGAACTTCACTACACGCCCAGCGACTACTTCAATCTGACGGCGGGCCGCTTTCATACCGCCATCGGCTACTACAACACGGCCTATCATCATGCCAGCTGGCTGCTCCCGACCGTCACCCGGCCCGTTTTGTTCGAATTTGAGGACCAGGGCGGCATCCTTCCCACGCACACCGAGGGATTGTCGGCCACCGGCTCCATTCCGTCCGGCCCCCTTGGCCTGCACTACATAGCCGAAATCGGCAATGGACGTTCCGCGAGCGCATTGACCTCGGTGCCGGTCGTGCAGGATGACAATAACCGGAAGTCTTACAACTTCGCCGGTTTCTCCCGTCCGGCCGCCATTCCCGGTCTTCAAGCCGGATTTTCCTTCTATGGAGACCGCCTCTATCCAGTCGGTATGAAGATTGCCGAAACCATCTCCGACGCCTACGTTACTTATCATCCTTCCGGCTTCGAGTTCACCACGGAGGGTCTGGTAATCCGCCACGCGCTGGAAGGAACGAACATTGTCTTCCACACCCCGGGCTTCTATTCGATTCTGGCGAAGAGTGTCGGCCATGGTGTGACGCCCTATTTCTCGTATCAATACGTGAATGACGCCCGCCGGGAGCCGCTCTTCGGCGCGAGCACCGGCCTCAACCACGGTCCCGCTACGGGAATCCGTTACGATTTCACCGATTTCCTCGCGTGGAAGCTGGAGTACTATCGGGTCATGCGCCGCGCAGATACCGGCCGCCAACGGAATCAGAGCGGATGTCGCGTACACCTTCTGATGAACATCCGCCGCCGCCTCACGCTGTCCTCGATCGCTATTCTTGGCCTGCTGGCGATCAATCTGGTGGTTTATTTCTGGGGCGATCGCAGGCGCCAGGCAACCGTCGAAGAATTGCGCCGTGCCATATCCCGGCAGATTCTTATCAGCGACATCCGGCAGGAGCTGAGCGACTACGAAAAGCAGGTGACCCTTCTTAGCCAGATCAACGCAGACGCCAACGCCGGTGGAGCTAACCCGGGCGAGGTCGCGGCCTTCAACAAAGGTCTGGACGGCATCGGGGACCAGCTGCGCACGATGAGCGCGCTCGACGACACCGACGGACGGCGCATGATTGAAACGTTCACCGCTTCGTTTCGCGAGTTGAGCGCTTCCTGGCGCATCTTCTACAAAAATTTCGGACGCAATCAATCCCTCGCGATTACCGAGGAAGTGATGCATTCCGAACCGCTGGGCCAAAAAGTTCTGAAGGAACTCCTGCCCGATTTACAGCATCACCAGACGGCAAGTGTCGAGGATGCCAGCACGCGCTTTTACGATGCCGCGCGCACCACGGACCGCATCACGGTGGTCATTTTCTTTCTGACTGTAGGGCTGGCCGGTACGCTGGCCCTGATGGTATCCCGCCCTCTCACGGGTGGCCTCGCGCTTCTGAAGACGGGTGCCGATGCTCTGGGCGGTGGGGACCTCGCCTATCGCATTCCCTCCGTTTCGAAGGATGAACTGGGCGACCTGGCGCGCACGTTTAACGACATGGCGGGACGCCTGCAGTCCGCCCGCGACGAACTGCAGGTTCTGATGGACCGCGAGCGCCTCAAATCCGAGGAACTCGAACGGACCCTGGTTCAGTTAAAGGCCACGCAGGACCAGCTGTTAGTGCAGGAGAAAATGGCTTCGCTCGGGGCGCTGACCGCGGGTATCGCGCACGAGATCAAAAACCCGCTGAACTTCGTCACCAATTTCGCCGCTCTGTCGGTCGAGCTGATTGACGAAGCGAATGAGTTGTTCGCACAATTCCGCCAGAAGCCGGACAACGCCGACGCGGAATATCTTGGGCAACTCTTTTCCGATCTGCACACGAACCTGCATAAGATCGAAGAGCACGGCAAGCGCGCCGACAGCATCGTCAAGGGGATGCTGGCGCATTCCCGCGGTGGCGCCGGACAATTCCAGCCGACCGACGTCAACGCGCTGATCGCCGAGGCCGCCAGCCTCGCCTACCACGGCCTGCGCGCGCAGGATGTCGATTTCAATATTGCGCTCGAAAACGTTTTCGATCCGGCGTTGCCGACGATCTCCGTGGTGCCCCAGGACTTAAGCCGTGCGATTCTGAATATCGTCAACAACGGATGTTACGCCGCCCACCAGCGCGCCGTCCGGCAGCCGGGCTTTCAACCGGTACTGCGCTGCACCACGGTCAGGACTCCGGCCGGTGTGGAGATCCGCATTCGCGACAACGGCACCGGGATTCCCAAAGAGGTGCTGCCGAGAATCTTCAATCCCTTTTTCACCACCAAGCCCACCGGCTCGGGAACCGGCCTTGGACTGTCCCTCAGCTATCAGATCGTGGTGGACCAGCACAAGGGAGCCATGCGGGTGGAAACGGAGGAGGGAGAGTTTACCGAATTCATCCTCACGTTGCCGGAGCGTGCCGCGTGATGCGTTCGCGTACCCTGGGCGCGATTCTGCAAGGGTTTCCGAACCGCGACCGTGAGGGAGCGGCGCACAAGAACCTCTGCGGGTCGGTGCTACCTGTTCTCCTTGTCCTGCTTGTGCCCATCGCGGCGCTCCCCGCAACTGGCCCCGTCGTCCTCCCCGTCGAAGTAGTCGGCGCTGATGGCGCCACCTCCAGCGTCACGGTAGAAGTTCCCGCAGCCCAGGCGCGCCGCGTTCGTTCACTCCGGATGCAGGTCCACGGCGTGGGCTATGCCGATATGGTGAGCGTCGAGGTCAACCAAGGCGCGTGGATATCGCTGAACAATGGCACCGCGGCCGTCGCCGAACCGGGCAAGAGCTATGGCGGTATCGGGGGCGGATTTGCGACGCTCAAACTGACCGTGCCTCTCACGCCTGGCGCCGTCGTTGAGGGGGACAATGCGGTGCGGTTCCGATTCAACCGCACGGACGGCCTGGCCAGTGGATTCCGCGTCCTGGCTTTCAACTTCATTACCGACGATGGCAGCGCAGTGTTGCCCGCCGCTGCTTTCCTGCAGGAGGATCCCAATACCTGGGCGCCGCCGCGTCCCGATCCGAACGATATATCGACGGGAAAATCGCTCTGGTACAATGCGCCGCTGGTGGCCGACGACAGAGGCGGCGCGCCCCCCATTCACGCCCATTGCGCCGACTGCCACGCGCAGGACGGCCGCGACCTCAAATACTTCAACTACTCAAACGCGTCCATCGTCGCCCGGTCTCAGTTTCACGGGCTTTCGGCTTTGCAGGGTGAACAGATCGCGAGCTACATCCGCGCGCTGCCGGTCCCCAATCCCGGCCGTCCCTGGAATCCTCCCTACCAGCCTGGGCCGGGCCTGGACGCGCAGCCGGTAGGCAACTGGGCGGCTGGCGCGGGCCTCAACCGGGCGCTGGGGAGCGATGATGCCTCGCTTCCGTTTCTTTTGGGGAAGAAGATCACGCCCGAAACCTTCCGTCCCGACGGCGACCTGAACCCCCGCGAAATTCCCATTTCGCTCCAACTCCCCGACTGGAACCACTGGCTCCCCCGCGTGCATCCTCTCGACGCCTGGGGCGCGGATTTTACGTCCAGCGAGTTGAATACATGGGCGGCCAGCCTGCGCACAGCTCTCAGCTCTCCCCAACTCGCCAAACTGATCTCGAGCGGCGAAATCGTAACTCTGTTCGACCGATGGACGAAATCGCAGCGAAAGTTTCTCGCCCGATATGAGCCGCACGACGCGACCGGCTGGTCGCCTGAGCTTTCGAACAAAGTTTATTCAACCCAGCTCTGGCAACTCGTGAAGGCGTGGGAAATGGAAAACGAATTTCAGCTGGAGGGCCGCGGCCAGGAGTTCTTCGGCCCCACAGGCGAGCCACGCACCTGGTTCAGCACGGTTCCGCTGTCGACGGCTCCCGTGGAAGCCGGCATCCCGGATGGCCCAGACGGCATGGGCGGAAGCGCCCTCACGAACGAATACTTCAGCAACGCGTGGTACGAGGTGCAGGTGCTTGTCAACAGCGGCAATCACCGACGGCATGACAGGCAGCCGATCGACTGGGTCTATGTGCTGGATCGTTACCGCAGCCTGTACGGCGAGAGTCATTGGCCCGAGCCTTCGCGCGTTCTCATCTCGGCGATCAAAGCCCTGCAGTCGTCCGATCCGAAGATCGGGCCGGAGAACCAACTCAAAGGATGGCGGCCGGATGGCACGGTGGATCCGAGAATCATGGTCAGCAGGGACTGGACCCCGATGTTTCAGGCCCTGGAGCCCGATGTGCGCCGCGCCATCGTGGAGTCGATGCTGACGGCGTGGCTGGACAAGAATTTCAAGTACCGGACGGCGACGTATTTCATCCAGGGCGGAACCGGACGCAGCTACAAACCGCCCAAAGAGATAGCGGCTATTTCCGGCGGCAATGTCTGGGAGGCAGCGCCCATTTTCGAGGCAGCCGGCGTGTCACCCGAGACGATTACGAGGCTGAGAAAATGGGGCAAGGCATACTCTGGCATGGCGGCCAGCCTTCACTACTGATGCACGGCCGATAACAGGAGACGCCTTCGGGGGATAAATGGCCTTTAAGATTCTGATGGTGGATGACGAGCCGGACCTGGAGCTTCTCATCAAACAGCGCTTTCGCCGCAAAATCCGCGAAGGCGGCTTCGAGTTTCAGTTCGCCCGCAACGGCGAGGAAGCCCTCGAAAAACTAAACAGCGACGAGTCCATCGACATCGTCATGAGCGACATCAACATGCCGGTGATGGACGGCCTCACCCTGCTGCTGCGGCTCCGCGAGATGGATCGGCTGCTGCGCACCGTGGTCGTGTCGGCTTATGGCGATATGCAGAACATTCGCATTGCGATGAACCGCGGCGCCTACGACTTCCTGACCAAACCGATTGATTTCGAAGATTTCGAGATTACTCTGCAGAAGACTATTCAGGAGATCGAGGGTGTAAAGGCCGGACATCAGGCGCGCAGGCGGCTCGAAGCCATCGAGAGCGAGCTCAATGTCGCCAACCGAATTCAGCAATCCATGCTGCCCCGGCAATTCCCGCCGTTTCCCGAAAGGCGCGATTTTGAGATCTATGCGGAAATGGAGCCGGCCAGGTCAGTAGGCGGTGACTTCTTCGATTTCTTTCTGATCGATGACTTCCGGGTGGGTTTCGTGGTTGCGGACGTGTCGGGCAAAAGCGTACCGGCCGCACTTTTCATGGCCGCGGCCCGGACCCTGATGCGCGCCACAGCCATGCAGGGAGGGTCTTCCGCGGAATGCATTCAGTATGTCAACAAGGTCCTGGCCAGACAGGGCGACGGCATGATGTTCGTCACGCTCGTTTATGGCATTCTCGACACCGGCAGCGGCCGGGTGGACTACTGCAATGCCGGCCACCATCCTCCATATGTTTTCTCCTCTCCCGGCGGCCTCCGGAAAGCGTCAGACGGCGGAGGGATGCTGGTTGGTATGTATGAGGTTGCAAAATACGAAAGCGGCAATCTCCGGCTGGAGCGGGGTGAGGGCATGCTGCTCTATACAGACGGCGTGACCGAAGCGTTCAACGCCGGGAATGCGATGTTCAGCGAACGGGGACTCGAGACCAGCCTGGAGGCGGCCGCTCAGGCGCCAGTGGACCGAATTGTGAAGGGCATTCTGGGTGACGTCAAGGCGTTCGTGGGTTCCGCGCCTCAGTCCGATGACGTAACCGTTCTGGCGATCCGCTATCTCGGTTAACCATTTGAACCGCTGATCTTGACGCCGGTGAATCAGCGTGGCTCGAATCAAACCACGGTGGCAGTGGGCGATGTCCCCGGAATTCGCAGCCGCAGACTGACGACACAGCCACGCGGCTTTAAGGAAGCGCGGCGCGAGATCGACGAGTGCGACCGGAAAATCGGGCAGTGAATAACGACCGGTCCGCAGGTTAACAACCTGCCCAAACTGGCAGATCAGTTTTGTTGATGACTAATATCAAGACCGCGCGATTGACACTGCACGTAACAACGTGATCTAAAGACTAAGCAGGGGTGGGGCGGGTGAATGGGGGATTTTTGTCCATCATTTGATTCGCTCGAATCGTAAAAGGGGTGTCTTTCGTGAAGCGAATCGCACAAACAGCAATAGCTGTGTTTTTTCTGTCTGCGTCGGCAGGCTTTGGCCAAACCGTTCTGGCCACCGTGACGGGAGCGATTACCGACCAGACAGGCACCGTAGTGGCAAATGCTCCTGTCTCGGTGAAAAACGTGGAAACCGGTCAAGTCTACGCGGGCGCCAGTTCGGCGGCCGGCAACTACACCGTGACGCAATTACCGATCGGCGACTACGATCTGACTGTAACGGTCGCCGGTTTCAAAACCACTCACGACCGGGCGGCAGACTGGGCTGGGGAGTCGTTGCGGGTAGGCCCGGGGAGTTTGAGCATCCGTTCATACCGGGCGAATCGGTCAGCTTTGGTTCAGAGGTGAACTTAGTGAAAAGGGGATTTAAATGAGGCAAGTCTCGCTGCTATCTCTAGTTTTGTTGTGCGCGTCTGTTGGCTTTGGCCAAACCGGCCTGGCCACGATCACTGGAACCATAACCGACCAAAGCGGAGCTCATGTCGCGAATGCTCCCGTCGTGGTCCACAATTCGGACACGGGAACGATCTTTCAGGGAGCCAGCTCCAGCACCGGAAACTACACCGTCACGCAGTTGCCGGTGGGCGATTACGAACTCTCCGTCACCGTGGCGGGCTTCAAGAAGTACACCCACACCAAATTCCATTTGGCCGCGGGACAGACCATGGGCGAAGACATCGCGCTTCAAGTGGGCCAATCCACCGAATCTGTGACCGTATCCGCCGAGGCTTCCCTGCTGCAAACCGAAAGCTCCGAAGTGTCGGGCAACTTCACGCTGAAGCAACTGGACGACCTGCCGCTTCTCACGGTGGCCGCAACCAATGACGGTGTCCGTGACTATTTTGCCGCTTCGCGCCTGCTGCCTGGAGTGCAGTATTGCGATAGCGCGACCTGCCCCGGAGGCGGGAGCGGCAACGCCATCACCGTCACCGTCATCAACGGCACGCCGAACAATTCACTTGCGACTCGGCTGGATGGCGCCACCATGAACCCCACCAGCTCGCGCCTTGGGGGCGCCACCATGGAGACGCAGTCCTCGACGGAGGCAGTTCAGGAAGTCAATATCCTGACCAGCAGTTTCGCCCCGGAGTTCGGGGCCGGCCTGGGAGCAGTGGTGAACGTAGTCACCAAGAGCGGCACCAACGATCTCCACGGCACCGTCTATGACTACCTGGTGAATACCGCGCTGAACGCTACTCCCTCCTACCTGGGAGTGAAAAACGCGATTCACCAGAACGACTACGGCTTCACGGTCGGCGGTCCCGTCTGGATCCCCAAACTTTACAACGGCAGGAACCGGACGTTCTTCTTCTTCAGCTTCGAAGAGTTCTTGCAGAATCTGCTCAATACCACCACGCTGTCCACGGTACCCACACCCGCTTACCGCAACGGTGATTTTTCCAGCCTCATCACCACCGAAAATCGCCTGGTGTCAACCGCGTCCGGGCCCTACACAGATCCGCTGGGCCGCACCATTCCCAGCGGTACCATCTTCGACCCCGCCACTCACATTCACCGCCTCCAACGGGGCCCTGGTTCGCAATCCTTTCCCCGGCAACATGATTCCCTCCAGCAGGTTCGATCCGGTTGCGGTTAAAATCCTCGCCATGGTTCCGCAGCCTCTGGGTCCGACTACCAACCAGGCGGGATCCAACTATCTGGCGCCGTACAACGGCAGCCGCAGATCCTATGTCCCGTCCATCAAGGTCGATCAGAATCTGGGCTCGAAGCTGCACGCGGCGTTTTACTTTCAAAAGACCTCCACCTCTACGCCCCGGACCGGCACGGGAGCCGACAATTTGCCGAATGACATCACTGTCTCCGGAACTTCCGGCAATGCCGCCAGAACGTACCGGCTCAACCTGGACCACACTGTGACGCCAACTTTCCTGATGCACTACACGCTTGGCTGGAACGACTCCGACTTCCTGTTGGGGCCCGAAGATTTCCTGAACATCCAGCAGACACTCGGCTTATCGGGCGCAATCTCTCCTGGCCGCGGTCTCCCGCTGATTGCCACCGGTGTCTCAAGCAATATCGCAGAGGGCGGTATGGGCAATCTGGGGCCACAATATGACCAGCATTTCTGGGAGCGCCGTCCCTCGTTCGTGACTTCCACAACGTACGTGCGTGGCGCGCATACCTACAAGGCTGGCTTTGAAATCCGGCAGATGAGGTATCCCAACTTCAATTTCACGTACACCGCCGGCGAATACACCTTCGGTACCAACACCGCCGTTGGTAACGCTTCGAACTACACCACACAGACCTCGCTGAATGGAACCTCGGTTTCCTCGGGCTTCGCCGGATTCGGTTTCGCTTCGTTCCTGCTGGGCGGCGCGCAGGCAATCGCCATCAACGCGCCCATTAACCTCCGAACGGAGAATTACCAGTCCGCCATCTTCCTGCAGGACAGCTGGAAGGTCAATCGCAAGTTGACTCTGGACTACGGCTTGCGCTGG
Organism: Terriglobia bacterium; assembly: GCA_963832905.1. GTDB lineage: Bacteria > Acidobacteriota > Terriglobia > Bryobacterales > Bryobacteraceae > BOG-234. Next base: position 105,894 of record CAWHVO010000007.1, on the reverse strand, counting down.
GACTACGGCACCTACCAGAGAGAACAATTCGGGCGCTATGGAGACTTCTCCGCCACCACCCCGAATCCCTCGGCCAGCGGACGGCCTGGCGCTATTATTTATGAGGCCAACTGCAATTGCAGTTTCGCCCACAACTATCCGTATGCGATTGGGCCGCGTTTAGGCGCAGCCTACCAGCTGAATGACAAAACCGTCATTCGCGGCGGTGTTGGCATCGTTTACGGCTCCCTCGACGGGTCCGCCGCTACCGGTTATGCATCAAATTCCGCCAGCGCCGCGACGCCGGCGTTCGGGCAGATCGCCGGACTGCTCCAGAACGGCATCCCGTCCACCGTGCAGGCCGCATGGCCGACCCTGAATAATCCAGCCGCGGGTCAGGCGCCGGGAGCCGTCGTGGCCGCACCTTCTCTGCTCGATCAAAACACCGGCCGCCCCGCGCGCCTGACGCAATGGAATATCACGGTGCAGCGCACTTTCGGCAAGGACATCGCGGTGGAAGCCGGGTATTTGGGCAATGTCGGGGCTTGGGAGACAGCCCCCACCCTCCTCCCCAGCGGCCTCCCCCCCGGCTACACTACCCTGGCCCCGCAAAACGTGTTCAGTCTCTCGCAGCTTGCCGGCCTTGGAGTCTCCGGCTCAAACCTCAGCAATCCGACGCTCTCCAGCGCGTTCAACACAAGCATATCGGCCCTGACCACGGCGCAGAAGACAGCTTTGGCTTCCGTAGGCCTCACGCAGTTCCTCCCTTACAGCAATTTCCCGCAGAATCAGACGGTCCGCCAGTCGCTGCTGCCGTTCCCTCAATACACCGGGTCCATAGCTCCCCTGGGCGCGCCCGACGGGAAGAGCTGGTACGACGCGCTTCAGACTCAAATTTACCAAGCGTTTCAGCCACGGTCTGACCGCGAATGCGAATTACACCTACTCGAAGAATCTGGCTTTGATCGGCACCCCTGATCCCTTTAACCGGAATCTGGGCAAGACACCTCAGCCCCTATGACGTCCCGCACCAGTTCCGGATCAGCTCCCAGTACGAGGTGCCGCGCTTCACCTCCGGTCTCTTCAGCAACAAAGTGCTCGGCTACCATTGTGTCCGGGTGGGGTACGGGCTGGTATCTGAATTACCAGAGCGCGGCTTTGGTGGGCCTGCCGACCAGTTCCGGCGCCTCGCCCCTCAGCAATTTCCTCGGCTACGGACCGGGCCCGGCGCAGTTGATTCCGGGCATGAGTCCCTGGTCCGTGGATTGGTACGATAAAAGCGGTGCCCACCACACCACACCGCTCGACATCAACTGCCACTGCTTTGACGTAACTACCACGCAGGTGCTGAACCCGGCGGCATTTACGAACGTCCCTGACGGGCAGTTTGCGCGCCAATGAAAGCGCGATTCGCTCCTTCCGGGGCATCCGCTACCCGTCGGAGAACGCCAACTTCAGCCGCAACTTCCGCATCAAGGAACGTTACGTTCTGCAAATTCGCGCGGAGTTCACGAATATCTTCAACCGGGTGCAATACGGGTTTCCGCTCGGCGGGACCTCCCCGATTAACCTCGGCAACTTCTCGGCCGCTCCCACGAAGTTCAGTTCCGGTCCGTACAAAGGCTTGTACAGCGGCGGCTTCGGCACCATCACTCCGGAGACGACGGGCGCCGTCAATCCGCGCGGCGGCACGTTTGTCGCGCGAATTACGTTCTAGGCCAGCTTCGCATTCAGGGGCGCGGGAAATACACCTCCCGCGCCCTGAAGACATCCTGAAACACGAAGCGGCGCCCAGCGCCGCGTCGATAGCTGGACCGCTGTCTTTCGAGTTGCAATCATTCAATCCAGTCCGCTCATGAAGCACATCCAGATGCGCGATGGCCGCTGGTGCCGATTTCACCAGCGCGGCGCAGTCAGCGCTGCTTACCACGCCCGAATCTTTACTGACTGCAGCACAAAAGTCTCAGATCCACGTCGGCCCCGGCCTCGACGGTATCATGTACGACGAGCCGGACGACAAGATCATCCTCACCCGCCACAGCCGCCCCATCGGCACCCTGACGGCGCTCGATCCGAAGTCCGGCGACATCGTGGCGACGGTTGAACTGGAAGACAGCGGCCCCGAGGGCGCCGCGGCGAACGGCAAAGGCCACATCTTCGTCAACAACGAAGGCAAGAGCACGATCTAGGCGATCGATGGGAAGACCTGGAAGGCGACAGCCTCCTGGCCGCTGGCGCCGTGCATGGGGCCGACCGGCATCGCCTACGACAAAGCGTCTGACCGCATTTTCTCTGGCTGCAACAATACGTCGGTGGTCGTGGATCCGAACGGCGGCAGGATTGTGGCGACGATCAAAAACGGCACGCGGGTGGATGCGCTCGGATGGGATCCCTCGAAGAAGCTCATCTACATTCCGAATGGCGGGCAGGGCAATGTCACGGTGGTGCACGAGGATTCACCGGATCAATATACGGTGGTGGCTACGGTAGACACGTTCGCGGGAGCGAAGACGATCACCGTCGATGCGGCGACGCACACGGCGTACTTGTTTCAGCCCGAGCGCGGTCCCGCTCCTGCGCCCCCCGCGGGCGCGCCTCCACCGGAGGCAGGACGCGGACGTGGATTCGGCCGCGGCCCGCAGGGTCCGATCATCGCTTCGTGGTTTATTGCGGTCAGGCAGCAATAGCCCGGCGTCCGGGTTGAAACGCACCGGTCTCTAAGCCGCCGGGGCATCAGAGAGCAGCTTCGTGGTGCGGAAGAACTCGCGGCGGGCCCGGACCTGTGGCTGAAATTGAGGCCGCGCGATGGCGACAAACACGTTCTCAAGAGTCTGGAGGATGTCCGCTTCGCTCGCTGCGGTCTTCGCCGCATCCTTATAGTGCTGCTCGACGCGGCCGGGACCAAACTGGTTGACCAGATCGAGCAGAAAAGCAAAGCCGCGCTCGGAAGTCGTCGGAAGCACGTAGGTGCGTTCGCGGGCGAGTTCGGCGCTGTAGGTTTCAGAGGCGAGGTCGAGCTGGACGCGCTGCATGATGCGGCTGGCGCCGAGAGCCTGAAGGCGGGATTTCCAGGGGCCCTTTGTAAGTTCGAATGCGGGGTCGAGAGCGAGTCCTTTGGTGTTGACACCGCCGTTGGGCTTGGCCGTAAAGGCGAGGACGGTGTCGTCCGGCATAATGCGGGACCATTCGACGGGGTCGCGGTGGTGGCAGCCCTGGAGGATGCGGTGCAGCTGGCCAGGCTTCTGGGCCCACTGCAGAATGCCGAAGGAGACGCCGCAGGCATCGGTGTTGAGGTTGAGGGTCTGGAAGGCGCCGCCGGTTTCGAAGAGGGTGGTCAGCCAGATGAAGCGGTGGATGGAAGTGAAGGCAGTGTCGAGGACCAGCGGGACGTAGGCCGGGCCGATACCGCCTTTAGGCGCGGGGCGCGAGACGAGGTCGCGCAGGAGGGCGGTGTCGGCGGCTGGCGCGGCGGCGAGTCCGTTGTTGCGGCGGTAGTCGGAGATGGCGCGGGTGGTGGCCGGACCGTAGGCGCTGTACTGGCTCGCGCGGGGATCGGCGAGATAAGAATAGCCGTGACCGCGCAGAAGGTCGTGAAGATGGCCCACAGCCGGGGCCTTTGCCCCTGGAGTCAGAGGCTGCGCGGAGGCATCGCCCGCGAGAAGCCCGTCGATAGTCATGTCGCCACAGTTCATAATCTGGTTTGGCGCACAACGGACCCCTTCGGCCTGTGCGCCTGCGACCATACTGTAAAATGCCGCCGAGGTCGTCCCTGGGTGGTCGCAGAGGCGCGTCGTTTATCCTGAACGCGTTAGCGCCGAAAAAAAATGCGGTTCGGTTGTGACTGAAATTCCGGGTGGGCCGCGGGCGCAGCTTGCGCGGCGCGTCCTTACTTAGACAGGGCGGCGAAGAAGTGAGCTTCGCTTCTGTATGAGATGCCAGTGGTGCGGCTGCGCAGGGTCATCGCGACCAGAAATGCGCCGAGCAGGAACGTCCAGGTGGTGTAGCCGTAAAAGAACTGCGCGTAATGCAGCGTGCCGAGGAAGAAAGCAGAGGCGACATCGGGCGAAAGGAACAGCAGCGCAAAGCCTTTGAGGAGGCTCAGCCAGCCGACGACAGTGACAACCACCGGGAGCACGCCTCCCGACCAGATGTTGTGGCCGAGAACCATGGCTAGTCCGGCGGAGGTTCCGATCAGCCCAATAAAGAAAAGCTGCGCCTGGCTGTAAACCAGGGCGGTGACGATGTCGATGGTGGCCTGTTTGTGGGTAAACATGAAGAGCGCCACCACAAGGCAGTAGAGCCCGAGCAGGCGAGCGAGAAAGATGGTGCGTGAGGACATAGAAGCCTCCTGTCAGTGGAAATTGCGCAGCTTGCGCGGCGCATCCTCCTATTTCTGAGCACGTTCCCTTCCCCTGGCGCCATAGAGCGCCTAGTAATATTCCTAGTGCGCGAAATGGCGCAGCGGGTTTAATATTTTGTTGCTGGTTGTGCCCGAAAATCCGTGATATTCTCCTGATTTGCCTGTCCGGCCGTTTTGGGGGGCAAGTTGCAATACTCTCCGGCACACGACGCGGTGATGAATGCGGGACAAAGGAGCCCGCCCCACCATGTGTCTTGCAGTGCCCGGAAAAGTACTGACCATTGAAGGCGAAGACCCGGCGTTCCGGTCCGCGAGCGTTGATTTCTGCGGCGTGCGCAAGACCGTCAGCCTGTCGTTTACACCTGAAGTGCAGGCTGGTGACTACGTGCTGGTGCACGTGGGATTCGCCATCTCGCGTATCGACGAAGAAGAAGCGCAGCGGACCTTCGAGTATCTGAAACACATCGGAGCGCTGGTGGAAGAAGGTTTGGGGCCGCCACCGGCTGAGCAGGAGAGGGCCGCGCCGTGAGATACGTCGACGAATATCGCGATCCGCAGATTGCGCACGCGCTGGCGGATAAGATCGCGCGCACCGCGACAAAGCCGTGGGTGCTGATGGAAGTGTGCGGCGGGCAGACGCATACGCTGATGCGCTACGGCATCGGCGATCTGCTGCCGAAGGAGGTGGAACTCGTACACGGGCCGGGGTGTCCGGTGTGCGTGACGCCGCTTGAACTGATCGATCAGGCTATCCGGATCGCGGCGCTGCCGGATGTGACCTTCACGTCGTATGGCGACATGCTGCGGGTGCCGGGTTCGCATTCGGATCTGTTTGGCGCGCGGGCAAACGGCGCGGATGTGCGCGTGGTTTATTCGCCGATGGACGCGCTGAAGATTGCGCGGGAGACTCCGGCGCGCAAGGTGGTGTTCTTCGGGGTGGGCTTCGAGACCACGGCGCCCGCGAACGCGATGGCGGTGTGGCAGGCGAAGCGCGAGGGGCTGAGGAACTTTTCCATGCTGGTCTCTCACGTGCTTGTGCCTCCGGCGATGCGGCTCATTCTGGAATCGCCCGCTAATCGCGTGCAGGGGTTCATCGGACCGGGGCACGTGTGCACGATCATGGGCTTCGGCGAATACCACGCGCTGGCGGAAGAGTTCCGCGTGCCGATCGTGGTCGGAGGGTTTGAACCGGTCGATCTCCTTGAGGCGATTTCGATGCTGGTGGCGCAGCTCGAGGAGGGGCGCGCCGAGGTGGAGAACCAGTATTCGAGATCGGTGGAGTTTCACGGGAACACAGCGGCGCAGAAAGTGATGCGCGAGGTGTTCACCGTATCCGACCGCAAATGGCGGGGCATCGGCGAGATCGCGGAGAGCGGTCTTGTGCTGCGCGAGGAGTACGCGGCTTATGACGCCGAGCGGATTTTTCATCTTGATCCGCTCAGCGTCGAAGAGCCGCGCGAATGCATCAGCGCGCTCGTGCTGCAGGGACAAAAAAAGCCCATCGACTGCCCCGCCTTCGGGAAACGCTGTACGCCGCTGACGCCGCTGGGCGCGCCGATGGTTTCATCCGAGGGCGCGTGCGCGGCCTGGTATCGCTACAAACGCCATATGGTGACCCATGCCTGAGACGCTGCAGCGCGCAGGCCGAACGGTCCGTTGTGCGCGAGAAGAAATAGACCCGCTGGCATTTGTGTGCCCCTCGCCGGTGGCGACACGCGAGAGGATCGTGCTGGGGCATGGCAGCGGCGGGCAGCTGAGCGCGAATCTGCTGCGCGATGTTTTTTTGCCACTGTTCAGCAATCCGGTGCTGGACCGGCTGGACGATCAGGCGGTGGTGGAGATCGGCGGGTCGCGGCTGGCGTTCACGACGGATTCGTTTGTGGTGAAGCCGCTGTTTTTTCCAGGCGGGGATATCGGTTCGCTTGCGGTACACGGCACGGTCAACGATCTCGCGATGGGGGGAGCTACGCCGCTCTATCTCAGCGCGGGATTCATTGTCGAGGAGGGATTCCCTGTTGACGACCTCCGGCGCATTGCCGTGTCGATGTCCGAGGCGGCGCGCACGGCGGGAGTGGCGATCGTCACGGGCGACACGAAGGTTGTCGAGCGCGGCAAGGGCGACGGAGTTTTCATCAACACCACAGGAATCGGGATTGTGCCGCGCGATGTGCGGCTGTCGGCGGACCGCGCGCAGCCGGGCGATGTGGTGATTCTTAGCGGGTCGATCGGGGATCACGGCACGGCGATTCTGGCGAGCCGCGAGGGCCTCGAGTTCGAGACGACGATCATGAGCGACTCGGCGGCGCTGCATGGTTTGGTTGGCGACATGCTTGCAGTGTCGCGAAATGTGCGGGTACTGCGGGATCCGACGCGCGGGGGCGTGTCGAGCACGCTGAACGAAATCGCGGAGCGGTCGAAGGTGGCGATCGAAATCGAAGAGAAGAGGATTCCGGTGCGAGACGAAGTGCGGGGGGCGTGCGAGTTGCTCGGCCTCGATCCGCTGTATGTGGCGAATGAAGGAAAGCTGGTGGCGATCGTGGCGCCGGAAGACGCGGCCGCGGTGCTGGAAGTGATGCGCGCGCATGCGCTGGGGCAGGAGGCGGCGATCATCGGCGTGGTGTCGGATGGCAGCGCGGGGATGGTGACGATGCGGACTGCCTTCGGATCGAGCCGCATCGTGGACATGCTGCCGGGCGATCAGCTGCCGAGGATTTGCTAGTGGCACAGGCTTCAGCCGTGCAGTGAAAACGAAATGCACGAAATGGGCATAGCCAGTTCGATTCTCGAAGCGGTGCGAAAGGAAGTTGACCGTTATCCCGGTTATCGCGCGGCGAAAATCGGCGTGCGCATCGGTGAATATGCCGGCGTCGACACGGAATCGCTGCGGTTCTGCTTCGACGCGATCGTGAAAGAGTCGCCGCTGGCGCCGCTCGATCTGGCGATCGAATGGCTGAACGGAGAGGAACTCGACCTGGGCAAGCTGGAACTCGAGGAGATTGCGGCATGATTGAAGTCCCGATAGAAAAAAAAGTCCTGAACGAAAACCAGCGGGTGGCGGAGGGTCTGCGCGCGTCGCTGGCGGAGACGGGTACGCTGTCGCTGAACTTTATCGGCTCGCCGGGCGCGGGTAAAACGGCGTTTCTCGAACGCACGCTCGCGTCGCTGCCGGCGCGCACGCAGGTTGCCGTGCTGACGGGCGATCTGCAGACCGAGAACGACGCGCATCGACTTGCGCGATACGGCTATCCGGTGCGCCAGATCACGACAGTCGGCGCGTGCCATCTGGATGCGCGCATGGTGGAAAAGCATCTGGACGGATGGGATCTAGCCGGGCTGGATCTGCTGTTCATTGAGAACGTCGGCAATCTGGTTTGTCCCACCAGCTACGATCTCGGCGAAGACGCGAAAGTGGTCGTGCTGAGCGTGTGCGAAGGCGAAGACAAACCGCTGAAGTACCCTGGCATTTTTCGTAAAGCGGAGCTGATGATCCTGAACAAGGTTGATCTGCTGCCGTATGTCCCATTCAAACCGGATCTGGCGCGCGAGTACGCCCGGCGCATTCATCCGGAAATCGAAATCGTCGAGACGTCTGCCATCACAGGCGTTGGATTCGATCGCTGGCTGGAGTGGCTCAACATCCGAGCCGCCCGCAAGAAAGCTTCTATGAGGGAGGCTGCACATGCTTTCGCCGGAACTCGATCTTGGTAATGCGCTCAAAGCCCGCGGCATCACGCGCCGGCAGCTGATCAAATTCTGCAGCGCGTCGCTGGCTACGCTGGCGATGCCGGAACGTTATCTCGCCCAGACCGTCAACGCGCTGTCGAAGGCGAAGAAGCCGGTGCTGGTGTGGCTGCAGTTTCAGGACTGCACGGGATGCTCGGAGTCGATGCTGCGCTCGAGCCATCCGGAGGTCGCGGACATTGTGCTCGACCTGCTGTCGTGGGAGTATCACGAAGTCCTCATGGCGGGCGCGGGAACAGCCGCGGTCGACCTGCTCGACAATATCGTGAAGAACGATAAAGGCAAGTATCTGGTCGTCGTGGAAGGCGCCATCCCGATGGCCGACGACGGCGTTTACTGCACCATTGGAGGCCGGAGCGCGGTGGACATCGCGCGCCGGGTGTGCGGGAACGCCGCCGCCACTATCGCCGTCGGAGCCTGTGCCTTCGACGGAGGCCTCGTGCGCTCCAACCCCAATCCCACCGGGGCGCTTGGAGTGCACGAGGCTGTCCCGGGAATCAAGGTAGTCAACATGGCGGGGTGCCCGCATAATCCGGCGAATACCGCCGCGCTGCTGGTGCACTATCTGACTTTCAAGGAAATGCCCGCACTCGATCAGTACGACCGGCCGCTGTTCGCCTATGGCCGCGTGATTCACGATCAGTGCGAACGGCGCGCGCATTACGATGCCGGGCGCTTCGTGACCGAGTGGGGCGATGAAGGGCATCGCAAGGGCTGGTGCCTTTACAAGATGGGCTGCAAAGGGCCGGAGGCGACGTTCAACTGTCCGGTGGTGCAGTGGAACGATCACACCAGCTGGCCGATCCGCGCCGGCCATGGCTGCATCGCGCTGCGCCTCGCCGCGCTTCTGGGATCACATGTCGCCGTTCTACGAACGCCTGCCGAACGTGCCGGGATTCGGCGTCGAAGTATCCGCGGGCGAGATTGGTCTTGGCATTGATCGGCGCCGTTATCGCCGGAGTCACGGCGCACGGACTTATCAAGATGATTAAACCCGCGGTTTCGCATGAGCAGCCGCCGGCGAAGGAGAACTGACATGGCACGCCTCGTTGTCGATCCGGTCAGCCGCATTGAAGGCCACCTGCGAATCGAAGCCGATGTGAACGGCGGGAAGATCTCAGACGCGTGGAGCTCGGGCACGATGTTCCGCGGGATTGAAATGATCCTGCAGGGACGCGATCCGCGCGAAGCCTGGATCTGGGCGCAGCGCATCTGCGGCGTGTGCACGATGGTGCACGCCATCGCAAGCGTACGCGCGGTGGAGGACGCACTGCAGATCGAAGTGCCGGAGAACGCGCAACTGGTGCGCACCTGATCGCCGGGTCGCAGATGGTGCAGGACCACGTGATCCATTTCTACCATCTGCATGCTCTCGACTGGGTGGATGTCGGCGTCGTCGCTGAAGGCCGATCCGGCGAAGACGTCGACGATCGCGCAGTCGATTTCGAACTGCGAGAAGTCGAGCACGAACTATTTCAAAGGCATTCAGCAGCGCGTCAAAGGCGTGGTGGACAGCGGGCAGCTGTCGCTTTTCGCCAGCGGCTACTGGGGCCATCCGGCATACGCGCTGCCGCCCGAAGTGAATCTGCTGGCGGTGGCGCATTACCTCGAAGCGCTGCAGTTCGCAGAAGGATTTCATCCGCATTCACGCGATGCTGGGCGGGAAGAATCCGCATCCGCAGTCGTTCCTGGTGGGCGGCATGTCGACCGCGATGGATCCGAACGAACCCGCGGCGGTGATCAATCCGGAGACGATCACTCTGATGCGCAGCCTCGTCGCGAAAGCGCAGAAATTCATCGACGATTACTACATTCCTGACGTGCTGGCAATCGCGCCCATATATAAGGACTGGTTTACGCGCGGCGAAGGGCTGGGCAACTTTTTGTCCTATGGCGACTACTCGTCAGGCGATCCGAACGATCCGAAGACATTCCTGTTCCCGCGCGGCATCGTCATGGGGCACGATATCAGCAAGGTGCTGCCGGTGGATCCGGCGAAGATCACGGAGTCGGTGGCGCATTCGTGGTACGACTACTCGGGCGGAGACGCAACGGCGCTGCATCCTTCGCTGGGCGAAACCAAGCCGAAGTATTCGGGCCCGAAGCCGCCGTACGATCATCTCGATGTCAATGCCAAATACTCGTGGCTGAAAGCGCCGCGCTACGACGGCAAGCCGATGGAAGTGGGGCCGCTGGCGCGTATGGTGGTGGGGTACGCGGCGGGGAAGAAAGAGATCGTCGACGCGGTCAACGGCGCGCTGAAGGCGCTGAACGCGCAGCCGGCGGTGCTGTTCTCGACGCTGGGCAGGATTGCGGCGCGCGCGCTCGAATCGCAGATCATGGCAGGGCAACTGGAAGCGTGGGTGAACAAGCTGGACGACAATCTGGCGCACGGCAAGACAACAATATTCAATCCGGTGAAGTGGGATCCGGGTTCCTGGCCGAAGACGGCGAGCGGATACGGCTGGCATGAAGCGCCGCGCGGCTCACTGGGACACTGGGTCGAGATCGACGGCAAGGCGATCAAAAACTATCAGTGCGTGGTGCCGACAACGTGGAATGCCGGTCCGCGTGACGCGCAGGGACAGAAGGGCGCGTATGAGGCGTCGCTGCTGAATACGCCGGTGGCGGATCCGAATCGTCCGCTGGAAATCCTGCGCACCATTCACTCGTTCGATCCGTGCATCGCATGTGCCGTGCATGTCATCGACGCGCAGGGCAGAGAGTATACGATTCCGCGGGTGGCGTAGGAGAGCAGTCATGGCCACAACCACCAATATAAAAACCACCGAAATCAAACTCACTGCAACGGGGCGGACGCTGATCCGCCACCCGAGACTGCGCGTGGGTACGGCGATCGCGGTGTACGTCTGGCAGTATCCGCTGCGCCTCGTGCACTGGGGGCTGGTGCTGTCGATCGCGGCGCTTTCTTTCACCGGCTATTACATCCACAACCCGTTCATCATCGGTCAGACGAAAACGCCGTTCCTGATGGGCTGGTTCCGCTTCACGCATGAAGCGTTCGGGATGGCGTTTATCGGATTCTTCCTGCTGCGCATGTATCTGTTCTTCGTGGGCGACCGCTGGACGCGCTGGCGCGCCATGGTGCCGCTGCACAAAAAGCAGTGGAAAGAAATGATCGAGGTGATGAAGTTTTACGCCTTCATGCGGCCGACGCCTGTGGCGAAGGTCGGGCACAACGCCATGGCGGCGGCATCCTATATCGGGATTTACGGCCTGGTGTTCGTCGAAATCGTGACCGGCCTTGTGATGTATAACTGGCTGCGCCACAGCGCGATTCTGACGCCGCTGGTGGGCTGGATTCCGCGGCTGATCGGCATTCAGACGATCCGCCTGATTCACTACTGTCTGATGTTCGTCTTCATCGCGTTCGGCATTCTGCACGTGCATCTGTGCCTGATCGTGTCGAGCGCGGAAAGGCGCGGCCTGATGGACAGCATTTTCACCGGATACAAGATCGTGCCGGTGGACGAGCTGGATGAAGACGACCGTGAAGCCATCGAAGCCGCGGAGGGGAAGCGCACGCGTAAATGACTCTGACGGCTGCGGAGCGCGACAAACAGCTGGAGAATCTCATGGCGCGTCATCATTACGCCGGTGACGCGCTGATCGAGATTCTGCATGCGGCGCAGCAGCTGCACGGCTATCTTTCTCCGCCGCTGCTTCATCACATCGCGCATAAGCTCCGTCTGCCGCCGAGCCGGGTGCTTGGCGTGGCGACCTTTTATCATCTGTTCCGGTTTACTCCGCCCGAGAAGCACACTGCGTCGGTGTGTCTGGGAACGGCCTGTTATGTGGAAGGCGCCGCAGCGCTTGCAGACACGGTGCGAAAGTGCGGCTGGACGCTCGAAATCGACAGGTGCGCAGGCGCGTGCGGCCTCGCTCCGCTGGTGGTCTGCGACGCAGCGCCGCTGTCACGCGTCACGCCTGCCCAGCTTGAAGACCATCTGCGAAGAAACGCATGACGGGCGAAACTCTCCATCAGATTCAGCACTCTGAACAGCACCGCACGGAGCGGTTCAAAGACCGGATACTCTGCTGCACGGTTGCCGGATGTATTTCGGGCGGCGCTCATGCGGTGCGGGAGGCGATCAAGGGCGAGATCGCGCGGCTGGGCTGGACGGACGAAGTGGAAGTCTGCGGCACGGGCTGCATGGGACTGTGCTCGGAAGGTCCGCTGGTGCGCAGCGCGGCGCGCGATGTGATCTTCAGCGGCGTGAAGCCGGCCGATGCCGCGGCTATCGTCGATGGCACGAGGCCCGGCGACATGAAACCGGACCATCCGTTTTTCGCGGGACAGCGGCGCATGATTCTGGCGAACTCCGGGCACACCGATCCCGAGCACATCAACGATTACATTGCGCGCGGCGGATACCGGTCGCTGCTGCGCGCGGTGACGGAGATGACACCCACGGAAATCGTGGCCGATGTGCGGAAGAGCAAACTGCGCGGACGCGGCGGCGCGGGTTATCCGGCCGGACTCAAGTGGGAACTGGTGGCGCGGCAGCCCTCGCCGACGAAGTTCGTGGTGTGCAATGCGGATGAAGGCGATCCGGGCGCATTCATGAACCGCAGCGTGCTGGAAGGCGATCCGCATCGCGTGCTGGAGGGGATGGCCGTTGCGGGGCGCGCGGTGGGTGCTCGCCAGGGATACATTTATGTGCGCGGCGAATCGCCGCTGGCTATCGAACGGCTGCGTACAGCGCTTGAGCAGGCGCGCAGACACGAGGCTGCTGGGCGACCGCATTTTTGAAAGCAGCTTCAATTTCCGCATCGACCTGCGCATCGGAGCGGGCGCATATGTCTGCGGTGAGGAGACTGCGCTGCTGGCGTCGATCGAGGGCAAGCGCGGCACGCCGATTCCCCGTCCTCCTTATCCGCCCGAGCGCGGATTGTGGAATGAACCGACGCTGATCAACAACGTGGAGACGTTCGCGAACATTCCGACCATCGTGGAGAATGGCGGCGAGTGGTTTTCGAAAATCGGCTCACCGGAGAGCCCCGGCACGAAAGTCTTCGCGCTGGCCGGGCGCATCGCGCGCGCGGGTCTGGTGGAAGTACCGATCGGTACGCCGCTCGGGACCATCATTTACGAATCTAGGCGGCGGCGTGCCAGCCGGGTACGAATTCAAAGCCGCGCAGACCGGAGGTCCGGCGGGCGGCTGCATTCCGGCGACGCATCTGGATCTTCCGATGGATTACGATTCGCTGCAGTCGATCGGCGCCATGATGGGTTCCGGCGGGCTGATTGTGATGGACACATCAACGTGTATGGTTGACGTGGCGCGCTTCTTCATGGAATTCTGCCGGGATGAATCGTGCGGCAAGTGCATCCCGTGCCGTGCGGGAACGGTGCAGATGCACGACATCCTGGCACGCATGACAAGGGGCGCAGGCGTGGAAGCGGATTTTCCGATTGCTCGAAGAACTCTCCGGGCTGCTGCGCGCGGCGAGTCTCTGCGGACTGGGTCAGGCTGCACCGAATCCGGTGCTCAGCACGCTGCGGCATTTTCGCGGAGAGTATCTGGCACATGTGCGGGAGCATCGGTGTCCGGCGGGACATTGTGAAATGGCGGGAGTGGCTGTATGAGCGTGCATACGCTCGAAGTTGACGGGCACATGGTCACCGCCGCGCAAGGCGAAACCATATTCTCCGCGGCGTGGGAAGGCGGCATCCATATCCCACGGCTGTGTCATGTGGGCGGGCTTTCGGATGCGGCGGCGTGCCGGCTGTGCCTTGTCGAAGTGGAAGGGCAGACGAAGCTGCAGGCGTCGTGTGTGACCAAAGCTGCCGAAGGCATGGTGGTGCGCACCGATACGCCGGCACTGCGCGCGATGCGCAAACTGATCGTCGAGCTGTTGTTCGCCGAACGCAACCACGTCTGTGCGGTCTGCGTGATGGACGGCGCGTGCGAACTGCAGGAAATGGCTTCGCGGCTGGGAGTCGATCACATCCGGCTGACGCCGCAGTACCCGCATCAGACGGTCGATGTGAGCCACGAGCGCTTCGGGGTGGATCACAATCGCTGTATCCTCTGTACGCGCTGCGTGCGTGTGTGCGATGAAGTGGAAGGCGCGCATACGTGGGATGTGCGCGGGCGCGGACGCAACGCGACGGTCGTCACGGACCTGGGCGAGCCGTGGGGTGAGTCGGACACGTGCACGGGATGCGGGAAGTGCGTGCAGGTGTGCCCCACCGGTGCGCTATTCCTTAAAGGCAAGACCGTGGCGGAGATGCGCAAGGACCGCAGCTTTCTGAAGTACATCGTCACGGCGCGGAAAGAAAGGTTGTGGATCGCATGAAGCAGGTGCGGCCCAGGCTGGCGACGGCCTGGCTCGGCAGGATGTTCGGGCTGCCACATGTCGTTTCTGGATCTCGACGAGCGGCTGATCGATCTGGCAGGGCTGGTGGATGTCTGTTACACGCCGATCGCCGACATCAAGGAATTTCCCGAGCACGTGGATATCGCGCTGGTGGAAGGCGCGGTGGCGAATGAGGACAATCTGCGCGAAATCCGCCTGATCCGGCAGCGCTCGCGGGTGCTCGTAGCGTTCGGCGACTGCGCGGTGACGGGCAATGTTACGGCGCTGCGCAATCTGTTCACAGTTGACGATATTCTGAATCGCGCGTATCGCGAGGCGGACGTTGTTTCCGGCGTGCCGACAGGAAATGGGATTGTCCCCCGACTGCTCGACCGCGTGAAACGCATTCATGACGTTGTTCCGGTCGATTATTTTCTGCCGGGCTGCCCGCCGTCGGCGGATAACATCTTCGCCTTCGTGTCCGATCTCCTGGCCGGACGCACGCCAGGCTCCGAGGGCAGAAAGTTCGGATCATGAACCGGCTTGTCATTCAGCCCGTGACGCGCATCGAGGGGCACGCGAAGATTTCGATTCACCTCGACGATGCGGGCGAAGTGCAGTCGGCACAGTTCCACGTGGTCGAGTTCCGCGGCTTCGAGAAGCTGGTGGAAGGGCGGCCGTTCGCCGAGATGCCCGGCATCATGTCGCGCGTTTGCGGCATCTGCCCGGTGAGCCACATTCTGGCGAGTTCGAAGGCGGGCGACATGCTGCTCGGCGTGGAGATCCCGCCCGCGGCGGAGAAGCAGCGGCGGCTGGTGAACTATGCGCAGGTGCTGCAGTCGCACGCGCTGAGTTTCTTCCATCTTTCGTCGCCCGATCTGCTGCTCGGCATGGACGCGCCCGCCGAAAAACGC
Organism: Terriglobia bacterium; assembly: GCA_963832905.1. GTDB lineage: Bacteria > Acidobacteriota > Terriglobia > Bryobacterales > Bryobacteraceae > BOG-234. Next base: position 90,576 of record CAWHVO010000007.1, on the reverse strand, counting down.
AACATCTTCGGACTGCTGGAACGCGATCCGGATTTTCTGCGGCGCGGCATCCGGCTGCGGCAGTTCGGGCAGCGCATCATTGAAATCGCAGGGGGCAAGAGCGTGCATCCGGCATGCAGCGGACCGGGCGGCGTGCATGCGCGCTTCACCACGACACAGCGCGACGAAATTCTGTCGTGGATTCCGGAGGCGCTGGGGTCGGTCACGATGGCGCTGGACCGGCTGAAGTCGCTGCTCGATGGATTCGCGGCCGAGATCGCGCACATGGGCAATTTTCCGTCGATGTTCCTGGGCACAGTGAGCCCCGAGGGCGGTCTGGAATTCTACGACGGAAAGTTGCGGCTGGTGGATGAATCCGGCGCGGCGGTCGCCGAAGATCTCGACCCGCGCGAGTATTACAAGTATCTCGGCGAAGCGGCGGAGGATTTCTCGTTTGTCAAATTTCCTTACTACCGGCCCATCGGATATCCGCGCGGCTACTATCGCGTCGGCCCGCTGGCGCGTCTGAACGTGGCGAAGTTCGCCGGCACCGAGCGCGCCGACCGCGAGATGCGCGAGTTCAAACATGCGTTCGTCAGGCGCGGTGTGCGAATCGTTCCACTACCACCTGGCGCGCGTCATTGAAATGCTGTTCTGCGTCGAGCGGATTGAAGACCTAATGCACACGCCGGAGCTCTTCGAAGAAAAGATTCACGCCAACGCGTCGCTCAACCGCCAGGAAGGCGTGGGCTCGTGCGAGGCGCCGCGCGGCACTCTGTTCCATCACTACCGGGTGGACGTGAACGGGCTGATGACGAAAGCCGATCTTCTGATCGCCACCGGGCAGAACAACCAGGCGATGAACCTGACTGTGGATCAGGCGGCGCGGGAATTCCTGAAACGCATTCCGCCCGGCACGCAGCCCGATGAAGGCATTCTGAACCGCATTGAAGCCGCGATCCGGTGTTACGATCCGTGCCTGTCATGTTCGACGCACGCGCTGGGGCAGATGCCGCTGGTGGTGGAATGGATCGCGCCCGACGGAAGCGTGGCAGGTCGCATGGCGAGACCATCCTGATGAGAACCCTACTCCTTGCCTGCGGCAACACGCTGCGGGGCGACGATGCCGCCGCGCACGCCGTCCTCGGGCTGATTGAACCTGGAATGAACCACACAGTTCGCGCAGTGCAGCAGCTGACGCCAGAGCTCGCGCCGGAGATTGCGCGCTTCTCCCGGGTTGTGTTTATTGACGCAGATGCTGGGTCAAAAGCCCTAAGCATCGAGCCGCTGCGGGCCGTAACACCGCGCTCGCCGCTGACGCACGCAGCGACGCCCGAAGAAGTGGTGGCGCTGGCGGGGGGGCTGTTCGGCTTTGCGGGCGAGGCGTTTCTCTGCCGCATCCCGGCGCAGCAGTTCGAGGCGGGCGATGCCCCGGCCCCGGACGTGCTGCAGCTGGCCAGGGAGGCAGCGGTCAGAATCGCAAACCTCATATGACAGAAACGCCATGACGGAAACGCTGGTGCTCGGCCTCGGCAACCTTGTCCACGCGGACGACGGGGCGGGAGTGCACGCCATTCAGGGGCTTTCAGTTGATCCGCGCGTTCCGCCGGGCGTCGTTCTGCTGGATGGCGGCACGCAGGGGCTTAGTCTGCTTCATCACATTTCGGGCGTGCGGCGGCTTCTGGTGATCGACGCCGTTGACGCCGGGGAACCTGCGGGAACCGTGCTGCGCTTCGAGGGCAAAGCGCTCCGCGGGCTGCCTGGCAAGGCGTCGGTTCATTCTCTCGGGTTCGCCGACATGATGGTCGCGATCGAGCTGCTCGGCGAGACGCCGCCGGAAGTTGTGGTGCTCGGCGTGCAGCCGCAATCCACTGAGTGGGGCGCGGAGCTCACCGAACCCGTCGCGAAAGCTCTGCCCCGGTTGATTGACAACGTCGTCAGCCAGCTGGAATGCTGGACAAGGAAGTAGGTAATGCAGGGCAGAATCATCGAAATTCGCCACGATGGCGCCAACCGCATCGGTCTGGTTGAATTCGACGGCAAGCGCCGGGCGGTCTATCTCACTCTGATCCCGTCCGCATCGGTTGGCGACGAGGTTCTGTTCCATGCGGGTTTTGCGACCGAATGCGTTCGACATACCGAGGCTGAAACGGCTTCGGTTCAGCCAACCGCGGATCTGGAAACCAGCGGCGCCTTCCGGCTGCTGAACGAACTCGATCCCGAGCAGCTGCGGAAACTCATCGGGATTGCGCAGGACCGGCAGTACGGCAGGGGCGACATTATCTTCCCTTCGGGCGCGACATCCTCTTTTCTTCATCTCATCGTTTCGGGGGACGTTGCGCTCGAAGCGGTGACGGACGGTCTCAAGCAAGAGGTGCAGACGCTGCACGCGGGCGATGCGATGGGCTGGTCGGCGATCACCGGTGACAGCCTGACGCACTTTCAGGCGCGGGCGCTCGCGCCCGTCACGACGTTCGCGCTGCCGGGCGCGGCGCTGCGCGCGGCCTGCGATGCCGATCCGGCGCTTGGCTATGCGCTGATGAGACGGCTGGTGGAGCTGGCAGCGGAGCGTCTCGACGCCATGCGCGCGAGACTGGCGGAGCGGCCGCTGGTGTGCGCCGCCGGATGAGCCCCGCCCTGTGAGCAAGGCCCCCGCGCCGACCGTTCGAAAACGCATTGAACTGCGGGGCGTGGTGCAGGGTGTCGGGTTCCGGCCGTTCGTCTATCGCATTGCGCAGCAGTGCGGCGTGCGCGGACGCGTTCTCAATTCATCGGACGGCGTGGTCATCGAAGCGGAAGCCGGCGACGGCGGTGTGGCCCGGTTTCTCGCTCTTCTGACAAGCGAACTGCCGCCACTGGCGCGGATCGACGATCTGGCGGTCTCCGAGCAGACGCCCGCCGGCGATGCGGAATTCCGGATCGAACACAGTGTCAGCGTGAGCGGACGTTTTGCGCTGGTTCCTCCGGATGTCGCGACGTGCGAGGAATGCGCGCGCGACTTCAGCTCGCCCGAAAACCGGCGGTTTCAGTATCCATTCACAAACTGCACGAACTGCGGGCCGCGCTACACCATCATCTGCGACGTGCCGTATGACCGCGCGAACACCACGATGACGGATTTCCCGATGTGCGCGCGGTGTCAGGCGGAGTATGAGGATCCGCTGAACCGGCGGTTTCATGCGGAGCCGAATGCGTGTCCGGAGTGCGGGCCGTCGCTGACGCTGGTGGGAGAGGAAGGACTCGGGTCGGCGGGCGAGATCCTGGAGCGTACGCGCGCGCTGCTGCGGGAAGGGCAGATTTTCGCCATCAAGGGCCTCGGCGGATTTCATCTGGTGTGCGATGCGACGAACGAGCCAGCGGTCGCGCGGCTGCGGGAGAGAAAGCGGCGCAGCGGGAAGGCGTTCGCGATCATGGTGCGGACGGCGGCGGTGGCGGAACGAGTCTGCGTGGTGACGGAGGCGGATCGCGCGCTGCTGACCGGGCCGCGGCATCCGATTGTCTTGATCGAGAGGCGGGAGGATTCGGGGATTGCCGCCAGTGTCGCGCCCGGCAATGCGCGGCTGGGAGTGATGCTGCCTTATACGCCGCTGCATCATCTGCTGTTCGACGATTCACTTCAGGCGCTCGTCATGACAAGCGGCAATATGAGCGAAGAGCCGATTGTCAGCCGCAATGAGGAAGCGTGGCCGCAGCTGCATACGCTGGCCGACCGGTTTCTGCTGCACAATCGCAGGATTCAGACGCGGGTTGACGATTCGGTGGTGCAGACGTTCGAAGGCCGCGAGTATCCGGTGAGACGATCGCGCGGTTATGCGCCCGACCCGATTCCGCTGGCTGTGCCGCTGGCGGAAGTGCTGGCATGTGGCGGGGAACTGAAGAACACCCTCTGCCTCACCAAAGACCATTACGCGATTCTCAGCCAGCACATCGGCGATCTGGAGAATCTGGAAACGCTGGATTTTTTTCGCGAGACGCGCGGGCATCTGGAGCGGTTCTTTCGGGTCGCGCCGGTGGCGGTGGCGCACGACCTGCATCCGAATTACCTCAGCACGCGATATGCGCTGCGGGAGTCGGGCCTGCCGCCGATCGGGGTACAGCACCATCACGCGCACATCGCAAGCTCGATGGCGGACAACGGAATCGACGGACGCGTGATCGGCGTGGCAATGGATGGCACGGGGTACGGAACGGACGGGAAGATCTGGGGCGGCGAATTTCTGATCTGCGATTTCGCGGGGTTTGAGCGATGCGGGCATCTGCGATATGTGCCGCTGGCGGGAGGAGACAGCGCTGTGCGGCAACCATGGAGGAGCGCGCTGGCGTGGCTGCGGGAGGCGTTCGGGGAGCGGGCGGCGTCGCTAGATTTGCCGATGCTGCGGGAGATTCCGGCGAAACAGCTTCAGGTCGTGGATGCAATGATTGCACGGGGAATACAGACGGTCGAGACGTTGTCGTGCGGACGGCTGTTCGACGCGGTGTCGTCGCTGCTGGGGATTCGGCATGAGACCACGTACGAAGGCCAGGCGGCGATTGAGCTGGAAATGCAGGCCACGAATGCGACGGGCTCTTATCCGTTCGACATCGAGGATGGGGAGCCGTTCCGCATCGATCCGCGGCCGACGATTGGGGCGATCGTGCGCGATATCGCAAACGGAAATGCGGTCGGCGAGATTTCGGCGAAGTTCCATCTCACGATGGCGCGCATGATCGCGGACGGGTGCGAGCGGATGCGCGCGGCGAGCGGCCTCGGCCGGGTTTGTCTCAGCGGCGGAACGTTTCAGAATCTGCGGCTGCTGGGTCACGCGGTGACTATGCTGCGGGAGCGTGGATTCGAGGTGTTCGTACATCACCGTGTCCCGACGAACGACGGGGGAATCGCGCTGGGACAAGCGGTGATTGCGAGCACCCAGCTTTCGCGGGCATTTTTAGTCGAACCCTGAACTGCCGGGCGGCTCGGCCGGATTGCGAGGGCTCGGCGGCAAACAGGTCTTCCCGGATTGTCTGTGCGAGCGCAATCCAATCGCAGGTACGCGCTGTACGGAGTCTGGCGAACTCGATTTTCCGTCGGCCGTGATCGGTCCCGTATGCCAGACCACCAATGTTAATTTTGGCGTTAATCCAGCCTTTTTTCCGGTTTGCGGGTATGCTACTATCTAATCCCAATGACGTTATTGAGGGGATTATCACCAGCGTCAAGCGGAACTCAATCTATTCACCTAAAGTCGCTTGATGACGGAGTGATAAGTCTGTGAGTGAAGAAAGATTTTGCGATTCATCGAAGTGTAATGGGTTTCGATTGGAGGGGTGACGCCAGAGAATGGGGTGGTCCCCTGGGCTGAGACAAACAGTTAAGACACTGTTGACCGTTCGCTGTAAATTCATTGTGCCCGATCCCGGAACGGATTTAGGATGGGCGTGCCGGTGAAGCGGAGGCGGGCAATGCTGGCGAGCAACCCGCTGAGGAATAACCGGTCGGTACTCGTCGCGACGATGAGTAGGGCGTGGAACCTCCGGTGCGTCCTTGCAGTAAGCCTGGGTCGAACCCGGCCGGGGAGCGGTACTTCGGCCCAGGTGATTTAGAAGAACATCCATCGGCCGACGATACGGTATTCCTGAGGGATGGGTGACGCTTCGCGGCGGGCGGAAGCCCGCCGGCAGGCACGAATGCCTGGCCCCACTAAGTCTTTTTTGTGCGCTTGTTCTTCGCCACGCGGTTCTGCCAGGCCGTGTGCAGCGCGTCTCTCAGCATGTCCGGCGTTACTTTGGCCAGCAGAACGCGCGTCGAGCCGTTGCGCCCCCAGCCGCCCGGGACCGGAGAAAAAACCTCCGGCGCATCGGCGACCATACCGGCCTGCTGCTCCGGGTTCAGCAGCAGAACGCCGTAACCCTGCTTCTCCAGACTCAGGGTGGCGAAGATGCGGCCGCCGACCCGGAAGTCCGCATTGCCCATGTGCGAGCCTTCCTCAGCGCCTTCCAGACTCAGCGCGAGTTTGCGGAACTGAGCGGCGGTCACCGAATTGTGTCCGCGAGAGAGAAGATCGGCAGGTAGAGCGCGATCAGCACGAAGGCGACGAACATGCCCATGAAGATCATGATGGCCGGCTCGATCAGCGAAAGCACGCCGGCCATCTTCGTGTTCACGTCGTCCTCGTAAAACTCCGCGACGCTGGTGAGCATGGCGGGCAGCGCGCCGGTCGATTCGCCGACCTCAACCATGTCGACCGCCAGCTCCGGGAAGATTTTCGTGGAGGCGAGCGAAGACGAAAGGGTCTGGCCTTCCCGCACCAGCTGGCTCGCGCCTGCCAGCGTCTTGCGCAGGAGCGGCGTGCCCAGGGAATCGCCGGCTGTCTCAAGGCCCTGCATCAGCGGAATGCCGCCGGTGAGCAGCGTGCTCAGGACGCGGGCGAACTGCGCTACCTGATACTTGATCCAGATGTCGCCGAAGAGCGGTACTTTCACCTTGACGCGGTCGATCCGCTCCCTTGCGACTCTCGCGGCGCGACCACATCAGGAAGAGGCCGACGAGAGCGAACAGCCCCAGGGCGTAAAACAGCACGTAGGCGCGCGCCGTGGTGCCGATGGCAATCAGGTACAGCGGTGATGGTCGGCAGCTGCGCCGCATGCTGGAGTAGAGCGACGCAAAACTCGGCACCACGTAGGTCACCAGAAACACCATCAGCAGAATCACCAGCACGATCAGCACCGACGGATACATCAGCGAAACCAGCACCTTCTTGCGCACGCCGAGCGCGAGCTTCTGATAGGTGATGTAGCGCTCCAGCACCTCCACCAGGCTGCCCGATTTCTCGCCCGCCATTACGGTGTCACATAGATCTTCGGGAAAATGCCCTGCTGGCGGAACGCCTCGGACAAAAGCGTGCCGCGCCGCACTTCTTCGCGCACTGCATTGATGTAAGGCGTGAGCTTGGGGTCGGTGAGGCGTTCGGCGAGGAGGTCGAGCGCTTTCAGAATCGGCAGCCCGGCGCGGATCAGGGTGACGAACTGCTGGTTGAAGATGAGGAATTTTTCGAGATTGAGTTTGCGCCGGCGGCCGGGGAGCGAGATGTCGCCCGACAGACTGATCCCCGCACCTTTGGGTTTGACGGAATAGACAAGAAATCCCTGCTGGGTGAAGCGCTCGCGGATTTCCTGCGCGGTGGTGCCCTGCGCCATCTGGCTGTGCACTTCGCCGCGCGCGTCCGCGTATTTGAGAACGAATTCCGACATTTATTGCGTCGGCCTCGACGATCTGCACCCCGGGCGGCGGGTGGAATTCGAACAGCGAGGGCGATACCGGCGCATTCGGCTGCTCGTTGGTGAAAGTGAAGTCCAGTATGCGACTGATCCTGACCGGTGACGCGGACGCGCCGGATCTGGCCGTCGGGCTGGGCGAGGAACTCCACCTTCGTGTAGGCGAGATTCCGGGATTTGGGTTCCGCCACGATCCAGGTGTCGCTGCCTTCCATACGCGTCTGGAAGATTGCGGAATTCCTTTTTGAACTCGAGCTTGCCGAGCAGAAACGCGAGAGGCGCGCGCATATCCTCCGATTCTTTCAGTTTGCTTTTCTGCGCGCGTGGCGTCGGGGGGCGTGTAAAGCAACACTTCCTTGCCGTCGGAGATGAAGACTTTCCCGGCGGGTGACGGCATAATCCCAGCGCATTCGGCCTGGTTTGCGCAGCTAGAGCATGCCGGATTCCTTCTGCACGGGCCGTTCGGTCCCGGCATAAGTCTCTGAAAAATCAAGCCTAAGCGACTGGGTGTGGTTGTATCGCGCTTCAATGGTCTTAAGCAGCGCGTCGGTGTCCGATGCGGCCGCGGGCAGCGGGGCCAGCCAGAGGACACACCACGCTAATCCAGGGACACACCTCAACGAGCGCGTGGACACGAATGTCACAAACGGTTGACGCCGCAGCCCCGTCGCGCGTGTACTCTGGAATTTGAGCGCTGCTCAATTTGTCGCGCGCACAACGGACCCCTCGGCCTGTGCGCTTTCCCGCAGCCGGAACCTCCGTCGCCGCATCAGAAGGTTCAGGACAAAATAGGAGAAGATGGCGGAAACCCGAGACACAGGAGTCTCAGCCGGCAAAACCGCCGGAGGGACAGCAAACCACTCGTGAGACAGCGCGCGAAACACCCCCGCGCAGACCTGCGAAACGGGGGATTCTGGCGCATCCGATCAAGCTCGGCATTCTGCTTGTGATTCTGGTGGCGGCTGGAATCGGCGGTTACCGGCTGTTGAATTACTTCAATTCGTACGAATCGACGGACGATGCCCAGGTGGATGGCGATATCTATGCAATCACCAGCCGGATCGCCGGGACCGTGACAGCGGTCTACGTGGAGGACAACCAGGCGGTCAAGGCGGGGCAACTGCTGGTCCAGCTCGATCCGCGCGATTACGAAGTGGCGCTCGAACAGGCGAAGGCCGCGCTGAGCGCGTCGCGGACGCTGGTGGCGGTGGCGCGGCCCAGCGTGCCCATCACCACGGTTACGACGCAGACGACGGTTTCGACTTCGGTCACTGACATCGCCCAGGCGCGCGCCTCGCTCGCCGCCGCACAGCGCGATTACGATTCGGCTGTGGCGAATGTGCGGAAGTCCGAGGCCGATAATGTGAAGGCGCAGGCGGATCTCGAGCGATACAGGTTGCTGATTGCGAAAGACGAGATCAGTAAGCAGCAGTTCGATCAGGCGGAGGCCGCCGCGAAAGCTGCCGCTGCGGATGTTGACGTTAAGAAGGCTACGGCCGAAGCCGAAGCACGTACCATCGAAGAGATGCAGGCGCGGCTCGAGCAGTCGATCACGAAACAGAGCGAGGCGGAGCGGAATCGTCCGCAGGAGATCGCGGTGCAGAACGCCACAGTGCAGAACCGCGAAGCCAGCGCTGTCCAGCAGCAGACGATGGTGGATCAGGCCGAGCTGAATCTTTCGTACACGAAGATTTTTGCGCCGGTGGACGGCATCATCGGCAAGAAGAACGCGGAGCCCGGACAGCAGGTGGCGCCGGGCCAGCAACTGATGGCCGACGTGCCGGTGGGCAACATCTGGATCACGGCGAATTTCAAAGAGACGCAGCTGAAGCGCATGAAGCCGGGGCAGCGCGCAACCATTCATGTGGATGCGTACGATCGCGAGTATGAGGGCGTGGTGGAGAGCGTGGCCGGAGCGACGGGGGCGCGGTTCAGTCTGCTGCCGCCGGAGAATGCGACAGGGAACTACGTGAAGGTGGTGCAGCGCGTGCCCGTGCGCATCCGGCTGAAAGAGGGCGAGGATAAGAACCACGAGCTGCGGCCGGGGATGAGCGTGGATCCGAAGGTGTGGCTGGAGTAGGGAAGGCGGTGGGCTATCGGCTATCAGCTCATAACCGTTGAGGGCGAACAGAGGTGGCATGCCATAGGATCAGCTCTGGGCGCTGTACTGCTGGTTGTCCATGTTTATCGCGTGGAGGATCAAAATGAAGAAGAAGAAAACATCCGCATCATCTCGGCCCGCGAAGCAAACAAGCGTGAGCGCCGAATCTATCTTCAGCAAGCCGGTGAGTGAGTCGCAGAAATCCGTCCTGTCCCGGATCGCGAACAGGCAGGCCGCCGAGAACGATTCCGGGATCGATTATTCGGAAATCCCTGCCCTTACCGACGAACAACTGGCTCAGTTTAAGCGCGCCCCGAAGGTGCTTGTGGCCGCCCGCCTCGACAAAGAGGTTTACGATTGGCTCATGAAGTACGGGAAGGGCTACTCGACCCGGATCAACGGTATCCTGCGTACGGTTATGGAAGGCACTCGTTAGTCGGACAGGATTCCGGCTGGTTGAGGAGATGGACACATTCAGGCTGCCCGCAGCCAGCCAGCGCGGGAGAAACTTCACTTTTTTTCGGTGCGCCGTTGAGGTAGTGGTCGAGGTCGGCAAAGTAGTCGGCGGGCACCTTTCGCCCAGTCTCGGGCCGGCACTGCCTTACCAATCGCTGATAGCTCAGTTTCCAGCGAGCCTGCAGCGAAGTCCGCGGCATCGCGCGTTTTCGAGCCGATCTTCCGTCTCGCGGCGTCTGCGATGCGCCGTCGTTGTTTGGTCACCCCCCGGCTAACTCGCGCGCTTCTGGTGCATCAGCAGGTCGACGGCATGCTCCATCGATCCGGCCAGCGTGATCTCGCCGGAGTTGACGAAGAAAATCTGATCCACGTTGTCGATGGTATTGAGGCGGTGCGCGATGATCACGCGCGTCGTGGTTGCCGGCAGCTTGTTGAGAATCTCCTCCAGCAGCTCTTCCGTCACCGTATCGATATTCGCCGTGGCTTCGTCGAGAATCAGCAGATCCGGCCTGCGCAGCGCGGCACGCATGAAGGCGATCAGCTGCTTCTGCCCGAGGCTGATGCTGTTGCCGCTCGTCGTGATGGCAGTGTCGAGGCCGTCGGAGAAGCGCGAAACCAGAGCTGGCGAGGTTGGCTTCTTCGAGCACGCGCGTGAGCTGTGCGCTCGAATAATCGCGATATTCTTCGTTGCCGTAAACGATGTTGTCGCGCACGGAGCCGCTGAACAGGAACGGCATCCTGCAGGATGAACCCGATCTTCTGCGCACGCTCCTCCGCCGTGTACGAACGGATGTCGCGTCCCTGGAACAGCACCGAACCCTGCGTCGGATCGTAAAGGCGCGCCATCAGGCTGGCCGTCGTGGTTTTGCCGCCGCCCGTCGGGCCCACCAACGCGTAGGCTTTGCCGCGCTCCATTTCGAAGCTGATGTCGCGCAGCACGTCCTTGCCGTCGGGATAGTGAAAACACACCTGGCGGAACGACAGGACCGATGCCGCTTTCGGCGCCTTCTCCGTTTGGGGCGCTTCGATCACCGGCAGGTTCGATTCGAGCGAAAGCACTTCGGAGATGCGGTCGAGGGCCGCCATCGCCATCTGGAACGATGCCCACACGGCCGCCAGCTGCCGCATCGGGCCGTAGAAATTGTTCACGTACAGCAGGAACCCGATCAGCAGGCCGATGGTCACCTGGCCCGCCTGGATCAGCGCGATGCCGTAAGCCACCACGATCAGCTGCGCGATCTGCGACGAAAGATCGTACAGCGGAAAGAAAATGTTGTTCGCGTAGCCAGCCGAAGTGGAGGCGGCGAAATTTTTCTGGTTCGCCGTATTGAATTTCCAGCAAAAATAATCGACCCGGTTGAACGCCACGATGACTTTGAAATTGTTCAGGCTCTCCTGCACTTCCGAGCTCATGCCGCCGAGCGCCTGCAGGCTGCCGAGGTTCTTCCGCTTCACCCAGGCCGATGTTCCGCGCGTGAGCAGCAGCACGGCGGCCGCGGGCAGCAGCGCACCGATGCCGAGTTTGACATTCAGGCTGACCAGAAAAATGACGCTGCCGGTGATGAGAAACGCGCTGCCCACAAACTGCATCAGCGACTGCGCGAAGAACTGGTTCAGTTTGTCGGTATCGTTGTTCAGGCGCGAAATCAGATCGCCCGCCTTGTTCTGATTGAAGAACGCCACCGGCAGTTCCTGCAGCTTCACGAACAAAGCGTTGCGCAGATGGAAGAGCACGCTTCTTCCGGCGCCGCCCATGGTAGAGGACCTGTACATAGCTGGCCACGCCGCCCGAGACGTAGATCAGAAATATCACCAGCGCGTACATGAGCAGGCCATGCATGTTCCTGCCCTTCACGTCGGTGTCGATGGCGCGCACGATGAGGACCGGTGCGATGAGCGTCGCAAGCGAACTCCACACGATGGCGGCTACGGCGGCTGCGATGGCCGGTCTTCTCGGTTGCAAACAGCGGGAGAAACTTCGCGCCCTGCTCGCGCAGCGACCGCTTCGGGCGCGGCCCCACGCCAGTCGCGGTGCTAAGCGTGTACTTCGTAGTGGCTCGTACTTCGCTGAGAGTCGTAGAGCTGGACATATTCAGGCGATGTCTCCATCAGTTGCTGGTGCGTGCCGACGGCCAGAACCTCGCCCTCCATCAGGAGGATGATCTGGTCGTAATCCACCACGGAGGCGATTTTCTGCGTCACCGAAATCAGCGTGATGCCCGGATAATTCGCGGTGCACGTTGCCGAGAATGGCGCGCTCGGTGGTGGTATCGACGCGCGCGGTGAAGTCGTCGAGCAGCAGCACCCGGGGGTTGAGCGCGAGGGCGCGGGCCAGCATGACGCGCTGTTTCTGGCCGCCGGAGAGGCTGGTTCCGCGCTCGGAAACGACGGTCTCGAGGCCCTGCGGCAGGGCGGCGATGAAATCGTTCAGCTCGGCGGTGGCGATGGCTCTGGTCGAGATCCTGCTCGCCGGCGGTAGTGCTGAAGGCGATGTTTTCGCGCAGCGTCAGATTGAAGATGATGCTGTCCTGAAAGACGAAACCCACCTGCCGATGAAGCGATTCCTTGTCGTAGCCGTCGACCGGCTGGCCGTCGTACGCGATCGTGCCGGAAGAGGGCTTGAGCAATCCAATGAGCAGATAAAGCAGCTGCGTTTTGCCGGCGGCCGTGGGGCCGATGATCGCCGTTTTCGTACCTGCCTTCACCTCGAACGAGACGTTTTTCAGAACGAATTTGTCGCCATAGGAGAGCGAAACGTTGTCCATGGCGACATCGCCCCGCAGATCGGCGATCATGCCTCCGGCAGCGGGCGGATCGGGGGCATTCAGCACCATGCCGATGCGCATGTAGGACGCCCCGGCCTGCGCGATGACGTTGCTCATGAAGCCGATGAGGATGATCGGGAAAATCAGAATCGCGAGATAGGAGTTGAACGCTGTGAAATTGCCCAGCGACATGGTGCCGCCGATTACGAAATGTCCGCCCAGCGCGAGAATGATGACGGTCGCGATATTGACGGCCAGGGTTATCGAGGGGATGAGGCTGGCAAACAGGCGCAGGATGCTGAGACCGATGTCGCGGGCTTCGGCATTCGCCTTCATGAATTTGTCGTATTCGATCTGATTGGTGTTGAGCAGGCGGATCAGCGAGGCGCCGAGAATGCTTTCGTTGATGACGCGGTTGAGCCAGTCGATGGCTTCCTGCGCCCTGCGGAACAGCGTGCGGACCTTCCGCAGGACCAGCTGGAACGTAATGGCGATGAACGGAACCACGCCGAGAATGGCGAGGGCCAGTTTCCAGTTAATCGTAAGCAGCAGTACGCTGGCGCCGACGATCAGAAAAAGGGAGGAGATGATCGAGGCGAACGCCTGCGACACGAACATCTTGACGGAATCGACGTCCGAGGTGAGATTGGTGAGAAGCTTGGCGGGCGTGATCTGTTCCACCCAGCCGAATGACTGGGCCGAGATTTTCGCCGCGAGGCGCGTGCGCAGATCGCGCGCTACTCTTTCCGACGCCCAGACCTGCGAGATGTTCTGCGCATAGCTCAGAATGAACACGCCGAGGCCTGTGAGGACGAACTCAACGATGACGGTCCGATAGGCGAAGTGGCCCGCGGTGTAGGAATCGATGGCGCTCGAAATCAGTTTCGGCACCACCAGATTCAGTGCGTTGCCAACGATGGTGAACGCCACCAGCATGGTGACGAGAAGCTTGTAGGGCTTCAGCAGCACCATCAGACCCGCGCCGGGGGACGGGCGGCGTTTGCCTTTTGCGACGTTCGGGCTCATACGTAGAGAGATGCGCCTGTTACAGGCCTGCCGTGGCAGGTGGTTTGCAAAACGGTATTGTAGGGTTAAAAAGAAGATTAAAACAAGTGTTTAAAAATGTCAAGCTGAGCGAGTACCTCCGGTCACGCGTACTCCGCACCTCTGTGCTCGGCGAAAACGTCGAAGACCGCGAACAGAAGCAGGCCGGGTACGGCACGCCGATGCTGGTCGAATACGGGTCAGAGGAGGGCGAAGGGAAGCGCGTCGTCCTGCATACGATGGGACCTTCGCATTTCGGGCACGAGCATATGTCCGACCGCGCACAGATTCTGCTCTGGCAGAAAGACGCTTTCAACCGGCTGCCCCGGCACGTTCGTGCGCTCGACGTGGGTGCATTCGGGGCCGGCGGAACACCGTTTTCGCTGGGGGCGGCCGAGGAGTTTTTCCTGCTTACCGAATACGCGGAAGGCGACGGATACTTTCTCGATCTGGAGAGAATTGCGAAGACCGGGCGGCTCACTGAGCTGGATATGGCGCGGGCCGACGCGCTGTGCGATTACCTGGTCGACATTCATCGCGTCGCTGGGAGTGACAGCAACCTCTACGTGCGGCGCATACGCGAGCTTGTCGGTCATGGCGAATGCATCATGGGCATCGCGGACTCGTACGCGGGGACGGAGTTTTGTCCGGCCGATGCTTTGCGCGAGATCGAGCATCTGTGCGTCAACTGGCGCTGGCGTTTGAAGAGCCGGACGCATCGGCTGAAGCAGGTGCACGGCGATTTTCATCCGTGGAATATTCTTTTTCGCGAGGGTACGGAGTTCACCGTGCTGGATCGTTCGCGCGGCGAATTCGGGGACCCGGCAGACGATGTCGCGTGTCTGACGTTGAATTTCGTCTTCTTCTCGCTGGAGCGAAGAGGGCGTCTGGAGGGAGCTTTCGAAGAACTTTTCCGGCGCTTCTGGACGCGCTATATGGATAACCGCGGAGACGCGGAGATGGCAGAGGTGGTTGCTCCGTTCTTCGTTTTCCGAGCGCTGGTGCTGGCGAATCCGGTGTGGTATCCGAAGCTCGCCGACAGCGTTCGTCAGCAGTTGTTTCGGTTCAGTCTGGCCATTCTGAATGAAGACACGTTCAATCCTGCTGAGGTGAATCGGTACTGTGCCTGAGCCGGCGTTCGCCATCTGGATCACCGGTCTGCCGGCGTCGGGCAAATCCACGATCACTTCTTGTCTGAAGCAGCTGCTGGCTGATCGCGGTATAGAGGTCGAGGTACTTGAGTCGGATGCGCTGCGCAAGGTCCTCAACGACGACAGCTACGCCGAGAGCGATCGCGACGCGTTCTATCGGCGCATGGTGTGGATCGGGACGCTGCTGGTGAAACACGGCGTGCCGGTGATCTTCGATGCGACGGCGAACCGGCGATGCTACCGGGATGCCGCGCGGCATCAGATTGCGCGGTTCTACGAAGTCTTCGTCGATGTGCCACTCGAAGTGTGTATGGCGCGCGATCCCAAGGGCATCTACCGAAATGCGAGCGGCGATGTTCCCGGGCTGCAAGCGGCTTACGAGCCGCCGGAGAAACCTGACGTTGTCATCGATGGACTTCGTGTATCGCCGATCGATGCAGCCAGGCGGATCCTCGCGATTTTGCCGGAGGGGTTTCGATGACAGCCTGCGGCTGGCTTTAGCTGAGTAAAACCACCGGCGGCAAGACCGCCGGCGTTACCGGTGCGCCATGAGCTGACGAAGCAGGGCGGCTGTACCTTCGCGAACCACCGGCGGACCGCCTGCCCTGCCGCGTCCGCCGCCGCCCAGGGCGAAATCGAGCGGAGTCTTGCCCTGCTTGTCCTTAATATCGAGCTTTGCGCCATTGGCGGCGAGCAGCTTGACTGTTTCATCGGAACTCAGCACGGCGAAATGCAGGGCGGTTTGTCCGGCGTCGTTCTGCGCATTCACATTGACGTGGCGATCAAGCAGAACTTTGAGGCCTTCCACCATCTGGGCTTCTGTTGCATAGTCCTTCGCGAACACGCCGAGTCCGCGGCCGAGACCGGCCGCCATCATGAGCGCGGTGGTGTGATTGCGGGACGTGAGTTCGGGGTCGGCGCCGAATTCGAGCAGCAGGCGCATAGCAGCGGCATCGCCGTTTTTCGCGGCGCGCATCAGAGGCGTGGCGCCCGCACCAAGCGCCGGTTCGCCAGGAGTGTGGGCACGGTAAAGCGCGGCGGTTTTCATCTGCGCGTTCGGGTTGGCATGAGCCTTGAGCAGAAGGCGCATGAGATCGAGCGCGCTGGTGTCGCCGGAGGTCTGGTGCTGGGCGGGGCGTCCGTAGACTTCGCCGAGCGTGTTCATGTTGACGGTCGCGTAGAGCGGCGTCATGCCGGTGGAGTCGGGAAGACTCGGATCCGCGCCTTTGGCAAGGAGCAGCGCCGCGGTATCGAAGTGGCCGTTGATGATGGCGAGGATAAGAGCGGATGTGCCGTCCGGGTCAGTGAGATCGAGACTGGCGCCGGATTCGGCGAGGACGCGCGCGGCGGCGGACGAGCCCTGACGCGCCGCATACATCAGAGGCGTCCAGTAGCCGTGCGGCAGGATGGTGATGACGCCTTCAAGGCCGAAGCGGTCCTTGTCATAATTCATCTTCGTCGAGCGGGCGTTGATGTCGGCGCCGTGTTCGATGAGAAGTTTCGCCGCAGCGGCATGATTTTCCGAGACGGCCCACATCAGGGCGGTTTCGCCATAGCTGGACTCGCGGGCGTTGACGGCGTTCCCATCGTTGCCGCCATGATCAAGCAGCATACGGACGACTTCGGCGTTGCCGGTGCGCGCGGCTGCCATCAGGATGGTCTGCCCGCCGGGCTTGACGAAAGATGCATCGGCGCCGGCTTTGAGAAGTGCAGACGTAGTCGCGGCGTTGCCATTGTTGACAGCGAGTTCAAGCGGCGTGACGGCGTAGCGATTGGAAGCCTTCGCGTCGGCGCCCGCGGCGAGCAGCGCCTGCACGATGGGGAGATCGTCGGACCGGACCGCCCATGCGAGCGCAGTGGTGCCGTCGGCTTCGGGAGTGTTGAGAAGGGCGCGGTTTTTCGCGAGCGCGCGCACGGCATCGAGGTTGCCGGACTTCACGGCTTCCATCAGACGCGTGTCAGATTCGCCGGCTGTCAGAACGAGGGCCAGCGCGAAGAAGGCCGCGCGTTTCATCACGAGAAAAGGCCGTCGATCATGCCGGAGCCGTCGCCGTAGTGATCGATCTCGGTGCCGTATTTGTGGGCGACGGTGCTCCAGAGGTCGCCGACCGGCGTGCGCATCGGGACTTCGACATGACGATGTCCAGTACCAGCGCCCCCGCCCGCGAAGATCATGGGCAGCGGGTCGCTCGCGTGTACATTGGAATCGCCCATGCCAGCGCCATAGACAACGAGTGAGTGGTCGAGCAGCGTGCCATCACCGTCTTCGATCGACTTCAGCTTCGCGAGGAACTTCGCGTAGAGGCTGACGTAAAAGGTGTTGATGCGGACGCAGATGGCCATTTTCTCGGCGTTGTTCTGGTGGTGCGAGATGCTGTGGTGCTGTTCGGTGACGCCGATCTGCGGGTAAGTGCGCTGGCTGAGCTCGCGCGACATCATGAAGGTGAAGACGCGGGTGACATCGGACTGCCACGCCGCGGCGACGAGGTCGAACATGAGGCCGACGTGTTCGTCGAAGAGATCGGGCACACCGACGGGGGCGTCGAGCGTGGTCTCGCTCTTGTGGCTTTCGGCGCGCTGGATGCGGCGCTCGATTTCACGCACGTTGTCGAGATAGTCGCTGAGACGCGCACGGTCGCGGGGGCCCAGGCCATGCGCGAGGTCGCTGGCTTCGGCGGAAATCGAATCGAGGATGCTGCGCTCCTTGCTAACAAGGGCGGCGCGTTCGTCTGCCGTGCCGGCCTCGCCGAAGATGCGTTCGAAGGCGACGCGCGGATTGGTCTCCATGGGCAGCGGCGTGGTGGGCGTGCTCCAGGAGATCGTATTCATGTAAGAGCAGCTGAAGCCGGGCGAGCAGCCGCCGACGTATCCGGTGAAATCCTCGGTGGCGAGTTCGATGGAGGGCAGCGGGGTGTCCTGACCGATTTGCTTCGCGACGATCTGATCGATGGTGGTGTTGGCGAGAACGTCCTCGCCTTCGGTGCGCTTGGGCCAAACGCCGGTGAGGAAGCCAGCGCAGCTGACGGCGTGGTCGCCGACCTGGGAGCCGGGATGAGAGCGCGTGAGGTTGGTGACGACGAGCAGCTGATCCTTGTAAGGTTCGAGCGGCTTGAGGATGGGTGTGAACTCGAAGCCCTTGCCGGTCTGTTTGGGCGTGAGCTGCTGCATGATGGCGCCGTTGGGGAAGTAAGAGACGCCGAAGCGCGGGCGCGGGGCGGCGGCGGCTTTGGCGAGCGGCGTGAAGGCCGGGATCATGGCGTCGAGGAGCGGCAGGGCGACGGCGGTGCCGAGGCCGCGGAGGAGGGTGCGGCGGTCGAGGGATTTTTTCGTGATGAACATCCGGCTAGTCATTATTCTATGCCTGCGGCGGGGGGATCGGAAACTCAGGCTGTTATGTGACTTTTCCCGCTGGGAACAAGAGAACCCCGGCCTACGCAGCGGGCGGGAGATGGAGTTTGTGTTCGACGGCCAGGAGGCGCTCCTCGATCGTGGCAAGGCGGCTGTTCAGGGCCGCATTGTCGCCCTCGATGTGGGTCATGCGCTTCTGGTCGCTTTTTGCGAAGCCGTAGAACGCCGACAGCAGTTCCGTCTTGAGATCATCGATCCGCTCAACGAGGTCGTTGTACTGGTGATTTGTTTCGCCCCGGAGCTGGTCGATGTCCTGTTTGAGTTCGCCCCGGAGCTGATCTACGTCCTGTTTGAGTGCCGTCAGATCGGCTTTGGTTGCCGGTTCGCTTCCGTTCATCTGACTTCCATTGTAGACGTGCCGGTGAAGACCGTCACCGCTAGCGATCGGCAGGCGCCGAACGCATCTGGAACGGGGGGGATTTTTCGAGCGAGCGCGTCACGAAAGCCATGAGGCTATCGATCTTCTCGCGGGTGACAGGAAACGGTTCCATCACTTCTTCAATGCTCATGCCCGCTTCGAGGTTTTCAAACAGCACTTTCACCGGCGTACGCGTGCCGCGCAGCACCCATGCGCCGCTCACTGTGCCTGGAATGCTTTCCACGGCGGGGCACTGTGACCAGTTGAGAATGTTGGGCATGATCGCGGCTCCTGTCTTCAGGTTATCGCGGATGTGGCGTTATGCGGCGCTTCCCTCCGGCGCCGCTTGCCGGTACGATGAGAGCTGAGGAATGGAGAAACGGCCATGCACCTGAACCTTCCACCCGACCTTGAAACGCTTATCAACAAACGCCTTTCGACCGGCGCTTATGCAAACACCGAGGACGTGTTGCGCCGCGCCCTCGAAGCGCAGGATGCGGAGGAAAGCTGGACGGACGAAGAACGCCGCGCCCTGTCGGCTCACATTGAGGAAGGCTATCGGCAAGCCGAGCGCGGCCAGCTGATTGACGCATCACAGGCCCGCCGTGACATTGAGGGGATGAAGGGGAAATGGCTTGAAGGGCGTTTGCCCGGTTAATGAGTGCGTATGTTCTCACGCCGCTTGCGAAGGCTGATATTTTCAACGTCTGGGCGTACATCGCGGAGGACAGCGAAACCGCAGCCGACCGCGTAGAACAGGCAATCTATGACGCCTGTACCTTTCTTGCCGAAGGCCCGTTACGCGGCCACACCCGGCCCGGTCTCACACCGCGCCCGCTCCGATTCTGGACACTGACCCGCTATCCCAACTACACCGTGGTGTACCGCCCTGAAACGGCTCCGCTCCAAGTCGTCGCTGTGCTGCACGGAAAGCGGAACAATTCGGCGGGTTCTCAGGCAGCGCCCGTGATTCTTGCACCTACCATCAAATTCGTGAGGCCGTGACGAAGCGCTGTAGAGGACCCGCAGGATTGGTGTCCAGCCATTCAAAAAGCCCTCGATTGATCAGACCGAGGGCTTCAAAGGTTCCTTTTTACTTTCCCGCCTTTTGGAGGGGCGAAGAAGCGTATCGCAGCGGGGGCTTGTCGCGAGGGCCCGTACCGCTTATCCCGTGCGAAACGCTCTATTCGAGATTGTAGCACCCCTGCCGTGTTTAGGCGCTTGCCCTCTGCAGAATTTTGGCACGCAAGGAGGTCCTCAATGGCGTTTATTGCAACAGCAGCGGATGGCTCCAAACTGAGATCGTTATCGAATGCACCGCAAAAAACTTCCTCAGAATAAACAGTGCGTGTTTTGTCGAAAGCGCCGCGCGGGAAACCCTCACCGATGCCCCCGCCCTCTCCGGGTACAAACCGAACACTTCGAGGTTGAGATCATCCAGTGCGGCGAATTTAAGTGCGTACGCCTCGACCTGCGCTTCCGCCCTCTTTGAGGCCAATCGGGTTACGACAATCATTTGAGCTGAGCGTAGCATAATCGGAAAGGCTGCCCGTGTTCCAGAACCTGATCGAGCTATTTAAGACACCCGCGATTTCTGCTGTCATCGCTGCGATAACTGCTATTCTCAGTGCGCCTCTGACTCAGCGACTCAATCGAAAGGCTACCGAAATTCAATGGATGCGCGAACGGCGCGCCCAGGCGTATTCCGAACTTCTTGCGTCTCTTGACCGTCTTGCGAACGTGCTGATGAGAGTTTCCTTTAAACCGACCCCCGAAAACCAATAAGACTTCAAGATCGCTGGCGAGCAATTCACGCGCGCCCGATCCATAGCTGACCTGTTTGTCCCGCCCAGCGTAGGCGCCCTCTTGAGCGAGGTCGATCTGGTTTCTATGCAAAATGCCGAGACCGGCAATTGGACTTCCACGGCACAGTCCCTTGCTGTTGTTCGAGGGTACATCGTCCAATGCGCTCGTAAAGACTTAGGCGGCCATGGCGGGACATGATCGCCTAATTCCCTGCTGACGGCCAGCGTTTTTTGAGTAAAAGAACCGGCGGCGCAGTGCGACCGCCGGCGGTACAGGCGCACCCGAAATCAGGGGGCAGAGCGCATCTGGAACGGGGTGCTGCGGACAATGCCCATGACAATCGCGGAGAAACGGTAGTCGGACGCAGCCGAGTCGCGGACGATCGAGCGCACGACCGGCATGTCGTAATAGTCGAGACCGCGGCCGAGTCCGTAAGTAAGAAGCTTTTCGGTCAGCGTGGAGACGAACGTTTCGGGATTGCGCGTGATGGCGTCGCGCAGTCCAACCACGCCGTTGATCTTTGTGCCGTCGGCGAGCTGGCCTGAGGCGTCGATCGGGCCGCCCGGTTCGCGCGAACGCCATTCGCCTACGGCATCGAAATTCTCCAGAGCGAAGCCAATCGGGATCCATAATCTTGTGGCATGTGGCGCAGGCCGGGTTGGCGCGGTGCTCGGCCATCTGCTCACGCAGCGTTTTGGGTGTCTCGCCCTCGGCGGTGTCCTTGAGCGGAGGCACGTCGGGCGGAGGCGGCGGGACCGGGGTGCCGAGAATGTTTTCCAGAATGAACTTGCCGCGGACAACAGGCGAGGTGCGCTCGGCGTGCGACGTCACCGAAAGAATGCTGGCCTGGCCGAGCAGCCCGCGGCGGTTGTCGTCGGTGACGGTGACGCGGCGGAAACGGCTGCCGTAGATGTCGGGGATGCCGTAGTGCCGGGCGAGGCGCTCGTTGACGAAGGTGTAGTCGGCGGTGAGGAGGTCGAGGACGTTGCGGTCTTCGCTGGATGATGCTTTCGAAGAACAGTTCGGTCTCGCGGCGCATCGACTGGCGGAGATTGTCGTCGAAGTCGGGGAAGAGGTCGGAGTTCGGCAGCACATTGGGGACGTTGCGAAGGTGCAGCCACTGGCCGGCGAAGTTGTCGGTGAGCGCTTCGGCTTTGGGATCGGCGAGCATGCGGCGGACTTCGCGTTCGAGAACGACTGGATCGTGAAGCTGGTTGCGGGTGGCGATGGTGAGGAGCTGGTCGTCGGGGATGCTGCTCCACAAGAAGAACGACAGGCGTGAGGCGAGTTCGAGATCGGTGACGGGGTGGACGTGGGGCGCGCCGGCGGGATCGCGCTCGACGCGGAAGACGAATTTGGGGCTCGCGAGAATCCGCTGGAGGGCTTCTTCGACGCCGGCCTCAAAACCTCCGTTGCGTGACCCGGCGTCGTAGAACGTCATCAGCAGCTTCAGGTCTGAATCGGAAACCGGTTGGCGGTAGGCGCGGCGCGCGAGTGTGCCGATGATTTGTTTTGCGCAGGCGGCGTCGGCGGCGGAGTTCGACGGATGGCAGGTGAAGATGCGGCGGCGGCTCGGAGTGTCGCCGGGTCCTTTGGAGTCGAAAGGACCGGTGACGGAAAGCAACTGGAGATGCGGGAGTCCGGCCCAGTCGAAGTTGTCGACGGAGCTGCGGAGGTAGGGCTGAAGACGGTCGGGGACTTCGACGCGGGCGCCCTGGATGAAGGCAACGGTGACTTCGTGCGGGCCGGCTTTGACAGGAACGCGAACGCGGAGGCGGGCATCGACGGCGTCGCCGGTGTCAGTGGGCTTCTCGAAGAGACTGGTGAGATCGACGGGGCCGCCGAAAGAGGCGAGACGCATGCGCCGGCCATCGATGGCGAATTCGACCTGATGTTCGGAAGCGAGGCCGCGCACGATGTTCAGATTGGTGCGGTAGAGTCGCGCCTGCAGGACATATTCGGCGTCGAGAGGAAAGTTGTACCGAACGTGCGTGCCGCCGATGGTGCCGATGGGCATGCCTTCGATGTGCTGGTTCTGAGAGAGGTCCTGCTTGATGCGCCAGGTTTCGCTGCCGGGAGCCACATGCGGATCGCCGACGGCGAGCGCGCCGATTTTCAATGCGGCGGAAAGATAATGTTCCTGAAGGGAGGGCGAGAGGCCGAGGGCGTCGGAGATGTTGTCGAAGCCGTAGGCGGAATCGTCGGGAGGAAGAAGCGAGGCGGCGGCGATGTTGAGATCGAGAAGATCGCGGATAGCGTTGGCATATTCGGCGCGATTGAGGCGATGCAGGATGGGGCGGCCGGGATTGGGGTGAGTGGCGGCGGCGTGGTCGAGCTGCGATTCGAGAGAGGCGATGAAGTGCTGGCGCGCGGCCGGGTCGGGCTGGGGCATGCCGACCGGAGGCATGGTGCTGGCGCGCAGTTTCCGGATGACCTTTTCCCAGGTTTCGGGGTTGGCAGGAGCGTTGGAGGGGTCGAGCCCTTCGAGAACGAGGCCGCCGGTTTTGAGCCGCTGGCTATGGCACCCGATGCAGTACTGATTAACGAGGCCGGGAGTCAACCCGGCCTGAAGATTGGTGACGGTCAGCACGAAAGCGGCGATGGCAAGGAGCCGGGTCAAAGAGGCCTCAGAGACTCATCTTATCTGTTGAGTGGGTCGCGCGTCTCACGGCAGTGTGAAGACCATCAGCGATTCGCCACCGCGACGGTCGGGATCTGTGACACCGGCGCCGCCGTTGGCTGCCGTGATCGCGACGTATTGGCGATGGTTCTTGCTCATGTAGGTGATGGGGACGGCGATGGCGCTGTAGTCGAGTTTGTCCTCCCAGAGCTGTTTTCCGGTCCTGGAATCGAAAGCACGGAAGCGCTTGTCGTTGGTGGCGCCTATGAATAAGACGCCGCCGGCAGTGACGATGGGTCCGCCGAAACCGATGCGGCCGGTGTTCCTCTTGCCTTCGGGGAGTTCGTCCGTCACGCCGAGGCGAATCTGCCAGGCGAATTCGCCCGTGGCGATATTGACTGCAGTGAGAACGTCCCCATGGCGGTTTCTGGCAGGGCCAGCTCTGGGCACCGAGCGTAAGTCCGTTTTCATCCTTCTTCATGGCCCAGAACTTCGAGTTGAACGGATTACCATAAATGCTGGCCTGCTGGTAAGGCACCTTAGAGGTGGCGGGCTCCTGCTGAATCCAGCCGATGCTGGCGTATTCGTTGGTGAAGACGTAGACGTAGCCGAGTTTAGGATCAGTGGCGCTGCCGCCCCAGTTGACACCGCCGATAGGTCCGGGGAAGATGACATTCGAAACCGGCGCAGCACCAGGAGCACGCCAGGCGTAAGGCGTGAAAGGCCCTTCGTTATGCGCACCGCCGCTCTTGTTCACGAGATCGCGGCACGCCGCGGCGTGTTCTTCGTTGGTGTCGGCGGCGGTGACGAGGTCATCGAGGGTAAAACTCATGCGTCCGAAAGGAGGAGGCTTCACGGGAATCGGCTGAGTAGGGGATAGAAACTCGCCCGGCACCTGACTCTTCGGAACCGGCGTTTCTTTGATCGGGAAGATCGGTTCGCCGGTAACCCGGTTGAGGATGTACATGTAGCCGACCTTGCCGGTCTGGGCCAGAACAGGAACTTTTTTGCCGTCGATGGTGACGTCGAGTAAGGCAGGCGCGGGGGGAAGATCGAAATCCCAGACGTCGTGGTGAACGGCCTGGAAATACCATTTCATCTTCCCGGTGTTGATATCGAGAGCGACGACGGAGTTGCCGTAAAGGTCGTTGCCTTTGCGATCACCGCCATAGAAATCGCTGGCTGGGCTGCCGAAGGTCGTATATAAGATGTCCCGCTGCGCGTTGACGGCCATCTGGAAGCCCCAGTTGTTGACGCCGGTGCGGTCTTTCCAGCTGTCGGGCTGCTCCCAGGTTTCGTTGCCGGGCTCGCCGGCACGAGGAACAGAGTGGAATTCCCAGAGCTTGGCGCCGGTGCGGGCGTCATAAGCGCGCGTATCGCCGGGAAGGTTGGGGGCGTTGATCTCGGGGACGTTCGCGCCGACAAAGAGGAAGTTCTTATAGATGGTAGGAGGGGAGTTGTAAGGGATGACCAGGTTGACCTCGCCTTCTTTGCCGAAACCGGGGTCGAGCTTGCCCGTCCTGGCATTGAGACCTACCATCGTGTGACCAGCGGTGAAGATGATACGCGGAGGGTTGTTCTTATCGCCGGGCCAGTAACTGACGCCGCGGTTGCCGGGTGAGCCTGAAGGCAGTTCGTAGCGCCAGATCTCGCGTCCGGTCTCCGGGTTGAGCGCGACGACGCGTCCGGCTGCCGGCATGTACATGACATCGTTGACGACGATCGGCGTCGCTTCGGAGCCGCTGCCGCGCGCGCCGCGACCGGTGCCGGCGGAACGCAACTGATAGGTCCAGGCAAGGTGAAGTTTTGAGGCGTTCTTCGTGTTGATCTGGGTAAGCGGAGAGTAGCGCGTACCCGCGGGGTCGCGGTTGTACATGGGCCAGTCGCTGGACGGGCCCTGAAAGGCGGCCAGTGTGATGGCAGTCGTCAGAAAGAGTCCGGTCGCTAACTGGGTGCGCATGTGATTCAGCATACACGGAGGGCAAAAAAACCCGGCTTCCGTCGGGAGGAACGGGAAGCCGGGCTCAGAAGCTGAAGGTGTGCCTGCTTCAGAACTGATACTTCAGCGCGAACTGGATGATGCGGGGGCTGACGATAGTGTTGTTGATAAGCCCAAAGGAAGCCGGAGTCTCCCGGGCGTTTCCGGGGTTGGCAAACTGCGGGTGGTTGGCCAGATTGTAAAATTCCGCGCGGAGTTGAACCAGTTGCGTTTCCTTAAACCTTGTGGTCTTGATGATTGAAGCATCGAAGTTGACCTGGCCCGGTCCAAGGAAGATGCCTTGGCCGGAGTTGCCGAACAATGTGGCGCAGCCAGCGCAATTTGCCTGGGTCGTAATCACACCGGTCGCGGAGATGGCGGGCGTAGGGACGAACGCGGCTGGATTGAAGAATTGGAGGCCGGCGAACGAGCCGCCGGTGACGACGGGGTGAGATTCAATTCCGCCCGAGTCTTTGATTTGCCCGTAAGTGATGCCTGGAGCAAGCTGAGCCGTAGAGTTGCCGGTCTCGCCGGAGCCGCCGTTGTTGCCGCCATAATAGGCCGATCCGCCGGCCGTGTCATAGACAGATAGCGGGGCTCCGCCCTGAATAGTGGTCACACCGGTAACCTGCCAGCCTTTGGCAAGATAGCGCAACTTTCCCGTTGGATTGCCGAACGGAAGCTCGTAAGAGTAGTTGGCGATGAAGCGCTGCGGACGAGAGCCGCCGATCCCGCCTCCGGCTGCGGAGGAGGGACCGTACTGCTGACCCAGAACCGACGCGTTGTTGACATTGGCCTGCCCGTCGAAGCTGAGGACGGTCATGTCTTTGCTCCATGTGTACGCCCCCTGGAAAGTCAGGCCGTGCGAAAACGCCTTACGGACGGTCATTTGGAGGCTGTTGTAGTTGGCGTATCCGTCGTAGCCCGTACCCTGCAGACCCGCGGTCTGGTAGCCGAGATAGGGAACGCGATAGACTGCGTTGGCTATTGTATTGGTCGTAACGCCATTGATAGGGGAGCTCGGGCTGGCCAGCTGGGCCAGGTTGTAATTATGGTTGTAATCGACCTGATTGATGCTGCTGGATCCGACAAAGCCGGCTTCCAGAACATAACCCTTCTGAAACTCGTACTGGAACGTCAAATTGTACTGACGGGTCAGCGGAGTGTGAATCACGGAGTAGAATGGCGTGTTCAATGCCGAGTTGGCGCCCGTGGCGGGATCGAAGTAGCGCGGGCTGAACGCCAGCGGCATGACGGCCGCGCTCGGGAAGGGATTCGCCAGAGTGTACGGAACAGCGGCGCCGCCGCTGTAATCGAGTGTCACCGCGTAGGGATCTCCCTGTTCCACCGCGTGCACGAAGTTGCTGCTCCCGACGCGATCGTAGAAGAGACCGACGCCGCCGCGGATGACAAGCTTTTCGAGTGCCTGGTAGGCGAATCCGAAACGCGGGGCGAAGTTGTTCAGGGGGATTCCGCCCTGCGTGGGCGAATTGCCACTGAGGACTTTGACTCCGGGGGGAGGATTCATGCCGTTGACCGCTCCCGGGCTGTTAGCGCCGTAATGGCTGGTGTAGTTGCCTGCCACGACGTAGCCGACGAGGCTGGCGCCGGAAGGCTGCGGCGTAGTTGGAGGGTTGGGAACGGTCTGGAGCAGGCTGGGCCAGACGTTGGTGAGGTTGCCGTAGTGATCGCCCAGCATGGCGTCATATTCCCAACGAACGCCCAGATTCAACGTGAGCTTCTGATTGACTTTCCAGTCGTCCTGGACGAAGGCGTTGACGTCTTTTTCACGGTAAGCGTGAATGATCCCGTCGGGGCCACTGCGCACACAGAAGAGACATTGCAGAAACGTGCCGATGGGTGCGCCCGTAGTTCCCGTAGCCGGGCCGTTGCCATAGCAGGATGGGCCGCCGCAGCCGGGAAGGCCGAGCAGGAAGTCGGGGAAGCCGGTGACGATCAGAAATCCGCGCGCCAGAGACTTGAAGGAAAGATTCCACTGGTCGTCCTCATAGTCCGAACCTGCGCGAACGGTGTGCCTGCCGTGTGTCCAGGAGATCTGATCCCCATAATTTACCTGAGTGGCCGGGCCGACATACGGAGCCAGAGTGCCACCGATACTGGGGCCTCCCACGATAACCATGACGGCCGGCTGAGTCTGCGTCGGAATAATGGGGGTCTCGCCAATGGACTGAGGCGTGTATTGCGGGGTCGTATCATGCCCGTTGGCAATATTGCGCTGCATCGACGCGTGGGCTTCGTTGACCAGACTGCTCGAAAATATCGTGGTGAGTTTGAGCGTGGCGTTGGTGTTGGCGTAATAGGAGCTTGACGGAGTTCCGGGCAGGCCGGCGATTCCGAAAGGCTGGACCTCAGGGTCCTCGCTAAAGAGATACCGCATGGCAAGCGTGTTTTTGCTGTTGAGAAGGTAATCCACGCTGGTCAGGTACTGATCGCCCGTATACTTGGCAGGAGAACTGTACTGCACGTTCTGGAAGCCGCCGTTGGTTGAGCCCGGGATGTAATAGCTGCCGTCCGGATTCTTGCTGCGAATAATGGCCAGAGCCACCGGGCTGATATTGGAACCGTCGCAGGCGACCTGAACCTGGTTGAAAGGAGCGCCGGTGAACAATCCAAGACCTGTCAGAAACGAGGCATTGCCCGGGTGATTCTGAGGGCAGAAAGCCGCGCCGAGGGCCGCCTGATATGCCGGCTGCGACCGATCGCCCGCGGGAAGCGGCGGCAAAGTGACGTTGGAGGTGCCGACCCCCACCCCGTTCCGCTGGCGGGTTCCCTGATAGCTGCCGAAGAAGAACAGCTTGTCCTTCTTAATGGGTCCGCCGAACGTGCCGCCGAACTGATTTTCCTTAAAAACCTGCTTGTTGCCTCCGCCCAGCGAGTTCTGGAAAAAACTGTTGGCGTTCAGATCCGTGTTGCGGAAGAACTCGAACAGGTCTCCGTGAAAGTTATTGGTGCCGGACTTGGTGACCAGATTGACGTTCGCGCCCGGATTGCGGCCATAACTGGCGTCAAACGTGGAGGTCTGGACTTTGAATTCCGCAATGGCGTCGGGACTGGGTATCGCGATACCGACATAGATGCCGCTGTCGCTGGCAAGGCCGGCGCCGAACGCGTTGACCACCGAAACGCCATCCAGCTGGAAGTTGTTTTGCTGGGTCGTGGCTCCATTAACGGACATATCGAGAGTGCCTTTGCCGAACGCGGCTGCATTCTCGACGTTGGCGGAGGCGCCGGCCGAAAGGCTCAGAATCTGAGTGTAGTTACGGCTGGCCAGCGGCGTGTCAACCATCGCCTGCTGGCCCACAACCGTGCCGAGCGTGGAAGTCTGGGTCTGCAGAACCTCGGCCGTAGCGCTTACGGTGACTTCATCAGTCTGCGCGCCGACTTCGAGGGTCCGGTCCAGCGACGGCGTTTCGGTGACATTCAGGGTAATCGAGCTGACCTCGGAGGTCTTGAATCCTGTCGCGGCGAACTTGACCTTATAATCGCCGGGCGGCAACAAGACAAATCGGTATGCGCCATCGGCGCCCGTAGCTGAGGTGCGCACCTGGCCGGTGCCGTTACTGGTCAGGGTCACGGTGACGTTGGGAATAACAGCGCCCGACGGGTCTTTGATAACACCTGTAAGGCCTGAGGTGCCGGCGGACTGGGCCATGAGTAACTGCCCACAAAGAATCAGCAAAGAAGCAACAGCAAGTCTAACGAACGACATCTTACAGAACGGCATAGTTCCCCCCTGTTTCCGGCTGCGCGTTGACGAAGCTTTACAACTGAGAGTGAGTTTATTTTCAACGCCGGAAAACCGGAAGTCAAAACAGCGTCAAATTCAGAAAGTTTGATGGGCGCTATTCGAGCGTATGAATTCAGCGCGATGGTTGGATGACACCGGACAGCCGGGGCTTGCCTTCCGTTTGTTTCGCGGTTGTGATATAGTCCGTCGGCATTGGGGTCAAAAAAGCGTCAAATGCGGGTCAACAGGTGACCATGCGTACATCTGCCGGACAGCTATCGTTTGGACCATTCCGCCTGGATACAGAAGCGCCGCGTCTGCTGCGCGACGATACGGAGCTGGAACTGCGCCCGCAGGCGCTGCATGCGCTGCGCGTGCTGGTGCAGAACAGCGGCCGGTGCGTGGATTACGGCCAGATGATCGACGCGGCGTGGCACGGGATTTCCGTATCGCGGCATACGGTCGCAGTAACCGTAGGGGAGGTTAAGAGAGCGCTGCGGGAATTCGGCGGCTGGATCAGCTACCATCCCAAGCTTGGCTATCGGCTGGATGTGCCGCAGTCGGAAGATCTGATTCGCAGCGGATGGCACTACTGGCAGCGGCATACGCGCGAGGGTTTCGATAAGGCGCTGCGGTGCTTCGAGCAGGCAGCGGCAAACAGCAGTACGGATTTCCGGGCCTATGAAGGGATTTCGCGTTCTTACCTGATGCTGGCGACCTTTGCGATGCGGCCGCCGCGCGAAATGTACCGGAGATTTCTGGAAGCGCATGAGCGCGCGGTGGAACTGACCGGGCTGACGCCGGAACTGCGCGGGGACAGAGCACAGGCTCTGCACATTTTCGAGCTGAAGCTTGCCGACGCCGAACGAGAACTGCTGGTGGCACAGCGGGAGCATCCGCGCACGCCGGGGGTGTACATCCGGCTGGCGGTTCTGTACGCAACGATGAAGCGGTTCGACGAGGCGCTCGACGTGCTGGCGCAGGCCTATCACGTCGACGGGCTCTGGCCGATTCTGCCCGCCGCCGAAATTCTCGTGCGGTGCTGCCGCGGCGAATTTGAGACCGCGGTCGAGTGCGGGAGGAAGGCGCTGGATCTGCATCCCTATTTCTCGCTGGGCCGGTCGCACTATGCGCAGGCGCTGGAGTTTGCCGGAAGGCTGGACGAGGCCCTGGTGGAGTACCGCCTGGCGTGTGTCATGTCTCCGGACTTTCCGCGGCTGAGGGCGGAAGAGGCGCGGTGTCTGGCGCGGTGCGGGCGCAGGGATGAGGCGACGGCCAGTCTCATGGAACTGAAGAAACTGCGCCGAACCGAGTACGTGGACGCTTATCCGATGGCGTTTGTCTACGATGCGCTGGGCCGCGAGGAAGAGGCTCTCCGTGAACTGGAGTGTGCGGTAGCGGAAGGCTCGCCGTGCCTTTTTCTGCTGGACGTTCGATCCGCGGATGGAAGGACTGCGTTCTCACCCGCGTTTTACAAGGCTGCGGAACATGGTCTTCCATTCCGAGGGGGCAAGCGGGGACGTTGTGCCGGCGTACGCGGAAGATGAGCTGGCATCCCGCGCCGCTTCCTGAACTGGAGGCCTGACGGCTGGCTTTCTCAGTAAACCCACCGGCGGCAGAGACCGCCGGCGCTACAGTTTTCAGCGCCGGAATCTGCCAACCATCTTTGCGAAATCGACCGTTTTATACACTTAGATTCCTATGCCACAACTTGATGTGCCGCTCGTACGAGGGCGGTTCGGGGCCACCTCGCGCCCGGATGCCTGGTGGGTGCAGCCACTCGTCGTGTTCCTGGCCTTCACCGCGTTCGTCGTCTATGCGACGTGGGCGGCTCTGCAGGGAGACAATTACAGGTTCGGACCGTATCTTTCGCCGTTTTACTCGCCCGAGTTATACGGCTCGGCCCAGGCGTGGTTGGGCGCGCAGGCGCCGTCCTGGTATCCGTCGTTCGTGCCGTTTTCCGCGGCGGTGCTTATTCTGTGGGCACCGGTCGGATTCCGCATGACCTGTTATTACTATCGCGGCGCGTATTACAAAGCCTACTGGCCGGGACCGCCGAGCTGCACGGTGGGTACGGCGCGCGAAGCTTACCGCGGCGAACGGTCGTTTCCGCTGATCGTGCAGAACCTCCATCGGTATTTCCTGATATTCGCCCTGATTCTTATCGTGCTGCTGGCGCATGACGCGTGGGAAGCGATGTGGTGGCCGGACGGATTTCATATCAATGTCGGCACACTGGTGCTGACACTGAATGCGATTCTGCTCGGGTGCTACACGCTGGGATGCCATTCGCTGCGGCACCTGGTGGGCGGTATTAAGGATGTCCTTTCAAAATCGCCGATTCGCAAGGCAGCTTATGACTGCGTGAGCTGTCTGAATACGCGGCACATGCGGTTTGCGTGGTTCAGCCTGGTGTGGGTCGGGTTCAGCGACGTTTATGTGCGCCTGTGCGCGATGGGCGTCTGGCACGACTGGAGACTCTTCTGATGGCTGAATATCAGCAGTTCGATTACGACGTGCTCGTAATCGGCGCGGGCGGCGCGGGTCTGCGCGCGGCGATTGAAGCTTCGGCCGCGGGCGTCAAAGTCGGACTGATCTGCAAATCGCTGCTGGGCAAAGCGCACACCGTGATGGCGGAAGGCGGCATGGCGGCGGCGATGGGCAATGTGGACGATCGCGATAACTGGCGCGTGCATTTCGCCGACACCATGCGCGGCGGGCAGTATCTGAACAATCCGCGCATGGCTGAGCTGCATGCGAAGCAGGCGCCGGCGCGCGTGCATGAGCTGGAAGAGTGGGGCGCGATTTTCGACCGCACCAAAGACGGAAAAATTCTGCAGCGGAATTTTGGTGGGCACCGGTATCCGCGCCTCGCGCATACAGGGGACCGCACGGGGCTCGAGATGATCCGCACCCTGCAGGATCACGGGATTCATCAGGGGATCGAAGTGCATATGGAGCACACGATTCTCGATCTGCTGACCGATGCGGGACGCGTGGTCGGCGCTTTCGGATACGACCGGGAGCGCGGGCGCTTCAAATTGTTCTCGGCGAAGGCGATCGTGCTGGGCACGGGCGGCATCGGGCGCGCATTCAAAATCACAAGCAACAGCTGGGAATATACGGGCGACGGGCAGGGGCTGGCGTATCGCGCGGGCGCGTCGCTGATGGACATGGAGTTCGTGCAGTTCCATCCGACGGGCATGGTGTGGCCGCCGAGCGTGAAGGGCATTCTTGTGACGGAAGGCGTGCGCGGCGAAGGCGGCGTGCTGCGCAACAGCCTGGGCAAGCGGTTCCTGTTCGACGACATTCCGGAGAATTACCGGTCGTCCACGGCGGACAACGAAGACGAGGGCTGGCGGTATGTCACGGGGGACAAAAGCGCGCGGCGTCCGCCGGAGCTGCTGACGCGCGATCACGTGGCGCGGTGCATCGTACGCGAGGTGAAGGAAGGACGCGGCAGCCCGCATGGCGGCGTGTTTCTCGACATCGCGTGGATCAAAGAGAAGATTCCGAATTCCGAGGAACACATCAAGCGCAAGTTGCCGAGCATGTATCACCAGTTCAAGCAGCTCGCGGACGTTGACATCACGAAAGTGCCGATGGAAATCGGGCCGACCATGCACTACGTGATGGGCGGCGTGCGCGTGGACGGCGACACACAGATGACGGATGTGCCAGGGCTGTTTGCAGCGGGAGAAGTGGCGGCGGGACTGCACGGCGCGAACCGGCTGGGCGGCAATTCGCTGTCGGACCTGCTGGTGTTCGGCAAACTGGCGGGCGAGCATGCGGCGAAGTTCGCGAAGGAGAACCGCGCCGGGTCGGCGAATCCGCAGCAGGTGGAAGAGATCGCGCGCGAGGCGCTGGAACCGATGCATCGCGAGAACGGCGTGCCGCCGTATGAAGTGCAGCACAAGCTGCAGGACATGATGTCGGACCTTGTGGGCATTGTGCGGCGTCAGGAAGAAATGGAACGCGCGCTGACAGAGCTGGAAAAGCTGAAGGAAATGGCTTCGCGCGTTTCGACGCCGGGGAACCGTGAATACAATCCGGGCTGGCACACGGCGCTCGATCTGCGCAATCTGCTGACGGTTTCGGAAGCAGTCGCAATGTCCGCGATCGAACGCAAGGAAAGCCGCGGGGCACATTTCCGCGACGACTATCCGGAGAAGAGCGCGCTGGCCGCGGAGTACAACCACGTGGTAAAAGCCGCGGCGGACGGACGGATGGAGCTTGCGCAAGTGCCGCTGGTGCCGATGACGGATGAGATGAAGCAGATTATCGAGGAGATGAAGTAATGGCGACGGCAACGTTTCGCATCTGGCGCGGCGACCCGAAGTCGGGCGGTTTCAAAGACTACACGACGCCGGTTTCAGAGGGAATGGTGGTGCTGGACGCCGTGCATCAGATTCAGGCGGAGCAGGCGAACGATCTGGCAGTGAGGTGGAACTGCAAGGCGGGCAAGTGCGGGTCGTGCTCGGCCGAGATTAACGGCATGCCGAAGCTGATGTGCATGACGCGGCTGAATCAGATTCCGCTGGATCAGCCGGTGACGATCGAGCCGATGAAGGCGTTCCCGCTGATTCGGGATCTGGTGACCGATGTGTCGTGGAACTTCGAAGTCAAGAAGACGATCAGGAAGTTTAAACCGCGGAAGCCGGATGCGCCGGACGGGTCGTGGCGGATGCAGCAGGCGGATGTGGA
This sequence comes from Terriglobia bacterium, assembly GCA_963832905.1. GTDB lineage: Bacteria > Acidobacteriota > Terriglobia > Bryobacterales > Bryobacteraceae > BOG-234. The sequence goes on along the minus strand of CAWHVO010000007.1, from coordinate 57,207 downwards.
CCGGCCGCAGGAATTCCGCAAGTGCATTGAGTGCTTCCTGTGCCAGGACGTGTGCCACGTGCTGCGCGATCATCACATGCACGCGGAGTTCATCGGGCCGAGATTCCTGATTTATGCGGCGCAGCTGGAAATGAATCCGCTGGACAGCGATGACCGGCGCGACGATCTGCGGAAGAAGCACGGGATCGGGCTGTGCAACATCACAAAGTGCTGCACGAAGGTGTGTCCGGAGCACATCACGATTACCGACAACGGGATTATTCCGCTGAAGGAGCGCGTGGTGGATAAATTCTTCGACCCGCTGCAGATGTTCCGGATATTTAAGTAACTCTGCGTTTTTCTCTTCTCTGCGACCTCTGCGTCTCCGCGGTGAATGAACATTGATTCCACCGCGGAGGACGCGGAGACTTATTCATAGCAGGATTCGAGCAGCACCTGCACTTCGGCTTCCGTAAGCGGGCGATCGACGACGCCGTTGTGTGCGAGTTCGTGCGTGATCGGCGCGACGATGTCTTTGATCTCGCCGCGCGGCACGCCGGCCGCTTTCAGAGTTTTCGGGACGTTGAACTGCGCGATGAATTCTTCGGTGCTATCCGCGCAGGCGTGTGCCGCCGGCTTCGGATTTTCGGGATCGAAGGCGATGCCATAGCCTTCGGCGACGGGCCCGAAACGCTGCGGGGCGATGTCGGCCATGAGGCGCATCGCGTTGGGCAGCGTGATGCACGAGGTCACGCCGTGGGGCACGTTCCAGCGCGGTCCGATCTGATGGCCAAGAAGGTGCGAGAGGCCGAAGCGCGTGTTCATTGCCCCGTAGATCGAATACCACGAGGCGAACTGGCAGTGGCCGCGATGCGCGACACTTTCGTCACCTTTGGTGCGTATGGATAAAGGCAGGTGCTTTGTCATCAGCTGAATCGATTTGGCGGCAAGGACGTCGCTGATCGGCTGGTGGCGGATGGCGTAGGCGCATTCGATGGCGTGGTCGAGGGCTCGCATGCCGGTGGTGATCCAGAGCCAGTCGGGCGTTTCGAGAGCGAGCAGAGGATCGTTGATGACGGTGCGCGGGAGGACGCGCGGATCCCAGACGCCGCCCTTGACGCGCGTGGATTCGTCGGTGACTCCGCCAGCGTGGGTGTACTCGGCGGCGGAGAGCGTGGTGGGTACGGCGATGTGCACGAGTTCGCGCTTGGCGAGCGAGCCGTACATGGCGACTTTGCAGGTGTCGATGGGGCTGCCGCCGCCGAAGCTGACGAGCGCATCGGCGTTCAACCTTTTCGATTTCCTGCTGCAGCGCGTCGACGGTGCTGCGCGGGACATGCTGGACGACGCCGGTAAATACGGAAGCGCAGTGCGGGCCGAGCGCGGCGGTGACCCGATCGAGAATCGGGAGGCCGCCGAGAGTGGTGACGACGATGGCGCGCTTCAGGCTGCGCTTTTCCATTTCACCTTTGAGTTCGGCGACCTTGCCGGGGCCGTAGATGACGCGTTCGAGGCGCGTGAGGTTGAATTCGCCCACGGGGGCTTCGAGTCGATAAGTGCTCATGTTTTTTCTCAGGCCAATAGTACCGGAACGGCTTGCGTGCATAGATAGTACGTGATACGTTATTACGCGTAACGTAATAATCATGTCGGACCCCACGCTGCTGGTGCTGTCGAGCCTCGCCGAAGGCGATAAACACGGCTACGCGATGATGCAGGACATCGAGGCGTTTGCAGGCGTGCGGCTGGGTCCGGGGACGCTGTACGGGGCGATCACGCGGCTGGAAGAGCACGGGTGGATCCGGCCGGTGGGCGCGAAGACGCGGCGGCAGCCGTACACGATCACGCCCGCGGGACGGCGGCATCTGCAGACAGAGCTCGCCGCGCTGCAGCAGATCGTGAAGACGGGACTGGCGCGGACGAGGCACGCATGAGACGCGCGGCATGGTTTCTTATAAGGCTCTATCCGGCACAATGGCGCGTTCGTTATGGCGAGGAATTTGAGTCGCTGATCGAAGACAGCTCGCCGGGGTGGCGCGAGTTTTTCGATCTATTGAGAGGAGCGATCACGATGCAGGTGCATTTGCCGGCGTTTCCGAAGCTGGCGGTGGTTTTGTCGCTCACCGGCCTGGCGATCGGGCTGGGGGCTTCGTTCCTGGTGACGCCAAGGTATGTTTCCAGCGCGCAGATGGAAATGATCTACGGTCCGGCAGCGCCCGCCGAGGGCCGCGTGAATCTCCAGGAGCGTCTGATCCGGATGGAACAGGAGATCCTGAGCCGCACAAGTCTTTCCCAGGTCATTCAGGATCCGCGGCTGGACCTATACAAGTCTGAACGAGAGCGAATCCCGCTCGAAGACGTGATCGAACAGATGCGGGGACGCGACGTCAGGATAAGGTTTGAAGCCTCAGGCAGCAACTACGTTACGTTCGGGACATCGTTCGCATATTCCGATCGGGTGAAGGCCCGCGATACCGTGCAGGTGCTGCTGACCAGATTCGTGGACTGGAATCAGGTGGCGCAGGCTACAGCCCTGCAGGTAAAGAATCATTTATCCCGCACCGAAATCGAGCGGCTGGAGGCAAGAGTTGCTGTCCTTGAGAAGCGTCTTGGCATCGCATCGGCGCCCGCCGAACCGCGCGAAGCATTCGTGCCCGCATTCAGCGGAATCAATTTAGACGTAGTCGATGTACCGAACCTTCCTACAGAGCCTGTATATCCCAATCGCGCCATATTCATGGCGATCGGGTTCGGCGCGGGGTTTGCGACGGCGGTTGTGATTGCGGTGTTCCGTCGCCGGGCGCCGCCGATTCCGTTGCCGGCGCAGGGCGCGTAGACATGAGGCGCGTCCCGCGATTGCTGGCCAGGCTTTATCCCGCGAGCTGGCGTGCGCGTTATGGCGAGGAATTTGAAACGCTGATCGAAGACAGTTCGCCGGGGTGGCGGGCGATGTTCGATCTTTTGAAAGGGGCTATCAGAATGCAGCTGCATGTGCCGGTGTTTCCGAAGATGGCGGTAATTTTGTCGTTGACGGGACTGGCGGCGGGATTCTGAGTGTCGTGGTTCGTGACGCCGCTGTACGTTTCGAGCGCGGAGATGCAGCTGAGCCCCGCTGGTCCTAACTTTGCAGAACGCGTGATCAGCATGGAGCAGGACGTTCTGAGCCGCACCAGCCTCTCCGTGATCATTCAGGACCCACGGCTGGGCCTTTATAAGCGTGAACGGGCGCGTTTACCGCTTGAAGATGTGATCCAACAGATGCGGACTCAGGACATTGGTATCCGGATTATGCCGCAGGGCAAGGAGAATCTGCGTTTCCGCATCTCGTTCAGTTATCCCGATCCGGAGAAAGCGCGCGCCACGGTCCAGGCATTGCTACTCAGATTCGCTGACGCGAATGCGGACACGAGGGCCCAGACAGACCAGCAGCGTGAACGGTCCCACCGTGAGGTCGGCGATCTGGAAGCGAGGATCGCAGGAATTGAAAAGCGGCTCGGCATCGCGTCTCCTCATCTCGTACAATCCGATGAACTGACGTTAGAGCTGGCAGGCAAGAACCTCGATGTGCTCGACGTCCCGAGCCTTCCGATGCGGCCGGCAAAACCGAATAGGGCGATCTTCGCGGCCATTGGCTTCGGCGCAGGGTTTGTCGCGGCAGTGGTAATTGCAGTGTTCCGGAGAAGACCGCCGGCGATTCCCTTCCCCGCGCAGGCGGCGTGAGACGCGATCGCATTCCGCGGCAGTGCGTAAGCTCCGCGCCAGGCGGAAGCCCGGCGGCAGGCACGAATGCCTGGCCCCACAAAAAAAATCAGGGATAGACAATACGGTGAGTGCCGGAATTGCCGGACATCGTCGTTTACATCGAAGCGCTGGAATCGCGAATTGCCGGCCAGACGCTGGAGCGCGTGCGCATCGGTAGTCCGTTTCTGCTGAGAACCGTCCAGCCGACAATCGCCGATATCGAGGGACGGACGGTAAGAGAAATTCGGCGCGTCGGGAAGCGAATCGCGATCGGCGTGGGGGGCGATGTGTGGGCTGTCCTGCATTTGATGATCGCGGGGCGGCTGCACTGGAGGGCAGTCGGAGCGAAGCTCGGCGGCCGGCAGAATCTCGCGGCATTCGATTTTCCAAACGGCACGCTGACACTCACGGAGGCGGGGACGAAGCGGCGGGCGTCGCTGCATATTGTAGCGGGCGAGAAGGGGCTGCGGTCGCTGGACCCGGGCGGTATTGATGTGATGGCGGCCGACCTCGATTCGTTTCGCGCGGCACTGGCGGCGGAAAATCATACGCTGAAACGCGCCCTGACCGATCCGCGCACGGTAAGCGGAATCGGCAATGCGTATTCGGATGAGATTCTGCATGCCGCAAAACTGTCGCCTCTGGCGCAGACGCAGAAGCTGAAAGCAGAAGAGTGGGAGCGGCTGTTTCACGCCACGCAGGGCACGCTGCAGATGTGGATCGATCAGCTGCGCGCACAATACGGCGGCGAGTTTCCGGAAAAAGTCACGGCGTTCCGCGAGGATATGGCGATGCACGGGAAGTATGGCGAGGCGTGTCCGGTGTGCGGCGGGAAGGTGCTGCGCATTCGCTACGCGGACAACGAAACAAACTACTGTGCGAAGTGTCAAACTGGGGGGAAAGTTCTGGCGGACCGCGGGTTGTCGAGGCTGCTGGGTTCGGACTGGCCGCGTACGCTGGAGGAGCTGGAGGCACTGAAGCGGAAGTGATGATCAAGGTGAACGCGAAGCCGTGGACGGTGAAGTCCGCGCCGGATACGCCGCTGTTGTACGTGCTGCTGAATGAACTGGAGCTGCAGGGGCCCCGGTTCGGATGCGGGCTGGCGCAGTGCGGGTCATGCTCGGTGCTGGTGGATGGCGTGGAGAAGCGTTCGTGCGTGACGCCGGTGTCGGCGGTGCAGGGGAAGTCCGTTACAACGCTGGAGGGTTTACCCGCGCTCTACGCGGCGCAGAAGAAGCTCGCCAGCGTTCCCGAACTGCATCCGGTGCAACAGGCGATGATCGACGAACAGGCCGTGCAGTGCGGGTATTGCTTCAACGGCATGATTATCAAAGCGTCGGAGCTGCTGGCGAAGACGCCGCAGCCGGATGAGGCGCAGATACGTTCGGCGATGAACGGGCATCTGTGCCGGTGCGGATCGTATCCGCGAGTCATCAAGGCGATTCAACGGGCATCGAAAGCGATGACGGGGGTGGTCGCATGAGCACCTTTCCGCGGCGCGATTTGTTGAAGAGCGGCGGCGCGCTGATCGTCGGCTTCGGACTGCGCGACGCGATGCTGGCGCAGAGCCATCTGGATGCGGTGGTGCGCGACGGCAAGCCGGGTCCACCGGATGCGAAACAGATCGACACGTGGCTGGCGATTCATGCGGACAATACGGCGACCGTATATATAGGTTTCGCAGAACTGGGTCAGGGGAATTCGACCGCGCTGCTGCAGATGGCCGCGGAAGAGCTCGACCTCGATATGGGCCAGCTGAAGACGGTGCGGCTCGACACCAACATCACGCCGAATCAGGGCGGAACGTATTCAAGTGCGTCGATTCAGCGCGGCGGTCCGCAAGTGCGGACGGCGGCCGCAGAGGCACGGCAGGCGCTGCTGCTGATGGCATCGAAGAATCTGGGTGAGCCGGTGGACCGGCTGACCGTCGCGAAGGGCGTGGTGTCGGTCGGCTCCAAGTCGGTCAGCTATGGTGCGCTGGTAGGCGATAAGCCGTTCAACATCGCGTTCACGGGTACGGCGCCGACGAAGGCGCCGGCGGATTTCAAAGTGGTCGGGACCCGCGTGGCGCGCAACGACATCCCGGACAAGGTCGCGGGGAAGTATCTCTACATGCAGTATGTGCGTGTGCCGGGGATGCTGCATGGGCGCGTGGTGCGTCCGCGCGGTCAGTCCGCGTACGGCATCGGTGCGAAGGTGCTCAGCGTCGATGAGACGTTCGATTCGCGGCATTTCGGCAAAGGTGATCCGCAAAGGCGATTTCGTCGGCGTGGTGGCGGAGAACGAGTGGGATGCGGTGAAGGCCGCACAGCAGCTGAAGGTGACATGGAACAACGCGCCGTCGCTGCCCGGAAGCGCGGGGCTCTTCGACAAGATGAAGGCCGCGAAGACGCGGGACAACGTGGTGCTGGAGCGCGGCGATATCGGCGGCCTCGGGAGCGCGCCGCACGTGGTTTCGTTCAGCATCCGCGGGCCGTATCAGGCACATGCACCGTTCGGACCGAACTGCGCGATCGCCGATGTGAAGGCGGATGCGGTGCCTGTGCAGTGCTTAGTCAAGTGCTCGACGCAGGACGTGTACGGGACACGCGGGAAACTGGCGACGATGCTCGGCATGCCGCCGGACAAGGTGCGCGTGCAGTATTACGAAGGGTCGGGCACGTACGGGCACAGCTGCTACGACGATGTGGCGCTGGGCGCGGCGGTGCTGTCGCAGGCCGCGGGCAAGCCGGTGCGGCTGCAGTTCATGCGCTGGGATGAGCACGGGTGGGACAATTACGGTCCGGCGCATATCGGCGAAGTGCGGGCATCGGCGGATAAAGACGGCAAGCTGGTGGCGTACGAGTATCACGGCTGGCAGCACAACTGGAGCCAGCTGGAGACGTTGGAGCAGCTGGCGTACGGCAAACCGGCGCAGGAGTGGCCGGGCATGGCGGCGCAGGGGATCAGTACGGCGAACATCGGCGGGATTTACGCAGTGCCGAATGTGCGCACGATGAATCACCAGGTGCCGGGCGGGTATTTCCTGAAGGGCGGATGGCTGCGGTCGCCGCTGGATCTGTCGATGTCGTTTGCGTCCGAGCAGGCGATCGATCAGCTGGCTTTCGTGCTGAATATGGACCCGTGGAAGTTCCGCCAGAACAACATCACCGATGCGCGATGGCGCGGTGTGCTGGATGCGGCGGCGGATGCGGCGGGCTGGGTGCCGCGGCGCGCTTATCAGAACAGCGCGGGCGCGAGAATCGTGCGCGGACGCGGCATCGGGCTGGGCACACATCTGGTGTCGTATGGCGGCGCGGTGGCGGATGTCGAGGTCGACAAAGAAACCGGCAAAGTGGCGATCAAACGGCTGTTCGGCGCGATTGACGCGGGGCTGACGGTGAATCCGGCGTTCGTCGAGAACCAGATCAGCGGGCAGCTGGTGCAGGCGGCGAGCCGCATGCTGAAAGAAGAAGTCACGATGTTGACGACGAACGTGACGAGCCTCGACTGGAACAGTTACCCTATGCTGCGGTTCGCGGAATGCCCGGAGGTAACGGCTGTGGTGGTGCAGAGGCTGGATCAGCGGCCGTCGGGCGCGGGCGAGGAAGTGATGGCGGCGGCTGCGGCGGCGATCGGGAATGCGTTTTTCGATGCGACGGGAGTGCGGATGCAGGAGTATCCATTCACGCCGGCGCGGGTGCTGGGAACTCTGAATGCCGCGCTGAAGAAGGCGTAGTCAGTTCAGGCGCTGCCGCGGTCCATCAGCTTCGCCAGTTCAAGATCGAGGGCGGCCAGCTTGCCGTTCACCATTTCCTTGAACGTGCGCAACTCGTCTTCGAACCGTTCGAAGCGCCGTTCGAGACTGTCGAAGCGCTTTGTCAGATCGCCGATGCGGTTGCCGATCTGGTTCGTGCTGATCCACATGCCGCCGAGGCCGACAATCACCGCGCCTCCGGTGCTGATCAGTGTGGTAACCACAGCGGGTTCCATAATCAGCATTCCCCCACGACGTTGCACATCCATCCTTATGGTACTTGAGAACCCTGCTTTCGCGGACGGCCGAAGAACAGCACGTAGCCGTCGGGGTCGGTGATCTCGAAGCCGCGCAGGCCGTCGGCCGTGTCCTTGAGAGGATTGCTGAACGATGCGCCGCACGCGGCAAATTCCTCAGCCAGAGCGTCGGGATCGGGCGTGTAGCAATAGGCATCCCATCGCATCGCCGGATCGCGCGCGGGATTGGGCAGCGGCGGGGCCTCGCCGGCCTTGAGGAAGAGCATCGCACCGTCGCGACCGACGATCCCGAAGAATGGCGCATCGCCGGGTTCCTGGAATCGCGTCTCGAAGCCGAGCTTCTCCCGATAGAACGCGATGCTCTGCGGCACGCCGCTCACGATGAAGAACGGGCACATGCACTCGATTCTGGTTTGCGGCATAGGGATCGTCACGAAGTTCCCTTTACTGCGTTGAAATAATGGCCGCCGGGCTGGTCTGGCCTGCAACCGTCAGCAGCACGGGCACCGCATTGCCCGGCGTCACTCCGGCGGGCATCACCAGATTAACCTGATAGAGTCCCACCAGCGTCGCGACTTGTCCCGCGTACTGGACAGTCGCGTTCTGGCCGCCGATCGTCGCGGTCACAGGGTTCGCTGTCGGGCTCCCCGGGCTCGCAGCGCCGTTGACTCCGGGAGGATTCGTGACTCCCAATCCCGCGCAGTAGATCAGCAGTACATCGCCCGCCTGGGCCGGCTTGGACGGAGTCACCTGAAATGCCGGAGCCGTGCCGCGATAGTCGTAAATGTACGGGATCTCGCTCGGGTCGAGGAACGCAGCCGGCTGCCCATCCGCGATATTGATCGGCAGCGGCGGCGACAGCGCCAGATCCCGCTGGATGAGCAGTGACTGTGTCGTATTCGTATTCAAACCGAAGGGCACCACTGCATTGATCTGACCCGGGCTCACAAACAACAGCGGTACGGCCTGCCCCCCGATGATGACGCTTGCGTTCCCCAGGGTGGTCGGCAAAGGGAATTGATTGGCCGGCGCCGGAACAATGTCGTCCGCCAGCGAACTTCCGTAAATTGCGATAATGCCGCCCGGCGCCAGCGGGGTGAACGATACCGGGACGCCGGCCGCGCTCACGATCCCGGCCTGCGTGGTGGACGGCGGGGTTTTCGGGGAGGTTAGCCCTCCGTTCACCTGGCGTGTGCCCGTGAGTTGCAATTGATTATTGGTGGCTGCGATGGTCAGGGTTACAGGCTTTCCCACACTGTTCCCCGCTGTGGCCCACGTGGCCTGCCACGTTCCGTCATTCAGGGGGCTCAACGCGAGGGGAGGATCGCCGGTGGAGAAAGTAACCACGACCTGCCCCGATGTCTGCGGGCTTCCGCAATCGTCCATCGATTGCACGGAGAGCGCCACGGGCCAACCGGCGGATACGGCGAAGGCCGGGCCGAGCGTGGTGAGGGCTGGAATCAGCTTTGTTGGAACACACGGCGTCGAGCTTTCCCTGGGGCGCAGGTCGCCTGTGCTGCCGGACGCGGAAGCGCCGGCGATCACGTTGACTTTGAGCGTCTGAATGCGCCCGTCGGAAAACTGGAAGTTCACAAAATCACTGTACGTTCCCGCCGCGAAGCTGCCATAAGGCTGTACCACAACCGAAGTTGGCTGGTTCGGATTGAGGGTCGCTACATAAGGAAGCGCATCCACCAGGAACCCACCTCCCGCGGAGGCACCTCCCGCTGTGGGAGCCAGTAACGGCGCATAAAACGTCTGCGCGGCGCTGCCGACGTTGTAAACCAGCACGTCCTGCGAGCCGGGACTTCCCCCGTTTGGCGTGGCGGTGAAAAACAATTCCGACGGCTGCACGCTGGCGCCTGGATCGGAACCAACCGGCAACACGGTCAGGAACGCGGTGACGAACTGGGGAGTGTTGGCCGCGCCGGGTGCATCGATCCGGACAAGGCCATAGTAATCGCCAGCCGCGAGTCCGCTCGCGTTCACGCTCACCGCGATCTGCGGAGCGGCCTGCGAGGCGTTGCTCGATCCGCTGGCCGGAGTCGCGCTGAGCCAGTTGCCGCCGGCAAGCGTCGATACGGAAGCGGTCCAGGCGAGCGATCCCGTTCCCAGATTCACCACGCCGAAAGATTGAGGCGGCACCACGCCTCCCTGCGCCACACCGGTGAAACTCATGCCGGTCTGCGTCAGCAGCAGAGCCTGCGGCAGATTGCTGATCGCCAGGTTGACGGGGACGACGATGGCGCCACTAGTCGATTGAATTGTGAGAGAGCCCGTATAGGTGCCCGCCGGCAGATTCGCGGGATTGGCGATCACGGACAGCTCCACCGGATTACCCGGGGAAACGCTTCCGGCAACCGGGGTAACCGACAGCCAGGAGCCGCCCGCTACCGTGGCGGCCGAAACGGTGAACGCGAGCGCGCCGCCGCCGGCGTTGGAAACTTTGAGCGCCTCCGAACGCGCCGGTGCACCAGCCGGGTAGGTGAAGGACAGATTGGGCTGATCGACGCTGAGTTGCGGCGGAAGCGCGGCCCCCACGGTAAAGGTAACCGTCAGAGTCAGAGACGCGGGCGTCGCCGCCGCCGGAACGACCGTGATGGTCCCCGTATAAGAGCCCGGCGCGAGGTTCGAAGGATCGGCTGTGATGGAAAGGAGGTCCGGTGTGTTTCCCGACGCGGCGCCGGCGCTCAGCCAGTTTCCACCGCTGGCGGTTGATGCCGATACCGCGAAGGCGAGTCCCTGCACAGAACCCTGCACGCCTGCGTTCATCGTGAGAGGCGCGCCCCCGCTGGCGGCGGAAACGGCAAGGCTGTTCTGCTGGAGCGAGATGGTGGGCGGAATCGCCAGCACCACCTGGATACCGACTCCGAGGTCGTCGATGTAAAGGTTACCGGCTGCATCGGCGGCGATGCCGTACGGCTCCAGACTCGCCTGAGTCGCCAGTAATCCGTCCCCCGGCGCCGAGGCCCCGCCGCCGGCGTAAAGCGAGACGACTTTCGCCGGCGTCACTTTGAACACACCGTTCAGTTGCTCGTCCGTGAGGTACAGATTGCCGGCGGAGTCAAACGCCAGTTCCCGAACCAGCTTTGGCCGCCACCGACGAAGGTGCTGATATTGCCCTGCGGCGTCACCATGCGAACGCTTCCGTTCTTCGCGTCCGCGATGTACAGGTTGCCCTGGGCATCCAAGGCAAGTCCGGAGGGTTCGTTAAGCAGCGCCTGGTTCGCCGGGCCTCCATCGCCCCCGAATCCGGCCGTACCTGTGCCCGCGACGACGGTGCGATTGCCCGCCGTATCGATGCGGTAAACGATCGAATGCTGTTCATCGGAGGCGTAAAGGTTGCCGGCGGGGTCGAACACCAGCCCCCACACATTGCCCGGCAGTTGCGCATAAGTGGAGATCGTGCCATTCAGGGCGACCCGGCGAACGCGGCTGTTGAGCCAATCGGCGATATAGAGATTGCCGGCGGAATCGAACGCCATGTTTAACGGATAGTCGAGCTTAGCCTGTACAGCCGGTCCGGCATCGCCGGAAAAACCGGTAATCCCGTTTCCCGCCACCGTGTTGATGAGTCCGCCTGAGATCTTTCGTACTCTGCCCCCAACGGGGTCTGAGTAATAAAGGTTCCCGGCCTTGTCAATGGCAACATTGCCGCCGCCCCGCACGGGCGCAGTCACGGCGGATACGTTTTCTCCGGAGTAGTAAAACTGCCCGTTGCCCGCCACGGTTGTGACGATCCCATTCGCCGAAATTCGCCGCACCCGGTCGCTTTCTTCGTCACCGATGAACAGATTGCCCTGATTATCGGGCGCGACACTCATGATGAGAGCGAACTGCGCCCCCAGAGCCGGACCGCCATCCCCGGAGAAGCCAAAGGATCCGGGAGTTCCCCCGATCAGGGTTGGGGTTGTTGCGCCGGGCGTCAGCTTTTCGATCCTGCCAGCGCCCGCCAGGTAAAAAACGCCATTGTTGTCAAAGGCGATACCCGTTGCGTAGTTGGGCGTGAAGGTTGAGATCATGCCTGCCGGCGTTACCTTGCGGACCCTGAGGTTGCCGCTGTCGGCGATGTACAGATTGCCCGTTGCATCCAGGGCCAGGGCATAGGGAAGGTTCAGCTCTGCGCTCGTTGCCTGGCCGCCGTCGCCGGAGAATCCAGGGGTGCCCGTGCCTGCGACTGTGTTGATGATGCCGTCGGGCGTAATTTTGCGGACTCGACTGGTTGCGTAATCGGAAAAATAGACTGTGCCCGAGGCGTCAACCACGATACCGCCGCTTTCGGGCGAAACGGAGGCAGTGACAGCGGGAATGCCATTGCTGGTGGCGTCGCTGCCCCCGCCGCCATATGTGGTGATGATTCCCTGCGGCGAGACGCGGCTGATCCGGTTGAATTCTGCGATATAGAGATTCCCCTGGGCGTCGTAGGCCACGCCGGTAGGCCCGGCCAGCGCGGCATTGAGGGCGGGTCCGCCGTCTCCGGTATGCACGTCGAGGGTGACACCGTTTCCAGCAATTACAGACAGGGTGCCGTCCGGATTCACTCTCTCGATCAGGCAGTTCCCGTAGTCCGCGATGACTACATTCTCGGATGGGTCGAGGGTGAACCCGTAAATGCTCCCCAGCGGCGCATCCACCGCGGGCCGGCCGTTGCCGGTGAACAGAAACGGGCCGCCGGCGAATGTCGTGATTACACCACCCTGCGGCCAGGCGTTTCCGGCGAGGAACAACGGCACGAATAATCCGCATAGAATGCAACGCTTCTTTTTCACAAGGAGTGGCAGCATTTGCGGAAGTCCCCTTATAACATGACCCGCCCGGTTCGCAGCGGCCCCGTGGGAGCCGATTAAGAATGCCACCGGGATTTCAGTGGGCGTTTTTATCTGTGCCGATCTGTGTCCATCGGTGGCCGATCATGTTTGACCGCGGTCAGGCGAAGCTGACATACTAGCTCCGACTATGAAGAAAACCGTCCTTTTGCTGCTGGCGGGAAGCGCGATGGCTTTCGCCGCCATTCCGGAACCGATCAAAATCGACACTGGCCTGATTACGGGCACCACCACGACGAGCGACGAAGTGCGCGTGTTCAAAGGCATTCCGTACGCGGCGCCGCCGGTGGGCGATCTGCGCTGGAAAGTGCCGCAGCCGGCCGCGAAATGGGAAGGCGTGCGCAAGGCCGATGAGTTCGGACCCGTCTGCATGCAGGGACGCGGCGGCGGTCGTGGCAACGGCCCCGCGCCGAGCGAGGACTGTCTCTACGTCAACGTGTGGACGGGCGCGAAGGCGGCGAATGAGAAACGGCCGGTGATCGTGTGGACGTACGGCGGCGGCTTCACGGGCGGTTCGGGCTCGGAAGCGCGCTATGACGGCGAGATGCTGGCGCGCAAGGGCGCGGTGGTGGTGACCTACAACTACCGGCTCGGCGTGTTCGGGTTCCTGGCGAATCCGGAACTGGACAAGGAGTCGGAGCATCACACTTCCGGAAACTACGCGATGGCGGACTTCGCCGCGGCGCTGCACTGGGTGCAGAAGAACATCGCGGCGTTCGGCGGGGATCCGGCGAAGGTGACGATCGACGGCGAATCGGCGGGCGCGATGCTGGTGTCGGCGATGGTCGGGTCGCCGGAAGGCAAGGGACTGTTCAAACGCGCGATGGCGCAGAGCGGCGCGTGGATGGGAATCGGCATCGGCAAGATGACGACGCATCAGCAGGCTCTGGATGCGGGCGCGAAGTTCGCACAGGGCCTGGGGGCGACGTCTCTGGCGGATCTGCGGGCGAAGCCGGCGCAGGATCTGATGAGAGCGCGCGGCGGTGCGGCCAGCATCAGCGTGGACGGCTGGTTTGTGCCGGAAGATCTGTCGATCACCTATGCGAAGGGCAAGCAGAACCATGTCGACATTCTGGTGGGGTCGAATCGCGATGAAGGCGCGTTCTTCCAGCGCGGCCCAGGTATGACCCTCGACCAGTTGCAGAGCCGCGCCAAACAGCGTTACGGGGCGCTGGCGGCCAATTTCGAAAAGGTTTATCCGGCAAGTAGTGACACCGAGGCGGCGGCGGCCGGGCTGGCAGGCACGCGCGACGAGATGGGATGGCTGATGCGCACGTGGGCCCAATTACAGGAGAGAAAGCTGCAGGAGAAGAAAGGCAACAAGGCCTACGTTTATTTCTTCACGCGCGTTCCGCCGACGGCGCCAGGGCGGGCTTCGCGCGGCGCCACGCACACGGTTGAGCTGTCGTACATGTTCAACAACCTGCTGCCGGGCACGCCGTGGGCGGATGAGGACCGCAAGCTGGCGGATGAGATGTCGTCGTACTGGGTGAATTTCGCCGCGACCGGAAATCCGAACGGCAAAGGGCTGGCGGAATGGCCGGTGTACAGCGATAAGACGGATCAGGCGATGGTTCTGGGCGACACCGTAGGCGCGGGAACCGGAGTGCAGCCGACGATCCTCGCGTTCTACGACGCGTATTACAAGACGCTGAACTGATACGGCGACGCGGAGGCAAGCGCAGATTGCGCTGCGCGTCCCGGCCCACCGGGTCGGGTAAATGCTGGTAAGAGCCCGCCTCTCCCGTATGCGCTGACGCTCGCAAGGCCCCGCTGCAATGGCATGATCATCCTCACGGAGTAGGCGTGACTACACTCTCATCGGCTTCGCCGCATGACGGCGGCAACGTGATGGTGGTCAACGACAACCCGGCGAATCTGAATCTCATGGAGAGCATGCTTCGCCAGTACGGTTACGTTGTCCGGTCCTTTCCGCGCGGCCGGCTGGCCCTCGCCGCGGCGGAGCAGCAGCCGCCGGATCTGATCCTGCTCGACATCAACATGCCCGAGATGGACGGTTTCGAGGTGTGCGAAAGACTTAAGCGCGACGCGCGGCTCGCCCGCATCCCGGTGATTTTTCTGAGTGCTTTGAACGCGGTTGAAGACAAAATCAAGGGTCTTCGGTCGGGAGGTGTCGACTACATCTCGAAGCCTTTCCACTTTGAGGAGGTGCGCGCCCGTGTCGATACGCATCTGAAACTCCGGCGCGCGCAGCAGGCCGAGCGCGATCTCCTGGAGAAGACTCTCGGTGGTGTGGTTGCCACCCTATGGGAACTGATCCAGATCTCGTCGCCGTCGCTGGCGCTCCGGTCGCGTGCCGTGCGCGACATCGTGGTGCGCATGACGGAAGGAACCGACACCAGCGACACGTGGCAATACGATCTGGCCGCCCGGCTGTGTCTGATCGGATGCCTCGCGCTGCCGGAAGACATCTTCCAGAAGGCGTGTCGAGGCGCGCAGCTGACGTCGGATGAAGACCAGATGTTCAACGCCCATCCCCGCCGTGGCGCGAGCCTGCTGTCGAATATTCCGCGGCTCGATATAGTGGCGGAGATCATTGGAGGACAGAACCAACCTGAGGCGGTCACGTCCGCGCGCGAACAGGTGAGAACGGGCACCTGGATGCTGCACCTGGCGCTCGAACTCGATCGCCGGCTCTACCGTGGAATAGCGCCCGCCGCCGCTCTTGCGGAGCTTGCGAAATCGGGCCGCTTCGACGGCCGGCTGCTCGATGCGCTAAGGGACTACGCCCCGGCGCAATTCGAGTCCGAGTTGCAACGTCTGCCGATACGCGAACTGCGCGCGGGGATGACTCTGGAAAACGACTTCTGCAGCGTTGACGGAAAGCTCCTCATTCTGAAAGCGGGCACCTTGCTCAACGATACCTGGATCGAAAGAATCGGGAATTTCGCAAAGGGCCGCGGTCAGGAGCTGATCCAGGTGCGAGTTCCGAAATAAAGCGCGCCGGCCACCCGTAAATAAAACATAACCAACGATAGCCTTCCGAAATTTTAAGAATAGTTTTAGCATTATCGGCGTATACCGGTGTGTAAATAGCAAACGGTTATGCCGGGGCTTTTCCAGACATACGACGAAATATTTGTGCGTTGTGTCATCTCGGTGTTCCTTCTATCGCAAGGGGCTGCTGCGCAGGTTTCCGGCGGTGCGTTTCGCGGCGAGGTGCGCGATGCTTCGGGTGGGGTGGTGCCTCAGGCAAGGGTCGTTATCCAGTCGGTGGAAACCGGCCTTACGACGGTCCTGCAGTCCAATGGAGAGGGGCTTTACAACACACCGACGCTCATTCCCGGTTCTTACCGGCTGACGGCGGCCAAAGAAGGATTCCGGGAAACCGTTTTCGGTCCCGTGGTGCTGGATGTCAGCCAGATTGTGCGAGTCGATTTCGTGCTGCCCGTCGGGACCAACGCGCAATCGATCGTGGTGGAAGCATCGGGTGCACAGTTGCTCGCGCCCGAAAGCGCTGACATCTCCCAGGTGATCGTGAGCAAGCAGGTATCTGAAATTCCCCTTAATGGCCGCGAATGGCAGCAGCTCATCACGCTCAGCGCGGGCGTCAATCCGGGCGCACCGGGCGAGAGCGGCTCACCGAATCCGGTCAATGTCGACGGTCAGCGTTCGAAATCCAATCTGTTTCTGGTGGACGGGATTACGACCACGTCCTCGGCACAGGGCCGCGGCGACGGTTTCAATATTCCGCTCGAAGCGGTGCGCGAATTCTCCGTTCAGGCCGGTGCGTTCTCCGCGGAATATGGCGACGTGGCGGGCGGGGTTGTGAATCTGCAGTCGAAGTCAGGCTCAAACGAGTGGCATGCTTCGTTGTTCGAGTTCTTCCGAAATGACGCTCTCGACGCGGCGGACTTCTTCTCGAACGCGACCAGCCAACCTAAGAACCCGCTGCGATACAACCAATTTGGCGGCGCCCTGGGCGGGCCGGTTCGTCACGACCGGACGTTCATTTTCGCAGACTATCAGGCCACCCTCACCCACAGTGCCAACCCCATGATCACTACTGTGCCGACGGGCCCCCAGCGTCTCGGAGATTTCTCCGGTTTAACCGGCGCCGGCGGGGCTGTCGTGCCGATCTATAATCCGTTCGGAACTTCGCTGGCTCGTGCGCCTTTTTCCGGCAATGTGATCCCGCCAAGCCTGATCGATCCGGCAGCAGCGGCAATCACCGCGCTGTTGCCCCGGCCGAATCAGTTTGCTTCGAATGGCCAACCCCTTCCATTCAACAACTACGCCGTCACCCCGGCCGCAACAGCGAATTTCCAGGCATTCGATGTTCGCGTCAACCACCAGTTCTCTCCCGCAAATACGGCCTTCACCCGCTATTCCCGGCAGAATACCGATGCCGTCTCGCCTTCGATTTTCGGCAATCCGCTGGGAGGAACGATCCTCGGGGCGGGACCCACGTCCGCGGGCAATCAGAACGCCGGCATCGGGGATTTCTGGCAAATCGGTCCTTCGATGACAAACGAAGTGCGCATCGGACTGAACCGTGAGACGACTTCGCTGCAGCAAGCCGACTACGGCCAGAACCTCGCGGAGCGGTTCGGCATTCCCGGCGTGAATCTTAGCCCGCAGACCTCGGGACTTCCGGCTATCGCCGTTACGGGACTATTCAACATAGGGGGAAGCCTTCTCACGCCGCTCTATCTCGCTTCGACGGCGTGGAACGCGAGTGAAAAATTTGTTTGGGTCAAGGGCCGCAACATTCTGCGGTTCGGTGTCGATTACCAGCACGAACTGGGCAGCACGGGTTATCTGGTTTATGGCCGCGGCTACGACATCTATCTCAGCCTGACTACGAGCAGCGCGGTGGGAACGCCGGGCGGCAACGCATTCGCGAGCTTCCTGACGGGCGCGCCCTACCTGGCGCTGCGCGATGAGTTTCCGGCGGGCTTGATTGGTCTGATTTCCGCCCGATACGGGTTTTACTTCCAGGACGATATCAAAGTCACGCCTACGTTCACCGTGAACATCGGAGCCCGGTACGACGTGATGCCATACCCGCATGAGATGCACAATCGCCTCTCGAATTTCGATCCGGCGACCGGGACGATGCTGCTGGCCGGAATCGACACAAGCCCCAGTCTCGTGAAGACCGACTATCACGACGTGGCGCCGCGAATCGGCCTGGCCTGGTCGCCCGGCGGCGGCTCGACCGTCATCCGCGCAGGTTACGGAATCGGCTTCGTTGACCCACTCGGCGGAGAAGGAGCGCTCAATAGCAACGAGTTCAACCTTCCGTTCTACTACGTGAACACCGTCACGCAGTTTCCGTTTACGCAGCAGACATATACCCTGAGCAAAGGGCTGCCGGCCCTCGTAATTCCCCCGGTCTCAGCACCGAGCGGAAATCAGCGTTATATCGATCCCGATGAGAGGAATGCTTATTCGCAGACCTGGACGATCGGGGTGCAGCGGGCCATCCGCAGAACGATGCTGGCGGAAGTCGATTACGTCGGCACGAGCGGTACGGGACTGCTGACGGCTACCGATATCAATGCGGCGCCGCCGGGAACAACCAACCCAGTCCTGCGGCAGCCCTACGGTCCGGCGCTCAGCGAGATCCGCGAACTCTCGGACAGCGCTCACTCCATCTATCACGGTCTGCAGTCGAAACTGGAGCAGCGATTCGCGCATGGTCTCTATTTCCTCGCTTCATACACCTGGTCGAAGGCGATCGACAACCAAAGCAACGGCACCGACACAGCGGCCGCGAGCGGACAATACCCGCAGGATCCGCTGAATTCGAGTCTGGATCGTGGACTCTCCAGCTTCGACGTACCGCAGCGCTTCGTGGCGAGTTTTGTCTGGGAATTGCCGTTCGGACGAGGAAAGTCGTTCGGAAGCAACCTTCCGGGACCGATCAACGCGGTGGTTGCCGGGTGGCAGGTGAGCGGGGTAATCACCGCGCAAAGCGGATCGCCTTTCAGCGTGCTGATGTCCTGTGCGGACGTGAACGCCGAGGGCAACAACTGCCGGCCAGACAGGATCGCCAGCGGCGCAGTGCCGGCGGGTGAGCAATCGATCGCTGAATGGTTTAATACGCAGGCGTTTGTGATTCCCCCTGCGCCGGCTTATGGAAATGCCGGGAGGAACATCCTGTTCGGGCCGGCCATGCAGAATTTCGATCTGGGCGTGGCGCGCTCGTTCCGCTGGGATGACAACGAAGCGAGACGCCTGCAGATCCGGGCGGAGTTCTTCAATGCCCTGAACCACACGAACCTGGGTCTTCCGGTAAGTTCCATTGATTCGCCTTCGTTCGGCTCCATTGTGACGGCTGCGCCCGGACGCGAAATTCAGCTGGGGGCGCGCCTGGAGTTCTGACGAGGAAACGGATGGCATCGGAAAAATGAAACGTCTCGCGAATGCAGACAGGCCGCGGGCGGCCTGGAAACGAACGTTGTTCCGGTATTCATTGCCGGTGCTGTCACTTGGCGGAGCCCTGCTGCTCCAGGCGATGCTGCAGAACCTGTTGCCGAAGAGTACCGATTTCCCGTACGCGTTTTTCTATCTGGTCGCGGCTTTTGTGTCCGCGTGGTACGGAGGCTATATCCCAGGCGTAATCGTCTGCTTCGCCGTAATAGTCGGCTTCCCGCTCGGCGCCGCCCATTTTGCGGCTATGCCAAAGATCGATGTCAGCCGGCTGGCGTTGTTTGCCGGCATCTCGGTCCTGATCAGCCGGACAGCCCAGACGCAGCGCCGGGCGCAGGAACAGCTACGCGTCGCCAATGAACTGCTTGACCAGAACGTGCGGGAAATCGAAAGAAGCAGCAAGTTCGCGCTTGAAGCCGCCGAGATGGGCCGGTTTGAACTGAACCTGGGGACCGGGGTGATCGATCGTTCGCTTCGGCACGACCAAATCTTCGGTTACGACGCCCTGCAGCCGGAGTGGACCTGGGGCAAAACACTCCATCACGTCGTCGCGGAGGACCGACAGCGGATCGCGGCGCTTTTCGAGGCGGCGCGGCAGGGAGGGGAATACTGGCAATTCCAGTGCCGGATACGAGACTGCGATCAGCAGCCAGGATGGATTTCGATGCGCGGCACGATTCGCCGCGCGGCGGACAACAGCGCGAGCATCGCGGGCGTTATTGCGGACATCACAGCCAGCAAGCTTTCCGAACAAAGACTGCGGACTCAGCTGGAACGGCTCAACCTGCTGGATCAGATCACGCGGGCAATCGGGCAGAGGCAGGATATTCTCAGTGTTTATCAGGTGGTGCTTCGCACTCTCGAAGACAGCCTGCCGATCGATTTCGGCTGCGTGTGCCTCTACGACGGCGCCGCCGAGTCCCTCACAGTCACCTGTATAGGCGTGCACAGCGAAGCCCTGGGCATGGAACTGGCAATGTCGCCGAATTCCAGAATTGCGATCGACCAGAACGGGCTCTCGCGCTGCGTGCAAGGGCAGCTTGTTTATGAAAGCGATCTTGCCCAGGTACCGTTTCCGTTTCCGGAACGCCTGACGCGGGCCGGGCTGAGGGCAATGGTCGCAGCGCCGCTGGCCGTGGAAAGCAGCGTTTTCGGGATGCTGATCGCAGCCCGCAGGGAGCCGGACAGCTTCAGCAGCGGCGAGTGCGAGTTTCTCCGCCAGTTGACCGAACACGTCGCGCTTGCGGCGCACCAGGGGCAGATTTACGAGGCATTGCAGCGGGCTTATGACGACCTGCGCCAGTCGCAGCAGACGGTGATGCAGCAGGAGCGCCTGCGCGCGCTGGGGCAGATGGCGAGCGGAATCGCGCATGACATCAAC
Organism: Terriglobia bacterium; assembly: GCA_963832905.1. GTDB lineage: Bacteria > Acidobacteriota > Terriglobia > Bryobacterales > Bryobacteraceae > BOG-234. Next base: position 36,888 of record CAWHVO010000007.1, on the reverse strand, counting down.
AATGCCCTCTCCCCGGTCGCCCTCTATACCGAGTCGCTGCTCGAAGCCGAGCCGGGTCTCAGCCCGCGAGCGCGCCAGTACCTGGTGACGATCCAGCGCGCAACAGGCGACATAGCGCAAACCGTATCGCGGATGCGCGAGTTTTACCGGCAGCAGGAGCCTCAGCTGACGCTTTCACCGGTAGACCTGGGGCCACTCGTGCATCAGGTGCTCGACCTCACGCGGGCGCGCTGGAGCGATATGGCGCAGAGGCGGGGCGTGACGTTTCAGTCGCGGATCGCACTGACGACACCGCTTCCGCTCATTGCGGGCATCGAAAGCGAGATCCGCGAGGCTCTTACGAATCTCGTCTTCAACGCACTCGACGCGATGCCCGACGGCGGGACACTCACCCTGCGTACCAAGGCCCCCGATCCGTCCGAAAACGGGAGCGGGCAGGTAGCGGTCGAAGTTCAGGACTCGGGCGTTGGTATGGATGAAGACACGCGGCGCCGTTGTCTCGAACCGTTTTTCACGACCAAAGGCGAGCGCGGCACCGGACTCGGCCTGGCCATGGTTTACGGCGTCATCCAAAGGCACAATGGCCACATCGAAATCGAAAGCGCGCCCGGCGCCGGTACAACAGTGCGCCTGAAGTTTGCGCCGGTATCCGCCGCCGATGGGATTCAAGCGGCCGAGCTACCGGCGATTCCGTCGAGGATGCGAATTCTGGTGGTGGACGACGATCCCCTGCTTATCAAGTCGCTGCGCGACACGCTCGAATCGGACGGCCATCGCGTGGTTACCGCGAATGGCGGCAAAGAGGGGATAGAAGCATTCCGGAAGGCCTGCGAGAGCGGTGAGACGTTCGGGGCCGTCGTAACAGATCTCGGAATGCCGTATGTGGATGGGCGGAAAGTTGCCGGTACCGTGAAGTCGCTTTCGCCGGCCACGCCGGTGATTCTGCTTACGGGCTGGGGCCAGAGGCTGGTGGCGGAAGGAGACGTGCCACCGCATGTGGATCGTGTGCTGAACAAGCCCCCCAAACTCCGGGAACTGCGCGGCGCGCTGGCTGAGCTGCAGCATGACGCCACATATCTTTTGACAACAGGTGCCGGGGCAAAGAGTTGAATTCAGATGAGCGCTAATCACGAAGCAGAGAGAGCGACGGCGGGGGATGTCATGGTTGTGGACGACAATCCCGCAAATCTCAGACTGATGGAGGAAATGCTCCGGCCCTGCGGCTACCAGATCCGGTCGTTTCCAAGAGGCCGTCTGGCGCTCGCCTCAGCCGCACAGAGGCCACCGGATTTGTTTCTTCTGGACATCAATATGCCCGAGATGAGCGGGTATGAAGCGTGCGAGGCGATCAAATCCAGTGGGCAACTCGCGCAGATTCCGGTGATTTTTCTCAGCGCACTGAATTCGCTGGAGGACAGGCTTCGCAGTTTCCATTACGGCGGGGTGGACTACATCGCCAAGCCATTCCAGTTTGAGGAGGTACGGGCGCGGGTGGACGCCCACGTGCGGCTACGGCGCTTCCAGAACCGGCTTGAGGACGACAATCGGCGGCTGGAGGAACTGGTACGGATTCAGGTCAACCGGATCGCCGAGGGGCACACCGCGACGATCTTCGCTGTCGCGAGACTGGCCGAGGCGCGCGACTATCAGACAGGCAAGCATCTGGGGCAGATTCAGCGTTTGTGCTGTCTGCTGGCCGAAGGCATGAGCCGCACCGGGGCCTGGCACGACGCCATTGACCAGGAGTGGGTTGACAATATCGTCCAGGCAAGCCCCCTGCACGATATCGGGAAGGTGGCAATTCCCGACGGAATTCTCCAAAAGCCCGGCAAACTGACGGCGGAGGAAATCACCGTGATGCAGACGCACACGACACTCGGGGCCGAGACGCTCAGAGCCGTTTACAACCGCTTCCCCCACAACAATCTCATCAAAATGGGTATTGAACTGGCGCTCTGTCATCATGAGCGCTGGGACGGAACCGGTTACCCGGCCGGGCTTCGCGGAGACGAAATTCCGCTGTCCGCCCGCATTCTGGCGGTCGCGGATTGTTACGAGGCGCTGCGGTCCAAACGCTGTTACAAGCCATCGGTGCCGCACGAGGAAGCCTGCGCCATCATACTCGGCGCGGCCGGTACGCATTTCGATCCTCAGGTCGTGGCGGTTTTCGCGGAATTATCGGAGACATTCAGACAGGTCCACGAACACAATGGGTAGCTGCGCACTCCCGTCCGGGGCTGTGTCTGAGCGCGCAAGGCTCGCCGATTTCCGGGTTCTGATTGTTGACGATCAGGTCGCGAACCTCCAGGCGCTGGCGATGGTCCTGGAGTTCGACGGCTACAGGCACGTATGTTGCCTGCAGGACTCGCGCCGGATAGAGGCCACATTCCGAGAGTATCAGCCGGATCTGATCCTGCTCGATCTGCATATGCCGAACGTGGATGGTCTTGCCGCGCTCGAACAGTTAGCCCGCCTGGTGCCGGAGGACGACTATCTGCCAGTGCTCATGCTCACAGGAGATGTCACATCCGAGGCGAAGGAGAAGGCTTTCTCGCGGGGAGCCCACGATTTTCTCACGAAACCCCTCAACCGTACAGAAGTCAGACTGCGGGTCCGGAATCTGCTGGAGAGGCGCCGTCTGCATCTTCAGCTGAAAGCGCAAAACGCCTTCCTCGAACAACAGGTGAAGGAGAGAACGGCTCTGGCGGAGGAACTGGGGGCAACCAATCAGAAACTCCGCGAAACGCAGACCCATCTGATCCATTCGGAAAAAATGGCAGGTCTCGGGCAGCTGGTGGCGGGAATCGCGCATGAGATCAACAACCCGATGGCTTTTGTGATCAATAATTTGTTCGTCGCCGATGAGACGCTGGGAAAGCTGGAGGCCGATTACGCGGGGTCAACGGCGGGGGCGGAGGCCAGAATGGGCAAGATCCGCAAGCGGATTGCCGACGCGCAGGTGGGCGCGGACAGAGTGAAGGAGCTGGTTTGCCGGTTGCGGACATTTTCCCGCCTCGACGAAGGCCAGCTGAAAACCGTGGATATTCCGGAGAGTCTCGAGTCCGTGCTGCTTTTCCTGCGGCACCGGATGGAAGGCAGAATCGAGGTGGAGCGCCGGTACGGGGAATGCAGGATGCTGACATGTTTCGCCAGCGAACTGAACCAGGTGCTCATGAACCTGATCGCGAACGCGATCGAAGCGATCAACGGGCCGGGGGTGATCACGCTCAGCACCGCTGCGCAGGATGCGGAATTCATCATTCGCGTGCGCGACACCGGCAAGGGGATTCCGGAAGAGATCCGCAACCGGATATTTGAGCCATTTTTCACCACGAAGCGGCTGGGCGAAGGAACCGGGCTTGGGCTTGCCATCTCGTATGGGATCGTGCAGGCGCACCGCGGGTCGATGGAGTTTTCCACCACAGTGGGTCAGGGTACGGAGTTCGTTCTGAAGCTCCCGGTGGCGCAGGAGCACCACGCGTGACGGCACAGGGCCAGAGACGCAGCATCCTTGTGGTTGACGACGAACCGCAGATCCTTGAGTCTATTCATGGGCTGCTCGAAGACGAATTCGACGTTGTCACCAGCACGGATCCGACCCAGGCGATTGACCTTCTCAGGCACGCAGGCATCGCTGTCATTCTTGCCGACCAGCGGATGCCGAAACTTTCCGGCGATAAGTTTCTGGCTCAGGCGAGGGAAGTCTGCGATGCGACGCGCGTGCTTATCACCGGTTATCTTGACATCGATGCCCTGATTCGCGCGGTCAACGACGGGGAAATTCATTCGTACGTGCCAAAACCGTGGGACCCGAAAAACCTGAGAGTGACCGTGCTCAAAGCTGCCGCGCGTGCCGACGAAACCAACCGAAGGCGGAAGGCGGCGGAAATCGTGACCGAACAGCAGGCGGCCCTGGCGCGATCCGAGGCAGCGTACCGGGACCAGACCAAGGTTCTCCAATCCGTGCTGTACAGCATGAGCGATGGCGTCATGGTCGCCGATGAAACCGGCAAAATGCTGATGCTGAATCCGGCCGCCAGGGACATGGTCAACGTTGGAACCGAGAACACGCTGCGGTCGGAATGGGGTCAGGGATACGGTATTTATCTGCCTGGAACCGACACGCTGTATCCGGCCGATCAGCTGCCGCTGGCGAGAGCGATGCGCGGTGAGATTGCCGACGCGACCGAGCTGTTTGTCCGGAACGCGCTCAGGCCGGAAGGGGCGTATGTAAGCGTCAATGCCCGGCCGCTGAAGAACGACAGTGGTGAGGTCCGCGGAGGAGTAGCGGTCGTCCGCGATATCACGGCGGCAAAATCGTCCGAAGAAGCGCTTCGCAAAGCCAAGGAGGAGGCAGAGCGGGCAAATCGGGCCAAGAGTGAGTTTCTGTCGCGCATGAGCCACGAGTTGCGCACACCACTGAATTCCATCCTCGGGTTCGCGCAGCTTCTCGCGCTCTCGCTGCCGAACCAGCACCAGAGTAATGTTCAGCACATCCTGACGGGCGGGTATCATCTGCTGGACCTGATTAATGAAGTGCTGGATCTTTCCCGAATCGAATCAGGACACCTGCGCCTTTCAATGGAATCCGTGCTGGTTGAGCCAATCGTGCGGGAGGCACTCGACCTGGTAGCGCCTCTGGCCGCCGGCCGGAATGCAACTCTCAGTATCGATCTCTGCGAATGCAGGGAACTGCAGGTTATTGCAGATCCGCAGCGGCTCAAACAGGTGCTGCTGAATCTTCTCTCGAATGCGATTAAATTCAACCGCCCAGGTGGTCAGGTTTCCCTGGCCTGCCGGAAAGTCGCCGACGAGCGAGTTTTGATCGAGGTTGCCGACACCGGGGAAGGCATCGATGAAGCAGGTTTGCAGAAAATATTTACTCCCTTCGAGCGGCTCGACGCCGACCGGAAAGCCGTGGAAGGGACGGGGCTGGGCCTCTCTCTGTCCAAACGGATGATTGAAGCGATGGGAGGAGCGATGGGCGTCGCGAGCACGCCCGGCGAAGGCAGCAGGTTCTTTTTCGACCTGGCTCTCAGCAACCGCCCGGTTTTGGGGAGCGACGGGAGAAAAGCAGCCAGCGTAACGCCAGTGTCGCGCCACAACGGTTCGCTTCGCGGCACGGTCCTGTATATCGAGGACAATCTTGCGAATACCCGACTGGTTGCGGAAATCATTGCGCGCTATCCGGGGGTCCGCCTGGTACAGGCGCTGGACGGCGAACAGGGTTTGGAAATTGCCAGGTCCCAGGCGCCGGACTGGATTCTGCTCGACATGCTTCTTCCGGACATAACGGGAGAAGAGGTGTTGCGGCGACTCCGGAAAGATGAGATTACGGGGCTGATTCCGGTGACGATACTGAGCGCGGATGCGATTCCGGATCAAATCAGGAAGCTGATGGCGGCGGGCGCGCGGGATTATCTGACCAAGCCAATCGATGTGCGCGAGTTTGCCGGATTGCTCGAAACTACGCTGACGTGGGACGAAACAGGCTCGCCGACCGATGACAGTCCCTTCGCGACTGCACGGCCGAACGGAGCGCCGCCTCCGGTATCAGACCGCAGTGCGGGCATGGTTGACGTGGGAAGCCTGCCGCGCGACGTTGTGGAACAAATGCTGGCCGCAGTAGGAGCCGGGCAGAAAGACAGGCTGGATGAACTGATCACGACCGTTGCCAACCAGTCCCTGCCGTGTGCTCATGGCCTGCGGCAACTGGCCGACAAGTACGATTACGATGCGCTGACAAGCCTCCTGACCTCGGTGAGCACCTGAAGGCTTCGAACCTGTATCCGTTGTAGGTCGGGCAGCGTTTACCGATCATTGGCGGGAACGGCCCATCTCGACGGCAATCCTCTACCGATGGGTGCAGTGGGCGTCCGCGACGGGCTGTGAAGCCGTTTTTTTCCCATACAGATCAAGTTCATTCTGCTTCCGGTGTGCCGCCCAACGTTTCTCAAGGTCACGTATTTGCTCGGCTGGGGCGATCCCGAATCGCTTCAGTGACAGAATCATGGCGCGGACACTCACGTGAGGCGTCGCCGACGGACCAACATGTCCACAGTGCGGGCACCTGAATATTGGCGAGCCGATGTTCCCCTCGGATCGAATCCGCGAGAGTGCCGTGTCCAGATCGTCGCGAAGCAAAATCATCTCCGGGAAAGGCATGTCTGGATGCCGTCGATCGCGCAAGCGCTCAATCATTTCCCGAAACCACACTCTTTGTGGGTCACCGGCGGGCATGAGTCGATTATCCTCGGGTCGGACGCAGACGGGAAACGCGGCTTGCGCCGCGTGTACCTCAATATCCAGACTCAAGACGCCGGGTGAAAACCCGGCGGCGGCGCCGAAGCCCCGGCCCTCCAATGCCCGCCTCACTAACAAGTAAATGCTGGTAAAGGCGCCGCTGAAAATAACAGTGTTCTGATAAGCTAGCTGCCGGACCTTATACAGGAGAAATCTACCGAATGCAGAAGTGTGTTTGGGAGGCGTCGATCATAGCGCTTTCGCTGGCAGCGATTCCGCTCGCGGCGGCAGCCCTCCCCACAACCGTCGCCGGACACCCGAATCTGTCCGGGCTCTGGCAGTCGTTGGGCACGTCCGACTGGGACATTCAGGCACACGGCGCCGAAGCCGGACCTTATTACCAGCTGGGCGCGATCGGAGCGGAGCCGCCGGGCGTGGGCATCGTGGAAGGCGAGGAGATTCCGTATCTTCCCGCAGGGCTTGAGCAGAAGAAGAAAAACTTCGCCAATCGCTGGAAGGAAGATCCGGTGATCAAGTGCTACATGCCGGGAATTCCGCGCGCCAACTACATGTCGTTTCCGTTTGAGGTCGTCCAGTCGCAGAAGAACATTCTTATCGCATACGAATTCGCCTCGGAAAACCGCGTGGTGAACATGGGCAAGCCGGAGGAAGCTGTGACGGACACCTGGATGGGGACGTCGAACGGCCACTGGGAAGGCAACACGCTGGTGGTCGATGTGACCGGCTTCAACGGTATGGCGTGGTTCGACCGCGCGGGAAACTACGCGAGCGACAGCCTGAAGGTGACGGAGCGATGGTCGCTGATGGATCCGAATACGATGAACTACGAGGCGACGATCGAGGATCCGAAGACGTTCAGCCGGCCGTGGAAGGTGAATGTGGTGCTGTACCGGCATCGCGAAAAGAACGCGCGCATGCTGGAATTCAAGTGCGTGGAGTTTGCCGAGCAACTGCTCTACGGGGACATCCGCAAAAAGATCCTCGGAAAGTAATAAAATAGAGTTCCAGGAGATCCCGAATGAATCAGCGAACCTCTTTTTCCCGCGCGCACAACGGACCGGTCGGGCTGTGCGCTGTCGTAATCGGCAGCCTGCTTGTGCTGGCCGGTGCCCTGCCGCTGGCCGCTCGAACGTCAACCGCATCGAAGGCGAAGGCGGCGTCCGCGTCGGCGAGTTCCGGCAAGAACTTCACGGCGCCCAAAACGCCCTGGGGCGATCCCGACCTGCAGGGGACGTGGACCAGCGACGACACGTGGGGAGTGCCGATGTCGCGTCCGAAGAAGGACGGCGACCGGCTCTATCTCACCGAGGACGAACTGGCCGCGCGGGAAAAGCAGAGAGAGGCCACTGAGAAGCGAATCGTGGATCCGAGCAACGATACCCATTCGCCGGCGTTCCAACAGCTGGAGGCGGAGCAAGCAGGGAAAGCCGCCGCACCTGCCCAGGGCGCATTCGGACGCGGTGTGGACGCCGCCCCCGTGCAGGCACAGTTCGGCGAGTTCCCGAAGCACTCTTCGAAACAAACGTCGCAGGTGATCTTTCCGGTCAACGGTCAGGTGCCGTTTCTGACGCCGGAAGCTCAGGCAGAGCAGCGGGCCGCCGCGGCGACGCGCAACCGGACGGCTTCGACGTGGACCGACTGGAGCATCTACGATCGCTGCATCAGCCGCGGCGTGGCGGGCTCGATCATCCCGGTGATCTACGGCAATGGTCTTGAGATCGTGCAGACGCCGGGCTACGTGGCGATTCGCTACGAGATGGTGCACGATGCGCGCATCATTCCAACCGACGGCCGGGCGCACGTTCCCGCCAGCATCAAGTCGTATATGGGCGATGCGGTCGGTCACTGGGAAGGCAACACGCTGGTCGTAGAGACCACGAATTTCAACGGCAAGCTGGGCGTGGGTGCGAACGGAGGCGGCGTGCCGACCAGTGAAGAAGCGAAGCTGATCGAGCGCTTCACCCGCACGGCGGACAACGCGATCAAATACGAGCTGACCGTGGACGATCCGAAAACCTACAGGGCCGAATGGAAGATCAGCTTCCCGATCACACATGAGCCCGGTTACGAGATCTATGAATACGCCTGCCACGAAGGCAACATGGCAATCCGCAACATGATCACGTCCACGGCAACAGAAGAAGCGAAAGCGGCGGCGGCCAAAAAGCAATAACGAGCGCACAGGCCGAAGGGTCCGTTGTGCGCGAAGGCAAAAGAACAGGTTGGTTTACAGAAATCCTATGAAAAAGCTATTTGCAGTTGCGATGTTGGGAGCGGGGCTGCTGGTTTCCTCCGCGCCGGTCTGGGCACATCACGCGTTCGCCGCTGAGTTCGATGTGAACAAGCCGCTGGTCCTGAAAGGCACTGTGACGAAGATGGAGTGGATCAATCCGCACGCGTGGATCCACATGGACGTGAAGGACGCGGACGGCAAGACCACCGAATGGATGATCGAAGCGGGCGCGCCGAACGGACTGCTGCGCCGCGGGTTCACGAAGAATTCGCTGCTGCCGGGAACCGATATCGTGGTGGAAGGCTGGCAGGCGAAAGACGGTTCGAACCGCGCGAACGGCAGCAACATCACGCTGCCGAACGGACAGAAGCTGTTCGTGGGTTCGCAGGGTACCGGCGCTCCGATCGAGCCCCCGGCGTCGAAGTAAACAGGACAATAGAAGAGGCGGGTTGACAACCCGCCCGCAGGTTGACAACCTGCTCCACAATTACTTCAGAAACGTCAGAAGTGCGTAGAGGACGGGCAGTGCGAACATCGTGCTGTCAAGGCGGTCCAGCACACCGCCGTGGCCTGGCAACAGTGTGCCGCTGTCCTTCACACCGGCACCGCGTTTGATTGCGGATTCCGCGAGATCGCCAATCTGTCCGGCGATGTTCGCGGCCAGCGCCAATAGTCCTGCAGTGAGCAGTGATGTGCCTTTGATCGTCAGCGGAAGATAGATCATGCCGAAAGCCACGCCTGTGACCACCGAGGCGATCGCGCCTTCCCAGCTCTTGCCGGGGCTCACAGCGGGCGCCAGCTTGCGTTTGCCGAAATTCTTCCCGACGTAGTAAGCGCCTGTGTCACCAATCCAGTTAACGGCGAGGCCGAACATCAGCCAGTTCGGATTCCTGTCGTGCAGGAGGATGCCGGTCTTCCACGCGCCGAAGATGTAGATGATCCCGAGGACAAGCGCGGCAGCGCGGGCGAATCCGCCGGCGTGATCGGCGGCGGACAAGGTCAGGCACATCGCTGCCAGCGTGCTCAGCAGAATCAGCAGAATGGTTTCATGCTGTGGTGCGGCGAGAATCAGGAGGCCGGCGGCGTATCCCAAAGGCGCGAAGCAGCCGGTAATGGCGGCGTATTCGCGGAATTCCAGAACCGCGAGGATAGCGGCGACGGCAAAGAAAATCCACCATGGAGCGAAGAGGGCAGCGTAAACGGCAATGGGGACGAGGAAAAATGCGGTGACGACGCGCTTCATTGCGAGGAAACGACGATGCCCGGGATCTCCTCAATATCGGTTTCCTGAATACTTTCCGGTTCCACCGCCGTGGCGATTTCGGCGGAGAGACCGCCGAAGCGGCGTTCGCGGCGCTGGAAATCGAGGATGGCGCGCAGCAGTTCGGCGCGATTGAAATCCGGCCAGAGCGTGTCGGTGACGTAAAGCTCGGCGTAGGCGATCTGCCAGAGCAGGAAGTTCCAGACGCGCATCTCGCCCGAAGTGCGGATGAGGAGGTCGGGCTCGGGCTGACCCGCGATGTAGAGCCGCTGCGCGATCATCTTCTCGTCAACGACGAGACTGGACAGACGGCCTGAGAGGCGGGCTTCGTCGATGAGGGCGTTGACGGCGTCCATGAGTTCCACGCGCGCGCTGTAGTTGATGGCGAGGTTGAGGCGCATGCCCTGGTTACGCGCCGTGGCTCGTTCGACGGCGCGGAGTTCTTCATAGACGCTCACCGGCAGCGCTTCGACATGCCCGATCGACTGCAGGCGGATGTCGTTCTTCTGCAGATCCTCGAGCTCGTGGCGCAGGTAAAAACGAAGGAGGCGCCAGAGCATATCGATTTCCGTGCGCGGCCGCTTCCAGTTTTCGGCCGAGAAAGCGTAAAGCGTGAGGGCCTCTACGCCGAGATTGGCGCAGTCCTCGACCACCGAGCGCACCGTGCTGACGCCGACTTTGTGGCCGGCGATACGCGGCAGGCCGCGCCTTTTCGCCCATCGCCCGTTGCCGTCCATGATAATGGCGATGTGTGCGGGGATACGGGCGGGGTCCAGCGCGAGCGCCAGTTCCCGGTCGGAGTCGCCGGGGGCCAGCGCATCCAGCATCTTCATGGGTGATGTACCCATCGTACACCGCGCCGCAAAGTGGTGGCAAAGACAAAGTGTGTATACGTTGGATAACAAACGCAGTACACGCGACGCCAGTCGCGTTCGTTGTCGGTCTGGAAAACGCGGCTCGCGCCGCGCGCTCAGGAAAACAAGCGTGCGGGATAATCCAGCTTGGTCCCGTCGCCATTCCTGAAACGGCTGCCCCTGTGGCTGGCATCCGCATCCGCTGTCGCGATTCTCATTTCCATCGGCGTGTCGCAGATTCTGCTGCCGCTGGCGCTGGCGGCGCTGCTGCTGTCGGGATTGCCGCTGCGATGGCCGCGCATCTCGATTCCACTGGCCGGATTCCTGGCGTGGAGTCTGGTGGCGCTGGCCTTTTCGCCCGATCCGCGCTTCGGCATTCCGACGGTGCGGAAGATGGTGGTGTACCTGTTTCTGCTGATCGTGTACTCGTCGATCCGGACGCTCGCAGAGGCGAGATGGCTGGCCTTGGCGTGGATCGGCGTCGGAACGATCACGGCGGGGCGCGGCCTGTTCCAGTTCGCGGCGGACGTGGCAGGCGCACGCGCGGCGCACGAGGATTTCTATCACTTCTACATCGCTGACCGTATTCGCGGCTTCATGAGCCACTGGATGACGTTTTCCGGGCAGGAGCTGTATGTGTTGCTCCTCGCGGCCGCATTTCTGATGTACGCGCCTGACGTGCGAAAGTGGCGATGGGTGGCGATACCCTGCGGGGCGATTGTGGGGATTTCGCTGGTGCTGAGCGATACGCGCGGCATCTGGATCGCGGCGGTCGTGGCCGGTTTCTATCTGCTGTGGTTCTGGCGCAGGTGGGCGGCGATTGCCATGCCGGTCGTGCTGGCGCTGGGCCTTCTGGCCGCGCCCGCAGCGATTCAGGAGCGCGTGCGATCTTTGACCCAGCCGCATGGCGCCACCGATTCCAACGGACAGCGCCTCATCGTCTGGCGCACCGGATGGCAGATGATCAAGGCGCATCCGATCGTGGGCGTGGGGCCGGAAGAGATCCGGAAGAAGGCGGTTTTCGATGCTTACCTGCCGGCCGATATCCACTATCCCCTTCCCGACGGCGATTACCAGCATCTGCACAGCATCTACATCCACTACGCAGCGGAGTGCGGATTGCCTGCGGCACTGTTCCTGACGGCGGCACTGGTGATGGCGCTGTGGGATTTCCGCCGCGGGCTGGCGACGCTGCCGGCGGGGCGGTCGACCCCGCGGTTCCTGCTGCATGCGGCAACGGCGTGCGTGATCGGCACGATGGTTTCGGGAATCTCGGAGAAGAATCTGGGTGACAGCGAAGTGCTGACAATGTTTCTGGCGATCTCGTGCCTGGGGTATCTCGCGGTCAACAGCGCCAAAGAACCAGTAACCGGCTGATATAATCGGCTCTTACCCTACCTATGCTTTCTGCAACACAACTGCGTCCGGGAATGGTGATCAAGTTCAACAACGAGCTGTACTCGGTGTTCAGCATGACGCACCGCACGCCAGGCAACCTCCGCGGCTTCGTGCAGGCCAAGATGCGCAGCCTGCGCACCGGCTCCATGACCGAGCACCGCTTCTCTTCCGAAGACAAGGTGGAAAAAGCGCAGCTCGACGAGAACGAAATGGAGTACCTGTACGACGACGGCGAGTACTTCTACTTCATGAACACCGAGAACTACGAGCAGATGCACCTGACGAAGGAGCTGCTCGGGGATGCGACGGATTATCTGATTCCGCAGCTCAAGGTCACGGTGGAGTTCTATGAAGGCAAGCCGATCAGCGTGGAGCTGCCGGCATCGGTGGATATGACCGTCGTGGAAACCGAGCCCGGCCTCAAAGGGTCCACCGTCTCCAACGTCACCAAACCCGCGAAGATGGAAACCGGTCTGATCGTACAGGTGCCGCCGTTCATCACCGAAGGCGAGAAAATCCGCGTCAACACGTCGGAAGGCACGTATCAGGAAAGAGCCTGAAGCAGGGCTTCCTCTTCCTCTGGAAACACCGTTCGTAAATCCAGCACGACCCGATCGCGCTCGATCCGCGCGATGATGGGCGGGTTGTTGGCGCGCAGCCGCCGCTCTTCGGCCACCGCGTCCGCGTCTTCCAGCACGATCAGGTACGTGGGCAGCGTGCTTTCGGGTGTCGCGCCGCCGCCGATGACGGAGTCGCCTTCGGTGATGCGCACTTTCCGCTGGATGCGGGCCGCGAGCTTCTCGGCACGAGCACAAATCTCGTGCGCGGTCATGCGAATCATGCGGAGCGCGGGAACGCAGTCGAATTCGCCAAGCAGCATGTGGCGCAGCGTGGTCTCCATGGCGGCCGTGAAGAGCTTGTCCTGACGCAGGGCGCGGAAGAGAGGATTGCGGCGCACGCGGGTCACGATATCGGGATCGCCCGCGATAATTCCCGCCTGCGGGCCGCCCAGCATCTTGTCGCCGCTGAATGAAATGAGATTCGCCCCCGCGGCGAGGCTGTCCTGCGCGAGAGGCTCGTCGACGCCATAAGGGCGGAGGTCGACGATGCAGCCGCTGCCGAGATCTTCGTAAACGGGGATGCCGCGCGCGCGACCGAGCTCGACGAGTTCCGCCAGGGCGGGGCGCGAAGTGAAACCGGTCATGCGGAAATTGCTGGGGTGAACGCGCAAAAGGACCCGGGTGCGGTCACTGATTGCATCGCGGTAGTCGTCGATGTGGGTTCGATTTGTGGTGCCGACTTCGCGCAGCGTCGTGCCGGAGCGCCCGATGATTTCGGGGATGCGGAAGCCGTCGCCGATCTCGATCAGCTCGCCGCGCGAGACGATGGCTTCACCGCCCATGGCGAGTTCGTTGAGCACCAGAAAAAGCGCGGCGGCGCCGTTATTAACCGCAATAGCCGGTCGGCCCAGAATCGCTTCGAGCAGCTGCCCGACGTGTACGTCGCGTTTGCCGCGCGCGCCGGCGGCGAGGCTGTACTCGAGATTGGTGTAGCCGGCCGGAGCTTCGAACGGCGCAAGCGGCGCACGGCCGAGATTGGTGTGCAGCACCACACCGGTCGCGTTGATGACGTGGCGGAGCGAGGGCCGCGCCCAGCGGAGGAGGGCTTCTTCGACCATGGTCTCAATTGGCAGGGTCGAAGCTTTGCCGGATCGGATGGCCTCGCGCGCCGCGTCCACCGCATGTCGGGCTTCGGCGACTAACAACACATGCGGCAGCCGTCGCACGGACGGACTAAGGCGTTCGACGACTTCGTTGACGGACGGCAGGTCGCGCAAATCCACGTACTGATCGTATGGAGAAGTGAGCGCCGAGTGCAACTTACGGGTTCAGCTTTGCCAGTCCATTCCTTGCGATCTGGTTCCCCGGTTCGATCTCGAGAGCGCGGCTGAAGTCGGCTTTGGCGCGCGCGAAGTCGCGCAGAGCCATGAATACGAGCCCGCGGTAAACGAAGGCGGTGGCATCGGCGCCGTTGATTTTCAGAGCCTGACCGAGCGCCTCGATCGCCTTGTCGGGATGGCCGAGTTTTGCTTCAACAAAACCGATCCGGTCATACACCATCGACTCAGGTTTTGCGGCGGCGTAGGAACGGTAGGCGGGAAGCGCCTCGTTGTAATTCATTTCGGCCTCCCAGGCTCTGGCGAGGTTCCAGAGCGCTTCGGTGTCAGACGGATTCAGCCTGCGCGCGGCGGCGAACTCGCGCGCGGCAGGGCCGTATTGCCGGCGCAGGGCAAAGGCCGTCCCGAGTCCCAGATGGGCGCGGGAATTGTCGGGATCGGCCGCTGCGGTGGCTTTCCAGAAATTGAAGTCGCCGGCCCAGACGGAGCTTCTGTTCCAGGACAACGCGGCTAAAACGGTCAGCGCCGCGAACGCAACGATGCGGCGCGTGGACGCGGAGAGGGACAGCTTTGAGCCGGCGGCCAGAAGGAGAACAATCAGTCCGACGATCGGGAGATACATGCGACGCTCAGCGAGAGCGTCTTTGATGGGGACGATCGAGGAAGTCGGCGCGAGGATCAGAAAAAAGACGCCGAGGCCGTAGGCCGTGAGACGGTCGCGGCGGTAAATCCAGAACGCGAAGGCGAGGAGCAGAAGCAGTCCGATGGCCCAGACGATCGCGGCGCCGTCGGTGAATGAACGATAGAAAGGAAGCCGCCAGTCGCCGTTCTGGCCGTATGGCAGGAGGAACATGCGCAGGTAGATGAGAATAACGCGACATTCCGTGAGTGCGTAGGAGAACGGGCTGATGCCTTCGGAGAAGCCCGCCGTCGAGCCGGGCCTCAGGCGCAGAAGAATGCGGATTGCCGCCACTGCGGCGCCTGCCAGCAGCAGAGAGTAAAGCTTCCAGCGGGCGCGAAACTGTTCGCGAAGCGTGCGGACAGGGAAACAGAGATCGGTGAGAAGCAGAAGCGCGGGGAGGCTGACGGCGTTCTCTTTGCTCTCCACCGCGAGGCCTGTGAGAAGGCAGACGGTCAGCGCCAGACCGAAGCCGGAGCTGTTTTCGAAATTCCGCAGAAACACCAGCCATGCGGCGAGGAAGAAGAAACCGGCCACGAGTTCGGACCGGCCCGCGATGTAAGCCACCGACTCGGTCTGAAGAGGATGGAGAAGGAAGATCGCGGCTCCAAAGAGCGCAAAGCCCCTTCGGGGAAACTGTGCGCCGGAGATCACGAAGACGCGATCGAGAATCAGAAACACCAGAAGAGCGTTCGCCGCGTGAAAGGCGATGTTCACAAGATGATAACTGAGCGTATGAGTGCCGGAGACCAGAAAATTTGCCCAGTACGTCAGCATCAGCACGGGCCGCACGCCGCCGATCCAGAAAGCCGGGCCTTCGTGTGCGGCATTGGGGTTTGCGAAGGGAAGGTAGATGTCGTCGAAAACGAAGGTGCCGTTCAGGGCCGGCGCAAAGACAAGCAGAGAAGCGGCAACGCCAGCGAACAGAAGAGCAAACCACGGCCAGGCACGCCGTGGCGGAGCTGCGGTCGCGTTCGGACTTTTCGGGGAGATGGAAGTGCGCTTGCGGCGCGTGGTAGTTGCTGTTCTGGCCATGTCGGCCCGAGCTTTATCGCTTTTCGCGCACAACGGACCTTCGGCCTGTGCGCTTCTCCTACCCGGAGTGGATGTCCCAGAATAGCAAGGACCGTCGCGGGTAATTGGATTCCGAGGGAGGCAAGCCAGTATACTGGAGGTCTCGGGGCGTGGCTCAGCCTGGTAGAGCGCCTGGTTCGGGACCAGGAGGCCGGAGGTTCGAATCCTCTCGCCCCGACCAATTTCCTCAATTACTTACGGGCTGTGGGCGCAAAAACAGCCCACCCAGTTGCCCACCCACATCGCGTTGCCTGATGGATTGAAGGTGCGTATACTGCGCTCATGGCAGAGAACGCGACCACGCCTTCTGGTTCCGGCCAACCGCTTCAGACCAGCACCCACCCTCTTGGCCAACCTCTCGACTTTGATGTCAGAGGTCTCGGGCGACGCCTGCCGCGCACGGATGCGCCGGAAGGATGGCTGAGAAAGATGGAACGCCGCGAGGGCAAGGTATGGGTCGGCTTTTTCCATCTCTGGGCCACAGACGCGAACAGCCGACGTGTGCGCACAAAGAAGGAAAAGACGCTCGGACCCGCTTCGATGCCAAAACACAAGGCACAGCAAAAGCTGGCTGAGTACATCGAAGAATATACTGGCAGGGTCACAAGACAAGGCAGTTCGATAAACACATTCACGGATCTGTGGAAGGCGTTCTCTGCGGTAAAGTCCGGGCGGTGGTCACAGAAGACGAGGGAGGATCGGCGATACCTTTTCGGAAAACACGTCCTTCCGATCATAGGGAACCAATCCCCGCGTGACGTCTCGCTGACATCGCTGCAGTTGCTGCTCAACAAAATGGCGGAGGATGGTTATGGTAAATCCGCGGTTGGGCAGATTCGCACGTACATCAAAGCTTGTTTCGAATACGCGACGGATGAAGATCTAATCGAGAAGAATCCGGCGCGAAAGCTCGTCATGCCGAACATCCAGAAGAAATCGTGCGAGCGCTTTCTGAGCGTTGATGAGCTTCGTTCTCTGCTTTCTCACGCATGCCCTCGTGAACATCTGGTATTGCGGATTCTCGCCGTGTGCGGCCTGCGGCCAGCGGAAGTCCTCGTGCTACGGATCGAGGATTTCGAGGGAACTCAACTCCGGATCGACGAGGCTCTGAAGGAGCGGCAGAGGGGAGAGCATCGGATTGGCGAGACAAAAACAGATGAAAGCGACAATTACGTTCCGGTGCCGCCCGATCTCGCGCGCGAGATTGAAGCGTGGATCGCGGAGCGCCCGGAACGTAATGATACTCGCGCGTTTCTATTTCCAAACCGAGCGGGAACGGCGTTTAGTGTCGGCAACTATTTGAAAAAGCGATTAAAGCCGTTGGCCGAAAAGGCCGGTATACATGATCTAACCCATCAGGCATTTCGGCGCACCTCATCCACGCACATGCAGAATCACGCGACCGTGAAAGACATGCAACGCCACCTCCGGCATACCGATCCCCAAACTACTCTGAAGCATTACGCCAAGGTAATCCCAGCGAGCCTTCACGCTGCCGTTGCGGCTCTGGATGCACAGATTACCGGCACACCGGCCAAGGCCGAATAAAGCCCGAGTAGTTCTCTCGCTCTCCCATTCAGAACGACTTGCATCACGTTCGTCGGCACCTGCGAAATCTCCGCTAATTTTCAAATGGACCGACGACGGCCGGGACCTGCCCCGCGTTCACTTGCGCCTCGGTAGACCCCTCCGGCAAATCGCTGGGAGATCCTCATTTGACAGAACTTCGTCTTTACCTTAAATAGAAGACATGTCCAAACGATCAGTTTGAATAGGGTGAGCCATGCAGCGTTTAAATGGAAGCGACCACGGCGCCTTCTTGCCACCTGTCGCCAGCGACAGCCAGCCCATACGCCAGCTAGTCAGGGCGAGCGATGTCGCGAAGAAACTGGGCGTGAGCGTTTCCTGGGTTATTCAGCACGCCTCTGGCAAACGCAGACCTTACTTGCCGGCGGTCAAGATGGGACCGGGTCGGAGTCCCTTGAGATTCGATCCAACCGACGTCGAAAAGTTTATCGATGACTGCAGGCGTATCGCGGGCCAACGCGCGGGATTCGCCGCAAGGTAACTGAAGTCATCATCTCTGTGAGTAATCGACATGGGCAGCGCGAACATTTCGGCCGGGCTTCTCTTGAATCGGCAACTTCGATCGGGTGGATGGAGCTATTTTGGTTCTCAGCAATCCTGTGTCGAAACTACCTCTCTGGCTGTTTTGGCCCTGGGACCCGACCGGCATCACGCTTCGATAGCGGGGACTGAACACCTTGGGCAATCGCAAGCGCGCGATGGCGGATGGCCGGCCTGTATCGGTGACCCGGAAAGTGCTTGGGTGACTGCGCTCGTCCTATGCACGCTCAATACGAC
Organism: Terriglobia bacterium; assembly: GCA_963832905.1. Lineage (GTDB taxonomy): Bacteria > Acidobacteriota > Terriglobia > Bryobacterales > Bryobacteraceae > BOG-234. Next base: position 18,864 of record CAWHVO010000007.1, on the reverse strand, counting down.
GAATGACCTCGCCGGCGCACGGGAGAAAGCATTTCGCTGGCTCATGATGGAACGGGGCCGCGAGGGGCACTGGTTCTGGCGCTGGAAGTTCCGGATCGCCGACCGCGAGGTCCGCTTCGATCCAGACAAGTACGGCTGGCCCTGGAGTCCGGGAACTGCAAGTTGGGTGATCCCAACCGCTTTCAGCCTCGTGGCAATCAAACAATACACAGTCTGCAACCGGCTTGAGGCGGCGGAGAACCGAATCCGCCTGGGTGTCGACATGCTTCTTGATCGAGTGTGCGTTGGAGGCGGCTGGAATTCAGGAAACAGTGTCGTCTACGGAGTACCGCTGCTGCCGCACGTCGAGGCTACGGCAATTGCTCTACTGGCGCTGCAGGACGAGGAGCGGACCCCGGTAATTCGCACGAGCCTGGCCTGGCTCAAACTGAGATCCGCCAGCATAGAATCGGTGGAGAGCCTCGCCTGGTGCATCCTCACCTTGTTCGCGTATCAAGAGCCTGTCGACCATCTCAAGATCAGACTGGCGACGCTCGTCGGAAACGGCCGTGACCTTCGTAATAATGCCACTCTCGCCACCGCAATTCTGGCGCTGAGGTGCGGAGAGATGATTCATCCCTTCATGGTGCTCCGATGAATATCGATCGGCGACGCTTCGTGGGGGCGACGGCGGGTATGGCTGCGACGACGGGCATGGCCGCCGACCGGTTTTGGCCGAAGTATTCAGTGTCCTATCAAAAGCCCCGCTCATTTGTAGCGATTCTGAATGCGACCGAATACTCCGAAAAGGTTGAGGCGCTTCTCATGGATGGGCTGCGGCTGTTCCGTTTAAACGTGGCTGGCAGGAGGGTTCTCCTCAAGCCAAATCTGGTGGAGGACCTGCCGGGTCCGGTAAATACGAACGCGAACATCATCGGCGCTGCCGCCCGTTGTTTCCTTCGTCTGGGCGCTGCCAGGGTCGTTGTCGGTGAAGGTCCGGGCCATCAACGCGACACCGAGCTCGTAGTACAGGCTGCAAACCTGAAACCTCATCTCGCGGACCGGCGGATTGACTTCGTCGACCTCAACCGCGACGAACTAGCGCGAGTGAAGCTGAAGGCTGACTACAGTGGTCTCGGAGAGCTGTGGTTGCCGCGCACTGTTCTCGATTCCGATTTCGTCGTCTCAATGCCCAAGGTGAAGACTCATCACTGGACTGGCGTGACTCTGAGCCTGAAGAATATGTTCGGTATCGTGCCCGGGATGAAGTATGGCTGGCCGAAAAATCTGCTCCACTGGCACGGAATCCACGAATGCATTCTCGATATTTGTGCGACGGTTCCGATTCATTTCGTGATCGCAGACGGCATCACGGCAATGGAAGGTAACGGCCCGCTGCAGGGAACCGCGCGTGACCTTGGGAAAATCGTTCTCGCCGACGATCCAGTAGCCGCGGATGCAACCTGCGCACGCCTGATGGGTCTTGAACCGCTCCGGGTCCAGCACCTGTCAGACGGGGAGCGTTTCCTCGGCAATCTGAACGCCAGCCGGATCACAATGTTGGGCGAGCGATTCGAATCCCCAGCGCGACCCTTTTCAGTACTCCCCGACTTCGAATACCTCATCGCTTCGGCACGTTAGCACGCTCATGCCGCGAGCGCATCAGGACGTGCAACACGGAATGAGCAAAAGTGGGTCCACCGCGAAAAAAGGAACCTGCTGCTCGGGCGGTGCCCGGTTATCTCGACCAGTGCCGCGAGGAATGAGTAAAAGTGGGTCCGTCTCGATTACGACTACCGGCTGCGTCAATGCATTCGACTGAAGAAAGAGGATTGAGCAAAAGTGGGTCCGCTCGAAGAAATCCGCGAGGGGCGCCGAAAACCGATTTCGGCCCAACGCGGGCTGGTTATTCGACGAAGAAGGTCTGAGGAAAAGTGGGTCCGATCGAAAAAGCTTGTGCGGTTGTCGCCGATAGCTGAGTCAGAAGGCCTTGCATGCCGGCGCCGTGCTCCGTTTAGCGCGCGGACACACAATCGTTTCGAAGCTCTGCAGCGATTCCGCTCTAACATGGGGCTTCAAGGAGCGGAGGTACGTGTTCGCCTCGATCGAAGAGCTGTCCGAGAGACTGGATGCCGCGAAGTATGTGGCCGATCCCGTGACGTTGAAGGTCATCTATCTGGCCGCGCAAATGCACAAGCCGGTCCTCGCGGAGGGACCGCCTGGCTCCGGGAAGACCGAACTCGCCAAAGTAGTCGCTCTCGCCGCGGACACCACGATTGAGCGCCTTCAATGCTACGAGGGCATCAATGAGGAGAAGGCCATTGGCAAGTTTGACGAGTCTTTGCAGCGCCTCTACCTGAACGCGCAGGGGAACGCTTCGGATGCGGGTTGGGCATCTCTGCGCCGCGAACTCCATACACTCGAGTTCTTCCAGGAAGGCCCTCTGCTCAGGGCGCTTCTATGCGAAAAGCCGTGTGTTCTCCTGATCGACGAAATAGACAAGGTGGGCGAGGAGTTCGAAGCGGAACTCCTCGAAATCCTGAGCGACTGGCAAATCTCCATCCCCAAGATCGGCACGATCACAGCGAAGAGCAGACCCTTCGTTGTGCTGACCTCGAACGAAGTCCGCCGTATCGGCGACCCGCTGCGTCGCCGGAGTTTATACCTGCGTTTCGAGCATCCGACGATCGAGCGGGAGACACGAATACTGGAGAAGCGAACGGCCGGAACACACACGGAATTGCATGGCCAGCTCGCCGGATTCGCACAGGCGCTGCGCGGCTACACACTGGAGAAACCGCCCTCGATCGCGGAAATGCTGGATCTGGCGGAGGCACTGAAACTCCTTGGCGCTGACGAAATCCGCGCCGAGCTGCGAGATGTACTGCTGCCCCTGATTGCGAAGACACAGAACGATCGGAAACGTTTATTGCTGAGGGATGGCTTCGAAAGCCTCGTCTATGACACGCAGCGGTACAGCAGAAATTTCGGCCGTACGGAGGGTGACGGACAGGAACCAGTATGCGCAGAGCGACGACGTTACTGAGCATCGCTGTTGCGGCGATTCCGGCATTCGCGGCAGACCCGCCCAACGCGCGCGAGTACGAGGAACGATGCGCAAACTACTACGCCCGGCAGTATGGAGTTTCGGCAGCCCTCGTCCGAGCGGTCATTCAAGTTGAGTCATCGCTGGCAGCCGGGAGCCGTGTCCCCGAAAGGTGCGATGGGACTGATGCAGCTGATGCCTGCAACCGCCGAGCGTTTCGGTGTTGTTCATCCCTTCTACATTCACGAAAATGTGCGTGGTGGCGTCGCCTACCTGGCTGAACTTCAGGAACTCTTTCATGGCGACCTTCGCCTGGTCATGGCCGCCTATGCCGCCGGCGAGCGGCAGATTCGTGCACGTGGATTGAGCTACTCCTCCGAAGAGGTCTACACCTACGTTCAACGGATTGCCCAACAATATCGCGCCGAATTGAGGCGTTCAGGAGTCAGATAACATGCGCCGATTGCCAGCCTGCGTCTGTGCGATGGGATTACTGGGTATTGCCTCGGGTCAAACCAAAAAGGTTCCGCCGCCGGCACCGCCGCCTGTCTCGATCGGACCGGCAGGGAGGCGTGACAAAGCTCGAACCGGTGATTCTCACGCGCGCCAGTCTCGATGAAAAGGTCATCACGCTCCGGTTGAGTCCTCGAGTAGCGACGTCGATCCGAATGCCGGAGCCCGTCAATTCGGTCGTACTGGGGGATCCGGAAAACTTTCAGGCTGAGCATTCAGAACATGAGCCGGAACTCGTGACGGTGAAACCGGTTGCTGCCGGGCCAGCACAGACGAACCTCCTGATCACGACCACGCTGGGACACCAGGCGAATCTCCTGCTGATCAGTTCCGGCGAGCAAACCGCGGAACTCAGACAGTAGATGTGCTGCTGGCATACGGCAAGCCCACCGGGGGAAGCTTTCTCGTTGAAGAGAATCCCTTCTCCCCGTCGCTGATCGCCGAAACCCAGCGGCTCGACATGCAGGCGAAGGCGCCCGACTCGGCATTACCTGCTCCGCAATTGGCTTCGCTGGTGGCATTGACGAAGACAGCGTCCATCGGTGGATCTGGCGGCATCGATGAGAAATCCGTCCCGGTGCTGGACAAGCTGCTCGACAGGCAGAAACAAGCGGCGCTTCCGGTCTTGTATGGACAGCATCCCGGACAGATCGAGGCCGGTCCGCGAGTCAAAGCCGGTGTCAGCGAGGTTCTCGACGAGGGAGAGGACGTCGTTGTCCTGTTTTCCGTTGTGAACCCGGCAAACCATGCGATTGAGATTCTGCCCCCGCAAGTGCAACTCGGAGGCAAGGTCAAGAAAAAATGGACCACCGCCGAGCAGTTGCACGTGATCGACTTCCGCCTGAGCACACGGCGTCTGGGCGCGGGTCAGAGAGCGGATGGAGTTGTGGTTTTTGAGCGGCCGGGTTTCAAAGAATCAAACGAAACCCTGTTTTTGCAAGTCGCCGATTCGGGCGCCGTGGATCTGCCTGCACTGGCCCCGATCGGTTTCGGAATCAGCAGTTTTCGAGGAGGTTCGGCACATGAAACCCGATGACCAAACCAGACGAATTCAACCCGCCGAGGATCGTGGAGAAGCCACCAATATTGGTTCCGATCCTGAGGTTGAGGCGGCAGAGGCACAACAAACCGAGCCCACAGGATGGGCAGCGCTCTTGCGACGAGCGATGCAGCGCTCCGGACCCGGCGAGGTCAGGACCAACATCAAGCGCCAGCAACTCAAAGAAGACCGGACAAAGAGCTTTTTGTTGCTGGCCGGACTTACTGTCGTGCTCTCGCTCGCTTTCTTTGCGATGTTCTCGACACCCAACACCGGCCGAAAGAACACCGCGAGAGTAGACCATCCGAACCTCGGCCGCGGACAAAGCGGAGCGGCCACAGATACCAGCCGCTCTGTGACACCTCTGCTGAACGCCGACACACGGCGCCCGGACGACAGCGGCAGTAACGTCAGTCCCGAGGACATCCACAATACGGCGAAGCAGCGGACGTTGGCGCAAGCCGGCCTTCGCTTGGAACTTCGGCGGAGCCACCAGCGCCCTCACCCGCCCCGGCAGACTACGCTTTGAACAGAATTCAGTTTCCGGCGGAGACCCCGGCAGCACCAGCGCCTCCGCCTGACCCGAACGTTCGCGAAGCTAACGAAGGCGTCGCTGGTGTTCGTGAGCGCGACAACCGGGACCCGTGGGGCTACTCCCGCCAGAAGCAATATTCAGCCGGCGGTGATCGAGCGGGAGCCGGAATTTACGGCGCTTCCCGCCGGCACTCGACTTGTTGCGCGATTACAAACACCTGTCAGCTCCGCGGTCAAGACTCCGGTGGTGGCTGCCATCGAATACAACTACGAACGGGATGGCGAGACGGTAATACCGGCGGGATCAAAGGCCTTTGGTGAGCTTGTTCAGGCGAACGAACACGGCTATGTGGGCATCCAGTTCCATACGATCCAGATGCCGGACGAGACGACGCAGAAGATTGAAGGGCACGCGGTCGGATTGCAGTTTCAGCCGCTGCGTGGCGAGGTGACGGGCCGGAACACTGGCACGAAATTTCTGGTTCGCAGCCTGACGGGCGTCGGCACAATTCTGGCGGCGACAGTCGGGGTTCAAAGCGGTACCGGGGTTACGGACGCCCTCTCAAACAACGTCTTGCTGCGCGAGCGGGTCGCCAACAACGTCGCCGTCGCCGGAGAACAACAGTTAAACGATCTCGCCTATCACCAGAACATCGTCGTGACGGTGCCGGGCAACACGCGGTTTTACATCGTGTTGGCGAAACCCGCCGGTGGTGAAGGCGGTGGCGCGACGCGGGGAGGATCGGTTCCAGCCAGTAATTCCGGTGGTGCTATTTCGAGCTACGCTTCGGCTCCCGCGCCGAGCGTGCAGGAACTGCGGGAATTGCTCGAGCTGAAGCAGGAACTGAACCAAATGTACCAGCAGCAACAGAAGGCACAAATCACACAGACCTCGGCTGCCCAGCAGTAGGATCACGCAGGGAAAACGAACGGCGGCATCGGTTCATTTGCGGAACGTCGAGATCAGGTTAAAGTAGTGGCTGAGGAGAGTTGTATGTCTTCCTGGCCCGCGCTATTCGCTGCTGCGCTTGCGACTTGGCTCGTCCTGAAAGGGCCAGCAGCCAACGAAACCAGCCTGGGTTCGAAAATCCTGCCGCGTCGCGATGGCGTTTTTCCTCTACTCCGGCTTCTTGTACCTCTTGAAATGGAATCCATTTTGGAAGCTGCTGTCCGTGGACGTCGAGAACCGAAACAAGCTGGAAGGCTTTCTCATCCTTTTATCTACGCTCATTTGGCTTGTTGCGACCCTGCGAATCTCTGCTTCTGGGTTCCCGACTCTCCAGCCCTAATGCCGATCCCCGCGAACGTGAGAACCACATACCGCGAAAGGAAAAGCTTTGGCCGTTCGTCAAGAAGGTGGCGATATACCACTACTTTTTCACGCGCAAGTAACTCAACGGTCCGCAGGTAGTGTTCACCATGCCATCGCGCTCGGTAGAACGTCGAGTTTATATTTCCTCCTGACACTCTGAGATCCCTCTCGCTAAGCTTCCACCGCGTTATCCAGGCAGAATCCGTTTGCGCGACTTTTCGAATCGGGTTACTTTTCTTCCATCCCCACAGCAGGGAAGAAAGGAGCAAATAATCCCGATGATGCAAAATTCTCAGCGGCGAGAGGTCATGATCGCTGTAGTTCTCGTGCTGTTCGTTTTTGCTGTGCAGGCCGGTTTGATGGCGCAGAATCTCGGAACGGCCCCTCAGGTCAACGTGGCTGTCCAGGGTCAACAGGCAACGCAACCAGAAGGCACGTTCCTGAACCTGATCAACTGGATCGGAAACGTAATCGCGCCGGTCGGCGCGGGCGGCGCTGCGCTCATGGCGATCGGATCGTTCGCCATGGGCCGCGGATTCGCCAAATGGGTGTTCACGGCAATCGGTCTCCTGATGGTTTCAGGAGTCACACGACTGCTCGAATACTGGATTTCCCAGGGCACCGCCGGAGTCACATAGACCTGCATTCGGCGAGCGCCGCCGGGGAGACACGACGGCGCCCGTCGTTTCGATTTGAAAGGAAACGATTATGGCCCCTCCACAGCTGATTACAGATTTCATGAGATTGATGCTGTTGCTTGCGCCTTCCGCCGCCGTCATCTGCCTGGTGCTGTCAGGACTCAGTCTGCGGCAGGGATCCGTTCCCGACGCGTTGATCGGCGGGAATTTCGCGAAATGGATGTTCTGGGCGATCGTCTTTCTCACTCTGCCCCAGCTCATCAGCTGGTTCCCGTCGTTCGGAGTGCCGGCGTCTTTGCCTGGTGGCGGCATCGGTACCGGATGGATGGCCACCCTTCAAAGCGACCTCGCGAACTTTGTGCAGAATTTTGTCCTGACCAGGCTCGCCACCTCCTTTGCCGCGTTCTTTGTGGTGCGAGCGATCCTCGACACAGTTCAGGGAGGGCATCCGCTGCCTTCGGTTCTGGGCGCGATGTTTCTGCTCGCGATTCAGACAACGCTGAACCTGATTAACAGCTACAACAGCGGGACGTCGTACGCGACCGCGGATGTACTCGACAGCCTGTGGAACTATCTCGCGGGGACCCTCTGCCCGATCGCCGCGGGGCTGGCCGTCATCGGAGGGATCTGGAACTTCGTGTCACGGAAACCCGTGATGCCGATGATCGGCGCCACCATCGGGCTACTGACGGTCTCGGCCATCTGGAAGCTGATCACCTCGATGATGTAGGAGCTGGAAAAGGACATGTCCCTCTATAACGGAATCCTGAATCTGACCAACTGGGCCGGTAACGTGATCATGCCGACCCTTGGAGCGTTATTCATCGCTCTCGCCGTCATCCAGTACGCACGCGGCTATCACCAGATTTACTCGATGTGGGCCTACGGAGGGTTGATGTGCCTGATGGTCTCTGGTCTTCTCCGAATGTTCGAGAAGTTCACGGGTCAACTCGGCTGGAATAACCCGGATCTTTACTGGAACTCGCTTCTGAACCTGGTCGATTGGTTCGCCAACGTCATCCTGCCCGTGTACGCAGGAATGCATGTCACTGTAGGCGCCCTGAAGTTTGGAGGACTGTTTGAACATCAGGTCCATCACCAGTTCAACCATACGCGGCATTTCGTCGGCGCGATCCTGTGCCTCATGGCCTCGGGACTCCTCCGGCTGGGCGAGTTCTTTGTAACCAGAGGGACGGCAGGCGTCAGTTGAGGGAGCGGGGCGATGCGAAGAGACAAGGCACGGCGAAGGAGAGATTCATGGCGCTTACGGTGACACCGGTTCCCCGAAATCTGGCGACGAAGGTCACGTTCCTCTATCTGGAGTTTGAGGATCTATTCGTCATCCTCGGATTGGCCGTCGTGATGAACATGTTCGGCAGATTTCTGCAGAGGGAGATGTTCGGCATCCCCATGAATGTCTTTCTGCAGTACGTCGTTCCCGTGTTGAGTATTCCCGCCCTCATCCTGTTCAAGTACGGGAAACCGCGCGGCTACCTCCAGGACTGGCTGAGGTTTCACATGAAGCCTCACGTCTACTGCGCCCTTGAGACCGGACTCGGAGCAGCGCGTGGAATACCTGAAAGGCGAGGAGTCCTGAATGCCGATGACCCGCCGCCAATGGCAAGATTCTCTCCGTCAGCCGGCGCTTTGCGAACTGCTGCCGGTTCGAGACTATCTGGATGGCTGCATCGTCCGTACGAACGGCAGCTTCGTAGCGGGCTATGAAGCCAGCGGACTGAATACATTCTTTCACGCGGACGAAACGCGCAATCGAACCAAAGAGGTGCTGGAGGCGCTGGTGCGTTCTTTGCCCGAACGGTCGATGCGAATGCAGATTCGATACGAGGTCACGGACGGTCATGGGGACCTGACCGAGCGTTACGTCAAAGAACAACGGATCGAGAACGCAGTACTTCAGGCGCTCGACCGGGAACGCATCCGATTGTGGAACACACGCCAACAGGAAGGACACTACCTGCGGCGACGCCTGCATGTCTACTTCATCTGGAATCCCGAGATCCACCACGAGAGTCAGGATTTCGAGTGGCGGAAGACGCGGGGGAAAGCGAGCGGGTGGAGCTTATCCGCGAACAAGTGCATCCAGCGAACCTTCCGCGAGCACGAGGATTTCCTTTCGGAATTCGAGAGCTTGATGGCGGGGGCACAGGCCACACTCGAAGCCACAGGAATGCAACCGCGGCGCATGACCGATCAGGAGATGTTCCTCGAAGTCAAGCGGGCGCTGAACCCGATCGCAAGCGATACACGCCCCTATAAGCAGGGACTCACCTACGAGAGCGCGCGGGCGCAGGTCGCGAACGTCAACATCGAAGACGAACAGGACGGCCACCTGAAGGTTGGCGGTCTCCTGTACTCCTGGGTCAGCATCAAGGAAATGCCGGATGCGACATTCCCGGGCATCACGCGCGAACTCGTGGGACAGGAGTTTCCCCTCGTCGTCAGCGTGGAGATCGCGATTCCGGACCAAAGCAAGATCATGCGCTCATACAAACGACGTCTTCTCCGTATGCAGGCGGCACAGAGGGACATCCAAGGCGGTTTCAAAATCAACGTCGAGGCTCAGATCGCACAGGAACAGCTGATTCACACTCTGCAGGATGTCGTGTCCAGCTCGTTGAAGGTATGCCAACTCAGTCTGGTCGTTGGGTTACGCACCTCCAGGCCCGTCTGCAACTCAAAGGAGCTGGAAGAAGCCGAGCGGACTCTTGCGGACCGGCGCCAGCGCGTCCTCCATTCAATCGCGCGGATGAACGGCGCCCGCGGCATTCCGGAGACGCTGGCGCAGAAGCGGATTTATATCGGGACGCTTCCCGGGATGGCGGAAGAGACAAAGCGGGAACTGGAGTGCCTGACGCTGCACGCGGCAGACCTGTTGCCGGCTGAAGTCCCATGGCAAGGATTGGCGTCATCGGCGATCCTGCTCGAAACTCCATCCCGTCAGATGGTGCCGTTTTCGCCTTTCGATGCGAACCTGGGCGACGCCAACATGCTGATCATGGCGAAGAGCGGCGGAGGCAAGACCTTCATGGCGCAATTGTTGCTGCTGATGCTGGCCCGGACGGGCACGCAGATTTCGATTCTCGAGCGCGGTGATTCCTACCGGCCGCTCGTGGAACTCATGGGCGGGCGCGTGATCGACGTGAATCTCGACGGGAACGAAACTCTCAATCCCTGGGATCTCCCGCAGGGCGAGAAGACGCCGTCGAAGGAGAAGGTCGCATTCCTGAAGAATCTCACCCGGCACATGATCGGCGACGCGCCGGGTTCCGATAATACGCTCGTCGATAACGTCATCAGCGAGGCAATCGGGCGGACATATAAGCGCGTCGGACTTCGTTACGCCAATCCGGTCCCTACCTTCTCGGACCTGCGGGACGAGCTTGCCCAATGGCAGGACGAGGAAAAGATGCAGCGCTCTGTCGACGAAGCAAAACTCGCGGCAATCAAGTTGCGGACCTGGACGGACAAGGGCATTTACAGCCGATTATTCGACCGGCACACCAACATCCGCACGGAGAACAACTGGCTTTTCTTCAATGTCGAAGGGTTGAGTTCCGACGCTCATCTGGAGACCGCGATGAGCATGTTGATCGCGAGCGCCATGGCGGAACGGGCTTCGGGAAAGAGCGGGCAGCCCAGCATCACGGTGCTCGATGAGTGCTGGTCCTTACTCGATTCACCCGTGCTCGCTCCGGAAGTGGTTCAACTGTTTCGGACCGCGCGGAAGCGGAACTCCAGCGTCTGGGGCATTTCGCAGACGCTCGAAGATTTTGTTGGAACCCCGTCGCAGCCACGTCTGCATGGTCCGGGCATCGTGAAGAACGCGAACACGAAGCTGATTGGCCAGCAACCCGGAGACATGAGCGCACTCGAAAGTCAGCTTCACTTGAATGACGTGTCCCTCGCCGCCATCAAGCGATTTAGTTCGCCGCAAAAGGGCCGATTCGCCGAGATGTTGCTGGTCATTGGCGAGAAATCGGAGACAACCCAGACAGTGCGACTGGTGCCAACCCCGATCGACTACTGGATATGCACGACATATCCACGTGAGCGCGCTTATCGAGCCTGGTCCCTGAGGCAGAACCCCGAGCAGTCCTTGCTGGAGTGCTATGAGGAATTGGCGCGGAGATTTCCGCAGGGACTTGCCGGACTGCCGCAACTGCCGGAAGAGTTGTCCGGCGCGGTGAATACAAACGAGGCGATTCACATTTAGGAGTTTCCGATGTTGCTGTTCACAACGATATTTGGCGGTTTGATGCTGCTCAGCATGGAGAATCGGCGCCGCACGATTGCGATTCTGCTGATCGGGTGCGTCGCGATTCTCGGGGTTTCGCCGCCGCCGGCGCAAGCCCAGTTCTGTCTTCCGTGCGTTATTCAAACCGTCCTGACTACCATCAGCCAGACGATCGGCAACTGGTTGAGCTCGATCAATGGGGTGTTCTCGACCATCCGCAACCTGTACGAGCAGACCATTTGGTCCATCAACGCGATCAACCTGGCCAAGGCGCAGATCCAGTCAATCATCGCGCAGTTCCGTGCCGTGATTCAGTCGATCATGACGATCAATCCCCACACTGCTACGTTGCCCAATCCGATGGCACTGGAGAATATCATCCGCAATCGCGCCACCGGGGACATTAATTCCGTCCCGCAGTTATACGTGAACGCTTTCCGGCCAGTTCCCCAGGCGGGAGCCATCGCGCCCCAGGACCGGGACATGACGGACATGGATGATGCACTGGCTCAGGACAACCTCATGATGTTGAAGGTTGCCGACCAAGCGCAGGATCTCGAACTGCAGGCGGCCGACCAGATCGAGAATATGGTCGGAAATTCAAACATCAACATATCCGCGCCGGGCTCGTCGTCTCTGATCACGGCGGCAGCCGTTTCGGCGGAAATCAAAAGCCAGGCCATCATGCAAAAGATGATGGCCGCGATGATGCGGCAGGAGGCCGGACGCGTCGCGCACGACAACGCCCTGCGCAAGCGAACCGCGACGTTTGCCGGCCAACTGCAAAACAACCTGACGAATGTTCTCCAGCACAGATGAGGAGGAATTGGAAATGCGAGATCGGATCATCCATTGGATCGGCAAAGTGAAGAGCGGAGCTATCCGAGTTGGCCGGTGTATCCGGCGACATACGGTGCTGGCCGCGGTTGCCCTGCTGCTGACAGCGCTCGTTTCACCGAGGAAGATTCAGGGGCAGCTTCCAAGCCCATGTTGCGCAGTCCTCGCGGTCGGACTGGGAACGATTAACAGCACGTTAGGCAGCGTTATCGGCGGCGGCCTGCAGTCGATCAACACGGTGCTCTCGGATATCAGTCACTTCGAACAGACTGTCATATGGCCGAGGCAGGCCATTACGCAGGCCCTTGGCATGGCCGGGCAAATCCAGGGCTTCTACGCGCAGATTCGTGCTATTTTCCGAATTCCTATTTCGAGCGCCACGCTGCAGAACCCGAAACAGCTTGAAAGTATTCTGCTCTCGCGCAACCCAGGTCAGATTCCGAACACGACAGGCGGGTATGGCGCCGTTTATGGCGTTGTGCCCACCCCCCAGAACGCCCCGCCCCCCGTTCGCGACATTATCGATATGACCGACGCGGTAGCTCAGGACGCGATGGAGCGTGCGATCGCCATCGACGCAATTGCGGACCAAGAGCTCGCAGCGGCTGACCAGATCAACACGAACGTGCAGAGCGCTACGCCAGGCAGCGCGCCGATCATCGAGGCGCAGGCGGACGCCTGGCTGGTGAGAGCGCACGCATACACGCAATCGGCGCTGGCGGATTTGATGAGGGTTCGGGCGATCGATCTTGCGAATAACGCCGCCCATCTGAAGCTGGGCAGCGCGGGGGCGGTAACGATGCAACAGAATGTGACGACAACGCTGCAACACCAATAGCCATGTTTTACTTTCAGCAGCTTTTCAATACGGCGATGGGCGGAATCGACTCGGGCGGCGCAACCGCCGGGGCGGTTCAGGTCGCACAGTACATTCTGCTGGCCAGCCTGCTGTTCGGCATTTACGAGTCCTGGGCGCGCGGCGGCGACACTCATTTTCTGGGAGCGACAGCTGTGCGCTTCTTCGCCGTGGGCCTCGTGATGATCAACTACAGCGCCGCGTTCCGGGACGTCAACGGCATGTTCAACAACGTGGCGAGCTTCATCAATACCAGTACGGCAGGCGGTGGCGATGTGTTCGGCCAGTGGATGTCCGATCTGTCGAACTACTGGAACAACAATAACGGCATTCAGGCATTGTGGGGCCTGATTACGGGCGCCTTTTCCGGGGTGCTCGAATCTCTCCTGCTTCTGGTTGGATACATTCTCTTTCCGATCACTTACGCACTGTTCTCCCTGTTTTACACACTCTACGGCTCGATTCTTTACGTTGTCGGGCCGTTCGTGCTGGCGCTGTATCCCGCACTCGGTTTCGGCGTAATGGCCAGAAAGTATCTGGTGAATCTGATGATTTTCAACGCGTGGGGATTGATCTACTCGATCTTCGGTGCGCTGATGGCGGCGATCAACATGAACTCGGTGAACACGGTACTCAACGGCGGGAATTTTGTCGGCGCTTTCAACGGCGTGACCGGATCGTTGCTGCTCGGGCTGGCCAGCATCCTTTTGTCCCTGTGCATTGCGCTTATTCCTTTTCTGGCCAAGCGAGTTGTGGAGGGAGATGTCGGACAAACCATGATTTCCGTGGTCAGCACATCGATGATCGCGGCCAGAACTGCCGGTTCTCTGTTCAAGGGCGGTGGAGGTGGAGGCAAATGAGGACACATGAGTCGCGACCGGAGGCGGAGATGGCAAGCGTCACTGATCGGCAGAATATGCCCGAAAAGACCCGATATACGCGCTACTACGAGCACGATGGAATGCTGCGCGCATATGCGAACCGTTCGATGGTTCTCGCGATGGTGTTTGGTGCTATCGCACTGAGTTCCCTCGCATTTGCAGTGTACGTTCGCCTGCAACCGCCCACGGTCATCCGGGTGGACAGCGAAGGCGACGCGACGGTGGTGGCGGGCACGCCGGTTCCCGGGCACTCGCGTGGACTGAATTTCGTGGCGTCCGCCGCCGAAGCGGCGCCCACGGATGTAGAGGCCAAGGCGGTCGTTCGTCGGTTTCTGGACCGCTACCTCAACCTGACGCCTGCCACAGTGGATCGCCAGATGGCCGACGCGCTGAACATGATGACCGGCAACTTCAAGGCCCTGGTTCTCGGCCGCCTTCGGGAAGACGACACTATCAACAAGATTCAGGACGACCATATCGTCACGAATTTCACGATCCGGACCATCGCGTTGGTCCAGGGTTCACCGCTGACGTTCACGGCGTTCGGCGTGAAGGAGATTCACCGGCTGAAGAACAGTCAGGAGACGACGGACCAGATCGTGGGGCGTTACAACGTTCGATTGGCACTCGACCGGCGTACGGAGTACAACCCGAGCGGTCTGCTGGTGGCGGATTACTGGGAGCAGCAGATGGTCGGGGACAAGAATACCGGCCTTTCACAACCGGACGAACTCTCGCGCGAGGCAACGGACAAGAACCGGTAGCGCGAGGAGCGGAGAACCAGAGGGAGACGATCCATGATCGATCCGAAGACAAACCAAAATCGCGAAAACTCCGGGTTCTGGACACTCTCAAAATTCGGGGGCCTCGATCAACTGGACTGGCTCATGATTCTGGTCTCAGTTTTGATCGGGACCATCGCAAAACAACATCACTTCCTGCAACTCCCGGACGGATTCCTCGAATGGGTCTTTCCGTTCCTCCTGATGATGGCTGGCTACAAGGCGCGCGGCTGGATAACCGAGATCATCGAAGTGCGGCGGGCGAAGACCAGGAAAACTTTGGACGAATGAAAGAGAGGCAAGTATGCGGTTATTTCCTTCGAGCTATGACCGGGCGGACGTGCTGATGAGCGCCGGCTGCAGCACATTCGTCAGTGCCGCGTTGATTCTGGTCATTCCGCGCATCGGCGTCCTTCTGCTCGAAATTCTGTTCGGCCTTTTCTTCATCGGCTGTGCCCTGATGGCGCGAGCGCGCGTCCGGAGGCGGGCACTGGGCAAGGAGGGACACAAGAAGTCAAGCGACGCCAAAGCGAAATGGTTCGACAGGTATGACGTTCTCATGATTCTCGCCGTGATCGCAGTTCAAACCGCGGCCGGCGGGTTATTGCGGAAAGCAGGCTGGTCGGAAGGCACTGTGAGTATTTTGCCGCTCATCATGTTCGCAGCAGGGATTCTGCTGAAGCCACGTGTGGTCGAGTTCGTCGAACGCCGCCGGAAAACGCACCCGGCCGACGCAGATTGCCGAAGCACAGCAGCTCAGCCGGAAAACCTCGATCCAACCGATCGCGCACTCGGCCCGGAGTAAGCGAAATCTCAAGAGAAAGGAAAAAGACAAGCGATGTCAGTCAACGGAACAGAAACGATTGCAGAGTCGAAGGGTCCTCAACCGCCTCCCGCCAATGGAAGAGCGACGCGCGTGGCTGCGGATTCCAAAGCGACTCCAGCGAGGGGCATGACAACACGCCGCCGGCGGGATCGTCAGGATAGCGAGAAATCCGCGAGAAGAACGCTTCTTTCTCGCCGGCGGAAGCCGTAACGGAGACGTCCCGGCGCTCGGCCGTGAGTGTACTTCCGAAGCGGAAGCCATCATCAATGCGTTTCGTGAACAGGTGAACTTTTACAGGGTCTCTGAGTTTCAAACCCGAGCGGACGTTGGCCCCTCCGGGGAACCGATCTTACGGAAGGATGGACTAAAGAAAAATAATCCGGCTTCTTAAACATGGAAACTTCGGTTTCCTTGAAGCACCCAGGCTTTCTGGGATTCTGCTGTTCCGAAAACGGGCAGCGCAACTTCACTTGCAGTCAAAAAGGAGAAGCCGATGTCAGAGAAGAACCAGATCGTCGTGGTTTTGGTTGTGGCGCTCTCACTGGGAGCGTTCGTCGACCGGATCACGGCCTTGAAGATAGTCGCTGGAGTGGCTCTGCTGTGGACACTGCAGAACCAGCCAACGGTCTTCGAATGTATCCGGAAAGTGTTCTCGCTCAGGCGAGGGCGATTTTCGGTGCGAGAGTACCGAGGAGGCGCAAGAACAGTTCGCGTCTCTTAGGGATTGATGAGTTGGTGAGGCAGGTTCGTATTCGACGATCCATCCTCACCAGTTAGACAACTGAACCGCATAGCAAGTGGTCGGGCTCCTCGGGGCCAGGCCGGGAACTTCATTGTTTTCGGCAGGGCAGGAGGGGAGCGCGGCTCCGTTCTCTGCTCTGTCATAACCAACCAGATCAGAGAAAAAAGGAGAACTTGAGATGCCTAACGTGAACCATGCGACGGATATTCTGCGCGTGAAACAGATCGCAATCGATGAGGACGGCAAAGTGACCAGGAGATTCCCCCGGATCGACGTGGAAGGGCAGCTGAAAAACACGCTGCTTTTTGCGATCCACCCGGAAATCTGCGTCCTCTCGATGCAAGTACCGGGAGGTCTTCTGGACGCCTACGAGCAAGCGCGAATCAGCCAGGTGCTGATGCGCATGCGCTACGAGGGCCGGGAGTATTGTCTCATCGGCGCCAGCGGATCGGCAAAAGACGGAAAGTTCTATGCCGTCGATGCCGAGCACGAAAAGCTGATCGCCGACCGGTTTCAGAAATGGCCACAGGCTGCCATCACATACTTCGGCATTCTGGTTTCCGACTGCAAGGTCGTAATCCAGGAACCGGACGTGAACCTGCTTGTGGTCGAGGACCACGCCCTGGGAACAAACGATTGCCGCGGGTGGATCGCTGAGAGACTGTTCCGCAAGCTCAATTTGCCGGATCAGCGCTTCTACCAATTCCGCCTTGCTTTCGACCGGACCCAGGCCAAAGGCTCCTTCAAAATCATGCAGGACGATGTTGCCGATCTGTTGAAGGCCGACATCATTGTCCCGGAAAGCTCGGTCAAACCAAAGCTTGAGCTGGGTTTCCTCAACGAGTGCCAAAAGTGGTTTGGCAGCTTGTCGGGCGGAATCCAGGGAGTACGGTTCCGGTCTCCCGTAGTTCTGGGAATCCGGGATTACTCTCGCGAGCTTCAGTTCAAATCGAGCTACACGCTGACCGAACACGCGCCGCTCGACTCTCTCAGGACCGAGATCATTCCTCGGGCGCTTGAGGAGGTCCGCGACGTAGTTTCCTCCGCACTGGCCGGCGATTACCAGAAGCTCCTCGAAGCGATCGGGACGTCCACGGCGCAGCCAAAGGTGGAGGACTCCGAAGCCGAAGAATTTACTTCTTACGAGCACAGCATTGTCGAGGCCGTATTGAAAGCAGACGGCAGCGGCATGCTGGTCAAGCACCCTTTCATCAACGGCAAGCTGCAACAGCTGCTGGCGAAATGGGCGTTCAAAGTGTCTACTGGCGGTGGTTTTCGGATGCCGGCGTTCGCGCTGGCGGACGACGGATTCCTGTTTGCCGACAACGGACAGGTGTTCGCGGGGTCCGACTGGATTCCGGAAGGTTCGAGCATCAGCTCGCTTTCTACAAGGCGGGGGCTGGTGATTCGCTATCCGATCCGGATGAAGGAAGACCTGCTGCCGATTCAGATACTCACTTTCGAGGATACGGCGCTCCTCCTGGAGCAGGTCCTTCGCGGGATCGGCTGCGGGATGGATTCGGCGAAAATTCCCGACCTGGTCGGGCGCCAGCTCAGGCTTCCCGGTACCTTCTCACTACACTCGAAGACCGCGGAACGCAATGGCGGCGACTTTGACTTCGACCTGGTCGCAGTTCTTCAGGACTCTGAATTCCCGCGCTTTGTGCAGAGCCGTTTTGACATGAGCGAGGGGTATCAGAAAAAGAAGGACAAGAAGACCAAAATCAAGTCTCCCTGGTGGAACCTGGCGGACGTTGCCATGAAGGCTCGTGGCAATCAGATCGGCAGAATCACCAACCTGATCAGCGACTGCATCGCAGCGGGGCGTAACGACAAAGCCTACGAACTGGTGGATCAGTTGCAAAACGCGCTGGACAGCCTCAAGCACAACGTTCAGGTGGATCAGGATGTGATCAAGCAGATTCGCAGCATGGTTCCCAAGGCTGCGTGGCTGGCGACGAAAGAGGCCCGGCGTATCTCCGACATGCCGATGGAGGTAAACATCGGCAGTTCGGATATCGTGGGGCAGCTTTATAACCACGTCCGCAAAGAGATCGGTATTCTCTTCCAGGATGTCTTTCCGCTGCGCGATTTCGGCGGGATGATCCGGGGAGAGACATTCGACCGCGATATGTACGAGGAATGCCGAAAGATCAACAAGACCTTCGGCACTCTCGTCGGCGTGCTCCGGAAACGAACTGAGAAGTGCCAGACCAATGTCGGGGAGGCACAGGCGAAGTTCGATGCCGTGAGAGAACACAACAGCGCCGATGTTCGCAGGAAAGCTTCGAAAGCACTCTACCGGGCAAAAGCCGCTCTCCGCGATAACGAAGAGCGCAGCCGGGAAGAGATGCGGGACTTTCACCGTTTCCTCGCGGAATGGGGAAGCGGTAAGCGGGAAAACCGGAGAGGCTGGTGTCAGGCTCTGCATTCGATCGCCACAGGTTCAAAAAGTGCGCAAGAAGGCAAAGCTACCGGCGCTATCGTCTTTCATGCATTCCCGCAGGAAGCACTCGACAAGCTCCTTGAAGAAACCGGCGGACGTCCCATTCAGCTTCATTTGCCTGAACTGCCCGATGGAGAGATTGTTTTTGACGACTCGGGGAATGTGTACCGGGTAGAAA
>CAWHVO010000006.1:0-2043168 GCA_963832905.1 Terriglobia bacterium | reverse complement strand
GACAAGCGCCAGTCGCCGCGATACCCAACTGATGCTCCGGTCGAAACGGCGCGCCAGTTCGTCGAGCGAGTAGCTGAAGCGCTGTTCCATCTCCGACAGCAGCCACCCCTGTTCGAGCGCGCTTTCCTGAGGGCTCATTCGCTGCGCACGCGATAACAGCAGGGCTTCGGCTTCGCCCATCGGCCAGACCGTGGCTTCGATGATGTCGCGGCCCAGTTGCCGGAGCGCGGCGATTCGTTTGTAACCGTCGATTACCAGGTAGCTGTCGCTGCCGTCTTTGGCGATCACAACAACGATGGGCGTCTGCTGGCCGCTCTCAGCCAGCGAGGCCAGCAGTTGGCGCTGGCGGTGCGGCTCGCGGACTCGCAGGTGCTCCCATCGCAGGTCGAGCTGGTGAAACTCCAGGTGCATGGTCGGGCGGCTGAACCCGAGTATGCGGGAGGTTGGGACTGGTCTTTTGCGGAAGCGGGGGAAGTGTGCCGGGAACTGCTGTGGGATCAGTGAGATAGGGCCGGATCTGGTCTTTCGCGGTGCGGACGATTAGTGCCCCCATAACGCCAATGAAATCAGCGCCTTGCGAGCCGAACTGGTCTTTCGCGACCTCCCAGGGAAGTTGCTTGAGAGGAGGGGGCAATCGCAGCGGTTCGGGTGATTCAGGGTGCGCCGCCGCGCGCCGGTCGATTCGCCATGCGATGGAATAGCCGGGGTTCTGATTACGCCAGTTTGCCTGGGTCTTCTGGCGCCGCGCCTTCTGGCAGTCCGGACTCCCGCAGGCTCGCTGCCGGCTTCCCACTCGCGGATTCGGCCGGAACCACCGGCGACAGATGGTGCACGGTCTCTTCCGGGCCTCGGGCATCGTGATGTTCTATCGTCTTCATCACGACTTCAGCCGCCGCGAGGCGCGATCAGTTCAGAATGCCTGGGTCATTTCTGACGAGCAGAGGTGGGTCACTTCTGGAAGGCGCCGAAGGACAAAACGCGCGGGATACTCTAAAGTCTGGGAAACTGTTTAGTACAAGGCCGAACGTATGAGCTTGAACCTGAACCCCGACATTGAGGCACGTCTGATCGCACTGGCACAATCCAGCGGCGTTTCCGTGGAAGATTTTCTGCGGCATGTTGTGGAGGAGAAGTCGGAACCTTTGAAAGCCCGGCTCAGTCCCGAACAATGGACTGAGCAATTTGAAGAGTGGGCTGACAGTTTCCCGGAAGCCGCTCCGATCCCGGATGAGGCGCTGAGCCGCGAGAACCTTTATCCAGACCGCTGGTAGATGCCGGTTCTCGTCGATACCAATATTCTTGTGCGGGCGGTTCAGCGCAATCATCCACTGATGCGTACCGCCCGAAATGCGCTCCGCTCGCTCGTTCAAAATGGCGAGGAGCTTTGCGTGACTTATCAGAACATCGCCGAGTTCTGGAATGTGTGCACGCGCCCAGCGAACGCGAACGGGCTCGGAAACTCAATCGGTGCGACTGATCGGCTGACATCCCGGATCGAGATGTTTTTCACTGTGCTGCCTGATTCACCGGAGGCATTTCGCCAATGGCGGCGGCTGATCGTCGCGCACGAAGTGAAAGGCGCGAAAGTACACGATGCCCGCCTTGCCGCGATCATGCAGGCGCACGGTATCACGAGAATCCTGACCTTCAACGCGGGTGACTTCCGCCGCTACAGCAATGTTGTGGTGCTCGACCCCTCATCGTTCGTGTCCTGAGCATTTCTCCCAGTGCAGACTGCAATCTCGTTTCGGCCTTCGGAATGGGCAAACGCGTGCCCCAGAAGGTCGTTCGGCAAATTCGAAAAACATATATCTCGGTCGCGGGAACGGTACCTCGGCACCAAGTAGGACCTGGCAGACGCGCCGAACGACATGATCAAACTGAGGCTGGCGGTTTGAGTAGTACTCCTTCGTTCCCGGGGCGAGCGGCTTGGCCATACTTCCCCAAGGGGATTTCGAGTTCCATTGTGGTTTTATTCCGCAGGTTCGCGCTTCCTCGACCGCGCGGACCGTGGGTAAGTGATGACTAGCCGGTAATCCGTCCCAAGAGCCGAAATCCACTTCACGCAGGCGAGATTGAGGCCGGCTGGGACAAGCCACGCCAACAGCTCCATTCCGGACGCTCGGAATAGGTGAAGCCGAGGTTCCAGGCCGATAACGATCTTCGCAGTTCCATCCGCACTGGCGTGCTGCGCCACGAACCCTCCATAGATTTTCAGAGCGCCATTGCGGCCAGACTCGACGGTATCCCCGACCCCGGAGTCCTCAGCCTTCTCGCGACGCGGCTGGGGAAGACCGAAGTGAGCCGTTGAATTTGCCGCTGAAGTGCGCCTTTCCGAGTTAAGATGCACCCATGCAGTTTTCATTACGTTTGATGGACGGACCGGACGAAGAGAACGAACTGGTTCTTAGAGACGCCGAGGGCCGCCTCGTTGGAAGGTTTTCTCTTAGTGCCGTCCCACAAGTGTCGATCGAGCCAAAACTAGCTGGCCCAATGGGCGTTGGCGAGCCCGGCGGCGGACCCTCGCTGCCGGATATCGGCATCGCCGAAGAGATTGTGTCCGCCCCGCAGGTTGCCGGGGCAGATCGCGAGCCTGCAGAGGAACCCGCTGAACTACTGTGTCCGCCGTCCGAACTCGGCGAGGAGGAGCTACGTGAAGCAGCCGGACGCCTGCACCGCGCGCAGGGAGGGGCATATTGGCGCTCGTTCAACGGGGCTGCTGACGGCAGTCCGGGGCGGGCGGTGCTGATGGGGTGGATCCGCTTCCGGTGTAAGTGCGCGTACTGCTGCAAGAACCTGGCCGACCCGACCCAGATGCTCGGGCTGGGGAATACTGATCACCTGCTCCCGCGGGGTGCCTACCCGGAACTAAACTATTTGCAAAATGCTTCCGCCTACCTGAATGCGGTTCCGTGTTGCGCCCCTTGCAACCGTATTAAGAGGGCCTTTGACCCCAACGGGGGAGTAGATATTGGCACTGGACAACGCTACGATCCGGTCTATGACCGAAGCCGTGACGAGAGCCTTACGCCCGAGATGCAGATAGAGCTAATCAGGCGGGCCGAAGCGCATATCAAGGAAGAACGGAAGCGGCTGCTCCGGTTCTACGCGGTCGATGTCCAGAACTGGGAGAACCTCCAGCGTGAAATGGGGCTCTAAGCGGGTCGCCTCCACCCCATTGATCAGCAATCTCTGAAATCAGAGCTCGCCCCGGCTGCCCACGCCAATGCTTCCTCGCAGGTCGAACTAAACGGCGAGCGAATCGCAAGCGACGTACCGATGGCGACAACCCGGCATGCTGTATTGCGGGACAGTCATGAACGCAGTCCCCGCTTTGATGTTCACGATGCTTCCGTCCACAACAGCGGGGCTGAGGGGCGAAGATCGCAGGCAGGAGGCACGGCTGAGAGGCTGGAGCCGCTTGGCACGAGGTCACGGCATACAAGCGCACGGACGTGCAGGAAGTGTTTTGCGATCTGATCTGAATCATTCGTGCGAGGCACATCGAAAACGTGCTGGCGGACACCCGTTGCCGCGAAGCGTGCCGTACGATGCTTCCTGCTGGCGTGAATTGTTCAATCGTGGCTATTGTGAGCGGCTCGCTCGAGCACGGAATGGATATGGATGCGGAGAGACCGCGGTCGCACAACCTCTGCCGCATCCCCCCATCCGAGCACCCATCGGGTGATCTCGAAGGTCCCGCCTGCCCGGAAAGTCAACTCCAACCGCCCATCGCGGAGTTCACGGATACGCTGGGTCGGATGCCACTGACGCTCGCGGACGTAAGGCGCTTGATCGGCAGTGAACCGCACCGTAACGTTCTTCGGCTTCTCCCACACAACTCCGAACGCTCCCTGTCGATATCGTGCAATATCGAAATCGGGGTCCGGAGTGAACCCGGATTCCAGGATGTTGATTGCAGCGATGCGGTCCACGGCCAGCGTGGTGATATTTTCGTACGGTGGCACCTTGCCCAAACAGTAGAGTCCTCCCGAGACGCTGAGGAGGCGATAGGGGTCATATTCGTACGACTTACTGGCGGGGCTCGCGGGCGACTGGTACCGGAGCGCGCAACGCCGCCGGCGAATGATGGCATCTACAAGACGCAGAATCGTCTCTTTGTGTGGCCCGTAATCTTTAGCTCCCAGTTCAGAGTCTTCAACGATAGTCTCGATTCCCGTAGTAAGACCAGCTTGCTCACCGGTCGCCATCGCGCGCAGTTTAGCGGTGGCCGATGCCAGAGTTTCCCCAAAAGGCGAACCAGCTTTGGCTTGCCTGCTTGACCACAGCAGACTCGCGATCTCGGAATTGGTGAGCCGAAGCTGGGGCGCGCGACGGCGTGCTTCCGGCAGCAATCGGGGATGGCTTAGTAGCCCGCGATCATCGCCGGTAACCGGATAACCCGCATCTTCCAATGCTCGAATATCCCGGTAGATCGTTTCTCGGCGCGTGCCGTACCGGCCGGCGAGTTGCTGAATCGAGGGTTGGCCACCCTCCAGAAGGGCGCCGAGGATGCCCAGGATACGTACTACCTGACGATCCCGCCTTTTGTGCGCTACGCCCGTCACGTCTCCGAGTATAGGCACCGGCCCTCGTACAGTGTGACGTTAGATCGCACAGGTGCCGCTTAACCTGGAAACGGAGATCAAATGCCACAAAAAGTCCACCTCAGTTTCGCATCGCCCGTCGAAGCGATGGAGTCATTCCTCGAACCGCATCAGGCATGGATTGAATCTGTGACGGGCTGCCCGCGCTCAGAGACGGTCACGCTCGAATTCCACTTTCCGCTTAGCCACCTGGTCGCGGAGGATCTGATGGCAGGAGTGACACTGGACCGGCAGTGCCTGGAAGCCGCGGATGCTCTTCGCGGAATGGTGCGAAAGTGGGAGCTGCCTCCGAGGGTCAGTCCCCGGATGGAATTGCACGCCTCCCGTGACCGCCAGGCGCGCATTACCGATCGCAAACTGGCGTGGGATCCGCACTGGGGAGAAACGCCGATCGCCATGTGGCTGGATGGCACTGAGCACGCGGTTGTCAGCGCGAACATCCCGTTCGTTTCCGGTTTGGAGGGCAGAGTGCGATGGAGACAGTGCGTGATAGCCAACCGGCGCGAAGCCGCGACGAATCTGAACCTTCTGCGCCAGATCGAGCCGCGGCGTCGAAAAATCAATGTCGTCGGCGGCAACGACGTTCCGTTACCCGAGAAAGGCTATAACTGGGATTCGGTTGTACTGGAGCAAGCCCTCGGATCTGTCCGCGAAGACTTCGAGACGTTCTGGGAGAGCGAGTCCTGGTTTATCGACAGGGGCTTGCCATACAGGCGGGGATTTCTGTTGTATGGTCCTCCGGGAAACGGCAAGACTTCGACAGCCCGGGTTATGGCCTGCCATCCGCTGGTCTCGGCATTCAGCATCGATTTTTCCTCAGAGGATTTGCCGAATTACGCTCTCTCAGAGTTGTTTGGGTCCGCCGAGGACAATGCGCCCGCAGTGGTGATCCTTGAGGATCTCGACCGGATGTTCGGCGCGGACCGTCGTCACAACCGGACTGTGATAACACTGCCGCATCTTCTGGCGTGCCTCGACGGACTCGCGAAGCAGAACGGAATCGTGGTCGTCGCCACGGCGAATGATCCGTCAACTCTCGATCCGGCGATCCTCAGGCGTCCAGGCCGGTTCGACCGGCTCGTACAATTTCCCGCACCTTCGCTGCAGGCGCGATGTGACTACCTCGCAAAACTGACGGGATGGGCTGTGGATGACGCAGCCATAACGGAGGCGGCGCGGGAAGCTGACCGACTGTCGTTTGCGCAAGTCCGTGAAGCGTATATTCTGGCGGGGCAGCGGTCCTTCCGGCGCAACGAAGCAGTTGTGGCCGACGAGTTACTTGCTGCAATCCGAGCCTTGCGGAGTGAGTTCAATAGTGTTTCGCTCCGCACCGGCGGCAGATCAGCAGGCTTCACGACCGAGAGTCTGCCTTTCCCAACTGCGGGGACGATCGAAGCTTCAAAAAGATGAAATACACCATGGACGATCAGGCCATTCTGGTGGATGGCCAACGTGTGGCTCGAATCGAGACCTTGCCAGGGGAACTGAATGGAGCCAGAGTTGTGGACATGATCTCAGCTGCGAACCGGGAGACGGATCGCCAGGAGCGGGATCCAGCCCATGCAATCTCGCGACTGGTGAATGATATCGACGAAACTGGAGCCGGAGTATTCCTGGCTGCTCATCACGTTCCGATTGTCAGCCCGGACATTGGCGTTGAACTCATCAGGATCGTGAAACGGCTCGATGTCGTGCAGCAGGTGTTCCCTCTTCCCCCGACTGTCACGGTATATCATCTCGCTCTGTATCTCGTCCTGCAGGTTGCCACGGAACATCAGCGAGCCTTCTGCGAAAGGGTGGAAAAGGTGCTGGGCGAATCCGCTTGAGCCCCGGTCGTCGCCAACGCCTGCAAATCGTGCACGCTCATTTATAGCTGATCGTGCCATCGTAGAGATAGCAGTTGAATCAACCCGAACTTATATGCCAGCCCCAGCGACCGTCCGCCTCTCAAAATCGAAGTTCGTCGCAGGCATCCAGTGTTTGAAACGACTATATTTCGAGATTCACCAGCCAGAACTTGCGGATGAGACGGGCGAGGGACAAGAGGCTCGGTTTCAAGCGGGACAGGAAGTTGGGCTGCGCGCACAGAGCCGGTTTCCCGGCGGCGTCCTTGTGGGTTTTGAGAACGGGATTGACGATGCCATCGCAGTCACGGCGGCGCTGCTGGATGACCCGTCCGTCCATGCCGTCTTCGAGGCCACCTTCCAGCACGCAAATTTACTGGTGCGAGTGGATATCCTCCAGCGTCGTCCCAACAACCGATGGCGATTGATAGAAGTGAAATCGTCGGTCGATGTGAAGCCGCACTACCTTTACGATCTTGCGATTCAGAATCATGTCCTGAGCGCTTGCGGCCTGGACATCGCATCAGCTTGTCTCATGCACCTGAATCGCGCCTATCGCTATGACGGGGTGCGACATGATTTGAAGACGCTCTTCACGATCCGAAACCAGACGAGGCAAATCGGGAAGCTGGAGGCCGACCTGCCCGGACTTCTGAGGGCCCAACGGAAAGCGCTGGCTCAGCCGACCCCACCCGACGTTTTACCGGGTCCTCAATGCACAGACCCGTATACTTGCGAGTTCTTTAGCCATTGCAATTCGGAGCCGCCAAAGCACCATATCTCGTTTCTTCCAAGATTGAGCGTCGAAAAATACGAAGCACTCATTGATCTAGGCGTGAGCCTCATCAAGGAGATCCCGGAAGATTTTCCGCTCACCGAAATTCAGGCTCGTGTTTATACCTCGGTAACGACCGGAAAAACATGGATTAGCGATGCGCTTCAGGATGAACTGGCGCAATTGAAGTACCCGTTGTTCTTCATGGATTTCGAGTCCGTCTATCCGGCGATTCCTCGATTCTCCGGAATGGGACCCTACGCACAGATTCCTTTTCAATGGTCTGTGCATCGGCAGATAACGCCGGATGCCCAACTCGAACACTTCGAGTTTCTCGCCGACGATCAATCTGATCCAAGACAGAACTTTATCGAGTCGCTCTGCAAGGTTCTCGGAAGACGCGGACACATCGTCGTCTACAACGCCAGTTTCGAGTCGCAGCGACTTCGCGAACTGGCGGACCGGCTTCCGGAATACAACGAGCGAATCGAGAATATTCGCGGACGCCTGTGGGACCTGTTACCGTTCGTGAGAAACCACGTTTACCATCCGGACTTTCGAGGGTCATTCTCCATCAAATCGGTCCTGCCAGCATTGGTGCCCGACATGACCTACGAAGGCATGGATGTCGCTCATGGAGGTGAAGCCGGCCTTTCATGGGAGCAGATGATCCGAGAAGAACTCGATCCAGTTGAGCAGCAACGGTTGAAGGCGGCACTGTTGGCTTACTGCCGCCAGGACACGCTGGCGATGGTGAAGATTCTCGAACGCCTGAGAGAATAGCGATTGATTTCCCGCACGCAGCAAATGCCTCCGTGGGCGGCGGTGAGCGCGCTTCTGCGGCGGGTCGCGACAGTGGTTCTGTCGCGAGAGCCGTGATCAGTGCCGAACTTCCCTAATCAACAGGGCCACTCCTGGGCAGATAAATCCACTCGAGCTGCAAATCAGTCGTGAAACCCCTGGAAACACCCATGCGGAGCAGGAACACTCGATTGTTTTCATCATTGCAATCCATTGTTCGAGTTGTTGATTCACCATCTTTTTCTTTGACTTCGGGATGTATGGGGTCACAAAGAGCACACCCAGCTTGCGCTGCCCATAGGGAGCGCACCTGCGGATATCCTTGCATGCTTCGTCTAGCTGTTTCTGCATTGATTGACTAGTTCTCTTGTCCACCCGAGACGCGCCGGAGGACCATTGCTTAGCCTCCGCGATGAAATGCTGATCTCTTACCTTTAGGTACAAATCGCCGCGACCGTTATATTTACTGCCTTTACGCGCATTCTTGTCGGCGGCGTACTCCTCGAAGGCTATTCCGCCACACTGCCAGACCGCGCCAGCCAGCACGCTAATCGAGGCGCGTTCGTTGTACCACCAAGGAACATCTTTTGCATCCTTCCAGTAGCGGACGAACCGCAGGTTGGTATTGATCCATTTATTCAGAACACCTCGAAGGATGCGAAGAGAAGGGGTATGCGTACCCCTGATAGTCGTTACCATTCCATGCGTTTCACCTTTCGCGAGCCGTCAATGATCGGTCAGCTCCCAATTCCGATCCGTAACGTGAACGGTTATTGTGTCTCTTGGCAAGATCCCCTTGTCCTGTTTAAATCCAGCACAAGATGCTCTGGCATTAGCAGTGTCCAGATTATACTTGGCCAATACAGCCCGTTCCCCGTCGAGCCAAAGGCCGGGCGGGCGGCCCGCGCCGGGGCTGGAGAACTCGACTGAGGCATCTCTGGAGGTCGAGTACGCGTTTAAGCCCAACGCGGCGGCCAACTTCGACCTGAAAGCGCGGTAAATCGATATTAGGAAGCTCGTTTTCAAACGGTTGGGTAGATTAGTCCTGGATGGTCGTTACTTATTTACATTTCCTCAAGATTAGCGCCCTGCACTATCGTCCGCGAGAACGATCCCGGCGCCTTTCCTGCTTGCGAGCCCAGTCCCTCTCGTTGCGCTCCTCGATTTCCCGAGTAGTCTTGCACAGAGCAGATTGGTATCGCCCCAGCCAACCGCCCCAGCCGTCCTCGGTCGGCATGATGCCTCGCTTCAGAAGCTGGCGTGCAGCCTCACCGAGATGGCGAGGGTTGTTCAACAACATCTCGGCATCGCCCAGATCGATGACATCCAGCATCAAGGCCCGATCTACGGGCAGCTTTCTCAAACGTACGAAGGAGTTGGTCCGCAGTTCGCCCCGGCTGCGGGCCTCTTCCATCTCCGGCGTGTAGTGGATGTAATGGACCTTCGCATCCGTTCCTTCGAGCATCAGGTAATTCTGCCCCGTTTGTTCGTCCTGACCGTGAACCAGCACCCGGCCCTCGACCGATGTCATCTGTGCCGGATTGAGCACTTCGATGGGCAGGCGCTCATCGGACATGACGACTCCGTGCGCCGCGAGCGTTCGCTGCCGGTCAGCCGTTCTCTGCATTGCCCGGAGAATCTGCTCGAAATCCCGGCGCAGTCGCCAGGTGTTCGATCCCGTCGATTCTGCCACGCCCATTCGCCCGAGCACTGCAAGGCGTGCGGCCTCATGCTTCGCGTGAAGGCGGGCCGTCTCGGTCAAACCTGTCTGCAGGGGATTCCGCGTGACAGCGAAATATTGCGGTTCCGCGTCCGAGCCGATTCCCGGCGCGTCCTTAAGGAGCCTGCGATCAAGCGAGGTGAACCGCGTCTCAGTGATTTCAAGCCGTTCCGCCTCCGCGGCGTCGAGCTCCGTCCGGTACCCGAGCTGGCGCGTGCACAGGTCCTCGGCGATTTCCCGAATCCCGCTCTGGACGTATTGCCGGCGTAAGCGCAATGCGTCACCGTCGTCTCTGCGACCCCGGACAACGACGTGAACGTGCGGGTGCTCCGTATTGTGGTGGGCAACCGCCGTCCATTCAAGGGCCGTCCCGAGATCGTCCTCCATGCGCTCGATCAGACCGCGCGTCAGGCGGGACAGGTCGACCCGATCACCAAATTCCGGCGACACGATCAGTTTCCAAAACCGTTCATCGCCCGCCGCCTGCCAGCTTTCGAGCTGCGCGGCAATGTCGATCACGTTGCTCTCCCGACTGAATCCCACCGCCTTCGCATCGTTTTCGAAGGTGGCACTCTCGCGCGCCAGGTAACGCCCGTGTGCCTTCCACTGGCCTCGCGTCTTGTTGTTCAGGTACGTCACACGAACGGCGCACCGCTGATGGTACGAACACGCACCTCTCGTTTTCCCGCCAGCAGCGGCGCGGTTGCCAGCATTTCGGCTCGTCCGGGCATAGTGCATCAGGAGACGGAATCCGCTGGACCATGCCGCGCCCTCATTCCGTCGTACGCGAGGTTTGGGTGGCCGCAGCCGGATTTCCCGCTCGTCGTCAGTTCGCGCCATGCTCCACCAGGTCCTGCATCGCGGAGCGTGCATCGCCGGACATCGAGCGACCGGCATTCTTCATGAGCTGGTCGTATCGGTCTCTCGCGCGGGCGATGGCCTGTGGCTTGGCATCGGACGGCGGTTCCGGCACACAAGTCAGCATCGTTTTGGCAAAGGTGTCCACCAGCGCGAAGAGAGCCTGCTGATTCCGGCCAACTCGGGAGATGTCCCGCGAAACGCGATCAAACCCTCCAGCTATCCGCTCTTCGGTTCCGGTCTGTTCCCGCCGTCCGTTCAACTCGTTCTGGATCGCCGCGCGGACGAACGCACTGGGGCTCGCGTGGCCCCGCGTCTTCGCGGCCTCCTCGACCTTATGCTGGTCTTCCCGGCTGAGACGGACGGTAATTCTGGTGCTCCTGACCGCTCCTGTTCGTTCCCGCATAAATTACTCCTTCACTTACTAAAGGCCTACCAGACGCACTTAGGGACGTAGAAAGTTTCCTGGGAGGTTGGAAATCCGGATGATTTTGTACCGAAATCGCGGTGTCGGCCATTTGTCGGACACGGATCGATTTTCGTCCGACGACGCAAACTCCTGACCGCGCGCCGCTTGCGGCGGGAAAAACACAAACGCGTCCGACAATCCCTTTATGTTCCACTACCCAGTCTTTGTTGCCTCTGAGAGGAGTGTGGTCTGCCGGAGTTGTCGCAATCCGTCGTCGTCTGTCGCAGAGCCTTCGAAATGTCGAAAATCGCCGCAAACTGCCGTGCACTGTCGCAATCTGTCGCATCCGTACGGTTCTGGACAGCGGGTACAATTTTTCGAGCTTTCGCGTCGGGGCTTTCTGCCTCGCCAATGCCTTATTCAAGTAGAGGAAGTAGAGGGCTAATTTTCCACGCGGCAGGCGAACCAAGAAAGCCTTTTGTTTCGGCGTCCCGAGTGGCCTTTCAGAATCCCTTGGTTATTGAGAGGGCATTTTCCGCTCGGGCGAGTGAACAAGAATTTGCGTTGGCGCGTCCCGAACGCGTCTCTGGCAGGCCCTTAGTACTTAGAGGGTATTTTTCTGTCCGGCGTACACGAAGCAGAAAACCCGCACGACTGGATCGCCCGCGTGCGCTCCCGCCTCGCGCTGCGCCGCGCGGAAAAACCCGCTACCAAGGCCGGTCAGATCAAGGCACTCTGGCCGGAAATCGATGCCGCCCTGGAGAGAGGTCAAAGCATGAAGAGCATTCGCAAATGGCTGGAAGAAGAGGCCGGGCTGAGGCTCGGCATAACCAGCCTCACATCCTACATCAGCCGTATTCGCCGACGCGAGAAGGCGAATCGCAGCTCGGACGGGGTGGGCCAGTCGGTGCGCGCGCAGATCAGACAGGAACCGAGACCGCCGGATCAGTCTTCGATTCCGCTTGCTCCGACACCCGAATGGAAACCACCGGACGATCCGCTCGCGCAGGCCATGCGGGCGCTGGCGAAACCAAAGCTCGATATCCGCCAGCTGCACGGAGACGGAGACCCGCGGGATCAGAACCTCATCTGACGAAAACGAAGACAGGAGAACAAAGCAATGGCAAAAAGCAATTCAAACGGAAATGGAAACGGAGCCGGTCATGCGAACCAGTCAACGGTTCACCTCGTGCTCCAGGGCAAGGGAGGGGTTGGCAAAAGCCTTGTAGCAAGCTGGCTCGCTGAGTTCCTGATGTCGCGCGGTCAGCCGGTGCGCTGTATCGACGGCGACCCGGTCAATCGGTCGCTCGGCCAATACAAATTCTTCGGTGCCGAAAAGATCGATCTGCTCAACCAGAGCGGTGTTGTCGAGCGGAGCCGCTACGACGCCCTCGTCCAGAGGTTTCTGTCCGAGGATGCCGTGTTCGTCGTGGACAGTGGCGCAACGGCGTTCCTCCCCTTCTGGACGTACCTTGTGGAAGCAGACGCCGTGAGAACACTCCGCGCGGCGGGCCGCCGGGTGTACATCCATGTCCCAATCAGTGCAGGCGAAATGCTTAACGATACTCTTCTCGGCTTCAAGACTCTGGCTGCCAGTGCGATGGAACAAATTCTGGTGGTCTGGATCAATGAATACTTCGGGCCAGTAGAGCGCGACGGGAAGACGTTCGATCAGATGCAGGTCTATCTCGACAATCAGGAAAAGGTGCTGGCCTCCGTCGGACTCCGCCAGCGCAACCCTGACACGTTCGGAGTAGACATCCGCCTCATGCGGGAGAGCAAACTTACCTTCGCCGAGGTGATTGGGTCCGATGACGAGGGCTTTGGGAAGCTGCGCGGATTTACTTTTATGGCCCGCCGACGGCTGGATATGGTCCGGAAGGACCTGTTCGAACAGCTTGAACAGGCGCCGTTCGCGTGAGGTCATGTATGGCGAGTCTCATTGCGCCGACGCGAGTCCTCATCGATATCGACGAACTGGCCACGCGATTGTCGATCGCGAAAGGCACGCTCTACAACTGGGTGTACCTGAAGCGAATTCCGTATATCAAGGCCGGGCGTTGCCTGCGATTCGATCCCGACGAAGTGCTCGCCTCGCTGCCCCACTCCACTACAATGGATCTGGCTGGCAAGGGGTAGAAGGAGCCAACAATGGCGATCTACCAACGAGGCCGGATCTGGTACGCGGATTTTTACGCGGACGGCAAGCGCGTGCAGGAATCGACCGGCACCGCAAACAAACGTGAGGCTGAGAAGTTTGAGGCCTTGCGGATTTCAGAGGCGCAGCGAGGCGTGTACGTTAAACCCGTTCATGTTTCGTTGCCGGAGTTGTGGGAGCGATATTTCGCTTACGCCAGGACGCACAAGCGTTCCTGGAAACGGGACGAGCAGATGTACGGGAACCTTCAAAGCTTTCTTGGAGCGCCGAATCTGGATTCCATCACCCCTCTTCGGGTGGAGGAATTCCAGCAGCACCGCGTCAGGCAAGTCTCTCCGGCGACCGTCAACCGTGAAACCGCGTTGCTCAAGCACATGCTCAACATGGCCGAGCGATGGGGAATGCATCACGGCGCGAATCCCGTCCGGTGGGTAAGATTCCTGCCGGAGAACAACCTGCAATTCAAGACGCTCAGCGAAGACGAGGAGCGGCGGCTACTGACCGCTTCGCCGCCTTATCTGCGTGAGATGATCCTGTTCGCTCTGAATATCGGACTCCGGACCAATGAAATTTTCAATCTCAAATGGGAGGAAGTAGATATCGAGCAAAAACGGTTAAAGATGATAGTGAAGAAAAACCGGAAGCCGCTGAGTATCCCACTTAATGAGGCGGCGTTCGGAGTGATTGAGTCGCGGTTCGGCATCCAGCATGGACCGTATGTTTTCTATAGCCCGATGACGGGCGACCGGTTCAGGGATGTGAAGGGAGCTTTGGCCGCTGCCGTCAAGCGCGCCGGCCTCGGCAAGGTGACATGGCATATGTTCCGACATTCGTTTGCTTCCCGGCTTACAAGGAGCGGTGTGGACATCGTGACCGTGAAAGACCTGCTCGGCCATTCCAATATCAGCACGACGCTGCGCTACGCTCATTCCAATGACGACGCGAAGCGCCGGGCCGTCGCGCGGTTGAGTACCAGTGACAAAGTAGTGACAGTTGTTCCCAGGAGGGCAAAAAAGGCAAATATGGTATAGTGACATAGACCGCAAGTAGTTGAAATCACGCCCCAAAAACAATGGAGAGGTGGCTGAGTGGTCGAAAGCAGCGGTTTGCTAAACCGTCGTAGGGGCTTAAACCTCTACCGGGGGTTCGAATCCCCCCCTCTCCGCCACCTGTTTTCAATAACTTAAGCGCAGCGTTCGAAACGCGTAACCCTCAAATTGCCCCGACGAACCCCCTCTCCGGGAACACGCCGTAGAATAAGGCGTCTCGGCGGGTGGAGACATGGCTGGATCAGAGTATCGTCGAAGCCGGTGAGTGGGGTCACAGAACATCTGCCCGGCATCCTTCAGAGCCTCATGGCCGCCACTCTTGGCGGTGGACTGCTCCCCGGCGTACACCTTGGCTGGGAGCGCGGCTCATAGAGCGTTGGGCAAGACGCCACGGCCCAAGGGCGACAGGCTATCGATCTAACGCCGCCCATTTT
Organism: Terriglobia bacterium; assembly: GCA_963832905.1. Classification (GTDB taxonomy): domain Bacteria; phylum Acidobacteriota; class Terriglobia; order Bryobacterales; family Bryobacteraceae; genus BOG-234. Next base: position 2,028,513 of record CAWHVO010000006.1, on the reverse strand, counting down.
CGGCGATGACAAATTGAGCGCAGACCGCCGGGACCTGGTAATCGCCTCAATCCGTACCGCGCCTGGTTCCGGAAGGGTCGAGGTGCTTCCCGCTGGAATCCTGCTGCGTTTGACGGAAGGCGTGAGCGATGATATTGCCGCTCACGAGGCGCGAACGCTGCTGAAGAAAAGCATGGCGCCCGAAAGCGGTCGGGATAGAAAGCCCCCGGCCTGCGCCGGGAGCTCTTCCTTATACAGCAGGGGTCAGCTTACCTGCTGACCTGGATACTCTCTCCAGGTCTGCCGCCGCCACGACCGCCAGGGGCAGCGCCGCCACCGCTGGAGACAAGCTTTACCCAAAGCGTGCCTTCTCCCTTGTAGTACGAGGTGCTGGTGGCGCTGCGCAATGCATCCATGCTGTCTTGCGGCGTACCCGAGGTTGCCTTGGTGAATCCCGGCAGCTCAAGAATGACCCAGGAGCCGCTGTCGAGCTCCCTCACGCTGATGGACAGGGGCGTCCTTTGGGTTTCCGCCTCGATCTCGGTTCCGCTGCGAATCGTGGTGTCCCCGCCGACGGTAAGCTTCCTGCCATTGCGGCTGAGAACGATCGGTGGTGGTGCAGGGCCTCTACCGAAACCGCCACGACCGCCAGCTGCGCCAGGACCGGCAGCTGCGCCAAGCCCACCACGACCGGGAGCAGCGCCAGGACCGGGAGCTCCGCCTCTGGCGGCGCCCGCGCCGCGACCGCCGAAACCTCTGCCACCGAAACCTCCGACGCCGCCAATATTGAGGCGCCCGAAATCGCCCTTACACACGGCAGCGTTCCAGGACGGCTTGATTTGACACGCCTGATCATCGTCCGCGATCCCGTTGTCGATAACAATATAGGAATTGGGGACGCCGCCGACCGACCCGTCGATATCGTGGAACACCGCGCCATTCCAGCCTGCAAAACTTCCGAATTCACCGGAGAAGGACCAGCGGCGATCCTCCTGCGGTGGGAAATATACCGGCTTGGCATTTTCGAATTTCAGGCCCTGGACATCGTTGTTGGTGCTGATGGGAAAGCTGGTGTACAGCAGGTAAGAGATGGCTCCGGTCTTGCGAGTGGCATTGTCCACAAAATTGACGAACGTGTCATTCACAAGATGGTGCGTGAAGTCGTAGTATTCGAAGCCACGGATCGGATAATCCGCGTCCTTGCGAGGCATGCTACGCCCGTAAGCGATCTCTGCGGGGGTTGTGGGGGTGCCTTTATTGGCGGTTTCGCCCACGAACAGGGAGTCCTCGACTTTCGAGGTAAAGTCTCCGTGGAACCGGGCCACACCAGGGTACGCATGTGTGTAGCCGATACCGCTGTCGGCCAGTTTCAGCCCCTTGAACACATGATTCTCGCCACGGGCCCAGATGGCAGCGCCATTGTTTTTGTAGCTGGTAAAGTCTTTGATCACCGTTTCCAGCCTCGCGCTGTTGGTGTCGCCGGGAACCGCATAGGGCAGTTGCGTGTTCCCGCCAAGGTTGAATTTACCCTGCGCATTGGGTCCGCGATCAAACATCAGCCCGTCGACGTCGGAGTGGGCGACGTTGCCGGAAAACTCCCGCAGCTGCGTTTCACGGGGCCAGGTCTTCGCACTGATCTCCGTGCCTTCAAACTTACCCGTTGGGTGTTCCGGCAAAGCGATCCAGAAGCCTGTTTCCTCCGAACCCGCGGACACATTATCGCGGTACGTATTGTCGGGGTTCGTGATCCAGAAGGTGGACACCGTGTTGTCGGAAGGAATCAACTGGTCCTTGGCATTCTGACCGGCCCCGGAGCCGTTAAGAGCGTTCGTCGGATCACAGGGCCGGGTGGGATTGCACCTGGTCAGCATCCCCAGGTTTCCAATAAACTGGTTACCGTGTTCAACGCCATCTTCGAGGAAGTAGCAGTGACCGATGTTGTTGAACGCCACATTGTTCTGAACCCGCACATCGTTCGTACCGTGTACCGTCACACATCGGCTGTAGGTGTCGTGAATCGCAGAGTTCTCAATGTATTGCCCGGGCGCATCGCCAACCAGATGCCAATGGATCGGATACCTCGCAAGGTTCTCGTGCTGACCCATTCGAAAGAACTCGACACCGGAGACTTTCATGGTTGACCCAACCATCGCCATCACATGCCCGCCACTGAATGATTTTTCTGCGTCGGGTGAAGCCTGGATAAGGATATTGCGCGTGAGCATGCCGACTTCACCACGCTCATCCACGCCGAAGGTGACCTCGCCGTAGTGCATATATTGAAGTTTTTGGTCCAGCGTAATCATGTTTCCAGAGACGCGGGAGATGGTTCGTCTCTCTGCCTGGTGGGGATCGAAATCCGTTGACGCGATTACGATCGCGTCGCCTTTTTTCCAGTCACCGGCATTCAGGACTTCGATTGTGGAGCTACCCGCGGCGGCTGTTTTTGTCAGCCTGGTCCAGGAGTTTTTCTCCGTACCGTGCAGGTTCAGGGTTCCGCCCATCATCATGATCCCGCGGTCACCCATTGTTTCGATGTCTTCACCCGGGACCTTATTGGTCAGGGTAATTGTCGCGTGGCGCGTGTGGGGTTTGGCTTCAGTACCAATCTCCAACTCGCCGTGCACCAGGATCCACTCGGTGGTCAGTTCAATATCCTTCTTATCTGCGAAGCTCAGTTTGCCGTTGATCTTTAAACCGTGCAGCGGCGGCGGACTGACATCGAGGACAACGTCCATGCCCTTCTCAATGGTGACAACGTCGTCTTTGGCCGGCACCTTCCTGTCAGGCCAGGTGGCTGCATCAGACCAGCGCTTCCCGCCGGCCGTCGAAGAAGTTCTTTGCTGAGCCTCAAGGACGGCATATCCGCTGAGAACTAAAAAGGCTGGAAACAGCAACGAAAGGAACAGGCGATAATGTTTTCGCATCGTTAAACCTCCATGATCGGGAAATCGATTCCCGTGTTTGCGAAACAACGAATCGAGTGATTGTCCAAGGCCCAGCTTATACCATGCAACAACTGAACTGACGACGGGACTGTCATATTACGCTACTTTCTCCGGCGGGATTTCAGTCCCGGTTTTGCGTCGGAGAATCGTGGCCGGCGCCCACAGGTCACGATGGCCGGAGATTTTTCGGAAACGGTTTTCGGTGAGTAACCAGGCCGAGGCCGGCGCCCCACACCGCTCCGCGGGCTGTCAATCAGGTTGGTCGTCGCCAGGCATTTGTACAGCGAGGGCGGCAGCCTGAGCCGCTGCAGGGTGAACATTTCCGCCATTCCCTTCCGCAGGCTGCGTGCGGCCGATTCATAATCGCGCTCCGGAAAGCGAGCCAGACGTTCCAAACGCTTTTCTACCTCCTCCGGAGTCGTTACCTTCCAGGCAGCCCGCATCAGATTCAATGTCTGCGCCTGTTGCTCCCCGCGGCGGTGTTTTCCATCGCGCCGGCTTCCAGACCCGGAATGTGCTTCCGGCCTTCGCGATCCACACCTATCCGCACTGATGATGTGATGCGCTCCGAAACGTTGACCACGATATCAGGTCCCAGAGAAGCTGGCAACGGACGGGAGCGCCAAAATCCCGATGGTGTCCCGGCGTTTCCCGCGCAGCGATTTCAACTGTTCAGCGCTGGCCTGGAGCGCTTCCCGGCTCACCGAACTGCGCGATACACCCACCGTCTGCGCCATCTCCGGAAGAACTTCCTCGTACTCGCGCGTGGAAACGCCCCGCAGTATCGCTCCCCAGCGTGTGGCCTCAGGCAGCTCAGCTTCGACTCCGCGGTGCCGCTCTTGCGATACAGCTTCGCATCGGGATCAGTCGTTCAACTGGTGCGTGTCGCTCCTGCGCTGTGTCCCGTGTAATCGAGCTGTTCCATCAACATCCGCTCGCTGCGGATCGAGTAGAAGATCTGCAACAGCAATGCCCGCAGCAGCCCTTCGCGTGGGATCTATGGGCGTGCGTTGGCCGCGTAGAGCCGGGCGAACTGAGCCGACATCTCCGTCAGGATCCGGTCCGCCAGCGGCCGGATCGCCCATAACGGATGGTCCGGCGGGATGCGTTCCTCTGGTGAGATGCAGCTGAAAACTCCGTCTTGGTGTTTACCGCACATCGAGTTGCCAGCGGCGCTACGGCTCCGATGGTGTTCGGGATCATCCCGGAATGCCGTTCGGCTTCCCTCCGGAACTAGCCTTCAGCTTCGCCGGAATCCCCAGTTCCACATCATCAACTGTGTCTCGATGAATAGGCCGCCGCCTTCGGCCGGAAACAACATGCGATATCTCGCCTTGGCAACGGGGTGATGCCCAGCGGGTACATCGGGTGATATCGGGCGATGTGCCATGGCAACGATGGCAAGGCGACCGTAAGCAGCAACGCCGAATCAGTAACTTGTACAATCGAAAAACGAGGGCTCAGTTCGAATCCCCCTCTCCGCCAGATTTCATGTTCGAACTCCAGCCCCACCTGATCGGCGATGTTATCGAACTCCGTCCCCTCGCGCCTGAAGACTGGCCCGCGCTGGTTCGGGCCGCATCCGATCCGCTGATCTGGGAAGTGCATCCGGTCTCCGACCGCTGGAAGGAAGACGTTTTCCGCGAATTCTTCCGCCAGGGCATGGCCTCGGGCGGCGCATTCGCCGTCATCGACGGCGGATCCGGCGAGACCATCGGCTCCTCGCGCTACTCTCACTACAAACCCGAAGAGAGCGAGATCGAAATCGGCTCTACGTTCCTGGCGCGCTCGCACTGGGGCGGCACGTACAACGGCGAAATGAAACGCCTCATGCTCGATCACGCATTTCGTTTCGTCGAAACAGTTGTCTTTCGCATCGGCACAACGAACCTGCGCTCGCGGCGCGCCATCGAGAAAATCGGCGGCCTGCTCACCGGCCGGCGCGAGATCGTCAATCTCCACGGCCGCGTCATCGAACACGTGGTCTACAGCATTTCGAAGCCCCATAAATGAGGAGGCGGCGCCGGACCGCTCGATTCAGAGTAGTCCGCGCCGCCTCAGTGCCCCGGGTTGTTAAATCTTACCGATGGCCGCCGCCTCCGCCGTGGCTGCCGCCTCCGCTGTGACCTCCTCCGCCGCCGCCGCCGAATGAGTGGCCGCCGCCACCGCCGCCAAACTGGCGTCCTCCGCCACCGCCGCCGGAGTAAGCACGGGCCCCGCCGCCTCCGTTAGACCGGGGTGCAGGCGCCGCGTAGCTGCGTGGCGCACGGTTGAAAGTCTGGCCGGAGTTTCCGCGGAAACTCTGGGCTCCGCCGCGGGCCGACTCGGATCCGCGTGCAGACGGGGCCGGGCTGCCGAAGTGCTGCCATCCGCCGCCCGAAGTGCTGCCGCGGTTCTCGAGGCCGAATCCGCGCGGACTGCCTGAACCCGTGCTGCCGAAGTGCTGCCATCCGCCGCCCGCACTCGCGCCGCCGCGGGCTCCGTTGAAGCTGCCACCGCGCGCCTGGCTGAAGCTGCCGGAGCGCGCCGCGCTGAAAGCGTTGCCACCGGCCGCGCGTCCCGCTGAATAGCGCGACGTGCCGGCAAATCTCGACGCCACCGCACGGTTTGCATAGGGCACACCGCCGCGATGGTAAGGATCATGCTCCCATCCGAACCGCCCACCGCCAAAGCCGCCGCCGAAACGCGACCCGAAGTAAGAATGGAATCCCCAGTGGCTGAAGAAACCCGCGTTCACGAAGAGCCCGCCGCCAAACCATCCGCAGCCCCAGCCCCAGCCCAGTCCCCATCCTCCAAATCCGATTCCCCATCCCGGGAAAAATCCGCCCATGTAAATACCCGGCCAGAATCCGAAGCCGTAAGACACCGGCGGGTACCACAGCGGCGGATAATAATAACCCGCGTCAGGCGGACCCCAGACGTAATCGGGATTGTAGTCCGGAACGTAAATGTACTGCGGATTCGCCGGCTCAATCTCCACGGCGCTCTGACCGTTCTGCGTATCGGTCGTTACGGTCTGCTGCTGATTTGAGGAAAGCCTGCCGTTGGCCTGCGCGCGTACACGCATGCGCTGCACGGCCGACATCACGTCCTGCTGCTGAGCGAGAAACGCGTTGCCGAGATCGGTGGTCCACCGCACGTCGCGGTTCAGCATCGCCAGAACATCGGGGAACGCCACAAGCGCCTGTACGCTCGGATCCCAGTTCTGTTGCCGGGCGGCGTTGAGCAGGTCCTGCCCGTGCAGGTTGCCGTTCTGCTGCATCCACTGGCCCGCCTCCACAACTTCAAGAGGATACGTGGACGCTGCCAGCACCTGACCCAGCAGAGGGTCCGGATAAAGCGCGATCGGCGCTACCAGATCGTCCAGCTGTTCGGGTGGCATCAGCGGCTGCTGGGGCGCGGGCTGCTGCTGTGCAATCGGCTGCTGCGGCCCCGGAGCCGGATACTGCTGTTGCGGATACTGCTGCGGCGGATACTGCTGTGCGAACTGCGCAAACGCGGGCGCACCCAAAGCAAATACGAGCAGGCCCGCACACATAACCGCGGCGGCGCGCCTGCTCATCGATTGACTGAAATTGGTGTGTTCCATATCCATGCGCCTCGCCACCGTTGGATGCAAGTCCCGCGCCAATTTCCATGTAATTGATTCCAAAGGATAATCGATTCCCGGTGAACGCCTGCGGCCAGGCTGAAAACCACCACAAGTGCCTGCGCACAGCCATTTGATGTAACCGATTGGCGCACCTTAGGCATCATGTAGTCAGGTGGACTATGAAGGAGCTGATACTGTGCGCCGCTCTCATCTGGCCTGCAGCGGCTTTCGCCCAGTCATCCGCCGATAACACAAACTCTCAGCCTCAGCAATCTTCCAAATCGAAGAAGCCGAAAAAAGGCGCGGCCGCGGACGTTGGCAGCGGCACTGGCTCGATTGCCGGAGGCGCGGCTAAAGGCGCCGGGCATGCAGCGGAGGGAGTCGGCAAAGGTGTGGCTGATGTTGCCACGCTGCATCCGATCGACGGCGCCGCCGAGGTCGGAAAAGGCGCGGCCAAAGCCGGCAAGGACGTGACCGTCGGTACAGCCAAAGGCGTGGGCAAAATGGGCAAAGGCATCGGACACGCCATCGGGAAAATCTTTTGAGGAACACGCGCAAAACGGGTCGCGTCCGCGCCGCCCGAATCGTGAGTTCCTTTGCCGTATGGCGGCGCGGGACGGCGCCCTTTGCGCTTTTAAGTCAGCGGCGCGATCAGTTTTTCCGAAATAAACTCCAGCACCGCCGCCGGCGTGCCCGCGCCATCCACCGGCAGACGCAGCACGCCGGCCGGAGTGAACTGCGCGCCCGGCGTCGCAGCTCACCAGCGTCATCAGCTTCTCTCCATCCACGCGCGTCTCCTCGTGGAACTTCACGTTGAGCATCGACACGCGCCGGTCGATGGCTTCGATGCCGATCTTCTCGGCCGTGGTCTTGAGCGCCGAATACTGCAGCAGGTTGCGCACGCCTTCGGGCACCGGGCCGTAGCGGTCCTCCATTTCCTTTTCGACGCGCTCCCGCGCCGCGGCGTCGGCCGCGTTGGCGATCTGCCGGTAGGCGCGCAGGCGCTGGTTTTCGTCGGCGATGTAATCCGCGCGGAATGCGGATATCGAGCCCGAGGTTCAGCGCCGAATGGATCTCGGGCGCGACCTCCTCGCCCTGCAGCTCGCGCACCGTCTCTTCCAGCAGCCGAACGTACATGTCGAAGCCGACCGAGTTGATGTGGCCGTGCTGCTCGCCGCCCAGCAGATTGCCGGCGCCGCGCAGTTCCAGATCGAGCGCCGCGATCTTGAAGCCGGCGCCCAGATCGCTGAACTCCTTGAGCGCCGCCAGGCGCTTGCGGGCGATTTCGGTCAGTTCGGTATCCGGCGGCACCAGCAGATAAGCATACGCGCGGCGGTTGGAGCGGCCCACGCGGCCGCGCAGCTGGTAGAGCTCGGAGAGGCCGTAGCGCTCGGCATTTTCGATAATCATGGTGTTCGCCAGCGGAATATCCAGGCCATTTTCTATAATTGTCGTGCAAACGAAGATATCGAACTCGTGCCGCATGAACTGCAGCATGGTCTTTTCCAGTTCCGCCTCGCCCATCTGGCCGTGGCCCACGCCGATGCGGGCGCTCGGGAACCAGTTGCTGGATCATGCGCCGCGCGCGTCCAGATGGAATCGACGCGGTTGTGCAGGAAATAGACCTGCCCGCCGCGGCCCAGCTCCAGTTCGATGCGCCGAGCGGATCAGCTCCGGCTGGAAATGGCGCCACCACGGTGTGAATGGACAGGCGGTCCTTGGGCGGCGTCTCGATCACCGACATATCGCGCAGCCCAAGCAGCGACATATGTAGTGTTCGCGGGATCGGCGTGGCGCTCATGGTGACCACATCCACCGCTTTCTTGAGTCTGCTTGAGCCGCTCCTTGTGCTTCACGCCGAAGCGCTGCTCTTCGTCCACGATGACCAGGCCCAGATCTCGGAACTCCACATCCTTCGAGAGCAGCCGGTGCGTGCCGATGGCGAGATCCACCTTGCCCTCGGCCAGATCGGCCAGCACCGCCTTGATCTCCTTGGCGGTGCGGAAGCGGCTGAACATTTCGATGCGCACCGGGAACGGCTGGAAGCGCCGCTTGAAGGTCTCGAAATGCTGGAATGCACAGCACTGTAGTGGGCGCCAGCACGGCCACCTGTTTGCCGTCGCCCAGGGCCTTGAAAGCCGCGCGCATCACCACTTCGGTCTTGCCGTAGCCGACATCGCCGCACAGCAGCCGGTCCATGGGCTGCGGGCTTTCCATGTCGCGCTTGATCTCTTCGATGGCGTTGACTGGTCGCGCGTCTCGGTGAATTCGAAGGCGTCTTCGAATTCGCGCTGCCAGTTGCTGTCGGCGGAGAATGCGAAGCCGTCGGCCATTTTGCGCGCGGCGTAGAGCTTCAGAAGCTCGTCCGCCATGTCGCGCATTTTGGCTTTGATGCGCGTCTTGGTGCGGGTCCAGGTGGCGCCGCCCATGCGGTCGAGCGCGGGTTTGGCTTCGCCCGCGCCGCGGAAGCGCTGCACCAGATCCATGCGCGTCAGCGGCACGTAGAGCTTGGCGCCGCCGGCGTATTCGAGCAGCATGTAATCGCCCTGCGCTCGCCCTGGGCGATCTCGCGCAGGCCCAGGTACTGCGCCACGCCATGCTCGGCGTGGACCACGTAATCGCCGGGCTTCAGATCGAACAGATCGGCGGAGAAAACGCCCGTGCCGAGATGCGGCTTGCGACGGACGCGCGACGGTCTCCGGCGATTCGAACAGATCTTCCGACGCCGAAGATCGCGAGCCGCGCTTCCTGAAACACCGTGCCGCGCGCCACGTCGCCGCGGATCAGCGCGATGCCGGCATTCAGCGACTGCGTGCGCTGCTGCAGATACTCGGGGACCTGTTCGCCGCCGAGATCGATCTGATACGGAATCGAATATTCGCCGAACACATCGGCCAGGCGCTCGACTTCGCCGGAGGTGGGCGCGAAAAACGCCAGGCGCACGCCCGCTTCGAGCAGTGTCTTGGCCTCGCGGATCGCCACCTGCAGATTGCCGTGGAACGCCATGGAAGGGCGCGTGGAAATGTAGAAGTGTTCTTATCGTCGCATTTCACCGATATCGAGCTGGCGGATTTCGAGGACGTCCTGCTTCGCGCGCGATCGCGGTGAATTCATCCCACTTGAGGAACAGCCGGCATCGATTTTTCCGGTCTCGACCGCGATTCGAGGCGCGTCCACAGACGCTCGGCCGCGCCTTTGTCAGTTCGGGCTCGTCGATCAGGATCAGCGGGCTTCTCGAAGAATTCGACCAGGAAGCGGTGCGCGGGTGTACTGTCGCTGCTCTCAGAGTTCCCACCCGGGAAAGTTCGCCATCTCCCAACTTCGTCCAGCAAAGCCCGCGATTCTGAAATTCGCGTCAGCGGCTGCAGCACGCATTCGTTCAGTTTGTGAATCGAGCGCTGCGACTCCGGATCGTATCTGCGGATGGATTCGATCTCGTCGCCGAAGAATTCGATGCGCACGGGCTGCGCTTGCTCCGGCGAGAACACATCGAGGATGCCGCCCGCGGATGGAGTACTCACCAACCATTTCGACCGGATCGCGCTGTCTCGTAGCCGACGCTTTCGAGGTGCGCCGCCAGATCGTCGAGCGGAACTTCGTCTTTCAACCGCAGATGTCTGCGTGAGCTGCCGATAGTACGGCGGGCGCTTCGATGCGTGTAAGAGCCGCCGCCACGGGCGCCAGCGTGATGCCGGTGAATCCGTTCGCAAGACGCCACAGCGCCGCGGCGCGCGTGGCCAGAATCTCGGCGTGCGGCGACATGTGCTGGCCCGGCAGCACGTCGAGCGCGGGCAGATAAACCGGCGGGCTCGCCGGGTTCGATCAGATCGGCGAACGTCTGGAGCAGCGGCAACAGCGTTTCCGCCTGCTTATTGCCGTCGACCACGATCAGCTGCGGCCGGCCGGTAGCCCGATGGACCAGCACCGCGTAGAGAGCTTTCGCGGTCAGCGTCAGGCCCGACAATCGGATCAGACGCGGGTGCAGCCCCTGCTGACGCCGTGCGCGACACGAGCCCCTGAAACGCGGGTGTCCGCGTCAGGTCCGCCAGCAGGTTATCGATCTGAAGATTGCGCAGATCTTTAAGAAGAGTACTTGTCGCGGCACTCGGGCGAGCAGAAATGCACCACACGGCCGTTGACGACGCGCTTAAGGGAAGTGTCGATCGCCACGTAAGTCCCGCATACCGGGTCCTGCTGCAGCATGGTGGCGGCTGCCGATTGTGAGCTGTTGGCGGCGCTGCGCGTGGCGCGAACCGTAGGCTGCGTGCGTCCGCCCGAAAATGCGCGCTGGACCATGGTAATCACCGACCGGATCGCCGAAATGGCGAACGCGAACAGGATCACGCGTACGAGAAATGAGAGCATGAAGCGAGAGGCTGCGGGCCTCTCTGTCGGTTGTATTTCGTCTTTTTCTACTTCTTCTTCGTGTTCGGCTTGGCGCCGGGATTACTGAACGACGTGTTCACTTTGCCGCCGAGCTGTGCAATGAGCTCTTTCGCCGAGGGCGCGAACTTCCCCTCGGGTTTGAGATCGAGGTACTTCTGCAGGTTTTCGATGGTTCCGGGGGCGGCAACGATATTGCCCTTGGCGTCCGCCGTTGCCTTCGAGGTCAGATAGAGACCCAGCTGATAATAGGCGTCGGCGTAGGTCGGATCCGCCGCGATCGATTTGCGGAACTCATCCCCGGCAGCCTCATTCTGACTGCTGTTCACGAGCAGAGCCCCCATATTGTAAAAGTACTTGCCCGCGCCCATCGGATCCAGTTGCGCGGCCTTGTCGAGATTGGTTTTGGCGTCGTCGAGTTTCTTGTCCTTCGCCAGCGCCAGCGCATAATTGTTGTAATAAGCCGCCTGTTCAGTCGGAGCCAGACTGGCGGAAAGCTCGATGGCCTTTTTGAATGCCTCGAAAGCCTTATCGTACTGCGCGGAAGCGTCCGACGCCGTTTTCGTCCCCGCCGATCCCACGTACGCATCCGCCAGACCGCTCCATATGGCAATCTGCCCGGCGTCGATGGTGGAAGCTTTGGTGAAGTTCGTGATCGCGTCGTCCCACTGCTTGGCAGCGTCTTCACGCTTACCTGCCGCACTCAACTGTGCGGCGGCGTCGAGCGCGGCGCGGCCCGCCGTATAAGCGTCGTTCAGATCCTTGTTCTTCGCGATCTGCGCTTCACGCGCTTTGGCTTGTTTCTCGAATTCCGCTTTCTGCGCCGGCGTCATGCTGCGTTCCTGTTCCGCCGGGGTAAGACCGGCGGCGGCGGCAGCTGCGGCCTCCTGGGGACTCTTCAGATTGAAGTTCTGTGTAACCGGGTCACCGCCGGTCCGCACTCCCTTGATCCCGTCGCGGACCTGGCCGTTCACCACCACGGTGATATCGAAAGTGCCCGCAATCGGCAGACCGTAGTGACCGTAGTGGCCTTTCTTGTCTGTCTTGACCGGATAGTGAGCCTTGATGTCGGTCCGGTCGATGTTGACGACCGCGCCCTGCAGGGGCTTTCCGGTCTCGTCCTTGACGATTCCCTCAATCGTGGCAGTCTGCGCCAGCACAGGCAGACTGTACGCCAGAAAAGCCAGGCCGGACAGGGACAGCGATTTCAGCAAAGAACACATACGGGTACACCTCTAAAGAAGTAGACAGACGTCCGTGACCAGAATACTACAGGGGGGGGCAGGTCTCCGTCGTCGGTCGTCAGTTAAAACCGGCACCGGCGAAGCTGGCTTCCCGGAACTGACAACTGACAACTGAGAACTATAATAAGAGTCACCATGTTCCGCCGTAAGCCGGTCCTCGCTGCCCTTTCGGTCGTCGCGGCAGCCGCCGTTTCGATCGCGGTCGTCAAAGCCCAGGCGCCGATCCGCGTTTCAGTCAACGAAGTCATCGTGCCGGTGACGGTCACCGACCAAAAGGGCCGCTTCGTCTCCGACCTGACCAAAAGCGATTTCAGAATCTTCGACGAGAACAAAGAGCAGAAGATTGATTTCTTCAGCCATGAGCAGTCGCAGCCCATCGTCATCGGTTTCCTCGTCGATACCAGCAACGGCATGCAGATCCACTGGTCCAAATACAAGGAAGCCATCACGGAGCTGATGCTCAACCTCCTGCCCGGCGATAAACGCTACTCGGGCTACCTCATCAGCTACGGCACCACGGCTGAGCTGATCGCCGACACCAGCAGCGACCCGGAAAAAATGGTGGCGAAGATGGACCGCATCAAACCGGGCGGGGGCGCCGCGCTGTTTGACGCCATCTACATGGCGTGCACCAGCCGCAAAACCATCAATGGCGAGCCTTTTGAGCCGCGGCGCGTTCTTGTCATCATCGGGGACGGCCATGACACCGCGAGTAAGAAGTCCATGCAGGAAGTGCTGGAGATCGCCCAGCGCAATCTGGTCACGATCTATGCCATGAGCAGCATAGCGTTCGGCTTCCATACCGAGGCCGAAGACACACTCAACACGCTCACCGCGGAAACCGGTGGCAAGGTGGAAACACCGCTCAACAGCCCGTATAAGGATGTCGCCGGCTATCTCTCGCAGCCTTCCGACGCGGGCAACTACGCGCTGGAAGTCGGCACGGGCCAGTACACGGCGGAGATATCCAGCGCGATTTTCCGTTCCATCGCGTCCCTCTCGGGCGAGATCACGACGCAGTACGTGATGCGCTACACGCCCGATATCGGTCCCGGCTCAGAGTCGAAGCAGTTCCGGAAGATTAAGGTGGTGGTGAATCTGGCGGGGGTCGAGCTGCGCTACCGCAACGGGTATTATCCGTACGCACCGTAGCGGGAAAGGCTATCGGCTGTCAGCTGACAGCTGAGAACTGACAGCCTGTACGTACCTCTCCTCCGCGCCGGTGATATACCCGGCGCCGCCCGGTAACGGTAGAATCATCGTTAAAGGCAATCCGATGGTAATCCCCATCGATTCGAAACGGCGCGGCCGCTGGTCGCGGCTGGAAATCGCGCGGCCGGGTCACGCTCCGGTCCCGTACGGCATCCTGCTGGCCGGCGCGGACTCCACCGACTGGGCCATGCGTCTGCGCGATTTTGCCTGCTTCGAAGAACTGGATGAAGCCGATTTCGACATTCTGACTGAGCTTGCCGGCGATCTTGAGAGCAAAGCCCGCGAGATGGGCGGCGCGCGGCTGCTCGACTCGCTCGAGGACACCCTCTCGCATTTCATCCGCATCGGCGACCGCGCTGCGATCGCCTACGGCCACGCCGCCGCCGCCGCCGACAGCCTGTTCGACGAACACGTCGATGCGGGAATCCGGCCCTGGATTACGCATATCCCGCTCTACGATCTGCGCGCCGCGGCCACAAGGTTCGGCGAAGGCATGGATGTTCGTGAGGAGAGCTGGGTGCGCGCGCCGGAGAACCTGCGCCCGACGAAACACATGTTTGCCGCTCATGTCGTCGGCCGGTCTATGGAGCCGCTCATTCGCGACGGCAGCGTCTGCATCTTCCGCGCCCCCGTCACCGGTTCGCGGTTCGGCAGGAATCTGCTGATCGAGAAATTCGACGAGACCGATTTCTCCGCGCGCTACACGGTCAAGCGCTACGCCCGAAAGGGCCCGCGCGACGAATCGGCAGAGCGCGAAGCGCCGATCCGCCTCGAACCCCTGAACCCGGAATTCCAATCCTTCAATCTCACCAGCGATCAGTTCCGTGTTGTGGCAGAATTCCTTCAGGTCCTCTACTCCTGAGCCCGCAACCCGCACCCGATTTCCGCCACGATCTGCTCGCCTGGTATGACCGGTCCAGCCGGGACCTCCCCTGGCGCGCGGCATCCTCTAGTTCCGATACGCCCGACTTCTATCGGGTCTGGCTTTCCGAGATCATGCTGCAGCAGACGCGCGTGGAAGCCGTAATCCCCTACTATCGCCGGTTCCTCGACTGCCTGCCGACGATTGACGCGCTGGCCGCGGCGCCCGAGTCCGACGTCCTCGCGCTCTGGAGCGGTCTTGGCTATTACAGCCGCGCGCGCAGTCTGCACCGCGCCGCCCGGATGATCGCCGCCGGCCGCGTTCCTGCCGATTATGACGCCGTGCGCGCGCTGCCCGGCGTCGGCGAGTACACCGCCGCTGCCGTTTCCAGCATCGCGCTGGGTCTCGCGCACCCTGCCGTTGACGGAAATGTGATGCGTGTGCTGAGCCGGCTCTCGAACGACGCTTCGGAGATCAGCTTCCCCTCCACGCGCAGGCGATTCAGCCATCTCGCCGCGGAACTGCTCGATGCGCGGCGGCCCGGCGATTTCAATCAGGCCATGATGGAGCTCGGCGCCACCGTCTGCCTGCCCCGCAATCCCGCCTGCTCCAGTTGTCCCGTGGCGCGGTTCTGCGCCGCCCGCGCCGCCGGAACGGAGCGCGTACTCCCCGTGAAGCGGAAGAAGCAGGAGACCCGCCACGTCGCCCTCCATCTCGCAGTCCTCGAATCGAACGGCTGCGTCTGGCTCGTCGAGCGCGACGCCGCCGAACGCCGTCTGGCCGGCTTTTGGGAACTGCCGCCGCGGCGCATGTTCCCCGCTCTGCGGCGCAGACTGAAAAGGACGTTCCGATTTCCGCCACCAGATCGTCAGTGACCGTTTTCGTATCGCGGTCTGGCATGCGCGCATCGATGAGCACATCGGGGGCTTTCCCGGCGCACAGGCGCCGCCGGGCCGGTGGGTGCCGATCGCGGATCTCGGGCGCATGCCGCTGACCACCGTTACCCGAAAGGCTCTGGCGGGTCTGGCGTCAGACCAATTTGCCTCCTCAGCCGCAGTTAAATTATCCTGAAGAAACGTGACCGCCGATACGTTCGATTTCGGCGGACGTAGGAGGCCCCACCCTGAAACACTCCGCTCTGTATCTTTCTCTCCGTTCCGCCGCGCTTATTCCCGCGCTGGTCCTGCCTTTAGCTCTGGTCCTGCCCTCATTCGCGGCTCTCTCTTACACCTGCGCGCCGAATATCGACGCCACGCACCCCGGCACCTGCGCCTATCTCAACGGCACGATCGCGCCGATTTATAACAACACCTTCACCAACGTCACGGCCAGCATTTACATTCAGTACGGCCAGACGGCGCTCGGGGAGAGCACGGTAGGGTTCGACAATCAGGTGACCTTCACGGCTTACTTTGCGGCCCTCACGGCGGCGGCGCAGGCGAGCGGAAACGCGGTGCAGCAGTCTGCGGTGCAGGCGCTCAACAGCATATCGAGGGGTCTTTATGGCAACAGCATGGTCGACACCCCGAGCGCACTCCTGGTGGCCCTGGGCATCAACACCATTGATGGCGTTGTCTTCGGCACCAGCTCTGACGGCATGAATTTTTGCACCACGCCCGGCACGTCAATCTGCTTTAACGGCATCATTACCGTCGCAAACAACTCGGGCACGCCGCTCTACTACCGGACGGGCGCGGAAGCTCCCGATGCCTACGACTTTTATTCCATCGTCGAACACGAAACCGACGAGATTCTGGGAACGGCGTCCTGTATTGACACCACCGGATCGTCCCTGAGCGACGGATGCCCCGGCAACAACACTCCTGCGGCTGTCGATCTGTTCCGCTATAAGAACGCCGGCACTCCCGTTCTGATGAGCACCACGCCCGGGGCCTACTTCTCCTCGAACGGCGGCCAGAGCAACGGCGCCGGAAAATATCAGAAGATTTACAACACCCTGGCAAACGGCAACGACTACGGCGATTTTCTTTCGAGCCAACCCTTGTGTCAGACGCAGGAGAGCGTTCAGGACGCCGAAGGCTGTCCCGGCCACGATGCCGGCCTCGACATCACCAACGACGGCGGCGCCGAGATCGACATTCTCAACGCGGTCGGCTACAAGCTGGCTTCGACGGCCCCGGCCATCTCCAACATCCAGAATGCAGCCACGTTCCAGACCGCGCAGGCTCTCGCCCCCGGCACTTATCTGGCGGTCTTCGGCTCCAATCTTTCCACCGACGCGACCGGGCGGACCTGGGACGCCGCGGATTTCCTCCGGAACTCCAGCGGAACATACGACATCCCCACTTCACTCGACGGCACTTCGGTCACCGTGGGCGGCATTCCCGGCTACGTCTACTACGTCAGCGCAACCCAGCTCAACATCGTGACCCCGTTGACCATTGCGCCGGGCAACAACATACCGGTGGTCATCACGCTGAAAGGCCAGCCCGGCGCCGCATTCAACATAGACCTGACAAACATCGCGCCGTCTTTCTTCGCTTACTATCCCGGAACCGCAGAGAATGGCAAGTACCTTATCGCGCAGCATCTGCCGAGTTACACACGCGTTGGTCCGGTGGGCCTCTACCCAACGGAGGCGGCCAATTTCACGACGCCCGCTCAGCCCGGCGAAACCATCCAGCTCTACGGTACGGGTTTCGGCTCCACCAGCCCGCCCATTCCGGCGGGAATCGAAACGCCCGACAGCCCGACCTATGCGCTTTCTCCCCTGCCGGCCGCGACACTGGGCGGGCTGAACGCGCCAGTGGTGTTCGCCGGTCTGACGCCCACGGATTCGCAGATATACCAGGTTGACATCACCATTCCGGCCAACGCTCCAAACGGCGATCTGCCGCTGATCGTTATGGTCAACGGCGTGAAATCCTTCTCCGGGCTCATCACAGTCCAGGGACCGTAGAAAAACCTCCCCGGCTGCCGATAAGTACCACGTCCGGAGAGATCAATGCACAGGCGTGACGGCAGCACCCTGCGTTTCGTGGCCGGGTGCGTCTTTATGCTCGCGGCGCGCCCGGCCCATGCCCAGATCTCTGCCTCCGCCACTGCTCCTTCCTACACCGCGTCCGGCTTTGTCAACGCAGCCACCGGACTCACCGGCGCCCTTTCACCCAACGCCATCGTTTCGGTCTACGGGACCAATCTCGCCTGGACTACGCATGCGGTAACCAGTGCCGATCTGGTCGATGGCACGCTGCCCACTTCGCTCGAGGGCGTCACGGTCTACGTGGATAACATTCTGAGCAACCTCTTTTTCGTTTCCCCGGGCCAGATCAACTTCCTGATCCCCTATGAGCTCAGCGCGTTGACGACCACCGTATTCGTCATTCGCCAGGGCGTCGCAGGCCCTGTCGTGACCGTCCCGCTGGCTCCCGTTTCGCCGGGATTTTTTCAATGGAACGGCAACTTCGCCGTGGCCGAGCACGCCGACGGCAGTTTGATTACGGCCGCCGCGCCCGCCGCGGGCGGCGAGATTATCGTGCTCTATGCCGCGGGTCTGGGGAGAACGATACCCGATATCTCGCCCGGCGCCATCGTTTCGACCGCCACCACCATCCTCGCCGCCGCCCAGCTTCAGATTCTGATCGACGGCCAACCCTGCCAGTCGTGCAGTATCTATTACGCCGGGCTTACACCCGGGTTTGCGGGCCTTTATCAGATCAACGTGCGGCTGCCGGCAGATCTGCCGTCCGATGCCGAGATCCAGATGTCGGTCGGCGCGGTAAGCAGCCCTGCCGGGATTCAGCTCTATACCAGCCAGCTTAGCCAGCCAGAAACGTATCCTGTCCGGGCGCGTACAATGAAGACAGTATGACTGCCCTGAAGGCATCCACTGTCGCCTTTCTGGTTTCCTGCAGCGGCGCGTTTGCTCAGACCCCGCCCGCTCAGACAGAGGGACCCAACCCGGCAGCTGCTCCCGCGGCTTCCTACACGGTGCAGGCCGGCACGCGCATTCCGCTCGGCCTGATCAACAGCGTCAGCACCAAACACTCTTCGGCGGGCGACCCGATCTATCTCGAAACGGTCTTCCCGATTGTGATCGGCGGCCATATCGTGATCCCGCCCGGCAGCTGGGTCACCGGCACCGTTACCGAAGTGAAGCGTCCCGGCCGGGTGAAAGGCCGCGGTGAACTGTATGTCCGCTTTGACACCATCACGCTGCCCAACGGCATCACGCGCGACTTCCGCTCGCGTCTCGGCTCGGTCGATGCGCGGGGCGATGAACGTCTCGAGAAGAAGGAAGGCGTCATTCAGAGCGATTCCAATAAAGGCCACGATGCCGAAGTGATCGGCGAAACCACCGCGACCGGCTCCGGCCTCGGCGCGCTTGTGGGTTCCTCCGCCGGACATGCGGGCCTTGGCGCCGGAGCGGGTGCCGCGGCCGGAGCCGTGGCCGGACTTGCCGGTGTGCTTCTCACGCGGGGTCCGGATGCGGTTCTCGCGAAGGGTAGCACCGTGGACATGGTGCTCGACCGCCCGCTGATTTTCACGGCCGGCGAAGTGCCTTTCACAACCACCGCCGGCTCAGGAAATTTTTCCGGCGCCGAGGGCCCTGTTTCGAACAAGAACAATAAGGGAGCGGGCTGGCGGCCGTTCTGAAGAAGTTATCAGTCGTCAGTTCTCAGCTAAAGGCAAGACCGGCGAAACCGCACCTCGCCAACTGAAAACTGATCGCTACACCAGGTATCCCCACACGGTCATCGCGACGCCCACCACTGCGCTGATCACGCCCAGCGTCGGGAACAGCCTCGACCTTGCAATGAAGTAGAGCGATGTCAGCACCAGCCCGATCTCCAGCAGCCCCTCGCCGAAATCGAACTGCAGCGCCTGCTTCTCCACGTGTGCGGCTTTCTCGTCCGTGCGGCGCGCGTCTTCCTGCGCCTGGTCGGACTCTCGTGTGTAGCGCTGTTTCTCCTTCTCATATCGCGCCAGCGTGGCATCCGCCGCCGCGCCGCGCGAAGGCATCGCGTTCAGCAGGTCGACACCGAGCTCCAGGCTGTGAAACTTGATCTTCTTCGCCTGGTAGAACGACCACTGGTCGTTGGCTTCCGATTTGAACAGCACGGCGTCCGTATGCGCACGATGCGACACGATCGTTACGATCGCCAGAATCACCGCCAGCACCGACGCCAGCACACCTATCGTTTTCTCCAGGGGATCGCCGCCTTCCCCCTCCCGTTCGTGATGAATCTCCAGTTCTGCCATAGAAGCTGAGTATATTCTGGCTGTTTGCACCCGGAGCACGAAAAGTGGATGCGGCACGCGCTGGCGCTCGCCCGCGAAGCCGAAGAATCGGGCGAAGTTCCGGTCGGATGCGTGGTAGTCGTTGACGGTGAGATCGTGGGGCAGGGACGCAACTCGCCGATCATGCTGCTCGATCCGACCGCGCACGCGGAAATGCTTGCGCTTCGCCAGGCGGCGATCGCCGTTGCCAACTACCGTCTGAGCGAAGCCGCGCTCTATTCGACACTCGAACCCTGTCCGATGTGCGCGGGAGCGCTGGTTGCGGCGCGCGTCCGCACGCTGGTGTTCGGGGCGCGTGATCTGCGTTTTGGCGGCGTGCGCAGCAAGTTTCAGATCGCCGATTCCCCGCTCCTCAACCATCAGGTTGAAATTGTCGAAGGCGTACTGGGCGCGGAGGCCACTGCGATGCTGCAGAGGTTTTTCAGTGGGAAGCGGTAGAAGGCTGTCAGTTGTCAGCTATCAGCTGTCAGCTTCTCTAAGGAAGGAAGCTCCTCTCCTGGTTTAGCTGACAGCTGACGGCTGACAGCTGAGAGCCGGAAATTCTCTCTATGACAGAAGCTTCTGCCAGATCGCCTTGCCCACGAAGAACGGACCCATCTCCTGCATGTGCCGAGAGGTCTGCTGCGTCCGGCGCATCGCCTGCACGCATGCCGAAAGCGGGAACAGCTCTTTGCCGATCAGCCCGATCACGAAATCATTGTCGTACTGATCGATGCCGAAGCAGGCGAGACGGATGTCGTGCGCCAGGCCGGCATCGCCGAAGCCGTGCCCGATCTTGCCGTGTTCGCGCAGAATCGTCATCTGCTCTTCCTGCGGCAAAGTGTTGAACTCGCCCTTGCGCCGCAGCGGATACCAGACATGCCACTTCCATTCCGCGTCCGATACCACTTTGCGCGGACGGTGCAGCAGCCACTCTTCCAGATTCGGTTCATAGCCGATCGAATACGTGCGCCCCATCATCGTGTAGTCCGGCTTGAACGCCAGACCATGAAATGCGCTGTGCCGCAGAAACGGCCGCAGCTGTTCGATGAAGAAATCCGGGCACTCGCTCCACGTCAGCAGCCCGACACCCCGCGGGTCGTTCACATCTTCGTAGAGGACGCCTTCCATCGCGGAGTCTTCCAGCGCGCCGGCCAGGTTCTGCGAATCGTCGGCGTTTCCCCATGCCAGAAGCTGCATATACAGACGGCGGTCGGACGTCTGCGGCACGCCGCCCCGCACTCCGCCTTTCTCTGCAAGATCTAAAGGTTCCACCGTTACAGCGTAACGCACCCGCTGCCGGCCGGCTAACCCTTTTCAGAGCCGCGTGATAACGAACGGCGTCGTGGTCGGTTCCTCCGAGCCGCCCTCCGGTTCCACAGTCACCGCGATGGCCGAAGCATTCACCACCGGACCCGGACGCACAAAAACGGCCGTCGCGTCCGCCTGGCTCTGGAACAGTCCGCCGGGAGCCGGCTTTCCACTGACCGGCATCACCCACAGCTCGAAAACCTTCCCCGCATCGATATGCGGCAGATGCGCGCCGATAAACACTACACCCCGGTCCATACTGACAAACACCCGGCCTGTCGCCGCCTGCCCGCCTTCGCCGAACTTCATCGCCTTCGCCGCCGGATCGTTCAGGATCGGCATCGCCGCGCGCATCATGCCGGCATCGCGCCCGTTCTCGCGCCGTCCCGTGATGCCGATCGCCAGCAGCGCCGCGCTCAGCGCCGCCGTCACCAGCCACGGCGCATACGCCGCCATCCAGGAACGCTTCGGCTCCTTTTCGATCGCCGCCACCACGCGCCGCCGCAGACTCCTCGGCGGATCCGTCACCTTCACCGCGCCCGACATCGCTGTCACTGTCGCCATAGCACTTGCCATTCCCGCCGTGCAGATCGGACAGTTGCGCCCGAGGTGCTCGAGAATCTCCTCCCGCTCCGGATCGTCCGCCACGCCCAGCGCGAACGAAGTGTAATCCTGCTGCAGCTCTTCGCAGGTCATACCGTCACCACCTGTCCGAGTTGCTCACGCAGATGCTTCAGCGCCGAGCGCACCCAGGTTTTTACCGTACCCAGCGGTTCTCCCATCCTCTCGGCCATCTCGGTCTGCGAGAGGCCTTCGTAATACGCCAGCTCGATCACTTTCTGCTGATTCGCGTTCAGCCCGGCGATCGCCTTGCGGATCAGACGGGCATGGTCCGTATTCAGCACCTCGCGTTCCATATCGACGAACAGCGACGGATGCTCGCGCACATCCAGTTCCCAGGCGTTCTTATCCATACGCGCGCTGAGCGACCGCAGATGGTCGATCGCGCGGTTGCGTGCGATGGCCAGCAGCCACGGCCCCAGCGCGCCACGTCGCGCGTCGAACGCATGCACGCGATTCCACACGCGCAGAAAAGTCTCCTGCACCAGGTCCTCCGCCACCGACGCATCGCGCACGATGGCCACGATCACCGACCACGCCATTCTGCCGAAACGGTCGTAAAGATCGCGCATGGCTTCGGGGTCGCGCCGCTGCAGACGAATCGCGAGCTCTTCATCGTGCGGTTCGGTCATCTGCAGCGCGAGAATCAGTCCGGGTATCATGCGAAGGCTTCTTTGCTGAGGATAGCGCTCTTCATTCGGCAGAATCCGGTAAGGCTGAGATATGGAGCGCACAGGCCGCCACGCCTGTTCTTAAGCGATGCCTGCCGTTGTGCGTGCGCGTATCAGGTTCACAGGCCGCCACTCGGGCGGCTCGTTGTGCGCGGTAAAGCCAAAGGTTCATAGCGCTCGTCTTCGATACGTTGCGACCACTCCGATCGGATGGCGGACGCGCGTGCGAAGTCAAGCCCAACTTCATTTTTTTCTTGACATTCGCGCTCAGTGACTCTATATATGAATCACGCTGCGATTTTTAATTCTGAATCGCAAATTCGAATTGGGAGAATCAATCGATGAAGAACGCAACCAAGAAAGCTGCCAAGAAGAAAGCCGCTCCGAAGAAGAAGAAGTAAGTCAGGCAGCCAACACATCAAACGCAAAGGGCTCCGGAGACGGAGCCCTTTTTTAGTTTCGGTCCCCGGCGACGGGGCCTTTTTTATTAGTGGCTCACTTCTTCACGAACTTCTCGACCGCGCCGTTCACCGTGTCCGCCACGTAGATCTCGCCCTTCGGACTGACCGCTACATAGTGCGCTTCGCCGAACTCCCCGACGCCCTTCCCCGGCTTCCCCACCGCCGCCAACACGTTGCCCTCGAGATCCAGCCGCAGCAACTGCCCCGCGAATCCGTTCACCATGTACACGTACTGCCTGCCGATGTCCATGCCGCACGGCAGTCCGGCATACTTCATCTCGCGGATGTACTTACCGTCCTCATCGAACACCTGAATGCGCTCGTTCTCGCGGTCCGCCACCCACAGCAGACCCTTCGCATCGAACGCGAGGCCGTGCGCGACATTGAACTTCCCCGGCTCCGTCCCCACGCCGCCCCACGACTTGATGAACCTCCCCGTGCGGTCGAACTTCAGCACGCGAGGATCGCCCTTGCCCGGCGTGTGCCCCTGCGCCACGAAGATGTCGCCGTTGCGCCCGATGGCCACATCGTTCGGCTCATTCAGCCTGTGCGACTGCGTGGCTTCGTCCCAGACTCCCGCCTCGCCTTTCGTCCCGATGGTGAGCAGCACCTCGCCCTGGGTGTTCATCTTCACCACGATGTGCGCGCCCACGTCCGTCAGCCATATGTTGCCGTCGCGGTCGAACTTCAGCCCGTGCGTGCGCCGGAACCCTTCTCCCACACTGCGCAAGAACTTTCCATCGCCATCGAACTCCATGAGCGCATGAGGGCCGCGCGTCAGCACCCAGAGATGCCCTTTGGAATCGAACGCCACGCTGGCCGACGCGCCCATCTTCACATCCGGCGGGATCGTCAGGGGATCGGCAACCGCCACGTAATCCATCTCCGGCGCCTTCTGCGGCTCCATCAGTTTCGGATCGGTGGGACGCTGGGCCAGCGCAGCGCCAGAGAAAAACAGCAGACACGCACTGCTGCACAGGATGCCGAATACGAGTCTGTATCGTGACATGTCGTCTTCCTATTGCTGTGCCCTACCGCCGCCGCGACCGCCGCGACCGCCGCGTCCACCCCGGCCCTGACCCGGCACCGGCAGCGACAGCGCCACCAGTTCCGCTCCATTACCTGCCGTGCCGCCAACCACAGCGACAACGAACTGCCGTCCGTTGATGCTGTACGTCATCGTCCCACCGGTCAGATTTCCGCCCAGCGGCATCTCATCGATCACAGCGCCGGTCTTCTTGTCGATCGCGCGCAGCGTGTTGCTGCCTTCGAACAGCAGCGTCTTCGTAACGAGAATCGGCGACCGCTGTCCGCCGCCCCAGTTGCTCGCGTCGATGCCCGCCGCCTTCAGCGCCGGATTGTTGAGGAGGTTGTCCGCCGGTTTACCGTTCGGAATCATCCAGGCATGCTCGCCCGTATTCAGATCGATCGCCGTGATGCGTCCGTACGGTCCTTTGATAAGCGGCAGCCCCATCACATTCGGACCGCCCAGCCCGCCCGCCGCAATGTATGGCATTTCCGAACGCGTCCCGCCCGGCTGCAGCGCCGATATATAAGGAGAGGTCGTTGACGGCACATAAAGCATTCCCGTTTCCGGATCGACCGATGCGCCCATCCAGTTCGCACCGCCGCCCGCGCCCGGCAGCTGAATCGTACCCAGTTTGCCGCCCGCGTCCTTCACGATGGGCGGCGTGTAAATCGGCCCCAGCACATACTGCGACGCCACCTTCAGCGCTTCGGCTTTGATCTCCGGCGTGTAATCGGCCAGATCGGCTTCGGTCACACCCTGGCGATCGAATGCGGCGGGCTTCGTCGGAAACGGCTGCGTCGGCGAATACCATTCGCCCGGCACGTTGCCCTGTGGCGTGGGCTTCTCGACAATTGGCCATACCGGTTTGCCGTTAGTGCGGTCGAAAACAAACGTGAATGCCGACTTGTTCACCTGCGCCAGCGCCTTGATCTTCCTTCCGTCGACTGTGATGTCGAGCAGAATCGGCGCCGCCGGAATATCGTAGTCCCACATCTCGTGGTGAATCAGCTGGTAGTACCAGACGCGCTTGCCCGTCTTCGCATCCAGACACACCACGCTGTCGGAAAACAGATTCGCGCCCGGCCGCTGCCCGCCGAACGTGTCGCCGCTCGGCGCTTCCACCGGAATGTAAACGTAGCCGAGCTCTTCATCGCCAGTCAGCGGTCCCCACGCGCCGGTGTTGCCCGTGAACTTCCACGATTCGACGCCCGTCTGCGGATCCTTGCCCCACGTCTCCGTGCCTTCCTCGCCTGCCTGCGGAACAGTGTGGAATGTCCACAGGAGTTTGCCGGTGCGCACATCGTAGCCGCGCGTGTAGCCCGGGGTATTCAGCTTGGTCGGCAGCGATACACCGACCTTCAGGGAAGCGCCCACCACCACCACATCGCGCACGATGATCGGCGGTGAAGTGGCGCCGATCGATTCCTTCTTCACTTCGGTCCGGTCGAGTCCCTTCCACAGATCGACGTGGGCGTCTATGCCGAAATTCGCGATCGGCAGACCGGTCTTCGCATTCAGCGCCACGAGTTGATAGCCCGGCGTCACGAACAGGATGCGGTCGTCGCCTCTGCCATCCGACCAGTAACTGAGCCCGCGATTGTTCGCCCGCACCGCGCCGCGCTCGGCCGTGTCGTCGCCGTGATAGAGCCACAGCGTTTCGCCGGTCAACGCATCCGCGCAGACCACCGTGCGCACCGTGCCCGCCGTGAAGTAGAGTTTCCCGCCCACCATCAGCGGCGTCACCTCCCACGCCGCCTGCGGCGCGGGACCCATGTTCTGCGCCTTCCATCGCCAAGCCACCTGCAGGTTCTTCACGTTCGATGCGTTGATCTGATCCAGCGGCGAATACCGCGTGCTGCCCGTGTCGCCTCCGTTGACGCGCCATTCGCCCGAAGCGGGCGTCCCGTACTGCGCGTAAGCGGACATCAGACTTAAAGCGGCGAATGCGGCGGCAGCCGCCCATTGTGTGCGGTTCATTATTATTGGCTCCGGTAGCTCCGATTTTCGATCGCGCACAACGGAGCGGTCGCCCTGTGCGCTCTACAGAGTCTATACCAATCCGGCCTGAGGGCAGCCGCTTGACATGACGCCCCGCGGTAGCAAAGTATAGTACCCATGAATCGAATCGCCCTCGTAAGTCTGATCTCCCTCGTCGCTGCCGCTGCGGCATTCGGCCAGGCTGCCCCGGTGGTTGCCTCCGACGATCCCGCCGCTCTTTTCACCGACAAGGATCCGGTGCTCAACAGGAACAAGCAGGCGGCCATGCACATCGTGATTGACCTTCTGGAGTGCGGCCGCTGGAGCGAAGCCGACAAATGGCTCACCGAGCGCTACACTCAGCACAACCCTGCCTTTGCCTCCGGACGTGAGATCGTGATGAAGGCTTTCGGCGCGCGCGGACCGGGCCGCCCCGTTCCGGCCAGCCCGAAGGACTGGCGCACGAAAGTGGTGGCCGTTCTCGCCGAGGGCAATCTGGTTGCGGTGGTGACGCGCGTCGAGCTAAAAGACCCGCGCAATGAGGGCCAGACCTACACGACTACGCACTACGATATGTGGCGCTTCGTCAACGGAAAAGCCGATGAGCACTGGGACGAAGGCAGGATCAATCCGCCCCGCCCGCCCGCGGCCCGGTAAGCAGCACGCGATCCACTTCCGCCCACAGTTCCCGCGCGATGATCGATCTGTCGCTCCGTCGCGCCACGACGTCGGTCTTGTGCAGCGAGCCGTCCTCGAAGGACCAAACCTCTCTTGCAATGGGATCAATGACAACCACCTGCCGAATACCCCATGATCGGTAGAGCTCGCATTTTCGCAGCTGCCGAGAGAAGGAATCATCGGGTGACAGGACTTCTATCGCGACCTCGAACGGCTCCGTCGGATAAGGATCGCCTATACTGCCTTCTGCCGCGATGACATCCGGAATCGGCTCGTAGGCAGGATCGAGTTTGAGAGTGACTTCCTGGCCTGCCTCATAACCGGGCGCGGCGCCTGACGTCTCGAGCCACTTCACCAGAATCTTCTGGATCAGCGAATCCAGCCTGGTCGGCATGCTCTTCTGCATAGCTTCCCCGTCCCGGAATTCGAAGTATGGTTTCTCGCCACCGAACCGGCGATGAAATTCCTCGAGGGAAACCCTGCGCTCTTCAACCGCTGGCATACCTGATCTCATTTATCGCCCTGCGACGCAAACGAAGGTGAAGTCCGGCACGCTTCTTTGCCACACTGGCAGCATTCGTGCCGCAATTTTCAGACATGAGACTCCGACTCGGCGTGTTCTCCCTTTTCGCGGTGGCACTGGCGTTGGCTGGCGATGCTCCGGGCGTTCCGAAGGATACAATTCGCCTAGCGTGGACCACGCTGCGCAGCTCCCTGAACTCCGGTGATACCGAACACCAGCGCGAAGCACTCGCGGCTATTGGGACCATCGATGGCCAGGACGCGGAGGCCGTCAAAGCGGCTACCGGCGCACTGCAGGACAAACATGCAGAGGTGCGGCAGGCGGCCGCGCTCGCGCTGGGCGAAATGAAAGCGAATACCGCGGTCCCCGAGCTGAAGCGCGCACTGGATGATTCCGGAGAAGTCGCGTTTGCCGCAGCCAAATCGCTTACCGAACTCGGCGACGCCGGGGGGCGCGACGTGCTCATCGAGGTTCTCGCCGGCGAACGAAAGGACATTAAACCGGGAATGATGAAGAAGGCGGTTCGCGATGGCAAATCGAAACTACATAATCCCGGCGGGCTCGTGCTGACGGGTGCGCAGGACGCAACGGGCGCCATGTTCGGTCCTGCCTCGATCGTGTTTCCTGCCATGAAAGATGCTTTCGGTCTCAAGAGCAAGGGTGCTCCCGCCAGAGCCGCGGCCGCTGCTTATATTGCACGCGATCCCGATCCTTACGCAGTCACGCTGCTCGAATGGGCGCTCGACGACGACAGTCAGTTTGTCCGTCTCGAAGCCGCCAAAGGATTGGGCCAGCGCGGCAACGCGGAAAGCGTGACCAAACTTCGCCCTCTGCTGGACGATCCTCACACCATCGTGCGCGATTTCGCTGCTGCTTCGATCGTCCGGATCAACGATCGCGGCGCCGTTCCGGGTGAGCCATCGTCGGGACCGGTCAATCCGATAACCACGAAGAAGGACGAACACCGCAAACCATGAATGACGTACACGCGGCGCGAGCCGCGTTTCAGAATTACTGCCGATCGCCCCACTGGGAAGTTATTCGTACCGCAATGAAGTCATAGGATCCACGCGCAGCGCGCGCGCCGCCGGCACTAGGGTGGCCAACATCGCAACCCCGATGAGGACGCCAACCGCTGACAGAAGCGCAGCCGGATCCGCGGCGCCGAGTCCCGGAACCAGGAACATTGCCACCGGACGGCCGACCGCAAATGCCAGCCCGAGGCCGAATATCATTCCCGATCCCACCAGAGCGGCGCTGTCACGGCACACCACGCGCAGCACCTCGGCGGGCGTCGCTCCAAGAGCCAGTCGAATCCCGATCTCGCGGGTGCGGCGCGACACCGCATAGATCAATCCGCCATATAGCCCGGTGGCCGCCAGTACCAGAGCGAGCATCCCCATGGTCCCCAGCGCGACCGCACCAGCCTGGCTCGGAAGCAGCGCAAAACCCAGCGCCTGAATCATCGGCTTGGTCTCGATCGCCGCCGCCGAGTCAAGCTGCCCCAGTACTTCCTGGATCGGCTTCACCAATCCGGAGGGAGAGCCCGCAGCCCGGACGATGAAATTCAGGTCAACAGGTTCATCGCTGGCGAACCAAAGATCGTAAGAGGCAGCCCGCTCTGTCTCACCGAGAGTCACATACTTGCTGTCCTTCGCCACCCCGACAATCCGCGCGATCAATCTCCCGAAGATGAAGGTATGGCCTACCGGGTTCGTGTTTCCAAAAACGTTTCGCGCCAGCGTCTCGTTGATGACGATCGCCGTTTCCCCGCCTTTCCCGTCCGCCCGGGAGAACTCACGGCCGCGCAGGATCGGAATTCCGAAAGCGCGGAAATAATCCGGAC
Organism: Terriglobia bacterium; assembly: GCA_963832905.1. Lineage (GTDB taxonomy): Bacteria > Acidobacteriota > Terriglobia > Bryobacterales > Bryobacteraceae > BOG-234. The sequence goes on along the minus strand of CAWHVO010000006.1, from coordinate 1,999,934 downwards.
CCACACTATTCCATTCAAAACTGATGTGTATCGGCTGGGGCGACAGATCCGTGCGGACAAAGGTATCCATATTGGCCTGGTCGTTCAGCGGTACATGCCGCGTGATGGCAGCCGCCGCCACGCCCGGCAGCGCGCGCAGACGCTGCAGCGCTTCGTCAACCAGCAGCCTCTCTTTGACCTGGTCCTTATACTTCTCCGGCACCAGCCGCATGTAAGTCCAGATGGCGTGATCGATGTCGAATCCCGGATTCATCGAGGTGGCTCGCAGCAGATTATGAATGAACAGGAATCCCGTGGCCAGCAGCACGACGGAAATCGCCAGCTGTCCGGCAACCAGCGCGCCGCGAAGACCCCAGGCGCCCGCAGTCCGGCCCTGCTCACGCTTCAGCACGGCGTTCATATCCTTCCGAACCGCTCTCAGGGCTGGAACGAGGCCGGATACCAGCGTGGTTACGATCACCAGCGCAATCGCGTAAAGCAAAAGACGCCAGTCCGGCGTCATCACGACCTGAATGGGAACCGGCAGCGGCAGCGGCAGACTCGCGAGCAGACGCCCGCAGACCACCGTAATGAGGAAACCCACTCCCGCCCCCAACGCCGCGAGCACCAGTCCTTCCGCCAGGAGGTGGCGAACGATGCGCATCCTGCTCGCGCCCAGCGAAAGACGTATCGCCAACTCCCCCGACCGGCTCGATGCCCGCGCCAGCAACAGGCTGGCGACGTTGGTGCAGGCGATCAGCAGCACCAGACCGGATACAGTCACGATCAGTCCGAAGAAGGCAACCAGGACTCCGATTCCCTCCTGCCCGAGAACAGAGACCCCGGTCACGCCCGTCACCCGGATCCCGCCCGCTCGCTTCCAGCCGCCTCCCTTGGGACGGATCTGGTCGAGTTCCTGAAAGACCCTCTGCAGGCTTGCCCGAGCCTGGGGAATCGTCATGCCCCTGGGCATTCGTGCGTAGAACTGCACCAGATCGTCGTCGTGAATCGCCGGGACATAGATATCCGGGGAAAAGCCAAAGCCCTCGATATTCCGGTTATCCGCGGGAAGCACGCCGACCACGGTGTAAGGCCTCCCGTCCAGAATCAGTCTCCGGCCGCGAACTCCCGGATCGCCGCCGAAACGCGTGAGCCACAGACGATGCGACAACACCGCGGTCTCCGTTTCACCCGACGCGATGCCGCGGCCTATGCTCAAGGGCACGCCCAGCATGCTGAAATAGTCATCCGTCACAAGGCCCGCATATAACCGGCTCGTCCGTTCGCCCTCGCGCCAGTTCACTTCACTTTCCGGATTCATTCCCGCGGTGCCGGCGAAGACATGCGCATCGCGCAGGAACCTGTAGTCGGCCACCGGCGACGCGCTGGTGTCGCCTTCCCAGATTGAAATCAGGGACGATGGGTCCCTGGCGGAAGGCAGGCTGAAAAGGAAGCTGGTGGTGACGCTGAAGATGGTCGTGTTGGCGCCGATTCCAAGCGCGAGACAGAAAACCGCCGTAATCGCAAAGCCCGGATTTCGCCCCAGAGCCCGGCCTGCATAACGGATGTCGGAAATCAGATCGTCCAGCCATCCGATTCTCCAGACATCGTGAGCTTCCTCGGCCGCCTTCGCCGCAGAACCGAATTCGCGCGTGGCGCGCGCCCATGCCTCCGCATGCGGGATGCCGCTCTGCCGCAATTCATCCGCGCGGCATTCGACATGAAACTGCATCTCATCGCTTAGTTCGGAGCGGACGTGCGAGCGGTGCGCAAGGTAAAACAATCGGTTCCAGAGTTCTTTCCTGTAAGCCATGGTTCGCCTCTCAAGCCGTCTTCATCACTAACCGGATGGCATCCACGAGCCTGTTAAATTCATCCGAGTCGCTTGCGAGCTGTTTGTGGCCTTCGTCGGTCAGGCGGTAAAAGCGGGCTTTGCGGTTGTTTTCCGAAATGCCCCACTCCGCTGCCACCCAGCCTTTGACGAGCATGCGCGCCAACGCTGGATACAGTGAGCCTTCCTCAATGTCGAGAACATCCGCCGAGGACTGTTTGATCCTTCGTGCAATGGCATACCCGTGTCGCGGACCGGTGGCGAGGGTTCGAAGGATGAGCATGTAGAGCGTACCTGGAAGAAGTTGCGGTGAGTCCTGTTCCACGTTGTCCCCTGTCCTGATTATGCATAGTCAGGTATGGGTACGCAAGCCAGAACACCATGGCGGTCGATTTCACTGCGCCGAGCGATATGATCCCGCGACGAGTGAAGAGCTTGCCGAGTTCCCGCCGATTCACGAAGATGCCGTCATCGCGGCAACACACGCCCGGAGTGTGCGCGTACCTCGGCAGCACGGCATTCTACAGCCCGTCCCGACCATTCCAACGAACTCTGTGCCGCGAAACCGCGGCCCAAGCTCCTTTCTCGCACTTCCGGCGAAAATACATTGGCATCCCCGAAGCTCTCCGGTGCCAGCGATCCCCTCGGCCTCGCCATTCAAAACGCATAACCGAACGCTTCGTTGCGGTTTAGCTCACTGCGCGTTCCCTTCAGCTTGCGGCCTCGCCACTCCTGCGCGCCCGCAGCTTTCTCTGCCGCAAAGCTGAAGGGAACTTTTTCAGTCACCGGCGAAGCCAGGACTTTTGCGCCGCGTTCGCAATGACTTACCGCGAAATCGGGCCTGCCGCTCCTTGCCATGGGATTACACTTGGCTGCGAAGAGCTGCCTGCACCGCACGACGGTTTCTTTGCGCGGTCTTTGCCAATCGAATAAACATAGAAAATGCCAAACGAACCGGATTTCGGCCAAGTCCTTTGAGATCAGTTGCCTGGCACTGCGAACGCGTACAGTGACCCGCCGCCGGCGACAATCACAACCTGCCTGCCGTCGAGCTCGTAAGTGATCGGCGCGTTCTGCACATGGCCGATGTCCTCATGCCAGAGCGTCGTTCCGTCTTTGGTCGCGAACGCCATCACGCTGGTGTGATTGTCGCCGCTGAAGGTCAGGCCGGAACCCGTCGTCAGCACGCCCGCCGTTCCGGCCCCGTTGCCGATCGGATGGTCCCAGACGATCTTCCCCGTGCGATAGTCGATCGCGCGCAGAGACGACTTGCCCGCGACAGTGTAATCGGCGCCGGCCCACCCGTAGCCGCCGTGCTCCGGCTTGAAGAAGTAGATGCCATAAGCGTCATGCGCGCTCACCAGGAAGAGGCCTGTCGCGGAGTCGAAGCTGGGCGGACGGAAATTCGTTGCCCCGCTTTCGTCGGGCGCCACGAGCACGCCGTCGCGCGCCGGCTCCTTCGCCGGGTTGGGAATCGGGCGGCCCATCGCATCGATGCCCTTCGCCCAGTTGACCGTCGCGAAAGGCGCAGTCAGCAGACTCTTGCCGTTGGTCCGGTCGAGCACGAAGAAGTATCCGTTACGCGACGCCGTCATCAGCATCCTGCGCGGCTGCCCGTTGAAATCCCCGTCGACCAGCACCGGGACTTCACTCGCGTCCCAGTCGTGCGTATCGTGCGGCGAAACCTGAAAGCCCCACACCAGCTTTCCGGTATCCGGATTCAGCGCGACAATGCTGCACGTCCATGGATTGTCGCCCGGACGTGCGCCGCCGTTGAGCACCGGAGTCGGATTGCCGGTGCCGACGAACACGAGGTTGAGATCGGGATCGTACGTGCCGGTGGTCCACATCTGACCGCCGCTGGCGCCGCCAGAATTGGAGTCCCTGCCACCCGTGCTGTAAAACGTCCATTGCAGCTTGCCCGTATCGGCATCGAACGATTTCAGCTGTCCCGGCAGATTGTCGAAGTCCCCCGAGACCCCGACCAGCACATGATTCCCCACCACCAGCGGCGCGTTGCTCGACCAGTAGCCTTTGTTCGAATTGGCCACGATCACGTCCCACTTCTTCCTTCCGTCCTGCGCAGCGAACGCAATGAGATGGCAGTCGGGCGTGGTCAGATACACGGTGTCTTTGTACACCGCCGCGCCACGATGCCCGATATGAAATGCATTGTTCTGCGGATGCTGATAATGCCACCTCTCCTCGCCGGTGCGCGCATCGACGGCCCACAGGTTGTCCGGCGTCGTGATGTAGAGGATGCCGTCCACCAGAATCGGCGACGCTTTGATCGCCTGCGTCTGCCCGGTCTGGAAACGCCATACCTGCTTCAGCTGCGTAACATTCTCTGGCGTGATTTGCGCGAGCCTGCTGTGCCGCTGGCCGCTGTAATCGCCATGATAGGTGAGCCACGCGTCCGCCGGCGGATGGCGCAGCATGTCGGAATCGACGTTCTGGCCCATCGCGAACGCCGCCAGAGCGATCATGATCGCGACGTTCTGAATCAGAGCCGTCTTCATTTCAGCGTTGCCAGGTACGCATAGACATTGTGCATGTCGGCATCGGTGTATTTACCGAGGGCGGCGAAATGGGCCTGCACGGGATTGTCGATCTTCACATTGACCTTGTCCTTGGCATATTTCTGGCGCTGCCCGAGAGGATCGAGAACCGTGATGCTGAACTCGTCTTCGGCGGCCACCGGCGCGGTCACCGTTTGCCCCGATTCCAGCGTGAACGTGGCTTGCGGCGGGGCCGGTGCGGGACGTCCACCCGGATACAGCATGTGCTGCAGCAGCGCGAGGCCCTTGTAGCGCGTGGCCACACCCGCCAGGTCGCCCGTAGCCGAATGACAACCCGCGCAGCCGCCCGCGCCGTTGAAGTAGCCGCGGCCGTCTTCCGCGTTACCCGTTGCGAGGTCCGATGGATCGACGGTGCGCCGCCCGCCGCCCAGTTCCGCGAATTTGTTCGCCTGCGTGTGGATGAAAGCCACGATCGCTTTCATCTCGCCATCGCCCATGCGAAATGAAGGCATGCCGGCATCCGGACGACCGGCGCGCACCACCGGTCCGATTTTGTCGCCGCGCACATCCTCGGCAACCAGCTGCGAGAGAGTCAGGTCCGGACCCGACTCATCTCCCGTCGCATCGCGCCCGTGGCAGAATCCACATTGCGAAACGAATCGCGTCTCGCCGGTCTTCACCTGCGCTGCGGGAAATGTCTCCGTGTCTTTGGCTTTCGGATGCGGCCGCGCCGCAGGGCTCTGACCTGGACTGCGGGCCGGCGGAGCCTGTGCAGGAACGACGCTCACGATAAGCACCATCGCACCGAGGATCGCCGGAATGCGCCGCATACTGTCAATTCTCGCTCGGACGCTCACACCGATCGATGACAGTAACCTCCAGCGGGATTTTCTTTTCCTCAATCCGAAACCCGAACGCTTCCGATGCCTCGCGCACTCGATCTCCGTAGGTTTGCGTCGGCTGTGGTGCGACCTCTGACAAGGGCAGCGTGAAATCGTACGAGCCCTTCAGCTCCGTCTCGTCCACCACCGGCGCATGCAGGCCCTGCGACAGGTAGTTTGCGAACCGCCACATCATTGCACTCGTAAACGCGAGGTCGCCGCGCTCATCCCTGCGAACCGAGTAAGCTTTATCGTCGCCCTTGGGGTTCACCGCGGGCTTCAGGCCCGCTGGCATCTTCGGAATCCGCAGCACGAACGCGGGCACTTCGCGCGTCTCCTTGTGCGACTCCAGCCGGAAGCGTTCCGCCAGCAGTGCCATGATGGCCGGCACTTGTTCGGGCCCGGCCAGTTCGCGATCCGCTTTCGCCTGGATATCGTAACGGTCCGTGCGCATCCATGCGGGTCCGCCCACCACCCGATAGAGTTGGCTTCCCCCGAGCAGATCGAGAATTTCTCCGACTGTGGCAGATTTCACTTCGAGCAGGCCGCCGCCCCGAATGTTCAACCGGAAGTCCCGCACGGTCGCATCGGGCGGTGACGGGCGAATCGACGCCACCTCAAATCGCCCCTGCGAATACGCCGGGACCGTCGCGATGAAAAGGAGCCAAACGGCGACGCACCTCACGGCAGAGATTCAGCGCAGTGTAAACGTGAACAGCGACGCGCCCGCCTGAATGCTCACGTACTGCTTGCCGTCCACCATATACGTCATCGGTCCGGCCGAAACCGACGGTCCGAGACTGGTCTCCCAGAGCAGTTTGCCGTCGCGCGCATCGAGCGCATAGAACGCGCCGTCGCGCCCGCCGCTGAACAGCACGTTCGACGCCGTGGTCAGGATGCCGGCTTCGGTCGAAGGCGCGCTCAGCTTGTAGTCCCAGACCTTGTTGCCGGTCTTCGGATCGATGGCTCGCACCGCGCTGAAAATCTCCTCGCCCTGCTGATTGCGCGGGAATGCACCGCTGTAAGTCTGCCCCGAATGAAATTCCGGCGGCTCTTTGTCCTTCAGATAAATCGTCGAACGTGTTCTCCCAGGTCGGGATGTAAAACAGTCCTGTCTGCGGGCTGTACGACGGGTTGTACCAGTTCGTCGCGCCCTGATTGCCGGGGAAAATCAGCACGCCTTCCTGCGTCGGCTCGGTGCCGGGCGCGCGCAGCGGCCGCCCCTTTTCGTCGAATCCGGTGTACCAGTTCGTCTTTGCGAACGATTTGCCCAGCAGGAATTCACCAGTGGTCCGGTCGAGCACGTAGAATACGCCGCTTCGATTCGCCCACAGCATCACCTTGCGGGCTCTGCCCTTCCACTGCATGTCGGCCAGCACGGGGATCTGCGTCGAATCCCAGTCGAATTCGTTGTGCGGCGAGAACTGGTAATACCATTTCAGCTTGCCGGTATCGGCATCGAGAGCTACCACCGAGCATGAATAAAGGTTGTCGCCTTTGCGTCCGTCGCCGTTCCAGTCGGGGCCCGGATTGCCGATGCCCCAGAACGTGAGGTTGGTCACTGGATCGTACGAACCGGTGGCCCACACCGATCCGCCGCCGTGCTTCCACGAATCGCCCGCCCAGGTTTCGCTGCCGGGCTCGCCCGGTCCGGCAACTGTGTTAAAGCGCCAGACTTCTTTGCCCGTGTTGACGTCGAACGCCGCAATAAAACCGCGGATGCCGAACTCGCCGCCCGCCGTGCCTTCGATGACCTTGTCCTTGATCACCAGCGGCGCGTGCGTGAACGAATACTTCTCCTTCGGATCCGCCACCTGCACGTTCCAGACTTCCTTGCCCGTCTTCGCATCGAGCGCAATCATATGCGTGTCGAGCGTGGCTTCGATGATTTTGTCGCCTGCGATGGCGAGACCCCGCGTCTCCTGACCGCAGCAGTTGCGCGCATCCGGGCTGGGCTTCCAGGGATGAATCCAGATCTGCCTGCCGGTGACCGCATTCAGCGCCACAACGTCGTTGAACTGCACCGTGTACATAACGCCATCGACCACCAGCGGCGTAACTTCGTGCTTCTCGAGCGATTTCACCTGATAGACCCATTTCAGCGTCAGGTCTTTCGCGTTCTCGGGCGTGATCTGCTTCAGCTGGCTGTAGCGCTGGCTGGCATAGCCGCCGGAATACGTCAGCCAGTTCTGCGGCTCCTTGTCAGCGTTGAGAATTCGCTCGAACGGAACCGGACTGACCTTGGCCTCCTTGTTCGCCTAGGCCGGACCGCCCATGGGATTCGGAGCCGGAGCGGGAGCCGCAGCGGGAGTCGAGGTCGTCTGGGCCTGCAGCAAACCCCCGACAGCGAAAAGAACACACGTCCGTAGCTTCATAGAAAAGGTCCTTTGGGGTGAGCTTATCCTATCACTGGTGTGCGGCGTTCCCGTGTTTCTGCCGTTCCGCGCCATCTGCTACCCTGTGGTCCCGATGAGACACGTCAGCGGGACCGCGCGCAGCGTCTGAATCCATACTGACTCTGGTTTCCTGGCATTCACTGACGCCCATCGGCCTAAAGCCGGCAGAATCGCCTGCCCCCTGAGAGCCGGCTCAAGGCTTGGTGGGCGCTGTAATGTTGAACGACTCTTCGTCTTCTTCGCAGCGATGTTCCATCTCGCCTGCGCTGATCCTGCTCCGCCATTTATGAGAAGGGTTCGAGGCGCTTAATACTCGAGGCGGCGCACCACGCCCACGCTGGTCTCCATCACGCTGCGCGGCGGCGCGAACTCCACGCCGATGCGGACCGGCTGCAGCGCGCCGCATTTCATCGTAAGCGGCGACGCGGGCCTGGCGGGCAGTTCCACCGCCGCCGGCGAGGGAAGATCGAACGCCACCAGTTTGTTTCCCACGACGATCTGGAGGCGGTTCCCTCCCGGCCCGCACTGCAGGTTCCGCGCCGTGCCGATGACCCGCTGCAGCGTTTCACCCGGACGCACGGCCGCCGCGGGATCCGCGCGCGCTTCGATCAGTTTCCGAATGCGCCGCGCACGCTCCGTATCCGGCGCCGCCTTTGCGTACCTGCTGCAGGTCTCGACATCCTCGCGCGACTTGTCGAGTTCGCCGGTCTGCACGTGCGCGTAAGCGAGAGCGCAATAGACCCGCGGCGCCGCCTGCGAGCTGATCTTCGGAATCGAAGTCAGCGTCACGATCGCGCCGGGAAAATCGCGCGCTTCGAGCTGCGTCAGGCCCAGCTGCACGCTGGCTTCGGTGAAGGCCGGCTTCGTGGCGAGCGATCGCTCCAGAATCGGAATAATCTTTGCGGGCGGCGCTTTCGCTTCCTGATCCAGAAGCGCGAGGTCGAAGCACATACGGGGATTTGTCTCCCCGGCGTCAAACGCCTTCGTGTAGTATTGCCGCGCCCTCTCCGTATCCTTGCTCCACAGAGCGGAGTTGCCGATGGACCGGTTCAGGTCCGGACGGTTCGGCTGCTCCGCGCCGAGCTTTGTATACTCCGCTGCCGCCTCGGCGCGTTTTCCCGCAGCGAACAGCAGATCCGCCAGCGCGAGACGTGAATCGAACTCGGGAAGAGCCGCGGCCGCGTACTTCTCTTCGTGAGCCACGGTGCGCGTTTCAAAGATGACCCCGAAAAGCCGCTTACGGTCGAAGTAAGCGCGGAGATCCTTAAAAACCTCGTCAGGTGTGCGCTCCCAGGCGATGCGGAGCGATTCGGCAGTGTCATTCCCGCTGTTGAGGGCCGTCACGAACTTCCCGAAATTGTCTTTATAGTCCGGCGAAAGGAAGAGCATGTGGGCCAGCGCCCAGCTCTCGGCGTAGAAGATGCCTGTCCGCGCGTTCTCGTTGTAGATTGGAGAACGTTCGGTGACTGAACTCAGCGAATTGAAGTCGAGCCATGCGTCGGTCGTGAGCGACTTCATGCGGTCGGGGATCAGATCGCCCACGGCGATACCGTTTCCCGCCGGGCGAAGCGTGGAGAACACCTCCGCCCAGCCTTCGTTCAGCCATGTGGGAATTCTCAGCCCGCTGTGACGGACGATCAGATGCATGTATTCATGAATGGCCGGTGCGAAGCTGATCTGCGCGCGATCCCCCATCACGATGTAGTCGGCGGCCGGCGTGGCAGTGAAGTAGGCGGCAACCTGGCCGTTGGGACGAACGCGCGCGTAGTGATCCTCTGTCTCGAACTGAAAAATACGCAGCGGAGAATCGCCGAGGTTGCGTAGCGGCGACGCCTGCAGGAAGAAGTCGCGAACCTGTTCGAACTGGCGCGCCGTCTCCCGTGCCTGCTTCTCACCGGCGGAGGTAAAGAGCTCGAAATCCGGTGTGGTCAAACGAAGCCAGTGGTCCGCGGCAAGGGCAGGGAAGGCCGCGATAGCGAACACCGCAATCACCCGGCGCATCATCAGTTCCGATCATACGACGGACTCAGAACTCCATCTTTCGGATGGCGCCGGCCACGCTCCCGGCGGCGGCTCCGTTGGCGTCTGCGGACGGAACGTATTCGATGACGACGGGAAACGGCTTCTGTGGCCCGCAGTTGAAATCGAATGTCCCCTTGCCCGCGTGCTTCAGCTGAATCCCGGCGGGGTCGCCCAGTTCGAACGACATGGTCTTCGGTCCCACCTGAATGGTGAAGCGCGCGCCATTGGCGCCGCAGTCGAGGCTCTTCGCGGTACCTTCGACGCGCGCCAGCTTTTCAGCGGGCGGCACAGGCGTGTCGCGGACCTCTGCGTCTTCCCGCGGCGTAACACGCCGCAGAACCGGCGCGTCGGCCTGTCCGGCGTCCGGCAATGCGGTCTGCGCTGTTTCCACACCGGCGGGCCGCTTCGCCGCGTTTTCCCGGTTATCGAGATACCGAATGATGCTGTCGGTCTGCCGGCTGTCCGCCTCTGTGCGATCCCATTTGCGCGCATTCTCCGCCTGGCTGCGCGCCTCGGTCAGATTGCCGAGCTGAGCGTTGGCATAGGCCATGCCGTTGAAGACCATCGCGGCGCGCGCCTGCGGAACGTTACGCAGCTGGATGAACGCGGCCAGCGCGGCTTCGTAGTTGTGGGAGTTCAGCTCGGCAATCCCCAGCTCCAGACGCGCGTCGAAGTAATCGGCCCGCACTTTGAGGGCGCGCAGCAGCGGCGGAATCACCTTATCGTCAGGCGCACCGGCTTCACGCTCGAGCATGGCGAGGTGGAAACACATCTGCGGATCCTCGTTGCCCGCGCCATAGGCTTTCTCGAAATACTGACGAGCCGCCGCATGGTCGTTCTGCTGCCATGCAAGATAGCCCAGCGACTGCGGGACCTCCGGCTTATCCGGATTCGTTTTCTCCAGCCGCTCGAAAACCGCCTTCGCCTTGTCGCGTTTGCCCGTCGTGGCAAGCAGATCGGCCAGCACGATGTCGGAATCGACATCGGACACCGGCGACAGCTCGGCTTCTTCCTCCGGCCTGGTGAGCTTCACGGAGAAATTCACACCATAAAGCTGGTTGCGGCCCAAATACTGGCGGAGATCCTCAAAGACCTCCTTCGAAGATTTGCCCAGCGCGCTCTCACAGGCCTCCGCGGCGGTCTTGCCCTGCAGCATGGCCTTGACGAATGCCGTGAACTTCGGCCGGTACTCCGGAGTCAGATACAGCATGTGCACCAGCGCCCAGCTTTCCGCGTAAAAAATTCCGGCGCGGTTGGCTTCGTTGTAATAGGGCGAACGGCGATCGACCGAAGTCAGGGTCTCGAAATCGATCCACTTTCCCTGCTGCAGCCGCAGGACGTGGCTCGGAATCAGCGCTCCCACCTGCGTTTGTTTGCCGTTTGGCTTCAGGGTCGAATAGAGGTCTGCCCAGCCCTCATTCAGCCAGGCCGGAAGGTTCAGCCCCAGATGATGGACCATCAGGTGCATGTATTCGTGAATCGCCACCGGCAGATGTTCGGATTCGGAGTCCTGCATCACGATGTAGTCGCGCGTGCGGCTGGACGTGTAGTAGGCAAAAGCCACACTGTTGGCGCGGTAAGGCTGGTATTGTTTCTCGGATTTGAAGGCGATAATGCGCACCGGAAAATCGGTGATGCCGTTTCCCGCCGTGGCGGCCTGCGTGAAGAAGCTGCGAATGGTCTCGAAATAGAGGATGGTTTCACGGCCTCTTTTCTCGCCTTCAGTGGTGTAGATCTCGAAATGAGGCGTGGTGAGCCGGACCCACTGATCCGCGCCGAGAACTGGCAAGGCGGCTGCGAAAAGGAGGAGTGCCCCGATACGCATAAATTACGATCATAATGCCTTTGTCTTTTCTCTGCGGTGAATGAAAATCGACTTCACCGCAGAGACGCAGAGAACGCGGAGTATCTATCCGCCGAAAACACGGTCGAAAATCGCGTTGACGTGTTTCAATTGTCTTTCAAGAGAGAAGGTCTCGGCCAGCTTGTCGTGGCTGATGAGACGCGCAATCTCCGGATCGGCTTCGATGGCGGCGCGGAAATCGCCGTCCGTCTCCCACGCTTCCATGGCGTGGCGCTGCACAATCGCATAAGCCTGCTCGCGCAGCATCCCGGCCGCGGCGAGGTCGAGCAGCAGCTGCCCCGAGAACACGAGGCCGCGCGTCAGATCGAGGTTGCGCCGCATGCGCTCCGGATAGACGAACATGTTGTCCACGAGGCTGGCGGTTTTTTCCAGAAGATAGTCGGCCAGGATCGTCGAGTCGGGCAGAATAATACGCTCGACCGACGAGTGCGAAATGTCGCGCTCGTGCCACAGCGCGATATTCTCGAACGCCGCCTGGGCATTGGCGCGCACCACGCGGGCGAGGCCGCAGATCTGCTCGCTCGTGACGGGGTTCTTCTTGTGCGGCATCGCCGAAGAACCCTTCTGGCCGATGGCGAAGTATTCCGCGGCCTCGCGCACTTCGGTGCGCTGCAGATGCCGGACCTCGAGCGCGATTTTCTCGAGCCCCGCCGTGAGCGTCGCCAGCGTCGCCACGAACTGCGCATGACGATCGCGCTGGATCACCTGTGACGCGACAGGCGCGGGTTCGAGCCCCAGCCGTGCGCAGATCTTTTCTTCGACGTCGGGGCCGATATGTGCGAATGTCCCCACCGCGCCAGAAATCTTGCCCACCCGCAGATCTTCCGCGGCGGCTTCGAGACGCTTCCGGTTGCGGCCCGCTTCGGCATACCAGATTGCGAGTTTGAGCCCGAACGTGATCGGCTCGGCGTGAATACCGTGCGTGCGGCCGATCTGCACCGTGTGTTTGAACTCATGCGCGCGCCGCTTCAGCACTTCGCGCAGCTTGTCCACGCCCGAAAGCAGAATGGCCGAAGCCTGGCGGATCTGCAGGGCCTGCGCCGTATCCACCACGTCGTTCGAACGTCATGCCGTAGTGGAACCAGCGCGACGCCTCCGCGTGTCCGGCGGCGGCCATCGACTCCGCCACCGCAGTGGTGAACGCAATCACATCGTGCCGGGTCTGCTTTTCGATCTCAAAGATGCGGGGGACGTCGAACGATGCATGCTGCCGCAGCAGCCGCGCATCCTCCCTGGGCACGACTCCCAGCTCAGCCAGCGTCTCCGATGCGGCCAGCTCCACTTCGAGCCACTGCTGAAATTTATTGCGGTCGCTCCAGACCGCGCCCATCTCCGGGCGCGTGTAACGCGGGATCAATACGCGAAGACCTCTGTCTGTCTCTTCTGTTCGGCAATCACCAGCCGCGGCGAAACACCGCGCCGTTCCAGCGACTGCGCGGCGCCCATGCGGACGATCTCCGGATGGTTGTTGTGCTCGCTCAGATGGCCGAGAATCAGCGTCTCGACTCCGCTGTCAAGATCCGCTTCAAGATAGTCGCACGTATGCGCATTCGAAAGATGCCCGTTGCGGCCCATGACGCGCTGCTTCACGCTCCAGGGATACGGCCCCACCTTCAGCATCTCGATGTCGTGATTCGATTCCAGCAGCAGAATCTGCACGCGCCGCAGATGCACCCTGATCGAATCCGGCATGTAGCCGAGATCGGTCGCCACGCCGATCTTGACCCCCTCGGCGTGAAAGCAGAACCCAACCGGATCGACCGCGTCGTGCGGAATGGTGAAACTCTGGACCGCGATGTTGCCGATCATCCATCCCGACCCGGCCTGAAAATGCTCGACCGGCGGCGCGGGCGTGGCTCCCCTTTCCGGCCCGTTTTCCCAGTCGATCATCGGCGCGGTAAGGCGCGAAACGAAAACCGGCAGAGGCTTTTTCTTTTTCTCGCGCGACCGAAGCAGCCGGGCAAGGCCCGATACATGATCCGTATGCTCGTGCGTCACCACCACAGCGTCGAGATCTTCCGGCCTCTCGCCGATCTCCCCCAGGCGCCGCGTCAGGTCCTTCACGCTGAGACCCGCGTCAATCAGAAGGCGCGTCTTCGACGTGGCAAGGAAAGCCGAGTTCCCGGAACTGCCGCTCGCGAGTACGCAGAACTTTACCATCCTCCTGGCAACAATTCTCCTTCGTCTTGTTTTAGCAGGCCGGGTACCCGGAAGCAATCGCTTCTGTACTACCCCCGAAGTTCTCCCCGCTCAGGCGGCCATTTTGGCCTTGATCACGTTCACCAGTTCCTTCACCGCGCCCGAACTCTTGTGCAGCAGCGCAGTCTCTTCGTCGGTGAGCTTGATTTCGTAGATCTTCTCGATGCCGCCCGCGCCGATTTTGCACGGAACGCCGACGTAGAGGCCGTTGATCCCGTACTCGCCTTCGAGATACGCCGAGCACGGCAGCACTTTTTTCCTGTCACGCAGAATCGATTCGGCCATCTCCACAGCCGAAGCCGCCGGCGCATAATACGCGCTGCCGGTCTTCAGGTACTTCACGATCTCCGCGCCGCCGTTGGCCGTGCGGTCGACAATCGCCTTCAGACGATCCGCCGGGATCAGTTCAGTCAGCGGAATCCCCGCCACATTCGAAAGCCGCACCAGCGGCACCATGGTGTCGCCGTGTCCGCCCAGCACGGCCGCGGTCACGTTATCCACGGAAACCTGCAGTTCCATGGCGATGAATGTCCGGAAGCGCGCCGAGTCCAGCACACCGGCCATGCCGATGACCCGGTTGCGCGGAAACTTCGAAACCATGTAAGCCACCTGGGCCATGGCGTCGAGCGGATTGGTCACCACAATGATCGTGCAGTTGGGCGAAGCCGTCACCGCTTTCTCGGTCGCGGTTTTGATCACTTCGTAGTTCTCCAGCAGAAGATCGTCGCGGCTCATGCCCGGCTGGCGGGGAAAACCGGCGGTGATAATCACCACGTCCGAATTCGCCGTCAGCGCGTAATCGTTCGTGCCGGTGATCGTGACGTCGTAGCCTTCCACTGGCCCTGCCTGCAGCAGATCGAGGCCCTTGCCCTGCGGGATGCCTTCGGCGACGTCCACCAGAACGATGTCGCCCAGTTCCTTCTTCGCCGCCCAGACGGCGCAGTTGGCGCCGACATTACCGGCGCCGACAACGGTCAGCTTGTTGCGCAATTTTCAACTGATCCTTTCCGAAGTTCCTCGTGAAATGAGGGGGAAGGTTCAGTATACCGCCAGGCTTGTGGTCAGCCAGAAAGCGGCAGCGTAAACTTCCTGAAGGGGCCTTAACCCTGTTCTTCCAGCGGGTCCGGCTTGTACTTCGGTTTACGTTCGCTCTTCGGCTTGATGACTTTGCTCGCTTTCACCGGCCCGACGCGTTCGCGGGCAATGGCCCGGACTTCCTTTTTCGCATCGAATTTCCCGGCACGGCGCGACCGGGCTTTTCGCGGCATCAGCGTGCGGCTACCAGGGATTCGGTCACCCGCGAGGCCAGTTCGTCGAAGGTCACGATGTCGTAGAGCGACGAATCGGACATGATCTTCGCCACCAGCGCGGTATGCATGGCATGCCCGGCCCGTTCGGCGATCACATGCCCCAGCAGCGGCCTGCCGATGAGAGCGAGATCGCCGATCAGATCGAGCGCCTTATGCCGGCAGCATTCGTCGGCGAAGCGCAGACCGCCCGGATTCAGGACCCTTTCCGCCGTGAAGCAGACTGCGGAATCGAGCGAGGCCCCGCGGATCAGCCCCATCTGGCGCAGCTGTTCCAGTTCACTCTCGAAACCGAACGTGCGCGCCGGCGAAAGCTCACTGGCGTAGCGCTCCGGCGTCACTTCCATCTCAAGCGACTGCTTTCCGATCGGCGCGGGAAAATCGATGTCGCAGGTGAGCCGGAATACGTCGTCGGGCAGAATGGAAATGCGCTTTTTCCCGTCTACCACGGTTACCGGACGCCGAATCCGCAGATACTTCCGCTTCCGGCGCAGCTGTCGCACTCCGACCAACCGCAGCAGGTCAACAAAAGGCTTCCCGCTGCCGTCGAGGATCGGCACTTCGAGGTTGTCCAGTTCAATATAGGCGTTGTCAATGGCAAAGCTGTACAGGGTACTGAGCAGATGCTCGGTCGTCTGGATCAGCACGCCCTGGCGCATCAGGCTGGTCGCATAGCTGACACGCGCGACGTTCTTCCAGCTGGCCGGGATGCCGAAGAACTCCAGATCGGTGCGGCGGAACACGATGCCTGTGCCCGCCGGCGCCGGGGTCATTCGCAGGTTAACCGGGACGCCGCTGTGCAGACCCACGCCGGATACGGCAAACGAGTCACGGATCGTTGTCTCAAAACGCATGTATAACTATCCTACCCAGCTGGTTAGTATGAGTTGCTCATATATTTGATATGAAAAGGCTAAGACCCGTTTAAACTGTGGCTATTGGACCACACAATGCGGTGTTTGCGCGACAGAATCGAGCGCCTTGGTGTACCCCGGAGCGGCTGGTAGGATGAGGCTGGCGTGATCAACGATCGCTACAGCCGCCAGACCCGCTTCGCGCCGTTCGGCCCGGAGGGTCAGGAAAAGCTAAGCGCGGCCACGGCAGTCATCGTCGGATGCGGGGCGCTGGGGACGGTGCAGGCGTCGCTTCTGGCGCGGGCCGGGGCCGGGACGATCCGGTTGATCGACCGGGACTACGTGGAAGAGAGCAATCTGCAGCGTCAGGTTCTGTACACCGAAGCCGACGCGCGCGATGCGCTTCCCAAAGCCGAGGCGGCGCGGCGGCACCTGATCGAAGCCAATTCCGGAATCCGGGTGGAAGCGCACGTTTCCGATCTCAATCCCGAGTACGTGGATGAACTGCTGGATGGCGCGGAAGTGATTCTCGACGCCACCGATAATTTCGAGACGCGATATCTGATCAACGACTATGCGGTCCGCGAGAACGTCGCGTGGATTTACGGCGCGGCAGTGGGCAGCTACGGAATCATGATGCCGGTCCTGCCAGGCGATTCGGCGTGCTTTCGGTGCGTCTATCCTTCTCCGCCCGGTGGCGCACAGCCGACCTGTGAGACGGCGGGCGTGCTGGGGCCGCTGACAAGCCTGATCGGCTCGCTGCAGGCGATGGAGGCGCTGAAGATTCTGAGCGGGCGTAGAGAGGCGGTAAGGCGGAAGATTTCGACGGCGGATGTCTGGAACGGGCCGATTCGCGAGACGGCAATGCCCGGGCGCGATCCGGCGTGTCCCTGCTGCGCGCGCAGGGAATTCAGCTGGCTCACGGGAAGGCGCGCGCCGATCAGCCTGTGCGGCCGGAACGCGGTGCAGATTCACGAATTGCGGCGGCCGATCGATTTGACCCAGCTGGCGTCCCGCCTCGAAGGGCTCGGCGAAATCCGGGGCAACGAGTTCGCACTGCGATTCCGCACGGCGGAGCACGAGCTGACAGTTTTTCCGGACGGCCGGGCCATCATCAAAGGCACGACTGATATCGGCGTGGCGCGGGGCATTTACGCGCGCTATATCGGTGGGTGATTTCGGGGGCCGATCAGCGTCCGATCGCTTCCGGGTTCGTGAGGTGCTCCGGTTCGAAGACGCCGCACGACCACGCAGTGGGACCGGTGAACCGCACACCCACAAGGTATCCGCAGTCGCGCTGGGTGCAATATGTCACGAGACCGGTAAAAAGCGCTAAGTGGGCGCCTGGCTCAGAGATGGAGATTTCCTCGCCGGCCGGGATCCGCTCATCCAGCTCGACACAGGCGCCCTGCGAAGAAATGTCCTCCAATACACCTTCGAGAGTGCGAACGTTCCAGTCGATCCGCACCAGATCCGCGCACAAAAGCCGTTTTTCCAATCGACGTTCCGTCATGCCATTGGATCGGCGGAATCGGGGGAAAGGATTAGAGAGACAAGAAAGCGCAGCTCGCGCTGCGCGTCCAATAAAAGAACCGGCGACAAGATCGCCGGCGTTACAGGTGATGGCCCATTTTTTCGCGCTTGGTCTCGAGGTAACCGCGGCGCGACTCGTGGGCTGACGCAATGCAAGGGACCCGCTCCGCAACCACGATTCCGGCGTCCTCCAGAGCCTTGACCTTGCCCGGATTGTTGGACATCAGCCGGACGCTCGGAATCCCCAGATGCCGCAGAATCGCCCCCGGCAGGGCATAGTTCCGGAGGTCGCTTTCAAAGCCCAGCTGTTCGTTGGCCTCGACCGTGTCGGCACCCTGATCCTGAAGCTGGTAGGCGCGCAGCTTGTTCATGAGCCCGATACCGCGGCCCTCCTGATGCTCGTAAATGATAAGGCCGCGCCCATCGGCTGCGATTTCGCGCAGGGCGATCTCCAGCTGCGCCCGGCAGTCGCAGCGGAGGCTGTGGAACACATCGCCGGTCAGACACTCCGAATGGATTCGCAGCAAGGGCGGCGCGCCGCTGGTGACCTCGCCCATGGTTAGCACTACAGCCTCTTCGACGCGCGCACCGGTTCTACCTTCGAAGCCGTAGATACGGAACAGCCCGTATTCAGTGGGGAAATCGGCCTCTGCAGCCTGGGTCAGCACAAAACCGTCGGGAACCTTCATGAACGGGAAACTTGCCATCATTATAATGAGCGCTGTTGAATATGCAGCAGTACTTCATCACTTTGCTGCTGAAGATCGGCGTGGCCGCGTCGATCGCCAGTGTCGGCGTGCGTTTTGCCGGAGCCCGGCGCATGCTTCTGCGCGAAGAACGCACGCTCGCCCAGCGCGCGCGGCTGGCTCTCTGGTTCGCGGGAATCTTCACGCCGGGCGTGGTTTTCCGGCTGGTGAACCCGTCGTGGTCGGCGCTCGATCTGGCGCTGGAGGGCAGCCTGCTGGCCGGCATCACCGGGGGCTATGTCTGCGGCTGGCTGGCCGGCATGATCATCGCGATTCCCGGGATGTTGCGCCACGAATTCGTGTCGCTTCCGTTTCTCGCTGTGGTCGGGATTGGCGGCGGCATGCTGCGCGACATCGCGTCGGACAAAGAGGACATCTGGCGCATCGAGCCCATCGCGCTTAACGTGACGCGGGTTTTTCACCACCGCCGCGAGCTGCGCGCCGCGCTGTTCCATGTGTTTTTTACGTTTGCCGCAGTGCTGACGGAACTGATCCGGCAGGGGCTGGGCACGGCGTTCCCGGGCAAGCTGTTCACACTTGCGCACTGGAAGACGGATCCAAAGGTTTATTGGACGGCGGCCTGCGCATCGACTTACTTCTGCGTCACGCTGCCGCTCAAGGTCTGGAACAACACGCGCAACGAGGTGAAACTGGAAGAGCAGGAGCGGCTGCTGATTCAGGCTCGTCTTGAGGCGCTGGCGAGTCAGATTAATCCGCACTTTCTGTTCAACACGCTCAATTCGGTTTCGACCCTGATCCGCATCAATCCGGAACAGGCGCGCACCATGGTCATGCGTCTGGCGCGCATCATGCGCGGCCGCCTGCGCAATCAGGACCATTTCGCGCCGCTGCGCGACGAGCTTGCGTTCATCGAAGACTACCTTTCGATTGAGCTGGTGCGCTTCGGCGACAAGCTGCGGGTGGTGAAACAGATCGATCCCGCAACCCTCGACATGCCGGTCCCCAGCATGCTGCTGCAGCCGCTGATCGAGAACTCGATCAAACACGGCATCTCCGGAAAGGTGGACGGCGGCGCCATCACCATCCGGACTGCGTACAGCGACGGCCGACTCTCCATTGAAGTGGAAGACGACGGCGTCGGCATTGCGGAAACGGATCTGGCCGGAATCTCCACGAAAGGCATCGGTGTCAGCAACGTGAAAGAGCGACTGAAAGTTCTCTATAATCAGGACTACCGCATGCTGATTGACAGCGCACCGGGCCGCGGCACGCGCGTCGCGATCGAACTGCCGGCCGCACAGACCCGACTGGCGGCTGTCTCCTGATGGCGCCTCACAGCGATGCGGCCACCGCGCCGGCGCGGGCGAGGACCTGCGACGCCTTCCGCGGATTTCCCGCTTCCACGCGGCGAGTCTACGATCTTCTGGCCGGAATCTATCCGGTTTCGACGCTGCTCTTTCACGAGAAGGCGCACAAAGTCGCGCTGTCGCTGGCCGGCCTCCGCGACGGCATGCGCGTGCTCGAGATGGCGACGGGATCGGGCGAAATGTTCCGCCGCATCGCGCGTCTCAATCCGGGGGGACTGACGTGCGGCTTCGATCTTTCCTTCAACATGGCCGCGCGCACCGAGCGTCTGGCGCGGCGCCGCATTCCGGAGGCGCAGTCATATTGCCAGGCCGTCGATGCGTGCAGAATGCCCTACCGCAGCGGGTCGTTCGACGCCGTGGTGTGCTGCTATCTGTTCGAGCTGATGACGACGGAGGACACTTACGACGCTCTGGGCGAAATCCACCGCGTGCTGCGGCCCGGCGGGCGTCTGGCGCTGGTGATGATCGGCCAGCATGTGCCCGCATTCAACCTGATGTACAGGATCGGGGGGAGCCTGGCGCCGGCGTTCTGGGGCAGACAGGTGGAGCGCGGGATCCCGGAAGCCATCCGGTCGTACGACTTTGCGGTCGAGCACGACCGCGCCGTGCAGCAGGGCTACTATCCGTCGCGTGTGCTGGTGGTGCGGAAGTGATGGGCGGCGGTGTTATCATGAGCG
This sequence comes from Terriglobia bacterium, assembly GCA_963832905.1. Classification (GTDB taxonomy): domain Bacteria; phylum Acidobacteriota; class Terriglobia; order Bryobacterales; family Bryobacteraceae; genus BOG-234. Next base: position 1,979,798 of record CAWHVO010000006.1, on the reverse strand, counting down.
GCGAAATGCGAAAGATAACGATTAGCTCGATCCTGACAGCCGCGGCAGGGCTTTGGGTGATGGCGACGCTCGCCTTTGCCCAGGGCCTCGATTTTCAGACGTACCGGACGCGCGTCGAGCCGATTTTTCTCAAGAAGCGCCCGGGCCACGCGCGCTGTGTCGTCTGTCATGAAGCCAACAACAGCGCGTTTCGTCTGCAGCCGATGCCGCCCGCAGGCGGTACGTGGACCGACGAGCAGTCCCGCAAGAACTACGAGAACGTCGTGCACCTGGTGAAGGCGGGCGATCCGCTGGCGAGCAAGCTGCTGATCCATCCGCTGTCACCTGACGCCGGCGGCGACGAATTTCACGGTGGCGGCTGGCAGTTCGTGTCGCAGAAGGACCCGGACTGGATGACGATCGCCGCGTGGGTGAAGGCGGCGAAGTAAGGCGCCGGCGACAAGATCGCCGGAGGTACAACTCCGGCGTTACGGGACTACCACGGTTCCGTTGCGCTTCGGCACCTGACCCACCGGGATGCGGGACACTTCCTGGCGCGTGAGCGCATCGATCGCGGTTACGGTGTTGTTGCCTGAGTTGGCGATGTAGACCATTTTCGAATCCGGCGTGAAGGTGATCCAGTCGGGCACGGCGCCGGTTTTCACGTAGCCCTGCACTTTGAGATCGGGCAGGGAGTAGATGAATACGGCGTTGGCCGGGGAGCTGTTGACCCAGAGGGTCCGGCCGTCGGGCGCGATGCCGATGCCGTGCGAGGGGGCGCCGCCTTCCGCGTGTCCGCCGCTGGGATCGGTGGGAAGCGCGATGCGCCTGATTTCCTTGTGCGTTTTGAAATCGACGACGGCGAATCCGTTGTAGCCGGAGAGCTGGACGAAGATGCGCTTCGTCGAGCCGTCGGCGGCCTTTTCGAAAGCCATCGGGCGCACGCCGAGGTCGAAATCCATGTCCCAAACCTTTTCGAGGGTCAGGGTGTCGATTGCGGTGAGCGTCTTTCCGGCGACGGAACCGGCCATCGCATATTTGCCGTCGGGCGTGACGTAGGTATTGTGGACCGCGCCGCGGATCGGAATGGTCTTTTCGAGTTTCATGCCGGCGGTGTCGATGACGTCAACGGAGCCGGGGGCGACCGCGATGGCGACGAACAGGCGCGCGCCGTCCTTCGAAATCGAGAGATTATTCGGATGTCCGCTCAGCGGGGCTTTCGAGATCAGCCTGGCGGTCTTCGTGTCGACGGCCCAGACGGTTTTTTCCGCTTCGCAGGTGATGTAGGCGCGCCTGCCGTCGGGCGAGAATATGACGCCGTGCGGCACTTCGATGTCCTTCACGGTCTGCACGACTTTGTTGGTGGCGGGGTCGATGATGGTGACTTCGTCGCCCGCGCTGTTGGTCTGGTAGACGCGGACATTGCTGGCGAGAAGCGGCAGAGCGGAAAACGTCAGGACGACGGCGGCGATCGGGCAGAGGTGTTTCATAATTAACGCGCCCAGTCTAATGGGCCGGAAGGGGCAAAGTCAAACGTCTGGATCGCGGAGCCTGGGCATCAAATTGAAGAACCGCTCGCAGCGCTGGACTACCGGCTCAAGCGCCTGAGCACGGAACACCTCCGTGTGGAGTTGCGTGCAGCCCTCTGTAACGCAGGTCAATTGCGGTTCGCTCCCCCAGCATCTGGCAAGGCCATGCCCGCACGACCTCGGCAAACGGCGCTGAACAACGCAGTGTCCGGAGCCGCTCCGGGAGACTTACAGCAAATCCAACCTTGAAACGGCAGGGATCGTGATGAGGTTCAAGCAAGAGCAGGTAGAACACGCCATGTTCATCCGGCAGTGCCGCGGGAACATCTGAGACTCCATCGCCCGGGCTTGGCTTCGAGTTTGCCGGGCGCAACTCGGCAGCCACAAGTCGGGATTCCTGCGCGGTGACGTAGGAGATGAGTTGACCGCGCCGATCGGACGTGCGGAGCTTTCTCGGTTCAATGTGGAGGCGCCGAAGAACCTTGACAGCAGTCTGCTTGCGCTTGCCGAATTGGCCTCGCAAGGTTGACCACGGAAATCAGTTCTTCGGACATGATCTTATGGCTTGGGACCCAGCTCCTGACCAAGCCATCGTAGAACACCTGCAAACACCAGGTCGAATTGTTCCGGCTTGAGCGTGCCCAACTTTCGGATCGCTCTCACGTGCGGATAGGTGGAAACGCCTTGCACCAGGAACGCGCCCGATTTCAGGAATGGGACACTGGCTGGAACCTCAAATTGAGATCCGCGAAGGGTGGTTGTGTGAGGAACGATGGTGACCAGTGCGCGATCGGCATCGCTGAAGGCCACGCTGATCACCAGGGCGGGACGAACTTTCTCGGCCATCCCGAGATCAAAGAGCCAAACGTCGCCCCTGGCCGGCGTCATTCGATGCTTGCCAGCAACTGATCCGCAGCGTCAGCGATCTCAGAATCGTCCAGGGGGCCGGAATCAAACGGCACGGCCCGCCGCAGGAACTCTACTGTAAAGATTCGCTTTTCGTCATCCGGCAACGCCTCGAAATCTTTCAGAAGCTGGGCTGTTTGCCTGCTCACGTTCCCAGGATATCCATTTCCGCGCTTGTCGGCAAGGCCGCCATCTGCCCCGCCACCCGCCATCACTGACCTCGTCGCCGAAGCAGTTCGTCTGATAGACGCGGACATTTCCGGCGAGCAGCAGCAGCGCAAAAAGGGCAGCGATCCGGGCCGGAAGGGGCAAGGTCAAACGGGGTAAGAGAAAGGCGATAATGCTGCCGAAGAGATGACCAGCGAACAGGTGAAGGCGACACTGCTGCCCTACGCATCGGAATTGACTTCGGAGGGCGTTGTGCATCTGACGCTGCACGGTTCTGTCGCGCGGGGCCAGGAGAACCCTGAATCCGATGTCGATCTGATCGCGGAACTCGACCGCAGCAGGAAGATCTCGCTGATCGGATTTATCCATCTTGAAAACCGTCTCACCGATATTCCTGGCGTTAAGGTGGATCTGTCGGAAAGACGAGCGCTTCGCCCCGATGTTGCGGAGAACGCTGAGCGGGATTCAATCCGTGTCTTACGGGAATGGACTTAGAATCGTTTCGTGAAGATCCGTTGTCGCAGGTTCACCGTGAATAATCCGGACCGCTCGTCAGGGCCGAACCGGCATTGCCACCGAATTCGTAACGCGCCGCGCCGGGTGAAACCCGGCGGCCGAAGCCCTGGCCCCACGTTAATCCGGCGGTTGCGCGCCATGGGCGTCTATGAAAGAATCCGGGCTGTGGGGCGAACGATTCTTTGCATTCTGATCGGAACGGCGATGTTCGCGCAGTCCTCGCCGAATTCACTGGGCACGATTTTCAAGCAGCCGCCGACGGTCACCGGCCCAACGCCGCACTTCAAAGACGGCACGCCCGATTTCTCCGGCGCGTGGATGGGAGGCGGCAGCAACTCCGGCGACATCTCGAAAGGCCTGAAGCCGGGCGAGGAAGTCGTCATGCAGCCCTGGGCCGAGAAGGTCTTCCACTCGCGCCTCGCGAAGGACGATCCCGAGTCCAACTGCCTGCCCGCCGGCGTGCCGCGCAGCGCGCCGTATCCGTGGCGCATGCTGCAGACGCCGACGCACTACTTCATTCTTTTCGAAGGCAACATTCATAGCTGGCGCCAGATCTTCATGGACGGGCGCACACATCCTGACGATCCCGACCCCACGTGGTATGGCCACTCAATCGGTCACTGGGAAGGCGAGACGCTGGTGGTCAACACTGCCGGCTACAACGACAAGTTCTGGTTCGACAATCTCGGCCATCCGCATACGGAAAAGCTGCACACTGTCGAACGCTACACGCGCACCGATCTGGGGCACATGCGGATTGAGGTGACAATCGACGACCCGGGCGCGTACACGAAGCCGTTCACCACGCGGGGCACGGCGCGGCTCATGCCGGGCGACGAATTGATGGAGTATATCTGCAACGAGAACGATCCCGATCAGGGACACTACGTCGGACCCGCGCGGCTGCCCACGGACGGCTTTGAAATCCGGCCGCAGGCGCCGGCGAAAAAGTAATTTGCATTACGCCGTGCGCGCCAGCAGGCGGGCCACGCCGGTTTCACTGATCACATAACGCCGTACAACACCTTCATCTACATCCTCTGTGGTGACCCAGCCGCGGTCGCAGAGAAGGGTAAAAACTTCCGGGTCAACGCGTTGGCTCGGACCCGAGCTTCCTACGGACGGATCGAACAGGATTCTGTCCGACGCCGGGCCCGTAGTCGGTGATCTGACCGTTCGATCTGCGGAGTTCTTCCAGTACATCTTTCCAGGTCATGCTCAAACCGCTCCTGTTGCTGGGATGCTTGCAATTCCAAGACCCGGAGTCAATGGGTCAGCGTTCGACCGGATACGTCCGGTCGTAGAGGCGAACGACCTCGGGCGTGATGTCGGTTCCCCAGGCATGGTCACGTTTCCCGGGATCGAAGTATTCAAGCGAGAGCCCGTGATCCTTCGCGTAGCTCTCGGCGATGGCGGTCATCTTTTTGCCCATTTCGTTCAGAATCCTGATTCGCTCGGCGTCGAAATCCACCCGAAGATCGTCGCGCTCGCGGGTGATCGCTCTTTGTTCCGCGTCCAGTCGCGCGGCTACGGCTTCCTTCTGCCTGCGGCTCATGACATAGCGGCGCCAGAAGAGGAATCGACGACGACGTTTGCTGTTGACATCGAACGTGGCGAGCTCAGCCTTGAGGTCCGACTCCCTCTTAGCAAGCGCATCGGCTTTCGGACGCCAGGTCGACTCGAGCCGGGCTGCGACGGAACGGCCTTCCTCTGTCTGGAGCAGTACTCTCTGCAAGTCCACGCTGGCTGTCTGCGCGGGCGCGAACGTGAACGATCCGAGCAGAATGGCCGCGACGGCGAGTCTCACCGCAGCGGAACGGGCACACCGGGGACCGGCTTGTAAGTACTTCGCGGCTATCGCCTGGCGCTTTGCTCATATGTGCCGCCGCGCCTACGGCGTGAAGGGTTGTCGACGACAGCGACAGCGCGATTTGGCAAATCGCGCGCAGGATTCCATCCCACCCCACAAATGCTATTTTTTTACTGTGACGGCGTTGGCTCCGTCGATGTAGCCGACATATTCGCTGCCGGCGAACGCAGCCACTTCCCTCGAGTGTTTGCCGTTGCTCACCGAACGTTTGGAATCCGGACGGTTCGCTTCAGTGGCGCGCAGGTTCACCATCTGCCCGTCGACCGCTTCGACGGTGTCCAGACGAAACGTCATCCTGCCGCCGAGGCCGAAGACGCGGCGTTTCGCCCCATCCACGATCGCGCCGACGGCAGGAGCGCTCCTGCGGATCACGACCGTGTCTTCGACCCGCACATCATGGCCGACTTTGAATTTCACCGGATCGCCGGTGACGGAATCGGCGGCGATGTTTTCGTCGAGAACCAGACGCACTGGCAGAGCGTCACCCAGCACGACCTTTATCGCCACCGGCGCGGGAACGGTGAGAGGAGGCAGAGGGGGCGGCTTCACGGGCGCGGGCGGCGCTGCTGTCTGCGGCTGGATAACGGCCGTCGCGGATTCCCGGTTCATGAGCCAGTAAGCGCCACCGCCGAGAGCCAGAATTATGACCACGGCTGCTGTTCCCACCAGCGCCATGTTAGGGCGCTTCGGCGCCAGTGGCGGAATGGGCGCGATACCTCTGACGGTCGGAATATCGAGCGCACCCGAATCGGACATCCGCTTCAGCGGCAGGAGCGCAGCCTGCACGTCCGGCATCGTCTGATAGCGCCGCGCCGGATCCTTCTTCAGGCACATGTCCACGATGTGCACCAGCTGCGGCGGCGTTTCCGGCTTCACCTCGGCGATCGGCTTAATGTCGTCCCGGAGCACCGCGGTCAGCGTGGCGATGGTGTTGACGCCTTTGAATGCGGTGCGGCCGGTGAGCATCTCGTAGAGCACGGCACCGAACGAGAAGATGTCCGATCGGGTGTCGATCTTCCTGCCCTCGGCCTGTTCGGGCGACATGTAGTTCACCGTGCCCATCACGGTGCCTTCCACTGTCAGGGGTGCGACTGTGAGGGTGGCGGTGGCGCCGTTGAGATCGTCGGTGGTTCCCTCGATCACCTTGGCCAGTCCGAAATCAAGCAGCTTCACCAGACCGCTGGCCGTCACCATCACGTTGGCCGGTTTCAGATCCCGGTGAATAATCCCGGCCGCATGAGCCGCGCCGAGCGCATCCGCCATCTGGGCTGCATACTGAATCGCCTGGGGGATGCGCAGCCCTTCTTTCGGAATGAGCTCGAGCAGCGTTTTGCCGACCACGAACTCCACCACCATGAACTGCGTGTCGCCGTCGCTGACGATGTCGTAGATCGTGATGATGTTCGGATGATTCAGCGCCGAAGCCGCCTGCGCTTCATGGACGAACCGCCGCTGACGCTCCGAATCGCCGGCCATCCCTGGCGGCAGTACTTTCATGGCGACGAAACGGTTGAGGCGCGTGTCGCGTGCTTTGTACACTTCGCCCATGCCGCCGGCGCCCAGTTTTTCGAGAATCTGATACTGCAGAACGGTGCGGCCGACCATGCGACTCAGGAACGCACGGATGATACCACGCGGCTGCTGAGCGGTACACGCGACGCAAGTCGCGTTTTCCTGGCAAACAACGAACGCGACTGGCGTCGCGTGTACGCTACTGTGAGATCGCTATGTATCCCGAGTTGCTGGCTGCGCCGTTCAGATTGATAACGATCGGCACCATGTTCGAGATCGGGACGCCGGACGGGATGGTGACATTCACCTGATACAGTCCGACAGCCGTGGGTGTCAGGCCCGCGAACGCAGCGGTTGCGGTGACTTCGTTTCCGCTGAATCCGCCGCCGAAGGTCACTGTGACGTTCTGAATCTCCTCCAGAGTGGTGGAACTTGCGGCGGCGCCGGTCACAGCGGGCGGCGATGTCTGGCCGAACGCTTCGCAGTAAATCGTCAGAGTATCGCCGACTTTGGCAGGATGGGTGGGCAGAACCAGGCTGTTGTTCGTACTCGCATCCACCGCGATCGAATAACCGCCAGAGATGAGTTCGGTCGGCGCCGTGGCCACCACATTCACCGGACGCAGATTCCCCGGCGTGCCATTCAGCACTACCTGTATGCTCGCCACCTGCCCGACCGGTACTTCATAAGGCAGCTGGAAAGCCACCTGGTCTGGCGGTGTGAACGTGAAGAAGAGCGGCGCCGGCGTGCCGTTCACCAGCACCTGCACGGTGTCGAGGGTCGTGGCCAGCGGCGGCGGACCCGAATTCTGCGTGAGCCCCGCACCGGCCGGCACCAGCTGATCGCCGAAAATGGTCAGAATCTCGCCCGGCGACACGTTACCTGCCGCAAAGTTTCCGATGTTGGTCACGCCGCCTGAGTAAATCAGAGGCGTATTGGCGGCTTCCGCCTGGTAAACGACAGGCACGGAGATCTGGCTGTTGTTCGCCGCGTTCGATGTGATGGTAACGGATCCGGAATAGAGACCGGCTGCCAGGGACCCGGGAGCCGCCGTAATGGTGATGCTCGTGCCGCCGCTGTTGACGGCAGCGCTCAGAAAGCTTCCCGGGGACGATGTCGCCGTCGCGCCCGTGATGTTCAAAGTGCCCGAGCCGCCGTTGGTAAACGACTCCACGAAACTCGAATTCGCGCCACTGCCGCTCAGCAGGACGGGTGTGGTCACAGGCTGGATGATCGGTGAATTCGTTACGATCTGCGTGACGTTGATCGTCTGCGTGGAGGCGCCGCTCAGCACAATCGACCCGGTATAAGAGCCGGGGGCCTCGCCGGACTCCGCCACCACCTGAATGGCGTAACCAGTGAAGAACGGCGCACCGGAAACGAGCGAGAGCCAGTTTCCGCCCGATTGGGTCGTGGCGGTTCCGGTCACGTTGCCCGGAGTGTTGATGCGGAGCGAAGCGGTCGGGTTTGGCCCACCCTTCGGCGTCACATAAAACGTCACCGACGACGGAATAGCCGGAGCAATATTGACCGAGACCGCGATCGACTGCGGCGAATCGATGGCATTGGGATCGGAGACGAGCACGTATCCTGTATAACTGCCGGCCGCGAGGGCCGATGTGTTCAGCGCGATCGTGATCGCATAACAGGTACCGGCGCTGTTCCCACAGCTCCCGCCCGCTCCGATAGCCGGGGAAAGCCACGAAGCCGAAGCCGCGGCGCTGAGGCTCAGCGACCCTGTGCCGATGTTCTGTGCCACCACGACCTGCGGCGGCCCGTTGGACCCCGGCACAATCTGAACCGGACCCACCGAGGTTGTGCTGAGTACGAGCTGCGGCGCGGCGCTGAGCGTGGCCGCGATTCCGAAGAGGATGAAGAGTCTGTTAATCACCTAAGATTCCTTTTTGAGTTATCGTGCCACATCGAGGATACAAATAGACCCGCGTGAACCACTGCGGACTGCACTTCTACGAGAGTTCCCCTGAGGCATGTCTTTCGCACAGCAAGCCGAGTGCCTAAGGCTTGCGGGGAAGAGATCTTGCGTACGTTACGATGGCATCGGCCACGGCGCGCGGCTGCTCCACAATCACGGCGTGCGCCGTATGCGGAATGACGACCGTCTGCACGCGCTTCGCGCCGAACTCCCGGACCAGTTCGTCCGCGCTCGACGGCGGCCGGTAGGGATCGTTCGAGCCCTGGATGTCGAGGATCGGCGCTGTCCCGGCAGCCCAGTATTCTTTCTGCGGGGTCGCATCGCGCGCGATGATCTCCGCCGCGCGCACTTCCGTATGAAAGCCGGTCAGCCAGGGCCGCGCATCGTTGCCGGGCGCGAAGAATACTTTTTGCAGATTCCTCAGGCGCTCGGCTTCGGGCTGGGCGGGATCGCTGGCAATTGCCACGGATTTCTGCACAGCGGGATCGGGATGCTTCTGCGCGGCGCCGATCAGAATCACGGCGCGCACCAGGTTCGGATAGTTCAACCGCTGTCATCTTCGCCACGAAATGCCCGAATGCATGCCCCGCCAGAATTGCCGGCCCCGCTTTTTCCCGCTCGACCACGGCAGCGACATCGCGTGCGTAATCGTGGAGTGTGATGTGGGTCATCGGACCGGTACTCTTTCCGTATCCCCGGGGCTGCGGACGAAGGACACGAAATCCCGCTTCGGCGAGGCGCTGGGCAACGGGATCGAATTCTTCGGAATCGCGGCCGAGCGACGGCAGGAGGACGATCAGCGGTCCGCGCCCTTCCGCGATAACCTCTATGGAGACGTTGCCGCCGCCGGGATCGGTGCGATGCACGACTGCGCGCGTGCGCGGATTCGCATTGACAGCGGCGAGCGCAAGGAGGAATGGCAGCAGCATGTTTTCGAGCGAAGTCTACCACGTAAGGGCCGGGCTGCTACTGGTGCTTGCGGCCGGGGTGTATGCGCAGTCCGCTCCGGCACAGCATGTGCTTTCGACGCGCGACTACTTTTACGTCGGCGGCAAATACAGCGGCGAGACGATGGCGGGCCAGATGTACGTGGAAGCGCTGCGCCCCGCGCGCGTCACGCGAAAGTACCCGCTGGTTTTCTTTCACGGCAACTCACAGACGGGGACGAACTGGCTCGGCACACCCGACGGCCGTCCTGGCTGGGCCGATTATTTTCTTGCCCAGGGTTATCTCGTCTATCTGGTGGATCAGCCCGCGCGCGGACGCTCGGCGTGGCATCCCAAAATCAACGGGGCGCTGACGATCCTGACGCTGTCCGATGAAGAGAAGCGCTTCACCGCACCGGAGGTCGGCGGCTGGTGGCCGCAGGCGAAACTGCACACCCAATGGCCGGGCGACAGCCCGATGAAAGGCCGCCGCGGCGATCCCGTGTTCGACGCTTTCGCGGCCACGCAGGTGGAGAGCCTTGCCAGCGGCGCCGAGACGGAGACGCTGGTGCGCGACGCCGGGGTCGCGCTGCTGGATAAGATCGGGCCGGCGATTCTGGTGACGCATTCGCAATCGGGGTCGTTCGGATGGATTCTCGCCGATAGCCGGCCCAATGCGGTCAAAGGCATCGTGGCGATCGAGCCCACGGGGCCGCCGTTCCGCAACGCTGTTGTCAATGAGGACAACAACCGGGAGTGGGGCATTGCGAATATACCGCTGACTTACGATCCGCCGGTGAAGTCTGCCGCCGATCTGGGCGCTGTGCGAGAGGAAAAGGCTGACGGCCCCGATCTCACCGTGTGCTGGAAGCAGTCCGATCCGCCGCACCGGCTGGTGAATCTCGCGGGTATTCCGATTCTGATTGCGACGACCGAGGCCTCATACCATGCGCCGTACGATCACTGCACCGCGAAATACCTGACGCGGGCGGGTGTGAAGAACACGTTCGTGCGGCTGGGCGACGCCGGGATCCACGGCAACGGCCACATGGTGATGCTGGAGAAGAACAGCATGGACGTCGCGGCGTTTCTGCAGAAGTGGATCGCGGCGAATGTTAAGTGAAAAAAGGCGCGGACTCAAACGCCCGCGCCCCATTTTGTCAGGCCCTCACGAAGCGCAAGGACTTACTGATAGACAGCGTTGATTTGGTAAGATACGTAGCCCTCGGCGGAGGCGTTATCGAGTCCGGTTGCCGTGAACGTCTGCGGCACCGTATAGTTCGCGATGGAGAGACTTCCGGGAACGCCGCTGGCGCTGGCAGGCAGAGTCGCCAGCACGTAGGGCGGTACGGTGAAAGTTCCGGCAGCCACGGGGGCAAGGCAGCTGAAGGACCCGTATGTCGAAAGGTTGGACGAGCTTCCGCTGATCGTCACGTAGGTTCCCGGCGAACCACTGCTCCAGGTCACCGTGACTCCCGAGGCGCGCACCACGGTGCCGTCGGCCGCCTGATTGGTCCAGGTCAGCAGCGGAGTGGGAAACACGACCTGTGTGTTGAAGGCCCCGACGGCGGGAGCCGTTGTGCCGGCTGTGGCGCTGAACGGGAAAGTGCCGCCAGCCTGGGTCAGGAATCCCGACGGCAGCTGCGCTTCAAAATAGCCGGCGAGAAAACTGTTCCCCGTCAACTGCACGGGCGAGATGCCGGCGTTGGGAGATGAAACCGTGATTGTGCCTGGATTCAGCGGCGTGCTGGTCCCGGTGGAGCTTCCCCCGCTACCCAGTGACTCAAGGACGGTGCAGCCGCCGATTGAGACGACGGAATCATAGCTGCTGCCATAGCCGCTGCCGGTGTATTGCGAGAAGACCGCAAACGCATCCGCGGTCACTTGCGTGCCGCTGCCGGTGTCGTTGGGCGAGGTTATATAGCCAAGTCCGACGAAACCGCTCCTGACGTTGGTCTGCCCGCTCAGCGATGTCAGCGTCGAACCGTTGTATCCGAGGCCGGGGTCCTGGCAGACGCCGTTTCCAACGGGCAGCGTCAGGAAGTTGGTCGCCGTTCCCGCAGCCGTGACACCCGCTACCGAGACGAAGCATCCCGTGGGTGTAGTCGGGTCGAGGACGATGTTCAGCTGATTGAGACCGGGGTAGCCGGAAGCTCCCTGATACTGAATCTGCGCCTTGACGCCGCCGACATAGACCGCGCTCAGAGCATTAATCGTGAACGGGAAGTTGGATGTCTGGGTGAAGGTCGTGTCTCTTGTGGGGTCCGCGCCCATGCCCGACCCGTAAATCGAAACGAGCTTGCCCGGTTGGGCCGAGTTGGTGAAGCTGATGTATGGATTAGCGGCGTCATTCGGATTCACAGCCTTTACCTGGCCTTCGCCCGTCTGGTCAGCCGAAAGCATTCCAAAAGCGCTGGCGACAACCGTGATGCTGAATGAGTTGCTCGAACCGAGGCCGGTGACCGCTACGGTTACCGTCCCCGCACCGGTTGGAGTGTTGGATGGCATCACCAGCGCCAACTGGCTTGCCCCCGCGTAGTAGAGTCCCGGCGATACCGTGGTGCTGCCCACCGTGACGCTGACGCTCGCGCCGTTCAAACTGGTTGTAAGCGGGGAGCCGGCGTTCTGAAAAATCTGGGCAAGAACAAAGGCAGTGGTGTTCGCCAGTTTGGAGCCCTTGATGATGAACAGCGTCCCCGGTGCGATCCCGGAATTGGTGAATCCCGGCGGTATGTTGCTGTAGTTATTGAGCACCGCTGTGATTGTGGGCGTGGTTGATTCGAAGGTGACGAACTGAATGTTGAGTGAAGCCGAGGTGACCGTGTTGACCAGCAGCGCGCCTGTGTTGCCGCCGTTAGTTGTGTAAGCAATGATCATGCCCGCCGTCAGCGGCGTGATCGAAGCGCTCGAAAATTCGCTGGAAAAAGAGCTGAACGCGCTCGATCCAACGCCGGTAAGCGAGGTAAAGGTTGATGAGCCGGATATGCCGAATGAGCTCAGATTGAGTCCTCTGGCGCTGCCCTGAAACGAAATCGCGGTTCCGGTGAAGAGAATGTCCTGGGTACCTGAACTCGTTCCCGTATCCAGACTCAACGTCTGGCCGCTGTTGAGCGTCGGCGTGCCCATTACATTCGCGAACGCCGCGCCGGGCAATATAAGTGCAAAGATGGCGATAGCGGAACTGAATAAAGATTTCATGTATCCTCCGAATCCGGCCGGCGGCCCGATCAAGCGATTATACGACCCTGTGATTGTTCCGGACATAGTGTTTCGTGTGACATACCGTACAGAGTGTGGTCTGGCGCGAGCGGTTACTTCGAAGTTCCGCTGCCTGAGAGGAACGACTGCACAATGGGGATGAAATCCCCGGTCGCCTCCTGATCGGGATAATGCCCTAATCCGGGCATTACTACAATCTGCACGTTGGATAGCGTCGCTTTGAGCTTCTGCTGGGTTTCCGGCGGGACGATGCGGCTGGCGCCGCCGAGGATGTAGATGGCCGGGCATTTGATCTGGCTGACGAATCGCCAGAGATCAGTCGGGACGAAGCCCTTGGCAAGCTTGGGGTCGCGCTTCCACACGATGCGGCCGTCGTCACGCGGCTTGCTCGCAAAGTGCGCGTAGGTGCGGAGGACGGGCTCAGGCGTTTTGGCGTTCGTCCTTTTCAGATATGCGACGAGTTCGTCTTCGGAAGCCCAGCCGCCTTTCTCGGCTTCGACCTGGCGGGTGAAAGCCGCGGCAATATCGTTCGTGCGCTCCGGGCCGACATCCTCGACGATCAGGCGCGACACGCGGTCGGGATGGAGACCGGCGTAGACTTGCACGACGCGTCCGCCGGTCGAATTGCCGAGCAGAGTGAGATTACGCAGGTTGAGTTTGCCCGCGAAGGCTTCGAGGTCTTTGACGTAGTCTTCCACGATGTACGCGCCTTCGGGAGACCAGGCGGAGTCGCCATGGCCGCGCATGTCGATGGCGATCACGTGATAGTTCGCCGTGAAGTAAGGCGCAAGGTGATCGAACTGATGCGCCACGCGGCTGATGCCGTGCAGCATGATGAACGGCGGCTTGTCCGCTGACCCCCAGTCGAGATAGTGCAGGCGAAGTCCGTTGACTTCGATGAAGCGGTCAGTGTAAGCAGGCTGGGCGCTGAGAGCTGCGCAGGACGAGACCAGAAGCAGCAGTGCCAGCGGCATTCCGGCAACCTGGCTCCTTGCAGGCGGGATGCCGGCGGGATGCCTGCCCCACCATGCTCTGCTAACCATTGGGCGAAACCGCCTGCCCCACCACGGCAAATCATTATTGTTGGCGGTGAAACAGATGCCGCTTGAAAAACCGGCCGACACCCGGGCCAAACTCCGGCAGGAGATTGCTGAGACCGGAGGCGGCGACGTTCGTGCCCCAGTTCGTCACCGCTACCGCCCGGGTGCGGCTGACCGGGGGGTAATATGCGTTGGACAGCGTCGCGCTCATGGCGCAGCCGAGTACGTTCGCCCAGTCGAACGCAGCGTTGCCCGCATCGGTTCGGGTCACCAAAGACCGGGTAACCGCATAGCCCACGCGCCACACCACACCGTGATGCGCCGGCCCCTGGGGGAGATAGCGAGTGTCTTCATGAAATGCGGACGCGAGCAGGAAATCGGAGAAGAAATTCTCGGATACGTCATCCGCGGTGGTAGCGGCGAAGCGTTTCAGATAGGCCTGGTTACGCCAGAAGTGTCTTCCGTAGAGCGGAGCCGAGCGCGTGAGCTGAGAAGCGGTGGCATCGGGCACCACCTCCACGAGCAGCAGCGGGTTAAAGGTTTCCTTGACGAAGAACTTCCATTTCTCTCCGACCGAAGGTGTCGAGAGCGTGGTTGTCGTCGTATTCGCAGACGTGGTGGCCGGTTGCACTGCGGGCGCCGGATCCTGGGCCTTCAGACACGAGCATGCGAGAAGCAGCAGGATTTGAAAATGTCCTCGCACCGTCATTTCAGACGGTACCGAGGGCGTTCCCGAAATCGGCCAGCAGATCGCGCCAGTCCTCGATGCCCACCGAAATCCGCACCAGACCTTCGCCGATGCACGCGGCGTCAAGCTCTTCCGCGCTCCAGCTCGAATGCGTGGTAGTGCGCGGATGGCACACCAGCGTTTCCACGCCGCCAAGCGAAACCGCGTTGCGTCCGATCTTCAGGCTTCGCAGAAACTGAAACGCGGCGGCCTTCCCGCCCTGAATGTCAATCGAGATGATTCCTCCCGGGAAATCGCACTGCGAATGGTAAATGCGAATCTGTTCGGGTTCGTCGAACAGAGTCGGGTAGTACACCTTCCGGATCTTCGGATGATTCACGAGCGATTCAGCGATGCGCTGCGCGCTCTTACTCTGCCGGTTCATGCGCAGCGAAACCGTCGAGAGGCGCGTGTTCAGAATCCAGCATTCATCCGGCTGCAGTATGTTTCCGAACAGGCTGCGTTTGGACCGGATCTTTTTCATCAGACCCGCATCCCGCGTCAGCGCCACGCCGCCGATGATATCGCTGTAACCGCCGAGATATTTGGTCGCCGAATACAGCGACACGTCGGCGCCAAGTGCGAGCGGGTGCTGGAACGCGGGTCCGAGAAACGTGTTGTCGACCATCACCAGTGCCCTGTCGGCTGCCCCCTGCGCAACGGTGCGCACCGTGTCGCACGCATGGCGGATGTTCGTCATCACGATGGTTGGGTTGGCGGGTGTCTCAATCAGCACCACGCGCAGATTCTTCGCCGTGCGGATCGCCTGCTCCATCTGATCGCTTCGGCCCGCCTGGATCGGAATCCCGGTGACGCCGAACTCGTCGAGAAAATCCGTGATCAGGGTCTGCGTCGCCCCATAGATCGGAACCGTGAAGATGATGCTGTCCTCCGGCCGCACCACTGCGAGCAGCGTCGTCATGATCGCGGCCATGCCGGAATTGAATACGGCGCCTGCCTGGGCCGCGGGTTCGAGAGGAATGATCTGCTGCTCAAGAATCTCGGCGTTGGGGTGGTTGAAGCGCGAATAAACGAGATCGACAGTTTCGCCGGGGCGCAGTTCAGCTCGCCCCGCCATCACATCGAAAGCTTTTTCAGCTTCCTCGGGGCTGGAGAAGACGTATGTGGAACTTCGAAAGACAGCCGGCCGGGCCGATCCCACGGAAAGTCTCGGGTCGAAACCGCGGGTCAGTACATCGGTCTCCGGACGCAAAGTCCCCGGCTCGTCGGACATTCCACCTTCATTGTGATCCAATCGAAGCATGCTTGGTTGGATGAGGACTGCCATTCTTTTCGTCGCGTGCGTTTTCGGACTCGCGGCGCAGACGCCGTCCCCTGTGGTCGGCGTCGGGACATTCATCCATGTTGTCGCCGATCTCGACAGAACGATTCATTTCTACGGCGACGTGCTGGGCCTGGAGCGAAACGGCGCTCCCGGATCGCCGGAATTTGCCGCTAATGCGGTCGTCGAAGGACTCTACGATGCCAAAGGATCGCAGTCCCGCGTGGTGCAGTTCAGGATTCCGAACTCCCCGCTCGGCGTCGAGTTTGTGGAATTCAAAGGGATTGCGCAAAAACCGTTCCGCCCCCGCCGCCAGGACCCCGGCGCCAGCGTCCTCACCGTCCCGGTTCGCGATGTGAACCGAGTGATGGCGGCGCTCGACGAAAAGTCACCGCTCGTGCAGGACCCCGACGGTTTCTACATCCAGCTCGTGAATGCGGCAATGCCCGCCCGGCTCACTCTCACGGTCGCCGATATGGACAAGACGCTGCATCTTTTCCGCGACCTCCTCGGTTTCCAGCCGGTGGGTAATAAGGCCAAAGTACCCGGCACCGACTTCGAAGTCGAGTTCAGCCAGGGTCAGGGCCTGAAACCGAAGAACCCCGAAAGCATCCACGATCCCGGCGCCGGAGTTCTGCGCCTGATTGTGCGCGACGTGGATGCTCTGCTGGCAACTCTGAAATCGGCCGGCGTGCCGGTGGTCAGCGCCGGCGGCGAACCCGTGTCACTCGGAGACCGCCATTTCGTCATTCTGCGCGATCCGGATAATTTCTTCTTCCAACTGGTGCCGCAGCCGCAGCGCGCACAGACTTTCACTCGATAGACGAAACCCCGCTCCGCCGCAGTCGCGGCTCTGCAGCGCATTGCATTTACCGTGGCGCGCGCGCAAGCAAGCGGGCTGCTAAGCTGACAGATACCCGCTTCTCCGAGAACCCCGTCCGCTTCCGGATTTCATCGAGGAGACACAATCCGTGCTTGCTGCTCACGACGCGGAACTCATCCAGTACATCAACCTGAAGCTGGCGGCGCTCGGCCAGCCGACCCGGCAGACGGAGGATCCCGGCTTAATCGAACTCGCCGGACCGCTGCTGCGCAATTACTACCAGAAAAATCAACTGCTGCGCGGACGTCTCTGCCCCGCCGACGCACGCATTCAGGATTTTCTCGATTCGTATCTTGCCGGCGTGCTGCCCGACGGGGCGCCGCGCCTGCCCTCCAACACGCTGGTGCTCGACCGGCCGGGTCTGGCGCGCGTGATGTCGCTGCCGCCCACGGCAGATAGGTTTTCATCGCCGTATGTGCGTTCGTATCGAATAACACAGGGGATTCTGCACAATCCGAAAAGCGATCGCCGCACAACGAAGGGAATTTTTCACATCGCGGAAGGGGGTCTGCCGGTTCCGGCGGATAAGATCGCGGTCCCGAAGATCGCTTACGCCACTTTGCTTGCCCGCGCCCTGACCCCGCCTGCCGACGTACAGGGACTGCCGTTCACGGCAGATCAGGACGCGCAGGTGCGGCTGTTTGTGACGCTCCTGCTGCGCCCTCTTGTGTGTCCGGCGACCGCGACCGACCCCGACCGCTCGATGGAGGTGCGTTTCTTCGCCCCGGCCAGTCTGGTCAGCAATCTCGATTTCGTGGAACGCATCTTCGGCAACGGCGGCGATCCCGACCTTCCCGAAAACGATTCCGCACTCGACGTGATGCACTGGACCGGCCACACAGGGTGCGTGATTCTGGCGCCGCATCTTGTCGGCGTCCGCAAGAAAGAGGCGGGACTCCCGCATTACGACGACGCCACGCCACGGCAGCGGCGCGACGGCATGTGCTGGAAGAACGAAGACGAGTTCTACAACGGCGGCACGCCTTTTAAGATCACGGCGCGCGACCATCGCGGCGTGATGGTCACCATTCTGGCCGACAACTATTACGGTTACTGCAAGAAAGAAGTCAAGACGCAGATCAGCTACGCCGCAAATCTTTTCGGCATGTGCGAGGAGGAGCATGCCGGCGGCGCGCTCGCGTTCCCCGCGTATGTTCTGGGCCAGCAGTTTTACGCAGGCCGAACCGTGCTGACGAAACCCGTGAAGTTCGAGCAGGCGATGCAATGGCTCGGCAACCGGATCGAATGCCGGCCGGGGCGCTACGCCGTCGACCGCAGCTATCCGGGTATCCTTTACGTCCCGGAGAACGCAGAGTTCACCGTTCTCGATGGCCGCATCCGGTGGCAGCTGCCCGGCGCGGGATCGCACGAGCTGGTGCTGCGGGCGAATGAGACCTACGTATTGCCGTGGGGAACAAAAATTCGCCTGGAAAAACAAATCGACGGGACCCAGTGGCGGCTGGTGGCCTCACGCGCCGACGGCATTCTGTGCCACAAGCCAAGTACGGTTTCGGGCGGCGGAAAATCCGAGATTTCGAAGTCCATCGGTTCGATCGTCCTGAAGGGGCCGGTGTTCGTGCAGGACTTTCATCGCGACATCGACCAGGTGGAGCAAATTCTCGCCAAAGATTTTTCCACTATCTACAGGCGCCCGCCCGGCAGCCGCGGGCACCGGCCCATGCTGAGCACCGAGCGGTCGCTCGGATCGGTCATCAAGCTGATGACGCCTTCGCCCGATTACACGGACGAATACAACGCATGGCTGGGAACGATTCACCAGAACGTCCGGCAGCTGCTGATTACCGTGAAGCGCTACTATCTGCCGGAGTGGGGCGACGAATGGAAGCAGTATTTCAGCGTTGACCGGATCAACGGGCGGCCTGGACACGAGCTGAAATTCCGCGATCAGAAACTGCTGGGCAACTATCTGCGCATGGGTTACGATCCCGACGGCTCGTGGCGCATCTTCAAGCTGCGCCCGGATTTCAGTCCCGCGGATAAAGTGCAGTTCGAGGACGACATCACGGCGTCGGTGGTGCTGCCGTCGCGCAGTCTGAATAATCTGGATCCGGAATATCACAGCGAGAGCGTGAAGGTGGTTTCGAACTGCGAGACGTTCCTCTTCCAGCGGCCGGACGACGCGATTTACCGCGGCTTCGACAAAGATGCCGAGGCCGATATAGCCGCATCCGGAATCTTCATTTCGAATTTCGAACCGCTCACCCACGAGGACGTGCAGACGATCGTTGACGATGCCGTCGAATTCGACAAGTACACGCAGCCGATGAAGCGGGTGCTGACGGATTTTCTCGCCAACGACAACTCGGGCTACGTGGTTTCTTCGGCGCATCCGCGCATCGTGGACGGCAGCCCGTCGAAAAATCCGCGCTATCTGCAGGAGCGGCCTGATCTCAAGGACCCGCGCGGGACGTACATCGCCGAGATCGGCACGCGGCTGGCGCGCGAAATTCCCGCCGATGCGCCGGTGTGGTTTCCGGTGAACGCAGTGCTCGCCGGCCGGCGCAATAATCCGGCGGACCACAAGGCCGGGATTCCGCCGCTCGCAGTCTACAATCCGATTCACTACCAGGAACTGCCCGAGCTGTTCATGGACATGATCTGCAGCCTGACGGGCAAATCGCCGGCGACTACAGGATTCGGCACAGAGGGCGCGCTGACGAAGGGTCCTTTCAACGCGCTGCTTCCGGTCGTCGATGTAAATAACGCGCTGGTGTCGGCGATTCTGACCGGCAATTCGGGTTTCACGACGGCGGCGGGATTTATCGGGCCAAAATTGCGCGTGGATCACGACAGCAGCATTCTGGTCCCGGAACTGTGGTCCCGCATGCGCGTGTTCGAGCGCGAGCCGCGATTCCTGATCGAGAACGGCTATCTGGAGAAAGTCGCCGATTTCGAGTACGAAGGCGGCACTGTGCTGGCCAGCCGGCTCGGTTATCGCATCACGGCATCGTTCGTCGATCGTTTTCTGGGACGCATCTTTGAGATACCGGGCAGTGTGTTTCCGGAAGAAATGCTGCGGCCGGAGAAACAGAACCTTGCGGACTACGCTGCAGGCGTCAATGCGATCGTCGCGGCGCAGCGCAGGGTGGCGATGGAATATTTCGAGGACGGGAGCATCGATCTGGCGTGTCCACCCATCAAGGCAATTCTGAAGATTATGGCTGCGGGCGGGCGAGCCGATGATCCGGCTGTCCGGGAACTGTTCACGCTGAAATCGCTGCTCGCGAGCGACTGGTACAGGGAACGGCTGTTGACCCAGCAGTCAATCGACGTTGCGTTGTGGACCAGACATCGGGACGCGATCCCGCCGGACATCGATCTGCTGAACCACCTGCGCTACGTGAAGAGCGACAGCTATCTGAACGATCTCGTGGGGACGATCGGCGCGGATCCGTCGATGGAGCCCGCGGCGGCTTGAAGGAATTTATCGCGCCGGACCCGCACGTTGCAAACCGGCAGGCCAATTCGGCGAATTGGCCGCAGATTGGCAATCTGCCCCACTATCTATGCTTTCACGAAGGTAGTCAGGCCGCGGCGCTTGCGCTCGCGCAGCTGGCAGTTGCGCAGTTCCTCAGAGATGGCTTCGAGGTTGTGGACGCCATAGATATAGAAGGTCTGGAACTCGGCGTCCGAGGAAAAAAGATGGAGGGCGGCGAAGCCCATGATGCGCATGCCGAGCGGCTTGCGCAGCTCGAAGTGATCGACGCGAAACAGCTCCAGGCTCTCCTGCACTTTTGACAGCAGGCCGCGCTCCAGCTTGATGCGCTGCGTGGTGATCTCAAAGTGAGTCCTTCGGCTCTTTGTGTAGAGCTGCAGGCCGATGAGTCCGAACAGCGCGATGAAACCGAGCATCACGTAGCCAAGGGCGATGCGCATGTCGGAATGAAAATAGCCGACCACGACCGCCAGCAGGGTCACCACGAGGAACGGCAGCAGCTGATGCACGCTGTAAACGGCTGCCGGATAGCCGACGAACAGATCGCGTTCGGTTTCGGCTTCTTTTGTGGCGGCGAATGTCGTGAGGTCGGTGTTACAGAA
This sequence comes from Terriglobia bacterium, assembly GCA_963832905.1. Taxonomy (GTDB): domain Bacteria; phylum Acidobacteriota; class Terriglobia; order Bryobacterales; family Bryobacteraceae; genus BOG-234. Next base: position 1,959,249 of record CAWHVO010000006.1, on the reverse strand, counting down.
ACGGCACTTGAGCGCTACGGCTTTGATGGTTTCGCCGCAGACCGGGCAAGGCTTATTATCGGTCTCCATCGTGGCTCCTCCAGCTAACCAGAATGTTCGCATATGATGGAACCGACATGCGACTCTGTTGTGCTCTTTTAAGGAACACGCGCAAAACGGATCGCGTCCGCGCCGCCGCCGGAAGGAAGAGTTCCTTTGTTCTCTGGCGGCGCGGGACAGCGTCCTTTGCGCTTCTGATCGGCGCCACAGCGCTTTTCGCACAGGCTCCGAAGACTTCTACCGCTGCGGGCGACTGGCCCACATACAATCACGACCCGGCCAGCACGCGTTACTCGCCGCTGAAGCAGATCGACGTGAAGAACGTCGCGACGCTGAAAGAGGCATGGACCTTCACGACTGCTGTGCCCGGAGAGGCGCCTGCGGGCGGACGCGGACGGGGACGCGGACGAGGCGGCGCGCCGGGAATCGGCAACGAGGTGACGCCCATCGTCGTGAACGGCATGATGTACGTGCCGGCCGGCAACCTGGTGGTGGCGATTAATGGCAACGACGGCAAGGAGGCCTGGCGCTATCAGCTGCCGCGCGGCCAGGCATCGACGCGCGGTGTGTCGTACTGGCCGGGCAATAAGGACAATCCGCCGCGCATCATCTTCACGGCCGGCAACAACCTGGTGGCGCTGAACGCGAACACGGGCAAGCTCGATCCCGGCTTCGGCAAAGAAGGCATGGTCGACATGGTGATCGGATACGGCGGCGTGCCGACGATCTTCCGGAACCTGGTGATGGTCGGCGCGAACTCCCTCGAAAATCCCGTCGGGCCGTACGCCAACGAACGCGCATTCGATGCGCGCACCGGCGCGAAGCTGTGGGAGTTCCAGAACGTCGCACTGCCTGGCCAGCCCGGTCACGAAACCTGGCTCAACACTCCTGATGGAAAACCAGGATGGAAGGACCGTGCCGGCACCAACGTCTGGGGCTTTCAGATGACGGTGGATGAGCAGCGCGGCATTCTGTACATACCGGTCAACGGCCCCGCGTCGAATTACTACGGCGGCGACCGCCCGGGCGCAAATCTCTACGGCAATTCGATTGTGGCGGTGGATGCCGAAACCGGAAAGTACAAGTGGCACTTCCAGACGGTGCATCACGATCTTTGGGATTACGACAATCCGCCCGCGCCGGTGCTGCTGGACGTGACGGTCAAAGAAGGTCCGATGAAGGGGAAGAAGGTGCCGGTGATCGCGGCGATCGGCAAGACGGGCTGGATGTATATTCTGGATCGCGAGACGGGTAAGCCGGTGTTCGGCGTCGAAGAAAAGCCTGTGGCGCAGGGCGATGTTCCGGGCGAGTGGTATTCGCCGACGCAGCCGATTCCGGTGAAGCCGGCGCATCTTGGTAGGATCGATTTCAAACCGGAAGACCTGGTGACCGCCGAAGACACCACGCCGGAGCATGCGAAAGCGTGCAAGGAGCTCTATGACCGGTCGGGCGGCTTCTACAATGCGGGCGCGTTCACGCCGTTCCTTTATCACGAAGAAGGAAAGCCGCCGCGATCGACGATCATCTTTCCGGGCGCAACCGGCGGGACCGACTGGGGCGGTCCGGCGGTCGATCCGAAAGAAGGATACGTGTTCGCCTATGTGCAGAACATGGGGCAGGTTGGCTGGACGGAGAAAAAGGTAGCGGGCCGTAATTATTCCTTTGACGAAAACGGGTCGAAGCTGGAGTATACGCGCGCGAGCGTGGATGGCGGCGGACCGTTTTTCACGTTCAGCGCGCAGGTGAAAGACGCCAACGGCAAAGTGATCGGGACGTGGCCGTGTCAGAAACCACCATGGGGACAGCTGTACGCGGTGGATGCTAAAACCGGCAACTTCGCGTGGTCGGTACCGCTCGGCATCACGCCGCAGCTACCGCCCGGAAAGCAGAACACGGGACGCTCGGGGAGTTCCTTTGCGGGACCGACGGCGACGGCTGGCGGCCTGGTGTTCATCGGCTCGGTGCCTGACAACCGGTTCCGCGCACTCGATTCGAAGAACGGCAAGGAACTCTGGACGTTCGATCTGGGGGCGCAGGGCAATGCGGATCCGATGGTCTACCAGGGGAAGAACGGCAGAGAGTATGTGGCGATCGTGGCGGGACGAATGGTCCACACGTTTGCGCTGCCGTAAAGGCTTACACTTCGGACACGCGGATTGTATCCGCGTACACGCGGCGCCAGCTGTGTTTCCCGATAAAGACCAGACGCGGATGCAATCCGCGTGTCCACTCTCCTGATGCTCCTGTCGGATTTCGACTATGAGCTGCCGGCGGAACTGATCGCACAGGAACCTCCGGCGAAACGCGATGCGGCGCGCATGCTGGTGCTGGATCGTGCGGCGGGACGATTCGAGGATCGGCGGTTTCGCGAACTGCCGGAGTTTCTCAGAGCGGGCGATTGCCTCGTGCTGAACGATTCGCGCGTGCTGCCGTCGCGGTTGTTTTCCGGTAAGTCGGAAGTGCTCCTGCTGGAGCCGGTTTCAGAAGACGCGCGCGAGTGGCGGGCGCTGGTGCGTCCGGGGAAGAAGATTCGCGTGGGCGATACGATCCGGTTCGACGATCGGTTCGCGGCGGAAGTCGTGGGACACGGCGAGCGCGGGGAGCGGACCGTACGGTTTCTCGGCGATGAGGACGTTTACGCGGCGATCGAGCGGCTGGGGCACATGCCGCTGCCTCCTTATATCAAGGGTCCGGATCGGGCGACGGATCGGGAACGATATCAGACGGTATTTGCGCGCGAACGCGGATCGGTGGCGGCACCGACGGCGGGGCTGCATTTCACCGGCGAGATACTCGATCGCGTGTGCGATGCGGGGGCGCATATCGCGCACGTCACGCTGCATGTCGGACTCGGCACGTTTCAGCCGATCGAGCGCGAGGACTTCGAGAATCACCAGCTGCATTTCGAGCGCTACTCGATTGCACCTGAAGCGTCGAGTGAAATTGAGTCGGCGCAGCGCGTGGTTGCCGTCGGCACGACCAGCGTGCGGACGATTGAATCAGCGGCAGACCAGCGGCGCGACGAATCTCTACATTTATCCGGGATATCGATTCAAGCGTGTCGGCGCCATGCTGACGAACTTCCATCTGCCGAAAACGAGTCTGCTGCTGCTGGTGTGCGCGTTTGCGGGAACGGAGTTTGCGCTCGCGGCATACGGACACGCCGTCGCCCAGCGCTACCGGTTCTTCTCCTACGGCGACTGCATGCTGATCCTGTAACATAAGAACGTACCCTCCCATGACGCTCGAAGAACTTGAACGCGAATACGCGCCGCTCCGCGAACAGGCATCTGCCGTGCGGAGGTATCTTTGACGCGCCCGCCAAAAAGAAAGAACTAGCCGGCAACCGAAGAACAGATCTCCGCGCCCGACTTCTGGTCCCAGCCCGAAAAAAGCCAGAAGGTCATGCAGGAGCGCAAGCGCCTGGAGGAAGCCATCGACAACGACAAGCACATTGCCGGGCATGACCGACGATCTCGACACGCTGTTCGAACTGGCGCGCGAAGGCGAAGACGTCAACGGCGATATCGAGCGCGAACTGAAGCACTACTCGCGAACTGCTCGAGCAAGCTCGAAACAGCCATGCTGCTCTCGGGCGAGAACGACGCGCGCAACGCCATCGTCACCATCCACCCCGGCGCGGGCGGCACCGAAAGCCAGGATTGGGCCGAGATGCTGCTGCGCATGTACCTGCGCTGGGCCGAGCGCAACGGCTTCCAGACCGTGCTCACGGACCGGCTGGAGGGCGAAGGCGCGGGCATCAAGTCGGTGACGTTCGAAGTCAACGGCGAGAACGCTTACGGGCTGCTGCAGTCCGAGATCGGCGTGCATCGGCTGGTGCGCATCTCGCCGTTCGATGCCAACGCGCGGCGGCATACGTCGTTCGCGTCGGTGTTCGTGTTATCCGCAGATCGACGACGAGATCAAGATCGACATCAAGCTGGACGATCTGCGCATCGACACGTTCCGCTCGGGCGGGCGCGGGCGGCCAGCACGTCAACATGACGGATTCGGCGGTGCGCATCACGCACTTTCCCACGGGCATCGTGGTGCAGTGCCAGAACGAGCGCTCGCAGCACAAGAATCGCGACACGCGCGATGAAGCAGCTGCGCGCGCGCCTCTACGAATTCGAGCTGGAGAAGAAGCGCGAGGAGACGCGCAAGACCGAGGCTTCCAAGCTCGAGATCAATTTCGGCAGCCAGATCCGCAGCTACGTGCTGGCGCCCTACCGGCTGGTGAAGGACCTGCGCAGCGAACTCTCGATGGGCGATGTGGACCGCGTGCTGGAAGGCGATCTGGACCCGCTGATCCATGCGTATCTGGTGTGGCGCAAGACCGGCAAGACGGCGGGTGAAGGCGCTGACACCGACGAGAGATTGAAGCAGGCAGCCGAACTGCTGCGCGCCGGACGGCTGGTGGCGTTTCCCACCGAGACCGTGTACGGGCTGGGCGCCAACGCGCTGGACGCGGCGGCGGTGCGGCGCATCTTCGAAGCCAAGGGACGGCCGCATTCGAGTCCGCTGATCGTGCATGTGGCTTCGCTCGAGATGGCGCGCCGGCTGGCGCGCGAATGGCCCGAAAAAGCCGAAACGCTGGCGCGGCGATTCTGGCCGGGCCCGCTGACGATCGTGGTGCCGAAGAACGCGAGTGTTCCCGATATCGTCACCGCCGGACTGCCCAGCGTGGGACTGCGCATGCCGGCGCATCCGCTGGCGCGCGCACTGATCGAAGCGGCGCAGATTCCCATCGCCGCGCCGAGCGCGAATCGGTTCACCGAGCTCTCGCCGACGCGGGCTGAGGATGTGCCTGAGGGGCTCGCGGAAATGATTCTTGACGGCGGGCCGTGCACCGTGGGCATCGAGAGCACGGTGGTGTCCCTGGGCTTTTTGGACAACGACAGCACGCCGAAGATTCTGCGACCGGGGATGATTTCGCAGACGCAGATTGAAGAGGCCATCGGGCCGGTGGAAGCCGGGGCGGGCGCGGAGTCGCCGGGGCAGCATCCGCGGCATTACAGTCCGCGGACGCCGATCTTTCTGAGTAATGCCCTGGGCGATGCGCCGCGCGAGGGGCGCGGGATTCGGCTCGACTTCGACTGATGCCGCGCGATCCGGCGGAGTATGCGGAGCGGCTGTACAGCATCCTGCACGATCTCGACCAGGAGGGCTACGACTGGATCGCGATCGAGATGCCGCCGGACACGCGTGAATGGACGGGGATTCGGGACAGACTGACGCGCGCGGCGCAGGCGGATTCAGCGCGTTTGTGATCGCAGTTTTTCGAGAAACGATTCGCCGCGTTCGGTGAAGCGGCGTTCGAGGCGCGCGGTGCAGTCGCAACCCTCGCAGGCCCATGGTTCGGAGCCGTTGAAATCCCGGCATTGGCGGCGGTCGTGGGCGTCCTGCACGCGGGTCAGTTCGAAATACTGTTCCCAGTACGGACGTTCTTCCTGAAGAGGGGTCGGGCAGTAGCAGACCTCGACCCAGCGGGCGAGTCCGTCGGGGCCGGTGCGGGCGTGGTGCATGTTGCGCAGATACTCGCTGCCTGCGACGGAGCCGCGTCCGAGCGTGCCGTCGTCGATGGCCTCGGCGAGAGCCTGCGCGCGGCCCGGTTTGACGCGTGCGCGAACGAGGTAGCGCATAGGTTCAGTTTAATGCGGCGCTGAACGGCGCGGAATGCGGCTAATCTGGACCGGGAATCTCGACCTCGATAAAGCTCCCCGGTGTCGCCGCGTTTACGGAATCGACAACAAGCTGAATGTGGGGCCGGACGTGCGGCCATTGCTGCTGACCGAGCACGACGATGGCGATTTCGCGCGCTGAAAGGTTCTGCTGATAGCGCATGTTTTTGTCGGTGGTCAGAAAAAGATCGAACCCGGCTTTTTCCGCGGCTGTGAGCAGCTCGCCGTTTTTGAGCTTGTCCCAGCCCTGTTGAAAAGCGGTGCTGACCGTGTGGCCTTTAAGGTAGGGCCGGATCGGCACCGGCGTTGCCTGATCGAAAAGAATCTGCATCTATGGCGTGAGGGCCGGCGCTGAATCGAGACTGCGTGCCGCAAATTCTATAACGGCTTTCACCTGCTCCCGATCGAGGCCCTGGAACCATTCCATTATGTCGTCGATATTCGCACCGGCTTCGAGGTTTTCGAAGATGGCGGACACAGGCATGCGGGTTCCCTTCAGAACCCACGCGCCGCTCACCTTACCGGGAATGCTCTCCACGGCGGGACATTGTGACCAGTCGAGAGTGTTTGCCATGTGCGTTGCTCCTTGCCTCAGGTTAGCGCGGACGGAGGCTGATATTCCGCCGCGCATGCGTAAGGGTTCGATTGTTCGGTCTTGCGCCGGCGGTGGTGCTCGTCGGAGGGAAATGCGACCGCCAAAACGCGCCCGAAGGCTTCCTCGTGTGGAAGAGGTAATGCGTCACACGAGTATACTCAGGATGAAATGAGTCGCCCCTTTATAAACGCGGGGGAAGAAGTCCATCGCGTGGTCGGCCGTCGAACCGGTGCTCCAGACGGCTTATCGCTGGAGGGCAGCAATCAGGCAGCGGCCGAGACGTGGCGAAGAGCGTTCGGAGGTGTGCGCGTGCCTCGTGGCGTTCATCGCTTCAAATCGCACAGAGAAGCTGACGAGTGGCTATGGCGGAAAATCAGCCGACCGGAGAGCTGGCCACGCGCGAACCTACCGTCGAGGACCTGGCCAACCTCTGCCGCGAACTGAACCGAAGGGGCGCGAAGTATGCCGTGATCGGAGGGTTTGCGATCCGCGCTGCGAATTATATCCGCGCGACCATGGATATCGATCTGCTCGTTGCCGCCGATCCGTACAATGAGGCAAAGGTCTATGCCGCCCTTTCCATCCTTCCCGACAACGCGGCGCGCGAGCTTACGCCGGGCGAACTGGTGAAGTATGGCGTCATTCGCGTGGCGGACGAGATCGTTGTGGACATCATGAGGACAGCGGGCGGGATTCCGTACGACGAGGCCAGCCGCGATCTTGTGGGCAGAAGCCCGGCGGCAGGCTGGAAAGCCTGGCCCCACTAATCGTCCGTAGCCACGACGAAGGTCCTCCAACTCCGGGAAGTCCGGAAAGGCGCCGATGGCTTTCAATACCGAGGCTGGCCACTTGTCCTGCGCCATATTGGCAGGATAGCTTAATCGCCTTGACAGATTTAAACACACATTTTAAACTGACGTTTAGATGGCTGGGTCCTTTGCCAGAACACGTCCGCCCGCGCTGCCCGACGATACGCGGTCGAAACTGATCGATGCGGCGGGCGAGGTGTTCGCCGAGTCGGGGTTCCGTGCCGCGACAGTGCGCGAAATCTGCGCACGGGCGGGTGTCAATATCGCGCTCGTCAACTATTATTTCGGCGACAAACTGGAGCTGTACACGGAAGTGCTGCGGCATTCGGCGGGGGCGTCGGGGAACGGGATCATCCGGCAGGCCATCGACAGCGACGCGCCGCCCGAAACGGCACTGCGCGAACTGATTCACGCCATGCTGCTGCGGGTGTGCAGGATGGATCGCCCGGGATGGCACTTCCGGCTGATGATGCACGAATTCGCGCAGCCCACGCCCGCAATGGCGGCCGTCATCGAAGAAACCATGGCGCCGGTGTACGACCGGTTCCGGCAGCTGATCAGCCTGCTGACCGGGCTCGCACCGGAGCACGATGAAGTGCGCCTGGCGACGCACAGCGTCATCGCGCAGGTGGTGCACTACGTTCACGCGCGGCACATCATCGCAGCGGTGTGGCCGGATCTGGAACTGACGCCGGAGCGGATCGAGCAGATCTCGGCGCATATCGCGGATTTCTCGCTGGCGGGGATACGACAGCTGGCAGCGACGCCCATAAAGAAAAGAAAGTGACGAAAGACATGACGGAGACGACAACGCAGGAAAAGACGCAGATCAGACCGGAGGCGAAGCCGGCTGCCGCGCCGCCGGCGCCCGTGACGCGGAAACGCCGGGGTCCGCTGCCGCTCATTATCCTGATCGTGCTGGGCGTGGCCGCATTCTTCATCTGGCGCGGATATTTTGCGAATCCGCGGGTGCCGGACAGCATTGTGACGGTGAGCGGGCGCATCGAGGGCGACGATTCGGCGGTGTCGCCGAAGACGATGGGGCGCATCATGGAGATCCGGGTGCGCGAGGGCGACGCGGTAAAAGCGGGCGACACCATCGCGGTGCTCGACGATGCGCAGGTGCGGGCGCGCGAGGAGCAGGCGCAGGCGGCGCTGGCCGGCGCGCAGGCGCGGGTGAAATCGGCCGACGATCAGATTGCGATTTACGAGCAGCAGCTGCAGCAGAACGAGCTGATGACGGAGCAGTCCAAGGTGGACGCGGAGGGGCGTGTCGCGCAGGCGCAGGCGGATCTGTCAGCGGCGGAATCGGATCTCAATCAGCAGGAGGCGTCGCTGGCGCTGGCGCAGTTCGACTTTGACGCGTACGAAAAACTGGTGAAGACGGGCGCGGCTTCGGAGCGTCAGGCGAAGCAGGCGCAGACCACGCGCGATCAGCAGGCGGCGGCGGTGCAGGCGGCGCAACGGCGTCTGGCGGCGGCGAAGGGGTCGCTGACAACGGCGCAGGCGAATCTTTCGAACCCCGGCATTCGCACCTATGCGGCGGATACGGTGCGTAAACAGATTCTGGCACAGCGGGCGGAGATCTCATCGGCGAATGCGGCGGCGCAGCAGGCGCAGTTCGAACTTGCGGAGGCGAAAGACAATCGCGACGACCTGATCATCACGGCGCCGTTCAATGGCACGGTGATGACGCGCGCCGCGGAGCCGGGCGAAGTGGTGCAGGCGGGGACGGCGATCGTGACGCTGCTCGACATGAGCAAGGTTTATCTGCGCGGGTTCGTGCCGGAAGGGCAGATCGGAAAGGTGAAGATCGGCCAGCCGGCGCGCGTGTATCTGGATTCGGCGCCGGACGAGGCAATCGAAGCCGAGGTGCAGAGGATCGACCCGCAGGCGACGTTCACGCCCGAGAATACCTACTTCCGCGACGATCGCGTGAAGCAGGTGGTCGGGGTGAAGCTGCTGCTGAAGGCGGCCACGGGATTCGCCAAGCCGGGCATGCCGTCGGACGGAGAGATTCTGGTCAGCGGGAATACGTGGCCGGCGCGCAAGTACACCGAATGACGGCGACTGAATCCATCTCGCGAACCGAGCGGGGCGTTTCGGGGCGCGGCGTCGCGATCCGCATTGCGAACCTCTGGAAGCGCTATGGCGCACTGGAAGCCGTGAAGGGTATCGATCTGGAGATCGGCGACGGGGAGATCTTCGGGCTGATCGGACCGGACGGCGCGGGCAAGACGTCGACGTTTCAGATTCTGGCGGGCGTGATGGAAGCGACGTCGGGAACGGCTGAGGTGTTCGGCATGCCGGCGCGCGAGGCGCGGGAGCATACCGGATATCTGACGCAGGCGTTTAGCCTGTATCCGGACCTGACGGTGGTGGAGAACATCCAGTACATCGGCGCTCTGCGGCGCGTGCCGCTGGATGAAGTTATGAAGCGGGGACGGCGCTATCTGCGCATGTTCGATATGGACCGCTTCGAGGACCGGCTGGCGGGGCGGCTGAGCGGCGGCATGAAGCAGAAACTGGCGCTGGCGTGCGCGCTGGTGCCGGAGCCGCGCGTGCTGCTGCTGGATGAACCGACGACGGGAGTGGATCCGGTGTCGCGGCGCGAATTCTGGGACACGCTGGCGCATCTGGCGGCGGGCGGACTGACGATCATGCTGGCGACGCCGTATCTGGATGAGGCCGAGCGCTGCAATCGCGTGGCCCTGATGCATCAGGGCGTGCTGCAGCAGACAGGAACGCCGGGGGAGCTGCGCGCGAGTCTGAATGCCACGCGCATGGAGGTGCACACGGCCAATCTCGGACTGGGGATGCACGTGCTGTCGGAGATGGCGGGCGCCGATCGCGAGATTATCGATGCGCAGCGTTTCGGCGACCGGCTGGATCTGCTGGCGCACGATCCGCAGGAAGCGAGGCGGGTTGCGGACGAGGCGCTCGGTGCTGCGGGACTGAAGATCGACGATCTGCGCCTGGATGAACCGACGCTCGAGAACACGTTCGTGGCGACGCTGCGACGCCTCGGACAGAACGTGCACGACGAGCCGTTTCCGGGGCGGCACGATCATCGCGACATGCGGGGCGGGATCGCGATCGGGGCGGAGAATCTGACGAAGCAGTTCGGGTCGTTCACGGCGGTGAAGAACGTAACGGCGCAGGTGCACTACGGCGAGATCTACGGGCTGCTGGGAGCGAACGGCGCGGGCAAGACGACGACGATCAAGATGCTGTGCGGGCTGGTGCCGGCGACAGAGGGTGTTATGCAGCTGGCGGGACAGCGCGGCGGTTTCCGGTCAGGCGCGGTGCGGCAGCAGATCGGGTACATGTCGCAGAAATTTTCGCTGTACGACGATCTGTCGATCAAAGAGAACCTGGAATTTTTCGCGGGCGTGTACGGCGTGCCGCAGGAAGAGCGGCCGGAGAAGATGCGGTGGGTGATGTCGTTCTCGGGGCTGGAAGGGAAAGAAAGCCAGCTGGTGGGGAGCCTGCCGCAGGGGTGGAAGCAGCGCGTGGCATTCGGCGCGGCGATCCTGCATGAGCCGGGGATTCTGTTCCTGGATGAGCCGACGTCGGGTGTGGACCCGCTGGCGCGGCGGTCGTTCTGGACGATGATCAATCGCCTGGCGGACGCGGGGACGGCGATTCTGGTGACGACACATTATCTGGAAGAAGCCGAGCAGTGCAACCGGCTGGGCTTCATGGTGGCGGGGGAGCTGGTAACAGAAGGCACGCCGACCGGCATCAAGAGCGCGCAGAGCGGGCATCTGCTGGAGTTCATCGTGGATCAGCCGCAACGGGCGATGGACCTGCTGAAGAACGACGAGGAGCGCTGGCGGGTTTCGCTGTTCGGCGAGCGCCTGCACATCATCACCGAAGAAGATGCGGCGACGGGCGAACGCGTGTACAGACAGCAACTGGAGGCGAACGGAATCGGGGTCGTGAGCGTGCGCGAGGGGCGGTTTTCGCTGGAAGACGTGTTCATCGGCGTGGTGGAGAAGGCGCGGCTGGAAGGCAAAGTGGCGGTGGAGGAGTGAGGAGCCGGGGGGCAGCCATTCCTGGCTGCAAGCCGACTTTCCAGTCGGCTGGACTTGCTGGAAAGCAAGTCCGCAGGCCGGAAGCCTGCCCCACAATGAGGCTTAAGGTATGAGAAGAATCTTCTCGCAGACTCGAAAAGAGCTGATTCAGCTGATACGCGACCGGCGGGCGCTGGGCCTCGCGCTGTTTCTGCCGGTAATGCAGCTGATCCTGATGGGTTCGGCGATCAATCTGACGGTGCCCGACCTGCCGATTGTGGTGCAGGACCTGGACGATTCGCCGGCGTCGCGCTCGCTGGTTGACGCGTTCCGGCAGTCGGAAACGTTCCGCGTCGTGCCGTATGCAGTGGACAAACAACCGGAGTCGGCATTCATGACGAACAAGGCGCGGGCGGCGCTGATTATTCCGGCGCGCTTCGGGCGCGACATCGCGCGCGGTGTGAGCTCGCCAGTGCAGATGCTGGTGGACGCCTCGGATTCGAACACGGCGAAGCTGCTGTCGGGGTATGCGGCTGAGGTGACTTCGGCGTGGAATGCCGATAACGGCGCCAGCGCACAGGCGGCGCCGGTGACTGCGGCGATAAGGTTCTGGTACAACCCGGGGCGGTCGTCGAAAAAGTTTTACGGGCCGGGGATTTTTGTGCTGGTCATGTCACTGTTCCCGCCCCTGCTGGCCACGCTGGCTTCGGCAAAGGAAGGCGAGCAGAAAACCATCCTGCAGGTTTACGTCTCGAGCATCTCGGCGCACGAATATCTGCTGGGGAAGATTTTCAGTTTCATGCTGGTATCGTTTGCCGAATGCATCCTGCTGCTGACGCTGCTGTTCACTTATTTCGGGCTGAGCTTTGCAGGCGATCCGACGCCGTTTATCGTGGCGACTGTGTTCTATGCGTTCTGCGTGGCAGCGTTCGGAACGATGATCGGGTGCGCGATTCCGAGCCAGGTGGCGGCGATGTCGGTGATCATGTTCGCCGGGTTCCTGCTGGTGTTCATGCTGTCGGGGCTGATTTTTCCGCTGCAGAACGTGCCGGTGCAGATCCGCTGGATGTCGAATTTCATCTGGGGAAGGTATTACATCGAAGTGGTGCGGGATGCGCTGTTGGAGGGGGGCGGATGGCCGGCGCAGTGGTGGAAGGTTCTGATCATCGGAGTCACCGGGTTGTTCTTTTACTGGCGCGGGTGGATGAATATGCACCGCATGCAGCTGAAGACCCGCTAGGAGAGCAGAAGCGCACAGGCCGAAGGTCCGTTGTGCGCAAAGAGAATAGATGTCATGAGAAACCTTTTCAGTCACCGGATGGGGGCGCTGCTGCGGAAGGAATTTTCGCAGATCCGGCGGGACAAGCGCCTCGCGTTTTCGCTGGTGATGCCGCCGATTCTGCAGCTGCTGCTGTTCAGCCTGGTGCTGAACGCGACGGTGTCGAACCTGAAGCTGGGGATCCTCGACGAGAGCCGAACGCCGGAGAGCCGTGGGCTGACGTTGACGCTGACGGAGAGCAAAAGCTTCAAGCTGGCCGGCTATTTCTACTCAGTGGACAAGCTGGGCGATGCGATCAGCCGCGGTGATGTGGATACCGGCGTGGTGATTCCTTACGACTACGCCAAAGACCTGCACCGCGGGAATCCGGTGACCGTGCAGCTGCTGCTGAACGCGATGAACGCGAATACGGCGGCGATCGCGCAGGGATACGCGGAGGGCGTGATTCAGACTTATAATGGCGGGCTTGCGACCGATTCGGTCCGGCCGAAGATGCTGTCGATTCCGGTGGGCGCGGTGTCGCGGCGCGGCATTGCGACGCTGACGGGCGCGTACCTTTATAACCCGGGGCTGATCGGAACGTGGTTCATCGTGACCGGGCTGCTGGGGCTGCTGCTGATTCTGAACGGATCGATGGTGGCAGCGACGTTGATGGTGAAGGAACGCGAGGCCGGGACGATTGAACAGCTGCTGATGTCGCCCGCGGGAACGTATGAGATCATCATCGCGAAAATTGCGCCGCTGTTTTTTCTCTTCTTCCTGATGGTGCTGTTCTCGACGGCGCTGATCAAGATCGCGTTCGACGTGCCGTATCACGGCGGGCTGATGATCGTGCTGGCGGGAGCGGCGCTGTGTGTGTTGTCGGGGATCGGCGTGGGGACGGTGATCGCGACGTTCACGCATTCGGCGTATCAGGCGCAGCTGACCAGCTTTTTCGTGAATCCGCTGCTGACGACGGCGGCGGGCGCGATTACGCCGGCGGAAGCGATTCCGAACTGGCTGCAGCCGCTGGTGAAGATCAATCCGATCCGGCATTTCAGCGTGATTGCGCGCTCCAGCATGATAAAGGGCTCGGGTTTCGGGACGCTGTGGCCGAATTTCCTGGTGCTGGGAATTTTCACGGTCATCATGGTGTCGGCCAGCGTGTGGCGGTTTCGGAAACAACTGAGTTGAAGAGAAGATTTGAGCAAAAGCACCGGCGGCAAGACCGCCGGCGTTACATATGAAAACAATTGCGATTTTTTTACTGGTGAGCAGCGCCGCGTGGGCGCAGTTCGGTCCGCCGGCAGGATCGTCGGGTAGTTCGGTGGCGACGCAGGTGCCGCTTTCGGGGAGAACGGCGGAGACGGGGTCGGTCACGGCAACGCAGTCGGCGGTGGCGGGCACCACGAACAGCGTCAATACGATTAATCCGTCGATTCAGCCGGCCGGGCCTTATACGGGAAGCGCACTGAGCACGACGAAGATGCCGTTTTCGGGAAAGCTGTCGCTCAAGGAAGCCATTGCGCGCGGGCTCGAATACAACCTGGGCTCGGTGGGGCTGAGCGTTGCGATGGCGCAGGCGCACGGGGAGGCCAGGGTGGCGCGGTCCGCGCTGATGCCGAATCTGAACGGCAGCCTGTCCGAGACCGTGGAGCAGGTCAACCTCAAGGCGGACGGTCTGCGCTTCTCATCGCCGTTTCCGGGCTTCGGGATTCCGACGATCGTGGGGCCGTTCAATTATTTCGATCTGCGGGCGCGGTTGTCGCAGACGATAGCGGATTTCACGTCGCTGAACAATTACCGGTCGGCGAAGGAGACGCTGCGCGCGGATCAGCTTTACGCGCAGGATTCCAGGGATCTGGTAGTGCTGGCGGTGGGCGGAGCGTACCTGGAGGTCATCGCGGCGCGGGCGAGGGTGGAGTCGGCGAAGGCGCAGCTGGATACGGCGAATGCGCTGTATTCTCAGACCGCGCAGCAGAAGGCCGTGGGGCTCCTGGCGCAGATCGATGTCAACAAGAGCGAAGTGCAGATGCTGACACAGAAACAGCGCCTGGCGACCCTGCAGAACGATCTGGCGAAACAGAAGATCAATCTGGCGCGGCTGACAGGGCTGCCGCCGAACGATCGTTACGATCTGACCGACGAAGTGCCGTATGCGGCGGCGCCGCCGCTGGGCCAGGAAGACGCAGTACAGCAGGCGCTGAAGGATCGTCCTGACATCAAGGCCGCGGATGCGCAAATCAAGGCGGCGGAGCGTACGCTGGCGGCCGCGCGGGCGGAACGATTGCCGTCGCTGGCGGTCAATGCGGACTACGGCGTGATCGGCCTGAATCCGGCGCAGTCGCACGGGACGTTTTCGGCGTCAGGGACGCTCAGCTTTCCCATCTTCCGCGGCGGGAGAATCGAGGGCGACATTGAGCAGGCGAACGCGGCGCTGACGCAGCGCAAAGCGGAGATGGAGGATTTGCGCAGCCGGGTGGAAGCAGACGTGCGGAATGCGTATCTCGATCTGGAGGCGGCTACGAGCCAGGTGGATGTGTCGCGGCAGAACCTCGATGTGACGCGGCAGACGCTGGAGCTGACGCGGCAGCGATTCGATGCGGGGATTACGGATGCGGTGGAAGTGTCGCAGGCGCAGTTGACGGTGGCGGAGGCGGAGCTGGATTACATCAACAGCGTGTTCGCGCACAACGTGGCGAAGCTGAGTCTGGCGCGCGCGGTGGGCGGGTCGGCGGAGAGTTTGCCGCGGTTTCTGAAGCTGCAGTAGGGCGTTGACTCAAGTGACGGGCCGCAGTAGGGTGGCTTTATGGAACTGAGGTTTCAAATTCCGGATGACTTGGCCAGCCGCGTTGCGGCGACGGGTGACCCATCACGCCGGGCGCTTGCAGCCTTCGCCCTCGAAGAATTCAAGGCCGGGCGTATCACCGAACCGGAACTCCGTCGCATGCTCGGTCTGGCGCGTATCCAGATGGACGGCTTCCTTAAGTCCCATGCCATCTATGAAAACGTTACGCTCGAAGATGTCGAGCGCGATCTCGCGGACCTGAAAGCATGCCTCGGGGCGTAGGTTTTGCAACTGGTCATCGCCGATACCGGGCCCGTAAACTACTTGATCCTGATCGGCCACATTGATCTGCTTCCCCGCCTTTTCAGCGGGTTAATCCTTCCGACCGCCGTAAAGGAGGAACTCCGGGATATCGGTGCTCCCTTGGCGGTGCGCGCCTGGATCGGAAGCCCTCCTGACTGGCTGGAGACCGTGGAAACGCCCGGCCCTGGGCCAGTACCGCCCGGTCTTGATGAGGGTGAAGCCGCCGTGATCGCCCTGGCTATCTCGCTCCGCGCCATCTGGTTTGATCGACGAACGCAGGGGCGTTAAGGCTGCGCGAAGCCAGGGACTACGGGTAACGGGCACCCTCGGCCTGCTCGAACTCGCCGCTCAATCCGGACTCGTCGACTTTACGGAGGCGGTGGAGCGACTGCGGCTCACAACGTTCCGAAGCTCGGAGGCACTCCTCGAAACCATGCTCAGGAAACACCGACGGGATGGCGGCAATGCTTTTTGAGGTGGATGACCGCCGCCGCGCGATTGCCCCTGTCGTCGCTGAGAAATTGAATGCCGTTCATGGTCTGCGCTCCCTCGGTTTTCTTTCTTCACCCTCCTGGCTCGGTTCTCTCCCGTCAACCGGATAGCCGCACATGGCCGCTGTCAGGTGCCCGGCCGCCGCGTCTTTCCGAAGAGAGACATCGTTCCCGGCGGAGGCGATCAGGGACGGAAACAAAGGGACAGATTTGCGCGGCACCAGTTGGGCTTTTGCGGCTTTAGGTAAAGTTAGGCGGGCGGGTCGGCGGTTTCTGAAGCTGCGCCAGGGGGGAAATAGTCGTTGCTTTCATAAGTGCGATCACGCATCGACAAGGCCAGCTGCCGAGCTGCGCTCGGCCGTACAGGCTCAAGCCCGTACCCACAACGGATTTACCCGGATCGTGAGCGCATTTGCGAAATCATGTGTTAAGGCGTCACTGCGCGCAGATAAGCCAGAATCGCGGTCAGCTCCTCGTCCTTATACGCGCCGATCACCGAAGCGTGGCGCCAGTTGCTGCCGTCGCTGAACTTCACCGCGCCGCTTTCCGCGGATCGCTCGACCGGCGGCGCGGATGTCAGGTCATAGAACAGCGTGCCGCGCTTTCCGTCGCGCAGCACCAGCGCCGGCATCGATTCGCCGGCCAGCGCCGCAGTCTTCACATCGGGCGTCGCCAGCGACTTCAGCGCCGCCACGGAATCCGGCACGTGCGCGATCGGCGCCGCCACCGGAACTCCGAAGCCGCCCACTTCATGGCACGTCGAACAGCGTCCGAAACTGCGCGTGGCTTCTTTGAACAACTTCTCGCCGTTCGCTGCCTCTCCCGAGAGCGCGGGCGCGGCCGGAGCCGGCGGCGCACCGGAATCGGGAATCGCGGCATCATTCAGCGAAGCCACATAAGCCACCACCGCGAACAGATCGGGACGCGAAAGCTTCGCCGTGAACGACGCCATGCCGGTATTGGGGATGCCGTTCATCACGACGCTGCGGATGTACGCGGCATCGAAGCCCCGCGCGGCCAGCCGGGGCGCACCGCCCGCGCCGCCCCGCGCGCCATGGCAGTATCCGGTCGCGCAGGTCGTGGCGAACACCTGTTCGCCCTGCTTCACCATCGCGGGCTGACCAAACGCCGCGCCCGCCAACAACAAGATCAGCAGTCCGCATCTCATCGCGATCCCTCCGGCAGTGCGAAGACAACCAGGGCCGACCCCAGCCGCCAGTCCTGATCGGGGAACAGTTCCTCGACCGCGCCGCCCACCACGGAGGACTGCCAGCCGGTGGATGTCGCGATGTACTCGCGGCCGTTCACCGCATACGCCGCGGCGCCCCCGCGCAAACCCGCGCCGACCTGGTATGTCCACAGCTTGTTCCCGCTCTTCGCATCCAGCGCGAAGAACTCGCCCTCCGGATTTCCGGTGAACACGAGATCGCCGGCCGTCGCCAGCATCGACGCCATCAGCACATATTTATAAGGCATCGACCACGTGCGCTTGCCGGTCACCGGGTCCCACGCGTCTACGTGACTGTTGGTCGTGCGCCCCGCCGCGAGGTGGATCGGAAAATCGCCGTTCATGTAACTCTGACCTTCCTGCGCCGGACGATTGTTCGGCGTGACATCGGCGCACAGCTCGTTGACCGGCACGTAGAGGAAACCGGTGCGCGGCGAATACGCCATCGAGTTCCAGCTCTTCGCGCCCGCCGCGCTGGGACAGATGGTCGTGGTGCTGCCGAGATGCGGCTCATTGCGGCCCACCAGTTTGCCGTCTTCCGTGACGCCCGTCATCCAGGTATTCACTTCGGGTACGGAGAACACCTGGAGCAGCTCGCCAGTGGTGCGGTCGAGCACGGAGGTGAGGCCGCTCTTATTCATATGCACCAGCACCTGGCGCAGGCGGCCTTTGATCTGGCGATCCATCAGGAGCACTTCGTAGGCGGAATCGAAATCCCACAGATCGTCGGGGACCTCCTGGTGATACCAGCGCAGTTTGCCGGTGTTGACTTCGAGCGCGACGACGCTCGCGGTGTAGAGGTTCACGTCTTTGCTCTTGTCGGCGCCGGAAGGCACGCGCTCGGCATCGAAGAAGTCTGCCGCGGCGTTGCCCGTGCCCCAGTAGACGAGATTGAGCGCGGGATCGTAAGAGCCGGTGAGCCATGGCGCGCCGCCGCCGAAGCGCCAGCTGTCGCCCTTCCACGTCTCGTGGCCTTTTTCACCGGGACCCGGGATCACAAACCATCGCCACGCAAGACGGCCGTTGCTTGTGAAGAACGCGGTGATGTATCCGCGATGCGCGCCGTCGCCGCCGGTGCCGCCGACGATCACCTTGTCCTTCGCCACCAGCGGCGCGCCCGTGATGTTGCAGCCGCACTGGCGGGCGTCATCGACGTTGACCTTCCACAGAAGGTGGCCGGTCTTCTGATCCAGAGCAACCATGTAGTCGTCTTTGGTGCCGAAGAAAACCTTGCCGTCGCCCACGGCGAGCCCGCGATTGCCCACAAATCCCGGGACGTTCGCGGGCGGCTCGGGATAACGGTAGTTCCAGACCTCGCGGCCGGTGGCGGCGTTCAGCGCAAACACACGAGCCCGCGCCGTGATCAGGTACATCACGCCGTTTTCCACGACGGGCGTGGTCTGCAGATTCTCCGCATAGTCGCCGGTCTGGAAGATCCAGGCGGGAGTCAGCGATTTGACGTTCCGTGTATTGACCTGGTCGAGCGCGCTGTAGCGCCAGGAGAATTGCGTGCCGGCGTTGTGCACCCAGTCGGCGTGCGTGCCGCCGGCCTCCTGAGCCAGCGCGGAGGAAACGATTAGCAGGACGAGGCTGAAACGCATGGTGTTTATCATAATGCGGTGTCCCCGTTGTCGGGCATCGTTGTGTTGTGCCGGCGAGGCTGCGGCCTGCTCCACTCCGGGCGGCTCTGTGCCGGGTGTTTTTCCGATGTTGGGTTCAGTTCGTTTGGAAAAATCATGTTTTCGGGAAGCAGGCTGGTGGCAGGAGTGGCGGTTTGGCGCAAGGTTAGCGTGCGTGGAGCAGGCGTGTGCGGCATCGGGAAAAACCGAGCAGGCTGCGCGCGACGGGACAGACCCTTGGATTTGCGGGTTCCGGGGCGAAACGGCGATGGAGGGGTCGAGTGGTGCGGTTCTGGTGACGGCACGCACGACAGGAGCACGCGTGCCGGGAGTGTCAAAACGGAGACGTTGGTCAGGCAGAAGTCCATCGCGGCTACAGTGTGGCATGTGAAAAGGTAGTTCGGAGGGGTAGCGGACGTAAGTGGTTGATTGCAGGGATCAGAAAGAGCCTTAACGGTTGTCACCCGGAATTCCGGACATCCTCACCCGGAAGCCGTGCCTTGGGGGGGCGCGCAGTTGCGGGATGAAAAAGGCGGGCCCCTGAGATCTGGTTCACTTCCTGGGCGATCTTAATTCCCACCTGGGTCAGGTACTATCTGTGTGCCTACTGTCGCGGATTAGCCTGGCGCGCCGCATTGTCGTCCCCAAACACAACGCGCGTGGCGGCTGTCCGGCATTGTTGTTGTGCTCCGTGGCTTGCGCCCGACGGGCGGTAGGATAAGACAAGCCGACAGGAGCGATGGGCGTGTCGCCACAGGGTCACGAGCGGATCGATCAACGCAGTCTGGCGCTGCACCACGCCGTTGCGGAAAAACTGCGGGCGCAGCCTGCGCTTGTCTGTATTGCCCGGGAGAACCTGGAGCGATGGGCCGCGACGGCGGGCCGGTCAACGCCTTACCTCGATGAATGGACGCGCATTCTGGATCGCCCCCTTGAGGATGTTCTGCAGCTGATTGGGCAGGAGGGGGAGCGCATGACCGCTCTGCGGCAGTGTTCTCCGTTTGCGGGTGTGCTTGAGCCGAGAGAGCGCTGGGCGGTTTACGCGCGCTTCGAACGTGGTCCGCGGAGACCGGACGAAGCAGCGTGACCCGTGAACAGCTTGAGCATGTGATCCGCGCGTCAGCCGCTATTGCAGGCGTGCGTGACATCGTGGTCATCGGGAGCCAGGCCGTGCTGGGCGAGTTCCCTTCCGCCCCTCCGGAGTTGCTTGTGTCCCGTGACGCCGATGTTTATCCGCTGGAATATCCGGAGAGAAGCGACCTGATCGACGGGTCGATTGGAGAGGGGTCGCCATTTGAGCGGACGTTCGGATACTACGCTCACGGCGTTGACGATACGACGGCGGTCCTTCCTGAAGGCTGGCGCGGGCGCCTGATCGCCGTAGCCGGCGAGAATACCGGCCAGGCCAGAGGGTGGTGCCTTGAGGTGCATGATCTGGCGATCGCGAAGTATGCTGCGGGACGGCCAAAGGACCTGGACTTTACGCGGGTGCTGGCGATTCACGGAATGACATCAAGGGAAATGCTGATCGAGCGGCTCACAGCTACAAGGCTTGTCGATGAAGTGCGGCACCTCACCGTCGCGCGGATCTCGGCAGACTTCGAATCGGCGGTCTGACAGGGGCGAGTTGCGCTTTTCGGCGAAACAGTCCGGAACGAGGCGATCGCCAGGAAAGCATATGCTACGAGTAGTCGTGCCGAGCTATCTGGACCGGTTGCTGGACCCCTTGACCGAAGCGCTGACACCTGAATCAGCTTCTGCTCTTCTTAACCTTCGTGCAGATCCGGATCTGGAGGCGCGCATCGAAGAGTTGCGCCGCAAGGCGAATGACGGAACGCTCACGCCCGCCGAGGATGCCGAGTACAAAGACTTTGTCGAAGCCGTCGATATCATTTCCATAATGCAGGCAAAGGCCCGCCGCGTCCTTTCGCGGCAGGCTGCGTAGTTGGGCCAGCGAACTCGCGGTCTGGTGCGCGCGAGGGCCGGGAACGCGCGTGAATATTGCCGCCTTGCGCAACTGGCGACAGAACTGGGAGAGCAGGCCAGTTTGTTGGATGGCAACATAGCTTCACCGTCTCTACGACTTCCCACGGCACAGCGGGTAAATTTAAGGATAGTGTGGGGGCCGGTGAAGCGGCAGCAGGGCGGCGGGACGCCTATTGAACGCGTGCGGAACTACAGCTCCGCATGTTGCCGAGCTGAATATCGAGCCTCGCGATCACGGACGCGTCCGGCGAAACAAGGGCTCGCGCGCGGAACGTCGCAAACCCGAATGACCTCACCAGCAGGTCGTAGGAGCCAGCCGGGACCTGCTTCGACGCAAACTCTCCTGCGCGATCACTTCTAAGTTGCTCGATCAAGTCGCCACCCGGACCGACCAGGAGGATTTCAGCATTCGGAATGGCAGGGCCGGCGGGATCGATATGTACAGGATTGTGGCGCAGGGCATCGCCACCATTCACAATGACCGCGCCGGCAGGTCCAATTACTCGTCCCCGAAGCTGCCCGATGTGCAGCTCGGCTGGCGGGCATGGGGTCAGGTCGATGTATCCCAATCCACAATCCGTCCAGCCAAGTTCCAGCTCGAGATGATCCGACTCTGCGCGCGGCTCCACTGAGACGGCGATCCGCCCGGTTATCGGATTGCCACGGGGGTCCTTCAAGGCGGAGGGCTCCAGGTTCAGGAAGTAGATTCCGGGCGCGGTGACTCCAAAGTCAAAATCGCCGGTCCCGTTGGTGTGCACAGACGCCATCTCATGGCCGGAAACGCCCCCAAGCAGTCTGAGGGAAAGCTCCGGGCCAGCCCGACCGGGGACATAATTCGGAATGTGGAGAGTTCCCTTAAGAGATCGGACTGTCACCGGGGCGACCGTGGGCCAAGTCATGGGCACGGCGATGCCGCTGGACGCATCGGACTGGACCTCCAGGACTTTGCCAAGGCAACTACCGACATCCTGCTCCGCCCGCAGGGAATATATCCCGGAGCTGAGGTCGCGGAACGACACGAAGCCGTCCACATCCGTAACCGGTTTGCTCTTGCCAGCGCTGGATTCGACCTCGAGGGACAGCTTTGACACTGGGCGTCCGCGGTTGTCGTCCACCCTGATGCGAAAGCTCGGTCCGACATGAACCACCTGGTCCGCCGGCGTCAAACAGGCGCAAGCCAGGCAATGGGGGGCCAGGCTGCATAGCGCCAGCGCGAGCGCCGACGGGGTGAACACGCGCATATCCGGAGGATGCCACATGCGAAGCTCGGTGGCAACGTCTAACGCCTCCTTGAGGGCTGCGACGTCCGGGTTCGCCGGCCGGGATGCACCCTCACAATAGAAGGATGACGCAGATCAAGCAGGTCAGAGGCCGCGAGATTCTCGACTCCCGCGGCAATCCAACGGTTGAAGCCGAAGTAATTCTCGAAAACGGCGTACGGGCAAGCGCGGCTGTGCCCTCCGGCGCCTCCACCGGCGAAAAGGAAGCGGTGGAACTGCGCGATGGCGATAAGAGCCGCTATGGCGGCAAGGGCGTCCGCAAAGCCGTCCAGCACGTGAACAGCGAAATCGCCAGTGCCGTCGCCGGACTGGACGCGTCGGATCAGCGCGGCGTCAACCGCGCCATGATCGCGGCGGATGGCACTTCGAACAAGAGCAAACTCGGCGCGAACGCGATTCTCGCCGTATCCATGGCGACGGCCCGCGCGGCCGCGACGGCCCATGGACTGCCCCTGTTTCGCTATCTCGGCGGCGCGAACGCCTCCACGCTGCCTGTGCCGTGTCTGAATGTGGTGAACGGCGGCAGACACGCGGACAATACGGTCGACTTCCAGGAGTTCATGATCGCGCCGCACAACGCGCCGTCGTTTGCCGAATCGATCCGGATGGGAATCGAGACGTTCCACACCCTGAAGACCGTTCTGAAGAAGAGGAACTACAGCACGGCAGTGGGCGACGAAGGCGGATTCGCGCCCGATCTCAAGTCGAACGAGGAAGCCGTTGAGGTGATCCTTGAGGCCATCACGCAGGCGGGCTATCGCCCAGGCGAAGACATCTCGCTTTGTCTCGACCCGGCGGCGAGCGAGATGTGGGAGGACGGCAAATACGTGCTTTTCAAATCGACCAAACAGGCCATCACTTCCGAGAACATGGTGAAGATGTGGGAGTCGTGGGCGCGCCAGTATCCCATCATCCTGCTCGAAGATGGAATGGGCGAAAACGACTGGGCCGGATGGAAGATGCTGACCGGCGTTCTGGGGGCGCGGATCGAACTGGTGGGCGACGACATCTTTTGCACCAATCCGGCGATTGTCCGCGAAGGCATTGCGCAGGGCATTGGCAACTCGGTGCTGATCAAGCTGAATCAGATCGGAACCGTGACGGAAACGCTGGAAACCATCGCGCTGGCCGGGAAGAATAACTACCGGTGCTTTGTCTCGCATCGGTCGGGCGAGACCGAGGACACGTTCATCGCGGACCTCACCGTGGCAACGGGCGCGGGACATATCAAGACGGGTTCCGGCTGCCGCAGCGAACGCGTGGCCAAGTTCAATCAGTTTCTGCGCATTGAAGATCTGCTGGGCGAGCAGGCGCAGTTTGCCGGCCGGGCTGCGTTTGGGGGCGCGGGTTTGGCGGGCCTATGATGGAAGGGGAAAACAGCAAAGTGGTGGAGTCCACTTGAACCGCTGCCGCAAGGCAGCCAATGACTCCTGCAGAGGGCGTTCTGCGGGAGTCCACCTTTCTCCTTCGACGCTCCTCACAGAAACTTTTTCTTTGGGAGGGAGCGGCTCTGGATCGTTACATCATGGTTATGCTGGGCGCGGCCGCGGGCGGCCTCGCGCGCTATGTCGTCAGCTCGGCCATCGCCGGGCGCTTCGGCGGCAACTTTCCGCTGGGCACGTTCATTGTGAACGTGTCGGGATCGTTTCTGATCGGGCTCGTTATGACGCTGATCACGGAACGCTGGGCGGTTCACCCTTACTGGCGGCTGGTGCTGGTAGTGGGCGTGCTGGGCGGCTATACGACGTTTTCGAGTTTCGAATATGAAACACTGCAGGCGATGCGACGCGGCCTTCCCGGGGTAGGGTTACTGTATGCGTTCGGGAGCCTCGTACTTGGATACGTGGCCGCGTGGCTGGGCATGGTAATTGCATCGAGAGCGTAGGAAGGGCGAGCATGCTGGAAAAGGGTCCTGCGAAAAAGGTAACGGTCTGGGTCAATGAAGAGAGCCGTCATCATCATGAAAAGCTCTGGCTGGCGGTCTTCGATTATCTGCGGCACAAGCGCATCGCCGGCGCGTCGGTTACGCATACGAAGATGAGCTTCGGCGCCCGGCAGCACGTTCACAATGCCGAGCTTCCCGACACGCCGGAGTTCTCCTACCGGATCGAGTTCATCGAAACACCGGGACGGGTGGACGAAGTTCTGCCGACGCTGTTCGAAATGGTTGGCGACGGGCTGATCGAAGTACAGGACACAACAATCATCAAAGCCGCGAGCGAGCGCGAACCGTCCGCCGAGCCGGAAATGCCCGTCGAGCCCGTCCGGCAAAAGGCGCAGCTACTGCGAATCTTCCTGGGCGAAGCGGACACGTGGCATGGAGAACGCCTTTATGACGCCATCGTGAAGCGGCTGCGCATGATGGATATCGCCGGCGCAACCGTCTACCGGGGCCTGATGGGCTACGGCGCGAAGGGCGAAACGCACCGGTCGAAGCTGCTGCACATTTCCGAGGATCTGCCCATCATGATTTCGGTGATCGATTCTCCCGCGAAGATCGACGAAGCGGTTCCCGTTATCGAGGGCATGCTGGAGAACGGACTGATAGTGATCTCCGAAGTCGATGCCATTCGCCTGGTCCACCCGAAAATACCTGCGGAGGCCCCGCATGTTCGACGGTGAAATAGCCCAGCTGTTGCGCATTCATCTGGCGGAGGGACGGGTCTTCGAGGGGCAGCCGCTGCACGAGGCCATCCTCGCCAGGTGCCGCGTCCTGGGTATCGCCGGGGCGACGGTTTTCCGCGCTCTGGAAGGCTTCGGGGACAATGCGGAATTGCACCGGCGCGGGGCTCACGACCAGCCGCTCGTGATCGTGATTGTGGACGAGGCCGGCCGTATCGCGCGGCTTATTCCGGAGCTGGAGTCCATGATGCACTCCGGCGTCATTGCGATTTCGGACGTGAAGGCGCGCCGCGTGGCGAAAGACAAACCGGGTCAGGCCTGACCGCGTCTCAGCACCTCAGCCAATTGACGCGCCACACTCTTGTCGATGGGCAGGGCGAGCAGTCTGGCAACAGTGGCCTCGACGTCGTATGGCTGCGATCGCAGCGCAATCCCGCCGTCATTCCAGACCGCGTAACAGGCCTCGGGCCGCCCATGCTTTGGCTGGCCCACGCTGCCTGGATTCACAATCTTCTGCGCGCCGACGTCGAGGATGAAAGGCAGGTGGGTGTGGCCGACGAGCAGGATATCGGCATCTGTGGCAGTGGCCTCCGGCGTCCAGAATCCGGCATCAGCAGGACCGTAGCGGAACAAATCGGAAGGAGTCGCATGGCAAAGCAGGAACCGCTTCCCATCGACTTCGCGCCTTGCCAGGCGCGGCAACCCACCGAGCCAGGCCCGCTCCGGCTCCGTGAGTATGGACTCTGTATATTGCTGCATCGTGCGAGCCATTTCCCGGAAGGCCGGAGAACAACGCGGATCGCTCCCCGTACCGACTGCGAAATCGTGATTCCCCGAGATGACGACCGACGCATGTTTGCGAACGAAGTCGATCACTTCGGACGGTTGCGGCCCGTAGTTGACAAGGTCCCCGAGAACCCATAGCTCGTCGTACGGCTCGGCAATGGATTCAAGCGCTGCGAGATTGCCATGTATGTCGGAGAGAATGAGAATTCTCACAGCCGCATGTTAACCCTTCCACCTGAGCCGGCGATATTGTGATGCCGAATACCGATGTGGACGAAATTCTTCGCGCGGTAGCGGACGTCTGCACCCGGCGGAAGATTTCCGCGCTTGACGGCTTCCTTGATACCTGCCGCGTCTTCGCCCGCGAGGAGTTGTTGAACGTGGCTGTGCTGGGCCGCTTCAAGGCGGGCAAAAGCAGCTTTCTCAATCACGTTCTGGGCAAGCCTTTATTACCGGTGGGGGTGGTGCCGGTGACCTCAGTGATCACTGAAATCCAGTGGGGACCAGCTGAGCGCATCCACGTTATATACAAGGACGGGCGGAGTGAAGTTATCCCGGCCGAGCAGATTCGCTGTTTCGTTTCCGAAGGCGAGAACCCTGAAAACATCAAGCGGGTCGCGCGGGTACGTGTCACACTGCCCGCGATAGAGCGGTACCGCGGAATCCGCTTTGTTGACACGCCGGGACTCGAAAGCGTCTTTGCGCACAACACGGAGGCTTCCCTGGACTGGCTGCCGAATGTGGGGCTCGCTTTGGTCGCGGTGGGCGTCGATCCGCCTCTCTCGCAGCGCGATCTGGAACTGATCCGGCGCCTGAGCCGTTTCACGCCGCGTATCGCGATCCTCCTCACCAAAGTCGATTTGGTCAGCGAACCGGAGCGCAATGAGGTGCGGGAATACATAGAAAGACAGCTTGGCCGGAACGGAGACCCGGTGGTGCCGGTCTTCCCGTTCTCGATCCGGGATGGTTTCGGGGAGCTGCGCGATGAGCTCGATGACAAGCTCCTGCTTCGCACCAGCGTCACGCTTGCCGATCAGCATCGGGCCGTTCTCCATCACAAAGTGTGTTCGCTTCTGGACGAATGCAAATCATGGCTGGATGTCGCGGTGAGGGCGGCAGAGACCGCCGATTCTGAACGGCTGGAACTGCGCAGCCGGATTCTCGGGCGGGCGGAATCTCTGGATGATGTCCGGCGTGGGCTGAGGCTGATGGTTCGTCATGCGCAGGGAGCCACGCGTGCCGCGTTCGAAGCTTTGCTGAAGGGAGACGAGGCGCCTGTCCGCCGCAGGCTTCGTGACGCGCTGGACATGGAGTTCCTTTCGTGGGCCCGGAGCCTGGGTACCGCGGTTTCCGGTTTTGAAGACTGGCTGCAGGCCACCCTTTCCCGGGAAATGGCTGATCTGTCCGCCATCCATTCCGAGGCATTTGTGGAACCGTTGCGGCGGGTGAACCGGCAGCTGGAGCAGTCCTTGCAGGACTTCCGGAATCGCCTCTCGGGCCGCGCTCTCGAAACACTTGGCGTGGCGCTGCAGACGACCGAGATGGAACTTCGAGCCGAAGCCCCGCGGTCGCCCGACATACGCGTCGGGAGAATTTTCGATCGCAGCTGGGAACTTCTGTCATGGCTGATCCCGATGACATTGGCTCGGGGTATGGTTCGAAGACATTTTCACCGAAAAGTGGAGCGCCTGGTGTATACGAACCTTTCCCGGCTGGCCTCCCAGTGGGAAGGTGTGGTCAATTCGGCGTTGACAGTGAGCGAGAAAGAGGCGGTACGCCGGCTCGATAGTCTGGTGGCAAGCATCGGGGAACTCACGGAATCCGCCGGCTCCGATGCGGCTGCGATCAGCGGCGATATTGCGACGATTAGGGGTCTTCGTGTCCGCCTGAGTCCGCGCCTGCCATGATGGTGTATGGCAAACGCGAAAATCGTGGCGACCCTGGGCCCCGCCACCGATGCGCCGGAGACGGTCCGCGCGCTCATCCAGGCCGGCGCGCAGATCATCCGGCTGAATGCCTCACACGGACAGTGGCCGCAGCACGCCGCGAGGATTCGCACGATACGCGAAGCCGAAACAGCCACAGGCACCCCGGTCGGCATCCTGCTTGACCTGCAGGGGCCGAAGATCCGGCTGGGGCGATTCGCGGCCGGCAAGTGCCTGCTGCGCACCGGAGCGCAATTTACGATCACTACGGCGGAGATGATGGGCGATGAGACCTGCGCATCCACCACGTATTCGGCCTTCGCGCGCGATGTGAAGCCCGGAGATCGCGTCCTGCTGAACGACGGCTGCGTCACACTGCGCGCCACCGCTAACGACGGAACAGCCGTCCGGTTCGAAGTGGTTTCGGGCGGGCCCATAGGCGATCAGAAAGGCATCAACCTGCCCGGCGTCCGGGTGAGCGCACCTTCCATGTCGCAGAAGGATCTCGACGATCTGCGCGGCGGCCTTTCGGCGGGCGTGGATTACGTCGCGCTCTCATTCGTCCGCTCCGCCGATGACGTGCTGGCTTTACGTGAACGGATGGGAGCGCTGCGCGTGCCTATCATCGCCAAAATTGAAAAGCCCGAGGCCGTGCACGAGATCGACGGAATTCTGGATGTCGCCAACGGGATCATGGTGGCGCGCGGCGATCTGGGCGTCGAGATGTCGCTCGAAATGGTGCCGCCCGTGCAGAAACGGCTCATCAGGCAGGCGCGCAGACGCAACCGTTTCGTGATCACGGCGACACAGATGCTCGAATCGATGATCGAAAGCGCAAACCCGACGCGGGCGGAAGTGAGCGACGTGGCCAATGCGATTTACGATGGCAGCGATGCGGTGATGCTGTCGGCGGAAACATCGGTGGGCAAATATCCGGTGGAAGCGGTGAAATATATGGCCCGGATTGCAGCGGAAGCGGAGCGGGGTCTGAAGCGCCGCGGGTTTACCGAGGTGCCGCGCATGGGGACGGATGCCGGGAAAGCTTCCGATTCCGACGTGCTCGCGGATGCCGCTTACAACGCGGCGAAGGCTGCGAACGTGCAGGCGATTGTGGTTTTCACGGCCACGGGCTACAGCGCCCGGCTGATCTCGCGCTATCGGCCGCCGGTGAGAATCATCGCCATGACCAGTTCCATGGACACGGTGCGCCGGCTGCTGGTGAATTTTGGTGTGATGCCGATACTGGCTCCCGAGGTAACGACGACAGATGAAATGCTGGAACAGGTGGATACACTGCTGGTGCAGAAAGGGCTTCTGAATGCCGGGGACAAGGTGGTATTTGTGGCAGGCGTGCCGATCGGCCGGTCGGGTTCCACTAATCTGATGAAATTGCACCGGGTCGCCGAGCCAAGGACCGGTTCGGCGCCCGAGTAGGGATCGACCTGATGCGGTTGTCCGACCAATCAGGAAAAAACAGTCTCAAGATCACGACCGCCGTAGAGGATGCGAAGGATCGTTACGGTATCGGTGGTGACCAGGAACGCAATCACCGCGCGGCGTTCGAAACCGAGAATCCGTAAGCCGGGGCGCAGGTCGTCACGTCTGATGCCGCGCTCCGGAAACACGGAAAGACTGCGGCAGCAGGTCTCGATCCGGTCGACGTAGCCAATCGCGCGTTCCGCGCCGTCGCGCATGGCGATGTAGTCGTAGAGATCGATCAAATCGCCGAGCGCCTCAGGACTGAATTCAATCCTGTGGCTCACGCCGCTTCTTCAGCCGATCGGCATGCCTGGCGCGAATGGTAGCAAACACTTGTGCTCCGGGAATGGCGCGGCCGGGATCCGCCTGCATCGCATCGCAGACGGCCACGACTTCCTCGCGCAGCCACTTCTCGACGGCCGCGTCACGCGCCTGCAGGGCCCGCAATCCCGCGCGCACTACTTCGCTGCCGGAAGCATAGCTGCCGGATGCAACGAGGGTGTCGATGTAACCAGCCTGCTCAGCGGGCAGGCTGAAGGTTCGCTTTTCCGATGATGGCACGGTCTAAGTCCTCGCAGGGTTTGCCTGAGGTAGTATGACACATTCATACCGTCGCCAAAGGCGCGCCATTCCTTTCCGAACCGAGATGCTTTCAGAACGCGCATCAAGGCTAGTCCCGGACGATATGCTGCGCAAACTTCTTATAGATCTCTGCGTTCCCGGCGGCTGTTGCTTCGACTAACGAGGAAAATGTCTGGAGGGATTCCCGAACTGTTGCCCTATTCTTCAGACCGTCCTTCAGGGCATTGTCGAGCTTTGGCAGTAATGGCGAGAGAGTGCGAATTATCATCTCCCAGAAAGATTGCGCTGCGTCCGGGCCCGCATCTCCAAAAGAAAATCGCCAGAGGACTGAATTTTCCGGTCCAGTATGATCTCCAAACAGGCCGACACACCTGCGCATGCCAGAAGCGTAGCGCCCCGATTTCTGAAAAACTGGAGTTGTTGATTCTCGCTTTGCGTCAGGTCGTCAGGAGCATCCCTACCCTTCGCCGCCAGGTCGAACTTCCTACTCTCCACTGTACGCAACAACTTATAGGCGAAGACTATGTGCTGAGCGGTGGTTTGTTCATTGAAAAACTGAGCGTAGAGTCTATCATTGGCCCAGATCTCGGACTTTTCGTGATAGGCCGCCACTGGATCACCGTGCATTGCGGCCAGAGCCTGACCCACAGTGTACGCGGGAAGCAGGTTCTTCTTCCGTTTAATGACCGCCTCGACGCCACCCCGCCTGCCTCCCTCATATTCGACTTCGGGAATCTTTTCCATCTCAGTGCGCAGGCGCTTCTGAGTCCTGTCAGTGCTCCGAAAATCGGCCGCGGTAACCTTGTTCTGGCTATTGTTGAACCTTATGACGCTTGTGACCACGTCGTGGTCTGCAGTCTTGATAAATCGCGCTGGAACCCACACATCGCCCAGGCTCTCGTTGACCGAGCCAAGTGCTCCTGTCGTCTGAGCACCATTCACGATACTTGCACCAGAGATTTTCAGCTTCCGATCGTCTGCATTGAAGGTAAAGTCATTGACGAGAACTGTAATCCCATTGTTATATGCCCAGAAGTTCTCCCCATCTTTGCCAGCCGTCTGGATGATCCCATTGTTGATGTTGGCGTCGCTTCGGCGCGCACACAGGTAATCGCGAACGTTGGCCGAAAAAAGATCTGTCTTGTGTTTTCTATAGGTGGTTCGCAAAAATGAAGCGGGCACGGCGGTCACAAACGCTTCCCAGTCTTTGGCCTTTAGCGAAAACCCTCCTTTGGTTTGAATCGAAAATTCCTCCGAAACAAGTATAGGCGTGAGTGACTCCGCGTACCATCGTTCGATCCGCTCCGATCCAACTTCAATAACCTCGATATTCACCTTCTTGCCGTCTGCTGCCAGTCCGTAGATTCGAGCGTGAAGCGAGTCTTCAATGGTCCTCAGTTCATTGCCGACGTTTGCCGATTCTGGGAGGTTGTGGGCGTACCAAACGTAAAGATCGTCAACCAGGCCATCGCTTAGAGCTGCGCGTAACGCCATCGCACTCGGTTGCAAGCCAGCCGGAATCGACTGCGTGTCTGCATCCAGCAACCACGCGATGGCAGTGTTAAGGTCGGCGGCCTTGTCAGACTTTGCCGCTGGCTTCGAAAAAACCGGGGAAAGATAGCATTGTGCAATCACTGCATATCGTTCCTCTGTGTGAACATAGACGATGTCGCATTTTTTATCGTCAGGGCCGTCAACGATGGATTCTGAGGCAATGGTATCAAGGTCCTCAAGCGTGAACCGCAAGGCCATGGCGAAGAGACCGATGGAATTCGATCCATATTTTTCCAAATCATTACGCGACTTAAAAGCCTCTTGCCAGCTCATGAATAATTTACTCCGCCAAGCGAATTCGCCAGTTCAGTATCTCATTCCTCCGGGGTCGCAGGCCGTGTCATGTTTGGCACCGGGAAGTCGATTAGAGGAGGATCGGAAAGCCTCCGCCGGCGACAACACGTTTGCCAAGGCGTTGGCTGCGACAATATACAAGGAAGCTAAGCTAGACCGTGCATCTTCGCCCATGGTCTGGCCTGTGCCGGTCGAAGTATACTACCAGCCGCACACCTCAATGAAACGATACAGCGTCTTTGCGGCCCGTTTTGCGCTCGTACCCATGATCAGCGGACCCTTCGTGACCGGCACGGCATCCTGGCTGGCGCGCGCCCACATCGTTTCCGGCATTGCCGCCGTTTATCTGATTCTCATTTTGCTTCTGAAGGCCTTCAAACACCGGCGGATTCGTTTCCATGCCGCGCTCGCGCTCCTGCTCGCCCTGACGGAAGCGATCCCGGGCGTGCCGCGACTCCACGCCGCCGTTTCACCGCTCCTGTTCGCCACGCTCGCGTGGGCGGTGATTTCGCTCTCTGACAGCGACCTGCTCAACACGGAGCGAAGCCCATGGATTTTCGCTTTGCCTGCCACGGTCCTGCTGCCGATCCTCTACGGCGTGGGTTACCGGCATCAGGATTCCGGACTACTGCCGCACGTGGGCGCGGCGCTGCTGGTGGCAGGCTTTCTGGTCATGTTCTCGATGGTGCTGAAGGAACGTCATGCCGCGGACGTGCGCCTTTGCCTCGCGTGCAATCTGACGATCGCCGCTGTACTGGTGCAGATCGTTTTCGGCATCGGCGCGTTCGTAATCCGGCTGCTCGAAATCGAGAACGGTCTGCTGCTGGCCGTAGTCAGAACTCTGCACATCACGGGCGCCGCGCCGGTTCTGGCGGCGAGCACCGGTCTCGCCATCCAGTATCGGCGTGGCAAAGTAGTGGAACTGGCCGCATCGTAACGGGCCGGGGGGAAACAAAAGGAGACCAAACGAAATGGAACAGCTGTCAATCGTCCTCGTCGGAATGGTGCTGCTCATCGCGCTCTACGCGATTCTGGCCAGCTTCTTCACCGTGCGCACCGCGGAAGTCGCGGTGGTAACGCGCTTCGGAAAGTTTCAGCGCGTCGCCGAAGCGGGCCTCAACTGGAAGACCCCGTTTGTGGAACGCGTCGCCGGTCTGGTCAGCCTGCGCGTCAACCAGATCACCCTCACCATGGAGACCAAGACAAAGGACAACGTCTTCGTTACCATCCCCATCTCCGTGCAGAACCGCGTGCGGCCGGAAAAGGTGTACGACGCTTACTACCAGCCTGTCCGATCCCGTCGCCCAGATCAAGTCTTATGTCGAGCAGGTGATCCTCGGGCATGTGCCCGGCATGACGCTCGACGAGGTGTTCGCCTCGCAGTCGAGCATCGCCCTCGCCGTCAAACAGGAACTGGATGCCGACATGTCGGCATTCGGCTACGAGATCGTCAATGTGCTGGTGACCGACATTGTTCCCGACTCCAAAGGTGAAGTCGGCAATGAACGACATCAATGCCGCGCAGCGTGAGCAGGTGGCCGCCAACGCGCGGGGCGAAGCGGAGAAAATTCTGGTGGTCAAGAAAGCCGAAGCCGAGGCCGAAAGCAAAGCGCTGCAGGGACAGGGCATCGCCAATCAGCGCAAAGCCATCATCGAGGGTCTGCAGGTTTCCATCGAGCAGTTTCAGAAGGTGGTCGAAGGCGCATCGGCGAAGGAAGTGATGCAGCTGGTCATGGTCACGCAGTATTTCGACACGCTCAAATCGATCGGCGAGAGCGACAAAACGAACACGCTGTTCCTGAGCCACTCACCTGGTGCGGTTCGGGACGTTGCCGATCAGCTCATGCAGTCGATGGTGATCGCGGAGCGGGCAGAAAAGTTACGGAATTCATATCGAAGCCCGCCAAAGTCCGAGCAATTTTAATTCCATTTCCGGCCTAAAAACGCATTTCTGCTGAAAAAAGTGCCTCAGCGGGCTTATAATGCGGGTATGAGTATGCTCTCTCCAAGACTTCAGTTTAAAGTCGCGCAGAAGCAGATTCTCACGCCGGGGCTGGTGCAGATGGTCACCGTCCTTCAGCTTAACCGTCTGGAACTGAAGGAGATGATCAATCAGGAGATCGTGGAAAACCCGGTTCTGGAAGAATCGACGGAAGAGGGCGAAGAGATCACACCTGAGGAGTTGCAGCCACTTCTCGAGGCCGAGCGCGGCGCCGAGCCCGGCCGATCAGTCCCTGCTGGACGCTGCCGACATCAAAGCTCGACGGGGACGCCCCCGAAATTGCGCGGAATGCCGACGCCTTTGCCGAAGCCGAGGCGCCCGCGGAAGTCGAACGGACGCGGCGGACGCGGTGGAATCCTCGACCACCGATCCTTTCGACGAAATCGATTTCGGATCGTTTTTCGACGACTATCTGGATCCCGGGCTATCGCAGTCCGGCGTCGGAATCGGTCGATAAGCCTTCTTTCGAGACCTTCCTTTCACAGCCCCAGACGCTGCCCGATTACCTGCGCTCTCAGCTCAGCGTGGCCATTCTCGATGAAGAGACGCGCGACGCCGCCGAAACGATCATCGGCAATCTGGATGAAGACGGCTACCTGACCGCAACGCTCGACGAGATGGCGCACGCAGGGCGGCTATGACCCGCGCAGTACATGGAAGCGGCGCTGAAGGCTGTGCAGGGCCTGGACCCGGCGGGCGTGGGGGCGCGCGATCTGAAGGAGTGCATGCTGCTGCAGATCGAAAGCGTGAACGGCAAGGGCGGGGTGGCCTGGCAGATCGTTTCGAACCACATGCGTCTGCTCGAAATGCGCCAGTTCAAGGAACTGGCTAAAGTGCTCGGACGCCCGCAGGAGCACATCGACATCGCGGTCGCCATGATCCGCCATCTGAATCCCCGGCCGGGTGTCCGCTTTTCCGGCCCCGGCGCGCGTACCGTAGAGCCGGACGTTTATTTCATCCGCGAGGGCGATGAGTTCCTCATTCAGATGAACGAGGACGAGCTGCCGCAGCTTCGGCTGAACGCGCAGTACCGCCGGATGCTCGAAAAGGATCAGGGCGCGACGAAAGAAGTTCGCGACTACGTCCGTGAGCGTTACTCCTCCGCCATTCAGCTGATGAAGAACATCGAGCAGCGCAAGCACACCATACTGCGCGTTTGCGAGGCCATCCGCCGTCGGCAGTTCGATTTTCTGACGCATGGGATCGACGCGCTGCGGCCCATGATGATCAAGGATGTCGCCGAAGAGGTCGGCGTGCATCCTTCAACGGTGAGCCGGGCGGTGGCGAATAAATACGCGCACACGCCGCACGGCGTTTATGAGCTGCGCTACTTCTTCTCCGAAGCCGTGCAGGGGCCTTCCGGAGGCGAGACGCCGCTGCTGCTGCTCAAACGCAGAGTTAAAAAGATGATCGAGGAAGAAGACCCCAAACGTCCGCTGACGGACGATCACATCACGGCGCGTCTCCAGTCCGAAGGCATCGACGTGACACGCCGGACGGTGGCGAAGTATCGTGAAGATATGAAAATTCCGTCGACCCATCAGCGCAGGGTGCGGGAATAAGACCGAGCGCACAGGCCAGACCACATGCAAAGATCTGCGGGCAGCCTTATCCAGGATAAGTTGAGCCATGCGGCTGCGCCGGTGGTCAGTCCGTTGTGCGCGTTCAAGGATAATTACACCAGGGGAAACGATGAAAGTCACCTACACAGGGCGGCAGGTTGATTTATCCGCCGCACAGTCCGCAAAGCTGACCGCGGAGTTCGAAAAGATCGGCAAACTGCTGGACAATGGCATGGGTGAAGCCGGCGCGCACGTCGTGCTGACGCACGAACGGCATCTGAATAACGTCGAAATCACAGTGCCGTACCATCAACCACGATCTCGTCGGCGAAGGCTCCGATACCGATCTTTTCACGGCTATTCACGCGGCTGTTGGTAAGCTCGAAAAGCAGGCGCTGCGGGTGCGCGAGAAGTGGCGCGACAGCAAGCGGACCCCGCGGAAAGAGACGGATGCCTCGGGCGAGGAGGGTGCAGGCGAAGGAGAGCGCAAAGCGGGCTGACCCCCCGCCCCCCGCGCCGTCCCCCGTGGAGGCGAGCCGCGGGGAGGCTCCGGACTCGTCATCATCACGGGAATGAGCGGCTCCGGCAAAGGCTCGGTGCTGCGCGCTCTCGAAGACCTGGGCTATTACGCCGTCGACAATCTTCCGGTCGATCTGATTCCCGACTTTCGCGGAGCTGGTGCGCGATTCGTCTTCCATCCGTCGCGCCGCGCTGGTGGTTGATGTGCGCGAAGGCTTGGGGCTGCGCAATTTCCCGGCGATTTACCGGCAAATCCGGAACAGCGTTGACGTGCGGCTGGTGTTTCTGGAAGCCGACGATGAAACGCTCATGCGGCGATTCAGCGAAACCCGCCGGCCGCATCCGCTGAGCGCGGATCGGCCGATCGCCGAGAGCATTGTGCAGGAGCGCGCCATGCTCGCGCCTATCCGCAAGCTGGCCGATCTCACCATCAACACGTCAAAATTCAACGTTCACGATCTCCGCGACTTCATCCACGACAAATTCGGCGGCGCGAGGGACCAGTCGAACGTCATCGTTTACATCACCAGTTTCGGCTTCCGTCACGGGCTGCCTCCCGACTGCGATCTGGTTTTCGACGTGCGCTTTCTCCCCAATCCGAATTACATTCCGAAGTTCAAACAACTCACGGGCCGCAACCCGGCTGTGGTGCGTTATATCCGGTCGTTCCCGCAAACGGACGAATTCATCGCGCGCATTACCGATCTGCTGGTCTACCTGCTGCCGCACTATATCCGCGAAGGCAAGAGTTATCTGACGATCGGATTCGGCTGCACGGGCGGCCATCATCGCTCGGTGATGATCGCGGATAGGATTCGCCGCAACCTCGCTGCCGCCGGTTATAACACCAGAGTTAGCCATCGCGACATCGCGAAAGCGGTCTGATAAAGCAAATCTCCTTCCGGTAGAGTGGGTCTTCAGAACGGCGCGGTATGCGCGGAAGATTCACCATTGTTTTGCGTCACTTGTCGGCGGTCTCGGCGGCGGTGCCGTATCAAGAAGTCTGACAGCCACGGCTTTTGCACAAACTCAGACCGCTGCGGGCCAACCCGGCTTCTGGCGCGGGACCTGGCTTTTCGACAGGTGCGCCGTTGACGAGGCTGACAAGAGCCGCTTCAAGAGGAAAGATAGGTTTGTTAAGTCTTTTGGAATCAGTGGTGAGCGCGGTAGGAATCGAACCTACAACCTACTGATTAAGAGTCAGTTGCTCTGCCAATTGAGCTACGCGCCCGAAACTTGCGATTCTACCATCCGCACCGCTGTCAGTCATTTCCGCCGCACAATTTTGCCGTCGTTTCCTCTATGCTTTTGAACGGCGGCCAAGTTAGGCGGCGTTCATGCATCTGCTTCCCACTCACGATGAAGTCGTGCGCGTCCTGCGCGACACCGGCGCTCTGCGCGAGGGCCATTTCGTTTATTCGAACGGCCTGCACTCGAACGAATATCTGCAGGTCCCGCTGGCCATGCGCTTATTACCAGCACGCGAAAACGCTCAGCGTGGGGCTGAGCCGCCTGCTTCGCGCCAATCCCGAAATCCGCGCCATGATTCCGGAGCTTTCGATCGTCGCGCCAGCCACCGGCGGCCTGCCCGTCGCCTACGGCGTGTGCGAAGCGCTGCAGGCGAAGCGCGTCTACTGGGCGGAGCGGGAATTCGAAGACCGGCCGTTCCGCTTTCGACAGTACATCGAACCGCAGCCCGGCGAGCAGGTCGTGCTGGTCGACGACATCTTCGCACCGGCGACCAGCTCACGGAACTGAAGACGCTGCTGGAAAGCTATGGCGCGGTTGTGGTCGCGATCGCCGTCGTGGTCTATCAGCCGAATCCGCGCATGCGCTACGTTCGGCGATCTGCCGCTTGCTGTACCTGACGCGCCTCGAAGCCAGCTACTACGCCGACGCGAATTCCTGCGAACTCTGCAGCAAGTCCGTGCCGATTGAAAATGTCTGGGTCTGAGAGCTGCATTTTCCGTATCAACGTACTTCGTTAAGTGACTTGGCATCAATTGGTTATATAGGATCGGGCGGTCTTGCTGAACGCATGTGCACTCTGTTACATAAAGGTTGCGGATCGGGCAAATACGTACATCTGTAATCGAATTTCCACAGGCTTTTCCACAGGGTTGGTTGAAAACGCACCGCAGGGTGTTCAAATGTCGGGTATCTGCGTGTGAAGTTGACAACAGTTGACTGGTCGATCATCGCCGCTTATTTTCTCTTCAATCTCCTGATCGGCTTCTACTACAAGAGTAAAGCCGGATCGAATACGACCGAGTTCTTCCTCTCCGGCCGCAACGTTCCGTGGTGGCTGGCGGGCACGTCGATGGTGGCGACCACGTTCGCCGCCGACACGCCGCTGGTGGTCACCGGACTTGTCGCGCGCAACGGCATTGCGGGCAACTGGCTCTGGTGGAACATGGTCGCGAGCGGCATGCTGACCGTCTTCCTCTTCTCGCGGCTGTGGCGCCGATCCGGGATGACCACCGACATTGAACTGGCCGAACTGCGGTATTCCGGCAAACCCGCGGCGTTTCTGCGCGGTTTTCGTGCCATCTATCTCGGGGTGGTGATGAACTGCATCATCCTCGGCTGGGTGAATCTGGCGATGGTCAAGATCCTGATGCTGGTGCTCGGCGTCTCGAAAGATCAAGCGCTGTGGATTGTCATCGGCATCATCGCGCTCACGTCGTTTATTTCGACGCTGTCGGGGCTGTGGGGCGTGCTCGTTACCGACCTGTTCCAGTTTGCGATCAAGATGACGATGGTGATCGTGCTGGGCGTTGAGGCGGTGCGCGCCGTCGGCGGTATCGATGCCATGAAGGCGAAGCTGGGCGGCGACGGCAGCGCGTTCCTCAGCTTCGTGCCCGATCTCCATTCCGTCTGGATGCCCGCCGTCACGTTCTTCGTCTACATCGCGGTGAACTGGTGGGCGACCTGGTATCCGGGCGCGGAGCCCGGCGGCGGCGGATACGTCGCGCAGCGCATGTTCAGCGCGAAGGACGAGCGCAATTCTCTGCTCGCCACGCTCTGGTTCAACATCGCGCATTATGCGCTGCGGCCGTGGCCGTGGGTTGTGGTGGGCATGGCGTCGGTGATTCTCTATCCGCATCTGGCCGACCCCGAAACCGGCTACGTGCGGGTGATGATCGACTACCTGCCGGCATCGCTGCGCGGTCTGATGGTGGCGGCGTTCGCAGCGGCGTTCATGTCGACGGTGGGAACGCAGCTCAACTGGGGCGCGAGCTATCTGGTCAACGATTTCTACCGCCGATTCGTCAGGACCGCGGCGCCGGACCGCCACTACGTCACGCGCGTCGCAGATCGCCACGGTCCTGCTCACCATCATCTCCGCCGTCATCACGCACTACATGGATTCGATCGCAGGCGCATGGAAACTTCTTCTCGTCACCGGCGCGGGCACAGGCTCCGTGCTGATTCTGCGCTGGTACTGGTGGCGAATCAACGCGTGGAGCGAAGTCTCGGCGATGGCCGCGGCGTTCGTCGTCTCATTCGTCCTGCAGACTGGTTTCATCTCGACAGCGACGATCCGGTGCAGTTCGCACATCTGATTCTGATCACGGTTGCGATCACGACGGCTGTATGGCTCGCGGCGACGTTTCTCACTGCGCCGAAACCGATGCGACGCTCGTCGGGTTTTATCAGCGTGTCCGGCCGTCGGTGGCCGGCTGGCGGCCCGTCGCGCGTCTGGCGCCGGATGTAAAGACTTCAGGCGATCTCGCCTGGAACCTGCTCGACTGGATCTGTGGATGCGCGCTGATTTACGGCGCGCTGTTCGGTATCGGTAAGATAATCCTGAAGGATTTCACCACAGGTGCGGTTTATCTGCTCGTTGCGGTGGTCGCCGCCGTCATCATTTCGTGGGACCTCAGTCGCCGCGGCTGGGCTTCTGTGATGGAATAACGACATCAATGCGCCTCCTCTCTGCTCTTCGCGCACAACGGACACGTGCGGCCTGTGCGCTGACTGTCTTAATCGCCTGCACCGCCTTCGCCCAGCAGCCCACCGGCGAAAAGCTTGCGCCCTACTATCCCACGCCCGAAACCATCGTCGAACGCATGCTCGATCTCGGCGGGCTCAAAGCGGGCGAGCGTATGTTCGATCTCGGCAGCGGCGACGGCCGCATCGTGATCATGGCCGCTCAGCAATATCATGCTCTCGCCACGGGCGTCGAGCTGGATGCCGATCTCGTCGAATCCAGCACCGCGAAAATCCGTCAGCTCGGCCTGCAGAAGACCGCGAATATCATCTACGGCGACCTCATGAAACAGGACTATTCTTCCGCCGACCTGCTCACCGTCTATCTGCTTCCGGACGCCATCGTCAAGTTGCGCCCCATCCTGGATGCCCAGCTGAAAAAGGGCACGCGCATCGTAGCGCACGATTTCCCGTTCGGAGACTGGAAAGCTGACAAAGAGGTTACAATCGCCGACGACGGAGAAGGCCGAAGCCACACGCTCTATCTGTACATCCATTAGGCATGCTGAAAATCCTGCATTTGGGACACGCGGATTGCATCCGCGTTCCACGCTTACAACGAATCTGCGCAAGCGCACCGGGCGCGATTGCGGATCCAAAGACTAAACGCGGATACAATCCGCGTGTCCGAACATGAAAATCGGCATCACCTGCTATCCCACGTACGGCGGCAGCGGCATCGTCGCGACCGAACTCGGTCTGGAACTTGCCAACCGCGGCCACGAGATCCACTTCATTACGTATTCGAACCCCATCCGACTCGACCCGTTTACGCCGCGCATTCACTATCACGAAGTCGAGGTTTCGAACTATCCGCTGTTCCAGTATCCGCCCTATTGCCTCGCGCTCGCCTCGCGCATGGCCGATGTTGCGGAGACCTATCAGCTCGATCTCCTGCACGTCCACTACGCGATTCCGCACTCGATCTCCGCCCTGCTGGCACGGCAGATGATGCCGCGCCGTCTCCCGTTCATCACCACGCTTCACGGCACGGACATCACGCTGGTGGGCCTCGACCGATCGTATTACGGGATCACGAAGTTTTCCATCGAGCAGTCCGACGGCGTGACCGCCATCAGCGAAAATCTGCGCCGCGACACAGTGGAGAAGTTCGGGGTTGCCAACGAAATCCGCGTGATTCACAATTTTGTCAACTGCGAGATTTACAAGCCCGATCCCGAACGCAGCGACGCGGCAGCTTTCGCGCCGAACCGGGAAAAGCTGCTGGTTCACGTATCTAATTTCCGCCCCGTCAAGCGCATTCTCGACTGCGTCCGCATTCTCGCCGAAGTGCGTAAACACGCCGACGTGCGCCTCCTGATGATCGGCGATGGACCGGAACGCGGACCCGCCGAGCATCTGGCATGGACTCTCGGCGTCCAGCAGCACATCGACTTCCTCGGTAAGCAGGACCATGTCGAACGCCTGATTCGCCTGGCGCACGTGATTCTGATGCCAAGCGAGATGGAGTCGTTCGGTCTGGCGGCGCTGGAGGCGATGGCGTGCGGCGTGGTGCCGGTTTCGACCCGTGTGGGCGGCGTGCCCGAGCTGATCACCGACGGCACCGACGGCTTTCTCGAATCAGTGGGCGACATTCGCGCTCTCGCGGCGGGTGTAACGCAGTTGGTCACGGACGATTCCCTGCATTCACAGATGGCCGCTGCGGCGCGCCGCACTGCCTCAACGCGCTTCTGCTCGGACAAAATAATTCCGCAATACGAGTCTTATTACCAGCAGGTTTTGTAATATTTCGCGCGTACAATAGAACGGTGCGCGCCGCGGGGGTTCTCCTTCTGATCGCAGGCGCCTGCTTCGCTCAGTTGCAGAACGCAGCGGATGTGGGCGCGGGCGTGGACACCGCTGTGCTGGCACCGGGATCCCGCGCAGTCGTCAGCTACATTCCGAACGCCGGCGATTCTCCCGCATCGGCGACCGTTTCGTTCCTGCCTGTAAATACGACGACTCCGTTTCTCGCCCAGATCGTCAGCGTGGGCCCGACCGCGATTAACTTCCTGGTCCCTGTGGACATTCCGCCCGGTCCAGCGCAGCTGATCTACAAGCCAGGCAATCAGGCGACGCAGTGGACCACCGTCACCATCGTGCCCACCAGCTTCTCGCTCTACCGCACGGGACCAGTGGGACCGCTGATCGCGCCGATTATCAATCTGACGGGTTCCGGGGTTGCGAGCGGTCTGACGCGGCCGGCACAGCCCGGATTCGGCGTTGAGATTTTCGGATCAGGTCTGGGCGCCGTCTCGCCGAGTCAGATTCAGGTGACGCTGGGTGGTGTTCCGCAGCAGGTGACTTATGCCGGCACACCGTCGTTTGAGCCCGGTGTGACGCAGATTGATTTTGTGATCGCACCCGGCACGCCGGATGGGTGCTATGTTCCGCTCGCCGTCACATACGGCACGCAGTCGGTCTCATCGTTTCTCAGCAAGACTTCGGACGGCCTGCCCTGCCACCACCCGTGGGGACTTTCGCAGCAGGCACTGACGATACTCGATAACGGCGGCGCGATCCAGACCCCTGAAATCGAGCTGAACACAGGCATCGAGGCCGCAGCTTCCAATCTCGCCTCGCGGCAGGAAAGCGCACAGATCATCCCCGCCTCGATGACTGCCGCACAGATCGCGTCGAGCTTTGTACCGATTGCGGCCAATCCGGCGCAGCCGTGCGGCTTTTTCAGCGCAATCGGCGGTGTGTTCTCCTACCTGGGAGGGCCAGGCGGCGCGCCGGCGCAGCTCACAGACTCGGCTGGCACAATCACGCTGCCATACACGGGCAGCGCGGAGGGGGATTCACCGCTCAGCAGCCTGCCGCCTCCGGTGATCGCGCCCGGTCCCTGGAAATTCACCGCCCTCGATTCTTCCTTCGTGCCCGCGGGGGCGTCGTTCACGTTCAGCCTGCCGCAGCCAGTGCAGCTGGCGGGTGGTGCGCCGATTGTGATCAATCACACGCAGAACCCGACGATCATGTGGAACGGCTCGGCATACGATTCAACGGCGACACTGCAGCTTACTCTGTCGGCGCCGCTGGCTCCCGCCGTCTCGTGTTCAGTCCCGGCGCAGTCCGGAAGCGTAACAATTCCGGCGAACCTGCTTACATCGTTCAGCGCCGGTTCGACCGGAGTGCTTTCGGTGTCCGTAAACGAAAACGGCGCCGGCATTCCCACAGCGGACTTCGTCGTTAACACTGCACCCGTGGTGCTGCTGGCGGTCTGGAGCAGCTCCGATGCCCGACCGGTTAACTTCCAATGAGAGCGATCCGGTTCGGATGCCTGCTCTTCGCATCGGCTGCCGCGATTGTGGCGCAAATGGCCACGGTGCAGAACGCGGCGCTGTATCAGGGTTCAGCTGTTTATCCGGCCTTCTCGTCCACGCCGTTCCTGGTCGGCTTCGTGGTCTATCCGGGCTTGGTCGCGTCAACGCCCAACATCATCTCGCCGCGCATGCTCGCGGTCCTGAGTTATCCGGTGCCGTTCCCGAATCCGTTCGCCAGTCCGGTGGCCCAGCCCGTGAACGCGGCGCTCTACCTTCGCCCGGCCGGCTCGACGACGCCGATTCCCGTGAGCAACATCATCAGCGCCGTCGATGGAGCCGTCACGTTCGTCGTGCCAGGATACATGCCGCTGGGCGGCGCCGAACTGCTGTATCAGATCGACAACGGGCCGACGCAGTGGACCACGGTCAACGTCGTGCAGTCGAGCTTCGCATTCTTCCGCGACAGCGCAATCGGTCCGGCAATTGCGCAGGCGTTCTCGCCGACGGGATCATCCTCCAATGTCGGCCTCGCCACACCGCTCCAGCCGGGCCAGACGCTGCAGCTCACCGGCTCCGGGCTCGGGTACGGAACCAGCGTGACCGCGACCATCGGCGGCATCAATGCAACGGTGCTCTACGCGGGCCCAAACGGCACGATGGCCGGCCACGATCAGATTCAGCTGCAGGTACCGACGGGCGTAACGCCGGGCTGCTATGTCCCCGTCTCCGTTACATACAACCAGGCCGCCCTGGCGACGACCGTCAGCATCACTTCCGATGGTTCGCCGTGCAAACACCCCTGGCAGCTTTCTCTGAGCGACCTGAAGACTCTCGACAGCGGCGGCTCTCTCGCCGATGGCATCATCACTCTGCAGACCGCGCTGAGCGTGGTAACCGCTGCCGCAGGCTCGCGAAACGAGACGGCATATTTGGATCTAAGCACGATTGGCGCGTCGCAGCTTGCCAACTACTTTTCACCTCCGCCCACCGCGACGAGTTGCACGGTCCCGACGGCAGCCGGTGTTGCAATCTTCGCGGCGAGCTTCTTAGCCTCGATCCCTGCGAACATACCGGACATCGGGTCCAGCGTAACCCTGCAAAGCCCGACGACTGCCATTCAGCTGAGTCAGAATCCGCTGAGCCTGATCGGACCGTTCAATTCGACGAATCTGCCGCCCCCGGTCGACGGCCCGCTCAGCAACCTGCCCATCCCCGCGATTGCGGGCGGCAAATGGATGTTTCAGTCAAGCGGCGGTCCCGATCTCCCGCCGTCGTCTTTCGGATTCACGCTGCCCGCGCCCGTCCAGTTGGCAGGCGGCGTGCCGGTTATGCTGAACCACACGCAGGATCAGACGATCTCATGGAATGGCGCCGCGTTCGACGCTGGAGCCACGGCATCCATCAGTCTGTCGGGAACCGGGACGCTCTTCTGTAACGCTCCCGCCGCTTCCGGCACTCTGACGATTCCCTCAGCGATGTTATCCGGCTTCGGTGCCAACACAATCGGAACGCTGACGATCAACATCGTCGAAGCAGGCGCTTATCTGCCGCACACGGAGTTTCAGACAAACGAGGGGAACTCGTTGCTGCTCTTCGTGCCATTCACGAGCAGCGATTCGCGGCCAGTGTTTTTTCGTAACAGTTCAGGCCTGTATAAGTCGCGATACGGAAATCTTTAAGAATCTGCCGTTTGGACCTGGATATTGGGTCCAAAACCTGGCAGTGTATATGTTTGAGGGCATCGCATCGCCAGTCGCCGCGAGAACGACCGGTCAACCCGGAGCAATTGGAGCGTGAGAAGCGCTTAATCCGCGAGATCGAGAGGCTGCGCGAGGAATTGATCGAGCGCGATAAGAGGATCGCCGATGCGGAAAAGCAAATCGCCGATCTGGAACGTAAACTGGCGCTTCGACAGCAAAACTCCACGACATCATCCAAACCGCCCTCTTCAGATGGAATGGCGGGCGAGCAGCGGTCGCGGGGTAGTCGGCGAAAGAAGAGCCTGCGCAAGCCGGGCGGCCAGCCTGGA
The DNA here is from genome assembly GCA_963832905.1 of Terriglobia bacterium. Classification (GTDB taxonomy): domain Bacteria; phylum Acidobacteriota; class Terriglobia; order Bryobacterales; family Bryobacteraceae; genus BOG-234. The sequence continues at coordinate 1,914,546 of CAWHVO010000006.1, read as the reverse complement.
CATCATGGACGCTGGCGCGGACTGGCGCCTTTGAGTCGCGTCGATGAATTGAAAAAGGTGTTCCCCACCAGGTGCCGCCATTGCGATCACCGTTTGTCGTCGGGGATGCCCACCGAGGGCGACCCGCGTCGCCATCAGGTGACCGAACTGCCGCCGATTAAAGCTCATGTCACCGAGTATCAATGCCACCGCCTCGTCTGTCCGGAATGCGGCAAGGCAACCCAGGCCGAACTGCCACCGCAAGCACGGCGTCATTTCGGAGCGCAGTTGACCGCCCTCATTGCCTATCTGACCGTGGTCTGTCGAATGCCGCGCCGCGTGGTGCATGAACTACTGGAACAGGTTCTGGGCATCCCACTCAGTCTGGGCAGTATTCAGAACAGTTGGGAAGAGGTCAGCGACGCGGTCGCCGACCCCTGTGCGGAACTGGAGCGGCAACTGCCCAACGAGCCGGTCGTCAACAGCGATGAAACCGGATACCGGACCAGCGGCGAAAAGCGCTGGCTGTGGGCTCTGGTGGCGACGAGCTTCGTCTTTTACAGGATCGCCGCATCGCGCGGAGCCGAGGTGCTGGTGCAATTACTGGGCGAAATATACGCCGGCATTCTCTGCAGCGACCGCTGTCCCACTTACCTGAAGTACCACAAAGGCGTCGGCCAGTTCTGTTGGGCTCATTTCAAACGAAATATCCTCGGCGTACTGGAAATCGGCAAGACCAGCGACGCGGAACGCTTCTGCCGCGACGCTCTGGCCCTGCATGCCCGGTTGTTCCGGCTGTGGCATCGTTTCCGCGACGGACCTGGCGTTCGATACGGTCCCCTTACACGCGATCAGTTGATTGCAAAGTCGATTCCGCTGGAGAAGAAGTTCTTCGCCCTGGCGGACCGCTATCTTGATAGCCGCGACAAAGACGTGGCGAATCTCGCGCGGGCGCTGCTGCAGCACTTTGAAAGGTTTTTCGCCTTTCTACGCCATGAGGGTGTCGAGCCGACCAATAACGTCGCGGAGCGCGCGCTTCGATGCGCCGTGCAATGGCGCAAGATCAGTTTCGGTAGCCGCAGCCCTCAAGGCGAAATCGCGGTTGCGCGCCTGCTCACAGTGGCTCGCACCTGCCGCATGCAGAATCGAGTTCCGCTGCATTATCTTGCGACTGCGTTACGCTCATACCGAACAGGGCTGGCCGTCCCCTCACTGCTCAAACCAGCATCAACCACCTGAACTGTTACGTTTTTTCAGTAGCCGGCCTCAAATACCGGATCAGCGGTTCCAGCGTCGCGCGCAGTTTATCGTCGTCGCGCGTGTGGCATTCCCAGATTTCAAAGACCTGCCAGCCGTCCTTGCGGAGCGCACAGCGGTTGCGTTTATCGCGCTCGGCGTTCGAACGCCGCTTGTTCGCCCAGAAGGTTTGGTTCGTCACCGGCGCGGGTTTGCCGTATCGGCAGCGATGCATGTGCCAGAAGCATCCGTGCACAAACAGGACGGCGCGCGGCCCTGCGAACACGAGATCCGGTTTTCCCGGCAGCCCCTTGCCGTGGAGGCGATACCGCAGACCCAGCGAATGCAGCAGTCTCCTTACGCGCAGTTCGGGGGTCGTGTTGACGCCGCGAATGCGCGACATGTTGTAGCTGCGCTGGGCAGCGGTGTGAACATCGGGCAAGGGCCGCCCGCCCCGCTAAGTGGACTTCTTGACCACCAGGTCAATCGGCATGCCGGCGGCGTCGACCGTGAACTTGATCGTGTCGGCCGAAACCACGCCCTTGTACGTCAGCGTGAACGGCATGCCGCCGAAATCGAACGTGATTGTGAAGGTAATGTTCGCGCCGTCGATCATGCCGTCTTTGATCATCACGTCCGCACCGTCCGGACCCGCCGTTGTGCCGGTCAGTTTGGCGCCGTCCGCTTTGAAAGTGAAGCCGACCGGGACGTCTCCCATCGGCGTCGAACATGCTTCCCGTCCACTTGCCATCAACGTCCGCTGCGAACGCCGAAACCGCCAGAAGAAAGAATGCTGCTAACCCCGTACTGAACTTCATTTGAGTCTCCTTATTCTGTAAGACTACAACGCCGCGTCGAGCTTTGCCTGCGCGCGCGCCATCTCATCCAGAGAATCCGGATTAATCTTACGAAGTTCCTCGCGCGCGAGTTCAATATTTATTTCTTCTTTGGGCTGGGCCGCGTCGGCCAGGACGCGCACGCGGTCGTCCTTCACTTCCACAAAACCGCCGTAAACCGCGACTACCTTATCGCCGGAGCCTGTGCGATAGCGGAGGACACCCGGTTTGAGCGCCGAAAGCAGCGCCGCGTGGCCGGGCAGGATTCCCAGATATCCGTCGAGGCCGGGCAACTGCACCTCGTCCACCTGTTCGCTGACGAGCATACGCTCCGGACTGACAAGCTCCAGCTGCAGCATGATTAAGCGCTCATTTGGCGGGCTTTTTCGATCACGTCTTCGATCGTGCCCTGCATGTAGAAGGCCTGCTCGGGGAGCTCGTCGTGCTTGCCTTCCACGATCTCCTTGAAGCCCCGGATCGAGTCGGCCAGCTTGACGTACTTGCCCGCGAAGCCAGTGAACTGCTCGGCCACGTGGAACGGCTGCGAGAGGAATTTCTGAATCTTGCGCGCACGCGCCACGGTCAATTTGTCTTCTTCGCTCAGTTCGTCCACACCGAGAATGGCGATGATATCCTGCAAGTCCTTATAGCGCTGCAGCACGCCTTTCACCTGTTGCGCTATGGCGTAGTGCTCGTCGCCGAGGATGCGCGGATCGAGAATGCGCGAACGTCGACGCGAGCGGATCGACCGCCGGGTAGATACCGAGTTCGGCGATGGGACGGGAGAGGTTCGTGGTGGCGTCAAGGTGCGCAAACGCGGTGGCGGGCGCGGGGTCGGTGTAGTCGTCGGCGGGCACGTAGATGGCCTGCACGGAAGTGATCGAGCCCTTCTTGGTCGAGGTGATGCGTTCCTGCAGTTCGCCCATTTCGGATGCGAGGTTCGGCTGATAACCGACGGCGCTCGGCATGCGGCCCAGCAGCGCGGACACTTCCGAACCCGCCTGGGTGAAGCGGAAGATGTTGTCGATGAAGAGCAGCACATCCTGACCTTCTTCATCGCGGAAATATTCGGCGACGGTCAGACCGGTCAGACCGACGCGCAGACGCGCCCCGGGGGGCTCGGTCATCTGGCCGTAAACCAGAGCGGCTTTCGACTTCGTCCAGTCGCTCGGATCGATGACGTGGGACTCCTGCATTTCGTGCCAAAGGTCGTTGCCTTCACGGGTACGTTCGCCCACGCCCGCGAACACCGACACACCGCCGTGCTTCATGGCGATGTTGTTGATGAGTTCCATGATGACGACGGTTTTACCCACGCCTGCGCCGCCGAACAGACCGATCTTTCCGCCGCGCAGATACGGCTCCAGAAGGTCGATGACCTTGATGCCCGTCTCGAACATTTCGAGGCGCGTCGACTGATCTTCGAACGACGGCGCCGCGCGGTGAATCGGATAGCGCACTTTGGTATTCACCGGGCCCATCTTATCCACTGGTTCTCCCAGTACATTGAGGACGCGGCCCAGCGTTTCTTTGCCCACCGGCACGCTGATCGGGCCGCCCAGGCTGATCGCCTTCATGCCGCGGACCAGACCGTCGGTCGGCTGCATCGCAATGGTGCGGATGCGGCCTTCGCCGATGTGCTGCTGCGTTTCGCAGATGATGTCGATCGGGTCCGGCACGTCGAAGCCTTCGCTGACAATGCGGATGGCGGTGTAAACTTCCGGGATCTGTCCTTCCGGGAACTGGCAGTCGACCGCCGGGCCCGAAACCTGCACTACGTGTCCGATCGTTTCCGTTGCTGTTGCCATAAAAATGTTCCTTATTCTCCGGCTGCGGCTCTTATTCCCCGGCTGCCGCGGCGCCGCTGACTACTTCGATGATTTCCTTGGTGATCGCGGCCTGACGGATGCGGTTCATGTTCAGCGTCAGGGTGTCGATCACGTCCTTCGCGTTCGTCGATGCCTTGTCCATCGCCGTCATGCGCGCGGCGTGCTCGGCCGCGACGGTTTCCAGCATGCCGCGGAAGATCGACACTTCCAGATAGCGCGGCATCAGGCGATTGAGCATCTCAATGGGGGATTGCTCATAAATGTAATCGACCTGCTCTTTCTGCGGCTGATCGCGTTCGAGCGGCAGCAGCTGCAGCACGGAAAGCCTCTGCACCATGACGCTCTTGAATTCGTTGTTGAGCAGATAAACCGCGTCCGTCTCGCCCGTTTCGTAGCGCCGGACGATCTCGGCCGCCACGGTGCGCGCGTCGTCGTATTTCACGTGGTTCAGGATGTTGACGTATTCCGCCAGCACCTTGCCGTGACGCCGCCGATAATAATCACGGCCTTTGCGCCCGATCAGGGTCAGCGTCAGGTTTTGCCCCTCGTGCTCGGCGAAAAAGCGCTGCGACGCTTTGATGAGATTCGAGTTGAACGCACCGGCGAGGCCCTTATCGCTGGTGATGAAAATCAGGTCGATGTTCCGAGTGTCGCGATCGACGAGCCATGGGCTTTCCGATGCGTCGGCTTCCGACTGCGCAGCCGACACCAGATCGACCATCATTTCGCGCATCAGATTGGCGTAGGGCCGGGCGGCAATCACGCGGTCCTGGGCGCGGCGCAGCTTCGCCGCCGAGACCATTTTCATGGCCTTGGTGATCTGCTGCGTATTCTTCACCGACCGGATGCGCCGGCGTAAGTCGATAAGGCTCGGCATCTCTATTTATGCTTTCGCAGGGTTCAAGCGTTCGCCGCTGCCACGGGCTGGCGGGCGCCGGCAAATCGCTTCTTCAGTTCGTTGATAGAGTCGGTCAGATCCTTGCGAATCTGATCGTCGAGAGTCTTCTTGTCGCGAATGGCCTGCAGAACAGCCGGACGTGAATTGTCCAGAAACTTGTAAAGCTCAGTTTCGAACGGACGGCAGTCTTCGACTGCCAGATCGTCGAGCAAACCGGTCGTCGCGGCGAAAATAATTGCCACCTGCTTTTCGACCGGCAGAGGCTGATACTGCGGCTGTTTGAGAATTTCGACAAGCCTTTTACCGCGATTCAGCTGCGCCTGGGACGCCTTATCGAGATCGGAACCGAACTGGGCAAACGCCGCAAGCTCACGATACTGTGCGAGGTCGAGGCGCAATGGGCCGGCCACCTGCTTCATGGCTTTGATCTGCGCGTTACCGCCGACACGGCTTACGGAGAGACCCACGTTGACGGCGGGCCGGACGTTCGAATTGAACAGATCCGATTCCAGATAAATCTGGCCGTCTGTGATCGAGATGACGTTGGTCGGAATGTAGGCCGAAACGTCGCCCGCCTGGGTTTCGATGAACGGCAGGGCCGTCAGTGAACCGCCGCCTTTTTCATCGCTCAGTTTGGCGGCGCGCTCGAGCAGACGGCTGTGGAGATAGAACACGTCTCCGGGGTAGGCTTCGCGTCCCGGTGGGCGGCGCAGAAGCAGAGAGATTTCGCGGTATGCCGCGGCGTGCTTCGACAGATCGTCGTAAACACACAGCGCGTGACGGCTGCTGTCGCGGAAAAATTCGCCCATGGCGCAGCCGGCGTAAGGCGCCAGATACTGCATCGGGGCCGGATCCGAAGCACTCGCGGAAACCACGATGGTGTAGTCCATCGCGCCGAAATCTTCGAGTGTCTTGACGACCTGCGCCACGGTCGAGCGCTTCTGCCCGATCGCGACATAGATGCAGATCATATCGCCGCCCTTCTGGTTGATGATGGCGTCGAGCGCGACGGCGGTCTTGCCGGTCTGACGATCGCCGATGACGAGCTCGCGCTGGCCGCGGCCGATCGGAATCATACCGTCGATGGCTTTGATGCCCGTCTGCATGGGCTGCTTCACACCCTGGCGATCGATCACGCCGGGCGCAAGGCGCTCGATCGCCATCGTCTGATCGCTCAGAATCGGCCCTTTGCCGTCGATCGGACGGCCCAGGGCGTCCACCACGCGGCCAACCATGCCCTCGCCCACCGGCACCGACATGATCGCGCCCGTGCGGCGCACTTCCTCGCCTTCCTTGATGTGCTGGTATTCGCCGAGCAGCACCGCGCCAACCTGATCTTCTTCGAGGTTCATCGCGATGCCGGAAACGCCATGGCTGAATTCGATCAGCTCACCGGCCATTACCTTGTCGAGGCCGTGAATGCGCGCGATGCCGTCGCCCACCGACATGATGGTGCCGACCTCGCTGACGTTGATAGCACGCTCGTAATTTTCAATTTCGTGCCGAAGAATGCTCGTAATTTCGTCTGCCCGTATTTGAGCCATAAAATCCCGTCCCTATCCCCTTGCCCACACCCGCCTGCTAATGTCCAGCCACGAGACGCTTGCGCATCTCGAGAAGCTGGCCCCGGACCGACCCGTCGTAAACCGTGGAGCCGATCTTCGCCGTTACGCCGCCGATCAGTTCCGTATCTACCGCGAAGCGCAGCCGGACCGGCTGTCCCGCGATCGCACTCAATTGTCCGGAAAGCTGGTTCTGCTGCGCCGTGCTGAGGTCCCAGGCGGAGCGCACATCGGCGCGCACGAAACCGGCGCGTTCATCGAAAATGTTCTCGATCGCCGCCAGCACCTGGCCCAGCGCCCCCATGCGCCGGTGATCGCTCAGCACCAGAATGAAATTGCGCACCGTGCGCGAAGCGCGGAGCTTACCCGCGATATCTTTCAGCACGACCCGCTTGCGCGCCACCGGAACAGCGGGCGAAGCCAGCACGGCGCGCAGATCGGAAGACTCGTCGACGGCATCGTTTAAAGCACGCAGCTGCGCGGTTGCATCGTGCGGATTTACGTCGGAATCCGGCGACAGAACCACATCGGCCAGAGCATTCGCGTAGCGGTTGACGACCACAGTGGATATCATGGGGGGCCCTACTCTAATTCTCTTCGCGCACAACGGACCCTTCGGCCTGTGCGCTTTTCTCTTCGCGCACAACGGACCCTTCGGCCTGTGCGCTTAAATGGATGCCGCCGCCGTTGCGCGACAGGTCGGTGACAAAGCCCTGCACCAGGGACGCCTGAACTTCGGGCGACATGCGCGCGCGCACTTTGGTTTCGGCCAGCTCGATAGCCAGCCTGGCGGCGGCGCGCTGCACCTCAAGACGCGCACGTTTGCCCGCGGACTCGATTTCGAGTTCCGCCTGCGCGTGAATGCGGGCGATTTCGGCCTGTGTTTCGCGTTTAATGCGGGCGGATTCGCGATCGCGTTCGGCCTTTGCATCGTCGCGCAGGCCGGCGATTTCCTTCTCCAGATTCGCCAGCTTCGCCTGCACTTCGGCGGCGCGTTTGTCGGCCTCGGCCTGGGCTTTTTCACCCGCGGCGAGGCCTTCGGTGATTTCCTTCGATCGCGCGGTCAGCATTGGCCCGCCGAATCTGGAAGCCAGCCAGCTGAGCAGACCGGCCAGGATGAAGAAATTGAGGACGGTCCAGATAATCGACACTTCTTTAATACCGTTCTGAGTTTGCTCCTGAAGCATCAGGCGGCATTCCTCCGGGTGAGGATGGCGTCGGCGATCTGCGTGGCCAGGGTGTCGGCCTGCGCTTCGAGATTCGATCTGGCGGCGTCGGCTTCTTTGGCGATGTCGAACCTAATTTCCGCGACACGATTGTCGGAATGTTCGCGCGCCTGGCGCGTCAACTCGGCCTGTTCGTCGCGGAACTGTTTCAGAAAAGCTTCCTGATCGCGGTAGATTTCGGAGTGCGCCCTGGCGAGCGCGACCTGATATGCGGCGATGCGGGAATCAGCGTTCTTGAGGCTTTCTTCGGCGATGCGGCGCGCACCTTCGGTCAGGCGGTAGCGCTCGGCGAGAACTTTTTCGAGAGGCTTCAGGTAAAGGGAGCGAACGAAAGCCGCCAGAATCAGGACGAGGACGAAAGTGGGCAGGCCCTCCAGTATGATCCCGGCGAGGTCGTGCAGAGTTTTTTCCATTGTCGAGAGGAAACGGGGAACCAGCGAAAAGGGTAACTATTAAGCTAACACAGGGATTTTCCCCGTGCCAAAGCAGCAGAGCCGATTCGGACGAGGGGGACGTGGCAGGTTGCCGCCGGCAGCGGGACGCGGCTTTGGGGCATCTTGTTCATCAGACCGGAAGATTGCGGTGACAGCCTTGCGGCCGGCTTTGTCTAAGTAAACCCACCGGCGGCAAGACCGCCGGCGTTACCTGAGCTCTTTCATCATGCCTGGGACGCTCCATTGCTGCTGCAGGCTGTTGGCGGCCCAACCGTAATTCGCGGTCATGAATTTCGCCACGTCGTCCTGCGTTTTGCCCGAGCGAATCATGGCGGTGACTTCGTTCTTCAGCTTGGCGACGTTGTCCCTGTAGGTCTTCAGACCGGCTCGGTTCGTGACCGCGCCGTGGCCAGGGATCACGGTGTCGAAATCATAAGCCGCCATGGCTTTGTCGAGGGTGCCGGCCCACTGTGCGAGGCTGCCGCCGCCGTTGTAGTCGATGAGCGGGCTCGTGCCGGCCATGAGATCGCCCGTGTGGAGGGTTCGGGACTGGGGGAAATAAACAACGGCGTCGCCATTGGTGTGGCCGCGGCCAAAGTACTTCGCGCGCACTTCCTTGCCGCCGAGGAAGATCGACGTTCTCGTCCGTAAAGACAATGCGGGCGGGCGATACGGGCGGCGGGTTCACGTTGGATTGTTTGTGCGCGAGGATGTTGGTGCGCGCGTTGGCTGTCGAGATGACTTCGGCGGTGGGGAGGAACTTCGCGTTGCCGCCGCTGTGGTCCTGATGATAGTGGGTGTTGATGACGTACTTGACCGGCTGCTGGCTGACGGTTTTGATCCGGGCAAGGATCGCGTCGTGGTCGGCGTCAAATTTGTCGTCAACGAGGATGATGCCTTCGCTGGTGACCTCGACCGCCACGTTGCCGCCGTCGCCTTCAATCTCGTAGAGATCGTCGTGGATCTTGTTGAGCTTAAGCTGCGGCGGGCCGCCCCGGTTTTGGGTGTACGCGAACCACCCGAGGATCAGGAAAAGCGCCCCGGCGGCGAGGCGGGAGAGCAGGCGGTGGGTCATGATGGGAGACTATATCAGAATTGGGGTCAGCCTGGCCAGGCAGATTCCAAAGGACTTAGTTGGAATCCGGTTCGTTTGGCAAAAACTTTCGTTTTTTGCGGGGGCCGATATTCGGATTTCAAGAGGAGCAGCGCGAGGCAGACGGGTCGTCCTTCGCGGCCACAGTATACAGCCCGGAGAAGGCTTCGCGATGCAGAAGGCGCATAAGCGCTTTGTTTTCAGGTTCAGATTTCCCGGGAGGCGTGTGACTGTAAAAGGTTTGCCAACTAAGTTTCGGGGCGCGATGAAGCCGGGGAATCCCAGACGGCGAATCTGCTATCGCAGACGGATCTTCGTTTATCGGAGGACCAAGCTTCGGCCATCCGTCAGCGGTCCGGTGTCTATTTCGATTGGGGCCCGGATTCTAAGCGTTACCACGCCCACATTGATTCCGCGTCCGTTCACGATGTTTTAGCAAGGCTGGCCGACAGGCCAGTCGCGTGATCATTTGATGCGTTTCAGGCAGGTGTCACCGGGACGCGTCGGCGCTCCCCCCGGCAGCCGCATCGGGCGACGTCCCTGACTAATCGTAGTCTCTTTGCGGATCATACTGGCGTACCATGGCTAATACCTCATCGCAAAAATCTTTGGCGAGCTTCGTCGCCCAGCGGGGGTCCGCCTTCCGGATCGCGGGGAGGCGACTATAAACCAGTTCGTCCATTTGATGGATGAATCCGAGGCGCGTGCCGCCGTAGTCGTCGTGCTTCAAGAACAACCCATAGGCTGCATTTATTGCGTCGGAGATGAATGCCAGGGATGCCTGGTTGGTCTGAGCGGCGCGTTCGCGCAGCCACTTGGCGAGAGCGGCTGGCTGATCATCAACCAGACCCTCAAATCCATGCTGGACGAAACGCTGAAACAGCGCTTCTCCCTGTTCGCTCACCTCGGGCTCAGATCACCCGACCAGGGTCGATTCGAGCGCCGCGCTCTGGGCCTTCTTGTACTCAACTAATTCTTCAAGCGTGAAGATGTCTACAAGCTCGCAATTGTAATCCTGCCGGAGTAATTCCGAGGCTCCTTCCTGGCGGTCCACCAAACAAATCGCTCCCAGCACCTTCATGCCAGCAGCGCGTGCCCTCTCGATCGCCCTACCCGTGGAGTTCCCTCGCGTGCAGACATCATCGATGATGACGACTGGAAGTCCCGCTGTGTCTGCGTCTTCAAATCCCTCAATGAAGCGGGTCATACCGTGCTCTTTGGGCTCTTTGCGAACAATGAAGGTATTGATAGACGTCCCTATCACATCCATGCTCTCCCTCGCCACCGAGAAGGCTATGGGATCTGCCCCCAGCGTCAGACCACCCACAGCTTTTGGTGCCCATCCACTCTCTTTAATCTTCCGATTGAACAGACGACCGACCAACGGCATCGCCTCTGAGTTGAGAGTGGTTAATTTTGCGTCGAGGTACTTGTCGCTAATCGCGCCGGACGAGAGGCGAAACGGCCTGCCCAGCTTAAGGGACCGGGAAACCAGCATGTCCCGCAGTTTTGAACGATCAGAGTCCGATGGCATTTCTGCATCCGATCCCATTTTCCCACGCTTCTCGGGGAACGGCGTTTGTACTGACAGATCAGACGAATCGAGGTCTAACGGACGGGACGAGCTCTCACCAGGCATTGGCAAAACGCCCAGTCTAACAGATGCGACCATGGCCGACTTTCCGGGAGAATCGGCGGTAAATTTACGGTATCGCCGATGGCTGGCGAACCGCAGCCTTTGAACAAAAATAGCATAAAACGTCTCTATGGTGAAATGTTTTTATGGTTGGGCGTGACGCGGGCGAGAGCGCCTTCTTCAGTGCAGCGGCGCTTTCGAGATGAACGAAGCCATTTTCTGGCCGAGCCCTCTATGTGGTGGCTCAGCCCAGTTGCTCACAACCTCTATGACGTTGATCGTGAGAACGGCCTCGTTCGCGGCCATCTGTTTTCGAAAATCGACCACCTGGCGCTTCAGATCCTCGTGTTGTTTGTGGTGTTCGGCAAATCCGGGGAACGCGGTTTTGCGCATCATCGCTTCCTCGGTCGCGCAGTGCTCGCAGGTGCAGGCGATCAGGGCTTCGCCCAGGTGACCCCTCCCCTTGCCGGCCGCCATCGCGTGATGGAGATCGTCGGCCATCCGAAATAGTTTCTGATGCTGCGCGTCGATGACCGGGGCTCCGACAGAGTGCTCCGGTTTCCAGGTGAATAAGCTCATCGATTGTCTTATCGGGAGGAAGCGGCCCTTCAGCCCGAAGAATGCGCCGCTTGCGCTGGGCGTTCCGGGCATAGACCGATACCGAGATCAGGCAGTCTGCGGGCGATCAGCCATCAGTTTATCGAACGCAGACTGCATTTCGTTCACGATCTCTTGTGCGGCCTCTTTGGGAGTACAACGCTCCGGCTTGGTAATCGGTCTTCCGATCACGAGGTAGTCGGCACCCTCCAGAACCGCGTCACGCGGGGTCACTTTGCGTTTTTGATCGTCTGCCGGGAACCCTTGAGGACGGATGCCCGGAGTCGTCACCAGCAGATGGTTTTGGGTCAGGTCTTTAATCTTTCGCACTTCGAGACCGGAGGCTATCACTCCATCGCAACCATGCTGCCAGGCGATCAGTGACCTGCGCAGGACCAGGTCTTCCACTGAAGAATCCGCCAAACCCATCTCACGGACATCCTCGATATCCATGCTGGTGAGAACGGTGACGGTGAACAGCTTCATGCCGCTGTTTCCGCGGGCGCGAACTGCCGCCTGGATACAGCTTCTGGTTCCGTGAATCGTCAGAAACGACACTCCCCGCGCGGCGGCACGTCTGACGGCCTTTTCAAGCGTTTCCGGGATGTCGTAGTATTTGTAATCCAGGAAGACTTTTTTGCCCCCGCCAATCAGATCGTTAATTAATTCATGGAGACCATCCGCGCCTTGAAGACTGAGACCAATCTTATAGAACCGGACGGTTTCGCCCAGTTCTTCAATCAGGTTTCTGGCGGCCGGTACATCGGCGAGATCGAGCGCGACGATCAACCTGCCGCGCGCGTCAATCCGTTGGTCATCGGGAACACTGACAGGAAGGGATGGGGACAGCAAGGTGTCTGGCACTGAAATTAAGATTATCAGTAGAATCTGGCTCAACTCATGACTACGGAACTGTCGGAACATAGCTGCGCGTAACCGATTACGTTTCAGGGGTGTTCAGCGGCGTCTCGCTCCGGTGATCTTTCCCCTTGCGGGCCGCCATCGCGTGATGGAGATCATCGGCCATCCGAAACAGTTCCTGATGCTGAGCATCGATTACCGGGGCTCCGAGTTAGGTCGTCGCTTCAGCCGCAGATCGATGACTGACGATCGTGAGGGCGAATGAGTAGCAGCAGCACGCCCACGCGGGCAGGGTGAGAAAGGCGGCTGCCAGACCTTTCAACGAAAAAGGGTCTGTTATCTCCAACAACTCACTGATCGCCGCAGACGGACCACGGGAATCCCGCAGAATGCCGATGGCGATCAGGCACAGAAGTGGAGCCCAGACGAAGCGACCACCGGATTGCGCCGCGCAGCCGGAGATCTTCTCGGTGAAATACCCTTCGGTAAGGCCGACAACAGCGTAGGCGATCAAAGCAACGAGCCATTGTGCTTCCCGGGCGCCGGTTTCAAGATCATAGATCTCCACCAGGAGCATGCCGAGGAAGGCAGAAATGAGAGGGACCGCGATTATCTGGACGACAAACAGGAGTCCGGAAAACGGAGCACGGTCATCCGCTGGCATGTCGCGGCAGCCTTACTTCTTCGGTTTCGCCGGATCGTCGGTGGCGAGGTCGCTCGCGGGGCCGCCGTCGTTAGCCGAACCGCCGGAGATGATGCGGCCGTCGGGAAGGGTGACGCGGCGGGCGTCGATGATGTGTGAGCCGTCCTTCGCAGGATAGCCGTCGACGATCAGCGTGTCGCCCAGCTTCACATCGCCTTTGCCCCAGCCGCGGCGCGTGAGCGCGCCCGGGCCGGCGCCTTCACAGCCCCAGTTGACGACGCTGCCCTTATCATCTTTCACGTCGATATAGAAGTATGAGTGGGGATTGGTCCACTCGATGCGGGTGATGGTGCCGACGAGACGCATCGAGCGGCTGCCGTCGAATTCGGCTGCGAACGAGTGATGCGCCCAGGCGGGAACCGAGGCGACGATTGACGCCGCGGCGAGGAGAATGGCAAATGTTGTGGTCCGCATGAGGAGCTGCTCCTGTTCGATAATACTGCAAGATTGGCTATCAGCTCTCAGCTGTCCGCTGTCAGCTAAGAACACACGCCTGGGAGGTATCGCGATGAACAGGACTATTTGGCGCACCGGGTTTCTGGTGGTCGGGATTGTGATGACGGCTTTTGCGCAGCCCAGGCCGGCGCCGAAGACTGCGGACGGACATCCCGATCTCAACGGCTTCTGGCGCGGCACGCGCGATACCGTGCCCGGCGGCAACATCGCGAAGGACCTGCCCGGGCTCAAGCTTCCGTTTACGCCGGCGGGCGAGGCGGCATGGAAGCACAATGTCACCGCGACGATCGATCCGGAAAGCCTGTGCATCATCGGCGGCATCCCGAGGCACAATGCAAGCGGTCTGCCGTTCCAGATCGTGCAGAGCCCGCAGTACGTCACGTTCCTTTACTTCTATTCCTATTACCGGCTGGTGCCTACCGACGGGCGGAAGCATGAGGCAGATCCCGATCCGTCGTTCTTCGGCGATGAAGTCGGGCACTGGGAGGGCGACACGCTGGTGATCGATTCCGTGGGCTTCAAAGACACGCAGGTGTGGGCCGACGAGAACGGCGATCCGCACAGCGACGCGCTGCACGTCGTCGAGCGCTGGAGCCGGCCGGATATGGATCACATCCATGTCGAGACCCTGATCGAAGACCCGAAGTTCTATACGAAGCCGTTCACTTATGCGCGCACGTGGGTGCTGGGCAAGCCCGGCGAGCATCTGTACGAGTACTCGTGCGCGGAGAACAACGTCGACAGCAAACATCTGGGATTCGGACCGGGACCGATCCGCAAGGATGGAACGCGCGGATACGACAATCCGGCGCCGCTGCCGCCGCCGCTGCCGGCGAAGAAGTAATGGCGCCGGCGGCAAAGACCGCCAGCGGTACAGGGGATCTTGACATATAGTTTAGTTTAAACTAAATTAATTTCTGTGAACCAGGCCGTGCTGGAGGCCATCGCTTCGCCGCGCCGGCGGGAGATTCTGCGTCTCGTCTGGAACGAGGAGCAGAGCGCAGGGGCGATTCACCGCGCCATGCCGGATGTGACGTTCGGAGCGGTGTCGCTGCAGCTGCGGGCGCTGGTGAAAGCAGGGCTTGTCGAGGCGCGCGCCGAGCAGCGGAATCGTTTCTATCGGGCGCGCCGCGAGGCGTTGGGTCCGGCGGCGGAGATGCTGGAACGTATGTGGGACGACGCGCTGTGGAAGCTCAAACTCGCGGCGGAGCTGGAGGAGACGCGGCGCGGCCCGAAACCACAGAAGCGGAAGCGCGGAGGGAAGAAATGACGGATCTGCCATACACTTTGGAGCGAAGCATCGTGATTCAGGCCGCACCGGAGACGGTGTTCCGGTATTTCACCGACAGCGCGCGATGGGCCGCGTGGTGGGGCGCCGGTTCGACGATCGATCCGAGGCGGGGCGGCCTGGTCTACATTCGTTATCCAAACGGCATCGAGGCATCGGGCGAAGTGTTGGCGGTCGAAGCACCGCGGCGCATTGTCTTCACATTCGGGTATGCAAGCGGCACGCCAATGGGGCCAGGAAGTTCGCAGGTCACGATCATTCTGGAACCAGAGGGCGCGGCGACTCGGCTGCATCTTCTGCACCAACTGGCGGAAGCCGAAGCGCGCGATGCGCATGCCGGGGGCTGGCGCTTCCAGCTTTCGATGTTCGGGAATGTGGTGGCGAACGAAGTGTTCGTGGATGCGGTGAAAACCATCGATGCGTGGTTCGATGCCTGGGCGATTATGGACAGCACGGCGCGCGAGTCGGCGCTGGCGGCGATCGTGACGCCCGATGTCCGGTTTTGCGACCGGTACGGCACACACCGAGGCAGTGCTGAAATTTATGCCGGGAGTGCACATGGCGCGGCGGGGCGATATCCGGCGCTGCCAGGGCATGGTGCTGGCGGATTGGGAGGCGAAGGGAGTGTCGGGGAGTAACGTCTTTGTTTTCCGACCGGATGGGAAGATCGACGCGGTGACCGGATTCACGAATCCATGAAGCCGGCATTTGGATTTTCGGATGCAGGCAGAAGCGACAGAGGAGGGTCACGATGACCTCACTGCATCTGCATGCACCGCACTGGCACGCGCCTCACGTGCCGGTTTCGTTCTCCCTGATGGGCATCATTATGGGAGTGGTGATAATCCCGGTAACGATCCTCGGCGGACTGTTTCTGATCGCCAGAGCGTTGTCTGGGCTACCCTGAATGCACGGAGCGTACACTAAGATTATAATGACTGTACGTTTATGGTAGGATGGAGGCGTGAAGAAGGGCGTCACGCAATTCCGGAAAGAACTGTTTCAACTGGCGGATCAGGCACTTAAAGGGGAACAGGTCCAGTTTCTTTATCGTGGCGTCGTGTTCAACGTGACGCCGGAGATGAAGAAGTCGAAGCTGGACCGGCTGGTTGGCCAGCCCGTGCTGGCGCCGGGAGCGGATCTCGATCAGGCGGGGGAAGAACTGCTGTCCGAGATGGAACAGTCATGGAAGGAAGACTGGGCGGCACTTGAATAGATGAGCGCGTATCTGGACACGCAGGTCGTGATCTGGTTATGCGAGAACAATACCGCGAAGCTGAGCGCCGCGGCGCTCGATGCGATTAACGAAAACGACCTGCTGATTTCGCCGGCGGTGCTGATCGAGCTGAACTTTTTGCTGCAGATCGGGCGGATTATCCGGAATCCGCTGGATCTGGCGAAACAGCTGCGGACGCAGCTCGGGGTGCAGGTTTGTAATCACTCCTTCGCAGACATGGCGGAAACGGCGCTGTTCGAAAGCTGGACGAGAGATCCGTTCGATCTGCTGATCGTGGCGAACGCGAAGGTCAACGGTTATTCGCCGCTCGTTACGCAGGACGAGAAGATCAGAGAGCACTATCCGAAAGCGGTCTGGTAGAAGCTCACAGGCTGAAGCCTGTGCGGCGCGGATATAATCCGCGTGTCCGAAATGGCAGCGAAACGTGGAAACGCCATGTGCCACATGCCTGCGGTCGCCCGATTGAGCTACCGCGTGCGGACGGTTGTTGCGTCCGGGAAATCGGCCGGAACTTTCTGCGTCACTGCGCCCGTCGCGGCCCATTCCGTGCCGCGCTGCAGGGTGGTGATGAAGCCCACGCAGCTCATGGCGGCGACATCGTGACCCATCGTGGTGTGGAAGATGCGTCCATTGCCGTAGCTCAGCACCATGAGAATCGGCTCGTCGCGGCCGGTGCCATTGTTCGCGGGATCGGAATGCGCGGTGGCGATGACCGTCATGTTCGTGCCGGGTCCGCGCAGTGTGGCGTAGAGTTCGTCGCCCGCGTGCATCCAGACTTTGGGCAGACCCTTGAGGATGGGGTGGTCCGGGTCGCGGGCGGTGACGGCGAAGGGCAGGCGCTGGCCGTGTGAGCCTGACTGGGCGGGGCATGGGATCGGAAACCAGCTTGCCGTCCTCGACAGAACCAGTGCGGGCCCGAGGCTTCGCTGCGGTTGCGCCATCCGCCGACGCCGATCATTTCGTTGAAAGCTTTCCAGGCGGGGAACGCATTGTCGGCCGCATGCACGACGACCACGCCGCCGCCGTTGCGAACGTAGGTTTCGAAGGAGTCTTTGAGCGCTGCGGGCCAGGCGGGGGCGTCGTAATTCAGAACGACGGCGCGGTACTTCGCGAAATCAGGATGGAAGGCGGAGAGGCCGGTGTTCGAGGGCGGAGCGGTCACCACGGTCACCTGAAAGAGACCGGTGTCTTCCAGTTCCTGTTTGAGAACAGGCGTGGTCTGCTTCCAGGCGTGGTAGGGTCCGGCGCTCTCGCCATCGAGAAGCATCACCGGGATCGGCGAGGCAGCGGGAGCTGCGCCGGACAGCGCCAGAATCGCGAGGAGTGAGGCTGCGCGCGCGAGGTTCATTTCGAATACATGATATACTTCCGCACGAATGTCGGGAAAAGGCACCGGCGGCAAGACCGCCGGCGTTACAGTTTGTCTTTTCGTTTGTGCGGTTAGTCTGCTCGCGCAGCGCGGAGGGCGGGGCAGAGGGGGACCGGTGGTGTTCCCCACCACACCGCCGACGAACCTGAGAGTTCTGCCCCGGACGTGAATCTGCCGCAGACGATGAACGCATTCCGCACAGCGTTGGGCGTGCAGTGCAACTACTGTCATGTGCAGGGCGATTTCGCCAGCGACGATAATGCAAAAAAAAACATGGCGCGCAATATGCTGCGCATCGCCGCAGACATCAATGCGGGTTTCCCGGACGGGAAGCGTCATGTGACCTGCTACACTTGCCATCACGGCGAGGCAAAGCCGAAAACGGAAGCACCGGCCCCGGGGGCTGACGCCAAACCCGCGCGGCCTCCAGGCAGATAGCCTCATCCCGAATGAACGCGAGCGCGGCTGACCAGCTATCAAGAAAGACTGCGGGCCATCGCCAAAGGAAAAATGCATGCATTCTGAACCGATAATGGACATCGCCCATCTCGGCCATCTGGAACTTCTCACGCCGAAACCCGAAGAGAGCCGGTGCTTTTTTATTGACGTAATGGGCATGACCGAGAGCGGCGCGAAAGGCGATTCAGTCTATCTGCGCGGCTGGGACGACTACGAGCGTTATTCGCTCAAGCTCACGGCATCGAAGACGTCGGGCATGGGGCATATGGCGTTCCGTGCGCGCAGTCCGCAGGCGCTGGAGCGGCGCGCGGCGGCGCTGAAAGGGACGGAGTTTGAGATCGGCTGGACCGATGGCGATCTCGGGCACGGCCCGACGTTTGTCTGCCACGACCCGGACGGCCACGTCATCGAGCTCTATTATCGAGACCGAGTGGTATCAGGCGCCGCCGGAGCTGAAGCCTGCGCTGAAGAATCAGGCGCAGCGGTATCCGGCGCGCGGCGTGCAACGTGCGCCGGCTCGATCATCTGAACTGCCTCGCGGTGGACATCAAAGCCAACCGCATTTTCTTCGAAGAGTACCTGGGATTCCGGCTGACCGAGCAGATCGTGCTCAACGACGGCATCGAAGCCGCGATGTGGATGACGGCGACAAACAAGAGCTACGACTTCGCCTACTCGGTCGATCACACGGGGACGAAAGGGCGGTTCCACCATCTGACCTATGCGGTGGATTGCCGCGAGGACATTTTGCGCGCGGCCGACATTTTCCTGGAGAACGGCGTCTACATCGAGACCGGCCCGCACAAGCACGCCATCCAGCAGACGTTCTTCCTCTATGTGTATGAGCCGGGCGGGAATCGCGTGGAGATCGCAAACGCGGGCGCGCGGCTGATGCTGGCGCCGGACTGGAAGCCGATCCGCTGGACCGAGGAAGAGCGCAAGAAGGGGCAGGCCTGGGGGCTGAAGACCATCGAGTCGTTCCACACCTATGGGACGCCGCCGGTGGAAGTGAAGCATTAAGAGGCTCTCAGCTCTCAGCCGTCAGCCGTCAGCTTCAAAACGGGGCGCGGCTCGCGCCGCGCGATGATTCAGAATTAGTTTATTCGGACGGGAGGTCGCCCAGATCTTCGGCGCGGTTTTCGAACTTCGTCTGCGCGTGCAGGAAGACCAGATCGATCTTGCCGATCGGGCCGTTGCGCTGTTTGGCGAGGATCAGTTCGGCGACGCCGCGCAGATCTTCGCGATCGCGCTTGTAAACTTCTTCGCGGAAGATGAAGCCGACCAGATCGGCATCCTGCTCGATGGAGCCCGATTCGCGCAGATCGCTCAACTGCGGGCGATGATCGCCCTGCGCGGGTTTCCGTGGCGCGGCTGAGCTGCGAGAGCACCAGGAACGGGCACGCCGAGTTCCTTCGCCAGCAGCTTCATGCCGCGCGAGAGCTGGCTGACTTCCTGGTTGCGGTTTTCGGTGCGGCCGCGCACGCTCATCAGCTGGAGGTAATCGACCACCACCAGGCCGAGCTTCTGCCCTGCTGCTGTCTGCAGGCGGCGCAGCTTGGCGTGCATGTCCATCAGGTTGATGCCGGCGCGTGTCGTCGATATAGAGCGGCGCTTCCACCATCTGATTGGCGGCGGCGCGCAGCTTCTGGCGCTCCTGCTCGTTGAGGTAGCCGGCGCGGAATCGCTGGCTGTCCACGCGCGCGGCGGCGCACAACATACGGGTGAGCAGCGACTCCTGCGACATTTCGAGCGAGAAGATCGCGACCGGCTGGAAGAGTCGCGACGCGACATGCCAGGCGATGTTGAGCGCGAGCGCGGTTTTGCCCATGGAGGGGCGCGCGGCGAGAATGATGAGTTCGCCGGCGTGCAGGCCGCCGGTCATTTCATCGAGCTTGGTGAAGCCGGTGCTGATGCCTTTGATGCGCTTGCTGGGATCGAGGAAGGCGTTGATGCCGCCTTCGTAGTCCTGGATGACTTCGCAGCGGGGTCATCAGGCCTTTTTCGCGCGCGATTCTCGCCCAGCCTGAGCAGGGTCTCTTCGGCGCCGGCGAGAATCTGCTCGGGATCTTCCTCGGCCATCAGCGCGCGGTTCATCATCTGCTGCGAAGCCATGGCGATGCGGCGCAGGGTGGCTTTATCGCGGACGATGCGGACGTAGCTGTCGAGATTGGCGATGTGCGGCAGGCCGTCGTCGAGCGAGACGAGGTAGCTGAGGCCGTCGACGGATTCGAGCTCGTTGCAGCGCAGCAGCTCGTTGGCGACGGTGACGCGGTCGATCTTTTCGCCGCGCTCGTGGAGTTCGCCCATGCGCGTGAAGATGCGGCGGTGCTTTTCGAGCGCGAAGTCGTCTTCGAGTTAGGATGCCGGCGATGTCGATGAAGCGCGAATCGTCGAGCAGAACGGAGCCGAGGATGAAGCGTTCGGCATCGATGTTGGCGGGAAGACCTTTCTGGAGTTCGAGCGCGACGGCGGACCCTGCGGACATGGCAACGGAACTCAAAGTAACCTCTCGCGCTGTGAGTATGAATTGTGGATTACAGATTTTTTCAATCCGGGCGCGACGCGATGCGATGGTGCGCCTTTTCCGGGGGCGGAGTGCACAGGAAATCCACAAGCCGGATTCCGCGAATTCCACAGCCGAAAATCCATAACTACATTTTAGCCATTTAATGTTTCGGCGCAGAGAGTTCTTCGCGGAAACGCGGCTTGGACGCTGTAAAGGAATCGCAGATCGCAGGCGAAACCGCCTGCGCCACCTTGCTAAGTACCGTTGTTGTAAGGGGCAGGCGGTTTCGCCTGCCCGGTTCGATTCCTTTACAGCTTCCCAGTCGCGTTCGTTGTTCGCTGGAAAAACGCGGCTTGCGCCGCGTGCACCCCTGGAGCGTTGTGCCCGGCAATTTCGCACTGCACCCCAGTCACCGCAACGTACAATAGGCCGGAGTGCCTAAACCGCGCCTCTTCCTGATCGACACCTACGGCTTCATCTTCCGCGCCTTCCACGCCCGCGCGCGCATGCAGGCGCCGCCCATGCGCACCTCCACCGGCCTTCCCACCGAAGCCGTCTGCATCTTCAACAACATGCTGCGCAAGCTGGCGAAGACCTTCGCGCCCGCAGTACATGGCCGCCGTCTTCGAAAGCCTCGGCACCACCCATCGCGACGAGCTGTTCGCCGAATACAAAGCCAACCGCAGCCGAAACGCCGCCCGATCTGCATCACCCAGATTCCCTACGTCGAGCGCCTGCTCGCCGCCCTGCGCATCCCCATCATCCAGTACCCCGGCTTCGAAGCCGACGACGTCATCGGCACCCTCAGCCGCAAGGCCGCCGCGGCCGGCTGCGAAGTCGTCATCGTTTCCAGCGACAAAGACATGCTGCAGCTCGTCACCGACCGCGTCTCCATGCTGAATCCGGCCAAGGACGACACCTGGTACGATCCGGCGAAAGTCAAAGAGTTCATGGGCGTCGAGCCGCACCAGGTGGCCGACCTTCTCGCGCTCAAAGGCGACGCCGTCGACAACATCCCCGGCGCGCCCGGCATCGGCGACAAAGGCGCGAAGGATCTGATCGACCAGTTCGGCTCCGTCGAAGCCGCGCTCGACCGCGCCGCCGAAGTGACGAAGCGCATGTACCGCGAAAGCCTGCAGAACAATCGCGAGCGCATCCTCATGAGCCTCGCAGCTCGCCACCATTCAGTGCGACGTGCCCGATCCCGTTCGATCTGGAAGCGCTGCGCGTGCAGGAACCCGATCTGGAAGCGCTCAAGCCGCTGTATAAAGAGCTGGAGTTTTTCTCTCACCTGAAGGAACTCGGGCCGTCCGAAGACGCCCGGCCGCGCGATTTCGCGCCGCTCGAGACGCGGATGCCCTCGCGGCGTTCGTGGCAGGCGTTCCGCAGGGCACGCCGCTCGCGCTTGCCTTTGCGAGCGATCAGGGCCGAAATCGGCCTCGCCTGCCGCGCCGGCGAAGCCCGCAGCCTGCCAGTGTCCCGCCTCGGCGAACTGCAACCGGCGCTGGAAGACGCCGACGCTTCCCAAAGCCGCCAGCGATCTGAAATCCGCTCACCCTCAGCCTGCTGAAGCGCGGCATCGACGCCGCCGGCTTCGCGACGACGTCTCCCTCTACGCCTTCCTGCTCGACGCCGACCCCGCCAGTTGTTCGCTCGAAGCGCATGGTCGAGCGCCGCCTCGATCTGCGGGCCGGCCCGCGCGCCGACGAACGCGCCAGTCTTCGTCCACGAGCTCAACGAGCGTCTCCGACCCGAGATCGACGCGCCGCGGCTTCTCGAAGCTCTACGAAGAGATCGAACTGCCGCTCGCCGGCGTTCTGGCGCGCATGGAGCACACCGGCATCCGCATCGACCCAAGCGAGCTTGCGCGCCTCTCAACCCTGATGGAGACGGGCATCGCGCGCCTCACCCGCGAGATCCACGCGCTCGCCGGCCGCGAATTCAACATCGCCTCGCCGCAGCAGCTCGGCAAAGTGCTGTTCGAGGATATGAGCCTTCCCGCGCCGGTCAAATACGGCAAAGGCAAGACCATCTCCACCGCCGCCGACGTTCTCGAAGCCCTCGCGCCCGACGCACGAAATCGTGCGCAAGGTGCTCGAATACCGCCAGCTCACCAAGCTCAAAGGCACCTATGTCGACGCCCTGCCCGCGCTGATCGACCCCGCCACCGGCCGCATCCACACCAGCTTCAACCAGACCGGCGCCGCCACCGGACGCCTCTCCTCTTCCAATCCCAACCTGCAGAACATTCCGATCAAGACCGAGCTCGGCCGCGAGATCCGCGCGGCTTTCATTCCGCGCGAAGGCTGGAAGCTGGTAGTCGCCGACTACTCGCAGATCGAACTGCGCCTGCTGGCCCACATGTCGCAGGACCCGGTGCTGATCGACGCCTTCCGCAGGGCGAAGACATCCACACGCGCACGGCCGCCGAAGTCATGGGCGTGCCGCCGATGCTGGTGACGCGCGAGGCGCGCAACAACGCCAAGGCGGTCAACTTCGGCATCGTCTATGGCATCAGCGCCTTCGGTCTTGCCGCCAACCTCGGCATCTCGCGCAAAGAGGCCGAAGCGTACATCAAGGCCTACTTCGAGCGCTATGCCGGCGTGAAGCGCTTCATCGACGAGACCATCGCCCGCACCCGCGAAACCGGCGTCGCCCGCACGCTTTTCGGACGCGAGCGCCCCATCCCCGACATCAACAGCCGCAACCCGAACGCGCGCGGATTCGCCGAGCGCACCGCCGTCAACTCGCCGATTCAGGGCACGGCGGCCGATCTGATCAAGCTGGCCATGGTTCGCATCGACAACGCCCTCGCCGGCCTTCGAAACCCGCCTGCTGCTGCAGGTGCACGACGAACTGGTTCTGGAAGCGCCGCCGGATGAAATCGAACGCGTGAAGGAAATGGTCAAACGCGAGATGGAAGGGGTGTCGGCGCTCGACGTGCCGCTGCTGGTCGAAGTCGGCGTGGGCGACAACTGGCGCGACGCGAAGTGATACTCACCGGCAGCCGTACTTGTTTTTCAGATCGTTCTTCAGTTGCGCTGCCCTTTACCGCCATCGTCATCCCTTCGCCGTAAACGGCACAGATATCGGCTCTGACGAACCGGCACGAGAAGTCGATCGCAGGCGTCGCCGGCTTTCCGCCGACGCCAACCGTCCGGGACGCCCGATTAAACCGCAGCCAGCGGATAGTGGAGCGATTCCATCAGCCATTCGCGGTTGTTACGCACGGCGTTACGGAGCTTGCCGACGAGTTGCTCGCGCTTCTCATACAGGCGGAAAGGCTCGCGTTTACCGTGCTTCTCCATCAGCGCTTTCACGAGGAAGGGCATCATCATCGAGTAATCCGCCGGGCAGGCTTTCGGTGGACTGCCGGTAGGTGTCCTTGTCGACCTTGCCCCAGGTGACTGCTTCGGCGGGCGGGCACGATGAGAGAGAGCCGTCGGTGACCGGCGCCGTTGTGATCTGCACGTCGAACTCGTATCCGCGCACGTCGGGAAGTCCGAGCACCTGGCCGAGCGCGGGCTCGGGCTGCAGGTTGTAATTCTTCGGCACGCCGCCGCCGAGGATCAGCGTCGCGATGGCTTTGGCGTCGCTTTCGAACAGGCCCCAGTGGTGATAGGCGCAGGCTTCGAAGACCTCGGCGTGCAGGTCCAGATCGAAGCCGTATTCGGGGATCAGGCCCGCCTGGTTCATGGCCCAGAGCTTCATCGAATTGAGAAAGACGCTGCCATCGGCGGGCGCGCCCACGAAGACCGGCAATACCGAGACGGTTGCACGTCGAAAGCAGGCCGGGCTTGACGCGGTTGCGCGTCTCCTGCTGCGCGTAATAAGCGCCGAGTCGATAGCGCAGTTCGGTGCCCGTCATCTTCTTCTGGAACTCGGGGCGCGCGAGCACGGCGGTGAGGAACTTGTCCTGGTCGAGGAGCACGGCTTCATCGAACCCCATGTCGGTGACGCGGATCACGCCTTCGTCGCGCAGCTTGCCGTCGTCGCCGAAGATGGGGACTTCGTAGACCGGATCGTTTGTGTGTTCGTTCAGGCTGCGATGGCCGTCGTGATAGCAGACCGCGTCGGTGGTGCTGATGTAGGCGACCCAGCCGGTTTCAAGAAGAGGGATCAGCCATGCCTGATGCTGGCCGGAGACGGTGACCGGGCCCGCGATCGACATTGTGATGGGGCAGCCGGTGGTGAGCGCGCGATCGAGGATCGTGTAGACGCGCCGCAGAATGGCGCCGCCGAATGCGGGCAGGCAGTGCTCGAAGATTTCATGGATGGACTGGCATTCGTCGACGCGCCGGACGCGCACGGATTTTTTCATCTCTACGATTTTCGCCTACTGAATGCGGAAGTCCCAGACCTGAATGTTGACCTTGCCGTCAGTGTATTCGACGACCGCGTATTCGCCCTGCGGCAGAGGATCCTGCGGCCAGACTTTGAAAAGTCCATTGTCGGAGAGCTGCTTCGAGAAGGTGGGGACGATCTCGCGCGTTTCTTCAGATTCTTTGGCCACCGGTATAACCGAAATCTGTTCCACGATACGCATGCCTTTTTCGGGCGTGAGCTTCACGATGGCGAAGGGCTCGATTTCGGATAGCTGGAGGAAGAACTCGGGGGTGGATTCGGTGACGATGTTGGGCGAGTGTTCGCCCGCGAGTTCGAGCGTTTGTTTGCCGGGGACGATGGGAACGAAAACCTTCAGCGCGCTGCGGCCTTTTGAATTGTGCACCGTGGATTCACCGGCGGGAAAAATGCGCAGCTTGCCGTCTTCGAGGCGGTAAACGCCGGGGTCGCGCGGAATCTGCATGATCTCGTGGTGCTGCTCTTTCGCGGCTTCCTCTTCGTCGGCGAGCTCCTGGGCGTCTTTTTCGACCTTCTCTTGGTGCGCGGTGGTTTCGGCGTCAGTGCGTTTGAGATCGACAAGCGCCAGCGGGATTTCCTCCCAGTCGCTGCGCTCGACGCTGTAGTATTTGACGCGGTCGCCCTCGACTTGGTATTCGCGCACAAGCTGATAGCCGCCGTCTTTGAGATAAAGCTTGAAATTGGCGGCGCTGAGGGTGATGGCGAAGACGGCGAGGAGTAGAACCAGCCGACGCATACCTTAAGTTTATGTCCTGAGCGGGCTCCCGGAACTTCCGGGTGCTGGCCTTCGTATTATTTCCAGAAGAATCTTCCCAGAGAGGATCGGCATGTCATCGATGATCGTGGATCACGCTCCCGGCGAAACTGCCCGGGCGAACCTCGAAACAATTCCTGTGGTGGCCATAGCCGCCACCGTCGCACTGCTTCACCTGCTGACCAACAGCCGCTACGGGTTTCATCGCGATGAGCTGCAGTTTCTCAGCGATGCGCGGCACCTGGATTGGGGGTTTGTCGCCTACCCGCCCCTGACTCCGTTTGTCGAGCGCATCTCTCTCGCCATCTTCGGTCTGTCCATGGTCGGGCTGCGCTTGTTTTCGGTGCTCGCACAGGCCGCGGCGGTTGTTTTCGCCGGACTGATGGCGAAAGAACTGGGCGGTAAAAGGCTGGCGCAGGTTGCGACAGCACTCGCAGTTGCGCTTTCGCCGTTGCCACTCTTCGAGGGCACGGAATTCCAATACACGACATTCGATTATCTGTGGTGGGTGCTGATCGCGTACTTCACTATTCGGCTGCTCAACTCCGGGAATCCGCGCTGGTGGCTGGCCATCGGCACTGCAGTGGGGTTCGGCCTGCTGACCAAGTACTCCATCACGTTTTACATTGCCGGAATTCTTGTGGGCGTCGTGCTGTCGGGCACGCGGAGGTATCTCGCGAGCGGATGGTTCTGGGGTGGGACCGGCCTCGCTCTGCTGATTTTTCTCCCCAATCTCCTCTGGCTGGTGCGCCACGATTTCATCTCCTATCAATTCCTGCAATACATTCACAAGCGCGATGTGGGCGAGGGCCGTGCGGACGGATTTCTGTGGGACCAGATTCGGCAGTGCATCAACCTCATGGCGGCGCCGCTCTGTGTGGCTGGTCTGCTCGCTTTCTTTCGCACTGCGCGCTACCGCATGCTCGGCTGGATGTACCTGGTTCCGGTAGTGGCGTTCGGCTTTGCGAACGGGCGCGGCTATTACACCGCAGCGGCTTATCCCATGCTGATCGCAATGGGAGCGGTCGTCGGCGAGCGATGGCTGAATGGGCTGCCCAGGTGGGGCCGGCGCCCGATTGAAGTCGTCTTCTTCGCGGGGGTCGCCAGTATCGGGGCCTTCAAGGGTTTGACGATCGTCCCCCTCGCCCCGTCCGGGCCGCTGCGTAGTCTTGCGCTTCAGCACAATGGCGATCTTCGCGAGGAGATCGGCTGGAATGAACTCGTGAAAACCGTTGCCGGCATTCGCGATTCGCTCACGCCGCAGCAGCAGGCAAGCCTTGGCATCACCGTGGGCAACTACGGCGAGCAGGGCGCGATCGAGATGCTCGGCCCGACGTACCATCTGCCCCCGCCCATCAGCACGACCAATTCGGCGTGGCTGCGCGGCTATCCAACGCCGCCGCCCACTACGCTGATCGTGCTCGGAATTGCCCGCGAAGAAGCCAACTCGATCTTCACGGGCTGCCGCCTGGCCGGGCACAACGGCAATGCCGAGGGAATCAAAAACGAAGAGAGCGAATATCACCGCGACATCTTCGTTTGCGGGCCTCCGCGCGAGCCTTGGCCGACACTCTGGAAGAAGCACCAGTCCTTCGGCTGAGGATAGGTTTTCTGCCAGGTCCCGATTGCCGTGCAGAGACCGTCACTCAGTGCTGGCATTTGGGACAGAAATGTGTGCCGCGCTGGGCGACAACGATGCGCCTGATCTTCGTTTTGCATTTGACGCAGGGCTCGCCGGTGCGCTGGTAGACGCGATGCGCCTGTTGAAAGCTGCCCTTGCGGCCTTCGGCGTCGACGTAGTTTGAAACGGAAGACCCGCGCTTTTCGATGGCTTCGGCAAGCACCTCGCGCATGGCTTTGTAGATGCGCCCGATGCGTTCTTTGTTCAGCGACGCGGCGATGCGCGTCGGATGAACGCCCGCGCGGAAGAGCGCCTCATCGGCATAGATGTTGCCGACGCCGCGTACGACGGCCTGGTTGAGAAGCACGGCTTTGATCGACGATTTGCGGGCTTTCACGCGCGCGGCGAAATCGGCGAGCGACACTTCGAGCGGCTCGGGGCCGAGGGCGGCGACGCGGTCAGGAAGCCGGTCGCCGTATTCGATGCGGCCGAACTGGCGCTGGTCGTCATAATGCAGGATGCCGCGGTCGAGAGTGAAGACCGCGTGGGTGAATTTCGTGGCGTCGGCGTTGACGAGGAGCTTGCCTGTCATGCCGAGATGGACGACGAGATAGCCGCGGTCGAGATGGATCGCGATGAATTTGCCGTGGCGTTCGATGGACTTGATGCGGCGGCCAGCCAGAGCTTCGGCGGTTTCATGCGGCGAGCCGGTCACGACGCGCCGCTGCCGGAACTCGGCCTCGACAATCCGGCGGCCGATGAGAAGAGGGCGCAGCGTACGGACGACAGTTTCGACTTCGGGGAGTTCAGGCATTCTTTTCCGGCAGATCAACCAGGATGTCGCTGCCTTCGACGCGCACCGGGAAGGTCGGGATGCGCACATCCTGGCTGATGAGGCATTCGCCGGTGGCGGAATCGAAAGGCCAGGCGTGCCAGGGACAGGTCACCACACCGCGATCGAGTCCGCCCTGCCCAAGCGGTCCCCCATGATGCGGGCACATGCCCCACATCGCGCGGATTTCCCCGGCGACATTGCAGAGTGCGTAGGGCTGATCGTCGTCGAGGACTTCGATGATCGCGCCATCGGGCAGTTCATCGAGGCGGGCGAGTTTTCGGAAAGCCAATTCTCAGTTTATGTGATGCGAAAATGGGTCTTCAGTGGACTTTCTCGCGGGCCTCAATCCCCAACAACGTGAAGCAGTAGAAACGACCGAAGGCCCGGTGCTGATCCTGGCCGGCGCGGGCAGCGGCAAGACGCGCGTCATCACGCATCGCATTGCGCATCTGATCAGCGCGAAGCATGTGCCGCCGTCGGCGGTTCTGGCGGTCACGTTCACAAATAAAGCGGCGGGCGAGATGCGCTCGCGTGTGGCCGTCGCTGCTCGAAGACATGAATCTGGAGCGGCCGCCGCTGATTTCGACGTTCCATTCATTCTGCGTGCGGATGCTGCGGCGCGACGGCGATGGGCTCGCGCCGATTCGTCCCGGCTTCACGCGCACGTTTTCGATCTATGACGACGAAGATCAGCTCGCCATCATCAAGGCCGCGTACAGGCGCATGGGTCTCGACGAGAAGGCAGATGCCGTATCGCGCGACGCTTTCGCAGATCAGCCAGGCCAAGAGCCTGAAGAAGACGCCGCAGGAGATGTACAGCGAGTCGGCCGATCCGCGCGTGACGAAGGTCGCGGCGGTTTACGAGGAATACGAAAAGGCGCTGCGCCAGGCCAATGCGCTCGATTTCGACGATCTGCTGCTCGAAAGCGTCCGCCTGCTCTGTCACGACGCAGACGACGCGGGACGGCGTGGAACCGGCGTCTGAGCTACATCATGATCGACGAGTATCAGGACACCAACCGCAGCCAGTACGAGCTGATGCGGCTGCTCTCGCAGACGCACGACAACGTCTGCGTGGTGGGCGATGAAGACCAGTCGATCTATAGCTGGCGCGGCGCCGATATCCGCAACATTCTCGATTTCGAAAAAGATTATCCTGACGCGAAGACCATCCGCCTGGAGCAGAATTATCGCTCGACGAAAAACATTCTCGAAGCCGCCAGCGCGCGTGGTTTCGAACAATCAGGAGCGCAAAGGCAAGTGGCTCTGGACCGAAGCAGACGAAGGCGACATGCTCACGCGTCTATACCGCGCACGACGCCGAAAATGAAGCGCTGTTCATCGCCGACACGATCGAACAAGATCCTCCGGCAGCATCCGGACCGCCGCGTGGCGGTGCTCTACCGGACCAACTCGCAGTCGCGGCAGATTGAAGAAGCGCTGCGGCGCTACAACCGCAAGTACAACGTGGTGGGCGGCATCAGCTACTACCAGCGCGCGGAAGTCAAAGACATCATCGCGTACCTGAAGCTGGCGCAGTCGCAGACGGATTCGATCAGCCTGCAGCGCATCATCAATGTGCCGGCGCGGGGCATCGGGAAGACCACGGTCGAGCAGGCGGAGAAGTTCGCGGCGGAGAACGGCGCTCGGGCTCTGGGAAGCGATCGGGCGCATGCTCGACGAAAACCAGTTCGGCACGCGCGCCCATGCGGCCATGGTGGCGTTCCGCAACATGATCCTGGAGATCTGGCGGAAGCGGTGCGAGTCAAAGCCGCTGAATGAAGCGCTGAAGTTCATCGAAGAGCGCACGGGCTATCGGCGGATGCTGGAGCAGGAGAACACGCCGGAAGCGCAGGCGCGCCTCGAGAACCTCAACGAACTGATGAACGCCGCGGCGGAAGCGGTCGAGCGCGGCGAAACCGCGCGCGATTTTCTGGATCATGCGGCGCTGGTCGCGCAGACGCCGACGCACATCGACGAAGCGGTCGCAGATCACGCTGATGACCATCCACAACGCCAAGGGCCTGGAGTTTCCGGTCGTGTTCATGGCCGGGCATGGAAGACGGACTTGTTCCCGCACAGCCGGTCGCTGCTCAGCGAAGCGGCGATGGAAGAGGAGCGGCGGCTTTGCTATGTCGGCATGACGCGCGCGGAGAAGCGGCTGGTGCTGAGCTGGGCGCGATACCGGCGGCGCTTCGGCGGCGGCGAGCAGGAGCGGACCATGCCGTCGCGGTTCCTGAAAGAAATTCCGTCAGAACCTGGTGATGCAGACTGGGCGTCGACGAAGACGACGACGTGCCGCAGGTGGATCTCACGGCGGAACGCTGGCAGGTGCGGCAGGACGCGCGCCGGAATCTGTATACGGGCAAGACGTACAACTCGGTGGAGAACGTTGCGCAGTTTTTCAAGGAGCGCGGCGTGAATGTTCCGGTGCGGCCGGCAGTCGGGCAAGCCTGCGGCGCCGCCTGCGAGACCTTCCGCCGCAGGCCGGCTTATTCGGCGCGATGCCGCCCGCGCACGCGAACGACTGAGCTGCCCAAAGCTCCGCCGGCGCCCAAACAGCCGGCGCGAACAGGTACAGTAGTAGAGCACCCCAAATACGGCACGGGAACGATCGTCCGGCGTGAAGGCGAGGGCGACGACGCGAAAGTCGTCGTCATCTTCCAGCGCTACGGGATGAAGAAATTAGTGGAGAAATACGCGGGCCTGAAGAAGGCTTGACATCAAAAGAATGAATACAAAAAACGTCGAGTGAACAGAAGAACGTAAGAAGCTGAAGCGCGCGGCGCGCAAGAAGGCGGCGCCGAAGGCGAAGCGTGCCGCGGGCGTGGCGCGCGGCTCGCTGAAGAAGAAGGTCCGGCACATGACGCAGGGCCAGCGTAAACGCTGAGCGCGCGGGTTAGCCGACTTGGGCAGCTTCCTACGGACCCGCAGCATCGACGCGCTGATCGCCGGCTCGGAAGCGCCGGAGAGGCGGCTGCGCAAGACGCTGGGTCCGTGGAGCCTGACGGCATTCGGGGATCGGAGCCGTCATCGGCTCCGGCATCTTCATCCTGACCGGCACGGCGGCGGCCGGGCAGAACCTTCAGTTCAAATCGATCCTCAACGCGCCGGTCCTCGACCTGATGCTGAACGGCGGCAACGCCGTTTCCACGATCGGGCGGCAGGGCGCGGGGCCCGGGCATTTCGCTGTCGTTCCTCGTGACGGCGTTCGTGTGCAGTTTCGCGGCGCTGTGCTACGCGGAACTGGCGTCGATGATTCCCATCGCGGGCAGCGCGTACACGTACGCCTATGCCACCCTCGGCGAGATCTTCGCCTGGATCATCGGCTGGGATCTGATCCTCGAATACGCGGTCTCGAACATGGCGGTGGCGGTGGGATTCTCCGCCTATTTCAACGATCTGCTGGACGGCGTCTTCCACTTTCATCTGCCGAAGGTCATCGCCAGCCCGGCGATTGTGGACGGCGCGCGTACCGGGAGCGTGTTCAACGTCCCGGCGCTGGTGATCCTGCTGATCCTGACCTGGATTCTGGTGCGCGGCGTGCGCGAGAGCGCGCAGACGAACAACGTCATGGTCGCGATCAAAATCGCGGCGATTCTGATTTTCGTGATCGGCGCGGCGCACGCGGTGAACACCGCCAACTGGCATCCGTTTCTGCCCCACGGCTATTCCGGGCATGCTGACCGGCGCGGCCATCGTGTTCTTCACCTACATCGGCTTCGATTCGGTTTCGACGGCGGCGGAAGAATGCCGGAATCCGCAGCGCGATATGCCGTTCGGCATCATCGCGACGCTGATCGTCTGCGCGGCGCTCTACATTGCGGTCGCGCTGGTGCTGACCGGAATCGCGCAACTGGCAGACGCTCGAACAGCGCCGCGCCCGGTGGCGGATGCGCTGAAGGCGCTCGGGCATGAACCGCATTCGCGGCTGGGTCACCGTGGGCGCGCTGGTGGGGATGATTTCGTCGCTGCTGGTTTTTCAGTACGGGCAGGCGCGCATCTGGTTCGCGATGTCGCGCGACGGCCTGCTGCCGAAGGCTGTTCGCGAAGGTGCATCGCGAAGTACCGCACGCCGCACGTCAGCACCTGGATCGCGGGGCTGGTGGTCGGGATTCCGGCGGGCATCTGGGATATCGGTACGTTCGCCGATCTGTCGAACATCGGCACGCTGTTCGCGTTCATCGTGGTGTCGGCCGGCGTGCTGGTGCTGCGCAGGACGCAACCGGAACGGCCGCGCGGATTCCGCGTGCCGTGGTGTCCGCTGCTGCCGATGCTGTCGATCGTGTTTTGCCTGGTGCTGATGCTGGCGCTGCCGCTCGAGACCTGGCTGCGGTTTTTCGTCTGGCTCATCGATCGGCCTGGTGATTTATCTGTTCTTCGGGCGGAGGCACAGCGTGCTGGAGCAGGGCGAAGAGGGACTACCAGATCGTCTTCAGTCCGGTGTATAGGTGGAATGCCGGGCGGGCGGCGCTATCGGGAGCTATTCTGATGACAGACGGAGTATCGAAATGGCTCAGATCATAGAAGCAATCTACGCACATGGGGTTCTCACGCCTAAGGACGAGCTGGTGCTGCCGGAATCCCAGCGTGTGCGCCTTATTGTTGAGCCAATCGACGACGAGACCGACCTCGCAGACCGGACCGCGGCTCTAAGGCGGCTCCGCGAGGGGATCGAACAGATGAAATTCTTCTCCAGCGGGGCCCTGCCATCGCGGGACGAGCTTCATGATCGCCCTTGACACCAACATCCTCATTTACGCCTGTGACAAGGCCGATCCTTCCCGGCAGCAGGTGGCGCTCGATCTTGTCTCGAGTGCGCGCGACGGGGTGCTGCTATGGCAAGTCGCGTGTGAATTTGTCGCCGCCTCGCGCAAATTGAAGCATCAGGGCTTTACGACGGTCGATGCTTGGAAACCGCCTGGCGGATTACCAGGCTGTCTTTCCGCTCATCCTGCCCAATGCCAGGGCATTGGAACGAGCCCGGATTCTCCACGCAGAAAACGGATGGTCGTTCTGGGACGCGATGATCGTTGCGAGCTGCGTGGAATGCGGTGTTTCACGACTCTACTCGGAGGATATTCCGGGCGGCGCTGCTCCGGGCCCGCTTGAGATCGTCAACCCGTTCCCGTCAACGCGGACTGACTCGACCTGAGTTATTGGCGACCAGCGCCTGTGAAGGTGGAACTTCGGTGTTTTGCGGGATGCCATGCAGAATCAATCGGTCGCGGTTATAGCCGGACGTAAGAGACGTTATGTTGCGCTATCCTCGCAAGAAGGGCCACGCCGGAAGCGTTCGCGGCGCATCCTCGCCGCTAAGGAGTCCGTTGGATACTCAATCGTCACGCGAAGAATTTCCTCAATGAATGTGATTGAAACTGAGCCGGGGTATCCCGCCTCGACCCACGGAACGACCTTGTCGCCGTGGGCTTTTTCTTCCTCCCACCTCGTCCAAGGGATGAGTCGATGATGGGCTGCCTCCGACAGAAAAAGAAAAGCGATACTTGGCTCGTTTACTAACCGAGGATCAGCAGGGGGCAGGTTGTAAGGCGAGCATTTTCCAATAGAATCTTCAATCTGTTTGGAGGAAGCCGAACGGTAATCAAAAAAAGGGTTCGTCAGAAAAAATCGTGGGTGGATTCGGGCTCGGGAAGTTTGCCAAGTGAGTGATAGAGGGCGAGTTCCAGCGTTCGAAAGGTTCGAAAGCCATAGGCTTTTCGCATTGTGACTTTGGCCTTGTTATTCAGCCCCTCGACGACACCGCTGGAAAGCATCTTTTGAGCGCGGAAATAGTTGAGGATCAGTTCACGGTGATCGCGCAGAGAACGGGCGATCTTCTTCATCGGCTCGATGCGGGAGCGCATCACCTGACGGCACCAGTCATCGAGGAACTTTCCGGCCCAGTAGGGAGCGTTGTAATCCCAGAGTTGCTGAAAGGCTTCCTTGAGAAGGTAAGCGCGGACGGTTTTCAGGTTGTAGCGGAGGATGTCGCGCAGGCGGAAGCGCTGTTCGGTTTTGAGGTTCTCTTCGCGTTTGAGCAGCAGCCAGCGCGACTTCTTCAGTACCGGCGTATAGCCTTCGCGCAGCATGCGGCGCGATTCGCCGGCGCGAACCTCATCGAGAGCCTTGTTCATCTTCGCAACGATATGGAAGCGGTCGAGAATGTGCAGCGCCTCGGAGCATTTCTCGCGAATGACCTTCAGATAGGGCTCCCACATGTCGGAGCAGACGAAGACGATCTTTGAAGCGATTTCGTCGCCGATGACTTTGAAGAACCCCTGAAACGACTCAATCGTTCTTTCCCTTCCGATCCAGAGCAGGCGCGTGACGCCGAGATCGATCTGATAAACCAGCGTCAGATACTTGTGGCCTTTGGCGTATTGGATCTCGTCCACACCGATGGCGTCAATCTGACCGAGCACCCGGTGCTCCAGCCCGAAGGTAACCACGTGCTCGACGGCGTCGAAAACCTTTTCCCATGAAGTACGGAAAGCCTCGGCGGTTTCTTTCCACGAAAGCCGGCGCGCCCAGCGGGCGAGGAACAACATGTAGGCCCGGGTCAGAGTGCGCTTTCCGTCGCCCCACGGAACTTCCTCGACCACGACCGCATCGCAGCGGCGGCAATCCACACGCCGCATCGAGTACAACAGAAAAACCAGAAATCCCCAGAATGGAATGAACTCGAAACGGCGCTCGGCGAGTTGATCGTAGCCTGGAGCGGGCTGGTGGCATCGCGAACAAATCGCCTTCGAGCCCTTACGGGGACGCACCGCGATCTCAATGCTCTTGTGATCGGAGCTGAAACGGGCCTGCCGATAAACGAATCCCGGAAAACGGTGACAACGATTTAGAATCGTGATGAGCGCAAGCATGAAGTGGAAGCTGGTGAAGGCGAGAACTACCAAAGTAAACCGCGCCGCTACTCGACCACGCCACGACCTCGAACACTATTGCCGGGATTTGAACGGCTGGCCCCGGTCCTGGA
This sequence comes from Terriglobia bacterium, assembly GCA_963832905.1. GTDB lineage: Bacteria > Acidobacteriota > Terriglobia > Bryobacterales > Bryobacteraceae > BOG-234. Next base: position 1,879,784 of record CAWHVO010000006.1, on the reverse strand, counting down.
TGGGGCTGGAAAAAGATGTGCCGCCGGGTGAGCAGTTGATCGCCCTGTTCCGTCCGTTCCTCGAATCTCTGGCGGCGTCGGACCTGGCGCCAAAGACCATTCAGAAACACGTCGATAACATGTGGGTGCTGGGCGGGGAGTTCATCCGCGACCTCAACTACGATCCTTCTCTGAGAAAGAAGCCCGTGGATGTGGTTCTCTGGCGCATGATCGAGTCCGACGGCGGCCCGCTTCTGTATCACGGCGGCGAGGATGAACAAAGATCGTTCGATTCGACTTGCCGGAAGCTCCGCCGATTCCTCACCGAGACGGCTCGCTAACGCTCGCCGTCAACCCACAAATTTCCCCGACGAGGCAAAAAAAGAGACGCAGCCTCGCTTGCGAAAAAACGAATTGCTCGATCCAAAAGTTGTGGGAAGCTCCCCGTTGGCGTTCGCGCGAATCTCCCCAGCGGCGCGAATCTGCTCACAAGCATTCCGCCGTGTCACGTGGAAGACGCGGCCAAGAAGAGACGGCAGAAGCGTGCCGGGCAGTTGGCTGCTATGAAGATTGATGTCGGTTATTTGCACTCATGCCGCCAGTGTTCGGTAAGGCCTTCGCCACTGCCGCACCTTTCACGTCCTTAATCGCCTCTTTCATATCTTTGTCGGTAATTTGTCCCGCTAGGGTTTGCCTGCCCTTTGCCCCCGTATGCTGCACAGAACGTTGCGTGTCCTTTATCCTGCGTAGCTCAATTGCGCGCCGGAGTATGCGCTCCCGGTCAAAATCGGGAGCGCTCGCAAGTGAGTAGCACGCATCCCCGTTCATTTTTCCGCCCTTGCACATTTCACGAGCCTTTCCTTCCAAATTGAGAAAGCACTTCTTGAGGTGGCTGATAGCTGAGGTCGAGAGCTGCGTTGATTCCGCTATTGCTGCTTGGCTCATGCCGGATTCAACCATCTCAACGATGACTTCACCTCGGTCTACACACGCGCGGTCTTTGTCGTGAACGATTTCGAGTAATTCTTTTTTCGTTCGGTGAAGCATTTAAATTTGCCTCGTCGGGGAAATTTGTGGGTTGACGGCGAGCGTTAGCGAGCCGTCTCGGTGAGGAATCGGCGGAGCTTCCGGCAAGTCGAATCGAACGATCTTTGTTCATCCTCGCCGCCGTGATACAGAAGCGGGCCGCCGTCGGACTCGATCATGCGCCAGAGAACCACATCCACGGGCTTCTTTCTCAGAGAAGGATCGTAGTTGAGGTCGCGGATGAACTCCCCGCCCAGCACCCACATGTTATCGACGTGTTTCTGAATGGTCTTTGGCGCCAGGTCCGACGCCGCCAGAGATTCGAGGAACGGACGGAACAGGGCGATCAACTGCTCACCCGGCGGCACATCTTTTTCCAGCCCCATCCAGGACCGGGGCCAGCCGTTCAAATCCCGGCAATAGTGTTCGAGGTCGTGGCGTGGTCGAGTAGCGGCGCGGTTTACTTTGGTAGTTCTCGCCTTCACCAGCTTCCACTTCATGCTTGCGCTCATCACGATTCTAAATCGTTGTCACCGTTTTCCGGGATTCGTTTATCGGCAGGCCCGTTTCAGCTCCGATCACAAGAGCATTGAGATCGCGGTGCGTCCCCGTAAGGGCTCGAAGGCGATTTGTTCGCGATGCCACCAGCCCGCTCCAGGCTACGATCAACTCGCCGAGCGCCGTTTCGAGTTCATTCCATTCTGGGGATTTCTGGTTTTTCTGTTGTACTCGATGCGGCGTGTGGATTGCCGCCGCTGCGATGCGGTCGTGGTCGAGGAAGTTCCGTGGGGCGACGGAAAGCGCACTCTGACCCGGGCCTACATGTTGTTCCTCGCCCGCTGGGCGCGCCGGCTTTCGTGGAAAGAAACCGCCGAGGCTTTCCGTACTTCATGGGAAAAGGTTTTCGACGCCGTCGAGCACGTGGTTACCTTCGGGCTGGAGCACCGGGTGCTCGGTCAGATTGACGCCATCGGTGTGGACGAGATCCAATACGCCAAAGGCCACAAGTATCTGACGCTGGTTTATCAGATCGATCTCGGCGTCACGCGCCTGCTCTGGATCGGAAGGGAAAGAACGATTGAGTCGTTTCAGGGGTTCTTCAAAGTCATCGGCGACGAAATCGCTTCAAAGATCGTCTTCGTCTGCTCCGACATGTGGGAGCCCTATCTGAAGGTCATTCGCGAGAAATGCTCCGAGGCGCTGCACATTCTCGACCGCTTCCATATCGTTGCGAAGATGAACAAGGCTCTCGATGAGGTTCGCGCCGGCGAATCGCGCCGCATGCTGCGCGAAGGCTATACGCCGGTACTGAAGAAGTCGCGCTGGCTGCTGCTCAAACGCGAAGAGAACCTCAAAACCGAACAGCGCTTCCGCCTGCGCGACATCCTCCGCTACAACCTGAAAACCGTCCGCGCTTACCTTCTCAAGGAAGCCTTTCAGCAACTCTGGGATTACAACGCTCCCTACTGGGCCGGAAAGTTCCTCGATGACTGGTGCCGTCAGGTGATGCGCTCCCGCATCGAGCCGATGAAGAAGATCGCCAGTTCTCTGCGCGATCACCGTGAACTGATCCTCAACTATTTCCGCGCTCAAAAGATGCTTTCCAGCGGTGTCGTCGAGGGGCTGAATAACAAGGCCAAAGTCACAATGCGAAAAGCCTATGGCTTTCGAACCTTTCGAACGCTGGAACTCGCCCTCTATCACTCACTTGGCAAACTTCCCGAGCCCGAATCCACCCACGATTTTTTCTAACGAACCTTAAATTTTGCTCCTTATACAGGAATGGATTACAGATCAGGCACTGCCGATCAACTTCCTGCTTCTTCGATGTTGCCGCAGACATCGCAGCAGGAGTGTGCGCCGCGAGGCAAGTGCATAAGAACGACGCGGCCACCGCATTTTCCACAGCTATTAGGAGCATCGCCGGTTACAAGTGCCGGATAGCGCTGTGAAAGCGGGGGCGCTTTCGGCAAGGGACGATCTGGAACGCCATCAAGCACTTTGAACGCGGCTGCGATTAACTCATTCATCAGGGCGGCGCCGACAAGGCCAGAATGAGCTTGCGCCAAGAAAATCGCCGACAGTTTCTGCTTCTCGTCCGCAGTCTTGGCTTGGTCAAGTGCTGGCCTGATGGAACGGCGTATAACGTACTCGCGCACATCTGGCGGCATCCGCTTTCCTGCCCCATCACCGAGGGGAACTGTAGGCGCAAATCGCAAATACCACCACGCTCGAAGCTGCATCCACATACGATGATCGGGGAAAACGACCTATCACCATGCTACCCGGAAAGCGCCCGGTAAAGCGTCGAGCGGCCTACACTGAACAGGTCGGCCACGTACTGACGGGCTTCACCTTTATCGATCAGCTTTTGGGCGTGGTCGATCTGCTCCGACGTGAGTTTCACCTTCCGGCCAAACTTCACGCCCCGGCGCTGCGCCGCCTTCACCCTCATGGAAGTTCGACCGCTGGCGGGCGCGATTCACGGTAAAATTGCAGGCGAGGTGTTTGTGAGCCACGTGGAAGAACTCGAAGCCAGGATCAAAGCGCTTTCGCCGCGTGAATTTCAGGAATTGCGAGCGTGGCTCACGGAATTCGACGCCGAAGTCTGGGACCGGCAATTCCACGAGGACGCAGTTGCGGGCAGGCTGGATGCCGTCGCCGATCATGCGCTGAAGGATCTTTCAGAGGGCCGTTCCACGGACCTGTGAGGCATCGCGCCGCTCCTTCTTTTTGGCGGGAATATAACGCGCTCGGCACAGCGTGCTCGAGCAGGGCGAGGAAGAACGATCACCAGATCGTCTTCAGTCCGGCGTATAGTTCAAATGCCGGGTCTGGCGTGACAATTGCCATTGCTTCTGTCATCGCCTGGGCGATGAGCATGCGATCGAAGGGATCACCGTGGTGCAAGGGCACGGCAAATAATCTGAAGGCGTGATCCGTAATCCATGGAAGAACAGTTAGATTCAGTTGCCCGATTCCGGCGATGACGTCCTCTTCCCGCAGTTTGAGCTTCCCTGTGGAGTGTTTCACCGCGATCTCCGCGATTGAAACGGCGCTGATCTCAAGCGTTGACGAATTGCGTCTCAGTGCGGCAGTGGCTTTTCGTGAAACTCTGTCGGGCGAGGATACGACCCAGATAAACGTAACCGTGTCGAGCAGCAGCCGCAGTCAGTATCTCCCGTCCAGAAACGCCTCGACTTCATCGTCGGACATGGGTTTCCACCAGTCCGGATCGTTCTCCAAAATGCGCCCTTTCAGAGTGCCAAATTGCGGTTTGCGTGCCTTGGCGGCTTTCGTGCGGACCAGGTCCGCCACCGGAACGCCGCGCCGGCACACGGTCACCCGTTCACCGGCCTCGACGGCCCGGATCAGTGCCGGCAATTTATTTTTGGCCTCGGCAACGCTTACTTGCATACCTTCATGATAGCTATTTCGGATGGCTATTTGTGAGTTTCCAGGACCAGGCCGCCGAAGCTATATAGTGGGAGTTTGGACTCCGCGTCAGCACCTTCCGCAGGGATCAGCGTACCGGCGGCCGGAACTCGACAACGCGATGCGGAGCAGTATTTCACCGAACTTTCGGGCCTTTCGATCGATGAACTGTGGCGCGAGGCGCGGGCCGAGGCGGTCGATCTGCGAAAGGACGAACTGGCCAGTGCGCTCCTTGCGGTGGGGACGCGGTACAACTATGGGCTACCCGCGGGCCTAGCGGCGGGGCGGGCGCAGATCGGCAACTTCTGGCGCGGACTGCAGCTTGCGGATCTGGCGCTGGCGCAGGCGTGCGCGCTGGGACGCGAGACAGCGTGGCGCGCATTCATGGCGGGGTTTCGCGAGCCGCTGACGCGTGCGGCAACGGCGATCACAGGATCGGCGACGGCAGGTGAGGAACTCGCCGATTCGCTCTGGGGCGAGATGTTCGGGCTGAACGAACGGGCGGGAGCGCGCGTGTCGCCGCTGGCGGGTTATTCGGGGCGCGGCTCGCTGATGGGATTTCTGCGCGCCACGCTGGCGCAGCGGAATGTCGATCATCATCGGCGCACGCAGCGTGAGACGCCGCTGCCGGACGCGGATCTGCGGGCTGCACCAGCCGCTGCACTGCCGGAGCCAGGCGCGGCTGCGCGCGTCGGAGAAGCGCTCGAGTCGATGCTGGGCGCGGTCGAACCGGAGGAGCGGTTTCTGCTGGCGGCGTGGTTTCTGGATCGGCGCACCCTGCTGGATATTTCGCGGATCATCCGGGTACATGAGGCGACGGTGAGCCGAAGGCTCCAGCGGCTGACCTCGCGCCTGCACAACGATCTGCTGAGCAGGCTTGAGGCGTCGGGGATGAGCCGGGCGGCGGCGAAAGAGGCGCTGGGCGTCGATCCGCGCGACATTGACATCAATTTACGAAGCCTGCTGCAAGCTTCGAAAAACGGCGCGTTCCACGAGAAGGAAAGAACGTGAGCGAAGAACTGCATTCCGGTCTGCATCCCGACGCGGATGTGCTCAACGCCTTCCTCGAGGGCGTTCTGCCGGAGCACGAGCGGGCCGTGTGCCTTACGCATCTGGCGGAGTGTCGACAATGCCGCGAGGTGGTCTCGCTGGCGGAGTATGCTGCTGTGGAGCCTCTCACCGTTGTAGAAGTGAAAGCGCCGTTCTGGAAGCGACTGTTCCGGCCGATGCCGGTGATGGTTGTGCTGGTGACGGCGATCATAGTGACGTTCACGATCGGACTGTACCGGATGATTCGCGCGGCGGAGCCGAACCCGCAGGTGACGGCGAGCGCGGTGACGCCGGTGGAGACACCGCCTGCGCCGATTCCGGCAACGCAAGCCGAGCCCGGGCGAACTCCGGTTCGAGCCAGGACGAAACCGCGCGCCATCGTTGTCGAGCCCGAGCCGCAGCCCGCGGTGGCTGCCGCGCCACCACCGCCCGCGCCACCACCGGAGCCGCTTCCGCAATCCGCGCCGGCTGCGGCTAATGCGCGCGCGCCGGCTGCGGCTGTTGTGGGGACGGTAATGGATCGCGCGGGTGCGGTCATTCCGAACGCCCGGATAGAACTGAAGAATGAGACAACTGGTGCGGAGGTTGTTTCTGCCTCGAATGCGCGCGGGGAATTCAGCATCCCCGGACTGATGCCAGGCAAGTACGACGCGAGCGTTACGGCGCCGGGGTTTAGGAAGTTCGTCAGGCCGTTTGTCGATGTGCAGCCGCAGGAAGTCGCACGGCTGGATTCGACGCTGGACGTGGGTGCGACCAGCGATACGGTAACTGTTACCGCGGAAGCGCCGTTGCTGAAGACCGAAAGCGGCGAGATTTCCCATCGGGTGGAGAATCAGTCCGCCGCCAGTCTTCCGCTGTTCGCTCCGTCACGCGTTGCCCCTCTGCAGTTCCCCGCATACACGCTGCCGGACGGTTCAAGGCCGGTGACCTTCGCAGTCAGGGGCAGGACCGTGGTGGCGGCCGATGCGACGGGCGCGCTTTTCTTCAGCGACGACGGAGGGAAGAATTGGAAGCCCGTTAAGGGCAAGTGGAAGGGGAAGGTGGTGCGGGTGGTTTCTCCATCCAATGTGCCGGGCCACGCGGACGCGATATTCCAGTTGACGACCGACCCCGCGTTCAACCTGGGTCAGCGCGGACGGCCGGAAATGGTCGAAGGTCCGCTGACATAAAAGCCGCAAAATTTTTGCAAGATTCCGGGCGAGCCCCGTTCTGAGGGATGGAGGTTCGTCCATGAAGAAATCCGCGGGTTTCGTTGCCGCTGGTCTGGTGGGGCTGGTTTGTGCCGCTGTTGCGGTGCTCACATCGTATTCGCTGGCGCAGTCGAGAGAAAGCGGCGCGGCGTCCGCCACGTATATACACGGCGTTCTGCGTGTCGCGGTGCCGTTCAATGCGCCGCGCAACGGCGAAGGCGATCTGACGGTTGAAGTGCTGGATCCGGCGATGGTGAAGGCTCTGGCGATTCTGGCCGGCATGCGCGGCGCGTAGAGGGAGACGTTACAGCGCGGCGACGAAGCCTTCCCAGGCGGCCGTCGTGTTGTCAAACTGCAGACGCGCGTCCTGGCTGATGCGCATCATCGTCTGATCGTCGTGCATGGGGTCGTGATGGAAAAGCATCAGGTGCTCGGCGCGCGCGTCCTTCGCGACCAGTACGGCGTTCTCCCAGGTGCTGTGGCCCCAGCCGCGGTGCGTTTCGTATTCGGCAGGCGTGTACTGCGCGTCGCAGATCAGGATGTCGGCGTCTTCCGCGTATTCGGCGAGAACGTCGTCCGACTTCTTGACGCCATGTTCGTAATCCGTGGCGTACACCACCGTGACGCCGTTCGATTCAATGCGGTATCCGGACGCGCCCTGCGGATGGTTCAGCGGAAAAGGCCGGATGGTGAGACTGCCGACCTTCACGCAGGTACCGCTCTCGATCATGGTGAAGTCGCGCTTGGCGGCCACCTGGCTGAAGTCGATCGGGAAGTACGGCTTCGACATCTGGCCTTCAAGAGTTTCCTGCAGCGGACGGCCCGTCGTGCCCGAATAAAACGAAATCTGATTCTTGGGTCCGTAAAGCGGCACGAAAAACGGAATGCCCTGGATGTGGTCCCAGTGGAAGTGCGTCAGGAAGATTTTGGTCTTGATGGCTTCGCCTTTGGCTTCCTGCATCAGCGTCTGGCCGAGGGCGCGGATGCCGCTGCCTGCGTCGAAGATCACGCACTCGTTGTCCGTGGTGCGCACTTCGAGGCATGGGGTGTTGCCGCCGAATTTCAGGTTCTCAATCTGAGGAGTGGGAGTGGATCCGCGCACGCCCCAGAACTTGATGCCGTACATTAACGCCGTCCATTAAAAAGCCATTTTGGCACGGATTCGTTTTCGGTGCCGCTTTCTGATTTGAAGTTTCAGCGCCGTAGCGTATGCTTCGCGTTGCCGCATCGGGGTGATTCAGGGACTTCTCCGCGTCGCCGATCTGCTCCCAAAGGGAAGCGTTCCCGGTTTCCTGCTTCGCCGCTTCGCGCAGCTGAACCAGCGCCATCTCCGGCTGATTCGCCTTTAAATACAGGCCGGCCAGGGCCTTGCGCGCCGCGATGTATTCAGGTTTCATGCCGACCACATAAGAGTATTGTTCAATGGCGCCCGCGGTGTCGCCGGTCTTGCGCCAGCAGGTCGGCGAGGCTGAGACGGGAAGCAATGTAGTCCGGCCTGGGCGGTGATGTTCTGCCGCCAGAGGGCGATGGCTTCACTCTGCCGGCCCTTCAGACCGGCCAGCAGCAGCCCCAGATTGTGGCGGGTGGCCAGCGCAGTGAGTTCGGAGGGTTCTTCGTCAGCGCTTCGCGGTAGAATTTTTCGGCTTCAGCAGACTTGCCTTCGGAGGCCTTGAGCGAACCGAGAGCGTTCAGGGGCTCGGCGGAATCGGGCGCCAGCATCGCCGCCTTGCGATAGGAAGCTTCGGCCTCGCGGCGCAGGTTGAGACGCTGATATACCAGGCCGAGGTTGTAGGGCAGATAGCTGTACTGCGGGGTGATCTTCATCGCCTGCCTGGTAGCTGCGGATGGCTTCCTGATAGTCGCCCGGCTTCCACATAAGCGAGCGCCAGGTTGTGCAGGGGATAAGACCAGTTGGGCGCGCGCCGGGCGGCATCGCGGAAGGCCGGGATGGATTTCGCGAAATCGGCCTGTTCGAGATAAGCGATGCCGAGCGCATTGTAGCCATAGGCCTCGCCGGGATCGATGCGCACCGACTGTTCAAGCAGATTGGCGGCGTTGCCGAACTGCTTGTCGAAGAGGAGGCCGCGGCCCTTGAAGAAGTCGTCACGGCCTTCGAGATAAAGCGACTCGGGAGTGAGTGTGATGGCGGCCTCCATGTAGCGCGAGCCGGCATCGAATTCGCCCTTGGTCTGCGGCGATTCTGATCGCCGGCGAGATATTCGCAGGAGCACCTGCTGCGCGGCGTTTTCCAGTGCGATGCGGAGATTGTTCTCCTGCAGGAACATCTGCTCGGGAGGCAGTTCGCTGCGCAGTTTATCGAGCAGGGGCCAGGGGCTATTGGGCTGGTTAGGCAGCAGGTTGCCGCCGCGGATGGCGGTCTGGAAAGCGTCGACATCCTGCGAGGCCTGCGCAGAGATCGGCGCGTTCTGCGGGTTGGCGTCGGCAAGGAAGAGCGGGCCGCCGTTGCGCGAATCGTAGAGCGTGCGGTAGCGGGCGAGCGTGATGCCCTGCTTGCTGAGATCGGCGAGTTTGGTTTCGCCCGCGAGGTTGCCGAAGTCGCGGGGATGCTCCTTGTTGTCGGTGATCTTCGGAACGTCGTCGCGAACGTAGGTCGGTGATTTCGCCCGCGTTGACAAAGCGGTCGTCGTTGTGGTCGGCGAATCCTTCGAGGCCTTTGACGACGGAATACGTGAAAGCGCCATGGCCGCCGCCGAACTGCATGCCCTCGTCGGAGACTTCGTGGGGACGGGCAGACACCAGACCCAGCATGTCGCCGGGCGCTTCACCCAGCTTTTCCACCGCGTTGCCGACGGTGGCGGTCTTGAGATTGCCGATCGTGGCGGTCCGGGCGACATCGGCAAAAAGAACCACGCGCCCGACTTTCGAGAGTTCATCGTCCACCAGCGACTGGATTTCGCTGAACGGGATCGCGGTGGTCGAAAGATCCTGCGGGTCGCTGTCGTAAGTCATGATGTAAGAGCCGCGGCTGTCCACGATGCCGTGTGCGGCGATCAGGATGAAGATTGTATCCTTCTTCCCGGCGCGCTGACGCAGAATCGTCTCAAAACCATTGAGTACAGCGGCCGTGGTGGCCTCTTCATTGGTCAGGACAATGACCTGGTCGGAAGGCACGGCGCCGCCGCGCGGGCTGGCCAGATGCTGGCTGAACATCTTCGCGTCAGCATCGGCAAACTGCGGCCAGAGATCCTGCGGAACTTTCTGGTATTTCGAGATGCCGATCACGAGGCCGAAAGTCCTGGCGTCGGGGGAAATTTCAGCAGCCTTGAGGGCGGCTTCGTTGGCGAGCGCTTCCTGCAACTCGAAGATGCGGCCCCTGGCCCAGACGGCGTCAGGCCAGGATGGCGACCACTTTTTTGTAGGCGGCGAGCGCGTTGGCTTCGAGCTTGTTCTGGTCGAAGATGGCGGCCTCCTGAACCAGCTGCGAAAAGTCCATCGGGTTGGCCTTCAGGGCCTGCTCCATGGGCGCGATCGCGGTCTGCACGTTGGGCGGAAGGGCGCTGACGTCGAGCACCTCGCCTTCGGGCTGCGCCAGACCGCGCGTCATGCTGACTCCGTAATGCTGCTGGCTGGCTGCGGCTACGCGCACAACCTGCGGCAGGAAGCAGGCTCCGACGGGGCGCGGCGCATCCAGCTTGCCGGTTTTAACCTTGAGAGCGGTGGTGCTCGAGGAGAACCTCGCCGCCGGGGTCCAGGGTCTGGGACGCTTTGTTCGGGCAGTAGAGGAAATTGGCGGGGGAACCGATAGCCTGGAGGGAGTCGCCGGAAAACAGGATGTCGCCGGAACGCGCGGCGAGGGCCGTTTCGGTGTTGGCCCGCAGAACTTTGCCCCCCTGAGCGGTGAGGATGAGACCAACCGGCTCTTCTTTCGCATCGGCTGCGAAGAGCGCAGGTACCAGTACCGTAATGGCGGCAAAACAGCGAAAAAAAGCGGCGCATTTTAGACTGGTACGCCTTCTTCGAGATGATGGACCTGGCGCATCTCTTCGGTCACCAGCGACGTAACTGTATAGAGCTTCATAGGCTCTGTCTTGCCTCGCACGGGGACTGCACCTAGATACGTAGTGTCGATGCCCCCATTCAGCATTTCATACGTGGAACCGCTCATGAGCAGTTTTGTTTTGTGCTCTTTATTTAAGCTCTCGAGGCGGGAGGCCAGGTTAACTGTGTCGCCGAGGACCGTAAACTCCATTTTGTCAGATGACCCCACGTTGCCGATGACGACCTCCCCGGAATGCATGCCGGAACCGGTCTTGAAGTCGCCCGGCGCCGTGACCATCTCGGCGGCGCACTTGACGGCGCGAAGGGCATGGCCACCGGGCTCGGCGCCTTCATCGTAATCCGAGAAGACAGCCAGAATACCGTCGCCGATGAACTTATTCACGTGGCCGTGGTGGCTGACGATGATTTTACACATCTGGGCCATGTAGACGTTGAGCAGGTCCACGATGACAGCGGGGTCTTTGGACTCGCAGAACGCGGTGAAGCCGCGGATATCGGTGAACAGGATCGTGACCATGCGGCGCTGACCGGTGAGGGCGATCTGTTCGCTCTGATCGAGCGATTTGGCGACGTCCTTGCCGACAAATAGAGCGACCGCGCTTTTGAAGAAGCTGCTCTTCTTCTCGGCTGTGATGAAGCGGTAAATAATACCGCCAATGAGCGCTACAACGAACGCCAGCAGAACATTGGTGGTGGAAACCAGCCACCCCGAGAGAAACATGATGTGGGTGAAAACCAGCCCCGCCAGCAGAACGACTACTGCCCAGATTGCGGTCTGGGTTCCGGCGAGGGCAGCCGCAATGGCGACCGTGGCGCCCGCGACCAGAGTGATCGTGAGGAGCGCCACCCACCCCCACCGCGGAACGGGCCGCAGGAAGTTGCCTTGCAGGATCGTCTGCAGCGCGTTGGCGTGGATCTCGACGCCGGGCGTCATCCATTTGGTCGAGCTTCCGAAAGCCGTGAAGAACGGGGTGGCGTGAGTATCTTCCGTTCGCAGATCGGGGCCGAGCAGAACGATTTTGCCCTTCACCCATTTTTCGAGCTTAGCCTTGTCACCGGCGCGGGCCGCGTCAATGAAGTCAACCAGTGAAACCCGGGGAAAGGTCCCGGCAGGCCCGGCGAAATTGATCGTCATTTCGAGATCTTTGTCGACCGGGATCTCGCGCTTGCCCAGAAACACATGGCCGTCCTTGAGAGTGGCTGTCTGCCCTGTAAACAGTTCCGCCGCCCGCAGGGCCATGCTGCGTTTCGTGCCCGGCGGAGTCTCCATGAGGACCTGTTTGCGCAGTAGATTGTCGTCGTCGTCCGTGAGGTTGGCCATGGCGGTTCCGTTAAAGGCGTTAACCATCATGTTCAGGGGGACGGCGAAAGCGGGGTCCTTCTGGTCGGCGGTGTTGGCCACAAAGGCCAAAACCAACGGCATCGTCGAGGCTGTAGCTGCGGCGGCTCCGGCCAATGTGGTGTCGTTATTGGGCTCCCATTTCGACACCGGAATGGCGAAGAAGTTATCCAGCATAAACACTTTCGCGCCGGCGCTGGCGGCGGCCTGGATGGCTTCGGCGTAGTAAGGCTGCCAGAACAGACGCGGTTCCGGGAACTTGTCCTCGGTTTTTTCATCGATGCCGATGATGACGATGTCTTTCGTCGGCTCTGTGCCGCGCAGCATGAAATGCGCGTCCTGGGCTTTGAGGTCGAGCAGCTGGATGAACCGGATTTGACCGAGGAGAATGGTGATGACTACGCTGGCAACAGCAATGGCAGCGCAGATGGCCGCGCGCTTCCAGGTCCGTTTCATGGCTTGTTACGGTAATGGTACTATTTTTGGCGCCTCCGGGGCAGACTCACCTTAGAGTACGTTCCTCTCTCCCTGCGCCAGCGTCGCCGCGGGCGGTATTGTATTGGGATGGCGCTCTTTGCGCCCCGCCATGGTTGGAACCACCATTTCGCACTACGAAATCCTCGAGAAGCTCGGCGAGGGCGGGATGGGCCTTGTCTTCAAGGCGCGGGACACGCAGCTGGGCCGTTTTGTCGCGATCAAAGTCCTGATTTCCGCGGGCGAAGCCAACGACCACCGGGCGCGCTTTATTCAGGAAGCGCGCGCGGCCTCGTCGCTGAATCACCCGAACATCATCACCATTCACGACATCGTGACCATCGCGGAAGGCGAATGCATCGTGATGGAGTTTGTCCGCGGCAGAACGCTGGCGGACATGATCGAGGCGGGCCGGATTCCCACGGTCGACTGCCTCAAATACGCGATGCAGATTGCCGACGCGCTTTCCGCCGCCCACGGTATCGGAATCGTGCATCGCGACCTCAAACCGGCAAACGTCATGGTGACGCCGGACGGCCTGGCCAAGGTGCTGGACTTCGGACTGGCCAAGATGGCGGAAGGAGAAGAGAACCAGGACGCGCTGGGAGGCAAATTCGGCGAGTCTGATACGACCATATCGATCCATATGAACGGACGGCCGAAAACGGCCGAGGGCGCAATCATCGGGACTGTTGCGTATATGTCGCCGGAACAGGCGCAGGGCCACAAAGTGGACGCGCGGTCGGACATCTTTTCCTTCGGCGCCGTGCTGTATGAGATGTTCACCGGAGAGCGCGCATTCCGGGGCAACTCCGGTCTGGCCACCCTGACGGCAGTGCTGCGGGACGAGCCGCAGGACTTTTCGCGGAAGAGCGTGGACGCGCCGGCCGAGGTGAAGGAAATCGTGATGCGGTGCCTGCGCAAGGACCCGGATCAGCGGTTTCAGTCGATGCGCGACGTGAAGAACGCGCTCGAAAACATCTACTTCGCCAGCCGCTCCGGCGTGCTGACGGTGACGCCATCGGGCGAGTGGAAGAAACCGGCCCTGGCGCGCGTGATGCCGTCGATTGCCGTGCTGCCGTTTCTGAATCTCAGCTCGGACAAAGAGAACGAATACTTCAGTGACGGACTGGCGGAGGAGATCATCAATGCGCTGACGAAGCTGGAGAACCTGCGGGTGACAGCGCGCACGTCCGCGTTTGTGTTCCGCGGCGCACAGCAGAACATCGGCGAAATCGGCAGCAAGCTGCACGTCACCAGCGTGCTCGAAGGAAGCGTGCGGAAGGCCGGCAACCGCGTACGCATCAGTGTGCAGCTGATCGGCGTGGAAGAAGGCAACAACATGTGGTCGGAGCGATACGACCGCGAGATGACCGATGTGTTCGAGATTCAGGACGAAATCTCGCAGGCGATCGTGCAGAACCTGAAGGTGCGCCTGGGCAGCCAGTCGGGATCGGGCACCGACCCGCAGCGTCCCGTGAAGCCCCTGGTCAAGCGCTACACCGAGAATCTGGAAGCATACGACCTTTACCTCAAAGGCCGCTTCGATCTCTATAAGATGACGGGCGAAGGGCTGCATTCCAGCCGCCGCCTGTTTGATGAAGCACTGAAGCTCGATCCGAACTATGCCCTGGCGCATGACGGGCTCGCCTACTCCTGGTATCTTTCCGGCTTCATGGGCTTCATGGCGCCGAAAGACGCTATGCCCAGGGCCAAGGCGGCGGTGCGGCGCGCCATCGAGCTGGATGACACGGTCGCCGAGGCGCATGCCACGCTCGGTGTGATTCTGGCGCTTTACGACTGGGACTGGACGGGCGCCGAACGCGAGATGATCCGTTCTATTGAGCTGAACGGTTCATCGCCCGCATGCCGCGATCAGTATGGGTTCTATTTCCTGCGGCCCGTGGGGCGGATTGAAGAAGCGATCGCCGAAACGCAGCAGGCGCTGTCGCTGGATCCGATGTCGATCCTGTTCCGCGTGCATCTGGCGTTCCTCTATTATCTGCAGAACAAGTACGAGCATTCGATCGCGCAGTTCCGCAAGGTGCTCGAGATGAACCCGCAGTATTATCTGGCGAACGCCATGATGGGCAATGTGCACACGCTGGCGGGGCAGTATGACGAGGCGCTCGCCTGCTATGCGATCGCGCGCGAGGCGGATGCGAACAGCAAGTTTATCGATTCGCTGCAGGCGATGACACTGGCGCGGGCGGGCCGGAGGGCGGAGGCGGTGGCGCTGCTGCAGCGGATCACCCAAAGGGCGGCGAGCGATTACATTTCGCCGGTCAGCATTGCGTACGTGCTACCGCGATGGGCGATGCCGACCAGGCGTTTGAGAATCTGGACCGCGCGATACAGGACCGCGATCCCAATATGCTGGGGCTGAAGTCGAATCCGATTTTCGAGAGCCTGCGGGACGACCCGCGCTATCACGCGCTGCTCAAGAAGATGCAGCTGGGGACCTGAAGACTCACCTGGATATCGCGTACACGCAGCGCCAGCCGCGTTTCTGTCCGCCGTCGAGGTCAGATCGGCGGCCAGGGCGCTCTTCGATCGGAAGTCGCGCCTCTCCTTCCAGGCAGAATGCGTTTTGAAACCCTAGCCCTGCAGATACCGCGCGAGTTCTTCCGGGTGGAAACAGTGTGCCATCGCCGTATCACGCGAGATGCGGCCGCTTCGCAGCATATCGGCAAGCGATTGCTCCATCGAAATCATGCCTTCGTTGCGTCCCGTGGAGAGGGCGGAATAAAGCTGGTGATCTTCGCCCTTGCGTATGAGGCTGCGCACACCGCTCGACGCCTTCAGGATTTCGACCACCGGATAACGCCCGCCGTTCGCGGCCG
Source organism: Terriglobia bacterium (assembly GCA_963832905.1). GTDB lineage: Bacteria > Acidobacteriota > Terriglobia > Bryobacterales > Bryobacteraceae > BOG-234. The sequence continues at coordinate 1,864,428 of CAWHVO010000006.1, read as the reverse complement.
GAACCAGTTGCTGAGCGATTACGGCCAGCAACGCCAGGGACAGCTGCTGGCGAATCTGCGGCTGATTGCTGCGCGGAAATGAATCGAGAATCCGCGAGACGGCCTGCGAAGCATCGTTCGTGTGCAGCGTGGACAGCACCAGATGGCCTGTTTCCGCGGCCGTCAGCACCATCTGCATGGTTTCCGGGTCGCGCATCTCACCCACCAGAATCACGTCGGGATCCTGCCGCAGGATGCCGCGCAGGGAACCGGCGAAGTCGGGCGCATCCTGACCCACTTCAATCTGTTCAATGATGGCTTTCCGGTTCGAATGTACGTACTCGACGGGATCCTCGATGGTGACGACGTGATCGTGGCGCGTGTTGTTTATCAGATCCACCAGCGCCGCCAATGTGGAGCTTTTGCCGCTGCCTGTCGGCCCGGTCACGAGCACAAGTCCCTGCCGCGCCTCGGCGATGCTGCGCAGCCCCTGCGGCAAATGCAGGGATTCGAGCGTCGGAATTTTCTCCGGCAACAGCCGAATGCTTCCCGCGAGCGTGCCTCTCTGAAAATGAACGTTTGCGCGAAAACGGCCAATACCCGGGCGGCTGAAGCACAGATCGGCGAACCTGCTGCGTTCCAGTTCCTGGCTCTGCGCCGGCGTCATCAGCGGCAACAGCAGATTCCGCGTGCTTTCCGCGCTGAGTGGCGGACCGAAGGAGTGCGCCAGCGCACCGCCCACACGCAGCGTAACCGGAACATCCGCGATCAGCAGGAGATCGGAGGCGCCTCTCCTGACGGCCTCCTTTAACACTGCGTCCAGCGAAGCCAGATCACCGGAGTTAAAAGCCTGCGTGACACCAGGTTTGAGAGCGTGCCCGCCGGGTGCGGCGCGATTCAGCTCCGCGACAAGGTGCTCGAGTTGATCCTCATATCCCGGCATGTCCTTAGTATGACCCGCGCCAGACTTTTTTTGTTCACTCTGTCAGCGTCCGGGTTCTCGGCCACCCTGCGTTGAGGTCAGATCGGCGGCCAGGGCGTTGTGGGTCAAACAGGGTTGAATTCAAGGCGACATGGAGTCAGCCGATAAGAGCGGCCGTGGTCCGGACTGTTTCGGCCTTGGGTAACGATTTGCTCAATCTCAATGGGGGCTATGTTGTCTTGGGAATCGAGGAAAAGGATGGCCTGGCTCTCCTTCCGCCTGCTGGTCTCGACAATCTGAGTCTAGATTCGATTCAACGAGATATTCGCGGCAGTTGCAAGAACATCAGGCCCGATTACCAGCCTTTGCTGTTTCCTTGTCAGTACGAAGGCGGGTGGATCCTGATCATCTGGTGCCCAGCTGGAGATAACCGTCCCTATCAAGCTCCTGAAGACCTAAACCAAAAGGGCAGCCCATTTACGTACTTCGTTCGGCAAGGCCCTGAGACTGTTCAAGCAAAAGGCGACACCCTTCGCCAGTTATTGGAATCGGCAGCGAAGGTACCGTTTGACGATCGCCGCAGTTTGAACGCAAGAGTTGAGGAAATCTCTCCTACCTTAGTCAGAAGATTTTTGAACGATATTCGTAGCGATCTAGGTTTTCGCACCGAGCTTGACGACCTCGAATTGTACCGACGACTTCGACTTCTGATCCCGATCAATGCGCATGAGGCTCCCAAGAATGTCGCATTGCTCTTCTTTAACGAGGACCCGGACAAGTTCTTCCGCGGAGCACGCATCGAAGTTGTCCAGTTCGGGGATGACGCGGGGGGTAATCTAATCGAGGAGCGGGAGTTCCGCGGACCTCTGCAGCAGCAAGTAAATCTAACACTCGATTACTTAAACAGCATGGGAGGTGCGTTGCTTCAAAAGATACCGGGCCAAGCAGAAGTCGAACGCACTGTGGCGTATCCCTACGAGGCGATGGAAGAAGCTCTCGTAAATGCTGTCTACCACCGGAGCTATGAATCGCCTCCTGAGGCAGTCAAAGTTTATTTGTTCCCCGACCGCATGGAAATAATTAGTTATCCCGGTCCTGTGGCCGGAATTCGCCCAGAGCATTTTAACCCTGGGCGCAACATCCCTGCGGTTCCGGCTCGTAATCGGCGGATCGGCGAATTCCTGAAAGAACTGCGCCTTGCGGAAAGCCGTGGCACGGGCATTCCGAAGATTCGTCGAAAGATGGAGGAAAACGGTTCCCCCGAGGCACGGTTCGTTTTTGATGACGACCGAACATTCTTTCAGGTAATATTGCCCGTCCACCCTCGCCATGAAGTCCTTCATGCACTTCGCGAAGCCGGAAGCCTGTGGGCCATCGGGGAAAAGAAGCAAGCGATCGATCATCTGAGGAGGGCACGCGATAGGCAGCCTGGCTCCGGTGCCTTGGCGACTCAGCTTATCGAGTATTCCTTTGCGACTGGCGAGCCTGAACTCGCGTACCAGACGCTTTCAGAATTTGAACGCCAAGCGCACACGACTGAGACAGCGCACCCATTTCTCTCAATGGCTCGCCTCCTGTTAGATCGGTCCAAGCCGAAAGACGCGGGCGAGATTTTGAAGCGCATGCCGGCAACCCAACGGAATGAGGGCGAGCTGATCGAGACAGCGATCCTGAAGAAGAAGTCAGAGGATTTTGAAGGGGCTCATCACCTGCTGACTGAAGCATTTGCGCTCAATCCGAACAATGTGAAGACTATTCACGAACTGGCGCAAACTAAGTCGCGCCTTGCTAGGAGCCTTGCCCGGCGACGGCCGTCTGGGCCCAGGGGCCGATTCGATCCTCAAGCGGAAGCGCTAAGAAAGAAACTGCTTCAGGAGGCCGAAGGCTTATTGCGACGAGCAATTCAGTTGGCTGACGATTCTGTGCGGCTGGCCTAGTGTTGGCATGATCTCGCGTGGACATTAGTTAACCTTCGTCAACCTGAGAACGAGATTGAACAGGCATTCCTGAGCGCACGCACGCTCGCACCCCATGAACAGAGAATACATGATGCATACGATTCCTGGAACAGGAATCGAAGAAATCGTCCTCCTCGTGGGCGTCGCTCAGGATAGCGAGGTGTGCATGATCGCGGCCTGTCTGCCGGGCGCTCCCGAGGCTAACGAGGACTCCCGGCTGGCCGAATCGACGGCCCCGGGAAGTCCCAATCGGGGACACGTGCCGTTGCGCTGGATCGGTCCCGTGAAATGTCGGTCACGGAAGGCACATGAGCGAAGCGTCGCCATTGCGATGACTTACATTTGCGGTCTCGCGGGCCTTTGCATCGCTCCGCAATAATCCGCGCACCTACCGAGACCTTTTCTTTGGCGCCGCGTTGGCAATTCCGTAAACCCACATGTCGAACAGATTCGCCAGATTTTTTGAACTGTTCGCCGGCGATCTGGCAGCGCCCTTTTTGCCGGCGTTCGGGCTTCCCGTATTCGCCGCTTCAAACGCACTCTGAAAATCCTCGCTCCCCGCCGCGCGACCCCACTGGTTACTCGTATATAACCTGATGCCGTTCCAGAAGGTATTGTCCCCGACCATCTGATTCAGAAGATACAGAAACCAGGCGCCTTTGAATTCGGGAATCCCACCCGCCGCGTCGTTCCGCGTCGTCCGGTCGTTATCGGAAAGTGGCCGGTCCCTGCCTTCGAGGCGCAGTTGATCGTACATCTGCCGCGCATGCTGAATTTCGCGCTCATACTTGTCGTTGCCGAACTGCTTCGCCAGAAATGAGTCGGCCAGAAAAGCGGAGACACCGTCGGTCAGCCAGAGATCCGACCAGTCCTTCGTGGTGATTCCGATTCCGAACCATTGATGCGCGAGCTGATCGGCGAGCAGCCAGGCATCCTCCGGCTGTTTTTCGGGACTCCGCCCATACGATTCCGGCAACAGCGTCAGGCCCCCCGCGAGGGAAGCAGCCGCGTCACTTTTGCTGAAGACCTGGGTATAACTCTCGCCCGGGTATCGCTTGCCTGTGCGATCCGCGAGATAGCGCATGGCAGCATTTGTGAGTTCGGCAACCCTGGCGCCGTCGCCCAGCATGCGCAGCTTTACGCCGTCGGCCTCCGAAACGCTTTCGGAGAACGCGCCCACTGCGAATCCGAAGCGCGCGGGCTCGGCCGGAGTATCGAGCTGCCATTCCGTCACGCTCTGCCCTTCACTGGTGCGCGTGTCCGTCAGCCTGCCGCTCGCCGCAGCCTTCATGTCAACCGGAACCGTGAGCGTCAGGTGCAGCGTGGCGCGCTCGCCGGGGAGATCGTTCGCGGGCATCCAGCTGCTCACATTCGACGCGACAATCTGATCCGGGAAGAAATTCAGGCCGGCAGCCGCGCCTGCCTCGTACCGCACGGTAATGGTTCGCTGCTCGTCGGGATCCACCGGGCGCTCCAGAACCACGAATACCGACCCGCGCTTCTGCTCGAACGGCTGGGAAGACCGGCCTTCCCGCACAGCCATGATCTGAAGTTTCCCGGCGTCGAATTCCAGCGCCGAGACTGCGTTGTCTCCCTGGCCGTGAAACCGGATCGTGGCTTCGCCGAAGAGGCGCTGCTTTGCGAAATCGGCACGGATGCTTACGTCGTAGTGTTCAACCGCGTAAGGGCGCAGAGGCGGCGCGGCTTCCAGCGGAACGATGGCGCTCAGGGCGACAAAACACGCGGCCGGCGTGAACCGTCTCATCTATTCCGATTGTAAGGGCGATCTCAATCCCCGCCGACCCGCGCTTCCTGGGGCGCACTGGCTTCCACCATTTCGATTGAAACTGTTCGGCTGATGAGTTCGATTGGCCCCCGCCACGCGACACGGACTGGGTTCCGTATTCTGGCCGGCGCCCGAATCGAATCCCGATCTTCGAGAGCGGAGCCGGCGTTCGCGAAAATTCCGGCAGGCTCGAATGCGGCTACCGAGTCACCACCAGCACCTCGTGGACCGCCTGCGTCACGGCTTCGGGCGCTTCATACGGAATATCGTGGCCGGTTTGCAGCACTCTCTGACGCGAACGCGTTGACAGGCTTAACATGCGCGGCTGATCCTTATAGACGCGATATTGGTAGAAAGCGTCGAGGAGGCGTGCCTCTTCGGGATCGGAAGGAGGCAGGAAATGTTTTCCGGCGGTCAGGACAATCAGAGGCATGTTGCCCAGATCGTGAACCGCCAGCACCTGGCGGATGGATTCCGACCGCGACGCCCCCTCCTCAAGCGAGGCATCGAAAGCTTTGGGCTGAATCTGCAGAGCATGCACAATCGCCAGATCGCGTTCGGTCAACGGGCTGCCCGGAGGCGGTGATTCCGGTCCGTCGTCCAGCAGGCGCTCGGCGCCGTCGTGCACGAAGAACCAACCAGCCATTGTCAGCGGCCGCAGAAGAAAGCCGGGAAAGTAACGTTCAGCCGGTGCCTGAATGGAACGTGGAATTTGCATCTCCTTCTTGATCTCGTCTTCGTGTTCGCTGGCGGAATCGACCAGCACCAGGCCCGCAGTCTCCCCGCGATAACGGGAGGCGAATACGCGAATCGTGAACCCGCCGAAGGAGTGACCCACCAGCACGTACGGCGGCGCGATGCCGGCGTTATGGAGAAGCCTGTGGAGATCGTCGGCGATATCGGCGCTGCTGCGGGGTGGCGGGGCAGGATCGCTCCAGCCGTACCCCGCACGATCGTACCAGCAGGCGCGGGTGAAAGCCGACACGCCATCTTCGACGAGTCTCCAACTGTAACCGGGCAGATTGCCGCCCGATTCCATCACCACCGTGGGGCTGCCCTGCCCCGCGCAGTAAATGTTCAGCGATCGTCCGCCAATGTTGACGGCGCGGCCGATGCGCGGGAACGAGCGGCGGTCGCGCCATTCTCCCACGCGCTCGTAAATGAAGCCCGCGGCCAATAACGACAGCAGGATCGCGCCCACCGTCTGCAGACGGGCCCTGCGCGAGCGGACAGAGCGCGATCCGGCAGCTTCCACCCAAGCCTGCTCGCCCGTCCACGCGTTGTCGGACCGCAGATCGAGCGCGAAGATTTCCGGCGCCGGCAGGTCGTCAAACTGCAGGGCGTTCCCGGGCGAGGCGGCGAACTCCATTCCCCGCCGGCGCAGCCACGCCAGCCAGATTGCCAGACACGCACAAAGGACAACGAACCGAGCCACACTTCGCAGTGCCCAAAGCTCGATGCCGGCCAGCGCGTAGGCGATCGTCAGAAACACGAAGCCGTACGCAATCGTGCGCACCGTTTTGACCGACTGACCATCCGCCGGCAGCCATGAGCACGCGAACGGTATTTTCCGGAACTGGTAAAGCCGGTAGTTGACAAAAATCAGCGTCACCAGAAGGAGCACGAGCGACGCCTCGACGGAAAAGCGTCCCGGCCATATGGCGAGCCAGGCTGCGGCGCAAGCCGCACATACGGGCGCCACGGCAAGCAGCGTAAGGGATTTTCGCACTGCACCGAAGTAGACTGCGGGACTCTGCACAGCCGTGATGCGGAAAATCCAGTTCGCCGCGAGCGAGTGGGGCAGCGCGAACACGGACCGTGTCGCGGATACGGCGCAGAGCGCGAGCAGCATGCCCACCACAAGCAATGCCGCATTCGACTGTTCCGAGCGCACACCATTCGCGGAATCCACCGCACCGCGGGCGAAAGCCAGCGCCATCGCGACACCGATTCCGCCGTGTGCCGCCAGGATCAGCCGGTGTTGCCTGCTGCGCGCCGCGGTGCGCGCTGTAAATAACACGACAGCCCTTTCCAGCGGGCGACGGAACAGGCCGGTCACCAGCAGGTTCCCGCAGCGCGCCGCGATCGTGCGTCCGCTGCGCGATGCAATGTCCGGACTCTCGATAATGCGCCGCGGAATGCGCATCCATGCAAGCGCGAAGAAGCAACCGGCAAACGTGACCACCGCTGCCAGGTTTCGGATGCCCGTCGCGGCGAGTTTCATCAGTAGCGGGTCGTGGTCTCCCCGCAGCGCGTGAAGCAGTCCGGTGAACCAGAAGGAGGGGAAGAATTCGGCCAGTTCTGGAGTGCGGGCCATCGTCAGCGAGAAGGGAGGCGTAAGGAAAAATAGTGCGCTCACGGTGAGCAGGCCGGCGAGCTGAAGAATGCCCGACACGCGCAGGAACGCGCTCCAGCGGAATACCAGCGCGGCCGCTCCCTGCAGTGCGAGCGTCGCGCTGAAAACGAAGACGCCGGCCGCGAGCACCGTGATCCACCACGCGGCGATGGAACGCAGGCTCTCCCACAGGCCCGTTGCCATGACATAAGGAAACGTCAGCCCGATAAACGCATTGACCGCGCCGACGATTACCGCGATGCAGGTGAGAACAGCGGCGAGTCTGGCAAACGCAACGGTCCGGGTGCGCACCGGCAGTGATCCCAGTACGAGACTGTCGCGCCGGTCGGGCAGCACATTGTTCCAGGCCAGCACCGAGAACATCCCGGCTGCCGCGAGTGTGAGCGAGATCAGGAACTCTTCGTCATTCCAGAGCTGCGTAGTCAGTGCGGAAACCGGCAGAGTAACGCGCCAATAAGGACTCACCACCAGCAGCACCATCATCAGGCTGAGGCCAAGGAGGATTCCGCCGGTTCGGGCAACGAGTCCGTTGAGATCGCCGCGCGAAGAGATGATTTCCAGATCCACCAGCCGCGCGAGTGAGAGCCGGTACAGCATACGGAACTGCCGCATCACGACTCCATGAGCTGAAGCATTTCGCCGCTGATCGCCGCGGTATCCTGCTCCACTGCCAGTTGCGAGAAGATGCCCTCCAGACTGGGCAGAGCCATGATGGCGCGCAGCTGCCGGATCGAATCGTTGGCCACCACCCGCCCTTTGTGCAGGATGACCACGCGCGAAGCGACCCTTTCCACTGTTTCCATTTCGTGCGAGCTAAGCAGAACCGTTTTCCCGCGCGCCGCCAGCCCGCCGATCAGCTCGCGCAGAATCATCGCAGCGTTCACGTCGAGGCCGGAGAACGGCTCGTCGAGAAGAATCAGATCGGGGTTATGCAGCAGCGCCGCGATCAGCAGAATCTTCTGCCGCATGCCTTTGGAGTACGAGCCGAGGGGCACATGGCGATCCCCGTCGAGTGAGAACAGGCGGAGAAACCCATCCATCTTCTCCGCCAGCGCCCGTTCGGGCAGCGCGCGCAGCTGCCCCACCATCTCCAGATATTCGGCGCCGGACAAATGCGGATAAAGATGCGGTTCCTCGGGGATGTAACCGAGGCGCTGTTTGTAACCAATCCGGTCGCGGGATATCGGTTCGCCGTTGAAGAGGATCTCGCCGGTGCTCGGTTCCATCGGGCCGCAGATCATTTTGAGCGTGGTCGATTTTCCGGAGCCGTTTGGCCCGAGATAGCCGGTGACTTCGCCCGCGGGCGCCATGAAGCTGACGTCCGACACTGCGGCGACGCCGGAATATTTTTTCGTCACTCCACGCAGTTCGAGCATGACGGACCTTTAGACAGTCTGGGTATTATGTTAGGCATCGATACATAGAATGTCAAGGGGAAGGCGGCTCTCCAAATCTTTGGTTTTAGCTGAGAGCTGAGAGCCTTCCCGCGCTTGACATCCCGGTCGAAGAGCGTCACACTTCCTTGGTATGTCTAAGGAGACAGGCGACGCCACCGTGAGCCTGCTGCAGGGAACGCTCGATCTGCTCGTGCTTCGCGTGCTTGCCGCCGGCCCGCTCCACGGTTACGCCATCAGCCGCCGGTTAGGGGAACTCTCCGAGGACTGGCTTTCCGTTGACGAGGGATCGCTTTACCCGTGCCTTTACCGGATGGAGAAGAAGGGCTGGATCCGCTCGGCGGAAGGCCGCTCCGAAAACAACCGGCGTGCAAGGTTCTATTCCCTCACCGCACGAGGCACTGCCCAGCTCGAGGTGGAACAGGAAGGATGGCAGCGATTCCAGCTCGCCGTCGGCCGCGTATTAAGGAGGGCATGAACCAAAATGCGCCGCATCGCCGGAGCCCTGCGCGAATGGATGCAACTGCGTGCCCGATTGAATGGCGAATACCGGTTTCACCTGGAAAACGCCGCGGCGGAATTGCGAATCTTCGGGATGTCTCCGCGCGCGGCCATGCGGCAAGCCCGCTCCCGGTTCGGCGGCCGCCGCCACCTGCGGACCGCGCGTCGCGAACTGGGTGCCGACCTTACAGGCCTGGCTCACCTTCTGCGCGCTTACCGGGTCCCTGCTTTGGCATGGCTGCAGCCGGCCTTACTACTCGCCGTGGTCGCACTGATTCTGGTTATAAGCCCTGCACCGCGCGCGCTGATTGAGGGCGTGATCGGGACACCGCTGGCCGCGAAGGATCGCCAGGCTGTGGTGCTGGCTGCCGCGGGATGGACCGCCCCGGAAAGGATCATCAGCGCGGCGGATTTCGAAACCCTGCGTACGCTGCGCACACTGAGTGCGGTGGAGCGGTACCGGATGAATTACGTTCGGGCGCGGGCGGCGCGCGGCGCCACGCTGGCCTCGATCGAGTCCGAAGTCAGCACCCGTCTGGGCAACCATCGCTTCTGGGCAGACTGGCAGTTTTCGGAAACCAGAATCATCACCGGGCCGGCCCAGATGGTATGGCTGCTGCTTTGGTTCTATATCGTCTTTTCGTTGTTCCAGGCGGCGCCGTCCCGCGGTAAGTTGTGCTGGCTCTGCTACGGATTTCTGATGGCGTTCCTGCATTCGCTGGCATCGCTGATGGCCTGGGCTCTGGCGATGCAGATCTGGAAATGGGCGCCCTCGTCCGGGGGCGCGGCCGGCGTGATTTTTTCCCTGGTATTTCTGGCGTATCTTCTCCTATCCGCCATGCAATGCCGCTGGTGGCGGAGCGATCTGAATCAGCGATGCCCGATGTGCCTCGACCGCCTGGTCCTGCCGCTGACCGAGGGGGCGGTGGACCGTGTCCTGCTGGAGTCGGCCACCACTGAATCGGTCTGCGCACGCGGTCACGGCGTATTGGTGGAGAGCCGGTGGTCGCGCCGGTTCCGGCCCCAGGAGTCCCCGCTGCGAGGATTGGTCCGCGTATAGCGTGACGAGTCGTGCCTTTTGGTGCGGCAGGCCGACAAGGCGGCCGGGCGCTGGACCTAATCCCCCCCGACGAGCGCTTCCTGACGCGCGCTGGCTTCCACCATTTCGAGCACGTTATCGCTGGGCGCGGGATCGATTTCGCGCACTGCCGGAAGCGGTCCGCTAACGGTGTGATAGTGCGCGCCCGCCACGAGCAGCTGATCCGCCGGGAAGCGCGTGATGATCTCGTGGCCGGTCTCAGTCACCACGATTTCTTCCTCGATGCGCGCGGCGCTCCAGCCGTCCTTCGAAGGCCAGAAGGTTTCGAGCGCAAACACCATGCCCGGCTTGATTTCGTAAGAGTGCTCGAGCGAAACCAGCCGGCTGATGACGGGCTTCTCCCAGATGGCGAGGCCGATGCCGTGACCGTACTGCAGTCCGAACGCGGCTTCTTCATTTGGGAATCCGAACTCCTGCGCCTTAGGCCAGACGGCCGCAATTTCACCGGTCTGGCGCCCGGGACGCACGAGTGAGATGGCTGCATCGAGGTAATCGCGGCAGCGCTTGTAAGCATCGACCAGCGCGTGTGAGCCGAAGCCGATGGCGAAGCACCGGTAGTAGCAGGTGCGGTAGCCCATGTAGGAGTGCAGGATGTCGTAGTAGACCGGGTCGCCGGGGCGCAGCACGCGATCGGAGAAAACGTGCGGATGCGGATTGCAGCGCTCGCCGGAGATGGCGTTGATGGCTTCGACGTATTCGGAGCCGAGATCGTAGAGAACCTTGCTGGCAAGTCCGACAGCCTGGTTCTCGCTCATGCCGGGCTTCATGGCGCGGTAGAGCTCGTCGTAGGCGGCGTCGACCATCATGGCAGAGTGGTTGAGCAGCGCAATCTCGTCTTCGGTCTTGATGACGCGCGCGGCGGACATAAGCTGCTGGCCGTTCGACGACGTTGATGCCTTCCTTCTGCAGCGCGAACAGGACGGGCGGCTCGATGACATCGATGCCCAGTGGCTCTTTGAGGAGGCCGCGCATTTCGAGCTCGACTTTGATCTTGCGCGCGACATCCTCGGCCCGGCCCATTTCCGGCGACATGGCGCCGCGCAGCATCGATATGCCGGCGCGCGAACGCTCGCCCATCCAGGGACAGTGGAGCTGGTGATGTTTCGCCGCGGAGCCGAAGTCCCACATGATGGGCTCGTCGTTCTGAGGCAGCAACGCGAAGCGGCTGATCTTGTCCTGCGCCCAGGTGCCGATGGTGGTGGCCGTCAGGTAGCGGACGTTGTTCATGTCGAAGACGAGCAGCGCGCCCATCTCCGACTTCGCGAGCTCGGCTTTAGCCTTGTCGAGGCGCTCCCTGCGCAGGCGATCAAAGTTGATTCGCTGCTCCCAGTTCGACCGCCATCGTTCCGTAAGTCTTGATTGCCATGTAAGAGACCTCCTATTTACTCACGCCGGACATGTGTGCCAGCACCTGAAAAATGATTGCAAAATCGTATTCCTTGAGCCCCATCGCGCGCGCCGCGGTGAGCATCTCGTTGGCGGCGGCGGTCGAGGGCAGGGGCACATCCACCTGACGGCCGATTTCGAGCGCGAGCAGCATGTCTTTCTGCATCATATTCACGTTGAACCAGGCTTCGTCAGGCTGCTTCAGAACGAACGGGCCGCGATACTGGACCATCGGCGACGCAATCGCGCTGTGCGTGAGAACGTCAACCGCAACCTCGCGCGGGATGCCGCTTTTTTCGGCCAGCAGCACGCCTTCGGAAAACGCCAGCATCTGGACGGCGAGGCTGAGGTTGGTGGCGACCTTCATCACCAGCGCTAGGCCGTTCTCGCCGACGTGCGTGACCCTGGGCCCGATGTCGAGCAGCAGTGGCTTCACGCGTTCGAATGTTTCCTTCCTGCCGCCCACCATCACGGCTAGCTTGCCCTGCTGCAGCGTGACGATGCTGCCCGAAACCGGGGCATCCACCATGTCACCGCCTTTGGCGCGCACTTTCTCGGCGATCGACTTGCTCACCGGTGGAGCGACCGTGCTCATCTCGATCAGGACCTTGCCCGCGCTCATGCCGGCCAGAATTCCATCGGGACCTTCGGCGACTTGTTCCAGCGCGGCCGAGTTCGTGACCATCGACATGACGAAGTCCGCCGCTTCCGCCACCCCCCGCGGCGTCTCGGAAAACTTCATCCCTTTGTCGATCAGCCACTGCGCCTTCGAGCGCGTGCGGTTGTAGCCCGTGACGGTATGGCCGTGCGTCATCAGGCGGTTCGACCATCAGGCCGCCCATGACGCCCAGACCGATGAAACCGATGTTTGCCATTTATTCGACCCAGACCGTTTTGATGTTGGTGAACTCGCGGATGCCGACTTCTTCTTTATCGGATTCGGGAATTTCCGCGGCGCGGCTCATCATGGCCGCGCGCGCGGCGAAAGTGAGCTTACGGAATTCCGGGAACGTTCGGGCGGCCAGCCGCAGCTTCGCTTCGATCTGCGCGGCAGAGAGCGGCTCGAAGGATTTCAGCAGTTCGCCCGTAGCGGGATTGATGGTCGCGATAGCCATCTAAGGTATGGTCACAAGTTTATCCGACCGGTGTGGGGCGGGATGGTTTCCCGGAGCGCGCCCCGGTTCAGTAATGCCTTCCGAACCGCGCGCGTGAGCGGTTATTGCGAGACTGCCCGGGTAACGGGAGCGAATAAAACATCACCCCGATGGCCGGCGGAAAATCATGGGCTTGCGGGGTGGCTGACTCCGCCTTGAGCTAGCTAGCCTGAGATGCCTGCCATCTGCCCCAGCAGTTTATACAGAATCGCGAAATCCTTCTCTCCGAAGCCCTGGGCGCACGCCGAAGACAACATCTCGTTCACGATGGCCGCAGTAGGCAGCGGCACGTGCAAATCCCGGCCCAGTTCCAGCGCGAGCGTCACATCCTTCTGCATCATCGTGGTGTTGAACATCGCCTGGTCGGGCATCTTCAGGATCAGCGGACCTTTATACTGAACCAGCGGCGACGCGATCGCGCTGTTGGTCAGGATCTCGACGATCGTTTCCTTTGGCACGCCGGCTTTTTCCGCAAGCACCGAACTCTCCGAGAATGCAAGCATCTGGACCGCGATGCTGATGTTGGTAGCGATTTTCATCGCCAGACCTAAACCGTTTTCGCCGACGTAGGTCACCTTCTGCCCGATGTCTTCGAGCAGCGGCTTCCCGCGTTCAAACGCGGCACGGGTTCCGCCGACCATCACGGAGAGCTTTCCCTGTTCCACCAGGGTGACGCTTCCGGAAACGGGGGCATCCAGCATCTCCGCGCCTTTCTCACGCACCCTGGCGGCAAGTACGCGGCTGGCGGCGGGGCTGACCGTACTCATATCGATCAGCAGCTTGCCCGAACTCAGGCCGGCCAGCACACCGTTCGGCCCATCCGCGGCGCTCTGAAGGGCTGCGGTGTTCGTTACCATAACGAACGTAACATCAGCCGCTTCAGCCACCTCGCGCCCCGAAGCCGCCCACCCCATGCCCCGATCGGTCAGATCTTTCGCCTGCGCCGGAGGATAAATATCGTATCCCGATACTTCGTGGCCTTTGCTGAGGAGCCGCTTTGTAATTCGGCCGCCCATCGCCCCGAGACCAACAAATCCCAGCTTGCTCATCAGGTAGATGCTACCATCGCCGTGCGGCCCGCGATACGTGTATTTACCCTGCTTCTGCCGGCTCCTGCCACCGGCACGCTCAGCGTAGAACGCGTCGATCTTCGGGACGCGGGGGGTGAATCCGATTTAGTCGTTGCCATAGCCATGTTTCGGCGACAGGTTTATCGACGGTCTCCGTGATCAGAATGACTATAATGGTCATCGAGGATGGCCAACAGAAAACCATGGACGGTTGCCCAGGCTAAGGCAAAACTGAGCGAAGTCATTGACCGCGCCGTTGACCAGGGACCGCAAACCATCACCCGCCACGGACGCGATACGGTCGTGGTAGTGTCCGCACAGGAATGGGAGCAAAAGACCCGGCGGAAAGGCAGTCTCGCCGATTTCTTCGCCGAGTCTCCCTTGCGGAACTCCGGTCTGGTAATACGGCGCGATCGCAGCAAACCGCGCGACATCGATCTTTGATGTTCCTGCTCGACACCAACGTCATCTCGGAGTGGGTAAAACCACGGCCTCACACGGGAGTGATCCGGTGGCTCGCCGAGGCTGATGAAGACAGGGTTTTCATCAGCGTCATCTCCATTGCCGAAGTCAGCAGAGGTGTCGAGCAGATGCCTAAAGGCGGACGCCGCGACAGAATCAAGGGTTGGCTCAACGAAGAGTTGCCGGTCCGTTTTCAGGGAAGGGTTGTGCCTGTCGATGCCCCGATTGCTCAGCAGTGGGGCGTGACGTTCGAACAGGCGCGAAGGTCGGGGAGCACAATCGGCGCCATGGATGCATTCCTCGCCGCGACCGCCGCAGTCCGGGGGCTGACTCTTGTTACCCGAAACACGCGTGACTTCGGACGCCTCCGGATTCCCCTGTTCGATCCGTGGACGGAGGTTTACTTCGAGGCCGACAATTCCGCGTAGAGTGCGTCGACCTTCGGAACGCGCGGCGTGAAGCCGAGATCGTCCGTCTTGATCTTCGCGAGCAACTGGTCCTGCGGAACGCCTTCTTTCACGGCCTCGCGGGCGCGCGAGAGCCAGGTATCGTACTTCGTCTTATATGCCTCGAACGTCGGCTTTCGTCAGCACATCGCCATTGCCGGGAACCGCGGCGTCGAAGTCGAGCTTCAGTATGGCGGCGAGAACGTTCGTCCAGTCGGTGGCGCTGCCGCCGCCCGCATAGTCGATCAGCGGACCGGTGCGTCCCGTGGTCACCACGTCGCTGAGACAAACCGTTTTCAGGTCGGGAAAGTAAACCACGGTGTCGCCGCTGGTGTGCGCGTTGCCGAAGTGGTGGAGTTCCACCGTCACGCCGCCGAATTTCAGCATGTACTCCGCGCCGGGATAAGTCATGGTCGGTGGCGCCGGCTTCACCCCGTTGGATTCATAGGTGACCAGGTTCTTCTTCAGGTTTTCCGTCGCGATGATCTGCACGCCGGCATCGATGAAGCGCTGGTTGTTTCCGGTGTGGTCGGCGTGATGATGCGTCACGATCAGGTACTTCACCGGCTTATCGGTGACGCCTTTGATCAGCGCCATCAGAGTGTTGTAATTTTCCTCGCCGGGAAGTTTGCCGTCAACGAGGATCACGCCGTCCGGCGTCACGCGGAACGTCGAGTTACCGCCCGCGCCGGTCACCATGTACAGGTTCGGCTTGATGTTCTGGATGGCCTGCGGCTGCGGGCCGCGTCCACGTCCGCCAGTGGCCTGGGCGAAGGCCACCGCCGATAAAAGCGCGAGGGCGATCAGAGAAATCTTCATACGAGCTGCTCCGGACGAATCGGCAGCGTGCGAATGCGTTTGCCGGTAGCGGCGAAGATCGCATTGGCGACCGCGGGTCCGATAGCCGGCGTGCTCGCTTCGCCGATTCCGCCCGGTGTTTCGTGGCTCGGCACAAGGTGCACTTCAATGACCGGCGCTTCGTCGATGCGCACGACTTCGTACGAATTGAAGTTGCCCTGCTGCACGCGGCCTTTGTCTATGGTGATGCCGCCCTTGAGCGCCGACAAACCGAAGACGATGCCGCCTTCGATCTGCTGCCGGACTCCGGCGGGATTGATGGTCTGTCCGCAGTCGACGGCGCAGACCACGCGGTGCACGCGGTATTTTCCTTTGTTGTTGACGGAAACTTCGGCGATCTGCGCGTTGAAGCCGCCGAGATTGTTGACCAGCGCGACACCGCGGAACCGGCCGGAAGGCAGAGCCTTGCCCCAGCCAGCTTTGTCAGCCGCCAGATTGAGCACGCCCAACGCGCGCGCGGATTTGGCAAGCAGACGGCGGCGCAGTTCGACGGGATCTTTGCCGCCCGCCGCGGCCATTTCGTCGATGAAGCATTCGGTGAAGAAGGTGTTCTGCGAACAGCCCACCGAGCGCCAGTAGCCGACGGGAATTCCGACGTTCCGGCGGATGATATTCGACGTGGATATTCGGAATCTCGTAAAGCACGCTGACGATGCCGTCGACGCCGTTGCTGTCGACGCCATTCCGCAGGCCGGAGAACGACGGCGAAGCCACGCGCGCGTTCCATGCGACCGGCCATCCGTCGGCATCCAGACCGGCGTGGAACTGCGTCAGCGAGGCCGGACGGTAAATGTCGTGCTGCAGATCGTCTTCACGCGACCAGGTGAGCTTGATCGGGATACCGGCGGCTTTGGAAATCTCGATGGCTTCATCGACGTGCTGGCCTGGGCGGCCGAAGCTGCCGCCCAGGAAGTAAGTGTGGACGTTGATCTTGTCCTTTGGCAGGCCGGTGATCATTTCGGCGGCATCGCGCGCGGCGCTTGGAATCTGCGTGCCGGCCCAGATCTCGCAGCTGTCTTTGCGCACATCGACCACGCAGCTGTGCGGCTCCATGGGCGCGTGCGAAAGATAGGGCGCTTCGTAGAGAGCGTCGAGCTTCTTCGCGGTGCCCGGCATCGAGCTTTCAACGTTGCCTTTGTTCAGCGCCACCGCACCGGGCTTCGTCAGAAGGTCGGCGAAATTGGCGCGGATCGTGCCACTCGAGGTGTTCGCCAGTTTCCCTTCGTCCCACTGCACCTTAAGAGCGCGGCGGCCTTCCATCGCCGACCATGTGTTGTCGGCGATCACGGCCACGCCGTTCGAAATCTGCACCACCTGTTTCACGCCGGGCACAGACTTGGCTTTGGCGGCGTAGAAACCCGCGACTTTGCCGCCGAAGACCGGGCAGCGTTCCAGAACCGCGTGCTGCATGCCGGCCACGCGGATATCGATACCGTAATCGGCCTTGCCTGTCACTTTCAGTTTCGTGTCGAGGCGTTTCGGCGACGTGCCGATGATTTCGAACGACTGCCAGGGCTTCAGCGCGGGCTTCGCGGGCGCGGGCATTTTGGCCGCGGCTTCGGCGAGGCTGCCATAGCTGAGGCGCGCATTCGTGGTCGTGTTGATGACGGAGTTTTTCTCCGCCCGGCACTGCGATTTATCCACGCCCCACTTCTGCGCGGCGGCGGCGACGATCATCTCGCGCGCGGTTGCGCCGGCCTGGCGGAGGGAGTCGTAAGAACTGCGCACGGTCAGGCTGCCGAAAACGCCCTGCAGCACCGGCGAGCCGAACACCCCATAATTCTTCGGATCGACCTTTGCAAACTCAGTGCGAATCTTTGTCCAGTCGCATTCCAGCTCTTCGGCGAGCATCATCGGTACGGCAGTCATCGAGCCCTGGCCGAGCTCGGCGCGATGCACGGTCAGCGTAACCGTATCGTCGGTACCGACGCGCACGTAGGCATTCAGCTTCGGAGCATTGATCTCTGAGCCGGATTCGGCGGCGCGGGCTTGCGAACCTTCGGGCAGATAAAAGCCGATCACCAGACCGCCGGCTGCGGCCGTGCCCGTCTGAATGAATGAGCGTCGGTTCACCGTGCACCTCCCGAGATCTCGGCAGCGCGGTGGATCGCGCGGCGAATGTCCTGATAAGTTCCGCAGCGGCAGATATTGCCTCGCATAACCTCGTCGATGTCGCTGTCCGCAGGCCTCTTGTTTTTCGCCAGCAATGCCGCGGCCTGCATGATCTGTCCCGACTGGCAGTAGCCGCACTGCGGCACGTCGCCTTCGAGCCAGGCCTGCTGCACCGGATGACTGCCGTCGGGCGAAAGGCCTTCGATAGTCGTTACGCTCCGGCCGGCCACGCCCGACATCGGCATGCTGCAGGAACGGACGGCGGCGCCGTTGACGTGCACCGTACATGCGCCGCACAGACCCGCGCCGCAGCCGAATTTCGTGCCGGTCATGCCGAGCGTGTCGCGCAGCACCCAGAGCAGGGGCATCTGGGCCGCCACATCGACTTTCTGTGATTTCCCGTTGAGGGTGAATTGAATTGACGGCATCGTGCCTCCTGAACTGCAGTGTGAATTCAGCTTATAACTGACCGCTTCGCGCCGCAACGTGCAATAATTCGTACAAAATGACTACGCACATCGGAGGATGGAAGTGTGTTTTCTCGCTTGCCCTGTTATGGGCATCGATCGCGGCCGCAACCACTGTCCCCAGTATCTCATTCGAAGAACTGACCGATCGTTCTGAACTTATTGTCAGTGGCCAGGTATCGCGTTCCTGGACGGACTGGGACGGTGAGCACAAATACATCTGGACGCACTATGAACTGACGGTTTCGGCTACGCACAAAGGTTCCGCTGCCGCCAAGGTGATTTTCAGCGAGCCGGGCGGCGTGGTCGGAATCGAGGGCCTCGCGGTTGCCGGGGCCGTGGGCTATCAGCCCGGCGAACACGTGCTGGTGTTTCTGCAGCGCATGCCCAACGGCTATCTGCGCACCACCGGCTGGAGCCAGGGCAAATACGATGTCGATTCGGCGGGGCGGCTGCATCCGGAAAGCACTCTCGGCGGCCTGGAGCTGGTGAATCTGCCTGGCAAGCCTGCTGCCGCCACGCCGCTGCGCACGCTGAACGGAATGAGCGTTGCCGAGTTGCACGCGCGCATCGCGGCCCGGCTCAAATCGCAGGGGAGGGCGCAGTAATGCGACGTTTGACGTGTCTGATTGCGTTCTTTGCCGCCACAGGTTCCGCGTACATCCGCCAGCAGGTCCGCGGCACGACAACGCCGCTGGTGCGGGTTGACAACACAGCTATTCAGTTCGGTCTGAACCAGCTGATCGTGCCGGGCTATCAGCCGTCGGGGAGCACCGTGACGGTCATGACGTTCTGACAGCAATCCGCAGCAGGCGGTGCACAAGGCTTTGGCCTCGTGGAATGGCGTTACGACCGCAAACATCAACTTCCTGCCGCTGATCCTGACCGCGGCAGGCATTAACCACTACGACTATCAGCACACGATCGCATTCGGGACGGCCTCAGCCGATCTCAGCCTGGTGGGCGGTGCTTTGGCTCTCACGACGGATTACTACGTAACCGGGCCCGCGAACCCGGGTTCCGTCGGCAATCTTCCTTTGACATGCACTTCAAACTGCAAGTACCCCGCAGCTGGCGACATTTTCGACTCCGACATTATTCTGAATCCGCAATACACGTTCTCGACCACAGGCGCGCCAAATTCGTACGACTTCGAGGCCGTGATGCTGCATGAACTGGGACATTCGCTGAGCGCCAACCACACCGGAATCCTCGGCGCCTCGATGTTTCAGTTCCCTGCGGCGCTGCCGCAGCATTTCCTCACGGGGGACGATGTGGCGTTCGTTGACTCCGCCTATCCGCTCGCGAGCGGCGGCGCATCGCTTGGGACCATCAGCGGCAGAGTGACGGTGGGCGGCGGGGCCGGGGTTCCTTACGCGCTGCTGACGGCATTCGATATGACGCAGCGCAGCACGGTCGGAGGAGTTACCAATCCCGACGGGACATATTCGTTCAATGTTCCGCCCGGCAACTACCAGATTTACGCGGAGCCACTGAACGGAGTATTGCCAATCAACATTTATCTGACGCAGGCCCAGTTGAATCTTGCGTCCGCCACAGCGTTTCAGACGACGCTCTACAACGGCACTCTCAACGTGGTTGCAAACGCCACCCAGACCGCCAATATCACCGTGACCTCAGGTGCGTCAACGCTCGCCGGCCCGGTCATAACCTGCGTGCCGGTGAATGCCCCTGTGACGGGCGGCAATACCGGCGGGCCGGCAACGGTGCCGTCGGGCGGGCTGGTCGATCTGGTTCTTTCAGGACCGGGATTTGACGCCACTCTGACGACGTCCAGCTTCACGTTCTATAGTGCGGACATTTCGGTCATGCCGAACTCGGTTCGCGTGGACACCTCGCAAACGATCAATAACAACCCCCTGCTGCGCGTGACTCTCAACGTTGCGGCGGTCACGAAGCTGAGACTGGCCAGCTTCATTGTCACGAGCGGATCGAACACGATTTCGTTCTCGGGCGCGCTGGTCATTGTGCCGCCTGCGCCGACGTTCGTTGCCGCCGGTGTGGTGAGTGCGGCCGCGTACACGGGAATCCCCGGAGAAGTCACGCCGGGCGGGATCTATAGCATCTACGACCTGCCGAACATGCCCAATCTGGGGCCGAACCCGTACGTGCAGAACGGCCCTTACGACGCGTACGGCTTCCTCGCGACTACTCTCGCCTATGTCACCGTGACATTCGACGGAGTCCCCGCGCCGATGTTTCTGTCTTTCGATGGGCAGCTGAATTTCCAGGTTCCCTTCGAAGTGGCCGGCGAGACAACCACGCAGGTGGTGGTGAACTATTACGGCAGTCCGAGCGCGCCGGTCTCGGTGCCTGTGGTGCCTTCGCAGCCGCTCTTCTTCACTTATGCCGGCACGACGAATGTGAAGGCCTACAATCTCCCCGGCTACACGCTGAACTCCGCGCAGAATCCCGCGCCGCGCGGAACGTACGTTGAGGTCTACGGCACCGGCGTGGGCAAGGTGAGCTACACGATCCTCACCGGCCAGGGCGCGCCCGACATCCCTTCGGGCTTCACCGGCAACTACACGTACAGCATCGGCGGGTCGGCGCAGGCTGCCGCATTATTCGGCGGATATACGCCAACCGCCGCAGGTCTGGCGCAATGGGACGTCGAGATCCCGATGAACATCGGTACGGGCGCGGTATCGATCATCGTGCAGGATTCGACCGGCGCCAGCAACCAGGTTCAGAACGCAACGATCTTTGTGCAGTAGGGCTTTGGGGGCAGCCTTTCCAGGCTGCGGACACGCTTTCAGCGGGTCCACCGGCCGCAGGCCGGCACAGGTCGCCGCTGCGGCCTCTTCGTGATGTGCTAAACAGGGTTTGTGCGCGTCGTCCAACGGCTGATCCTGCTTGTGTGCGCCGCGGTCGCTCTGCGCGCGCAGGACATTCGCATTTACTCCGAATTCGAACGCTTCGATCCGTTCGGAAATCCGGTGGCGGCGGATCGCGACATGGCGCCGCGCGAAATCCTCTCGCCGGCCATGGCGCGCAACGGCCACCTTACGGTTCACGTGGTGGTGACGGCTCCGGCGGAAACGAACTACTTTCTCTACACCAGCACCAATCCGCCCGATATCCTGCAGACCCGGCTCTATCGTGAATACTTCACGCGCTGCGGCGACGGCTACTGCCCGGACTGGCTGGCCGAACAGAGGATACCCGCTTTTGGAGCCATGCCGGAGAGCGTGCACAACGCCGCCGACCCGGCGCTGGACCGGCAAAACACCCGCTGCTACCTGCTCGATATCCACGCGCCAGCCGACACGCCGCCGCGCCGCGTGCGGGTGGAAGCGCTGCTGAAGGTCGGGACGTGGCTGGTGGCGCCGATGGAAGTTCGCATTGTGGCGCCGACTGTTCCGGACGAGAAGCCTTCCCTGTTCCGGGAAGACATCGCGCCCATCGACGCCCCTTCGAGCGCAACCGCGGAGCGGCAGCTCGATCGATATCTCGACGGGAGCGCGCCGGAATGGCCCGTACAGACGCTTCGCGTACGCGATTTTATCCAGCGGAATGCGGCGGAGGACGTGCTTCTGACCAGATCGCTGGGTCACGATTCCGGGCAGTTTTTCCCGGAACTGAACCTGCTTTCCTGGTGGCCATTGGCGTGGCCCGGGTATGGTGATAGCCGTCTGGGGGCGGAATGGTACCTGAAGGTTCGCGATTTTCTGTACCGGTTTTAGCCCGGGGACAGTCTAAGCACTTTAGGACCTCGGTTTTTCGCACGGAAACTGCCATTTCACACTCAGTTCACAAAAGTGGACTGTACAGCAAGAACATTCCGTGGTAAGAATGGGGTGTAAGCTAAGCGGAAGTTTCAAACCAGCGCATCGCTTCCAGAGACATCCGCCGTTTTCCAAAAGCAAGCCAGAAATTTTCGGCCAAGGACTCCCCGTCTGCATACACCGGGCCGCACATCACGAACACAGGGGTTTTTAGATTCGCATGGACTCCGATCGCAAGTACCGTCAAAACGGCTACCAGGACAGTAACAGTACGCCCCATAACGGGAATGGAAGCAACGGTGCCCCGCGGCCCAAACCTTCGGGTCCGCGTCCCCCCATCGATATCACCGGGCCCCGCCTTCCCCGTCTGGTGCAGGCCGTGGCGGCATCCCGCTGCTTCAACTGCGCTACGACGCTTCCGCCGGATATGCTTTTCACCGGTCCGTGCCCGAAATGCGGGGCGCAGCTGCACTGCTGCAAGCAGTGTTCGTACTTCGAGCCTTCCACGCGCTTCCAGTGCCTGAAACCGGTTCCGGTGCGCATTGCGGTGAAGGATCAGGCGAATGAATGTACGCTGTTCCAGCCGCGCGTGACGGTGGCGCGCGAGGCTTCCTCCACGCCGGGCAACGGGGCGGGACCGAGGCCGGCGGGGCTGAACACGCCGCCGCCGCGCAATGCCAGCGACGCGCGCGATGCGTTCGACCGGCTCTTCAAAAAGTAGCTGGTGGCACAGGCTTCAGCCTGTGGGCCCAAATTACCCCGCCCCGGCTCTGAGCCTCTCCCGCAGCCGCGCCGTCGCTTCCCGATGGCATAACAGGCAGAGCGTTCGCATATTCGACAGATCGCACTGACCGCCGCCCTCCGCGACTGGCAGAACGTGATCCGCGTCCCACAGTGATTTCCGGCTGTTCTCGCTGAGCTTCCACTTTTTGAGGAATTGTCTGCGCGCGGCGAAATCGAGCTTGCGCATATCGCGGCGCAGCGCGATCGTGTCGACGCCGCATTTCGCGCAGACACCACGGTCGCGTTCGAAAACGTGTTCGCGCAGATAGCCGGGATCGGTGCGCAGCTTCCATTCGTGGACGCAGGCATCGCAGCAGAACGTGCGGCGGCCTTTGGGCACTTCGGCCTGACACCAGCGGCAGAGGGCGTGTCCGCCGGGTCCGCGGCGCAGCAACGATGGCTTCACCCAGCCGCCGGGTTTGGTGCGTGTCATCATCGCGGTCTCGGCGGGCCGAAGGTGAAGGCGGAATCCACCACCTGATTGCGGTCGTTCACCGTGGCAACGGCTTCGAAGCCGGGCGACGCCGGCGTACCAAAGCGCAGGTCGACGAGGCGAACGCGCGTGGCGTGTTCGTAATTCGGCGCGGGATCCGTCACCCAGATCGGATACTGCACGAATCCGAGGAAACGCTGAAACGGCTCGGTAGCGATGGCGGCGTCGACGGCGGGTGAGCGTTCCGCTTTGTAATAAGTCTCAAGATCGTCCGCGCGAAACCGTGCCCGCAGGTTGACGGGTGCCCATACGTAGGAATCCGTAAGTTCGGCGATCCCTCCCCATATGAGAGGGTTCTCGCCGGGAAAAGCGCCAACCCGCAGGGGCTTCTGGCCGTGATACGTGCGCGAGTCCATTGCCGCAGTCGCGCGATCGTGCAGGACGCCGCGCCCATAGTCCCAGGCGGTGAACAGCACGAGCGCCGCCACTGCCCAGCCTGCGCCGGGGCCGCGTCTCTTTTCGCCGATCTCCGATCCGACGAGGCGCGCAAACCACGGCGCAATGAGACCGAGAAAAAGGATCGCCCAAAGCCCGAGGTCAACAATAGGCGTCGTGTCCCAGTGGAACCAATGTCCGGAAAACGGCAGCAGCAGGCGCACACCGTAGACGTTGGTGAGGTCGAGAACCACGTGCGACGCTACCGCGACGATTGCGATGAGCGTGCCCGCGAGCCAGCGGACGGGTTTTCGCCCGAACAGCCGGACGAGCGCAACGGACAGCAGCGCCATGAACGGAATGGCGATCAGCGAGTGGGTGATGTTGCGATGCCAAAGAATGTAAGTCGGGCCGCCGGCGAAAAATGAGACGGCGTCCATGTCGGGCGCATTCGCGGCTATGATCATGATCGCCGTACCGCGCGGCGTGACATTCTTGAGACCGGCGCGCGCCAGAAAGAGGCCGACCAGCGAATGCGTCAGATTGTCCAATCTGTGAGCTTACCGCGCCGCTGACTCTTGGAGGGCCGGGGCTTCGGCCCTGCCGTCGGCTTTTCAGCCGACGCAGCGCGGTGCCAGAATTGGAATCATCACAACCCTTTGGCTTCCGCGCAAAACACCGCACCGCAATCC
Source organism: Terriglobia bacterium (assembly GCA_963832905.1). GTDB lineage: Bacteria > Acidobacteriota > Terriglobia > Bryobacterales > Bryobacteraceae > BOG-234. The sequence continues at coordinate 1,840,386 of CAWHVO010000006.1, read as the reverse complement.
ACCCGGACGCTCACTACGAAAACATTGCGTGTGACGCGTGCCCCGCGCGATCCTGCATTGCGCCTGCCCCCGGGGCTGCTCGTGCGGAGTGCCGTCAGTCGCCGCCGGTACCGCGTGGGCGACCTGCTTGGCGTCGGCGGGTTCGGCGCCGTTTACGCGGCAACCCATGTGGACGGCGGTGAACCACTGCCGGCCCTGTGTGTGCTCAAAGTAGCCGCCGAGCCCAGGGCATGGCACCGCGAAGCCTACTTCGGTGACCTGCTCCGGGACGAATCGGGAATCGTCCGTGTCCACGAATCCTTCGCATGGATGCCGCCCGCCGGCCCTCGCAGGCCGGTCTACTGCCTGATTTCGGAACACGTGGAAGGCGGCGACCTGCTCCATTATCTGCAGCGTCATCCACAGCCCTGGCCGGAGGCCATAGCGCGCCGCGAAATCATCCGCCTGCTTCGCGCTGTTGCGCTGCTGCACTCCGCCAGCGCGGTTCATCGCGACATCACACCGCGCAATGTATTCGTCACCGCGGGCCGCGTCCTGAAACTGGGCGATTTCGGCATCGCCCTGCACAGCGTCGGCGGGAAGGGCGTGCGCGCTGACGCCTTTACCCGGCAGTTTGCCCCCGCCCCCATTCAAAAAGGTCAGACCAGGTCGTGGCGCCCGGCCGACGACGTTTACCAGATCGGGTGCCTGTATGTCGCGCTTCTGTGCGGCTCTGCCGAATCCACCGCGAGTACGAGGCGCGTGAAGACCCTTGCCTGCAGTCCCGAAGTCAAGGCTGTGATCCAGCGTTCGATTGGCGACCGGCGGAAGCGCTTCACCGATTCGCGCGAGATGCTGGCCAAGCTCCTTCAGCATGAGTCGCAGACCTCCTCCGGCAGTCGCGTGCGCACCCTGAAAGGGAAGCGCGTGGTTTTTACTGGCACGATGGCAATGCCCCGGACTGCGGCCAAACGGCTGGTGCGTCGCGCCGGCGGCATAGTGGAAGACCGCGTCAGTCACCGCACCGATGTGGTGGTGATCGGCGCGCGGTCTCCGCACTGGAAGGCGGAAAAGAAAGGCCAGAAGCTTCTCGATGTCGAATACGAGCGGGAGCTTGGCCATCCCATCGCCCTGATCAACGAGCGCCGTTTCATTGCCCTGACCGGTGCGGCAGGAGACGCGGCTGGCAGCGCGGCCGGCCCCTCAATCAAGAGGCCTTTGCGTCGGCCGGTATGAGCAGTTTTGTACACGCGGCGCCAGCCGCGTTTCGCCGGCGTCTTCCAAACCACTATGATGAACATTCAGACCAGCCCCGTGCGCATTGCCGACATTCGCGCCACCACTGTAACGGTGCCGCTCGAAGCCCCGCTGCGCCATGCCAATGGCTGCCACTGGGGCCGGTTTGTGCGCACCATCGTCGAAGTCGAGACCGATACGGGGATCGTCGGCCTTGGCGAGATGGGCGGCGGCGGCGAATCCGCCGAAGCGATCTTCCGCGCCATGAAGGCCTACCTGGTCGGACACGACCCGGCACGCCTCGAGGAAATGCGCTTCCTCATCGCGAACCCGACGGCCTCGCTTTACAACAACCGTACGCAGGTCCTCGCCGCGCTCGAGTTCGCATGCCTCGACATTCTCGGGCAGGCGTGGGGTGTGCCGGTTTGCGACATCCTCGGCGGGCGTCTGCGCGACCGCGTACCGTTCGCGACGTACTGCTTCTTCCGCTATCCGAATCCCGCGCACCGGCGCCGGCGAAGTTCGCACTATCGATCAGATGGTCGATACCACGCGCGCCATGAAACAGCGCTTCGGCTTCACGAACCCACAAGATGAAAGGCGGCGTCTTTCACCCGGACTATGAGCTCGAGGTGTATCGCGCGCTGGCCGTCGGAGTTCTCCGGCAGATTCGCTGCGCTTCGATCCCAACGGCGTCTGGTCCACCGAACAGGCGATTCGCTTCGGCCAGGCGATCGAGGATCTGCGCAACGATTATTTCGAGGACCCCGTGTTCGGTCTGAACGGCATGCGGCGCACGCGCGAAATGGTGCGCATTCCGCTCGCGACCAACACCGTGGTGGTGAACTTCGAGCAGCTCGCGGCGAATGTGCTGAACACCGCGGTGGACGTGATTCTTCTCGACACGACGTTCTGGGGAGGCATCCGCGCCTGCGTGAAAGCGGCGGGCGTTTGCGAGACGTTCCAGCTCGGCGTCGCCGTGCATTCGTCCGGCGAACTCGGCATTCAGCTGGCCACCATGCTGCATCTTGGTGCAGTGCTGCCGAATCTGTCCTTTCGCGGCCGACGCGCACTATCATCATCTGACCGACGACATTATCGAGGGCGGCTTGATGCAGTATGAAGACGGTACGATCCGCGTTCCGGACGGACCCGGCCTGGGCGTAAAGCTCGATCGGGAAAAGCTGCGCGAATACAGCGAGCTCTATAAGCGCCTGGGAGGCTATCCTTACGATCAGGATCCGGCGCGGCCGGGCTGGACGCCCTTGGTGCCCAACGACCGCTGGGCCGACCTGATTGACACACGTACACGCGGCGCCAGCCGCGTTCCTCGAGATTCTCCGCACGTTCTTAAACTGAATGCCAAATCTTTTCGATCTTTCCGGGCGCGTCGCAGTCGTCATCGGCGCCACCTCCGGTCTGGGCCGCGCCATCGCCATCGGTCTCGCCGACCACGGCGCGCATGTCGTTCCCACCGGACGCCGCCGCGCGCAGGTGGAAGAAGTATGCACCGAAGTGCGCTCGGGAGTTGTGGCGACCGCGGACGTCAGGAATCGGACGTCGATCGAGGCCCTGCGCGACGCGGTCTCTCCTGGCATTCGGACGCGTCGACATTCTGGTAAACGCCGCCGGCTACACGCTGAAGAAACCCACCGTCGAAATCGGCGAAGACGGAATGGGCGGCCCTGTTCGACACCAATCTGAATGGCGCGCTGCGCGCCTGCCAGGTGTTTTACGAAGCGCTGAAAGCAGAGCGGGCACGGGCGCGTGATCAATATCGCGTCGCTCAGTTCCTTCCTGGCATTCCAAGATGTTGCGGCGTACTGCGCGAGCAAGACGGCGCTGCTCTCGCTGACGCGGAGCCTGGCGTGCGAGTGGGCGCGCGACGGCATCTCGGTGAACGCGATCGTGCCCGGCGTTTTTCCGACGGAGATGAACAAAGCGCTCATAATGGGAACGGAGCGCGGCAAGGAACTGCTGATGCGCACACCGATGGCCCGTTTCGGCAACCCGGAAGAAGTGGTGGGCGCGGCGGTCCTGCTGGCGTCCGACGGAGCGGCGTTTCATCACGGGTCAGTGCGATTGCGGTGGATGGAGGCTATCTTGCATCGGGAGTCAACTCTTAGGGGCAGGCATTCAGCCTGTGGCACAGACTTCAGTCTGTGTCTTCGGTTGCTTAGTCTCACAATTCTGAACCTCGCGGTCGCAACCGGCCTCGTCGCCGACAATGGTCGCGACGCGTGGCTGCGCTACCCGGCGCAGGAGGAGACATTGCCGGGCGTGGTTGTGGCTCTCGACAACTCCGAAGTAACCACAAGTGCGCGCGCCGAGGTGGTCCGCGCGTTCCGCGACATGACCGGCAAAGCGCCTCGCATCGCAACGGCGATTCCGAAAGCAAATGCCATCGTGCTGGCGACGTTCGACAAACTGCCGGCCGCGTGGGGGATCAAGGCCGATCTGCCGGCCGACAGCTACTGGCTCAAAACAGTCGAACACGGGGGGCTTCAGCTATGTGGTAATCGCGGCGCCGAACGATCGCGGCGTTCTCTACGGCACTTTCGCCCTGCTGCGGCAAATCACGTTCGGCGAATCCATCGGCGCGCTGAACGATAAGCAGTCGCCCGCCGTACCCGTGCGCTGGGTCAATCAGTGGGACAACCTGGATGGCACGATCGAGCGCGGCTACGGCGGGCGTTCGATTTTCTGGGAGAACGGGCATGCGCGCGCCGATCTGACCCGCGTTAGCGAGTACGCCCGGCTGCTGGCGTCGATCGGCATCAACGGCTGCTCCATCAATAACGTGAATTCCGATCTGCGCATTCTGCACGCCGGAGTACATCGCGCAGGTCGCCCGCATCGCCGACGCCTTCCGCCCGTGGGGAGTGCAGCTTGTGCTTGCGGTCGATTTCGGCAGTCCCAAATCCATGGGCGGCCTCGACACTTTCGATCCGCTCGATCCGCGCGTAGCCGCGTGGTGGAAAGCCAGAGTTGACGAAATTTATCGCGCGGTGCCCGATCTGGGCGGCTTCGTCATGAAAGCCGATTCGGAAGGACGTGTTGGGCCGTCGGCTTATGGACGCACGCATGCGGATGCGGCAAACGTGGTGGCCCGCGCGCTGAAACCGCACGGCGGACGCCTCTTCTATCGTGGCTTCGTCTACGACCACCACATGGACTGGCAGAACCTGAAGAACGACCGCGCGCGCGCCGCGTACGACAACTTCAAGCCGCTCGACGGGCAGTTCGACGACAACGTGATCATTCAGATCAAGAACGGCCCGATCGATTTCCAGGTGCGCGAGCCCGCCTCGCCGCTGTTCGGCGCGCTCGAAAAAACCAAGCAAGCGATCGAACTGCAGATCACGCAGGAGTACATCGGCCAGGCGCGGCACACGGTTTTCCTGGTGCCGATGTGGAAAGAGGCGCTCGATTTCGATATGCGCGTTCACGACGCCCACACACCGGTGAAGCGCCTGGTCAATGGCTTCGTCGGCGTGGCGAATGTGGGCCTCGATGACAACTGGCTGGGCAATCATCTCTCGCAGGCGAATCTCTATGGCTTCGGGCGCCTCGCCTGGAATCCGAATCTGACGTCCGGGCAGATCGCGAATGAATGGACGCGCCTCACGTTTGGCGAAGTGCCCGAGATCACCGCGATTCAGCTCAGTTCCTGGCGAACGTATGAGAATTACACCGGCCCGCTGGGTTTGCAGACGCTCACCGACATCACAGGCAATCACTACGGAGTGAATGTCGAAGCGTCCGAGCGCAATGGCTGGGGGCAGTGGCATCGCGCGGACGCGAATGGCGTCGGCATGGATCGCACAGTGGCCACTGGAACCGGGTACATCGGCCAGTATTCGCCGGCGGTTGCGAACCTGTATGAATCGCTCGCCACGTGTCCGGACGATCTGCTGCTCTTCATGCATCATGTGCCGTACACATATAAGCTGCATTCCGGCAAGACGGTGATCCAGTCGATCTACGATTCACACTACGACGGCGCGGAGGCCGTCGAGCAGTATGTACGGGACTGGGAATCTGTGGAAGGCCGCGTTGACCCCGAGCGCTATCACGCCGTGCTGACGCAGCTGCAGTATCAGGCGGGGCAGGCGGAAGTGTGGCGCGATGCGGTCACGAACTGGTTCCATCGCGAGTCCGGGATCGCGGATGAGAAGGGACGCGTCGGCAATTATCCCGGCCGTTATGAAGCCGAGGCGATGACGCTGCAGGGCTACCAAAGCAAAGATGTCACGCCATGGGAAGCGGCATCGGGCGGCAAGGCCGCGGTATGCGCGTCGACCACGCCATGCAGCGCGACGATGCGATTCGACGGCCCGGCGCGCAAATACACCGTACGCGTCGAGTACTTCGATCTCAACGTCGGCGCGCGCGTCCAGGTAAGCGCCGACAACAGGGTCGCCGATAACTGGACGGCCCCCGGCTACTACCCCGCGAGAAAGATCGATGCCTCCGCTTCGACGCGTCACACCATCGAAGGCGTCGCCCTTCGCCCCGGCGATGAACTCCGCATCGAATCCACCGCCGCGGTCGATTACATTGAGCTGATTCCCGAATAATGACTATCAGGCCGAAAGCTCAGTGCCGCTGGGACCTCGTCGCGCTCGGCGAAGTCATGCTGCGTTTCGACCCGGGCAACAAGCGCGTCACGACCACCCGCACCTTCGACGTTTACGAAGGCGGCGGCGAGTACAACGTGGCGCGCGGCCTGAAACGCTGCTTCGGTCTTGACACGGCGATCGCGACCGCATTCGTGGACAACCCGGTCGGCCGTCTGCTGCAGGACCTTATCTATCAGGGCGGCGTCGATCAGTCGCTGATCCGGTGGGTGCCCGACGACGGCGTGGGCCGACTGGCGCGCAACGGTCTCAATTTCACCGAGCGCGGCTTCGGCGTGCGCGGCGCGCTGGGATGCTCCGATCGCGGTCATACCGCGGTATCGCAGCTGAAGCCCGGCGATTTCGATTGGAATGAAATCTTCGGCAAACAGGGCGCGCGCTGGCTGCACACCGGCGGCATCTTCTGTGCGCTTTCTGAGACGACGCCGGATGTGGCGATCGAAGCCATCGCAGCCGCGCGGCGCCACGGCACGATCGTTTCGTACGATCTCAATTACCGGCCTTCGCTGTGGAAGTCGATCGGCGGGACGCAGCAGGCGCAGGCGGTCAATCGGCGCATCGCGCCGCTGGTTAACGTGATGCTTGGCAACGAAGAAGACTTTTCCGCCTGCCTCGGCTATGACGATTCGTTCAAAGGCATGATCGGGACGGCGGCGAAGGAGTTCCCGCTCAAGGTCGTCGCGACCACGCTGCGCAATGCGAAGACCGCTACGCGCAATGACTGGTCTGCGATCTGCTGGGCGGACGGCGTGTTTCACGAAACGGCGCCGCGAACGGATATGGAGATCTACGACCGCGTCGGCGGGGGCGATTCGTTTGCGGCGGGGCTGATCTACGGTCTGATCACCGGCCAGACGCCGCAGTGGTCGGTTGAGTGCGGCGCGGCGCACGGCGCGCTCGCCATGACGACGCCGGGTGACACATCGATGGCGACGCTTGAGGAAGTTCTGCAGGTGATGAAGGGCGCCAGTCCGCGGATATTGCGATGAAGCCGAAGAGCGAAGTCGCGCGCCAAATCGAGCAAATCGGAATCATTCCGGTGGTGCGCGCATCTTCCCCGGAGCACGCAATGAGGGCGGCCGGCGCCGTGTGCGCCGGAGGCATCCCGATCGTTGAGATCACCATGACCGTGCCGGGCGCGATCGACGTGATTCGCGAACTGCGCCGCGCGATGGATGGCACTGTGCTCATCGGCGCGGGCACGGTGCTCGATGCAAAGACGGCGGCGAAGTGCGTGGAAGCGGGTGCGCAGTTCATCGTGAGTCCGGGATTCGACCGGGCCACGGTGCGCTATGCGAAGCGGGAAGGCATTCTGATCATGGCGGGCGCGCTGACGCCCAACGAAGTGATCGCCGTATGGAGCGCGGGGGCAGATTATGTCAAGATTTTTCCCTGCGGCAACGTGGGCGGACCGAGTTACATCCGCGCGCTGAAAGCGGCCCTGCCGCAGATTCCGATGGTGCCGACGGGCGGAGTGAGCGCTGCCACGGCAGCGCAGTTTCTCGAAGCCGGCGCGGCGGCGCTGGGCATCGGAGGCGAACTGGTCTCGGGCGATCCTGCGGCGATCACACAAAAGGCGCGACAGCTTGTGGCAATTGTGCAGGCTGCCCGATGCGGGGCACCAGCAGCTGGATGACACCCAGCGCGGCAAGATAAGCGATCCCGCCGAACACAAACAGCGGCCGGTAAGCGCCGTGCGAGAAGTCGAGCCAGTAGCCGATGGCAGGTGCGGCGAGAATGCCGCTGATGCCGCCCACAAGTCCACCGAGTCCGATGACCGACGCGATGGTGCGCTGCGGGAAATTGTCGGAGACGAGAGTGTAAAGATTCGCGGAAAAGCCCTGGTGGGCCGCCGCGGCCAGACCGATCAGTGCCACGGTCGGCCAGAGATCGCGCACGGCGATGAGCGAGATGATCGGCGTGGCCGCGCATCCGCACAGAAGCATCGCGGTTTTGCGTGCGCGGTTGAGATCCCATCCGCGCGCAATCATACCGGCCGAGAGCCAGCCGCCGAGGATGGAACCGCCGTCCGCCGCGACGTAGATGGCCGCGAGAGGAAGGCCGAGGCCGGTAAGAGGGAGGTGATAGCTGCTTTGCAGGAAGCCGGGAATCCAGAAGAGGAAGAACCACCATACGGGGTCGGTCATGAACTTCCCCGCGATGTAAGCCCACGCGCCGCGATGCGCAAGCAGTCTCGCCCACGGCTCTCCGGCTGCAGCGGCTTTGCGTTCCGCGACAGGCGTTCGGTAGTACGCGAGCCACAGCACCAGCCAGACGAGATCAAGCGACCCGGTGACGATGAAGGCGCCGCGCCATCCCATGCGGTACGCGACCACAGGAACCATCAGCGCCGCAACTACCGTGCCGACGTTCGATCCGCTGTTGAAGATGCCAGTCGCAAAGGCGCGTTCTTTCTCGGGAAACCACTCGGCAACAGTCTTTACGGCAGCGGGGAAGTTCGCCGCTTCGCCAAGTCCTAGTCCGAAACGCGCCGCGACGAACTGGCCCCATGTGCGCGCCACGGAATGCGACATGGCTGCGAGACTCCAGATGAGGACCGCAAGCGCATAACCCAGGCGGGTACCCAGGCGGTTGACGACGCGGCCAGCGAGCGGCATCATCAGCGCGTAGGCAAACTGGAACGCCGATGCGATCCAGCCGTAGTCGTGTTCGCTCCAGTGCAGGTCGGACTGGATAGTGGTCTTGAGAATGCCAAGCACCTGGCGATCGACGTAGTTGACCGTGGTGGCGAAGAAGAGCAGCCCGCAGATGAGCCAGCGTTTCATCGCCGCAGGCCGATCCATTCTTCGAAGTTGGTGCGGAAGAGGCGGGTGATGTCGCGCTGGATGTCGTCGCGCGTCACGGGGCGTCCGTCCTGCGCGAGCAGTTCGTAGCTTTTCGCGAGAATCGGCGCGATGGTGCGGCGCGTGTTGCGCCACTTGTAGATCACCTGCTCGAGGACGCGCGCATCGGAATGCTGCGGGATGAAACTCATCCCGAGCATCTCGATACGTTCGCGCGTGATCTCTTCCACAATGGACGGGTTGTTGAGAAACCACCAGCAGCCAAACGGCATCAGGTTGCTGAATTTTCGCGCATACACGCAGAGTTCGTGCTGATTCTCGCGGCTGAGAACGCTGACGAGAAACCGCTGATCGGGAAACTGCGCGCAGAGGTTTTCGAGGCAGCGGAGATCGGCGCGTCCCGAAGCATCGCCCGCCAGACCGATGGCCGGATTCACCTGGCGGCGCACGCCGATCATCAGGGAGAGCGGGATTTTCAGATCCAGACAAGCCGGGACCACAGCCTCGGCGAGCAGACGCGTGCGCGCGTCGTCGACCGGGTACTGAAATGTGTCTGGCAGCGATACGGCCATGTAGACCGGTTGCATGCGCGCGGCCCAGTCATCGAGAAAGCGGCGAACCTCGAAGGGCGCACGCCCGTCGGGAGTGTTGACGATGCCATCGAGGCGCAGCGCGGCGTGGAACATCGGATCGCGCACGGTGCCGGTGTTCCAGAAAGGCGTCTCGGCGGGATCGAGCGGATCGTTCGTCATAACGACGGAGTCGATGCCGGCGAGCGCGAATACGCGCGGAACGTATTCGACGGGATTCTGTTTGTGAAAGTACCGCCGCAGCGGTTCGACATCGCGCGAGCAGGTATCCAGCCCGAGCGCGTGGAGCACGGCTACGACGCCTCTCGTTGCTTCCGAGACGGGGCTGTTTTCGATGAACAGCTCGCGCCAGATCAGGTCGGCTCTCTGCTGTTTGTGCAGCGCGAAGTATTGCTCTGGCTGGATCGCCGAGAACCGGAACAGTTCCGCTTCGAGGTAGTGATAGGTCAGAAGCTCGTCGATTCCCCACGGCCCGAGATCGCCGAAAGACGGCGGAAAGAGATGAGTGTGGATGTCGATGAACGGCGTGGCCGCGAGCGTTTCTTCGACCGTCTGGAGGATGTTGAGCGCGCTCATTCCGGCTTCCGGTATGTTAATAGGTGATGTTATCGCGCGCGCGATTCCTGGTTTTCCTGGCGTCGGCCGCACTCCTGACAGCGCAGAATATCCGCGTCGACACAACGCTGGTGGTGATACCTGTCACAGTCACCGATCCGTCGAACCGTTTCGTGCTGGGGCTCGACAAAAAAGACTTCAGCATCTTTGAAGACGGCAAGGAGCAGACGATCAAAGTGTTTTCCGGCGAGGATGCGCCGCTCTCAGTCGGCATTCTGCTCGACACCAGCGGAAGCATGGAGATGAGGACCGACAGATCGCGCGGCGCCGTCAGCGAGTTTCTCAAGACGCTGAATACGGAGGACGAGGCGTTCCTGATCCAGTTCAGCGACAAGGCGGAGGTTGTCCAGGAGTTCACCGGCCGCACGCAGGACATCGAAGATCGCATGGAGACGCTGAAGACCGGCGGCCTGACAGCGCTGCTCGATGCCGTCGAGCTGGGCGTTCGCGAGATGAAAAAAGCGAAGAATACGCGCAAGGCGCTGGTCGTGGTGTCGGACGGGGGCGACAATAACAGCCGCTACACGGCGATGGACATCGAGGACATCGTGAAGGAAGCGGACACCCAGATTTACGCGATGGGCGTGTTTGAGCCGTCGTTCTTTGCCGGGCTGCCCGGCGAGATTGTGTCCGGTCCGAAGCTGCTGGCGCAGATTGCAGACCAAACCGGCGGGCGTGCATATGGCGCGGCGGAGTTCAGCCAGCTGCCGGGGATTGCCGAAAAGATCGCCATCGAGCTGCGGAACCAGTATGTGCTGGGTTACTATCCGGCCAACGGCGCGCGCGACGGGAAGTATCGCACCGTGGAAGTGAAGATCAAACAACCGAAAGGTCTGCCCGCGCTGAAGGCGCGATGGCGGCTCGGATATTACGCGCCCGCGGAGTGAGATGCTGGCGGATCAGGCAACCATGTCCACTCTGCCGGCGCTTTGTATCTTCAATTCGGCAAGGAGCGGCCCAAGATGTTTTTCGAATCTCCGCCATCGGCCGACGGATGTTTTGTACAGAGGCTGGCGGACCTGGGCCACGCTGGCTGTGCTCACGGGACGTTCGGTTCGGTAAAAGCTCCGGCAGTTTTCATCCCATTCGAGATCGCAGAACTCGAGCAGCCTCCTGACCTGCGGCTCGAAGTCGCTGACCAGGTCCTCGTACTGAACGTCAAGAATACAGCTGCCTGGAAGGACCGAGCGCCAGTGGTTCATGAGTTCGCGGTAGCGACCGTACTGGCGTCCCAACTCGCCGAGATCACGGGTGAACGACTGACTCCCGGCTAAAAGCCTTGAATAACACGAGACGCATGTGTCAATGGGATCGCGCACCGCGTGAATAATTTTTGCGCCGGGAAACATCACATGAATCAGTCCCGCCACCACGAAGTTGACGGGCATCTTGTCAACGACGGTTTCCCGGCCCGGGTGCGCGGGCAGAGATTTCAGGTAGCTCTCGGCCAGATACTGGATCTGCGCCGTGGTCAGGGCGGCGACTGCTGCCGGAAGCGCCGATGGATCCCTTAGATCGAAGGTCCTGCGAAACAACAACGGCAGGTTATCGAGTTCGCCCGCACCGTATACCTGGGGATGACTTGCCAGTATCTGCTCGATCAGCGTGGTGCCTGAGCGGGGCATGCCAATGACGAACACGGGCACACGACTCGGGTTGCCCCTCCCGGCGAGCCGCTCGATGGTATCGCGGCTGAACGATCTGGTTACCGCGCGGAAGAGCTCAATGTTCTTCTGCTCATCAAATTCAATGAGACGATTCTGATACTCGTTCCCGATCCGGAGGTGCTCGAAGGCGCGATCGAAGTAAGCGCAGTCTTCCAGCGCTTTGGCGAGAGCAAAATGCAGGAACACCGCGTCCTGTCCGGCCTGCCTGCGTCCGGAGGCTAAGCGCTCCAGAGCCGCCAGATCGGGATCGGACGGCGAAAAGGTTTTGATCTCCGAGATGCGCAGCCAGGCCTCCGTGCAATTCGGGTTTAAAGCCAGGACCGTGCGGAAACTGGACAGCGCGTCGTCAAACTCGCCGCCGAGTGAATGCAGGTGTCCGAGATTCAGCCACGCGACACTGTGTTCGCGATCGATAGCGAGGGCCTGCCGGCAATGACGTTTCCCGGCGTCGATGGATCCCTCTGCCCGCAGCACCGCGCCCAGATTGCAGTGCGCATCGGCGTTTCCCGGATCCAGCCAGACGGCGCGCTCGGCATGAGCTCTCGCTTCGGGGAGTCGGCCCGTCTCCATCAGTGCGGAGGCAAGGTTCAAGTGAACGTTCTTGTTGTTCGGCTGGGTTCTCAGAATCTCCGCATAGCTTTGTATGGCTTCTTCGTAACGGCGATTGCTCTGCAGCCGTACGGCGCCTTCGAACGTCGCGTGCAGGCGCGGAGCCGGACTCATGTTCTGCGCCGGCTGCCCAACAGCGGAGTCGGCCGCTGCCAGGCCGGCGTCGTCCCCGCCTGCATCCCGATGCAGGATTTCGTAATTCACCCGCATCTGGTAATGCCGCCTTCTCATATCCAGGAACAAACAGAGATCGGGATCGAAGAAATCAGCCATGCGCGGCGGCCTCGCGGACTCCATCGCCGCTTTGACTTCATCGCCATCGCTGCCCAGCATGTCCAAAGCATTGGAAACGGCAAACAGAACGCCGCGCGGGGCATCCGGCAGCTCCATCATGCGGCGGGCAAGCGCGAAAGTCCGATGATAACCGGTCAGCAGAACAGCGCGACCGGCGTGAAAGGCGACGGTGACGAATGCCTTCGGCTGGGTGAGCTGCAACCCCGGTTCGGCGCCTGCACGATCCGTGAGCAGGAATTCGGGATGGGGAAGGTCGTAGATGATCGTATTCCCCTCCCGGCGCGAGGCCGCGGGCGCAGCGGCGGGCGGGTCGAGAAGCGCCGTCTGATTCCATTTCGCGGGCGTCGCGCTGGCTGCGTAGGCTTCGGATAACGACGGAGAGACCCAGTGCTGATGGACTATTAGCTCCATCGGGTTAAGTCTGACGATGTCGATGATGGAGTGTTCGCGGGGATGGCGCGCTCGGAACCGGTGGGCAGCTTTGACATCCGCTTCGCTCATAGGCAGGATTTCCGCCGGGCCGGGATCGTCTGCCGGCAGCGCCTCCACTTTACGCCTGTGTTCGAGCCAGAGATTCTCTGCGCCGGATGCTGACAGGGGATCCGCGAAAACGCAGTCATCCTGAAGAAATTTCAGGGCGTCTTCGCGATTCATCCAGCCGAGCAGAGCACGAGCTTCGAGGCGCGGGGAGGTTGGGGGTCGAGAGGGCTGCAAATCCATCCTTTAATAAACACTTTATCCCGAGAACGGGCGTGAATTTCTAATTTTGTGTTAAAAATCTGGTGTGAGAAAACACACGATTCAGCTGAAAGCACTGCCAGCGCAGGATGCCTGCAGAGCGCGCTAAGCCAAGGCATTGCCGTCTCTTTTCGTGTTATCCGGCTCTTGCGACTTCTGTGGCGAGCCAGGGGCGTTGTCCGCCACGCGATGCGCCGCGGTCGTTCGTCCGAGAGAAGTCGCCTGCGGTCAGTTAGACTTCTTCGTTTATGGCTGGCAGCCCGCTTAGGTTGCCGAGCGGAGGAACTTCTCCACTTTCGATTTCACCGTCCGGCGATCAAGGGAGAGCCGGCGCGCGGTTTCCTCATAGCTGCCGGTTTTCGTGTAGACCAGTGCGGCATAGTGCGAGACCAGCTCGTCGGCAGTCAGAGTGTTGCTGTTCAGACGCGCAAGCAGGTCGGCGGCGGGCTTCGCGTCTCTGTCGGGATCGGGCATTGGCTGATAGGCGCGCCGGATCACGATGTTGCGCACGCACTGCTCCAGCTCGCGGTAGTTGCCGGGCCAGGCATATCCGGCGGGCAGTTTCTTGTGAATCCATTCCTCAACTTCCGCCAGCGTGTGATCCGCATCCTCCCCGATCACGCGCCGCACCGTGAACGCCAGCAGCTCGTGCAGGTTTTCCGGCGAGTCGTCGATTTGCTCGCGCAGCGACGGCGTGCGAATCTGATCGGCGCAGAGCCGGTAGTACAGATCGCCGCGAAACCGTCCGGCACGGATTTCGGCTGGAAGATCGCGGTTCGTCGCGGCAATCAGCTTGCCCGCAAATTCGCGCACCACGGTGGCGCCGACCGGGGAAAACCGGCGGGTCTCAATCACGCGCAGCAGCTTGACCTGAATGGCGAGGTCGAGTTCGCCCAGTTCGTCGAGAAAGATCGATCCGGTCGGCGGGCAGGAATCGAGCCATCCCTTGCGATCTCCGGTCGCGCCTGTAAATGCGCCGCGCCGATGTCCGAACAGTTCGGACTCGATCAGCGTCGGTGAGAGCGCGGCGAGGTTGATCGGGACAAACTCGTCGGCGCCGATAAAGGCGCAGCGCGAGGGGTCAAAGGCCACATAGCGGGAATTGGCGATGGCGCGCGCAACCAGCTCTTTGCCCGTGCCCGACGGGCCTGTGATCAGGGTAGGAAAGTCGGCCATCTTCTTAAAGAAGACGCGGCCATAGCGGCGGAGATCGTGCGTGAAGACGGACTGCCAGACTGCGGCACGCAGGCGCGCGGCGGGCATCGAGTTGCCGACGATGCTGAAGAACGTCTGGTGGAAGGCCTGCTGCACCTGGCGGAAGCAGGCGAAATAGTGAGAGGCCTGACGAGCCGATTCGAAGCGGTCCGTGTCGCGAAACAGGAGGTGGTCCCAGTCCTCGGCGAAGCGTTCGTAGAACCGCCAGCCCGCCTTCGCCGCCTGAAAGTCGGTGTAGTAGCGCTCGAACAGGAGATAGTGGGCGGAGTCTTCGTAGATGGCGAGTTCATCGGGATGGGCGTCGGGAGCGGCGGCGATGCGCGAACGAACCTTCTCGACGACGGGTCCGAGGCGCGCCCGCAGCCTCGCCAGATTGGGGGAGATCTGGTCCGGCGATTTCAGGGATGCGCTCCAGACAGGACTGCCGGGCACGTAGTCGCGGCCCAGAGCGGCGCGCTCGTACTCGGTTCGTTCGGGCAGGAACGGATTTGTGTAGGCCAGCTTTGCGACCGCGGTCAGGAAGCGGCGTTCCGGCTCCGTAAACAGGGACACGCATGAATTGTAGTGAATTGCCCGCGCCAGATGCCGGGAAAGTGGGATTATGTCTCCGTGAAACGATGGCAGGGAAATCGAAAAGCCTTCCGGCGTCCGCAATAACACGAAATCGATCTTCCGGATCCCGACGACTGCTGAGGGTTTCGCAGGCCGCGTGAAATAATGCGTAGCGCTGCCATGCTGCGTTGACTGCCTGTATTTCTGGCGCTGATCCCTGCCCTCGCGCAGGCCGCGAATCTCCACGTCGAGATCGACAACCCCTGGGTTCACGTCACGCGCGTCATTCTTGCGCCGCATGACAAGCTCCCGGCGCGCGATTATCCCGAATCGGTCGTTGTTTACCTAAGCGACACCGGCCCACACAAAGACGGCGACACGGCGCACTTCCCCTCCGGCAAACGTATCGAAGAAAACACCACGGACCACCCCACCGAAGAAGTCATCGTCGAATTCAAACCCGGCGCGCCGCCGGTTCCGCCGCACTCCTACGCACGCGACCCCGTAAAGCTCGACCCTGCGCACCACACCGTCGATTTCGAGAACGACCGCGTGCGCGTGCTCCGCACCATCCTCGTGCCGCATCTGAAAAGCCCGCTGCACGATCATCCCCCGTACGTTGTCGTCTATCTCACCGACCTGCACACCACCATGGCGATCAGCGACGGGAGGGTGCTCGACAATCGCCGGCGCAAAGGCGAAGTCGCCTGGCGCGACGCCATGCAGCATGCCACCGAAAACATCGGCAGCCAGACCGCTTCGGAAATACAGCTCGAGCTGAAGTAAGGATTAAAACGGTCTCACAAATGCGACTAACTGAGCGCGATGCGGAAGCACATAGGCTCGGCTCTTTTCCTCACAGTGGTTTGGCTCATTACGGCGGGCTGTACAAAGACGCAGGATTCGCAGACCGCGCAGAATGTTCCGCCTCCGCCGGCGGATGGCAATCTGGCTCCGGTCGGCGCCCAGCAACCGCTCGACGCTCAAAGTCCACCGCCTGCACCCGCGGCTCCCGGCTATCCATCGACTGATTACTCCGCGGCCGACTACCCCGCCGTGGCGGACAACGAGCCCCCGGTTTACGCTCCCGAGCCGCCTCCGCCTCTGCCCGAATACAGCCAGCCGCCCTGCCCCGGCCCCGACTACATCTGGAACCCAGGCTACTGGAACTACGCCGATACCGGTTACTACTGGGTGCCGGGCGCCTGGGTGCTGGCTCCTTATATCGGTGCGCTCTGGACACCCCCGTGGTGGGGATTTTACGGAGGCCGTTACTTGTGGCACCCCGGTTACTGGGGTCCGCACATCGGTTTCTATGGCGGTATCGACTATGGCTTCGGCTACACCGGCCACGGTTACTACGGCGGCTACTGGAATGGCAACACGTTCGCTTATAACCGCACCGTTACCAACGTAAATGTCAACGCCGTGCACAGTGTGTACGAACACCGGGTCGGTGCGGGCGAATCGAGCCGGGCCAGTTACAACGGCGGGCCGCGCGGCATCAACGCACGGCCGCTGCCCGCCGAGGTAGCGGCGGTTCGCGAGACGCACACGCGTCCGGTCGCCGCACAGGTCGAGCATGCGCGTCAGGCCTCTTCGGATCGCACGCAGTTTGCATCCGAAAACCGCGGGCGTCCGACCCAGATCGCGCGGGCGCAGCCGCTGGCAACGACTTATCGTGCCCCGGCATCGCGCCCTGAGCCCGCCCAGCAGGTCCGGCCCACGGCCCGGCCGGAAGCGCCGTTCGCGCGTCCCGAGCCCAACAGACCCGCAGAGGCGCGCGCCGAACAGCGTCCGACGGCTCCCCAACGGCCTGCGCCGCAGGCGGCAGCCCGTCCGGTGCCTGAACCCCGTCCACAGGCGGCGCCTGAAAGACAACCCGAGAGACCATCACCGCAGGCGCGTCCCGAACCCACGGCAAGACCGACACCTCAAGCGCGTCCCGAACGCCCTGCACCGCAGGCGCGTCCCCAGCCTGCCCAGCGCGCCGCTCCCGAACGCCCTGCGCCGCAGGCCCGCCCGGAACCGGCCCGGCGTCCGCAACCGGTGGCCCGGCCGGCGCCCGAATCCCGACCCGCTCCCACACCGGAGAGAAAGCCCGAGGAGAAGGAACACCGCTGACTCCAGTGCGAAGTGGTACTCTACCCCGAGGAGGTTCGCATGAAGGCGTTACGAATCGGGTTTGTGGTGATCTCTGCGCTCGCCGTGATGTCAATCCCCGCATGGTCGCAGGGACGTGAGCAAAAAGGCGGCGGGAGTGCTCCAAGAGGCGGCGGCGAAAAAGTCGGCGGCGGCTACGTTCCTCCAAAAGGGCCGCCCCCGGCACGCGCTCGACCGGCGCCTGCTGCACGGCCTGCGCCCGCTGCACCGGCGCGCCCGGCCCAGCCCGCTCGTGCGCCGCGTCCGGCTGCTGATGTTCCAGGCCATCCGCAGGCTCCCCACGTACACCCCAACGGTCAGTGGGTCGGCCACGATACGGGTCCCAACGATCCGCATTATCATCTCGACAAACCCTTCGAACATGGTCATTTCACCGCCGGCATCGGCCCCAGTCATGTATGGCGTATCGAAGGCGGCGGTCCCAGCCGCTTCTGGTTCGGCGGTTTCTACTGGAGCGTCGCTCCTTACGATCTCGACCTCTGTTCCGACTGGATCTGGAACAGCGATGACGTCGTGATCTACGACGACCCCGACCACGTCGGCTGGTACCTGGCTTACAACGTCCGCCTCGGCACCTACGTGCACGTGGAGTATCTGGGATAGCGCCCCCGGCTTCAGTGCGATGCTGAAGCATGCGGAAATTCGACACCCTTTCCGAGCGCGAGATTCTCGCGCTCGCGATCTCTCTCGAAGAAGACGACGAACGCACCTACGCCGATTACGCCGAAGGCCTGCGTGAAAATTTCCCCGCATCGGCGGCGATGTTCGACGCTATGGGCGCCGAGGAATCGGGCCATCGGCGCCGTCTGATCGAAATCTACCAGCAGCGCTTCGGCAACCATATTCCGCTCATCCGTCGTAACGATGTAAGCGGCTTCGTCACGCGCAAACCGGTCTGGCTGATGCAGCCCCTCGGCCTCGAAACCGTCCGCAAACAGGCCGCCACCATGGAAATCGAAAGCCGCCGTTTTTATGAAAGCGCGGCCAAACGCGCCCAGGACCCGGCCACCCGCCAGCTGCTCGACGATCTCGCCAGTGAAGAGCGCTCGCACGAAACCCGCGCCGAAGAACTTGAGAAAGAGAAGCTCGGTCATGACGCGCGCAAAGAAGAAGACGAAGCCAGCCGCCGTCTCTTCGTGCTGCAGATCGTCCAGCCCGGCCTCGCCGGATTAATGGACGGTTCTGTCTCCACCCTTGCGCCGGTGTTCGCCGCCGCATTTGCGACGCAGAAGAGCTGGGATGCGTTCCTCGTCGGACTGGCCGCGTCACTCGGTGCCGGCATCAGTATGGGTTTCGCCGAAGCGCTGTCGGACGACGGCAGTCTCACCGGACGCGGCCACCCATGGCTGCGCGGCCTCGTCTGCGGCCTGATGACGACGCTCGGCGGGATCGGTCACACGCTGCCGTTTCTCATACCTGAATTCCGCCCCGCCATGACGGCAGCGATCGTTGTCGTGCTGCTGGAGCTCGCTGCGATCACCTGGATTCGCAACCACTATATGGATACGCCGCCACTGTCCGCCGCGATCCAGGTCGGACTCGGCGGCGCACTGGTCTTTGTGACCGGAATCCTGATCGGCAGCGCGTAGTCAGGGATTCCTGGACTACTATCCCTGACATTCCTCGCGCGGCGCAAGCCGCGTCTTGTGGGGCCAGGGCTTCGGCCCCGCCGGGTTTTACCCGGCGCGGAGCGTCACTGATTCTGCGAGGTGCGTGTTCTTTTAATCTGAATCAAATTGCTCTGGCTGCCAGCAACAGCCAAGCGGCCGGCGTTGCAAAGCTCACGCTGGCTTTACACGTGCTTCGGCACACATCATGAAACTGTGGCGGCTGGTACTCGTCGTTCCCCTGATTCTGGCACGGACAGGCGTCGCGCAGCAGAACGTCACTGTGCCGCCCGGACCTTCCACGGAGCCCTCACCGGTATCCGCTACAACTCAGACGAAGACTCCCGAAGCGGACCAGAACAAGCCCGCCGGTCGGCTGTTCGGTGTCCTGCCGAATCGTTTTACGGTCGAGAATGCGGGCCAGCTTCCGCCTTTGACCGCCGCCGAAAAATTCAAGACTAACGCCCGCGATGCATTCGACCTCGCCGAATTCGCCTGGTATGGCGCACTCGCCGGAATTGGTCAGCTCAACAACAGTGAACACACCTACGGACAGGGGGCCGAAGGATACGGCAAACGCTATGGATTGGCCTTTGCGGACGGTACCATGGAAAATTTCGCGAGCAATGCGATATTTCCTTCGATCCTGCACCAGGACCCCCGCTACTATCAGCTGGGCAAAGGAAGCGTCGGGCACCGTGCATGGTATTCCCTGAGGCGTGTTTTCATCACCCGTGGCGACAACGGGAGCCAACAGTTCAACTACTCCGAGATTTTCGGGAGCGCGAGCGCGGCGGCGATCTCCACTTACGCATACCATCCCGCGGAAGACAAACACGTGGGAACCGTGATGACCGTCTGGGGCGAGCAGATCGGCTACGATGCATTATCGTTTCTGGCGAAAGAATTCTGGCCCGACGTGCAGCATAAGTTCCTCCATAAATCGAAATCGCCCGCCAGGCAGGCGACAAACTAATTCCCGCTGAGGCCGCGGCCCCATGCGGAATTCGTGTGATACGTCGCCGATGGCCCGATCATCTCCACCCGCCGGATCTTCCCGTTCTCGATCAAAAACGCTTCCGTCACCAGAATGCTCGACGGCCGGTTGAATCCCTTGAACGCGTACTTGCGCCCATCCGACAGCACGCCTTCATTTACCGTCCCCTGATCGAACACCGCGTGCGACCACACCACCCCGCGTTCGCTATCCATCAGCGGATAGCGCCGATGATGAATGTTCTGCACCACAAAGTAATAACCCAGCTTGAACTGCGACAGGCAGTCCAGCGCAAACCCGTTCACGGCGTCTTTCGGTTCATTCGGCGGACGCGGCACATTCGTCGTATGCGAGCCGTTCTCGATGCGGTCGCAGTCTTTGGTGAAGTTGTAGACGCCCTTGCCGTCGTTCTTCTGCAGCCCGCTGAAGTAGCTGTCGGCCACTGCGATCATCTGCGCGCGCGTCGGACGCTGCGCCGCGGGAATCGATTTGAACCACATGTCTTCCGCTTTGTATCCGGGCTTATCCAGGGCGGCGATGTTGTTGGGTCCGCCGCCGCCCGCCCGGAAATAAACGCTTTCGATCTCCGTAATGCGGCCCAGCTGGATGCGCAGCCGCAGGCTCATCAGCAGCGCCGTCCCGGCCTCGTGCATGGTCCCCATCATGGCCACCTGCCCGGCCTCCGGATCGGCAAAGATGTGCTGGTAATTCCCAACCCCCTGCACGGTCTTCCAGAAGCCGTCCCCGACGTCGAGCTGCTGATCGTTTTCGGTGTACATCACGTCCGCCGAAAGCGGCAGCCGTTTCGGATCGTGCGCCACCAGTGCGGCGAGGTACTGGTTCAGCACGCCCTCCAGACACGCGCGGTCGCAGTTCAGAGGGATGGGTCCGGTGGAGGCATGGGCGCGCGGCGTCAGATAAGCGGCGGCTCCGATGAGCGCCACGGCGCCGGCAGCAACGAATACAGATCGGTGGGTAGACATCACCAGAGATTCTATACAAAAAGGTCGTCGTGTACCGGCCTTCAGCACTCTTAGTTGTGGGGCAGGCCTTCCGGCCTGCGGACAGGCTTTCCAGCTTGTCCACACCGGGCTCCGCCCGGCGCCATGTGCGCGCATCGCGATTCCCTGCCCGCGGGGACCTCTCGGCTTTTCAAGCATTTTCCGTATACGATAGTACGAATCCCGGCCCTCGATGCCTAAAGCCGCCCCGGCAAACTCCGAATCGCTGACCCGCAAGCGGCTGATTGACCGTAAATTGAACGCCGCCGGCTGGGAAATCGCCCCTTTCCGTCCGAACAAATCCCTGTCCGCCTGGCACGACTGCGCCGTCGAGGAATTCGAAACCGCCAACGGACCCGCCGATTACGTTCTGTGCCGCAACGGAAAAATCCTCGCCGTTGTCGAAGCCAAGAAACTGAGTCTCGGCCCGCAGAACGTCCTGGTTCAGGCCGAGCGCTACTCCCGCGGCATTCAGCAGCCGGACATCGGTTCCAGCGCTTTTCGGCGTCCCGTTCCTCTAGTCGACAATACGGTGAGGTCATCTGGTATCACAACGTCCGCGATCCCCTCAACACCTCCCGCGAAGTCGCCGCCGAGAAAGGTTGTCAGTCATCAGTTTTCAGTTCCTGCGGCGGTCGCACCCCGATGTACCGCCGGCGATCTTGTCGCCGGTGATTTTCCTTAAACAAAGCCGCGCAGCCTCGACGCAAAACGAACAAGCTCTCGCCGGTTCAGTCACTCGCGCCGTGCACCGAACTCCCGTATCTCCCAACCAGTCCCGCGATAGTCATGTTGTCAGTAATCACGTCGTGCGGCACCAACGCATATTTCCATGGCTTCCCGCTGTACGTCGCCGCATGCGCGCTGGCATGCCCGCACCATTCCACCGCAGCTTTCCGCTTCGCCAGAACTTCCGGGTCCTCCATATCCCTCACCGCCTTCGGCTCGAGCATATAGATGCAATCGCCGGTCTCCGCCACAAAATCGGGCTGATACTCGCGGTGCTCCGCGCCGGACTTGTAATAGATGTGAAACTGCCCCCTCGCCGGCTTAAACCACTTCGCCTTCTCGTTTTCCAGAATCACCGCCAGCTTGCGTTCGCTGTCGGACCCAAACTTCTGCACCGGATACAGGCAATAGCTGAATCCGCCGAACAGATAGCTCGCAATCTTTGTCTTATCCGGTGGCGGCTGCCGGAAGTCCAGCGGCTCAGACGTATCCGCCGTATACGCGCTCGGCTTCAGTTCACAAAAGCCCTTGCTGATCTGAACGTCGTATTCCACCGGGTCTTCCCAGAAATGATCCTGCATCTCGACATGAATCAGCCCCGCGATCTCTTTCTGGTAATACCGCAGCACCTGCGCCGTCTCCTCCTCGCTGAGATAGCCCCGAAAGTGGTGCACCGTCTGCGCCGCGAGGTCGTACAGAACATCCGCGTTGTCGTCGTAACTGACATCATCGAACTCGACCAGAGCCGAAACGATGTAGTCCTCCAGACGCTTTTCACTGAGGCCCGTGCGCTCCAGCGCCAGCACCTCCCGCTCGCCCGTTCGGAGATACTGCACCCACAGATCCTCTGAGACCGCCGGATACTGCAGCGCCCTCAGATCCAGCTTGAACGGTTTGAAGCCCGACTTCACCTCGCCCCTGGGCAGCACCAGCACACGCGGAATATCGATGGTCTGCCGCGCCACCAGCGCCGCCGTCCTCGCCACCACGGAAGCAATGTCCGGGCGCGCCACCACGCCTTCCAGTTCCATCTGCGAAGGCTGGTACTGCTCAGCCACCGCCTTCACGATTTCCGCCTGCACCTCGGGCCTCGTCAGGTGTGCGACCGTGGGAACCTGTTTCGGCTGATTCTCCAGCCCGCGGATCACCTGCCATGCAAGCTGCGCAACCTTTTCCTCATTTGGATCGGCGAAAGCCGCCGGAGTCGCCTCGCCCGCCATCACTGTGCTGGAAGTCCGGTCGGCCGGCGCCATGCCAAGCTGCGTGGCAAGCTGCGACTGCGAAACAACCGTCACCGTCTTCTGTTCAAGCTGCTCAGGATCGATCACGATTGCCTGCAGCCGTATCGGCGAGTCCGGCTTTTTCGCCTCATCCACGATCTCCTGGAACCGATCGTGCGCCACGATGCTTAACCGATCCACCGCCGCCACGCCCGTCCGCTTACCGTAAGGCAGCCTCAGTCCGCGACCGATCGACTGTTCAATCAGCACCCGCGCATTCGCCGCCCGCAGCGGGACGATCGTATATAAATTGGTTACGTCCCAGCCCTCTTTCAGCATGTTGACGTGAATCACGATCTCTGTCGGCGACTCCCTCCGCTCCACCTCCAGCAACAGCGCGATCATCTTCTCCTCTTCCGCGCCGGTTTGGCTCGAATCCACCTGCAGAACTTTGTCTTTATAGCGACCGCCGGAAAAACCCTCAGACTGCAGCAGATCGACCAGCTCCTTCGCATGCGTCGTATCGCGCGCAATCACCAGCAGAAACGGCTTGACGATCTCATTTCCCGTTTCCCGCGCGTAAGTCTCCAACTCCACTTTGGTCGCCTCGTGGAGTCGTATCCCGTCCTCCAGCTTCATCCGCTGAATCTGCTCCGCCGACATACCCGCCGGATTGAAGTCCTTCCGCGTAGCGACGGCCGGCTCCTTCACGAACCCGTCGGCCATGGCGCGGCCCAGCGGGTAGTCGAAAATCACGTTCTTGAACGGAACGGGTCCTTTCGCGACATCCAGAAAGGGCGTCGCTGTCAGTTCCAGTCCGAGGATCGGTTTCAGTTCATTGATTGCCCGCGCTCCCGCCGTCGCGCGATACCGGTGCGATTCGTCCATGAGCAGCACCAGATCGGGTTGCTCGGCGAGGTACTGGAAATAGCTGGTGCCGAGGTACTCCGAAAGCCGCTTCACGCGCGGCGCCCGCCCGCCGCGCACTTCCGAGTTGATCTTCGAGATGTTGAAGATGCTGATCTCGCACAGGAAGTGCTGTTCGTAGAGCGTTCCCGCAATCGCCTCATAGTTGTCGCCCGTAATAATCGCCGGCGGCGTTGTGGCGAACTCGGAGATTCCTTTGAAGACGTACTTCTTTGTGTTTGGCTGGAAGTCGGTAATCAGCTTGTTGTAAATCGTCAGATTCGGCGCCAGCACAAAGAAATTCCTGACGCCGTGCGCCAGATGCAGATAGCTGATGAACGCGCCCATCAGCCGCGTTTTGCCCACCCCGGTCGCCAGCGCGAAGCAAAGCGAGGGGAAGTCCCGTTCAAAGTCGGTCACCGATGGAAACTCTGAACGAATCGCGTCGCGGGACGCCTGCACGTCCGCATCCTTCTTCGGTGGGGCAATCTCGACGACCCGGTCCAGAATCTCCAGCGACCGCCGCTGTGGCGGACGCAGACTCAACCGCCCCGCGATCGCATTCACATGCCGGTTCATGTGCTGCTCCCGACCTCGCTCGACGGCCAGCCTGTTATGATCGGCCCCGGCTCCATGGTCAATATCGTGATGGACACCAGCGTCCTGGTTTCCGCGCTCCGGTCAAGGCGCGGCGCTTCGTTTCGTCTTCTCGAAATGGCCGGTGCCGCCGCCTGGCGCCTGAATTTATCCGTCGCGCTCGCTCTTGAATATGAGGCCACCGGGAAGCGCGAGGGGGCGAAGGTCGGGATTCCGGTTTCCGCGATCGATGACATCGTCGACATGCTTTGCCGCGTAAGCCGCCACCACGCCGTGCACTTCAGGCTTCGTCCCGAGCTTTCCGATCCGGGCGACGAATTCGTCCTCGAACTGGCCTTTGTGTCACGATGCGACTTCATAGTCACCCACAACCTCCGTCATTTCCGCGCGGCCGAGCGGTTTGGGATCGCCGTAGTGACGCCGGGAGAGTTTTTGAGGACAATGGGAGTACCGCGATGAGCCGTGCCATTTTGCTTCCCGACGATCTGCTGAAGAAGGCCGAAGAACTCGCGTCTTTCGAAGGCTCGTCTCTGGAAGAGTTCCTGTCCGCAAAGCTGGCCGAGCAATTCGCGGATTTGCAATACCTGAAGGAACGAGCCGAGCGCGCCAGCGCCGAGAAATTCCATGCTGCCCTGCAGCAAATTCCCGACGTTGAACCCGACGAGCACGACCGCTACTAAGCCGCATGACGGAGCGCGCCGCTGTCGGCTTGGCGCACCGAAGCCGGGACGTCAACTGCGTCACGCACTCACCTCTTCGCCGAACAACTCGATCTGACCTTTTTCCGGCGGCGCCTGCGGCAGATTTTCGACGCGCAGGCTGTAATCGTCGTGTCCCCATTCGCAGCGCGCCAGCACCTGCTTCGGAATCTTCCGGACCGTCAGATTCTGATACTGATCGCGCCTGCCCGAGAACGCCGTGCACAGCACCAGCAGCGTCCGATCCGCACCCACTTCATCGCTCAATTGCTGAAGCTGATCGTGGTTCAGGCGCGCCGTCGTGACATAGAGAAAGTCTCGCTCCGTGGAGCGGCCCTGCTGCCAGTACACCGTGTCGCTGGGCGCATAGGTGAAGCCTTCCAGCTTGCAAAGCGCCTCGGCCAGCATGGGCGCATTGTATTCCTTGCTGATGATCCAGTTGTCCCATTTGTCCTTAGTGAGCAGGGACGGAGCGAGTCGGAAGTAGCGAAACCCGCCGCCGCCCTTCCATTTCACGGCCTCCGTGACGCCGCCGGGATCGTCGCCGTCGATCACTTTCTTGAGCCGCGGGATGATGTGCGTGTGACAATGCTCGCCGAGCTCGACCATGATCCAGCGGCGGCCCATCTTATGCGCGACAGCGCCAGTGGTGCCGGAACCGGCGAAGGAATCGAGAACGAGATCGCCTGGGGTGGTGGCGATCTGCAGGACTCGTCGCAAGAGAGCTTCGGGCTTGGGTGTCCCGAAAGGCTGTTCTGAGAACAAGTCCTTGCTCTCGCCCTTGGCTGTCCTGGTCTGTCCAACGTCCTCAGCGAGCCATAGGGTGCGGGGTACCAGCTCTGGCGGAGCCTCCGAGCGAAAACGCTTCAGCTTGGGAAGCTTGTAGTTTCCGGTTTTCCCCCCACCAGAGGAGCCGTTCACGGACGTGCCGCTCGTACTCCGGTTGGCCGTAGGCCCATACGCGATTCGCGAAACTGGAGGATGCCATCAGCTTGCGCAGAACCAGCGTCATCAGCGAACGCTGGCTGGCCGGCAGCGCCTGCAGGTTTTCGCGCTGCAGGTAATCGGACACCAGATAGTAAAGCCGGTCCTCCGCTTCCTCCGGAGTGAAGTCCTGCACGATGGGGATGCGCCTGGTGTAAGGAACATAGCCGGTAACCTGCCGGCGCAGCGTGCGGTGACAAATGGGCTTCAGCCGGGCCTTCAGCAAGTCGAACGCGTTGGCCTGGTTGCCGCTCGTAAACTGTTCCCGGAAGCTGTGGAGGCTGCCGAAGGCGTGGTCGTCGATGAAGCTCACCAACCCGAACAGTTCCAGCAGGGAATTCTGCAGCGGCGTGGCCGTGAGCAGAATTTTCGGCGAATTAGCCAGCGCCCGCTTCAGCGTGTTGGCGATTACGTTGGACGGTTTGTAAACGTTGCGCAGCCGATGAGCCTCGTCGATCACCACGAGGTCCCAGGGCGTGTTCGCCACGTCGGCCGCCTTGGCCCGCGCGAACTGATAGGAACAGATGACGATCTCGCTCGCTTCGAATGGCCGGAAGTCGCCCTTCCGGATTGCCGCGTTGTACGATTTCGATTCCAGAATCCGGCACGGCAGGAAGAACTTTTCGTTCAGTTCCTGATACCACTGCTTCCGCAGATTCGACGGCGTGATGACAAGGATTCTCCGCTTGCGTTCCGCCCACTTTTGAGAAAGAACCAGTCCCGCCTCAATCGTCTTGCCGAGGCCGACCTCGTCAGCCAGAAGCGCGCCTTTGGCCAATGGAGAGTGGAACGCAAACAGAGCGGCGTCCACCTGGTGGGGATTGAGATCGACCTGGGCACTCGCGATAGCGCCCGAAAGCTTCTCGTCGCTATCCGAAGGGAACCGCCTCGTCAGCTCATGCGCAAAATATTTCGCGTGATAAGGGGTCAGATTCACTGGATCGGATTCTCGATCACAATATCGGGCGTGCGATGAACTATTCTGCCACGAAGATGCTGTGGTTGCTTCGAGTGTTCGTCAACGGTAGCCCGCGCGCGCGTCGATGCGCTCACCCAATCCATCCTCGCCAAAGCCTTCGCCGGCGAATCCGCACCCCAGCTCCTTGCCCGCATCCGCTCCCAACAGCAGGCGCCAACCCCGAAACACCGCGTAACATCAGCAGGGTAGATCCCGACGCAAACAGCCGCACGCGGGTCGCAGCAGCTGAGCCCGGCCCGGTTAATTTAAACGTCGTACGCGCAAACAGGGTACTGGGCCTGCAGGCTCAGAATTAATAAAGAGAAGAATCGATCAGTCAACATCGACCGAAGCCGCCCCTCAAGACTCGGCTCACCGAGGAACACCCTCAGGATGTCTGCGAGTGCCGCGTGCCACCAGGACACCATATACACGGGGAACGATCTTGCGATGCCGGTCGCGTCAAATACCACGTGCATCAGTTCCGCGCCGTCCAGCCTGAGCGCACATCGCCAAATGAACCTGGGTTGTGCGCTCGTCAGAGTCCGTCGTTTCAATTCGGGACCTGCGGTGGTGCTGTCGCGCACGAGGGCCTTGTAGTCGTTCGACAGGCACAGCGCCACGTCCGCCCTCCCGTAGTGAAATGCCTGGCTCGCTCTTGTGATGACGCTCGGAGTAGGCGCTGGCGTACCGAATAGTCCCGCCGCCTTTTGGAAACAGGACCAAAGGGCGACGGTGGCGCACGCGGCGAGAACCGTATCCTGCTCCTGAAAGGCCAGGCTGTCGACGAACAGCTCGATACCCACCAGGTTCGCCGAATACCGCCTGATCGCCGGATATTTCGGCGTCCGTCGTCGGAATCAAACGTCTTCAGCGCCGTGCGCCCGATTATGGCCTGGGGCAGCGGTCGAGCCACGATGAAGCCCAGATAATCCTCTCGGAGCCCATCAGGCTCCTCACGTGACAGTGTCCCGGAATTGATCTTCGTGGCTATATCGAGCGCGCGCGAGCCGCGGAACACATGCAGGCGCTTGCAGCTACGCTGAAAATTTGCAAAGCACTTCGCATAATAGGCAGTGAAACCGTCGAGGTAGTCGGCGTCGGTGTATGGGGATTCGACGACTAGCGTACCCGCTCCGATTTGCGTCAGGTATCCGTGCAGGTAGTTCGAGTGCTGTCGCGCTGCCACATCGGTCACGTCCGCATGTGTGTTACTCAGGGCGCGATCGAGATCCTGCTGAGTGAACGGGCAGGCCTCAAGCGAAATGGAAGCCATTTCTGCGGAAAATCAGATACTGATCATTCGGTCGAGAGTTTCCCGCGACACCTGCTTCGCCAGTTCGAGTTGGTCCACGGCAGCCTGAATACGAGGCAACTCCTCGCTAAGGCGCTGGCTGGCGGCTTCAGTGTCCGGACGCTGCAGGCTAATGTTCATACTGTCGGAGTCTGCCGTATCTTCGCGGAGATGAGGGTCGCGTTCCATCGTGAGTCCTCCAGATTTGCGGGCCAGTGGTTCGAGGCGACAAATTGAACAAGCCTTCAGATTACACTCACCGAAGGCCCCGCAACCTCCTCACCAACCCTACTCTAACAAATCACTTGGGAAAATCGGCCGATGGCAAACGCCAACAACCCGTTGTCTTTGATTATCATGTGACGGCCTCCCTGTCAACAGACTCTTCTCAGTTTCTCCGGGTGACCAAACCAGGCAGCGGGTCGCGCGCGTTTGCGCACCAAAGGCCCAAGGCCTTCGGGCTGCGTTGCTCCAGGCAGCGCGAGAGGTTGACGCGACAGCAGGCGTATCTGAATAAATACGGCGACCGCTAACGGCGAGCCTATGCGGCCATCACGCCGCGCTCTTCCGGCAGTGCCTGCAGCACCTTGCCGATCTCCGCCTCCATGTCCTCTTCCGCTACAGGCGTTTCGAGTATCAACGGTATATCGACCGGAATCAGATGAGCCACCTCCTGAAACGCCTGGATCGAAGCGAACGACAAGACGTCATGTTTACTGCGGGTATTCACCTCGCTCACATGGACCTGACACAGCCTGGGTCCAAACTCACTCAGTATGAGCCACGCCTCCGTCATTGACGGGTCGAATTGCCTGGCGTGACCGATGTCAAAACAGAACGTCGCGTCAGGAAGCTTTTTGAAGACAGCATCCAGTTCCCGTACGCTCCGGCCCACCGGCTTGCGTTTGTCCATGTTCTCGATACACACGCTGCCCTTGAGCTCACGCCAAAGACCGAAGTCCGTAATTGCGTCGGGATGAAGCACAATCGGCCATCCTCTCCCATACTCTCCGGCGAGGCGCTCCCACGAGGCAGCTTCCCGGTTATCTTCGAACTGGCTGGGTGCATGAATCGAGATGTGGCGAAACGCAGTCAGATCGAGCGTGGGAATCGCATCCAGAAGCGGGATCAGCTCGTTCTGCCGCAACGCGGAGAGCTCGACGGCCTGCACGTTCTTATGGCGCAGCATCTCAAGACCCTTGCGGAAATCCGCATAGGCCAAAGCTCCGGTGGAAAAGCCGACAGGTCTCATCAGAAGACTCCGTAATGTCTGGTCAAAGTACCGATCTCGCTCTGCTCGTCAAAGAAGAATTCCAGCAGTCCATCCCGATAAACGTGACTGATGTCTCTCGCACGCTGGTGGATCGCGTCTTTCGATGCCTCGGCGTCAGTGAGTTTCTCCAATCGGTCGCGCTTCTCCGGATCGGCCAGAATTCCGATGAACTCGTCATATGCGCCGAAAATTTTCTTTGCGGCGCCGTCCAGATGAGAATACCGCCAAAGCACCGCGGCAACGATCTCAAGCGGCGTCTTCCTGAACAGTTCTGTTAAGTGTTCTACCACTTCTTTCGGCCGGCTCCGCTCTCCATAAATCTCCGCGCGTTGCTTTTCGTCGTAATCAAGGTGGCAGCAATAGCACGCCAGAAGGCCTGACGCGTATATATCAGCTTGCGCGACATCCGCAGCTTAATGTTGCGGATCGCCCAGCCCTGACCGGCCCGACTCCGCAGCTTGTACGCAAAATCGACGGTCATGGTCCGCCAATAGCGCGCGAAATCGTTCTGAAGAAAACGCGGCACCCGGTGACTGGAGCCTCGCCACAGCCCCCGGTCCTCCAGAATATATCGGTCAAGAATACTCCTCACCACCCGGCTGTAGGCGTCATCACGTCCGACCACCCGGGACTCCAGCAGTAGTAAGAGCCGGCGCGTAGTGTTTCGGTTTGTGTCATCTTCGCCGCCGATCTCATGAATCAGTCCGTGGCTGAACACCATCGCGCCGAATGTGCCTTCGCGCCCTGGTTCTTTCGCCGCGAAGGGCTGGATAACCTTGTCGATCTTCTGATACAGAGTGTGATGCTGCGGGTCGGCCGAGCCATCGATCAGCAGCGTCCAGTCGAGATCGCTGCCGCTGGTGAATTCGTCTCGCGCCAGAGACCCCGAAACCACGATACTCGTGTCCTCGGAATCGAGGCCTTTCGCGGCCTCCCTGATCGCGTCTCGTTTCTGTTCACTGAGGATTCGGGCCTGCCGGATATGGGACCAGTCCGCCCCGAGCCTCCGCTCCAGCACCACCACCGGATCTTCGGACCCGACTTCCGCCATCGTCTGATTGTAGAGCCTGCATGGGCGCCGAGGTCTCGAGGCGGACGCCATCGTCCGGCATCTCATCCTGTGTTTCCGAATGAGACTGAAGAAGCGCACAGGCCGAAGGTCCATCGTGCGCAAACCATTACAATCGAGGTTGCGGAAGACCAATTTCATAACGAGGATTTCATCGCCCAGGTAATCGCCGCCACTGCCCGTGCGCGCGTCGAGACCCTCCAGGCTGGCGTCCCTGTCTTCTACCGGGACCCCGAACGCAACATCGACCTCATCGAGAAGCCCGACGGCACGAAGTACGAAATCCGCTACATCCCCGGTGCCCCCGGCGACAGCAACTACGAGAGAATCCGCGAACTCCGTCAGGCCGCGGACTGATTTGCGCTCGCTGACGATCTTTGCCGGCCCCAATGGTTCCGGCCAAAGCAGCATTATCCGGCGGAATGAATTCGAAGCCAAAGAGGGTCTGCTCGAAGCCGACGCAATCGCCCGCCGCCTGAACTTTGGGTTTCCGAATCGGGCCGCCATAGCCGCAGGTCGTCAGGAGAGCTTCGCGATTGAGACTACGTTGTCAGGCAGTTGGACAACTTCCGTGATCCAGTCGGCCATCCACGCCGGGTTCTATGTGTGGCTGACCTTCGTGTGCGTCGAAACTCCCGAGGTCAGTACCCGGCGCGTCCGGGAGCGCGCCGCGCAGGGTGGTCACTTCGTGCCGGACGAAGATGTACGCCGCCGCCATACGCGGAGTCTCAACAACCTCTCGAAGATTCTCAGATCGTCCAAGAGACCCTGATATTCGATAACACCGGTGCGCAGGCGCGTCCGGTTCTCGCGTTCAGCCTGGGCACCGTCAACTTCCAGGCTCCGAACCTCCCTCCGTGGGCAGCAACTCTCCTGTAAGCCGCTGAAACAGTCGGACGTTTTTCTCAGAGTCACAGCTTTTCAAAAATATTCGCCGCCCGGAATCAATCGCTTAGCGGCCATATACTCGGCAGCCCCGATTCCCGGCACTATACTCTCCCCAGGTAAAGCCACGGGAAACAGGCCAGATATTGCCTTGAATGTGGCGTTTATCGGTTTTAATCCGTGGCTAATTCTTCTTCCGGAGGTTTTATGTCGTCAATTCTTCGTACCGAATCGTCCCGCGCCAACGGCGCAAAGTCCCGCGGCCCTGTAACACCCGAAGGTAAAGCCGCATCCGCAGCCAACTCGGCCCTCTCCACCGGACCCGTCACTCCCGAAGGCAAAGCCCGCTCTTCACAGAACGCCATCACCCACGGCATTCTCGCCGAGACCGTTGTCCTGCCCAGTGAGTCCTGGCCCGCTTTCGAAAAAATTCTCAACGGATATATCGCGGAGTACGAACCTTCTACTCCCAGCGACCGGCGCCTCGTCGAGATCATGGCCGTCGCCGACTGGCGCCGCACCCGCGTCTGGAGCGTGGAGATGGCTCAGCTCACCCATGCCCTTCGCACCCAGGAGCGCCTCGCCGACCCCCTCGCCGACCAGGAGAATGCCGAAATCCCGTCCATGCACACGGCGCTGGCCTGGGGCTCTCTTAACGACGCCTCCACCATCCTGCAGAACCTCAATCGCTATGAGGTGCGCTATGGCCGTGAGTACATGCGCGCCCTCAGCCTGCTGGAAGACCGCCGCGCCCGCCGCCGTGCGATACGAACCGAACCTAACATCGGATAAACACGTGGGACAGACGGTCGTTTTTTTTGCCGTCTGTCAAGCCCGCGCGGCTCCAGCCGCGCACCTTTTCTTAACTGATAACTGATAGCTGATAGCCAATTAACCCCATGGACGAACCCCAGTTCCCGCGCCGTCGCCGGCTCATCAACACCGCAAGTCCGCGCTGCCGCGAAGAAGACATCATCGCCCTGGCCCACCGCCTGGGCTTCCAACCCGACGAAGCGCAGCGTGCCGTTCTGCGCTCCCCGGCCAAACGCGCCATTCTCAACTGTACCCGGCAGTGGGGCAAGACCACCGTGTCTGTCGTCAAAGTCCTCGATCGCATTCTTAACGTGCGCAACAGCCTCGTGGTAATCGCCAGTCCCGGCCTGCGTCAGAGCGGCGAATGGATGCGCAAGGCTGCCGAAATGCTCTGGCGCCTCGGCATCCCCCGGCTTGGCGACGGATACAACCGCCTCTCGCTCTTCCTCCGCTTTAACGGCTCCCGCATCGTCGGCCTCCCCGACGCCGAAACCAGAATCCGCGGCTATTCCGCGCCCTCCATGATCGTCATCGACGAAGCCGCCCGCGTGACCGACAAAATGTACCGCGCTCTCCGCCCCATGCTCTCGGTCGGCAACGGCGACATCTGGATGATGAGCACCCCGTGGGGTAAACGCGGCTTTTTCTACGAAACCTGGGCGCACGGCGGTGACGAGTGGTCCCGCATGTCCGTCACTGCGGCCGACTGCCCGCGCATTAGGAAGGAGTTTCTCGCAGAGCAGCGCTCGGTCATGGGCGACGAATCCTTCCGTCAGGAACACATGTGCGATTTCACTTCCACCCGTGCCGAAGTCTTCGATCGCTCTCTCATCGAGGCCGCCATCGATTACGATCTGGATCCGCTCTGATGTTTGTACCGCTGGCGGTCTTGCCGCCGGCGCAGTTGGGCAAGGAAGGTGAGGCAGATCAAGGCCGCTTTAAGCGGCCGGAAAGGAGATATAGATGTTTTTCATCGGCGTCGATCTCGGCCAGAAGCGCGACCACTCCGCGATCGTGGTCGTCGAAAACAATCCTGTGCCCGCGGGTCTTCTGGTTCGCCGCGCGGAGCGCATCCCGCTGGGGACCGCGTATCCGAAAGTGGCCGACCGGATCCGCGCTCTGACCCACGAACACCCTTTTTTCGGCCGCTGCGCTCTCGTAGTCGACGCGACCGGCGTCGGTGCGCCGGTAGTCGACATGCTTCGCGAGCCCGGCCTCGCCTGCGATCTCACGGCCGTAACCATCACTGGCGGAGAGCGCGAATCGCGCCGCGGTTACCAGCTCTTCAGTGTGCCGAAGCGCGATCTCATTTCCGGCGTTCAGCTGGCGCTCGAAAAAGGCAGGCTGCGCATTGCCGGCCGCATGCAGCAAGCCGGATCGCTCATCGCGGAGCTGACCGCCATGCAGATGGGCGAACCCAGCGGTGAACATGACGACCTCGTACTCGCCCTTGCTCTCGCCTGCTGGCGCGCCCGCCGAAAATCCGTCTGGGGAGGTCGCCGCCTCCCCGGCCTCTGAGGAGCGCCGGCGCTTTGGCGTTGTCTTAATTAACCCTGGTTATACAAAAATCCGGCCATATCCCGCGAGACTTTTTGCCCGCCATGTGTTTGCATTAGAAGTGCAATCCAAGGCACTCGGAGGAAGCACCATGAAGTCCAGTATTTTATTGGCAGTCCTGTCGCTGTCGGCGTCAGCTCAGACCTCGCCACGCGCCGCCGCGCGTTTACTGGATCAGGCGACGTTCGGTCCGACACCATCGTCTGTCGCCGCGCTCGAAAGCTCAACGATTACCGGCTGGCTCAACGCGCAGTTCGCGCTGAACACCTCCGATCTCCCCGACCAGCCCATGCTGAATTCCGACGGCAAGAACAACACTACTCTCGCGCCGGTGAAGTCGGCGTTCTTTCAGAACGCGGTGTCCGGGCAGGATCAGCTTCGCCAGCGCGTGGCATTCGCGCTGAGCCAGATCTGGGTAGTGTCGGCAGACGTCCGGCGTTTCGTCCGCCTATGCCTTTCCTCCTTACTGGCGCATATTTCGCGACAACGCTTTCGGCAATTACCGCGACATCATTCAGGCAGTCACGCTCAGCCCGGCCATGGGCCGCTATCTCAACATGGCCAACAACAACAAGGCCAACCCTGCGAAGAACACCGCGCGCCAACGAAAATTACGGCGCGCGAACTGATGCAGCTTGTTCACGCTCGGGCTCACCCAGCTGAACCCGAACGGCACGCCGTTCTGGATCGAACGGCAACCCGGTGCCGACCTACGACCGAGGCGATTATGACCGACATGGCGAAAGTTCTGACCGGCTGGACCTATCCGACCGCTCCCGGCGCGACAGCCAAAACCAACAATCCCGAATATTACATCGGCCAGATGTTCGCCGTGATGCGGAGCATGACAACACCGCGAAGCGATCTTCGGCAACATCACCATCCCGGCAGGCGGCACCGCGAGCGCGGATCTCACCGCACTGCTCGACGCGCTCATGAACCAGCCCACCATGGCGCCGTTTGTCAGCCAGCAACTGATTCAACATCTGGTCACCAGCAACCCCAGCCCGGCCTATATCCAGCGTATCTCGCAGGTTTTCGAGAACAATGGCAGCGGCGTGTCCGGCGACCTAAAGCCGTCATCACCGCGATCCTCACTGACCCCGAAGCGCGCGCGGCAGACGATCCCACCGCCGCCCCCAACCCGAACTTCGGCCATCTGCGCGAACCCATCCTGTTCATGGCGAATATTCTGCGCGGTCTGAACGGCGGCTCGGTGCCACGAACAGCTGTCAACAGCTACACCGCCAACATGGGCGAAGATCTCTTCTACGCGCCCAGCGTGTTCAGTTATTTCTCGCCGCAATACCGCACAGAAGGTGGCCTGCTCGGCCCCGAATTTCAGATCTACTCGACGCAAACCGTCGCGGATCGCGCCGATATCGTCAACTCGGTCCTTTACGGCAAGCTCGATTCGACCACCACGGTCGATCTCACGCCTTTCGTCAGCCAGGCGGGCAACACGGCGGACTGCTTAACTACGTCAGCCTCCGTTTTTCTGCATGGCGCCATGTCGGCGGCGCTGACCAGGCCGTCACCGCCGC
Organism: Terriglobia bacterium; assembly: GCA_963832905.1. GTDB lineage: Bacteria > Acidobacteriota > Terriglobia > Bryobacterales > Bryobacteraceae > BOG-234. The sequence continues at coordinate 1,805,152 of CAWHVO010000006.1, read as the reverse complement.
GGTCAACGCACAGACCACGCCCACCGCAAAGCGCAGGCCGCGCTCTACGTTGTTCTTACGTCGGGTGAGTACCAGTCATCCAGTAGCGGGAGAACAGCACATGACTTCACGCAGAGGATTCATTCGCATCGGCGCCGCGACAGTCGGCACCGCTGGCGCTTCGCCCGTTCGGGCTGATGCCGGGCCTCGCCGCACAGAGCGGGCCGGATTATCAGGCGCTGGTCTGCGTCTTCCTGTTCGGCGGCAACGACTCGAACAACATGATCGTGCCCACCGACAGCGCGAACTTCAGCGCGTACACATCGATTCGCGGCAGCCTCGCGCTCACGACGAGCGAACTCGCGCCGGTCACCAGCGTGTCGGGCGCACCCTACGGCTTCCATGGACAGCTCGCAGAAGTGGCCAGCCTGTTCACAAGCAAGGAACTCGCGGTCGTCGCGAATACCGGCGCGCTGGTGCAGCCGCTGACTAAGGCGCAGTATCAGAACAGCCAGGCGCCCATCCCGAACAACCTCTTCTCGCACGCCGACCAGCAGGCTGCCTGGCAGAGCTCCATCGCGCAGGGCCACAGCCCGACCGGCTGGGCCGGCCGCGTCGCCGACTACGTCGCCTCGCAGAACATCAATTCGTCGGCGTTCCCGACGTTCTTCTCGGTTGCGGGCAACGCGCTCGAAGGCGTGGGCGTTTCTACCCAGCCTGTCGCGCTGGCGCCGGGCCAGTCGCTTACACTCAAGGGCTTCAACTCTTCGGCTGCGTCGCAGGCGCGACTGAACGCAGTCACCAGTCTGCTGACCACCGAAAGCGGCGTCTCGCTTGTGCAGGCCGCCAACCACACACTCTCCCACAGCATGAGCGGCGCATCCGCGCTGGCCTCCGCTCTCGCGAAAGGCACAACGCTCCAGACCACTTTCCCTACCACCTCCCTCGGCGCTCAACTGAAGCAGGTGGCGCAGATCATTCAGGTGCAGTCGTACCTCGGCATGCGCCGCCAGATTTTCTTCGTCTCGCTGGGCGGCTTCGACACTCACGCCGGCGAGCTCGAGACTCACAACAATCTCTACCCGCAGGTCAGCCAGGCGCTTGCCGCGTTCTACGATGCCACCCAGGAACTCGGCGTGGCGCAGAACGTCACCACGTTCACCGAATCCGACTTTACGCGCACTTTCCAGCAGAGCACCACCGACGGCAGCGACCACGCCTGGGGCGGGCACCATCTCGTACTGGGCGGCGCGGTGCAGGGCGGCCGGATTTACGGCAAATTCCCGACTTTCGAGCTCGCCGGCCCCGACGACGCCGATGTGCGCGGACGCTGGATTCCCTCGACCTCGGTCGATCAGTACGGCGCGACGCTCGCTTCATGGTTCGGCCTGCCCGCGAGCGCGCTGGCCACGGTGTTTCCGAACCTCGCCAATTTCGCGACATCTAACCTCGGATTTCTTGCCTGAAGCCCGCACCCGTCTGTAAAATGACGACGGGTGGCGGTGACAGCACAGCAATACGGCTTCGGACCCTTCACAGTCGATACAGCAGGCAGCCGTGTACTTCGCGACGGCGTGCTGATGAAGCTGCGCCCGCAGACCTTCCTCGTCCTGCGCACGCTGGTGCAGAACACCGGGCAATGGATCTCGTGCGAACGCCTGATCGCTGAGGCATGGGACGGCAACCACGTCTCGCGGCACACCGTTTCGGTCACGGTCGGCGAGCTGAAGAACGCGCTCGAAGAGTACGGCGAGTGGATCAGCTGCCGGCCCAAGATCGGGTATCGTCTCGAATCGCCGCGCTCCGACGAGCTCATCAAGACCGGTTGGCATTTCTGGAACCGGCGCACGCGCGAGGGTTTTGACAAGGCCCTCGAAACGTTCCAGCAGGCCGCGCAGGAGAACGAATCCGACCCGCGTGCTTACGAGGGCATCGCTATCTCCTGGCTCATGCCGGCGACGTACGGCATGAACGCGCCGCGCGAGGTTTATCCGAAATACCTCGCGGCCTTCAACCGCGCGGTGAGGCTCGGGGGGATGACATCCGATCTGCGCGGCATGCACGGACATGCGCTGCACATGTTCGAACGCCGCCTTCCCGAAGCCGAGGTGGACCTGCTCGAAGCGCTGCGGGAGAAACCCAGGTCCGCCAATTCGTACATCCGCCTTGCGATTCTCTACGTCACCATGAACCGGCTCGAAGACGCGCTCGACGTGGTGAATCAGGCGCATCTGGTCGACCCGCTCTGGCCGCTGTGGCCTGCCACCGAGGTCGTCATCCGGTTTTGCCGCCGCGAATTCGCCGAAGCCGCGCGCTGCGTCAGGAAAGCTCTGGAACTGCATCCTTACCAGCTGCTGGGACGCGCCTTCTGCGCCCAGGCGCTGGAGTACGCCGGCTCGACGGATGAAGCGCTCCAGCAGTATCGTTTCGCGCGCGTGGTCTTTCCCGACGTGGCGTGGCTGGGGGCGCTGGAAGCAGCCTGTCTGGCACGCAACGGACGCCAGGCCGAAGCGCGGAAGATCGTGCAGGAGCTGGAACGCCGGCGCCGGACGGAATACGTCGACGCGTATTACATGGCCATTGTCATGGAGGCGCTCGGCAAACGCGCCGAAGCGTTCCGGGAGCTGGCGCGGGCCGTCGCGGAGAACTCAGCGGCCCTGTATATTCTCGATGTGGATCCGCAGATGGATTCATTGCGGGGAGATGCGCGGTTCCGCAAACTGCGCGACAAGCTTGTGGGGCCAGACTTTCAGCCTGCCGCCGGGCTTCTGCCCGGCGCTGAATTTTAGCGCTTCAGGTTCCAGCGCAGCACGCGCTCGCCGAACGATTCTCCGGCATACACATTGCCCTTCGAGTCCGTCGCGATGCTGTGCAGATGGTAGAACTGCCCCGTGCCGTGTCCGCCCGATCCGCCGAAGTATCCAACCACCTCCAGCGTGTCGCGCTTCAGAATCTGCACCTTTTTGTTGCTGCCGTCGGAGACGTAGAGAAACTGCTGTCCTTTGTCGGCTGAGAACGCGACATCGAAAGCGGTGCCTTCGGGCGTCGAAGTCCTGCGCTCGATGAAGCCCTCTTTGACGAACTTCCCCTCCGGTGTGAACACCTGAACGCGGTTGTTCACCCGGTCGCCCACATAGACGAGGCCGTCGTTCGAAATACGTATTCCGTGCACGGTGTTGAACTGCGTCGGCCCGGGGCCGTCTAACGTGCGCGTGCGCGGCACGGTATCGTCGGGCTTGTTGCCGTATGCACCCCAGTGGCGTTTGTACGCGCCGGTGTCCGCATCGAACACGATCACGCGGCGATTCCCGTACCCATCGGCGACGAAGACTTCGTTCGTCTTCGCATAGACATAAATTCCCGCGGGACGGTTCAGATTTTCGACATCGTTGCTCCCGCCGGTCCTGCCGTGATGCCCGATCTGCAGGAGGAACTTGCCTGTCTTCGAAAACTTCAGAATGTTGGTATCCTTCTCGGCGTTGCCGCCCACCCACACGTTGTCTTTGTAATCGACGAACATGCCGTGTTCGTTGTCGGGCCATTCGTAGCCCGCGCCCGGTCCGCCCCACGCCTGAATGAGATTGCCTGCCTGATCGAACTCCAGCACCGGCGGCGACGGAATGCAGCAATCGGCCTGCGGCGGATTCAGCGCGGCGTACTTGTCGTTATTGTCGAGGGTGCGCGGACGGCTGTTCACCCAGATGTCGTCGTGCGCATCGACGAAGATGCCGCCCACCTGGCCGAGCATCCAGTTGTTGGGCAGCGGCTTCGGCCAGAATGGATCGGGCTCGAACTTCGGAACGGTCTGCGCGGCGGCGGTAAGGGCAAACAACCCGGCGGCGATGGTAATGCGGGAAAGCATGCGTGGCCTCCTCGGGACTAATTTACAGCTTTGGAGAGGCTGTGCAGGGCGGGTGGTGTTACAGGCTGCGATTTGCTTACAACCGCTCAGAATTCAGCCGAAATACATCCGGGCATGGCGCGTTATGCAGTCAAGTGGGCATCTGCGGTCTGCGGCCCCACGCGAGCAGCACTGACGGTCTGATGGCGAACCGGCCCGGCTCGCCGCGCTGGTATGATCGCTGCAGAGGGCGCATATGAAATTGACGGCTGTTTATATGAAAGTGCCCGAAGGCTATATCGCATTCGTCGAAGAACTGCCTGGTGCGAACACACAGGGCGAAACTCTTGAAGAGGCACGCATGAATCTGGAAGAAGCCGTCACGATGGTCCTCGATGCGAACCGTGAGATATCCGAGCAATCGCTCGCGGGCGCCGACGTGATTCGGGAAAGTCTAACCCTGCCGGCCGCGTGAAGCGCATCGATCTCATTCGCCACCTGGAGCAGCATGGCTGCGAACTTCACCGTGAGGGCGGCAACCACACCGTTTACCGGAACCGAAAGGAGCGGCGATCCTCCACGGTTCCGAGACATCGCGAAGTCAATAATTTTCTCGCGCGCAAGATATGTGATGACCTTCGGGTTCCGCGACCATAGGTCCTGAGCTGCCGGCAACGCCTTCGGGCCAGCGGCGGGAAGCGGCGCGGTTTAGCTTTAGCGGTTTGGGCGTGATACAGCCGAGTGCCATCAACTTTTTGGATGGTCCGATCTGACACCGTGAGTCCAGCAGCTTAGAAAAGGAGATCTTCGTCGGACGGGGTGGTCGGCGCTCTCCGGCGCGGAGCTGACTGAAGCGCTGTCTGTGGGACCTGTCGAGCTTCTTGATGTCAAGTGCTTCCCGATAGCAGGGGTGAATCTCCCACTTCACGTTGAAGTCCTCATCCGTTCTTGCGGACAGGAAGTCTGGCATTTGATCAAAGCGATAGTGCTCATAATCGCCGTGCTCGTTTTCGCTTCGGGCAACGATAAAGCCTATGCGGTAGAGAAAGCGCGCGATCTCCTTGGGCGAGCGGCTTGAGTCGCCTTCAATACGAACCTCGAGGTGATTTGTTATTCGATTATTGACCCAGGTGAACAGAGCCGCTCGCGTCAGCAACCGCTCACAACCACGGAATCCGTTTAGTAGCTCTTCTACCTGGGGGCACTGATGTTTGTGTTCAGAAACGAGATCGGCAATACGTTTTGCTCCATATTCACCCCATACCTCGTCTATCGTTTCCTTCGTGATCTGGCCCAGCTGGCGGCGTAGTGCCGCCTCTTGTGCGAGTTTGCATAGTTGAATCGCCCACCTCGGCCGCTCATACGAAAGCGTATAGATGACCTTGTACGTATGCGTTGACTTTCCAGCCCACTCCATTTTCGGCACGAAAACCGCTTCAAGAAGCCGTTCCTGTACCTCTTCTTCAGACACATAGGCCGGTGCTTGTCGGGCCTTAATTCCGGCCGAGGCCACGCTCGCTTTGACTCGGAGCGACAGAAGCTGAAGGAAATCACGCTGATGCCATAAAATTTCCGATACGTACTGCTCGACCTTGTCGAGGGATTCGTCGTACCGCCGCAACATGGCCCAGACGTTGGTGCGCATGCTTATTCGAAAATTGATGCCCTTTACATCCTGGGCTAGGTAACGGCACGCAGAAAAACAAGTCGCGCGACTTAGCGACTCGTGAGCCGTGTTTTGATATGTTGCGTCCAAATCGTCGATGAGTATCCATACGTTTCGGTCTTTGACACGCTTCGGAAGCTCAAGCTCATTCTTAACTGGGATCTTAATCGTCGTCCTTTCTCGAGTAGCGTTTGCAGTCTGTCCAGAAGACAGCCAACCAAGTTTCGAGACCGGTAACCCTCCAATTCCGCCGTCTCGATGAGGGTGATTTCGTCATCCGTCAAGGCGATATTGAGCCGAGCGGCCAATTGGCGGTTCACGAGCGCGCAGATCCTAATCATCCAGTCACTGATGTGCTCGTTAGGAGCGGTCAGCGTGGATGAAAGATTGAACTTGCTCCGCACGAGATCCGCCCCGCGCGTCCTAATGACGAGGGCCTCTGGATCGCGGGTCGCAACTTGTTGTGCGATCCACTGCAACAGCGCCGATTTCCCCACGCCTTTGCGAGCAGTTGCTACCAGCAGCTTCTTGCGGGTGTCGAGAAACTTGGCGAACGCATCCTGTTCAACAAAATAGGTTGCCAGTTCCTCGGGATCAACGTCATCCCCGGCTTCGTTGCCAAAGTCTACCTCTCTTAATAGGCCGCTGCTCATCCTTGACCTCTCGTAAGAGTCTACCTCAGGCGCCTGATCGATTCGCGAAGCAACTTCCGTTGCCCAGTCGTGGTGCTGGTCCTGGCCACTGCGGTTGGCGAACGCCGCAAGAGCTGGTATCGGCGATACCAGTCAGGCTCTGGAGAAACCCATGCGAGTTGACAGGTCACGCGGGCCGTCAACCGATCCAGCGAGGCGCAGAAAGGGCCGCTTTTCCCACATGCGGGCCAGCTGAGGCTGGTCGCGAACGAATCGGCCGCGGGGCACACCGGCTTTTCGGGAGACGGACTCCAGCCATGCGGCCAGATCGTCGGGCAGGCGCACCGTCAGTGCATTACGCATCACGACTTTTTTCCGTATTCCTCGAAGAAATGCGCGATGGTCCGAATGCCGTCGTAATAATTCCGGATGCAGTATTTCTCGTTCGGTGAGTGCAGGCCGTCGTCCGGCAGGCCGAAGCCCATCAGGATCGTCGGAATGCCCAGGTGCGTGGCGAAATCGCCGACAATCGGAATCGAACCGCCGGAACGCGTGAACACCGTCGGCTTGCCGAAGATGTCGCTGAACGCCTTCGCCGCCACGTGAATCGCCGGGTGATTCGGTGTTCACCATCAGCCCCGGCCCAATGCTGAGCACGCGCACTTCGCACTGAATGCCGCGCGGGGCGTTCTCCTTCACCCACTGCTCCACCGCGCGCAGCACCTTCTGCGGGTCCTGCTTCGGCACGAGGCGGATGACTCACCTTCGCCACCGCCTTCGCCGGAATCACCGTCTTCGCGCCCGCGCCCGTAAATCCGCCCGCGATGCCGTGCACTTCAAACGTGGGCCGCGCCCAGGTGCGCTCGAACACCGAATAGCCGGGCTCGCCGGTCAGCTCCGTCGACCCGACTTCGCTCTTCAGATATTCGTGCTCGTCGAATGGCAGATGCTCCCAGCTTTGCTTCTCTTCGGCTGACGGCGGCTCGACATCGTCGTAAATGCCGGGAATCTGAATGTGGCCGTCGGCATCCTTCGCCTTCGCCAGCAGTTCGATCAGTCCGAAGACCGCGTTGGGCGCGGCGCCGCCGTAGAGACCGGAGTGCAGATCGCGCATCGGCCCGCGCGCTTCGATCTCCATATAGACCAGCCCGCGCAGACCGATGTTCAGCGTAGGCAGACCGGCTTCATACATTTCGGTGTCGGACACCAGCGCGACATCGGCCTTCAGTTTCGCGGGATTCTTCGCCACGTATTCGGCGACCGACTCACCGCCCACTTCCTCTTCGCCCTCGATCAGAAACTTCACATTGACCGGAATGTGGCCGTAGACAGCTTTGATGGCTTCGATGGCTTTGATGTGGGAAAACATCTGGCCTTTATCGTCGGCCGAGCCGCGCGCGTAGAGATTGCCGTTGCGCTCGGTGGGCTCGAACGGCGGCGACTCCCAGAGTTCAAGCGGATCGGGCGGCTGCACATCGAAGTGCCCGTAGCAAAGCACGGTGGGCTTGCCGGGGGCATGCATCCAGTCGGCATAGACGAGCGGATGCCGCTCGGTCTCGATCAGCTCGACATGCTCCAGACCCGCGGCCATGAGGTGATCGACCACGAAATCGGCGGCGCGATGCGTGGCCTCTTTGTTTTCCGGAAGTGTGGAGATGCTGGGGATGCGGAGGAAATCCTTCAGCTCTTCGAGGAAGCGGGCCTCGTTTTCTTTGACGTAACGATCGATGGCTTCGGACATTGTGAGTTACCTTATTTAAGCAAAAGAACCGGCGGCAGGACCGCCTGGCGTTACTTCAAAAGGAGGACCGCCATGCTGCCGTCGGTCTTCAGCGAATCGCCGGTGGCGTTCGTCGCGTTCTGCGGGATATCCGGACGGCCCACCAGCGCGATCGAACGCACGAGGCCGGTGAAAAGGACGTCGTTAACTACCTTGGCGCGTTCGTGGTCGATATCGGAGTCGATCTTGTGGATGAAGGTGCGGTCGCGATCCGAAAAGTCGATGGCGATATCGTGCGTCGACGAGCAGACCCACACCGGCTTGCCATCATACGTGTCCGGACGGCGGAAGATGCGCAGATGGTGGCGCTGCGCAAAGGTGTTGTTGCCTTTTTCGAACGCCAGATCGGGCGGGCGGCCGTCAAGCAGCAGCACCGACAACGGTCCTTCGTTGTAGCCGCGCGATTCGATGAGCGCACGCGCCGTTTCGAGTTTCGACTGCGTGTTCAGCCGCGCGGGTTCGAACCAGCCGGCTTTGGTGAATGCTGTGCGCAGCTCGTCCTCCGTCGCGAGGAACATGATGTTCGTTAAGTCCGAAGGCCGCGGCGGTTTCTGCGCCACGGTGCGATACGGCTGGCTGTTGACCAGATTGACCAGACCGTCCTGATTGGGAAACGCCTGAAGCTGCGCCGTCGGCCCGTGATCGCCGGCGCGCCATTCGAGGGCCTTCGTGAGGCGCAGGGTCAATTCGGAGCCGGGGTCGTAATCGATGTTGGGATTGGCGTCGTCGATTTTCAGCGCCTGTTTGACGCCCTGGATCAGACCGGCCAGACCACTGAGATTATCGTTCGCCTGCAGCTTTCCGATCCCCTGATCGATGCGTGCGCTGAAAGTGTCATTGGGCGCGATGCCGGTAATAAGACCCTGGTCGTCAAGCGTCTCTCGCGCGTTGTCGATGCCGCTGACGACTGCGGAGATAGCCGCCTGCTGCGGGGGATCAATCAGGGTGGTGAAGACGAGCTGCAGCTGCGCCGGGTCCTTGTCGCCGGCGGCTTTGGCCTGCTTCACCGTGCCAGTGAGCTGCGCGCCCGCGGATATGGCGACCGCGTTGTTCATGATGACCGGCGCGATCAGAACCGCGTGGACCGCGGCAGGCTGGGTCTTGGCTTCGCTGGCGACCTTATCACTCAGTCGGATACTGAGCTGCGCGCCGGCAGGAATCTGAACCGCAACGATCGCGAGCAGGGGAAGAAAAGTCATTTCTTCATGTCATTTCTTAATTTCGACGGCAGCGCCGGTGATGTCCTCGATGCGAATTTTTACGTCGCTGCGTTTCTCGACTTTCTCGAACGGCAGATCGATGCTGACACCGACCATGCGGTCGACCTGCTGGTGGGCCGGAATCGTGTCGCGGTCTTTGAGGACGGGGTTGTACTGCTCGCCGAGCAGCGCATAGTTTTTGAACGCCATGGGGATGTCGGCGCTGGAGGCGGCTGAGCCCGGGGCGGTGCTGCCATCGGGGAAGTCCACAGAGGTTTCGATGCTGTGCACCACCATGTTGACGTCGGAATCGTTCCTCACATTGAAATCGATCACCATGAAGCTGGTCTCGTCGGAGGACTTGACCGTTCGCACCTTGCCGATCGAGCCGGTCGGGACCAGGTGATTGCCTTCGGTCTTTGCAAAACCCAGCCAGACGAGGACAGCGATGACGACGACGGCGGCGCCGAAGGTGATCAGGAAGACCTTACTCACATTGAGATGATAGCGCCGGATAGGTACACGCGACGCCAGTCGCGTTCGTTGTGCGGCGGGGAAACGCGGCTCGGAAGCCTAAGTACTGTTGTTGTAAGGGTGGGGCGGTTTCGCCTGCCAGGTTCGGTTCAGTGCGCGATTCCTTTACAGCTTCTCGCGCCGCGTGTACCTACCGGACGCGGAAGCCGTATTCGCGCAGGGGCTTTCCGTCCGCGGAAAACACGCGCACGAAATAATCGCCCTGCGTCAGGCTCTGTGGCACGTTGACCTCAACGCCGGACGGGCCGGCCGCCGCGAGGCCCGACCACATCCTTCCGCCCGTGGGATTCACGACTTCGACGCGAAACGGTCCGCCGTCCCGCGGGGCATCGGTGAGCAGGAGATCGTAAGCGCGCGCCGCCACGGTCACGGGCATCGCGCCCCGCACCGCGGTCAGCCGCAGAGAAGCGACCGGAGCGAGCTTTGTCCGTCCCATCGAGAAGATTCCAAGGACGAGGAGAAAAAGCGCAAACGCGAGAGCCATCGACACGGCCGGCCGCCGAAGAAATGCAGTCAGACGGGAGCCCGCTTCCGACGATTGCGGATCGGCAAGCTGCTCGCCGGCAGCGCGCATGCCCAGAGCAAAATCGCCGATCCCTTCCAGTTTTTCCCGGCAGGCAGCGCAAACGATCAAATGCTCTTCGATGCGCGCATGTTCCGATTCCGACAATCTGCCCATGGCGTACAGCTCGAGCTGTTCGTCGGTTCTATGCGCGTTCAGGTCCGGCCGCACCTCTTCGCGTTCCACCACGAGTTGTTCCATTATAGGAAAAGTGCGTACTCCTCAAATTCTTCTCACTACCACTTAATTATTTTTTCTCAGATTAATTGAGGACCCTGCGGCGACCCGTTTGCCGAGTTCCCCAAAGCGGGCCTTGGCGCGGGATTTGAGCAGCCGGAACTGGTTGTAACTCAGCCCCATCTCGGCGCAGATACGCTCCTGCGACTGCTCTAAAACATAGAAACGATTCAGGATCTCCCGATCGCGGCGGGAAACACCGTTGAGCACCTTGCGGGCGATCTCGGTGCGCTGCGTCGCCATCATGCTGCGTTCGGGGTTTTCGCGCCAGTCGGAGAGTGCAAAGAGAGAATCCTCGAAATCCGCGTGCGTCCGGCGCTGGTGGACAGCAACATCGATCGACGCGGCGATCTGGCGCTTCACGACGGTCCGGACGTAACCCATCAGGCGTTCTGGCTCGCGCAGGTCGCCGTTCTGGATGGCCTGCGTAACGATGACGAAGCAGTCGTGGACCTTGTCGTCGAGATCCTCTGGCCCGAGGTTCCGCAACAGAAAATACCGGATGCCTTTAGCGAAGATGCCGTAAAGCTCGGCCATCGACGTGGAATCTCCGTGGCGGACCCCGTCTACCAGGGCGGTCCAGTCCGGGGCGGGAAGCCCGTCGGAAGGTCTTCTGCTTTCCGGCTGCACCTGATGGCTGTTCGTCCCTTGTTCTTCAGTGGTCATCAACATCACTCTCTCCCAAGCACGAAATAAGCGCCCCAAACGGAGGGGTTCAGACGTTTGGCGGGATATTCTTCCTGTTCCCGCAGAAGTTTCCACTGCGCCTGCTGCAGGGCGTAAGCCGGACCGCCCGCGGGCCTGGCGCGCAGCGCCCGGTAGAATTCGACCATCATCGCGGCGCCCGCTTCGTCGGGAATGTCCCAGCGGGTCGCCACCACCGAACGGGCCCCGGCAGCTATCCAGGCGCGGGTCAGACCCATGAGCCCGGTGCCGGGCAGAGTTTCGCCTTCTGCCGAGTGGCACCCGTTCAGAACGACGAGTTCGGGAGCGATCGGATGCGCCGCCACTTCAACCGGCCCCATCAGCTGCATCCCGGCCGCCCGGTCCAGACTGAGCGCGATCATTCCCGACGCATGCGGACCCATGCCGCCGACGATGTGAGTCGCGAAATGGATCACCGCCGGGCGCGCGCCAAACGCAGCCCTGATGCTGTCGATATTTGCCGCGGCCCCTGTCAGGAGGCGTGTTCTCCCCGGCCGCCATTCACGGGAGCAGGCCTCGAGTTCGGCGTGGGCGTCCGCCAGGCGCGGCAGCATAACGGCCTGCTTCGCAGGCGCGCCCTGATAGCGGGGATCGGCAGTGTTATAGATCGCATCGCCAACGCCGAGGAACCCGCCGTCTGCGAAAGGCTTCCGCGGTTCCAGCATCAGGGCGCCGGGAATCGTCTCGATAGCGGAGCGCTGAAACAGGTATTCGCCGTTCACCATCAGAGCCGCGAACGGAACGTCGTACAGCGCGCCGTCAGGTTCGAGCAGCCAGCGGCGGTGCGCCAGGTACCGGCCGGCGACCGAGCCGAAAAGCATCTGATAAAGGCTGCGGCCTTCCTGCGGCGCGTCACCCTCCCGGGCGGCCCGGGCGAAAGCGTTTATGGCTGGAGCGAGTGCGGCCCGGTCCGGAATTCGATAGATATCGGCCCCCTTCCGATCCACCGCCCAGAGCCAGGCCGCGCCATCGCCAATGTGGAAACTGAAAAGAACGCTGTCGTCGCGGAGGACGCTCTCGACGTGGGCCAGGGCGGAGGCATCGCTCATGGGCGGCGCCGTATGCGCTTCATTCGCCGCGGCAGCTTCCATGTTTCGCAACTCGGCCCGCACATCGGCGGCCTGGCTTGCGAGCGCCGGCGATGCGTCGTCCAGCTTGGAACGTTCCATCGCCTGATAGCGCGCGAGCCGGTCCCAGTAAGCCGGCGCCAGATGCGAGCGCCAGTCGTTCTCAGCCGGAATCAGTGCACGAAGACTCCAGATGCGGTCCTGTTCCGCGGCGTCGAATGTCGCGCGCAGCAGAGAACGATCGCCCGTCTGCTGCGCCAGGCGGTTGCCGGCATCGATCAGGCCGGCGGTGATGCGGCTGAGGTTGCCTGCGAGCGTGACCCGGTCGCGGTCGGCGGGCACAATGTCGGCGCGCATTTCTGCCGCGATGCGGCGGGCTTCGCGAAAATCGGCCAGCGCGCCGCGCAGATCGTTCTGACGCAGGCGGAACTCGCCGCGGTCGGTGTAGATGTCCCACGAGGTTGTGATACCGCGCGGGGTTTCGATGGCCGCATCGAAAAGCGCTGCGGCGGAGCGCGTATCTCCCTTGCGGGCTCTGAGCTTTGCCAGGGGACGGAGGACGTTCGAAGCGTCTCTGAGATCGTGCAGGCGAATGAGCCGGAGAGCTTCGCTGAGCGCGGCGTCGGCATCGTCCAGATGCCCGGCGTCGAGGCAGTCGCTGCCGAAGTTGCCCAGCACGCGCGCGGTTTCCTCCGGATCGCCGAGTTCGGCGATGCCGCGGATGGCCTCACGATAGATGGGCTCAGCTTCGTCGAACCGATGCAGTTTCGCCAGGCCCGCCGCAAGCTGGTACTTCAGCTTCGGAACCGCGCCGAGATTGCCGCCGGCGCGATCTTCCGCGCTGACTTTGTTCAGGTCGACCGAGCTGAGGCCTTCCCGCGCAATGCGCACGGTGGATTCCGGATCGCCCATCTCGAGATAAAGGCTGGCGAGGTTATTCACGGCTGCGAGATACGGCACGCGAAACGGCGAAGTCTCCGCAATTGTTCTGGCTTTCAGGAAAAGCGGCAAAGCTGCGCGGAAATTAAGATGCGCGAGCTCCGCGCCGCCGGCGTTGCTCCAGTTCAGAGCGGCGCGGCCAGGCAAACCGTCAAGCGCGGCGCGGGAGGCAGCCTGCTGGAAGACCGGGCTGGCTTCGCTAAATTCGCCCTTCTTATAAAGCCGTATGCCGTCTCCGGACAGGGCGTTATACGCCGCCGAGAGGTGGGTCGAATCTGTGATTGGCCGCCATGTAGAGCCACACAGCGAAATCGCGATCAACGCCGGACCGATAACCGCGAAAAGGCTCCGAATTGACAACCGCACCAGAGAGCTCTGGAAGGGTGACAGTCGTGCGGAATCGCACGACTTGTCACTTACTTTACCAGAGTTGCGGTCGCTCGCGGCGATTAACCGGAATTAAATCCGGTTTTGTGTCGGCTGATGCGCTCTGTCAACGCATTGAATACAGTCACTTACAGAGGAATAAAGCGGGTGTACGACATAAAAGTGAGAGTGGTGGCGATCAGGCGGCACGGCTCTCGGCCCAGAAGTCTTCAAACCTCTGATTGAAACGGCAACAGCGCAGCGCAATGATGGCGTTGGCTCCTCGCAGGGTCCAGAACATGCCGGATTGCTTGAGGCGGACGCCGACGATGGACTTACAACCGGCTTCGATAACGCCGGAACCGACGAAGAACCCTTTTTCGCGAAACTCCGGGTACCGCATCCGATGCGTGTTGGTCTCAAAATAGTCAGCCTCTTTAGCGATTTCACCGGCCAGACCGGGCTGAGTTTCGGCGACCCCGGCGGCGATTTCGCGCAGCCATTCCACGAGGAGTTCCGTCCAACCATGATCGAGCAGATCTTTCATGGGCGTCATCCAGCGTTTCTTGGCCGCTGCGTCATGTGGATAAAGTAACGCAGCCACGTTCCACAAGTGTTGCCGGGCATGATAGAGGTCGAACGATCTGCACAGCGCCCGGGAAGTGCCGGTCGGCGATGTTCCAGATCCAGACTGCGCCATCGCCAATGACGATTTTAATGGCGGCCCATTCCCAGCCTCTGTTCCAGGCTTCTGTGTATATGCGGTAGCCGAATTCGTCGGCACTTTCCACCGCGCCCACGTAAGTGGTGGAATCCGGATCGCGCACGGGCCAGCCATCTTTATCGACGGCGGTCTGCGTAAACACGGCGCCGAGCTTGCACTCGCGGGTGCGGGCTCGCTGCCCCTCGATTCTGCCGGCCCGGCCCTCGGTTTCAGCGGCCACAACCGGGACCTGGACGCCATCCATCAGAACGTACATTTTCGGAATGGTCTGTCTGGAAACAATGGGCAGGACGAGTTGTTTGGCGCCGTCGATTTCCTGCTGGTCACGGCGGGCGATTTCCGCGCCAATGCTTTCAGCGGCCCGTTCGATGGCTTTGGCGGGGACTTCCAGACCCGCCAGCAGCTTCATCGGTTCGCATGCCGGTACGAAGGGCATCTCGGCGCCCAGCATTGATTCCATGCGTCTGACGCCGGGTGAAGATTCCAGACCGGCAATGCCCAGTTCGCCATCGACCGGATGCTGTCCTTTCGAGCAATGAGAGCAGTGATAGTAGGGACGCCGAACCTCTACGGCACCGACTACCGAGAGAAATGTTTTGCTGCGCATTTCCTTGAAGCGTGCCGCGTGGCCGCAGGAACAGGGCGCCTCCATGTGGTCGGCATCCGGAGGTTCGAATTGCAGCAGTTGAGTCAGCGCACCGGCCCCGGCGCGATGCATCGCGGAACGGATCACGGCCTCGACACTCTCCAAATCGAATGGGCAGGTTGCTCTGCGTTCGCGGAAAATGACGCCAAGTAGTTGCTCTACTTCGCGGGCGACTTCTTTTTGGATCGCTTCGGTCGTTTTTTTTCCTGTTCGATCTGGCCGGTCTGTTCAACCGGGCGCAGGCGACAGATCTTCCGATTGACGCCCACCAGATCATCGGTGAGGTGCTGAAATCTGCGGTATTCTGCGATCTCGCCCTCCGCCTTACGGACAGCCGCCATGGAGGGAAGGCTTTGGGTAACCGTCTTACCTTCGATCTTCTGGGTGAGATGGTAATACGGCCCATGCCCCGGGTCGTCCGGCCGGGCACAATGACACGAGGGCTTCCCACACCTCAGGGTAGGACTCGAGACCGAACCGGGCTGGAAATCCCCCAGTTCGGCAAACTGACGTAACAGCGCAGACCGTTCATCAACCAAGGCAGACAGCGGATCGGGCATGGCGTTCGCCTCCTTTCTTTAAGTCTTACATACTTTAAGAAACTGAGCGAAAAAAAGAGAACCCAACGAGTCATCATTTTTGTGGCGCGCACCCGAATAAAGCTACCGATAATGATAATCGGTCCGTCATTCATCTGGTTTTCGCTTTCTGCCCCTCCGTATGCCGAAACCGGGAAGCGACTCTAAGGTACACGCCGGAAACCGGGCTGCCGGGCTGACCGGAGGTCAACTGATCGAAAACAAGCAGGATGAAAATCGTGAAAAACTGTGAATCACCTTCCGGGTCCCAGGCGGACCCCCGCAGTGGCTGCCACCTGGAGGTTAGATCCAGGTAAACAAATCTTTTTCAGTGACAGCCCGGAAAAATATTGCCGGATTGAAAACAAGCCATTTACTCGCCATCGCCGCCTCCGTCGCGATTCTCCAGGTGTATCCTGTGGCCGGAGATCAACCGATGCCCGCTCTCTTAACCACCCCCGGATTACCGCCCTTCGTTTCCGGGAAAAGCATAATTTTGCCAAACGAACCGGATTACGGATAAGTCATTTATAATCAGCCTCGTACATACTTGTTTAACCAGTCGATGGTCCGCGACCACGCCAGATCCGCCGCAGCTTTGTTGTACCGCTCCGGCGTGGCGTCGCAGTTGAACCCGTGCACCGCGCCGGGGTAGATGTACCCCTCGTGCGGGACCCCCACCTGCTTCAGCGCCGCGTCATACGCTGGCCACGTCCCCGCCAGCCGCGTATCCAGCGCGCCGTGATGCACCAGCACCGCAGCCTTGATCTTCGGTATCTGGTCGTTCGGCGGCACCGCGCCGTAGAACGGAACCGCCGCACCGATGTCGGCCCCCAGCCGCACCGCCAGCGTATTCGCGATGCCGCCGCCGTAGCAGAACCCCGTCGCGCCGATCCTGCCCGTCGAGTCCGCCCGCGCCTTGAGCCACATGGCCGCGGCCACCATGTCCTCGGTCATTTTGTTGCGGTCGATCTTGTTGAACATCTGCCCGCCGCGATAATCGTCGCCGGGGAAGCCGCCGAGCGACGTCAGCCCGTCGGGCGCGAACGCCATGAAGTTGGCCAGCGCCAGGCGCCGCGCGATGTCTTCGATGTGCGGATTGAGCCCGCGGTTCTCGTGCACCACGATGATGCCCGGCAGCTTCGCCGGCATCGCACTGCGCGTGTCGGCGCTCACCGGCCGCACAAGGTACCCCTTGATGCTGCCGTTACCCTGCGGCGACGGGACCGTTTCGTAGCTGGCTTTGATGCGGTCGTCGTTACGCGCCACTTGCTGCCCCAGCGCGTAATTCGGCAGCAGCGCCTCGGCCAGCGCCGCCACGCCAAGACCGCCGACGGCGAATTTCTCGAGCCCGTGCATGAAGTCGCGGCGGCTCATTCCGCCGTGGATGAATACGTTGTACAGCTGAACGGCTTCGGCCGGAACCTTAGGACGAGGGGTGTCACTCATTTTTCGGGGTGCTCCTTTTCGGGAGAGAATATCACGTATGAGGTATCGCCGCTTTCCCGCGGTTCTGATCCTGTTAGCGGGTCCGGCCATGTGCCAGCCGGACGGCAAGCCCGCTTTCAACGTCGCGGCCGTCGACGTCAGCCCGCGCAGTGAATGGCCAAAGAGCCTGCGGCATCCGGTGCAGGGCGGCTACCTCGCCGCCGACCGCTACGAGCTGCACCGCGCCACCATGCTGGACCTCATCCGCATCGCCTATAACGTCGACCCCGCGAAAGTTTCCGGCGGTCCGAGCTGGCTCGACTACGACCGCTTCGAGATCGTCGCGAAGACTAAATCCGGCCCGCGCGGCGAAACTCTCCGGCTCATGCTGCAGACACTGCTTGCGGAGCGCTTTGGTCTCGACGTGAAAATGGACAACCGGCCCGCGCAGGCATACCTGCTGACGAAGGGTAAGAACGAGCTCAAGCTGAGAGCCGCAGCGGACTCTGCGGTGTCGGAAGGCTGTCGGCCCTTGATCCCCGCGGAGCACGACGGCGCGACCGTGATTGACACCATCCAATGCCGCAACGTGACGATGGACGCGTTTGCCGAGATCATTCGTCCGCGCCTTTCGAACCCGACCCGGAGCGCGCCCGTCGTGGACATGACCGGTCTCGACGGCGGCTGGGACATGGATCTCCGAATGGCCACTACCCCGGGCGGGAATGGCCCGAACGACACTTTCGCCGAGGCCCTCGAGAAGATCGGATTGAAGGCCGAGCTCGGCACGGCCCCACAGCCCGTAATGGTCGTGGAACACGTGAATGAGCAGCCGTCGGCCAATCCGCCGGGCGTCGCGGAGAGTCTGCCTCCGTTGCCGAGCCCCGCGTTTGAAGTGGCATCGTTGAAGCTATGCGCCGGCATCATCGGCAACATGATGCCGCGATTCGAAGCCGGCGGGCGGGTGACGGCAACGTGCGCACCCGTGATGTCGCTCGTCCAGCAGGCCTGGAATCTGCCGCTATTCCAACAGCCGTCCGGATTACCGAAGTCGCTGATGAGTGGACCAAAGTCCCACGTCAGCATCGTCGCGAAAGCACCCGCCGGAGTCGCTCCCGACCCGGCGCACAATGCCGATGCCCGGGACGTTCCTGAACACCATGCTGCGCGCGCTCCTGATCGATCGCTACGGCATGAAGGTTCATTACGAGGAGCGGACCGTCGATGCGCCTACCCTGGTGCCAGTGAAGCCGAAGCTGACGAAGGCCGATCCGGCGGGTCGCACCGGATGCGCCCAGGAGGTTGAGTGGACTCCCGGCGAGGTCAGGAATCAGCACACGAGGGCGAAAGTGATGTGCCGAAACGTGACCATGGCACAGTTTGCCGAACAAATAGAGGCGTACGAATCCCGACTGGCTTACCCGGTGCTCGACGCCACCGGGATCGAGGGTGCGTGGGACTTTACCATCAGCTACAACGCTTTCGCAGAGGCGTTCGCGCATTTTCCGCTGTTCGCCGGAGGCGGCGGCGCCGACGGACAGGCGGCGGAGCCATCGGGCGGTCTCACCTTCGCCGATGCGCTCTCGAAGCAACTCGGGCTGAAGCTGGAGATGCGCAAGCGCCCGGAACGAGTGTTCGTGATCGATCGCATGGAAGAAAAACCGTCGGAGAATTGAGGGAGACTCGATGAAGCATCATTGCTGCGTACTGTTGGTTGCCGCCGCGTCGCTCTTGCCGGCGCAAACCGCAAAGAAATGGGTCGCGCCGCGCACCCCCGACGGCCAGCCCGATCTCCAGGGCATCTGGACAAACCCCACCATCACGCCGTTCGAGCGCCCCGCCGATCTCGGCACTAAAGCCGTGCTCAGCAAAGACGAGATCGCCGCCGCGGAGAAGAAGGCCGCCGCGACCAACGCCGACAAACCGCCCGCCAGGGGTGATGTCGGCACTTATAACGAGGTCTGGTTCGATCGCGGCACGAAGGTGGTTTCCACTCACCAGTCGTCGCTGGTCGTCGAGCCCGCCAACGGGCGCGTGCCGATCAAGCCTTCCGCCGAAGCCGTGCGCGACTACAACGCCGCGCACAACGCCGACTCTTACGAATACATGAGCGTCTGGGACCGCTGCATCACGCGCGGCGTGCCGGGCGGCATGTTCCCGGCGGCTTACAACAACGCCTATCAGATCATCCAGACGCCGGGCTACGTAACGATCCTTTATGAGATGATCCACGAAACCCGCATCATTCCGATCGACAACAGCCCGCATCTTCCCGCAAGCGTCCGCGAGTGGAACGGCGATTCGCGCGGCCACTGGGAAGGCAACACGCTCGTGGTCGACATCACCAATTACAACGGCAAAGGCTGGATGGGCACCGCCGGATCCGCGGGCCGTCTCAAGGGCATCCTGCAAAGCGAAGCTCTTCACGTGATCGAACGGTTCACGCGCACCGATGAGAACACGATCCTCTATGAAGTGCGCGTCGAGGATCCGAACGAATACACCGCGCCCTGGAAGGTCGAGATTCCGCTGGTGCGCGATCCGGAATACAAGATCTACGAATACGCCTGCCACGAAGGCAACGAAGCGGTAGCCAACGTGCTGCGTGGCGGCCGCGCCGCCGACAAGGGCAAATGACCTACTTTCCGCACCCCTTCGCGGCCTGATCGAACAGATCGAACAGTCGCGCGGCGCCCGGCCCCGCCAGCGTTTCGATGCGATGCGGCTGGCCTTTTTCCACCGTGTAATGCGCGTTCATTCCCTTGGCGCGCATTTCGTCGGTCTGCATCTTCATCAGGTCCTGCCAGCCCATGGGGTCGTCCTCGCCGACAAACATGTTGATGCACATTTTCGAGATGGCCTGCATGTGGGCCGGGGTGTTCTCCCACAGGTATCCGGGAAACGCGGTGATCGACAGAAAGTACTGCGGGTTGAGCGATGCCACGTGGAACGACGCGATGCCGCCGTTTGATACTCCCGCGATGTGGAACTTGTTATCGCGGATTTTGTAGTCGGCCAGAATCTGTTTCAGAAACTCGGGGAATATCCGCTCGCCGCCCTCGAAAAACAGCTGGCCCTCAGGCGCGGCGGGTACGACAACGATGTAGCCGCGCTTCTCGGCCTCATCGCGGAAATTACGCGCGATGACGCTGTTGACGGTATTCATGGTCTGCGGCCCGCCGCCGAAGCCGAGGATCGCAGGATACGTCTTCGCCGTATCGTAATTCTTCGGCAGCACGACCTTGTAATGCACCGTCGTGCCCGCGATGTTCTTGGTCTTCTCGATGACCTCGCCGGGCGCGAGAGTGGCGAAGACGATGATGGCCGTAAGCAGACGTGAATTCATCGCAGTAGTGTATCAATCATCGCGACCAGCGACGCTCCGAGCCCTTCGATCCCGGCAATCCGCACGCAGTTGCGGTAATAACGATCTACGTCGTGTTTCAGGCCGATGGCGGCCAGTTCTATGCCGCCCGAGCCTTCGATCTCCGCGATCACCTGGCGAAGATGCCGGTCGAGGATTTCCCGGTCCGCGTTGTTTTCGAGCGTAGCCTGATCCACAGGCGCGCCATCTGAAATGACGATCAGCACCTTGCGCTGCTCGGGCCGCGCCAGCAGCCGTCGCGCGGCCCACAGAAGCGCTTCGCCGTTAACGTTCTCCTTCAGCAGTTCCGGCTGCAGCATCGCGGAGAGATTGACGCGCGCGCGCCGCACCGGCTCGTCGGCGGATTTGTAGACGATATGCAGGAGATCGTTCAGGCGGCCGGGATTCGCCGGTCGTCCAGCGCGCACCCAGGCTTTGAACGATTCCCCGCCCTTCCAGGCGGACGTTGTGAAACCGAGAATCTCGCACGTAACATGGCAGCGATCGAGCGCGGACGAGATGAGGTCCGAAGCGATACAGGCGATTTCAATCGGCTTGCCGCGCATCGATCCGGAGTTGTCGATGAGAATCGTGACCGCGCTGTCGCGGAACTCGGACTGCCGTTCCTGTTTATACGCGGCCGCAAACCCGGGGTTGACGATCACGCGATCCAGACGCGCGGCATCGATGAGTCCTTCTTCGAGATCGAAGGTCCAGTCGCGGACCTGACGTGCCAGAAGGCGTCGCTGCAGCCGATTCACCAGCCGAGCCAGATCGCGTCGCTCGCCGAGTGCAGGGCGGGGCGCTCGCGGCAGCTCAGCCGCCCGTGCGACGCGGTCGTGCGACGTCGTGAAGACCACGTAGGGGGCAATCGGAGCAGGCTCCGCCGCGTGGAGGGCTGCCTGGCGTATCAGATCGCCGCCGGGCTCGAAGATGTCGCCCGACGGATCTTCGCGCCTTCGCTCCGGCGCGGGTTCATTCCCGCCTTCATCGCTCGGAGTGAAGCGGCGCGCGTGTCCTTCTCCAGGCAGGCCGTTTATCAAATCAAGCGACACCGCCGCGAATGCAGCCTGATCGTACAAGGTGCATCGCAGCGATTCCAGCTTGCCGGCGAAACGAGACCGGATCCACTGGTCCCACATCCGAAACCCGACCGAGGGGATGGACGGCTCCCGTCTTTCGATTAACGCGTCGCGCAGCACCATCCGCAGCGCTTCCGGCAATGGAACCAGCGAGGCAAGATGAGCGTTGAGATCCACTCGTTCCAGCTGCTGCGCTTCGAGGTTTGCGGCCACGCCCGGATACAGCCGCGCGCCCGCCGCTTCGCACCGCACCTGCTCACACAGATCGAACAGATCGGACGGCGCAAATTGAGCGTGAATCTCCGCAGAGTGGAATCGCCGCACCAGCGCGCGTGAGTCGATCTCACCGCGATGGGCCCCCGGCGAAATCTCTACCTGCAGCGTCGGATCGAGTGAAATCGACCGCGCCGCAGCCGCCAGACGCCGCTCTGTTTCGTGCTCCGCGCGCCGCTCGGCGTCGGTCCGCAGGCTCTCCGGATCGGACCATATTATGAGCCACTCGGCACCGTGCCATTTCGGGGACAGGCTACTCAACCTCGAAACTGCAGGATACCCCGCCGCCCGTCCGTCGTGCTTGGTCGAATCTTTGATACAGTGCTGGGAGTATGGCACGGTATGTCACGGATTTCGGCTCAATCGATCACTACACCAAGGGCGGCGTCACGGTCATCGACGAAGACCCGAAGCGCTATGCGTTCTCGAACATCTTCGAAGTCGCGGCCAAGTCGAGGCCTTATGAGCGCGTGTGCGTCGGCAAGAACTTCGAATACGTTGTCGAGATCGCCCGCGCCGAAGGCACTTCCCCCTGGTATGCCGCCGCGCACGACGAATTCGTGCTGCTGATGGACGGCGAAGCCGAAGTGCATCTGGTCAAGCTGGCGAATCCTGATGCCGTTGTCGATCCGGAGAGCGAGGGCGCACACCGCCTGACAAGCGATCCGGACGGGCAAAAGATGGGGCGCATTGTCCTTCGCCAGGGTCACATGGCGATGCTGCCGGTGGGCGCAGCATACCGGTTCAGCGCGGAACGCCCCTGCACTCTGATGATTCAGACCATCGACGGCCCCGAAACAATTCATCGCTGGGCGGATATCTGCCAGCACTGAGGAGGAAAACTATGGCAATGGCGTTAACTGAAAGACCCGCAGAGAAGAAAATTCCCAACCCCCGCGGCCTCCCCATCAGCACGAACCTCCGCGTCAATCCCGCGGACAACGTGACGGGCTACAAGAGCTTCACGGCCGGCTCATTCACGTTCAAACGGAATGAGTACTTCGTCGAGATCGCCTGCCCGAAGGGCTCCCACACCGCGCCGGCCGATGCCTTCCTCCGCGCCCTGATGCGCGATGTCGCCTGGGGATTTTTCTACGGCACGGTGAATTTCGACGCGGTCTTCGGCACGACAAATTACTACGGCGAAGTTGACATGTTTCTGGGCGCGACCAACGAAGGCTACGTCGCCGCGGGCCGCGACTTCGTGGAGCGCTTCAAGTCGAACGAGCTGATGAGCATCTTCAAACAGATGATGTCCGACTGGACCAACGAAGGCTACGATCCTTTCGCCGCTCCCATGGAAACCGGCGCTCCCTGGGGCGTGAAGCACGGAGACAACGATAAAGCCGTCCAGCGCCAGCGTGTGACTGCGCGCCGTATGGTGAGCCTGCGCGGCGATACCCCGGTCCGCACCGACGCGAACGGCTATCCGGTGAACCGCATGTTCGACGACGTGACGCAGGGTCAGCCGGAGCTGCATCCGGAACCCGGATTCGAGGATGAAGTCGCGGCCTTCAATCTGTTCGGGTACTTATCGCGCTCGGATGTCACGTGGAATCCCTCGGTGTGTTCGGTGGTGAAAGACAGCCTGTTCTGTCCGACCTCGGAGGAGTACATTCTTCCCGTCGAGCACGGCAACGATCGCTGCGAATGGTTCATCACGCTGTCCGACGAAATCGTCTGGAACATAAAGGACGGCGCGACGGGCCGCCCCAAGGCCGTCGTGCGCCAGAAGGCCGGCGACGTGGCGTGCATGCCTGCCGATATCCGCCACCAGGGATTCTCCGCCAAGCGCTCCATGCTTCTGGTCTGGGAAAACGGCTCTCCGAAGGTGCCGGATCTCATTCGCGAAGGCAAAGCGCCAAGCCAGGCTGTCACCTTTTAATTAGATTCCCGGTGGAATTCGTCTTTGAGGCCAACCCGGCGCGCGTGATCTTCGGCCGCGGTGCGCGCACAAACGTTGCTGAGGAACTCGACAGGCTCGGCATTTCCCGCGCGATTGTGCTTTCAACTCCGCCCCAGGCCGCGCTCGCCGCCGAGTTCGCGCGGGATATCGGACATCGCGCCGCAGTCCTCTATCCCGGCGCTGCGATGCATACGCCGGTCGAAGTGACCGAAGCCGCCATGGACGCTGTGCGTTCCGTGAAGGTGGATGGCATTCTCTCAGCGGGCGGCGGGTCCACGATCGGCTTGGGTAAGGCGATCGCGTATCGCACCGATCTGCCCCAACTGGCCGTGCCCACGACGTTCGCGGGGTCGGAGATGACGCCGATCCTCGGTCAGACCGAGGGCGGCGTGAAAACAACGCTGCGTTCGCCCAGGGTGCTGCCGGAGACGGTCGTCTACGACCCTGATCTGGTCGTCACAATGCCGCCCGCTCTGGCCGGAACCTCCGGGATGAACGCGATGGCGCATTCTGTCGAGGCGCTCTACGCGAAGGATGCCAATCCGGTGATCTCTCTGATGGCCGAGGAATCCATCCGCGCCCTCGGCCGCGCGCTGCCGAAGGTTTCGGGGACAGGCTACTCAACCTCGAAACTGCCGGACATCGATGCCTGGACAGAAGCCCTTTACGGTGCCTGGCTGGCGGGAATTTGCCTCGGATCGGTCGGCATGGCCCTGCATCACAAGCTGTGCCACACGCTGGGCGGCACGTTCAATCTGGATCACGCGAGTCTCCACGCGTTGATGCTGCCTTATTCCGCGGCGTACAATCGCGAGGCCGCACGCTTTGAGATGGACCGCGCGGCAACGGCGCTGGGCGTCCCGGATGCCGCAGAAGGCCTGTACGATCTCATGCAGCAGGTCGGGGCGCAGAAGAGTCTGCGCGCATTCGGGCTTTCGGAGGCCGATTTGGAGCAGGCGGCTGATCTCGCCATAAAATCCCCTTATTACAACCCTCGTCCCGTGACGCGTGAGGGCATTCTGCAATTATTACGGGCAGCGTACTATGGCGGACGCCCTCAGTAAGCCGGATCCCACGTTGTGGCGCACCCGACCCCGCGCGCCGATGCCCGGCACGGCTCTCGGCCCGCTCGAAGATATCCCGGATGGCGGCGCGAAGGAATTCGTCTTCGGCCGCGGCACCACGGTCTTTTCCATGTTCGTGGTGCGCCAGGCGGATCGGGTGTTCGGCTATCTCAACATCTGCCCGCATTATTCATCGCCGCTGAACTGCCGCGCCGGCGAGTTCCTCAGCGAGGATAAGAGCCGCATCCAGTGCAGCATGCATTTCGCCGAGTACCGCATCGCAGACGGATTTGGCGTCGCAGGCGCGGGAGAAGGCTGCTGGCTCGATCCTGTGCCGGTACACGTGGAAGATGGCATGATCGTGATTAGCCAGTGCCCTCCGCGACAATGAAAGACCATTTCGATATCGACGATTTGCCTGCCCTCCCCGACATCGGGATCTCGATTCGCGAGGTATTTTCCATCGACACCGGCGCGCTCGCGCCCGCGTTTTCGCGGCGCACACCGCATGTACCCGAAATCGACCCCTGTTACCGGTTCGATCCCGCCACCACCATGGCGATCCTCACAGGATTTGCGGAGAACCGGAAAGTCATTATCCAGGGCAGACACGGCACGGGCAAGTCCACGCACATCGAACAGGTTGCCGCGCGGCTGAACTGGCCGTGCGTGCGCATCAATCTCGACAGCCACATCAGCCGCATCGATCTAGTCGGCAAGGACGCGATCGTGCTGCGCGACGGCAAACAGGTTACCGAGTATCGCGAAGGAATTCTCCCCTGGGCATATCAGCGCCCGATGGCGCTGGTTTTCGATGAGTACGACGCCGGACGCGCGGACGTCATGTTCGTAATCCAGCGGGTCCTCGAGGCCGAAGGACGGCTCACGATTCTGGATCAGAACCGCGTCCTGTCTCCGCATCCGTCGTTTCGGCTGTTTGCGACCGCGAATACGATCGGCCTCGGCGACGCTACGGGGCTCTATCACGGGACGCAGCAACTGAACCAGGCTCAGCTCGACCGCTGGAATATCGTGGCGCGCCTCGACTATCTCCCCGAGGCGGAGGAAGCCGCAGTGGTCCACGCGCGAGCCCCCTGGATGAACCACGAGGAGGGACGACGGCTGGTTCTCCAGATGGTGCGTACCGCGGGGCAGACGCGGATTGGATTCCAGGCCGGCGATATTTCCACGCTGATGTCGCCGCGAACGGTTATCTGCTGGGCGGAGAATTACCGGTCGTTCGGCGATCTGGAATACGCATTTGAAACCGCGTTTCTCAACCGCTGCGACGAGAACGACCGGCCCACCATTGCTGAATACTATCAGCGCGCGACAGGCAGGTCCCTGGACACGGGAGGAACCGGCCGCTGGCGGCGCGTGGATTAGTCGAGGATGAAGCGGACCGGTTGCCACCTAATGCCACGATTCTGAGGAGTTTCTACATTTCGCTGCCATTTCGGACACGCGGATTATATCCGCGTCTGGCCGAGCGTAGCTCGGCCCCGCCGGGTTTCACCCGGCGCGAAGCGCTCACGCATCGAGTGGGAGTGCCGTTTCGTCCCTGGGGAGAGCCTGCAAGGTGGCACAGACTTTAGTCTGTGTTTTCCGGTTGTCCCGCCTCAGCGCTTTTTCAGCACGCACACGCAAAAAGGGCCTCGCCGGTTGCCCGGCGAGGCCCAAGGTTCTGGTTGTTGTATACGCTCTACGTCAGAACGTGAAGCGTGCTACAAGCTGACCGGATCGCGGATTCGTTCCAGCTCCGTTCAGAGTATTCACGAAGCCGAAGCCGCTTTCCAGTGCTCCGGGAACATAGCCCGCCGTGCCGGCAGTGCCAGTTGGCGCCGGATAGCCAGGGAAGGCGTTAGTGTAGGTCGGTGCCGTGGTCGATGTTCCAACGCCTGGCGACGGAATAGTCACACGATTGAACACGTTGAAGAACTGCGCCTGGATCAGGAGCTGGTACTTCTCCTTCACGCGGAAGATGCGGCCCAGGCTCAGCGATTCGGCCGGCTGACGCCGCCACCGGCAATTCGTGTAGTAGGGGGCTGCCGTACCGAATGTCTCACTCGTCTGGTTCACCCACCGGTTCGCGTTCAGCCCGATGGTTGTCTCGGGATTGAAGCTGCTGTTAGGATTCACTGCGAGGCACGACTGGCCAGCCACGTAGTTTTCCAGCGGGGCGGTGCCGCCAAAGTTAGTAACGCCGTTGACGTAACCGAAGTTGCCCCACAGGCCGTTGTTCGACGTGGCAGACGGAATCAGTGCGCCGCTCTGATAGCGAAGCACGCCGCTGACCGTCCAGTCGCGCGCCACATACCGGACTGCCTTCCCGCCGAAGCTGTCGCCGCCGAAGCCGTTGATCTTCGGAGTGGTGTAGCTGAACGAGATCGTCATCGCTTGCGGACGGTCGAAGGCCGAGAGCTGCTTGAACGTCGCGAAATTATACGGATCGTTTAGAGTCACAGTCGCAGGCGTCAGGTAAGACGTGTTCGAGTCCGACCCATTGGTGAGCGACTTCGACCAGGTGTAGTTACCCTGCGCCTCGAGGCCGTGCGAGAAGCGCTTGGTCACTTTCGCCTGAAGCGAATCGTACCAAGTGTCGCCCATGGGCGGTCCAAGGAAGTTCGGAATACCGGTCCACTGCGGACGCGGACGGAGCGCCTGCGAGAGGGACTGCGTCGCGGGGAAGCCCGTATAGACGTTGTTGGGATTCGCCAGCCCCGGGAATATCGTGGTCACGCACGGGTTGGTGAGATTCTGGGAAAGGATCGAGAACGCTGTGTAGCTGGCGCAGGCACCCGAGGCGGCGAGCGGTGAGGTATTCAATACGTTGAGGTTCTGCGTGGCGCCATACAGGGGCTTGCCGCCAGGTCCTCCTGTCGTCAGATTGTCGAGTTCGGTATAGTTCAGGCCGTTGACGCCATTCGGATCCAGCAGCGGAGCGCTGAACCAGGCGCCACGGTTGCCGACGTAAGCCGCTTCGACGAGGAGGTTCGGCATGAGTTCGTGCTGCAGGCCGATGCTCCACTGGAAAATGCGCGGCAGGCGGCCGGCGTTCTTGGCGATCGTGACGAACGGCTCGGCGGGGTTGACGCACGGAGTGGTCCCGGTTGGGCCGCATCCCGCAGTGCTGGTCTGGAAGGGGTATTGACTGAAGATCGGGTAGGTTCTGTCATACGCCGTGAGTGTGTCTCCACTCGAAAGCTGGCTTACGGGCAGGAACTGTCCCGGCGAGCCGAAGGTATAGAAATCGGCCACGCTGGGCGATAGAAACGCGTTGTCAGCCGAAGACCCGTAAGCGATCGATCCGCCGGCCCGGAATACGGTCTTGGGACCGATCTGGTAGGCCACACCGATGTGGGGTCCGTAGGAGTCCTTGTAGGTGTTGTTAAGCGGACCGCCGTTGGTGGCGCCGTACACGATCGAGCCAGGTATCCCGAGAGTGGGGCTTATGCACTGGAAGCAGGCATCGGACAAAAGCCCATGCTCTTCGCTGAGGAGTGTTGCGTAATCCCAGCGCAGGCCGAGCTCAAGGGTCAGCTTGCGATTGACTTTCCAGCTGTCCTGGACGAACCACGACATGGTGTGGTTGCCCAGACGGGTATCGTTGATACCCGACGTTCTCTTCGCTT
Source organism: Terriglobia bacterium (assembly GCA_963832905.1). Taxonomy (GTDB): domain Bacteria; phylum Acidobacteriota; class Terriglobia; order Bryobacterales; family Bryobacteraceae; genus BOG-234. The sequence goes on along the minus strand of CAWHVO010000006.1, from coordinate 1,776,948 downwards.
GAGGTCAGACCCAGAAGGTAACTTGCATAGTTGAATCCAGAGCCGAAGGTGATGCCGGATGCGTTATATTCGATGGGATTTTCGGTCTGGTTATTGCTGAATCCGAGCAGGCCGAAGGCGCGCAGGCTGCTCTCCTGCGGGAACCCTTCCAGCGCCAGGCTGTAGCCGGCTTTGTACGTGTGGTTGCCGCGAACCCAAGTCAAACTGGTGTTGCCCGTCGGCTTAACGTCGTTATCCGTATAGGCCGATCCCAAGGAGTTGGATCCCAGCGAAGGACCAAAGAAGCCGCCGAGAGAGGTACCGCCGTTGAAGATCGCGCTCAGCCCTGCGAAGTTCGGAATCAGGGTTCCGGCTTCGAACGGCGTGTACGTTTTACCGCCGGGAGCGCCGCCAAAGCCGTTGGTCGCCGCGTTCTCCGCCTCCTGCGTAAAGTTGCTCACTGAGGGGGCCAGCGGGTGGTGGTAGTAGAGCAGACCAATGCCAAAATGGAAGAGCAGGGTCGGAGTGATGGTGTCGTCGAAGTTGATTCGATACGTGTAGGAGCGATCCGCGTCCGGAACCACAGGGGAGATCGACTGGGGAAGCCCGTTGTTGTTCGGGTTGTTGGTAATGGTCGCCGAGAAGTAGCCCGAGAGCTTCATCTTGGAATTCAGCGACTGATCGATCTTGATGGAGGGAATCGTGGTGTGCTCAAAATTCGAGTAAGGCGGAATGTTGTAGTTGTTGATCAGAGCATTCGCGACGTTAGGCGCAGGGAAGAGACTTTGGAGATACCGCGCGACAGGATCCTGCCGGCTGAGTGGGACAATGTTGCCCGGGAACGGTGTTTCGGAAACCTGGCCGGCCGCATTCGTTGACCTCGTTTGCGGATCGAAAACCTGGCCGGCGATGCAGGGGGATGAAGGAGGGCAGACCGGACTCCCGTAATTCAGAAACGCCAAGGCGGCTTCCGGCGCCGTGGCAAAGTTACCTGCCTCATAAGCCGCCGTGGGGAATGTCTGCTGGCCGTTGGTCGTAAAGGTGCTTTGGCGGAACTGCTCGAAATTGAAAAAGAAAAATGTCTTGTCTTTGCCGTTGTAAACTTTCGGGATTCTCACCGGGCCGCCCAGCGTGAAGCCGTAGTCGTTGCGGCGCACGTCATTCTTGATGTGGCCGGAGTTGGGATCGGTGCCGCAGATGTTGCCCTGCGGTGCCACGTTGCACTTCGCAGAGAACGGCAGACCGGCATTGAGTGCTTCGTTGACGAAGTAATCATAAGCCGTACCGTGGTACTGGTTCGTGCCCGACTTCATCGTGAAGTTCAGATAACCGCCGCCCGCGCCGCCGTATTCCGCAGCGTAGTTGCTGGTCTGTACCGAAACTTCCTGAATTGCATCGGTACCCTGCTGGACACTTTGGTTGATCTGCTTCCACAGACCATTGGTGGCATCCATGCCTTCGACCATGATCGTCTGGCTGCTGGAAGGGAGACCGTTGACGCGGAGGACCGCATCGCTGGTCTGGGACGCGCCCGGCAGCAGATTCAGGACCGCGAGCGGATCGCGGATGTTTCCGGTACCGGTCGCGCCGCCTGTGCCGTTCGTGGTGAACAGCGGCAGCTGGTCGGCATCCGTGTAGTCGACCTGGTGGCTCACCTCGCCGCTTTCTGTCTTCAGCAGCGGAGCCTCGGCGGTGACAGTCACGGTATCCGATGTGGCGCCGACATCAAGGGTGGCGTCGACGCGGGTCGTGTTACCCACCTGCACGATGATACCCGGGCGCACGAACTTCTTGAAGCCCATGGCGGTAACAGATAATTCGTAGGTGCCGATGGCAACGTTCGCGAACGTGTAGTTGCCGGTACTGCTGGCGCCCGCATCGCTTTTGAACTGCGTGCCTTGATTCGTAATTTCAACTGCCGCGTTGGGAACGACTGCACCGGACTTGTCCGTAATGGTTCCCGTAATCGTGCCGCGATCGCCTTGCGCGAACGCAACGGCGGCAAAGGCTACGAACGTAGCCGCCAACTTCAACCGCATGGGTAAACCTCCCGATAGATTCAAAATTCAAAATCCCCTTTGCTCACACTGACCACTGAATACGTACTGAAGCTTGGGCATCATATAACAACCACTTGTGGTTGTCGATAGGGAGTAAAAATTTTTTCGATGGGCCCAAAGCGGGGAGAAACGTAACTGAAATCTATTAGATCGCCCCGATGAAGGGCTGGATCAGCAGGAGCCTGGACCAAAATTTGACGCTCTTTTGACGCTCCTTTTAACTTGGGTGACACCTTGGCAGAGCAATTTGGGCTGTCGGGAGCTGACGGGCATCACCGAAAATGAGGCGTTGTGAAAAACGGGAAGAGCGGTATCCGGTTTCCGGGATCAGTACCGGGATCAGCCTGCCCCCAACGTGCGCAAACCCTCTTCGATCTGAGGCAGGAGGGCCGATGGTCCGTGACGCAGCACAAAATCACGCGCGTCGTTGAGATACTTCCGCGCGCTGGAACGGTCTCCCGTATTCAAATAGGCCTGGGCCAGAAACATCATCGCAACAGGTGTGTTCGAGTCTTCTATCTGCAGCACGGGGAGCAGTACGAAAATCACCTCTTTGCTTCTGCCGGCATACATCATGTTCTTGGCGAGCTCCATCCGGGCCTGCCGAAAGTCGGGCTTCAGCGAGACGGCCACTTGATACTCGGCAATCGCATCGGACCGCCGGTTCTGCCGCTCCCGGACATCGGCCAGCCAGGCGTGCCCCTCGGCATCATTTGGCTTGAGACGGATTCCTTTTTCGATTTCCGCGACTGCCTGGTCGTACTTGCCCTGGGAGGCCAACGCCGTCCCGTGGTAGAGGTAAACGAGCGCGTAACCGGGGTTTGCGGCGCGGGCTTTGTTATAGAGATCCTCGGCTTCCTGAGGGGTCGCCTGGTTCGGGAACTGGGCGATATAAAGAAGGTTGACCAGGCTCTCAATGTTGTCCGGATACTGCTTCAGTACCTCGCGGTAGAGCTGAGAAGCCCGGTCGAACTCACGGCGGTCCTGCAGAGCTTTCGCGGAATTCAGGCGACTCTGTATGCCGGTGGCCTGTTTCAGCACCTCCGCGAGCAGCGGGTCGTCAGCGGAGGGTGAGTGGTCCTTGTAACTCTCCGCAAGCTGGTAATCCTTTTCGGATTCGGCTCTGTTGCCCAGCCGCTTACCCGATTCCGCCAGACCGAACCATGCGGCGCCAAATTGTGGATCGGCCTGGGTGGCGCGGCGATAGAAATCCGCCGCGGCCGCATAATCCTGCTGCGCGAACCGGATGCGCCCGAGGTCGTAAAGCACGAGCGGCGCGTTGGCATCCCGCGCCAGCAGCGGTTCCAGCGCGGCACTGGCTTCTTTGAATCGTCCGAGCCTCAGAAGCAGTTCGCCGCGTTCCCGCACAGCGGGCGCGTAATCCGGCTGGATGCGCAGAGCATCGCCGATCGCAGCAAGGGCCTGATCGAGCTGTCCGGTTTGCCGCTGCGAAAGTGCGAGGTAATAGCGCCACGCGAATTCCTTCGGCTCAAGCCGGACCGCGCGTTCAAAAGCCAGCACCGCGGGCTGATCCAGAGTATGCGCCTCCAGCACCATCCCGAGACGACCCGACGCCTGGCCGCTCTTCGGTTGTGCGAGCGCCTCCGCCCGGGCCTTTTCAATTGCGTCGCGTACGTCGGTATCGAGCCGGGCCATCGGGACGTCCGGCACAGGTGGGAGCGGTTTGGCGCAGTCCAGTTGCAGCCACGCAGCCAGAAATACGGCAGCGACACCCCACTTCATAGAAGTATTTGACACCATATCACGCCCGTGACATGCTGTTTCATCTGTGACCCGGGGTCTGTGTCTGTTTCCTCTGCTGTGCCTCTCGCTGTGCTGCTGCAAATCCTCGTCCCCCGCCAGGCCCTTCCCTCTGCAGGATGCCGCCAAAGAGACCGGGCTGGACTTCTGGCAGTACTCAGGCGCCGCCGGCGAGTTTCTCTTGCCCGAAGTCATGGGATCGGGCGCTGCTTTGATCGACTATGACAACGACGGCGACATGGACATCTATCTTGTGCAGGGCAGTTCCGAAATGCCCCGCGCCAACTCGCTGGCGCCGCCGCCCGCGGGATGGAAGCCGGGCAATCGCCTCTTCCGCAATAACCTGCGCGAAACCGGCAAACTCACGTTCACCGATGTCACGGATTCCGCCGGCGTCGGCTCAGCCGCCACTGGCATGGGTGTCGCAGCCGGCGACTACGACAACGATGGCTATACCGATCTCTACGTGACCAACTTTGCTGACAAGAACGGGGGTCACAACGTTCTGTATCACAACAACGGCAATGGAACGTTTACGGATGTGACAGCGGCGGCTGGCGTGGCCTCGTCGGGCTGGTCGTCGAGCGCAGCGTTCATCGACTACGATAAGGACGGCCTGCTCGACCTTGTGGTGGTCCATTATGTGGATTTCGTCCAGGCGCCCTGCTATTCACCCGAAGGTTCGCGCGATTATTGCGGACCTGCCGGATTCAAGAGGACGGTGACAGAGCTTTACCGCAACCTCGGCCACGGGAAGTTCCGGAACGTGACACACGAAACGGGTCTCGACGTGAAGCCGGGGCCGGGCCTCGGTATCCTCACCGGCGATTTCGGTGCGGATGGCTATCCCGGATTCATGGTGGCGAATGACGGCGCGGCGAATTCTCTTTGGGTCAGCCAGCCGCGCACACCCCAGTCGAAGCCGGATGATCGTGTCTTTAAAGAAGTCGGTCTCAGCCATGGCCTCGCTTACGCATCGGATGGCAGGCCCCGCGCCGGAATGGGCGTCGCCGCGGGCGATCTGTTCGGCGACGGGGGTGAGTCGGTCATTGTGACCAACCTTCCCAATGAATCCTTCACTCTGTTCCAGCAGCAGCCAAACGGGGATTTTGTCGATGTCACCGAGCAGAGCGGGCTGTCCCACACTTCGCTTCCGTTCACAGGATTCGGGGTCGGCCTCTTCGATATGGAGAATCGCGGTCTGCTGGACGTGTTCAGCGCCAACGGAGCGGTCCGCATGATGACGGCCGAGCATAAACCCGGGAAGTTTCCCTACGGCGAGAAGAAGCTGCTGCTGCGGAACCTCGGCAAAGGCAAGGGTCTGGAAGATATCAGTGCGTCCGCCGGACCGGCATTTCAGGTTTCCGAAGTGAGCCGGGCAGCGGTCTTCGGAGACGTGAATAACGACGGCGGGGTGGACATTCTGGTCACCAACAACAATGGGCCCGCACGCCTGCTGCTGAATACGGCGCCGGATCGCGGACACTGGCTGCTGGTTCACCTCGAAGGTACAAAGACCAACCGATCGGCTTACGGGAGCACGGTGGAGTTGGTGCGGAAGGATGGCACTTCCATGAAAAGCTGGGTTCGCGGCGACGGCAGCTATCTCGCCGCCAACGACCCACGGGTTCACTTCGGACTGGGTAAAGATACCCAGGTGGATCGTCTGGAGGTGCACTGGCTGGCCGGGGGGTGCGAAGTGTGGAAGCCTGCAAAGGTGGACACGATTCTGAGCCTGAAGGAAGGTGCTGGCCAGCCCTGCGCCAAGCATTAAAATGCAGGAAAAAATTTACAGTTCTTGACAAACCATTCAGAGTTTGTAATAAGCTGTACCCACGGTGATACGGGGTATAGCAATTGTCATATCAGTTGTGCTATGGGGCTGCAGGTCTGCGCCCGACCAGCAAAAGGCGTTTCCGTTCGAAGACGTCGCCAAACAAGTTGGGATCGACTTCTGGCAGTATTCGGGCGCCACGGGAGCCATGCAGCTGCCGGAGCTGACCGGATCGGGCGCCGCGCTGATCGATTACGACAACGACGGCGACATGGACATCTTTCTTGTCCAGGGCCACGCGTCGCCTCCGGAGGGGACGCCCCTGGTTCCGGTTCCGTCCGGATGGATGCCCGGCAATCGCCTGTACCGCAACAATCTCAGAGAAACCGGCAAACTGAGCTTTACCGACGTGACGAATTCCGCGGGCGTCGGCCTCGCGGCGCAAGGCCAGGGTGTGGCCGCGGGAGACTATGACAACGACGGCTACACCGATCTGTACGTGACCAACTACGGTCACAACGTTCTCTATCACAACAACGGGAACGGCACGTTCACGGACGTGACAGCCGCCGCCGGAGTCGCGTCATCGGGATGGTCAACAAGCGCGGCATTCATCGATTACGACAAAGACGGGCTGCTCGACCTTGTCGTGGTTCATTATGTGGACTATTTTCCAGCCCCGTGCTATTCGCCGAAGGGAACGCTCGATTACTGCGGACCCTCGGGATTCAAGGGCACGGCCACCGAGCTGTATCACAATCTTGGCAAAGGGCGATTCAAAAACGTAACCGCTGACGTTGGGTTGAACGTCAAGCCCGGGCCGGGACTTGGCATTCTCACCGGGGATTTCGGTTTGGACGGATATCCGGCGTTTGCGGTGGCGAACGATGGCGCGGCGAATCACCTGTGGATCAGTGAGCCCCGTACTCCGCAGTCCCCGGCGGACCGGGTGTTTAAGGAAGTCGGTCTCACCCACGGCCTTGCCTATGCTTCCGACGGCAAGCCGCGCGCGGGAATGGGAATTGCCGCCGGCGATGTTTTTGGCGACGGCTCTGAATCCGTCGTTGTGACCAATCTTCCGGGTGAGGCATTTACGGTTTTCCGCCGCCAGGCGGACGGCGATTTCATCGATGCCACGGAACAGTCCGGCCTGTCGCACATCACCCTGCCGTACACAGGATTCGGCGTGGGTCTGTTCGATATGAGGAACAGCGGCCTGCTGGACATGTTCTGCGCCAACGGCGGCGTGAGACTGATGCTGATGGATGTGAATGCATATCCTCCCGGGGATAAGTTTCCCTACCGGGAAAAGAAACTACTGCTGCAGAATCTGGGCAAGGGGAAGGGCTTTGCGGACATTACGGCCGCCGCCGGGCCGGCTCTGGCGAACGTGGAGGTCAGCCGTGCCGCGGTGTTTGGCGACGTCAACAACGACGGCGGCACAGACATTCTGGTGACGAATAACAATGGTCCCGCGCGCGTGCTGCTGAACACGGTGCCCGATCGCGGGCACTGGCTCATGGTGAAGCTCGAAGGGACGAAGACGAACCGGTCGGCCTACGGCAGCACGGTTGAGCTGTTCAAAAAGGACGGCACGTCCGTGAAACGCTGGGTGCGGGGCGACGGGAGTTATCTGGCGGCCAACGATCCGCGCGCGCATTTCGGACTGGGCAATGCGACCCAGGTGGATCGCATTCAGGTCTACTGGCTGTCCGGCGGATGCGAGTCGTGGAAGCAGACCTCGGTCGACACGATCGTGAATCTGAAAGAAGGCACGGGACAGCCGTGCGCGGGGATCTGATCGGTTTTTATTTCACTTTCGCCAGAGCCGCGTCGAACTTTGTGGCGGTGCCGCCACATTGTGTGAAACCGAAGCGGAAAGCGCCGATGCGAACGGTGCTGTCGGAGTTGCCCGGGGTCGGATATTTGGTGACGCCGACGAGCGCTTCGGCGAGCCCTGTCGGGGTCAGATCCGTCTTCGCCAGTGCGCAGCCGGCCCAGGCATCGGCACGGAGTTCGGGCGTTCCGCCGCGGCCGAATTTGCCGGGATTCAGCTCATCGAGACCGTGACCGAATTCATGCGCCAGGACGGCGATGACAGCACCGTCTCCGAAGTTGTCGTAAAGGCTCTGAAAAAACTGCGGCGCGTAAACGATCTTCGCCTGATCGTTGGTCGCAATGAGCATCGCATTGGGGGCGGTGGGGTTGCGGAAGATGGCGATCTGCGGACAGCGCGGCGAACAGATCGACTGCAGAGCGGCGTCCAGACGGCGCAGCTCGGTCATGGTGTCGGGTGTGGGCTGGCTGTCGGACGCAGCGTTGTACGCGGCCACATTGGGGCCGAGTGCGCATACGACTTCAGCCGCGGCGATCACCGGCAGCAACAGGAGCAACACGAACTTCCGCATAGCCATCAGAATAGCGTTGCGCAGAAGCGCAAAGGGCGCCGTCCCGCGCCGCCGGACAAAAAAGGGAACTCACGATCGGGCGGCGGCCCTTTGCCCGATGCAATGCCGCGACCCGTTTCGCGCGTGTTCTTTAAATTAAAAGATGCGGCGCGGGCGGCCGATGAGTTCGCGCAGATCGTCGACGGCTTCGCCGCGGCCTATAAACAGATCCTGGGGGAAGGAACGGAAACCGAGAATGTCGCGATAAATACGCGGCGCGGCGAGGGAGTTCACCCCCAGTCCCGCGATGTACTGAAGGCGCATGTTCAGGTCCATATTGACGGGAACGCCCGATATGTAAGAAGCCAGATCCTGCGCGCGGCCCGCGTAGGTGGCGGCGAGGTCCGTTACGGAATGTACGCCGATTTCATCCAGCGACTGCCGAACGGGAGCATAGCCCGGACCTTCGAGAAGATGCTGGAGATCGTTCAGGAAGATGCGGGGCGGGTCGACGCTGCCCAGCAGTACGAGATCGTATCCGTCACCGTCGATGAAGTTGCTCCAGACGGTGGCATTGGGGAAAACACTGAAGAACGTGGCGAGCTCGGTTTTGATGGTCTGGTCGTCGCTTTCGTAAAGGGGCAGCCATTGCGCGGCGATGCCGCCTGGACTGAGATGGCTCCGGACCAGTTCGAAGTACTCCTTTGAAAACAGAGTTGAGCTGCCTTTCACCCAGGGATGAATGGGATCGGTGGTGATGACGTTGAATTTGTCGGGACTGGTGAGGATGTAGTGGCGGGCGTCGTCGTAGACGATGTGAGTGCGGACATCGTGCATGACGTTGTTGTTCTCTTTGCTGAAGTATTCGCCGGAAGCGCGCGGGATGAGCGGCTCCAGCTCGCAGATGTTGATCCGGGTTATACCCGAGTAAGGCACGAATGATCCGGCGGTGACCCCCGCGCCGAAACCCACCACAAGCACGGAACGCGACGCGGGATCCTGGGTGTGAAAGAGTGCGGGCAGATGGCCCATCATGCGCTGCAGACGCATGTCGATGAGGGTGTTGGAGGCTTCCGATTTGCCGCTGACGTAGAAGCCGCGCGTACGGCCGCGCTCGGTGATAACCACGGATGAGTTGACGCCTTCTCCAATGAAGAGCGGAGTGGTTGCGGTGTCGCCGGCGACCACGGCGTCGCGGAGAATGGGGGCGATGCGGCGGCCAAAGGCAATCGCCTGCCACGGGATGGGGGAGACCGTCGCGGTGAGGGCGAACGAAACAGCCAGCGTCACCACGAGAGCGGCTGCCAGTGCACGGTTCAATCGGCGCGCGGCGTTGAAGACGGCGGCCAGCGCGGCGATGGCAGCCGCGGCGGCCAGCCAGATCAGCAGCCGCTCCGATCCCTGCGTGCCGAGCCCGGGAATCAGAAAGAGACTGAAGGCGAGTGCGCCGACGATCGACCCGGCGGTGTTGGCGGCGTAGACTTCGCCGGAGAGCCGCGCCGGGTCTTCATGCGCCGCGGAGGCAGCGGCGAGAGCGAGGGGAAAACTCGCTCCCCAGAGAAGCGTGGCGGGAAGAATGGCGCGGATGACGCGCTCGATATCGAGATCGAAATTGAACCAGGGGCTGACGGAGAGCCACGGGTCGACCGGCCAGAACGGAAGCACTCTGGCAATGGTGATGGCGGTCCAGGCGACGGCGGCGCCGAGAAGGATCTGGCTGACTGCGAGCGCAAAGCGCGGGTCGCGCACCCGTCGCGCGATAAACGAACCGGCGCTGCTGCCCGCGAAGAGTCCAACGAGAAACACAGCGAGGATGATGGAGAACGTGTAGACCGTCGGACCCAGCAGGAGTGAAAGCAGGCGCGTCCAGACGACCTCGGCACCGAGAGCAGTGAGGCCCGACAGACCGATGGCGACGTACACGATCATGGCGCCGGGAGCGCGCGCCGCGGGAGCAGCGGCGGCCATATCGCGTGTGGCGGGGTTCTTTGTACGCGAGACGAATGAATACGCAACCAGTGCGCCAGCCACGTTGATGGCTGCGGCAACGTACGTGGCGATCGCCATGTCGTAGACGCGCAGCAGGTAGAATCCGGCGAGTCCGCAGCCAATCACCGCGCCTGCAATGTTGGCGCTGTAGAGAAAGCCGAGTTGCATGGATCGGCGGGAATCATCTGATGTGGACTGCACCCAGCGCGAGATAGCGGGGTAACCGGCGCCCATCAGCAGCGTCGGCGGGATCAGACACGCGGCGGCGATGACGCCGCGCCAGACCATGCCGAAAAGGCCGGAGAACGCGGTCGCGACGTAGAGATGTCCGACCAGCGGAACGCCGAAGAGAGCGATGAGGCCGAAGAGTCCGATGCCGGCTTCGATCCCCGCATATATCCGCAGCGGATGCAGTCGGGCGGGAACGAAGCGCGCGAAGGCGGCGCTGCCGAGACACAGGCCGCCCATGTAGGCCGCGAGCAGCAGTCCGAGGGAAACGGCCGAGGAGCCGATGACCAGCTGCAGCAGCTGGAACCACACGATCTCGTAGATGAGTGCGGCGCAGCCACTGGCGGCGAACAGCACGAGCAGCCAGGGAAACAGGCGGCTGGATTCGGGTGCGTTCTCACGCGCGGGCTCCAGCCGCACGGTCCTGATTTCAGCCGGCTCGCGCCGCGCGGTTTCTGATTTCTTTGCCGCTGGCGCGACAGGGGGGCGTTTGGACACTACACAATTAGACTACTCTCCCGCGTGCGCTTCGGCGACAAAACCCTCGACTTCCAGATCGCCGAGCACGTCCTTCTTCGTGAACATGCGGATGTCGGATAAGCGGCCGTCGCGCACCTTGTTGACCCATTGCGGGTCGCCGATCAGGCCGCGGCCCACCGAGATGAGATCGAACTCGCGATTGTTGAAGCGGCGCAGAAGTTCGCGCAGTCCGGCCTCGCCGGTTGACTTCGCTTCCTTGCCGAAGAAGTTGTCCATCACGTCGGTGTCGAGGCCGACGCTGCCGACCGCAATGACCGGAGCGTCGGTCAGGGATTTCGTCCAGCCCGCAATGCCGAGGTCCGAACCTTTTTCAACGCGCACGACGGACCCTTCGGCCTGTGCGCTTGGCCATTCGGGGATCCAGAAATAACGCGCCGAAGCATGGAAGACGTCGACGCCGGCGGTGCGGAGGATCTGGAGCATCGTGGCGAGGTCCTGCGGCGTGGGGACGATGCGCGCGTTGTAGTTCACTTCCTTCCACTGCGAGAAACGGAACGAGATCGGGAAGTGCGGGCCGAGAGCTTCGCGGATGGCGCGCACGATTTCAGCCGGGAAACGAACGCGGTGGCGAATATCGTCGCCGCCATAGCCGTCGTCGCGGCGGTTGGTTTCGGGCCAGAGGAACTGATCGAGGAGATAGCCGTGACAGGCGTGTACTTCGACACCGGCAGCGCCGATTTCCCGGGCCGCCAGCGCGCCGCGCACGAAGGCGTCGCGAATGGCGTCGAGATCGGCGAGCGTGGCGGTCTGGCCGTTTAGTTTGCCCGCGTGGACGAGGCCGGAGGGACTGAGAGTGGGGAATCGGGAATACAGGCCGGCGCCGCCCTCCTTGCGAACCGCGCCTTCATGCCAGAGCTGCAGGAACATGCGGCCGCCAGCGCGGTTGACGGCGTTGAAGCAGCGCTCCCAGGCGCTCATGGTGGCATCGTTGATGCGGCAGAAGAAGGGGACCTGCGTGGAGGAGGGGTGGTCGACGGCGCACGATTCGGTGATGATGAGGCCGACGCCGCCTTCGACGCGGTCGCGGTAGTAATCGGCGAGGCGCGGCTGGGGGACGCCGTCGTCGCACCACTGGCGCTGCATGCCGGGCATCACGAAGCGATTGGGCAAAGTGAGGCCGTTGAAAGTGAACGGCGTGAACAGCGGGTCGGAGTCGAAAATGCTCATCGTTTGTTTTTCAATCACAAAGGCATCGGCTGAGCTGCCGGAGTCGGGATTGGCCTCGGGCCACATTATCCCCTGCGCGTGACACTTCCGGATGCGGGATGAGTGAAGTCCTGCCCCGAAAATCCAGGCGGCTATGACTCAGCCTCGCTCATGATCGGGCAGGAGGTGCGGCTGAAGTGCAGGACGCGAGCAGCCGGTCTGCGCGGAACCTGCGCTGGCGAGTTGCCGGTAACGATTCGCGACCTCAGGCGAGAGCATCGACACTTCCGCACTTGTCAGGTATCGAATCGGCACGGATGCCCCGAGACGCCTCGCCACCTGAGCCAGTCCCGCGAGCATCGCGACCGTGGCTGCACCCGCCTGCTGGTTCACCAGGACGCCACATCCTTCGAGGAAGAGGAACGGACGTTGGCTGTCGCAATAGTCGCGCGCGCATTTTTTGTCAATCGCACTGAATGCCTCCAGCCCGTCCGGCCCGGAGAAAATGGCCTGGCATGGGTAGAGAATCCCCCGTGAGACGATTCGCCGGGAAACGGGGTCGGTTGCCAGTGAGTGAATTTCCTCGTCGTCAGGCAACTGCCAGACCGAATCGCTCGCGAGCGTGGCCAGACTCGCGCAATCGGCTGGAACCGCCGCGCGAGGGGTAATGTCGAGCCGCCGATGCACGTCGCAAAGCAAGCCGTGGACCGACCGCACATCCTCGCCGCCGACTACCAGCCCGTGATTGGCGAGGATAAAAAGATCGGTGTCGGGGCGTCTCTTCGAGGCCCGCTGTATTTCCATCGCCAGGGGTAAACCCGAGGGTAGGTATGGAATCCACTGCCACCGAAGCCCCGCGAGCCGTGTCTGAATCCGCAAAGCCCCATCCGGACGGACGGCCCATGCGATCGTATTCACCGAGTGCACATGCACCACAATGCGGTGCGGCATGACGGCGTGCATGGCTGTCTCGATGGACGCTCCCGCGAAAAAATCGGCCGGATCGAGGTTCCGGCGCAGGCAGCCGGCGACCTCGTCGAGATTCAGACGGATGAAGATATCGTCTCTCCTGGCGGCCGACATCCAGCAGCCCGATCGTTTGATCCATAGCTCTCCATTGATCTTGGCCGAGCTGTTACCAGTGCTTGCCTGTGTCAGGGAACGATCGCTGCCAATGCGGGCCGTCAGTTCCCGGACCTGGTCGAATTCCGATGCTAAGGCCATTGGAGAGTCTCTCATGAGCGGTCACCCACGCTGTTCTGCAGGATATGCAGGGGATCTTCCAGTGGACGCGTCGGCGCATCAGCCCTGGTGCGACTACGCCCGATCCTTACCGAGGCTTTAAAAATGGTTCCAACAGGAATCAAGCCGCCCAATTTGTGCGCAGCCACCGCAGCCAGACCCATGGACGCAATGCACCCGCAGGAGCTGCAATCGGGATTACCGCCGAACTGGCAGGGCACCACGCGGGTCTTCAGGTCGGCCGACAGAACCCGGGTCGTAAGGGCAAAGACACACTCTTCGGGACGGCTCGGCGGCGTGACAAACTGGCGAATCAAACCCTCCGGCATATCCAGCTTTGGAAAGATACCGCGGAGCACCAGCATATCCTCGATGGCCCGGGCGCGCTGCGCGGGATCGAGAATTTCATCCAGTTTGTCGCCGATCTGGGGCGTGAACAGACTGAACCAGACCTTACGAATTTCCTGCCGCGGCGTCCAGAATTCGAGGAATTCGCGCAGGTATCCGGGACGCCACATCATTTGGCCCGTCACCGTGCAATGAACGGTGATCTTCTGGCCGGCGATGTGGCGGATGATCCGGTCGTATGTCGCAGGCGCGCGCCGGACATCGTGCTCGGGCTGGAGCCCGTCGATCGAAACCACGACGTTCAGACGATCGAGGGAGGCCCACGCTGCCGGCAGAACACGAAAGGCACTGGTGACAATCTGAACGTGAATCCGGCGCGCGATCAGTTGCGGCACCAGGGCCTCAAGCTCGCGGTAACGGACCAGCGGATCGCCGCCGACGAGCGACAGATGGAGGGGCTTCAAACGATCCACGCATAACAGAACAGCGTCGATGAGATCCTGCCCGGTCCGGTCCGTCAATTCGCGGAGGGTCACTCCGCCCCCAAGGTGGGCGTCGGTGTACGCATAGCATCCTGGACAGCGAAGGGGGCATTCGCGCGTCAGTTCGATGGAAAGCGACGGGTGGTCACCTTTGAGAATCTTCCCCCAGGCGGCGATTACTTCCGATGTTTTCATTAAAATCCTCTCTCGCACCGGCCCGAAAATGAACAAATCGACTGGAAACGGGGTGATGCTCCGGACAGGAATCCAGGCCAAACGGCCGTGCGCCCGAAAACGCGCGTAATGGTTATGTGGCCTGGAATCGAAGACGCCGTCAGAGGATAGGGGGAGAAGAATCCGCAGCTCGCCGCAGCACGAGGGTCAGGCCACGATGGCCGACAGGCACGGCAGTAAGGCTGGCGCGGCGCTCGACGGGAGGCTGGAGCATCGCGACCAGGAGAGAGCAACGCACGGCAGGAGTCGCGAGCTGCGCGTGCGGGGCGGAAATTTTTATCTGAGTGTAATCCGGCCTGACAGCGGGAGGGTCAGGCACCCGATCGAGCGATGCCATCGAGACAAGCACAACGAGCAGCCATGTCAGGCACCAGCCTGCGTTGGTCCGTACTGCCCAGACTCGAGGCACTCCGCTCAGGATAACAACAAAGTTCCCAAAGGCAACTGAGGGGCGTCTGCGCGGTACATTCGGTTCGGAATTCTGGCAATGCACGATCGACTTTCCCCTGGCGCACTCGCATGCGCTGCCCGCGGGTGTGCGACATGGAAGTGGAGCCGGTTTGCCGATCCGGATGATATCCCGCCAATGTACTGCAAATCGAACCGGCGCTTTCACTTTGATGTCGTGCACCGCGGCGGCGTTGATTTTGCGCCTTGTAATTCAGGGTCGCTCAAGCTGCACGGCGGTGCCGTAGCAGAGGACTTCGGTGACGCCCTGCATCACCTCGGTTGCGTCATAGCGGACGCCGATTACGCCATGTGCCCCGGCTTCGGCGGCGTGCTGCAGCATGCGCTCGAATGCGTCGTCGCGGGTTTTCTCGCAGAGTTCGGTGAAGAGAGTGATGTCGCCGCCGACCAGGGTTTGCAGGCTGGCGCCGATGCTGCCGAAAACGGACCGCGAGCGGACTACGATGCCACGAACGATGCCCAGATTCCGGGTAACGCGGAATCCGTGGAGGTCAAAGGCAGTGGTCGTCATTTCATGCGGGATCATTTTGAGAACCTTCCCGTTGTCTCATACGCAGAACCAACCGCCCCGGTTCGGATTCCGATGGCGGGCGATTCGTTATACACTCGCTGCATGCACCTGAGGCATGGTGGTGCATGCGGAACGAATGAGAGGCTCTATGAAACGAAGTATTCCGGTTTTGATTTTACTTTGCGCCGCGACAGGCGCTTTTGCGCAGGAACCTGGCGGGCGCGGCAGGGGCTTTGCGCCGCAGCCGCCACCGCCGCTTTTCTTCAAAGAGACCTGGAAGCAGGCCCCCGGCAACGTTCCCGTGACGCAGGATTTTGTCACGAACCCGGATCTGAAACTGAACATCTACGGGAGCGGCAAAACAGATTTCGGCGTCACGAGCGAGGGGAACGTACCGCATATCTGGACCGGCCTGTGCGCGACAGCCTGCGTGCTGACGCTCAGCCATAAAGACAGCATGGTGGACCTGACCGGCAA
Organism: Terriglobia bacterium; assembly: GCA_963832905.1. GTDB lineage: Bacteria > Acidobacteriota > Terriglobia > Bryobacterales > Bryobacteraceae > BOG-234. Next base: position 1,761,322 of record CAWHVO010000006.1, on the reverse strand, counting down.
GGCGAAAATCCGCTGGTACACCAAGACGTTGGGATTCCACGAGGTGCGGCCGGTGGTGAAACTCGCCGACGGAACATGGCTCGTGGGCGACCACGTGGACGCGAACACGTTCGATTATCAGGAGACCGAATTCTATCCGTCCCAGTTGCGCTGGCTTAAGCTCGACATGCCCGCCGTGCGGACGAAAGGGACGCTGTTGGACAAAGTGGATCTCAGCAAAGTTGACGCCATCGGTTTTGCGGACCTGGCGCCGGGCAGCGGGCATGGCAGCGGAGGGTACGACGACGTGGCGTGGATCGAGGTTTACGGAAAGCCGGTGAAGCGCGATGCGTCCGGCCCGTCGAACTGATTCGCCTTACTGATAAACTGACGAACCGTGGAACCGGCGACGCCGCGGCGCGGAAGAACGGTTCGGTGTGAACAAATTTAAGCGAGGTGCGTGAGATGCGTTTTTTACTGGTATTGGCTGCCGGTCTTCTGATTGCGCAGTACGGAGTTGCCCAGGAAGGACCGCCTGGCGGTGGTGGTGGGCGAGGCGCCGGACGCGGTGGCGGGCGAGGTTTCGGACGCGGTCCGGTGGTGCCGCCTCCACCTCCGAAACCCGGATTCGAATGCTTCGATCACGTCGTAACGCCGGAGTTTCCAGGCCCGGCGCTGCGGCAACATGTGGACGGAACGGTGTGGGTCACACTCGATGTGACCGCGCAGGGAATGCCGGACAATATCCACAGCGAGATCAGCACCGCGTGGGCTGCCGGGGAAAAACTTCTCGTGCCGCCCGTGGAAAAGGCGGTGCGGGCCTCGACGTTCAAATCGTCATGCTTTGGCAAGAGCGTGGCGGTGGTGTATCGCTACGACCTCATCGGCGACGCGGTGGCGCATCCGGATGTGACGACCAAGTCGGACGAGCGCATTATGTACATCGACAGCCCGCCCGAGATGGCGCCGGCCGGCAGCAGGCGCGCGGCGAAATAAACGCGGGTCGCCCGAGACGCGCCTGATCCGGTTCGCTTTGGCAGCCGTCAGGCAGGCAGTAGCCTTAGTCTGTGAACTCTCCTGCCGCTCAACGAGATCGCTTCAGCGCCACAGCAGATCGCGCTCTTCGCTGATCGAGTGTTCGGTGGCGTGGCCGTCGCCCCCATGGCGTTCTGCGAAGATCCGGAAGGCGCGCTCGCGGACGCGCTTCTTCAGGTCTTTCAGGTCCTGGAAGATGGACGAAGCTCCCATTTTCTTTTCATCGGCCGTTTCGATTGTGACGTTTGACATGATTTCTTCGTGCGCGCAGCCACCAACTGTCAGGAGACAATCCGCCTTTTTCACGCACTCGCAGATCCTGGTCCTCAAGCAACGCTGGAGGCTTTGGAATCTTGTTGAAAAAGTCCCGGGAGGCTGAATGCCTGCCCCACCAAAGCCTGCAAACCATTGATTGCCCGTGGTGGGGCAGGCGGTTTCGCCTGCCGTCTTGAGTCATCGAAGCCTTTTTCAACAAGCTTTAATTAAGTGGCCTTCGCGGCTGGCTGTAATCGGGGCATCGCCGATTCCATCAACCAGCGAAGCTGCCGGCTCTCGATCGCTTCCGAACAGTAATCGGTTACGCCCGCTTCCAGCGCATCAAGCCACTCGTTGGTCTGGGCAACCCGCGTAACCACGACAAAAGGCAATGTGGGCTGGACTTCCCGCAGGCGTCTCAGCAGCGTCAGATAGTAACGTGGCTCGCCTCCCGCGAAGACAATATCCGCGTCCCGCAGTTCCCGAATGTGAACTTCCGGCGGTTGTTGCCGGATCTGATGGCCCTCCCGGACAGAAGCCCGGAGAATCTGGCGGGCGGCTTCTGGTGCGACGCCAACGAGAAATATGTTTGCCATTTACGGGTCTCTCTTTAACTTCAACTGCTCTGCCTGGGGGCACGGGAATGGCACCGGGTCCCCGGACCTGTCAGGACTGAGCTTCACTTAAGGATGCACGACGTGTTTGCAAAGAAACACTCGCAAAATTACCAGACTGCCCCTCCGCGGTCGAACCAGCCAGGAACGCATCTTTCGGATGCCAGGTTATGGGCATCGCAACAATATCGTTAGCCACCGACGTGACCCCAGGGACGGATCTCGCGGACTCCTCCGCCACAATTTTCGCGGTCCAGCCGTTCACGAAGCCCGTGAGCGTGACTGCGCCATCATTCGCGCCGACTTGAATGTCAGCCGGGGCAAGCCACGCAATCCGCCACAGCACGGCTTGCCGGATAGCTTCGTCATGTCGGCCTTTCAGGATTACTCGCGGTTCATGCTCTTTCGCCGGAAAGCCGCAACTTCCGCTGCGCGCCCGGCTTCGTACGCAAGGACTCATGGCACGGCCTCCGTGCGGTTTCGCCGCCGCCTGCGACGGTTCGACCTGCACCGATCAATGGGCGTGAGCGCCGGATCGTAGTATCGTGGCGGCGCGTAGCCAGTCTTGCCCCAGTGACCTCTCCGGGCAGCCTCTGACTCGCCAGAGTTCAACCGCGAGAGCCGCGATCTCGTCGTCTCCCAATCGGGCAGCGCCGTGTCCGTTCACCGCAACATGGATCTCCCGCCCCGAAGCCTGTGAAATTTTCTCAACCAGAATGGCCTGCATCGGATTAGCTCCTTCCGGATTTACCTGAGGATACAAGGAGTGACTGGCGTCGGTATACTCGTGAATTTCCCAGTATCAGGCAGTGAAAATGATGTGGAATCCTTACGCCAGGTGCTTCACGGCGAATTGAATCAATTCGGCGACGGTATTGAGGCCCAGGGCTTCCATCGCGCGGTATTTGTGGAATTCGACCGTCCGAACGGAAACCTTCATTACCTCGGCGATCTCCTTGGTTGGCCGCCCCTCGGAAATCAAACGTGCAACTTCCCGTTGGCGCGCTGTAAGCGGCTGGGCATCTTTCCGCTTTCGGCTGGGCGGTCGCCCCGATCGTGACTGCACGCTGTCCGCGGTAATGGATGGCGTCACGAACACCCGGCCCCGCAAGGCCTCCCGAATGGCTGTAACAAGAAGCTGTCCGGCGGCGCTTTTCAGCACGTAACCTGACGCACCTGCGTCCAATGCCTCAGATGCATACGGCACGTCGGGATGCATGGTGAGGACGACAACCCGGGCTTTTGGGTTCAGATTCAGGATTTGGCGCGTGGCCTCGATGCCATTCAGGAGGGGCATCGATATGTCGGCAACGATCAAATCGGGCTGCAGTTCCGCGGCCGCCTGCACCATAGCGGGTCCATCGTGGGCCACGCCGACAATCTCAAATTCCCCTTCGAGAATGCGGCGGAGGCCCTCAATTACAACCAGATGATCGTCGGCCAGCAATATCCGCGGACGTGTCATTCAGCTGCTTTCCAGGGCACACGGACCTCCACTTCTGTTCCTTTGCCCCGCGCGGACTGGATTTTGAATACGCCATTCACCATCCGGACCCGCTCCTCCATGCTGATCAGGCCAAGCCCTCTCTTCTTCCTCGCGTTTTCGAGATCGAAACCGTCGCCGCCGATATCCCGCACCTGGAGTTTGATCTCACCGCGCGTACCGATCAGGTCGAAGCGAACCTCGCGCGCGCCCGCGTGTTGCGCAATGTTGCGCAGAATCTCCTGCGCCACTCGATAAAAACAAAGAGCAATGTCCCGGGGGAGAGACTTCGGCACTCACACGCCTTTGAATCTGACGGGGATTTTTTGGATTTCCGAAAACACCCTGCATTCGTCATGGAGCGCCGCCGCCAGTCCAAGATCGCCCAGGATCGAAGGGTGCAGCTGCCGGGACATCTGATGCAGGCCGTCAGCCAGCGACGTGACGCCCTGGCCCAGTTCCTTCAGTTGCTGCGCGACCGGCCCTTCGGATTTCTCAAGCCGTTGCCGGAGAGCCGCGATCCCCATCGCAAGGACCGCGAGTCTCTGGCTGAAAACATCGTGCAGCTCGCGCGCCAGGTATCTACTCTCGTCCTCGTGGGCGGCGATCAGTCTGGAAGTCAGGCTCTGCAGTTCTGCGCGATTCTGCGCCGCAATCGCTTCCATGCTCTTGCGTTCGGTGATATCGGTTACAAACGCGACTCCAAGTTTGCCCTGCGCGGTTTCAGTGTGGCTGAGACTGACCTCGATGGGGAATCGGGTCCCGTCTTTGCGGCAACCTGCCAGTTCGAGCCCTATTCCCATGGGGCGGAGCCGAGGCGCGGCGAAGAAAGCTTTGTGTTGTGCGGCATGCCGGCTTCTGCTCTCCGCGGGAACAAGAACGTCGATCGAGCGGCCCGTCAGTTCTCCGGGCTCGTAGCCAAACAGTTGCTCCGTCATCCGATTCGCCAGCGCGATCTTTCCATCGGCCTGCACCGCCAGAATCCCCTGCGCGGCGGAATCGAGCAGCGCCCGCATGGTCGATTCAGTCCGCTGCCGCTCCGCCTCCGCCTCCGCTCGCCTCTTCTCCGTGACATCCTCAATCGCGAGCAGAATGAGCCCTGGGCCGGCGCCTTCCTGCTGTATCCGGCGCGCATTGATCAGCATGTTCCGGTAGCCGATTTCCGGATACTCCAGTTCCACCCCAAAACCGTCGAAGTGAGAGTCCCGCGGCAGCACTTCTTCAAGCAGTTGGCGCAGGCGGGGAATGTCCCATTGGCGTTCCCCCAGCTCATATACCAGACGCCCGAGAGTTTCCTCTGCCGCAACCTGAAATGTGCGGTAGAAGGTTCCGTTTGCCACCACAACCCGCAGCGCGGAGTCAAGAACCAGCAGGGATTCGTGGATTGTTTCCACAATCGATTCGGCGTAGGCCCGTGACTGGCGGAGTTGATCGAGACTTTTTTTAACCGAGTCGATATCCAGCAGCGCGATGAGCACGCCGTCCACCCGGTTCCCGGCGGTTTTGTACGGACGCATGCGCAGCGCGTACCAGCGCCCGTTTCGATCCCGCACCTCCCGCTCCACGATCCGCAGATTCTTCGTGACTTCGGCAAACAGCGGGGTCCAGTCCGCCAGCTCGATATTGGACTGAATCTGGCTGAAAGGGCGGCCTGCATCTTCGCCGATCAGGTTGAACAGCGTTTCCGCGGGCGGAGTAAACCGGCGAATCCGCAGTCCCGAATCCAGCACCAGAACCGGAATATCGACGCCGGTCAGAACGTTATTCAGATCGTCGCCGAGCTGAGCCAGCTCGGTGTTGCGATGCTGCAGTTCGTCATTGAGCGAAACCAGTTCTTCGTTTGACGACTGCAGCTCTTCCTTCGCTGTTTCGAGTTCCTCGTTGGTGCTTTGCAGCTCCTCGTTGCTCGACAGGATCTCCTCATTGGCCGCTTTCATCTTCTCCTGCGCGGCGTCCTGCTCGGCAATCAAAGACCGCAGATATTCACGCGTCGACGCGAGCTCTTTTTCGAGCCTCTTTGCCTCCCGTCCCGCCGTGGAACGCCGCTGTTCGCCGCCAGCCGCGCCTTTGAGCGTATCTTTGAATGCGTCTTTAAAGACGATGAGAAAGTCAACTTTGCCGTCGTGGGGGTTCCGCAGCGGCGCAACCTCAAGCGTGATCGTGGCCGGGTCGCCATTATGGAGGTAGCGGACTCCCTCCCGGCGAACCGTCGTGCGTTCCCGCCCCGCCTGCGAAATCAGAGCGCGCAGGTCCACTACAAATTCCGGACGCACCGTCTTGAGCAAATGAAAACTGGCTGGACCCGGCGCGTGTGCGAGAAACGGGCTCGTCTCACCCTGGAAGCTTTCGATGTGCAGGTCCGGGCCGACCAGCAGCGACGGCGGAACGTAACGCTCCAACAGGATACGCTCCGCTTCACTGTGGGAATCGAAGACCGGTTGCGATGGCGCCGCCACCGGAGAGGGTTCGGCCGCGGCCATCGATCGGTCGGGCATGGAATCGAAACGATGCCCCGCCGCCGCCGCCGGTTTGCGGACGAAAATTTTGTGCGGCCGGCTTTTCACTGCGAACAAGTCCGCGTAACCGCTGATGGCCTCCGATTTGCCCAGAAAGAGGACGCCGCCGGGCTTCAGAGCATACTGAAAAACGGACATGGTTCTCTGCTGCAGTGCCGGGCCCATGTAAATGAGCACGTTTCTGCAACTGATCAGGTCGAGGTTCGAAAACGGCGGGTCCTTCGCCAGATCGTGGCGCGCGAAGATGCACAGGTCGCGCACCGCTCTGGCGATTTGACAGCGCTGGTGGTCCTTAACGAAAAAGCGCTTCCGGCGGCGCGGCGAGACGCCTGCCATGGCGGATTCAGAATATATGCCGGCGCGTGCCCGGTCGATGGCGCGCTCGCTGATGTCGGTCCCGAATATCTCAATCTTCGTTCCGGCCGTATGTTCGCCGAGGCTCTCGATCAACAGCATCGCCAGCGAATAGACCTCTTCGCCGGTGGAGCAGCCGGGGACCCAGACGCGGATGTTATCCGCCGGCCCCCGCTTCGCGCCCCACGCAGCGAACACCTGTTTTCGCAGGGCCTGGAAACATTCCGGGTTGCGGAAAAAGCCAGTGACGTGGATGAAAATGTCGTCCGCCAGCGCCAGCGCTTCAGCCGGATTCCGGCTCAGCATCGCGGCGTATTCGTCCAGCGTCTTCGCCTTGTTCATTGTCATCCGGCGCGCCACCCTGCGGCTGACCGTCGCCTGCTTGTAGAGGCGGAAATCCACGCCCGTGGCGGCGTGGAGACGCAGGCAGATCCTTTCCAGCCCCGCGCCCTGCGATACCAGTTCTTCGTCTTGCGGCGGTTGGTGCCGTCCGATGCGAGCCAGTTCCTCCGCAATGTGCCGTGGAAGCATGACGAAATCCGCCGCGCCGGCCGAGATCGCGCTTTCCGGCATGATGGGCCACTGCGCCGATTTCGGCTCCTGCGCAAATGTGATGCCTCCGGCAGCCTTTATGGCTTTGAGACCGAGCGTGCCGTCCGATCCGCTGCCGGAGAGAAGAATGCCCATTGCGGCGCGTTTCCGGTCCTCGGCGAGAGCGAAGCAGAACTCGTCGATGGGGTGATGTGGACCGCCTTTCACGCGTTCCGACAGCCGCAGAGTTCCGTTGCGTATCGTCATGCCCTTATTGGGAGGAATGATGTAGACGCGGTCCGGTTTGACTGCCATGCCTTCGGACGCCTGCACCACCGGCATCGGGGTCGCCCTGGAGAGCAGCTGGGTCAGCACGCTTTCGTGGGTCGGCTCGAGGTGTTGTATGAGCACAAAGCCCATCCCCGACTTAGCCGGCAGAGCTTTCAGCAGTTCTGTAAACGCCTCCAGCCCTCCGGCGGAAGCGCCTATCGCCACGATGGGGAATGACGCCGGGTCAGCTCTTCTTCTCACCATGGCGATCTCTAAACACTACAACATTCAGCGGGCTATATTTGCCGTACGCAGCGCCCCGGCCATCTCCGCCCGGAATGTTTCAGCCACCTGACAGCTCTCAGGATTTTGCGGCGGCAAAGGGATCGGAGTCGCCGCCAAGCCTGGCGGTGTTGACGTCCTGCCGTGACTCAATCCATTGAGGCGCGGCGGTACGTTCCGCGTCAGGCCGATTCATGGCAAATGCGGCCACCAGCTTCGAGTGCCTGGTCCACCACACGCTGAAGCTGCTGCTGGCCGGATAGCCGCGATACACGACGTCATCGGCGTCTGCCGGATCGCCCCAGAACTCGTAAGAGAGATCGAACACATCGGAAAAGAAATACGGGACGTGTACGAAGGGAGCACGCTCGCCCAGCAGCGCTTTAGCGCAGTGCTGCGCCTGAGACACGGCATTGTCCCAGTGTTCGACGCGTCTGCGCTTTCCGAAGAGCGGGTCCGGGTAGTTCGCAATGTCGCCCGCCGCGAAGATCCCCGGTGCATTCGTTTCCAGAAATTCATTGACCACGACACCGTTGCTCACTTCGATGCCGCTTCCGTCGAGCAGTTCTGTGACCGGCTGGGCTCCGATGCCGGCGACTGCCAGCTCACAGGAAGTCGCGCTTCCGTCGGTGAGTTCAACGGCTTCCAATTGTCCATTGCCCCGCAGGCGGCCAATGCCCACACCTTTCCTGAAGCGCACGCCGCGCGCACTGAAGTAATCTTCGAAGAACTTCGACATTTCCGCGGTGAAGAACTGTTTCCAGACGCGATCTTCCGGCATCGCCATGGTGGTTTCGACCCCCTTCTGCGTGAGCGCGGAGGCGACCTCCATGGCGATAAATCCGCCGCCGATGACGACAGCGCGTTTCACTCCAGTTGCGAGGCGGCGAATCTTTTCTGCGTCTTCGAGAGTGCGCAGGTACTGCACGTTGGGCAGATCCGCGCCTGGCACCGTCAGTGTGCGGGCGCGTGAACCGGTCGCAAGGATGAGCTTTTCAAAGCCGAACTCATCCCCGGACTGAAGGCGCAGGCGCCTGCGACCGGGATCGACGCCGTTTACCGTACAACCGAGCCGGATTTCGATGGCGTGAGCCCCGTAAAAATCGGCTGGATTGATGCGAATGCTTTCCTCGGTTTCCCTGCCTGTGAGGAAACCCTTGGATAAGGGCGGCCGTTCGTAGGGAATCGTGGTGTCTGAAGAAAGAATCGTCAGATCGCCCGGTCGTAAGCCCAGTTCAACGAGCTGTTTTGCGGCGTATCCGGCGACCATGCCGCCGCCCACGATTACGAATTTCGATCCGTTCATGCTTCAGAGATTAACAGCGCCAGGTTCTTGTGGGGCCAGGGCTTCGGCCCTGGCGCCGGGTTTTACCCGGCGCGGAGCGTTATGAATCCCGCGGGAATGCCGTTTCTTCCTGACGATCGGCGATTAATCCGGCATCACCGTGCCGCAAACCGGGGTCTCCGGGGATAGCGGCACTTCAGGATCTCCACTGCAGCCGTGCGTATCAGCAGTTACTCAGGGCGCCCTCCATCCCGCGGCAATTCAAGCGCAATCAGGCTCCAGGGCGGGACTTCCTCAAACTGCAGCGTTGGGTCTTCCCAACTCGCGGGTGACGCGCGCCATCGGGCGACAAGCGCGGCAACAAAGAGAACGCCCAGCATCGACGCATAGTGCGCGGCGTTCCCCAAAGCGGGCAATTCGAGAAACGCGGCGCCGTCTGTGATTTCCACAACGACCAGGATCGAGAGGCCGAACGTGATGTGGATGTTCGATCGGCCAGGCAGATACGAACAAGTGAACGGGATTTTCTGGAATTCGTGCAGGCAGATGTCGGCCAGAATCACACCGAGGAGCCCGAGGACGACGAGATGACCGAGCGCGGGCCCCCACGGCCAGATCGGGAACAACAGGGCAGCGGCGCTCAGCCACAGGGGCGCCAGCCCCAGCACCAGCAACGAGCGCCGGTTTGCCGTCAGACATTCCGGACCACCCGAATCGGTGTAATGCGAAAGACCCAGTTGGCCCCGGGATCGAGGGGACGCGCGAAGAGGACGCGAATCCCCAGCATCCAGAAACCCAGCATCACGATGGTTGAGGCCAGCATCGGCGCGTTCACGCGGGCGCCGCCCGACGCGGCGAGAATCTGCTGCTGCGCTTCCGGCGATTTCAGGAAAAAGATCACCAGAGCAAACCCGACCCCCAGATAGAACGCCAGAATGAGGCGATGCTGGCGGCTGCGCAGCAGACTGCGCATACTGAAGTGCACGATGGCGGTCTGCCAGGCGTTCCCGAAGCGCGGCAGCGGGATGCCGCGGACGGCGGGCGTGATGTCGGGCTCCTCGGCAATCCTGCGCAGCGTGCGGAACCACGACAGCAGAAAGACCAGCGCCGTCCCCGCGGCCGCGATCCCGAGGCCGGCCCATGCGCGGCGCGCCAGTGGCTCCAGCACCGCCAGTTGGGAGCCGTTGAGTTGCCGCAGCGCGCCCAGAAACCAGTACGTAGGCAGCCACGCGAGCCATCGCTGATTGGCGGGATCCACCATTTCGCTGAAGCTGGCGAAAGGCGGCTGCAGGAAGTAGACACTCACGAAGACACAGAAAACGCCGATCTGCAGGAACAAGGACAGGCGCAGGAACCATCGGCGGGGCAGGAACTCGGCCGCGAGGCCCTGCACGCAAAGCACGCTGCAATAGATGAACGCGCCGGCGGCGCACATGGCGATCCACCAGGCGCAAAAGGACCAGAGCGCACCGGTCAGCCCGCCGTGCGGCATGATCGCAAACGGCCAGAGGAGCCCTGACACCGAGTTCAGGACGGCTATGGTCAGGCCGAGCGCGGTGATGGAAGCCGCCGCCTTGGCAAGAAACAGCGTCGAGGCGCGCACTGGCAGGGGTGCGAGCACGAGCACATCGCGCCGGTCGAGGAACGTTGAATCCCAGCTCAGCACCGCGAATAGGCCGACCGCGAGCATGGTCGTCGAGACGAGGAAATTCTCGATACCAAGCGTGGCGATCAGCCGGACCAGCGGCGTCTCCTTTGTGCCAGTCACAAGTCCCAGAGGTATACAAAACGCCAGGCTGACGACGATCAACAGCGCCGCGAACTGGCCGAGCAGCGTGTTGACGTCGCCCTGTGCGTAGCCCGAGAGCAGTTCGGGATCGACGATGCGGAAGAGAAACTGGCGATAGAGTACGCGGAACTGGAGTTTCGTCATGCGTGCCCCGCATCGGGCTTCGATCAGGTCTCTATGTAGCAAACTACCATCACCTTGTCAAGTAGCATGCTACATAGATAGAATTCGGGTATGGCAGGCGAGCGAAAACTTTCACACACCGCCGCGATGATTCTCCAGGCCATCGGCGCCGGACATGGCTACGGCTTCAGCGTGATGGAAATGACGGGCCTGCCGAGCGGGACGATTTATCCGGCGCTGCGGCGTCTGGAACGCGACGATCTGATTCGCTCGCAATGGGAGAAGCAGTCGATCGCGGATAAGGAGCAGCGGCCGCCGCGCAAGTATTACAAGTTGACGAGCGGCGGCAGGGCGACCCTCGAGGCTTCGCTGAAACGCTATCCTTTACTGGCGCGAATGATCCCGGAGCGAGAGGTGGAACACGCGTGAGCGTCCATGTTGCCATACTCATGAGCGCGCGGTGGCTGGTGCCTCCGTCGCAGCGGGCCGAATGGTTTGCGGAGTGGGATGCCGAGTTTTGTTACATCCGGCGCGCCTGCGATTCGCGTGCACTGACCTTTTGCCTCGGCGCGTACAAAGATGCGTTCTGGCTGCGGCGGCAATCGCCGTACCGGCTGCTGGACTCTCCGCTGCAATGCCTGGCGCTGCTGGCGATTGTGGCGGCGATCATGCTGGCGAGTACGGGCCGCGCGGTTCTATCCTCACCGTTTCGTGACGCGCGCGGACTTGTTGAGCTGCCGGACACGCCGGTCGATCAATATGAGGCGATCTGGAAGCAGGCCGGGCCGGCCTTTGCCGGTTTTGCGTTTTATCAACGGGTTAACGAACCGGTTCGTACCCCGCACGCAATGCACCTCTACTCGATGATCCGGGGAACCGGCAACCTGTTTCAGGTGCTCCATATTCCCGTGGCGAGTGCGGTGCACGGACCAGTCCTGATTGTGAGCCGTGAAATTTGGCGATTGGATTTCGACAACGACCGTCAGATCGCCGGGCACTTTCTCGAAGTCGGCGGGCAGCGCCTGGCGGTGGCCGGAGTGATCCCTGACGACGCGTGGCCGCTCGCGGGCCGGATCGATGCGTGGCTGTTGGAGGACGAGACGTTGGAGGACAAGACGCCGCCCCATGCGCAAGGTTTCGTCGTCGGCCGCGTGGCGGCTTCCGGCATCGCGCCAATAGTCCTCCCTCGCCCCGTCCGGCGGTTGCGTGAATGCATCGGTGTTTTCGGGATGGCGATGATGGCATGCCTGATCGTGGCGATAACGACGTTGCTGAAACTCGGCGTGGCCCCGGGAGTCCGCCCGCGCGCGTTTCTGGTGGCGAAGACCGCTCTCCTCGTGCCCACTGTTTATTGCTGTGCTTTGCTCGCGTTTTCGGTTGACATGCCCTTCGCGCTGATTTTTCAGATTGCCGTTCTTCCGGGCAGCGTCTGCGCCTTCCACTGGGCGGTGACAGACCAGCGGCGGCGTTGCCCCGTTTGTCTGCGGTTTTTGTCAGGTCCGGTGCTGTTGGGTAAGGCTTCGCAGACTTTCCTTGGCTGGTACGGGACGGAACGGATGTGCGCCCAGGGACACGGCGTGCTGCGGGTTCCGGAGCTTGCTACCAGTTGCTGCGGTTCGCAGCAGTGGGTGAATCTGGAAGAGCTTTGCACGAAAGTGCCAGGGTAGTTCTATCGCTCATAAATCGGCGAAATCTGAGCGATAGGATGAAGTCCTGTCGCTCATGGAGTGGAACTCCGCAGCAGCCCGACTGGCCTCACTTCACCTGGGATGCGGCGCGTCTGGAGAAATCAGCGCACGAATTTCTGAAGCAGAGCGGCGTCTTCATCGGAACCGTGAAGCATCTCGCGCAGCGGGATCGCGCAGATGATGGTCGATCTTTATCGCTCGTTCGCGGCGCCGCTTTCGGATGAGGTGTTGTTTCGATGGCATCGGATGGTGATGCAAGAGAGGCGCGATCTGAGAGATGCCGGGCGGTATCGGACGGGGCGGGAACCGATGCAGGTGGTGTCGGGCGCAATCCGCCGGCCCGCGATTCATTTCGAAGCGCCGCCTTCATCGAAAGTGCCGAAGGAGATGGCGCGGTCTCTCGCGTGGTTCCATCGGACTGCGCCGCAGGGGAGCCAGCCGCTGCCGGCGCTCACGCGGGCGGGGACCGCGCACCTCTATTTTGTTTCGATCCATCCGTTCGAAGACGGGAACGGGCGCAGTGCGTGGGGCAACCGACGCTGACCCTGGTGGCGGCCACGATTCTGGCGCAGCGGCGCAGGATCGCGCAAGCGGTTTCCTGATTGACAAAACGCGGCTGCTGGACCAGATGCGCGGGCAGCTGAATGCCCGGCAGGAGAAGGCGCTGCTGCGCATGCTGCGTGAGGGTCCGGAGGGTTCGGCGGGGGCTGAGCGCGGGGACTTATGCGACCATTACCGGGGCATCGCCCGCGACGGCTACGCGCGACCTGGCGGATATGGTGGCGAAGGGCGCGCTGGTGCGGCAGGGGGAACTGAGGTATGCGCGGTATTACGCGTGGATTCCTCACTATAATCGGCTGGGCGCTCCATGACTCATCGACAGTTCCAATTTGAGTGGGATGAAACCAAGGCCCGCGCGAACATCAGCAAGCACGGCGTCTCGTTCGATCTGGCGCGGACGATCTTTGACGATCCGCGAATCCTGACCGTGGCGGACATCGTGCACAGTGATGATGAAGAACGGTGGTTTTCAATCGGCGCGGCCAGTAATTTTTCGCTCCTTGTAGTCGTTCATCTCTGGAAAGGTGTCGATCCCGAGACGACGAAAATTCGCATCATATCGGCACGCAGAGCGACTCGGGTTGAGATTGGCTATTATCAGGAAGGAACATGAAGCACGACGCGAACGATCGGGATATGCCTGCTGAAATCGATTTCAGCAAAGGGACGCGCGGACTCCACCATATTCCGGAGGGCGCAAAGGTTCTCGTTCCCGCTTCCATTGAGAAGAGCGTGTGGGAGTACTTCTCCGGCAAGGCTGAACGACGAGGTGTCGACGTATCGGACTTGTTGAATGAAGTCCTGAAGCGCGACATCGAGATCAGTGAGTCGCTCCGGTAGAGGCTGCGCGGGGCGCTGACACGAGTTGCAGGAGAATTACTTGAACACCCATTTTGTGACAAGCTGGCCAATCTACTCTAAGTGAAATCCGAAAACGTAGCGCAGCACTAAACCGACAGCCAGGATAACGATACACCACCGAAAATCGTACGCTGTAGTTGTCGCGGAAAGAACCACGAAATTCTGTTTCTGCCATGGGCAAGCATCAGTGGCAACACTACCCCTCAGGTATACCGCGGTCTCAACTTGAGGTGTGCGGCGCTACACTTCCGGCAGCGTATCGATCGGCAGCTTCCCCGTGCTCCCGCCCACCTTCTCCACCGGGTAGTCCATTTTGTCCATGATGGTCATCAGCAGATTGGCGTTCGACGGCTTGCCCGCGTACTTCAGATGCCGTCCGCCTTTGATCTTCCCCGCGCCGCCGCCCACCAGCATCAGCGGCAGGTTGTCGCCCGAGTGCGCGTTGCTGTTGGAAATGCCCGCGCCATAGAGGATCGTCACGTGATCCAGCAGCGTCCCGTCGCCGTCCTTCGCCGCCTGCAGCTTCGCGAGGTAATCCGCAAACAGCTTCGCGTGATAGGTGTTGATCTTCGACATCTTCTCCACCAGCTCGGGAATGTTGTTGTGGTGCGAGAGCGGATGGTGCGCTTCCGGCACGCCGATCTGCGGATACGGCCGCGGGCTCTGCTCCTTGCTGATCATGAATGAGATCACGCGCGTCAGATCGCTCTGGAACGCAAGCACCTGCAGGTCCATCATCAGCGCGAGGTGATCCTCAAACACCGGCGGCGCCCCGAGAGGCTCGCCCAGCGCGGGCAGTTCGATGTCGGCCTGGCGCTCGGCCATGCGGATGCGGCGCTCCACATCGCGCACGGCGTCGGTGTATTCGTCAACTTTGTTCTGATCGCCGGGCCCAAGCTCCTGTTTGAGGCTGGCCAGCTTCCCGGTGACGGAATCGAGAATGCTCTTGTGCTGCTCGAGGCGCAGTTCGCGCGCCGCCCGGTCCGTCGAGCCGCTGTCGCCGAAGAGTTTTTCGAAAACGTTGCGCGGATTCCATTCCATCGGCAGCGGCTGCGTTTTGTTGCGCCAGGAGAGCGTGTCGAGATACGCGCAGCTCAGGTTGCCCGTGCAGGCGCCGGCGTTGGCGGGAAGGTCCATACCCATTTCAAGCGAGCCGAGTTGCGTCTCCTGCTCGAAGTGGCGGCCGAGTAGCTGGTCGATGGAGACGTTGGCGATGATTTCGATTTCGTTGTGGCCGCCGCGCGGCGTGCCCGTCAGGAACGATCCCGAAGCGCCCGCGTGGATGTAGTTCCAGCTGGCTTTGATGCCGGAGAGCACGAGCAGCCGGTCCTTATAAGGCGCCAGCGGCTGCAGGATGGGCGAGAGCTCGAAGTCCGCGCCTTCGCCCTTGGGCGTCCAGTACGGCATCGCCATGCCGTTCGGCGTGTAGAAGGCCTGGAAGCGATTAGGCGCTTTGACGGCCGCGCGCATGGAAGGCAGCATGGCGTCGAGGAACGGCAGCGCCATCGTGGTGCCCATGCCTTTCAGGAGCGTGCGGCGCGGAAGTTTGCGGTGCAGGAATGCCATCGAGTCTCCTTTATTTAAGCGATGCCCGTTGCGTATTCTGCGCGACGTCGCGCATCTGGAATGCGGGGCTGTCGACGATGCCCTGAATCAGCGCCGACCACCGGTACTGCTTCGCACCCGCGGCGCGCACGATCCGGCGCACAGTCGGCATGTCGTAGTATTCCAGACGGCGGCTGAGCGCGTAAGCCATCAGCTTTTCGGTCACGGTGCGCGGAAACTGCTCGGGGTTTTCGAGAAGCACCTTGCGCAACCCCACCAGGCCATCAATGTGTTCGCCGTTCGCGGTCGTTCCGGCGGCGTCGATCGGCTTGCCTGCTTCGTCTTTGGTGCGCCATCCGCCGATTACGTCGAAGTTCTCCAGCGAGAAGCCGAGCGGATCGATCACCGAGTGGCAGCTATTGCACGACGGATTGGTGCGATGCTGCGCCAGGCGCTCCCGCATCGACGGCGGAATCACGCCGGGCTCGGTTTCAAGCGTGGCATTCACGCCCGGCGGAGGCGGCGGAATCGGCGTGCCGAATATGTTGTTGAGCAGCCATTTGCCGCGCAGCACGGGCGAGGTCCGGTCGGGATACGACGTTGTGACGAGCAGCGCGCCCTGCGCGAGCAGGCCGCCGCGCTGGTCGTGATTCGGCAGCGTGACGCGGCGAAAGCGCGTGCCATAGACGCCGGGGATGCCGTAGTGGCGCGCCACGCGCTCGTTGAGGAACGTGTAGTCGGCGCTGAGAAGTTCATCAACGGAGCGGTCGTCGCGGATGTTCGAAGCCACGAACATTTCGGTTTCGGTCTGAAAGCCCTGCAGCAGGCTGTCGTCGTAGAGCGGATATTTCACGGGATCGACGACGACGTTCCTGGATCTGGCGCAGGTCGAGCCACTGCGCGGCCCAGTCGCGGACGAGAGCGTCGGTCGCCCGGGAGTCGGCGAGCATGCGCCGCACCTCGCGGTCGAGCGTGGCGGGATTATGCAGTTCGTTGCGCTCGGCGAGGGCCAGGAGGTGGTCGTCGGGGATGCTGCTCCAGAGGAAGAACGACAGGCGCGACGCGAGTTCGAGATCGCTGAGGCGATAGGGTCCCGTTTTTGAAGTCGGATCGCGGTGCACGCGCAGGAGGAAGTCGGGATCCACCAGCATGCGTTCCAGCGCGAACTGAATCCCCGCGTCGAAGCTGCCACCGTCCTTGCGGCCCTGCCCGAAGAAGTCGAGCAGCGTGCCGGTGTCGGCCTTCGTCACAGGGCGGCGATAAGCCAGGCGCGCGAGGCGGTTGAGGATCGTCGCGGCGCAGGGCTTTTCTTCCTGTTGCGATTTCGGCTGCTCACAAACAAAAATGGCTTTGCGGCTCGCGCTCTCAGCGCCGGGCTTCGACTTGAGAACGTCATAGGGCCCGCCGATTTCGAGCGACGCGACATTCGCGTGATCCATATAAACCTGATCGTTCGAAATGACGCGGCCGAGCTGCACGGGCTGGGGCAGGCCTTCGGGCTCGAACATCTCGCGCACGAAGCTGGCGCTGGCGACGTGCTCGCCCGCCGCGACCGGAATGCGCACTTCGAGGCCGAGGTCGCCGGTGAGCTGCATGTAGGTTTCCCACTCGGGGTCGCCCGCGAAACCGGGCTCGCCGTCACCGGCATAACTGGCAGCCGCGGCGCGCCCTTTGCCCTGCCCGCCCACGGAGAAACGTTTTATCAGCTTGCCGTCGAGGCGGATGTCGAGCTTCTGCGGCCAGCCCATGCCTTTGAGGTAGTCCTGATAATTGCGCTGCAGCCGGACCTTAATGTTGTAGTCGCCCGCCACGGGGAAGGTGTAATGGACGGCAATTCCGCCGCGCGACCCTAAAGGTAAGTCCTCACTCTGCCGATCTTCCTGCAGGACGTGGAGCGGGATGTCGAAGCGTTCGACGGCAGGCCGGGCGGGCGGCAGGCCGGTGGCGAGACGCGTGACCTGGCGCGCGATGGACATGTAGCGCTCGAGGTGCGCGGTTGAGATCGAGAGGGAGTCGGCGAAGTTGTCGAAGCTGCCATCGGCGGTGTCGTCGCCGGGGAGGAGCGGTTTGACGTTGACGTTGAGCGCAAACAAATCGCGGATGGCGTTGTTGTATTCGGCGCGATTGAGGCGGTGAACGGCGCCGATGCGGCCCGGATCGGGATGAGCGAGCGTGGCTGCGTCGATCTGATTTTCGAGCGTGGTGGCGATGCGCGCGTAGGTCGCGGCGTCGGCGCGCGGCATTTTCGGCGGCGGCATGGACCCGGCGCGCAGTTTAGCGATGACCTTTTCGAGCGTTTCCGCGCTCGCGGCGGGGTGGGCGAGGTCGAGACTTTCGAGCGACAGGCCCGCGGTGTGGAGCTTGTCGCTGTGGCAGGTGAAGCAGTACGCGGCGAAGAAGGCGTGGGGGTCTTTGGGAGCGGCGGGCTGTGGGGACGTTCTGGGCGCTGAGAAACGCGGCGGCCGCGAACGCGGCGCAGATAGAGAGCTTCAATGCCACCTCCTCCCGACGAATGAAGTATATACCGCGTGGCCGCGGGGACCTGCGTCAGGTGGCGCCAGAACGGTGCGTTGCATCCTGATCGTCGGGAGGGAATCAGGCGTATCATGTTATCAGAACAATCGATGGCGGTTATGTTTCCGAAACTTTTTCACAGGTGTTTTTCACAGATTTTTTTAAAGCCGTTGGTCGCCAAGCTACTCCGCAGTGGAAAAGTTGTCGGTAAAACAGAACGTGGGGAACATGCGATGTCCGTTGGAAATAGGATCAACTGACGTGGCCAAGCAACTGAGCCTCTTTCATATGGACAACGACCGACCCGGCTTTGAAGACCTTGGCAATGAAAACGGCGGCCGATTCTGGTACGCGCTGGACTTCATGAAGATGCTCGGTTACGGGTCGCTGACCGCATTTCAGAAGCCGATAAATAAGGCCATCGCGACATGCACCGCTCTCAATATTCCTGTCGTTGAGCACTTCAGTCAGGTTAAGAGAGTGGTTGATGGCATCCCGGTAGCAGACTTCAAACTGACGCGCTTTGCCTGCTACCTGGTATCGATCAACGGTGATGTCCGCAAACCGGAAGTTGCGGCGGCCCAAGCTTACTTTGGGTAATAATATAGTTAGCAAAGTGCTATAATTGGAGTATGGAACAAGAGCCAAAAACACTCCAGGAAGCCATCGTTTACTTCGCCGATCCTGCCAACTGCCGGAACTTCATCGTAGCGCGGCGCTGGCCGAATGGCGTGACCTGCCCGCGCTGTGGGAGTGCCAATATCCTGTTCCTCGAAAAGTACAACCGCTGGGAATGCCGTGAGAAGCACGACGCCCGACAGTTCACCCTGAAAACCGGAACCGTCATGGAGGATTCCCCTATCGCTGTCTCGAAGTGGCTCACAGCGATGTGGCAAATCGTCAACTGCAAAAACGGCATCAGCTCGTACGAAGTTCACCGTGCCATCGGGATCACTCAGAAGTCGGCGTGGTTCATGGATCACAGAATCCGTCTGGCGTTCCACGGCGCGGCCCATGAGCAATTCTCCGGCGATGTCGAAGCGGATGAGAGCTTCATCGGCGGGAAAGCCCGCAACATGCACAAACACATCCGCGCCCGCAAAATTACCGGGACCGGCGGCAAAGACAAAACCGCCGTGATGGGCATCTTGGAACGCGGCAAGGACGGCAAGCCCAGCCAAGTTCGCACCAAGGTTATCCCGAACCGGAAGAAATCCGCGATTCAGGCTGAAGTTCGCAAGCATGTTCAGGCTGGATCTTCGCTCTACAGCGATGCCCTGAAATCGTATGACGGCCTGACCGAGTTCGAGCACGGCGTGGTGGATCACGCCGTCCAGTACGTCAATGGCAAGATCCACACCAACGGGCTGGAGAACTTCTGGTCGCTTCTAAAACGCGGCATCAAAGGCACCTACGTTTCGGTCGAGCCCTTCCACCTGTTCCGCTACCTCGACGAACAGGTCTACCGGTTCAACAATCGCCGGATGACCGACGCGGAGCGCTTCGACCTGGCGGTTCAAGGCATTGTCGGCAAACGAATCACCTTCGATCAGCTCACCGGCAAGATCGCGGAGTGTCCCACGGCAGCTAACTGAGAAGGAAGCCACAAGGGAGAAGCGCGGAAAGCGTCAATCGAAATAACGGTCGAACGTCCGGCCTGTTTTGTAATTCAGCTTCACATGGATAACCACGAAAGCATCGTTCGCTTTTGCTTCCCTGTGGCCCGGCAGCATTAGCAACTGATCGGCATTGACACGCACTTCAGAAATCAAACGGTCGTCTTCCAGTAGACAATAGAATGGCGTCTCTTCTTCCTGTGGGCCGACTTTGTTAGCTTCGCCATTTACCGGCAACCTGAGAGCATCAAATATAGTCTTCAGTTGACCGTCGATATCCCCGGCGCGATAAATATATTTGTCCTCTTCCGGCCTGAGTAAGGTAATGTCCAGCGCGCATCGCAACGCGTGTTTATCGGTTACCAGAGGGACGAAATCAAAGTCGAGACGGTGCCAGTTTTTACCGATGGCTGTAATGCCTGCATCGAATCGTTCCTGTTCGGTTGCCGATGGTCTCGGGTCCGCCTGATTACCGGCGTTGACAGCCAGTTGACGAAGGCCACTGTGCAAATTCCATAGTCTCCGAAGCTGAGGATGAAAGGCCCGCCTGATCGCGTGTTTCTCTGGGGTATGCGTGTTCCTGTTACCCGATGCGTGAACCGGCCCCGAATAAAGCAACCTGAACTCCAACAGATCCTCCTGTTCGATGGGTTCTTCATTGCCGCCAAAAAAATATGGCGGAGTGCTTTTAATATATACTTCAGCGGATATCACGACAGAATCTCAAGACGCGTTTATTATGGCCCTGCACACCGAACATTGCAGAACCCGTTTTTGCATGGTCAGAAGCCAGCCTAGCAACCCGCCGACGAATGAAGCGATAAAGGCGGCAAGCGCGATCATAAACACAATAGCCAAGCCGCCGACACCAGCAGGAGACGTGTCCTTCCATGCCGCCGACGCCAGCATGTCGGAAATACTCGCGGCGCTGACAACCATTCCGATGATTGAAGGAATCAGCAGAATGAACCCGATCAAAACCACCGGGAAATTCATGCGGAACATGTTCTTTTTCCGAAGCTCGCCACGGTCGCAGACCTTGCAGATGATCGGCAGAGGTTCAGGATTCGCCACGGACATCCAGTGCCATATGCGCCGAAAGAAACCATCTTCCGGTTCTGGATCGGGCGCGGGTTGCGGAGCCATGAAAAGCAGTCTACATCAATGGCGGTAGAATGTGACCAGATGAATCCACTACCACCGCCCAAAGTGCCCGGCAATACGGAGTTCGAGAAATTCGACAATTTCTTCCGCGCCGTGATTGCGGTTCCAAAAGCCACTATCGACAAGGAAGAGGCGAAGTGGAAACGAACGCGGGCGCGAAAGAAGCGCGCGAAGAAAACGAAGTGATTCAGTTTACCGGGCGAATGTACCGCACCGGAAACGGATCAAGCAGGAATTTTCCAAGCGCCCGTTCAGAGACTTCGTCCGCAGACGCAACGATCATTTCTCCACTCCCGTTGTTGATACAGAACTCCAGGCCTGATCGATCCCCATTCAGACGATAGCGACAAACTTCTTGTTCATTTTGCGGCAACATGTCGTTTTGCTGGACTGCTTTAACAGTCTGATCGTCTGGCGATAGAAATATTTCGATAGAAAATCCGGGCTTGCGAACCCGAATACATGACGTTGCACGCGCGGTACAGTCGCCATGATCTACTCCAGGCTGGGCAATCAATCCTGTGAACTCCTTGACGGCAGCGCCTATGCTGTCCCGCAGAGAATCCCAGAGTACCGAGAGCGAGGATTGCGTCGTTTTGTAGTCGCTAATTTTTTGTTCGACCCACCCCATACAAAAAACATTCTACCCTATCGATGTTTTCCGGCCTGTCACGCCACCTCATGGTAGCACTTTGCGAACTATATTATTACCTTACTTTGTGACGATGGCGGAGGCTTTTCGTCAGTACATTCAGGATGCCGAGAGCGTTGAACGTGTTCAGATGCGCGAGGAGGTTTCCGAGCAGGAGAGAACATTAAGCGGGGTCGCGCACGCGGCAGGCGTTACCCACTATCCGTTTTTCCAGAATGAGGGGTACCGCGGCATGTACTGCATGAACCTGGCTGAGCTACGAGAGCGAAAAGGTGTCGCACACGGGCGCTCGGTCCTGGACTTTATGGGCGGGGAAGAACTAGCAGCCAACCTCTTCCGAATCACCCAGACGCAGGCAAAGATCAGGAATGACAGAGTCCGAGGTCAGGCCATGCTGGAACGGACAGCCCATGATGTCGGCCAGACCGTCCGGAAGACGATGATTGAGATAAGCGGTAAGGCGCCAGAGTCTCTGCCTGTCGATGAAGACATCCGCGAGGTGCGAGGAAAACTGAAACAGACGCACCGTGAATTCAAGAAACTGGACAAGCCAAAATCTTAGGCCGCTCGGGCGCGGCGGCCCCGGGCGACGTCAGGGCGCTGAGAAGCGCGGCGGCCGCAAGCGCGGCGCACAAAGAGAGCTTCAATGCCACCTCCCGACGATTGAAGTATATACCGCGCCGGCGCAGGGACTTAGCAATTGGGTAGTGTCTTCATAGCGGGGAGATGAGATTTTCCAAATCCCAAACCGTGTCGGCGATTCCAGCCGCCATGGCTGGCGTGACTCTCAGGGTTTGGTGAGCCGTGGCGCGTACACTGGTGCCTTCCACCAGGCAATGCAGGATTCTGATGACCGTTTCTTTTGGGACCGTATCGAACGCCAGGTCCGTCGCGGAAACGATGCCACAGCCGGAACAACCGGGCATGCAGGGCCAGAGCGTCGCGGCAGAAGCGTTCCGCGTCGCTGGTCTTGCCGATTTCCAGTACGCCGAGGATATTTCGTTTGAAATGAGCCCAACAGAACTGGCCGACGCCTTTGTGGTACTTCAGGTAAGTGGGACAGCGGTCGCTGCAGAGAATGCCGGCGTATATTTCGCCCAGTAATTGCACCAGCACCTCGGCTCCGCGCGATGCGGCGATCCTGTAAAAGACGAAGCTCGTCGCCACCAGAGCCCACAGCCAGCGCTTTTCGCCGCTGGTCTGGTACAACCGTATTTGCAATCCGCAGCGCTGGTCGTAAGTTCGTCCTGACGTACTATTTTTGCCGTTGGGGAGCCGGAGCCGGACCACCGGGAAAAACGATCACCATCGGAGAGTTTTCCTCCCTCGCGGACGCCAAACTCGGAGCACAGAAACTGAAGGAAGAGTCGTAAGCGTCAGGCCTCCAAAATGCTATCTTTGCTTCATGGAAGTCCACTTTCCACCCGAAGTCGAAACGCAGCTTCGCAGTGTCGCCGCCGCTAACGGCAAGGATGCCGAGCAACTGGTGAGAGACGCCGTCGATCGCGTGCTTGCCGATCACACGAAATTCATCGCGGGCGTACAGCGCGGCATCGAACAGGCTGACCGTGGCGAACTCGTGGACCACGAAGAAGTGCGTAAGCGGATCGAACGGATTCTGCATCGCTGAAGAAAATCCGCTGGACGGCGCAGGCATCCGATCGGTTTGCCGACGCCATCGAATACATCGGCCACGATAACCCTGCCGCGGCGCAGAAAGTCGCACAGACGGTTCTCGACCGGATCGATCAACTCACCGCGTTTCCCGGACTCGGGCGGCGCGGAAGGGGCGGAACGCGTCAGCTTGTCGTTCCGCCCTACATCATCGTGTACCGTTACAACGACGAGATCGTTGAAATCCTCTTCATCTGGCGCGGGTCGCAGGACTGGCGCTGAAACACCCTCTCACCCCATCGCCTGATCCAGGTCCCACAGAATATCCTCCAGATCCTCCAGCCCGATCGACAGCCGCATCAGATCTTTTTCATTCACAACCCGCAAAAATAAGTCCGCCTGTCCTCCAACCCCCCTGTTTCCGCGGTCTTACCGCGCCTGTCCCGTCCCCTCGACAGCCCTCCGCCGACCCGCTTTTTCGCTCCTCCGTGCTACTTGTATGGCCGACAGGAGATCCCGCACTATGGCAACAACCGAAAAGCAGATCGAAGCAAACCGTCGTAACGCTCAGAAATCCACTGGCCCCCGCACCGAGGACGGCAAAACGAAGTCGCGCCTCAATGCCTTCCGCCACGGCCTGACCGGCCAGCTCGATATCATGACCGGCGAGATGAGGGAAGCGCATGACTCATTCATCGCGAACATCGTTCTCAGTCTGAAGCCTGAGCGCACAGCCCGCCACTCGGGCGGTGCGTTGTGCGCGTTAAGCAATGACGCGCTCGAAAATCAGCTGGCCCACTCCGTCGCCGAATCTTACTGGCGCATGAATCGCATTCCGGTCTTCGAGGACGCCCTGCTCGCCCAGGGCGACTACGTGCAGTTTGCGCACAATCGGGATCGCGAATATTCCGATCTCGACCGCGCCCTCAGCGCAGCCCGCGCTTTCATTGAGGACCCTGCGCGTTTCAACCTGCTCACGGTCTACGAGGCCCGGCTGCATCGCAAGGCGCAGGCCGAGCTGAAGCAGCTGCGGGAAATCCAGGCCGAACGCCGCGCGGACGAAAAAGAAGCCGTGCAGTCGTCGCCGAAAGCGGCGGCAAAACCCGCGCGACCTGTTGATTCCGAAGCCCCCGCCACCGAAAGTGGCTTCGTTTTTTCAGCTGCGGAATCCGGCGCCGGTTCTCAGCCCGGTCTCGTCCCCTTGCCCGCGGCTCATGCGCTGACCGCAGCGGATACAGTGGACCGCACGCTCGCCAGTAGCGCGTAATTACGGTCGGTGCTTCAGGCCGCTGGCCTCGGTGCCGAGCCGGTAGCGTTTTGTGGGGCAGGGCTTCGGCCCCGCAGGTCGGGCTTCGCCCGGCCTCTGGAGTTTCTACATTTTGCTACCATTTCGGACACGCGGATTGTATCCCTGCAGGCAGGGCTTCGCCCGGCCCCGGGGCTCTTACGCATCCCGGGGAGCGCGCCCTCACGGGAGCGGTTGTAACGAAACTGGGACAGGAGTTACCTTTTGTCAACAGTGCCGAGCTGTGTTGCTTACGATACACTTTGAACGAGGCCCCAGGGAAAATACGCAGTGCCTCTCGACCTCCCCTTGCCCAACGAACGATGGCTTAACCTGCTGCCCGATGCCGCTCTGATTGCCGATCAACAGGGCCGTGTTCAGACCGTCAATACGCAGGCTCTGAATTTATTCGGCTACCGCAGCGACGAACTCATTCAGCAGCCGATAGAGATCCTCGTACCCGAACGTCTGCGAACGCCACACGCGGAGCTCCGCGAAACCTTCTTCGCTGATCCGCAGGCCCGTCCTATGGGAGCCACCATAGATCTGTTCGGTCGGCGCAAAGACGGCTCCGAATTTCCGGCTGAAATTAGCATCAGTCCGATAGAGGCGGACGGGCAGATACTGGTCTGCGCGATTATCCGCGATATCGGCGACCGGAAGAGAGCAGAGGCGGAGCGGCGTGAACGCGACGCCCGGCTGCAGCTGATTTTTGACAGCACTTCAGAACTGCAGGTTCTGTATCGCGTCGAAGCGGGCGACCGGTTCGTGGTGGAAATGGTCAACAAGGCCATGAACCTGAAGTTCACCGAGCGGACGGGTGAGGATGCGGCTCAGTTCGTGGGGAAAGAACTGCGGGATTTTCTCGCACCCATGCGCCTCTCCGCCGAAGCCGAAGAGTTCCGGCGGTCGATGTGCCGGAAGGTGGCGCGCCAGAAGACCACCGCGCACTACTCGGGAGCTTCAGGTCCGCACAGCGAGGATGTGGAGGTTACGCTTTCCCCGGTTCTCAGTGAAAGCGGGGAATGCACACACCTGCTCTGGAACGCGCGGGTGGTAACCGACAAGGTGCGCGCCGAAGCCGAGCTGCGGGAGCGCGAGGAGCGGCTCCGCACGGTGTTCAACTCGCATCAGGATCTGCAGATGCTGGTGCGTGTCGAGCCCGACGGGCGGTTCGTTAACGAGGCTTTCAATCAGGCGACGTTCGATTATGCGCGCGAGTTTATGCCCGACGCCGGCGTGTTTCTGGGACGCGAGCGCCAGGAATTTCTGCGCGCGCTGGGAATCGAGGAAAGCGTAGTCGAACTGTCGCTGGCCGCCTGGCAGAGAGTCGTCAGGGAAAAGGTTCCGCTGCACGTCGAGATGAACAGCACCGTCGGAAACGGGAAGCGCCGCGAAAGGGCGGACGTATCGATCGTGCCGATCCTGACCCCTGAAGGCGCCTGCACACATCTGCTGTGGACCGCGCACATCATGACCGAGCGCCTGCAGGCCGCCGAAGAACTGAAGCGCCGCGAGCGCGAGCTGGGCGAGGCCCAAAGTATCGGGCACATCGGAAGCTGGAGGTGGGAAATCGCGGAAGGCACGCAGCTGGTCTGGTCCGACGAAGTATATCGGATTCTCGGATACGAGCCGCAGTCCTTTCCGCCGCCGCAACTCCCGGGATTCCTGGAAATGGTGCACCCCGACGACCGGGCGCTGGTTGAAAAACAAACCTGGGCCGCTTTCGAGGCGCGGGAGCCGCACAACATCGAGCACCGTATCGTGCGGCCGGACGGCACCGTCCGTTTCGTGCGCTCCCGTTCGCGCATTCAGCTGGATTCCGCCGGTAACCCGGTGCGTCTTGTGGCCACGATGCATGACGTAACGGAGGAGAAAGAGGCAGCGGCACGCGAGGCGAAGCGCCTCGTCCGGCTGCAGACGCTCTCCGAACTGAGCATGATGCTGGCGGGCGATCCCGCCACCGTGCTGCAGCGGATTGTCCGCATGATCGGAGAACTGTTCGAGGCAAAAGGGGTCAGCCTGTCGGAAATCGCGGGCAGCGAAGCTGTCGTGCGCGCCGTGTACGACGGAGGCCGGGTCGAGGCCGGGTCTGCACGCTGCCCGCTTGAAATTACTCCCTGCGCAACGGTTGCCGCGGCGCGGGACATCCGGATTTATGACCGCGTGCAGGAGAAGTTTCCGCGCGCCACTTACCTTGCGGGATTCGACGCCTACACCTGGTGCGGTTTCCCCTCGCTCGACGGTGAAGGTAATGTGGTGGCTGTAACCGCTCTGATGGACGACAAGCCCCGCGAGTTCTCTGCCGAGGATCAGCATATTCTGCGCCTCGTCGGGCAGCGCATCGCAGTCGAGTTCGAGCGTGCCAAAAGCCTGGCGGAGCACGCGCGCATGGAGGAGAAGCTGCGCGAGAATCAAAGCCGGCTTGAAGAAGCGCAGAACATGGCGCATCTCGGCAGCTGGTATTCTTCCGACGCACAGGGCGGCCGGATGCAATGGTCGCCCGAGCTCTACCGGATCTATGAAGCTGATCCGGCAAACGACATCCCGGAACTTGACCTGGTCGTCTCGCGAACTCATCTCGATGACCGCGCCAGGATCAGGGAGACGCGCGAAGCGTTACTGGAAGGATCCGGCGGCTTCGAGTCCGAATATCGGCTGCAGATGCCGGACGGACGAATCAAATACGTGATCGTGCAGGGCAGTGTGAACTCCGGGGCGGACGGCAAGACGCAAATGGAGGGAACCGTCCAGGACATCACCGAACGCAAACGTGCCGAGCAGGAGCGGGAGACTCTCCAGGCACAGCTGGCGCAGGCGCAGAAGATGGAGTCGATCGGGCGCCTTGCCGGCGGTATAGCGCACGACTTCAACAACATGCTCACCGTAATCCTGGGCTATGCGACTCTGTGCCGCAAAGCCATGGCGAACGACCCGAAGCTCGAAAGCCATATGGGCGAGATCGTCAAAGCGGCTACACGGTCGAAGGAGATCACGGAGAAACTGCTGGGATTTTCGCGGCAGCAGATCATCGCGCCGGTTCCGTCGAATCTGAACGGGATCATTGCGGATCTCAAAGAGCCTCTCTCACGGCTGATCGGCGAGGATATCGAGCTCATCTTCAATCCGCGGTCGGGCCTGTGGAAGGTCGTTGTGGACTCCGCGCAGATCAACCAGGTCCTGCTGAACCTCGTCGTGAATGCACGGGATGCGATGCCGAACGGAGGGAAGCTGAGGATCGAAGCCGCCAACGTCGATTTGTCCGAGGAGTTCTGCTGGCGGCATCCGGAAGCCAGGAGAGGCCGCTACGTGCTTCTCACGGTACGCGATACCGGCATCGGGATGGACCACGACACCATGTCGCATATCTTCGAGCCGTTTTTCACGACGAAGGACAACCCCGAAGGCACCGGGCTTGGTCTTGCCACGGTTTACGGCATCGTCCAGCAGAACGGCGGATTCATCACAGTTGAAAGCGAACTGCAGATCGGCACGGTATTCCGCATCTACCTCCCGAAGATGACCGGTGACGAACTCCCGGCACATGAGGCATCGCAGACACCGGCCACGCATCTGGGGCACGGAACCGTGCTGCTGGTGGAGGACGATGAACCGGTCCGGCAGATCACCAGGGCGACGCTCGAGGCGATGGGTTACACTCCGCTGGTTGCAGACACCGCCAGACACGCGATTGAGTTTTGTTCCGGAGACCGGGGGAAGGATATACGGATGATGCTGACGGACGTGGTCATGCCCGACATGAATGGCATGGAGCTGCGCGACCGCATCCTGGAGATCAATCCGGCCATCCGGGTGTTGTTCATGTCAGGCTACACGCCGAACGTAATCGTGAACCACGGCGTCCTGAAGCATGGTTTGTACTTCATTCAGAAGCCGTTCACCATCGAAGATCTCGGCAAACGAGTTGAGGAAGTGCTGGCGGCGGAATAGCGAGGGAAAGCGTCACCCCATCGCCTGATCCAGATCCCACAGAATATCGTCCAGATCCTCCAGCCCGATCGACAGCCGCACCAGATCCGGCGAAATCCCCGCCGCCACCTGTTCCTCATCCGATAGCTGCTGATGCGTCGTCGAGGCCGGGTGAATCACCAGGCTCTTCGCGTCGCCCACGTTCGCGAGGTGCGAGAGAATCTTCAGCCGGTCCACAAACTTCTTACCCGCTTCCCTCCCGCCGCGCAACCCGAATGTCATGATCGCGCCCGCGCCCTTTGGCAGATACTTGTCGGCCAGCGCTCTGTACGGGCTCGAATCGAGACCCGGAAACTTCACCCACGTCACGCGCTTGTCCTTCTCCAGCCACTTCGCGACCGCCAGCGCGTTCTCGCTGTGCGCCTTCATGCGCAGCCCGAGCGTTTCAATCCCCTGCAGGAAAAGAAAGGCGTTGAACGGGCTGAGGCACGGCCCGAAGTCGCGCAGGCCGTTGACGCGCGTTTTGATGATGAACGCAATCGGCCCGAACACCTCGCTGAACTTCATCCCGTGATAGCCGGGGCTGGGTTCGTTGATCTGCGGGAAGTGGCCCTTCGTCCAGTCGAATTTGCCGCTGTCGATAATGACGCCGCCGATCGACGTGCCGTGGCCGCCCAGAAACTTCGTCGCCGAGTGGACCACGATGTCCGCGCCGTGCTCAATCGGCCGGCAGAGGTAAGGCGAGGCGAACGTGTTGTCGATCATCAGCGGGATGCGGTGCTGATGCGCAATCATCGCCACCTTCTCGATGTCGAGAATATTCATGCGGGGGTTGGCGATGGTCTCGCCGTACAGTACGCGCGTGTTCGGCCGGATGGCCTTGGCGAAGTTTTCCGGATCGTCCGGCTCGACGAAGGTCGTATCGATGCCAAGCCGCTTGAACGAAACCGCAAACTGCGTGTAGGTGCCGCCGTAGAGCGTGGCCGAGGTCACCATGTGATCGCCCGCCTGCATCAGGCTGGAGAGCGCCAGGAACTGGGCCGCCTGGCCGCTCGACACCGCAAGCGCGGCTGCGCCGCCTTCGAGCGACGCCATGCGCTCCTCGAAGACCGCGTTGGTCGGGTTCATGATGCGCGTGTAGATGTTGCCGAATTGCTGCAGCGCGAACAGCGCGGCGGCATGGTCGGAGTTTTCGAAAACGTAGGAAGTCGTCTGGTAGATCGGGACGGCGCGCGCTCCCGTGGCTGAGTCGGGCTTCTGTCCGGCATGCAGAGAGCGCGTGGCAAAGCCCAGCGCGCGTTCGGGTATATCGGCCATCGTCCGAGTATACTTGGTCAAACCCGGATTCCCGTATGCGCTTTCAATGCCAGGCCGGATGCACGCACTGCTGTGAGCAGCAGGGGTTTGTTTATCTGACCGAAGACGACATCCTGAACTTGGCGGCGTTCCTGAAAATGACCGCGGCCGCGTTTGAAAAGCGCTATATCTACCGCACGCGGAACCTGCGGCGGCTGCGCGTGCCGCGGCATGCGCAGTGCGAATTTCTCAAAGAGGGCGGATGTTCCGTGCATCCGGCGAAACCGCTGCAGTGCGCCGCGTTCCCGTTATGGCCCGAACTGGTGGCGAGTAAGCGCGAGTGGAAGAAGACCGCGCGCTATTGCCCGGGTATCGGCAAAGGTCCGCTGGTGCAGATCGAGGTCGCGCGCGCGGTCGCGCACACCATGCGCCAGGCCCATCCGGGTCTGTACGAGTAAGCCCGCAGCTACCCCGCCTGGCAGATGGCTGCAGGGCCTCTCGATCAAGGCACGGGGACGACCTCGTACATGTAATTGCCTCCCTCATAGACCGGCTGATAATAAACATTGCCGCAGTTGTAGAGCGGCGCGCCGTTGTAAGCAGGCACCGCTACGCAGCCGGGGGGAAGCCCGGGCATAATCGTTCCGATAGCGGGAGGCGCGTACACGACAGGCGGCGGCCCACCGCGGGAAAGGGCGAAGCCGGCGGCAGCGCCGAGAATGCCGCCCGCAATTGCACCCGCCCACCCTGGACCACGATCATGCCAGCCATGCTCGTATCGCCTGTGGCCATAATCCTCGACGCGCGCCAGGGCTGGCCATCCCAGGCACAGCGTCAGCGCAATCGCGGTCAGAATTTTCGTGTTTCTCATTGTGGTTTACCTCGATTTGTTATTGCCTGCCGGGCGCGCCTGCGCTGATTTCTGCGGAAACTCGCGGTAGCGGAGAACATCCAGACTTACCTGTTTGGCTCCTTCCGGCTTCACGAACGTAAAAGCGTCGGCAGGAATTTCCGCATTCAGATTCCATTCGGAAAAGTTTACGGTGATTCTTGGCTCGCCTTCGATTCTTTTGAAAATGACCGCCATCCGGCGCGGCACGATCTGGTTCGGACCCGCAAGCCAAAGCTGCCAGTCCGCGTCCGGCTCCCGGAATGCCAGGTGCAGGAACTGCTGGTTGCCATCGTTCTCGGTGCCGACCTGGCTGGCACTCTGAAGATCTTCGGAGAGGCGGGCATAGGGATCGCTCAGCAGGAACGGCAGGAGAGGCGTATGGTGTTCTGCCTTGCTCCTGAGCATGGCGAGCGTGTCGTCCAGATGCGGGCTCGCGTTGAGTGTGGTGTAGAACCCGGCGGTGTCCGGCATCATCGTGACTGTTTTTCCGTCACACCAGATGTTTACCTCTGAAGGACCGGAAATGGTGCTGATGCGCATCCTGCCGGGACGCTGCACCTGGACCCGGACGGTTCGCATGAAATTCAGCATCTGACCGTTCGGGCCGGGCTCTTCCCGGGAAATGTGCGCGGTGAACGAAAAACCCGTCGCCGCCTGCAGCTGATTGCTCATGGCTTTGAGAGCGTTCATCGCAAGCGGTTCGAGATTGGAATTGCCGGTTCGGTTTGACGTGCTGGCTTGGGCGCCAGGAGTCGAGGTAGCCGTGCGGACTGTGGTTTGCGCCAGGGCCGCCATGCAGATTGTGAGCAGAGCGCTCAGGGGAAGTGTCGTCCAGAGACGGTGAATGTTCATTGATCGCTCCCGACCGCTGAGATGAGCAGATCGGGTGCCATTGGCACAGACGCCACAGGCGACACCGGCGATGGAGAGCAGACGATG
The DNA here is from genome assembly GCA_963832905.1 of Terriglobia bacterium. Taxonomy (GTDB): domain Bacteria; phylum Acidobacteriota; class Terriglobia; order Bryobacterales; family Bryobacteraceae; genus BOG-234. The sequence continues at coordinate 1,730,249 of CAWHVO010000006.1, read as the reverse complement.
ATATTAAACGCGCAGTTCGTAACCGAGCGCGGTCAGGCCGTCGATGATGTTCGTACGCAGACCGGCGATCTCATCGGCGGTAAGCGTGCGATCCGGCGCGCCCACGACGACGCGGAACGAAACGCTCTTCTTCCCTTCCGCCAGGCGATCGCCCTGGTATTCGCGGACGTACTCGACGCTTTCCGCGAGGTCGCCCGCCAGGCGCCCGATTTCGCTCTCCAGATTTCCGGCAAGCTCGCGCACACCCGCGATGATCGAGAGATCGAATGCGCTGGTAGGGAAGCGGCGCACCGGCGTGTACGACGCACGCGCGGGGGTGAGCTCGCGCAAAAGGTCGAGATCGATATCGAGCACCGCGGCGCGGCCGGTTTCAACCAGAGACGGGTGCAGTTCGCTGAGACGTCCGATTTCGCGCCCCTGCCATTCGATCGCGGCGCAGCGCGCGGGATGCTCCCACGAACGCGGCGAAGCTTCCTGAACCTGCAGCCCGAACGCGAGGCACTCGGCGATGCGCTTGAGTTCCAGCAGTCCGTTGTCGCCCCCCTTGTCGACAAAGAAGGCGGCCATCAGATGCTGGCGCTCGTCGGGTTTTCCGCCAGTCGCGTGGATTTCGTGGCCGATTTCGAACAGACGGAACTCGTCGAAGTGCTTGGCATTTTCAAGAATGTTCCGATGCATGCCGGGCAGCAGCGACGTGCGCAGCAGTTCCTGGCCGGCGGCGATCGGATTGATGACGCGGACGTGCGCCGCGCTGTCGAGCCCGAAGCGGCGGGCGTCGTCTTCGCTGATGAACGAATAGTTCGAAACCTCGGTGTATCCGCGCGCGGCGAGCGTGCGTTTGATGCCGCGCAGGAATTCGCGCTCGGGCGGATCGAACGACGGCGCGCACGGCACGAGCGGCGGCTTCGGTTCGATGGAATCGTAACCGATCATGCGGCCGACTTCTTCCACGAGATCGTCGGGCAGAGCGATGTCCTTAGTGGCGCGCCACGAAGGCACCGTGACCCAGAACTTCCCGTAGCCGTTTTCCGTGACGCCGAACTGCAGGCTTTCGAGAATGCGTTTCACCTCTTCGGGGTCGAGCGCGCGGCCAAGCTTCATGGCGAGCCAGGCGAGGTCGAGCGGAATGCGGTCGGGGCGATTCAGCTTGCCGACGCGATCGGCAAGCCCCCCAATGAGACGGACGCCGGGGGAGAGCAGAGGCAGCAACTCCATCGCGCGGGCCAGAGCGCGAACCGTGTTGTGCGGGTCCTGCGACTTCTCGAAGCGCATCGAGGCGTCGGTGCGCAGCTTGAGCGCGGCGGACGTTTTCCGAACGCTCGAAGCGTTGAAGTTCGCCGCTTCGAGAACGATGGAGGTGGTGGCATCAGAAATCGCGCTGGCGCCGCCGCCGATCACGCCGGCGATGCCGATGGGGCCCGCGGCGTCGGCAATGACCAGGTTCGAAGGCGAGAGATCGTATTCTTCGTCATTCAGCGCGAGGATGCGTTCGCCGGCGCGCGCCGGGCGGGCGTAAATGGTGTCGCCGGTGAGCTTCGCGCGGTCGTAGGCGTGCATCGGCTGGGCGAGCTCCGCCATGAGGTAGTTGGTGAGATCGACGATGTTGTTGATCGGGTTGAGTCCGATGGCAGAGAGCCGCGCCTGCAGCCAGAGCGGCGAAGGCTGAATCGTGACGTTCTCGAAAACGAGCGCGCTGAAACGCGGGCAGAGATGGAAGTCTTCGATCTCGATGTTGATCGGACTCGGATCGGGTTTCGGCGAACCAAGAAGCAGGCCGGGGATGGAGCCAAGCGAGACCGGATCGAGCAGCATCTTCCCGGTGATGGCGGCCACTTCGCGGGCCATGCCGTGATGGCCCCAGAGGTCGGGGCGATGCGTGATGCTCTTGTTGTCGATTTCGATGGCGTGGTCGGGGAAAGGGATTTGGTCGTCGTCGCCGAGTTCGATGATGCCGGCATGGTCGCGATTGATTTCGAGTTCCGACGCGCTGGCGAGCATGCCATCGCTTTCGACGCCGGAAACGACTTTCACTCCGAGCGGAACGTACACCGTGCGAACGCCGGGCCGGCAGTTGGGCGCGCCGCAGACGACCGCTTTGCGACCGTAGCGTTCGGTCATCGACGATGGCTTTCATGTTGTGGCCGCCGGGAATCGGCTCGACGGTTTCGACAGTGGCGACGCTGGATTCGGCGAGCAGAGTGCCGACGGTTTCGACGCCTTCGCACTCGGCGGTCTTCATGGTGATGAGGCGTTCCAACGCTTCGGCCGGAACGTCAAGGCCGTCGACCAAAGAGCGAATCCAGCTGTAAGAGAACTTCATGCTGATCGTGGAGTAGGCGTTTTCGCCTGCCCTGAAAACCCGTTCCTCATCTGAACTGCCCCAAAAATCGCAGATCGCCGCTCTGCAGCCAGCGGATGTCATCAATCGCATAACGCATCATGACGAGGCGCGTGAGGCCGAGCCCGAAGGCGAAACCGTTCCACACTTTGGTGTCGATGCCACTCGTTTCGAGCACGTGCGGATTGACGAGGCCGCACGGCAGCAGTTCCACCCAGCCGCTCTGCTTACACACGGGGCAGCCGCTGCCGCCGCAGATGAGGCAGCGGATATCGAGCTCGAAGCCGGGCTCGACGAACGGAAAAAAGCCGGGGCGAAGACGGACCGTAACGTCGCGTTTGAAGATCGACGCGAGAAGCGTCTTCATGAAGTAGATGAGATTGCCGACCGAGACTTCGCGGTCGATCATCATGCCTTCGAGCTGATAGAAAGTGTGCTCGTGCGAGGCGTCGACGCTTTCGTTGCGGAAGACGCGGCCCGGCGCGATCATGCGGAGCGGCGGACCCAGCTTCTCCATGCCGCGCACCTGCACGGGCGAGGTGTGCGTGCGCAGCAGGTAGCCGCCGTCGAGCCAGAAGGTGTCCTGCATGTCGCGCGCAGGATGGTCGGGTGGGATGTTGAGCGCATCGAAGTTGTGGAATTCGGTCTCGACTTCCGGACCGTCAAGCACGGTGAAGCCGAGCGAGCGGAACAGGTCTTCGATTTCCCACTGGATCTGCGTGATGGGATGCAGAGCGCCGGGGCGGACACCCGGGGCGGGAACTGTGAGATCGAGCCATTCGGCCTTAAAACGTGCGAGATTCGCCTCTAGCCGTAGGCCGTTTAGGCGGGCCGTTAGCACGGCTTCTATCTGGTGTTTCGCGAAATTGATGAACTTGCCGCGCTCGACCCGCTCCTCGGGCGAGAGCGTGGCGATATCCTTGCTCAACTCAGCAATCTCGCCCTTGCGCCCAAGAACTTCGGACGCGTATGGATTCCAGTTCATCGGCGGTCTGTGCTGCACTTATCTCCACAGCCGCCCTCTGTACGAACTCTTGGGCACCCATTCGCTATGCGGCTGGCAGATACGCCTCTTGCGCCGATCCCAGTTCCCAAGCGAGGTGATTGATGTAGAAAAGCAGCAGAGGCTCGGGGTAATCGTTTTTGAACTGCTCCCACGCGCGCGCCTGCCAGCCGTCGGTGAGGTACTTCTTCGCGTCGATGTCCTTGGCGAAGAAACCTTCCTCGTTGGGTACGCCGAGGAAATTCAGTACGGCCGCGATCATGTCCATGTGCGAAATCAGAATCGCCTGCGAGAGATCGGTGGCGAATTCCTCATCGTGCGAATTGAGACGGGTCCAGAAACGGGGCGCGGCTTTGCGCAGGCTCTCGGTGTTGACCTTGGGCAGGTGCGTACGTGTTTTAAAGCGTTCGTAGATCTGATAGGTCCTGAGTTTGCCGATGGAAACCGCGCGCAATAATTGCGGCAGGCGCTCTTCGCCGAGCTGCAGAAACACGCCTGAAAGCTGCATAGAAATGTCAGCGTAACACCTTAGGCTTTACGCGCACAACGGACCTGACCACTGGCGCGGCCGGCTGGCTCCCGTGCGCTACAATAGCCCCGTTTGGCCTTTTGCCGAGGAATCCGCGCCATCCCTTAAACAAAATGAGCAACATTATCATTCTCGGCGCGCAGTGGGGCGACGAAGGAAAGGGCAAGCTTGTCGATCTGCTTGCCGACCGGTTCGACTTCATCGTGCGCTATCAGGGTGGCAACAACGCGGGCCACACGATTCTGGTCGGCGACCGGAAATTCGTCCTGCGCCTGATTCCGAGCGGCATTCTGCGGCCGGGCAAAACGGCGGTGATCGGCAACGGACTGGTGGTCGATCCGCTGGCGTTGCTGGAAGAAGTCGAACACCTTGCGGCTTCGGGCATCGATGTGGCGAACCAGCTGCGCATCAGCAATCGCGCGCAGGTTCTGCTGCCGTCGCATCGGCTGGTCGAGAAGATTTCGGAGGCCGGCACGAACAAGGCGCGGATGGCGATCGGCACCACGCTCAAAGGCATTGGTCCGTGTTACGAAGACAAGGCCGGGCGGCGCGGCATTCGCGTGGCGGATCTGCTGGATCGCGATTATCTGCCGGACGCTCTAACCGCGCTGGTCGAGGATCATCGCACACGCGCGCGGGCGTTCGGGATCGGCGACGACGGATTGAACGCGATGGAAATTGTGGCGCGCTACACCGAGGCCGCCGAGCGGATTCGGCCGATGGTGTGCGATACCTCACGTCTGCTGGCGGAAGCCATGGCTGCGGGCAAGCATGTGCTGTTCGAAGGCGCGCAGGGCACGATGCTCGATCTGGATCACGGCACCTATCCGTTTGTGACGTCGTCAAGCGCGTCGGCGGGCGGGGCGTGCACGGGAACGGGCGTGCCTCCGACGAGGATCGACGGCATCGTCGGCATTTCGAAGGTCTACACGACGCGCGTGGGCGGGGGGCCGTTTACGTCCGAAGCGCTGGGCGATGCGGGCGACCTGATCCGCAATCGCGGCAACGAATTCGGGTCGGTGACCGGCAGGCCGCGGCGCTGCGGCTGGTTCGACGTGCCGCTGATTCGTTATACAGCGGCCATCAACGGATTCGACAGCCTGGTGATGACGAAGCTCGATGTGCTGGATGAGCTCGACGAGATTCCGGTGTGCGTGGCGTACCGCATCGATGGCGAGACCACGTGCGAGATTCCGGCGACATGGCGGCATCTGGCAAGAGCTGAGCCGGTGTATGAGCGGCTGCCGGGATGGAAGACTTCGACGAAGGGTGTTTCCGAGTGGGCTGATCTGCCGGCGGCGGCGCAGAAGTATCTGCTGTTTCTCGAGCGGCAGTCGGGCGTCGAGGTGGGCTGCATCTCGACGGGTCCCGAGCGGAACGAAACCGTTCGCCGCGCCGGCTCACGTTTTGCTGCGCTCACCAAAGCCTGAGTAGAAGCCGACGGCGACGATTGAGGCGAGCGCCGCGAGAAAGACAATCCACAGTGCGATCAGCACGCCGGGGGAGAGGAAGTCCGGCTTGTTCACGGCCAGATTGCGGAAGAGCTGTCCTCCGATCTGGCCAATCTGCATGGCGGGGACGCTGCCGCGGACCGTGTGCGCGGTGATTCCGGCGTAGTAGGGCATCAGGAAGAAGACCGCGCCATAGAGTTCGATGCCGGCGAATAATGTGACAACCGCGGGGATGATGAATCGCGTGGAAAGTCCCGCGACGAAACAAACCGCTTCGGGGACAATCAGAGCGTAAGCGTAGTATCCGAAAACGGCGGCATCGCCGGTCGCTCGCCACGTGGCGTACGCGAAATACGCCATGCCCGCAATAAAGCTTAGAAGTGTGCCGGCACAGACGGCAATGGGTTGGGAAAGGCGCCTCCGCGCAAGCTGCAGGACGATGCCGACGGCTGCCGCGAGCATGATGAGTTCGGTGGCGCGATACATCCAGGTGCGCACGACGAGAAAGCTCCAGCCGCCCAGCCAGATGTGAGAGATCAGCGCGAAATCCGCGACGCGCAGCCAGTTGATGCTGTTGAGTGGATGGGCCGTGGCTGCCGAGAACTGCGTGCCGGTCAGGCTGCCGGTGACGTAGACGGCGCGCGCGTACCACCAGCCAGAGATCGCGATGGCCGTCGCGAACGCAATCAGCATCTGCCGTCTTTGACGGAAGAAGACAACAGCGACGACCGGAATCAAGGTCAGGAAATACGCTTTGGTGAGCAGGCCGAGGCCGAGCAGGCAGCCGAGAAGCAGGGCGCGGCGGGATACGAGTGCCAGGACACAGGCGGTTCCGAGCAGGATGGCGAGCGGCTCATTGCCGCCGTGGTCCGCGGTCATCATGAGTTCGGGCATGGAGGCAACGATGGCGATCACCGCCACGGCATGCGCGGTGTCGCCAAAGACGCGGTGCGCGAGGAGGAAGCCGAGGGGAACGACAAAAGATACGATCAGGCTGCCTGTGATGCGGACGATCCAGACTCGCGTGGGCAAGCCCGCGCTGTGAAATGCCGCGTAGGGGATCGCATAGAGCAGGTAGGCCAGCGGCGGCTGCTGTGCTTCATAGAGGCGCTGGTCCGCGGGAGGCCTGGGGACGGGACGGCGTCCCTGCCAGAAATCTTCGTATGGCACCGAACCGGTCCAGGTGCGGATGGTCCATGGAACCGGGCCGGCCCGCAGTGACGCGGCGATGTCCGGCGGCACGACTGCGTTCCTGCCATCGGGCAGCGCGTGGTTATTGAAAAGGTACTCGACGAAGGCGAAATGCGCGAATTCGTCGTAGCCTTCCCAGAGCGGAACGAAGCTGGAATAAAAGATGAGCTTCGCGAGCACGCAGAGCCACAGCACGCCAACCAGAATTGAAGTGCGGCGCGTGCTTAAAGGCAATCCTATAATTTACACAGAATGAAAGCGGTCTGCTTGCTGAGCGGGGGGCTCGATTCGGCTACGTGCCTCGCACACGCGCGGCGGGCCGGTTTTGAGTGCTTCGCCCTGTCGTTCGACTACGGACAGCGGCATCGTGTCGAACTGGAAGCGGCGCGGCGCGTGGCGGCGTCGCTGGGGGCGGCGGACCATCGGGTGGTGCGCTTCGATCTGCGCGCGTTCGGGCATTCGGCGCTTACGGATGAAATCCCCGTGCCGAAGGGCCGCGACGAAGCCGCGATGAGGCAGGGCATTCCGGTCACGTATGTCCCGGCGCGCAACACGATTTTCCTTTCCTTCGCGCTGGCGTGGGCGGAGGTGCTGGAGGCGGACGACATCTTCATCGGCGTAAATGCGCTCGACTATTCGGGTTATCCGGACTGCCGGCCGGAGTTCATTCACGCGTTCGAAACGATGAGCAACCTGGCGACGAAGGCGGCCGTCGAAGGACGTATACGGATTCGTATCCGCGCGCCGCTGATCGAACTGACGAAAGCGGAGATCGTGCGGCTGGCGGAAGAGCTGGGCGTGCCGATGGAGCTGACGTACAGCTGTTACGATCCCGATGCGTCGGGACGTCCGTGCGGTGCGTGCGACTCGTGCATGCTGCGCGCGAAGGGGTTTCGGGAGGCGGGAATCGCCGACCCCGCATGCGCATAGCCGAAATTTTTTATTCGGTACAGGGCGAAGGGAGCCTTGTCGGTTTGCCGTCGGTCTTCGTTCGCACCAGCGGGTGCAATCTGCGATGTTCGTGGTGCGATACGCCGTACACGTCGTGGAATCCCGAGGGCGGGGAGATGAGCGTCGATGCGATCGTGGAGAGGGTCTTTCCCCTGAACAAGCCCGCATTCCCGGCGGCGCGGCATGTCGTGCTGACGGGCGGCGAGCCGATGATTGCGCCGGGGATCGCGGAGGTCGCCCGGCGGCTTCGCGAGCGCGGGATGCACATCACGATCGAAACGGCAGGGACGGTGTTTGCCGATCTGGCGTGCGATCTGATGAGCATCAGTCCGAAGCTGGCGAATTCGACGCCGGAAGGGACGTTTCGGGCTCAGCATGAAAGGCTGCGGACGCAGCCGGATGTGCTGCGGAAGCTGATGGCCGGTTACGATTACCAGCTCAAGTTCGTGATTGCGAGTGAGGACGATATTGCCGAGGTCGAGGAGCTTGCCGGGGAGCTGGGTGCTCCTGCGGGTAAAGTCATTCTGATGCCCGAAGGCGTGCGCGCGGATGTGCTGCAGGAGCGCGGCGTCTGGATAGCGGAGATCTGCAAGCAGCGCGGTTATCGATTTACGCCGCGGCTGCATGTCGAGCTGTACGGAAATCGGCGGGGAGTTTAGCCGAGCAGATTCCGCAGAGCGGGGCCGAGCTCGGGATAGCGGAACGGATAATTCGCTTTGAGAGCGGCGTCCGGGATCACGCGCGCGCTGTCGAGCATGTGCTGGGCCAGTTCGCCGAACAGGACCTTCAGGGCGAACGGCGGAACGGGGAAGACGGCCGGGCGATGCAGCGTTTTTGCCATTTCGCGCGTGAACGCCGCATTGGTCGCAGGATTCGGGGAAGTGGCGTTCCATACGCCGGCGACATCGTTTTCGACGGCGTGCACGAACATGTCCGCGACATCGCCGATGTGAACCCAGGGCATCCATTGTTTGCCGGAGCCCAGGCGTCCGCCGACACTTGCTCGGAACGCGGGAACCATCTGCGCCAGCGCGCCGCCGCCTTTGCCAAGCACAAAGCCAATGCGAAGCTTCACCACGCGAAGGCCAAATTGCGCGGCGCGGTCGGCCTCGGCTTCCCAGGCGCCGCAGACATCGACCAGAAATCCTGTTCCGGGGGCGGAGGATTCGGTCAGGATTTCTTCGCCCCGGTCGCCATAGTAACCGATCGCGGAAGCGGAGACGAGAACTTTCGGCTTGTGCTGCGCTTTCGCGATGGCATCGACCAGTCTGCGTGTGCCAAGGACACGGCTGTCGCGGATGCGGCTTTTCACTGCTGCATTCCAGCGCTGCGCGACAGGTTCGCCCGCGAGGTGAATGACGGCGTCCATCGTGTTGATGCTGTTAACAGGAGGCTCGCCCGCCAAAGGGTCCCAGTAGTACGAAGCCACGGCGGCGCGGTTCTCGCGGCCCGGATGACGGCTCCAGACGCCAACATAGTGGCCGTTTTCGAGAAGCCGCTCCACAATGCGGCGTCCAATGAAGCCGGTTCCCCCCGAAACAGCGATTTTCATAATTTTATTGTTGCATTCTGCTAATGTTATAGTGTATTAATACAAACAGCAATGCAGTTCCGCCTGGACCAGAACAGCGGCGTGCCGGTTTACAGACAGATTATCGATCAGGTGCATGCCGCGCGCGCCGCGGGAACCGCCCGGCCGGGCGATCAGCTGCCGACCGTCCGGCAGCTTGCGGTGGATCTGGCGATCAATCCCAACACGGTGATGCGCGCATACCGCGAACTGGAGCTGACCGGCGTGCTGGAGACACAGCAGGGTACAGGGACGTTCCTGACAGACACAAAAGCCGAGCAGTCGAAGGCGGACCGGGAACGTCAGCTCGACCGTCTGGTGGCGGAGTTTGTGGCGCGCGCGGGCCGCGAAGGCTTCACGTTGAAGGAACTGCGCAGCCGACTGAAGGAAATACAGGAGAGCGGAAATGGGAATCGCGTTTGATGCGGTAAGAATTGCCCGAAGCGTGTCGGAGAAGAAGGATTCCACGGTGAGTTCCGTGGGCGTCCTCTTGTTTCTCGTCGTCGTTGCCGGCGGCGTGATCGGGACGGTTGCGACACGCTGGCCGGGGTGGGGGATCGGCGGGATGGCGATCGGCCTTTACCTGCTGACGTCGATCAAGGTGGCCGACCAGTGGCAGAAGGCCGCGGTGCTGCGCCTTGGCAAATACAAAGGGCTGCGCGGGCCCGGACTGTTTGTCATCATTCCCGTCATCGACAGGATCGGCGGGTTCGTGGATCAGCGGATTCGCGTGACCGACGTGAGCGCGGAATCGGCGCTCACGCGCGATACGGTGCCGGTGAATGTGGATGCCATTGTGTTCTGGATGGTGTGGAACGCGGAAAAGGCGATCCTCGAGGTGGAGGATTTCCGGCAGGCGATTCACATGAGCGCGCAGACGGGGCTGCGCGAGTCGATCGGGCGGCACGAACTCTCGCAGATGATCACCGAGCGCGAACTGCTGGGAAAGGAGCTGCAGCGGATTCTGGATGAGAAGACCAATTCGTGGGGAATCACGGTGCAGTCGGTCGAGATCCGCGACGTGCACATTCCAGCGGCGCTCGAGGATGCCATGTCGCGACAGGCGCAGGCGGAGCGGGAGCGGCAGGCGCGCATCATTCTGGGCACTGCGGAGACGGAGATTTCCAGTAAGTTCGCCGAGGCGGCGCTGGTCTATGCGGAAAATCCGGTAGCGCTGCATCTGCGCGCGATGAACATGCTCTACGAAGCGGTCAAAGAGAAAGGATCGATGGTCATTGTGCCGTCGTCCGCGGTGGAGACGATGGGGCTGGGCGGACTCATCGGCACCACGGCGCTGGCGAAGCCGGTTTCGTAGTTGAGAACGCGCACAACGGACCTGAACCACAGGCGAAGCCGTGTGGCTCACCTTATCCTGGCTGACAGGCCCCTTCATGGGGGCCTCAGCGATAATGACTGACTTGTGTGCTGCGCCAATGGTCAGGGGCCTCAGCGATAAGCCTGACCGTGCCTCTTCGGTCGTGGTCTGGCCTGTGCGCTCAGCGCCGCATCCCGTGTGAGACACTGACGGCGTAAGATGACAGGATCGGGATGGCGAGTTGCCATCGTATCGACGATCATTGCCATAGCGCCGTCAGCTATCGGCCAGGACGCGCCGCAGTCCGGTCCCGCCGGACCGGTTCAAAGTGCTCCGGCGCAGAACGCCGTTGACGGCATTCCCGGCAGTGAAGTCCTTGACTATCAGATCGAGTGGCGTCTGATCAACGCGGGATCCGCAAAGATTACATGGACCGCGGTGCCGCGTAACGCGTCCGGCACGGACGAACTGCGGATGCATCTGGAATCCACCGGACTCGTTTCACGCCTCTATCACGTGGATGACGATTACACGTCCGCACTGACACCGAATCTGTGCGCGGAGAATCTGTTCATCATGGCGCACGAGGGCACCCGCAACAGGGAAACGCGCGTCACTTACGACCCGCAGATGCACAAGGCGCTCTATCTCGAAAAAGACCTGAACAGGAACCTGACCGTGCAGCACGACGTTGACATACCGCCGTGTGTACACGACGTGCTGGGCGCACTGGTGGTGCTTCGCACACTTCACCTCGAGCCGGGCAAGACCGCGCAGATTCCGATCAGCGACGGCAAGAAGTTTGTACAGGCGAAAGTGGATTCGGAACGGCGTGAGGAACTGACCACACCGATGGGTCGGCTGAAGACGATCCGGTACGAGGTCTTTCTGTTCGATAACGTACTTTACAAGAGGTCCGGGCACCTGCATATCTGGCTGACGGATGACGCCGCCCGCCTTCCCGTGCAGATCCAGATCCGGCTGCAGTTCGCCATCGGGACCATCACTCTGAAGCTGCAGAAGGAAGAGAAGCTTTGAGAGTCGCTGCGACATTGCTGGTCGCCGTGACGCTGTTCGCCCAGGACACCGGCAGCGCTTTGCTCTCGCCCCAGGACGCGTCGGAGCTGGGAACACGGATGGTGCAGCTGATGGAATCCACGGCGATCGTGGTTCCGGGCCTCGCGCAGACGAGCGCGCCGGTGAAGCAGAACGCGGAGGCGACGCTGGCCGCAATGGGACGCAAGCCGCGCAATCCCGCGCTCACCTGGCAGTTTCTGAATCAGGTGAAGGCGTATCTGGCGCTGGCGGATTCCTATCCGCGTCCGGCCGACTTTCCGGCCGCCGCCGACCGCCAATTCGCCGAACTGCGGGAGGATCTGGCGCGCATGCAGCGTCACTTCGAAACGCTGCTCACGACGGTGGAGCAGGTCGAACGGAAGAAAGATGCCGATCCGAACGGCATGAAACGCTATGCCGACGCGGACGCAAAGCTGCCGCCGCCGTCGAAACTGCCGCGCGTCGTGTTCCTCGGCGATTCGATCACCGATGGGTGGCGGCTGAACGAATACTTCACAGGCCGGGATTTTGTGAACCGCGGCATCGGCGGACAGACCACGCTGCAGATGATCGCGCGCTTCCGCCAGGATGTGGCAGCGCTGAATCCCAGGGCCGTAGTGGTGCTGGCGGGCACGAACGATATCGCGGCGGGAGTGCCCGCGAATCAGATCGAAGAAAATCTGGCGACGATCGGTGACCTGGCGAAGGCGCACGGCATCAAGGTTGCGTTCGCGTCGATCCTGCCGGTGAGCGATTATCACAAGGACGCCGATCCGCACTACGAAATGACGCCGACACATCCGCCGGCGACGATTACCGCGATTAACACCTGGCTGCGGGCTTACTGCCAGAGCCAGGGATTTGTCTACATCGATTACTACGCCGCGATGGTGGATGCTTCAGGCCGGATGCAGGCGGACCTCTCGGACGACGGCCTGCATCCGAACGCGAAAGGTTATCGGGTGATGTCGCCGGTGGCTCTGGAGGCGATCGGGCGTGCGCTCGGCCAGGCGCAAACGGAGCAGCCTAAGCGGCGCTTCCGGCTTCTGGGGCAGTAAGCGACTTCAGAACGCGGCAGCGCGCAAAACGTTTGTGAGGAAGAGCGCGCCTGCAAGCAGCAGCAGAGAGAGTTTCACTGCATTCCGTTGTACAACCTGTGCGCGGAATTGTATAGACCGTGATCGGTGAACAGTGCGGGCGTCAACCTTCGTTAACCGTGAGCGCCTCACTGGAGGAGGTTGACAACTGTTCTCACCAGGCCGGTGTATTGGCCGGTCGTGTCTTTACTGAAGTTGCCGCTCCCCGTCAGTGTTACCGTGTTTGCCACGATTGCCTGATATGCAGCGTTGCCGGAACCGGAATAAGTCAGGGAAGTCGTCGGGAAATAGAAACTTCCGGTCACGTTTCCTGACCCGGTGTACTTGTTGGCTGAAGCATAGGAAACGCTGCGGTCCTGATAGAAAAGGAGTCCCTCGTAACTGCCCGACGACTGCGCGGAGAACGTGAGGTTTCCCGATCCGGCGATGTTCATCGGTCCGGCAGTATAGCCGTTCTGCCCGGTGATATAGAACATCACATTGGTTCCCGTGAGGTTTCCGGACCCGGTGTAATCAAAGCTATAACCATTGGAGTCGGTCCCGTTGATGATATAAACCGAGTTAGACGCGAACGTGATGTTGCCTGAACCCGAGAGTTTCAGGCCGCCGCAGTAAACGTAAACCCCGCTCACGCCCGTCGCCGGAATCGTATGGGCACTCGAATCGGAAATGGAGTAGTTCGTTCCCGTGCAGGTGGTCGACACCGAGGGGGCGGGCACATTCGCGAAGGGGTCGCTCACATACAACGTCACCTGGGTCGGCGCCGGGTTGAGGTTGCCGGAGCCCGTCTTGTGGAGGGAGCCGTAGTACTGCGTTGCCAGCGTTGTGATATTGCCGGATCCGGTATAGCTGAAACCGGAGTTGTCGTAGATGCCGCAACTCGTCGTGGTGATGTTACCGGAACCGCTGTCGGTGAAGCCATACCCGGCACCCTGCGACAAAGCAATAATGCACGACCCGCCGCCGGTCGTCGCGACCTGGGCCGTGGCGCTTGCCTTAAGACTCAGAGCCGACTGCCCCGCAAAACGCCCGAACAGAGTCGAGCGGGAGTCGCCGACCGTGGCTCTGAAAAACAGGGTGCTTCCCGACACGGGGCCGCCAGTATTGTTGGCGAACATCGTCACTGTCTGATTTCCGCTTCCCTGCTGGTAGCCGTTGGCTTTGGCGTACATGCAGCCGGCGACAAAGGCCGTAACTGTGCCGTAGGTGCAGTTGGTGGCCGACCCGCCACAGGTAACGCCGCTGCCGCAGGTGACGCTATTGTCGTAGGCATATTCCGCTGCCGCCAGGGCGGCGGAGTCGGCGGCAGCCTGAATGGCGTGTCTCCTGAACTGTGAGAAACCCACATCCGCGACGAATCCAACCATACTAAACAGGAAAGTCAGCTGAAGGGCAACGAAAACCGCGGTCTGCCCTTCCCTTCCGCCAAAGCGTAGTTTATGCATTTTGGTCGTGTGGTCGTTAAAACATAATCAGCTGAGTTGAGTTGGCGCCCACCGGGTAGCCGGTGTTGTCCGCGTCGCTGTTCGGAGGCCAGAACATCGGCATGGGGTTGCGGATCGTGTGGCTCAGGCTGATTGTGACAGGGTTGCCGACAGCGTTGGCGCCGCCCGAGGTGCTGGGGAAATATGTCGAAGTGTAAGTCTCGCAGGTGCTGAGGGTGCAGCTCGTCGTCCCGCTGTTATCCGTGAAGTTGACCGTTACGGACGACGTGCTCATGATCGGTGTGTAATTGGCGATGACGGTGGCCACGTTGGCCATGGTGAGCTGGCAGGTGTTGCCGTTCTGGGTACATCCGACTCCATGGCTCGCGGCGTAACGTGCGGCGATGGTGACAGCGTTGTCCATCGAAACGTATTCGTACATGGCGAAACCGCATTCGCATATGGCGATGCCGATGAACATAAGGCACATCCCGGTCAAGGTGAATTCAATCAGGGTGCTTCCGCGGCGGGTGTCTTTCATAAGGGTCAGGGAAGCCTCATCTGGAGCGTTCGCGTGATGGTGTACTGACCGGACAGGAGGCCCGGGATTGGTATCACCTGTGGTGTCGTGTAAGTCGCGCTGACGGTCGCTTCCGGTCCTCCGTCGGGTCCGGAGCCGGATCCATAGGTGGCGGTTACCGTGATTGGAGACCCCGTGCAGGTGCTCACTGACGTGCCTATGTTCGGAAGATCCTTCAGGGCAGCGAGAACATAGGTGCAGGCAGTTGTCGAACTAGCCGCGAGGGACGAATTCTGGGCGGCGTTCATTGCCGCTACGCGCAGACCGTCCTGCAGAGCAATCAGAGAGTAGTCGTAAAACCCGAAATCGAAGACGCCAACGAACAGGAAGAAAAACCAGGGCATCAGGAACGAGAATTCGATCAGGTTGTTGCCTGTTCGCTTCTTCGGATCGAATCCCGTGTGGCACTGTCTGAACATGCTGAAACTCCGGGCCTCACCCTTAGTAATCTTCTTTTAGCCTCGGGGGGGCGGACTCGTCAATACACCGATGGTTACTTCCTCAGGCGCTAACGATCGTTAGACGCCCGGCGGCGGGTCAGTGGGAACCTGGAACTCCATCGCGAGCCCAGTATAGGATGGACGGTAAATCGCGCCATGACTCGCAGGAATTCGACGGCCAGACGGGCGCGTTGGGCGGAGAAAACCTCGATCCAGCCCTTGTGGAACTCTCCTGGTTGATGAGCGTTGACCCGACTGCCGGCGTGACTGGACGCTGGGGCGATTCAGATTCTGGACGAGGCCGAGGCACCCAGTAGTACCGGTTCCTCATCATCTCCCGAACCCTGCGCCGCACTTCTCCTGAGCACTGGACGCTGGAAGACGCAGCGATGACGGCTCAGAAGCTCATCTCAGATCTTTTTCGACCAGCCCGATCCGCCGGATGTCGGGTGATTCCGCGACACACTGGCGCGGCCGGACCCGGCGCCGCTTGCGACCACGGCAACTGCCTGCTGAGCCCGGCAAAGCCCGATCCGGTGGGAAGCATCATTCAGCGGGAAGCGTTTTAGCTCTGCTGCGCGTTTGCGCCGAACGCCGGCGAACACCAGCGCCATGCCCAGGAAGAGGAGCGACAGGGTGCCGGGCTCCAGTGTCGCCAGTTCGGTGTAAGAGTCAGCCGCGACGTTGCCAGTATCGCCGTTACTGCCGAGGATATCCGACGCGAAGTAATTGCCGTTCGAATTGGCGATAAAATCTGAGGTCGTCACGCCGTTCACGTCGAATGAGATCGGACCGGGTAATGGACTCGATGCGCCTGCTCCCGAACCTTCATCGGTAATGAAGACAGTACCGTATGGAGATGAGCCGCAATTCCCGCTACATCCGTCCTGGTTAAGAGTAAAAGCGTACGTGCTGGCGTGTACCGCTCCAGCCATGACGAAAACGCTCAGAAACGCTGGCGGGATATGTCGCTTCATGCTTTTATTTTGGGCCGTTTTCCCGCACCCGTATAGATAACTGGCGGACTGGAAGACAAGAACCCGTACCAGTACGCCTGCGCGGACGATGATACCTGGCCTGTTAGGATGGCGGTCTGCGAATCGGGATACACACCTCGCGCGCAAAATCTCTTGCGGACGCCGCGCTGACCGCGCACAAACTGGGCGCGAATACCTTTCAGATTTTTTCCGCCAGTCCGCGCATGTGGCGCGCGGGTGTGCCGGACGCCGCGGATGTGAAGCGGTTCCGCGATGCGCGGGCGAAGCTGGATCTTACGCCGTGCGCAATCCACTGCAACTACCTGTTGAATCTGGCAACGCTCGATCCGGTGGTACGGGAGAAATCGATTGCTTCGTTTCGCGGCGAACTGGATCGCGCGGCGGTGATCGGAGCGGAGTATCTCGTGCTGCATCCGGGGAACTACAAAGGCCAGTCGCTCGAACCGGGGATTGCGGCGTTCGTGCTGGGGCTGGCGGAAGCGGCGCGGGAATTTCGCGCGCCGGGGCTGACTGTGCTGCTGGAGAACACGGTTGGTTCGGGGAGCCAGATAGGTCGGCGGTTCGAGGAGCTGCGGATGATCCGCGATCTGGCGGCGCGAGAGACCGATCTGCCGATTGCGTATTGCCTCGATACGTGCCATCTGCTGGCGTCGGGTTACGACGTGGCGCGGGCGGACGGGTTGAAGCAGACGGTCGGCGCTGCGGAGAAGATTCTGGGGCTGGATTTGGTGAAGGTGATTCACGCCAATGATTCGAAGGGCGCGCTGAATTCGCATCTTGACCGGCACGCGAATATCGGCGAGGGGTGCATCGGCGAGGAGGGCTTCCGGCGGATACTCCGGCATCCGAAGCTGCGCACGAAGGCGTTCATTCTGGAGACGCCGGTGGAAGAGGACGGCGACGACCGGCGCAATGTGGAGGCGCTCAAAAGGTTATCGTTGAAGTAGGCGCAGGCGAAGTGATTACAGGTATCGAGGTTTCGAATTTCAAGGGGTTCCGCGAGCTGAAGCTTTCGGGACTGGGGCGGTACCACGTGCTGGTGGGGCCGAACGGGAGCGGGAAGAGCACGTTTTTCGAGGTGCTGGAGTTCGTCAAGGACCTGCTGCTCTTGGATATTCATGAGGCAGTCGGCCGGAGGAGCGTAGCGTCTCTGCGGGACCTCACGTTTGATCGGAGTGGGGGGACGGTCAAGTTTTGGATCACGCTTGAGCCCTCGGTACTAAACGGCGAGCCAGTGGTCTACCATATCTCCCTTGTGGAGTCCGCTGAATCGTAACAGTTCAGGTGGTTGATGTCGTTTTGAGCAGCGACGGTACAGGCAGCGCACTGCGGTGACACCGGAGGGCCGCGACGAGATAGTCGAGCGGCGCTCGATTCTGCATGCGGCATGTGCGAGTCACCGTAAGCAGACGAGCAACCGCGACTTCACCCTGGGCACTGCGGCTTCCGAAGCTGATCTTGCGCCACTGTACTGCGCAGCGCAACGCTCGTTCCGCGACGTTATTGGTCGGCTCGACTCCTTCGTGGCGCAGGAAGGCGAAGAACCTTTCGAAGTGCTGCAACAAGGCCAGCGCGAGGTTGGCGACGTCCTTGTCACGGCTGTCGAGATAGCGATCCGCCAGGGCGAAGAACTTCTTCTCCAGCGGAATGGATTTTGCGATCAGTTGTTCGCGTGTGATGGGGCCGTACCTTACGCCGGGTCCGTCGCGGAAACGATGCCATAGCCGGAACAGCCGGGCATGCAGCGCCAGCGCGTCGCGGCAGAAACGTTCGGCGTCGGTGGTCTTACCGATTTCCTGTACACCCAGGATATTGCGTTTGAAGTGCGCCCAGCAGAACTGGCCCTCGCCCTTGTGGTATTTAAGGTAGCTGGCGCAGCGGTCGCTGCAAAGAATGCCCGCGAATACTTCGCCGAGCAACTCAACCAGCACTTCGGCGCCGCGTGAGACCGCGATCTTATAGAAGACGAAGTTCGCCGCCACCAGTGCCCACATCCAGCGCTTTTCGCCGCTGGTCCGGTATCCCGTTTCGTCGCTGTTGACCACCGGCTCATGGGGCAGTTGCTTTTCCAGTTCCGCACAGGGCTCGGCCACTGCCTCGCTGGCCTCTTCCCAACTGTTCTGAATGCTGCCCAGACTGAGCGGTATGGCCAGAACCTGTTCCAGCAACTCCCGCACCATGCGTCGCGGCATGCGGCAAACCACCGTCAGATAAGCAATGAGCGCGGTCAACTGCGGGCCGAAATGGCCCTGCGCTTCCGGGGGCAGTTCCGCCTGGGTCGCCTTGCCGCATTCCGGACAGACCACACATTGGCATCGATACTCGGTGATATGCGCTTCGATGGGCGGCAACTCCGTCACCTGATGCCGCCGGGGCTCGCCTTGCGTGGCCATCCTGCGCGCGACAAACGGCTATCGCAATGGCGGCACTTCGGAGGAAACAATTCGATCACCTGATCGACACGATCCAACGGCGCCAGTCCGCGCCAGTGGCCGCGATGGCCAGGCTGGCCGCCTGGCTTGCGTCGGCTCTTCTTTCTTCGACTGCCTCGCTTTCGTTGCTCGCCGGCCAAACCATCGGAAGACGGAGGCTTCGATGAGGTCGTGGAGTTTTGCTGCCGCAACCCCAGCTTGCGTTCGAGATCGGCGATCTGCTTCTCTGCATCGGCGATCTTCTTATCGCGCTCGACCAGTTCCTGCTGAAGTTTCTCCACTTCACGCGTCAAGCGCTCGTTTTCGCGCTCCAGGTGCTCCGGTTTTGCCGGTTGCGCTCGGCGAGGCTGGCGATGCGATGCCCTCAAACCTATACACTGCCAGGTTTTTCAGCCAACATCCAGGTCCAAACGTAAGATTTCTAAAGATTTCCGCGACAAGACTTTTGCAGGGCCTGAACTGTTACGGTTCGGGAGCCGCCACCTCACGCCGTCGACCCACCAGAGTGGAGGATAGCCAATCCAGCAGCAGCCGCGCGGGGCGGCGATCACACCACTTCCGGGAGTCACAATCGGTCGGCGTCGGCCGAGGTTTCCTGGCAGGTATGAAATCGCCGACAACACAATCGCTTCAGCAACCCAAATATCTCATTCTGGCGTTGCTGTCGACTCGCGCCGTTTCGCAGGTACTTTCCATCCGTTCCGGTCTCTGCAGATTACGGGGTAACGCAGCGAACATCAACGCGCTAAAATACGATATGAGCAGGAAATATGACGGTGACCCTACCAGACGGCGTGCTTGAAGCGACCAAGCTGACGGAAGCTGAGTTGGTTCGGGAACTCGCGCTCACTCTCTTCCAACACGAACGGCTGACGCTGGGGCAGGCGGCACAGTTGTGTGCCCTCCCTCAACTGGACTTTCAGCGCTTGTTGGCCAGCCGGCAGATTCCTATCCACTACGGCCGGGAAGAGATGCTGCAGGATCTTCGCCGTGTTGAAGCACTGGCATAAGTTTGCTCATCGTTTCCGACACATCCCCAATCCTGAATCTGGTTGCCGTTGAGCGGTTGGAGCTGTTAAGGGACTTGTATGGCTCGATTGTTATTCCGCCAGCTGTTTCCGCCGAACTGCACGCCAACGGCATTTTCCTCACGGCGGATTGGGTTGAGGTAATCGAGCCCCGTAATCGCGCCGCGGTGGACGGTTTGCGTGCGGAACTCGATGCCGGCGAATCCGAGGCGATTGTACTGGCGCAGCAATTGAAGGCTTCGCTGCTGCTGATGGACGAGCGACTGGGTCGTCGCGCGGCAATTCAGTTGGGCCTGGACGTTACCGGTTTATTAGGCATTCTTGCCGAAGGCAAGAAGCGTGGCCTCATCTCTTCATGCGCCCCTCTGTTGGACAGCATGATCGGGCGTGCAGGTTTTTGGATCGGCGAACGCCTCCGATCGGATTACCTGAAGGCGCTCGGCGAACTCGACGAATAGAATTCCGTTCGCCGCGGCAAGGCAACTTTCCCGGGACAGGAGTTGCCCGGTATTCGGATAGAGCTGAATCCCGCGACGCATCAGATCCTGCTCCTGTCAGGTCGTCGGCGAACATCGCGCGAGTATGACCTTCCAGCCATTCCTCGCTGCTGCTGCCGCCCGTACGATGCCAGCAATCTCTTTGGCGTCAATGCGTTCGTCTGAGATCCGCGACTCGCGCTCGTATTCTTCCGCGAGCGCCTGTCGGCCGGCACGGCTCTTGTCGCGTTCCAAAAGACGCGCGTACGTTTCGCACGCGTACGCAAAGGTTTCCCGCTTCAGGTATTGGATGTCCAGCAGCCACTCTTTTCCTCGTGTTTGGCGGAGACCTATGGCGGCGCGTTTGCAGTTATGGAAAATGTGCGCAACCTCGTGGACGACAAAATCGGCGAAGGGATCCTCCTCGGCGAAGTACTGAGGCGAGACGAAGCAGGTCGCATCGACACTAAACCCCACGATGTCGGGTGCATCGTCGCCGAGTAATTTCGCACCGAAGCTGCCGAGGTACAGGTTCGCGATCGTCCACGCAGTACTGTCAAAGCCACGCCCGAACAGGAGTTGCTCGATGTTAGCGCTCGTGACGAAGACGACCGACTGCTCGATCGCCGCGAGTACTGTGTCCTGTTCTGCACGTGCAAACAGCCCGCGTACCATCGGTGCGACCTTGGCCCGCGTAAAAGTGACAGTGTCGGCATCATGCTCCGGCGGAGGTTTCAATCCCTCGACCCGCTGTCTCACCGCGCTAACGAGCGCACCGCGAAGGTCTTCGTGGGCGCGTTCTGCGCGCTGCATGAAATCGCCGGACCAGGCAGTGTGAAGCAGATCGGTTTCGCCGGTGAGCAGGTACCGTTCGATTTCGTCGGCGATAGTTGGTCTGTGTCCCGTCATTCATCTCCCATCACGCCATCATGCGTCGATCCGGGCGAGAATAAGAGGAAATTGAGGAATCCGGGAGCGTGCAGCATAAGGCGGGAAATTAAATACCTATGATCTCCTGGGTGGCGATGGATCGCATCGTGGAAAAGCAGCGCGCGGCGGATCCCGAGTACCGCAAGAATGCCGCGGGAAAGGTGCTGCGCTCCGATGCGAAATGGCTCACGGACGGCGAACTGCTGACCAAGTTGCGCTCTTTCGGCATCGACGTGGCCCGATCCTCCCTGGGACAGCTTTGTCGCGCCTCGCTCTCGGCGCAGGAAATCGCCCAGCCTCTGCTTGACGAGCGTACTTTCAACGGCAAACAAGAGCAGATGGAAAGCGATTGGATCTGGATCTGTCTAACCGCTTTGTGGCAGCGCTGGTTTCCGGACCAGCCTTGTTTCGAAATACTGGATGACAAGATACAGCTCGGTTATGAATTGCGTCCATCCGAAGCTACGGTCGCCAGCCGAGTCTGGCTGGAAGCATGGGACGACGTGCTCCGCATCTTCGATAGGAGTGGCATGCAATCCATTCGTGAATTCGACCTGCGTTTTGAAGGAACGCAGTCTCTCTTCAACTGGATTCAGGATCTGGAGGACGAGTTGTGGAGGGCCGGGCGCTGGGACCGGAGATTCCTGAAAGCCAGGATCGCGGTTTGCAAAGAGGCTCTAAGGCGTTTTCGCGACGACGATCGGTTGTCCACGGAGAACCGCCGGCGTGCATTGGCAGAGTCTCTCTTTGAACTGGGCGAGACTGAGGAGGCGGAAGGGCTCTATTGCGAATGGCTGAATCAGAATCCCCGGTGGGGATGGGGTTGGATCGGATGGTCGGATTGCTGCCGTTTCACACACACCGAGTTCAGGGATTGGGCCAGGAGCGAGCAACTTCTGCGCGAAGGACTTGCCGTTGCCGAAGTCGGAAATCGCACAGACATCCTGGATCGGCTGGCGGATCTTTGCAAAGAGCAGGGGCGAACTGAGGAGGCCCATGAATTCCGGCAACAGTCTAAAAATAGTACTGCGGCCCCGGAGACTTGGCTGATCAACGGTTCAGCTTCAGCGGCGACTGTCGCCGCAATGCCGCGGGCGAACTCCGCACCGTCGAGCGTCGGCGCAAGGAGGATCGGGCGGAACGACCCGTGTTTGTGCGGGAGTGGGAAGAAGTATAAGAAGTGCTGCGGCGCGTGACTCAGCCTCCGTGGTCGCCCCCGGATTCATTGTTCGTCGTAAATATCGGGGTTTTGACTACGGAGAGGCCATCAGGCCGCTATTTTTTCGGCAACTTCCGCGGCTGGCGCCTGGCCGACGTGTTCTTCTTTGCGGTCTTTTTCTTTGTAGTTTTCGCGATCGCCCGTTTCTTCGCAGGTTTGAGATCGGGACTGATGCTTTTCGCCATGTCGAGCCCGAAGATGTCGGACAGGTCTTCGCCGCCGAGTACTTTGGCGGCGGCCGGTGCCTGTCTGGCCAGCGGAAGTGCTGTTCCCGCTTTGACTATGAGTTCTTTCTCGTCCAATTCACGCAATCGGAACAGAAGTTCCGGCTGATGGTCAAACCGGGCACCGACGCCGTACAGCACTGCCGCCACATGCTTGCACATCCCGGCCCAGTCCGGACAACTGCATGAAAGCTTGATTTCGGCAGGTGATGGGAACAATCCCTGATTTTGCCTGCATATCCTTTCCATCACTCCCTTCGAGAAGCGCCCCTGCAGAAGCTCGACCAACGAATCGATCGCTCCCGCGCAGTCTTCGCAAATGGATTTCCAGCGGTGCTTCGCAACCGGCGCGATTTTGAGCGTTACTTCGTAAAGCTGCGAGCCGCTGACCAGTGCCTGGATAGAGCCGGGCTGAATCTGGAGATCGACCACCGAACTGTTGCGCACGTAAGTTCTTCCGCGCGGCAAACGATTGGCATAGTCGCTGTATCGCTCCAGATTTTCGCACCACGATTTGCCCCAGAATGTTTTCGCGATCGCCCGACCCTCAATGATTATCGGCGAGACGGGTTGACCCTTCTTCCTGCGCTTTTCAACCTCGCGCATCGCCTTACGCTGCCGCTCGGCCAACGAAACATAAGGTCTCCAGCCGTAGAAACCCATCGGTTAAGTCTCCTTCAACGCTTTATTGAGATCGAGCGCAACCAGCTTCAGCAACTCGTCGTCGTTCAACTCTGTCAGCAGCAGATCCGCTCCGCCCTCGAGAAGCTCCCGTGAAAGTCGCCGCTTCGATTCGATCAGTTCGTCGATTTTCTCTTCTACGGTACCGCGGCACACAAACTTGTGCACAAGAACGTTTTTCGTCTGGCCGATGCGGAAGGCGCGGTCGGTAGCCTGGTTCTCCACCGCCGGATTCCACCACCGGTCGAAATGCACGACGTGCGAAGCGGCGGTCAGATTCAGACCCGTGCCGCCCGCCTTCAGCGAAAGCACGAAGAACCCCACGGATTCGTCTTCCTGAAAGCGCCGCACCAGGCCTCCGCGATTCTTGACACTGGTCTCGCCGTGCAGCACCAGACCTGGCCGCTCGAAGACCGAACCGAGAAAACCGGCCAGCGGCGCCGTGATCTCGCGAAACTGCGTGAACACAAGCATTTTTTCCTGCCTCGCGGCGACCACTTCGGCTATTTCGCGTAAGCGCGCCCATTTGCCGCTCTCAGCTTCGCTCCACTTGCCGTCACCCAACCACTGAGACGGATGGTTGCAGATCTGCTTAAAACGCATCAGGTACGACAGGACCAGCCCTTTGCGTTTTATTCCGGTAACTTCCGCGAGTTGCCCAGCCAGTTCCGTCACCGCCTGCTCGTACAATGCCGCCTGCGAACGGGTGAGCGGGCAGAACGCCTTGATTTCGGTTTTGTCCGGCAGATCCGAGATCACGGTCCGGTCCGTCTTCAGGCGCCGCAGAATGTAAGGCTTCACCAATTCGCGCAAGGGGCCATAGGAAGCGTGCGGGCTGTTTGCCAGCCGTTTGGTGAAGTTTGTGAACTCCTTCGCCGATCCCAGCAGGCCGGGGTTGAGGAAATCGAACAGCGACCATAAATCGCCCAGCCGGTTTTCCACCGGCGTGCCAGTCAGCGCCAATCTCGCTTCCGGCTTGAGATTCTTTACGGCTCGCGTTTGTTTGGCATCGGGGTTCTTAATTGCCTGCGCTTCGTCGAGGACCACCAGCCGCCACGGAACCTCGGCGATCCACGCCGCACGCAACAGGGAACCATAAGTCGTGATGGCCAGATCCACGTCGCGCAAATGACCGGGCCGCAATGTTTTGAAATCGCCCGCCGGACCAGCGGACGGATGTGCGATCAGAGTCTTCAGGCCAGGCGCGAATCGTTCGATCTCGGACGCCCAGTTGGCCAGCAGTGAAGCGGGGGCGATCAGCAGGCTCGGCCCCGGAGGTTTTTCCGCGGATTGCTTGCCGCCGGATTCGCCCTTGAGCAGCAGAAGCAGCGCCAGCACCTGTATGGTTTTGCCAAGTCCCATATCGTCGGCCAGACAGGCGCCAAGGCCAAGTTTTGTCAGCAGATAAAGCCATCGCACGCCCACCTGCTGATACGGCCGCAGCCTGCCCTTCAGTGCATCACCAGGGTCGGCCCCGGCCAGGCCCTGCGGACTCCGCAACGCTTTCAGCGTTTCTGCCAGCCATGGACCCGCTACCACCTGAGCCCAGCCCGCGCCATCACCCGCCGGTATGTCGGCAGCCGAAACATCGGCTCCCGCCACCAGACGCATGGCTTCGCCAAAGCTGAGGCCGTTCTCGCGCGCCGCTCGCTCGGCTTCGCGGAAGCGCTCCATCATTTGCTTCAGGTGTTCCCGGTCCAGCTCGATCCATCTCCCTCGCACCAGCGCGAGTCCATCCGATTTGGCCAGCAGTTCCTTGACTTCGGCGGCTGTCAGCGTTTCGCCGTCGAGCGTGACTTCCATATGGAAATCGAGCAGGGCGTCCCGGCCAATTCCCGAGGGAGGCTTGCCGCCCACGGTGCCCGTCACGCGCGGGCGCGGTGGCCGGTTTCCCCGCCACGCTGCCGGCATCCGGACTACCACGCCCGCCGCTTCCAGTTGTGGGACGTCTCTCAGAAGTTGCAGAGCTTCGTCCGCCATCCACCGTAAAGGATGGAATATTTCACCTGCATCGATCATGGCCTTCAGCCACGGACATGCCTCCGCCGCTCGCTGCACCGGAACCAGCAGTGAGAGAAGGCGCTCCTTATTCGCCGCGCCCGCATACTCGCTCAGCGCCTGCCCCAGCGGCAAATGCTGCGCCTTGGCCTGCGCCGACAGCCGCGTCGTATAGGTGGCGAGAAAGGCGAAGGGAGCGCCCGGGTCCTTGCGGTTCTCGGCGAGATTGAAATGTACGCGTCCGACGAGGTTCCATGCCGGATTCCGCCGCTTCAGGAAGTCCTGCACGCCGCGATTTGGATTCGGATAACTCGACTCCGAATGCCCTGTCTAACTCGTGCCATAACGAATCGAGGACTGCCTCCGTCAGATATTCCGCGCCAATCAGCGGCGGCGCCGAGAGCGCGATACCTTCCATCTCTTCGCCCGAGGGGGTCGCGACGCGAACCTTATGCTGCGCCGGATCGCTCTCCTGCCGAGCACATAACGCCGTCACATAACGCGCACCGAATTCCCGCCACCAGGCGAAAACCGGAGGCAGTGTAGTGCCGGCCTCGTCCGCCCCCAGAAGGAGAAGCCCGTGGCCCGATCCGCGTTCGAAAGCCTTTTGCAGCCGTTCCGCGAGCCCGGCGTCAAGAGGCTGCGCGCGGGCATCGGAAACAAGAACGAGTCGGCCGTGCGGGGTGAGGCAGAGATCGGGAGCGGCAGCGTTCATTTGTGCCTCATCAGGTTAACAATGCCACGGACCGGACCGCCGGTTGCCGCAAATCGCGCAGTTCGGTCAAAACAACGAGTGGCTCGACCCGCAAAATCCGAAGTCTACAGCGCCCCAAACCGCGCAGAAACACCTTCCGATATCGATCCCCATTAACGGGGCAGACCTGGCGGCACCGCGAGAGCGCGCAACAACGACCTGCCGTAATCGATGATTTTGGACCTACGCCCAGATCCAGATAGAATGGCACGAGATGGGACTGGAAATGCGGACCGAATTTTTCGAGAAATACCCCACATCGCTTCGCCTGGAAATGTTCACCGTCGTAAATGAGGGCTTCCAGCGATGGGACCCAGCGACGAGATCAGCGGAAGCCAAAGCATTCCTGGTGATCACGGCTGAAGATCTCAGTGACGGGGCGTTCACGACTCAACTTGTCGGCTTGAGTCTGAACGGGCTGAAGGACATGGGGAAGAACGGAATCCAGCACGTCGCGAAACCCACGGAGAAACAGCGGGCCATTGTGAATGGTTGTCTTGAGACTGCGGCACGGGCAATCGTCAATCGGATAGCCGAGAAGTATGATCCGGTTGCGAGGACCAAGGGGCCGGTCCATTAGATCGTCCAGCCGGTGGTTGGGTCGGCGCTGCCCGCAGGAAACGAGCCGAACAGCTCGCGACATTAGCCGTCGGTGCCTCCCGGCAAGTCCGTTCGCTCGACGCAAAGACCCCAAAGACCGGCCGGCCCGAATCTCGCGCAATCGGATACGTTCGACAGTTTCGTTAGAGCTCTCGGCGTACGTTCGGCCGGGCTGCCCCTAATCATCCCTCGGCGCTCACGAGAAATGACTCACTTGTGTTCCCTACTGACCTTCTGGGTTGAGACCAGAAGGTCACGTCGAGGTCTCAAGTCGGCAACGGATCTCCGTAAATGGTTGCCTCTCTTAATCTTATGGTGCGCCCGGCAGGACTCGAACCTGCGGCCTCCTGGTTCGTAGCCAGACGCTCTATCCAACTGAGCTACGGGCGCGGCAATGTTTAGTATAACCCAGCGCATCGTCAGACCATCGCTGTATCGTCCGACACACACAGCTGTTCAATCCGGCGGCCGCCGCTGGTATATTGAAGCCATGATAACCAGAACAAAGGGCGTTGAACCAGCTCTGAATCCGGTCCTGGCGCAGATCGAAACCAAAACGGGCCGGAACAACTTTTTCCGCGTAATGGCGCACCGGCCGGAAGCGATGGAAAATTTCAGCCGACTTTACGATTCGCTTCTGGGCGACCGCTCCCTGCTGGACCCCAGACTCAGGGAAATGGTTTTCCTCGCCGTTTCCTTTGTGAATGAGTGCTCCTACGGTGCCGCACACCATACGAAGACTGCACGCACCGCCGGGCTCAGCGAGAGCGAGATCAGCGAAGTCGAACTCGAAAACAACCAGCATTTCCCGGCCAGGGAACAGGCCGCCCTGCACTACGCGCGCGAGCTCACGCGCACTGCTTCCGTTAACGACGATACCCGCTATCGCGTGCAGGAGCTCTTTCCGGACGAGGAGTTTGTCGAATTGACGATGCTCGTCGGTCTGGCGAACTTCACGAACCGGTTCAGCAACGGTATCGCGATATCCAAAGACGGCGGCAGCGCCATGGGATGAATCATCCTTTGGCCCTTCTCATCGGCATTCAACCGTCGCCGAAGCTCTCCGCGCAGGACGTCCCCTCGAACGCATCCTCGTAGCCCGCGGCTCACTCGACCGTTTCGCAAACGTCAAATTGCATCACGATGCATGGACGGCAGGAACGGCCCGCTTCAAGAGTTCCAGTACTCACAATTTTGTTTCACGAGCGTGACAACACGCGGTTTGTGGGTTACAGTTGGTGGTCAACTCAAAATTCAGAAGGAGCGCGTGGAGATCATGCAGCAGCCGTCCATGGCCCGCGATGGACTCATTTGGTGTATCTCAGAAGGCGTTTGCGCATTGCAGGATGGCGAACGGCACTTGGGGCATATAGTGAAGACGGGCAGTGCATGGCGCCTATACGACGCCACGCACCTGAACCTTGAAAACGACGGGATGCGAGACCTCGGATATTTTTCCACTCTTGATGCCGCGAAAGCAGCGCTGGAAGCTTCCGTCGCTTCGCCGCATGAGAAGCAGTCACTGCGAATGGCCTGTTGAATTGCGTTAGGCCCTCAGCAAAGCCGAACTACTAAGCCCTCGATTTGCATTGACGTGCAGGCAGCGACTGCCTTGGAATCACTATAATCGGAGGGGAGGCTCCTGTTCTGGTTCGCAGCCAGACGCTCTTTCCAACTGAGCCATGGGCGCCAGGGGTTCATGGCGTGCGATCATCGTCGGGTGGCCGTTCTCATCGGCATTCACCCTGTCACCGAAGCCCTGCGCGCCGGCCGTCCCCTGGAACGCATCCTCGTTGCCCGCGGCGCCGGCGGCCATCGCCTGCAGGAAGTCATCGATCTCGCACGCAAGTCCGCAACCCCTCTCCGCTTTGAAGACCGCGGCGCGCTCGACCGTCTCGCGGGCGCCAAATCGCATCAGGGTATCGTCGCGCTGGGCTCTGAAAAGAAGTACGCTGCCCTCGACGATATCGCGCCCACCGCTGAACTCCTCGTCGTGCTCGACGGCGTCGAGGATCCCCACAATCTCGGCGCTGTCATCCGCACTGCCCACGCCGCCGGGGCCGGCGCAGTGATCGTCCCCGAACGCCGCGCCGCTGGCCTTACCGAAACCGTGGCCAAAGCCGCCGCCGGCGCTCTCGAGCATCTGCCGGTGGTGCAGGTGGTGAATATCAACCAGACGCTGCGGGCTCTGAAAGACGAAGGCTGGTTCGTTTACGGCCTCGACGAGAAAGGACCTTTGTCGTACGACGCCGTTGACTGGCCGGATCGCACAGTTGTCGTGATGGGCGCGGAGGGGAATGGACTGCACGATCTCGTGAAGAAGAATTGCGACGCGCTCGTGCGCATACCGATGGCGGGAAAAATCGCTTCGCTGAACGTTTCGGTCGCGACCGGGATCGTGCTGTTCGAGTGGCGATCCCGGCGCGAGCAAAAGCCCACAGGCTGAAGCCTGCGCCACTTTACTTGCCTTCAATCTTCAGATCGTTATCCACGTGAAACGCGCCGGGGACCGCATTCGCCCGGATGAAGGCGAGGTTCCGGTCCATCTCATCCGCCACCACGCCTTCCAGCCGCACATTGCCGTTCTTCACGATGATGTGAATCGAGGGCAGCGCCTGAAATCCGTAGCGCGTCGAAAGCATCGGGTCGCCGTAGATAGCCCTGTAAACGTCACGCCGGATCCGGGCATCGAGTGGCGAGAGCGGAAGAACCTCGATGTTGTTGATCACCTGGGTGACGCCTTCGACCTTCTTCAAAACGGCGCTGGCGTCATCTTTCACGACGGGCTGAGTGACCTGGCCGACCAGAGTGACGGTTCCTCCGTTCACGGTGAATCCAAGGTCATCGAAAACCGAATAGTACGGGATTGAGACCAGGTGGTGGCGAATTTCCTGGATCATTTTGGCCTCGCCGGCGGGCCCGTTGACGTATGGGTCGAGGTGTTTTTTGTCCTTGTCGCTGGCTAACAAGGCCGAACTCAGCAGAAGAGAGGTGGCTAACAAGGCATACCCGATTCGCTTCATAGGTGTCCTCCAAGCCGTGTTACAGGCAAGTATAAGGCCAAATCGGGCAGCCTTTAATCGGCCGGACGGACAAACCAGATTTGTTTTGCCGCAACCAGAGAGACCTGCGGATTGGCCGATATGATCCGGATCGGTTCGAGGCCGCCTTTCGAATCGGCCGGCATCAGCGTCAGCAGATATTGGTTGTTCAGCCGCCGATTAAAATCCTTGAGGAACAAGTCGAAGTAAACGGGGTCGCCAAAACCCTGCCAGTAGGCTTCGCCGCCCGTGGCGTCGCCCAGCTCCGACAGGTAGTTCACGCCCCAGTTGATGCGGAAGAAATTGTGGCCGAGGTGGCCGGCGCCGGCGTAGTAGATCGAATGGACCAGGATTCCGCCACGCTGCGCGTCTTCTATGGTGTTTAGCAGATACGGGTTCAGCGGATTGGCGGGCGACCAGGGGTTGACGCCGCTGGAGATAACGAGGATCTCGCGCCGGACGCCGGTTGCGGGCCATTTTTTGATCAGGTCCGATAAAGATATATACGGACTGGCTGAGATTCCGGGCGCCCCCAACGGCAGCCGCAATGCCGCGGAGACTCTCTGGTGATCGGAGGTCAGCGGGGCGGCGATCAGCGCCTCGCCATTACGCAGATAGGCAAGCCCGATGCGGGTGGACGCGGGCTGATTCGCAAAGAAGGATTTCAGGCTTTTGAACTGGATGCCGACGTTGGTGTCGAGACCGTCATCGATGGCGATATACAGGTCGAGAGGATCGCCACGCAGAGGTGTGCACTCCTCGACATGAGCCGGATGCTTTCCGATATCGACCGTGATTTCGTCTTTCGTAACTTCAGGCGGCGGGGCACCGTGACGGCCTTCCGCGGTTACGACGATGTTTTGCCCGAAAGCGGCGCCGGAAAGCGCCAGAAGTGCCGCCGGCACGAGGAGATTCTGCATAGCTCACTCCCCTCCTGTTTCTTTGGATGCTGGGCGCAGCGCGGCAGTTTCGGGCGTATTGCGCGAGAAGGGGCCATATGAGAGATTAGGGAGCGTTATGAAAAGGACGATTCCTGTTGCGATCTGTATGCTGGCGGTATGGGGGTTGGTGTGGGCGCAGGCGCCTGGACGGCAGGGCGGCGCGCCGCGACCCATTGGGATGGAAAACGGCCTCACCTTCTTCCAGACCAAGTGCATGAGTTGCCATCGCGAGAACGATTCCTCGAAAGCCCCAAGCGCGCGCCGCATCCGCCAGATGACGCCTGAGCAAATCTACGCTGTCGTCTCGAAGCCCAGCCGTCCCGAACACGATCAGGGACTCACGGATCCGCAGAAGCGCCGCCTCGCCGAATTCATGGGCGGCTACCGGCAGATCGGCAGCGTCGCAGCCGGCAATCCGAAGAACTTCCCCAATCAGTGCGCATCCAATCCTCCGATGACCGATCCCTCTGCCGGCCCCGCGTGGAGCGGTTGGGGCGCGGACATCGAAAACACGCGCTATCAGAGGGCCGAAGTCGCGGGCATGACGAAAGCCGACGTCCCAAAGCTGAAGCTCAAATGGGCTTTCGGATTCCCCATGGGCATCAGTGCCTATGCGCCGCCCGCTATCGCCTCCGGCCGCGTTTTCGTCGGCACCGACATCGGCTGGGTCTATTCGCTCGACGCCAAATCCGGCTGCGTCTACTGGGGCTATGAAACCGGCATCACGGTTCGTCCCGCCATCAGCATCGGGCCCGTCACCGGTCAGGGCAACACGAAGTATGGCGTCTATTTCGGCGACGCCAAAGCCAACGTCTACGCGCTCGATGCGCAGAACGGCAGGCTGCTCTGGAAGCGCAAGGTCGACGAGTTCTTCCTGGCGCGCATCACCGCCGCGCCCAAGCTCTACAACGGCCGCCTCTACGTGCCGGTCTCTTCATCGGAGGAATGGCAAAGCGGCAATCAGGATTACGAGTGCTGCACTTCGCGCGGCAGCGTCGTCGCGCTGAACGCATCGAGCGGGGAACAACTCTGGAAGACCTACACGATGGGCGATTCCAAACCCACCCAGAAGAACCCCAACGGCGTGCAACTCTACGCACCCGCCGGCGGCTCCGTGTGGAACTCGCCGACGGTCGATCCCGTGCGCCATGCGATTTACTTCGGCACCGGCGACACCGAAACCGAACCCGCCCAGCCGCTGGGCGACGCGATCGCCGCCGTCGACATGGACACCGGAAAACTCCTCTGGTCCTATCAGGCTCAGGCCGACGACGCCTTCATGGGCGGATGCGCCGGACCCAACAAGAGCAAAGCCTGTCCTGAGAAGATGGGCCCCGACGCAGATATCGGCAACTCACCTATCCTCGCCACACTGCACGACGGCCGGCGCGTTTTGATCGCCGGCACTAAAGGCGGCGAAGTGTTCGCGCTCGATCCCGACAACAAGGGCAAGCTTCTCTGGAGAGTCTCCGGCAACCCGACCGGCGGCGGTCGCGGCGGCATCGTCTGGGGCGGCTCCGCCGACTCCGAGAACGTCTACTACGGCATGGGCAGCGGCGGCATGGTGGCTCTGAACATGGAGAACGGCCAGCGCGTATGGTTCTCGCCGGTGAACGCACCCGGTGTTCGCTCCGGCACCAACGCGGCGACCACGATGATTCCCGGCGCCGTGTTTGTCGGCGGCAACAATGGCAAGCTGCACGCGCTCTCCGCCGCGGATGGCAGCTCGCTCTGGGAGTTCGATACCAACCAGCCGTTCGATACCGTCAACAAAGTAAAGGACGCGCACGGCGGCGCGATCTCCTCCGTCGGCCCTGTGATCGTGGGCGGCATGATGTATATCGGTTCCGGCTACGGCGTCGGCGGCGGACCGTTCGGAAACGTCCTGTTAGCTTTTGGACCCGAATAGCGCGCAGGAGCGGATTGGTTGGAGCGCACAGCCCGCCACTCGGGCGGGCGTTGTGCGCGGTCAAGGTACGATACGCGCCGTTGGCACCGCCGGTGCAGCATCATTGCCCGGAGGTGCTGACAATGCACAGATTTTTTCTTACATTCTCTGCAGCAATACTTTTTGCAGGTTTACTGGCGGTAGCACCAGGCGCCAATGCCCAGGTCAGTCTTGGCGTCAACATCGGACCGGCTCCCGACTGCCCGTACGGTTACTATGACGTTGCGCCGTATAACTGCGCCCCGTACGGCTACTATGGACCCGAGTGGTTCAATGGCGGCGTGTTCCTTGGCGCCGGCCCATGGTTCCATGGCCCCGCTGGTTTTTACGGCCACGTGGATAACCACTTCCGCGCGGACCACGGCTATCACGGCGGGTTCCCGAATCGGGGCGATCACGCAGACAAACATATAGATTCCTCGCATTTCCACGGCAATGAAATGCGCGACGGTCACGGCCATGTAAGGAAGTAAGCGCTATTTCTGCTGTTTGGCGGCGTCCACGATGGCGTTGAGCGTCGGAATGTCTTTCAGCGGCGGCGCATTGCTCTTGAACGTGCGGATGTAGGCGTAGATATCTCTCGCTTGCTTGTCCGTCAGGCTGGCCGCCGCGAAATTCGGCATCGACGTTAACGGCGTCACCGGCGCGACATTGGCGCGCCCGCGCAGGAAGGTAAGGAACGCCCCTTCTGTACCGAGGTGTCCCCAGTTGCCGACAAACGCGCGCGCGCCGGTTTCACCGTTATAGCCGTGGCAGGCATAGCAGCCGTACGAATAGTAGTAGGCTTTGCCTGTCGCGGCATTACCGGTGACCGGGCTGGTTGGCGGCGGTAATTTTCCGATAGGCGCAGGCCCACGCCCCTGCGCGTAAATCATCGCCGCGCTCACAAGCACGAAGATAGTTGATCGGATCATAGTTTCTCCCTGTACACGCGGCGCGAGCCGCGTTTCCGGTACTACCGCGGCTGCGTGATCACATCGATCATGTAAGGCTCCCCGCGCTTCACCGCCGTCACCCCGCGCCGGAGCGCCGCCTGCAGCTTCGTCGGGTCGCTGATCGGACCTTCGCCCGCCATCCCGTACCCGGCGGCCATCTTCGTGTAGTCGATGAAAGGATCCCGCAGCGTATTGCCGATGTACGCGCGGTCTTCCCCTCGTCCGCGCACGCCGGCCATGTATTCCACGAACATGTACTCCTGATGCCACGCGCGGTTGTTGTGCATCACAGTCAGCATCGGCAGTTTGTGGTGCACCGCGGTCCACAGCACGCCCGGCGCGTAGTTCATATCGCCGTCGGTCTGAATGTTGATCACGATGCGATCGCGTCCCCGCGCCGCCAGCGCCGCGCCCACCGACGCCGGCGCGCCATAACCCATGCCGCCCGCGCCCTGCCCGCCGAGATAGCTGTAAGGCTTGTTGTGCACCCAGAGCTGCGTGTTGTGTCCACCCGAGAAATTGCTGGGCGAAGACAGACACCAGTCTTCCTTCATGATCATCGGCCACAGCTCGGCGTAAATGCGCGCGGTGCAGATCGGGCTGCCGTTCCATCCGGCGCGTTTGGCCTCAACCGCCTTCTCCAGCGCAGCTACACGCGCATCGTGATTCGCGCGCGCAATCTTCGCCGACCGGTCCTGAATGCGCGATTTCTGATCCGGGGTAATCTGCCGCTTCACTTCTTCGACGATAAGCGGCAGGCTAGCTTCGGCATCGGCCTCGATCGGCGGCGCCGAGATCGCATTCGCGCGTCCGCGGCCTCTGCCACCGCGTCCGCCGCCTGAAATACCGCCGAAATCGATATGGTCCTTGTCGCGCACCGCAGCCACACCCGCCAGCGTCGGACCCATGATGGATGCCTGCGCGCCGCCCGTTTCGAGGCCCAGCGAGTAGTCGTAACTCGTATCGGCACCCGGCCCGCAGAGATGATGTCCCTGCGGAAAACTCATCGGACCGTTGGTTGCCGCGGTACTCGTAGATGCGCCCACCAGTTCGGCGAGCTCCACAGCGCGTTTCACGCCCTCAGGCGTCCGCAAACGTCCCACGTTGATCCGCGGATTCTGCGCACCCAGCAGGCCTTTGGCAATCTCCCTCGCGTGCGTCGCATCCACCGTCACGAACGTCGGCGGCGTGTAAGCCGGAATCTTCAGGTTTGGCACATTCTCCTTCTGCACTTCAGAAGAGAGAACCACCAGCGTCGGTCCCATCGGCGGCGTGATGGCTTCGTTATACGCGCGCTGAATCGCCACCAGCGCCTCCTCGACGGTCTTCGGCTCGGCGTCCCATTTCGTAAAGCTCCGCACTATTCCGGCCATATCGTGCGCCGTATGCGCGGGGATGAAGTCCGCATCGTTGCCCGCCAGCATCACCACGGGCACCTTGTCGTAGTAGGCCTGATAAATCGACATTGCCCCGTGCTGAATCCCGATCGTGCCGTGCAGCAGCGCCACCATCGGTTTGCCCTGCGCCTTCGCATACCCATGCGCCATGGTCACCGCCGACTCCTCATGCAGCGCCGTGATGAACTCCGGATTTGTGTTCGGCGGGGTGCCGTAATTGATGAACGATTCCTGAATGCCTTCGAAGCTCGACCCCGGATTCGCGGCGACAAATTCAACGCCGAGGTCCTTCAGCACCTGCACCATCAGGTCGGAGCCCGGACGCGTGATCAACCGCGCCGCCACCGGAGGACGAACATTGCCGGCATCGCGATCAAGCTGCGCCTGCGTCGGCGCGGGGGCGGACCCCGTTCCGTTTGCCGCCTGGTTTCCGGCGCGCTGCTGCGCTTCCGCCAGCGGACTGGTTGTGGCGGTTGTGGCAAGCGCCGCCGCGGCACTGGCTGCCGCGCCTTTCAGAAAACCGCGCCGCCCTACGGAACCTTTTTGCGACTTTGCCATGCTGTTCTCCTCTTTTGGGACCGCCACAATTCTATCGAAACCAGCCACCGCTCGCTTGCGCGCGCGGCTCAGAAATGCGTTACCGAACCGCGACCGCGAGGGAGTGGTTTATTTCCCCACCAGATGTCTCCCGTCAACGTTGTTCTCCTGACAGATGTACTCCATCAGTTCGCCATCCAGCAGCATCGGCCGAATCGTGAACTTCCAGGGCTTCGAATATGCGCCCGGATCGTCGATCGTGTGCTCGATTTCCAGATAGCCGCGATTCACCCGCCGAATCCGTTCGATCAAGTGCATCGATTCCGTCGTCGGCAATCCCGCCGCATCAATCCAGGACTTGCCGTTTAACCCGACTGTATCTACCACCAGCGTGTCGCCCTCCCAGTGCCCGATCGAATCACCCAGCCACGTCGGATTCGGGTCTTTGGGGTGCGGCCGCCCGTCCGTGAAAATCTGCCGCCAGATATGCGTGCCGCCCTCGTAGATGATCACGATCAGTCCGGGCGTCTGCAGAATCCGGAACGGAAACGGCGTCGTGTTCATGCGCGGGACGCCCGGCGGAAGGCAAAAACCCTCCGGATCGTCCTTGCCCGCACCAGCCCGCCGCTGCTTCAGGGTCTCCGCTGCCCACGGCAGCAGCGGAATGTCTTTGATCTCGGAATCGGTGTTGTTGTTGATCTTCAGCGCGTTCGGCGCCCACGGCCCGGAAAGATCCGGCTTGCCGTCAGCCAGCCTCGGCGCGGGACCCGTCGGGGGCCATCCCGGTTTGGGAATAAAGCCGAGAACCGGCTGCGCGAAGATATCATCCTGCGCTGCGAGGGGCAGCGCCGCGGCAATCAGCAAAACGAGGCCAACGGCTTTCACCGTGGGCGATTATATAGGATTTCCGCCAGAAACTCCGCTGCCGCCGGTGCAACATCGGGAGACCATTCATGGCCGCAATTGAGCTCAATCGCCCGAACCCCGACGCGGGCTTCGCTGAGCCGCTGCCGGTCCTTTGCCAGCTGCGCGTCCGCGTACCATTCATCTGCCGCCCCGCGCACTATGAGCGCCGCTGAAATTTTCCTCAGCGCGCCGGAATCGATCTCCGGCGGAATATCGCCTCCGACTGCGATGACACCGGTCCGCGCCGCACCGACATGGACAGCCGCCCGAAACGCCATCGCCACACCTTGCGAGAATCCCGCAAACACGATTGCCGGCGCGGCCGCCCACTCCTCCGCGACGCACGCTTTGACATACGCGATGTTGTCGGCTATCGCCATTTCACGATCCTGCCGCGTCATCCAGCTCGCGACCACAGTGTTGGTCCTCCGCTGATAAAACCGGTGCAGCCCCTGGATCGAGACGATGTGCCAACCGCCGCTATACGGAATCGTGCGCAGACGCATGAGCTGCGTCTCGGCGTCTTCCGCATAACCGTGGAAACCCACCAGCAGCGGAGCCGGACCCGGCGCCGCCGCAGCCACCGCCAGATACCGCCCGTGGATCGTCGTTGCAACCGACCGCTCGCGCATCACGCGGGCTTCGACTCCAGAACGGGAATCCTCACGAAGGACGCACGAAGGCTGCAGAATACGTTGTATCGGACGATGTACCAGAAAGCCGCCACGCCGTCCGAAGCCTGAATCTTCTTGCCCTGTTCGTAAGTGCGCCCGTAGTAGCTGATGGGCACCTCATAGATGGCGCACCCCAGCTTGGCCACCTTCGCCGTGACTTCGATTTCAAAACCGAAGCCGCTCGATGTGATCACCATGTTGCGCATGATGTCCGCGCGGAATGCCTTGTAACCGGTCTCGACATCCGTCAGATTAATGTTCGTGAAGAGATTGGAAGTGAACGTCAGCAGCTTATTGGCGAGGAAGTGGTAAAAATACAGCACGCGCGACGCTTTGCGCACCAGAAAGCGCGAGCCGTACACCACGTCCGCTTTACCCTCCAGAATCGGCTGGATGACGTCGGGAATCTCCGCGGGATCGTATTCCAGATCGGCATCCTGCACGATCACGATGTCGCCCTCTATCTGCGCAAAGCCGGTCTTAAGCGCTTCTGTCTTTCCGCTGTTGACCTTATGATCGAGGAGCCTGACGCGCGGATCGCGCGCCGCAATCTCGCGCACGATATCCGCCGTGCGGTCCTTCGAGCAGTCGTTGACCACGATGATTTCGGCCAGCGCTTCGAGCCGCAGCACGTTCTCAATGACGCGCGCGATCGTCGCCTCTTCGTTATAGGCGGGAATAACCACCGACAGACAGCGCCGCGAATCCGGCATGGAATCAATACATTCTATAACTGTTATGATTCAATGCCCGAAACAGCCCGTCATCGGGCGCACAGGACGCAGCGACGGGACGCAGCGACCGCTCTCACAAGGCTCAAGACTCAGGGGATCGTAGACGGTCTCGTACCCGGACTGCACTGTGAAATCGGAGAACTCCTCCGTGTAGTAGCCGTCGTGCGCGATCTCGATCCTGTAACGGTTACCCGCGGGCGCGTCGCTGATCGAAAAGCGGCCCTCGGTATCCGTGATGCCGGAACCGGTAAAGCCGGCATTATCGATATATAGCCGAACCCGCGCATCCGCGAGCGTGCGTCCACGGTCGTCAACGACCGTCCCTCCGACCGACCCCTTGCCTGCGGGTGGTTGATCGAGCACGCGCAGGAAGATGGGCACTCTGTGATGGCAGTCCTCGACGCCTCCGAAGACGAGTTCGAGAGGCGGCAGCACCCGAACTTCGCCGGCCTTCACATGCACTGAGCGAATCGTCATGGGGAAGTAGAAGCTCTCCGAGACCCCCAGTTCATAGACCCCCGCCGGCACACCGGAAATGCGGAATCCGTCCCCGCCCGCCTGAACGACCCGCCGGATGCCTTCCCCGCGCAGCTCGATCGTGGCGGCATGAAACGGCACGGACCGCAGTTCATCCGCTACTGTTCCGCGAATCCCCCCGGTCGGCTGCTGCGGTGACACGGCCGTCGCCGCAACAATCAGCCCGATCAGACAGGAAACAGTTCGACGCACCAGCAGCCTGAGTATACAGAATCGGGCACATCACGATATACTGCGTCCTATGCGTTCCCTGATTTCGTTAGTGCTCCTGTTCGCGGCTGCCGCCGGAATAGGGTCACTGCTGGCGCAGAAGGCGCCGGAAAAGGCCCCCGACAAGCTGGTCTTTGACTCAAAGATGGGTAACGTGACCTTCAATCACGCCGCCCACGTCATGCGCGCCAAAGGCGACTGCATGACCTGCCACGACAAACTCTTCCCGCAGTCAAAGGCGCCCTTGAATTTCAAAGCGAACATGCACAAAACGGCGGAAGACGCGAAAACTTCCTGCGGCGCCTGTCATGTAGCCGGCGGCGCGGCCTTCGAGGTCAAGGGCAACTGCGCCAAGTGCCACGTTAAGGCTTAACCCGCCGGCTCCAGCAGCCGCTGCACCTCCGCCCGCAGCGCCGTCAGCGGGATCGGTTTGCTCACATAACTGCTGAAACCTGCCGCCAGCGCGCGTTCACGATCGCCCTGCATGGCGCTCGCCGTCAGCGCCATGATCGGCGTCTTTTCGAAGTCTTTCTCGCCGCGCAGTTCCGCCAGCACCCCGAAGCCGTCGAGGCCCGGCATATGCAGATCGAGCACGATGAGATCGGGCCGCGCTTCGCGCGCGAACCGCACGGCTTCGAGCCCGTCGGCCGCTTCGGTGATCTCGTAGCCGAGCGTTTCGAGCACGGTGCGGATCAGTTCGCGACTCGTCGGCTTGTCGTCGGCTATCAGTATTTTCTTCATTGAGGATGAAAAGGTCAGGATATTACAGCCGACGCGCGGCGCACCTTACTTCCGCGCGGACTTCTTCCGATCTCCGCCAGAAATTCTATCGCTCGTGCCGCGCCGGTTTTTGTGGGGCGGATTGTCAATCTGCGGCCGATTTGCCAAATCGGCCTGGACGTTTGCAACCGATACCGTCAACGAGCTCCGCGATCCCGCAGAATCGTCCTCGACAGAGGCTCGCCCATGATCGGAGCCGGACGGAATCGGGGCGCGCCGCAAACTCCCTCATCCGCTTGCAGCTCGCCGTGGGAAATGCGGTCTGCGATAACGTCGATCGCCAGCCGCTCAGCATTGCCGATCGCTTCATCGCGGGTCTGGCCGTAGCACATCACGCCGGGGAGTTCCAGAACTTCGGCGATCCAGCGGCCATCTTCCTCGCGATCAAGATCGATCGTCAGGTTCATGACTTCATGATAGCGGGATTTGACCAGAACCGATTGTCCTCGCGTAATCCCGCACCGCGTCGATCTGCTCCGGCTTAAGGGACGGATAGCTCTGCAGGATTTCCTCTCTCGATGACCCGTCGGCAAGACTGCCAAGAACGACGGTTACGGGAATACGCGTCGCGGTGAGGCACAGCTCTCCGCCGCAGATGTTCGGGTTGCTGGAAATGTGTTGCTCCCAGGCGGTCACAGGTTCATGATAACGCCTGCGGCGGATGAAGGAAGTGAACGGACATGACCTACTGATGATTCTCAGCGAGGCGATAAGTCTAACTGATTTTCTTCGGAAACGACCTCCGTCTGCTCGCCGAAGTGGGCTGTGTATGCGTGGCCCTTCGCAAGAGTTGAAGTAGTTTAGGTCGGCCTTACCTTCCTCGCCCCGCGCCCGCTCGCTCGCCCGCCGCCGCCGAAACCACCGCGTCCCCCGGCTGGCTGCGGAATCGGCGTCCCCGCCTTCCCGCCCTTCGCCATCAGCAGATCCGCGGTATCCTGGTGCACATCCTTGCGCTGTCCGCCGCGGCTGTTGCCCTGCGCGCGCCCCATCGCATAATCCACCGCCTGGTATCCGCGCGCATCCGCCAGATTGATATCCGCGCCCTTGCTCAGCAGATACTCCACAACCTTATTCCAGCCCCAGAACGACGCGCCATCCAGCGCCGTTGACTGGAACCGCCCCGCCTTCTCATTCACATTCCCGCCGTGCGCCAGCAGCAGCTCCAGCGACGCAATCGACCGCTGCTCCACATCCGACGTCGTGAAATACCCGCGTGTATCCGCGTCCGTCGAACCCATCCCGGCCGCGGCCACCATCGGCGTCCAGCCCCCCTGATTCGCCAGATCGATCAGCGCGCCATGCTCCAGC
The DNA here is from genome assembly GCA_963832905.1 of Terriglobia bacterium. Taxonomy (GTDB): domain Bacteria; phylum Acidobacteriota; class Terriglobia; order Bryobacterales; family Bryobacteraceae; genus BOG-234. The sequence goes on along the minus strand of CAWHVO010000006.1, from coordinate 1,690,016 downwards.
AGCAGCTTAATCGCCGGGGCATCCAGCCCCTTCGCCGCGCGGATCAGCGGCGTCGTCCCGATCGAAATCATTCCGTCGAGCCCGCGGTCGTTACCCGTCGCGCGATACGGCGGAAACAGCTTCAGCTGCGCATTCGGATTGGCCCCGCGATCCAGCAGCATGCGGATGATGTCGATCGGCAGCGTCTGATCCAGCGCCGGCTGATCCGGCCGTCCCCCATGCGGCAGCGTGTTGTAGTCGACCGCGAGATACAGCGGCGTGCGCCCCCACCAGTCCCACTTGTCGACATTCGCGCCTTTCTCAATCAGATACTTCGCCACATCGAAACGCGTATTGAAAATCGCGGTGATGAGCGGCGTCACCCCTTCGGGATCGCCCAGATCGAGTTTCGCGCCGTGCTCCGCCAGCGCCTGCACGCAATCCATGCAGCCTTCGCGCGTGGCAAACAGCATCGCGGTTTCGCCGCCCGGCGGACGCGGCTGCGCGCGCGGCTCACCGCTCACCAGCGCCGTCATCAGATCGGTATTGCTCGCCGCGTCGACTTCCGCGCCATGCTCCAGCAGCTCGCGCACCATCGCGCCCTGGCTGTTGGCGGCGGCCCACATCAGCGCCGTCTGACCGCGCTGCGTCTCCCGCACATTCGGATTCGCGCCTTTCGTCAGCAGCAGCTTCGCCGCATCCACATCCATGCTGCGCGCAATCACCATCAGCGGCGTCTGCCCGTCCGGCCCAGCCGCGTTCGGATCCGCGCCCGCGTCCAGCAGCGCTTTGATCATTGCCGTGTTCGCGTTGAGCGCAGCTTCACCCAGCGGCGTCGAGCCCAGCTGATTCTTCACGTCCGCCTTCGCGCCGGCTTTCAGCAGCCGCGCCACCAGATCGCCATCGTTCTGATTGGCAGCCCACAGCAGCGGCGTCGAACCGTCCGCCTCCGCCACATTCACGTCAGCCGACTTGTTCGCAATCATGTCGAGCGCGGCCGACCGCTGCCCGGACTCGATCGCTTCGGCAAGCTGCGCGTGCGGCGCCTGCACTTCGGCCGCCAGCGCCACAATCGCGGCAATCGCAACTGCCGCAGTGAGTGCGAGTGATTTCATGGCGCGCTAAACCAGGCTGATCTTTCCCGTGCTGTCGCCCAGTTTGTCCTGCGTTATCCCGGCGCGTTCGAGAAAGCCCAGCAGCACATTGGCCAGCGGCGTGTGATCCGGCGGCGTAATGAGCTGCCCCGCCTTTGTACTCTTCCAGCCGCCCACGATCGACGTCGGCAGCGGATAGTGATTGTGCGCGTTGCTGTTGCTCATATTGCTGCCATACAGGAACAGCGAGTGATCCAGCATCGTGCCGTCGCCATCCGGCATCTTCGCCAGCTTGTCGAGGAACTTCGAGAACACCAGGGTGTGATACGCCTGCACTTTGGCCAGCCGGTCCATCTTGGCCTGCTCGTTGTTGTGATGCGACAGCGGGTGGAAAGCATCGGGCACGCCGATAAAGTTGTAGGTCTGCCCGCTCACTTCGGCCGCCACCATGAATGTGAAGATGCGCGTCATGTTGGCCTGCATCGCCAGCGCCACCAGATCGAACATCAGTTCGATGTGCTTTTCGAACGGCAGCGCCGTGGCCGAAGGCGCATCGGGTATGCTGACGTGCGACAGATCGCGCGCTTCCATCTTCTGAATGCGCCGCTCGATTTCGCGGACACTCTCGAGATAATCCGACAGCGCTGCCCGGTCCGAAGGCCCCACCACCTTCTGCAGGTCCTTCGCCTCATCGCCCACCATGTCGAGCAGCGATTTGTACTGGCCGGCCAGGCGCACGCGCTCCGCGGCATTATCGCCCTGGCCAAACAGCCGGATGAAAAGCTTGCGCGCGTCGGTCTCCACGGGCATCGGCGTCGTCGGCGTACGGAAGGAAATCGTTCCCGCGTACGAGCACCCGTAGTCGCGGTCGCAGAAACCGCCGCCGCCGTGATCGGCCGTCGCCACTTCCAGCGACGGCAGCGGCGTATCCTGCCCGATGTGCTGCGCCGCAATCTGATCCACCGTGGTTCCCGCGTGCGGGTCCTGGCTGATCGCCGGATGCACGCACGACAGCCACGTTCCCGGCGCCAGCGCATGCACCGGGCCCACCGGGGCCTGGTTTTCCACATTGCTGAACACCGTCGTCATTGACTTGTACTTGTCGAGCGGCTCCAGTATCTGCGGAAACTCTCCGATCGGCCCGGCCACGCCCTTGTTGGGGATCCATTTGTCCCACACCGCGCCGTGCGGAAAATAAATGAAGCCGAGGTGCGGAGTCGGATTGGCGGCCGTGTCGGCCAGCGCTGTGCGCGCCGGAATCATCGCATCCAGCAGCGGCAGCGACAGCGCCACGCCGGCTCCCCGCAGCATGCTGCGGCGCGAGATGTGCTTTTTCGTTACAAACATTCCTGACTCCTTACTTTCTTGCCACTTGCTCGCCGGCTTTCCCCGCCTTGCCGGACTCCGGCGTCTCCACCACGCTCAACTGAAACTCGGGCGACGCAACAATGCCCGTCACAATCGACGAAAACCTGAAGTTGTCGCGCTTTGCATCCTTCACGATCTTCCGGATCTGCGGCATGTCGTAATACTCGATGCCGCGGCCCAGCGCATACATCGTCAGCTTCTCCGTCAGCGTCTGCGCGAACTGTTCGGGATGCTGCAGCAGCGCCGCGCGCAGATCGGCCGGCCCTTTCACGATCGTGCCGTTCGAGAGCTGGCCTGCGGAATCGATCTTCGTGCGCGTGAAGCGGTCCATGGTGCGATAGGCGCCAATGGTGTCGAAATTCTCCAGCGCAAATCCGAGCGGGTCCATCACGCCGTGGCAGGCTTTGCACGTCGGATTCGCCCGATGCTGCTCCATGATTTCGCGGATCGTGTGCGCCTGCTCGCCGTCTTTGTTCTCTTTGAACGCCGGCACGTTTGGCGGCGGCGGCGAAGGCGGCGTGCCCGTAATGTTCTCCAGAATGTACGACCCGCGCAGCACCGGCGATGTGCGGTTCGGATACGCTGTCACCATCAGCACCGCGGCCTTGCCGAGCAGGCCGAAGCGATTGGGATCGGTGAGCGTCACGCGGCGGAAGTGATCCCCGCGGATGTTCTCGATGCCGTAGTGCTCTGCCAGCCGCTCATTGACGAACGTGTAGTTCGCGCTGAGCAGGTCGATGACGCTGCGGTCTTCGCGGAAAATGCTGTTGACGAACATCCCGATCTCAGTGCGGAATGCCGTGCGCAGCGCCGCATTGAACGATGGATAAACATAAGGGTCGGGCTCGAGCGCATCCATGTCGCGCACCTTGAGCCACTCGAACGCGAAATTGGTGGTCAGCGATTTCGCCCGCTCATCGGCCAGCATCCGATGCACCTGGTGGTCGAGCACTTTCGGATCGCTCAGTTTGCCCTGCTCGGCGAGTGTCCGCAGTTCGTCGTCCGGAATCGAGCTCCACAGGAAAAACGACAGCCGCGACGCCAGTTCCACGTTGTTCAGTTTGAAAACGCTGCCCGGCTTGCCGTCGGCGGGCGGCGGCTCGGTGCGATACAGGAACTTCGCGCTCGCGAGCATCGCCACCAGCGCGTTTTCAATGCCGCTTTCAAACGTCCCCGTTTTGCGTCCGTCGCTGTAGAACTTCACGAGCGTCGCCAGTTCCGCCTGCGTGATCGGACGGCGATAAGCCTTCGTCGCCAGATTCGACAGAATGCGCGATGCGCACGACGGCTCTTCTTTCGGATCGGTTGCGCGGCAAACGAAAATCCGTGTGCGGCTCGCCGTATCGATGGGCGTGCCGCTGGGATTGAACGGGCCATCGATCGTGATGCCCGGCCCGCCGCGTCCGCCGCGCCCGCCACGTCCCCCCGCGCTGCCGTTTGCGATGACACCGCCAACCACAGTGCCTGTGCTGGAATACCCTGTACCCGCGGCGCCGGGAACGAACCCGAAGAGTTCGCCTTCGCTCTCGGCAAAGCTGTGCGGCTCATTCGCGGCAATCAGGGTGTGCATGCCGGCGGTCAGGTGCGTGCGGCCCGTGGTGTTGACCTTCGCGCCGTCGACCGTGAATACCGCGGGATTGCCCGACACGCGGATTTCGTAATCGCCTTCATACGGCGCCAGGTATTGCGCGGTGATGCCGCCGCGCGCCCCCGGCGGCAGCGGGATCGATTCGTCAACGCCGCGCAGCGTGGTCTTCACGTCCTTGCCTGTCAACGGCATACCCACCGCCTCCTTCGCCACCGCGCGCGCCGCCATAATGTACTGATCGAGGAACGACGGCGAAACTTTCAGCACCTGCGCGATGTTGTCGAAGCCGCCGCTGATATCGTCCGTCGGCAGCAGCGCCGCCGCATTGACCTTGAGGCCAAACAAATCCTGCATGGCGTTGGCGTATTCGGCGCGGTTGAGCCGATGAATCCGCACGCTGCCGGGATTGAAATTCGCCGCGCTGGCTTTATCCAGAGAGTCCTCAAGATAGGTAGCGAACGCATTGACCTGTTCGAACGGCGGCTTGGGTGCGCCGGGCGGAGGCATCATGCCGCCGCGCAGTTTACGGATGGCGCGCTCCCAGGTCAGCGCATTTTGTTCCGGATGATTGAGGTCGGTCAGATCGAAAGTGAGGTTGGCGGTTTTGAGGCGGGCGTTATGGCACGTAACGCAGTACTTGTTGACGAAGGCGCGGTTCGGGTTGGCGCCGTCATTCGGTCTTTCGGGAGCCTGCTGCGGGGCTGCGGAGAGAACGCCGGCCGCCAGGATGGCGAGAACTAAGTTACGCATTTTCAATCAGACCGATCATATTATATGCCTCGAAAGCCCTGCTGGCCGCGTGCGCGATTGTAACGTTCAATGATTATTGGGCGACACCCGGAGGTCCAACGGTTACCGGAGTTAGGATAAAGGCAGAATGAGTGTGCGGCTGGAATCGACCGATCGGGAAAGAATCCTGGCCATCGCGCATCGCCACGGTGTCACCAGCGTCAAAGTCTTCGGCTCCTTCGGACGCGGAGAAGCGCGCCCCGACAGCGACCTGGATCTGCTGATCAAAGCGGGACCGGAGACCACGCCGTTCTTCCCCGGAGGCCTGATCGCCGACCTTCAGGACGCCCTCGGCCGCCGCGTCGAGGTCGTCGAGGAAGAGGCCCTGCATCATCTGCTTCGCGACCGGATCGAAGCCGAGGCTGTGCCCCTTTGAACGCCGATCCCCCGGAGAGGGATCGTTTCTATCTCCTCCACATGCTCGAATGCATTGGAGACATTGAAGACTACTCTCGGTCAGCATCTATCGACACAAATCGACACAGACCCGCGAACGCTCGACGCGGTTCTTCGCAAGCTTCAGATTCTCACCGAGTCCTCAATGCGCGTTTCGGCCGAGTTTAAGGCCGCCCATAGCGAGATCAGCTGGCGCGAACTGGCCGGATTCCGGAATGTCGTGGTCCACGACTATCTCGGAATTCGCGCCGAAAGAATCAGTCCAATCGTGGATAACGATCTACCAAAGCTAAAAGAGCAGCTACAGGCGATCGTCCGAACGCTTGACGAGCACCGATCACAGGGCTGACCTAAACAATCCCGCCCAACTCGCGCGCATTCGCCCACGCCCCTACGTACCTTCGTCGCGTCGGAGAGATCGCCTGACTCACGATTGCCTCGATCAGTGTGGTCCAGCGCGTGGAATTTGGATCGACTTTCGGGAATCCCTGCCGGTAATTACCCGGACGAATCGTAACTCCTTGTCCGCGCTGGCGAGAAATTTCCGCGAATCGCTTGTCTCCGCGAAGGGGTGGAGCACCTCCATAATTCCGTAGCCATAGTCAACGCAGTCGGCCCAGACCTCGATGAAAGCCGCGAAATCGCTCGCGGATCCGGTCAGGCGGGCCCATACCGGATCAGGCATGGAGCCTGCTGACTGCCGCCCATCGAGGAGGTAGCTCCCATAGCCTCTCGGGACCTCGACCGGCCAGAAGGCAGCATCGTAACGCCCACGTATGCCGGTAGGATCTCATGTGCGCCCGCAGGCGAACGCTTATAGAACCACTCAAATACCGAGGCCGATTCCGGAGCTCCGATATCCAGGCTAGCGCCCGTCGCTCGCGACCATTCTGCAATGGCACGAAAGGGTCTGGCAACGTGCGCTACGCCCTCTCGTCCCATCTTTTCGTTGAATTCTTCAAGCAGGTTTCGTGGATCACGCGGCGGTAAGAGTGCTCCCATTATTCCACCCCAGTACTCTTTGAAGTCGGGATTCGCTCTTTCGCTCTTCCCTGGGAAAACGAACGGATGTCGGTGGTCAACGACAACGGCTTTCATGCCGCTCGATCGTTTTCACTGCCTTCGGCGTGGCCACGCCATTCTCGGAGCGCTGCCAGGAATTCCTCGACAGGCTCGTCGTCAGGCCAACCGCCTCCAAATACCGACAGATCGCTGATTGGCTCTACGCCCTGGTGCTCGAGAAGTTCGTCCAGCGTCGGATTCGCCTCGAAGTTGAACCGCGGATCGTTCAAGGTGACGGGCATATGAATCAGGTTGGCAGGATTCGCCGCCCCCCTACACAATCCCGCCCAGCTCCCGCGCATGCGCCCAAAGCCCGCGGTACGCAATATAAATGAACGTATCCGGATCCCCCGCCAGCTGCCCTTCAAAGTCCTTCATCGCCTTCCCCGCGATCATATCCTTCGGCCCCATCCCCTTCTTCAGCAGCGTCACCAGATGCTCGCGCAGCTTCGTGACCGTGTCGAGGTTCGCCTGCAGATCCGCCTTTGTCATCACCGGTCCCGAACCCGGTATGATCTTCGTCGCGTCGTTCGCGAGGCCCAGCAGCGTGCGATGCGCGTTCTGCATCCCGCCGATCCACCCGTCGCAGCGCCAGTCGAGAATCGGCAGCCGCCCCGGCTGCACCGCGTCCCCCGCCACCAGCACGTTCGACTGTGTGAAATGTACATAGATATCGCCGTCCGTGTGCGCCATCGGCATCAGCCCGTACTCCACAGGCTCGCCCCCGAACGTGGCCTTGCCCGTCGTATAAAACGATTCCGTCGGCCGCGCTTCCTTCGCGCGCGGCGGATACGTCTTCTTCTCCCAGTCGTGGATGATCTCCTGCGTCATCCATAGCTGCGTGTTCACACTCGATACGATCTTCGCCCCCGCCTTCGCCATGGCATCGTTCCCGCCCGTGGACTCCAGATGCCAGTGCGTGTTGACGAGCGTCTTCACCGCGCCGGTAAGCTTGAGAACGTCCGCCGCGTGCGCCGCATCGCCGCAATCTACGAGCAGGCTGCCCCCGTCCCCCGCCATCGCGACGACGTTGTTACCCGCGCCCGCGATCAGCGTTATCTTGTCGGTGAGCTTCGTAGCGCCGGGCCCGTCGTCGGCACGAGCCGCGGGCGACAGAGTCAAAGCGGCCGCGCTGCCGGCAAGGGTCTGGAGGAAACTACGTCGGGGGAGCATTGCGCTCATATTGTATCGCCGGGAAGAACAAGGGAAGGATTGCGGGCGCGTGTCTTGTTGGGTGATAGGGGTAAACGCGCCCGCTCTGTGTTGCTGTTTTGATCGGGACGCTCGTGCCCCCTGAACCGTTACAGCCGGATTGCAGAATTGTACCGAGCGCTCGGTAGGCAGGTTGGCCGGCATATGTCGGCATATACTGGTTCGCGACTGGAGCCATCATGCATACCATCCGGACCGCATGGCTTTCCCTCGCAGCCCTGATCGCGCTGGCCCTGGGCTTCACTGCCATGCAGGCGCAGACGCCGAAGCCGAAGCACATCAATCGCGCCATCGAGCTGCTCGAGCAGGGCCAGCCCGTCTATTACACCGGCTCTCATTCCGGCACCATCGGCACCTTCGAACAAGGTAAGAAAGACGCTCAGACCTACGCCGACTACATCAGTTACGACATGGAGCACGCCCCGTTCGACGTCACGGGTCTGGCCGAATACATGAAAGGCCTTGTCGCCGGAGGCCCAACCAAAAGCGGACATCGCACCCCGGCCGTCATCGTCAACGTCCCTGTCACCGGAATCGACGAAGCCGCGGTTCGAGCTAACGCCTGGATGTTCGCCCAGGTCCTCGCCACCGGCGTACAAGGCATAATGCTGTGCCATGCCGACACGCCCGGCGCCATCCGCGCATTCATTGAGGCAGTGCGCTTCCCCATCCACAAGCAGGGCCTCGACCGCGGCCTTAACGAAGGACGGCGCGGCGCGCACGGCACACCAACGGCCTCGCAGATCTGGGGCGTATCACAGGACGAGTATCTCGACAAAGCCGACGCCTGGCCCCTCAACCCCAACGGCGAACTGTTGCTCGGGGTGAAGCTCGAAGACAAATACGCGCTCGCCAACGCCGAAGAAAATCTCAAGGTGCCCGGCATCGGATTCGCCGAATGGGGCCCGGGCGATATGGCTCTCTCCCTGGGAGTGCGCGGTCCCCGGCCCGAGCAGGATCCGCGCATGCAGGCCGCGCGCGCCAAAGTCTTCGCCGCCGCGAAGGCCAACCACATCTTCTTCCTGAATTCGATGAACCCGACCAATGTCATCGACATGATCAAGGAAGGCGTCATGGTCGGCCCGGCCAGCGAGCAGGCCGCCGAAATCGGCCGCAAGTACACCAGGCGCCAGATGCCCTGGTAACGCCGGCGGTCTCTGCCGCCGGGGCCTTTAGTCAAATCTGATAGGATGCGCGTGATGAAACTCCTCCTGATCACCTCCCTGCTTCTTACCAGCGCCGCCTTTGCCGCCGATCCCGATGGCTTCGCCATGTACACCGCGGCCCAGATCAAAGCCCGCGCCGCGGCTACTAAACTCGATGCCAACAAAGCCGGTGCCGACCGCGTCGCCACGTGGGGCAATCACGGCCTCCTGCTCGTCCGCCGCGAAGGCGATGGCGCCGCCGAAACCCACAACACGCAGGTTGACGTTGTCACCGTCGTCTCCGGCGAAGGCACGCTGGTTGTTGGCGGCACGATGGTGGGCGCGAAGACGACGGCTCCCAACGAGATTCGCGGTACCTCGATCACCGGTGGCATGAAGCACCCCATGGCGGCCGGCGACGTTTTCCACATTCCGGCCGGCGTCCCGCACCAGATGCTGGTGCCGAAGAGTCTCGTCATCCAGGTTGTCAAAGTAACCGTGAAGTAGCCTGCAATGGGGCAAACAGGAGGGCCCATGACGGTCCCGATCGCAGCCGCAATCCTGTTGGCATTCGCCGTTCCTCGCCTGAACGCGCAGCCCCCTGTCCATCAGCCGGAATTTGAAGTCGCATCGGTCAAGCAGGTTGTTCTTCGTGCAGGCGAGGAACGCGGGAACCGGTCGAAAACAGATCTTTCTTTCGTCGGTACTGCCGGCAACCCTTTCAAAATCTCCGGCAACCGGGTTAATGTGCGGGGCACCGCCCTCGCCCTCATCGCCGCCGCATACGACGTTCCAGCCCTACCAGATCGAGGCGACTCCTGCGTGGGCGGACACCTTGGTCTACACAGTCGAGGCGGAGACCGAGGGTCGCAATGTGCCCGCAGTAGGCATGGTTCGCCTGATGATGCAATCCCTGCTGGCCGACCGGTTTCAACTGCAGCTGCATCGCGAAACCAAACCGATGAACGTTTATCATCTGATCGTCAGCGCGAAGAATCCGGGGCTCAAACAGGCAGGCGCGGAGGAGACGTTTGGCTGGAACCTGACGCAGCAGCCCAATGGCATGCTCCGCAGCAACGCAACCAAGGAATCGATCGGCGACTTCGTTCGCCTCGTCGGTGTTTCCGAGGATCGTCCCGTCATCGACAGGACCGGCTTCATCGGCTACATCGATTACGACATTCAAATCGCTCCGCCCGAGGGTCGTACACAGGATGATGTGAACCGCGCCATTGTCGATGCCGTAAAAGATCAGCTCGGCCTGAAGCTGGAACCCGCGAAGGATGCCGTTGAGGTGCTGGTCGTGGACAGAATCGAGAAGCCGTCGGAGAACTGATTCAAGGTTTTTGCTTTGTGGGGCAGGATGCTATCCTGCCGCGCGATTGTCAACCGCGCTTCCGGCCGTTGTTTTCAGTTCTCCGCCGGCCCTGTCCAGCCATTGAGCACCGCTGAAACCACAATCCCTGATCGTTGCCGCGTTACCGGCGCTAACGCTCTCTAGCGACGACGAGCGTGAAGGTTCGAAACGTGATAGGTTTTCGGGGCCGGTCGCGGATGTATCCATCCCACAGCCTTTCGCCATACACAAAGCAGCCAATTCAACATTGCTGACTCCTTTGAGAGAACGCTATCACAAAATCGTTACCCGCTCCGACGCTCCTGACCGGGTTGTTATAGGCAGCGCTATGTTGGAGGCGAGGCTGAACCTACCGCGATAAAACCTGCGCGGCACCACCCAGTGTCGATAAATAGCTGTCCGAGGAATGGACCATCGCCCAAATACCCTACCGGGTGAAAACCCAGGGATCAAGCCTAATTTGACAGGCGGTTCGCACCCAGAGCTCCGGGTCGGCAGCTTGAACAGATACCAGACCCACTGCCGTTCCCGATGATCGAGGCACACCGTCCAGTGATACTCGCCAACTCCCCCGTGCTCAGACTGGCAGGCGTGAACCGCGTTTCGGTTTCGTCAAAAGTACCGGAAGCGGTAGCATGCAGCGTGGTACCCCACGCCGCCATCCCCGGGACGATGTTCGCAGCAGTGGCATTTGCTGCGCTGTTGGTGCAGGAAGTGCCCGCACCGCCCGGTCCCGCGAGGGTCAACAGCAGTTTAATGGTTACCGAGTCAGGCATCTCGCCGGTGAGTGTACGGGAAGTGAGATCCCGGTTGACTCCCAGGTTCACGGTCTGATCCGGCGTCGCCAGGCAGGAGCAGCAGGAAATCAACTCTTCGCCTGCATCGAATGTATATACATTCACGCAGATATTTCCGGAATTGCCGCCGAAGCCAGGTCCGAGAAGCTGAGCGCCATTGGCCCCGGTATTCGTGACGTCAACATACGATTCACCGAACTCCAGGTTGGAAGCGTACCGAATCTGAAAGCTCGTGTCAGATGTCTGCAACCCCGGCGGGGCAGGGGAGAAATTAGCCGACCACGACGCGCTGACGGTGCCGCCAGGAATCATAATCGTCTGGAGCAGGGTCTGGATATTACCGGTAATCGGCGAAGAACTCTGGGTTGTGAACACGCCGATATACGGTGTCGCGGTGCTGTAATTGACTCCGGAACTTCCCGTATAGGCTTCCGCATATACCGTGAACGTTGCCGAGACCGTGTTTGCGTTGCCACTCCCATCAACCGAGAGCCCGTTCAGGAGTTGAATCGGGGATCCTGCCGGCACGCAGCTAGCGCCGGGAGAGTCCCAGTTCAGCCCGTTCACGAGCGTTGGGCCGCACTCTCCGATGTTTGAGCCGGTCGTGTTGTAAGCAATCCCTGTCAGATCGAAATGGACGCCGTCGATCACGAGAAAATCTGTGAGCGGCCCGCCACTGATCGAGTTGAAGTTCAAGTTTGCAATGGTGCCGGTATCCCCAATCGTGAATGGCGGCATCGTCGAACCCGGATCAACCGTGAAGGTGCCGTTGCCGGATGTTGGGCATGCCGGGGGCGGCGGAATGACGCCGGTTGACCAGATAATACATCCCGAGGTAACGCCGTTGCCGCTGACCAGCACGGTTCCGTTTCCCGCATCCAGAATCGCCATGCCTCCAATGGGATTTGCCGTCGTCAGGCTCGGCCAGAACAAAAGAGCCGCCCCTGCTGTTATACACCACGATGCGGTGGGTATTCTCCGGGGATTACATTTCATGGACCAGGACCCTCCATGCGAGACGTTACCACCGTCTTACGTGACTCGCTATCGTCCAAACGAACTAGCCTAAAGAACTACTTTTCTGCCCACTGTGGGGAGTTTTATGGGGATGAAATGGCAGGCCCAAAGCCTACTCCACGTGGTTGCAAGCTGCTGATTCTTCATTGTGGAGTAGGCGATTTCGCCTGTGCCTTTGCCGGCTAAGAGACTTTTCCAGCACCCTGTTAATAAAGCGGCTCCGCGTTGTACTTCTTCGAACATTTCCCAAACGCGTCACGTCAAATAAATCGGAGTCCCAAAATGGTCCCGCATGAAATGACGACCAGCGCTTTTGATATCCCCGGTTACGCATAAGCCGAAGCCTGGGGATCGTCCGCGGAATTGTTGTCCGCTCGCGGTCGGTTTTTGGCAGCATTGGGGCCAGCCTGCAAACGCTGGTCGGCGGGGATATAAGGCTCTTCACGGAGCTCTGCGAGAAGACGCGCAGCGATGCGTTCGAGCGGATGCTGCTGCATGCCGCCGAAGCCGGCGCACACGGCGTGATTGCTGTTCGGTACGACGCGACCGAGGTGATGCAGGGCGTTACTGAAGTCCTGTGCTACGGCGCGGCCGTGCAACTTGGTCGGGCCTGAGATTAACGCGGGTTGGCTCTTCAGACGAAATCGTTTTAACTGTTCTGTAACAAAACGGCGCTGCAAGACCACTGTTTACCAGAAGACAGAGGAGACAGCTAATGATACGGAAACTGGGCCGGGTGGCAGTCTGCTTAGCCGGAGTTTGCGGGGATATCGTCGGCGCTCATATCCCACTGTGCGTATGGCTCGTTATCGGAAGTCGTCACTTCACCTCCCGATCGGTCGTATGCCGTTAACGCGGGCAATTGATCTGGACGACCGCGATGCAAATGATTTGGTTTCCGGACGCCGTTGATCCGGCTCACGGCCCCGATTGGCTTTGATCTCGCGATCGAGTTCCATGAAACGATCCCGCTCAGGCCAGTGGGTGTAATCCAGGTGTTCACCGAGCGACCTCCAGCGGGCACGCGGCAACCGGTAAAGATTACTCAATTGTTCCGGATCCTCTGCACGATCTCCCGCAGGCGTCGCAGCAGATCGAACCGGTCCCAGATCATCGTCTGCGAGTTCTCTGAATCTGTCTGTTGTCACGTTGGGGTTCCCTCCGCGAATCTTCGGTTGTGATCACCGTAAAAGCAACAGTAAACCGGAAGAGCCATGGCTTGCGAGCCCGACGGTACCATGTCTGGTACCGCATCTGATTACTCCCTTCAGTTGCCGCTTTGGTTTCGGAAAAGGCGGTAAGCACCTCTCCAGACCGACACTGGCGGACAAAGCGGGGCAATCGTTAATAGAACAGATAACTAACTTAATTGCATAGTGTTACAGCTACCGAAACCGTCTCTATAATCGGGAACCTGTTGGTCCCGCCCATCCCGCTCGCTGTTCAGCTATCGTTATTAACAGATGCCTGACCGCCTCAGCCTGCACGCCCCGATTCTGGTCAACACGATCGGACATTGCGCCGGGGCGATCGCATTCGGAATCCTCCTGTATCTTTTCCTCGTGGATTGGCGACGGGCCACGGTTGAGCGGAGTCTGCTGCCCAGCATTGCAGCAGCGCTGGCGTTTCTTTGGAACGTGGGATCGTTGATCGGCATGGCAACAGCGTCGACTGAAGATCCTCTCGCCGACATTATCGTCGCGATCAGTTTTTCAGTATTGAGCGTTCTTCCAGCCGTTTTGCTGCACATCTCTCTGCGCTCAAGGAACGCTTCCCTCTGGATCACCGGGTATGTAGTGAGCAGCATTGCAGTCGTCCTGCACATCAGCGATCTCATCACGGGCGCTTCGCGGTTCCACTATGCGGCAATTCTTCTGGTGGTGATCGGATTTGCCGCGCTTACGGCGGCATCGGTGGCTCGCGAGGCTTTCAGCGGGGCGCCCGACGGCGGAGGCAAGCGACTGGCAGGTGCGATGGTACTGTTCCTTTTCGCCATTTCCTTCGCTCATTTTGGTTCCACCCACGACATCAGAGCCTGGTCGGGTGAAGCGGCATTGCACCACGCGGGAATCCCACTGGCCATATTTGTACTGCTGCAGGATTACCGTTTCCTTCTGCTCGACGCCTTTATCCGATTTCTGGTGAACGGAACCATGGCGGCGCTGGCAGTGTGGCTTGGGTTCCTTGCACAAACCAGACTGGGAGTCATCGAACGCGCCGCCCGCGACCCTTTTTACGCCGGCATCGCCTTCGCGGTAGCTTGCCTGCTGCTTAGCCTCTTCGCATACCTGAGAACGCGTGCGCAAAGCCTTCTGACTCGTGTCGTGTTTCTCCGGCCGAGTGTCGGGAAGATGCTGTCGAGACTGCTTGAAATCCCCGCGGTGAATTCCTCCGACACGGCCTATCTTGCCTCAGCAACCGCCGTCATCGGAGATTTGTTTTCCGCCAGACGATGTGAGCTGGGCACGGGATCGATTCCCGGCCGGGCTATCGCCGTGCCCGATCCGGCGCGGCTTCAGATACCGGGCTGGGTGCAGGCGATGGCTCCGTTGAGATTCGCGCGGGGCGATGCTCATGTACTGTGGCTTGGCCCGCGAAAGGGAGGGCGCCGGTATCTCAGCGAGGATCTTGAGACGCTGGAGCATCTCCTTCTCACGGTTTGCCAACAGGTCGAACGCATACGCGGGGCGCAGATTCAGGCATTGGTCTCCGAGGCCGAGCTGCGCGCGCTGCAGGCGCAGATCAATCCGCACTTCCTCTTTAACGCTTTGAATACCTTGTATGGAGTGATCGGCCGCGAGAATTCGATTGCGCGAAAACTCGTAATGAATCTGTCGAATCTGTTCCGCTCCTCCTTCTCGGTAACTTCGAGCCTCAGCCCGCTTGAGCAGGAGCTGCGGATCGTACGAGCTTACCTTGAGATTGAGGTGCTGCGTCTGGGGTCAAAACTTCGTACTGAGTTTGAGATCGACGAATCGCTGCTGCTGGAGAAGGTGCCGGTTCTGTCCATTCAGCCGCTCGTCGAAAATGCAGTGAAACATGGCGTCGCCGGTCGACACGGCAGCGGGTTTGTCCGGGTAAGCGTTCAGAAGCAGGAGGCGACGATCGTGGTTGCGGTTTCCAATTCGGGATCCTTCCGTCAGCCCGCCCGCGGCCGAGGACACGGAATCGGAATGGCAAATGTTCGGCGGCGGCTTGCCCTCTGCTGCGAGGGTTCCAGTGATCTTGAAGTTTCCACCGCTGCAGACGTGACCACGGTCAGGTTCGTGCTGCCGCTGTCCCCCGATCGCGTGGCCGTGGCAGGGGTCGCATGACTGAGGTCCATTCACCCGCGACTCCAGGCCTTCTGCCGCCGGATTGGCGTCTTCCACCGGCAAACGCTGATCTGCCGGTGGAAAGGCATGGTAGAAACGCTCCTGGCGTGGCGGTGCTGAAGGCTCTTATCGTTGACGACGAGGCGATTGCGCGAAAGATCCTGCGCGAGGAACTGGAACAATTCGACGACGTGGAAGTTGTCGGCGAAGCCGAGGACGGCTTCTCGGCGCTGGCCTCCATTCGCGATTTGTCCCCGGACCTGATCTTTATCGACCTGCAAATGCCGGGCATGGGCGGCCTGGACGTTATCCGGCGACTGCCTTCCGCCGGGCATCTGCCTATGGTCGTGATTGTCACCGCTTTCGATCAATATGCAATTCAGGCTTTCGAAGCGGGCGCAATTGACTATCTGCTCAAACCAATCGGGCAGGATCGTCTGGCGCAGGCCGTGGAACGTGCGCTCCGGCTGCGTGGAAAGCCTGCCGCCGTGGCGGAGCAACTGGCCCACGTTCAGGAGATCGCCGAGCCGGAAAAAGCCAGGAGCGTAAGGAAGATCGTCGCGCGCGCCGGCGATGAATATCTGCTGCTGAACACCGCGGAAGTGATGGCGTTCGAAGCCGACGGCGATCTCGTCTGGATCATCACCGCGAAAAAACGTTATCTCGCGACGCAATCGCTGAAAGTGATTCAGGACAAGCTGCGCAACACCAACTTCCGGCGCATTCACCGCAAAGCCCTGGTGAACATCGATCATGTTCGCAGGATGAGCGCGCTGAGCAGCCAGCGCTGGCTGTTGACGCTGGCCAATAATCAGGAGTTCATCGTCAGCAAGCGGCAGGCGCACACCGTGCGGCAACTGCTGAGCTGGTGAACGACTGTTATCCTTGGACTACGATGCCGCGCACCACCGGAAAATCAAAAGGCGCCGCCCGGCCTCAGACCCGGACTGACGCTGCGCGGAAACCTCCTGCGATAATCGAGGTCGCGCGGCGGCTCGGACGCATGATTCCCGCAGAGGAATTGCAGCACATTCCGAAGGATCTGTCGGATCAGATCGATCATTATCTATACGGCACTCCCAAACGGTGAGGCGCGTTTTTGCCGATACGGTATATTGGCTCGCCATTTTTCTTCCTGGCGATCCCTGGGCTGATGCTGCCCGGGCAGCAGATTGCTCGGAGGCGGTGCTGGTCACCACTGAAGAGATTCTCAGTGAGTTTCTTGCTGCCGTTTCCTCGCGGGGAAGTCACGGTAAGGCGTCTGGCATCCCAACTGGTGCGCGAGATTCTCGGTGACCCGCGCGTTGACGTTGTTGCGCAATCGCACGATTCATTCCTCGCGGGCCTCGCACTTTACGAAAGGCGCTCGGACAAACAGTACAGCCTGGTCAACTGCATTTCGATGAGTGTGATGCGCCGGCGAAAGATCAGTGAAATTCTTACTAACGACCGACATTTTGTCAAGGAAGGATTCGAACGGCTTCTCGAACAACACTGAGCTGGTGAGCTGCGACTTGCGGACGGCCTGATCCACCACTGGGTGGCTGCGAATAACGGCTTTTCGTCGGCATTTCCAGGCCTTCGTAAAATCACCTTGTGCCAGCGGGAACACCCGGCGTTATGCTTCCGCCGTGCGAGGCGCGTCGATTGGCCAACCCGGTGAATTTCCCGTCTTTGGCATTGTCATTGCCACTGACCCCGGGGAGTCCCTCCTCACCATTCGCCAAGGCGAATCTGCTGGGGCGGCTGCACATCGAAGCGAAGTCATACCACGTCAAACAACACAGCTCGCTGGCAGATCTGCGCTCGGGCGACCGGATCACTGCCATTTTCTCGACCAGAGACGGGATGCTGCAGCGGCTCTGCCGCGCGCGGTCCGGAAGATCTGCGCGTGACAAGTGAAGTGGCGGCAGCGACTCTGTCTAGCTAGGGCCGAAACCACTTTGCAATGTCCCGCTCGTCCGCCGCAGTGATGTCAGCAAAGGTCATGGCATAGGCTGGCTGGTCATCGCCCGAAGTCCGCAGCGCCCGGCTCAGCATGCCCGCAGCCCAGACCAGCTGGCGATTCCGGAACACCACCGGGTAGCGCGGCCATACCACAACCGACTGACCGGGAATCCGATGCGCGGGGTGCAGAAACTGGCCCGCCTCCGGCAGCAGGATGAATATGTCCGCGCGGCTTCCCTCGTGCGGCCGGCGCAGGTCATCCAGCATATATCCCAGCATCCGCACGCGGTGGGGAGACTCGCCGAACTCTTTCAGATCGGCCCAGCCGACGGGCACCTCTCCTTTGTCGTCCGGCTGCATGTTCGGCTTCAGCTCCGACAGATCGGTGCGCATATCCAGCGCCACCAGGGCTACCGCGAGAATCATCGGAAGCCCGACCGCCAGCATAATCGCCCAGAACGTCAAAGCCTCGCGTTTTCGAACCGCCGCTTCATCCGGTCTGCGGATCGTCCTTGCGCCCACGCGCCGATCATAGAGAGAGACCCGGCTCGGCGCACGCATTCCTTTACGAACGAGAGCTTCCGCGCGGTGTGAGGCCTTTTTCGCTCGCCAGGCGGACTGGGAGCAGTCTCGATCCCATAGTTAACACGGTTTGGCGGACCGACGCGACTTCCACGCCCGCGCCCCGAACCGGTCCTGATCGAACGCCTTTGACCACGACAGCGCTAATACCCATCTCGTCCACTTTGTCCCGGTCGTAATCCAGCGCCGAGCCATTGGCGAGGGACGGGTAGTTACTCTTTGTCAACCGAAACCAGAGGTCGGATTTGGAGGAGCGATCTGGATTTACCGTCCGGAAACAGGTTTGATGTTCCTTGCATATCCGATGCTCGAGCCATCCCTGGCCGGATATGCGTCTACTCTCACGTGGTCACCGCTCCTGTAGGTGTCAATCTTCCAGCCGTTCATTATCTGCAGGCTCGGA
Organism: Terriglobia bacterium; assembly: GCA_963832905.1. Lineage (GTDB taxonomy): Bacteria > Acidobacteriota > Terriglobia > Bryobacterales > Bryobacteraceae > BOG-234. Next base: position 1,671,966 of record CAWHVO010000006.1, on the reverse strand, counting down.
CTGCCCATGTACAGCTCCCAAGTCACCGTATGGCCCTGATCTTTGACTTCAATATAGAGCCGCACATGAGGATTGCGCCAGTCCATCTTTGTGATTACACCTGTCAGGGTGATCGTTTGTTCTGTGTCAAACTGCGCCTGCAACGCATGATGCGCAAGTGCCGCCGCTGGCACGAATAACAAACTCACGACCGCCATCAAAAGGGCTCGTTTGGACGTCATCGCGACAGCTCCCGGATAGACCCCACCGCTCCATCGTAGCCGTCCAGGACTTTACCCGACTGGTTCAACCATGTCAAGCACCAGGCGCCAGTCCTCTTCCGGCGTTGTCCGCATCACTGAACACGGGATCTGTCCGTTTGGCGCGGATGGGAGTCTGGAGACGTGGGCAATCGACGGGGCGCGCGCTCGTGATCTTCCGGTCAGTCGAGCGGAATAGCGGCCCGTCTGGGTCCCCGGCGATGTCGGCCTCGATATATTCATTTCGAGGTTCCTCTCCGCGGCGGAAGCGCCGATCGGGCAACGGCTGAACGTTCCTCTATCCCTCCCGATAGAGTGATAGCAGCTCCCGGTTTGTCGCCAACAGGTCCTGCAATTCTCTTTCGGGCGCGACCCAGAGGCCCTTGAACGCCGCCCATTTGGGTATGTAATACACGACTTGTCCGAAGGAGGTGTGGGAGCGTAACCGGATGCGAACCATATGGCGGTAATACCACCAAACTGGCTCGGCCGCTTCCACCTGGTCGAAGGGAATGCGCTCCTGACGCAAGTAGTTCGAAACGATCAGGTCGTGGCTGGTGTAGCCCACGCGTTGAATGCGTCCGCTTAGCCAAAATGTGAAAGCGGTCGCCAGGAGGACGAACGCTATGAGTGGACGGAAGGCAGGCGCGATGAAAAGGTGGCCGGTTTTGAGGAGAATTCCCGAAAGCGCTCCGACCACAGCGGCCAGCCAAAGCACGCCGCCGATTTTATTGAATAACGTGACGATGTCGCCCGAGAGCCAGGTGACCGGTTGCGGCGCCACGCGGACGTCATCACGGGAAACAGTCACGTCCGGTTCCCCTTTCTACGCCGTCTGCCAGGCATAAGCGCTTTCGAGACTAACGAAGCGTATTTCACGACGCGGCTCCAAAAGTCCCGAGGTGGGAAGTCTCGCGCCCTTCGATGAGAACCGATGCGCGGCCTTCAAAAAACGGCCTGGCCATTTTGAAAATCGCGGGAGTGACTGGCTTGCCGAATGCGTCGACGTAGTCGCAACGATGCCGGACAATGCATCGGGAGATCAGTGCCGGCGCCAGGTCCGGCCTGGGGTCAGACGTGTCAACTTGCTGCGAGTTGAACTGTAGCAGCAGAAAAACTGTTGCGATTATCGTGGGTCCGATATCTGGCACCGGGATTATCATACGGCGGACGAGCACCTCCACGGAAGTTGACCGATGGTTTGCTCGTCCGCTCCTATCGATTCGGAGTACGTCGTCGCTCTGTACGGGAGGAGGTCCATCGATCATGACATGACCAGTCCAGCCGGGGGGAAGGAGCGAATCTTTCAATTGACTTTTGGCGGAGGGCCAATCGCCACTGAAGAAGTGTGAGTTGACCGCCATTTATGCTCCTCGGGGGCGATAAAGGCTTCTACCCAGGAAAGAGATTGCAGATAAGCGGTGCCGAGAACATCCGGCGCCAAACCCATTGCCCTGGCTGCGACATCTACCGTGACCCAGTTACCTGATTCATAGGATTTTACGATACTGAGGATGAGCGAAAGGGGGTCACGCACACCCGCGGTACCGAGCAGGGCGTCCTCCACTTTGGGATCGATCTTAAGCTCTCTGAGAATCAGGTGCAGCGGCCGCTGAAGAATTGCATCGAGGAGCGAGAACATGCCCGCCAGAAAAGGATCGCACCCACTGAGCGGCGCATTCGCAAGAGTTGCAATCGCTTCGGCGAAACGGCCCCGCATAAGCACCTGAGAGATCAGAACCGGAGGCCGGTTCTGCGTCAGGATCGAAAGATTTGCCAGAAATACCCATCTGCGAACGTTGTCCGATCCCAATAGTGCAAGACCCTGACGCACCGACCCGATTCGACTTGCCCAGTGAAAGGCCGCTGAATTCAGATACCCGAGCAAAGAATGTGAGAGCGAAATATCATACCGGACCAATTCCTCTATTTTCCGAAGGTCGAGGTCTTCCCGCTGTATTTCCTTCAGAAGGCTAAGGCTCGTGATCTGAGAACCCGGAACGCGTGACGCCTGAAGAACAGCGGGACTCCCGAAAAAATATCCCTGGAAATAGTCGTAACCCAGCTTACTCACCATCCGGAATTCCGCCTCGGTCCGGATTCCTTCGGCAATGATGCCGGTGTTAAGGTTCCTGTGCCGATGGACGATTCTTTCCTGATCGCCCCACGGGATTGTCTGAGCATCCACCTTTATCAGCCTAACAAAAGGGGCCAAAGCTGCCATGCGCTCGTCGTCCTGAGCGGTATGAAGTGCCAGAACGTAACCCTGCGAGGCCAGCCTTTCACATGCGCTCAATACCTCTTCGTCCGCAGGGATCGTTTCGATGAGCTCAATAACGGCACGCTCCGGAGGCAGAAAGCTGTTCCAGTCCTGCAGCAGCAACTTTCGGTCTGCACTGATGAATGCCTTCTTGCTTCCGTATAACCGGTCTATGCCGACCTCCAGCAATGCGTTCAGGACTGCAGGCAGCGCGTCCACGGGCTCGGCTGCGGGGCCGTTGAGCGTGCGTTTACAGGAGTCGAAGAAAAGCTCATATCCCGCTGTGTTCCACGTTCGGTCAAGAATGGGCTGATGCCCGAAGTAAACTTCCATGCGAAGCTCATCGGCAGCCGCAGCCTGAATTTCGATAGATCGTTAGATAGCTTTGCTGCGGAAAAGCCAAAACTTATGTACTGGTGAAACGGAATCGTTGCCGCCAGCAGCAACCGAAATTCGCCCGAACGCGCATCAAGCGCCGGCGACCCGCGGTTGAGCGGCACATCGAGCCTGGACCGAACAGGAGAGAGGTCATGAACGCGGCATCAGTCCATAGCAGACGGCCGGCGCGCCGCTCGACAGCAGGGAATCGGACATAATCGTGATTGCCAGTGATCCATTGGGAGAAACAGCCGCATCGGCGCCTTAATCCTCTGACTCGCGAATGGGTGCTGGTTTCGGCCAATCGTACTCTCAGACCCTGGCAGGGCCAGGTCGAGCCGCAACCGGCGATTGCGCACGCCGCCTATGACCCGGCTTGCTACCTTTGCCCGGGAAATGCGCGGGCGGGAGGCAATCGAAATCCCCCTTACACAGGTGTGTTCACGTTTGACAACGATTTTCCCGCCATGCTGCCCGGCACAGAGCCGGCGTGCCGGGAGGCCGCATCTGAGCAGACGGTAGTGGCTTCAGCCACTACCGGGCAGACCCTGCTCGTAGCCGAGAGCGAGCGCGGAGTTTGCCGGGTGCTGTGTTTTTCTCCCCATCACGACCTTTCGCTTTCACGAATGAGTGAAGAGGAAATCCGGGGGGTTGTCAACGCCTGGTGTCTGGAATCTCGGCAACTCGGGTCGCTTCCGTTCATCAACTATGTGCAGATCTTCGAAAATCGGGGTCCGATGGCCGGCGCCAGCAATCCCCATCCCCACTGCCAGATTTGGGCGAACGAGACGATTCCGAACGAGATCGCCAAAGAGGACCATGCTCAGGATCAATATTTCAAGGAGCGGCATTCCTGCCTGCTTTGCGATTACGCGCGTCTCGAGCATAACGGCGTCAGGATGGTCTATGAGAATGACGGATTCGCGGTCGTAGTACCCTTCTGGGCGGTATGGCCTTTCGAAACTCTGCTGATCGCGAGGCGGCACATCGGTAATCTCCACGGGCTTACGGACCAGGAACGGCTCGCCCTTGCCGACGCCCTGAAGCAGATCACGACGCGCTATGACCGGCTTTTTGAAACCGAATTCCCCTACTCAATGGGCATCCATCAGGAACCCTCGGACGGAAAGGATCACGCAGCCTGGCATTTGCACCTTCACTTCTTTCCTCCGCTGCTCCGCTCCGCTACCGTGCGTAAGTTCATCGTGGGCTATGAGCTGTTAGCCATGCCGCAGCGCGATCTTACGGCGGAATCCGCGGCGGAACAGTTGCGCCGGGCTTAATCTGCCGCCATGAGAATGCATCTTGCCACGGTCGATTACGCCATCCTGGCAGCTTATTTCGCCTTCGTACTGGGAATCGGCCTGTTCATTCGCAAACGCGTGAACACCAGCGAAGACTTCCTGACGTCGCACCGCTCCGTGCCCGTCTGGATCACAAGCCTGGCGTTTATCGCCGCCAACCTCGGCGCGCAGGAAGTGGTGGGCATGTGTGCCTCCGGCGCCAAATACGGGCTGATGACGGCGCACTTTTACTGGCTCGGCGCCATACCCGCCATGCTCTTCGCCGGCGTCTTCATGATGCCGTTTTACTACGGCAGCAGGGCCCGCAGCGTGCCCGAGTATCTGAAACTTCGCTTTGACGAGAAGACGCGCGGTCTCAATGCCGCTACCTTCGCGTTCATGACGCTGTTCTCCTCGGGCATATCGATGTACGCGCTCGGGAAGCTGTTCCAGCTCATGCTCGGCTGGAGCTTCACTGCGAGCGTACTGCTGTCGGCGGCGATTGTGCTCGGCTACACCTTTCTCGGCGGCCTGACCAGCGCTATTTACAACGAAGTGCTGCAATTCTTTTTGATCGTGCTGGGCTTCTCTCCGCTCGTGGTGATCGCGGTCTGGAAGGCGGGCGGATGGCACGGTATGGCCGCGCGCGTGCCGGACGTCATGACGCATACCTGGCGCTACCTGGGCGATGCCTCCGCGAACCCGATGGGTGTCGAAGTCTTCGGCATGGTCGCCGGGCTCGGATTTGTGTTGTCGTTCGGATACTGGTGCACGGATTTTCTGGTGGTGCAGCGCGCCATGGCGGCCAATTCCATGTCCGCGGCGCGCCGCACGCCGGTGATCGCCGCCTTTCCCAAGATGGTGATGCCCTTCATCGTGATCGTGCCTGGTATCGCCGCGGTCGCGCTGTCCCACATGAGCCTGGGCTATGCGCTTCCCATGAAGAACGGCGGCCCCGATTATGACCAGACGCTGGCGACTTTGATGGCGGCGCTCTATCCGTCCGGCATACTGGGCGTGGGAATCACCGCGCTGATGGCTTCCTTCATGAGCGGAATGGCCGGTAACGTCACGGCCTTCAACACCGTGTTCACGTACGATCTGTATCAGAGTTACGTGCGGCGAAACGCATCCGACGCCCACTATCTGTGGGTGGCGAGGATCACGACAATCTGGGGCATCGCGCTCTCCATCGCCGCCGCTTATCTCGCGCAGCGCTACAACAACATAATGGACCTGCTCCAGCTGGTCTTTTCATTCGTCAATGCGCCTCTCTTTGCGACGTTTTTACTGGGGATGTTCTGGAAACGATCCACCGGCCACGGCGCGTTCACAGGCCTGCTGGCGGGAATCGGGGCTGCCACGCTGACGCACGGTTTCACTCTGGCGGAAGGCAAAGGCGCGTGGATCGCCAACCTGCACCGCTTCCCTTCGACCATGGCGCAGAACTTCTGGATTGCGATTCTGGCGTGGTCGGCATGCTTCGCCGTCACGGTTCTGGTGAGCCTCTTTACGGCCCCCAAAACGTCCGCGGAGCTTCACGGGCTCGTGCACGGACTGTCGGAACTGCCCGGCGGCAGCGGCGAAGCCTGGTTCCGGCGGCCGGGCGTGCTTGCCCTTATTGCGCTGGCCGCGGTCGCCGTGCTGAATTTCATTTTCTGGTAATTAATGCTGGTTTAATCAATGAAAGATCTGCGCACACCGATCGGCCTCTTCTTCGTCCTGCTCGGACTGTTGCTCATGACGGCGCTGCCGGCTCGTGCCCGGATCGACACAGGGCCCGTGAACCTCTACGCCGGGCTGGCGATGCTGCTCTTTGGCGGCGTGATGTTGCTGCTGGGAAAGCGTGGCGCGGGCCGGGATTCGTGACCTTCCGCGCTCCCGGCCGGGTCAATCTGATCGGCGAGTTCACCGACTATAACGACGGGTTTGTCATGCCGTCCGCACTGGCATTTTGCACCTCGGTTGACGCTGATGCGCGATCGGATCGCGTACTCGCGATGTACTCCGAAAACTTCCATGAATCCCGCGAATTCAACCTGGACGATCCGGCGCCGAAGGCTTCGCACCACTGGAGCGATTACGTGCTTGGCGTCGCCGTTATCCTCCAGCGCGACGGATACCGCGTCGAAGGGGCGAATCTGTCGATCCGCAGCGAGGTGCCGATCGGCGCCGGGCTTAGCTCCTCCGCCGCGCTCGAAGTCGCCACGGCTTTTGCGTTATTGAACATTGCGGGGATTACTCTGGCGCCGGTCGAAATCGCGAAGCTGTGCCAGCGCGCCGAGAACGAATTTGTCGGCATGCAGTGCGGGATCATGGATCAATTCGTGGCCTGCCATGGAAGCCCGGGCGAAGCGCTTATGCTGGATTGCCGGTCGCTTGCCTTTCGCCGCGTGCCGCTGCCGGCCGGGGCCTGTATCGTCATCTGCAATTCGATGGTTCATCACGAACTCGCCCGCAGTGAATACAACCGGCGGCGCGCGGATTGCACCGCCGGGGTTCGCCATCTGGCTTGCATGCTGCCCCATATCCGGGCCCTGCGTGACGTGAGCCTTGCGGAACTGGAGAAGTATGGGCGGACGATGGACGAGACTGTATATCGCCGGTGCCGCCATGTGATCGGCGAAAACAGCCGCGTCGAAGAGGCGTTTACCGCCCTCGAATGCAGCGATCCCGAACGGTTCGGAGAATTGATGCGCGCCTCGCATCGCAGTTTGCGCGACGATTTCGAAGCCAGCTGCCCGGAGCTGGATTTTCTGGCTGACACCGCCGCGCAATTGCCCGGCGTGTACGGTGCTCGTATGACAGGCGGCGGCTTCGGTGGCTGCACAGTGAACCTGGTGGGTGAAGAGTATGCAGATGCGTTCTGCGAGACGATTCGGCGCCGCTATCTGGAGGCTGTCGGTAAAGAACCGGCCTTGTATCGATAGTAGGTGCCGCACCAAAGCGCCGGTGACCAGATCACCAGCGGTACGTCAGGCACAGGTTATCGTTGCCGACGCGCTGCGCAATCCCGCCGAAGTTGCCGCGATCGTCATGTCTCCGGCCTTCAGGGAAGACTGGACAATCGCCATACACAGCCCATTGAACGCCCGCCGCTTATCGGCCTTATCCGGCTCATGGCTGCTCGGATCGCCGTTGCCAACGCCGATCAGCCGTCCACCCGTTACCGCGAACACAATTTCGTGATCCGCCGTAGGTACCTCGCGTCTCTGCGCATCAACCACGGCGACGGCCACCATCGAGACATCTTTTCCGTCGGCGGAAATTCGCGAGCGATCGGGACGCAACACGATGGCCGCAGCGTCGCCGGTGGTCTCACGACGCGACGTCAGCACCTGCTGCCCGCCCTGATAACCCCGGGCTTCGATTGCGCCCGGCTCATATTTCACTTTCCACATCACGTGCGAATTGCGCGGCACGTCCTGCGATCCAAGACTCCTGCCATTCAGGAAGAGCTCGACGCGGTCCAGATTCGAGTGCGCCCAGACTTCAATTTCCTGGCCTTCTTTGCCGGACCAGTTCCAGTGCGGGAACAAATGCAGCAGCGCCGCCGCATTCCACCAGGCTTTGTAGTAATAGAAATTGTCCTTGGGAAAACCGCACGTGTCGAGGACGCCGAAATGCGAACTGATGCACGGCCATCCGTAGGGTGTCGGCTCGCCGCGATAATCGAAGCCGGTCCACACAAATCCTCCCGCGATGTAACGATGCGCGGCGTGAATCTTCCACCATGTCTCCGCTGTCGAAGCCCAGTAGGGAAAGTTGACGTCGTAAGCGCTGACATAACCCTTCTGCTTGTCGTTTTCGTAAATGCCGCGCGTGGAAACCGTACTGCCCGATTCGGTTCCGACAATCGGCTTGTCAGGAAACTTCTCATGGAACCCGGCCATCTGTGGATCGCGGTAATTGAAGCCCTGGACGTCAATCGCCGCGGTCATCCCGCGTCCCCAGCTGTTGTCCATCGCGGCCACGATCGGGCGCAATGACGGATCCAGCCGGTGCGCCAGCCGCTTCATCGTGCCAACGATCCGCGCGCCGGTTTCATTACCCTGCGTGGGCTCTTCATTGGACAGCGACCACGCCACCACCGACGGATGATTACGATCCCGCCGGATCATCCGCTCCAGCTGGCTAAGACCCTCCTCGCTCGAGGATGCCATGCGAGTCTCGTCGATCACGATCATGCCAAGTTTGTCGCAGGCGTCCAGCAACTCCGGCGCGGGCGGATTATGCGACGTTCGATAGGCATTCGAGCCCATCTCTTTCAGCCGCTCGATCCGGTAATACTGAATCCGGTCCGGCAGCGCGGCCCCGACACCGGCGTGGTCCTGATGGTTGCAGGTGCCCTTGATTTTCACCGGTTTGTCATTCAGAAAAAATCCCAGCTCGGGGTCGAAGCGAAACGAGCGGATGCCGAAGGGCGTTTCGTACCGGTCCACCTCGACGCCGCCCGATTCGACGACCGTCACGAGCTTGTACATATCCGGCTGTTCGATAGACCACAGCTTCGGCTTGTTGACGATCGCCTGTTGTTCAAACCGGCGCTCCCCATCGGCGCCCACCAGCAGTTCATTCGAACTCAACGTCGCCACGACCGTTCCGCCGCTGTCCAGAATGGAGGACCTGACGCGGCACCGGGCATCCGCTTCGCCCTGATTGGCGACATCGATGGTGACGCTGATGCGAGCGCCGTTTGGCAGCAGGTCGGACCGCACGGAGGTTCCCCAGTGCGAGACGTGTACAGGATTCGTTTTGGTCAGCCAGACGTGACGGTAAATCCCCGCGCCCTCATAGAACCATCCCTCGCCAAAGGTGGCATCGGCGCGCACGACGAGGACGTTCCTTCCTCCATAGTTCGCGTAATCGGAAATGTCGATGCGAAAAGGCGCGTAGCCGCTCATGTTCCTGGCCATGAAGTGGCCGTTGACGGCGACAATGGCGTCGCGGAAAATTCCGTCGAACTCTATCGAAAGACGCCGCCCGAGATCCGTGCCGGCCACGTCGAATACTCGCCGGTACCACCCGACGCTGGTCGCCGGATACGCGCGTCCGAGGGGTTTGGCGCCATGGGCATTGACTTCGCGAGCGTCGATAAAAGGAAGCTCGACGGCCCAATCGTGGGGAAGATCCACGGGCTGCCAGGAACTGTCGTCGAAATTGGCGCCGGCGGGCGCTGCCAGTCGCCCTTGTTTGGCGAAGGTGGCGCCGGCATTGCCAAAGCCGAAGTCCCTGGCGGGATCGCTGGCGTGGCCAAGGTGAAACCGCCAGCCGGAATCGAGCGGCAGCCGTTCGCGGGGATGCGGTTTTGAAGCCTGTCGGGGCTGCGCGGCCTGGCCGCGCGCCAATCCAGCGGAGAATGGCGCGCAGGATGCAGCCGTAATTCCGGTCTTCAACAGGTCTCGTCTGGTCATCAATTTTCCAACGCGCACGACGGACCCTTCGGCCTGTGCGCTTATGACCTGGATAATGACGTAATCAGAATACATCGCGCGCTGCATGGATGTACCGGGAAACGCCCCACCAGCCAAGCGCGATGAAATGCGCGGGCGACCCCGCGCGATGCTCGCTCCCCCGGGCTGAGAGGATCCACGGGCGTAATCCGCGTCAATGGCGGCGCGCGAGCTTTCTATCGAGCCACCGAAACGCCCCCTTCAGCGTGCATTCCGAAGGTGTTTCTCCAGCATCCGGCGGCGAACCACTGCGCCATAGACGTTGCCGGCGGCATCGACACCCACACCTTCCGCGCCGCTGTGCTCTTCGGTGGTTGACTCCATGTCCTCGATGAAATACTTCACCTTGCCGTCGCGGGCGCTGCCGATGCGGATGCCTTTCTTCCAGCCAGGCTCGTCCTTGCCCCAGGATTCGGAATCGGCGACGTACATGGTGTCGTCCTTCGCGATGAAGATGCCGCTGGGACGGCCGAACTGCTTCCAGGTGTCGATGTAGTTGCCGTCCTGATCGAAGATCTGGATGCGGTTGTTGGAGCGATCGCCGACGAACAGCCGTCCGCGCGAATCGATGGCGATGGTGTGCGGGGCGAAGAACTCACCCGGGCCCGATCCTTTGTGACCCCAGGACTTGATGAATTTACCGTTCTTCGAAAACTTCGAGACGCGGTTGTTGCCTTGCAGGTGGCCTTCGGTGACGAAGATGTCTCCGTTGGCGGCGATCGCGACATCGGTAGGCTGATCGAACAGGCCCGGCGCATCGCTGGCGACGCCGGCCTTACCGAGAGTCATAAGCACCTTGCCTTCGGGGCTGAATTTGAAAACCTGCTGGCCCTTGCCGTCCTTGCCCTGTTCGTCGGTGACCCAGAGGTTGCCCTGCGCGTTGACCGTGGCGCCGTGGGGGAAGACGAACATGTGTTCACCCCAGGCTCTGAGCAGTTTGCCGGAAGCGTCGAATTTCAGGATGGGCGGCTCGGGGCGTCCGTCGCAGGAGTTGTCATGGCAGCGATGGATGACGTAAATGCTGCCGTCCGGCGAGACTTCGACGGCGGTGACCGCGGCCCAGGGGACGCCGCCGGGAGGATGGGCCCAGTCGCGGACGGTGGTGCGATAGCCGCCGTCGGGAAGATCGTTGAGCGGCTGGTCGCCCGCGGTGGCGGCGAAGGCAGCAAGGCTGAGTGTCGCGAGTATGAAGATGCGCATGGGACTCCTTAGATATCGTCGCGGCCGATGTTGACGATGAAGTACTCGGCGCGGGTGGTGCCGATGTTCTTCGCGTTGTGAATTTCGTTGGAGCCGATAACGCCGACATCGCCGGGGCCGAGGCGCAGGGGCTTGCCGGAGATGGTGAGTTCCATGAGGCCCGTGCGGACCAGCATCATCTCCTCGCGCAGATGCTGATGCGGCGGGTGATTGACCTCGCCAGGCGCGATGTCGCTCTGATGGCTTTCGATTTTGAAGCCGGTGTGCGTCTTCGCGGTGAACATGGCGCGCTGCCGGTTCTTACCGTTGGTGGTGGCAGGGAGCTCGTTGTAGAGGTACGCCTTCGTCTTGATGACCGGCAGTTTTTCGACCGGGTCATTGGATATCTGGGCGGACGCAGTAACGGCGAGCGCGGGGAGAAGCAGGCCGAGGTCACGGCGCGAGTAGTTCTTCATGGGAGGTCCCTCGGATGGAGATTCTATCGCGGAAGCGATTCGATAACATGGCTCTGGTCAAGGAGGGCTTATGCGCCTGCTTCGTGGTGTGCTGCCGGTGGCGGTCTTTTCGACGATGGCGTTCGCACAGCAAACGCCGATCCTTTTTGAAGGCGCGCGGCTGGTTAACGGCGACGGCAGTGTCACGGAGAATTCCGCTTTCGTGATCGAAGGCGGGAAGTTCGCCAGTGTCGGAAAGAAGGGCGAGGTGAAGGCGCCCGCCGGAGCGACGCGCGTGAATCTGACCGGCAAGACGGTAATTCCGGCGCTCGTCGATACGCATGTGCATCTCGGATGGTATGTCGTGAAGACCAATCAGATCGGCGCCAACACGTATACGCGCGAGAATCTGATCGACAACCTGCAGCGCGTCGCGTATTACGGAGTGGCTGCGGTTCAGAGCATGGGAATCGATCCGGGCGAGACCGGCTATCGGATTCGCGCGGATCCGCCGCCGGGTACGGCGCTGTTCCGGATGGCGGGGCGCGGCATGGCGATGCCGAAGGCGGGTCCGGGGCGCGTGTACTGGCAGCCGATCGCATACGGCGTGGCTACCGATGCGGAAGCGCGCGCGGATGTGCGGGAGCTGGCGGCAAAGAAAGTGGACCTGGTCAAGATCTGGGTGGACGACCGGAACGGCACGGTGCCCAAGCTGAAGCCTGAGCTGTATCGGGCCATCATCAATGAGGCGCATAAGAATAATCTGCGCGTGGCGGCGCACGTGTTCTATCTGAGCGATGCCAAAGACCTGCTGCGGTCGGGGATTGATATCTTCGCGCATCTGGTGCGCGATCGGGATGTTGACGATGAGCTGATCGGGCTGCTGAAGCAGCATCCGAATGTGTATGCGATTTCGACGCTGCCGGACCGGGAGACGACTGAATCGGATTTCGCGTTTGCGGGAGAGACAGTGCCGGCATCGCAGATCCGGCGTATGCGCGCGGCAGTGGCGGCCATGAAACCGGCGGATGTGCAGAAGGCGCGGGAGGCGTACGGTATACAGGCGCGCAACCTGATGAAGTATCACGAGGCCGGCGTGCGCGTCGTGATGGGGACGGATTCGAGCACGGCGGTGGGATGGAATGTGCATCAGGAGCTGACAGACATGGTCGCGGCGGGGATGACGCCGAAGCAGGTGCTGACAGCGGCGACGAAGACTGCGGCGGAGATGATGCAACTGGATCAGCTGGGCGCCGTGGCGGCGGGGAAGAGCGCGGATTTTATCGTGCTGAATGCGAACCCGCTGGTGGACATTAATAATACGCGCAAGATTGCCGATGTTTATGAGCGCGGGAGTAAGCTGAACCGCGCGGCGATGCGGGCGAAGTTTACCGCGGAGTAGGGGCAGTGGATAGCCTCGCGGCTGGCTTTGCCTGACTAAAGGCACCGGCGGACAAGACCGCCGGCGTTACTCCGCGTAGACGCTTTTCACAAAGTTGGCCACGTTCGTATTCGGCCAGTCGTGGTACTTCGCCTTCAGTTCCATCGAGATTTGTTTGCCGGCGTCGGCGGCGGACACGCCCTGCTTCTTCAGAGCCTGCGCGCGGGTGCGGATGTCGGTGATGAAGGCTTTCTCCTGAGTGACAAGTGAACCGTCGCCCGCGGCGCTGTGGTCGGGCAGGACGTGCAGGACGTTCAGCGCGGCGATCCTGTCGAGAACCGCGAGCCAGCTGGCGGGCGTGCCGCCGTCGTTGGCGATGTTGGGGACGGTTTTGTTCTGCACGACGTTGCCGGAGACGAGTGTGCGGTCGGGTTCGACGAAGATCAGCTCATCCCCTTTGGTGTGCGCGCCGCCGAACCAGAGAAGGCGCACGGTGGCGCCGCCCAGATCGACCTTTGCCTCATCGGTGTAGAGGATGTCGGGCGTGCGCAGTTTGACGTCGGAGAGGAGTTCCTTCCACTGCGCGTTGCGGCTGCTGAAGGTGGCGAGAAGTTCGGCGCCGTGAATATCCATTTCGCGCTGCTGCATGTCGTTCCGGATGAGGATAGTCGATGGCGGGAAGCCGGCGTCGCCCGCGGCGTGCTCGGGATGGAAGTGGGTGGTCGTGAGATAGAGCTTCGCGTTCGGGGCGGAGAGGTTGGCTGCGACGCGCGCGATTGTGGCGCCGTTGCGCGGGCCGAGGCCGGTGTTGACGACCAGTGTGGCGCGGGTGCCGGTGACGATGGCGATGTTGGGGAAGCCCATGATGGCCCGGACGTGGTCGGAGATTTTGACGGTGTCTTCGCCGAGCAGGGGGTTCTGCTGGGCGAGGGTCGGCGTTGAGGCCGCGGTCAGAAGCAAAACCAGCGAGCTGACGCGCATCCCTTACTTCGCGCCGGAGAGCTTGCGGTAGTATTCGGCGACGGAGGCCTGATAGCCAGGGGGCACCTTTGTCGGATCGGTGTTGCGAATGGTGCCGCCCTGCACTTCATCGAGCTGGCGGCGGAGCTGGAGTTCGAGCGCTTCCACCTGGCTGACCAGCTGCTGGTGCATCTGCTCGACGAGTCCCGCGTTGCCGGGGAAACGCTTCGGATCGAGATTGCGCATCTGATCGATGAGCGACTGCAGTTGGGCGCGGGCTTCGGGGCTGTCCTGCACGGTGGCTTTCATGCCGTTCAGAAGGTTGAGGCCCTGATCGATTTCACGCTGCGTGTCGGCGGGCGTGGGGCCGGTGGGGGGCTCGCCGAGCCGCCCACGTTCGCCGTAGCCGCGGAGTTCGCTCCGTGCGCCATTTTGGGTGCCCCCAGGACCGCCGAAACGGTTGGCGATTTGACCACCGGCGTTCACGCCGCCGTTGGGTTGGCCGCCCTGTTGGCCGTTCGCGCCACCTTGCCGGCCTCCCTGCTGACCGGGCTGACCACCCTGGCCTTGCTGCCCTTGCTGACCGTTGCGCGCGAGCTGACTGCTTTGCAACTGACCGCCGCGGCCCTGTCCCTGACCTTGTTGCTGACCCGGTTGTTGGCCTTGTCCCTGTTGTCCCTGCTGGCCGGGCTTTCCTCCGAGAGAGCCGAGCTGGTCGCGGAGACGCGAGAGATCGTCCATGGCGCGGTTGAGCTGAGCTTCCTGCGAACCCTGCGGCTGCGCGGCGCCGAGAGCGCGGGCGGCGTCGCGAACATCCTGGCCGAGTTTCTGAAGGTCTCCGGTGAGCGCGGTTTCGATTGGGTCTGAGAAGTTGCCGGTGCGAAGCCAGTCGGAACTGCGCTGCATGCGGGTGTTGAGATCGGTTTCGTCGACGCCCTGAAGAGCGCTGCGCAGTTTATCGGAAGCGGCGGGCTGCGAGGGCGCCAGCTCGCGCTGCGCTGTGCGGATCTGCTGGGTGAGGCGCTCGAGATCTTCGGTCACGCCCTGGCGATCGTTGATCATCTTGTCCATTTCCTGCGGCGAGACGGCGGGCGCCTGTTTGCCGGAACTTTTCGCGGCGTTCTGCTGGGCGATGAGATCGCGCACGTGGTCGGCCTGCTGCTTCTGGCGCGCGGCTAGCTGTTCGGCAGTCTGCGCCATGGAGTTGAGACGGCCGGCGGCGTCCTGGGACTGCTGGCCGCCGAGAAGGTCGGCGGCCTGACGGAGGCGGTCGGCGGCGCGGCGGGCGTCGGCGGAACTGGCGCCCTGACCGGCAGCGCGGCGCATGTCTTCATTGGCCTGGCGGAGGCGATCGAGAGCCTGCTGGGCGGCCTGCTGACGCGAGTCGGCGGCCTGATCGGCCTGCTGCTGTTGCTGTGATTGAGAGCCGGAAGCAGATGCGGAGGCGCTGGCCTGGCCGCTGCGCTGTCCGGATTGTCCGGAGCTTGAGGACGAAGATGACGATGATGAGGAAGACGACGAACTGCTTTGCTTGCCGGACTGTTGTCCGTTCTGCGCGAGTTCCTGTTCCATCTGCCGCTGGATCTGTTCGGCTTCGCGCTGCAGCATTTCCTGCTGCCACTTCTGTTCGGCGGTCTGCTGGCCGTTGCGCTGCTGCTGGGCGAGGTCTTCCTGGCGACGCGCGAGTTCGTCGAGCTTCTTGAGGGCATCAGCGAGATCCTGCGCCTTCTTCTCCTCCGTCGAGGCAGCGGCGTTCTGGGTTTCGTACTGGTTCTTTTCGGTGTCGAGCTCCAGATCGAAGAGAGCGGCGAGATCGCGCGCGGCGCCACCTCCGCCTCCGCCTCCGCCACCACCGCCGAAGGCAACCTGAATCTGACGGAAGGTGGCTTCAGCGCGCAGGAGCGACTGGAGCGCTTTTTGCTCGTTGGGAATGGCCTCCTTCCACTTCTGCTGCTGGAGCTGCGCCGCGGCGGGAGTCATGGCTTCGGAGGCCGCGATCATATCTTTCTGGAAAGAATTGATGGCCTGGGATTCGTTGGTGAGATCGCGGGCTTCGAGGCGTCCGGAGAGTGTAACGGACTGATCGCGAAGAGTGGCCTGTGCCTGCGAGAGAAGCTTCGCAATGTCGGCGGCCTGCTGCGCGGTGGAGTTCTTATCGCCCTGCTGCTTGAAGGTCTGGGAGATGATTTCCTTCTCGCGTTGGGAAATCTGGGCGGAATCGTTGCCACGGCCGCCGCCTCCGCCGCCTCCGCCGCCACCTCCGCCGCCCGCCTGCGATTGCGAGAATTCGCGCTCGAAGGGGTCGGCCTGGATGAACATCATGTCGGTGTGCGCTTCGGCGGTGGCGGGGTTGCCGTCCTTCGCGGTGGCGTAGACGCTGACGAGATCGCCGGGGACCAGCTTGAAGGTTTCCAGAGAAAGCGTGACGGAGCCGTCGGCGTTCTTCTCGCCTTTCTTCGGCAGGACGTCGAGGGCGGTTTCGGGGCCGCCATTGACGGAGTAGTGGAGAGTAACGTCGCGCAGGCCGTATTCATCGGTGGCGCGCGCGGTCAGGGTGACCTCTTCGATGGGGCTGGCGTGATAGTCGCCGCGCCCGGGGCGCACCATGGCGATCTGCGGCGGATTGGGCTTGCGGGCTTCGATGAAGAAGTCCTCGCTGACGCGCACGGGCTGGCCGGCTTCGATGCCGGCGATGTGGTAGACCCCGTCCTTTTCCATCTTCACGGTGGCGCGGTAGACGTTGTTCGATCCGGCGTTCAGCTGGATTTTCTGGCCGTCGTCAAGCTGGATCTGCGCGCCGGGGAGAGGACGGTCGGTGGCGATTTCGAGTTCGGCTTCGGTGCCGAGGACGGCGCGGAGGTCGCCCGCACGCTCTTCGATCTCGGGCGGCATGCCGGTCCACGAGGGGTAATGGTAAGTCACTTTGATCTGCTTGACCGAGGGAAGATCGGTGACGCGGATGTTGAAGTGCGGTGAAGTGATGGCGCCGGCGGTGACGTAGTATTCGACGTTTTCGGGCAGCCCCGCGAAAAGGAACTGATAGCCGCCCGCGAAGTTACCGGCCGATTTGCCCATGGCGATTTCTTCCCACTTCGACGAGCTTTGATAGCGCGCGTGGAGTTTTACGTCGGGCGATTTGAGACCGGCGGGGAGGGCGGAGACGAGCTGGTCGGCGTGGCGGCGGACGACGGCGTTGCCGGGATGCACGCGGAGATCGTAGATGGGGGGCTTGCGGGCGCCGGTCCAGAGAAGCGACGCGCCGTAGCCGAGGAAGCCGGGGCCGGCGGCGACCATCCAGATGAGAACGGCGAAGGAGGCGACACTGGCGGCGAGCGAGAGCCAAAGGCGCTGGTCGGTGACCATCTGCTTCGGCTCGGCGTGGCGCGCGATATCGAGGGCGTCGCCGGCAAGGAGCTCGATGAACGGGTCGCGGCCTTCCTTCTCGGTGAACGTGGTGAGGCGCTGTTCGAACTGCGGGAAGGCGTTTTCCGCGACGCCGATGGCGCGGCGGCGGGTGAGGCGGCGGATGGGAAGGACAAGTCCGGCGGCTGCGGCGAGGACGAGGATCAGGATCAGGGCGAAGCGGGCCGCGGTGACGCTGCCGTGCGAAAACGCACGGGCGTTGGCGATGGTGACGAGGAGGAGAGTGGCGAGGAGCGCGCCGCCGGTGAGGACGGCGATGCCGCGCAGCACCGTGCTCCAGCGCAGACGCTGTTCGAGTTGAGCGATGTAGGCGTTGAGCTGCTCGCGAAAAGTCATCGGGCCTCCATGTTCACCGGACGTGTGCCCGGGCCATGTTGATACCTGCAAGGATATCGCAGTCGGGGGACGGAGGACGGTAGCTTAAGGTTTCCGCAACCGGGTCAGGGCGGCCATGATATCGGGTTGTTCTTTGATCCCGGCCAGGGGCTGCAGATTCTCCTCGATGTACCGCCAGTCCAAAACGCCGCGTTGACGGATCGCAATCGATTCCGCATCGGACACATCGCGAGGCCGGAATGCAAACAGCTTCATAACGATCAGATCTTCCGCCGAGCAGGTTCGGAGCAGGCATCCGGACTCGAACTCGAACAGGCTGGAACGCGCGACCGCGTTCTGCTCGAAGGGCAGAGCGGCAAGGGCGACATCGATGGGAACTCGGTTGGGGGCTTCGAGTAGGAGGACTCGGCTGCGGCGCGCGAATTCACGAGCGTCCGGGATACGTCCGCGATAGCCGGACTCGAGAAGGGGCACCGACATTTCGTCTTCGTTTCCGAAAGGACAGAGCAGGGTGACGTCGATGTCGCGGGTGAATCGCGGTTCGCCCCAGCGCAGGACAGCAAGTCCGCCGATGAAGCAGAAACCCCATCCGCGCGCGTTGAGGAAAGACTGCAGATCGCGCGCCGCGTCGAAGAGGGCGCTCACCCTTTTGGCTGCGCGTTACGCAGGCGCATAAACCAGGCCTGCTGCTCGACGAGGCCGGAGGATGCCGGTGCTGGTGAGGTCATGGGCACGTTGGTCCCGAAAATCTGCCGGATGGCTTCGCGCGTATCGATCGACTGCAACTCGGCGCGGCGGATGCGTTCGAGCTCCGGCTCCGCGCGACGCCAGGTATCGACCCATTTCCGCAGGAGTTCCGGGTCCGGTGCCATTATTGCTCCTCCCGCTGGACGCCCAGGTATCGGCTGGCAATCACCGATTCCACAATAGCGGAGGCGAGCACCAGCAACATCACGTACCACCAGAAACTCTGCGGCACCTTACGCGGAGGAACGGGGCCGGCGGAGGAGGCCGGCGGCGAGCCTTCTTCGCCCCCCTTGCCCTGCCAGAGGGCGATGACGTCGTCTGGGATGACGTTGAGGTTCGATTCCTTCGTGTCAGGGTTGACGGCGACTTCGTTCTGTCGTCCGTTGGCGAGACGCAGCTGATAGTAGCCCGCCTCGGTGAGCTGGAAGGACTGCGCCGTCGCGGCCTGGCTGAGAGTGAGAGGACGCCTGCCTTCGGGGTCGGTGACTTCGACGCCCTGTCCTTTCTCCTTCGCGTTGCGCAGTTCGAGGTAAGCGTCAACCACCTGCGCGCCGCCCTGGCGCTCGCTGCCGGCGAGATAGCGCGCCATCTGCTCGATGAACGGCACGAAGGCGGGGTGCAGCGGGAAATCGTTGGTGAGGTTGTCGAGGCCCGAGGTGAGCAGCACGACGCGACCTTCGCCCAGGCGCTTTTCAAGAAGCAGCGGGGTCTGGTCGGCCAGGCGCACGATGATGCGCGCGTCGCCGGGATCGACATTAAGCGCGTAGAAGAATTTCACGCCGGTCCAGCCTTCGGCTTTGGCGACAGCGGGGTAGGAGGAATCGCTGAAGCCGACCGGCATGTAGCGGTCGGGGATGCGATTGTAGTCGCGTGTTTCGACGATGCGCGAGCCGAATATGGGAATCTGCGTGCGGCCTCCGGCGGAAGTGCCGGCGGCGATCAGCAGGCTGCCGCCGGAGCGAATGTATTGGGTGAGTGAGTTCTCCAGCAGCGGCGGGATGGAATTCACGTCGCTCAAAATGATGAAAGCATAGTTGGAGGCGTTGCGGTCGGCGGCTTCGTTGACGTTGATGGATTCGAGGATGAAGGCCGACTGCGCGGCGGCGGAAAGCGCGGCGCCGATGTAGAGCGGCGAACGCGTGTCGCCGTAGTTGTGGACAAGGAGCGCCTTCTGCGGGTCGGAGCGCTCGATGGCGAAGCGGCGCAGGTCGTCGGCGGGAAAGCCGTCGGCGGAATCGATCTTCACTTCGCCGCGGCTGAAACCGTAGGGGACTTCGAGCGCGGGGAATTCCACGTTGGCGCGGCCGTTGGCGGGGACGGCGACCGTCTTCGATGCGGTGGTTTTGCCGTTCACCACAAGAGACGCGGTGCGCGTGGCGGCGGGCGTGCCGTAACCGGCGATGACGGCGTCGACCGGGATGGGCTTGATGTCCTTGCCCCAGACCTGGCCGGGCGCGTTGACCGATTCGACGGTCCAGTTGGGCTGCGGCTTCGTGATGACAGCGTGCGTGACCAGCTTCACGTTGGAGGGCAGCACCATGTCGGAGAAGTTACCCGCTATAGAGGAGCGCTGCATGTCGGAGAAGATGTGCAGCTCGATTGGCGTGCGGACCGATTCGGCCATGGCGCGGATGGCGCGCGCGAGTTCGCCGAAGTTGCCGTGGCCGTCCGCGGGTTCAATCGACTGCACGGCGGCACGGAGGGCGGACTGATCTTCGATGGGCTGCGTGAGGAGATGCAGCTGCGACCCGAAAGCGGCGACCTGTCCGCGCGCCGCGCCCTTGCTGCTGAGGACTTGCATCGCTTCGGCTTTGGCGTCGGCAAGACGCGTGCCGGCGCGCATGCTGAAAGAGTTGTTGACGACAAGCAATACGAGGCGGCTGCTCGCGACCGCGGCCGCACTACGATTGATAAACGGATTGGCGAAGGCGAGGATCAGCAGCAGCAGAACAGCTAGGCGCAGTGAAAGCAAAAGCAGGTAGTGCAGGCGGCGATGGCGCGTCGAGCTCTGCGTGCGCGATTCGTAGAACATCAGCGAGCTGACCTGCTTGGGCTGCCGCGTCTGGCGCTTCAGCAGATGCAGATAGAGCGGCAGCGCGACGGCGGCGGCACCGGCGAGAAACCAGGGCGCGAAGAATCCCATTAATTGCGGCCCTCGCGCAGGGTGAGGTATTCGCGGAGGGCGTCGTCGAGTGGCCGATCGGTCATGAGCAGGCTGTAACCCATGCCGGCGCCCGTCACGCGATTGCGCAGCTCTTCCAGATGCGCGGCGACTTTGGCGCGATATTCCTTTTTGCCGTAATCCGGTGTGACTTCGAGTTCGGCCTGAGTTTCCAGGTCGACAACGATGGTCGGGCCTTTGAGCTGGGGCTTCACGTCCTCGGGATCAAGGACGTGGAAGAGGACCACCTCGTTGCCGTGGAAGCGCAGTGGCTCAATAGTGCGCACGATGCTTTCGGGGTTTTCCCAGAAATCGGAGACGATGAGCACGATGCCGCGGCGCTTGAGGAACTCCTGAAAATAGCGCATGGGCTTGGCGAAATCGGTGCGGGCGCGGGCTTCGGCCTGATTGAGCGCGGCCAGCAGGCGATGCAGCTGGCCCTGGCGCATCGAGGGGCGGACGTAGTTGCGGATTTCGTCGTCGAAGGTGATGAGGCCGGCGGCATCGCGCTGTTCGTGGATGGCGAGATAGAAGAGCGACGCGGCGAGGTAGCGCGCGTAGTCCATCTTATTGACGCGATGCGAGCCGAACTGCATGGAATTGCTGGCGTCGAGCAGGATGGTGAGCAGGCTGTTGGTTTCGCCGCGAAAGCGCTTGAGGTAGAGTCGCTCGGAGCGCGCGTAGACGTTCCAGTCGATGTGGCGGAGATCATCGCCGGGCGTGTAGGCCTGATATTCGGCGAACTCCTGGCTGAAGCCGAAGTCGGGGGAGCGATGCAGACCGGAGACGAAGCCGTTCGACGACCGTCTTGGCGACGAGGTCGAGACCGGAAATGCCGGCGAGAACTGCGGGGTCGAGGAAGCGCTGCAGCATGAAAGGCTAGATACCTAGCAGCAAGGTTCTACGCGCCCGGTCACGGCTTCATCCCCATGCGGTCTTCAACGCGGGTGAGACGATTGTCGATCTCGATTACCTTCCCCATCAACGTGTCGAAGCGCGCGTCCACGCGCCCGAACCTGGAATCCATCTTCGATTCGAGCCCCGCGAATCTCGTGTTCATCGTGCCGCTCAGGTGAATGAATAAACCTGTATTGGCGAGTATGCCAACCAGCGGAATCGCCACAAGGATGTAGAGCTGCAGGTCCGTCATCTCAGGCCTCTTTCATTATCCTTCACATCCTTCACACAATACCCCACTTACGGCGCAGCCACCATTCGGAGAAGCGCAAAAGCAGCAGGACGACAAACACCAGGGGCAGATTCCAGAGATCGCGCGTTTCGCGCATGGTCACACCGGCTTCGGAGAAAGGAATGGAAGAGGCGAGCTTGCCGAGATCGGCGGGCTTCCAGTATTGTCCGCCGGTCTGCGTGGCGAGGCGTTCCAGCAGTTCGCGGTTCTGATCGGTATGGAAGTTTTCCGCGACGCCATCCATGCGCTGGAAGGTGAGCGTGTCACGACCCAGCTCCTGGAGCTTGCCGGAGTTGCGGTTGACGCGGTTCGCGGTGACCTCGGTGAGATAAGCACCGACTTTGGGCGCGGACCATGCTGCCTGAAACTGGCCGGGATTGTCAGGCACGGGCGTCATTTCGACAGCCGCGGTAACGCCGGAAGGGCCGAGGATGTGGGCTTCGACTTTGGCGTCGGACGCGGGGTTGTACTGCGTGTCCCGCACGTCGGCGGTCAGCGTAATGGCGCCGTTGTCGAGCAGCATCTGCTGGGGCACGGAAACGCGCACGCGTCCGGGAGTGTCGGAGGCGAGCCAGCGCAACAGCTGCTGCCAGAAGAGATGGTGGGCGGTGTCGCCCAGAGGAGAACTCATCTGCCAGCGCCAGCTGCCGCCGGTGGCCATGATGGCGCTGCGGCCGCGGCCGAAGCTTTCGGTGATCAGCAGGGGAAGCTTCTTGCCTTCGGGCGTGATCATGTTGGCGAGGACGGTGGCGCCGGGTTTGGGAGTGCCGGGGTCTTCGTAGTCCATCAGGTAGGGAAGCTTTTTCCACTTGGCGTCGTTGGCGGCGGGATCGTCAACGAGGCGGGTGATGATACTGTCTTCACCAGCGGGCGCGAGCTCGGTGGTGGTGTGCGTAGTGCCGTTGCGCGGATCGGCTTC
The DNA here is from genome assembly GCA_963832905.1 of Terriglobia bacterium. Classification (GTDB taxonomy): domain Bacteria; phylum Acidobacteriota; class Terriglobia; order Bryobacterales; family Bryobacteraceae; genus BOG-234. Next base: position 1,649,603 of record CAWHVO010000006.1, on the reverse strand, counting down.
ACGATGGAACGTGCCCGCTTCGAGCGGAAGCGTGGTGGGCATCAGCTCGGTGAGAGGCGTGCCATTCCAGCCGCCGTCGCCGAGGGCGAACTGGCCGCCGAGAAAGAGGAGGCCGCCGCCGCGCCGGTTGACGAATTCACGGATGAGTTCCTGCTGCACCGGAGTGAAGTAGGCCGCTTCGACCGAACCGATAATCAGGCCCTGATAGACAAAGAGATCTTCGGCTCGCGAGGGGAACCCGTCGGCGAGTTCTTTGGGATCGGAGATGCCCTGGCGGTAGAATTTGTTCTCGCTGGTGCGGTCCATGGAGACGATCTGGACCATGCGGTCGTCCTGCTCGGCCTCGCGGATGAATTTGTATTCCCAGCGGGGCTCGCCTTCCATATAGAGGATGCGGCGCTTGTCGGAGCCGACATTCACGACACGATTGAGGGCGTTGTTATTGGTGTTCTCTTCGGCGGCGAGAGCGGCGGCGGTAAGCTGCAGCGTTTTCGCGCCCGCGCCGCCGACATCGAACATCACGGTTTCTGTCTGCCGATTGCCTTCGGCGCCGAGCGTGACGGTGCGGGTGGCGAGGATTTTGCCCTGGCCGGTGGAAACATCGCGCACCGTTAGATTGATCTTCGATCCGGTGTATCCGTACTGGTGGAGAGTGAATTTCGCGGCGAGACGTGAATCGGCGAGAGCGCGCGGCGCAACGACGGCGTCATCGAGTTCGACATCGTGCGCGGCGTGTTCGCGGCCGAAGCCGACCGTATGCACGGGAATGTGGCGGGCGCGCAGGGCGTTGATGGTGTCGGTGCCGATGCCGCCGGAGTTGTCGTCGCCATCGCTGAGAAGAACGACAGCGCCTATGGGGAGATCGGACGTTTCTTCGCTGAGCTGCTTCAGGCTGTCGCCGAGGCGCGTGGAAGGCGCGGTGGGATGAAGATCCTTGAGGTTGTCGATGCGGGCGGGGATGTCATCGACGCGGTAGAGTCGCGTCTGAAAGGATTTGTTGAGCTTGTCGAGGACGCCGCCTTCCAGCGCTTTGACAGCTTCGGTCTGGCGGGGCGTGCCGTTGTCGGCGATGGCCATGCTGCGCGAATCGTCAACCAGGACGGCGATGATGTTCTGCTGCGGCTTGAGTTCGGCCACAGTGATGGCGGGCTGCCAGAGCAGGATCAGCACGAGCGCGGCGAGAGTTGATTGAAGCCCCCAGATGACCCAGGCGCGCCAGCTGCGGATCATTGGGGCGGCCTGCGCGAGCTTCGACCAGATGAGCCAGGCGAGGCCGGCGGCGGCGGCGAGGATCAGGACTACAAGCACCCACTTCGGCCATGCGCCCAGCAGCGCGAACTGGCCGCGCGCATACATGGAACGCGGATATCTGAAAAGGAGCTCGAACATGGCCGTGAGGTGGACTTGCGGATTGCTGCCTAATGGGTCATCGAGTAGGTGATGTAGTTGAGCACGATGCGGAACGCGAGACCGGAGAACTTCTCCGGGTATTCCGCCTCATCGGCATGCTCCCAGGCATCCCCGAGATGCATGTTGTGGCAGATGGCCACCATGATGCGGCCGTGCGGGTCGCGAATGGCCCGCCACTTGGGAACGTAGCCGTCCTTTTCGTAAGTTATTCCGCTGGAGACGTACTGCTCGCCCGGGATCTGAAATTTTTCGTTGATGTCGTAGAGGACATGGTAGATCTCATCGCCGTCAGGAAGATCTTCGACCACCGCGTCGGGTAATACCTGACGCATGCCGGCCATAAAATGAGTCCAGTCCTCGGTGCCGTGGAAGTGATCTACCATGAGGAAGCCGCCCTTCAGAAGGTAGTCGTGCAGGCGTTTCGCCTCCTCGTCCGTGAATTGCCAGCTCTCTACATTAATGGCGTAGATCCAGGGATAGTCGAAAAGATGGTCGCTGTCGAGATCGGCGACATTCAGCGGTGCAGGAGAATTGATGCGGGTTAATCGCCGCAGCGCAACCAGGCAATCGTTGTCGGCTCTGGGATAGTCCTGCGCCCATCCGCCGAAGCTGCTGCGAAAACCACCGCCGCCATATACGGTGTTGTACTGGAGACGGCTCCAGTAAAATTCGGACGGCACATTGGCGCCCTCGTAGTAGGATTGCTGCCGGCGGCCGTAGCGCAGTCCGCCGCCGCCGAACTGGAACGCAAACAGCCCCACGCAGAAAAGCAAAAGGAGCGGGGTGCGGCGCAGCAACTTCATGCTTGAAGCGTATCAGAAGAGGGGCGGAGCGTGGGGCGCGGGTCAGGTGACGACTGGCACGAGGCCGGACTCGATGATGCGTTCGTCGGAGGTGATCAGTTTGAGTCGATGGACGCGGGCGGTGGCGACGATGGCGCGGTCGGCGGGATCCTCCAGGGCTCCGCCGATCGCCGCGACTTCGATGGCGATTTCCAGAGTCAGCGGTATGGTCCGAAGAGCCGGGTGAGAGTCCAGCCTGTTAATGAGAACCTCGAAAGGGATCTCGCGCCGGGTTCTGCGCCCGCTGAGGACCGCAATCTCAAGGAAAGTGATTCCGCTGATGGCAAACGGTTCTCCTCGGCGCTCAACCTCCTCCAGAACACGTTTCTGCTCGCGAGTGAGTTTGTGCGGTGCGGAGAGCCAGCGCACCAGAATATTCGTGTCCAGCAGGTATCTGGGATTCAGTTCTTTTCTCGTCTGCGCTTGCTCTCCCGGACGACGTCCCAAAGCTCCGACGTATCAGCCATGAGAATCTCATCGGGTACTGAAAACTCTCCAGCCCAGAGGCCTTTGAGCGACTTGCGCGATTCTTGCGGAGCGGGAACGACTTTGGCAAGCGGGCGTCCGCGCTTGGTGACGGTGATGGAGCCTCCGTTTTTCCCTACGCCATCGAGGAGCGAAAGGCATTTGGCTTTGAACTCAGTGACGTTGACGGTCTGGTGCTTCACGAGTTCAGGATAGCATCGAAATATGGTCATCTGACCATGCTATGTGGGGCTCTTCCTTAAGGCAATATTTGACTTGACAAATCATGTGCAACCGTTACGATTGCAGTGACGAACCGGTAAGCGTTCACCGCGTGAACGCTTCGTTACTTCACAAAAGTTTGCCAGAGCCAATTGAGCACGCCGAGAAAACAGATTCCGTAGACGAAGTAGCGGATTTCTCTGCCAACTGTCTTTCCCATCGACGCGGTGATGCGATCTGGTAGCGAATCGACGGACACACGTAGCTGCCTGACCTCTTCCAGGAGCGCGATCTGCAAAGTTTACAGCATCGTCCTCTTGATTCACAACGGCTGGACCATTTTCAGGACGCCTTTTGTTGTTTCTTCCTCAGCGGGTGCCGCGTCCGCTCCTCGTCCTTCACCAACGCCGCTTTGGGAACCTTGAGCACCGTTCGGAATGCCCAGTCAAGCCGTTCCAGGGGCGTGTTCCCTTGCGGCTCAGGAATCTTGATTTCGGTCCTCACTCCGAATCCAATCATACCGCCAGGTGGAAACGGCAACGGCTCTGTCAGATGGCTCGTGGAGGGGCCTAATCGGGGATGCGATCGGGATTCAGGACGCGATCGGGATCTGTGACGCGCTCCCAAAGCTCCGTGAGGTCCCAATCCCGGAGATCATCAGGGAAGGATACCTTTCCCTCCCAGGTGCCTTCGGGAGACTTCCATGCGCCCGAAGGGGCCGAATCTTCCGGAGCAGGATAACGCAAAACGGCCCGGAGTTGTTCGCCGGAGAACCGGATACCGGCGGACTAGTACGAAGCCGCGGCATGTGGCAAGCTGGAGTGGTGAAGCGCCGAAATAACGACGAAGCGAAGCCGCTGGAAGCTCCACGTCCTCCGCATCTGCGCGGGCATACTCATAGTCCTTCTCGTTTTGCTTCTTGGTGGCCCGCATTCTCCACTTGTCAAATAGCGGCGAATACCGGGAACCGTCCGGATTCACGTCAACCAACATTCAGCGGGCTACGCGTCCATCGTTCCGTCGCCGCGCGATAACATAGACGCAGTTTCCCATGCAGAGAAGGGATTTTCTCAAGATCGCCGGTATCGCCGCGGCGGGCGGAAGGCTGGCCGGGCAGCAGCAAGTGCAGTCGTTTCTCGCGCCGACGGCCAGTCCGGATGTGGCGAAGACGGAATACACGCTGCGCATCGCGCCGATCACCGTGGAACTCGCACCGAACCGGATCATCAGCACCATTGGCTATAACGGCACCTCGCCGGGACCGCTGCTGCGCGTGAAGGAAGGTGTGCCCGTCACGGTGAATGTGGTCAACGATACCGATGTGCCGGAGGTCGTGCACTTCCATGGGCTGCTGATTCCGTCCGATGTCGATGGGTCGGAAGAAGAGGGAACTCCGGTAGTGCCGCCGCACGGGAAACGAAGCTATCAGTTCACCCCGACGCCCGCGGGCACGCGCTGGTATCACACGCACACGATGTCAATGGACGATCTGCATCGCGGCAGCTATACGGGGCAGTTCGGGTTTCTGGTGATCGAGGGCGGGAGCAATCCGGGCCGTTACGATCAGGAGCATTATCTCGCGCTGCGCGACTGGGAACCGTACTTCAGCAGTCAGGCGATGGATAACGACGATCTGGATGCGACGGGGCCCCAGCCGGAGAGGCCTGCTGTGATGGACACGCGCATGCCCGGCGTCGAAGTGCAGTCGGACATTTTTTCGATCAACGACAAGGCACTGGGGGCGGGCGAGCCGATCCGCGTAAAGCAGGGCGATCGCGTGCTGTTTCATTTTCTGAATGCGAGCGCGATTGAGAACCGGCATGTTGCGCTGCCGGGGCACAAGTTCCATGTGATTGCACTGGACGGCAATCCGGTGCCGACACCCGCCGACGTGGATGTAATCCTGATCGGTCCGGGCGAGCGCGTGGATGCGGTTGTCGAGATGAATCAGCCGGGGGTGTGGATCATGGGTGCGCCGGAAGACGCGGTGCGCCAGGGCGGGCTGGGCGTAGTGATTGAATACGCCAATCAGCGGCGCACGCCGCAGTGGACCGCGCCGCCGAAATCGAGCTGGGATTACACGATTTTCGGGAAGGCGCCGGCTTCGCTAAACACAGGGGCGCCCGCGCCGACGGAGAAGATCGACATGCTGTTCGAGAAGGTTCCGCGCGGGGCGGGCAAGTACAACAGCTTCACGGTGAACGGCAAGCAGTATCCGCACGACCAGGAGTTTGTGCTGAAGCAGGGCACGCGCTACCGGCTGACGTGGCATAACCGCACGGACGACGCGCATCCGTTGCATCTGCACCGGCATCAGCTGGAGATTGCGGAGATTAACGGGAAGCCGACAGCGGGCGTGATCAAGGACACCCTCGTGGTGCCGACGTACGGGCGCGCGAGCTTGGACTTCACGGCGGATCAGCCGGGGCTGACACTGTTCCACTGCCATATCCAGATGCACATGGACTACGGGTTCAAGGCGCTGCTGCGATACGCGTAAGGAGAGCTGACGGATGAGGTTCATGGCAATCGTCCTGTCGTCCGGGCTGTTGTTTGGGCAATCCACCCCGAAAGGTACGGTCGAACGCATCAAGGTTCATGGAAAATCGCTGGAAGGGAATCTTGAGGGAGACTCTCCGGATCGCGACGTCTCCCGTCTATCTTCCGCCGGGCTACGACACAAACCGCATCCAGCGGTATCCGGTCGTCTATCTGCTGCACGGCTATACGTTGACGGATCAATACTGGACAGATGCGGGAGCCGGTTTGCCCGGCATCCCCAGCCCGCATGTTCCGCGGGTGATGGACAAGCTGATTGCGAAGGGCGTGGTCAGGCCGATGATCGTCGTAATGCCCAACGCATACACGGTATATGACGGCAGCATGTATTCCAGCTCGGTCACAACAGGAGACTGGGAGGCCTACATCGCCGACGATCTTGTCTCTTACGTAGACAGCCACTACCGGACCATTCCCGACCGCATGAGCCGAGGCCTGGCTGGACATTCGATGGGCGGGTATGGCGCCATTCGCATCGGCATGAAGCGGCCGGATGTGTTTTCGAGCCTGTACGTCATGAGCGCGTGCTGTCTGATCAACGACCCGCTTCCGGCGGGATTCGGGCAAGTGGCGTTCGCTGTGGCAGCCGCCTTTTCTCCGAATCCGAAAAATCCACCTCGCTACTTCGATGAGCCCGTGAAAGACGGGGAGGAACAGCCCCTGGTGATTGCCAAGTGGCACGCGGCGTCGCCGCTCGCCATGATCGATCAGTACGTGGTCAATCTGAAAACGTACCACGCCATCGCCGGCGAGGTCGGCCTGCAGGACGTTCTGGCAGAGCAGAACAAGCAGCTCGATCAGATGATGACGGAATTTGGCATCGCGCACACGTTCGAGACTTACGTGGGCGATCATACGAACAGGATCCCGGAGCGGGTCGAGTCGAAAGCTCTGCCGTTTTTCGCGAAAAATCTGGTGTTCACAGCGACCCGGCAGTGAACCTGAACGACTAAGCCCACCGGCGGCTTCGACCGCCAGTGGTACATGGAGGCTTTCATGAATCATCGATTTCGTTCGCTGGTGATTGTACTGACGGTGGCGGGAGGGGCTTTCGCGCAGAACGTGCCGGAAAAGTTTGTCGTGAGCGGGAAAGCCGCCGAGAAGATTCAGGACTTCACCACCATCAACATGGCGACGGCGGAACGTATCGCCGAGGCGTGCGAGAACGCGGCGACGGCGGAGAAAGTCGGGATCAGCATCATGATTCTCGACAACGACGGCAACCACGTTTACATGGACCGCATGGATGGCCAGGGTTACCTGAACATCGTGACGGCGGAGATGAAGGCGCGGGCAGCCCTTGCCGGGCGCGAACCGAGCAAGGTGCGGATGAACCGCGTGATTCAGGATCCTGCGGCGGAGTTCGAACAGATTCAGCTCGGGATCTTCACGAATTCAGGCGGACTGCCGATTGTGGTCGCGAAACAGCTGATCGGCGTGGTGGGCGTGGGCGGTTCGGCGCCGCGCGTGCCGGTGTGGAGCGACGAGATCTGCGCGCATAAGGCACTCACGGAAGTGATCGGGCCGGGAGTGGCGCCGCTGGTGCAGGATCTGCCGCCGCGCGCGAATCCGAATCGAGGCCATGAGCCGGTAGCGCGGTTTGCCGCGATGGCGCCGCCGAAGTCGACGCTTGCGCCGGAGTTCGTGGTCGGCGGGCGCGGCGCGGCGACGGTGTTCGACGCGAATCAGATTTCACTTGCGGCGGCGAAGAAGATCGCGCGCGCGTGCCGTGATTACGCGGCTGGCAAGGGAGGCGCGATGTCCGCTTACATCATCGACACCGCAGGCGAGTTCGTGCACATGGAGCGGATGGACGGCGAAGTTTCCGAAGATATGCGCACCGCGCTGCTGAAAGCGCAGACGGCGCTGAAGACGCGGCAGCCGGCGTCGATCCGCGAGGCACAACTGAAGAACGATGCGGGCGGGTGGCCGCGGTCGGCGATGTACTTCGGGTTCTTCACGGAGTCGGGCGGCATCCCGATTGTGGTGGACGGGCAGATGATCGGGGCAGTCGGTGTGAGCGGGATGACGGGCGAAGACGAAGCGTGCGCTGTCGCCGGGCTGAAGGCGACGTTCGCGGATCACGTCACACTGCCGGTGTATCCGTCCGCTCGCTGAATGGCACGAATACTGCTGGTCGCGGCGACGACGGGCTATCAAACGCGCTCGTTTACGGCGGCGGCGAAGCGGTTGGGGATTGAAGTCACGCTGGCCACGGACCGGTGCCACATCCTCGAAGATCCGTGGGGCGACAATGCGGTGCCGATCCGGTTTGAGGAGCCGGAGACGGCTGCGGAGTCACTGAGCGAATCGGCGCTTGATGGCGTGGTGGCCGTGGCGGACCGGCCCACGCTCATCGCATCGCTGACGGCGCAGAGGCTCGGACTGCCGTGGCATCCGCCGGAGGCCGTGGCCGTGTGCCGTGACAAGCACCGGATGAGAGAACGGTTTCGCGCCGCGGGGCTGCCGGTGCCGGATTACTATCGTGCACCGATCGACTGCGCTCCACGGACCATTGCGGACAGGATCGGATTTCCGTGCGTGCTGAAGCCGCTGGGATTGTCGGCCAGCCGCGGCGTGATTCGCGCGAACGATGCAGAGGAGTTCGTCGTGGCGTTCGAGCGGATCCGGCGAATGCTGGAACAATCCGATGAGTCCGGCGACGCGATTCAGATCGAGAGCTATATCGAAGGGCGGGAGTTCGCGCTGGAAGGTCTGATGACCCGTGGAGAGCTGCAGGTGCTCGCTATTTTCGATAAGCCCAATCCCCTGGAGGGGCCGTTTTTCGAAGAGACGATTTATGTGACGCCGTCGCGGGAATCGAATGCGATGCAGGGCGCGATTGTCGATACGGCGCGGCGGGCAGTGCGGGCGCTCGGGCTCTGGCACGGTCCGATTCACGCCGAGATGCGTGTGAACGATCAGGGCGTGTACATGCTCGAAGTGGCGGCGCGGCCGATCGGAGGACTTTGCGCGCGGGCGCTCAGTTTCGGGGAGGGCCGGACGCTGGAAGAGATCGTGCTGCTGCACGCCATCGGCGGAATGCCGGAGCGGCTGACGCTCATGCCGGCGGCATTGGGAGTCATGATGGTCCCGGTGCCGCGGGCGGGGATTCTAGAATCGGTGTCCGGAATTGACGAGGCACGGCAGGTGCATGGGGTCGATGACGTCGTGATCACCGCGAAGATCGGGCAGAGGCTGACGCCGCTGCCGGAGGGAGCAAGCTACACGGGATTCATCTTCGCGTCGGGGGAAGAGCCTGGCGCGGTGGAAGCATCGCTGCGGGCGGCGCATGCGCGGCTTGAGTTCGGCGTGCTGGGTTCGACTCGACGTGCTGTCGAAGAGCCCTCTGATATCCTAATGAACCAAATATGACCCAGCGCCGAGCGCTTCCCAGGATCTGCATCGCGCTCGGACTGCCGGACGTTCCGCGCCTGCTGGAGCAGGCCCGGCGCGAGTCCGAGGCGGGCGAAAACTTTCTGGAATTTCGTCTCGATTACCTTCCCGATCCCGCGCATGGGCGCGCGCGCGATCGCCGGCTTTCTGAGGAGCTATCCGAACTGCACGATTCTGGCGACGTGCCGGCGGCATCAGAATCATGGCCAATTCAACGGCAGCATTGAAGATCAGCTGCGCATCCTCAGTCTGGCGATTGAGAACGGGGCGAGCGCCATCGATCTGGAGATTGAAACCGCTGAGGTTGTGCCGGACCGCTGCGCGGCGCTTGCGCACGCGGGCACAGCTGATCGTGTCGTGGCATCATTTCGAAACGACGCCGCCGCTCGACCCGGTGATGAAGCGCATGCAGAAGGTTCCGGCGGATGTTTACAAAATTGTCAGCACGGCGCGGAAGCCGACCGATATCGGGCGCATGCTGGCGGCAAGCCGGCTCAGTCCGAAGATTCCGCTGGTGACGCTGGCGATGGGCGAGACTCGGGTTTCCGTCGCGTGTGCTCTCGACGGGATTCGGCGCGGTTTACACGTATGCCGCGCCGGCGCATGTGCAGGGAACGGCGGCGGGTCAGGTGAATGCGCGGCAGCTGCGGTCGCTTTACCGAATCGACAAATTCACGAAAGCGGCGAAGATCTTCGCCGTGATCGCGGACCCGGTGCGGCAATCGGTTTCGCCGCATGTGCATAACCGGGCGTTTCAGTCGCGGCGCATCGATGCGGTGTACGTGCCGCTGCTGGTGAACGCGAATCAGCTGCGCGATTTCTTCCAGTTTGCGCGCGATCTGCCGATTTCGGGATTCAGCGTGACGATCCCGCACAAGCGGAGAATCATGCGGTATCTGGATCAGGTGGATCCGCTGGCGCGGCGCATCGGCGCGGTTAATACGGTTGGCGGAAGGCGGGAAAGTGGCGCGGGCGCCAACACGGACGCCGAAGCGGTTTCGGGTCCGCTTTCGAAACTGATCAAACTTCCAAAGTCCAGCGTGCTGATTGTCGGCAACGGAGGAGCGGCACGGAGCGCGGCCTGCGCGCTGGCAGATGCCGGAGCCAAAGTGGCGCTGACCGGACGAAATGCGGATCGGGTCCGCGCGCTGGCGCGGCTGGTGTCCGGCGAGCCGATGTCGCACGACCAGTTGCTGACGCGGCACTTCGATGTGGTGATCAACGCCACGCCGGTCGGGATGTGGCCGAATGTGAACGACTGCTATTTCGACGGCAGGATTCCGGGTGAGATCGTGTTCGACCTGGTCTACAACCCGCTCGAGACGCTGCTCATCACGGCGCGCGCGGGAACAGGGCAAGCAGGTGATTCCGGGGCTGAAGATGTTTATCGAACAGGCGGTGCGGCAGTTCGAGATCTGGACCGGCGAAACGGCGCCGCGCACGGCCATGGAGACGGCCGCGCTGGACGCTCTCGAAACGAAGTATTCTGAACAGAGAGCTTCATGAATGAGTAAATCACCCGGCGGCAACTGGCCGGGGTCGGGGCTGGATCGCTGGCAGCGGGATCGGTCGTGATGGCGGCTGCGCTCGATGCACAGCAGCCTGCGGCGAACGCGGATTTGGATAAGCGCGCGCGCGTCGCATCAGGAGAATTCGGCCAGCCGCTGGCGAAGTTCGATATTCCGCATGTCCCTCGAACCCGCTTCATGTTCCGCGCTAATTCAAAGATGGCATTTACTCCAGGTGACGATATCTTTCTTTGCCGGCATCGCGGATCTGAACGCGCGGCTGCAGAAGCGCGAATTCTCGACTGTCGAGCTGGTGAAGGCTTTTGCGGAACGGCTCGCAAAACTCGGGCCCGCGCTATAACGCGCTGGCTCTGCCGCTGACCGAAATCGCGGTCAAGCGCGCGAAACAGATCGATGACGAATTCAAACGCGAGCGCTTCCGCGGTCCGCTGCAGGGCATTCCGTTCGGCGCCAAGGATCTGCTGGCGTTCGCGGGGCATCCGACCACATGGGGCGCGAAGCCCTATGCGGCGCAGGTGTTCGACGAGACGGCAACGGTGCTGCAGAAGCTGGACAAGGACGGGTTCCGTGCTGATCGGCAAGCTCGCCATGGTCGAACTGGCGGGCGGCGGCGGATATCGAACGGCAGCGGCCTCGCTGTTCGGGCCGGGTCTGAATCCGTGGGACACGACGTGCTGGTCGGGCGGATCGTCGAGCGGGCCGGCAGCGCGGTGGCGGCGGGGCTGGTGCCGTTCGCGCTGGGCTCGGAAACGTCGGGCTCGATCCTCACGCCGTCCGCGTATTGCGGGATCACGGGGCTGCGTCCGACGTACGGGCTGGTGAGCCGCCATGGCGCGATGGCGCTGTCCTGGACGATGGACAAGATCGGGCCGATGTGCCACAGCGCGGAGGACTGCGGGCTCGTGCTGCAGGCGATCGCGGGCGGCGATTCGAAAGATCCCGGATCGGCAGGCAAGAGCTTCTATTACACGCCGCAGTTCGCGCGCCAGTTGAGCGATCTCAAAGTTGGCTTTGCGCCGGACGATATGGTGTGGGCGGACGACGCAGCGCGGCCCGCGTTTCAGGCGGCGATGCAGGTGCATGCGCGACGACCGGCGTGCAAATCAAAGAAGTGCAACTGCCGGATCTGCCTTATGGAGCCCTGGCGGACGTGATTATCGGCGCGGAAGAGGCGTCGGTTTTTGAAAACGCTGATCCGCAGCGGCCAGGTGGACGAACTGGCGGACGCGAGCCAGGCAGCGGGGCTGCGGGCGAATCTGGAGCTTCCCGCGACGGAGTACCTGAAGGCGATGCGCATCCGGTCGCTGCTGAAGCAGAAGTTCCGGGAGCTGTTCGCCGATATCGACATTCTTGTCGCGCCGGCGCGCTACAGCACCGCGCCGAAGATCACTGAGCCGCTGGACGGGCCGGATCGCGTACCTGTGCCCACGCCGGCGACATCCGGTATGCGGCGGCTGATTCCGGCGGGGAATCTGGCGGGCATACCGGCCCTGTCGATGCCGTGCGGATTTGCGGGCAATCTGCCGGTGGCGCTGCAACTGGCGGGACCGGCGTTCACGGAGAATACGCTGCTGGCGCTGGGACGGGAATTTCAGGCGCGGACGGATTGGCATAAGCGGCGGCCGCCGCTGTTATCCTGACGTTATGGCTTGTGGACCAGGCGGTTTGAATGGGGGGCAGTCGGCTCCGATCCCCGAGGGAGCGCACAAGGTTTTCTGCGTGAAGTTCCAGCGCGAGATGGAGGGGCTGGACCGAGGTGCCGTTCGAGGGGCATCCGCTCGGGCAGCGCATCTACGAGAGCGTCTCGAGAGATGCGTGGAAGATGTGGATCGAGCACATGAAGATGCTCATGAACGAATACCGGCTGAATCTGGGGACAAAGGAAGCGCAGGATTTTCTGCTGCAACAGATGGAGCAGTATTTCTTTGGTGAAGGCGCGGCGCTGCCTCCCGATTACGTCCCACCGCAGCAAAAATAAAAAGGCCCCCGAAAACGGGGGCCCCGATTACAGCAAAACCGGCCGCGCACAATATGCCGGCGCACGCGCGTCTAGCGACCGGTGCTCACGTTGTTATTGAACGTTCCGGCAGCCGCCGCGGCGCCAACACCGACGCCGGCCGCAATCGCGACTCCGGCGACCACAGCGGTTGTCGCTGAGATACCGGCGCCGGCCGCAACCGCACCGGCGGCAGCACCACCAGCCGCAGCACCCGCGACCGCGCCGGCCTTGCACGATCCGCCAACTTCTTTAGCGCTGGTGACGTTGATAACCTGAGTGGCTCCGGCGGCCGGAGTGGCATTCGGAACCATGGTGCCGCTGACCTGAACGCGCTTCCCGGCTTTCACGTTGCCTCCGTTGAGCTGGACCGTGACCTTGGAGGTTTCATCGGTGAGCAGCGTGTTGTTGCCCGACTTCACAGCGCAGCCGGTCAGAGAGGAAGGCGCACTGGCGCCCGCATCCTGCGCGCGCAGATCGAGGGCGCGTCCGGGCACCAGATTTGCCACGTTAAGGCCAGCCGCATTGAAGACGTGCACGTCTCCGCTCAGAGCCGCGATCTGGACCGTGCCCTGATCACGCATCGAGACGGAAGCCGACGCCTTTCCTTCGGCGCGAACACTGAGGCCGCCTGCCTTGGCAGTGTAACCGGTGATATCGGCGCTGCCCCTCTGAAGATCGGCGTGGTCGCTGAATACCTTCGCCCGTGAATCCGACGCCAGACGGAGCTGAGCGCCATCCTTGAGGTGGACCTGAGAGGCGGCTGCGCCTGTCTCGAGTGTGTTGCCGTCGAAGATGGTGGCGTTGCCGGCCGAGCTGGCATTGTTGATCGAAATGTTCCCCTGCGACATCGCGACACCGATTCCCGCTGTGGCCGCAGCGAACAGCCCCAGACCTGAGATTGCACAGACGAAAACAGCCTTCGTGCCCAGTGACCTCATGAATCCTCCAATAGTGAAAACTATACCATCCCTATAATCCGAGTTGCGAGCCGGTGAAGTCAAGTGCTTTAATCGGGGAAACCCAGCCTTTGCTTTAGTTTGTGGCTATCGACGGGGCGCGCCAGTCGAATATTCCACGAACGGGGGATCGGGGCTATTATTGGATTTCGATGATCTGCCCGAAGTGCGGAAACAACCGAGCGCATCGCTCCCACCGGTCGTTCAGCGAACGCGCCATCGGCTGGGTGGGTTTCAAGCCTTATCGCTGCAGGGACTGCCAGCACCGGTTTTATGCCTACCGGGGCGGAGAAGGTTCCGATAAGCTGCGAACCGGGGAAGAACGGCGTATCATGCAGCTGCGCCGGAAGATCAAATGGAAACGCACCAGAGGAGAACTGATCCTGTATGGGATCGGGACCCTCTTTATGGTGTGGCTGATCTACTATCTGATACATCAGATACCCACCCCACCTGCCGGAGACTGACACCGCAGAGACCGGAAACCGATCCGGGTCAGTCCTTGAGCGGTTTGTAGTAACGGCTGTAGTATTTGCCGTAATAGCCGTAGTAGTAATAACGCTCGCTCATGTCGGACCGAACTTCGTTCAGTGCCAGTCCAAGCACATTAGCCTTAAGGCGCCGCAGGTTGGTAAGAACGCTGGAAACCGCATTCTGTTCGGTCTGTCCGGCCAGGGCAACCACCACCACTCCATCCACCAGCTTTGCGATCTGCAGCGATTCGGCAAAACCCAGCAGGGGCGGGGCGTCGCAGATGATCAGGTCGAAATCTTTGATTGCAGCGGCGAACACCTCTTTCAGGGTTGTGCCGAGGCCATCCGCGGCGCGTCGCGAGGCCGGGCCTGCCGGAAGCACCGACAGGTAAGGGAACGCTTCTGTGGTATGCACGGCCTCGGTCCACTCCATTTCGCCGTTGACCACGTTGGAGAGCCCGCGCTCGTTCGAGATGCCGAGATACTGATACACGCTGGGCCGGCGAAGGTCGCCGTCGATGATGAGCGTCTTACGCTTCTGCTGGCTGTGTACCACAGCAAGATGGACCGCCGTAGTCGATTTGCCTTCGCGGGGAGTGGCGGACGTCATCAGCAGGGTGCGGGGTCTTTTCTCCGCGTGGGGAAGAAGGATGGAATCGCGCAGGGTACGGATGGCTTCCTCGTAGGAATTGGCCATGCCTCTGTTAATACCGAAAAGCTCGACCGGGGCCAGCGCCTTGCCTGCGCTCTTGCCCGGCAGATAACCGCGCCACGCCTTGACGACCGGAAGTGAGCCGAGCACTTCGGTCTGCAGCTGCCGCGCGATGTGTTCGGGATCGCGCAGCGTGTGATCCATGCTGTCGGTGAGAAAGACCACGCAGACTCCGAGCAGGGTGGCGGCAAAAAACGCCACCAGGGCGTTGAAACGCACCCGCGGGAAAACCGGTTTCACACTCACGCGCGCGAGATCGGCAAGACGAATGGAACTGTCCTGGAAACCTTCGTTGATGCCGGCTTCCTGTATCTTGCGGTTGAGTTCGTCGTAGAGCTTACGGTCCGCGTCGGCATTCTGCTTGAGGGTGGCGTATTGGAGAGCCTTGCCGTTCTGTTGGTCGAGTTCAGCCTTTTGATCCTCGACGGCCTTACGGACGTCCTGTTCGCGATTGAGGGCCTGCCTGTACTCCACCTGCACCTGCTCGTTCACCTTCGTTTTCAGCGCGCTGAGCTGACGCTCGATCTCCTGCACATTGGCTGCGGCCCTCACATATTCGGGGTGCTTTTCACCGTAGTGATTTTTGACGTCCGCAAATTTCTGATTGGCGTCGGCGAGTTTTTCTTCGAGTTTGCGGACCGAGTCACCCTGGGCCGAGACCTCGATCGCCTCCGTCGAGCCGCTGGCAGCAGACTTGGCGGCTACCTCTTTTTTGATCAGGTCGGCCTGTGCGCTTGTGTATTCGGTGTTCAGCTGCATGAGCCGCGCCGAGGTGATGTTGGTTTTCTCGTCCGGGTTGACGATATTGAGTTCTTTCTGCGCCGCTGCCAGCGCCGCGCTGGACTGCTCCATCTTGGCCTGCAGATCGTCCAGCGACTTTCGCATGAACAGGGCCTGATCGCGCACAGCCTCATAGCGGATTTCGTAACTGCGGTTCTTGTAACTCCTGGCCACCGCGTTTGCCACATCGGCAGCGAACTTCGGGTCGGGCGACCGGTAGCTGATCAGCAGGAGATACGTTCTGGCGGGCCGCGAGACGGTAAGGCCGGGAAGGCTCACCGTCGCGTCCGGCCTTTTGTTCTGCCGAATCTTCATTTCCTGCACAACGGGGCGGAGAACCGAATCCGACTGGATCAGTTTCACCTGGGTCAACAGATAGAGATCCGAATCGTTCATGGACGAGGTGCGGGTGGCGGACTCCTGCCCGACCACAGCGGTTTGAATCGTGCGATCCACGTCAACAGTTGCCGTGGACTCGTAGATGGGCGTCATACGCGAAGACACGATGATGGTCGCCGCCACCGAAAACACAACAAACAGCAGCAGCGGCCACTTCCGCCGGCGCAGCACCCACAGATAATGAGACAGCGGAGTCTGCGACCGATCGAGATCTGTTTCCTCCGCGGGAACCTGATAATAAGTCAGCCGGTCTGCTCTCGGCGAGGGCGTGGTTTCGCGCGCGGACGGAATAGCGAGAGATTTGTTTTGTTCAGGCATGTTTTGACGTGACCGGCGGCAGGAGTAATGTCACAACGCTGACCTGTTCCCCGAAGTTTTTATTCTCTTATCTTATCTTCCGGGCGGCGTGAATCAAACAAATCATTCGTTAATTTCCCCGCCCTGCCCCCGGAGCGGCGGCGATCATATTGACAAACCGCGCCTGCCATGGCGAACCAAAGCAGCGAGAGCACCGGTTCGCGGATCGGATAATCCACGAAACTGTGCGCCATCACACTAAGCACGCCGAGTCCCCAGACCGACCGAAACGCAGGTCTCGCGATCCAGACCACAAGCGCTGCCATCAGAAGGCTGAACGGGAGTCCGCCGTCGCACGTCCACTGCGCCCAGTCGTTGTGCGCCTCGTTGGCGATCAACGCCAGGTCAAAAGTTGCGGCCTGTGGATAAACGGACCGCCAGGTTCCCAGGCCGTATCCAGTGAGCGGACGTGCGGCTATCAGATTCACGGTGGAGTTGAGCAGTTCACGCCGCCCGCCGAAAGGGTCCCTTTCCTCGAATTTGGCTTTGATCGCGTCGATTCCGGCGATCGCCGCGGCCGCTCCCACGACGAGGACCAGTCCGGCCGACATACTCAGAAGCAATCGTCGGTTGGCGGGGCGGCTGAGCAGCATGGCGATCGCAAAGACAACCAGCTCAGCGCCGATCAGGATGACGCCGGCGCGGGAAGCGGCGCTCACAGCTGCCGCCAGGATCATCACGAAGCAGACTCCGCCGGGGAGCGGGTTTCGATCGATGGTACGCCAGAGAGCGATCGGCGCCGCCAGTTCCATAAGGGCGGCGAACTGGTTCGGCGAAAGCAGCGTCCCAAAGCCGCCGGGCAGAGTCGGGAAGATTCCGAATACTTTGTCCGGCGAAAGGTAGTGCTGCGGGATAGCAATTACCGCAAGAAGAGTAAGCGACCACAGCAGCAGATCGAGGAAAAGGTGTCGCGCGCCGCGGTCCCGCAGGACATCCGCGCCCAGGAGAAACACCGTGGCGCTCACAGCCCAGACCAGGGAAGTCTCCAGCGTCAGATGCGGCAGCAAGGTACTGTGTAGCGCGATCTGCAGGAAACCGAAGGCCCCGATCGGCGCCACCAGCGCGATATGAGGCGGAATGCGGATGTCGCGCGCCACAACGGCCCGGCAGACAGTCACCAGGGAAACCGCGCTGATGGCCGTTGACACCGCCCAATACCGTGGAGACCAGGCAACCAGAATGCCCGCGAGCAGGGCCAGCCACAATGCGAAAGCCCAGCCGATACGTCCGCCGTTCACGGCATCAGCTCCAGACGAACGGCGGATAACCCAAGCGTGCCCGAAATACGCGTGGTCCCCTGCGCGCGTGTGTATTCAAGAATGAGCGATGCACCGGCCATCCGGTCTCCGGCCGCACTGGAAAAACTGCAGGCCGACGAAGTCAGCAGCGCCGGACAATCCTGCGTCAGGCTGCCCTCAGTGATGCGAAATCGGAATCCGGGATCCTGCGGGTGTGTGAGACCGGAAGAATCCGTCTTCCACACCAGCTGGTAGTGGCGATCGGGCATCAGCGGTATGAGCAGCGAAAGAACCCGAAACGATTCGGGATCGTCGCTGCTCATTTCCACGCGCAGCGCGCTTCCGAAGATGGCGGAGGAAACACCGGCGACATCGTCGAGGCGCCAGGAGAACCCCGCCCCTGCCGGAAATCTGAATTCCGGATCCGCTATTGACTCACCTTTTGCCGGATCGAGATGTCCCGCGCGAATCGTGCCGTTGTCCACCAGCTGATTCCAGACTGTCACGGCCTCAGACACACGACCGGCGCGCACCAGAAAATCCACGAATCCTTTCGTCGTATCGACACCCTGTGATTCTGGCCGCCGAATGGAGCGTAGTGCGTCCGGCCAGACCTGCAGCGCCGCGTCCGTACGATTCGTCGCCATCAGGAATGCCAGGTATTGAACCGGTTTGGGGCCATTCTTCGGGATCAGGCTGAGGATTCGGGCGGGGTTGTCGCCGTCTATGCGCCAGCACAGATCGAAAACCGCTGTGAGGTCGAAGCCGAGCGGATCGAGATCGAGAATGCGCTCAATCATAGGCCAGGCTTTCACGGATTCACCCTGGCGGGTATAAAAATTGGCTAGGGTCCAGGCCGGCTTGAACTGATGATCGATCGCCGCCGCCCGCGTCAGTTCGCGCTCCGCCGCGGCGCCGTCGCCCTCGAATTCCTCACGCAGACCCAGCGTCATCAGGATCTCCGAATTGAGCGGATCGAGACGCGCCGCGCGCCGCAGCTGTTCGTCGAGGCCGGGATCCGGGTCACCCGCGTCGTTGCGCGCCATCGCCAGCCGGGCCAGCAGACGCGGATCGTCCGGCGAATCCTGCACGGCCCTGGTGAGCGCCTGCACTGAATTCGGACTGGCAACCCAGTCTGCTATGGCGAATTGCACAGACCGCCAGACCGAAAAAACGCAGACTGCGATCACCAGAGCGCGGCATACCAGTGACGCTGCGGTTTTCAGATGCAACTTCCCAGCTTATCGTTCGGGCACGTGGTGCGCCGGGCACGTGGTGCGCGGGCTCGTCATGCGACGCGCTCTAATAGCTGCATGCTGTTTTTCCTGCGGAAGCTGGCGGAAGCCATGATGCTTCCCATCGGATTCTGCGGACTTCTGATCGTGGTCGCGGTCGTCCTTCGCCGTCGCCTTATCGCGCTCGCGGCCGTCGTGCTGATCTGCGGGCTGAGCACCGATATGGCGGGCTTATCGCTGCTGCGGCCGCTTGAGCACGTCTACAAAGCGATGCCCGTGGCCGAGGCCCCCCAGGCGGACGCTATTGTCGTTCTGGCCGGAAATCAGATCAGGGGCGTCAACCCCGTGGGACTGCAATGGGGGAGTGACGCAAACCGATTCTTTACCGGAGTCGATCTCGCCAGAGCGCAAAAAGCGAGGCTGCTCATCATCTCGCGGGGAGAGCGTCCGAATGTCGGGCGGATTCTACAGCAGGCTGCCGTGCGTGACGGCATTCCCGGAGAACGCATCGTTCTGACCCGGGTCGTACTGACAACCGAAGACGAGGCCCGCGCGGTTTCAGAAATTCCCGGTATTCATTCGATCCTGCTCGTGACCAGCGCCTTCCATATGCCTCGCGCCGTTCTGCTGTTCCGGTCCCGCGGATTCGACGTCAGGCCATTCCCGACGGACCAGCGGGTCCCCGCGGAGGCTCAGCCGGATATGAACAAGTTCATTCCCAGGGCTGCGGGACTCTTTAACTCGGAAACAGCCCTCCGCGAGTACTACGGTCTGCTGGTTTACCGCGCGATTCTGCTTTTCCGCGGCCCTTCCGTCCGATAAGTTTTCGCCACCATTTCGGACACGCGGATTGTATCCGCGTACTGCGGCCCCGGTTCAGCTTTTCCGTGATACCTGTTATGCTATCTGGAAATAGTCAGGCGTACTTTAACTCGCCGCGTATGTGGCTGAGAAAGCGGTAGCTTGCGCGGATGCCGGTTTCCTGCTCTCAGCCAAAACAAGAGAGCCAATCCCTGTAAAGCTGACAGCTGAGAACTGACAGCTGAGAGCCATCTCCCCAACCATGCCTCGAATCCTCTTGTCGATACCGCACATGAGCGGTCGCGAGCAGATCTACGCGAACGAGGCGTTTGAACTCAACTGGGTCTCAACCGCGGGTCCTAACCTGGAGGCCTTCGAAGCCGCATTTTCCCGCCACATCGGGCTCCCCTCCGTGTGTCTTGCCAGCGGCACTGCGGCGATTCATCTGGGACTTCGACTCCTCGGCGTCGGCCCGGGCGACGAAGTCTTCTGTTCAGCTCTGACCTTTGCCGCGTCCGCCAATCCCGTTCGCTACCTTGGCGCGGAGCCCGTGTTTGTGGACAGCGACCGCGCTACCTGGAACATGGATCCGCGGCTGCTCAGCGACGCTCTCCACGCCCGCGCCGCGCGAAACAGGCTTCCCAAAGCTGTTGTCGTGGTGCATCTCTACGGACAATGCGCCGACATGGATCCCATCCTCGAAGTCTGCGGCAAATTCGCGGTGCCGGTGCTCGAAGACGCCGCCGAGGCTCTGGGATCGACCTACAAAGGACGTGCGGCGGGCACACTGGGTCATATCGGGGCGTTCTCCTTCAACGGCAACAAAATCATCACCACGGCGGGTGGCGGAATGCTTGTGGCCCGCGATGCGCGGCTGGTGGAGAAAGCCCGTTTCTGGTCCACTCAGGCCAAAGATCCGGGAATCGGCTTCGGGCATTCCGAGATCGGCTACAACTACCGCATGAGCAATGTGCTCGCCGGTATCGGCCGCGGCCAGCTGGAAGTTCTGGATCTGCGTGTTGCCGAGCGTCGGGCTGTCGCTTTCCGATACCGCGACGCTTTCGCGGATCTGCCGGGCATTTCTTTCATGCCCCAGGCGCCGTACGGACTCCACACCAACTGGCTCAGCTGCTTCCTCATCGATCCGGCGGCGTTCGGATGCACTCGGGATGAGCTGATTCGCCATCTGGATGCGGCCGACATCGAATCGCGGCCCGTATGGAAGCCGATGCAGATGCAGAAGCTTTATGCCGGCTCCGAGTGCATCGGCGGCGAAGTTTCGCGCGATTTGAACGAACGCGGCATCTGCCTGCCCAGTTCCAGTTCTCTTTCCGCCGAAGCCCAGGCCCTGGTGATCGCCCGCGTGCGCAGCGCCGCCGTCGCCGCGGCTGAAAAGGACGTGGCGTCCTATGCCTGAAAAACCCGCGCCGCAGGAACGCCTGCTCGCACTGCTCGGAGGCGCGCGCCCGGTCGCTGTCTACGGCATCGAAGTCGTCACTATCCTGGTTTCCGCCGTCCTGGCATTCCTGCTGCGATTCGATTTCCGCATCCCGGCGTTGTACATCCGGGTGCTGCTTCTGGCGGCCGGAATCTGGCTCCCGGTGAAGCTGCTTCTTTTCAGGCTGCTCGGGCTCGATCGGCGATGGGCGCGCTACGTGTCCCTGCCGGACCTCGTTCGTTTCGCCTTCAGCAATCTGGCGGGCAGCTTTGTCTCGATGCTCATCCTTGTGCCGGCCGGGAAAGGCATGGTTCCGCGGTCTGTCTATGCCATCGACTTTCTTCTGTGCTTGATGCTGACGGCCGGCCTGCGCGTCGGTGTGCGCATGGCTGCGGAATCCCGCCGCGCTCCGCAACCTGCCGTCGACCGCAAGCGGACCATCATCTACGGCGCTGGGAATGCCGGCGCGTCTCTGGTACGCGACCTTCGTCAGGATAATGCCGCGAAATACGATGTCTGCGGATTTGTTGACGACAATCCGCGCAAACGCGGACTGGTGCTGCAGGAAGCGAAGGTGCTCGGCAGCGGCGCGGAACTGGTCGCCATCGCGCGCCGGCACAATGTGGAACTCGTTCTGATCGCCATCCCCTCGGCCACCGGCGCCCAGATGAAAGAGATACTGGAGCGCTGCACGGCTGCCGGGGTTCCTTACAAAACCATCCCTGGGCTGGCCGAGATCATCGACGAAGGGGGACTCGCGCGTCAGATCCGCGACGTCGCCGTCGAGGACCTTCTTGGCCGCACGCCGGTCAATCTGGAACACGATCGCATTGCATCCAGGCTCCAGGGCCGGACCATACTGGTGACCGGCGCCGCGGGCTCCATCGGTTCCGAAATCTGCCGCCAGATCGCGCGCTTCCGGCCCGCCGCAATTGTCGGATTCGAGATTGCCGAGTCTCCTCTCTTCAACCTGGGCGTCGAGCTCGCTCGCGATTTCCCCGGCTGCGTCTTTCATCACGAAATCGGCGATATCCGCAATCCCGCGCGCCTGCTCGAAGTCTTCGAAGGTCATCGGCCTTCCATCGTCTATCATGCCGCGGCTTACAAGCATGTGCCTCTAATGGAATCACACGTCTTCGAAGCCGTTGAGAACAACGTCTTCGGGACCAGGAACGTGGTGCAAACCGCGCGCGACTTCGACGTGGCCGAGTTTGTCATGATCTCCTCCGACAAAGCCGTTCGCCCCGCCAGCGTGATGGGCGCGACCAAGCGCATGGCCGAACTCGTTGTCCGCTCGCTTCAGCCCGAAGGCAGCCGCTATGTATCGGTCCGCTTCGGCAATGTGCTGGGCAGCAACGGCAGTGTCGTGCCGATATTCAAGGAGCAGATCGCGCGCGGCGGACCCGTGACTGTAACGCATCCGGAGATGCGCCGCTATTTCATGACCATCCCCGAAGCCTGCCAGCTGGTTCTCCAGGCATCCACCATGGGTAAAGGGGCGGAGATTTTTGTCCTTGACATGGGTGAGCCCGTGCGCATTGTGGACCTCGCCCGGAACCTCATCCTGCTCTCCGGGCTTCGCCCCGACCAGGACATCCAAATCGAATTTACCGGCCGCCGTCCGGGCGAGAAGCTTTTCGAAGAGTTGAACGAGGCCGCCGAAAATCTTACCAGCACTCACCACGAGAAGATTCGCGTATTTGAGGGAGCGACGAGGCCCTGGCCGGAACTGGACGGATGTTTGCAGCGGCTTCGTACCTGCTCCCAGGTGCGCGATGTCGAAGGACTCTTGCGGGCTCTTAATGATGCTGTTCCCGAATACGGTTGTCAGCACCCCGCGCTCCGCAGCCGGCCCCCGCAAGCTCTTACAGCTGGGTACCGGCTGTGAGAATCGGTAGTTTCCGGGCTTTAGCAGTATGAGCACTGTGAGCAACGCCCAGCCTCTCTCCTCTGCTGCGCCGATACTGGCCCGGCAGCCACCTGCTCTGACAGGTAACTTTGCCTGGACCCTCTCCGGGAATGTCTTCTATGCCGCTTGCCAGTGGGTCGTGTTGATGTGTTTCGCGAAACTTGGCACCGTGGAGATGGTGGGACAGTACGCCCTGGGGCTCGCGGTCACGGCTCCTGTTTTCCAGTTTTGCAGCCTGCAACTCAGGGCCGTTCAGGTAACCGACGCACGCGACAAGTACCGCTTTGCCGAATTCTCCGGGATGCGTCTCATCACATCGGGTCTGGGGCTGTCGATCGTCCTCGTGCTGACGCTCGCTGGACGCTATCTGCCACAGACCGCCTGGGTCATTGTTCTCATCGGCGCGACCAAGGCTGTCGAATCAATAAGTGATCTCTGCCAGGGACTGTTCCAGAAACACGAGCGTATGGACCTTGTTGCCAGATCGCTGATGGCCAAGGGCATTCTGTCCGTGTCAGCGGTCGCGATCGTCCTGAAGGCTGGTGGCGGCGCCGCCTGGTCTGCGGCGGCGTTGGTGATCGCCTGGTCTTTGGTCTGTTCCGGCTACGACATCCGCAAGGCTGCCGCCGAAGCGAAATCCTGGAAGGCACTACTGCCGGGGATCACCGTATCCCGATTCCGGCAACTCTTTGTCCTCACACTTCCCCTCGGCTTTGTGCTCATGGTGCTCTCGCTTAACGCCAACCTGCCGAGGTACTTTCTGGAGAAGTATTCCGGAGAAGCGTCGGTAGGCATTTTTTCTGCCCTGACGTACTGCATCACGGCGTTCGGCATTGTGATGACTGCGTTGGGACAGACGGCATCTCCCCGCCTTGCCCGTCTTTACGCTGCCGGACAGCACAGGTCATTTGTGGCACTCACCGGGAAACTGGCCCTGTTCGGAGCTCTCGCGGGACTCGCCGGCGTCGCCGTCGTCAAAGTGGCCGGCGCGAGGATACTGACTCTCTTTTACCGGCCTCAATATGCGGCTCATCAGGACGCGTTTTTGTGGCTTATGGCCGCCGGGGCCATCATGAACGTCAGCGGGATGCTCGGCGTCGCAGTCACTTCGATGCAGGCGTTCAAGCCGCAGGCGTGGATCCATTTTGGCTGTGCGCTGTTGGGAACCGCGGCGTCGTATCTTCTCATCCCCCGGCTCGGTATTCTCGGCGCTGCACTTTCCGTTGTGGTCATTGCCGCCGCCGGCCTCATCGGATTTGCCCTTCAACTGGTCCTGACGCTCCGGTTTCCGGCCCGCGTTCCCGTGGCAGTCCGATGATTCCAGGCCCGGAAGAAGTCTTCGTCGTCCAGACGGCGCGCGGATATGACGGAAGCCCCTCGCTGGATGCCCCCGAGCTGCTTCCAGGGACGATCCCAACCCCTGCCCTTGCAGCTGTTCGCGAACTACTGCATCGGAGCGGCTTCGATGCCGGCCGGTTCGGGTCGCCATCCTGGAACCCGCTCGGCGATCTCATACGCCCGCACAGCCGTGTGCTGATCAAGCCGAATTGGGTATCCCACGCCAATGCGTCAGGGGCTGGCAACGAATGTCTGGTCACCCATCCAACAATCATTGAAGCCATTCTCGAGTATGCGGTCATAGCCCGTCCCTCGCATATCGTCGTCGGCGACGCGCCCGTACAGGGCTGTCATTTCGAAGAGCTCTGCAGAGTTAATGGATTGCACGGGATTCTCGCGCGCATTCGGAAACGCGGAGTGCCCGTCGCGCTCGAAGATTTTCGTCTCGTGACGATAGAGCAGGGATTAAGCGGACGAACGGGCGATACTTCGCGAACCCCTGCGCAGTACATCCTCTTCGATCTGGGTACGAAAAGTTTTCTCGAACCCATCTCCGCGGGCAATCCACGCTTCCGCGTCACCATGTATGATCCGAGGGCACTCGAATCCACGCACGGGCCGGGACGCCACCAGTATCTGATTGCGCGCGAAGCCATCGACGCGGATGTGGTAATCAATCTCCCCAAGCTCAAGACGCACAAGAAGGCCTGCATCACCGGCACTCTCAAAAACATGGTGGGCATCAACGGTCACAAAAGCTATCTGCCTCACCACCGCAAAGGCGGCTCCGCTTCCGGAGGTGACTGTTATGAGGGTAATGGCTCGGTTAAAGCCCTCACCGAGCACGTACTCGATATCGGAAACGCCGCCTCGCCCGGCCCTGTCAGGACCCTTTGCAGCATTGCGGTCCGGGCCACAATGCGTATCGCGGGATCTTTGCCGTCGCGCTTCGACCTGGAGGGCTCCTGGCATGGAAACGACACGGTGTGGCGCACCGCGCTCGACATCCAGAGAATCCTGCGCTACGGCGATCTGAGAGGATCTCTTTGTCCCGTTCCGCAGCGCACCATCCTGAACATCACCGATGCCATAGTCGGCGGCGAGGGTGAAGGACCTCTTTCTCCCACTCCCGTAAACCTGCGGTTCCTGACCCTCGGAATGAATGCCGCATCTGTCGAGTGGATAAACGCCTCTCTGATGGGAATGGATCCGGCCGCTGTACCTCTCACCCGGAACGCATTTTCATCCGGCGATTTCCCGATTGCCGGCTGTGCGCCGCAGGAGGTTCACGCCATGCTCGGATCGGAGGAACTTTCGCCTTCGGAACTCTTCTCGAAAATGGGCTCCGCCGTAGTCCCGGCCCAGGGTTGGAAGGGCCATTGCGAATGGCGGCGCCCTCACGCCTCCGTAGCCTGACAAAACACCACTTGCGGTTCGGAGGGTCGGCGCTTTGGCGCTGCCGCCGGGTTTCCACCCGGCGCGGAGCTTTACGTATTCCCGCGCGTTAGCTGACATGGATCCCCTCAGTGCGCTCCTTTGGCGAGGATATTTCCAGCTTCGGCGGCTTCCGCCGTTCTGGAAGGAGATGGATCTGCACCGTGACCTCGATCCTGCTGCCGCGAAACGCAGTCTGGCGCAGCGACTGCTTTCCCAGGTCCGTTACTTCGGCGCCAGGCCCGACGCCCTCCCCGCATGGCGCGAAGCGGCATCCATTCGCGATCCCGCTGCCCTCTGGAAATTATGGCCGCAGCTGCCCGTTGTGACCCGCCACGACCTTCAGGACCGATTTGCCCCGCGGGAGATACAACAGCGCTTCGGAATCAAGGGCCAGACAGGCTCGACCGGAGGATCCACAGGTGAGCCGACGCCTTACCTGCATGATCCCGCCATGCTGGCCGTTGCGAACGCGACGCGCGCTTACTGCCGGCTCCGTCTGGGATGGAAGCCCGGTATGCCTGCCGTTTGCGTCTGGGGTTCGGAGCGGGACATCGGACACGCGGGTTCTCTGCGAAACCGGATTTCGGGAAGACTGCGCGGCGATTGGATTGTGGATGGCTACTCCCTCAACTCAGCTACAGCGGATCGCGTCTTCGACTTGATCGCACAAAAATCGCCTGTGGCGCTGCATGGCTTCACCTCAATGCTGGAATTCGTTGCGCGCGAAGCGTTACAGCGTGACATTCGGCCGCCGCTCGGAGCCGTATCTGCGGCTTGGAATGGCGGGGAAATGCTTTATCCCGGTCAGGCAGAGGTCTTCCGCCGCGCATTCGGAACCCCATTGTTGAATCTGTATGGCAGCCGTGAACTGTCCGCCATGGCCTACCAGCCGCGGGAAGCTTCGCCGTTGATTCCGCTCCGGCCGTTCCTCTTCCTCGAGATTGTCGACGACCAGGGCAAGCCGGCGCGACCCGGTGAATCCGGCCGGCTCCTCTGGACCAGCACTGTATGTCGCGCGACCCCTTTCCTGAGGTATGAATGCGGTGACCTGGGTTGTTACGGCCCGGCCGACACGGATGAGTCCGGGATACGCCGTTTGCGTGAACTTCACGGGCGCGTCGCCGGACTTGCCCATATCAATGGTAAAACGATCAACAACCTTTTTTGGAACCACTTATTTAAAGATTTCCCCGAAGTGGAGCAGTTTCAGGTGGTCATAAAAAGACAAAGCGAACTGCAGTTGCGCATGAAGGGCCATCCGTTCTCTCACGAGCGCGCGCAGGATGTTGTTGGCACGATCCACCGTTTGTTCGGAAATGTGCCTGTTCAGATGACCTGGACAGACCAGATTCCGCGCAGCCCGCAGGGAAAACTGGAGCAGGTCATCCACGAAAAATGAGCGGCCCCGCTTCACACCCGATTCGTGTTCTGCACATTTTCGGTCGCATGGACCGTGGCGGAGCGGAAACGCGAACCCTGGAACTGTTTCGCGGGCTCGACCGGCAGACTTACGTTTTCGAATTCTGTTCGCTCTCGGGAATGCCCGGCGAACTGGATCGGGAAATAGAAACTCTGGGCGGTAAAGTCCATTACCTGAGACTGAACGCGGTCTTCCCGTTTGCCTTTCTAAGGCTGCTCCGCCGGCGGCGATTTACTGCAGTCCACTCGCATGTGCACTACTTTTCAGGCTTCATTCTTCTCCTGGCCGCCACCGCCGGGGTTCCCAGGCGCATCGCTCATTTTCGGAGCACCGCGGATGGCAAGCCCGGCAACCTTTGGAGGCGCTTCCGGAACTCGTTGCTCAGACATCTGCTCGATGTCATCGCCACCGATCTGGTCGGCGTGAGTGAAGACGTTCTCGATATGTCCCTTGGTTCTGGTTGGCGGCGCGACCCCCGCTGTCAGGTCATTTACAGCGGAATCGCCGTGGAGAAATTCCGCGTTCCCGCGGACCCCGTGGGAGTCAGGTCTGAGTTCGGGCTCCCGCCGCAGTCCACTCTGGTCATCCATGTGGGTCGGATGGCCCTGGAGAAAAACCACGCCCGGCTGGTTCAAATATTTATCCGTTTCGTTGCACTCGTCCCGGACGCCAGGCTCCTGCTGGTGGGTAAGCGGGATACTGAAATCGAATCCCATATTACCCGGATTTCCCGCATCGGCGGGGTGACGGACAGGATCGTGTTCGCCGGAGTTCGGGAAGATGTCGGAAGGCTGCTGGCCTCATCGGACCTGATGATTTTCCCTTCCCTTCGTGAGGGCTTGCCGGGCGCGGTTGTCGAAGCAGTTGCTGCGGGAATTCCGGTTGTGGCCAGCGACATTCCCGGCACATCGGAACTGGCCGGACAGCTTCCCGGTCTGTTTATGATCAGTCTCTCATCGCCCGACGAATACTGGGCGAGTTCCGCATTGGCAGCGCTCGATCGGAGGTCCCGTGGCCCGGGGCCGAATGACGGGTTTCCCACAATGTTCGACACCGCCTCCGCTCGA
Organism: Terriglobia bacterium; assembly: GCA_963832905.1. GTDB lineage: Bacteria > Acidobacteriota > Terriglobia > Bryobacterales > Bryobacteraceae > BOG-234. Next base: position 1,621,621 of record CAWHVO010000006.1, on the reverse strand, counting down.
TCTGGTTTCGAGCGCCTGTACCGTCAGTCCGGTACGACTCCCACTGGGCATGGAGAATCGGAATTCATTGCTGCGAAATGAGTGACATGCGAAATGGGTGACAGAGACTGAAATGTCCGATTGGCTGATTCTCCTCGACTACTGTACCTTCGCCTGGCTCTGCGTGTGGGCTATCCGCGCACTGCGGGACATTAGTTCCGGTGAACGCCGGCCCATTTCATTCATCTCTCTGGTTTTCTTCCTTTTCTACGGAATTCCGATCCTGCTCGACGTGACCATTGGTATCCCGGAGCATCCAATCACCCCAGGATTGCGTTCGCCGGCTGAATCGGAGCAGGTAGCCGTTATCTACGACCTGTTCGTAGCTGCTTGCCCTGTGTTTTGGTGGTTCACTGCCCGCCCGCGGCGCCGCACCGCCCAAAGGTTGTTCCTGCTCACGGGGAAGAAGGCGGAGCCCGTACTGTGGTTCCTGCTCGTCAGCCCGGTTATAGCACTGCTGCGCGCGCCGAATCCGAGTGCTTACCTTAACTATGCCGCCGTGCTCGGCGGTTCAATGTCTGAAGCAGCCATGGGGTTTCACGCGATTATCGGCGCCTTGTCGATAATCTCACTCGTGGCCGGTAATGGTCTGTTGCTGGTGCGGCGTTCTTTCGGTCGTACACTTTGTTTCATAGCGCCATTTATGCTGCTGTCTGTTTGGGTTCAGGGCAAACGCAGCATCGTCGCGCTTGCAATGGCGCTGATCTGGACCGCCTGTTGGACGCGGGGCCTGATCAACCGATCACGGTTGCTGGAGTTTGGTACCCTCACACTGATCCTTTTCGCCGGCTACGTATACTGGTACCAAACCACATTTCGACCTGATGCCGTCAGCACCGGCGGCAACACGTACCAGGGCATCCGGACTGATTTTGGTCGCGACCAGGACCTGAAGGCCGCCATCTATTGCGAACTTCCCGACGTGAGTCGGCCAATGCTGGAGTACCGCGGTCAGTCGATCCTCTTCAGTCTTGCCATGTACGTTCCGCGATCTTCCTGGCCGGATAAACCCTGGCCGTACGCTGTCTACGTGACTGCATATGCCCTTGAAATCCCGGTCTCTGATTTGGGTTGGGGCCTCACAACCGGCTTTCTGGACGAGGCTGTCGCAAACTTCGGCTGGGCTGGGCTCCTGATCGGCCCCCTTGTCTTCTCGCTTCTGTGCCGGACATGCGATAAGAGTCCCGATCCGATCGTGAAGACATCGGGACTGCTTGTGGCATGCTTCCTGATGACGGTCGAGTTTGTCGCCTTCGCCCCCCTTGCAATAGCCTGGATTCTGTATTCGACCTGGGCGAACTACAAAGTGACGCACAAGCCGGGTCGGCTTTTTTCGGCCGCCGAGCACATTTGGCTGGTCGGCAGGGCTCGATAACATCTTCGGTCAGCGCCGAAAGAAATCATCAGCGACGAATCTGTGAGTTTCCGTTTGGCCGTCATTCATTGACTGGTGCCCATCATCAATACGAATCATTCAAGGACTGAGACCGTGTACGTGGCGCCCGTCCCGTCCGGATCCGTCGGTGGACCGGCGAACTGGCACCATTGCGCCAATATCTGGCCGGCAGGAGTTGCCCAGGCACTAAATGTCATTCCCGCGGGAACCGGCACAGGTGGCGAGAAGAAGATCGGCGCAGAACCCGCGACCGCTCCAGCCAACGTCAGCGGGATTTGACTGGTGCAGCCGGGGACGACTTGCGGCGCCGGGAAATTGAGAGCGATCGAAACCGTCGAATATTTATGAATCTCGCTGCCCCCTTTTCCGATAATCTCTCCACCACGAGCGTTCACGAGTCCGGCATAAGAAATCGACCCGTCGCTTCCATACTCCACAAGCGCCTTGCCGGCCGTGTCCTGGGGGGCTTTATCCTGAACAGTGCCGATTCCAGTAAAATCCGGGGTCCGTATTCGTCCAGTTCTGTCGCGCACAAGATTCGGACCGAAGTTTGCGTTCACCAGGGTTGAGTTCGCCTCGACAACGGCGCCATCGGCCCCAATGATGACATTGTTATCCAGATAGAACCAAATCCGAGGAGGGCTGGACGGATTTGGAGCGATGTTAAAAACGAAAGGTTTCGTTACGCCTCCAGACAGAAAGAACCGCGAATTGGAGAAACGAAGCTGATCGATTTCCATTACTTTGGTAGCTGAGCCAGTCACGCTGAGAACCTTGTAATCCTTAGGCCCGATTCCCGACGTGTTGAACTCGCTCTCATCGAACACTACGTTTTGTATGGTGGTGTCGTAGGTCGTGTTATCAATGAAGACACTGTACCTCGAGTTCTCGACGTAGACCTTATCAAAGTAACCTGTCGCGAGGTCCCGAATCTCGAACATCTTCTCCACATTTGATTGGTCGGAAGCATCAATCGTGATCCCGACATTACCGTAGGTGACGCGTTTATCGAACAATATGCCGGTTGTACCCGCAGTATAATTTCGATTCGAAATGATGAGGCGGTGCATATTGATACCTCCAGCGTCCGTGAACCGGATGGCGGCGGAAAACGTTCCGCTCACACCACCCCCGCCTACGGTAACCCCGTTCCATTCGCCCCCTGAGAGGTTCTGCGCGTCTATGCCGTATTTCGCGGCGTAACCGGGCGCGGCGACAATTCCGACGTTGATGAGATTGATAGCGAATAAACGGTGAGTCCCATCGCCTATCCGCAGCGCGGTGTCGTTACCGTAGTACACCAGCGCGGCGCTTCCGTTTCCCATCGACTGCAGGCCGTAAAGTGAAGGCTGGCCGCCAAGGATGTGCAGACCGGATCCCGTTATCTTATACTCGCCGGGTGGCACGAAACAGGACGCGCGGTGACTCGCGGAGTAATCGATGCAGGCCTGCACCGCGCCAGTGTCGTCGGTCGAGTTGTTACCCTTGGCCCCGAAGTCTATTACGCTGACGGAGCCACCGCGCTCATCAGATACGCGGTTTTGGGGCGCATTCGTCTGGCTGAAGACATGATGCGTAAGCAGCAAAAGAGCGACAAGTTTTTTCATTAAATTACCTCAAACCTGAATCTTTTCTTACAAATTACGCGGTCGGCACGTTCCTTGTATCAAGAAAAAGTCGCCGTCTCCTCTCATTTCCTGGTGATCCTCTTCCACATTACAACGCTGAATCGTCCTCTGGTTCCAGAAACCCGGAACTCCGTCGGCCCCGCGGAAGTCGTGTGGAACTAACCGTAACATCGGATGCCCGATATCTGCTCACTCCGGGCGGATGTGTCTGGTCGCAATCCGGAATGGCGCGGCCCTTCTGGGAGCGGTACCTGGATGTGTTTGACGTCGTAAATATTGTTTCCAGGGCCATGCTCGTCGAGCGCGTGCCGGACGACTGGCAGCAGGTGAACGGCACAAACGTGTTGTTCCGCGCCCTGCCGGACTTTCAGGGGCCGTGGCAATTTCTGAAGCGATATCCCGCAGTGCGGGCCGCGATTCATTCTGTGGCGCCCGATCGCGGCGCGGTGATTCTGCGCGTGGGTTCTCAGATCGCCAACCTGATGGAGAACGCGCTTGGGGAGAATGCACGTCCTTTCGGGCTGGAGGTAGGCGGCGATCCCTGGGCTGTCCTTGCTCCGGGGGTCCTCGACCATCCTCTTCGCCCGTTCTTCCGCTGGCACTTTTCCCGCCGCCTGCGCCGGCAGTGCCAACGGGCAGCCGGGGTCTCGTATGTCACCAAACGATCGCTGCAGGAGAGATACCCTTCGAAATCCGTGAGCTTCAGCGTTTCTGATGTGGAGCTGCCGCCCGAAGCGTTTGTCAGCCAAGAGGCGGCGGTGGCTTCCCTGGCCTGCCGGATTCCAGTGCACGATCAACCCGGAGCTTACCGGCTGGTGACGGTCGGTGCTATGGAGCAGTTGTATAAGGGTGCGGACGTTCTTATCGAGGCGGTGGCGCGGTGCGTTCAGGGCGGTCTCGATCTGACGGCCGTTGTCGTGGGCGACGGCAGATACCGGCCCGCCCTGATGGCTCAGGCAGAGAGGGCCGGGGTGGGCGCGCGCATTGAGTTCACTGGCCAGATCGCGGCCGGCGAGCCCGTTCGCCGAATCCTGGACAGCGCCGATCTGTTCATCATGCCCTCGCGTACGGAGGGCCTGCCGAGGGCGCTTTTGGAAGCGATGGCCCGCGGCCTCCCTTGCATCGGCTCGGCTGTGGGAGGGATTCCCGAGCTGCTGGAGCCAGGCGATCTGGTTCCAGCAGACGATTCCGGGGTCCTCGCCGCCCGTATCCGGGATGTGGTGCGGGACCCCGCAAGAAAGGCGGCTATGTCCGTCAGAAATATCAGGGTCGCCCGCGGGTACTCATCTGCCACGCTCGATGAGCGCCGGCGCAGTTTCCTGCGGCATATTCGAGACCTCACAAAGGTATGGGAAATGAGTCTGACGTAATGACTGGTGGGGCAGGCCTTCAGCCTGCCGGGGCCTTTTTCAACAAATGCGCGTCCTCCACGTAGTCAAAACCACCGGCGGCGGATACTGGGCAGCCAGACAGGCGGCAGAGCTCGTCCGGCGCGGCGTCGAGGTCCATGTCGCGGTGCCGGACGATGCAGGCCGCTTTATGCCCGACTGGATCAGCTCCGGCGCGCAGATCCATGTTGCCAACCTGAACTTTCCAAACCGCTCGCCCTGGCATCTGCCGTCAATCTGCCGCGCGGCGCGCCGGCTCGTGGATTCGGTCCGTCCCGAAATCATCCACAGCCATTTCTTCAGCACCACCATGGTCATGCGCCGCGCCCTTCGCGGACACTTCTCCGGCCCGCTCGTCTTCCAGGTTGCCGGACCGCTCCACCTCGAACACACCCTCTACCGCGCCTGGGATATCCGAAGCTCGGGACCGAACGACTACTGGATCGGATCGAGTCAGTGTATCGTCAATCACTATCTGCGGGCCGGGATTCCACATGATCGGGTTTTTTTGAGCTACTACTCGGGACTGGACATGTCATCGCCCTGGAGGCGAACGAATTTCCTTCGCTCAAAACTCGGCATCCGCGACAGCGAGCTTGTGGTTGGCAACATCAACATCATGTATCCGCCCAAGTGGTTTCTCGGGCAGAGGCTCGGTCTGAAGTGCCACGAACATCTTATTGAGGCGTTATCGATCGTCACGCGCGTCCGTCCCGACGTTGTTGGCGTGTTCGTTGGCGGTCCTGCCGGGGGCGCGGCATGGTACGAAACCAGGCTGCGAACCCTCGCGGCCCGCAAGGCAGGTGATCGGATACGTTTCACGGGATTTCGCCCTCCCGAAGAAATCCCTGACCTCTGGCCGGATTTCGATCTGGCCGTCCATGTGCCACTTTCCGATAACTGCAGTACCGTGCCCGATGCCCTGTTTGCGGGTGTACCCGCCATTGCGGGACATGTCGGCGGACTGCCCGAGGTGGTCATCGACGGCGTCACCGGCAAAACAGTCCCGCCCGGAAACCCGGCGGAACTGGCCCGCGCCATCCTCGAAGCCCTGTCCGATCTGCCGCGTTATCGGGGACTGGCGCATACCGGCGGCTTCCTGGCCCGAACCATGTTCGACCTCTCCCGGACGGGAGGCGAGATTTACGCGATCTACCGTCACCTGCTTGACCCGTCGGCGGAGCGCCCCCCGGAGTTCCACTCCGCGCGTTACCTCGAAACACACTTGTCCATCCACTGATCTATTCGATCTTCGGACATGAAACTTCTCCATATCACAACCGACCCGCGCACCTTGGGTTTCGTGCTGCCACAGATGCTCTTCATGCGCGCTAAAGGATGGGACGTTCACGCGATGGCCTCGCCAGGAGACTATGAATCCGCGCTCCGGAACAATTCCGTACCGTTTCACGCCGTCAGTATGCACCCCCGCATCGACCCGCTCAGCGATCTCGTTTCGATCGCCCGGATGTGTCTGTCGATCGGGAGACTGCGGCCGGCGATCATTCACGCCCACACCCTCAAAGCCGGGCTGATCGCCATGATTGCCGGCACGGTCACAGGGGTCCCGATACGGATTTTTCACCTGCATGGCTTGCCGCACCTCGGCGCACGAGGGTTCCGGCGACGGCTGCTTGCCTGGTCCACGCGCGCTGCCTGTCGCCTGGCCCACCGGGTTCTCTGCGTCAGCACCTCGGTTCGCCAGGTGTTGACAGATGAGAATCTCTGCTCCCCGGAGAGAGCCGTTGTGCCTGTTCACGGCAGCTGCGACGGCATCGACGCGCTGCACCGTTTCAATCCGTCCCGCATCCCGGCACGGCACGCGGAGGCTCTTCGCTCGGGCTGCGGAATTCCCCCGCACGCGCTCACCGTGGCGTTCATCGGCCGTCTGGTACGCCACAAAGGCCTTGGGGAACTGGGCGAGGCATGGAAGTTACTTCGCGCAGCTCACCCCGATATGCACCTTCTGATTGCCGGCGACTTCGAACCGCAGGATCCCATCCCGCCAGACACTCTCGGCTTGTTTCGCAGCGACCCCCGCGTCCACATGGTGGGATTGTGTACGCAGATGCCCGAGCTGTATACATGCGTTGACCTGGTTGTTCTTCCCTCCTACTATGAAGGACTGCCCCTGGTCCTTCTTGAAGCCGCTGCGATGGGCCTGCCCGTCGTTGCCTCTGCGATTCCTGGTAACGTTGACGCAGTGCGCAATCACGAGACTGGAATTCTGTTCAGACTCCACGACGCGACAGACCTTGCGCTGGCAATTGGGCGATACGCCAATGACCCCGCGTTGAGAGGCAGACACGGCGGCGCGGCCCGGCAGCGGGTGCTGCGGGACTTCAGCCCCGCGCCCGTTCGCGAGTTCATTTTTCGCGAATATACCCGCTTGCTGGCTTTGCGGGGCATGGATCTGCCAACGCCGCGGTCCTCTGGTGAACTGTCCCCTTCCGGGCAGGCGCTGGTATCTGCGGATTTGCCCTGAACCTGCTGCTATGTTTTATCGCCGCGTCATAAAGCCTCTGGCGGATCGCCTGCTCGCCCTGGCAGCGCTGCTGGTGCTGTCGCCGGTACTGTTGATCGTCGCAGTTTCCATTTGGGCGCGCATGGGCACACCGGTGATTTTCAGCCAGAAGCGTATCGGGCTGCACGACCGTCCGTTTGAATTATTCAAGTTCCGCACGATGAGGGCGGACACGGACGGCAACGGTCGCCTGCTGCCCGACGACGCCCGTGTTACCGGTTTGGGCCATTTCCTTCGCTCCACCAGTATCGACGAACTCCCGCAGCTCTGGAATGCCGTCAAAGGTGACATAAGCCTTGTCGGCCCCCGCCCGTTGTTGCCTCTGTATCTACCCCGTTACTCAAGCTTCCAGCGCCGCCGGCACGAGGTGAAGCCCGGCATCACAGGCCTGGCTCAGGTGAAAGGGCGGAATTCCCTGAGTTGGGAAGAGAAGTTCGAACTGGATGTGCTTTACGTCGATACCTGCAGCGCTCGGCTTGATATTCAGATCGTGCTGATGACTGTTTTCGCGATTATCCGCCGCGAAGGGATCAGTCCTGTCGACCAGATGACCGCCCCGGAATTTCTGGGTACAGCCGCATCTGGCCGCGCTGATCGGACCACAAGGTAAGACTGGAGAAATACCTCGTTGACCGACCTTATTGGAATTTCGAAAATACGCCAACTGCTGCCGCAAATCGAGTCCGAACATTTTTCCCGGGATATCTTCGAAAAGATGGGAATATTCGTCATTCGGCGTGCCATTCCCGGCGAGATAGTCAGCCTATGGCAGAGCGCGTGGGGCGAGTTCTATAAATCCGAATTCTCCGATGGCCGCGCGGTGAATCCCTTCAATCCGGTTGCAGTGGATAAGAACCCTCCGCCAGTACTGGAAAACATTCATCGCAACCCGGCCCTGCTGGACATCATTGAACAGGCCTTTGGTCCTGACCTGGCCCTGTACAATCAGCGGTTCGTTATCAAAGACTGCCACAGCCGCGGATCGGTCTTCCTGCACAATGATTTTTGCTATCACTTTGGGTGGCCTACAAAGGCATCGGCGTTCGTGGCCCTGAGTCCAATGACGGCCGAGAATGGCGGAATGGTGTTTTATCCCGGAACCCATCAGTATGGTTACCTCGGCGACGCGGGCCAGCTCAATCCGGATTTCCTCGATCCCGCATGGCCGTCGATCTGTCCCTCGCTTGAGCCCGGAGACGTTGCGCTGATGAATTCGTCCACGTGGCATCGCTCGGAGCCGCACACTGGCGGGCCGGACCGCATCCTGGTGGACATCATTTACCAACCCGCTAACGATCCAAGCGGCATAGAGCTTCTGCGGGGGCAGTGGCGCACCGAGATTTTTTTGCCCCTCGAAGCCCGCGGCAAGGTTTTCAGCAATTCCCGGGCGATCCGGCTGCAGCAGATGCGCCAGCGGCTGGAGGAGTTTGAAGCCGCGCGAGAGTCCGCCTGAATCCGTGAACCCGCTCGATCTGACTGGTCGCCGCATTCTTGTTACGGGCGGTTCCTCGGGCATTGGTCGGGAGACCGCGATTCTGCTGAGCCAACTCGGCGCCCAGCTGATTGTGAGTGGACGGAACCCCGCTGAACTCGAATGTACCGCCGCGCAGCTCGATGGCGCCAGGCATTCTGTATCTCCCTTTGACATAGCCGATCTGGACGGAATTGCCGCCTGGATAAAGTCCCTTGCGGCCAGCCACGGGCCATTCGACGGCGCCGTGCACAGTGCGGGTATCCATAAAGCGGCCCCGGTTCGGGTCCTGAAGGCGTCTGCTCTGGACGAAATCATGCGCATCAATGTCGAGAGCGCGGCGATGATTGCGCGGGCACTATGTCGGAAAGATTGCCGCGCCGCTAGCCTGAGCATCGTTTTTCTTTCGTCTGTGGCCGGAATGGTGGGCGAATCCGGCGTCTCGGCGTACTCCGCCAGCAAAGCGGCACTGATCGGACTGACCCGATCCCTGGCTGTGGAACTGGCGCCGGAGCGAATCCGGGTTAACGCGGTTGCTCCCGGATTTGTGGAGAGCGAAATGGGTGACAGGCTGAAAAAATCGCTGACGCCGGAACAGTTCAGCGCCATCGAAAGAAAGCATCCGCTGGGCCTCGGCAAGCCGCGCAACGTCGCTAACGGAATCGCGTTCCTTCTGGCCGACACGTCCCGATGGATCACCGGCACAACACTCGTTATCGACGGGGGTTTCACAGCACACTGATGGGCGCGCTAATCCGGACCATCGAATTACGTGGGCAGACTCAGCGCGACCTGAGTTTACCGCAAGCCACGAGCAGAGAACCTGCTCCCAGCAATTCCAGGGCACTATTCGCCCTGGCAAGCGCCGAACTCGCTGCCCCGGGCTGTCCCCATATTGGGTGAGTCGTGGTGGCCGTAAATACTTTGACATCGAAGTCTGCTTCGAACAGCTTCGACATGCTCTTCCTTGTGTACCCGTAGATATGATATGGAACGCAGATCGCGCCGCAACGCCAGTACCCGCCATACTTTCGGGGCACAAAATACGTGAGCGCCGGTGCCGAGTATTGATAAGGCACGTCACACTGAAAGCCGCCTCCCGGCGCCAGCATCGACGCAATTTTCCTGGCGAAACGCACCGGACTGGTAATATGCTCGAGAACCTGCGAAGCGACAATGACGTTGTATCCCGGCTGCCGTTCATTCATATCCAGAAAGTCTGCGCGAAAGGCTCGAACGCCGCGCGCGCGGGCAGCATCGATGACGCGAGGATCGATATCAATACCGGTATACTCGCAACCCAGAGACTCGAAGGTTTCGGCCATCTCCGCCGGTCCGCACCCGATTTCAAGAATTCGGAATGCGCGCCTGCCGAGAAAGTCACAGAAATATGAATATCGCGCTTGCGCCAGCCTGGGATATTCCGTGAGTCTCGCAGGATTTCCACCGAGCATGCTTTCGGTGTATTCCTCTGTCGTCATCACTGAGTTCTCGGTCGAGGAAAGACCGGAATCATCGCGTTGGCTGCAAAAAACGAATCCGCACCCCCGGCACTGCCACAGTGCGGCCATGAACATTGCACGTAGAACTCTTCGGGCCGATCTGGTGCAGATCGGACAAACCGGGGTCGGCAATCCAGCGTTTCTCACAGAGAATCCTTCATACTAACGCGACGCTGCGATCGGTTACGGGAAAAAATCGCTTGGTACTGTTGGGTAGATTTGATTCGCAGGCCGACCCCGCCCGCCGGATCGCCGGTACAACATTGGTTATCGACGGAGGCTTTACCGCACACTGATGGGAGCGATCATCCGGGCCATCGAATATCATCTGCCGGAAGCTGTGCTCACTTCCGGGCAGCTTGCCGCGGAGTTCCCCGACTGGCCCCTTAATAAAATCGAAGCCAAGACCGGCATCCACAGCAGGCACATCGCCGCGTCTGGCGAATGCTCCTCGGATCTCGGCATTGCCGCCGCCAGGAAGCTCTTTGCGTCGGGGGTCATCACGCCGGATCAAATCGACTACCTGCTGTTCTGCACGCAAAGCCCGGACTACTTCCTGCCAACCACGGCCTGCATTGTTCAGGAAGCTCTGGGCATTCCGGTTCACGCCGGCGCGCTCGATTTCAATCTCGGCTGCTCCGGTTATGTTTATGGTCTCGGGCTTGCGCGGGGACTCATCGCGAGCGGCCAGGCCTCCAGGCTGCTGCTCATCACCGCTGAAACGTACAGCAAGTTCATCAATCCGCGCGACCGCGGCGTTCGCACTCTGTTCGGGGACGCCGCCGCCGCCACGCTGATCGAATCCGACACTGGCGGCGCCGATTTCATTGGCCCGTTCGTCTTCGGCACAGACGGCAAGGGCGCCCGCAATCTCATTGTTCCGGCAGGCGGAATGCGCTGCCGCGCCGGTAACTCCGAATTCCCCGCCGACACAAGCGAACCGTGGAGAACCGCAGCGGACCTTTTTATGCATGGCGCGGAGTTGTTCGCCTTCACCATGCGGGAGGTTCCGGCCTGCGTTCAACGGCTTCTGGAAAAATCCGCCAGCACCATTGCCGATTTCGATCTTTTCGTTTTTCATCAGGCCAACCGCTACATGCTTGACCATCTCCGGAAGAGCCTCCGCATCCCTGAGGAGAAGTTCTGCATCGAGATGGCTGAATGCGGGAATACGGTTTCATCCACCATTCCGATCGCTCTGAAGCGTGCGCAGCAGTCTGGCAGGCTGAAGTCCGGCGATCGGGTCATGCTGGTCGGCTTCGGTGTGGGTTACTCCTGGGGCGCGGCTTCCATCCGCTGGGTCTGATCTCATGGCTGCGAGCACGATTTCAAACGTCCGGGTTGCGGGTATTGCCAGCGCCGTGCCTACTGTTTCTGCCGAAATATCCGCTGGCTCCGCCCTGTCTGAAAAGGAGCTTTCGAAGATTACGGGCACCACAGGCGTGAAACGCCGCCATGTCGTGGAATCCTATGTCTGCACGTCCGACCTTTGCCAGGCAGCCGCGGAGCGCCTCCTGAACGAGGCCGGATGGTCAAGGGAAAGCATCGACGTGCTTATCTTCGTTTCTCAGACGCCGGATTACCTGCTGCCAGCGACCGCATGCGCTCTGCACGGCAAGCTCGGGCTGCCGTCATCGTGTGCGGCCTTCGACGTTAACCTCGGCTGTTCCGGATATGTTTACGGTCTGTGGCTTGCGGCGAATCTTCTCAATGGCGGAGCGCGGCGCGTTCTGCTGCTCGCCGGCGATACCATCAGCCGAATCGTTTCCCCGCTGGACCGGTCCGTTGCGTATCTTTTCGGCGACGCCGGTTCCGCCACGCTGCTCGAATTCCGGCCGGACGCGCCGCCCATGTATTTCGAACTCGGTACCGCCGGATCAGCTATGCAGCATCTGATCGTTCCCGCCGGCGGCTTTCGCCATCCGGGCACCCCAGACACTGCCCTGCGTACTGAGCGCGAGGGAGGTAACGTCCGCAGCGACCAGGACCTCTCTATGAACGGCGGTGAGATTTTTGCTTTCACCATGAGCAGGGTTCCGGCCATGTGCAGAGCGGTTCTCAAGACCGCGGACTGGCCGATGGATTCGGTTGATGCGTTCGTGATGCATCAGGCGAACCGGTTTATGCTGCAGCATCTTTCGAAACAGATGCGCATCCCCGAAGAGAAGTTCGTTCTGGCCCTGGAGAATTACGGGAATACCAGCTCCGCATCGATTCCCCTGGCGACGAGCGACCGTCTTGGCGAACGTCTCCGAAACCATCCTGTGAAGTTACTGCTCGCCGGCTTCGGAGTGGGTCTTTCGTGGGCGGCCGTCGCGGCCGAATGCGGGCCGATGGTGATGCCGGAGATCGTTCTCTATGAGGCACCGGAGCCCGCACCAGCAGACTAATGCACGGCAGATTCTGCGCCAGGCGCCATCATCAATTCCTTCCAGGCCTTCTGAAAGTGCGCAACCCGCTGTTCCTCCCGGCTCAGTTCCCCTGTCATGGCGGCGGGAGCCTGACGGATTCCCGCCTGCGCCTGGCCGCAGACAATCCGGTCCTCCTCAAAGACTGAGCGATTGAAATCCACCGCCGGTCGGCAGGCTTCGCGTAGCAGATCGGGGTTTCCGGCGGTCCCGTTATCGCGCGCCATGAACACATAGCTCGTGAACTCAGTACGATCGACGGAGACTGGCCGAAACGACTGCACCGCATAGCTCATTCCCATCGTGGTTGCAAGCGTGAGAGCGGGGAAAACCAGATGATGGAAATAGCCCTCGAAATTCGTCGTGATTCCGATCAGACGGATCACTTTCCTGAGTTGCTTTTCCATGACGGCCTCAATGGTTGCCTGCCAGCTTGAGTGAGGGCCGTCCACGCGGAACCCGGCTGTCCTGGCGTTAAGCCTCGCGAAACTGTTCGGATGGACCGAGCGCACATGGTAGCTTTCGAGCGTATTCTCAACCGCCACTTTCCAGTTCGCATCAATGACCATCTGATTGCGGTCGATCATCTCCCCGAGTGCCGAGCCGAATGCCTCCACCGTCTGCCACGAGCCAGCCAGCCAGTTTCTGAGCGAAGGAGCGGCGGCCTGCGATTCGCGCACGAAAACGAATTCACCGCAGGTTTCCACATCCCACTTCTTCAGCGCCAGTTCCCTGCGGCGTTCCTCGGTTATGTCTTCGAACTCTTTGAAATCGGCGATGCCGACGGGAATCCCTTCGCGGTCATAGACCCATCCATGGTACTGGCACTGCAGCGGCCCGTTTCCCCTGCAGTCGCCGCGGATCGCGCTGAATCGATGCGAGCAGACATTGAGAAACGCCCGCAGCTCCCCGTCAAAGTTCTGCACGATGACGGACTTGCCACCGGCGTCGGCGACCAGGTAATCGCCGTCCGTGGCGATGTCGCGGGCGAAACCCGCAAATTGCCACAGACGCCGGAACAGGCTCTGCTGTTCGATCACCAGGGTTTCCGGCTCACGATAATCGTCGATGGAGATCAGAGTTCGCATCCGCTATATCCCGTTTGAGCTCGCCGGTCCGGTTCCAGCGAAGACTCAGCGTAGCACTCGCCTGCCGGGAGCTCTCAGACTAATCCAGTATGATGCACCATAAGGCTGATTTGAGATGAAGCGTTGCCTCATAGTGGGCGCTGGCGGCGCCGGGCTTGAAGTCCTGAGCTGGGCGCTCCATATGGATCAAACCGACTGGAAGATCGACGGATTTCTCGATTCGAATCCACGGGCTCTCGACAGCAAGAATGTTCCATACCGGATTCTGGGCGATCCTGCAGCCTGGGAGCCAGCCGAGGATGAGGTTTTCATCGCGGGCATCGGTGTTTCCGAGGCCCGGCTGCGGACCTGTCGGGGACTGGAATCCCGGGGCGGGACCTTTGTCACCGTGATCCATCCTTCAGTGATAAGAGGGCTGAATGCCCAAATAGGCACGGGATGTATTCTCGCACCCAACGTAGTCGTCAGCGCCAACGCGGTTGTTGAAGCATTCGTTTACATAAACATTGCGGCTTCGATTGGCCACGACAGTCACACGGGCGAGGGAGCGACCATCAGCTCACACTGCGATCTGATGGCTGGCGTATCGGTAGGGCGCGGCGCTTTCCTGGGCAGCCACGCCTGCATCCTGCCCAACAAGAAAGTGGGGGAGTCGGCGATTGTCGGAGCAGGCAGCGCGGTCATCCGAAACGTCCCCCCCGCACCACCGTGATGGGCGTACCAGCCCAGATAGTCAGCAGGCCGAAAGAACAACCGGCCGAATCCTGACCGTTCACGCAGCGCAGTTTGCAAGGCTCAGCAGGTCATTTACTGTGACACAAGAGGATATCCGACCTGGGGAGACGATCAATCCGTAGTTTTCGTTCACGACCGCCATATACCCCAGCACAGCAAGTGAGCCCCACCCTTCCAGATCTTCGAGTTGTTCGTCGCCTCTCAGCGTACCCGGCTCAAGTTCGAGCAACTCATCTATCTGGCGCAGGAACTCCGAACGGTTCATCAGAATCAGGGTACAACGGAGAGTCCGGAGGTGACTCGCCGGGACGCTCACCCAGGCCCGCAGGCGGCGCGGCTGAAGCCTCGCATTCCCCGGCCGCCGCGACGATCACAGCTTCCAAAAAAATTGCTCAGTTGCCGCTATTCGTCTGGCCACCAATTGTTTACACAGTATTCCCGAAGTAAACGCACCACCGGTCACCGCCAGATTCCATCTCCTCCGTGCTATTCCTTATTTCGTAAATGCACATTTTGTCCCATGGTTTCGACATCGCGCGTAGTCGTGCGCCATTGTTCTGCGCACAGCTCAATGCTGAACCCCAACCGCTCCCGATTGGTTCGCAAGGGTGGATCGCCCCAAAAAAAAATGGAAGCGAAACGAAGTGAACCCAAAATAGGACAATTACGGACAGATCGCTGACGAGGAAATCGATGAAACTGACAGAACGCGTCTCTTCGGGAGGCGAATCTAATGCAAAAAGCGAAGGTCGGACACAATATCCACGAAGGGACAGCCTGGATATCAGCTATGAAGGCCCCGTCCTGGACGGCGACAAATCCCTCCGGTTCCCGGAAAGGGGGATCGAGGTCCGGAAAGTCCTGTTTGCTGCGCCGGTACAGCGCGTCCCGCCCGGCATTCCCATGAGCGACGGCGAAAAACATCTGCTTGAGGACGCTCACTGGCTGCGTCGCCTATACGGATACAGCCTGACCCGGCCTCCGGAATCTAAGTGAGCACGTGCACCCGGTCTCCCACATCGATCTCCTGACTCCCCTTCTCGCGGATAATCCGGACTGGTCCGTTCTGGCCGGCGCCGAAGCCTGGACCACGATCAAACAGCAGGCGGGCCGCTTCGGAGTGGCGCAGCTGATCGCGTATGCGGTTCGATCGCATGTCTCAGGCGAGGATCGCGCATGGTGTGACCGCGTTCTCGTGGAAGGCTGGGTCCGTTATGAACGTATGCTGCGGTATCTGGAGGAGATCGTCGCGCTTCTTGACGGCGCAAAGGTTCCAACGCTGTGCCTGAAAGGTCCTCTGCTCGCCCGGCGGTATTGCGACCCGCCGTTTCTGCGCAAGCCTTCTATTGACCTCGATCTCGCGGTGGTGGAAAGGGATTTGCCACGGGCCAGCCAGGCGCTGACCAGGATGGGTTATGCGCCAGCGATCCCGATCCGTGAGGCGGTCCGCGAATCACACCATCTGGGCCTCCACCATCCATCGAGGCCTTATGTCGAACTTCACTTCCGGCTGAGCCACCAAGCCTGTGGCATCCGGGTGGACGAACTGTTTGATCGTGCCGTCACGGTCAGCTTTCCGGGCGGGCGGGAGACGAAAGTTCTGGGTCCGGCAGACCAGTTGCTCCATCTGATCCTCCATCTGGCCCAATCGCGATTCGGGACGCTGTTTCACCTTTACGAAATCCGCAAGGTGTCTCATGCGGAGCCGCCGGAAGTCGTCGCCGAAGCGCTTGAAAGAGCCGTCCAGCAACACTACAGCGGCGTCGTGCGCATGATGGATATCGCGTTCCGCGCGCGCTGGAATGAGCCGTTCATCCCGGCAGGCGTGGTCGTCCCGAAGACATGGCTGAATCGGCGGCTGACGCCTCAGCTCTATCGCACATTCGAGGAGTTTTCGCTGCCAGGCCGCGAGATGTCTGTAGCGGACCGGATGTGGGCGCGATGGCTGGATTTTCAGCTGACGGACCGCCCCGTAGATGCCTGGCGCGCGGCGGCGTTCTTCCTCGAAACGGCGCGGTACTCCGTCACCCATCGACGACTGTGGAAGGCGAAAGAGATTCGATTCGCCTCCACGACGCAGGCGCGATAGCGCACAGGCCGAAGGGTCCGTTGTGCGCGATGAGAAATGGAGCGCACAGGCCGAAGGGTCCGTTGTGCGCGGTCCAATAAACGATGTACTGGCTTGGCATCGATACCGGTACCGGCGGCACGCGTGCGTTGCTCATCGACCGCGGCGGGAAGGAAGTTGCCGCCTGCACCGCGCCTCACGAGGACATCCGCATGGATCATCCTCTCTGGGCGGAACAGCGGCCTGAGGACTGGGTCTCCGCTGCCGGTAACGCAATTCGGGGCGTGCTGTCGGCTGCGGGCGTAACCGGGCGCGACATCGCCGGCATCGGCCTTTCGGGGCAGATGCATGGTCTGGTGATTCTCGACCGCGCGGCGCAGGTCATTCGCCCGTCGCTGATCTGGTGCGATCAGCGCAGCCAGCCGCAGGTCGATTTCATCAACCAGACGGTCGGACGCCAAAAGGTTCTGGCCTCGATCGCGAATCCGGTCCTCACGGGCTTCACGCTGCCCAAGCTGTTGTGGGTGCGCGACCACGAGCCCGCGAATTACGATCGCGTGCGCAAAGTTCTTCTGCCGAAGGACTACGTGCGCTTCTGGCTGACCGGGGAGTTCGCCACCGAAGTTTCGGACGCGTCGGGCATGGCCCTGCTCGATGTGGTGCGGCGGCGCTGGTCGTTCGACATGGTGGATGCGCTTGGGATCGATCGCGACATTCTGCCGACCGTGCACGAATCGACGGACATCAGCGGCGTGGTGTCGGCGCAGACGGCGGAGATTACGGGGCTCGCGGCCGGCACGCCCGTGGTCGGAGGCGCGGGCGATCAGGCAGCGAGCGCGGTGGGCAACGGCATCGTCGAGCCGGGCATCGTGTCGTGCACGCTGGGTACGTCGGGTGTCGTGTTTGCCCATACCGACAAGGCCGCGTACGATCCGGCCGGGCGCGTGCACACGTTTTGTCACGCGGTGCGCGACAAATGGCACGTCATGGGAGTGACGCAGGGCGCGGGACTCAGCCTGCAGTGGGTGCGCAATCAGCTGGTGCCGGGCGTGAGCTATGACGCGCTGATGGCGGAAGCGTCGGCAGCGCCCGCCGGATCCCAGGGGCTTTTCTGGCTGCCGTATCTGATGGGGGAGCGCACGCCGCATCTCGATGCGATGGCGCGCGGCGGCTGGATCGGGCTGACCGCGAAACACACGCGGGCCGATCTCATTCGCGCCGTCGTCGAAGGCGTGTCCTACAGCCAGAAGGATTGCCTCGGAATTATTGAGCAGCTTGGCATACCGGTGAGTTCGGTCCGCGTTTCGGGAGGCGGCGCGCGCAGCCCGTTCTGGCGGCAGATTCTGGCCGACGTGTTCGCCAAGCCGGTGGTGACGCTGGAGAATCAGGAAGGCTCGGCGTACGGTGCGGCGCTGCTCGCCATGGTGGGGACGCGCGAATTCGCCAGCGTGCCGGAAGCCTGCCACGCGACCATCCGCGAGATGGAGTGCGTCCAGCCGCGCGCGGCGGAGTCGAAGAAGTACGCGGACGGATATGAGACGTATCGATCCCTCTATCCGGCGCTGCAGCCGTTATACGCGAAAATGAACTCATGAGACGCGCTCTCGTTTTCATCTGCGCCGCCGGAATCAGCTTCGCCCAGGGCACCATGAACCTGCCGGAGAACGCCACTCCCATGCGCGTTTCCGGGCATGTCTGGGCGATTGTGGGTTTCCCGAATATCGCGTTCGTGGTCGGCAACGGCGCCACCCTGGTCGTCGACACCGGGATGGGCGCGCGCAACGGCGCCATCGTGGTGCGCGCAGCGGCGAGGCTGAGTAAGAACCCGAAGCTGTTTCTCACCACCACACATTTCCATCCCGAGCATACGCTGGGCGAGCAGGCCTTCCCGCCAAACACCATCCTCGTTCGACCCGTTGTGCAGCAGCAGGAGATGGATCAGTACAACACTGAGTTCATCAACATGTTCAAAAGCTTCTCGCCTGAAGCGAAGACCCTGCTGCAGGATGTCAAAGTGCGCCCGCCGGATATGACGTTCGACAAAGAGGCCACGCTCGACCTCGGTGGCGTTACGGCGCGCCTGTTCTGGCTGGGTCCGGCGCATACGCGCGGCGATGAGCTCATCTTTGTCAGGGAGGATTCGGTACTGATCCCCGGCGATATCGTGCAGGATAAGATCGTGCCCAACATGCCGAACGACGAGGCCAGTCCGAAGAACTGGATCGCCATCCTCGACAAGCTCGAACTGCTGAACCCGCGATTCGTCGTTCCCGATCACGGTGCGCTCGGCGATGGTTCGCTGATCGCGAAGGAAAAGGCGTTTCTGGTCGATGTGCAGCAGCGCTCGCTGGAGCTCAAGCGCAAGGGCACGTCGGTTGACGAAGCCGGCAAGATAGTGACTGCCGAGGTGAAGACGAAGTATCCCGACTGGACCACCATGGGTCCGGTCGCGAACGTCGTGAAGCGCGTCTACGCGGAAGGCGGCAAGTAAACACGACACGCGGATTGTATCCGCGTCCTACTTCGCTTTCATCGGATCGGCGGCGACGGTCCAGCCGGTCTTCTCGCCGCGATTCTGTTCTTTCAGCCAGGTGAGCAGCGGCTGGAAGTACTCCACCATCGCGGAAGCGTCGATGCGGTCCTGACCCGTCATCGCCTTCATCGCTTCCTGCCACGGTTTGGACTGACCGAGCGCGAGCATTGCCTCGAGTTTGTCGCCGGCCGCTTTCGAGCCGAAGACGGAGCAGCGATTGAGCGGCCCGGTATAGCCTGCCGCGCGGCACATCGCCCGATAGAACTGGAACTGATAAATACGCGCCAGGAAGTAGCGCGCGTACGGCGTATTCGACGGGATGTGGTATTTCGCGCCCGGATCGAAGTCCGCTTCCGAGCGATCGACGGGCGGCGCCACACCCTGATACTGCTCGCGCAGACGCCACCAGGCTTTGTTGTAATCGGCGGGCTTTACCTGGCCGGAAAAGACTTCCCAGCGCCACTTGTCGATCATCAGACCGAACGGTAGGAACGCAATCTTGTCGAGCGCCGTGCGCAGCAGCAGAGGAAGATCGGCTTCGGGCGGCGGAATCTTTTCAATGAGGCCGATTTTCTTCAGATATTCGGGCGTGATCGAAAGCGCTATGGCATCGCCGATGGCTTCGTGAAAGCCGTCGTTGGCGCCGTTGCGGAAGAGGAACGGCTGATGGCGATAGGCCAGGTAGTAGTAGATGTGGCCGAGTTCGTGATGCACGGTGATGAAATCGTCGGAGGTGTCGTGCAGGCAGATCTTCAGGCGTACGTCCTTGTCGAGGTCGATGTGCCAGGCGCTGGCGTGACAGACGACGTCGCGGTCGGCCGGGCGGGTCAGCATCGAGCGTTCCCAGAAAGTAGCGGGAAGCATTTCGAGGCCGAGCGAGTGGAAGAATCCTTCGCCGTACTGTACGAGCTGTTTCGCTGAGACTTTGCGCTGCTGCAGGATCTGGCCGATGTCGTATGAGGGCGGCGCGGAGGGCGGCGCGACGATGTCATAGATGTTGCCCCATTCCTGCGCCCACATATTGCCGAGCAGATCCGCGGGAATCATGCCGTCTCTGCGCTGCGCGGCCGCGCCGTACTTCTGGATGAGCTTCTTGCGCACGTAGGTGTGCAGCTCCTGATAGAGCGGCGCGACCTCGGTCCAGACGCGCTCCAGATCGGCTGAAAACTGCTCGGGCGTCATATCGTAGCCGGAGCGCCAGAGCACGCCGGTATCGGCAAAACCAAGTTCGCGCGCGCCCTGGTTGGAGAGATCGACGAAGCGCGCGTAGCGATCGCGCATGGGAGCGCCGACTTTATGCCAGCCCGCCCAGATGGCGGCGATTTCCTTCGGATCGCGGCTCTTGGCGAGCTTTTCGTCGAGATCGTCGATGCCGAGGCACGGCTCTTTCGGCCCGCCGGGGCAGTACTTGCCTTTGCCGTAGCTGCCGTCGAGCGATGCCGCGACCTGCGTGAGTTCTTCGCGCAGCTTCGCGTTCTTGGGCGCTGGCATGGTGAGCGAGAGTTTCAGCAGCAGAAATTTGCGCTTCAGATCGGGCGGCAGGTTGAGTGACTCATACTGCTTCCCTTCGTCGACCAGCTCGGTGGTGCGCGCGATGATGCGCTCGTTCTGATCGGCGGCCAGCAGTTCGGTGTCGTCGGTGATGTAGGTTTCCTGCACGAATCCGGCACGATTGCCGAGGATGGTGAGCTTCATGAGCTCGGCTTCGGCGCGGTCCATGAACGCGCGGGCGTCGGTCACCGTTACCGGCCGCGCCAGCAGGGCGACTAAAATCGGAAGCAGCATGGCCTGAGTGTAACGCTCTATGTCGAACTCCGGAAAAATCCTTGGTGTGATGAGCGACCTCTTCTTCACCGTGAAGATCATCGACGCGGCGAAGAAGATCGGCCTGACCGCTGAATTCGTCAAAGAAAAGCCGCGGGCTCTGGAGAAGGCGAAAGACGGACCAGCCATGATCGTGGTCGATCTGAACTGCGACGCCGCCGATCCGCTGGGGCTGATTGCGGCGATCAAGGGAGATCCGGAAACGGCGCGCATCCCGATCCTCGGTTTTGTGTCGCACGTGCAGGTGCATCTGAAGCAGTACGCGGAGGCAGCCGGATGCGACACCGTGGTGGCGCGGTCGGTTTTCGCCGAGAGACTGCCCGATCTGCTGGCTACTGCTGCGAAATCGCCCGCGGCTGACTAATTGCTTGCGATCTGCATCCGGCCGTCAGACAGAGATCGCGAACCGTCGCCAGATCGTTGTCTGACGGTGTCCAGTTCTTCGGCCCTGTGGTGGCCTGGACGAAAGCCTGTTCCAGGCGGCGGTTTTCGTCGTCGGGTTCACCACGGTTCTCCCACCACTGATGCCAGTAGCGGAAAGCATCGAAGATTGCAGACCTGGAGTCCGGCGATCCGTACTGGCCCAGCGATCTGACCGCGTCTATCTTCACCGGCACCGCGGGATCCTTCAGGGCATCGATGGCAACCTTTTCCCAGACCGGGCCGGAATTGTAGGCAGCAGTCTGGCCAATGATGCCGAGCCAGCATCGGCCCATGGTGTAGCTGCGCTCGGCCAGCGATTGACGAAGCAGCTTCTCGCCCCAGGCGGGTTCGACGCGGAGGAAATAAGCGACGAGCGGAGGCTCGCACGCGGGCGCGGCGATGTTGGGATTCTCCGTCACGCGGGATCTCATCTCGGCGTCGTGCTTCATGTAGAACTCTTTCACCGGGTCGAGGATGGAATTCGTGGAATAGCGTGCGATAAGTTCCTCGACGGGGCGGCCGCCGTTGTGCTGAAGATTATCAAGCAGGATGGCGTCCAGTTCGGGAATCGTGGTGTCCGCCAGCATGGACAGCGTGTGATATGGCAGGCGCGGATCGCGTCGCTTCATCTCTTCAAGAAGCAGCATGCGCGTCCGATTGGTGTCAAGTTCAAATAAACGCTCTACGGCTGATGCGAGCAGTGGATTCTCCGGATAGCGGTTTGGCGAAGCCGACTCGTAGATTTGCCGGAGAACAGGAACCATTTCGGGGCCCTCAATCTTCGTCCATTCATAATTCAGCAACTCCGATTGTTGTCCGGTGGGCAAGTCCTGAAATAAGCCGGCAATCTCCGAACGCAGCTTCGAAGGCACACGCTCAGGGGGCATGTTGTCGAGCAGCGTTTTGATTGAAACCGCCTTCGCTTCGCCCTGCTTCTGATCGATCACCTCAGCGAGCACAGTTTGGGGCTCGGTGACAGGTTTGTCGATCGCAGCCAGCGTCCTCAAAAAGATTGGAGACACCGGTTCTGAAGGTGAACGCAGCAGTTCTTTCATCGCCGCGACGGCTACCGAACCATACTGACTGGAACGCAGCCCGTCAGCGAAAATCTGGGCGGTCTGAATGTCCGCCGTACCGAGCCGGCGAGCCATCTCGCGGACGGCCGCAGGGCTGTCGAGATAAGTGATGCGGCGAGCCGCGCTCATGCGCGCTTCGAACGACTGGCTATCGGTCGTGGACTGCGTGGCGTCCAGGACAGCAATGTCGCTGGCCAGTTCCCGGGCCTGCCATTCGGGTTCGGTGGCAACAATGTCGACGCCGATCTGATTCGATTCGAATTCAACATCCTGATTTTGAGGGCCTGTCGCATGGGAGTGCAGGTAAACGGTATAGTGGCCCGGGCGTTCGAACCGCACCCATTGGTTGAGATCGGGATTCAGAATCAGCGGCTTGTCACGAAGAAAACTACCTCCGGGACCGGAATATGCGATGCCCTCATGGAGGCGGTAATTCCAGGGGTCTCGTGTGCCGGTCTCAGGCGACACCACAAAACGATCGCGCCCAAAACCCAGCACGGACCGATCCTGCTGAAAAATCGTGATCATCCAACCCGGCGTGTTTGGGCCCGGGGCTTGAGGGGCATTGTGCAACTCGAAGGTGAGAGTCATACCGATCGCCTCGCCCATTCGAAACTGAGAGTTGCCGGGCGAAGTCTCGATGTGAACTGAAACGGTTTGCGCCGCGGCACTGGCCGCGATGCCGAGCACTCCGAGAACGGCCGCGGACAGACGCATATATCTACTGTAGACACGGGAGAGCGGGTCGAGGTTCCCTGCTATTGCTGTGAAATCGCGCGCAGCTGACTGAGCTTCGCCCGCGCCGCTCCGGAATCGATCGACTCTTCGGCGCGCATCACGCCTTCGCGGAAGTCTGACGCCTTCTCCGCAGCGACGAGAGCGAGCGCGGCATTCATCAGCACGATGTCGCGCGGGGAGCCTGCCTCTCCGTTCAGAATCGATTCGACGATCCCGCGATTCTGTTCGGCATCGCCACCGGAGATGCCTTCGGGGGGGTGCTCCTTCAACCCGAAATCTGCGGGCGCAAGCTCCATGCGCGAAACCGTCCCGTGCTGCACCGCGAAAACGGTTGAGGGGCCGGTGATCGTGAGTTCCCCGAGACCGTCGGAGCCGTGAACCACATAGGCGCGCACCGCGCCGAGCCGCGCCATCGCGCCCGCAATCTTCTCCGCTGCCTCATCCGACCACGTTCCGGCAACCTGAATCTCGGCGCGCGCGGGATTGGTGAGCGGCCCGAGATAATTGAACGCCGTGCGCATCTTCAGCTCGATGCGTATGGGCTGCACGTTGCGTGTGGCGCCGTGAAACGCGGGGGCAAAGAGGAAACCAATGCCCGCCTCGCGAATGGCGCGCGCCACGACTTCGGGCGCGACCGCAGTCTTCACGCCGAGAGCTTCGAGGATGTCGGCGCTGCCGCAACGGCTGGAAATCGAGCGATTGCCGTGTTTCGCGACGCGCACGCCTGCGCCGGCCACGACGAACGCGGTCACAGTCGAGATGTTGAACGTGGATGTTCCCGTGCCACCGGTGCCGCAGGTATCGAGCACAGGACGGTGCGCGTCGTCGATCGGGACCGCAGTGGCCGCAGCGCGCATGGCGCGGGCGAAGCCGGTGAGCTCCTCGACCGTTTCGCCTTTCATGCGGAGCGCAGTGAGAAAAGACGCGGTCAGGACGGGAGTCGACTCGCCTGCGAGCAGCGCTGACATCGCGTATTGAGCCTCAGGCTCAGTGAGTGAACGGCCTTCCACAACGATGTGAAGTAATGCCTGGATGGGCGAACTGCTCATGGTAAGTTGAAATTCGGGTCCGCGCACAGCGCTTCTGCTGAGCGAAATCAAAGTATAGTAACAGTCTCCCGAAAAGCATCGTTCCATGAAAATTCACGAGTATCAGGCCAAGACGATTCTGGCCAAATACAATGTCCCCGTGCCGCGCGGGGAGGTGGCGTTCACCGTCGCCGAAGCCGAGGCGGCGGCGAAGAAAATCGGCGGCAGCGTCGTGGTGAAAGCGCAGATTCACGCCGGCGGCCGCGGCAAAGGCGGCGGCGTCAAGGTCGCGAAGAATGCGGATGAAGCCGCGGAACTTGCCAAGACAGATTCTGGGCATGACGCTTATCACGCATCAGACCGGTCCCGAAGGCCGGCTGGTGCAGCGGCTGCTCATCGAAGAGACGCTGCCGATCGAGAAGGAGCTCTATCTCGGCATCGTGCTCGATCGCGCTGTCGGCAGGATCGTTTTCATGGCGTCGGCGGCGGGTGGCATGGAAATCGAAGAAGTCGCCGCCCACACGCCGGAAGCGATTCTCAAAGAGTTCATCGATCCGGGGCTCGGCCTGATGCCTTATCAGGCGCGCAATCTGGCGTTCGGCATCGGCATTCCGGCGCCCGCGATCGGCGGCGCGGTGTCGGCGATGATGGCGCTGGCGAAGGCGTGCCTGGAGACGGACGCGTCGCTGGCGGAAATCAATCCGTTCATTCTGACGAAGGACAACAAGGTCTACGCGCTCGACGCCAAGATCAACTTCGACGACAACGCGCTGTTCCGCCACAAGGACATTCTGGAACTGCGCGATCTGAACGAAGAGGATCCTCTCGAAGTGGAAGCGTCGAAGTTCGGCCTGAACTACATCAAGCTCGATGGCGATATCGCCTGCATGGTGAACGGCGCCGGGCTCGCGATGGGCACCATGGACATCATCAAATACGCGGGCGGGAGTCCGGCGAACTTCCTCGATGTCGGCGGCGGCGCGAACGCCGAGCAGGTGAAGAACGCGTTCCGCATTCTGCTTTCCGACCCCGCATGTGAAGGCGGTGCTCATCAATATCTTCGGCGGCATTCTGCGCTGCGACACGCTGGCCAACGGCGTGGTGGCGGCGGCGCGCGATCTGGGAATCAAAGTGCCGATCGTGATTCGCATGGAAGGCACGAACGTCGAGCTGGGCCGCAAGGTTCTCCAGGAATCGGGTTTCAACTTCACGGTGGCGGATGGAATGAAGGATGCCGCGGAGAAAGTCGTCGCGCTCGCCAACGCGGCGGGAGGTGCGCGATGAGCGTGCTGGTGGATAAGAACACGCGCCTGCTGGTGCAGGGTTTCACCGGCAAAGAAGGCACATTCCACGCACAGCAGGCCATCGCGTATGGCACCAAGGTGGTAGGCGGCGTGACGCCGGGCAAGGGCGGCTCGACGCATCTCGACCTGCCGGTCTTCGACACCGTTGCCAAAGCCGCGAGAGAAACCGGCGCCAACGCCACGGTGATTTTCGTGCCGCCGCCGTTTGCCGCGGACGCCATCATGGAAGCGGCTGACGCGGGCATGGCACTGATTGTCTGCATCACGGAAGGCATTCCGGTGCTCGACATGGTGAAGGCCTGGAAGTTTCTGCAGACGAAGAATTCGCGGCTCATCGGGCCTAATTGTCCGGGCATCATTTCGCCGGGCAAATGCAAGATCGGCATCATGCCGGGGCACATCCATCTGCAGGGGAACGTCGGTGTGGTTTCGCGCTCGGGCACGCTGACGTACGAAGCGGTCGGGCAGCTGACGAAGCTCGGGATCGGCCAATCGACCTGCATCGGGATCGGCGGCGATCCGATTATCGGCACAACGTTCCTCGATGCGATCAAACTGCTCGACGCGGATCCGGACACGCACGCGATCGTGATGATCGGCGAAATCGGCGGCAACGCGGAAGAGACGGCGGCAGCTTACATCGGTGCGCACGTGAAGAAGCCGGTAGTCGGGTTTATCGCGGGGCAGACGGCGCCTCCGGGGACGGCGCATGGGACACGCGGGCGCGATCATCTCGGGCGGTTCGGGCGCGGCGCCGGATAAGATCCGCGCGATGGAGAAGGCGGGCATCACGGTGTGCTCGTCGCCCGCGCAGATCGGCGAAAACATTCAGAAAAGACTACATAAAACATGAGCGAATTGCAGAAGACATTTTCCATCATCAAGCCGGACGCGGTTGCCAGGGGCAAAGCGGGCAAAATTCTCGCGCTGCTGGAAGAGAACGGATTCCGGATCGTGGCGCTGCGCATGACGAAGCTGAGCCAGTCGCAGGCGGAAGGATTTTACGCCGTGCACAGAGAGCGGCCGTTTTTCGGCAGCCTTGTGAAGTTCATGACTGAAGGGCCGGTCATCGTCATGGCGCTGGAGCGCGAAGACGCGGTGAAGAAACTGCGCGAAGTGATGGGCGCGACGAATCCCGCCAATGCGGCTGAAGGCACCGTGCGCAAACTCTACGCGGAGAGCATTGAGCGCAACGCCATGCACGGTTCCGATGCGCCGGAAACGGCGGCGGAAGAGCTGAAATACTTCTTCAATATGATCGAACTGGAACAGCGCTAACGGCGCTCCCCGCCGCGAGGCGCGGGGCGGTACTCGTGCAGTTCGTGGCGTTCGATGCGCGGCCCGGGGTTGGTCACGTGCGGGCGCACGGGCGCTGGGTAGGGATGCACGTAGCCACGGTTGAACCACGTGCGCTCCCAGGGACGTCCGGCGATGATGATCGTGTGCGCACGCCAGCCGAACGTAGCGCCCCAGCCCCACGGCATGAATGAGCCGACGAAGAGGCCCGGACCGAACGTGATGGCCCCGCCGATGAAGAAGCCGGGCGCGGGCCGGAAGTAAACGATGTTCGGATCATAGTACGGAACGTAAATTACGTTCGGATTGACGGGCAGAATTTCCAGATCGCCGGGACCCGCTGTCACGACGCGCTCCTGCCCGTTCGAGCGCAGATAGCCGTAGTTGTAGGCCTTTTGCCGCTGGTCCTGGATGAAGTCCATCACGGACGCGCGGTTGGCGAGCACGGCATTGCCCAGCTCTTCCGTGCGACCCATGTCGCCCGCCATGATGTCGAGAACGGAGGGAGTCGGCAGAAGGGCGATGACGCTGGGGTCCCACGGAAGATTGTCGTCCTGCACCGCCCGCATCAGCGCGTCGCCAGTCAGGTACGCGTGCGAGCGCGCCCATCCATCGGCGTCGGGGATTTCATTCGCGTAGGTAGAAGCCGTCAGCACCTGAGCAAGCAGGGGATCCGGATAGAGCGCGTAGGGCGCGACCAGCTCATCGAGCTCCTGCGGTGCATACGTCGGCGGCGGAGGGTTGCCCTGCGGATACTGCGGTGCCGGCGGGTATTGCGGAGGGTACTGGGGCGGAGCCTGTGCCCACACCACCGAACCAACCGCGGCAAGCACTGGCAGCAAATGTTTCATTTCGCACTCTCCGCAGCTACTGATGCAAGCGAATGACCACCGGTTTCGGGGGCGGGCGTAACAGGGCCGTCGGCGAGGCGGGTCCAGGTTTGTGTGCGGCCGAACAGCGACACTCCGACATAGGCGCGCACCATGAGCTTCGAGCCGTCGCTGCTCAGGATGAGCTTGCAGTGGTAGACAATGCCGTTTTCGGGGTCGAGAATATCGCCGCCGTCGAATCCGGCGCCGTGGCGCGTCATGCCGCGCATGATGGTGAGACCAATGACGGGCGCGTCTTTGCGCTCGCCTGCGCATTTGCGGCAGCGCTCGGCTGTTTCAGCCGGGTTAAAGGTGGATTCGATGCGACCGAAAAGCACGCCGTTTTCTTCGAAGATCAGAACCGTTCCGCGGGCCTTGTGCGTGTGGTCGTCGAAGGTTTTCCACAATCCGACAGGCGACGGCTGGGCGGCCGGGCAGCAAAGTGCCGCGGCCAGCAGCAAAACCGGCAAAACTGCAGGAAAACTGTGCCTGACAGCCACTTAATGACCGACGTTGATTTCGGGTTCGACGGTTACAGGGACGGCCGAGGCGGAGGCCGTGGCGAAGACCAAACAAAACGTCGCGCCACGGCCTTGCTCGCTCGCGACGCGGATCGTGGCATTATGTGCTTTCACGATGCTTTCGGCGAGAGAGAGTCCGAGGCCAAAACCCTGGCCGGCGCGCGCTTTGTCGGCCTGGTGGAAACGTTTGAAGATGTGCGGCTGGTCCTCGGGGCTGATGCCGATGCCGAAATCCTGGACGGTCACCGATGCCTGCCCGCTGCCGTTTTCGATGGAAACGATTACTTCGGATTCGGGCAATGAAAACTTGATCGCGTTATCGATCAGAACCAGAAACAGACGGCGCAGGGCGGCGGGGTTTCCTGAAATGAATGCCGCGCGCGAGGGCGGTACGCGCCGGATACGAATGCGGCGCGCGTCCGCCACGCCGCGCAGTTCGTCACAGACCTTGCGCAGAAGGACGGCGGGATCGACGGGCTCCATGGGCATTTCGGCGGCGCGCGCATCGCTGCGGGCGAGAAACAGAAGGTCCTCGACAAGGCGCGTCATGCGGTCGGCTTCATGCAGGATTTCGAGCAGCGATTCGCGATAGGCTTCGGGCGAACGCGCGCGGCGCAGCGCAAGCTCGGCGCTGGTGCGGATCACTGACAAAGGAGTACGCAGTTCGTGCGAGGCGTCGGCTGCGAACTGGGAAAGTGTCTTCACAGCCGCTTCGAGACGCGCAAGCATACGTGTTCCAGACTTCGGTGAGGCGCTCGATCTCATCGCCGGTTTGTGGAGTGTGCAGGCGAAGAGAAAGATTGTCGATGCCGATGCCGCGTGCCGCCGCGGTGATCGCGTCTACGGGCTTCAGTGCGCGACGGCTCAGCCACGCTCCGCCGGCGCAGGCGATGATCACGATGAGCGGCACGAGGCCGAGCAGCAGAATGCGCAGGAGGTCGAGCGTATGGTCGATGGCGGTGAGCGAGGAGCTGATCTGCAGATCGATAGTTTCGCCGCCAACGCGGAACCGGCGCGCCAAACTGAGGCGGTCTTCACTGGCCGGCGGCGCCTGCTTCGGAAATTCGAACGCGAACCCGTGCGCACCGCGCAGCCGCACGTAGTCGGACGGTGGCAGAGCCTGACAGAATTCCTCGAGCTCATCCATAAGGTCCACTGGCGGATTTTCGGAAGCTTCTTTGGCCAGGTAGGCTTCGAGGCGTGTCGCGCTGCCGGTCAACGCCTGATCGACTTCGTTGAGCAATCGCTGACGCAGGGAAAACCAGATCAGGCCGCTTAGAAGTGCCAGCGCAGCGCACAGAACCAGCGCGTACCACAACGTGAGCCGGAAGCGGATGGAGCGTTCGCGCACAGGCCGAAGGCTCGTTGTGCGCGCATCAGAAAAGAGCGCCATTTTATGGTACCCGCAGCGCGTAGCCGATGCCTCGCACCGTATGGATCAGCTTTGGTTCATGCGTGTCCACTTTGCGGCGCAGCAGACGGACGAAGGCTTCGAGAGTGTTTTCGTTGACGTCGCAGTCGAATCCCCAGACGGATTCGAGGATGGTCTCGCGTGGCACCACGCGCCCGCAGTTGCGCAGAAGCAGTTCCAGCAGACTGAATTCGCGGGGCGTGAGATTCAGCTCGTCCGGCCCGCGGGTGACGCGGCGCGTGGCGGGGTCGAGAGTCACGTCGGCGGCGGTCAGGCAGACGGGCTGCGGAATCGCGCCGCGGCGGCTGACAGCGCGCAGGCGGGCGAGCAGAATCTCGAAGGAAAAAGGCTTGGTGAGATAGTCGTCGGCGCCTGCGTCGAGACCGCGAATCACGTCGCTGGCTGCATCCTTAGCCGTCAGGACGAGGATCGGTGTCTGATTGCGGCTGGCGCGCAGGCGGCGCGCCACGGTGAGGCCGTCCATCTGCGGCAGCATCATGTCGAGGACGATCACGTCGAACTGCGACGAGCGCGCGATTTCGAATCCAGCCGCGCCGTCACGCGCCACAACCACGTGGTGGCCTTCTTCGGTGAGGCCGCGGCGCAGCAGTTCCGCCATGCGCTGTTCGTCTTCGACCACCAGAATCTGCATTCAACAACATCCTACCGAAGACGACAGCCAGTGCGCCTTTCAGCAGTTTTTCAGCCAGCGATGATGCACTGAACGAGGTGTCTCGTCTGTTTCGACTGATTCCGGTGATCGCGCTCGTTCTGCCGCTGAGCGCGCAGACGCCGCTGGTGATTACGCTGCAGGATGCGCTGGCGCGCGCGCGGCAGTATGGCGGGCAGATTCAGAGCGCCAATCTGAGTGTGCTGCAGGCGCACGAGGACCGCGTGCAGGCGAAGGCGGCCACGCTCCCGTCGCTGAATGCGTTCAACCAGTACATCTATACGGAAGGCAACGGGACGCCGTCCGGCGTGTACGTGGCGAACGACGGCGTGCATGTCTACAACGAACAGGCGCAGGTGCATCAGGAGGTTCTGTCGCTGGTCAGGCGGGCGGAAATCCGGCGCGCCATGGCGGCCGAAGCAGTCGCGAAAGCGAAAGTTGAGGTGGCGCAGCGCGGTCTCAATGCGACGGTCGTGCAGGATTACTACGCGATTCTCTCGGCGCAGCGCCGGTTCGTGAACACGCAGACCAGTCTGCGCGAGGCCGAGCAGTTCCTCGACATCACGCAGAAACTGGAAAAGGGCGGCGAAGTCGCGCGCGCCGATGTCATCAAGGCGCAGATCAGCCTGCAGCAGCGGCAACGCGATATGCAGGACGCACAGCTCAACATCGATAAGGCGCGCATTGCGCTGGGCGTGCTGATTTTCCCGGATTTTCGTTCGGACTATTCCGTCGCGGACGATGTGCAGCAGGCGCCACTTCTGCCGCCCCTGCCGGAAGCGCAGTCAAAAGCCACTGCATCGAGCCCGGATGTGGCGGCGGCGCGGTTCAGTGTCCAGCAGGCCGGTTACGAGCATCAGATCGCGCGGTACGGCTATCTGCCGTCGCTTGGTCTGGATTTCTTTTACGGCATCGACGCCAATCAGTTTGCGGCATACACGGATCATCCGACGGAGGAGTCGGGCCGCAGCACGCTGCCGAGTTATGAAGTGCCAAACCGGCAGAACCTCGGCTATTCGGGCCAGATCACGCTGAATATTCCGGTCTGGAACTGGGGCGCCACGCGCAGCAAAATCAAACAGGCGGAACTGCGGCAGCAGCAGGCGCAGCTCGATCTGACACTGGCGCAGCGCACGCTGCAGGGGAATCTGGCGGCTGCGTACAGCGAAGCGCAGGTGGCGCAGGCGCAACTGGATTCGCTGCGCAGTTCGCTGGATCTTTCGGCGGAGAGCCTGCGGCTGACGCTGCTGCGATATCAGGCGGGGGACGCAACGGCGCTCGAAGTGGTGGATGCGCAGACAACGCTCACGCAGGCGCGCAATGCGAACGACGACGGGCTGGTGCGATACCGCGTAGCCATCGCGTTGCTGCAGACGTTGACGGGGAGTCTCTGAGATATGTCGATTGAACAGCGCCGATGGGCGGTACTGATGGCAGCGCTGGTGCTGGCCGGCTGCGGCAAGTCCGGGAAAACAGAAGCTGACGACGCTGAACCGCCCGCTCAGGTTCAGGTGGACGATGTCACGCGCGGCCCCATCGATCTGATCGTGGAGGGCGACGCGGTTCTGTTTCCGGTTAATCAGGCGAATGTTACGTCGAAGATCAGCGCGCCGGTGCGTCGCATCCTTGTTAACCGAGGCGATCACGTGAAATCGGGCCAGCTGCTGGCCGAGCTGGAAAGCCGCGACCTTGCCGCAAGTGCAGAGGAGAGCAAGAACCTTCTGGATCAGGCACAGGCGGCGCTGCAGACGACGTCGGCTGCCACTGTTCCGGAAGACCGCACCAGGGCGACGGCCGATGTGCAGGCGAATCAGCAGACGTACGAAGCGGCGAAGAAAGTGTACGACAGCCGCGTCGAACTGCAGAAACAGGGCGCCCTGGCGCAGAAGCTGGTGGATGATGCGCGCGTCGCTATGGTGCAGGCGCGGGGCGCGCTGGAGACGGCGCAGCGGCATTTGCAGGCGGTCCAGCAAGTCACATCGACGGAGCAGGTGAAGTCGGCGCAGGCGCAGGTGAATGCGGCGAAAGCCCACTACGACAGCCTCGCGGTGCAGGTGGCGTTCGCCGATGTGCGCAGCCCGATCGACGGCATCGTGTCGGACCGGCCTGTGTATCCGGGCGACACGCCGGTGCCGGGGATGCCTATCGTTTCCATTATCGATATTTCAAAAGTGGTGGCTCGGGCGAATATCCCGGTGAAAGCGGCTGGGCCGATTCAGGTGGGAAAGCCAGCGACGATCACCGGACCCGAGGGAGTTCTCACCGGAAAAGTCACAGTGGTGAGTCCGGCCGCGGATCCGAGTACAACGACTGTGCAGGTTTGGGTCGAAGCGGACAATCCCGGGGAAAAAATGAAGCCGGGCGGCACCGTGCACGTTTCGATCCGCGCGGATCTGATCAAAGATACGCTGCTCGTGCCCGTGGCTGCGCTGCTGAACTCGGACGAAGGCGGCGAGAAGGTGATGGTGGTCACGCAGAGCGGCAAGGAATCGATCGCGCATGAACGCAAGGTCACCGTCGGTGTGCGCGAAGGGAACCGCGTGCAGATTCTGGGCGGCGTGCAGGAAGGCGAGAAGGTGATCACGTCGGGCGGGCTCGGCGTCGACGACAAGGCAAAGGTGACGATCAAGTCCGACGAGGATGAAGACGAGGACGATGACGACTCTGACGCCAAATAACGCGGCCCAGGGGACGCCGGAGCACTGGACGGCGCGTTACTCACGGCCCGTGATCTTCGTGATTCTCACGATGGTCGCGGTCGGAGTCTATCTCGCATTCTCGATCCCGGTCGCCGTGTTTCCGTCGACCAACTTCCCGCGCATTGTCGTCAGCGTGGATAATGGCGTCTCGCCGATCGATCAGACGGAAGTGACCGTTACCCGGCCGATCGAAGAAGCGATGAACAGCGTGCCGGGGCTTGAAACTGTTCGCTCGATCACGAGCCGCGGATCGGCGGACATCAGCCTCTTCTTCAACTGGAACGTCAACATGTTCCAGACGCTGCAGTATGTCAACGCGGCGTTGAGCCGCGCGCAGGCCACGATTCCGGCGACCGCCAGAGTCGCGGCGAACCGGATGACATTCGCGGCTTTTCCGATTCTCGGCTACAGCCTCACATCAGACAGCGTTTCGCAGACACGGCTCTGGGAGCTTGCCGACTACACCGTTAAGCCGCGCCTGAACCGCGTCAACGGCGTCTCGATGATAGTCGTGCAGGGCGGGCAGGTGCCGGAGTTTCAGATTGAGCCCGATCCCGCGAAGCTGCAGGAGGCTCAGATAACGGTCCCGGGCATTCTGGATGCGGTGGCGAAGAGCAACATGATCGACTCACCGGGCATGCTCGAAAACAATCATGAGCTGACTCTTGCCCTCGTCAGTGGTCAGACGCATACGCCGGACCAGATCGCGAACATCGTCGTCCGGACTACACCCGCCGGGTTGCCGGTGCGCATTGGCGATATCGCGACGGTGAAGTCTTCTGTGATGCCGGTGTACACCATCGTGACTGCGAACGGAAAATCCGCCGTACTGCTGAACGTTTTCCGCCAGCCCGACAGCAACACCGTGGCTGTTTCGGCCGCCGTGGACGATGAGCTGGCGCAGATTCGCCGGACGCTCCCGTCAGGTATCGATCTTGAGACTTTTTACAACCAGTCCACGCTCGTCAACAATGCCATCGCCAGCGTGCGCGACGCGATTGTGATCGGGCTGATTCTGGCGGCAATCATTCTGGTGCTGTTCCTGCGCGACTGGGGCAGTTCGCTGGTCGCCGGCCTCGTCATTCCCGCCACGATTGCGATCACGCTGATCGCGCTGAAGGCGCTCGGCCAGAGCTTCAATCTGATGACGCTCGGCGGTCTGGCGGCCGCCGTCGGTCTCGTGATCGACGACGCGATTGTTGTGGTGGAGAATATCGTGCTTCATCGCGATTCGGGCCAGAGCCGCGGGGAAGCCATTCGAAGCGCATTGCGCGAGATCCGCGTTCCACTGGTGGGATCGACGGTCACGCCGATCGTAGTCTTCCTGCCGCTGATTGCCATAACCGGGGTTACGGGAACATTCTTTCGCGCGCTCGCTCTGACGGTCGGGGTTGCTCTGCTCACGTCTCTCGCGCTCGCACTGACGTGGACGCCCACGCTGAGCCATTTCCTGCTGCGCAGAAGCGTCCGCCACGGCGCCCACGAGTTTGCCGCGAACCGGCTGACGCGCGTGTACGAAAGGGCGCTGCGCTTTACGCTGGCGAAACCGTTTGTGCTCGCGGGCGCATGCCTGCTGCTCATTGTTTTGTCGTATTTCGGCTACAACGCGCTGGGCACGGATCTGCTGCCCGCCATGGATGAAGGCAGCTTTGTGCTCGATTACCTGATGCCCGCCGGCTCGTCGCTGAAAGATACCAACGACGTGCTCCTCGGAGTCGAGAAGATTCTCAAAGAAACCCCGGAGGTGAAGACCACCTCGCGGCGCACCGGACTGCAGCTCGGACTGCAGGCCGTTACCGAAGCCAATACGGGCGACTTCTCCGTCGAACTGAAGGAAAAGCGCAAGCGGAGTATTGACGAAGTCATATCCGCGGTTCGCGACAAAGTCAATGATGAATATCCGCAGCTCGACGTCGAGTTTACGCAGAAGCTGCAGGATGAAATCGGCGATCTCTCGAATTCCCCTAATCCGGTCGATATCAAACTGTTCGCCCAGGACCCCGCCCTGCTGCGGGAATGGGGGCCGAGGGTCGGCGACCGGATCAAAAAGATCAGCGTCGTGAAAGACGTCAAGAACGGAATTGAAGACACCGTCAGCGGTCCGGCAATCACGATGCGGGTGGATCCGGTAACAGCGGCGCGCGCCGGATTCACGCCGCAGGAAATCGAACTCGACGCGAGCGCCATTCTGCAGGGCGAACCCGCCGCCACGCCGGTGGTGCTGAATGACCGCCTCTACACCATCCGCGTGCGTTTCCCCGAAAGCACGCGCGCATCGCTCGAACAGATCCGCGACACGGTCATCACTAGCTCCACGGGCAAAACGGCAAGTCTCGGCTCGCTTGCGGATTTCGCGGATGAAGCGGGGCAGACGGAAATTCTGCGTGAGAACCTGCAGCGCATGATCCACGTAACCGGCCGTTTTGAAGGCATCAGCCTCGGCAAAGGTATCGAAATAGTGCAGAAGGCCGTGGCCGATCTGCATCTGCCGCCGCAGATCCGGGTGGTCTACGGCGGCACATACGAGGAGCAGCAGAAGTCATTCAGGGATCTCTCGCTGGTGCTGGTGCTGGCGGTTATTCTCGTGTTCACCGTGCTGCTGTTCGAGTTCCGCAGCTTCGCGGCGCCCACGGCGATCCTGGCATCGGCGCTGCTGTCGACGTTGGGCGTGTTCCTTGCGCTGCTGGTGACGAATACGACGTTCAACATCTCGTCGTTCATGGGGCTGATCATGGTGATCGGCATCGTGGCGAAGAACGGTATTCTCCTGCTCGACGCGGATCAGCGTTATCGCGCGGAGGGCTCTTCGCCCCGCGAGGCCATGATCAGGGCAGGTGAGCGAAGACTGCGGCCGATCATGATGACGGCTCTGGCCACCATGGCGGGAATGATCCCGCTCTCCCTCGCGTTCGGGGCCGGATCCCAGATGCTGCAACCGCTGGCGATCGCGGTGATCGGCGGCATTCTGGCGTCGATGGTGCTGTCGCTCATCGTGACGCCGGCGGTGCACTACTATCTGAGCGGCAAAGAGACTGAAGTTACTCCGGTTTAAAGAGTCCCTGGCGGTTCACCAGCTCGCCTTTGAACATCACGATGGAGACGGCTTCAGTGGCTTTGATGTCCTGCAGCGGATTGCCGTTGACGATCAGCATCGTGGCATCTTTGCCTTTCTCGATGGAGCCGATGCGCTGATCGGCGTGAAGCACTTTGGCGCCGTTCAGGGTGGCGGCGCGTAAGGCGTCCGGCACGGGGATGCCCGCGGCTACCCAGAGCTCCATTTCGTGCTGCACGGATGGGCCGGCGAAGACGAGGGGCTGGCCGGCGCCGGTCGCGATGGAAAGAGGCGAGCCCTGGCGATATGCGGCGATGAGCTTCGGATCTTTGAACCCGTCCACCGGCTGTGAAGCTGATTTGTGCGCGGAAACCTGCTGCATGGTTGCAAGCAGAAACTCCGGTGGACCGACCTGCTGAACAAGCGAATCGTTCAGCAGATCGGTCTTTCCCGCAGCAAACTGTTCGGCTGCCTGAAACGCGCTGAGGCTGTCGGGGCGCCGCGGCGCATCCAGCAGGAACAACTCGGCACCCTGTTTCTCCCCGCTCGCGGTCAGGTCATGGACCTTCATCACGCGATCCGATCGGTCGCCCGTGTTGACGGCGGTCACTCCGCAGTAAAGATAGGCGGCGAGATCGCGCTGGCTGGGTGGATTCACCCACGTATCGATGAGCCCCGGCAGCACCGTCTTGCCCGCGGCTTCGACGGCATCGGCGTGTAAGGCTTTCGGATCGGGGACGTTGCCGTCGTAGACTTCGACGATCTTTCCGTTCGCCACGAGCACGCCGCCGTTTTCGATCACTTTGCCGTCGCCGACGAAAATCCGCGCGCCGCGCACCAACAACGTGCCGGAGCGCGCCAGCTCGCGAAAGATAATCTTCGTTTCGCGCACGTTGTCCTTTGTATGCACCTGCCATGAGCCAAGCGCGACAAAAGGCACCAGCACAGCGACGAGCCACAGCTTCGCGGCCGGACGCATCTTCTCTTCCTTCTCCCAGCGGAAGAGCTTGACGCAGAGAAACAGGCCGATCACGGTGGTGAGAAGCATCGCACCGACGGCCTGCCAGTTCTGGGCGAGCGTTTCGTTCTTCACCATGATGCCCTGCAGGCCGCTCATCAGCCATGTGGCCGGAATGAACTGCACCGTGATCACCAGCCAGTTGGGGAAGAGCGCGGTGGGGATGGTGGCGCCGCTGAGAAACATCATCGCCATATAGATGATCTGGGTGATGACCATGCTTTCCTGCATGGAGTTGACGACGGAGGCGACGATGAGCCCGATGGATCGCAGCGCAAGAACGCCGAGCACGACGAAGAGGAACAGGCCCGGCAGATGCCGCGGCATCGTCATGCCGTAGCGCGCTTTGGCGAGAAACAGCATCAGGATGAAGTAGGGGAAGTACAGCACGATCCCCGTTACCGTGGAGCTGACCAGAAGGGGCATGGGCGTGATGGGCGCGACCTTGTAGCGGCGCAGGATGTTGGCTTCGCGTTCCTGCGCGGCGCGCATGCCGGCGCCCATGAGGCCGGCGCCGAGCGTGCCGATGACGGTAACCATGGCGACGATCTGGAGAATCGCGCCGCTCTGATCCGCGTGCGACAGCTGGGCGAAGATCACGAAGAATGCCAGAGGCATCAGAAAGCTGAAGAAGATCACGATGCGCTGGCGCAGGGCCAGGCGGATGTCGACGAGGATCATCGTCAGGTAGGCGTTGAGGTTCATTCGCGGAGCTTCTTTCCAGTGAGTTCAATGAAAACGTCTTCGAGAGTGGGGCGGGCGAGATGCACGTCTTCGAGCACGATGCCCTGCGCATCGACCCACTTCACGATTTCGACCAGCGTGCGCGCGGCGCGCGTGGAGGAGACCGACATGCTGTGGCCGTCGTCGCTGACGCGGGTCTGCGTGGCGTCGGGAAAGTCGGGAATCCGGCGCGAGCGGAGGTCGTCGGCGCAGGTGATGTCGATGGTCGATTTGCCCGCGCTGCGCTCTTTGAGTTCGCGCGGCGTGCCGATGGCGATGACTTTGCCGGCATCGACGATGGCGACGCGGTCGCAGAGGCGCTCGGCTTCCTCGATGTAATGCGTGGTCAGCAGGATGGTTCGTTTTTCCGCGCGCAGTTCGGAAAGCAACTCGTGGATTTCGAGGCGCACCTGGGGGTCGAGGCCGGTGGTGGGCTCGTCGAGGAAGAGCAGTGAAGGATCGTTTATCAGGCCGAGCGCGATGGCGAGCCGCTGTTTCTGGCCGCCGGAGAGCGTGGAGTAAAACGCGTCGCGCCTTCTCTTCGAGCTGCAGACGCTTCAGAAGCGCACGCGGGTCATGCATGCGCGTGTAGAGCGCGCCGAAGAGCTGCAGGGCTTCGATGACCTTGAGCTTGTCGGGCAGGTTGGTGGCCTGGAGGCAGACGCCGATGCGGTCCTTGAGGCTGGGTCTTCTGCTTGTCGGGGTCGAAGTCGAGGACGCGGACGTCGCCCGAGGTGCGCTGGCGGATGCCTTCGAGGATTTCGACCGTGGTGGTTTTGCCGGCGCCGTTGGGGCCGAGGAGTCCGAAGACTTCGCCGGTGGCGACTTCGAAGTCGATGCCGCGGACGGCTTCGAAGTCGCCGTAGGTTTTGTGCAGGCCGGAGACCGAGATGGCGACGCTCATGGGGTTCGTATCAGAGTAACGAAGGCGAGGGGCAGAAGGTTCGGTGAGGCGCGCAGGCGAGGGATATGGGAAACGTAAATATCAATGATTTCATATAGTTGCTTGGTTCGTTTGGCAAAAATACATTTTTTTCGGAAGGCCGAAGAGGGAAATGTGTGCGCCACTGCCGAATAGAAAAATCGAAGCCAAAATTGCCGGGTGTCCAGGGCTTTCATCGCGGACACATTGTCGCAGACGATCGGCGCGTTCGAGGGTGGGTGAGCCGGCAACTGGCTGATTCAGTGGGTAATTCTATCGGGGGAAAGTGGTTAACGGGCCGGCGCTGCTTCGAGTACCTGGTGGTGGGCGGTTACGCCGTGAACTATTACGGTTAGCCCGCATAACGGAGATCTGGAGGTTTGTATCAGACTAGCGAAAGGCAGGAGGCCGAAGGTTCCGCGGATTGGTACGCCATCCACCAGGCATTCGACCACCCGTGCGCGTTTGGCTGTATCGGGCTTGCCCGTATTGACCATTATCAGCGTCAAGCAAGAAAGGTCACGTACGCCAGATGGAAGATGGATAATTTGAGTATTATCCAACCGTTACGGGACGCGTGTTCGGAATCTGAACACGCGTGAACGCGTGTTACATTGGATGTGTGAGCAAGACGTCGGACGATGCAGTGCTGGACAGGTTTACTGCCCTCCTCTTTGGAAACGACGACCGACCTGCGGAAGAAAAAGAAGCAAGCCTGTTGAATATCGAGAAAATTACACAGGACATTGAGGCGCGCAAACATGTTGCGCGACCCCGCAAAGGTCAATAAGGCAACCCCTTCCTCTTCCTTTCGGCGTACCACATCTCCAAGAGTTCGTTCCACTGTTCCGAGTCGGGCAAAATCCCCCGCTTAAGCATTGCGTTTTCGATATCTTCAACCACTGCGTTTTCCGACCACAGCATAGAACGCCTGCCGCCCTTTGGCGGTTGGTCTCCTCAATTAGTTTTGGATCCGGCTCTGCGCCAATCGCTCCAGGCGGCACGTAACCAGTTGGCGCAGGCATTCGGCATCGCTGATGCGCCGCAGCCAAGCCAAATGCAGATGAAGCTCGTACCGCCGAATGCGGCCCCCCAACAACTGCCGCGCAAAGAGGCGTTAGCGGCCTTCTTAATTCAAAATGGCCCGATGTCGCGATCAGACATCGTAGAACGCTCTGGCATTCCAGAAGGAACAGTTAGTTACTGTCTGAACGACAAACGCTTCTTTGAACAAAACGAGGAAGGGCTATGGACAGCGACCGAATTTCCCCGGAAGGGATTTGAGTTGCGGAATGCGAGTAGTGAAAAAACGCGCCTGCCCGCGTAGCTTTTCTTTCCCCACCGCTTCGCGGACGCGGCTGCCACCGACGTGCTGCTCACTACCGACGACAAGTTCGTTGAACGCCCGGAGCGCGGAGGCGGAAGCCGCTGATTCCGGTGCGCAATCCCATATCATGGTTAGAAGAGGTGTCGTTGTGATCGCGACGGAAAAGATGACAGACGCGGAATTCGACAACCTCGCATTCGACGTTCTGAGGCGTGAGCTGGGTGCCGACGGGCTCGCGCGCTTTATTCGATTGCATCGTTCGGGCAGCGGCGATTACACAGCGGAACGCGAGCGATGGCAGAAGGGAATTTCCGTTGACGAGATCGTTCAGTCGATCCGGTCTCAGCATCCGAAAGCCGGGTAGCATCAGCGGCCAAAGCCTTGCGCTTCTCCACCCAAACCAATTACCTGATCCTGGCGCTGCTGATCGTGGTGTCCGCCGTGGCGGGGCTGGGCCTCAGCTGGACGGCGTTCGGGCAGCAGTTTGATAAGTACGCCTACGATTTTCTGTTCCGGCTCGAACAGCCGGCGCCGTGGCAGCCGTCGTCCATCGTGCTCGCGATCGACAATCGCACGCTGACGAAATACGACGGGCTGACCGGCAGGCGGGCGGCGCTCGCCGATGGTCTGGAGCGCATTGCCCCTGCGCGGCCGGCGGCAGTAGTGGTCGACATCATTCTCGCCGAACCGCAGCCGGCCGACGACCAGCTGGAAGCCGCATTCGCAAAGATCCACAATCTCGTGCTTTCGGGCGATATGCAGGAAGATGGAAGCGCGTGGGAGGATCCAATCCCGCGCTTCCGGAAATACGCGGCCGCGGTGGGCGAAGTGCACGCCGACCTCGACAAGTTCGACGCGGTCAGCCGCGATATCCCGCTGGAAAAAGCTGCCGGCCGCGACAGAAGGTGGGCCCTGGCGATCGAGGCACTGCGCGTGGTGCGCGGCGGCGAAATTGTCGAATCGCCCGACGATCTCACCGTCGGATCGGAACGCATCCCCGCGAGCCAGCGCGATGGGCGCACCATCCGCATCCGTTATGCGCCGGTCAAGATGATCCCGCAGGTGACCGTCGCGGACCTGGACGCCAATCCGTCGCTGGCTACGCAATTCGCAGGCAAAGTGGTTTTCGCAGGGGTTACCGCGCCGACCGCGACCGACCGCTGGATGACGCCCTATTCAAACGGCATCATCATGCCGGGCGTCGAGATGCACGCGAACGCCTATGAGACGCTCGCGCGGCAAATGTTTCTGACGGACGTGCCGATGCGCGACGTGGCGGCGACGACCCTCGTGTTCGCGATTGCCGCTGGTCTGGTTTACGCATTCGCCGGAGGATGGATCGCCAATCTGCTGACTCTGGCGATCGTCATCGCATCGCAGGTCCTGCCTGCTGTCGCGTTCATGCATTCGAGCGTATGGCCGTGGATGCCCGCGACGCTGGCGGTCATCCTCGCCACCGGCCTCGGCGCGGCGTGGCGGCATCTGCTTGTGCGGCGGCAGCTGGCGCATGCGGAGACGGAGCAGACGCGCTATCAGCAATCGATGCATTTCGTCACGCACGAAATGCGCACACCGCTGACGGCGATTCAGGGGTCGAGCGAGCTCATCAGCCGCTACGGGTCGATGCCCGAAGCCAAGCGGAAGCAAATGGCGGAGATGATCAACTCCGAATCGAAGCGCCTGGCGAAGATGATCGAGACATTCCTCAGCGTGGAGCGCATGTCCAGCGGTCAGATGGAACTGAAGCAGGAACGGTTCGCGCTGCAGGACCTTGTGGAGCGCTGCGTGGAGCGGGCGCGCGCCCTGGGACTGAACAAGAGCATCGAGATCGAGATCGCGAGCCTGCCGCTCGACGACCTCGTCGGCGACCGCGAACTGATGGAATACGCCCTCTACAACCTGTTGACAAATGCAGTGAAATACTCGCCCCCGCAGACACGGGTCACTGTTTTTGGGGAAAATGATAAAGGAGACCGGGTGGCGCTTTCGGTCCAGGATCAGGGCATCGGGATGGACCGGAAGGAAGTGGGGAAGATCTTCGAAAAGTTCTACCGCACGAAGCGCGCCGAGCAGTCTGGTGAAATGGGAACCGGTATTGGACTTTCCATCGTGAAGCAGATCGTTAACGAACACGGCGGCACGATTCATGTCGAATCGGAGCCGGGCAAAGGTTCGAAGTTCACGCTGACACTGAAACGCGCTATATGAGCGAAACCATTCTGCTGGTGGAAGACGACGCCAGTGTGCGGTCCACAATCGTGACGTTCCTCGAGCTTGAAGGTTACGGCGTGGAAGCGGTTTCGAACACACGCGACGCGCTGAACCGGCTGGGGAACCGCGAATATCCGCTGGTGATTTCCGATATCTACGTTGACGACCGCACGGGTCTCGACATCCTGATGGCGGCGCGGAAGAAGGATCCGAACTGCCCGGTGATTCTGATGTCGGCGCGCGGATCGATGGAGACCGTGATGGCGGCGACGCGCAACGGCGCGTTCGATTATCTGGCGAAGCCGTTCGAACTCGACACGCTGCTGGCGTCGGTGAAGCGCGCGATCAGCCCGCAGGATGAAGACGACGCCGAGCTCGCGCCGGAGGAGCTGCCGGAGACCGAGATGATCGGAAGCACGCCCGCGATGGTGGAGCTCTACAAGATCGTGTCGCAGGTGGCGCCGACGGACGCGACAGTGGTGATCGAAGGCGAGACCGGCACGGGCAAGGAACTCGTGGCGCGCATGATCCACCGGTTCAGCCATCGCGCGGCGCATCCGTTTGTGGCCGTGGACTGCAATGCGATTCCCTCGGCTCTGCTGGAGAGCGAACTGTTCGGCGCCATGCGGGGCGCGTTTACCGGCGCGGATCGCGACCGCGTGGGTGTATTCGAGGCGGCCAACAAAGGTACGGTGTTTCTGGATGAGATCGGCGACATCGACAGCGCGTTTCAGGCGAAGCTGCTGCGGTTTCTGCAGGAGCGCGAGATTCGTCCGGTGGGCGCGCCGCGCGAGAAGAAAGTTGATGTGCGGGCGGTGCTGGCGACCAATCGCGACCTGCAGAAGCTGGTGGAGGATGGCAAATTCCGCGAGGATCTGTGGCACCGGCTGAACGTAGTGCGTCTGAAGCTGCCGCCGCTGCGCGAGCGCCGCAACGACATTCCGCTGCTGACGCAGTATTTCCTGAACAAATACAATGCGCGCTATAACCGCGATGTGAAGCTGACGGAGTCGGGGCTCAAGGCGCTGAAGGATTTCACCTGGCAGGGGAATGTGCGGCAGCTGCAGCATCTGATTGAGCGGCTCACCATACTCGCGCCGAACGGCCGGATCGACGGCGAGGCAGTGGAGGATGCCATCGCCGCAATGGAGCCGGGCGGCGTGGCCGGTGAAACCCTGGCGGAGACGGAGGCGGATCAGATCCGGCGCGTACTGGCGGCGACGGGCGGCAACAAGAGCCGCGCCGCCGCGATTCTGGGCATCGAACGCAAGACGCTGTACCGCAAGCTGGAGCGCATGAAGCTCTGATGCAACGATTCCACACGGGAGCCGTGACCGACGTGTTTTCGCCGGACGTCGCGGCGGCTGCGCCGCTGATGCGCGAGTTGGGGATGCGCGGAGCCGAACTGCGCACGATCGGCGGCGTTCACGTGATCGAGACAGACAAGGCCGCCATTGAAAGCGCGATTCAGGCGCTGCGGGAGAATCACCTGGAGGTGGTGGCGATCGCGACTCCGCTTTTGAAATGCGCCCTGAAGGACTGGGCGGAGCAGTCGAAGCTGGCGGAGCGGGCTTTCGATATCGCATGCATGGCGGGCGCGAAGATCGTACGCGTGTTCTCAGGGCTGCGCGCGGGGAATCCGGAAGAGAGCTTCGAGCGTGTCGTGGATCTGCTGCAGGAGCTGGCAGACAAAGCGGCGAAGCGCGAGCTGATCATCGGCCTGGAAAACGACCGCTCCTGCCACGTAGCCACGGCGCAGGAGACGGCAGGCGTGCTGGCGGCGATTGATCATGCGAATCTGCAGGTGGTGTGGGATCCCGCGGCGGCTTACATCTCGGGCGAGAAGCCGTTTCCCACCGGATATCAGATGCTCGAAACGAAGCGGATTGCGCTGGTGCACGCGAAGGACTGCACGCTCGACGGCCACAAGCCGGTGTGGGAGCCGCTGGGCGACGGCGACATCGACTGGCAGGGGCAGATCGATGCGCTGGCGGAAGACCAGTACGAGGGCGCGATTCATCTGGAGACGTACTGGCCGGGCGTGGCGCAGTGCGCGAAGAATCTGAAGCGGATGGTGGAATCGCCGCTGTTGTAACGGCGCGGATGACCCCGAACACCCCGTCGCAGAAGTCCGAAAACACCGCTTGCTTGCGCGCGCGGCTCGGTAGATGCCATGCGTTACGGAGCCGCGACTGCGAAGGAGCGGTTTTGCCGGCCCGCGAGCCGCTAAACTGACTCTTCATGGCGTTCGGCAGCATCGAAGTGCGCGGCGCGCGAGAGAACAATCTTAAAAACATCTCGCTCGATATTCCCCGCCGGCAGATCACCGTCTTCACCGGGGTCTCGGGCAGCGGAAAGAGCTCGCTGGTTTTCGACACCATTGCCGCGGAGTCGCAGCGCCTCATCAACGAGACCTTCTCGACCTTCGTCCAGTACTTTCTGCCGCGCTACGGCCAGC
This sequence comes from Terriglobia bacterium, assembly GCA_963832905.1. GTDB lineage: Bacteria > Acidobacteriota > Terriglobia > Bryobacterales > Bryobacteraceae > BOG-234. The sequence goes on along the minus strand of CAWHVO010000006.1, from coordinate 1,577,271 downwards.
CGGACGCGGACGCGCTGCACAATCTCTCGACCGCGATCATCGTCGACCAGCAGCGCCTCGGCGGAAATCCGCGCTCCACACTCGGCACCGCTACCGACGTGTTCACTATGTTCCGCGTTCTCTTCGCGCGCATCGGTGCACCGAAAGTGCCGCACGCCCTCGCGCTGTCGTTCAACGATCCGCGCGGCATGTGCCCGGAATGCGAAGGCCTCGCGCGCGTTTCGAAGATCGACATCGATGCGCTCGTGGATAAAAATAAATCGCTCGCGGACGGCGCGATCCTTTATCCCATGTTCAGCGTGGGCGGCTACCACTGGTCGATCTTCGCGAACTCCGGTTTCTTCGACGTGAAGAGGAAGCTGCGCGACTACACGAAAGCCGAGTGGGAGAAGTTCCTGTATCTCGACGATCCGAAGCTGAAAGTGAAATCGCTCGGCAACATGAAGAGCCCTTACGAGGGCCTCATCGTCAAATTCAAACGTCTCTACCTCGGCAAGGATCCGGAAAAGCTGACCGCGAACCTGCGCCCGCATTTTGAACGCATTGTGACGCGCGGCCCGTGCGATGCGTGCGGCGGCACACGGCTCGGCGAAGCGGCGCGCGCCTGCCGGATCGAAAAGAAGAGCATCGCCGACGTTTCCACGATGCCGATCGGCGAAGTGCTCGACTGGATGAAGCGGCTGAAAGCTCCCACGGTGGCGCCGCTGCAGGCGCGCATCGTCGAACGGCTCGGGCATCTCGTGGAGATCGGCCTCGGCTATCTCACGATGAGCCGCGAAACCGCAACGCTCTCCGGCGGCGAATCGCAGCGCGTGAAGATCGTCCGCCACCTCGGCGCCGCGCTGACCGAGATGGTCTACATCTTCGACGAGCCGACGATCGGCCTGCATCCGCACGACGTTCGAGCGGCTGAACCGCGTGCTGATCATGCTGCGCGATAAAGGCAATACCGTTCTTGTCGTCGAGCACAAGCCGGAGGTGATGGCCATCGCCGACCACATTGTCGATATGGGACCCGGCGCCGGAAAGGAAGGCGGCGACGTGGTATTCCAGGGAACTTTCGCGGCGCTGAAGAAATCGGGCACAAAGACGGGGCAACATCTTGCGCAGCATGTGCCGCTGAAGACGGAGTATCGCCAGGCGAAAGGCCATCTTCCCGTCGAAAAAGCCACGCTCAACAATCTGCGCAATGTCACTGTAGGAATTCCCAAAGGCGTGCTCACCGTCGTCACGGGCGTCGCGGGCAGCGGGAAGAGCTCGTTGATTCACGGCTGTCTGGTGCCGCTGTATCCCGCCGCGATCGTCGTCGATCAGGCGCTAACGCCGGGCTCGCGACGGAGCAATCTTGCGACGTATTCGGGGATGGCGGACGCGATCCGCAAGGCCTTTGCCGCGGCGAACAAAGTGCAGCCGGCGTTCTTCAGCGCGAATTCCAAAGGCGCGTGTCCGGCGTGCGAAGGGCTCGGCGTGATCTACACCGATCTGCAGCACATGGATCCCGTCGCGACGCGCTGCGAAGCGTGCGAAGGCCGCTGCTTCACCAGCGAGGTTCTGGGGCTGAAGCTGCGCGGGAAAAATATTAACGACGTGCTCGGCCTCTCGGTGCAGGAGGCCCTCGGGTACTTCGTCGAGAAACCGGTGCTGGCGATGCTGCGCACCCTGCAGGACACGGGACTCGGCTACGTGGCGCTGGGGCAGCGATTGAACACACTCTCCGGCGGTGAACGGCAGCGGCTGAAGCTCGCGGCGGAACTGGGCAGGCCTTCGGAGATCGTGATTCTCGACGAGCCGACCACCGGACTTCACATGGCCGACGTGGCCGGGCTCATCGGACTGCTCGATCGCATGGTGGACAATGGCTCGACCGTAATTGTGATCGAGCACAACCTCGGCGTTGTGGCGCGCGCCGACTGGGTGCTGGACATGGGACCCGGCGCGGGAAGCGAAGGCGGAAAAATCGTCTTCGAAGGTGTGCCGGCGAAGCTGGTGAAACACACGGGTTCACTCACGGGTCAGCACCTGGCGAAGCGCATGGCGTGACAGCTGACGGCAGCCGCTGGCTCAGAAACATATACCGAACCGCGACTGTGAAGGAGCGGCATCGAAACGCAGCGCTGCAGGATCTAACGCCGAGGCGAAGAGCTTGCGTTCCGGTGCGGATTGTTTTCAACCCTCCGCCAAAAACCGGATAGCCGCGAGCTTCTGCGGCCTGATGCTCCTGATGGGCATTCAAGGGCGGACCGGCGATGGTGTTCACCAACGTCAAAGGCCTGCCTGGAGGAATGCCCCCCGATCGCCTGATTGATCGGCACGTAAACGCATCAAATCGAAAAGCCGCTCACCGCTCAATAAGGCCACTCACCTGCGAAATCGAGTCCGGTGGCCCGGCCGTTATTCCATGCGATCGTTCGCCGGAGTATAGTCGTGGGGCATGCCGAGTCGCGCTTTGCTGGCAATGCTGCTCATTTCGTTCGCCGCGCAGGCCCAACACGGGGTTGAGGAGTATCTGGTCGCGGGAACCGTGGTGTGGGCCAACCCCGCTTCTTCCTCCATCGCCATCCGCGGGACCAGTTTACTGGGGCGTCTGCACCTCGAGGTGAAATCCTATCGGGTGAAGCAGCCACGCGCTCTGGCCGGTCTGCACCCCGGCGACCGGATCACTGCGGAGTTTTCCATGAAAGATCGCATGCTGCATCGCGTCCGGCGAATTCTTCGGCGCATCCCCGCGCCGACCGATCAGAAGTGAAAGCCGATCGTCCCGGTTACCACCATGCGCGGCTTCACGTAATGCGTGCGGCTGAACGTGGACAGCAAGTTGTAGAGGCCTCCTGGTCAGTCAGATTGATAACCGAGACCTGAGCGCTCCACTTGTACTGGCCGGCATGAAAGACCATCGCAAGGTCGAACGTTTCAGCGTCTTCGTGGGATCGCGATCAGCAGTCCGCCGCTTATCCCGATCGAGCGCTCATGGCCTCGCGCGAAGCTGTAATCGTAGCCCGGTTCGAGGAACCAGCCAAAGCGATGCTTCGATGAGGGCCAGAACATAAAGTCCAGCACCGCTTCGCCGCCGAGCGAGTTCGTTGTCACGCCATACGCCCTCGTATGTATCCACTCCGGACCAACGCCGAGCATAAATTCCACTTTTTCTGAGAGCGTCCAAGGCTTCTTGAACAGAAGGTCCGTATCCCATTCTGTCGAGTGACGGCGGAAGAGCGGCGTAGTGCCTGCTTCAATCTCCAGCCAGTTCTCTATCGGTGTAAACTCAACCGCGAGGTCCCCGCCGAAGCTTGACCCACCACCTTTGAGATCCTGCCCGGCCGCTCCGCCAAGCTCGACGATTGCCGCAGGCTCAAGCTCTTTATCGACCGACTGGGCGGAGACGTTTCCCGGGCAGAAAAACAGTGACGTGAACAACAGAGATTTTATGGCGTTCATTCGTGTGCGCGTACCCAAACTGCGCCTTTCCACCGTGCCCTTAGCTGCAGCTCCGCCAGCGGAAGTCGAACGAAGAGCCGCGCCCCTTGCAGCGCGAAACAAGCCATGACGAGGGCAATGAAAATGTCAGGCAGCCTTTACCTGAATTCAATCGTCGCATGTACCAACCGCGCGACGGCCCGATGCCCGAAGTCGCGCTTTCGATATTCGGACTTCCTGGCTCGCGATTGGGAATCCGGACAGCTTCCGAACAGCGCGTCCTTCGTTCGCCTGCCTGAATCAGAAGTGAAAACCGACCGTTGCGGTTACTGTCCGCGGCGTCACGTAGTGCGTTCCGCTGAACGTCGAAATGAAATTGTAAAGAGCCTCCTTGTTCGTCAGGTTGACGACAGTCACGCGCGCGCTGAGCTTGATACTTGTCGCCGTGAAGAATGTTGTCGTGTCCCACGGCGATATCGAACAGATTGCGCGATGCGATGCGGGGCGGGTTGTGGTCGTCGTCTTCAGTGCCTGGCGCCGGAATCTGCAGGTATTTCGAACCGTACAGGTTCGCCGGGCAAGTACCGTCGGGACTGATCGGGCTGGTAGGCGTGGCAAATACGTTCCCGCAGAAGAGTCCGGCCTGGAACTGCTGATCCGGCGTTATCCCGGAAACGTCCACGATGCTGTCGGTTCCATTTGGCCCGTTGGCGCAATTGCCTCCCGCGCACGGCGCCGGACCGGCCACCAGACCGCTGTCGTATCGCCAGTTGAAGCTGATCCACGGGAGCTTCTTCGATGGCTGGTATTGCAGGTGTGTGGTCGAATTAAAGACGCTCGTCATGATCGATGCGGAATACGCTGCTTCCGCCCGGCGCGGCGCCAATTCCGGCCACCTGGGGAGTGAAGAAGCGCGCCGCCACGCTGGACATCACCACAAACGCCGTCAGCCCGTGGAAGTTCGGCACGGTGGCGCGGATGGCATATCCGGGAATTTTCGAGCTGACCCACTCGATCGGATAGGTGATCGGCGTATTGCCGAGCACGCTGAAGTCGAACGCCTTGTGGGTGTACTTCCAGATGTATTCGCCATCCACCACCAGATATTTTCCAAAGGCCTGGGACAGGCCCGCATGGAACTCATTGCGGTGGCCGGGGCTCAGCGGTGTGTGGAAACGCAGGCGCCGCCCGGAACCGTTGACTGGAGCGCATTGATCACGGGATCGTTGCACCCGAGGCTTGCCAGCACCAGATTCTCGTTGAAAGGAGTCTCCATCGTGCGCGCATAGGAAACCCGCAGGACGGTGTTGGTGGGCTTGATGTTGTAAGCGATGCCCAGCCGCGGTTCACCCTGTGCGGCGCTGGTGAGGCCATTGTATTTGTCGAAGCGCACGCCGAGATTGAAAGTCCAGTTCCTGATATTGATTGTGTCCTGGACGTAAAATGCGAATTCCTTGATGTCGGCATGGCCGTAATACAGGTACTCGCCGCTGGTGGCATGCGGGCAGCCATCCGAGGCGGGCAGCGGGGCGGTTCGGGTCAGGTCGTAACAGCCAAGAAGCGGAATAAAGTTTGGATTCTGATTCACCGCGCCGCCCGGGCAACTGTTCGGGTCGGTCAGCGTGGGGTCGGTGTCGAAACTGCCGTCGGAGTTGAGACAGGGGGCATTCGCGGTCGGATCGACGAGACCGAAAGTATCGCGTTCCGTAAGGAACGTGTGCTCGTAAGAAGCGCCCACCTTTATGTTGTGAATGTGATTGACATAGGAATAACTGGTGCGAGCGCCGGCATTTTTCAGACTGCGGTTCTGACCCTCGGTCGTGAGCTGGAGATCGGGCGTGAAGTCGGCGAAACGGATTGTCGCTCGGATAGTAGTTGATATTGATCCTGCCGCACAAAGCCGGCGAACGTGAATATGCTGTTCGCGATTGATCACATGCGTGTATGTCGGGGCGATATTAAACGTTCTGATCTTCGAGCGCTGATCCTGAGAGCCGACTGCCAAACCATTGGGACCCAGGCCGCCGTTATCGACCACAAGCCCGGACCAGGCCGTCGCGTTCTGGGCGTCGTATGAATTCGGTGTCTGGAACCAGGACCGGCTGAAGCCGAGATTGAGATTGATGGTATCGTTGTCGGACAGTTTGAAATCGACACGGTCGAACGCGTTCTGCTCGTTTCCGTGATCGTGAAAGACCTGGTACTCCGGGCCATCCAGAAAACGGCCCGTGTTCAAACCATCCAGGGAGATGAAGTTCCCCCACTTCTGCCCCCCATAGGAAAGATCGAAGCTGCCGTTCGAGCTGCCAAAAGTGCCATAGGAAGCCGACAGGTCGCCGTGAGGCGTGGTGACGCCGAGCCCCGAGCGGGTAGTCGCTACGATCACCAGACTGGTCTTGCCGCCAAACTCGGCAGGTGGAGCGCCTTCAATCACTTCCATTGACTGCACGGAATCGACCGGGATCTGATTCGAGAAAATCTTGCTTTGCTGGTCCGTAATCGGCTGCCCGTCCACGGAAAAGGAATTCGAGGCGTGGTCGCCAAGTCCGTGAAAGAGACCGTTAGAGTCGGCGGAAACGCCTGGCGTGGCCAGCGTCACCAGAGAACTGAGCGATGAGGAGGAGCTCTCGAGGGGCAGCTTGTCGAAAAGCTCGCGGTCCACGTCGGTGTGAGTGGAAGGATCGGTTTCGACCAGATCCGCCCCCTCGGTCACGGTGACGCTCTCAGTCGATGTGCCGATTTTGAGGGTGATTTTAACTTCCACCGCTACCGGGGAACGCACGTCCACGTCCTGTTCCGCGCTCTGGAATCCGGTCGCCACCGCGGTAACGTGATAGGGGTTGTATGGAACGTTATCGAATACGAAGTTTCCCTGTGCGTCGGTCTGCACGCTCTTGTCGTAGCGGGAGACGGGATTCTGAATTCGCACGGTGGCGCCGTTGATCACCGCACCCGAGGGATCGAGAACCGAACCGCGGACCGTTCCGGCGGACTGTGCGAATAAGGGCGCAGCCGCCAGCAGGAATACCGGGAGCGCGAGAACGCGCACACCTAAAGCCAGAATCGTTCGCATATTGATTCGAGAATGGTCCACGCCGACGCATATCTACACGCTATTCGTGCCATCGGACTGACTATCGCGGCAGAATGCCTGGAATTTACGGTGAGTGGATCGTGCGACCCCGCACGCAAACGGTTATGGCTCGGGACTGCCGGCGGTCCGCCTGGCGAGCGAAAAAGGCCTCACACCGCGCAGAAGCTCTCGTTCGTCGGGGAATTCGTGCGCCGAGCCGGGTCTCTCTTTATCATCGGCGCGTGGGCGCGAGGACGATCCGCGGACCGAATGATGCGGTGGCGCTGGTGGGCCTCGGAATGCGCGCCGATCAGTCGGAGCTGAAGCCGAACAGGCCCACAGACGATAAAGGCGCGGTGCGATACGATGGCCTTCGGCACTTGATGGCAGTGATGGAGTATGCGACTACTGCACTTATTCACCGCCGGATTTCTCGTCGCGGCTCTTTGCTCCAGTCCCCAGGCTGTGGCGGTGCAACCGGCCACCTTCAAAAAAGCCGACCTCGGACGACGATTCCTGCTGCAGATCAGCTATCAACTGAAGATTCTCGGTTTCAACACGAGCCGCAGCCGCATTGTCACGTTCGAGCGCGAGGATACAGTCCTGCGCATGCTCGACACGTCGGGCACGCAAGGGAGCGATCCCGCGCGCGTCCTGGCGACGATCCCTATAAGCGGCGAAACGCGCAGCACGCTCGATATCGATCTGAATGCCGGATTCGATACGGTTTCCAGCGAGGAAGACCGTACTGGGGAAGACTATTCCGGCCGGATCGACAGGCACGATGCTGACGCGTTTCGGCTGTTTGAGCGGAAGCCCGTATCCCTCACTTATCACGAAGCGACACTGGTGTTCGACCAGGAAGCCCGGACTGAGGACGGCCAGCGCATCGTCGTTCACTACTATTTGAGCCTATATCGGCCGCGTCCGGATTTCCATCCGTTCGAGATGAAAAACCTGCGACGGTTCGGCTTCTACGAAACGTATCCTCAATGGCGCTCGGACCGCTGGGTTCTCTACGCCATGAAGTTCGACGTTCATGAACCGATCGTCTTCGCGCTGTCGTCCGCGATTCCGGAGCATTATCGGACTGCTGTGCGCGACGGAGTGTTGTACTGGAACCAGGCGTTCGGGAGATCGCTGGTTCGGGTGATCGATGCGCCGCCTGGCATCCGTGCGCCGAACCCGGACTACAACGTCATTCAGTGGGTGACATCCGGCGCCTTCGCGTCCACGTCATACATCCAGAGCGATCCGTTGACGGGGCAAATCCTGCACGCGCACGTCTTCGTCCTGCCCGAGACCCTGTCGGACGGCGATCTGGAACAACAGAACGACCATCTGAGATACGTCGTGGCGCACGAAATTGGCCATGCGCTCGGTCTGCGGCACAATTTCGCGGCGGGCAACGCAACAACCGTTATGAACTATTTCAAGCTGCCGCGGATTCTGCAGATCGGGCGGCACATCCGAGCGGGCGCGCCGGCACTGCCGTATGACAGGGCAGTCGTGCAGCACGTATATCTTGGCGCGCCGCTCGATCTGAACATGCTGCCTCCATTTTGCACGGACAGCCAGCGCGGATGCTTCCCGTTTCGATCCCGTCCGAAGGAATCGGACGGCATGCGGGGCACTGTAGGCGACGATAAGCCGGAGAACTGAGGATCTTCAACCGCTGCTGACGCCGGACTACGTCGTCCAGGGAACCAATCGATGATCGGCGTGGTGCGGCCGAGCACCGCATTCAGAGTGTCCGCCGGGCGGCCGGGTTTCGATCCCGTCGGCTGGTTCCTTCACCATTTGGACCAGCGCACGTTGGGGGCTGGTTCAAAACGGGCTGGTTGGGGAATCGCAGCCAGTTGGGCGTTGATACGCACCCATTTTGTAAATGGGCCGCGCTGTTGCACGTCCGCCTTACAGCTCGCCGTAAACGAGTGAGAGCTCGGTCAGGAGCGCCTGGAGGTTCGGAGCGGCGAGCGCCTTGCGAAACAGGCTCCTGATCTCCTCCCACTCCTCCGGCGAAAACCCGAAAACGACGCCCTCGGCGCGGCGTCGAAAGCAATACTTTCCCGATGGTGTCGTGTAGCCGAGGAAATGCACCCCGTTCCATGTCAACCGCGGAACCATCGTTTCCAGCATGACGAGGAATTCCTTGATCTCGGTATAGGGCGCAATCGGGTACATCGCATCCTTTTGTTCCATGCCCAACAGAATCGACAGATCCCCCTGGGTGCCAACCGCGAAATCGAGCCTGAACTCCTTTTCCACAATCGGGGGAATCACCGTGTGTTCGAAACGTCGCTCCTGCAGAGGACGAAGCGGCCTTTTTTCGCGGGCCCAGTGGCCGCGCGCGGCTAGTCGAAAAAGAGTTGGCAGGTAGGGCCTCAGCGCCTGATTGAGGGCGACGATGTCCGGAAGATCCTCGTCCCGAAGTGCAACCGCCAGATTGCGGCCGGCAAAAGACGGCCGTTGCGGCAGCGATGTATTTCGCAGTTGCTCAACCCACCTGCGGGAAACAGCGGGCACGATTTCGGGGTCCAGCTGGCGGTCGTTCCAGGCCATCTCTGCAGCCTCGCCCATGGTGCCGATGTTTCCCAGATAGTAACGGTCGAGCCCGACGCCGCGACCGGGACGTAGGTCGCGTATGGCGAGAAGCACTTCGAGAAGGACCACCAGCGATTCTTTGGATGTAGGCGACTCTGTATCCTCCATGACCTGCTCGCACGCAATTTGAATGTATTGGCCGAGAAGAATCCACTCAGGGCGCGAGAGATCAAGATGCTGTTCCCATTTACGCCGGATGGTCCAAAGCGAGTCGGTGACGTTTCGCTGTAGTTCCGCAGCTTCAAGGCGGAAGTCGTTCCGATCCTCTTTGGCCGATTCGAGGAGTATCTTCGCTACATCCGAGGTTGATAGCAGTTCGCCCCGTCCATTTGCAATCAACTGTTTGGAGCGTTCGAGGAACTCGCGGAGCCCGTCCGAAATCCGAATGGAAAGTGTCTGCTGCTGAGGTTTGGATTCTAATTGAGGTTTGCGCCCCATTAGCCTAATAGTGCCACAGAGCACCGTTTCCATGCAAGAATTAAGATGTGAACTATTGTATCGATCAAAAACAATGTGCCATAATCTGTCTCGTGAGGAGTTCTGCCATCATGCTAAATCTCTTAACCGAAGAAGAAGTCTCCCTCCGCCTCCATGTCAGCTTGGCCGCCCTGCGTCGCTGGCGGTTGGAGAAACGAGGACCCAAGTTCATCAAGGTCAGCGCCCTGGTCCGATATCGGCCTGAGGATCTCGACGAATGGTTGGCATCCCAACCCGTAGGTGGTTCCGGAACCGCGCGTTCCGGCAGGAAGACATCTCACGCAGCGGCGTGATCAAAGCAGCAGGCTCTCCTTGGGAGTTCAAATGAGCAAGACCAGGACTGTAATCGATGAACCCTCAGCCGCCGTCATCGTAGCGAAGCGCGTCATTCTCTCGATGGGCGGCAAAGGCGGTGTGGGCAAAACCAGCGTCATGGCAGCGATCGCGGAATGGTTCGATGAAAACCAGATCGCGGCGACATTGCTGGACCTCGATACTGAGAACAAGGCCCGCGGATCGCTGGCCCACTTCTTCGGCAGCGTGCCGAAGGTCAACATCCATACTCCCGCGGGTCTCGACGCCTTCGTCGATCACCTGGCCGATGGGGCACGCGTCATTCTCGCTGACATGGGATCGGGTTCGGGTCAGGTCACCCATGAATGGTTCGAGAAGATGTATCCCGATGTTGCGGACGCCGGCATCGTGTTCACGGCGATCGGCATCGTCACTTCCGATCCCGCCAGCGTGGACAGCGTACTCGACTGGGCCACGCGCCTGCAGGAACGCGTTGATTACCTGATTGTCGAAAACAGCGTTACCGAGTACGCGGACTTCACGTACTGGCGCGAGAGCGATCAGGCGCGGGAGTTCCAGAGGATTTTCAAACCCGCCGTGATCCGTATGGACTATCGTCTCCCTGACCTGGAGAACGCGGCGCGCAATCACGGCGCAACGCTCGGGCAGGTGGCTGGGAGAAAAATGGCCGCGGCTGAACTTCAGAAGGCCTCGCTCGTCATGCGGGCGCAAAGCTACCGGCGGCGCATGTTTGCCGAATTCGAGAAGGTGAAGGAACTGCTGCTGCCATGAAGGCCGCTGCCTTACCGGTTGAGGTTCGCCGGCCGGAGCCGGATCTCATCGACCGTGTAGCAAATGCATTACCCGCCGAGATTCGCGCCGACTATTATCGCGAGTTACGCCACTGCCGTTCCCTTCCCGAAAACGACGAGATGCTCCGCATTCTTCGGGCAATGCAGTTTCTGGTGTTGCTCATCGAAGGGGCGCCGGGTCGCGTCGCCGTCGAGCGTCAACTCATCGAGAATCTGCTCACCGAGACAAAAGATCATCTGCGCGAGACGCTGGACGCAAGCGAGGAATACCACGCTCAACTGGAACAGCGATTGACCGCGATGCCGCGGGAGATCGCCAGGGGAATCAGTCCCGAGGCAATCGCTGGCACCATTAAAGAGAATCTTCGGCAGCACTTCATCCGGTCCACGCTTCCTGAGACAGCCGAGGCCCTCGCCGCCACATCGCAGCAGATGAAGAAGGTCTGTGGCGAATTCTCAGCTACGGCGCGCAACCTGGGTGATGCTTACCGTGGGGCCGCACAGGATGCCAGTCGCGCAGTCAGCGCGATGAGATCGGAGATCTCTTCAGTGACCAACGCGGCCGAGCACGCCATCAAAGAGCTCTCGGTGACGTTTCATAAGGCTTATCGCTGGACGGCGTATTCTCTTTCCGGCCTCGCTGTTCTGATTGGTTTTGTGCTTGGAGCGATGGCCACGTACTGGGTCATGTCTCCGCCGAAGCCAGCGGCGGAAGCCCCTGCACCTGTGGTTCAGGCTGCGCCACCGGAGGCGCCGAAGCCGAGGGAAAAGAGATAAGGATGTCGCGTGCTCACCATCCGGGCCATGGCGGACGGCAAGGGATATTCGGCGCGGCACCTCGAACACAGCGATTATTACGCTGAAGGAGAGAAGGTCGTCGGTCGGTGGTGCGGCCGTGCCGCTGAGTTGCTGGGCCTGACGGGCGACGTTCGGGCAGAGGATTTCGAGTCCGTGCGTCAGGGGCTCGACCCGACAAGCGGCGAATTCCTTCGCCAGCGCCACAGCGCTGATCGATTGAATGACGCGGGCGACGTTGAATCGCGTGGGCGGCACCTCTACGACTTCACGATTTCGGCCCCAAAGTCCGTTTCAGTCATGGCAATCATCGGCGGGGACGACCGGCTCATCAGCGCGCACGAGAAGGCGGTGGCCGAGGCGCTGGAAGAACTCGAAACGCACGCGGCCACTCGCGTTCGCATAAATGGCGCCAACGCAGACCGCGCCACTGGCAATCTGGTGATTGCTGTCTACGAGCATGACACCAGTCGGGAACTTGACCCACAACTGCACACTCACGCGGTAGCGGCGAACCTCACGTTCGACGGTGACGAGGGACGCTGGAAGGCGCTCCAGGCGTCGGGAATCTACGAACGGCGTGCGTATCTGACGGAGGTCTACCGCAATTCATTGGCGCGCGAGGTGCGTTCGCTCGGGTACGAGATTGAAAACCGTCGCGACGCCAGGGGCCAGGATTGCGGCTTCGAGATTGTGGGCGTCTCCGATGCACTGCTCGAAACGTTCAGCCAGCGGAGCAAACAGCGCGATCAGGCGATTGATGCATTCACGCTGGAGAACGGTCGGAAGCCGACAGATAATGAAGTCGCAGTCTTGGTCCGCGAATCGCGGGCCGACAAGCTGATCGAAATCTCGACCGCGGAAGTACGAGCGCGCCAGCAGCAGCGCCTCACCCCAGAAGAATCAGGAGGATTGAAACGGGCTGTTGGCCAGGCTGACGTTAGAGACATCTCGGTCGAATCTCCCGAACTTTCGCTCGACTACGCGCAGTCGCATCTCTTCGAGCGGGTGTCCGTGGCGCGCGATCACGACATACTGACGGAAGCACTCCGGCATGGCCGCGGCGCGATCAGGCACACGGAACTGCGAGGAACACTGACCGCGCGGGAGTCGTCCGGCGCGATTCTTCGGGACGGTCAGGAGATCGCGACTCGCGCCAGCCTGCTACGCGAACGCGACATGATCGAGTTCGTCAATCGCGGCATCGGCAGATTCGAGCGACTGGGCGGTGAGAATCGCTTCATAGCGTCCGATCGGCTAAATCCCGAGCAGAAGCGCGCGGTAGAGTTTGTGCTCGATTCCCGCGACCGCGTGGTGGCAATTTCAGGTGCCGCAGGAACGGGCAAGACGGCAACCCTGCAAGAGTTGTCGCGTGGACTGACGGAAGCCCGGAGGGAAATCCTTGCCGTAGCCCCCGCCACGAGCGCTGTAGAGGAGCTTCAAAAGGTCGGCTTTGAAAACGCCGTAACCGTCGAGCGGCTGCTTCAAGACCAGAGCGTGCGCAATGCGGTTCGAGGAAAGGTCATCATCCTCGATGAAGCCGGAATGGTATCCGCGCGCCAGATGGACGAATTTCTCAATCTCGCAGAGAGACAGAATGCACGCGTCGTGTTTACCGGCGACACGAAACAGATTCAGAGCGTTGAGGCTGGCGATTCGCTCCGCATTCTGGAAAAGGAGTCACTCCTCAGGAGCGTATCGCTGACGCAGGTTCAGCGGCAAACGGTGCGCGATTATCGCGACGCAATCGAAGAATTGCGACGGAACCCGGTCCGCGGCTTTGAGAAGCTGGAGACCATCGGAGCAGTTCGGGAGGTTGCGCCCGCCGATCGCCCCGAGGAAGTAGCAAAGGCATTTCGCGAGGCTCAGGGCGCGCGTGGCGAACAGTCATCTGTACTCGTAGTCTGCCCGACTCACGAAGAGATCGACCGTGTCACCGACGCCATTCGGTCAGACCGGAAGAGAGCGGGCAAGCTCGGCACGAGTTTACAAACGACCCGGCATGCCGGACTGAACTGGACCACCGCGCAGAAGAGCGATGCGCGGAATTTTCGTGCAGGGCAGGTTCTCAGCTTCCACCGCGCCGTTACAGGAATCGCTAAGAACGAACTCGTCGAGGTGGTACGGACCGAGGGGAAAAACCTGATCGTTTGCAACGCGGCAGGCGCTGAGCGGAGTCTCACAGCAAAGCAGGCGAGATCGTTTGAGGTTTACGAGAGCAAAGCAATCGAGGTGTCCGTCGGGGATCGGCTGCTGTTGACCGCGAATCGACGCGACGCTGACTTTCGCGCAACAAATGGCGAGCTTGCGACTGTGGCCGGTGTTGATGAAGCACGAGTCCGACTGGATGATGGGCGTACGCTCCCATCGAATTACAGACAATTCAATCACGGGTACGCGGTGACGGCGCATCGCAGCCAGGGCAAGTCGGTCGATTCAGTGATTATCTCCGGCGATGGGATGCGGAAGGAGTTGTTTTACGTGGCGGCGTCTCGTGGACGGCAAAGCGTTCGGGTCATCACAAGCGACAGGGAAACATTGAGAGACACCGTGGCGCGCTCGACTGCACGGAAATCAGCTTCAGAGCTGGCGCGGAAGGCTGGAGTTGTGCTGGAACGGGGCGCGCGACGAGGATTAGCCGCAGCCCGTGAACTGGCGAAACGGAATCGTTGCCGCCAGCAGCAACCGGAATTCATCCGAACCCGCATCGAGCGCCGGCCATCGGCGGTTGAGAGCCACATCGAGCCGGGGCGCAACAGGGAGAGAAGTCATGAACGCGGCATCAGTCGATAGCGAGTACGAATGGCGAACGGTCGCGCGAGAGCGGCCCACCGGGCTGGAGATCGTCCTGTTGAAGCGAACCTACGTGCTCCCGTGGAGCCAGTTTCTCTATGCCGAGGGTAGCGACGATGAGATCCGACTCGTGTTCGCGACCCACGATGTGATTGTCGAGGGGAATGGCCTCGGCTCGATCCTGACGGAACTCGCGGAACAGAGCATTCCGCGATTGAATGAACCGACCCGGGCCGACCGATTTGATGGCTCCGGGCCGACTCGGATTCGGGAAATCCGGGTTGAGAAGGCAGGATAACTCCGCTTGTAGAGGCACTTCGGCAAATCGAAGTACACTGGAAGGTACCCGCCATGGAAGCGATGCCCACGAATCAATACGTTGAAATCCGGAACGGCGCATATTATGTCGCCGGGACGCGGATCGGTCTTGACGTGATCGTTTACGAGTTTCGCGACGGGCGTACCGCTGACGCGATTTTCGATGCCTACCCGTCCATCGGCTCGCTGGCAAAGGTGTACGGCGTCATTACATTTATCCTGGAGCATCCGCAGGAAATTGAGGCGTACCTTGCCGAACAGGACCGCCGGTTCGAAGAGATCAAGGCTCAGTATCCGCTTCCGCCGGATATGGTCGAGCGGTTCGAACGCGGGATGCGCGACCTGCACGCGAAGCGATCTTGAGCATCCGTTTTCAGGCGGATGCCGACCTGAACCCGGAAATCGGACTCGGGTTGCATCGTCGTGAGCCCACTATCGACTTCCGCGGCGCGAGTGGGATCCCGGACGCTACACCCGATCCTGACGTTCTCAGAATCGCGGCCGATGACGATCGCGTTCTGGTCTCGCGCGACGTGAGCACAATGCGCGAGCACTTCGAGCGTTTCATTGAGCACAGAGATTCCCCGGGGCTCTTGCTGATTCCATCGAACCGCTCGATTGGTACCGCAATCGAAGGTCTGTTGATGGTTTGGTTAAATTGGTCCCCAGACGAACTGCGCAATCTGATCCGGTGGTTACCTCGGCTCTGACACTAAGCGTAGAGCGCCGGGATCACAAATCGAAGAGCCAGATTTAGAGCAAGACACCATCCCTAAGCCTGACGGCTTAGGTTGAGACCCGGCCCGGCGGGGGCCGCTTGCGGCGCGCGTTGTGTCTATGTTGTGTGTCCGTTCGGCGCGTGTTCGGTTATACTCGGTGCAGACCCAACGAAGGCCCGGGCCAGCACAAATGCCTGATTTCAAGGAAATCCTCGACAACCTTCCGGAGAAACCGCCGCGCTCGCGCCTGGAACCGTACCGTGAGCTGATCCTGGAAATGCGCCGCCGTGACCGCCCATTACGAGAGATCGCGCAGGTGCTCGGCGAGAAATGTGGCGTGCGGGTTGCACCCAGCACGGTTCACGATTTCGTCAAGGCCGCGGAGTCAACAGAGCGAAGGAGTGAGCCGAAGGCCATTGAGAATTCTCACCAGCAAGACACTATTCGGCAGGGGAACACAGTTCGCGACAGGAGCCTCGACGGAGTTGACCGTCGAATCGCGGCACTCAAGGCAAGAAAAGCACCGACACCGACGACGCCCGAGCGATTTCGGTTCGTTACAGGCGAGGTCCTCAGGTTGCCATCGAAGTCTGAAAAGTAGTTACGGGGACCGCATCAAGAGGGATCCAGGAATGGATTTCGCTTCGACGTTCGAAGCCATCCTCGATGCCATCGATAACAACGGGCGCTCCAGATAGAGTCATAGCGTTTCCGTGAACGTCGAGAAATAGGCGCGCAGGCGGAGACGTGTGCCGCGGCGTTTGGCCGGTCGTTGTTTAGTAGGTGGAATCACGCTCCCCCTTTGATTCGGTTGAGCCGTGATCAGCTAACATTAGCTAACATATTGGCTTGCGGCGCATCTCTGCAGTCCTGTTGCTGGTCCTGTTCGGCGTTTCGCTGCTGGCTCCGGCATTCGCCTCGGAGGCAGACTCAAACCTCCCCGCCTGTTGCCGCCGCGCGGGTAAACACCACTGCTCGATGGCAGCGCGTAGCGGGAGCCCGCAGAACGGCCCCGGCTTCGCCGCCAACACGGTGTGCCCGCTCTACGGGCAGACCAGCGCGATGCAGAGCGAGCCCCTCTTAACCTTCGGGCCGCACGCGGTGTCGTTCCAAATTCCCCAGATCGTGTATGCGGGCGGAGCTACGCGCAGCCAGCCTGACCTCTCCGCATTCCGCGCGAAGGCGCACCTCCAGCGCGGACCTCCTCTCTTCAACCTCATCGGCTAAACAGTCACCAATAGTTTTTTCCATGCACGGTGCGGCGGTACGTGCCGCCTTGGCCATGACTTCGACAGGAGGAAGTATGATTCAGCGAGCCCGCATTCGGCGGCTCTCATTTGTCTGCGCATCGGCGGTTGTTCTTGTCTGTACCACTTGCACCCAGACCAGGAAGGAGCAACCGAAGCTCTATACACTGCACGGAACCGTCGCAAAACTCGATCGCGACACGAACGTTGCCACGATCAAGGGCGACAAGATCCCGGGTTGGATGGCCGCGATGACCATGGAGTACCCGGTGCAGGATCGAAACCAATATCTCGCGCTTCACGCAGGCGAAAAAATTGAGGCGACAGTCAACGTCACCTCGGAAGGATACTGGCTGACGAACGTCAAGGAGAGTAAAGGTGACTGACATGGCGTCGAGTGCCGCCGCACAGCTGGCCCCGGAGACGGCTTCGCAGATCGCCCTGCCATGGATTGTGCGTCTGCGCTATGGCATGGCCATCGGCCAGATCGGGACCATACTGTTCGTACGATACGTTCTCGGCGTACCGATACCCGTAGGGCTGTTAGCCCTCGGACCGGTCCTCGTGGCGATCAGCAACATTCTACTTGCGGTGCGCATCACCCTTCCGGGAATATCCCGCACGATACCCGTTGCAACGCTGGTCGCTTCGTCTTTCATCCTCGACACGCTGTGTCTGACCTTCGTCCTGATGCTGGCCGGCGGACCGACCAATCCGTTCAGCCTGCTTTACCTGGTACACATTACGCTTTCAGCGATCGTGCTGACACGGCGGTGGACATGGTTCCTCGGCGGACTCTCGACGCTCTGCTTCGGGCTGCTGTTTCGCGTTTATCGTCCTGTTGCCGTTCTGGAGATGCATCACACGGCCGAAGGAACCAATCTTCACTTGGTCGGCATGTGGATCGGGTTCGGTGTCGCGGCGGTGCTGGTGGCCTTGTTTTCGGGGAGGATTTCGGAGTTGCTGCGGCAGCACGAAGACCAGCTGCTGGAGATGCAGGAAGAGCTTGCCAGAAGGGACAGGCTGGCATCGCTCGCCACGCTCTCGGCCGGCGCCGCCCATGAACTGAACACGCCCCTGGGAACCATTGCAGTGGTCGCCAAAGAGCTGGAGCTATACGCCACGAACACGGTTCGCGATCAGGCCGTCGCTGAAGACAGCCGTTTGATACGCACCGAGGTCGAGCGCTGCCGCGAGATTCTCTGGCGCCTGAGCGTGCAGGGCGCACAGCCAGCTGCGCAGGCTCCGGAGCCGGTGGATGTCCGCGATCTCCTCGACGATGTGCGCCGGGACATTCAGGAGCCCGGGCGAGTCGAAGTGATTCCGCCCGCCGCGCCCGTTTCCCTGACGATTCCACGCCGGGCTGTGGCACAGGCATTGCTTGCGCTGACGCGGAATGCGATCGAGGCGAGCCAACCGGACACACCGGTCCGGCTGACGGCGCAACCGGCTGATGGGCGGTTCTCGTTCGTGATCTCCGATCGGGGCAGCGGGATGTCCGCCGACATCCTCCGGCGCATCGGCGAGCCGTTCTTCACCACCAAGGAACCCGGAAAGGGGATGGGGCTCGGCACGTTTCTCGTCAGAACTCTGGCCGAACAGCTGGATGGCCGACTCACGTTCGAATCGGCGCCCCACGCCGGCACGCGCGCCATTTTCGAACTGCCGATGAGCAGGAGGCAGCAGAATGCACACGTTCAATGAAGCGGAAGCCGGACGCGTGGCGCTGGTTGTGGACGACGACGACATCTTCCGGACACGTCTGTGCCGGGCATTCGCCAGCCGGGGCTGGGAGGCGGTGGCGGCATCAAATGGAGCACAGGCACTGGACATCGCAAAACAGTCGAGTCCCGATCTCGCGGTCGTCGATCTCCGGCTGCCGGGGATGAACGGGCTGGAGATTGTGGAACGGCTGCGCAATCTGGACGAGACGATCTGCATCATCATGCTGACGGGTTATGGCAGCATCGCAACTGCCGTGACCGCCACCAGACTGGGCGCGAACCACTACCTGGGAAAGCCTGCCGATGCCGACCAGATTCTCAACGCATATCTTGGGATCACGCGCAACCCGGATGAAGCCGCCGCGGGCTCGGTGCCGAGTCTGGCCCGTGTCGAATGGGAGCACATTCAGCGGATTCTGAGCGATTGCGGGGGCAACGTTTCGCAGGCGGCCAAACTTCTGGGCCTGCATCGCCGCTCGCTGCAGAGAAAACTCACCAAGTATCCGCCGCACGTGTGATGCGACAAAGTGACGCATTCCGCGCGATGCCATTCAGTCCTACGCTGGAAGCGTGAGACAGCGCCGCATATTCTGTATCGCGGTGGCCGCGTTATTCGCGGCCACCGCGTTTCCGGCACAGGAGCCGGAAGGCGAGAGCATCGTGCCGCCGCGGTTTTCGTCTGCTAAGCAGAGCGCACTATACGACCGTGTTTCCTCGCGCCTGATTGCACCCTGCTGCTGGGCTCAACCCGTGCGTCTGCACCAGTCGCAGGAGGCATCAAAAGTGCGCATGGAGTTGATTTCCTACATACGCGGCGGACTGAATGAGAACGAAATTCAGGATCGCTTTGCACGCGAGTACGGCGAGCGGATTCTGGGCCAGCCGCGCGGCGCGCGGTCGGTGGTGGCCTATGCCGTTCCCTATATCTGCGGCACCGCTGGAGTTCTCGCGATGACGGTGTTCCTGATCAGCCGAAGCCGACGCGTGCGGATCGCAGCGGCAGGCCTGGCGGGAGACCTTCCGGAGCTTCCGGAACCCGACTGAGCAGGCACAACGGCGTTTTGATTCTGGTTCTGATTCCGCGGTCGGCGCGGGCTGTCCGCGATGCGGCAAATTGCCGCGACGGTTTTCCGCGAGTGTGACAATTTGCCGCACGTCGCCGCAACAAAAGTGAGTTACGTTAGAACTCAAACGACAGAGGCTCTTCGGAAAGTGCTTCGCGTGATGGCTGTGCCTGCACTCGGTTCGTTCCTTGTCCTGACGGCAGGATGCGGATCTTCCCGCAGGAGGGCCGCGCACTGTACGAGTCCAATGGCTGCGCCAGCTGTCACGGACCGGAAGGCCACGGCGACGGCTCGGTTGCCGCATCGCTGGAGGTGAGGCCGACGGACCTGCGGTACGCTGCCGCGTTCCGGAACGGATCGGACGAGGAGGCCATTGCGCAGACGCTGCTGACCGGTATCGCGGTGCACCACGAGGCCTCAGCGGGCGGAGTGGCTCGTCACGATCTTGTGATGCCCTCGTTCAGTCATCTGTCGGAAGACGAAAGGCGCTCGCTGGCCCGGTACGTGATTTCGCTGCGAAAGGGCAATTGAACAAGAGAGATCAAACCATGAAGGCTTTGCTCCTGACAGTGACGATAGGTTTTTTCGGTGCGACGTTGATGTTGTCACCCGCGCTGACCGCTCAGAACGTCAACGTTGCGGTGCATGATGCGTGGCTTCGTGTTCCGCTGCCGGCGCAGGATCAGACAGCGCTCTATTTCGTCATCGAGAACCACAGCCCGGCGCCGAAGGCGATCGTATCGGCATCGTCGCCTTCAGCCGCGAAAATCGAGATGCACGAAGAAAAAATGGATGCATCGAAAAAGATGATGTCCATGACGCCGATCGCCCGCATCGCAGTGCCGGCCAACGGGAAGGTTATGCTGCAGCCAGGCGGCTACCACATGATGGTGTTCGGCCTGAAATCGCGGCCCGCGGCCGGCGGCACTTTCCCGGTCAGCGTCACGCTGGATGACGGGACAACAATCGCGGTTACAGCGATGGTCCGCAATCAGGCCGGGGACGTGATGAAAGACATGAAAAAGTGAGCAGAGACTGGAAATGCCGCACCGCCCGACCACTTGCCTCATATTGACGGCGCTTGCTATGTTTGCATGCAGCCGGGCCGTCAGCCTGCCCGTTTTGCCAGTGGGCGGCAACTTCACGCTGACGGATGATACCGGCCACTCCTTCGAGCTCTCGTCGCTGCGGGGGAAGGCCGTCCTGATTTTCTTCGGTTACACTTCCTGCCCCGATGCGTGCCCCACGACGTTGTCGAAGCTCTCGATGGTCTACCGGCGGCTGGGCGACGATGCGAAACGCGTGAAGACGCTTTACATCACGGTGGACCCCGGCCGCGACACCCCTGCGGCGCTCCTTGCCGATCTCGCGAACTTCAAAATTGACGCTCTCGGGCTGACGGGCGTGAAAGCGGACATCGACAAGGTCGTCCAGCAATACGGAGCAGCCTACGAAATCGTCCCGACGCCGGATTCATACGCCAAATACACGGTCTCGCATACGACCACGCTCTATGCACTCGACACGTCGGGCCGCACGCGCATCTTGTTCGATTACGATGCGAAAGCTGACGACATTGTCAGCGGCCTCAGGACAATTCTCGGGCTGCGTTCCTGAACTTTGACTCATGGGGTTTGCGCATGCGGCAAAAAGCCGCATGCCCTGCACCCCCGGTCATATGCCACCTTTTGAAACTATGAAGCACCGTTCGCGCACTCGTACGAAGCGGACCACTCAGTCGGTATGACAAAGCAACGGGTTCCTGGCGCCGGTGGCGCACGCGACGGGCATCAGCATCGAAACCATCCGGCGCCGGGCTGCGCTGCCAGAAACACGCCTGCGGCTTGGACGGTGGGGGTTCGACAGGCAGCACCCGAGGGCCAACTCTCGCCCTCCGACCCGGCGGCGCTATCGGCCGCGTCCGCGACGGCCCGCCTGCATGGCTTCAGTGGACGGAGGAACGAGTCCTTTCAACCGCAGATAGACGGCCATGTTGCCGTAACACTCGTTCGAGTGGATGATTACCCCATAGAGCGCCGCAGCCCTAGGCGTCTGGCCGCCAAAGCTGGCTACCATCTCGCCTGCATTGGCTTCCGTCGTGCCCGCGAAAACGGCATCGCAGATGTCGAAGGATTGTTTCAGCGCCGCGACGAGATCCGCCTTGGACGTCTTCGATGCCGCGCCGATATTCTTGCGGTCGCCGGCGACACCGGAACATCCGCCCGCCTGGGCGTCGGCCACGTGAGCCACCCATCCACCGAAGGTGCGCTCTTCTTTGGAAGGCTGGAGAGAATAGCCGTCCTCCGGCATATCCTCAGCGGCCTGAGTCAGGTTGCGCTTTATGGCGTTGTATTTCTGATTGAGGTCCGCAGCCATGGAAACCGGACCTCCCCGGCCCTGAGCGTAGAGGCCTGAAGCGAACACCACTGCAAGTAAAAGGGTCTTGTTCATTGTGTTTCCTCGATCCTGTGCTGCTTTTGCACCTCCGAGTCTAATAGACAGCCGGGGCGCTGCAGGTGCGGCAAAATGACGCAGCGGCTGCACAAGACATAGAACAAAGCCTGCTCCCGAAACACTCAGGCGCACTCTCTATCAGCCACGAACGCAGCGTTTCCAGTCGTTTTCGAGTGTCGCTTCGACGCTGCTCATCCACGGAATCCCGGCGCAGGCAGGTACTGATGAGAGAAGCGACACTCCTGTCAACAGGATTAAACGCACCTTTCAGGCAATATCGGCAGCTCAAAAAATAACAGCCTGGCTTATTATTGATTGGTATTGGAGGTCTGGAATTGAGCTTCCAGACACATGCATACAAGAGAGGCCTACAATGAAACGCAGAGATCTTGTCATTACTGCCCTTACTGGCGCGGCAGCGTCCGTCGCGCTCGCTGGTCATGCGAGGGGAGCGGCGCCCGACGCCTGGACTAACGTCCTGTTCACTCAAGACAACTTCGGCCACTGGAAGGGTATGGAAGAGCACCACGTGCCTGTTGTCGAGATTAACGGCGAGAAAATAACCATCCGCACTCCACATCCTATGAGCGAAGCGCATTATATTGTGAGCCACAGCGTGGTGCTGGCGGATGGCAGATTCATTGATAGAAAGACCTTCAGCTGGAAAGACCAACCAGTGTCCGAGCATTCGCTGCCTGCAGGATATAGGGGAAGTGTCATCGTCACCAGCACATGCAATTTGCATGACATCTGGATGAAGACCGTGAAGATCTAACCCGGGACCGTCAGCGCCGTAAAGGCGATTCTGGCCGGACCCCGATTATTCTGGCGCCGGTCACGCATACGGCAACGATGCTTTGAACCCGTAGTCCATGTGCATCTGAATATGGCAATGGAAGAGCGTGTGAACCGGCTGGTCCGCCTTGAAATCGATCGTTCTGCGCAGCGGCCAATCGATACCAAAGCACGGCCCTGGACCTCGCTCCTCCGGGCGCCCTGACCCTTCGCATAGAGAGCGCCGGGATTGTTCTGCGCCTCGGCATCGTTTCTGACCCACCGAAACCGCATTGCGCGGGTTGCGATGGCAACGCCCGCGGGCATCCTGCCGGACTTCCCGGATCTCGACTAATACAGAGCCGCCGCATACGCCGCAGGGTGCGACAATTTGACGCATTTAACAACGCAATGGCTTCGCCATACCCTAATAGATCGCGAAGGTCCCGCGCGGGCCCTGTGAGCCGTAAAGCGAGGAAGGACCTTTGTCGCGAGGGTCGTTTTACACGAGGGAAATCAAATTACAGGGGATCGTGTATATGCGTAAACAATTTGGTGTGCCTGTCTTTTCCAGATTGGCTTTGCTCATCGGTATGTGTTTCGTCGTGTCCGCCACCGGCCGAGCCCAGCAAGCGGGTGGCACAACGAGATTAACCGGACAGGTCGTTGACCAACAGGGCGGCGTGCTTCAGGGCGCAGCTGTGATTCTGCTCAATGGCGCCGGGTCCGTCCGTTTGCAACAAACGAGTACGGGGCAGGACGGGACGTTCACTTTTGCAGAGCTCGCGCCCGGAGATTATGTCGTGGAAGCGCAAAGAACAGGCTTCACTCAGGGGGAAAAGAAAATCACTCTGACCGCCGGACAGGCAGAAGCTTCTGTATCCATTTCGATGACCGTAGCGGGGCCGGGCCAGCAACTGACCGTGACCGCCGAAGCGGACTCGTTTAAGACGGACGAATCCGCGACCGCGACAAAGATGAACATACCGCTGGACGAGATTCCGCAAGGCGTCGGAGTCGCCAATCAGGCACTCATTCAGAGTCAGCAGGATGTTGCCTTTGCGGACGCGGCTGAAAACATCTCCGGTGTCAATCGTGATGTTCTTTTGGCGGGAGACGTTGGCAATGCCCTCACTATCCGCGGGCTCCCGCTTGGGATATTCAGCAACTACTACCGCGATGGGTTTCCTTTCGACGGAATGGTGCCCTCCGACGCCACGGACGTGGACCGCGTTGAGACCCTAAAAGGACCGGCCTCCGTACTCTACGGCCGCGCGAGTTCCGGCGGCATCGTGAACCTGATCACCAAAGAGCCGCAGCCCGCCACGCACTTCACCTTCAGTTTTCAGGGAGACCGCTATGGCGCGGTTCGTCCCACCTTTGATGTCACCGGTCCGGTTGGTAGCGGCGAAAAGCTCTCTTACCGGCTCAATGCGGAGTTGGCGGATACTTCCAGCTTTCGAAACTACTTTCACGACCGGCGCTACTTTCTGGCGCCGGCGTTGACCTGGAAGCCGAAGAGGTCCACAACGATTCGTTTCCTGATCGAGTACATGCACGGCTCTACAATCACAGACTATGGAATTCCAGCTTTGGGGGATCGCCCCGCGCCCGTTCCGATCAGTTCCTATTACGGCGAACCGTGGCAACATTCGCACCTTCAGAACGAAACCGGGAGCGTCGATGTCTCACATAACCTCAGTTCGAGGTGGGTTGTCCGCAGCCGGTTCCGGGCGACGCTCACCGACTGGAATTATCTGGACACCAGTCTTGGTTATCTTCTGCCCGACAATCAGACCTTCACGCGATATTCCGAGGACACCGCTTATCCGCTTCGGTTCTACGACTGGCAGACCGACCTCACGGGTATCCTGAAAACCGGCAGCATCGAGCATAATTTCCTGATCGGATTCGAATACGGCTTCCAGTCGGTCGTGCAGCGCGGAGTTTTCAGCGACGCTCCGTCCATAAATCTCTACAATCCGGACTACTTCAGCCAGACCTTTCCAGGCGCCGCCGCACTTGCGACTTATTTCTTCAATCCATCGTTCGCCGACTATTTTCCGATCAGCGGCACCACCAGGCTAAGGACGCACGGCGGCTATCTGCAGGACCAGATTTCATTGCTGCCGAAACTGAAACTACTTGCCGGGGTTCGCTTCGAGGGCTTTACGCAAACCTATGACGAGCTCGACTACGATACCCACAATCGGCAGAGTAACGTCTCAGTTCTCCCCCGGATCGGCATCACTTACCAGGTGCTGCAGCCGCTGTCGCTCTATGCGGGCTGGAGCCGCAGCTTCAGCCCGACGCTTGCTGCACAATTCGGGCCCAATGGTCAGGCCTTTTCGCCCGAGAAGGGCGCCCAGTACGAAGTTGGCGCGCGGACCTCCGAACTCCATGGCCGGCTCACATCCTCTCTCGCGCTCTATCGTATTCGCACGTCGAATCTTTTGATCACGAATCCCGGTAATCCGCTGGCGTCGATTCAGCTTGGCGAAGTGGAGTCGAGGGGAGTGGAGTTTGACACATCCGGGCGCATACTCCCCGGATGGAACGTGACCTTCGCCTATGCTTACAACGAAGCGACTGTCGTCTCCGATCCGGTGTACCCGGGAGGCAATAGCCTGCAGAACGCTCCCCGCCACAGCGGCAGCACCTGGACGGTCTATGAGATCCAGCGCGGGCCGTTTCAGGGTTTGAGCTTCGGTGGCGGTGTTCAGGCGCGTAGTTACCGCTATGTTGATCCGGCAGACGACGTCATCCTGCCGGGATATGCACGCCTGGATGCGGCGGCGAGCTATGCCTTTGGCCCTTCGCACAGTGACGAGAAGCGCTACCGCATAGCCGTGAACATTCAGAACCTGACGAATCGCCTGTATTACGTTTCCGGAAACACTCCTCTGGACATCTTTCCCGGTTCTCCCATCAACGTACTGACCCAGCTCCAGATACGATACTGAAATCAGTCGCAGCACCCATGCAATCGTTAGCGGAAGAGGCGCTCACCGGAAGAAGCTGGCCCGGATATCGCACGATCTGGCGCTGGCATTTTTATGCTGGTCTCATCGCCATACCGTTCGTGGTGTGGCTCGCGACCACCGGCGCGATTTACCTCTTCCGGCCGCAAATAGAGGCGTGGCTTGATCGTCCATACAGCGATCTTGAGATTACGGGCGCACCGGTGAGCGCTCAGGCTCAGGTTCGCGCCGCGCTCGATGCCGTGCCCGGATCGAACCTGCGTTTCTACCAACTGCCAACCACGCCGCGATCCGCCGTTCAGATCATCGTCGGCCGGGGCGCCGATGAGTACCGGATTTATGTAAACCCGCAGACCGCCCGTGTCCTGTGGTCTGTCAGCGAAGACTCCCGTCCGATGACGGTAATTTTTCATCTCCATGGGGAACTCCTCATGGGAGATCGCGGTTCAATGATCGTCGAACTCGCTGCGTCGTGGGCGATTGTGATGATTGCGACCGGGCTTTTTCTCTGGTGGCCGCGTGGCGCGAAGGGGCTCGGGGGAATCCTCTATCCCAGATTGCGGCAAGGGCAACGGATTCTCTGGCGTGATTTGCACGCAGTGACCGGCGTATGGGTTTCCGGGCTGGCTCTGTTTTTGTTGCTGACCGGTCTCCCGTGGGCGAGCAACTGGGGCAAATACCTCGCGGAGATCCGCTCGTTGACTCATACATCGGGTAATCCCGACTGGACTTCTGGCCCCGAGGCGGAGACCGCGGCGCGCCTTGCCCGGAATCCGGTGGCCGCGCCGGAATCGAGAGTGGATCATCACACAGCGGCGACCGCAGGCTCACCTCGCGATGGAATCGACACTATCGTTGCTGCGGCGGCCCCCTTGCATCTGGCCTGGCCTGTACTAATTGCTCCACCCCTTATTTCCGGCGGGTTGTGGACCGTCAAATCCGACGCTCAGAATCGCACTCTGCGAAGCAGCCTCCAAATGGATTCTTCCGGCGCTATCGTAAGGCGCGAGGATTTCAGCCAACAGCAGTGGATCGACAGATGGGTGGAAACGGGAGTGGCCGCGCACGAAGGGCAGCTCTTCGGCCTTGCCAATCAACTTCTCGGCCTGTTCACGGCCATTTGTCTCATCACTCTCAGCATCAGTGCGTCTTTGCTCTGGTGGCGGCGCCGTCCTGAAAAGGTTCTGGGAGCGCCGGTGTACCTCGCGCCGGAGAAGCCGCCGGCGTTCAGCTTTGTAATCGTCGCACTGGCATTTTGTTTTTATCTGCCGCTTCTGGGGCTCTCGGTGATTGTGGTGAGAACGCTTGAGCTGCTGGTACTCAGAAGAATTCCCGCATGCCGGAGATGGCTGGGATTGGCGAGCGTATAGTCAACAAAGGTTACCCAAAGATGGGGTGAGTGCAGCCAGATGCCTGGGAGGCGCACGAGTGCGCGGAAATTTCTCAGCGTCCTCGGCCACCTGCCGCGAAAGGTCCAGGGTTCCGGTTGGCGTAAACCCCGCGGAATCGCCTACGCTCACGGTGTGGCGGCACGCGCTTGAGCGGTCGCACCAGTCTCAAAAGGTGTCAGCGAATCGAAATGAGCAGGCCGATGCTGACGCCGATCGCCTGGTCGTGGCCGTGCGCAAACGTGTAATCGTATGCCGGCTCAAGATACCAGCCGAACATGCGCTTTGACGAAGGCCAAAACATAAAGTCCAGCGCGATTTCGCCGGCCACTGAATTGGTGGTGACACCGTTCTCCCTGATGTGAATCCACTCGGGCCCGACGCCGAACATGAATTCTACTTGCCTCGACAGGGTCCAGGGCTTTTTAAACAAAAGGTCGGTATCCCACTCTGTCGAGTGACGACTGAAGGTTGGTGTAACACCGAACTCAAGTTCCAGCCAGTTCTCGATTGGCGTCATTTCCGCCGCCACGGTTGGGCTGAGAGCCCATCCACCCCCGCTGAGACTCCGGGCGGGTTCGGCACCCAGTTCGAGGATTGCGGTCGCCTCCTTTTCTGGCGGTTGCGATGCACCTATCGAATCGGGCGGACCCTGTGAATCGGCCACCGCGACTTCAGACCTGGCTTGTGGTGACAGATCGTGAGCAGCGGACAGTTCGTTGCCGCGTGTTGACCCGGGTTGTACTTCTGTCTGGCTGCTACCTCGTTGAGCCTGAACGACAGGCTGACAAAGCGTCGAATTCTGCCGGTTGCAATCCAGACTGGTTCTCGCGAGCTCGTCTGATTTAACGGACCGGTTTTCTTGCGCGCTCGCCGCATGACGCGCTACAAGCACGGCGATGCAGAGAGGCACGATAAACATCCTCTTCATGGAATCTCCTTAAAACTGAAATCGATTAAGAAATGTGAGGAGAACTTAGGAGCGCGGAGGATGTTCGATTCGGTTTAGGGGGACGTCAGGCGTTCGGCAGGTATCGGAAGTTACCGCTCGAGCGACGAATCCCAATGGCGCAACGGGGGCGATTGGCGCGACCACCACAATATGCCCACAACAACACAGGCAGCCGTCGGCAGCGCAACCATCGTCCGAATCATGCGAGGTATATGTGGAAAACAGGCAATCTGGCGACGCGTTCGCGGCACAAGCAAGAATTTCCGTTGCAGCGAGAAGCAGCAAAAGGCCCGCCACGAAGCTCCGGAGCATCTTCCACGCCACCATAGTTGGTTCACTTATCATGCCACAGCAGCCAGGTGGGTGTACCCGTTGATGCCGCAGCGTCGTTCCCCGTGTCTCGTCGACAATGCGGTTCATATGGTCAAACCGCAGGCGTCCCTGCAGAGTCGGCGCCCGAACTACAGTTCGCCTGAGGCGCACCAAATGATTAGCGAGTTTACCTGACGAACTGCCATTCGCGGTTCATTGCGAGGCGCCAGATTGACTGCCTGATTTCGCGGTCGGGCTTCAGGGGCGGACACCGCTGGGCCACTGCGGTACACCATGGTTCTCCTTGCGCCGCCGTTACGGTCGGGCACCAGCACGGGGCTTGCGGCGTACCGGGCTCTCCGGTATGCGATCTCCCAACCAACCCGTTTTGAACCATCCGATGGGCGCGGCCAACCGATGGTTCAGGCCACATCCCCCAACGTGCGCTGGCCCAAATGGTGAAGGAACCAGCCGACGGGATCGAAACCCGGCCGCCCGGCGGACACTCTGAATGCGGTGCTCGGCCGCACCACGCTGATCATCGATTGGGTTCCCTGGACGACGTAGTCCGGCGTCAGCAGCGATTGAAGATCCTCAGTTCTCCGGAATCTTATCCGCCTACAGTGCCGCCCCGCATACCGTCCGATTCCTTCGGACGGGATCGAAACGGGAAGCATCCGCGCTGGCTGTCCGTACAAAATGGAGGCAGCATGTTCAGATCGAGCGGCGCGCCAAGATATACGTGCTGCACGACTGCCCTGTCATACGGCAGTGCCGGCGCTCCCGCTCGGATGTGCCGGCCGATCTGCAGAATGCGCGGCAGCTTGAAATAGTTCATAACGGTTGTCGCCTTGCCCGCCGCGAAATTGTGCCGCAGACCGAGCGCATGGCCAATTTCGTGCGCCACGACGTATCTCAGATGGTCGTTCTGTTGTTCCAGATCGCCGTCCGACAGGGTCTCGGGCAGGACGAAGACGTGCGCGTGCAGGATTTGCCCCGTCAACGGATCGCTCTGGATGTATGACGTGGACGAGAAGGCGCCGGATGTCACCCACTGAATGACGTTGTAGTCGGGGTTCGGCGCGCGGATGCCAGGCGGCGCATCGATCACCCGAACCAGCGATCTCCCGAACGCCTGGTTCCAGTACAACACTCCGTCGCGCACAGCAGTCCGATAATACTCCGGAATCGCGGACGACAGCGCAAAGACAATCGGCTCGTGGACGTCGAACTTCATGGCGTAGAGAACCCAGCGGTCCGAGCGCCATTGAGGATACGTTTCGTAGAAGCCGAAGCGTCGCAGGTTTTTCATCTCGAACGCACGGAAATCCGGAAGCGGACGATATGGGCTCAAATAGTAGTGAACGACGATGCGGTGGCCGTCCTCAGTCCGGGCTTCCTGGTCGAACACCAGTGTCGCTTCGTGATAAGAGAGGGATATGGGCTTCCGCTGAAACAGCCGAAACGCGTTAGCATCGTGGCTGTCGATCCGGCCGGAATAGTCTTCGCCAGTACGGTCTTCCTCGTTGGAGACCGTATCGAATCCGGCATTCAGATCGATATCGAGCGTGCTGCGCGTTTCGCTGCTTATGGGGATCGTCGCCAGGACGCGCGCGGGATCGCTCCCTTGCGTAGCCAGCGTGTCGAGCATGCGCAGGACTGCACCCTCGCGCTCGAACGTGACAATGCGGCTGCGGCTCGTGTTGAAACCGAAAATCTTCTGTTCATAGCTGATCTGCAGCAGGAATCGTTGTCCGAGGTCGGCCTTTTTCAAGGTGGCCGGTTGCACCGCCACAGCCTGGGGACTGGACCAAAGAGCCGCGACGAGGAATCCGGCGGCGAATAAGTGCAGTAGTCGCATACTCCATCACTGCCATCAAGTGCCGAAGGCATCGTATCGGGGGGGAGATCCCTCGGCAGGATCAGGTCGCTCACGATATCGCGGGCGCCAAACGGCACCGCAATCATCGTAGCGCCGGTGGCGCACGTCCCGTGGGAGCCAGCTATTCGCGCCGGTCGATAGCCGCGGACAAGAACAGCGCCGCAGTTTGGCCCGTGCAATGGCCCCGCCCGATAATCCAACTCAGTTTGACGCTGCACTTCCGGTCTTTACCTTCGGCAGGCTGATCAGGTTGGCCAGAAGCTGATATGCGCCGTCGGTGCCGGCCGGCAACTGACGCCACAATCCCAACCCGAGATAGATCCACCTTCCGCGGCCATACCTCGCCTCGACCATCGCGCCAAGTTTCTCCCCTGGATTGTCCTTGAAGGAGTCTGTCATCGACACCAGATCAAAGTATTTCGGGTCCTTCTCTCCCAGGAAGTAAAGGCCTCGCTCCTGCACCCAACCCGCCCAGGCGACCGGGCCGATTTTGTTCGGGAAATTGAATACCGGGTCGGCCGGCGCAAGTATCTTGACCGGCACAAGTTCATCGGACACGCGGTTCCCGCTGACCTTGGCCGGATAGGGGCCGTATTCCGCCTGATTGAACTCCATCTTGTTGTACTGCACGATCAAGGTCCCACCCCGATTGACGTAATCCAAGAGGCGGCGATTGTAGGCGCGAAGGTCGGCGCGCCGCTCGTAGGCGCGCACCCCTGTCACGATCACATCGTGTTTGGACAAATCGCCCCAGGCGAGCTCGTTCTCATCTATGTATGCCACCATTGCACCCAACTGTTCGAGCGCCGGAGGCACCTGATCACCCACGCCCACGATGTAGCCGACGTTGACATTTGGGGTGGTCTTGACGTCAATGACCTTAAGCGTGGCTTCCGCGGGCTTGATTACCTGGCGGCGCTGAATGTGCGGGTACTCGATCACCTGGTAGCCTTCGGAAAACGTCGCATTCGGTATGGCCGGAGAGGACACTACCGCGCGCAGAGTGTACTGTCCGACCTTGGCCTGCGCGGGAGCGGTGACGTTCGAACCTGGCGGACAGCGCTTCATCCTCGTGGCCAAAGTGGAGCGGCACACTTGCGGGCGTCGCCTTCCAGCCCGCTGGCAGATTTAGAGACACCGATGCATCTGCCGCGGCCTTTGTGCCGTTGGTAACGGAGACGTGAATCTCGCGACTGGCTCCGGAAGCGGCCGGAATTACGGCCAGCGCCGGTGTGACGCTCACCGAGAAGACCGGAACCACGTTGAGTTCCATGCGCTTGTCGCCGAGGTAAATGTCTTCGACGTAGCGGAATTCGACGGGCACCTCGCGGGGGACCTCGGCTTCGCCCGCCTTGATGTGGAAAGTCACCCGGAACGGCGTGGGGGCGAAGGGAACACCGAACTCGACATTCGGGTCGAAGATCTGAATCGCCTGGTTCTCCGGGTGTTTCCAGTAATTGTCGGTAAAGTAGGGCGTTGTCGGCCGGGCGTCTTTCGGGACGTGTGCATCGGAGGTGCAGGTGTAGACCGCGTCCTTCTTAACGGAGCCCGCCTTGCAACTGGCCGGCGCGTCGAAACCGGCGATCGAGACGCCAGTTACGTTGACATCCGACGCACCACGGTTTACGGCCAGGATGGAGAGCTTCACGGGCTGCCCGGCGATCACAAGCCCGTCGTCGGCGACGGCATCGAACGAGAGGCCATGCGCGGCCAGCAGCGCGTCCTCGTAGTCTCCTTCCTTGAGGCGGAGGCGGAAGCCGATCTCGTAACGGGCCGAGTCGTCGAGCCCGCCCATGTTGCCAAGCTGCGCGCGCAGGGTTCTGATTGCCACAAGACCGGCCTCGATGGGCGATGCTGTTGCGGCGTCATTTCCCGAACTGAAATCGTCCCGCGCGAGCTTCGCATCGGCGGCGATAGCGTCGAGCGCGGATGTCAGCGCGGCAGGCGGGTTGGGCCCGGCGTATTGAGCGAGGGCTTCCAGCCTGGTGTCTACGCCGTCGAACAGCGAGTTCTCGGTTTTGTCTTTCTGTCCGGGAATCGAGCTGTCGATGAGCTGATATCCGCCGCCTCCACCCGGGCCACCACGTCCGTTGTTTCTGAATCCAGGCAGGGCCGGCACGCCGCCTGTG
This sequence comes from Terriglobia bacterium, assembly GCA_963832905.1. GTDB lineage: Bacteria > Acidobacteriota > Terriglobia > Bryobacterales > Bryobacteraceae > BOG-234. The sequence continues at coordinate 1,545,065 of CAWHVO010000006.1, read as the reverse complement.
CCTTGGCATTTATGATTGCTGCGCGCGTCGGCGCCAATCTCAGCGTAGGTTCGGCCAAGCAGCGAGTCGTAGACGTTGGTGTTGACTGGCGTGAGCTTCACACGGGCGGATTGGGGCGCCTGTAGAGTGGACGCGGCAGGGGGCGGCGGAGTTCCGTCGCCACGTCCGCGTCCCGGTCCGCCGCGGCCACCTGGAGCACCGGGCGGCGGAGGAGGAGCGGTGAAATAGAGTTTCTTCGGCTGCCAGGGTCTGAGCCCTTCGCGGATCTGTTCAGGATATTTCGATGGGTCGCCGGCTGCGTAGTACGCTTCGCGAAACAGGATGGTGTTGGCCTCATGAGCGCGATCGCCGCCCCGGCCCTGAATGTTCATTGTCAACGTGACGTCCGGACGGAGAGTGCGAATCAGCCGGACATAGTCGCCGACGATATCCTCCCTGCCCCATTTTCGGATGACCTCCTGGGGATCGAACGAGTAGCCATAGTCAATGGCGCGGGTGAAGTATTGCTCGGCTCCGTCGATCCGGTGCGCCGACAGGAGTTCGGCGGTGCGCAGAACGGCGAGATCCCGGAACAACTCGGGGCCAATCTCATTTTGTCCGCCGTCGCCGCGGTTGTTCTGGAGGTCGATCGAACGCAGGCCCATGCCATACGTGAACATTGCGAACAACGCGTTGGTTTCGTCGTCGGGGTGTGCGGGAGCCTGCATGAACGTGCCCGAAACACCGAGTTTGCGGATGGCGAGACCGAGCGCGACGTGGCCGCTGTTCTGGTCAACGATCGAGTAGTTCATGCGATTCTGCGCCAGAACGCGGGAGCGGATTGGCGCGGTCGCAATCGCAGCGATTCCGACGGTGACCGGGAGAAGGATGGACAGTGGACGTTTCATAGGCACCTTTCGCACAGCCGGATGAGTGTCTTCATTTTAAAGGCCACCGATCAGGCCTGGGAAGGCGGGCGGTGATTTCACGTCGTGATCCATCGGGCACTGGTAAACCAAGTCGCCTGAATTCGCGCCGGGTTTGGCCACGCCCAGGGAGGAGGCGTCCTGCGCCCTCGAAACAACTGCGAAGAGCACAAGCACCATGGCCGTTGCCAATGCCACCGCCGCGAGAGTGCGCCACCGACCCAATTGAGGCTGCTTCGTCATGGTTGCTCCCGCTTGCTGGTTGGATTTGGCGCGCAGGCCGTTTGGCTGGCCCGGTCGGCAACAACCGCCCTAATCCACAATCCAGCTTGAGTCTCTCCTCCATGCGGTTCCCACGCAAACAATACCCTGCAAGTGAACTGAACGGGCGCGTGAACGGCTCGCACCTCGGCGATTTTGAGACGGTCATTGTACCGGCGACGTTGCTGAGAGACATGGCATGCCTTGGGCTTCCAGCCCATGTCTGCTCTGATTCCAGCCGTTCATACAGAAAAACAGTTCATTCATGGCATGAGTCTTTCGGTGAACGGAAATTTGTGTTAGACAGTCAGCTAAGATCGCATGCTGATTGTGATGCTGGGGTTTACGATCGTGTTCCTCTTTCGCGACGTGCAGGTTCTCACGATCCGCGACCATCGCGCGCTTCTCGCGCGATTCGCCGGCTACACTCTCCTGCTTGTGGTGGCGGTAGCGCTGGTGGCGGGATCGGTCGATGCAAGCCCCGGAATTTTTCATGCGTGGACTCAGCGAAAGTTTGCCTCACCGCCGTTGTGGTCCAGATGGCGGAACTGGGGTTGGGCTTTGCGCTGAGAAGATTCGCCCTGGGACGCTATAGTTGGATCGGCTGCGTTCTTCCGGCCCCCGCCTTTCTGGTTGTCCTGCTCGCGTGGAGCTTTTGCAATTCAGGATCGGTTCGTTGCGATGGATCCCACCTCAGCCGTTGAGATCGCCACAGCCCTTTGGCTTGCACTGGTGGGTGGAATCGTCATGGTTCTCAACTGGATCGACAATCCCTGGGAGGACCGGAAATTCGCCAATGATTTCGCGTTGATGACGAGTTGCACGGCGCTTGTTTTCGTTCCGTTCAGTCTCTCCTGAGTTTTTCAGCTCTCGGCCACTGGAGGCTGCTATGCCGCTCATCGCGCAATCCAGGCCGCTTGGGTGCTCATTGTTTACAACAACCCGCCGTTGCAGTATGATTCGCGCAAATGCCGGGCTGCAGCTTATCGATCGTCCTGCTGCTTGCTTTGACCGCCCAAGCCCGGCATGCTGACGTGCTGCCGATCGATTCGCGTGAATCCACGGTGACCGAATACCTGGTAGTTGGAACTGTCGTCTGGGTACACGCAGAGTCCTCTTCGATTGCCATCCGCGGATCCAATCTCCTGGGATATCTCCGCATCCGCGTTACATCTTATCGTGTGAAGCAGGCGAGTGCCTTAATCGATCTCCGGCCGGGCGACAGGATCACCGCAGTGTTTTCGGGAAGGGATGGGATGCTGCATCGCCTGAGACGCGTTCGAAGGTCCGCGAATAACGGGGCCTCGAATAACACTCGGTAATTGCGACTTGCAGGCTTGGGTCGATCTGGTAGATTGACGTTGAGACGAGCCCTCGCGGTAGTCCGCTCATCGCGAAAAACCGTCTTCATACCGTGTCGACACGTTCGTTCGTCGAGCAACTGGTGCTCCGGCGCTATTTCCCCTTTATCATCGCGGCGTGGGCGCCAGGACTATCCGAACACGAGATGATTCGGCCCGACGAACAAAAAGGAGAAGACAAGAAAGCCTGACGCTTTGGAAGATCATCGGCGCGCTGGTGATTCCAATGCTCTTGGCTTTTGTCCTGGTGGCGATCGACATGCGAGACGATCTATCCGAACTCAAGTCTTCGGGACGGATGGACGACAAAGGAGCCGTACCAGTCGGATGGCCCGAACTCGAAGGCCGGCGTGCACCTGCCGCGTCCCTTGCCTCGGCGCACTGGGATGGCCAGCGACGAGTAAGAATGATCGGGTACATGATGGACGGGTACCACGCCACGCGCGATGGTGCAAAAGTAGACATGTTCATCCTCTTGCCCGAGGCTGGTCAGTTTATGCATCCAGCCCATCGCATTCCAAATCAGATGGTGCAGGTTCGACCTCGCCGGCCCGTTGTTTTCCAGAACCGCGATCTCGTTTGGGCTTCAGGGACCCTGAACAGAACTTTTGGAAGCTCAGGAGGGGAGAACGCCGCAGCTTATGGGATGAGCGATGCGGACGTTGACCCGGCTAAGGAACGTGATATCGGCAAATGGTTTCACCCTTGACCTTCGGCGCGCATTGATCGGTCCTTTCGCGTCTCGAACGAAACTCCAAAGCCGCGACTCCATGGACTTTGTGACATTCCTTTGGCGACTCATTCCCGTTCACGCGTGGCTTCAGTCTCTTTACCGGATATTGCTGGCGGCCACGACAATTGAGAGAGACGATCACAACTGGACGGGTTGTCTGCCATGACCAAAGCCATACATTATTTGGGCCGCCTGTTCCTCGGCGCCCTCGTCCTGTTGTTTGTAGCGTTACCTGCTCGCGCCGACAGCAAGGAAAAAGACCCTGACGAAATCGGCAACCGCGATGTCGGCAAGGGGATCAACTTCTACTCGATCGAAAAGGAGATTGCCCTCGGCAAGCAGATGGCCCAGGAAGTCGAGCGGCAGGCGAAGATTGTCGAGGATCCTGTTATTTCGGAATACGTCAACCGCATCGGGCAGAACCTGGTGCGCAACTCCGACGCCAAGGTTCCGTTTACCATCAAGGTCATCGACTCGGAAGAGATCAACGCCTTCGCGCTTCCCGGCGGATTCTTCTTCGTCAACACGGGCATTCTGCTCAACGCCGACAACGAAGCCGAGATGGCAGGCGTGATGGCGCATGAAATCGGACACGTGGCGGCGCGCCATGGTACACGGCAGGCCACGCGCGGCGAACTGGCGCAGATCGGGACGATTGTTCCGCTGCTCGCGGTGGGCGGCATGGCCGGATACGGCATCTACCAGGGGATGAACCTCCTGGTGCCGATGGGCTTCCTGAAGTTCAGCCGCAATATGGAATCGGAAGCCGACATGCTGGGCATCGAGTACATGTACAAGACTGGCTACGATCCCGGGGCCTTTGTCGATTTTTTCGAAAAAGTAGAGTCCCTGGAGAAGCGCAGGCCGGGAACTATGTCGAAGCTCTTCTCGTCGCATCCGCCGACAGACGACCGCATCAAGCGCTCGCAGGAGATCATCCAGAAGTATCTCAAGCCGAAGGCGGAATACGTCGTTGACACGAGCGAGTTCGAAGACGTAAAGGCGCGCGCACTGGCAATGCATAACGGCCGCAGGATCGACAGCTCGAAGGATGCCGGTCGCCCCACCCTGCGCCGAAACCCCAACGGTAAGATCGACGCCGACGGGAACGAATCAGCACCGCCGCCCGATCAGGCGGATCGCCCCACTTTGAAGCGCCGCGACGATAACTGATAAGGTGATCGTGGCCGCCGTTAACGGGCTATTCTGAAATCAACATGCCCGATCGGCTCAGCTTCCACGCACCCGTTCTGGCTAACACCATCGGTCATTTCGCGGGAGCTGTCGCATTCGGGATACTCCTCTACCTTATCGCAATTGATTGGCGCCGTAATCCCAGCGAACGAAGTGCTCTTCCCGGCGTTGCCGCCGCACTCGCCCTTATCTGGAATCTCGGTTCGTTGATCGGCCTGGCTACGGCGCCTGAGGGAGGCAGCGTCTCGGACGCTATTGTGGCGGCAAGCTTCTCCGCATTGAGTCTTCTCCCCGCGGTTCTGTTACATATCTCGCTTGGCCCGCGGCGTCCGGTGTTGTGGATCACGGGCTACATCGTCAGCGGACTTGCCACCGCGCTTCACATAACCGATCTCGTCACTGCCGCGCCGCGGTTTCACTACGCTGCGCTGCTTATGATCACGGTAGGATTCGGCGCCCTGACAGCTTTCGCAGTGGTTCAGGAGGCGATTACGGGAGGAAAGAACGCCAGTGGTGCACGCCTTGCGGGGGCGATGGTCCTCTTTCTTTTTGCCATTTCGTTCGTCCATTTCGGGTCCGCCCATGACGCGAGACCATGGTCCGGCGAGGCGATCCTGCATCATGCAGGTATTCCTCTGGCGCTTTTCGTGCTGCTCCAGGACTATCGATTTCTTCTGCTGGACGCATTCATCCGATTCCTGGTGAATGGCTTGTTTGCCGCGCTGGCCGCGTGGGCCGCGTTGCAGCTGGAAGCGAGATTCGGCATTCTTTCGCTCGCTGCGCACGCGCCGTTTTACTTCGGGTTGTTTTTCGGCTTGGCCTGTCTCGGCCTCAGTCTCTTCGCCTGGGCACGCGGCGGAGTTCAGCGCCTTATGACGCGCGCAATTTTCCTTCGCGTCCATCGCGATCATGCTGTTTCGAAACTTCGCGACCTCGCGCTCACGATTCCGGCCGAGCCGGACTATCTGGCGGCAGCGGCGAAAGTGGTTGCGGATTTTTTATCCGCGCGGCGCGTTGCAATTCAGCCCGATACCGGCAACGGCATCGAAAGAGCCAATGCAGTTGTCGATCCGGACAGATGGAACCTGCCGCATTGGGTGCACGCTGTAGCGCCGCTCCGGTTTTCAAGGGGTGACATCCAGTTGCTTCTCCTCGGGTCCAGATTTGGCGGAAGACGTTACCTAAGCGAAGATATTGAAATCCTTGAGCGCCTTGCCTCTATCATCTGCGAGCAGGTCGAACGGATCAGAAATTCCGAGATGCAATTGCTGGTTTCGCAGGCTGAACTTCGCTCGCTTCAGGCGCAGATTAACCCGCACTTCCTGTTCAACGCTCTGAATACGTTGTACGGGACGATCGCGCGCGAGAACTCCGCTGCGCGACGCCTTGTATCGAACCTGGCAAGCCTTTTCCGTTACTCTTTTTCCGTGAATCGAGGAATCATCCGTATAGAGGAAGAGTTAACGATCGTTCGCGCCTATCTCGAGATCGAAGAACTGCGGCTCGGCGGTAAACTGGCGACCGAGATTGACGTAGACGAAGCAGCGCTGCGCGCTGAAGTCCCGGTCCTGTCAATTCAACCGTTAGTCGAAAATGCTGTCAAGCATGGGGTAGCGGCGCGGGCGGGCCACGGCCTGGTACGGCTCTCGATTCGAAAGAGGGATGAGCGGATTACGGTCGAGGTCTTTAACTCCGGGTCGTTCCGGGAGCCTGCGCCCGACGGCGAGCGGAACGGCGTGGGCCTCGCTAACGTGCGGCGCCGTCTGGCGTTGTGTTACGGCGGCGGCTGTGCCGTTCAGATTTTCAGCGAGAATGACGCGACGGTAGTCAGCTTTTGCGTGCCTGCTCGGGTTTCGGTTGCTGCAGCGGTCTGATTGGAAACCGTTTGCCGCCGGATTCCGGGCATTCGCGCCGCGTTCAAGGCTCGTCATTGCCTGGTGCTAAGATTCCCGGCACAGTTCGTGTTAGAAACACTAAACAGATCACGCGGGAACAAATCAGGCTATGAGGGTGATCAAGACACTGATCGTGGACGACGAGCCGGTCGCCCGCAAGATTCTGCGCGAGGAACTGGAGCAGTTCGACGATATCGAGGTTGCCGGCGAGCCGGAGGATGGCGTAACCGCTCTCGCCGCCATTCTGGAATTGCGCCCGGACCTGGTTTTTCTCGACCTGCAGATGCCTGGTCTCGGCGGCTTCGAAGTAATCCGCCGCCTCCGGGCGTGCGCGCACATCCCCGTAATCGTGATTGTGACCGCCTGGGATCAGTACGCGATTCAGGCGTTTGAATCCGGCGCTATCGATTATCTGCTGAAACCGGTCAGCCAGGACCGACTGGCCCAGGCGATCGATCGGGCCACGAGGATATGCAGAAACCCGACGGTCGCCGCGGAACAATTCGCAAACCTTCAGGAAATCGCAGAGAGCACGCACAACAGGCCGGCGCGCCGAATCGTAGCGAAATCGGGAGACGAGTACCTGCTGCTTAACGTTCGACGAAGTCTTCGCGTTTGAGGCGGAAGCCGATATCGTGTGGATTATCACGGCGAAGAAGCGCTACATGGCGACCCAAACGCTCAAGGTACTGCAGGAGAAGCTGCGCGACACAAGTTTCCGCCGCATTCACCGCAACGCGCTGGTCAACATCGATCGCATTCGCAAGATGAGCACATTGACCAGCCAGCGCTGGCTGGTTACGCTCAGCAACAATCAGGAGTACATTGTCAGCAAGCGACAGGCCAGCACAGTCCGCGGACTTCTTTCGTTCTGATCTTTTATTTTATCCAAGGGTCAAGGACCAAACCAGCGAGTGATCTCCCGTTGTTCAGCGGGAGAGACGACACTGTCTCTCATGACGAAAGAAGGGTCTGATGCGTCGATGGACGGCCGAGCGGTGTGTACGATTCTTCCGGAGACCCAGACCAGTTCCCGATTAGTGAACCGTGCCGGTTTACTGAGCCAGACTTCCACCATTTCATCGGGGTTGCGCCTGGCTGCCCGCAGGATTTGGCCGGACCCAGGCATCAGGACGAATGTATTGATCTCTTTGCCCTCCGCGGCTGGTACGCTCCCTGCCATCATATAGCCCAGCATGCGAACGTGAGTGTCAGAGCGCTGGGTCGGTTCTGGCAGATCTCTGAGTTCCGGCCAGCCGATGACGGCAGTCTGCAGGTCCGTCGTTCTCCTCAGTGGTCGCAGAGATGACAGATCGCTGCGCATATCTCTGGCTACCAGGAACCAGGCAAGAGCCGCCGCGAGCGTTGTCAGGATTGCGATGGCGCCAATCTCACGAATTCCAACGCCCCGGCGGATAGTCGAACCACTGCGGACCGGAATTGCGTCAGCGCCCACGCTGTGAAGGTAGGGGTTGCACGTAACCTCTGCACTATTTTGTCTGTGAAGGGGAGGATATCCTCGTGGCAGGGCATTTTCAGGCGGCGAGTGGGCCGGCTGAAATTGTGAGACCTGGACGTAACATCACAATCAGAAGATGCGATGTGACTCGGGAAGAGGTGTCCGGTCACGCCATGAATCCATCCGTTCACCGAAGGATTCCTCTCCGTCATGGCTTTGCGCTCGGAACTTCGACTTCCGCGGTTCAGACTGTCACGTATGATCAGACTCGCGTCCGCCGCTCGCTCAGGTTCAGTCTTTCTCGCCGTTACGTCTGTCTTTCTCGCCGCTTCGCCCTCATGGGCACAAACCGCCGGCACCATCCGCGGTTCGGTTCTCGATCCCTCGGGCGCCGTGATTAAGGGTGCTACCGTGCGAATCCAGAACCCCGTTTCCCGCTACGACAAGAGCGTCGAGACCGACGCATCGGGAAACTTCGAATACGACAACGTTCCTTACAATCCGTATCACGTGAGCGCCGTGGCGACCGGATTCCAAGGCGCGGACCAAGACGTGGACCTGCGTTCCCCGATCCCGTTCGAGGTGAAATTCAGCCTGAAAATCGGTACCTCCACTGAAAGCGTAACCGTGACCGAGGCTGGTGATCTCGTCGAAACCGATCCCTCGACCCACACCGACGTGGATCGGGACCTCTTTGACAAGCTGCCTCTGGAAAGCAACTCTTCGGAACTCAGTTCTCTCGTGACTCTGGCTACCCCGGGAGTTTCCGCCGATTCCAACGGTCTTTTCCATGGGCTGGGCGATCACGCTTCGAACTCCTTCTCCATCGATGGCCAGCCGATTACAGACCAGCAAAGCAAGGTTTTCTCGAATCAGGTGCCGGTTGACGCCATCCAGTCGATGGAGGTCATCGAAGGCGCGCCGGCGGCGGAGTTTGGCGGCAAAACCAGCCTGGTCATTGTGGCAACCACGCGCTCGGGGCTGGGAAATCCTATACCCCACGGCGATATCACGGCCTCTTACGGCACCTTTGGCACAACCAACGACGGCTTCGATCTCGCTTACGGCAAGGATAAATGGGGGAACTTCATCTCCGCCAATGGTTTGAACACCGGGCGTTTTCTCGATGGTCCGGAATATCAGGTTTTCCACGATCATGGCAACGAGGAGAATATATTCGACCGGGCCGACTACAAACCCGGCAACAACGATCAAATCAATCTTAATCTCCAGTTCACCCGTTCCTGGTTCCAGACGCCGAATTCGTATGACGCCCAGACCGCATCGGCGTGGAACGGCATCTTAGTTGACAACGGCGGCCTTGGCCCCAACGGTTTACCGGTTGGCTCCGCCGATCAGAAGTCGAGAATCAACACCTTCAACATAGCGCCCACCTGGACGCATATTCTCAATCCCAATAGTGTGTTCACGGGCGGCGCCTGGGTGCGGCAGGACCAATACTTCTACTATCCGAGCAATAACCCGTTTGCCGACCTCACGGCCGATAGTCAGAGTTCCACCGTGTCGCAGACTCGCCGGCTCACCAACGCCGGAGCGCGCGCCAGCGTGTCATACGTAAATGGCATTCACAATATAAAGATCGGTACCCAATATGAGCAGACTTTTCTCACGGAAAGGGACAACTACGGGCTGGTCGACCCGACAGCCAACGCCCCTTGCATGAATCCCGACGGCAGTGCCAACACAGACCCGACGCTGACGGACCCGAATGGCTGCCCGGGCGGGGTGGCCAATCAGAATCCAAACTTTATTCCGATCCTTGCCTGTTACGACCTGACCCGGACGGCGCCGCTGCCCGCTTCCGATGGCTGCCCCTTCAGCACCAGCAGGACATACGGATATTTTGGCCATACCGACGTGAAAGAATTCGCTTTTTACGTTCAGGACACGATCAACGTTCGTAACTGGACTTTCAATCTCGGTGTGCGCTTCGATAAATACAACGGCATTACGAGCGCCGCGCAGGGGGAGCCGCGCCTGGGCGTTGCCTACAACATCAAGAAAACCAATACCGTGATCCGGGCATCCTACGCCCGCACCATGGAAAGCCCCTTCAACGAGAACCTGATTCTCGCCAGCGTCGGATGTACCGACCCGGTAATCGCCGCCTTCCAGACGCTGGTTGCTGGCGCCAACTGCGTGTCGGTGGCGCCTTTGACCCCCGGCCATCGCAATGAGTTCCACGCCGGCTTTGAGCAGGCGTTTGGCAAGTACCTGGTGTTCGACGGCGAATACATCTGGAAGTACACCCACGACGCCTTCGACTTCAGCGTGGTGGCGAACACGCCGATCACTTACCCGATCGAATGGGCCTCCTCGAAAATCCCAGGATATGCCATGCGCCTCACCGTGCCCAACTTCCATGGGCTGACGGCGTTCGTAATAACATCCAGCGTGGCGGCGCGCTTTTACCCCCCAAGCCGCGGGTGTTGGCGCGAGTCCGACCGGGGGCAGCGTATTCCGCATCGATCACGACGAACTGTACAACATGACCGCACACCTGCAATACCAGCCTTATAAGAAGCTCCCGTGGATCAGCTTCAACTGGCGTTACGACAGCGGACTCGTGGCTGGCCCCGTGCCCTGCGCCGGGGACCTGACAAACTGCCCCAATGGCCCCAATGGAAGCGACACCGTAGTCGACGTCTCCGGCCTCACGCCCGACCAGCAATTTGAAGGCGGGCTCTACTGCGGCAGCGTGCATGCGACGCCGACCACTCCGATCAGCCCCAACAATCTCTGCCCGGCAAACCTTTACGGTTCCAACCTGGTTTCGATTCCCGCCCCAGGCACGGAAAACGACGACCACAACCCGCAGCGCATTGCGCCACGCAATCTTTTCGATCTTGGCGTTGGAGACGACAACATCCTGCGGGGCGACCGGTACAGGGTTAGCGCCCGTCTCACCGTCGTCAATCTGTCGAACAAAGAAGCGCTCTACAATTTCCTGTCAACGTTCAGCGGCACCCACTATGTGACGCCACGAGCGGTAACCGCTACGATAGGGTTCCATTTCTAAGGAACACCCGTGACAAAGAGCGGAGCAGCGCGGGACGCCTTCACGAGAGTGATGGTGTTCCCGTCGCTGTTGATGCTCCTCGCCGCCGCCCCCACTGTCCCCACCTCTTTCGATCAGGTCAAAGCCGAGCCGAATCCCGCGCGGCGCGCGAGGGCTGGAGTCAACTTTGCGGCCATCGCCGAGAGGAAGGCCGAAGCCGCCTTCTCCCGCAGCGACATGAAGGAGGCTGTCGCGGAATTAAACATCATGAAAGAGAGCATGGAAGTCACGCGGGACTCACTGATTGCGAGCCGGAAGACGCCGGGACGCGATGCGGATCTCTATAAGTACGCCGAGCTCCGTTCCCGTGAACTGCTGATACGGCTCGACGACCTGGAGCGGCGCCTGGCTGTCGAAGACCGCGAACTCGTGGCTGTTCCCAAAGCCAGGGTGCAGGAAATACATGATTTCTGGTTCGACGGGATCATGAGCAGAAGGAGGTGATTACGATCATCCGTTATTTGGCCGGGGCCGCGTGCGTGCTCGCCCCGCTTTTAATTCTGGGGCAGCAGCCGAAGGCCGGCGGACCAACGGATTCTGCCGATGCCATTTTTTCCGCCGACACGCGCCTGGTTCCGCTCAACGTCACCGTTACGGACAAGAGCGGACGCCTCGTCACGAATCTTCCCCAAAGCGCATTTCAGGTTTTTGAGAACGGCGTCCCGCAAACCATCCGTCTATTCAAACGCGAAGACGTTCCTGTGTCGATGGGGCTGATTATCGACAACAGCGGCAGCATGCGCGAGAAGCGCCAGAGCGTGGAATCGGCGGCGCTCGCTCTGGTCAAGGATTCCAACCCACAGGACGAGGTTTTCGTCATCAACTTCAACGATGAGGTCTACCTTGACACCGATTTCACCAACGACATTTCGAAGATGGAGCAGGGGCTGACCAAAATCGACTCGCGCGGCGGCACCGCCATGCGCGAGGCGATCAAGCTATCGGCCGAGCATCTGAAAGAGAAGGCCAAACGCGACAAAAAAGTCGTCCTTGTGGTGACCGACGGAAACGATAATGCCAGCGAAGTATCCCTCGACGCGCTGGTCAAGCTCTGCGAACGGGACGACATTCTGATCTACGCCATCGGTCTGCTGACCGAGGAAGACAAGCATGAAGCAAAAAAAGCCCAGCGGGCACTGCAGGAGCTGACAGAATTCACCGGCGGCGTGGTTTTCTACCCGAAGGATGTTACAGAAGTGGAGCGGATCGCCCACCAGGTGGCGCACGATCTGCGCAATCAGTACACGATCGCCTACACGCCGACCAACGCCGCGCTGGACGGCACGTTCCGGACCGTCAAGGTAACGGTGAAGGCGTCGGGTAACGCGATCGCCCGCACGCGAAGCGGTTACTATGCAGCGCCGGACAAGAATAGCGTCGCGGTCCGGAATCCTCTGTAGTTGTAGACGACGTTGGCCGGCCCGGCCGGTAGCGGTGACGCTCGGCTCGGTGTTTTGGACATAAGGAGAATGGCTTATGAAATGCACCTCGAAGATTGTCGTTGCCGTCGCGTTTACAAGCGCCCTGGGTCTTCATGCCCAGACTGCGAATTCACCGTTCGCCGCGTTGAAGGCGAACTATGCGGATATCAGGAACAACTGGCAGAAGATGGCGGAGGCGATGCCTGAAGAGAACTACAGCTTTAAGCCCACGCCTGACATGCGGACCTTCGGGCAACTGGTCGCGCATGTGGCAGACGTGCAGGCACAGTTGTGCTCCACGGTGTCGGGCGAGCGGAAAGCCGTCAATGCGGGTTCAAAAATATCGAAAGCCGACCTGGTTGCCGCATTGAAGGAGTCTTCGGCAATCTGCGACGCGGCGTTCGATTCGCTCACCGAAGCCAACGCCGGTCAGCCGGCCGCAATGGGCAAGTCGAAGCTTGCTCTGCTTGAGTTCAACTTTGGACATTCGAATGAAGAGTACGGATACGGGTCCGTTTACCTGCGGCTGAAGGGTGTTGTTCCGCCGTCGAGCGCGGGCCGCGGGGGCCGGTAACATCGCGCGTGGCTTACGCCGCGTCGTTACTCGGGACTCGACTCCTGCTCGCAGGACGATGACGCTGGTTCGCAGCAGCCACATTTCCGCAACAGCTGCATATTGCGGAAGTGCGCGGCGCCGATCAACAAGCCACCAGCCACGCTGACGGACGCTGAAACGATTGTGCCTGGAATTTGGTCGTGCAGGATGACGAATGTCATCCCGATCGCGAACAGCACGAGACATTCGGGCCGGTGATGGCTCCTCCACCACGAGCCAGAAAGGTTCGCTATTCCCAGCACGAAAGTCGACGCCAGAAAACCTTTCTCAACCGGTTCGGAGAGGAGATGTACAAAGCTCGAGGCGGTCGTGATCGCCAACAGGATCGGGAAACATACACAGTGCAGACCGCAGGCGGCCGCAACGAACATGGCGATGCGGTCGATCAGAGGGGAATTGAGTTTTGTCTTCAAGGCGTGATTGAATGCCGCCGCCGGGCGCGGCGCTCATTCGATGATCCATGAAGCATGGTATTTATTCCAGCAACCGCTTCCGAATGAACTGGCAACCTGAATGGAAGGCCTACGGGTAGATGCGGGTGGGAGCTGGTCCTGGCGATCCGATCCTTCAACCGCTCAGGAGGCGTTTTTAGCCGTTCACTGCGACGATCAGGTTGTCCGCCCGCAATAGATGCCGCCGGCTTAATTGCAGGCGTATCATCAGACTGATTTCGCTGCCGGTCAGCTGCAAAGAGGTATCAATGAGCGCTGCTCGTACAGACCTCGACTCGATTTCACCGAGGCAGTCCGACGCCCCCGCTCCTGAGCGAGGTGCAGACGCGGAACACCATGATCTTGCCGCGCACTGGGTGGACTACGGACGCATCGCGCTGGTCGTCGGCGCTTTGGCCGTGTCGCGCTTCCACCCGTTGCCGGCAATCGGCGGATTCGATCCCGTGGGCGTAGCGGCTGCACTCCTCGGTGGTTATCCCATTTTCCGCGAAGCAATTCGGGATACACTGGCGCGCCGTATGACGATGGAACTCTCGATGTCCATCGCCTTGATTGCGGCTCTCTCCATTCGAGAAGTCTTCACGGCCAACGTGATTATTGTCTTCGTGCTCGTCGCCGAGATCATCGAAGAGATGACCATGGATCGGGGCCATCGGGCGGTTGAAAATCTGGCAGGAGGACTGCCCGACACCGTCGAGGTCTTGCGCACCGGGGGCGGCACTGAAGAAGTCACTGTCGTGGATTCAGCCAAAGTGAGAATCGGTGACTTGGTTCTCGTCCGGCCCGGCAAACGCATCCCGGTAGACGGGCTGGTAGTCGAAGGGAACGCGTTTGTGGACCAGTCGGCGATTACGGGAGAACTCGATCCCGTCGAAGTCACGCGCGGCTCGATTGTCTATGCGGGCTCCGTCAGTCAATCCGGCGCTCTGCAGGTGCGGACCGATTCGCTCGGAAGCCAGACTGTGTTCGGCCGCATGATCGACGCGCTTCGGCGGGCCGAGGAGACACGGGCTCCGGTCCAAAAGCTGGCGGACCGGCTGGCTGGCTACCTTGTATACTTCGCTCTTGCGTGTGCGCTCGTGACCCTGCTGATCACGCACGACGCCCGTTCCACCATCGCGGTGATCATCGTCGCGGGCGCGTGTGGAATAGCAGCAGGCACGCCACTGGCGATTCTCGGCGCACTGGGAAGAGCGGCGCGACTCGGGGCAGTCGTGAAGGGAGGCACCTGGATAGAAAAACTCAGTGCTGTCGATACCGTTGTCTTCGACAAGACCGGGACGCTGACTCTTGGAAAACCCGAAGTGGTGGAGATCGAGAGCGCTACGGGCGTGTCCCCGACCGAATTACTGAGGGTCGCGGCGTCCGCGGAAGTCTATTCCGAACATCCCCTGGCTCGGGCCATCGTGCGCAAAGGTGCTGCCCTCAACCTTTCTCCGGTGCGAGAGTTCGCGTATCACCCGGGCAGAGGAGTGACTTGTCTGCTGGACGGCAGGTTCACGATTGCCGGTTCACGGGCGTTCCTGCGCGAGATGGGCATTCCGTTCACCCAGCCCAGCCCCCACGTGGAGGCGCTTTCCCAAGTTGCCGTGGCGCAAGCCGGATGTCTTCTGGGTTTCATTTTCATTGCCGACATCGTTCGCGGAGATGCCAGCAAAGCCGTGGCCCGATTGCGGTCGCTAAGGCTTCAGCTGGTCCTGATGACCGGCGACGGCGCCGCGATCGCCGAGGCCATGGGCAGGAGCTTCGGCTTCGATCAGAGCCACGCAGGTCTCTTGCCGAACGATAAACTCGACCAGGTTCGGCGCCTGAGGGCGGGTGGTCGAAAAGTAGCCATGGTGGGCGACGGCGTCAATGATGCGCCAGCCCTGGCTGCGGCCGATGTTCCGATCGCAATGGGATCGGGAACCGATGTCGCCCAGCAGTTTTCCGGCGTGCTTCTTATTGGCGATGACCTGCGCAAGCTTGCCGATCTCATAGAGCTTGCACGCAGGTGCAGGGGCGTGATCCTCTTCAATTTCGCTGGAACGATTCTTGTCGATGCCGCCGGAATGGGAATGGCGGCGTTTGGTCTGCTGAGTCCGATACTCGCCGCACTCGTGCATGTGACCTCTGAGTTATTCTTCATTCTGAATTCGGCCCGCCTGCTACCCCTGCGCCGTCAGTAGGGGCCGGTTGCCCGAGCTTTCAGGCAGCTTACAGCCAGCTTGTCCCGCCCGCCGGTATTTGCTCGGCGCACACCGATTCCGCGGTTCAAGATATTGCAATGCACCTGACAAGAGCGTCTTTCTATCGGTTGGCAGTCGTGTTGGCCGTGCTCGGGGCGGCGTTCTCGGGGGCGAGCCTTCCTGCAAAGGGCGAATCGCATGGAAAGAAGCCCATTGCGTTTTCCGGGCGAGTGGAAAGTGTCGATCTGAAGCTCCAGACCGTTGAGATCAAGCATGGACCCATTCCAGGTTTCATGCCGGCCATGACCATGGACTACCCGATCGACGATAAAGCATTGCTCAGGCAGCTCAAGCCGGACGACGAGATCACCGCGACCGTTTACGTCGGAGATCCGATGCTGCACGATGTGCATGTGTTAAGTTCCAAATCGAGCGGTGAACAACATCGTTGATCCGATCGGGATGGACCACGCCACATTACTAACGAGCCGGGCGGGCGTGGCCCGGAAAACCCCAACTGTCACTATCATTCTCGTTGCGCGAAGGAACGCAGTTGACCGCCGCAAAACGGCATTTTTCTCCGGTCCTGTGCATCACCGCCGGACGCGGTCACCCGCCGATGGCTGATCACAGGCTTTGTGCCGTTCGTTAAAGGTTGCTCACCGGCTCGGCAATACACCTGCTCAATGAGACAGAATAAGGAGAGTTAAAAGATGCCTACAAATCATCACACTCATGAAGGGCACACCCACACCCATAGCCCCGACTGCGGCCATCCCGCGATCGAACACAACGGGCACGTGGACTACCTGCACGACGGCCATTTACACCGGTTGCACGGGGACCACGTAGACGAGCATCAACTGGACGTGAGCGGCCGGAATCCTGCCGCCTGTACGCCAGACCACACCTGCAGTGCGCACGGCCAGGAACACCGTCATGGCGCCGGATGCGGACATCAGGCTGTTCCTCATGGAGACCATGTGGACTATCTGGCAGGAGACCATCTTCACTATCCCCATGGGGACCACTGCGACAATCACGGGCCGGTTCGTCTCGCAAGCTGACTGTCCCGAAACCGGCGAGGAGTTCTGCAAAACGTACTTGAAGTCGATCGTTTGTCAGTGCGGTTCGGCAACGTCGAAGTCCTCAGGGACGTGAGCCTCCGGATCGCCAATGGAAGTTCGGTGGCTATCATTGGGCCGAATGGCGCCGGGAAAACAGTCCTTTTTCAGGCTCTCATCGGATCGGTTCCATCAGCCGGGACGATCCGATGGGCGTCTGGCACGCGAATTGGCTACGTCCCTCAGAAGCTCGACCTTGAGCGCGACGTTCCAATCACAGGCATGGATTTTCTGAAAGCGCGCGCCAGTTTGACGCGGGGATCGGATGCTCACATTGCGCGCATCCTGGACTCGGTCGAACATTTCACGGAAAGTAAGCGAAGGAATGATCGGAACGCTTTCCGGCGGACAATTCCAGCGCCTGTTAATCGGGTTCGCGCTCCTGGGCGAGCCCTCTGTCCTCATGCTCGATGAACCAACGGCGGGAATCGACGAGCCGGGCCAGAAGCGCATGAACGACCTGGTCCGCCGCCTCCAGGAAGACAGAGGCCTGACAGTACTTTTCATCTCACACGACCTGTCAGTCGTTTGTCAGTACGCCTCAGATGTGCTGTGCATGGGCCACGGGCGGACATGCTTCGGGCCACCCACGAAGATTCTTACGCCCGATCTGCTCCATGAGATCTACGGAACACCCGTGGATTACCACGTGCATGAGTAGCTTGCTGCTCTCCATCTCCATGGCCGTCGCTGCCGGCCTGGTTGGCTGTTTCATTGTAATGCGGCGTATGGCTCTGGCCGCGGATGCGTTGTCACACGTCGCGTTGCCGGGCATCGGAGTGGCGTTGGCGCTTCACATCAACCCAATCTTCGGTGCTTTCGCCATGCTGTTCTTTGGTGCGCTTATGGTCTGGGCGGTGGAGGGAAAGGCGCGCATTGGCACCGAGACTGTGATTGGTGTCCTGTTTTCCGCAGCGCTTGCGATCGGCAGCATTACTATGACTGGCGCGGACCTTGTCGACGCTCTTTTTGGAGGGACAGGAAGGTTATCGCGGCCGGAAATCCTGTTCGGCGCGGCGGCCACCATTCTTGTGGTTTCTTTTGTTGTGACCCAGAGAAACCGCCTAGTGGTCATGCTGGTATCGCCCGACGTTGCGCGCACCGCGGGTATCAACGTTCGGCTGCTTAATCTGCTCTACTTGGAGGCATTTGCGCTCACAATTGCGCTCGGATTGCGCTTCCTGGGTGTGCTGCTCATGGGGGCTTTGATCATCATTCCGGCGGCAACCGCAAAGCGGCTTGCCAGAAACCTGACAGGGATGCTGCTCACCGCAGTCGTGCTCGCCGTGGTCTCGACCATCGCCGGAACCTGCATGGCCTCCCGGCTTCACCGCGAGACCGGCCCCCTCATTGTTATCGTTGCCACCTGCATGTTCTTACTCAGCTTTGTGCGACGATGAAGCCCGCGTGCGGGACGTTAGTTGACGGGCCTGGCTAAGCGCAGGATTCGAGCGCTGTTGGCGACGATCGCCAGAACCGCGACGCTCTGGGATAGCGCGCCTGTAAGAGGATCCAGGACACCGCGCGCCGCAAGGACGATCAGGATCACGGACAGCCCGAACGCCAGCCAGACGTTTTGTCCGATAATACTGCGGGTAATATCGGCGAGACCGATGAGACGCGGAAGACGCCCCAGGTCCGTGCCCAGGAGCGCCACGTCGGCTCCGCCCAGCGCGACTTCGTTGAGTTCCGCCCCGATGGCAACGCCCACATCGGCTCCGCCAAGCGCGGGCGCGTCGTTGACGCCGTCTCCCACCATCATGACCGTGCGGCCTGCGGCCTGCTCGGCGCGCACGACCTCCAGCTTCTGAGCCGGCAACACTTCCGCGACCACCTCGTCCATGCCCAGGGTCTGTCCAACTTCACGGGCCGCCGCGGCCCGGTCTCCGGTTAACAGGATTAGTCGATCGATGCCCAGAGCCCGCATCGCATCGAGAGCCTCGCGGGCTTCCGCACGGGGCCGATCGCGCAGCACGAGCCGGCCGAGGCACCGCTCGCCGTGGGCGACCCAGACCTGCGAAATGTCTCCATCGTCCTGCATTGGCACGGCGATGCCGAGATCGTCGAGCAATGCCCGGCGGCCGAGTACCGCCTGCTTGCCATCGACAACGGCAACGACGCCAAGTCCGGGCCGCTCCTTCAGGTCCTTCGGGGGCTCGGGCACGATTCCGCGCGCGAGAGCTTCTGCAACAACCGCACGCGACACCGGATGCAACGAACCAAAACCACAGCCCGCGGCTATGGAGAGGACCGCCGTTTCCGATTTGCCTTCGGTCGGCTCAATCGCGGTCACGACCGGAGCGCCTACCGTAACGGTCCCTGTCTTGTCGAGAATCAACGTGTCGATTTCCGAAGCGCGCTCGAGAAAATCCGCGCTCTTGATAAGGATGCGAAGCCGCGTGGCCACGGTCATCGCCGCCACTATCGCGGCCGGGCCGGCGACCACCAGGGCCGTCGGAGTCGCCACTACGAGCACCGCGATGGCGCGTGAAAGGTTTTCGGTAAAAAACAGCACGGTCGCGGCGATGGTAATCACGAGCGGCAGCCAGGCGCCAGCCCGGCGTTCGAACAGACGCAGCACGGGGACGGAAGCGCGTTCCACGTCGGCGAGCAACGCGACGACGCGTCCCAGGACGGTGTCCGCACCGGCCTCGCGAACCTGGATCTTAAGCATGCCATCGATGGCGACGGTTCCGGCGAAAACAGGACTGCCGGGTCCGACGTCCTCGTGAAGCGACTCACCGGTAATAGCGGACTGATCGACGGCGGCTCTGCCTTCGAGCACCGTACCGTCCACCGCGATCCTTTCCCCAGGCCGCACCAGAATTTCATCGCCGGGTCTGAGGGTGTTCGGATCCACGCGCTCTTCAACACCATCGCGCCATTTGACCGCCTGCCGCGCGCCGAGTGCGCGAATACCGTCGATAGCGGCGCGCGCTCCGAGCGAGCTGCGTTCCTCGAACAGGCGCCCCAGTTCGAGGAAAAGAGGAATCAGCGTAGCAGTCACGAAATTGCCCGTCGCCGCGGCCGCGAGGACCGCGATGGCGACAAGCTGATCGGTTGCCCGCCGCGTGTCTCCTGTGAGGATTCCGCGGACACCCGAGATGAGCGTAGGGATCGCCACAACTCGCCGCGCCAAGGCCACGGCAAAGCTCGCCGATCTGCCATTCGTCGGGCACGAGATGCACCAGCAGCGTCCCCAGACCGAGGAGACCGACTCCCACTAAACCCGCGCCCAGACGTTGGCTGATGCGGCCGCGTTCTTCGGAATCGAGAACTACGGCTGGTTCTTCCTCACGAGGAACTGCGTTCAGATGAAGACTTAGAGCATCGCTCATGGCTCGTCCTCATCCCCGGGTGTGTTGCCCGCCCGGCTCGCCGCACCGGAACCCAGCGTGATGCGGAAACCTTTGTAGCTGCCGCCGATGGGAGGGGGCACCCAGCGAACGGTGCCGGCGCCGACGATGGCCCGTTCGACTGCGTCCCTATAGATGCGCTCGCGCACGAGGGCTGCATTCGCCCGATACTCTTTGTCGAGGGCCAGAAAGGCCCCGGCCTCGCCGTGCGCCGCGGCGAGTTCGGAGATCCCCGCGGCCCGGGCTTCCTCCGTCGTCAGGTTGGCTCCGGTTTGAGCTTGCGGGATTATGCCCTCGGCGTACGCCTGGGCCAGTTTCTTCGCCGTCTCGGCTTCGATATAGGCGCTCTGCACGGCATCGAAGTTCGACGCCAAAGCCGTGGGCGGACTGAGGCTCGTCAGTTCAAGCGAAGAGAGCTCCAGACCGGCATGTGCTCGCGTCCAGCCCCGCCTGCGCCCGTTTTGTCGCGGTTGCAATCAGCGCTTTGCGGCCGTCGGAGAGCACGCGATCCACGCCCATCTCACCCAGCGAACGAACCATCGCCGCAGTGACTTCAACTCGCAGTGCATGTTCCGGCCTGGCGCCGTAAAACGCCCATTCAGCCGGATCCCGTACGCGGTAGCGCGCCACCATGGAAACATGCACGATATTCTGATCTCCGGTCAGCGCATAGCCCTGCGTCAGCGGGTCGAGAGTCTCGGACGAAGACGGAACAGCGTCCTCACCGTCAGAACCGGCGGTGCGGGCCAGAGTGTCGACCGAAAATCTCGTGGACGCGCTTCACCTGCACGCGCACGACCTGGTCCATGGGACGCGGGAAGGCGAACATCAGGCCGGGACCATGCGCCTGCAAAGCCGGCGTCGCGCCAACGAGTTTTCCCCAGCGCAGCACCACGGCGACCTCATCCGATCTGATTATGGTGATGCCTGAAAGCAGATACAGCAGCGCCATGATGCCCACCCACCAGTGCATGCGCTGCCAGGCGGCATCCAGCAGACGCGCCAGAGGCGCCGCGAGCCGGCCGATTTCCGAAGGTGGTCCCTTTTGCCTCATCGCGACTACTTGCTCTGCAGAAGTGAAAACGGTTCGGAGTCGGTGCGCAGGATCAGCGTCGTGTTGCCTGTTACAAGCTTGTCGATCGCATCGAGCGAGCGCGTAAACCGGTAAAGCTCGGGATCGGTGCGATGCGCATCCCCGTATGCCTTCGCGACCTGCGCCGCAGTTTCGCCGCGAATGCGGGCTTCTTCCTCCGCTCCTTTGGCGCGTATTTTGGCCGCTTCCAGTTCCGCCTCGGAACGGATGCGGCTGGCTTCGCGTTCGCCTTCCGCCTCGAAACGCGCCGCGAACTGACGCCGCTCGGCGCGCATCTGATCGAATACCGCCGTGACATTCTCCTCGGGCAGTGCGATCCGCTCGATTCGAATCTGATCGATCGCGACACCATAGCTGCGCATGGCTACTGGCGCGGTCGAAGCTCAGCAGCTCGGATTCGATCTGGTCCACCTGCAGATCCGCCGGGTTCGTCGACACCAGCGCCGAAAGATCGTGTCCGCCGAGCGTCCCGATGGCGGCATTCGTCAGGAGGCCGTCCAGCTTGCCCTCCGCCCCGCCCTCGCTGCCGATCGCCTGCGCGAAAGTGAGAGGGTCTCCAACCCGCCAGACGACGAAGGTGCGCGCGATGATGTTCTTCTTGTCGCGCGTGAGCATCTCGGTGTGACCCGTCTCGTAGACCCGGCGGCGCATGTCGAGCAGCGATGCCTGATCGATCGGCCAGGGAAGCTTCCAGTGCAGCCCCGCGTTCGTGGCCGCGCGTATGGGGCGGCCGAAGCGCGTAATCAGCGCTGTCTGGCCCTCGGTCACGACCACGGCCATAGCATAGAAGACGATAGCGGCAAGAGCCAGAGAGCCCGCGATCCCGCGCAGCCAGCGCTGCATTCTTACGGCCTCAACCATATTTCACCTCCATCCCGCTGGAAACGGGAATCGACGACGATGTACTTTTGCCCGGCAAGACCGCTTTCGAGAGTCTCCAGGCGCCGGCGGAAGAAATATTCCGCGGGCGAGGCCCGGAATTGCGCCTCCAGCGTGCGAAATGCCCAGGCCTGGCCGGCGGCTTTGGCCAAAGCCTCCGCGCCATCGGCGCCGGCGCCATTCACGCTCCGCAGGACGAACGTTTCGGCCTCCGGCACGGTCCGATTGCGATACGCCTGGGCGTTCACAATCGCCGTTGTTTTCCCGACCTCGGCCGAGACGACAGCCTGGTAGGCCTGAGCCACCGGAACCGGCGGATGCATGCCGCCGACCGTGAACGCCTCCACGTGCACCCCGAGGCCCAGCGCGTCCGCTTCCTGCTGCATCATGTCGCGCATGCGCGCGGTCAATGCCGCCAGGTTTTCGGACAGCGCGTCGGTCAAGGTGCGGTTCACCGTGTTTCTCATGACGGCGCGGTAAGCGATGGCCTTCAATGCGTCGGCGGGGTTCTGCGAATGATAACGCCAGGCGCGCGCGTCGGTGATTCGGTACGCTACCGCAGCGTCAACCGTGATCAAATCGCGGCCGTTCCCGAGGAGAAGCGTGTATTCGTTGGGGGCATGCTCCACCGCCCAAAGAACGTTCTCGGGTCCGCCCTCTTCCTGGCCTTCGTGTCCAACGGTCAGGGACTGCACCCGCTTGACCGGTATTCGGTACACGCGGTCGATCGGCCAGGGCCAGTGCATGTGCAGGCCCGGCTCGAGCGGATCGGCTCCCACCGGTACGCCAAACCGTTCCACGAGACCCTGATCCTGCGTTCCCACCACGGTGAGCGAGGTCGAGAGCCAGCCTGCCAGAAGAAGACCGATGGCTAATGGTTCCAGACTCCGGCGCACCACCGTCAGCGCCCAGGTCGAACGGAGGTCGATGCCGAGTTGCCTTTCCGCGGAGTCCAGAACGCTCGCCAGTATGTTGTTGCGGCTGCCGAATACAGATAACACTCCGATGTCGAGCGGAAAGCGCCGCAGCGCCTCGTCTTCCGGCCGCCAGAGCTTCAGGAGACCGAAACATATCGCCGCATTAAAGGCCAGCAAGGCCCAATGCATAACGCGGAGAGTGGTCCGCAACGCAGCCCAGGAGGTCGCGGTCAGAGGTCCCTGCCAGGCAAGCCCGATCGAGACCGCGCACAGCAGCATGAGCCACGCGACAACACGAGCTCCGCGGCACAGCGCCGGACTTTCCGGGAAGCGGGCGGGCTCGACGCGGCCGAGGTAGTGCGCCGCGGTTGCGGCAAGGCCCGCCGCCACAACGCAGAACGCTGCCACTGTCAGCGCCCATGGCGGAGTGGGAATGGCGACGTAAAGATCGAGCCGGAATACATTCGAAATGGCTATAATTCCCGCGATCGCGGTGCCCAGCCGGATGAATCCGATTTGCGCGGCCTTTGGGTACCAGCGGCCCAATGAGGCCTGAAGACCGCGCAGGCTGGCGATGGCTTTGGCGCGAATCCCTTCGATCGCGGGTGAAACCGGCTCCGCTTCCGGTTCGGGTTTTGACGTTTTCAGCCGCGCTGCCTGGGTCCAGGCGACACCGATCAGCATGGCCGCGGCGAGTCCCAGCGTCAGGGCGGCGTCGATCAGCACGGGATTGCCGAGCTTCAATCCCGCCTCGAATCCACCCACCATTCCGGCGAGGGCCGCTACGAGCAGAACGATGACGACGCCTCGATATGGGTCCCGATCGGGGCGCGCCGGTGGATCGTGAGTCTCGGCGGCAGGCGGCTCGGAGACCGCGATCTCAGCCCCATCCAATCCCGTGCCGTCGCCGTTCGAAAGGCCTATGCCGGAAGCTTCTTTCTGTAGCATATGAATTATTTCGGAGCGGGCCCGCGCACGACCTGTACGAAATCACCAGGGCGGATCCATTTCTCGAACGCCGCCCTGACTTCGTCTGCTGTAAGCGCGTAGTAGCGTTGCGCCGCCCGCGCGGGCTCATCGAGCGGCAGCCCGACGAGAGCGCGCGACTACCAGGCCGCGGGCTACCGTTTCTTCACTCGATTCGCTGAGTGTCGTTTGCCGCAGCAGCAGTGCCTTGGCTTGTTCTAACTCTGCGTCGGTCACGTTGGTGGAGCGCATGGAGGTCGAGTTCCTGCTCGATGAGCAGCCGCGCTTTCGAAACATTCTCCGGATCGCAACCGTAAGTTACGGAGTAAGTGGCCCGCGTTTCGGTCGCGCGCAGCGCATTATTGACGTTATAGACATACCCGGCTTTCTGGCGCAGGTCGCGGTACAGGCGCGTGGCATAGAAGCCACCGCCAAGCACACGATCGCCCAGCTGCAACGCGTAGTAATCCGGGTGAAAGCGATTGATTCCGACCTGCTGGGAAAGATCGACCGAATCCTGGATTTGAGCCGAATCCGGAACGTTGATGGCCGCAGGCTGATTTGCAGGCACGGCGGGTAGCTCGACAGCCGGTTTGGGGCCGGCAGCCTTCCATCCTCCAAACCATTTCTCAAAGACGGGCCGCGCTTCGGCGGGCGTGATGTCGCCGATGACGGCGATGGTCGTCATGTCGGGGCGGAATACTCTCGCGTAGTAGTCCTTGACGTCGGCCAGCGTGAGGGCGGAGATCGATTTCGGGGTGGCCTCGCGAAGCGTTGGGTCATCCTTCGGCACAAGGGCGGCCTGCAGCGCCCGGCTCGTACGGTACCCGGGGCTGGCAAGCGTGCCTGCGGCGAGCTGCGCCGCCTGATCGCGCACAACCGGAAGCGCGGCGGTGGGCAAGGCGGGATGAATCTCATTGTCCGCCAGCAATTCCACGCCTCTGGACAAATACTGTTTCAGAACTCTGAGGCTGAAGTTCGCGCCGCCGCTCTCATCGGCCGCGATGTCATCCACAGCTTTCTGGAAAGCAAGCCTGTCAAGCGTTTCGGTTCCATAGGAGAACAACTCTCCCAGCACGTCATCGGCGCCGTCTTTGCCGGCTGGTGTTTCGAGCACCGCCTCGTGCCTGACCGAACCCACAACCGTGATCGTCGGGCTGGCCTTTTCCGTTCGCACAATAAGCCGAAGGCCGTTCGAAAGGATCATGTCAGCCGCGGCCGGAGGGGCCGCGGGGACCTTCAATGACTTCACCGATGCTTCTGCCCAGACCGTGAGTTTCCGGCAAGCGTGTGTAACGGCGGCGGGTCCGACTGAAAACTCAGAAAAGATAGCCTCTGGCTACCCAGTAATGCCAGTCGCCAACGGCCTCGGCGGTGGCGTCGTCGGGGTCGATAGCCGCCAGTTGTGACAGTGGCACGGCCATGAACCGACCGTGCCAGCGGATCAGCACGAGCATCTCCGCTGTGCAGGCATCTTCCGGAGCCATGCGATGAACTTCGACGGTTTCCCCTTCCCTCAGCGGTGAAACGATCCTGCGAGCGATGCACCTGGCTTGAAAAGGAAATCGGATTTTGTCATCGAGGTAGCAATGCCACCCCATGATCTGCTCCTCCGGCCCGTTGGCATCCGCGATGGCTTCGTTATGAATGCGGTCCTCGCGGACTGGATCTTTGGCTGGTTTCTTCATGGCTGCTTTGCTGACAGTATCCGGCGCACGGAGGTCCGGCCGATCTCCAGTCGCCGCGCGATCTCGGCCTTGCTGACGCCTGCGCGGTATAGCTTCCGAATCTGGCTGGACTTCTTTGCCGCGGTCAGCGGCCGTCCAAAGCGCTTTCCCTTCAGCCGGGCTTCTGCGATGCCCGCGCGAATCCGCTCGCGCAGAATCTCGTGTTCGAACTCGGCGAACACCGAGAGCAACCCGGCCATCGCGCGGCCCGTCGGCGTGGTCAGATCCAATGCTTCGGTGAGCGATACGAAACTGACACCCAGTTCAGCCAGTTCCTTCAACGTGACGACCAGATCGACGAGCGACCGGCCCCATCGGTCCAGCCGCCAGACCAGCACCACATCGATTTCGCGCCGACGAGCGGCGGCGAGCAGATTCTCGCGCAGTTCACGCGCCGCCGCGCCGGAACCGATTTCTTTGATCTGCACCGCTATCGTCCAGCCGCGTTTCGCCGCATACTCCCGCATGGCGCGCATCTGCAGCGACAGGGTCTGCTGGTCATGCGTGGACACGCGCGCGTACAGCCCGACGCGAAACATTTTCGTCCGCGCCTGTCGCTGGCCGAAAACCCTCGGTGATTTTGCTGGTGCGGATGCCCGTTTGGCGGCCATTTGGAGAGGTTCGTTTCGCAGGGCTTTAAGCTAATGCTTTCGGCCATGCGACCGAACCATGATATTACGCGGCCACAGCGTTCGCGCGGCCCTGGTAGTTCCATGGCATCCACTCCGCCGGATGGGCAGTCAGATCCGCGCGATGCCGGAGCAGCTCTGTCAGGTAGTCGAACGGGTTGACCTTGTTCAGTTCGCAGGTGTGGATCAGGCTCATAAACAGATCGCCCACGCGCGCGCCGTTCATCGTCTTATAGAAGAGCGCATTCTTACGATGCAGAATCGCCTTCTTCAGTGCTCTTTCGACGATGTTGTTGTCGAGAGGGGCGCCCTGCTGTCGCAGGAACAGTGTTAGTTTCGTCCAGTGTCTCAGTAAATAAGAGATCGCCTTGCCCAGCCCGGAGTTCGGTTCTGTTTTGTGCTCCGCAAACTGCGTCTCCATCCACTGGCGCAGATCTTCCATCACCGGCGCGCTGTGCGTCTGGTGAAACGTCAGCCTTGCCTCCGGTGTCAGGCCGAGGTCCTTCGCTTCGGCATCGAAGCCGTATACCGCTCCCAGCGACTCCAGCACATACCGGCATTCGTCGGGAAAGCTCTCCGCGACTTCCGTAAACTGCCGCCTCCCGTGCGCCAGGCAGTAAGCCGACAGTGTTTCGATAAGCTTCGGTGAGTTGCGCGACAGTGCATCGCACATCTGGATCGGCGGCGCCAGGCCGGGCGCGCGGTGCTTCAGAACATCGGCGAGGTTTTCGCCCGCATGCTTCCATCCGCTGAAGTACAGGGCGATCTTCCGCCCGCCCGAGATCGATACGATGCCGCTGGTGAAGGTTCCCGTGCGGCTGTCGTCGCTGCGGCGCGCCATCTGCAGTATCCGCATGCCGGTGTCGTCGTTATGCACTACACCGCCCTGCGCCGCCTGCCGAATGAACACGCCCAGCACGGGTTTGAGCCACTTCGCGAACGCCGCCATCAACTCCCACTGCGTTGTCGCGGGTAAGGGAATCCCCAGTTGTCCTTCCAGCCGCTTCATACGGTTAAAGGGCATTCCCGTGCCATATTTCAAAAGCGCGATCATCGCCACCGCAGTGGCATCGAACTTTTCCGCACCCGCTGACGGCGGTTCGGCGGCGGTGAATACCTCACCGCAGCCATTGCAGCGCAGCCTTTCCATTTCAAACACAGTCGCCGCCAGCGGGGCCTGCCCGATAATGCGGACCAGCGTCGCCGGTTCTTTCTGGCGGTACACTTTTCCTTCGCGGCATTCCGGGCAGGGATCGCCGGACTGAAGGGTGGCATGCGCGACCGCTACTCTGTTTGCTCCCGTAAATGCGGATGCTCCGTTGCGTCCGTGTCCCGCAGCCGCCTGTTTCTCCGGTGGCTGCGTATCGGCTGCGGCGTGTGGCGCTTTCGGTTCCAGCACAGCGCTGGTCTTCTCCGTGTTCCGCAGCCCGACTAATCTTTCCGCCATCGCATGCAGGGCGGTTTTGAGCGTCCTGCCATCGGCCTCATTCAGCGGCGCCTGCATGGCGGCGTCGATGATCCTGTCGAGTTCATCGACATTGACATCGATGCGCCGTCGGGATGATTTCTTTTTCATAACTCACTCACCAGTTCACGAAAGCGCCGTGTCAGCGCCAGCCCAAGGACCTCTTTAATCGAGCGGTTCGGAATGTAACTGTTGGAGGCTTTGCCCCGGCCCGTGGTCCTGCCCATCAGCACCCAGTTGGCCGCGCGATAGCAGGTCCCGCGAAAACGGCCGGGATCGATGAAGGTCTCCGCGAAGTAGACCGGGTGGCTGTACATCCGCTCCCAGTCCGCCGGCAGCGCCGCCGCCACGCGGCCCAGAATGTGCGAAGCCAGATGCGGAACTTTAATCCACGGCAGAATCAGGAAGCGCGTGTTGTAAGCGATGAAGCGGATATTCCGACGGCGCGCTGCAGCGCTCCATCCTATATAGCGGTCGCGGCTGCCCAGATGACGCGGCGCCGAACTCCATGCCATGCACGCGATGGGACGGCCCTGCGCCCACACCAGATACTTCAGATGCTCTCCCACCGGTTGTTCATAGCCGAGATAATGATGTTGTTCCATCAGGCTGTTGAACAGCGGTTCGTCGGTCGTCTTTCGAACCTGCTGCAAAAGGATCGGACGAACGGCGCTGAGTGGCGTCTCGAGCGGCGTGGTGTCGATCAGCATCGGTTGTGGCCGCTCGCGCCGGACGAACGGATTGGGAGGCCGGAAACGAATCGCCGGCAACTCGATCTGCCCGGCGCGGTGCAGCATCAGTAATAAGCCACGGCAGACCATATCGCGTGGAGCGCCGTTGGTCTGTTTCCATTGCCATGCCTCGCAGAGTTTCTCCGACAGGTTGCGACGGCTGGCTCCGGGATTTTCAGCGATTAACCCGCGGATGAAGGCGATCTCTTCAGCAGTAACGGTGCGTCCCCGGTATCTCCACTCCGGCATTCTTTTCGCAGTGTGGCAGAGTCAAAAGTGGAACGCAAGGGGGTTGGCCTGATTTTCTTACGCGCTCACCTGCCGCCATACCGGCGGTGCTTCGGCATCCGGGTTCGCGGCGGCCAGCAGTAACTGCGCCTGATGCGCGCGCAGCGTGCGCGCCGGTTCCGCACCGGTGGGCCACCACTTGAAGCGGCCCTTCGACAGGCGCTTCGTGGCGAGCCAGAACCCCTGGCCGTCATAGGCCAGCAGTTTTATCGCCGTGCCCCGGCGGCTGCGGAAGATGAACAGACATCCGGAGAATGGGTCGGAGTCGAGCTTCTCACGGCACAGCTGCGCCAGAGAATCGATGCCCTTTCTGCCATCGATGGCGTCTATCGCAACCAGGATGCGCAGTTGCGGCGTGATCTGAATCAGGACGCCGACTCCCATAACTCCCGGCTCAGCGTTGCCAGATATGAGGCCGAAGCGCCTTTCAGCTGGATGCGCAGTTTCGATCGACGGCCCTCGACTTCGATGACGCACTCATGAAGCGCTTCCTCAGGCCGCGCGACCAACTCCACAAACCTCGGTGGCGACGGTTGCGACGATGTTCCCGCAGCCGCGGCCATCCGCCGCTTCAGATGATTCCATTCCACGCGCAATTCAGTCGCGGTCCGGCTGACCCCTTCTCTCCGGGCTACGTCAACGGCCGCCGACCATAGCTCGTCCGGTATCGCGGCTTTCCCCTTACGGTTCTGCCTCCAGACTTCGAAGCGTGCTTTGGCTTCCTCGATGGTGATCATCGCAGTTTTGCGTCGCGGCATGGTCTGCTCCGCGCCGGGGCACCGGCGGCAGAACGACCTTAGCAATTACCGGCGGTGGATTGCACGCACGCTTGCCGGAAACTCACCCCAGACCGGCAGGGTAACCGGCTTCGTGGGGGCCGCGGTCGTCACCTCGGCCCCGCCGAAGCCCGAACCCGCAACCGCCTCGCCGTTAGCCGATGGCTTCAGAATCGCTACGATTGAACTCTCGACGGTCAGGTACTTCTTCGCAGCGCGGTTGACGTTGTCGACGGTGACTTTCTTCATAGCCTCGACAATGTCCGACGGCGAATTACGACCCTCGCCCGCGAGGGCCTGCGACCAGCTCGACGCCAGACCCGGGATGGAGTTCTGTTCAAATTCGGCGCTCGCAATCTCTCCTTTTCTGGCCGCTTCGACGAGTTCCGGGGGAACGCCTCCGGTGGCGTAGCCGGAAAGGATCTTTTTGATTTCCGCCGTGATTGGCGCCGGGTCCGCCCCGGCCGGAACGGCCCCGACGGCATACCCGACGCTCGCCTTCGGGTACGTTTCCGCCATCCCGAATTCCGTTCCCAAAGCCTTGCCTTGCGGCACCAGTCCGTACAGATCGGCCCGCTGGCTGCCTGCGACATCGCTCAAAATGCGGGCGGCCGCGAAATCCGGGCTGGACGTGCCGGGCATGCGAAAGGCTACAAATACGAGTTCATAAGGAAGATTGCTGGCCAGCGTGAAGGTTTCTGCCTTTACCGGCGGCAGATTGATCGCGGGATGCGCGGGGACCGGATGCCTTTTGATCGAACTGTAGAGTTGCTTCACCTGCGTCAGCACAGCTACGGGATCGACATCGCCCGTGATCACGAGAATGGCGTTGTTGGGCGCATACCAATCGCGGTAGAACTTCTTGAGCATGGCGCCCGTCGTCTCATCGAACGAAGGTTTCGTGCCAAGTGCGTCATGCGCGTAGGCAGTGCCGGAAAAGAGGTCTTCATTGAGCCGCGTTATGAATTTGTAGGTGGGGTTGGATAAATCGCGCGAGACTTCCTGTTCAATTGCGCCGCGTTCTTCGGCCCACTGTTCCTGGGAGTCCTCGACATCCTGCATGCACGCCGCGTTCAGTCGCAGGGCGATTTCGATATCCTGCGCCGGCACCGTGACGAAATACTGGGTTATGTTTTGCTGCGTATCGGCGTTCGAGCTGCCACCGAGTTGCGCGTAGACCGCCGCAATCTGATCGGCGCTGATGCCGGCGCACCCGCGGAACGCCATATGCTCCTGCGCATGCGCCATCCCCGGGAATCCGGGGGGGTGTCCTGTCCCCCCGTGAGATAGTTTTGTTCCAAGGTGGCGACCGGAGCTAAGGGGTCGCGCACGATAACGACACGGAGTCCGTTGCCGAGGGTTGCCCGAACGACCTTCGTGGGGGCATCGTCATCGGCCACGAGCGCCATCAGGACCACGGCAAGCAGCACAAGAATTCGTCGCGGCAACAGGTTCCTCCCGGTCCTCACAACTTGAACACGCTTCTGGAACGGTTGCAAAGCTCTGTTCGCCGGTGGTATGGCAGGTCCAGTGAGTGGGCGCAATATCAACACGAGCGGAGTGATCTCTGAAGCGCGGCAATTTCCCCCTTAGTCGGCACGGCGCTCCGCCGCTCACTCCGCAAACTATTCCATTGACCCGAGTTCTCCATGGCGCTCGCAGCGCAAGGCTCGCAGCTGAGGAAGTTCGCTGGTATGGTTTCTGACAGGCCGAAACAATCACCTTACGGAGGCACGACTTGAAGAAAGTTACCAAATCGGAAGCAATGCTGACTGCCCGGAAAGTCTGGGGAATTCGCGGATGGGTGGAAAGCAGGCTGGCCACATCTTCGGAGATTGTCGTACTGGCCTGGGAATGCCCGGACTCTGGCGACAGAGGCGATTCAATCGAAACGGTTGTACGGATTTTATATGGCCCGGGACAGCTTCGCCAATTCAGGCTTCGAAAGCGAATTCTGGAGGTATCGGAACGCGACATTGCCGCTCACGTGCCACTGAGCGGTTAGGTTTCCTGCAATGCGGGCCAGCGGGACGGGGATTGCGAGTTTTCGCTTTGAAAACTTCCCGGCGACCAGGCTCGGCAAATCACCGGGCTGATTGGAGGAACCGGGAACCACATGAACGAGACATCTGACCAATCATGAACCTCGCAAGAAATCTGATCCTGATTGTAGTTTGCGCGCTCGCGTACGCCGCGCTGCCAGCGCCCGAACAGCAGGCCATCAATCGCATCTCCGCTGATTCTATGCGCACGAATCTCTCGTACCTTGCCTCCGATGAGCTCGAAGGGCGCGGCACTCCCTCGCACGGGCTCGACCTCGCGGCGGATTACATTGCAGACCGGTTGCAACGCGCCGGGCTCGATCCCGCGAACGGCGATAGTTACTTTCAACCGGCGAACTTCGATCAGGTTACCGTCAGTATGGAAGGTTTCCAGTTGCTTCTGGCGTCAGGGCGCGACGAAATCAAATTAGGCAAAGAGGAAGTCCGCGTGCGCTCACTTGAAGGGCTGGATTTAACCGCCGTGCCGGTGATCAGGCTGCCCGGTAATGGAGCCATTCCGCCGGTCGCCGGCATGATCGTGGCTGGCGACGAGCGCCGCTATGCGGGGGAGACTTTCCTCAACGAGCTGCAGGCCCGCAAACCGGCGCTGATTCTGATTATCGGCAGGAGCCGGCAGATTCCAGGCAGAATCGGCGCTTCGGAAAGACCTGTCACTTTTCTCGTGGAAGCGGATGGCAATCATGCGCCGGTTATCCGAATCCGCAATGATGAAGCCTTCGCACTGCTTGGCGCAAGGCGCGGAATGACGGTCACGCTGCACCTCGCGAAGCCTGTTTTGAAAGAAGCCGTGCTGCGAAATGTGGCGGGTATTCTCAGGGGTTCCGACCCCGCTCTGCGCGATCAATACGTGCTTCTCACCGCCCATTACGATCACCTCGGCAAAAGTAACAAAGGGATCTTTTACGGCGCGAACGATAACGCCAGCGGGACAGTCTCGGTAATTGAAATAGCACGTGTTCTCGCTGCGTTGCACCCGCACCCTAAACGCAGCATACTCTTCATGGCCCTGTTCGGTGAAGAGGAGGGCCTTCTTGGCTCCTACTATTTCACGCACCATCCATTGGTCCCACTGAGAAACACGGTGGCGAACGTCAATCTGGAACAGATGGGCCGCACGGATGAGCAAACCGGCAGGGAAGTGGCTGCATTCGCGTTCACCGGGCCTTCTTATTCCGATCTGCCCGAGATCGTGGGCGAGGCCGCGAAGGCGGAGGGCGTAAGTGTCTACAGGAGAAAAGACGCCGACGACTTTTTCGACCGCAGCGATAACTACGCTTTTGCGCAATTCGGCATCGTCGCACACACCATCGCGGTCGCTTTCGAGTATCCGGATTATCACGCCCTGGGCGACAAACTGGAGAAGATCGAGTTCGCGAACATGGCAACGGTTGACCGCGGCGTCGCCGCGGGAATCCTGCAGCTTGCCGACGAGCCGGTCGTCCCGGAATGGAGCAGCGCAAAAGGCGCGGCGATCTACAAAGATGCCGGACGATAAAGGGACATGCGGCGACAGCCGCGGCCACCGGTTAGAATGGCTTCCGGCGAATCATCGAAGGACACAATCACGAAATCGGCGGAATGAATGTCGGAATCGACTGCCGGACGCGTCTGGCGGTTTTTCCCTTGCCTTGGGACTAATAACCCGCTGCCGTACCTGATCTCCGGGGATCGCCCGCCCCCTGCAGCCAGCCGCCGTCGACCAGAATCATCTCCACTGCGGCAGTCACCGGCCCGGGTTCGTAGCGGACCTCATGGCCCCGCGCCTTCAGTGCCTCGAGCGTATCGGGTGAGATTCCACGCTCCATGGTAATCCGATCCGGCAGCCATTGATGATGAATCCGGGGCGCGTCCACCGCGTCCTGCGGGTTCATCCCGAAATCCACCACATCCACAAACGCCTGTAGTATTGCCGACGGAATACGCGACCCTCCCGGTCCGCCGAGAACGGCAAAGAGCTTGTCGTCGCGCAGCACGATCGTGGGCGCCATCGACGAAAGCGGACGCTTCCCCGGAGCAATTCTGTTCCTCTCGCCCTGCACCAGGCCGAAGAGGTTCGGCACCCCAGGCTTGGATGTGAAGTCGTCCATCTCGTTGTTAAGGAGGAACCCGAGTCCAGGCACCGTAATCCCATTGCCATAGGCGCCGTTGAGCGTAAAGGTGACCGAGGCCGCGTTTCCCTGTTCGTCGACCACGTCGAAGTGCGTCGTCTCGGAACTCTCCGCGCCCGCTGGCTTACCAGGGCCCAGGACATTGCTGGGCGTCGCGTGGGCAGGATCGATTGACGCTCTCCGGCTTGCGATGTATGCCGGGTCGAGCAGTCCTGCAACGGGATTCTTTACGAAATCCGGGTCGCCCAGATACTGACTCCGGTCGGCGTAAGAACGCCGCATCACTTCAGCCTCGTAATGCAGACTGGAAGCCGATCCGAAGCCGCCTTTCTCGTATCCTGTGCCTTCCAGCATTGCCAGCATCTGAAGTATTCCCACTCCGCCCGCGCTCGGCGGCGGTGCCGTAATGATCGTGTAGTTGCGATACCTCCCCGTGAGGGGCGTCCGCTCGACCGCTTTGTAATTCTTCAGATCGTCCGGCGTAATCAGCCCGCCGTTCGCTTCCATCGCCGCGCACAGCGCGTGCGCCGTCTCGCCCAGATAAAACTCATCCGCCCCGTTTTCCGCGATCCGCGTCAGCGTGCGCGCGAGATCGGGAAATGTAACCATGTCCCCCTGCTCGTAAAACCTGCCGTCCCGCTGAAAGACGCGCTTCGATTCCGCATTTGCGGCGAGGCGCGGCGCGGTTCCCAGCGATTCCGCCAGCGCATACGGTGCCGGGAATCCCTTCGATGCCATCGTGATCGCGGGCTCCAGATCGTCGGCCCATTTCAGCTTGCCGTACTTCCTGTGCGCCAGTTCGAACCCACGTACGGTTCCCGGAACACCCGAGGATTTCCAGCCCTCGATGCTGTCACGCGTCGTGTTCCCATTCGCGTCCAGATACATAGTCCTGGAGGCCTTCCCCGGCGCCTCCTCGCGGAAGTCGATAAAGGTGCGGGTTCCGTCGGCGAGGCGAATCATCATAAACCCTCCGCCGCCCATCGCACCCGCGAAAGGATATGCTGCGTTGAGCGCGAACCCGACCGCGATCGCGGCGTCCACGGCGTTACCGCCCTTCCGCAGAATCTCCACACCCGCCTGCTCAGCGGGGTCCGATGCGACGACCATCGCATGCCGCGCCCTTACAGGCTCGCGCGCATCCAGCGGGTCGACACAGAAACAGACGGCGCAACTGAAAAATAAGAACGCGGAAAACGCACTCGCCGTGATGGGGCTCAACATGTCTGAATGCACTTGTCTCTCCAGGTCGGACCGGCAGAGACTTGTCTTCGCCCGGAAAAGGTGGCGAGTACGCCGGTTATCGTAGCACGATTCGGAGGAAGACCCGCTCTACAGCGAAAATTCCCGCAGCCACAGGCGATGTGCTCTTTACTCGGGAATCAAGGCCGCCATCCGCGCCCTCTTATTCCTCTCATACGCAATTTCAGGCCGTTTGAAGGATATCGTTTGGCCTCCGCACTTCATGAAAGGGAAAATCGAGGCGAATCAACTATCGTGAAAATACTCAAACTTTCGGTGTTGCTGTCCGTTATCGCGGCGGCTTTGGGGGCTCAGGACCGGGTTCTTCTCAATCTGATGAGCGAAGAGCTGCAACGCAACTTCCAGGCTCTGAAACAGAAAGCCGATCCGGCGCCTTACTTTTTGTCGTATGAGATCTACGATCAGGAAAGTCACACCGTCGGCGCCACGCTGGGAGAGTTGAACTCCAGGGAAAATTCGCACGGCCGCTACCTTGACGTAACAGTGCGCGTTGGCGATCCCAAGCAGGATAATTTCCGGCGCGTCCGCGGCGAGCAAATTCAGTTCACCTCTGGCACGCCGGTCGTGATCGAAAACTTACCGGGGGCGCTGAAAGATCAGATCTGGCTCGAGACGGACAGAGTATATCGCGCCTCGGCTGAGCGCCTGATTCGGATCAGAACCAATCAGCAGGTCAAGGCGGCGGACCGCGATCAATCGAACGATTTCTCAAGCGAAGAGAGTTATGCCCATACCGAGCAGCCCTCAACGGTTGCATTCGATTCCGCGGTATGGAGCAAAAAGGTTCGCGACCTTTCCCGCGCTTTCCTGAACTACCACGACCTCTTATCCTCCGGCGTGCAGGTTTCCATTCAATCCGATAACCGTTACTTCGTAAACACGGAAGGAACCGCGGTGGAGCATGGCCGCGATTTCGCCCGCATTATGATCTCGGCGGGCGCCAAGGCGAAGGACGGCATGGATGTCTCGGATTTTGAGACTTTCGAAGCCGCCGATCCAAAGAATCTGCCCTCGAAGGAAGTTGTCGCAGCCGCGGTCAAAAAAGTCGGCGAGAATGTCGAGGCGCTGCTGAAAGCGCCGACGGCCGAACCATTCGTCGGTCCCGCGATCCTTTCCGGGCGTGCATCCGGGGTCTTCTTCCACGAGATTTTCGGACACCGTATCGAAGGCCACCGCCAAAAAGACGAATCCGAAGGTCAGACCTTCACGAAGAGCGTCGGCAAGAAGATTCTGCCTGACTTTCTCTCGGTCACTTTCGACCCGACGATCAAATCAATCGGAGGCATCGACCTCAACGGAACCTACGAATACGACGACGAAGGCGTGAAAGGCCAGCCGGTGAAGGCCGTCGAAAACGGGGTGCTGAAGGGCTTTCTGATGTCCCGGTCTCCGATCGATGGCTTCAATCATTCGAACGGTCACGGCCGGCGCGAGCCGGGACTGGAAGTGGTGTCGCGCCAGTCGAATCTAATCGTGTCAAGCACCCATGCCGTATCCGACGCGCAATTGCGTCAAATGCTGATCGATGAGATCAAGCGGCAGAACAAACCGTACGGCCTCTACTTCGACAACATCACCAGCGGGTTTACCACCACCGGCCGAGCCGGCCTTCAGGCATTCTCGGTGGTTCCGGTCATCGTTTATCGCGTCTACGCTGACGGACGCCCCGACGAGCTGATTCGCGGCGCCGACATCGTTGGCACGCCGCTCGCGAGCTTCGCCAGGATTGTCGCAACCTCGGATAAAACGGATGTATTCAACGGCTACTGCGGAGCCGAGTCCGGCACTGTGCCGGTTTCCGCGGTGTCTCCGGCCATTCTGATCTCCGAAATCGAAATCCAGAAGAAGGATCAGTCGCAGGATTCGCCGCCGCTGGTGCCCGATCCGCTCACGGAAGGTGGGCAATAATGTTCGGCGCTTTGCATTTACCTGCTGTGGGCTGCGCCAGAATCATCCCGGTGCAGCCGTCCGAGCAGCGCGCGGGGCGGACCGTCATCGAGCATAACAACAAGACTGAGTGGAACGCGATATTGCTGCTCACGTGCCACGGAGCGGTTCCCGTTGATGTTGTATCCGGAATACGAATGCGGACCGATACAGAAGCGGTTGCTGCCTGGTTTACGCGCCATTGACGCGGGAGAACGTGTGCGCTTATTCGGCCATGGTGGAAGCCGGTAATTGTTTGTGGACTCATGAGTCTACAGGGAGCCGTTTCTGCCCCTCCCGGGCTTGTCGTGTCGCAGGCGCCGTGCTTTTCGCGGTGGTTTGGAGTATCGCCTGCCACGGCGATCTTCATGATGCAGCCAAAACGAGAGACATCTATAGCGCGGCCAGATATGGCGATTTGAGGACGGCCCGGGCGCTGCTCAAAGATCATCCTGATCTGGCCTTCAGCAAAGACTTAAACGGTCGCACGGCCTTACAATGGGCAGCGGCCAATCGTCAGTTGGCTGTGGTCGAACTGTTGCTGGCTTATCATGCCGACGCCAACGCCAGGTCCGCCAGCCGCACGACGCCTTTGCATGAAGCGGCGGGTGCGGGGGACAAGGAGGTAGCCGAGTTGTTGTTGACTCACAGTGCAGACATCAATGCCAGGGACAAAAGCGGCGGCACACCCTTGCACTGGGCGGTGCTGACCGACCGTCGCGGGGTAGCGGAAGTGTTGTTGGCGCGCCATCTGCAGTCAATGCCAAAACGGCTCTCGGCTATACGCCTTTGCAAATGGCGGCGAGTATGGGCCATGAGGAAATGGCAGAACTTCTCCTGGCAAACAAGGCACTTGTCAATACCATCGCCAATGACGGTTCCACGCCTTTGCATACGGCCGTGGCCGCGGGAAACAAGCGTATGGCGGAGTTGCTGCGCCAACACGGGGGACGGGAATAAATCAAGAATGAACAAAACCCAATTATGTAAACCTGACACGCGGGGCGAAGACCTGGCGGATCGATGCTTCCGGGCTGGATAGTGAGCCGTAAGATCCGCTTTGCGGGCCTGATCCTACTTGTCCTCCTGACAGCGGGATGGCAACAGCCGCAATCCTCGGGCCTGCCGACCGCCGCCGAAGTCAACTCCGTTCTGAAAGAGATTTCCGCCGTCACTGGATTTCGTGTCCGGAAGCAACTCCTGTTCGAAAGGATCACGCGCGATCAGGTGAATGACTACCTCAGGCAGCAGATCAAACATTCGGTCAAGCCGGATGAGATCCGCGCCGAGGAGGTCACGCTGAAGGAGTTCGGATTCGCTCCGGCTGATTTCGATCTGAAACAGACCACTATAGACCTGCTGACCGAGCAGGCGGCGGCATTCTACGATTTCCAGCAGAAGCGGCTCTTCATTTCCGACTGGGCGGCGGTAAACATTCGCGATCAGGCTTTGATCCACGAACTCGCGCACGCTCTGGCGGATCAGAACTTTCCCATCCAGAAGTACCTGAGCAAGGCAGCCGACAACAGCGAGGAATCGACCGCCCGGCAAGCGGTGGTGGAGGGGCAGGCGACCTGGCTGGCACTCGAGGTGGCCGCCCGAAGGAACGGAAAGACGCTGGCAAACGCGCAGACCCCCATACAGCTCCTGCGCACGGAACCGGCCGCGGACGATCACGGCGATTTTCCGGTGTTCAACAAAGCTCCTCTCTACATCCGGAAAAGCCTGATCTTTCCGTACCAGGACGGCGAAAGGTTACAGCAGGCTGTCTTTCTGCACGATGGCCAGGGAGCCTTCGGCCGCGTTTTCCAGAAAGCGCCGCTTTCGACCGCGCAGATCATGCACCCTGATCTGTACTTCGAAAACATCGCGCCATCCTCGCCGGATTTGCCGAAACCTTCAGGAAATGCACGGGCATTTGTGGAAGGACCGTTCGGCGAGCTGGACACTCACATCCTGCTTCAGCAGTTTGTGAACGATGACGTGGCGGATACGCTGGCGCCGAAACTCAGGGGTGCCGCCTACCGTATCGATGAGGTGAAAAAGAGTCACCGCCAGATGCTCGTCTACGTGTCCGAATGGAACGACGAAGAGTCTGCATCGCGATATTTCGAGGCCTATCGGAAGGTCCTGCGCGGCAAGTGGAAAAAAGTGAACGTGGAGGTCGAGAGCGCGGACCGGTTCGCCGGAAAATCCGAAGACGGCTACTTCGAGGTGGTGTGCGATGGCAGGAAAGTTGTCAGCCGCGAGGGGTTCGGCGAACCACTTTGATTCGCCACGGCGCGATCGGGAAGTCCTTTCCATGTCGATGCACGATCGGATTCGTGTTCAGGCGCATGCAATATTAAAGCGGCGGCGGGACAATGCAGTTTCGTCAAACACCGAGGGCCAAAGCTGGTTCACTGTTCAAAGGGTTGACATTTGGGAAAGTTCCTGATTCGAAGATTTGCCTACTTCCTCGTGCTCGTCGTGGTCGCCACGGCGCTGACATATTTGCTCGCGGGAGCAGCGCTCAATCCCCGCTCCAACTTCGAAGGCCGCAATCCGCCTCCACCGCCCGCCGTGGTCGACGCGCAGCTCAACGATCTCAACCTGAACGACAAGACGCCGATCCTCGAGCGATTCGGCCGCTGGACGGACGGCCTGATGCACGGCGAATCTGGGCAAAACCATCGACGGCGATTCCGTCAACGCCGAGATGGGCCGGCGCATGGGCGTCAGCCTGCGTCTTCTGCTGATCGGATCCATCCTTGGTTCGCTCTGCGGAGTCGCCGCGGGCGCGTACAGCGCCGTCAAACAGTACGGATTCTCCGATCACGCGATGACGCTTCGTCTCCT
Source organism: Terriglobia bacterium (assembly GCA_963832905.1). GTDB lineage: Bacteria > Acidobacteriota > Terriglobia > Bryobacterales > Bryobacteraceae > BOG-234. Next base: position 1,505,372 of record CAWHVO010000006.1, on the reverse strand, counting down.
TCGTGATCCTGTCGATCCCGACCGTCGTGCTCGCGGTATTTATGGCGATCGCGGGAACGTCGGTCAACGACGCGATCGGCAAACGCATGGTCTACAACACCGGCGAATACACTCCCGGGCTTTCCGCCGTGGACTCAGGCGGGAATCGTCAACCGGATCGAACATCTGATCCTGCCTTCCCTCGTGCTGATCCTGCAGGGATTCGCGTTCTATAGCCGCTATCAGCGTAACTCCATGCTCGACGTCCTCGGCAGCGATTTCGTCCGAACTGCCCAGGCCAAAGGGTTGCGGCGGCCCACGGCGCTGATCAGCCACGCGCTGCGCACCGCCCTGATTCCCATGGGAACGTTCTTCGCCTACGAGTTCGCGCTGATCTTCATCGGCTCGATCTTCGTCGAGAAGATCTTCACCTGGCATGGCATGGGCGAATGGTTTGTCCAGTCGATCCAGAAGAATGACGTCAATGCCACTGCTGCCATCGGCATGTTTGTTGCGGTCCTCGTGCTCATCGCCGGGATTTCTATCGGACGTGGTGACGGTGATGCTCGATCCCCGCATTCGAAGGAGCTGAAAAGAGAACCGATGCCGACGGTTTCCGAAAGCACCAGTTCCGATTCCCGGAGTCAGCTGGTCCTCCGCCGATTCCTGCGACGCCGGCTCGCGGTCTTCGGGCTCTTCGTGGTGCTGCTGTTTTTTGCGTTCGCCTATCTCGGACCGGCATTTCTACAGATGGAAGTACACCAGATCTCGACTACGCGTCGTTCATGCAGCCGCCCTCCGCTGCGCATTGGTTCGGCACCACGCAAAACGGCTTCGACATGTTGGCGCTGACGATGCGCGGTATGCAGAAGTCGCTGATCATCGGGCTGATCGGCGCCGTGCTTTCCACCGGCATCGCGGCCATCGCGGGCGCCACCGCCGGGTACTTTTCCGGATGGACGGACCGCACGATGGTCGCGCTGATCGACCTGTTGCTGGTCCTTCCCGGCTTTCTCATCATCGCGATCCTCTCGCCCGTTTTCAACGGCAGGACCTGGCTGATTTTCGTCGTGCTGCTCGCCGCATTCCAGTGGATGATCACGGCGCGCGTGGTCCGCAGCATGACGCTCTCGATGAAAGAACGCGAGTTCGTCTACGCGGCGCGTTTCATGGGCGTGCCCGACTGGAAGATCATCTTCCGGCACATCCTGCCGAACATGTCCTCCTTCCTGATCATCGACGCGACCATCAATGTCAGCAGCCTGATCCTGGCCGAGGTCGGACTCTCTTTCTTCGGCTTCGGCGTGCAGCCGCCCGACATCTCGCTGGGCACGCTGATCAACGATCACTGGCAGTCCGCCGGCACGGCGAACGGATATCAGTTCTACTTCCCGGCCATCCTGCTTGTCGTGCTCGTGCTCTCGCGTGAACCTGGTCGGCGACGGCCTGCGGGACGCGCTCGATCCGAACGCCGAGATCGGTGCGCCCCGTGAACACAGTGTCTCCGGCGCAGCATGACGGAGAGCGGACAGCCGCTGCTCGAAGTCGACGGACCTTTCCGTGTCGTTTCCGAGCGAGGCAGGCACGGTGGCGGCCGTGCGCGGTCTGAGCTATCACGTGATGCCGGGCGAGGTGCTGGGAATCGCCGGCGAATCGGGTTCGGGCAAATCGGTTTCCTCGCTAGCGGTGATGGGTCTGCTGCCGCGGCGCGCCCGGATCGCCGGTTCGGTCCGGTTTCAGGGGAACGAACTTGCTCGGCCGGACGGACAAGGAACTTTCGGGCATTCGCGGCAACAGGATCTCGATGATCTTTCAGGATCCGCTCTCGGCGCTGACGCCGGTTTATACGGTTGGGGATCAGATCGCGGAAGCGGTTCGGATCCATCGGAATGTCTCCCGGAAAGCAGGCCGCCTGGACCGCGCCGTCGAACTGCTGGACGCTGGCCGGAATTCCCGAAGCCGCAGCAGACGGGCCGCGGCGTTTCCGCACGAGTTCTCCGGCGGCATGCGGCAGCGGGCGATGATCGCCATGGCGATCGCCAACGACCCGGAGCTGATCATCGCCGACGAACCGACCACGGCGCTCGACGTCACCATCCAGGCGCAAATTATCGAGGTGCTGCACAAAGCGAAGAAAGCGACCGGGCGCCGCGATCATCATGATCACGCATGACCTTGGCGTCATTGCCGGATTTGCCGACCGCGTGACGGTCATGTACGCCGGCAAACCCGTGGAAACCGGCGCGGTCGACGACGTGTTCTACCGGCCGCGGATGCCGTACACGCTCGGTTTGCTGGGCTCGCTTCCCGCGCCTGGATATGGGCACCCGGCGGCCCCTGACGCCGATCGAAGGCAATCCGCCTTCACTGGTTCAACTTGCCGCCGGGCTGCCCGTTCACGCCGCGCTGCCCGATGCGCGTCGAGATTTGCGACCGGACCGAACCGGATCTCGTTCCGATGCGCGCGTCCGGCGAAGCGCACTTTGCCGCCTGCCACCGCTCGGACGAGATCGAGGAGAAAAACCTGAGCAGCGCCGATATTTTCCCGGCGCCGCAAGCCATCGACGCCTCGGCCGACCGGACTTCCTCGCGAGGCAGCGTCCCGCTGTGCTCGATCTCGTGGATCTGGTGAAACACTATCCGCTGGTCAAAGGGGCGATCATGCAGCGGCGGGTCGGCACGGTTTATGCGGTGGACGGAATCAGCCTCGACATTCGCGAGGGCGAAACGCTGGGCCTGGTCGGCGAATCCGGCTGCGGGAAAACCACGACGATCATGGAAATCCTCAGCCTGGTCCGGCCGGCTTCCGGCAGCATTGCGGTGCTTGGCAAGGACACCTCCGGGATGTCCGCGGCCGAACGGTTCCAAGTGCGCCGGGAGATGAGCGTGGTGTTTCAGGACCCGCTGGCTTCGCTCGACCCGCGGATGCCGATCGCCGACATCCTTGCCGAGCCGATGCAAACGCACGGCGTGCCGGCCTCCGAACGCCCCAGGCGTATCGCCGAACTGCTGCGGACTGTCGGGCTGCGCCCGGAGCATGCCAGCCGCTATCCGCAGGAATTCTCCGGCGGACAGCGCCAGCGCATCGGCATTGCCCGGGCGCTGGCGCTGCAGCCGAAGCTGCTGGTGCTGGATGAGCCTGTCTCCGCGCTGGACGTGTCGATCCGGGCCGGCGTCATCAATCTCCTGCAAAAACTCAAGGCTGGAGTTCGATCTGTCGTATCTGTTCGTGGCGCACGACCTGTCCGTGGTCCGGTACATCGCCGACCGCGTCGCGGTCATGTATCTCGGCAGGATCGTGGAGATCGGCGAAGTCGATCGGGTCTTCAACCTTCCCGCACATCCGTATACGCAGGCGCTGCTTTCGGCGATTCCGTTGCCCGATCCGCGCAAGGAACGAGCCCGGCGCCGCATTATTCTTCGAGGCGATCTGCCGAGTCCCGCCGAATCCGCCGTCCGGCTGCCGGTTCCGCACGCGGTGCCAGAAGTTTGCCGATGAGCTTGACGATCCCCGGCGCCAGCGCTGCATCGACGAACAACCCGTTCTCGCCGTTCAGGGCACTCCGGGCACGGATCATCGTGCGGCGTGCCATTATGCGGAAGGGTACGCTGTATTGAAGGATGTCGACGGGTAATCCCGATAATTGAACCAGAGGAAGTGAGTCATCATGCGAACAGGACTTATCATCGCGCCGATACTGGCGCTCGCACTGGCCGGCACGGGCTGCAGCAACGCCAACAGTACCAGCATTGCGCCTGCAACGCCGGAGACGCAGCAGAAAGCCGATCAAAACCAGATGAATCCGCAGCCGCGGGACAAGGTTCAGCAGGGCGGCAAGTTGATCTGGGCCATCGATTCGGCTGCCGGCGAACTTCAACTACGACCAGCTCGACGGCACCGACGCTGAGGGCGCCTGGATCATCAACGCCATGCATGCCCGAGCTTGTTCACGTTCGATGCGCCGGCACGCCGACCTACGATCCCGACTATCTGACGGCGAGCCGAGAGCTGGTAGCCGGGCCCACAGCAGGTCGTGACGTACGAGCTGAACCCGAAAGCCATCTGGTACGACGGGACTCCGATCACCGCCGCCGACTTCATCGCCCAATGGAAAGTCGCTCAACGGAATCAACAAGGCGTTTCACATCGCATCCAGCAACGGATACGATCACATCCAGAAGCGTTGCCCAGGGCGCGAGCAAATTCGAAGTGATCGTCACTTTCAGCACGCCCTACGCGGACTGGAAAGCGCTGTTCTCCCCCCTGTATCCCGCTTCGACGAACAATGATCCGAACATTTTCAACACCGGCTGGAAAGACCGGCTGCTCACCAGCGCCGGCCCGTTCAAATTCCAGAGCTATGATGCCACGGCCAAGACCTACACGCTCGTCGCCGAATGAAAAATGGTGGGGCAAAAAACCGAAGCTGGATTCGATCGTATTTCGCGTGATCGACGACGACGCGAAGCCGACCGCGATGGCCAACGGCGAAATCGACCTGATGGATGTCGGCCCGAGCGCCGATTACTACAACAAAGTGAAAGTCGATTCCCGGAGTGGACATCCGCGTTGCGGGCGGACCGAACTTCCGGCACATCACGATTAACGGCCAGAGCCCCGAGCTGCAGGACGTGAACGTTCGCCAGGCGCTGGCGATGGCCATCGATCGCACCGCCATCGCGAAGGCGGAGCTGGGCCAGTTGCCGGTCGATGCCAGTGGCGCTGGGCAACCATATCTTCATGGAGAACCAGAAGGGCTATCAGGACAATTCCGGCGTTGTCGCGTACAATCCGGCGAAAGCCAAACAGATGCTCGATGCGGCGGGCTGGGCGGTGCAGGGCAACAAGCGCGTAAAGAATGGCAAGACACTGGCGATCAATCTGGTGATTCCCAGCGGCATCTCGGTGAGCAAATCCGAAGCCGAGCTGATCCAGAATATGCTGGCTGCAGGTCGGACGTCAAAGTGGACATCAATACGGTGCCGATCGATCGATTTCTTCGACAAATACATCACTCCCGGCCACTTCGATTTTACCGTTTTCTCATGGCTGGGCACGCCGTTTCCCGTGAGTTCCTCCCAATCGATTTACGGGAAACCGGTGGGGGACAATATCCAGCAGAACTACGCGCGCATCGGCAGCGATCAGATCGATCACGCTTTCGACGACGCCGTGCAGGAACTGGACCCAGCGAAAGGCGATTCAGCAGGCGAACGAGATCGACAAACTGATCTGGGAGGAGGTCCACTCGCTGACGACGTATCAGCGGCCCGATATCTGGGCAGTCAAAAAGGGTCTGGCGAACATCGGCGCCTACGGCTTCTTGTTGCGTTTACTCGGAGAACAGGGCGACGGCATTCGGGCGAAGTTGCGACGGCAGAAGGCGCTCAAACTTGCGGTGCGAACACAAGTTGGTAAGGCGTTCACTTCTGAGGAAAAGGAACAGTTGCTGGCCGCGGCCAAAGCAGCTCACTCGCCGGCGATTTACCCAGCGCTTGTGCTGGCTCTGAACGCGGGCATGCGCGACGCCGAGATTCGTACGCTCCAGTGGGAGCGCGTGAATTTGGCGAAGTCCTACCTGATCGTCGCCGACAGCAAGACCGAAGCGGGTGAAGGACGCACCATCCCTCTGAACACGACCTTGATTCAAGCGCTCTCCGACTATTTCAACTGGTACGTCGAGCGGTTCGGCGAGATTAAAGCGGGCTGGTACGTGTTTCCCTTTGGGAAGCCGCGACCGCAAGACCCCACCCGACCAATGGTCACCCTGAAAACGGCGTGGAAGAATGCGAAGGAGAAGGCGAACGTAAAAGGTCGCTGGCATGACAACCGCCACACGTTCATTACCGGACTGGCGGAGTCCGGGGAAGCGGGCGACGAGACGATCCGCGATATTGCCGGGCATGTCTCAAAGCGGATGCTCAAACACTATTCGCATATTGGCATGGAGGCGAAGCGCCGGGCGGTCGAAGCTTTGGTTCCGAAGAAGCCTGCGACGAGCGAGAAAGGCGAATCCAGCTCGCTGAAATCGTCCGTTCCCAAAACTCATGCCAAAGAATCCACCAAAGTGAAGCGGCGGAGGGTTTGATCGAGCCGCTATATCGCTTGTAAGATATTGATTTATTTGGCTCCTCAGGTAGGATTCGAACCTACAACCCTTCGGTTAACAGCCCCGGATCTTAACCTTTCGAAGATGAAAGTAGTGAATCGTTTCCGGGCTGGTACCGTTTTGGTACTGCCAGGACTCGAAAAGACAAGCCGCTTCGTGCAATCTGAAGGAGCGCACAAGACCGTTGGCTTGTCGGAGCCGGCTGTCACAACCTACTGTGTGCGGGGCGGATTGAGATCGCTCTCCCGCCCCTCCCCCACAAATCCGTTTCGGGCCGAAAATCCACGGATAACTGCACAGGCCGCAACGCTGGTATTTCATCACCGAGCCTAAAGCCAAGTCATTCCGGCTGGAAACGGCCACGCAAAGCCGCAGCCGATGGAAGCTGCATGCGGAGATGCGCCTCGAAAGCGTCCGATCGGACCGCCGTCAGCGGATTTGGTGCCAACTTCCAAAGTCCGAGGCGGACCACCTGGATAACCTCGGGCGTCATCTCAACGGGCAGTCTTATGACTTCGCGCATGAAGAACGGCCACGCGCCAGACTCGGGGTGAAGAGTGCTCGCCAGTCTGATCTCCGCGTAACCTGGCCGCGTTTCATGCATCTGCTGTTCAGACATTCAGAAATCTTCGTGCGATCCCTGCCTCGAATGGCCGCGTATTCGGGCAGGCGGAAAATCCAGGACCGCATCTCGATCTTCGGCCACAAGAGCGCCGGGTTCAAGATTTGAGCATCGTGGGAAGTACTAACCAAGTACTGCCGGTAGCGCGGTAACAGTTTCAAATTGTGTTTTCAACGCGTTGGCCCTTTCGATGTTACCGGCCTGAGTATTGTCCGGGGATCTGATTTCCGAGGGTTCCGACGTTTGGCCTGAGCTGCGACTGAGTCGCGAACTCCTCTGCTGAACGCCGGCCGCAGCACCAATCCAAACTTGCCAGTGCGACAAGAAATCCGGCGCGAACGACGAAATCGCCCGCCAGTCAAGGTCGGCGCCGAGGCGCCAAAACCCCGGCGCCGCGCAAACGAAGGCCCGCAACGTCAACATGTGAGCCGCGATTCGCGTCCATGGTTTTTCCGGCGTCAAGTCCCTTGCATTCGCAGACCGAAACGTGGTCATGCGTCCCCGATCATGCGGTTATTTGAACGGATTTCCCGGCGTGGTTTCGAAACCGCCGAATAGCTTTCGTCCGTCCGGCAGAGTAATCGTGCGCGCGTTTGCGACGTTGATGGCATCTTTCGCCGGGTACCCATCCACCGTGACATAGTCACCTGCTTTCAAATCGTCTTGTTTCCAGCCCCGGCGAAGCAGGCCGCCTGGGGCTCCCATCTCGAAACGCCATCGGCCGGGCGTGCCGAGGGCATCTTTCCCTTCCACGTAGAGCCCGGCGTGCGGATTGATCCATTCGAACGCGGTTACGGTCCCGGAGACAATGATCAACTTCTTCTCGTCGTACTCAGCGGCGAATGAGTGATGCGCGGACCCGCGAGGGGCAGTCAGCAGCAGCAGAATTGCCGCGGCGCACACGAGTTTGATCAAGAATCGTCCTCCGTTTCCCGAAGGGCGCGGAACGAAATCGCGCGCACGCGACTTTAAATCGATCCGATGCGCCTCTCTCAGGTAGAATCGCATTTACTCTGCTCAAGCTGAAAGCGAGGTGGAAGATTACTCATAAGCTGTTTCACTGGCACAACGACCAGGCTTCATCTGCCATGGTCGAGCGCCGGATTTGTGGACGAACCGAGTGCTCCGCGCCGTAGTGTTTCGGCCAAAGGAGCGTTCCGGTGGTTCTCCGTGGGGCCAGCAAGGATTCGAACCTACAACCCTTCGGTTAACAGCCGACCCGGTTTTAGCCGCCTCACGCTAAAAACAAAAGACTTGTACGTCGGGAAAACGGGCTTGGGGAGAAATTGGGGGTACTCTGGGGGTATCTCAAGAGTTCACCTCAACGACCGCGTGCTGATCCTGGTGCTTTTGGAAATCCTCCACCACTAAGTCCACCCAAAGCTTGGCGTCCTGCACGGCTTTTCGAAGACGAAAATAGTGGTTCGGATTTAGCCTCTCGGTGTCCGTTCCCGCCCGCGCCAGCGCATTGAAATACACTTCTTCCCGATTTTCGAGTTCCGTCAGCAGCCGCTCGCATTCGGGGCAATCCATAAGGCGCTCAGATTCAACAGTCTCGGGTTTGATGAATTGGAGCCGTATTTTCGGGCTGCAGTTCCAATTCTTATCCCAGCTGCGTCAATCAACCTCCCTAAGGGCAGTCTATGGACGCTGCTCTTCCCGGTCAATACCAAGAGGTTGAGTTAACGTTCCAGCGGTACCAGTTAGAAAGGGCCGGGCGCGCGGGATCGAATTCCGGCCCCCGACGATTCAATGAACGGCGGGGAAAGAGGCTGATGTGTCCGGCTGGTTCATGAGTTCCGCCTCTTTCGCCCGTTCCTCGTCCGCCAAACGCTGGCGCAGCGCGATTGCGTCCAGTGCGCGCCGCTTCGCCTCGGTTCGGACGTGCGAGTATCGCGAGAGCATGGCCGCGACACGTGACCCGCGATTCCCATGATCACCTCGTCTCCAGCGCCGCTGGCACGGGCAGGATTGTCCCGCTCAACACAATCGCTCTTCGCGGGCTTCGAGAGCCACGCGCCAGGCCATCACGGTCGCCTTCGCGAATCCCGCTGATCGCGGCTCCTCCGTAAACCAGGCGATGAATTCGTCCAGCCCGAGGTTGTAAACCCGGCGTGTGATCGGGGACGACACGCTCTCGAGCACCAACGCCTTCAATCGGCGCCATTCTGAGGCCCTATCGGCCATCACCAGTTCGTTAATCTGCTAACTCCTTTGTTCCCTGTTATTTGGCGATATCGGAAGCCATGACGACATTAGCTCCGGCTGTCGGTGATAAGCAAGGCTGAACCAGAGCTTACACAGCGCGTTCGTAGGTCGCGGTTACGCTCGCGAGGCCCCGCCCAACGAACCGCCGAAGCAGACACGATTGCGGCCGATTCACGCCGTCGGTAGAATGGCCAGAACGCCGTGGACGAAACCATGAAATGCGCGGTTGGCCTGCTGGTCATTGCTGCGACTGCAAGCGCGCAGGTCATCACGACCATTGCCGGCACCGACTATACATTTTCCAGGGGCAGTCTTGCGGCGGCCAACGCCCCACTGGGACAGATATACGGTGTCGCGGTTGACAGAGCCGGCGACGTGTTCGTCGTTGATACCTCCGACAATCTGATACTCCGGATTTCAGGGGATGGCACACTTGGAGTCGTCGCGGGAAACGGAATCGCGGGGTTTTCGGGCGACGGAGGACCCGCCACCAGCGCATCGCTTCACCTCTCCGTTCCCGCGCCCTACGTTAGTGGTGGTGGTGTCGCGCTCGATTCGGCCGGAAACCTATTCATAGCCGACTCGGCCAACAACCGGATCCGGAAGGTCTCGGGAGGAACGATTACCACGGTTGCGGGAGGCGGACCCAGTCTTGGCGACGGAGGGTCCGCTACGAGCGGATCACTCTCATATCCGACGGCAGTTGCTGTGGATTCGGCGGACAATCTGTACATCCTCGACTACGGCAATGTAAGCGTTCGGAAGGTATCCGGCGGAACGATTACGACAGTTGCCGGGAATGGGAAGGCCGGATTCTCCGGCGACGGAGGACCCGCGACCAGTGCCTCGCTTGACTTCGTCTATGGAGGGGGTGTGGCCGTCGATTCGGCGGGCAACATTTACATCGCTGACTCAGGCAACGAGCGGATCCGGAAGGTGTCGGGCGGGACAATCACCACCGTCGCCGGAGGTGGAACCAACTACAACAGCGACACGGGGACCGCCACGAGCGTAACGCTGTTTTTCCCTCAGGGAGTTGCAGTTGATGCGACGGGCAACTTCTATATCGCCGATACGTTCCACGATGAAGTGGAGAAGGTGTCAGGCGGAATGATCTCGGTAGTCGCGGGAACGGGAAGTGCAGGCTTTTCCGGTGACGGAGGACCGGCGACCGGTGCCATGCTGTACAATCCTTCGGCGGTGGCTGTGGATTCCGCGGGCAACATCTACATCGCCGACACACTAAACGAACGAATTCGGAGCGTTTCGAGCGGAACAATCACCACGCTGGCCGGCACCGGCAACGGAGCCTATCGATTTTCCGGCGACGGCGGACCCGCCACGAACGCCTCGCTCAACTATCCCGACGGAGTGGCGGTCGACGGGGCCGGCAACCTTTATATCGCCGACGCACTGAACAACCGAATCCGGAAGGTGGCGAACGGAACGATCTCGACGGTGGCCGGAAACGGGAATGTGGGACTCTCAGGCGACCGAGGGCCAGCCACGAGCGCCTCGCTTGAGCTCTCGCTAGTGGGCAATATAGCCGGGGGAGTGACGGCGGATTCGGCCGGCAACGTCTACATTGCCGACACTTTCAACCGCGAAGTCCGGGAGGTGTCGAACGGGACCATCGCATCTGTCACCGCGCAAGGGGAATTTAACTTTCCCGAGGGTGTGGCTGCGGATTCGGCTGGCAACCTCTATATCGCCGACACATCCTTCAGCCGGATTCAGAAGGTATCCGGCGGGACGGTGACGACGGTCGCCGGGGCCGGGAATGGAAGCGCGAATCACGGATTCTCCGGAGACGGAGGACCAGCCACAACTGCGTTGCTCTACTACCCCGAGGGAGTGGCTTTGGATTCGGCTGGCAATCTTTACATTGCCGACTCAGCCAACGGACGGGTTCGCGTGGTCTCCAACGGGACCATTACGACAGTCGCCGGAGGCGGAACCAACGCTGGTGACGGAGGGCCCGCCATCAGCGCGATGCTTCACCCCAACGGAGTAGCCGTTGATTCCTCCGGCAATCTCTACATCGCCGACAGATCCAGCAACCGAATCAGAAAGGTGTCGAACGGAATAATCACAACTGTCGCCGGGAATGGCGATGCGGGTTTCTCCGGTGACGGAGGCCCGGCCACGGACGCATCGCTGAATCTCACCGCGCCCGTTTCCACCCTTGCCGGTGGCATCGACTCCGGAATTGCTGTGGATTCAGCCGGCAACCTTTACATCGCGGACTCACAGAACAATCGCGTCCGCGAAGTTTTAGTTAAACCGCCTTTCTTCCAGAGTCCGGTTGTGGCGGGACTGGGGATCATACCGCTGACACAGGCCAGCGGGGGCAAGCCTGTCACGGTCAGCCTCGATGCCGGTGTAACTATAAGCTCAGGCGGTTCGGTAGCCGTGCCGGGCATGGCATACACTGCGTCAGTCGCGAACGGGAGTTCCTGGCTATCAGTCGCGCCACAATCAGGAAGCACGCCGGGACTCATTACCGGAACGGCCGATCCTCTGAATCTCGCGCCAGGCGTGTATAACGGAGCGATCGAGATCGATGTCCCGCTGGCGAATCCACCGACGCGGACAGTCAACGTGATGTTCACGGTCACCGCTGCCGTTCCGGCGACACTGTCCCTCGATCAGTCGCACATGTCATTTAACTATGCGACGACATCGACGGCGCGCAGCCAGACGCTGGTTGTTTCGAATACGGGGGGCGGTTCGCTGACCTTTACGACTTCAATCGTGCTGAACTCGGGCGTGTCGGCGAACTGGCTGAGCGTTGCGCCGACGAGCGGAACAGCCACGCCGGGGAATCCCGTGTCGCTGGCAGTGACGGCGGATCCGTCGAGGCTCGGGCCCGGGACTTACATGGCGAGCCTCGCCGTGAACGGCGGGGCGGCGGGGTCGGTGACCATCCCGATCACGATAACCATCACGACGAATCCGCTGGTGATGCTTCTGTCTCAGGCGGGGCTCACATTTACCGTGATCCAGAACGGCGGTGTGATCCCGCCGCAGACGTTCGGCGTCCTGAATATGGGATCGGGGACGCTCAACTGGACAGTGCAGACTTCGACGCTCACGGGCGGGAACTGGCTGAACGCGACTCCGTCAAGCGGAGCGAGCACTTCTGCTTCAGCGAGTGCAGCGCCGCTGGTGAGCATAAGCGTGAATCCGGCTGGACTTGCACCAGGGGTGTACTACGGTCTTGTCAGGGTCATCTCGCCCGGCGCAGCGAACACACCGCAGGAAGTGGTTGCAGTGCTGCAGGTGCTTCCGGCGGGAAGCGATCTCGCGCCGATCGTGCAGCCGACTTCTCTGCTCTTCAGTACACCCGCCGGCGTTTCTTCACCTTCGTCGCAGATCGTGTCGGTCTATGATCCGACCGGGACAGGCAAGAGTTTTAGGTCGGGCATTGTCTCCGCCGCTTCGATTGAAACTCTGCCGACTGACGCCACGATCGCGCCAAATGCACCGACCCAGGTCGTCGTGCAGCCGGTGGTCAACGGTCTCGCCCCGGGGACCTACACCGGCACGATAACGCTGCAGTATTCCGATGGCCGCGTGAGCGCGGTCGGAGTCAGTTTCGTGGTGACCAGCTCGTCGAGTGCGACATCGGAGAACCCGCGCGCAATTCCGCATGATTCCGGTTCCTGCACACCAACGAAACTGATTCCGGTGCTGACAACGCTGGGCCAGGGCTTCACAGTACCCGCTGGTTATCCCGAGGGCCTGACGGTCCAGGTCGCGGACGACTGCGGCAATTCGCTGACCCAGGGCCAAGTGTCGGTCGAGTTCTCCACAGGCCAGGGATTGAAATACATGCAGTCGCTCAACAACGGTCGCTGGGACGTGACGTGGAATACCGGATCGCAGAATTCGTCGGTGACGCTCACGGTGCATGCGGTGCATCCGACACTGCCGATAACCGGCGATGCACAAGTCACGGGCGCGCTTGGCGCGTTGCAGCCGCCACCGCAGGTGCTTGATCGTGGGGTGGTGTCAGCAGCCAGCTTCACGGCAACGCCGGTGGCGCCGGGTGGATTTATCTCGGTCTTCGGATCGTTGCTATCGGACGCCACGAGTTCGGCGTCGGCGCTGCCCCTGCCGACGACGTTGAACAACACGACCGTCAGGCTGGGTGATCTGCCGCTGCCGCTGTTCTATACGAACAACGGTTCGACGAGCCAGCTGAATGCGCTGGTGCCGTACGAGACCCCCTTGAATACGAATCTTCAGCTGCTCGTGCAGCGCGACAACACCTATGCGACCCCGGTTTATGTCGATGTCGCCGCCGCGCAGCCGGGAGTTCTGCAGTACGGCAATACCGAAGCGGTAGCTGTAGATCTCAACGGTAATCTGATCGGACCATCGAATCCCGCGCATGCCGGAGATCTGCTGACGATGTATTGTTTGGGACTCGGCGCAGTCGCGCCCGCTGTCGCGGATGGCGCGGCAGCGCCTTCCAATCCACCTGCCTCCACCGTGAACACGGTGACGGTGACTGTGGGCGGTCAGAGCGCGAATGTCATCTTCTCAGGGCTCACACCGACGCTGGCAGGTCTGTATCAGATTAATTTCTATGTGCCGCCGAACGCGGGGACGGGTGATCAGGTGCCTGTGGTCCTCGCAATGGCCGGGCAAACCAGCGTTGCCGTCAACCTCAGCGTGCAGTAAATCGCCTCGATAAACGCAATTTAACGGAAGCCACTTCCGACGCTTTCCTGACTGGATAAGATTGCAAGCCCGGTAATGTGCATGAGCTGGCAGATTCAGAGTGTCTTGAAATTCACCTCAACCAGAGTCGCCACCGCAACCGGTTGATTGTTTTTCATGCCGGGGGCGAAGCGCCACTGAATGCACCGGACGGCCTCAGCATCTAATCCCGGGCTGAGAGAGCGGAAAATATTGACTGCTGCTGGAATTCCGTTGGTATCGATCACAACGCAGACAACAACGGTTCCCGAGACCGCTCCTTATCAGTTTTCGGACGGCATTTCGATGTGGTCGATCACCAGTGTCCGCACCGGACCTTTGGTCTTCACCAGTTTCAGCCCGAGCTGGTTCCTGACCGCATCGAGAAACGGCGTGCCCTGCGGATCGGAACCGGCGGGTTGCGTTTTGAAGAGGCGGGGGCCCGCGTCGGACTTGTATTCAAGCAGGTAATCGTATCTTCCCCTCAGGCCAGTCTGATCGGTAATCGGCGTGTCGACTTCGCCGGCAAAGACTCCGTAGTTATAGATGTCCTGGGCCGCGACCTCCATCGATGTATCCCGGTGTCCGACGTAATATGTGCCATCCGGCCCGCCGGTCATTGGTGCCTCTCCGCAGTTCTGTGGAAAGGCGTCTTTTCGCGGATCCACCGGCTGTGGCGGCCTCGTCGGGTCGAATTTCATCTCCACATATTCATCGGGACACGGCGGGCCCTGCGAATGCGGAATCAGTTTCGGTCCCGGTTTGCCCGGCTCGACCAGTTCCAGCGCAAGCACAGGAGCTTCCCGGGTTTCGAAATGAATAGCCAGTTTAAAGCGGTCGGCCAGCAGCGACTGCATCATGAGGCGCATCTTATCCTTCGTCGGGTTGCCGGGTGCGTTCGCCTCAATCTCGAACGAAGTCTCCCTCGCCCAATTCGGCAGATGATCGAAAGCTTCCCCCGCCTCACCCGGCGCAAGCTTATACGCAAAGCCGATGTATGCCGACACTCCGAAAAACTGCGAATAGAAGCGGCCTCCGGCGGGTTTGCCATCGCCATTAGCGAGGTTCATGTTTGGCGGCCTCGGAATTGTATCCCTGGACGGCTTGAATGGTTTGACCGAGGCGACTTCGAAAGACGCCTTGCCCCCGGCTTTCACCTGCCATTCGGGGACATTCTGCGCTCGAATATCCGTCAGGAACGCCATCCAGAGCAGAACGGCAGTCGCGCGCCCGAGCGTCATGGTCTGGATGCTACCACGAAATCGGGAGACTCCGAGCCGGCGCGATAACCGCAAATATCGCTAGCTATTCTGGGCCGAGCGAGTTTGGTTGCGTCCAGCTTCCAGGCGGAACAACTTGCGCGCAGTTTCTCCGAGGATGTTGCGCTTCGCTTGCGCGCTGAGGAACGGGAGCCCAGCGATCTTTCCCGGAACGTCAAAATCCCAGTGCGGCCAATCGGATGAGAACAAGAGTTGTGTTTCGGCATCGATGGCTTCCAGCGTGGCCTGCAGCAGGCGCATATTCGTCGCTTCCATGGGTTGCGAGGTGTAGTAGAAACCACGCATATATTCGCTGGGTAGCTTTTTGAGCAGCGGCGCGTCCGACTGGCGCATGAGGAATTCGTGGTCCAGGCGCTGCATCATGAAGGGCAGCCACGCCAGTCCGCTCTCGATCCAGATCACGTTCAGCTTCGGAAAGCGTTCGGGGAGCGCGTTCATCACCCAGTTGGTGAGGTGCACCATGTTGCAGGTAACGAAGGAGAGCGAGTGCACGGAGACAAAGCGATTGAGCTGCCTGCCAACTGAGTAATCGGGGCCGGCGTGGAAACCGAGCGGTAGTCCGCGCTCCTCCAGCTCGCGGTAGACGGGGAAATATTCGGGCCGGAAGACAGCGGCCTGCCGCTGGCTGGTGATCAGGAAGCCGACGACGCCGGGCTTGCCGGCAAATTCGCGAATGGTGCGCAGGCAGGCCTCGGGCGAACCGAACGGAAGCGCGAGCATGGACTTGATGCGCGGCTCACGGCTCAGAATCCGCTCCGTGAACCAGCGGTTGTAGGCCGTGATGAGCTGGATCTCGATATCGGCGTTGGGGTGCATGCCGATTTCGAGCATGGGCTGCGGAAACAGGATCTGGACGTCGATACCCATGGACTCCATCGCGCGCCGCACCAGGGTCAAATCGCGATGGCGCCCGTCGCTCACATCCACGTGCTCGCGTAATCCGGCCTGATGGGGGATGCGGCCGTGGACGTCCTGGAAAGTGACGCCGGGCGGATGGTTGCTCAGGGCGAGTTGGCGCGTATTCGGCCAGATCTCCGCCATCACCTTGCCGTTGCGGCGGAGGACGGGATCTTCGATGTGATCGAGGACCTCGTCCCAGGAGTCGAGTTCGACGTGGTGCGAATCGACGTCCACAATGTAGTAATCGTGAAGCGCATAGCGCTCGATATCGCGCCTGGCGTTGGCCAGGATTTCGCGCGAATCGGTTTGGGTAGTGATCTGCTGGACACCATGGCGCGTGGCGGCGGGCGTTTCTTTGGCAGGAGTCATTTTCTTTCCCCGGATGTGGCCGCGCCACGCGAAAACCACAGCGCGAGGTCGAACGGCGTGAGGTCCTGCGAGCGCAGGAGCGCGCAGGCGAGCGTCACCGCTTCGGTGGCTGAGATGGTGGCATCGACCGGACGGAACTCATGTCCGGAAGCTTCTACTGCCGACGCGTACCAACGCGTGGCGGCGCTCAGGACCGCACGGATATCGTCCGGCGTCAGGGACGTTGCATTCATGACTTCCAGAGCGGTCGTGGCCTCAGAAGCTGACATAGATCGTCCCGTCCTGCTCCTCCACCGTAACGGGAAGCAGCTTGAAGCGCGCCGAAGCCGGATGGCATCCGGTGCGGATGCTGAACTCGAAGCCGTGCCACGGGCAGACGACGCGCATGTCGCCCTCATCAAAGGCGAAGCCGGCAGAGGCGCGCTGTTCATCCAGCACTTCGTTCACAGCCGGAATGACCAAGCCCTGGCAAACGGGCCCTCCCTGGTGGGGACAGGTATTTTCCCAGGCGTAGAGCCGGCCTTCGACACGAAAGATGCCGATCGTTTTCTGGCCGGCGTCTACCACGAACCGGCCGCCCTCGGGAACATCCGCGCTGGACCCGACGGCAAATTCTTTAGCGGTGCGAACGCTGCTCATGTAGGCTACCCGGCAGTGCGAAGAAACCGTCGCACTTCCTTGCTGTTATTTTAGTCCTCGCTTCCCGCTGGAACGAGTTCACTCTCGATCAACGAAAGAATCTCACGATTCGCGGCAACGGCGGCCTTGGCAGCCCTCAAACCGGGTCCACCGCGAGGTCGCTCTCCCACGCGATCAACGCCGTCGACAATGTTCGTAAGTGGTCCACCATGTGGCCGAGAGAGTGAGAAATTCCGGGCGTTATGCCGTGATATCAGGAGTTTCAAGCGCGCGTTCCCATCGTAGGATGGGATGACATGAACGAGCTGCCGTGTCTCGACCTGCTCGAAGCGACGCCAGCGATACTGCACGGGCTGATGTCGGAGATTTCGGATGAGGACGCGCGGTGGAAGCCGGCGCCGGACCGCTTCTCGATCGCCGAGGTGCTGGCTCATCTGTCGCATTCCGAGGGTCACTGCTATCGCGCGCGGGTGGATCGATTTCTGGCAGAGGAGATGCCGGAGCTCGAACCGGACGATGCGCAGATGCACCTGGAGCTTTACAAGAACGGCGATCCGGAGGAGGACTTCGGGCACTTCGAGGACCAGCGGGAGACGAACATCGAACTGCTGCGCGGCCTGCCGGCGAATGCGGGCTCGCGCAAGGCGAAGCATCGTTCGGCTGGCGAGATCACGCTCTCGCAGATGCTGCACGAGTGGGCGCTGCACGACTTAGGGCATGTGCGGCAGATCGCGGAGCTGGTGCGGGCGCGGAAGTACCTGGCGGGCGCGGGTCCGCTGGGGGAGGACTATCAGCTGAAGCCGTGATGATTCCTCATGGGAACCGACCGTTCTATTGGCCATTGCAACCGGACATCGAACAGACTTTGAACAGAATTGAACGACATCGAACAAGACCGAACACACGCGCCTTCGACGGAGCGCTCGGAACCTAAGCCGCCA
This sequence comes from Terriglobia bacterium, assembly GCA_963832905.1. GTDB lineage: Bacteria > Acidobacteriota > Terriglobia > Bryobacterales > Bryobacteraceae > BOG-234. The sequence continues at coordinate 1,487,617 of CAWHVO010000006.1, read as the reverse complement.
GGCTTAGAGATGGCGACTTTCTAATGCTTCAGACCCGGAATTGCCCCAACTTCGATTGGACCGGGCCAAAGCTGAGAGCGAACGAAGCAACGCTGGCGGGGCTGACTTAAACCCCATAAATTCGCACAACTCCCGCATTAACCCCCGAAATCTTGCTAGGCTGGGGTTGACTAAGCCAGTTCATGCCCGATTTCTCAACCATGCCGGAGGTCTTCGTTTCGAACTCCGAAATTGCCGCCGCCGTGTCTAGAGCGCAGTCAAGCTGGGCCAGTTGCGGAAGCTGGGCTCCCGGCTCTACACACGCAACTTGAGGGAGCCTGCAGAGAGACTCGTGCAACGAAATCTCTGGCCGCTGGTGGGATCTTACCTCCCCGGCGCTCTCATTTCCGACCGCACGGCGTTAGAAAACCGGCCCGCTCCAGATGGTTCCGTGTTTCTTATTGCGGATCACAAGCGGGACATCACGCTACCCGGCGTGACCCTGCGTCCCCGCAAGGGACCGCCACCGTTGGACAGCGATCGGCCGTTCATCAACGGCCTGCGCATCGCGTCGCCCGCCCGTGCCTTTCTGGAAAATATGCGCCCCTCTCGGGCGCGCGCCGGCGTGGCCAGGACTCTTGGCGCCCCTGAAATCGAGGAGCGACTGGATGAAATGCTTCGCCACGGCGGCGAAGACGCCCTTCAACGCCTGCGCGATGACGCGCGCAAAATCTCGGAGCCGCTGGGCCTGCAGGACGAGTTCCGGCGCTTGGACAATCTCAGCGGCACTCTATTGGGCACGCGTAGCGCAAAACTCCAGTCACCGGTCGCGGTTGCACGCGCCGCGGGCCAACCGTACGATCCGGAGCGTCTGGATCTTTTTCAACGCCTCTTTGCAGAACTCTCAGGCACAGCCCCGGTGACCCGTCTCGCGCGGCCGACGGATGGTCCAGCCTTGCCGTTCTTCGAAGCATATTTCTCGAATTTCATCGAGGGAACCGAATTCTCCGTCGAGGAGGCGGAGGATATCGTGTTCCGCGGCCAGATTCCGAAATCGCGCCCAGAAGACGCCCACGATGTTCTTGGCACCTGGAGAGTGGTGTCTGATGGCCACGAAATGTCCCGCCTCCCGCGGAGCTGCGACGAACTGGCGGTCCTCCTGAAAAGCCGTCATGCCGCCATCATGGAAGGGCGTCCGGATAAGGGACCGGGTCAGTTTAAGACCGATCCGAATCGTGCCGGCGCGACTCTGCTCTCGTGCGCGTGATGGACTTCGCACAGCGTTATACGGCGACCGCCGACTTCCAGGATTTGCACGCCGCGCGGGTGATTCTCGAACGGACCAATGCGTTCGCAGATCCGATCGAAGCCGATGCCGCGGGTATTCGCCTCACACTCCCGACGCCGGAAATCCTCGCTGAGGCGCGGCCATTCTGAGCTGTCCCGACCATTTACGCGCGAGTCTCAAGCCCGATGTTCCGCGCCTGACCAAGTGGCCGTTCTCTGGCGTTTTCGCTGCTCCGTGCTCTGACGGTGGACGCGCTTATTTGTAGGCTACTCGTTGCGACTCCGAATTTGGGTTCTCCACTCGAGTGATTGTCATACTTTGAATAAAGCTGAACACCGAACTCAGGCTGGGTAGATTTTCGGAGAAGAACTGCGGTGTACGGTTGCCTTGAGGAGCGAACAGAAATGTTTGAGGGCGCCCACCAAAATCCAGAGCGCGCATGATTGTCAGATAGTCGGCTCGCTCCCGTGCGTGATGGAATTCGGCTGCATAGGAAGGCCCGCTGGGCAGCGGGGCGGCGCCTGACCGGTTGAGCGTGGCCAGCAGCAGAGTCGAATCATTGGCGAGGTACAGCAGCTTGCCGTCGATGGCGAACTGCAGCGTGGCGAGACCGTTCAACTGTTCCACTGTGTGCGAGCCCATTGTCGTCGCCTGCCATTCGACTCCGAGGCGCGATGTACTCCACAGCGTTTCAACCGCCGACGTGAGCACCGCACGGAGAGCAGCCGCGTCCCAGTTCCCCGCAGTGGATATCACGAGCACGGTGGGAGTGCGGACGAAGCCACTGGCCGTCGCCGACGTTCCGACCTGAAGCAGGGCCTCGGGAGACGCCCCGGAGATCAGTTGCCGCAACGGCGCCGATTTCAACTCACCGCCCAGGTCGCTCGCCAGCGCCGGTTCGTCGATGCGCGTTTCCAGGTCCTGCTCCGTTCCCGCGGAAGTATCGGTCGGGACGGCTTCCGGCGCGTATTGCCCGTCTGGCCGAGTGTCAGTCCCCGGCCTCAACAGCCTGCTCTCGATCAGCGATTCAACCATGTCGGGGGACGGCGCAGCCCATGCCTTGGCTAATGCCGCATCCGCGGGCGCAATCGCCCGAAGTGCCGCCACCGCGTCGAGCGCGCGCGAGCTGGACACCGCCACCCGTTGTTCCGGCAAACGCACGAGAATCCGGTTTTCGTCGATTTCCTGTTGCGTTCGCTGCACATCCACGATTTCGCCCTCGAAGGGATGCAGTTCCGAAATATTGCGCTGAATCCAGTAAGACCGAAAGCGGACGTCGGACACTAGCGCCTGCACATTGAGCGCCATGCGAAGTTCACCAGCGTTCCCGGCCTGCGGGAGCGCCCGCGTGTACCACGTCTCGCCCGCGAGGTTCGATGCGGCCTGACCGGCAATCAACGCCAGTGTGTCTGCCATCAGATCGTCGCGCGTGGACAGCACCAGCCAGCCGTCCGTATATGCAAAGGCGACCGTGCGGTGCGATGCGTCATCACGGCGCACATAGAACGAAATGCCGCTGGCTTGCCGGACGGTAAACTTCTCACGAAGGCGCCAGATCTGGCTGGCGGTGAGCTGCGATTCGTCGACTCTTGTGATGTAAACGAATTGCTGTTCGGTGAACTCATAGAGCCCGAGAGCCGATTCACGGCCCGCGATTTCGAGCGTTCCAGGAAGGCCCGGAAGAAATCCGGCGACGTTCCCGTACTCCTGATACAGGCCCTGGAGCTTCTGGAGCAAGTTGGAGTTGGAGAAGACGCTGTAGTTGGCGCTGGTCAGCCAGTTTTGTTTGACACTCGATTGGTTCCAGTCGTAGAGCAGCGAGTGGAAATCCTTGGCTTCGAGGTAGATCATCGGACCCGCCGGCATAAGAGATGCAAGTTCGCGCCGTGCCGGCCGGTTTACCTGGACCCAGGCAAGCGTGGCGAGTGCCAGAATGCCTGCTGTCGACCAGAGAATCTTCTTCATGGCGTCTGCCTCGCGCGCACGATTTGAGTTTGCTCAGGTTTGCCGGAAACGATCGGCTGGCGACGCTGGTTCTCGGCGCGTCGCTTTTGTTCAGCCCGGAGCGCCGCGATCCGTTCAGTCTCCAGCGGACGCACCTGCTGGACGTAGCTCAGAGCGGCAGCCAGGTCGCCGGTACGTTCGGCTGCTGCGGAAAGTCCCTGGAGGAGTGCGTTATTGGCTGCAAGCACGGGCCGTCCAGCGTCGACTTGATACATGGCGAGAGCGAGGCTGTCTCGACCGGCGGCGAGCGCAGCGCGAACCGCGGCAAGCCGCACTCGCGGATCTTCGGGGTCGATGGCGAGAGCCTCACGCAGGAGTGTCAGCTTCAGCGATGGATCGGAGTTGCTCTCTGCTGCCTCCAATCTCGCTTCAACAAAGAAGGGCTTGCGTGCCGCGTTGGGCGATCTGTCCGTCGAGGCAAGCAGAGCCAATTCACCTTTGGGAGCGATTTGCGCGGGAGCCAGTAATCGGGCTGCCTCGGCGCGTGTGGCGTAAGGCGCGGTTGAATCGTTCACTGACTCGTTTGCGAGGCGGGTGCGGTCCGCCGGGCTCGAAATGCGAGCGAGTTTCACTTTGGCCTCCGCATTCCACGGCGTAGACTGGATGGCCTTCGTATAGAACTCCTTCGCCTCGGCATCGCGATGGAATTCGACCAGCAGATCTCCGGCTGCCTGGAAACTCTGGAACGGAGACTGCCGGAACGGGGCTTCGCCAACCAACGTCATTCTCCGGAGTATGGTGAGGGCCTGCGGTAGGCCGTTCTGCCGTTCCAGCCAGACGCGGGCGAGTCCGATGAAGTTCGCGAACTCAAGATGCTGCTGATCGAGCTCGCGCGTATACAGGAATTCAAGCAGCGCGAGTGCCGCATCAGTCCGGCCATCCTGCCGAAGCATGGTTGCGTCGGACTGTAATTCGTAGAGCCCGGGCGCCTTGGCAGGTTCGGAACGGAAGCGCGCGAGCAGTCGATCGAATTCGCCGTCCGCAGCGGCAATCCGAATCTCAATGCCGCTTAGTTCGTCGCGGTGGGACTCCAGTTCGGCCGCGGTGAACTGACGCCATTCGTTTATGGCATCAGTGGTTTTCCCGTGAGCGAGAAACAGCCCGATCAGACCGCTGCGAGCCGAGACTGCCTCAGAGTCGTAGCGAGTTTTGTCATCCCCGGTCGCCAGCGCCGCTTCACGCAAAGAGTAGGCCAGCCGGAAACGCGCCATATTTTCGGTATCGTCCGGGGTGGCATCGGGCTGGAATCCGACGTCCGCTCCGTCGGTTTGTGCCATTACATCGAGGAGCCACTCAAACCCGGCGCTGGACCGGAACGATGCTTCGAGCGCCGGTTGAATCAGCTCGCTGACGCGGTATGCTCCGTTGCGGTGAACATAGTCGGCGAGGAGCGAATGGATATCGGGTTGGAGTTGGGTAAATACTTTCGCGTCGGAGATGGCCCGGATCGCGGCGCTCACGTTCGCCCAGAAAGTTTCGCGAACGCGGACTCCCTTGCTCTGCTCACGCTGAAACGCCGCGAGCGACTGGCGCCATTCGGCAATCGCCTCGGGTTCGCGACTTTGCTGCATCAGGGCACGCGCGATGCCGTCATGCGCTTCGCCGCGATCCGGATCGAGATCCAGGGCCTCGCGGAAGCGCAGGATGGCGTCCGGGTAGCGTTTGATTTCGTCGTCAAAGCGCGCCAGAGAGATGTAAGTCTCCGGATCGCCGGGGCGGGCCTCGGGATCGGAGGCAAGATATTCGCCGGCGTCCCCGGCACCGGTATGCGCAAGATATTCGCCATACCGCGCGCCATAGTAGAACCAGACGGAACCGGCAAGGGACTGGCGGAGGTCTGGCTTGGATGCGAGGCGCTGGCCGATGGTCTGCGGGTTGAGAACTTTCAGGAACGTCTGAGAGGTCGCGGGGGAGCGATCGTTGAAATACACTCCGCTGAGAGCGGTGTAGGAATCCAGCCAGACCGGGGGCAGCGAAACAGCGCGGGCGCCGAGCGCTTCCATAGTTACGTTGCGATCACCCTGCGCGATGGCAACCTGAACCGCCTGATCGCTGCGCTGCGCCACAAGGTCCGCGGGATTCCGCGCGAGCAGGAGTCTGAGATAACGATTCAGTTGCGGCGCCGACAGCATTCCCGCCGATTGCATGCGCGTGTAAATGCGGATTTCGCCTGCGCTGTCGCCTGCTTTCGCTGAGGCTGCCGCTGCCTCGGCGAGAATGGGCGCGATATTTGTTTGGCCCGGCCGGTTTGCCTGCGCTTCCAGATCGCGGCTCAACTGCTCGTACAGACCGCGCCGGGACTGTAGCGAAATCCACTGCTGACGGGATCGTGCCGCAAGGTATTGGGCCAGAATGTCATTCAGGCCGGCGGACCGCGCCAGGGTCTGATTCACGCCGGATATTGCGAGTTCGGCCTTCTCTTCCGGCGTGTAAAGGTCTGCGATTCGTCTCCCCGCTGCGTCAATTGCATTCGTCCGCGGCTCGCTGACTCGGGTAACGTCTTCATAGCGGCGAAGCTCGGCCATGACCTTCGCGTAAATTACCAGTTGCGGCTGATACTTCATCGCCATGTCGCTTCCGGCGAGGCTGAAACCGCGGTCGGCGTAGCGTTCGGCATCCTGAGGCAGATGCCACTGCTCAAGCAAATCGGCGATGGCGAAGAGTCCGGTTACGGTTTCACCTCCCGCGCCGATGTGGGCGCGTTCGAGCGTGGCAACAGCCTCCGACGAGCGGCCCAGACGGGCCTGCATCTCAGCCGCCTTGTCGAGCCACTGCGGGTCGTTATAAGTCAGCTGGTAGAGCCGGTTGTAACTGGCGATCGCGTCGTTGAAACGCAGCAGCCGCTCTTCGAGCCCAGCCCGCGCTTCCACCAGGTCCGCGCGGTCCGGACGCACCTTCATTGCGGTGTCGTATGCACTCAGCGCCGCGGGATAGTCCTCCAGCGCTGTCTCGATGCGGGCCAGCACGATGGGCCAGCGCCAGTCGCGCGGCGCGTCCGAAATGGTCTTCTTATAGAACGCGATCAGTTGATCCCCGCGATTGTGCGCGGATGCGAAGAGCGCGGCTTCGCGCGTGACATTTTCATCCTCGGGATACGCGTTGACCACTTCGATGTATTGCGCGACCGCGCCGGGGAAATCGTTCCGGCGCGCGAGGACCGCGATCATTCTGCGGCGCAGCGCTGCGATCCGGATCTTGCGGTCGTCTGCCGCGAGCGGGGATTTCTTCAGCACATCGATCTGGGAGTTCGCGAACTGCATGAACCCCGCGTCATCGTTTGCGGCGGCATACGTTTCGGCCATCTGCGCGATGTAATCGGCGCGATACGGATCGGCTTTGAGCAGATCGGCGAGGAGACCCCGCGCCACGTCGATGCGCCCCGCGGATGTGGCGATGCCCGCCGCCTCGGAGCGGAATTGAGCGGACAGATCCGGGCGAGCCTTCACGGCGGCCTCGGTGAGCGCCGCAACAGCGTCGTCATCCCTTTTGTTGCGCTTATCGAAGTCCACACGCGCGCGCACCACTCCCAGAATGAGCGGATTGTCACGATACAGCGCATCCATCGTGCGCGCTGCGCCGGCGATGTCTTTGTGGGCTTCGAGGTACTTGGCCAGATCGATGCGCAGGCGCATTCGTTCGACGGGATCGAGAGTCACCGCGATCTCGCGCTCCAGGCCTTCGCGCTCCACGGTGTCGAACCCCTGTTCGCGGGCAGCGTCCACCAGCGGCGTGATATCGGCAACCCGGGTGGCGACCGCCATCTCCTTCGACAGGTATGCTTCCAGTTCCGGCCTGCGCTGCTGGGCTTTCAGAACGTCGATACGGAGCTCCGGCGCGGCGTTGGCCGTCATGCGATAGACCAGATCGCGCTGCGCCGGACGGCTGGCGAGACGAACGATTCGGTTCCGGGCGGGCTGGTTCCCCGACTGCCAGCCCGCGAGGTATTCGGCGACGGCCTGCTGGTAATCGCGCCGGCCTTCGTCGATCGCGCCCGCTTCATATCCGAAGAGCGACGGGTCGCGGAATTTAGTCCGCGCCTCGCGAATCAGACGCAGGGCGTCGTTGAACTTGTAGTAGTCCCAATAGACGGTGGCGGCCTCGATGTAACCGTCGGGCTTACCGGGGAACACGCGCGGGATCGCATTCCAGGCGGTTGCGGCTCTGGCGAAGTTTTCTTTATCGGCGTAAACGTCGCCCACCGTTTCGAGGAGTTTGGTGTCCGGGGATCCGGCCTGCCAGGCCCGGTTGGCGAAGCCGGCGGCGATCACGGTGTCGGCCGGGAAATATGCGGCGAGTGAGCGATAGATGGACTCCGCGCGCGCGTCGTCTTCGAGCGAACCTGGATACGCATCCGCAGTGGCGCGCAGAGCAGGCGCAGCGGCTTCGAAGTGGCTCAGCCAGGCTTCGGCCTCGGCGCTGAATTCGGCAGCGGCCGGATTCGAAATTCCCGCGCGGCGCACCGCGGCGATCTGGCTCGATAGCTGGCCTTGCGACGATAGCTGCTCGAAGTAGCGGCGCTTGAGATTCGCATCGTAAAGCCAGTATTCGCGAAGAAGCGCCGTAGCGCTGGCCGCCGCATGCTGTCCATCGTATTCGTTCAGGAGATTGCGGACAAAAACCAGGTCCTCCGGGAAGCGCTGGTGGGCATACAGATTCAGCTGGAGGTTCAGAGCGGCCCCGACGCTGTTTGTGTTGACCGCCTGCGCAAAGTAACGTTCCAGCTCCGTGCCGCTGAAGATGCCGGTCGCCTCCCGCGTGAGAGCGCTCAGAGCATTTTGTTGCCGCGTTCTCAGATACCAGCGAGCAAGTTTGTCGTACCACGATTTATCCGGGAATTTCGCGATGGCGCGACGGTACACATCCTGCACATCCGCCCCGAGGTTGTTCTGTTCGAGGAATCCGGCAAATCGCTCGTACAGGCCGGGATCATTGGGATTGCGATCGATCTCGCGCCGGTAGATGCGCAAAGCCTCCATGGGCTGGCCCACCGTCGCGACCCGTGCGAGATATTTCTCCAGAACCTGCGCGTAGTCGGCCGATCTGGGTCCTGGCGCGTTCGTCTGCGGCAACTGGTTCTGTTGGAATTGCTGGTTCCGCACAAACGGAAACTGTGCCGCGAAGCCCTGCTGCACCGGCTGAATCGCGGGCCCTGTCCCTCCGTAAACTCCCAGCGGGACACCGCCAGCGCGCGCAGCCAGTTCGGTAAGCATCTGTTGGTAAACGGCGAATTCCTCCTGGGTACGCTGTTGTCGGGCTAATGCGTCCGCAAGCGCCAGGGAAACATGAGTCCGCTCCGCCGCACGGGGGAATGTCATGAGGAAAGCTCTGGCCTCCGTAATGACTGCGTTGTCTTCGCCGTAGCCTGCATGTGCGTCGATGAGACTCGACCTCAGCGCAGCGCGGTGGGACGATGCCGGGAATTCCCTTTCCAGCAGTCCGAGGAGTTTCGCTCCCTCGGCGCGATGAAAGTAAGCGGCAGCCGCGGAGTTTTGCTGTTGGTACTGCCAGCGCGGGCTGGTCGAATTCAAAACCAGCGAAAGCAAACCATTGAGGAATCCCGGTGAAGAGTCGGCGGTCCCAATGTCCTTATATAGCGAGAGATCGCCGGACCCAAAGGAAATGGACTGATCGGATTTATCCAACAGCAGGGCAATCATTCCCGCAAGCGCGGTCTCACGGTCTGCGGCAGAGACGCCCGGAGAACTGTAAAGCGCATAGTATGCCCGCGCCTGTTCATTAGCATCGGGCAGGCGTGCGAAGAGTGCAGCCAGTGTCTTCAGTTCTGCGGGAGTCCAGTTGCCGGGCTTCGCCTCTTTGGCCAGACGGAATTCGAAAAGCACGCGGCGCGCAGCACCCAGGTTGCCGATGTGCTGGTCATAGGCAAACAAACGTGAAGTCGCGTCAATGTCGCCAGGGTCCTTTTCGCGTTGTGCGCGAGCGCGCGCTTCGAAATCGCGCAATTCAGAGTTCTCATCGAGGAGCTTGAAATACGCTTCGAGCAACGCTTTTGGCCACACAGGCTGAAACGCCTTGTCGAACACCTGAATCGCCGCATCCGGCGAATCCCGTTTGGCCGCAAGATCGGCGCGGGCCTCCACTGGAAAAACGGTGTCATCAGAGAAGGCCCGCGCATACGATGCGATTTGCGTCTCAGCGCTGCCGTACTGTCCGGCCGAGATGAGGAAACTGACGAAGGCCTGCCGCGGCGCTTCCTCTTTCGGATAGCGGGCGATCCAGCCGCGATAAGTAATTGAGGCGGTTGCGACCGGCAGGCCCGCATCTCTAATGACAGGAAGCATGCGCGAGTATGCGGTCCAGGCACGCTGTCTGTCGGGCAGGAGAAGCTGGTCGGAAGGCAACCCGCCGACTGTTTCGAGCGCCGTGATCTCATCCGTGGCGCGATTACGCCGGTGATAGAAATCGGCTAACGCAAGATAGCCTTCGCCTCGGTCGGCAGCCAGGCCGGCATACGCTTTCCAGTCGGCTTCCGCGGCCGGGAAATCAAGCTGCATCTCGGCTTCGTGAGCGCGAAGGCGATAGAGCGCGGCGTTCTTCGGCTCCGCCGCGATCATCTTCGTCAGATCGGGCCGCGTTTCGGATGGAGGACGACGAAAGCGCACGAGCCCTCCGGGCAGGGACATCGGGCGAAGCAGCACTTCGAGCAACTGCCCGGCAGGTTCATGCTGCACCCACTCCGACAGCTCAGCGCGCGCGATTGCGGCGAGCGCCAGAATGGCGGCGGCACTGGCGAATCGCTTACCAGATCTCAAGGCCAACCTCCTGGCTCGCGATGTTGTGCGCAATGTCTTCGGCTGTGACGACGACTTTGTATCTGCCCGGCGGCATTCCGGGCGGAATCGACATCTCACCCGCGTTCGTGCGAAGGGCCTGATTCCAGCGCAATGAGACCGGCTCGGCGCCCCAGAGGCGCGCGGTAATGGTCCGTGTGTTCGCCGAAGCGGATGCCTCGACCAAAATGCTGCCGCCCGCCTTGACTTTCTGATCGCCCAGCTTCACCCGAATGACCGGAGCCTGGCTCGCGATAACGAAAGTCTTCGCCGCCCGGTAAACCTGACCCTGCCGGTCGCGCAGCACGAGCCGCACTTCGTATGTGCCGTCTTTCATATCGACGGGAGCGAGGAATCTTGTCTGCCAGGCATCCTCATCCCTGAGGTAGCGCATCGGTTTCACCAGCCCAAACGGGAACATGGCGATCACCGACACGATGGAGCTGTCCGTCTTAATGCGCAGCACGGGATCTCCGGGCCGGATCACGCGCGGCCGCAGGAGTGCATGTGGCACGGCAAGGAACGACGTGTAAGGTGTGACGAACTTGTACTTCTTAGAGAGGCGAATGATCTCGTCTATCGAAGCGGCGTCTTCGCCTTCGCGCGCGATCTTATCGAGCAAAGCATCGACGCGCGCGCGCGCCCACGCACGCGGCAGGTAGGGGTGATCTTCGGCCTGGGCGGGTAACGGTGCTTTGGCGGAAATCCCTGTACCGGTAACGGAGCCCGAAATGGAAAATGCCGCAGCCGGCAGGGGCTTGACGTACTGCCCCACCCACGTAGCTGCTGAGCCCGCGAAATGGATGTCCTCAACCGGGTAGACGAAACGGAAATCGCTTGCAGGCGTCGTCGTGAGCGTCAGGCCGCGCACAGGTTCTTCGCCGATCTTCGCAAGAAACGCGTTGAGTTTGAAGTCGATGGGTTCCGTGGAGCGCACCCACTCCCAAACGCCGTGGCTGGCCGCCAGCAAACGGGCCAGGGGAAGATTCGCGTCATCTCCGACCGCGAAAAAGAACGTGTGGGGCTGGCGCGCTTCCGTTACTTTGCCGCGTTCCGACTCGTACCACTTCGCCAGTCTGCCGTTATTGATCGTGCCGGAAGTGGCGCCGCCATCGCTGATCAAAACCAGATATCCATCGCCGGTGCCCTGTGCCGTTTGCGCCAGGCCCGCAGCCAGCGCTTTTTCGAGGTCTGTGCCGCCGCGAATGTCGTGGTTCCGAATAAATGCAAGTGCGGCCTCGACGTTCTGCATGGAGGCAGGGATCGGCGCCGGACGGAACAACGAGGTATCAGAGTTGAAGAGCACAAGGTTGAAGCGGTCCTGCGGGCGTAGCCTTTTGAGGAGTGTTTCCGTCGCCTGAAAGCTTCGCTCCAGCTTCTCCCACTGCATCGAAAGCGAATTGTCGAACAGCGCTATGACAGTTCGAGGCGGCGTGGACGCGGCGCTTGCGGCCGGACTGGCCTTCAGCAGCGCTGCGGCCTGAAAGAAGTTTTCTCCACCCTGGCTCTCGGTGACCACCTTGAGAGTGTTTGCACCGGATGCCGCGTACCGGTACCGGATTGCGAAGTCTTCGCTCAGCGGCACGTTATTCCCGAAGAACTCCGCTCGGACGAAGTTGGCCGTCTTCTCGCGAACCTGCAGAGGGTATGTTTTTGATACCTGAGCGAAATCGTCGAGAGCGTGCTCGGAATGCAGTTCGAGGGTAATCGTCAGACGCCCTGCAGTCTGCTGCTGGTATGCATCTGGCCGTAGCGGCACGGCCAGCATGGACTCATAATTCTGGTTCGTCAGAAAAAATCGTGGGTGGATTCGGGCTCGGGAAGTTTGCCAAGTGAGTGATAGAGGGCGAGTTCCAGCGTTCGAAAGGTTCGAAAGCCATAGGCTTTTCGCATTGTGACTTTGGCCTTGTTATTCAGCCCCTCGACGACACCGCTGGAAAGCATCTTTTGAGCGCGGAAATAGTTGAGGATCAGTTCACGGTGATCGCGCAGAGAACTGGCGATCTTCTTCATCGGCTCGATGCGGGAGCGCATCACCTGACGGCACCAGTCATCGAGGAACTTTCCGGCCCAGTAGGGAGCGTTGTAATCCCAGAGTTGCTGAAAGGCTTCCTTGAGAAGGTAAGCGCGGACGGTTTTCAGGTTGTAGCGGAGGATGTCGCGCAGGCGGAAGCGCTGTTCGGTTTTGAGGTTCTCTTCGCGTTTGAGCAGCAGCCAGCGCGACTTCTTCAGTACCGGCGTATAGCCTTCGCGCAGCATGCGGCGCGATTCGCCGGCGCGAACCTCATCGAGAGCCTTGTTCATCTTCGCAACGATATGGAAGCGGTCGAGAATGTGCAGCGCCTCGGAGCATTTCTCGCGAATGACCTTCAGATAGGGCTCCCACATGTCGGAGCAGACGAAGACGATCTTTGAAGCGATTTCGTCGCCGATGACTTTGAAGAACCCCTGAAACGACTCAATCGTTCTTTCCCTTCCGATCCAGAGCAGGCGCGTGACGCCGAGATCGATCTGATAAACCAGCGTCAGATACTTGTGGCCTTTGGCGTATTGGATCTCGTCCACACCGATGGCGTCAATCTGACCGAGCACCCGGTGCTCCAGCCCGAAGGTAACCACGTGCTCGACGGCGTCGAAAACCTTTTCCCATGAAGTACGGAAAGCCTCGGCGGTTTCTTTCCACGAAAGCCGGCGCGCCCAGCGGGCGAGGAACAACATGTAGGCCCGGGTCAGAGTGCGCTTTCCGTCGCCCCACGGAACTTCCTCGACCACGACCGCATCGCAGCGGCGGCAATCCACACGCCGCATCGAGTACAACAGAAAAACCAGAAATCCCCAGAATGGAATGAACTCGAAACGGCGCTCGGCGAGTTGATCGTAGCCTGGAGCGGGCTGGTGGCATCGCGAACAAATCGCCTTCGAGCCCTTACGGGGACGCACCGCGATCTCAATGCTCTTGTGATCGGAGCTGAAACGGGCCTGCCGATAAACGAATCCCGGAAAACGGTGACAACGATTTAGAATCGTGATGAGCGCAAGCATGAAGTGGAAGCTGGTGAAGGCGAGAACTACCAAAGTAAACCGCGCCGCTACTCGACCACGCCACGACCTCGAACACTATTGCCGGGATTTGAACGGCTGGCCCCGGTCCTGGATGGGGCTGGAAAAAGATGTGCCGCCGGGTGAGCAGTTGATCGCCCTGTTCCGTCCGTTCCTCGAATCGTAACAGTTCAGGCCTGTATAAGTCGCGATACGGAAATCTTTAAGAATCTGCCGTTTGGACCTGGATATTGGGTCCAAAACCTGGCAGTGTATATGTTTGAGGGCATCGCATCGCCAGTCGCCGCGAGAACGACCGGTCAACCCGGAGCAATTGGAGCGTGAGAAGCGCTTAATCCGCGAGATCGAGAGGCTGCGCGAGGAATTGATCGAGCGCGATAAGAGGATCGCCGATGCGGAAAAGCAAATCGCCGATCTGGAACGTAAACTGGCGCTTCGACAGCAAAACTCCACGACATCATCCAAACCGCCCTCTTCAGATGGAATGGCGGGCGAGCAGCGGTCGCGGGGTAGTCGGCGAAAGAAGAGCCTGCGCAAGCCGGGCGGCCAGCCTGGACATCATGGACGCTGGCGCGGACTGGCGCCTTTGAGTCGCGTCGATGAATTGAAAAAGGTGTTCCCCACCAGGTGCCGCCATTGCGATCACCGTTTGTCGTCGGGGATGCCCACCGAGGGCGACCCGCGTCGCCATCAGGTGACCGAACTGCCGCCGATTAAAGCTCATGTCACCGAGTATCAATGCCACCGCCTCGTCTGTCCGGAATGCGGCAAGGCAACCCAGGCCGAACTGCCACCGCAAGCACGGCGTCATTTCGGAGCGCAGTTGACCGCCCTCATTGCCTATCTGACCGTGGTCTGTCGAATGCCGCGCCGCGTGGTGCATGAACTACTGGAACAGGTTCTGGGCATCCCACTCAGTCTGGGCAGTATTCAGAACAGTTGGGAAGAGGTCAGCGACGCGGTCGCCGACCCCTGTGCGGAACTGGAGCGGCAACTGCCCAACGAGCCGGTCGTCAACAGCGATGAAACCGGATACCGGACCAGCGGCGAAAAGCGCTGGCTGTGGGCTCTGGTGGCGACGAGCTTCGTCTTTTACAGGATCGCCGCATCGCGCGGAGCCGAGGTGCTGGTGCAATTACTGGGCGAAATATACGCCGGCATTCTCTGCAGCGACCGCTGTCCCACTTACCTGAAGTACCACAAAGGCGTCGGCCAGTTCTGTTGGGCTCATTTCAAACGAAATATCCTCGGCGTACTGGAAATCGGCAAGACCAGCGACGCGGAACGCTTCTGCCGCGACGCTCTGGCCCTGCATGCCCGGTTGTTCCGGCTGTGGCATCGTTTCCGCGACGGACCTGGCGTTCGATACGGTCCCCTTACACGCGATCAGTTGATTGCAAAGTCGATTCCGCTGGAGAAGAAGTTCTTCGCCCTGGCGGACCGCTATCTTGATAGCCGCGACAAAGACGTGGCGAATCTCGCGCGGGCGCTGCTGCAGCACTTTGAAAGGTTTTTCGCCTTTCTACGCCATGAGGGTGTCGAGCCGACCAATAACGTCGCGGAGCGCGCGCTTCGATGCGCCGTGCAATGGCGCAAGATCAGTTTCGGTAGCCGCAGCCCTCAAGGCGAAATCGCGGTTGCGCGCCTGCTCACAGTGGCTCGCACCTGCCGCATGCAGAATCGAGTTCCGCTGCATTATCTTGCGACTGCGTTACGCTCATACCGAACAGGGCTGGCCGTCCCCTCACTGCTCAAACCAGCATCAACCACCTGAACTGTTACCTCGAATCTCTGGCGGCGTCGGACCTGGCGCCAAAGACCATTCAGAAACACGTCGATAACATGTGGGTGCTGGGCGGGGAGTTCATCCGCGACCTCAACTACGATCCTTCTCTGAGAAAGAAGCCCGTGGATGTGGTTCTCTGGCGCATGATCGAGTCCGACGGCGGCCCGCTTCTGTATCACGGCGGCGAGGATGAACAAAGATCGTTCGATTCGACTTGCCGGAAGCTCCGCCGATTCCTCACCGAGACGGCTCGCTAACGCTCGCCGTCAACCCACAAATTTCCCCGACGAGGCATAATTCTCAACCGGCAGTCGCTCCTGATATTCGAGTTCGATTCGCTTTGTCGAGAAAGACGGAAAGGGCACGATCTTCGCTGTGAAGATTTCGTTACGGCTGGCTTCATCCGCGTCACGCTCACCCATCTGCAGTAACCCTGGATCGATAGCCATCGCCCGGACGCGGGAGTAAATCTCCTCCGCCCGCTTGCGCTCCAGAATCACGCCCGGAATGCGCACCACGTCGTCCCACACCGCGAAGTCGGAAACGGTGGCGCGCGCGGGAAGGGCGAAGGTCCACGATCCCTCCTGGATGCTGCCGCTGTGATTCGCAAAGATCTGCCGCACCTCGACCCGCGCGATAGCGTTGTCGATGCGGATCTCAACCGTCATCTCGTTCAGAGAGAAGATTGCCGCGTCGGGCTGGTCATGCCCAGCCGGCACAAGCACCCCCGCATCGCCGAATGCGAGCGATGCCGCCGCCAGCAAAAGTACGAGCGACTTCACTTCAGATCCCCTTCCCGAAACCGCACCAGACCGTTATCCGTTCCCGCGTACACGTAGCCATTGCCTGCCGCCACTGCCGTCACGTTGAGCGAAGGCAGGCCGGCGGTTACGTTCGTCCACCTGCCCGTGCCCTTGGAAAACACCCACAACCCTTCGCCAAGTGAGCCGGCGTAGACTGAGTCTGCCGTTTGCGCCATAGCGTTCGGGTTTACGTCGAATCCGCCTTTCAAATCGGGGAAGCTCTCCCACCGGCCTGAGGGACCGAGGCGCATCACACCCGCGCCGTAGGTGCCTGCGAACCAGGAGTCACCCACGCGGGCGAGCGCGGAGATCCAGTTGTGGCGAAGTCCCGAATTGGCCGTCGTATAGTTGGCCTGAACCACGTCGTTTTCGAGAAGCGAGAGGCCGCCCAGCGTACCGGCCGCGACGCGATCTCCCGCCGAAGCGAGCGCATACACGTGATTGTTCACCAGTCCCTGCAGTACGTATAGACTCCGCACGCCACCGCCGTCGATGATCGACAGTCCTGCGGGTGTCGCTACCACCATTCCGCGATTGCGGAAAAGAATGTCGGTTACGTGATCCGCAAGCAAACCGTCGCGGCGGCCCAGAATCTGCCGTACTTTCAGCGAGGGATCGAGCATTACAAGACCGTTGGCGGTGGCGACGGCGGTGCGGGCGCCGCCCGGCTCTTCGACGATTCGGTTGATACAGAAGAGGTGCTCGTCTTCGAAGTGCCGGATGCTTTCGAAATTCCCGTCTGCCACGTCGAGCCCTCGGTCGAAGTAGCCCACCCAGATTCGTCCGTCACCCGCCACTGACAGGGCGGCGATGTTGCGGTCCGAGAGAGCGCCTTTCTGCGGTTCGATCACCCGAGTCCAGCCGGGGCGGCCCTGCTCGGCCCGGTAGAGTCCGCCTGACAGTGCGTAACGGGTGTCACCCATGCGAAAGATACGTTCCACTGGTTTTCCGAATTCCGAACTCTCGGACGGTTCGCCGGGCCGGACACCGTCACCGAGGGGAACCGTGATGATGCCCTCGTCTTCCGTGCCAACGGCGAGAGACTGGTCGTCCGCATCCAGTGAGCGTGCGAAGTACCCTTCGGCCAAGGTCCGGGATTTTTTGCCGTCGCGGAATTCCGTAACCCCGACGGGTGTGCCGACGTAAGCCGAGGCGCCGTTTACGGCGATCGAGAGCACATGCGAATCCGGCAAGTCCGTAAGAAGATGATCGAGTTGACCCGCGTGGGAATGCCAGACTCCATCGGCAAGCGTGCCGATCCACAAATCGGCCTCGGAACCGTTCAAAGCTGTGACATGCGCATTCCTGAGGGCGGGCAGGAGCTCGGTGAGTGTCTTGCCGTTCCATGCCAGCACTCCCCGGTCCGGCGATCCAAACAAAACGCGGCCCGAACCCAACCCGAGAACGCTGGTGAAATTCCGCGGACGGGGCTCAGCGGGCAGAATCTGGTGAAACCGCGCGCCATCGAAAGACAGAATCCCCGCGCTCGCTGTTGCGATGAAGATTTCTGTCGTGCTCCGGCCGAGCGCGATCAGTTCGCCGGGCGGCAATTCCTGGCCGACCCGCCAGGTTTCGACAAGGGAGCCTCCGGAGTCGTACCCGAAGAGCCCCTGCGAGCCGCAGATGTAAACGCGCCCGTTGAAGACGATCGCATCGCGAAACTCCGCGGTTGAAACGATGGGTTCCGATCGGGATCCTGGGTGGGAATCCAGCGCGGCGCGGCTGACGGGAATTCGATTGGCTGCCTGCGATTCAACGACCGCCTGGCTCCGTGCAGCGAGCGCACGGTAACAGATCCATGACGAAACAGCGAGAAGAGGAACCAGAATCGCTGGTGTCGCCACCCGCCAGCGAATGGAAACCCGAAACATGTGGGCGAATTCAGAATAGCTCTAACGCGGCAAGTGTCAACTAATAGATTTTAATCCAGAAAAATTCGGGAATTTGTAAACCGGCAGTCAACTGTTTTGGGCAGAGCGACGCGAAGTATGCAATTCCATACCATCTCGATTTCGGAAATGCGATACCTCGCTGCC
Organism: Terriglobia bacterium; assembly: GCA_963832905.1. Lineage (GTDB taxonomy): Bacteria > Acidobacteriota > Terriglobia > Bryobacterales > Bryobacteraceae > BOG-234. The sequence goes on along the minus strand of CAWHVO010000006.1, from coordinate 1,469,873 downwards.
GGGGATGATTGGTGTCATCAACCCCGCGCGTCAAAAGGTCGCGCCCTGCAGGTGCCTCTGAGCGGTGCTCGGGCGGCAACCGATTCGGTGTCACTCACGAACGGTGTTCGCTGGCTTTTCCGACGCGAATTTCTGAATGCGCGTCGTCCCGAAGCTGTCCAGCCTTTCGGCGCGCGTTGGTTCATTTAATCTCCCGATTCGCTGTTCGGCAAGGTCGCCCAGCATCGGGCTGAGACCAGTGCCCGTGACAACCACGTCCTGCGTCGCGAACACGAGTCGGATCTCATCGTCCCCGCCTTCCGCATAAAGAAACTGGCTCCGGGGCAGCACATCGGTTCGCTTCAGGAAAATGACCTCCAGCCCGCCGGGCCGCTCTCGCGCAATCGTTCGCCATTCGTATTCGCTACCGATTGATGCCGCGTTCATGACCTGCCGTTCCGACACCTATTTATCCGTCCACTGCCTCGGCCAGCGAACCTCCCTGCAATAGGACCGAAACTCTGGTGCCGAGTACTATAAAATGCGCCTCGAGTCCGAACGCCAAGTCTTGTGTTTTCAGTGGTTTGTTTTGGCTCCCCGAAATGGACACAGGTCCGAATTCAGGAACGGAGAATTCCCGACGCGTTTTCTCCAGACTATTAACACAGAGGTTTCGGAACGTCGTTACAGCGAACCCGTCAACTCCTCCGAGCCGACACCATCTGAATTCCGTCAGGGGCGATGATGCTGATGTGTCCGGTCCATGACCGATTGGCTGCAACAAACGCCTGCACGAGGAGCCCGATATTCTCTGGTATCGCCGGATGAACCCGGAACAGAACGACGCCAGATCGTTCAAGACCGATCCGGTGCTGAAGCGCGATTTGCCAGAAGTCCTTGTCCAGCGTAATCACGACGCGCGCTTGAGATTCGGCGAGTTCCAGCAAAGCAGCGTCCTTCCATCCAATGCAATCAGTCCGGGCCCAAAGTACATCATGGCCCTCGGCCCGAAGCGTCTCGACGATTGGCTTGGGAAAGTTTTCATCGGCAAGGAGTAGCATCTTGTCCGGAAACAGTCAGGCCGGAATTGGATATGCCTGGTATTCGTGAGCCAGGTAGCTGGCGTAGGAAAGGCAGGCGAGTATGTCCTCGTGCGTCAGCCCGGGGTAATTAGTCAGGAGGTTCTGTTCGGACTGCCCTGCGGCAAGCAGGTCGAGGATGAACTCCACGGCTAGGCGACTGCCGCGAATCACTGGTTTGCCAGCCAGGATCTGTGGATCGACGACGATGCGCTCAGACAAAGGCATACTCAGATTTTACCCCACCGGCTCCGGCCTGCTGCGATGCACCTGAGAGAGTTGGTAACGCCGGGCTAGCGCGATTTCGTTTCTGTGTACGGCTCGGTTTTGGCTCCCCGAGCACGACATTGCAAGAAATGGAAATGGCATGGTCGGCCAGAGAGTCCGTAAGCCACTGATTCACAGACCAGTTCGGTAAACTTGGCGACTTAGAAACACTCGTGTCGGGGGCGAGGATCCTCGACGTTGCGGTTGGGCGACCAATAAGTACGATCTGACCGACCCTGAGAACATCCATCACGACTCCGTGCGTGAACTCGTTCCACGCAAGAACGAACTTGAGTGGGGATACTGGCGAAGAGTCCTGAGAATGGCTGCGCTGTGTCATGACGTTGGGCATCTGCCCTTTTCTCATGCGGCGGAAAAGGAACTCTTGCCCAAGGGAACCCGCCACGAGCACCTGAGCAAGGAACACATTCTCGGGAACTACCTTAAACCCCTTTTCGGCGAACTCAAGATCCGTGAAGAAGACGTAGCCAAATTGGCCGTTGGGCCCAAATATTACGGCAGTGGGCTGTCCGTATGGGAATCGATCCTTTACGAGATTATCGGCGGTAACGTTTTCGGAGCCGACCGCATCGATTACCTGCTGCGAGACTCTTTTCACAGCGGTGTTTCTTATGGCCGTTTTGATCACATGCGATTGATCGAGACGATGCGAATCCTCCCGCGAGAAGATCTCGATTCCGAAGAACCTGAACTCGGGATCACTCTGGGCGGGCTGCAGACGGCCGAGTCGCTCCTTTGGGCTCGCTATTTCATGTATACACAGCTGTACTTCCACCCGGTCCGCCGTATATACGATATTCATCTGAAAGAGTTTTTGCAGGAGTGGTTGAACGAGGGCCGCTTTTCTGTGAGCCTCCAAGATCATTTGGCCATGACGGATAATGAGGTTCTCGCAGGAATTCTTCAGGTCGCCGAGAACCCGGACCGAAAGGGGCACGAGCAGGCGCGACGAATTGTGGACCGGCGGCATTTTCGCTTGCTCTATGAGAGCAATCCCGTTGATCTCGAACTGAATCTGAAGAGTGTCGAGCTGGTTTACGAGGCCGCGCGGCTGGAATTTGGCGATAACGTTGTGCGACATGATCCATATGAATCCGAAGGCGCTTCAGAGGAGTTTCCTGTGTACCTTCGCGATGGAAGCATTGCTTCGTCCGTTAAGCTGTCTGAAACCCTCAGAAAGGGACCAAGCTTTTCGGTAGACTACGTGTTTATCGATCCTGACAGCAGAGAAAAGGCGAAACTCTGGCTGACTGAACACAAGCAACAGATCTTGGATAGACAAGGTAAATTATTGATATGAATAGACTTAATAAAGCAAGCCTACTGGTGGCGCTAACTGAAAAGCTTCGTGCGAACGGAAGTTGGACCGGCGAGACCCATGTCCAGAAGGCGATGTACATCCTTGAGAGAGTGCTGGGAGTTCCAGCCGATTTTGAGTTCATCCTGTATAAGCACGGGCCATTCTCGTTCGATCTTCGAGACGAAATCGGTGCGCTTCGCGCCGAGGGATTCATCGACTGGGAGGTCAAGAGCGAAAAATACGGCCCAAGTTTGAGGGCTGGCGCGCTGAGTAGTGCCCTCAAGCACCAGTTTCCTGCCATGCCCGAGAAGTACGCTGCCGAACTCGATTTCGTCGCTTCAAGGCTGGGGAACAAGAACGTGGCGGAACTGGAGCGGTTGGCCACGGCCATCTACGTGACGAAGGATGAACAGACACAGCCGGACCGCCGGGCCGCGCGGATCAATGAGCTGAAGCAACACGTGAGTCTTCTTGAAGCGGAAACGGCAGTCGCAGAGGCAGATAAGCTCATCAGCGATGCTAAGGCGCAGTTTGCCAACGTAAAGGCGGCATAGCATCCCGCAGTGGCCTTCGTGATCTTTTAAATAATGAGGATCACGAAGCAAATAGCCACTGCTCGACAGAGGTGCGCGACGACTGAATGCATCCCTGGCGAACAGAGACGGGAGGCCACAGGAAGGCGGTTCTCGGGAACCAAAGCGTCTTGATACGTAGTGAACCTCACTTCCGCAGATCATCCAGGAATTCCGACGCTGGGTCCACGCTTGTCACCAGCAAATGATCCCGCGCCCGCGTGCAGGCGACGTAGAGCAAATGCCGCTCAGTGTTGTAGACCTCTTCGAGGTCGGAGTCGTCCGCGACCGTCTCAATCCGCTCCTGTAGCGGGATGATCTCGTCATCACAGGCCATCACCACTACGGTTCGGAACTCCAGGCCTTTGGCGAGATGCATTGTGCTGATCGAAGCCTTGCCAGTCGTCGTCTCAACGTCTTCGTCGAGGATCTTGTAGGGAAGCTTTGCGTCCTCGACCGCCGCGCGAGCCCGATCCAACTCGGCCGTAGAACGGACGAAGATTCCGATTTCGTGCGGCACGATCCCTTCGCTCACCCTGGCCGCAAGCCATTTGCTGACGGCTTTAATTTCTTCCGCCCGGGTCCTCAGTACCATGATTTCCGGCTCCGGGCCGTTGAACGTAGAGACCGTACCCCTGCGTTCTTCCTTGTTGCCATCCACGTCGGATGTCTCCGGCCCCAGAAGCCGGTCCGCCTGTGTTCTGATCTGGTGCGACGTACGGTAGTTGACCCGCAACGTAGATGAACGTCCCCGAACCTCGACGCCGAGCGCCTTCCACGAGAAGGGCTGCTGAAAGATACGCTGTCCGAGGTCGCCAGCGAAGAAAAGGCCATTCGGGCGCGCCCCGCCAAGTGCCGCCAGGAATCGCAACTGCGGAACGCTGACATCCTGTGCCTCATCCACCACTGCGAACTCGAACGGCGGGCGCACGCTTTCTCTGAGCTTCGCCGCCACCCGGCTGAAGACTTCCGAATACGTCACCAGTCCCTTAGCCAGCAGTCCCGCGCGCACGCGCTCAAACATCGACCAAAGGAGAAGCCGTTGCGCTTCTTTCAACCGCGTCTTGCGCCCCAGCCGCGCGACGTCGCGATACGATTCCCACGACTCCAACTGCCACGCATCAACCACCTGCTCCCATTCCGTCAAGAGGAACTGCGGCGAGGACTTGTGTCCCTCCACTGCCCCGGCGGCTTTACTCAGGAGTTCCCGGATCGTTTCGCGGGACGCGATTTGCGGACGCCCAAAGTTCAGCTCATATAGCCGCCGGCCGATGGCGTTCATCGAATGAACTTCAAGCCGTTCTCCCAGCCTCGGTTCGTTGCTGATGAGACGCCGAAGTTTCGCCCGCAGCGCATTCGCCAGCGTGTCGGAGAACGTTGTCAACAGCACCCGCGCATCTGGATTTGCCCGCGTCAGGAAGACCGCCCTGTGCAGCGCAACGATGGTCTTGCCCGTACCCGCCGAACCCGCCACCCGCGCTGGACCGCTGTAGTCGCGCTCCACCAGGGTACGCTGCGCCGGGTGCAGGAATATCGTCCACTTGTCCCATGGATAGTCGAGCGCGCGCTCCAGTTCCTCGACGTTGGCCACCACGCGAAAGCGGCGCTGCGCGTCGGGATGTGCGAACGGATCGGCACCAACCGTGACCGGCTTCACAACCTTCGGCGCGACGCCGGTGGCTAGGTCGAGCAACGCCTCGGCAGCCTCGCTGGGGAGGTGGTCCGCCAACTCCAGCAAAGTGCCTTCAGTAGCGCGGCGCACATCGGCCAGCCATTCCGCCGGTACGCCATACCCCAGCAACTCGTCATCCGACAGGTCGGCGAACAGCGGAGGCTTCGGAGGCACTGCTCTGGGAGCAGACGGCTGCTCTACCTCGACGTATTTGGGAATCGTGATTTCCTGGACCGTCTCCCGAACTTCGACGAGCTGCGCCGCGCCAGTCTTCGGATGCGTTTCGACGGATTCGATCATCTTATTGAACTCGGATTCGACCTTGGCCCCGAAGTCGGCTTGCATCTGGTACGCGTCGGTGAACTCGGCGAATGCCCAGCGGCCGTACTGGCCGTTGTTATTTACGCCGGGTACCCAATACGTTTCCATCGTGGCTTTCTTCTCCTTGGCGTCTTCGCGTCGGTAGCCTTTGATCTCTACGATCAAATGCAGGAGGTCGTCGCTGCCGTGGCCGTCGTCCACCAGCACGATGAAGTCTGGAAAATACCGCCGTGTCTCGGAGCCGTAACGGTAGGGCACCTCCAGACCGAGGTTGTGGTTCTTGACGTATGCCTTGACGCTGGGGTGAGACTCGGCCACGCGGCAGAACTCGGCCTCCCAGTCGCTGTCGAGGATCACCCAGTTGATGTGGCAACGGCGGGCGTCGGTCTTCCAGCGGCTCGTGCGGGATGTGTTGAATCTGACGTGCGCGGTGGAGCCGGTGGGGTTGTAGGGGTCGAGAACGGCTTTGATGGGGCTGGAGCCGACGAGAGTGCGTGTGATGGCGGCGGTGATTCTTTCGCAGGCCATGTCCGCCAGTTCCTGATACATGAGCTGGGCCGGGTATGTGCCGCCCTTGCAGTGGAGGCAGGTATCGAGCCACTGCTTGGTGATGCGCTTCAGTTGCCCGAACAGATGGAGTTTAGGATCTTCGCCTGCGTCGCGCCATTTTGTGTACACCAGGCGTTTCGTCAGGTGGAACAGCAGCGTGGAAGGACGCATGTCGCCCAGATGCTCCATGGTCAGTTCGACGCCCTCGCCGATGATGCCTTCGTTCTTGGTGATGGAAGGGCCGATCAGGTCGGGCGTCAGTTCCAGAACAGAATCATCGTTGAAGGCGGCGGTGAGACGCTCTTCGGGTAGCTCAACCCGGTAACCAGCCACGCGAGGGAAGCGGATTTCCAGCGCGTCGCGATCCGGGCGGATGGCCTTCACCTGGATGGTCTCGCGCGGGGGCTGAGGCGGAGCGATCACTGGCTTGGCGGTGAAGTCGAAGGGAATCCCCAGGATGTCCGCGTATTCGACGTTGAACAGGCCGTCTTCGTTGAGGTCGTAGGACTGGCGGCGGAGTGCCCGGCCGATCACCTGCTCGCAGAGCAGCTGCGTGCCGAAGGCGCGCACGCCCAGCACGTGGGTGACGGTGTTGGCGTCCCATCCTTCTGTCAGCATGGAGACCGATACTACGCAGCGGATCGGTTCCCCGAGCCGGCCCTCTTTGCCGACGGTGTTCATGACTTCGCGGAGCAGGTCTGAGTCGGAGAGGTTTTCGGCCCGCTGGCGGTCGCCGGTGCGCTCCATGATCTCCCGACGGAAGCGGTCGATCTCGTCGGATGCCATGCCGCGGAAATTATCGTCCAGCGCGTCGCCGGATTCGATCTGTTCGCTGTCGATCAGCAGGGTGCTGGGGCGGGGTAGCGGGTTGCCGTGATCGTCGAAGTTGCGGAACAGCTTGAGGCGTCCGTTCTCAAAGGCTTCGGAGCCGTCTTCAGTCTCCCGGCGAAATCCTGAGATGTAGTCGTAGATCAACTTGGAGATCGCCGTGTTCTGGCAAACGACGATGAAACAGGGTGGAACTCGGATGCCCGCCTTATCCCACAGATCGAACGTTTTTTCGTAGTGGCCGTAGAGGGCGTCGAGAGCCGTTATCAGCGTGGTGGGAAGGCTGAGCGGATCGAGGTTTTTCGCTTTGCCCCGGCCCTTCTTCGGCATCTTGGCGCGAATGTTGTCCCAAAGATTTCGGAACTTCGGCACTTCGCCGCCGGGGATGTTGTCGGCGACTGGTACGCGAGGCAGCTTGACGATGCCGCATTCGATGGCGTCCATCAGCGAGAAGTCGCTCATCGTCCATGGGAACAGGGTGCCCTCTGCATAGCCTGAACCGCGCAGGAAGAACGGCGTGGCGGAGAGGTCCATAACGCGCGTGATGCCGAGCTTCCGCTTTACGGTCTCAAGGCCGGAGATCCAAAGCCGGGCGGCCTTGTTATTCTGTTCGGCCTCTTCCCTTTCCTCTCCTTTTAGATCGACCTCGCCCGCTGCGTCGGGCTTTTCGCGATAGCAGTGGTGCGCCTCGTCGTTGAGTACGAGGATATTCTTCAGACCCATCAGGTCGGGCATTACGCGCTGGAGCATCTGCCCTTCGGTTTCCAGCGTATTCAATTCCTCACCGCGCCCCTGGAGCAGGGACCTGCCGCCTTTGGAAAGTTCCAGACGCTCCCGCAGCTTGAAAGCGTGATAGTTCGTGATGACAATCTTGGCTCGGTCGATGTCGCCGAGCATGTCCTCAGGGATCAGTTCCCGATCCTTGTAGTAGCTGTCCGGGTCATTCGGCTGGAGAACTCGAAGACGGTCTCGGATGGTCAAGCCGGGCGTCACGACGAGGAAGCCTCGCGTGAATCTTGTGCTGCCGGGATGGCGGACGGCATTGATGGTTTGCCACGCGATGATCATTGCCATGACGGTCGTCTTGCCAGCCCCGGTAGCCAGCTTGAGCGCCAGACGCATCAGCTCGGGGTTGGCGTCGTTGTTGGCGTTGGCGAGGTGTTCCAGAAACCGTTTGCCGACGTTGCCACGCTTCGGCGCGACCTCTGTCAGCCAGATCGCTGTCTCGACTGCTTCGACCTGGCAGAAGAACGGCCGGACGCCGCTGAACTTGTGGTGCCGCCAATGCTGGAGGAGGCGCTGGGTTTCCGGTTCGACCAGCCAGTCGTTCGGACTTTTCAGCTTGCGCCAGTCATCAACGTGGCCTCTGAGCTCGTTGATGATGGATGTCGGGTCGTATTGCTGCTCTTCGGTAGAAAGGCCCTTGCCCTCATCGAAAATGATCGACTGCTGGTCGGCCTTTGCCTTGATCTTTCGGGGCTTTGGAATTGGGGTGATGAATTCCGCGCGACGACGGCTTTCGACAGTGCGCTGCGTTGGCTGGCCGTTTTCGTCCAGTTCCCAGTGGGAGACCGGATAGTCGTACGGGGAATTCAAAGGGAGGAACCGAGTCGGCCTTCAACCTTCGGTTCCTGTGCCAGTACCACAATCGTTCGCGAAGTAACCACTTTCGTTGGGCAAACGTTTGGCGGCGAACGGCTTAAGCAGCATACAAATGGAAAGGAAACGCAACAATGAAGACAGTTCGGGCGTTGGTTTTCAAACAAAAAGATGTGAATCTGTATTGCTTCACAATGAATGCGGTTGACTTGGAGCCGCTTTGTTATGTGGAAGCTGCAACACGTGACCGAGAAAAAGGCATTCAACGGGTCACGGAAGTCTCACGCCTGCGTGAGATTGGCGAATTTCTCGCTACGGGTGAAAACAGTTTCTTGCCAAATAACATCATTCTGAATTTGAAGCCTGAAGTACACATTGCCAGTGACGCCGACGGGCGAATGGCCACGCTTACTTTCCCGTCGGATTCGGGAGATTTCGCGTTTGTCGTAGATGGGCAACATCGCATTTTTTCTTTTAGAGATGCGTATCGTCAACTCGCAGATACTGACGTGTTCGAGCTACCCGTGGTTTGCTTCCACAACGCGACTGAAGAGGTAATGGGGGCGACATTTGTCTCGATTAACGTAAACCAGAAACCAGTCAATCGCGACCTCCTGACCCAAATGAAGGCCATCCTCGGCCTGTTGGATACCGATATCGACAAAGCTTGCATTGATCTTATTCATGAATTGGACGAAGATGAGACTTCACCTCTGAAAAATCGGATTTTGCGTTATCCAAAAGAGAAGGACAAGTGGATCAAGACTAACCAGCTGCTGCCGGTGGTTAAGGGCTTACTCTTGCCGGGAGGCGTGCTGCACGAGAAAACCCACGCGGAGCGCAAGAGAATTCTCATTGCTTATTTGGAGGCTGTTTCGAAGGTGTTCCCGGATGCATGGGCGGATCAAAAAGGTACGACTTACGCTCTTATTCAGACCAGCAGTCTACAAATAATTTTCAGCCTGTTGCCAGACATCATGCAACGCTGCGATTTCTATGAGGGCTTCAACTACAATGCCGGCACGTTTGAACGGCAACTCGGGCCATTAGTGGACACGGCCCTTTTGAGCGGCTGGAAACGGTCCGCCGTCGAAATTCCGATCTCCACGCAGAGCAAGAGGGTTATGTTCCTGGGGCAACTTAAGGAGGCGTTGAAGCTAAAGGCTCCCGCTTTAAGCAAAGACTAGCCAATCTGTGCCGATCAACCGTTCTCGGTCAGCCGCCTCAGAATGGAGCGCATGACGAGATCCAGCGGCGCAAGGTCACGCGTCACTACATCCCAGACAGCCTCAAAGTCTACGTCGAAATAGTCATGAACCAGGACGTTACGCATACCCGCGATCGCTTTCCAGGCGATCTCGGAGTGCGGGTCTTTCCAGGCCGGATCGATCCTGCGGACCGATTCGCAAAGTACCTGACGATTCCGAATCATAGCGTCCTGCAGAGTGTGCGAGCCAAATACCGCATCGCGCCCGGAAGCTGAATCCGCGTTAATTCTGCCAATACATTCCAGCACGTGAATTACATAAGCGCGCTGAGATTTCACAGAGGAACGGCTTCCCTCAGGACAGCTTCCCGTATGAGAGGGCTCAGGGATCTGCGAATCACCACCTGCACCCGCTTGCCAAGGAGTTCTTCCAGCTCGGCAGTGAGGCTTCCGGGAAACCACGAGCTTGTGACGCCAGTCACATCGACCAGTAAATCGATGTCGCTGCCAGGCGTATCCTCGCCCCGTGCCGCAGAGCCAAACAGGCGAATATTCCCGGCGCCGTGGCGGGCGGCTACCCGCAGGATTTCGTCCCGGCGTTCGTGAATTGCGACTGCTGCGTTCATCTGTTCCGATTGTATCGGCCCAAAGACCGCATCGCTGGACAACTGGCTCCGCGCGTTCAAAGAGATCATCCGGGATGGTGACGTGACGCCCCGCCGAGTGATTAAATGAAACGCATGCCAACCGCCGCCAGGCCGTTCCCAATCCCGGCCGGTTTATATTCCGAATCGAATCAGCGCTTCCCTCCCCCACGCGCACGCAGGCCCCGAATCGTATGTCACAATCAAGCCGCATGAGTAGAGAAATGCCGCACCAGGCCTCAGTTCCCATCCGGGTTCGTCGGCGTCCATCGGTGGCCAATTCTCCGATCGGCCTTTGCAAGAACATACTTTTTGCCAAACGAACCGGATTCCCGTTGAAAACAAACGTCTTTGCTTTTGCTTTATTCACCGCCGCCTCGCTGCTCCACGCCCAAGCCCCCGACCTCGTCCTCCTCAACGGCAAGATCATCACCGTCGATGAGCGCTTCACCGTCGCCCAGGCCGTCGCCATCCGTGGCGACCGCTTCATCGCCGTCGGCACCACCCGGCAGATCGGCGCGCTCGCCGGACCCTCCACGCGCCGCATCGACCTCCACGGCCGCGCCGTCGTCCCCGGCTTCATCGACAACCACATGCACCTCCTGCGCGCCGCCGCCACGTGGACGAAGGAAGTCCGCCTCGACGGCATCTATTCGCGCAAACTCGCGGTGGAAAAACTTCGCGCGCGCATCAAAGCTGCCGCGCCCGGCGAGTGGGTCTACAACATCGGGGGCTGGACCCACCATCAGTTCACCGACGATCCCCGCCCCTTCACACGCGACGAACTGGACGCCCTCGCGCCCGACAACCCCGTCGCCCTCCAGGAGTCTTACTATCAGGTCTTCCTCAACAGCCGCGCTCTGTCTCTTCTGAAGATCGAAGCCGGCAAGCCCGACCCTTCGAATTTCCTCCCCAACTCGATTCAGCGCGATGCTTCCGGCAAGCCCACCGGCGTCGTCAAGGGCGACATCGCCGCCACGCGCGCCGTCGCCAGCCAGATGCCCCGCGTCTCCGCCGACCAGCTTGAAGCCGCCACCGCCGTGCTCTTCAGAGACATGAACGCCCGCGGCCTCACCACCTTCGGCGTTCCCGGCTGCGATCGGAACATGCTCGACATCCTGGACAAATGGAAGTCCGAAGGCAAACTATCCCTCCGCATCTTCTGCATGGACGGCAACGCCGCCGCCACGCCGCAGCAGACAGATCGGACCATCGCGCAAATCGCCCAAATGAAACTCTTCCAGGGCGATACCTGGGTCGATCACGTCTTCTTCGGCGAAAGCGTCTACGGGCCGCTGCATGATCCCATGTTCGCCGTGCGTTCGAATCCTACCGCCGACCAGCTCGCGCAATGGAAGCGTATCGCCACCGCCGTCGCCGCCGCGGGCCTGCCGCTGCACGTCCACGCCGAGCTGCACAACACCATCGACGCCTTCCTCGACCAGATCGAAGCCATCAATAAAGAGCATCCGATCAAAGGTCTGCGCTGGGAACTCGCGCATATCAATCAGATCGACGCTGCGCAGATCGAGCGCATGAAGAAACTCGGCATGTATGCATCCGTGCATCCCTGGGCCGTCCTGAATGGCGGAATCATGCGCGACCTCTTCGGCGACGGCGTCAACGATATGCCGCCTTTCAAAACACTCCAGGACAGCGGCATCGTCTGGGGACTGGGCAGCGACGGCACCGCCGCCAATCTCTCCATGCCTTTCGCCACCCTGACCCTCGCCGTCACCGGTAAAATGGCGGGCGGGATGAAAGTGAACAGCCAGACCATCAGCCGCGAAGACGCGCTGATCGCGCACACGCGCCGTGACGCCTTCCTGCTCTTCCAGGAAGACAACCTCGGATCGATTCAGCCCGGCAAACTCGCCGATCTCGTCGTGCTGGATCGCGATTACCTTACCGTTCCGCCAGATCAGATCAAAGACATCAAGCCAACGATGACCATCGTGGGAGGCCGCATCGTTTATGAAAACTGAAGCCGCACTCCTTGCGCTCGCCTTCGCCTGCGCATCGAGTCTTTCCGCCCAGTGGCCCGACTATAAAGCCGCCAACGCACCGCGCACGCCCGACGGCAAGATCGACATGAAAGGCCCCACGCCGCGCACCGCCGACGGCCATCCCGATCTCTCCGGCGTCTGGCAGTACATGCGTCCGCCCAACTCGCCGCCGCCTCCGCGGCCGGCGCCTCCCGCGCCCGGCCAGCAGCCTGACATCATTCCGCTCGCCATACGCACCAGCCAGTTCTGGAACCTCGGGGCGTCATTCAAAGATGGTTTACCCTTCCAGCCCTGGGCAGCCGAACTGCATCGCCAGCGCGTCGCGTCGAACAGCATCGACAATCCCGACGCGCACTGCCTCCCCATCGGTGTCATGCAGCTCCACACGCATGGACAGCCGCGCAAGATGGTGCAGACGCCAGGCGTCACCGTCATCATGTACGAAGCCAACTCCGGCCTGCGCCAGATCTTCACCGACGGCCGTCCGCTGCCGAAAGACGCCGAGCCCTGGTGGTACGGCTACTCAGTCGGCAAATGGGAAGGCGACACGCTGCATGTCGAATCCATCGGCTTCAAAGATATGGGCTGGCTCGATGTCGAAGGCAGCCCGCTCACCGAAACCGGCAAAATCATCGAGAACTTCCGTCGCCCCGATTTCGGCCATCTCCAGATCGAAGTCACGATTGACGACCCGAAGGCTTACACGAAGCCCTGGACCATGACGGTCTATCAGCGCATCCTTCCGGACACCGAGTTGATCGAATTCGTCTGCGGCGAAAACGAACGCAGCGACGCGCACTTAGTCGGCAAGTGAGAGTACAAGCGACGCCAGTCGCGTTTGTTGTCCGGTGAAAACGCGACTCGCGTCGCGTGTACTCAGGCGCCGCCTCCGCCCGACTGGGTCCTCCCCGCGCCCATCGCCTTCTGCGCCCGCTTTGCCATTTCTTCGGGAGCGACATCTTCCTTGTGCGTCGCGACAGACCAGGAATGGCCGAACGGATCGGTAAGCTTGCCGTACCGGTCGCCCCAGAACATGTCGGCGAGGGGCGTGTCAACCTTCGCGCCGGCGGAAGTCGCCTGTTTGAACGTCCTGTCAGCATCCTCGACATAGAGCAAGACGCTGGCCGACGTGCCACCCAGCGATTGCGGCGACCTGGTTTCGCTGCCCGGCATCTCGTCGGACAACATCAGCATGGAGTCGCCAATGCGCAGCTCCGCGTGGGAGATTTTGCCCTGCGGACCATCCATCCGCGTGATTTCCTTCGCGCCGAATGCGCGCTTGTAGAAATTGATGGCCTCGGCGGCGTTATTGACGACGAGATACGGGGTGACTGTTCGATATCCCTCAGGCACCGGTTTTACATGCATAAAAGCAGCTCCTTTCGTGGACAAGTCTAATCCGGGAACCGAGGGGTCGAGCGTCATTTAATAATTCGTCCGGAGCGATTTCGAACAGCGGAACCAGCCGTGTTGCGGAGTTGCCCGCAGGGCTAAACTGGAAGCTATTCAAAGGTACGTTTTGCCGCAAATGAGACTGATTGCGCTCACTCTGTTTTGTGCTCCACTGTTCGCCCAGTGGCCCTCCTATCCGCCGAATACGGTCGACATGAACGCGCCCGCGCCAAAAGCGCCAGACGGTCATCCCGATCTCTCCGGCGTCTGGGATCGCGGCATGCCTCCGGTCAAGGGTCAGCGCCCGTTTCAGGATCTGCCCTCCATGCTCGAAGGCGGCCTCCCCATGCAGCCCTGGGCCGCCGAGCTGCGCCGCCAGCGTCTCGCAGAAAACAGCAGGGAACATCCTGACGCCCACTGCCTACCGCTTCACCCCGTCCAGCTGCACAGCCATCCGCAGCCGCGCAAGATCATCCAGACGCCGAATGAGGTGTTGATCATTTACGAAGCCAACGACGGCCTCCGCCAGATCTTCACCGACGGCCGTGCCCTCCCCGCCGATCCCGAGCCCTGGTGGTTCGGCTACTCGGTCGGCAAATGGGACGGCGACACGCTGGTCGTCAACTCCACCGGTTTCCGTGACATGAGCTGGATCGACGAACAAGGCACGCCGATGCGCGAAGGCGGCAAACTCATCGAACGCTTTCGCCGCCCGAACCTTGGCACGCTCGAAATCCAGATCACCGTCGACGATCCGCAGACGTTCACGAAGCCCTGGACGGTCAAACTGACGCAGCGCCTCATGCCGAATACCGAGCTGATCGAGTTTGTATGTGCGGAAAATAACCGTAGCCTCTCCCACCTCGTCGGAAAGTAAAAGAGTCGCGGCGTAACGCGCGCACATCTGTTGTCACTAGGTAAGCGTTATGACACCGAACCTGATCGCCACCGCTGCTCCGAAACAAGTTGACTTTCTGAGGCTCGCCTCCGATCTGCTGACCATGGCCGCGGTCGGCTGCGCCTCGTTCGGCGTCTGGCGCATGGGCGTCAACTTCGGCTGGACCGGCGATTTCGTCATTCAGGATGGGCTGCTGTCCCACTGGCAGGTGTGGATCGGCGCCATGGCCGGCTTTCTCTACCTCAATAACCGGCTGGGAGCCGCGCGCTCCGTTACAGGCCGCGACTAATACCCGGGGCGCGCGACATGATGTGGTAATCTGTAGTTGTAGTTTGACAGTCCACTCATTTGGTTCCTCGCATAGTCCGGCAAACGCCGTCTTGTCCTGTTCCCCGATTTGTTGCTCTGCAAATTCCAGAAAGAAGAACTAATTGAAAAATATATTTGTAGGGAACCTCAGCTTCGGCGCTACCGAAGATGGGATTCGATCGCTTTTTGAGGCGTACGGCACGGTTGACCGTGTGAACGTCGTAACCGACCGCGATTCCGGGCAGCCCAGAGGGTTCGCATTCGTGGAAATGGGCAATGATGGCGAGGGCGTGAATGCCATTGCCTCTCTCAACGGCCACGAGCTGGATGGCAGAGCGCTGAATGTGAATGAAGCGCGGCCGAGGGAAGACCGCGGCGGTGGCGGCTATCGAAGCAACAGCGGCGGCGGCTATCGGGGCGGCGGCGGCGGCAAGACAAAGCGCTGGTAACCACGCAAATTCGGGGGGCGGACAACGCCCCTTTTCCATTCAAAAACGAAAGACCATGAATACCAATGCGCCGCCTCTGGTCAAGAGAGACGGTATCAACTGGGTCTCCGTGACCGCCTTCGGCATATTCCACATCGGGGCTGTTGCAGCCCTCTTTTTCTTCAGCTGGCCGGCATTCATTACCGCACTTATCCTTTACTGGATTGCCTTGAGCCTGGGTATCGGGATGGGCTACCACCGGCTGCTGACGCATCGTTCCTACCGGCCGGCGAAGTGGATCGAGTACTTTTTGACGGTCTGCGGGACGCTGGCGCTGGAGGGTGGTCCCATCTCCTGGGTAGCGACCCATCGCATCCACCATCGGTTCTCAGACGAGGCGGGCGATCCGCACACACCGCGCGATGGGAAGTGGTGGTCACACATCATATGGATGCTGGTAGGCGATGCAACGCACGCCGATACCACCAGGTGTGCCCGTTTTGCGCCGGACCTCTGCAGGGACCGGTTCATGGTGTGGCTGTCGAAATATAACTACGTACCGCTGGTGATTCTGTCCATCGTGCTGCTGCTGTCCGGTGGTTTACCCTTCCTGCTGTGGGGAGTGTTTTTCCGCGTGACGATGGGGCTGCACACTACCTGGATGGTGAATTCTTTGACGCACTTCTGGGGCGGGCGCCGGTTTGCCACGCGCGATAGTTCGCGAAACAATTGGTTTGTCGCTCTGTTGACCTTTGGCGAGGGCTGGCACAATAACCATCACGCCCATCCGACATCCGCACGGCACGGACTCGCGTGGTATGAGTTCGACCTGAGCTGGATGACGATTCGGTTGCTGCAACTGCTGGGGCTGGCCAGGTCCGTGCGCGTTGCGGGTATCCCGACGGCCCGACTGCCGAGTTGATTCCCGCGCACCTGGCCACCCAACGATACTTTCTTCAGGAGAGCGTGGCGTTCAGAATTTCCTGGATCAGCTCGTCGTAGTCGATGCCCTCTGCTTTTGCCGCTTGTGCGAAATCGTCTTCTGTAGCGAGCGAGGGATTGGGATTGGCCTCGATGACGAACAGTTCATTGTCCGCGGAAAGGCGGATATCGATGCGGCCAAAGCCGCGGATTCGCAGCCAAGCGTAAATATTGTGGGCGAGCTTCCGGAGGTCTTTTCGTACCCCTTCGGGAAGGTCGGCGGCGGGACCGTTCGTGATCCCCCACCTTTTCCTGTAGGCGTCGTTCCACTTGGCGTGCGAGGTGGCGAATTTCGGCTCGTCGTCGGGAACATGTTCAAAGAAGATTTCCCGGGGCGGCAAGACCACGCGGCGGCGATTGCCGAGGACGCTGACATAGAGTTCACGACCCTCGATATACTCCTCGATCATGGCGTCGGAATTGAATCTCTGATGCAGGAAGCGGAGCCGCTCAATCGCCTCCTGCTCGTCGCGGACAAACGAGGCTTTGGCGATGCCGTCGGAAGATTCCTGGCCAATGGGTTTCACGAACGCGGGGTATCCGAAATGCTGCAGACGGCGCAGAGGGGACTTGTTGTGCGACACGATGAACCGCGGGACACGGACGCGGTGATGCGAGAGCACTACCTTGGCGAGGGCCTTATCTTTGCAGAGAAGCAGGGCGTCGGGTCCCGAGCCGGTGTAGCGGATCTTCATCAAATCGAGCAGGGCCGGGATGTTGGGTTCCAGGGCACGGTTATCGTAAAACGATTCGCACTGGTTGAAGACGACATCGGGCGTGAACGACTTGATCCTGTCAACCACGTCGAGCACATTGTCGAAGACGGCCATTGTCGCGACATCGTGCCCCAGGCGTTCGAGACTCGCGAGGACGTTGGCTTCGGCGGTCTTGTCTTCCTCCAGAAAGGTCTCGGCGGACCAGGCGGCATCGGGCGCCACGGGCCGGGCTACGTCGAACAGGAGGAGAACCTTCATCACTCAGATAAAAACGGGCGTCGCGCACTTCGCCCCTGGTTTCAGACGGATCGTTTGAATCTCCCGGTATACAAATGGTTGGTGACCAGCGCGGAGAGATACGCGGCCAGCTCCATATGCAGCGTAACCGGATCGCGCGCGGACTGCAGCCTGAGCTCCTGGCAGCGGAGCGTGAGTTTGCGGACCAGCATATCGACAGTATATTTCCGTTGGCCGGTCCACTCCACGATGGCGGCGATCAGCGCAGCGCGACAGCGGCGCATGGCGCGGGCGGCGGAATCGGAGCCGAGTTCGCCTTTCAGAAAAATGGCGCGCAGGTCGGCGTCGTAGAAATCGGGGAAGTCTTCGGCGTAAAGTTTGCGGCGCGCGGCGTAGTGGCGGGCGAGCGTCTTGCGGAGCCGGTGAGCTTCCGACATTCGGCGGCCCCGCCGCACAGCCGGCCTGGTTCCGGCGGCTTCACGCATCAGCGCGTCGACGTATTCGACTTTCTCAAGCGCCTTCCAGCCGCGGTAGCGCAGGCGCAATTCTTCCATCGGCGTGGAAAGCCAGACGGCAAAAGTTTCGGCGAAGTCTTCATCCGGATGCGCCTGCGCGTACCAGTTGGGCAGATGACGGACGAAGCCGCGGCTGTAGGGGCGCGGCGTGTAAGTATCGGGAGTGTACTCGGCATCCGGGCTGCCGAAGACGCGCTGCCATTCCCCGCGCCGCGAGAACTGCCAGGCGTGATCGATGGCGTGTCCACATTCGTGCCGCAGGAGCATCATGCACGATTCCGGCGTTCCGCCTTCAACCTCCATCATCTGGCGGAGCTCCAGGGATTTCAAGCGGGGATGAGCGAGGTAGAAGGGGATGGCGATGGCAGGCACGCCTTGCGGGCAAAACCATTCGTCTGCCAGATAGCAATCGGGACGAAGGGTGACGCCGCGGGCAGCCAGTTCGGTATAGAGCTGCAGGATACGCGGCTCCAGTTCGCTGCCTTCGATGCGGAGATTGAGATCGCAGAGACGGAGGCAGAGCAGTTCGTCGTCTTTGAGGGTAACCCATGGCGGCGGTGCTGCCGCGGAATCGGGCGTGCCATGGGGCACCGCTCCGGGCGCAGCCAACGACGGTTCCGATGCACCTTCCATAGGGTTCTCTATCGAGGCAATCATATCGTCTGAGAAATGCCATCTCGGGTCCTTCTCGGATTCAGGCCATCGGCGACAATCAGGAATGGCCCTGGGAACCTGTGTTCCACCCTGGCGGGCGTGTGGTTTGAGATTGCGCTGTGACGCATGATCTGGTGGTCCTGTTCGAACATCCCGAATGGCAGAAGCCGTTGTTTACTGCTTTGGAACGCCGCGGCGTTCGGTTCGCGCAATATGACCTGAAGCAGGGGGCCTTCGATCCGGCGGCGCCGCCCGAGGCTCCTCTCTACTTCAATCAGGCCAGTCCCAGTGCGTATGTCCGCGGTAACACCCGAGCCGTGCCCTTCGCCCTGGCGCTCATGCGCTCTCTCGAACTGGGTGGTGCCCGGGTATTGAATGGTACCCGCGCCTTCGCGCTCGAACTGAGCAAATCCGCGCAGGCCGCGCTCATGCATCGTCTCGGGATTCCGCATCCGCGGAGCATGGCCTTTAACGATGTCGAAACGGCGCTTGCCTGCTGGGGAGACTGCTGGCCTGCTCTCATCAAACCGGAACAAGGTGGTAGCGGGGCTCGCATGTATCTCCTCCACTCGGCCGCCGAGTTCCAGCGTCTTTTCCGCGATCGACCGGACCTCTGGCTCCCCGACAATCTGCTTCTGCTCCAGGAATACTTCTCTGTTGATCCGTCGCGCGGCATCGTGCGCATGGAATTCCTCGGGGGTGAGTTGCTTTATGCGATGCGCGTGATCTCGCACGGAGCATTTAACCTGTGCCCATCCGAGGTTTGTAATCCCGCAACCGGGGATTCACAGTGCGCTGTCCCGGCGGTCCACGACGGACAACCGCCGTCGGCGCCTGTCGAATTTCTGCCCTGCGCCGAAGTCCCCGCCGCCGCTGTTGAAATGGGTAAGAAGCTCATGGAAGCCGGCGGTCTGGACGTGGGCGGGATCGAGTATCTCGAAGCCGGTGACGGCCGGCTCATTTTCTACGACATCAACGCCAACTCAAACCTGCGCGCGCCGATAGCCCGAACCTTTGGTTTTGATCCCTTCGAACGTGTGGTGGACTTTTTGGCGCAAGAAATCCTGAAATCGCGGCCTTGATTTCGACACAGTTAACGCTGTCCTCCGTGGCCCCGAAGGCATCAGAAATGCGCGTCGCGGGATACACTGTTTTTGTTCGGATGGCTTCTAAGCCCATGGTGCCCTGGGAGTTTCAGCCAATTCAGTTTTCGAGGGAGACGTTATGTTTCGTCGGATTGTGACTGTTCTGTTCGGCGTGATTGCTTGTGCAGGGCTCGCGTATCAAGTGGCTGGGCAGCAGCAGCCGGCCGCCGGCGCACAGCCCGCAGGAGGTGGCCGCCGAGGGCGAGGTGCTGCGCCTCCGCCTCCTCCGTCGCTCTTCTTTAAAGAGACGTGGCGGCTCGTGGGTGCACCGCATGCCATCGCTCCCGGTGAGGTCGTCGTCACAAACGCAAACCTCGAATTCAGGATGTATGGGCCATCCGCGACGGCATCAGATCCGAACAAAAGAATCTGGATATCCGGCCCGCCCATGAACATCTGGACCGGGATGTGTGCGACACCCTGCGCCGCAACGCTGCGCGACAAAGACAACTATCTGGACCTTACCGGGCTGTCCAAAGTCCGCTGGACCACACGGGCGTCCGGTTTCCACGCCGTCCGGCCCCTCATTAAGCTGATGGACGGAACCTTCCTGGTTGGCGATCACGCTGAAGCATTCACCACGACTTTTCTTGAAAGCGAATTCGCGTTTGCCGGCCTGCGGTGGATCAGACTTGACATCGATCGGATTGTGACCGTCGGTCGCTACGGGCCGCTCGGCGAAGCTTCGGCGTGGGCCGAAGCGCCGGACCTCAGCAAAGTCGATGAAGTCGGTTTCGTCGATTTGATGCCCGGGAGCGGCCACGGCTCCGGCGGATATGTGAATGTCGCCGCGTTTGAGTTGTACGGAACGCCGGTTAAGCGGGGCGAAGGGAAATGATCATGAGCACATGCCTGGCGTAACCGCGATATCGATCTTTCGCGACGGCGCGGCATGCGATCTGGTTTTGCACAATCGCGCAGGAATTGACGAGCAATGCGATCACGCCCAATACGGTGCGACGGGTCATGGACGAATGCTGTCAGATTTCCGGAACCTCAGGCTTACCGGGCCAAGGATTCCCGAGGGTAACGGCTTGAGATCCGCCATGTCCTGGGGCTGGAACCGCTCGCCGAAGCGTTCGTTCAATTTGCGGTAATCCGGAAGAGGGCCTTTCGCGAGCTGGTTGATCGCGAGATTTGCCACAACCACTCGAAGAGTGTTCCGTCCGGACTGCAGCAGATGGCCTATCTGAATTTCATAGGGAGGCCGCCACACCGAACCTGCCGGCTTTCCGTTCACATATACAACCGCGGCTTCGCGGATGGGCCCGTCGAGCAATGCGCGCATCCCGTTGCCCGAACGCTTTTCGACGGTTTCTACCGGCACCCCCTCGCCGAAGTTCAAGTAGACTTCGCGCCCGGCAGCACGCAGTGACCGATCGATTGTTACAGTCTTCTCGTATGTAGCGACCCCGGAATAGTATTTCCGGTCGGGGTCGTCCGTCCAGGACCGGAGCCGGGCCATGGCGACAGGCTGCGAAGCTCCCGGGAATGTCACCGTCCATCCGGAACTGATGTCTATTGGCGCGACAGCTTTGCGGGAGGCCTGAAGCTTAGGGTCAACGCGATCATTGGAGAAGGCATCATCAGAAAATACCAGCACCCGCGATTCATAGGGCGCCAGATCGAGATCGACGCGGTTATTGCCCGCCTGGGCGGCCCTTCCCGTAAATGGATCCCACCATTGCGAGTTCCGGCCGGAGACGCGGAAGACGGCCGGTCCGCGGACCGGTCGATTGCTCGTGTTCGCCAGGAAGTAAATGTCCGTGGAATCCAGCTTGCGGTGCACGAAGCCGACCTCATGCGGCAGTGCGGCATCCGGCGCCATTGTCCGGTGAAGCACTTCGGCTAATTGCGATTCATCCGTCACCAGCCGCGCGCCGCCCGAAGCAAACAGGGTGCGCGACAGCTCCCGAATGCGCGGCGTATCGACTTCAGCCTCGCTCAACCCAGGAGCAAGCGAAGGCTTACGCCGGAGGGCCAGGACGACTCCGCCGCGCCGGGCATACTCATCGATTTTCCGGTACGTAGACCACGGAATCCGCTCCACATTCGGCAGAATCAGCACCGGATGCGGCACTCCAATCCGGGCGATCGCTTCGTCATCGATGAAGTCGAAGCTGTATCCGGCATCCAGTATCCGGGGAATCAGCGTGGTTCCCAACAATCTGCTCAGCGTCTGACTGAGAGATACATTACCCAACTTGAAACTTGCCCATGCGTCGTCAGTGGGCAGATAAATCGCCACATCGTTCGACGGGCGTCCCTGCCGCAAAAGGAAACTGACGCGCTGGAGGTAGGAGGCGATATCCGGCATCACGATCCACCAGGGGTTATGCTCGCTGAACACGGCCGCGGCGTAAAAGCTCCATCCGGGTTCTCCGGCGCCCGGGGGAGAGTAGGGCCAGCCGTGCCCGATGAGCTGGTTGATCCCCTCGAGGAAATGCCGGTCCGCTTCGGCTTTCATGTCCAGAGGTGTGGCGCGAAACGCGGGCGAGTTCAACCAGGTCCAGGTCTCCGAAGATGTGACCGGGCGATTGTACAGGTGGCTGGCCGAGGATGCCCAGCGGGTCATGGAGAACTGACGCCAGTCGGACCCTTCTCCTTCCGGCAGATCGGTCAGCGCGTTGCTGGAGAGCGAAGCGGGAGGCGTTCCGTAGTTCTGAGAACGAAGGCGCGTGTTGTGGGTGTGGGCCCAATCGCTCAGCGGGGCCAGATAGTTCTGATTGAAAAGCTCAGTCAGCGTCCGACCCCAATCATGCCGGATGGCGGCGGTGCGCTCACCGATGTCGCCCGCGAGCGCCGGCAGATACGGCGTGAGATCGTAGCCTCGCCGCTTTTGAAATTCCGCGGGGAAATCGGGTGTCCAGTCCGAGTTGTACACCTCCAGGCTGTCGCTGAAGATCGCGTAAGGAGGCGTGAGCTTAAGGGCTTCCAGCATTGGCTCACCCACGGCCTTCAAATGAGCGTCCAGCGCGGATCGGTCATAGTGATCGAGCACGAAGCCCTCCGCGCCCATGGCCGCGCGCTTTACGGTCTGCCGCGTCCGGCTCGAGATGAAGAACAGGCCCCCGACCTGCGCGACCAGCGATTCGCCGGCGGCTAGTTTGGGCGCAACTCGTTCCACCCGTAGTTTCCCGGCGGCCTTAATCGCGGGAATGTGCGGCCCGCCATAGGGCCAGCCACTGCCGAGCGTCAGATCCATGCGCAAGCCGAGCTCGCGCGCTTTTTCCCCGGTGAATCGCAAAGCGTCGAGGAATTCCGGCGAGAGATAATTGAAGTTCCCATCAAGCGTCAGCGGATAGACGGGTTGGACTTCGAAGCCTCCGATCCCACCGGCCTTCATAAGCCGCATCTCGCGCTCCAGTTCCGGTTTGACGACGGCGGGGCCGAACCACCACCAGCGCATCATGATCCGCGTGTCGTCGGGGGGATGTTCGAATCCGCGCCTGAGCGCGGCCAAATTGGAAGACTGCGCGGGCGCAAGGACGGCCAGCAAAATCAGCGGTCCGAGTTTGATCGCGGCGCGCATGGGCTTATGGCAGACCGGTTACGCCGCGCGAATCCTTCAGCGCAACCCGGCTCCCGTCCGCAGTCTGAATACGAACGTTCTCGAACTTCCAGTCCTCGGCATTCTGAATCAAACCGGCTCGCTGAGCCGTGATGTCGATGTTTCGGAACGTCACGTCCTTTAAAGGAGAATCCGGATATGAGGCCACGGGAAACGCGTCGCGCGAGCCCGTCGCCTTAAGGTTGTAAATCTTCACATTCCTGAGGTGCGGGATGCCCTTTTCCCTCGGGACCTCCTGGGCAAGCACCGAATAGTAATCCGGGAAAACGGCGAGACCCGCAGGGATCTTCGCGTAGCTATAGCTCGGATTCCAGTTAAAAGTGATACTGAAGGCGGTGGGTACGTCCCGCATATCGATATCGTGAATCGAAATATCTTCCACGGTTCCACCCCGCGTGGCGGCGGACTTGAATAAGATGCCGACAGGCGACGGCGCCATTACATGAATCCGGTAGGCCTCGACGTGGCGGATTCCTCCCGAGGTCTCGCTTCCGAACGTAATTCCGGCGGCGCCGTCGCGAACCGTGATGTCGCGGATCACCACGTTTTCCGTGGGGCGATTGACGCGCAACCCGTCGGCGTCACGGCCGGCTTTCATGACGATGGCGTCGTCATTGCATTCAATATCGGCGTTCTGGACGAGAACGTCGGAGGAGGAGTCAATGTCGATCCCGTCCGTGCTGGGTCCCCGGCCGCCGATGTTATTACGAATAGTGACTCCGTCCACCGTGACTTCCTTCGAGTAACAGATGTGCACGGTCCAGAAGCCCGGGCGGCGAAGCGTCAACCCCTCGAGTTTCACATTGTCCGACTTAAATATCTGAATGAGCCTGGGGCGCTGGGTATCGTAGTCGGCCGCCCAGCGCAAGCCTCTGGGATCGTAGTCCCTGCGCGTCTGCCGGTACTTGTCCCACCACAGCTTTCCATCGCCGTCAATCACGCCCTGGCCCGAAATTCTGACATTGGACTGCTCATAGACGTTGATGAGCGCCGCGGGCCAGGGCATCTCGATGCCGGCGACGCGCGTCGGCATGATCGGGTAAGCCGACTGATCCCGCATGCCGCGGATCTCGACGCCTTTGTCCACGCGCAGATGTGTTCCCGATTTGAGAAATATGGACCCGGTGCGGTAAATGCCGGGCGCGAAGACGATTGTGCCGCCAGTCCGCGCCGCGGTATCGATGGCCTTCTGGATCGCCGTTGTGTCAGGAGTCGCGTCGTCGCCTTTGGCTCCGTAGTCGTTTACGCGAAACTCGGCGGCCTGGGCGAGACTCGAAAGAATAAGAGCCGTAAGAAGCGCCGGCCAAAGGCCCGGGTTACAGGTCATATCACCGCGATCCTCACCTTGAGTAATTGCGCCGCGTGGTTTGCCCGCCAGCCCGGACCGCGCTGCATCGTACGCACCTCTGTAACCATACGTTCCTCAGCGCCCTGCGCGGCGAATATTTTGCGCCGCCCGCCGCTTTCAGAAATCGTCTCCGTACCTGCAATGTATGCCTTGAAGATATCGCAGGTTTCCGGATCAGCTCGTCAGAGAGTTCCTGGGCATCGGTGCCTATTCCCGATCAGCGATGACGTACCCGTCTGGCAGGAAGTGGGTTTCATGGCGCAAACGGTGCTGTTCCGCGCAAGGCGCGGAGAGGCTAAGCCTTCCCGATGCGGCGCGCCGCGAGACTCGTGTCACGCCCGGAGAGCACCTGCCTCTCATAGCGACGCACTTCATCAAGCCAGGCCATCCCGACCGGAAGATTCTGCGAGAAACAGTAGTAATCCCAAACGGCCGGCCATGGAAAACTCCTGAGTTCTTCGAGCAGAGTGAGGCGGGCGGTAAAGTCCCTCTCGTTTTCCGCCTTTCGAAGCAGCGCAGCCGGTTCCAGAAGCGCACACAGCAACGCCTTGATCATGTTCCGCATGCCAAGCACCCAGGCCGCCACGCGGTTGATGCTGGCGTCGAAATAGTCGAGACCTATGTGAATTTTTTCCGATTTGCCGCTGCGCACCGCCTCTCTGGCGATCTCGACCAGTTCGTCATCCAGCAGAACGACGTGATCGCTGTCCCAGCGCACCGGACGGCTGACGTGGAGCAGAAGGCCCGGGCAGAACAGAAGTATCGACGAGATCTTTTCCGAGATCTTCTCGGTCGGATGATAATGCCCGGAGTCGAGCGTAAACAGCTTTTGCCGCGAGACGGCATAGCCCAGATAAAACTCCGCCGATCCGGTGGTGTAACTTTCCGCGCCGATGCCGAATAATTTGGCTTCGACCGCATCGAGGTGGAAAGCGGGATCGATCGGTTCGGCAAATATTCTGTCGAGCGAGTCGGTCAGCCGTTCGCGCGGCGCGGTGCGATCGACCGGAATATCTTTGTACCCGTCGGGAATCCAGACGTTGGTGACCGTCGGCGTGCCAAGCTGACGGCCCATTTCCGCCCCGATGCGCCGGCAGGCGATGCCGTGCTGAATCCAGAAATCGCGGATCGATTTGTCGCGATGACTGAGCGTGAAGCCGTCGGCGGCTTTGGGATGCGAGAAAAAGGTCGGATTGAAATCCAGTCCGAGGCCGTTGGCCTTGGCCCAGTCGATCCAGCCCTGAAAGTGTCGCGGCTCGACCTCATCGCGGTCTGTGAAGCTTCCGCCGTTTTCCAGATATGAGGCATGAAGATTGAGACGATGCCTGCCGGGAATCAGGCGGAGGGCCTCTTCGATGTCGCTTCGCAACTCCGCGACCGTGGTTGCCTTACCGGGATAATTCCCTGTGGTCTGGATGCCGCCGCCGGAAAGTATCGCGCCGGCCGTCTCAAAGCCCCCCACGTCGTCGCCCTGCCAGCAGTGCATGGAGATGGGAATGGTTGCGAGAGTCTTAATCGCGGCCTCGGTATCCACGCCGAGTTCGGCGTAGCGCTCCTGGGCGATTCGATATGCGGCGCGGAGGTCCTGCTCTCTCACCGGGCGCTCCGTTCGGATGCGATCTGCTCCAGCGACTTGCCTTCGTTGCGCGGCGCCCAGATGGTCCCCACTAAACCGCTCGCGACCAGAAAGCCGACGAGAATCCAGGCCAGCGTCTTGAAACCCGTTGAAGTCAGCACCGGCACAAAGAAACTCCATAGTCCCAGCGCGATCCGGACCGTGGCAAATGTCACGCCCTGCGCTGTACTGCGCAGAAGCGTGGGGAACTGTTCAGCGCTCCACAGCTGGAAGAAGCTTTGGGCTCCAAACCCGCCCCCGAACTGCATCATGAACACGTGGAGCATGGCCACGGGCAGAGCCAGCGGAAAGATCGCCAGCAGCGACATGCCGGCCACCTGCATCACAGCTGATGCGCCGAACAGCACGCGCTGGTTGACGCGGTCGGAAAGTTTCATAAAGACGAACCAGATCGACAGCATGCTGATAGTGAAGCCGCCGGCCTGCAGCGCCACGCTCATGCGCTGGCTCTGATCGCCCACAGTACGCAGGATGTAAGGAAAGAAAAATCCGTTCGTTCCCGCCCACAGGTTCCACAAACCATACATGCCGGCGAGGAAAGCAATCGATTTCACGTAGGGAGGCCGGAAGAGTACGCGCCAGTCGGATACCTCGGCTGACACGTGCGCATGCGAGGCTTTCCAGCGTGCCGATTCGTGCATCCGCGAGCGCAACAGGGTCAGGGTCAATGCAAGCAGCGCGAGATGAGCAAAAACGATGCGCGCGCCCAGCACACCCAGCGGTTCCATCACGAGAAAGAGGAACAAAACAACAACCGGACCCAGGTACCACAACACCTGCGCCACGCCGCTGTGTTTTCCTTTGCGATTGCCCGGGGCCAACTCCGCGATCAGCGACCAGGACGCCGGAATATCCGCACCCACCGCGAGCCCCACCAGCACAAAGCCGAGAACGATCATCCACGGCGCGGCGGCAAAGATCAGCCAGAGCATGCCGAATGCGTAAAACAGCATGTCGAACTGATAGATTTTCTTCCGGCCCAGAACATCGCACAACCGCCCGCCGATCAGCGCGCCGACACCTGCGGAGATCGCGTTGGCGCTGAACGCGCCGATCAGACCGAGAAATCCGTCGGACAGGTTGTACTGCCGCTTCCACAATGCAAGCGCGGCGGATCCGGCAACGATGGATCCGGCGTCAATGTAGTTGGCAAGCCCGGCGAGGATTGTGTCGCGCCAGTTCTCCGGTTTCGATTCGCTCATGCTATTTCCTGTTGCCAGGCCGCGTGATATGCGCTCAGATCCAGTTCCAGCGGATCGACGCGCTGCAGCCGGGTCTGCGGTTGGAGATCGGGGTTCAACAGACAGAGTGCACCAAAGGCCACATCCGCTGACTCGCCGGCGGTGAAGACCGCGTCATGCGGCCGCAGCGTTGCCAGGGCGCGAACAAAGACTTCGTTCTCCGCAAAACGGCCTTCCACCAGGATGCGTTCTTTGGCTCCAATCAGGCGGAGCGCTGCATCGGTCACCATTGCCGCATAAAGACCGGCGACGACCTGCTGCGCCACTTTGTCTTCCGGCTTGTTTCGCCAGGTTCCAACGTGACGAGGAAACGGCCCCACGCCCGGCACGAAACCGGGCAGCGCCATCGCGCCTCTGCTCACGACAGCCGGCAGGGCGTTGCGCATGCGTCGATAGTCTGACGGACCTGTTCCCGCCAGGATTTCCATCTCGCGCCCACCCATGAAGCGGGCTGAGGGAACCGGCGCGCCGAAGGCATCGACATTCAGGAGACAGTCGCGGTCGGCCGCAAGTCCCGGCACGTGTGCGTCGCTTTCCGGGGAACGCATGGCCACAAACCAGGTGCCCGTCGAAAGAACCGTACTCTCGCGGCCGCGCAGTTCCGGGAAGGAACGCGCCGCCAGCAGGGCCGCGTTGCTGTCGTGGATTCCGCAGTGAATCTGCGTGTCGCGCGGCAGCCCCGCCGCTTCGGACCACTCCGCTGTAACGGGTCCAAGCGCATCGCCGGCGCGATGCAGCGGAGGGAAATGCTCCGTCCACTTCAGCGAACGCGCGAGGTGCGAGAATTCCGCCGCATTCGGCCGCCATAGATCCGTGTGACACCCGAGGCTGGTGACCTCGGACGCCGCCACTCCTGACATTCGCCAGGCCCAGTATTGCGGCCACAACAGAATCTGCGTCCCCGCGGCGATCGATTCCTTTCTGCGATAGAGCTGTATGCCGAGATTCAGCCCGTTCGGCAACGGCGGCGAACCAGTCAACGAAAATGGATCGCGCAGGCAATCGTACTCGGCGCGCAGCTGCGGATCGACGGAGTCTTCGTAATCGAGCGGAGCGACAACGCGCCCGTCAGCCAGAACCAACGCCGCAGCCGCGCCATGGGCCACCGGGATAATGCTGCCGATTTCCGCCTGCGGTGCCAGGCTGCGGAGCGTCTGGACCAGCCAGCTCTCTATGCCACAAACGTCCAGCGCCACCTGCGGCTGGTTGGCGCGCGTTTTCCGCGCGATGCAATTGCCCTGCGCATCCCACAAGGACGCCTTCGAAATCGTTTTGCCGATGTCAACGACAACCGTTGCACGCTCCAGGGCAGTTCCTTTTGGCAACGTTGATTATCGTATATAAAGCATGAGTCTTGAAACGCAATCCGCGGCGATTCCTTTTGTCATTCCGCAAAACCGATGGAGGCCCGAGGAGGCCGCCGGGAAGTCGCCGGGCGAATTGCTGCTCTATCGCTCGAATCTGCTGGGCGCCGACCTCACCGTGACCAATTTCGGCGGCGGGAACACATCGGCGAAGCTTACGGAAACCGATCCTCTGACCGGCGACACCGTGGACGTGCTCTGGGTGAAAGGATCGGGCGGCGACATCGGCTCGATGAAGCTGGACGGTTTCGCCACGCTGTACATGGACAAGCTCCTGGCGCTCGAAAAGCTCTATCGCGGCGTGGAGCATGAGGACGAAATGGTGGATTATCTGCCGCATTGCACTTTCAACCTCAATGCGCGCGCGGCCTCCATCGATACTCCGCTGCACGCGTACCTGCCCTTCGCGCATGTGGATCACGTGCATCCCGACGCGCTCATCGCGCTTGCCGCATCGAGCGAAGGAGAGAAGGTCACCAGGGAAATTTGGGGCGGCAGGATCGGCTGGCTGCCCTGGAAACGGCCGGGGTTCGAGCTGGGGCTGCGCCTGCGGAACTACGTGGCTGCGAATCCAGCCTGTCAGGGAATCATGCTTGCCGGGCACGGCATCATTTGCTGGGGTGACAGTGCGGAGGATTGTTATCGACGCACCATCGGACTGATCGCGGACGCGGGGCGTTACTTCAACGACCGCCTCGCGACGGAACCGGCCTTCGGCGGACAGATTACTGCGCCGGCGGAAGATCGGCGCGCGATCGCGGCCCGCCTGATGCCCAGACTCCGCGGGCTATTTCTGATCGCGCACAACGGACCCTTCGGCCTGTGCGCGTCGCCGGGTGTGTGGGGAAAGATCGGACATTTTTCCGACGACGCGGAAACGCTCGAGTTCGTCTGTTCCGCGCGTCTTGAGCCACTCGCCGCGATCGGCACGTCGTGTCCGGATCATTTCCTGCGTACCAAGATCGCCCCGCTCGCGCTCGATTCCGCCAGGCTCGACGATGAGGCCTATCTGGCTGCAGCTATCAACCAGTATCGCGAGGGTTACGCGGCCTACTATCAGCGCCACGCGGATGCGCAGTCTCCGGCTATGCGCGATGCAAATCCGGTGGTGGTTCTGATCCCGGCAATCGGCCGCATAACGTTTGCCGGCGATAAGACCACCGCGCGGCTGGCCAGCGAGTTTTATGGAAACGCCATCAACGTCATGCGCGGCGCGGAGGTCATCGGCTCCTACAGGGGTCTGGAGGAACGCGAAGCTTTCAACATCGAATACTGGGCTCTCGAAGAAGCCAAGCTGCAGCGGTTACCCAAACCCAAACCTATGGTTGGCAAAATTGCGCTGGTTACAGGCGGGGCCGGCGGCATCGGCGCGGCCACCGCGAGACGGCTGCTGGCGGAGGGCGCCTGCGTGATGCTGCTGGATCGCGACGCCGAAGCCCTCGGTCAAACCGCAAAGGCCATGGCCAAGAGCTTCGGCACCTTCGGCAAAGACGTCGTGCGCCATGCTTTGTGCAACGTCACGAACGAAAACCAGGTGCAGGCTGCATTCGAACAGACGGCCCGCGAATTTGGGGGCCTGGATATCCTCGTTGCCAACGCCGGCATTGCTTCTTCAGCGCCCATCGAGCGAACCACCGTGGAGTTGTGGCGCCGGAACTTCGACGTTCTGGCAGAAGGTTATTTCCTAGCCGCGCGCGCGGCTTTCCCGCTGCTGCGTGCCGCCGGCGGCGGTTCCATCGTCTTTATCGGCTCGAAGAACGCTGTCGCGGCGACCACGAATGCATCCGCGTATGCCTCCGCCAAAGCGGCATCTGTCCATCTGGCGCGCTGCCTGGCCCTGGAGGGTGCGCCGTTCGGCATTCGCGTGAATGTGGTCAACCCGGATGCGGTCATCAAAGGCTCGCGCATCTGGGATGGCGATTGGCGCAGGGAGCGCGCGGACGCCTACGGAATCGATCCCGGAAAGGAACTGGAAGATCACTACCGCAACCGCTCGATGCTGAAGAGGGAAGTCCTGCCCGAGGACATCGCGGAGGCTGTGTATTTCTTCGCCTCCGATCAGTCGGCGAAGTTGACTGGCAACATGATTAACGTCGACGCGGGCAACGCGGGTTCCTTCACACGGTAGCCCTCCCAGGGCCGAGCTGGATCACAGAAAAATTGTAGAGCAAGTTATTGATTCCATGGTGCGCCCGGAATGATTCGAACACCCGACCCTCTGGTTCGTAGCCAGCCCGCTTTCCCTAACTCTAAGTTAAGTACCAGGAATTCGCCTCTGGGTGGGCAGTTTTCACCCCGCCCTTCGATCTGCGGCTTTACCGCTCCAGTCATTGCAGCGCGCCTTCGCGCGAATCGATAGCGGCCGTGAAGCACGGCGGTCGGTTAGAATCGGTCCTTACCGGTTGATGGTCTTGCCGACAAACGTGAGCGCGTCTGCGTTCGATATCCTGAAAATTCATTCCGCTTTCCGGAACGGCAACTTTCTGGTCTGGGGAGAAGTCGATCCGCTCCAGTCGTCTCCGCACCGTCTGCCCTTCTGCGCCAAGCCCGTACGGATCAGGCGCGCGATCTCGCATATAGTGGACCAGGAAAAACTTCCCGCTGACTTTCAAGCCTCCAAAATCTGGCTTCCGACGATCGAGGGGAAACCGGTTGGCTCTTCGGAGCGCAGGATCGAAAACCCATCGGCCACAGCCGCTCCTCAAATTCAACCCCAAATTCAAGCATGGATCGTCTCGACCGCGAGTCTTTCAGCTGAAAGTGCTTTCTATTTTCTGGACGCCTGCAATCGGAATCCCTTCGCCGAGGACCGAGACACCAAACTCGCGCCGAGTACGCGCTTCTGGGCCGCCGCGCTCCGCTTCGTAGCCAGCCTCGCGCTGCGCGATCGCTTTATTCCATCCATGACTGCGGAAGGAGAGAGTTTTCACGCGCGATGGAAGCCACTGATCGCCGCACCCGATCAGGATCGGCTGCGCAACCTGGCCCGAGCCATGCCGCCCGTGGCTCGCGCCATCACTCCAACGGACGCCAAGGCGCCTCCCGAAGACGATCCAGTCGTGCTGCTCTCCGGCTTTGTCGCTTGGCTGATGGACGTGCTTCCGCGCGCCGCGAGCAGTTCGGCCCGGCTCCCGGTCTCGCTCCTTCGCGACGTCAACAGACGGAACATCGATGCGGCATGGATGATCAGGCTGCGCTCAATCGAATCTGAAATGCCAGGCAGCCGCGAGTTGCTGTCGAGCTTCTCCGCGCAGGTCAACTCCTGGCAGAGGCCGGTCGTGCACGAAGCGGCATTTCCATGGCTGCTCTCTTTCGAACTTCACGAGCCCAGCGGCGAGTCGGATAGCGAGCACGCGGAAGCCGGCTCGTGGCGCGTAAAATACCAATTCGAACCGGTGCACGGCGGACCCGCGCTCCCCGTCGATAACGCTCCGCCCCGGATAGCCGCACGGCTTCTCGCGCGGGCCGCAACCATTTGCGCCGATATCCGCGAGAGCGCCGATTCTTTCCCCCTCGATGTCACCGGCGCCTTTCGCTTTCTCACTGAGACCGGGGGCGTGCTGCAACAGCAGGGCTTCCGCGTCGTGCTGCCCGAATGGTGGACGCGCCGCGAGCGCTCCGTCAACGTCCGGGCCCGACCGGTCGTCAAGCCCTCTGCCGTCGATTCGCCTTCGGCCGGCAACGCCGGCATGTTCTCACTCAGCGAGTTGATGCGGTTCGACTGGGAAGTGGCCATCGGCGGCGAGAACTTAACGCGCGAGGAACTCGACTGGCTCTCGACATCCACCGCTCCGCTCGTCAAGGTGCACGGTAAGTGGCTGCCTTTCGATCCCGCAAGCATTCGCGCGGCGCTGGAACTTTGGAAGCGGGAGCCGGCGCCTGCCCGCGACGTGATTCGCATGGCGCTGGGCGCTGCCAATGCGCCGCCGGGCGTTCAGTTCGAAGAGGCGCGCGGCGAAGGCTGGATCGGCGAGCTGCTCGGAAAACTGGGAGGCCATACACGCTTTGAAGAGCTTCCGCCGCCGGCGGGTTTTAAGGGTACCCTCCGGCCGTATCAGGTGCGCGGTTTCTCCTGGCTCGGATTTCTTCGGCAGTACGGACTGGGCGCCTGCCTGGCCGACGACATGGGCCTCGGAAAGACCATCCAGGCTCTGGCGCTGCTGGAGCGCGACCATGCCGGCGGCGTCGGCCGTCCGGTGCTGCTCGTCTGTCCCACATCGGTGGTCGGCAACTGGCGGAAGGAAGCGGCGCGCTTTGCTCCCGGCCTCCCTGTCCTTGTCCATCATGGACTGTCGCGCGCACGCGGTGAGGAATTCGCGCAACAGGCCGCCCGCCATGCGCTCGTCATCTCCAGTTACGCGCTCATGCATCGCGACCTCGATCTGTTGAAGGAGATCGCCTGGTCGGGAATTATTCTCGACGAGGCGCAGAACATCAAGAACCCGGAGACGCGCCAGTCTCGTGCTGCGCGATCCCTGACCGCCGATTACAGGATCGCCCTTACGGGCACGCCGGTCGAGAACAACGTCGGCGAGCTGTGGTCCATCATGGACTTCCTGAACCCCGGCTTTCTCGGCAACCAAACTGAATTCAGGCGGCGGTTTCTGCTCCCGATTCAGAAAGGGGCCGATTCCGGAGCAGCGCTGCAACTGAGGAAGCTGACGGCGCCGTTCATCCTGCGACGCCTCAAAACCGACACTTCCGTCATACAGGATCTCCCCGAAAAAATGGAGATGAAGGTGTTCTGCAATCTGACACCGGAGCAGGCTTCGCTCTACAAAAGCGTCGTCGAGGAGACCGCGCGCGCGCTCGAAGCCGCCGAGGGCATCAAACGCAAGGGCCTGATTCTCGCGGCCCTCACCAAACTGAAGCAGGTATGCAATCACCCCGCGCAGTTTCTGGGGGATCAGTCGCCGCTCCCGGGCCGCTCGGGAAAGCTGTCGCGTCTGACCGAAATGGTGGAGGAATTGCTCGCGGAAGGCGATTGCGCCCTGATCTTCTCCCAGTTCGTCGATATGGGCAAGAGGCTGCAGCATCACCTTTCCGCCACCTTCGGCGAAGACGTGCTCTTCCTGCATGGCGGCGTGCCCGCCGGCAAACGGGACCAGATGGTGGAGCGTTTTCAGAACGGCGGCAAGGGCAATCCCCGTCTGTTCGTCCTCTCGCTCAAGGCCGGCGGTACAGGGCTGAATCTCACGGCCGCGAACCACGTCTTCCACTTCGATCGCTGGTGGAACCCCGCCGTTGAAAACCAGGCCACCGACCGCGCGTTTCGCATCGGACAGAAGCGCAGCGTTCAGATTCATAAATTCGTTTGCGTGGGCACCCTGGAAGAGAGGATCGACGAAATGATTGAGCGCAAGAAAGCGGTCGCCGACCACGTCATCGGTGCTGGGGAAGCGTGGCTCACCGAGCTTTCGACGGCCGAGATCAAACAACTGTTCGCACTTCGGCAGGAGGCCGTTTCATGAGCGTCGTTTTATGAGCAAAGACAGGGCGCACAACTGGTGGGGAGCGGCGTGGGTGGAAAAGATGGAGCGCCTGGCCGAGCGCAGCCGGTTCCTCGAAGGAGCGCTCTACGCGCAAAAGGGCCGCGTGCCAGCGATCCGATTCGACGGACGCACCATCGCAGCCCGAGTGCAGGGCCCGCATGAGCCGCCGTATACTGTGCGGATTTCCTTCGATGCCTTCTCCCGCGAGCAGTGGGACGGCCTGTTTGCCGAAGTGCGCGACCGCGGCGCGTTGGCGTCGTCGATCTCTTCGGGCGATCTTCCCCTGGAAATTCAAACGGCGTTTTCAAAAGCCGGGCTGCGATTCATGCCGGAGCGCTATGTGGACCTGCACCTCGAATGCGCCTGCCCGGACTGGCTCAAGCCCTGCAAGCACCTGGTGGCCGTATGGCTGAAGTTTGCGCGCGATTTCGATCACGACCCCTTCCTCCTGTTCGAGCTGCGGGGGCTGAAGCGCGACGAGCTGCTTGCCATTCTGCGCAACCGGCGCTCGGCGGCTGTTCCGGAGCCTGAGGAAACGGATGCGGCGGAGGAATTTTTGGAGATCGCCGTTCCGATGGAACTCGCGGGTTTACCGGTCGATCCCGAAGCCTTCTGGTCGTCGCCCGTACTGCCCGCCGAGCTTCCCGAATCGCCCGGGCGGCTGCTTTTGGACGATGATCTTTTCGAGAGGCTGCAAAACTGGCCGGGAGTGGAGTCTCAGTTCCACCAGATCTACGACTCGGTCTATGAACTAGCCATTCTCCTCTGTTCGTAGCGGTATGGATCGTGGCTTCGGACCGCTGAACCTGGAACAATAACAGGAAGCTGCGTCATTTTCCTGCGGCGATCAGCTCTGCCTTTCGCTCCTCCAGGCGGGAGATCTGGACCTTCAGCCGCCTCAGTTCGCGGTTGATGCGCACCATTTCCGTCTTCGTCTGCTGGTCCCTCAGGTAATCCTTGCCGTGCTTCTTCCGGACCAGTGCCTCCACCTCTCGCCGAAGAAGCCGCAGCCAGGGATTTCCGTACATCGAGCCTTCCCGGTAGTGAAGCGTGCCGGCCCGTATCGCCTGGATGATCTCGTCCTCCGTCAGCGCGAACTCGTCCCGCGCCGTCTTGTCGCTGAGGGTCGCTCCTTTGCGCCGCCACTCGGAATCGGGGTAGTCCATAAGTCCTGGTTTCATCGAAAAATCAACTGCCAAGGCCCCCGGGCGCGAAGACTGGCTTTGAATGTCCAGGTATGTCTTGCCAGCATTGGTCCTGAATCATTTTGGCACCTGTTCGAACTCCGGGAAAATGGGTCATGGCGACAAACAGGCAGGACAGACCCGGTTCCGATCTGCGGACGGATGTTCGGGAAGCCATCGAACGTGCGTGGCCCGACGGCGTGGTGGAAATGGCATTCGACTCCGATGAGTCGTGGTTCCATGATGTCTATCCGAAACTGGCGTCGGCGCTTCGGCGCATCGAGGGTGCACAACTGGCCCATGAACGGGAGCCGGTGCCCAGGCCAGTCTGGTTCCATGATTCCGATGACGATGACGATCCCCCTCTGGACGATCAGGAGCCGTCCCGCTCTTACCATCTCTTCTTCGTCTGCCCGGAAGGCGAAGCATTCAATGATGAAACCGAGATTGAAACCATCGCCGAACCACACTGGGATGAGGACGAAGACGAGAGTGAGTTATCCATGGAAACAGTTGCCGGAAGTGGCAGAACAGGCTTGGCGGTAGCCGTATCCCTGATTGCGCCTTTCGCGGTGATCACCCTCAGTGACATGGAGACTTACGAGGACGGCTCCTTTTCGGAGCCCACTGTCGAATCCCATGGGTTCACCGAAACGGGACAGCGGATCGATCCGGAGACTGAGTTCCTGAAATCCAGAGGTGAGCAGGCATTTCAAATGCTCCTGAAGTTGCGCGGCCGGGTTTGCGACATGCTGGACAAACATGGGATTGGCGTGCTGCCGGAGACGGAGTGGCGCAAACCGGTTCCATGGCTGCGAGCCGGTGACGAGGTCTTCGCGGGAACTGTGCCCGAGCCGGTCCGGGTGCTGGATGCGCTTTTCTTTGAGGGCTTGTGAAATCTGCGGGGAATTTCGTGCAAAACCAGGGACTCTACCGGCAAATCGCAGACCGCCCGGACTTTCCCGCGCAGGATCGCGCGACGGCATCTCGCAAGCCATACTCGAAGGTAAAGTGGAGTAACGGCATGATCGCCATAAACGCGCACTACGATGGCAAGATAATCGTCGCGGATGAGCCCGTAGATCTGCCTCCAAATCAGGCTTTGATTGTGCGGATTGAGACGAAGAGCCTGGATGAACCGCCAACTCGCGAATCTGCGCTGGCGTGGCTTGCCGCGAACGCAAGCGACAGCCCCGACGTGCCGTCCGACTTGTCGCATCAGCACGATCATTACCTATACGGCGTACCCAAGAGGGGCGTTTGAACGCGGCTGCGGTCTGGTTCGGACACTTCATTCTGGATTGCTGTTTCCCAAAAGACCGATCAATACCATGGCCGGACATCTGCCTGGAGCGACCACCTGGTTAAGAAGGTTGCCTTTATTCTCACCACCGAGGCTGTTTTGTGGGAATGGATGAATGCGCTTCGGCGCTCACGAAGAATGACCCACTTCCGCTCGCTTAAAGTGACCCACCTGGAGAACAGGATCTCGGTTTGAGCGCGCATCATCATCCACGCCGCAGGCGTGTGCAGTGTTCGGCGAAGATGCGGGGCACTCGATATCATCCGCGCCGAAGGCGCGTTCTGCTCGTGGTGAGGGAGTAAGTACGGGGCTATCGCGCTGGCGTGGAACGCTGGAGTTTGTTGCGGAGGTGCTGGAAGTATTCCGGGCCGACCTTGAGCTGCAGGACTTCTTCGATCACAGGCGCGAAGTAAATCAGCGACCGAATCGTACCGAGAGGCGCAGCGTCGGCAGGTCTGGCCGAACGCCGCGCCGCCGCGAGTATCAATGCATTTTCAACTGTGGCCAGAGGCACGGCGCGGTCGTGCAACTGAATCGCAAAGATGCGGTCCGCACGTCGAACCACGCCGGCTGTGCCGGGTGTGGCCCGATAAGCATTCAGAACCTGTCGCACATACTCGCGCTGCTCCATCGACCCACACCTTCAGCCCTGCGGATCGCGCAGCGACGGACCGTTGATGGTGACCGTGTGGCAGTAATGCCGCACACGGCTGAGCAACGCCTCGACCATGGACTTGTTGCCGAGGAAGTTCTGCCACTCGTCATAGCCAAGGTTCGTAGTAATGATCGTCGAGTGGCGATGATAACGCTCCTCCATCAGCTTGAAGAACGTGTTCGACTGCTCGGGCTTGAGATTTAAATACCCGAACTCATCGATCAGCAGGACGTCCAGACGCGCCAGCCGGTTTAACAACTGGCGCGTGGATCGATCCGCCAGCGAAGCATACATCTCATCGAACAGGTCCTGTGCCCGAACGAACTGACAGCGATGTCCGTTCTGCAACGCCTTTAGCAGAAGGCCGCAGGCCAGCCCGGTTTTGCCCACGCCGGTCGGGCCCACCAGCACCAGATTCTCGTGCTTTGCCACGAAGTCGAGGTCGGCGAACGTGCGCATCTGCTTGCGGTTCACGCCCGGCTGGCGCGACCACGGAAACGTTTCCAGGGACCATCGCTCCGGCAGATTCGCTCTGTGAATGCGCCATTCGAGCGCGCTTTCCTGCCGCTCATGCCACTGCGCCCGCAAGAGTCCCGCCACGAACTCCGTGTAAGGGATCTGCGCCTTTTCGGCGGCCTGCAACTGCTCGTCGTAAACGTTGAGCATGCGGCGCAGCTTGAGATTCTTCAGCAGTTGTTCGAGTTCTTCAGTCATTGCCTTGCGGCTCCTTGTCGCCGATCAGAAAATAGTCGCGGGCTACCCGCCGCAGAATCATTCGTTCCAGCCGGTCGAGATCGTAAAGTCCGTAGCGGGCGGCTTCGGCAACCGCGGCAAGGAAAGGTTCGCGGGGATACTCGCGCAGCAGTCGCAGCATTTGCCGCAGGGCAAGAGTCACCACTTTGCGCCCCTTCTGCTTCAGCGCCGATATATAAGGTGCGATCTCCGGCGCGGCTTCGATGAGCGTCTGTTCTTCCGGATGCGGATCGTTTCGCTTAACGCCCGCGCCGCGCGGCGGCCGGTGTTCGGCCAGCATGATCCGCTGATTCGGCGGCGTCAGAACGCGATCGTGTACAACAATGTGGCGCGGATCGAGTTCGATCTCGATCCGGTCGCGCGTCTCGCGAACGTCCACGCTCCGCCCGATCCAGGGAACCGGAACCGAGTAACGAATGGAGTTCACCGAGACATAGCCTTCCGTGTCTGCGGTGCGCCGGTGCAGCCGATACACTTCCGGGACCCATGCCGGCAACGGTTTCAGACGTAGCTGCTCGACCGCGAACAGCTCTCGCGGCACGGCGCGAAGATGCTTCTTATAGGTGGAGTTCACCTTGTCGCACCACTGGCGCGCCTGAAGGTTGAGATCCTGCCAGCTGGTGAAGGTACGGCCCGCCAGAAAGTTGTTTTCGATGAATGAGAAAGGCCGTTCCACGCGCGCCGAACGATTGGCGTCGCCGCGCTCATGCGCCACGAAACGGAAACCGAGGCGGTCGGCGAACGACTCCATCTCGGGCACCGGAATCATCTCGCGTCCCGTGCCGCGCAGCACCACCACGTGCGTGTTGTCGATCATCACGCGTTCCGGGGCGCCGTTCATGTAGCGCACCGCATCGGTGAGAAACACCTTGCAGTCGAAGCGCTGAAAGGTGGGATTGATCTGAAAGAACAGCATGCGCGAATAACACAGCACTGCAGAGGCGGTCTGCGCCTTATACTTCCTGCCGCCCACTTCCACTTCATGCGGAGACGTATCGTGCTGCATCTCCACACCGGGCTCGAAATGATACTGGCCCGAGGGCACAACCGGCGTTTGCCCGATACCCTGTCTGCGGCAGAATGAGGTCAGCGCCTGATATGACAGTGCCGCGCCGCTCGCCTGGAGTTCCTCATGGACTCGCACGAGATTCCCCTTGCAGGAAGCCAACAGCTCGATGATCTGTTGGCGGTAAGGTTCTGCTTTCTCCGAACGCTGAATCTCCGGCACGCTGACGGAGTTCGATTGCAGGACTTTGCGCACAGTGAGGCGCGACACCCGCAACACGCGTGCGATCTCGCGCTTGCTCACTCGTTGCTCGTGCAACTCCAGAATCGCGGTTCGCTGCGCCTGGCTCAGCATGTCTGCTTTCCTGTTCCTTTCCGATTCGTTCCGCCATCCGGTTCAGTTCCCGGCGCGTACTTTCGATCTCGCGCTGCGCCTGCTCCTGCTGTGCGGCGTTCATCTCCGGCAAAGCTTCGGTGAGCCTGCGGCCGGCGCGACGCAGAATGGCAAGCGCCATCTCCAGATCGCCCTGAACCTGTTCGGCCGCGGCGGGCTTCGCCGTCTGCGGCTGGCTCTGCGTTTTCAGAAACAGTTCCGGTTCGGCGAGAATGCGCTCGCGAGCCACCCGCGAACCTTCGCGCCATGCGGTGTAAAGCTGTGCCGCCTGCCTGGAATCGCAGCGGTGCGTCACGAATGCCGCAGCCATGCGCTCACAGTCTTCGGCGCTGACGCGAGCCACCGGCACCAGATACTTCATGGCGGTCTGCGCAGTGATGTTCCCTTCGCGCACATGACGCTGAACCGCTTCAGGCAACAACTCGACAAGCGCCAGTCGCCGCGATACCCAACTGATGCTCCGGTCGAAACGGCGCGCCAGTTCGTCGAGCGAGTAGCTGAAGCGCTGTTCCATCTCCGACAGCAGCCACCCCTGTTCGAGCGCGCTTTCCTGAGGGCTCATTCGCTGCGCACGCGATAACAGCAGGGCTTCGGCTTCGCCCATCGGCCAGACCGTGGCTTCGATGATGTCGCGGCCCAGTTGCCGGAGCGCGGCGATTCGTTTGTAACCGTCGATTACCAGGTAGCTGTCGCTGCCGTCTTTGGCGATCACAACAACGATGGGCGTCTGCTGGCCGCTCTCAGCCAGCGAGGCCAGCAGTTGGCGCTGGCGGTGCGGCTCGCGGACTCGCAGGTGCTCCCATCGCAGGTCGAGCTGGTGAAACTCCAGGTGCATGGTCGGGCGGCTGAACCCGAGTATGCGGGAGGTTGGGACTGGTCTTTTGCGGAAGCGGGGGAAGTGTGCCGGGAACTGCTGTGGGATCAGTGAGATAGGGCCGGATCTGGTCTTTCGCGGTGCGGACGATTAGTGCCCCCATAACGCCAATGAAATCAGCGCCTTGCGAGCCGAACTGGTCTTTCGCGACCTCCCAGGGAAGTTGCTTGAGAGGAGGGGGCAATCGCAGCGGTTCGGGTGATTCAGGGTGCGCCGCCGCGCGCCGGTCGATTCGCCATGCGATGGAATAGCCGGGGTTCTGATTACGCCAGTTTGCCTGGGTCTTCTGGCGCCGCGCCTTCTGGCAGTCCGGACTCCCGCAGGCTCGCTGCCGGCTTCCCACTCGCGGATTCGGCCGGAACCACCGGCGACAGATGGTGCACGGTCTCTTCCGGGCCTCGGGCATCGTGATGTTCTATCGTCTTCATCACGACTTCAGCCGCCGCGAGGCGCGATCAGTTCAGAATGCCTGGGTCATTTCTGACGAGCAGAGGTGGGTCACTTCTGGAAGGCGCCGAAGGAATGCGTTGGCAAATTCCACTACACGCCGTGCAACAGCGGAAGGCTACCGGCGATGTCACCAGGATACGCAGATCGAGGTTGTGCCCTTCGCCGTTGACACGATGGCCGCCGCCTCGCGTCTTTACGAGGCGAGAAGCGACAAGGACTGGAGCCTCACCGACTGCTTGTCGTTTCTGGTCATGGAACAACGCGGGGTGCCGCGTTCGCTCACAACGGATCACCATTTCCGGAAAGCAGGTTTCGACGCAGTACTGCTCGGGGACCCGCCCGCCGCCAGTTGAGTTTTTCTTCTACCGCAACGAGATCGAACGGCGCGATGCGATTCCGGACCGATCGCAGCGCGCCACCCACTTACCCACCCAGATTCGTACTCATGGTACTCATTTTTTCTGGGTGTCTCGCCTGTAATATTTGATTTGTTTGGTGCGCCCGGAGTGATTCGAACACCCGACCTTCTGGTTCGTAGCCAGCCCGTTTTCCCTAACTCCTTGATTATACAGCAAATATTTTTGCAAGAAAATTCAAGTTAAGTACTAAAAATACGCCCGTGGGTGGGCAACTGGGTGGGCTGTTTTCACGGGAGACGACCTTCTGGCCATCACGGGAAAGGTAACCGAAAGGCGCTCAGGCCGGGCTTAGAGGCCACGCGAAAATTCGCAGCCAGCGTCTGCGGAATCTCCTGCACCGGCGCGCTACGGATCCTTGCCGCGGAGTTATCCATTTGCGGATTGGGACCGGATGAGCATATGGAACGCAACTGGCGCATCAGCGAGATGTCGTCCAAAACGGCTATCCCGGCTTTTCTCAGAAACCCTTCCGCCGGATGTTCGAAGAAATCGCGGTCCTTCGTGCAAAGAATGTCGGCTTCGCCAATGACCGCCGTTTGCATGACGACAGTGTCGTTTACATCGCGAATCGGTGTGACCATCAAAGGATTCGGAACCACGATTTCGGCGGCCTCGCGCAGAAAACCAACGTAATCGTAGATGCGCTTCTCTGAAAGGCCGTGGAGCGCCAGCATTCGCGGATAGCGCAGGACCCTCGCCAACTCGTAGAGCATCTCGTTGGACAGTAACAAAACATGGTCTGACTCGACGATACTGATCAGGAGATCGAGGAGATCGCGGGCAAGCCCTTGAGAACTGCCATGCCCTCGAACGAGGATGGAGGTGTCGAGGATGATTCTCACGGATGGGGACGATAGCCGGGGCGAACGCTCCTCATGGCCTCAGTGATGATGTCTTCGGCTTCTTCCTCCGAGACGGGCTTGCGGGCGGCGTCCACTTCAGCAAAATACTTCCTCAGTTCGTTCGCTATTTCCAATCTCCGCTGATGTGAGACGACGACAGGCGCGAAGGTACGGACGCTGACCGCTTCGTCTTCCTGAATACGGCGTCCCAGAAGCGTTTAGATGGCGGCCTTCTGGTCGGGAGAGAGATCTTTGGCATTGCAGATCATGCGATAGAACCTGACTACATTATGACGGATTGCATTCCAATGATTGCCGGTGCCCGAAGCATCCCGCCCGGCGGGAATAGCTTGAGCGTCGTGCAATCAGGGCGGATGACATCGAGGGCTGAGCATCTTCGGGCATCCACCCCGGAAATTTGGAAGCGGTTTTCTCTTGCAAGAAGATCGTGGCGCACAAGCCGCTCCCCTTCGACGCCCGGCAGCCGGCATTATCGTCACGGTTATTTTGACCCAGATCCAACAACACTGGGGGGGCGGTTTTCACGGGTGGATAGTTGGGTTCGCGCAAGAAGGCAACGCTGCCTTGCCCGGGCTAAGCGCTCCAGCAGGGATCGGTTTGTCGAGACTCGGCGCTCGTTGCAGGTTCGGGGTAACAGTTCAGGTGGTTGATGTCGTTTTGAGCAGCGACGGTACAGGCAGCGCACTGCGGTGACACCGGAGGGCCGCGACGAGATAGTCGAGCGGCGTTCGATTCTGCATGCGGCATGTGCGAGTCACCGTAAGCAGACGAGCAACCGCGACTTCACCCTGGGCACTGCGGCTTCCGAAGCTGATCTTGCGCCACTGTACTGCGCAGCGCAACGCTCGTTCCGCGACGTTATTGGTCGGCTCGACTCCCTCGTGGCGCAGGAAGGCGAAGAACCTTTCGAAGTGCTGCAACAAGGCCAGCGCGAGGTTGGCGACGTCCTTGTCACGGCTGTCGAGATAGCGATCCGCCAGGGCGA
Source organism: Terriglobia bacterium (assembly GCA_963832905.1). GTDB lineage: Bacteria > Acidobacteriota > Terriglobia > Bryobacterales > Bryobacteraceae > BOG-234. Next base: position 1,427,017 of record CAWHVO010000006.1, on the reverse strand, counting down.
AGAACTTCTTCTCCAGCGGAATGGATTTTGCGATCAGTTGTTCGCGTGTGATGGGGCCGTACCTTACGCCGGGTCCGTCGCGGAAACGATGCCATAGCCGGAACAGCCGGGCATGCAGCGCCAGCGCGTCGCGGCAGAAACGTTCGGCGTCGGTGGTCTTACCGATTTCCTGTACACCCAGGATATTGCGTTTGAAGTGCGCCCAGCAGAACTGGCCCTCGCCCTTGTGGTATTTAAGGTAGCTGGCGCAGCGGTCGCTGCAAAGAATGCCCGCGAATACTTCGCCGAGCAACTCAACCAGCACTTCGGCGCCGCGTGAGACCGCGATCTTATAGAAAACGAAGTTCGCCGCCACCAGTGCCCACATCCAGCGCTTTTCGCCGCTCGTCCGGTATCCCGTTTCGTCGCTGTTGACCACCGGCTCATGGGGTAGTTGCTTTTCCAATTCCGCACAGGGCTCGGCCACTGCCTCGCTGGCCTCTTCCCAACTGTTCTGAATGCTGCCCAGACTCAGCGGTATGGCCAGAACCTGTTCCAGCAACTCCCGTACTATGCGTCGCGGCATGCGGCAAACCACCGTCAGATAAGCAATGAGCGCGGTCAACTGCGGGCCGAAGTGGCCCTGCGCTTCCGGGGGCAGTTCCGCCTGGGTCGCCTTCCCGCATTCCGGACAGACCACACATTGGCATCGATACTCGGCGATATGCGCTTCAATGGGCGGCAACTCCGTCACCTGATGCCGCCGGGGCTCGCCTTGCGTGGCCATCCTGCTGCGCGACAAACGGCTATCGCAATGGCGGCACTTCGGAGGAAACAATTCGATCACCTGATCGACACGATCCAACGGCGCCAGTCCGCGCCAGTGGCCGCGATGGCCAGGCTGGCCGCCTGGCTTGCGTCGGCTCTTCTTTCTTCGACTGCCTCGCTTTCGTTGCTCGCCGGCCAAACCATCGGAAGACGGAGGCTTCGATGAGGTCGTGGAGTTTTGCTGCCGCAACCCCAGCTTGCGTTCGAGATCGGCGATCTGCTTCTCTGCATCGGCGATCTTCTTATCGCGCTCGACCAGTTCCTGCTGAAGTTTCTCCACTTCACGCGTCAAGCGCTCGTTTTCGCGCTCCAGGTGCTCCGGTTTTGCCGGTTGCCCTCGGCGAGGCTGGCGATGCGATGCCCTCAAACCTATACACTGCCAGGTTTTTCAGCCAACATCCAGGTCCAAACGTAAGATTTCTAAAGATTTCCGCGACAAGACTTTTGCAGGGCCTGAACTGTTACGCTGAATCGGGTGTGCGGATTGCCAGTGAATACTTGAAGAAGGGCGCGACCGGGACCACCCCATTCTCTTTCGAACTGATTTCGGCTCCGCTCATTACCAGCGCGAAGACGAACCGCGACTAGAGACCTATTTCTTTGGCGACGTGCGCGGCGCGCTAGCCCAGGTACCAGGAGATGAGCAGCGCTTTCGAACTGCCAACCTTGTTAGGAAGTTGCTGACCAAAGGGATTCACTCGCTAAGTCTGGACAGCGGGTGCATGGGTACGCCGTGTCCTCCGAGTCTGTCCGCGACTGAGCTTCTGCCGGATGGGAGAAATCTCGCAAGGGTCGCCGGGCGGCTGCTGAGAGCCGACCCAGAAGAATGGCTCTATCATCTCCGCCTGGCCCTGGAGGATCTGGATTCGATTTCGTGGCGTCAACGTGAAGATGACCGGGCTGAATACCTCGTTCTCCGCTACAAAGACGGTCTCGAAATCCCGAGTTGGCTGGCGAGCTTTGGGACACTTCGAACACTCGCATTGACTCTGCCCGCCTTCCTGCCCGCAGAGGGTCCGAGACTATACCTCTTTGAAGAGCCGGAAAATGGCATACACCCGAAAGCCATCGAGATCGTCATGAGTGCGATTCATTCGATCCCCAACGCTCAGACTTTCGTGACCACGCATTCCCCTATGGTCGTGCAGCTCTGCGAGGTCGATTCACTGCTCTTGTTCGCAAAAAAGGACCGCGAAGTAGTCGTGCAGCACGGGCGTGACAACACCATCCTGCGCGATTGGGACGGCGTGCCCGATTTGGCAACGGTGGTCGGTTCCAGAGTTCTTGGATGAAAGATCTCTACGTTCTGGCAGCGGACGCCGATATGGCTGCCGTCTTCCAGACCATCCCCGGGAGGCCGGAGGCGCTGGGGATACGTCCGATTGAGTTCGAGGTCGGCAGGCATCTCAATCGGGACGCGGGCGTCCGGATAAACGGCCCTGAGTACCTTCGCGATGAGCGGAAAAACCATGACTTTCATCGGTTCATCATCGCGTTTGATTATGAGGGCAGTGGCTATCGCGGGCGGCCCGACGAGTGCGCGAACATGCTTCAAACCCGTCTGGACACCTGTTCCTTCACAGGACGATCGCGTGTAGTGATCATCGACCCGGAACTGGAGGCGTGGCTCTGCTGCGATCTGTCGATGCTTGGGGATACGGGCGGAGTCGAAAGCATACTAGATCCAAAGAAGCGGCTGGAGCAGGCATTTCTCCGGACCCGACGTCGGCCTATTCGTGTCCGCGACTTCGAACAAATCGCCTCCCGTGCCGACCTCAATCTCTGGACCTCGAGCCCCAGCTTCCGCATCCTGAAAGAGACTCTGCAAAACTGGTTTCCAAGACCTTAGATGCCCGAAAAGACGTACGACCATAATCAGATCGAGCTGAAGTGGCACGAGCGCTGGCAGGCCCAGCCCGGTCTGTACAAAGCCGAAGAGAATTCCGACAAGGCCGAAGTATTACGTGCTCGAGATGCTGCCCTATCCGAGCGGCGCGCTGCACATCGGACACGTCCGCAATTACTCGATCGGCGACGCGCTGGCACGCCATATGTGGATGCGCGGGTATAACGTGCTGCATCCGATGGGCTGGGATGCGTTCGGGCTGCCCGCGGAAAACGCGGCCATCCAGAACAAGCGGCCGCCGCGCGAGTGGACGCTCGCCAACATCGAAAAAATGAAGCGCACGCACCGCCGCTTCGCGTTCTCCTACGACTGGGACCGCGAAGTGACCACGTGCGAGCCCGAATATTACCGCTGGAATCAGTGGTTCTTTCTGCGCATGATGGAGCGCGGCCTGGCTTATCGCAAACAGGCGCTGGTGAACTGGTGCCCGCAGTGCGCCACCGTGCTGGCCAACGAGCAGGTCGTCGACGGCTGCTGCTGGCGGCACGAAACCACGCCGGTCGAGCAGCGCGCGCTGGAGCAGTGGTTCCTGCGCACCACCGCATATGCGGACGAGCTGCTGCGGGACATCGCTCAGCTGGAAGGCGGATGGCCGGAACGCGTGCTCACGATGCAGCGCAACTGGATCGGACGCAGCGAAGGCGCGGAGGTCGATTTCGAGGTTGAAGCGCTACGGGCCGGTGCGCGTGTTTACCACGCGTATCGACACGATCTATGGCGCGACGTGCATGATTCTGGCGCCGGAGCACGAGATTGTAGCGATGAGGCTGAACCCGGAGATGCAGGCGGCAGCGAAGAGGATGATCGACGCGCGCGCGCAGCAGGGTCCGGGCGATGTCGAGAAGGAAGGCTTCGACACAGGCCTCTACTGTGTCAATCCCGTTCAGCGGTGCAGCGTGTACCGGTGTGGGTGGGCAACTTTGTCCTGATGGGGTATGGGACGGGCGCGATCATGGCCGTGCCGGCGCACGATCAGCGCGACTTCGAGTTCTGCAGGAAGTACGGAATCGATATCCGGCCCGTGATCCGCGCGGTAACGGGTGAGTTGCCCGATCCCGCCACTATGACCGAGGCCTCGGAAGCGATACGGGACGCTCGAAAACTCCGGGCCATACAGCGGTCTGACCAGCGAAGACGCGCGGCGCGACATGGCGACCGTGGCGAAGAGCGATGGGTTCGGACAAGCGGCGATCACCTACCGGATCAAAGACTGGGGCGTTTCCCGGCAACGCTACTGGGGCACGCCGATTCCGGTGATTCACTGCCCGAACGATGGCGTGGTGCCGGTGCCCGACGATCAGTTGCCGGTACTGCTCCCGCGGCAGATTCAGATCACCGGGAAGGGTCGCTCGCCGCTCGATGAAGTGCCGGAGTTCGTGAACGTGACGTGTCCGAAGTGCGGCGGCGCGGCGCGGCGCGAAACGGACACGATGGACACGTTCGTCGATTCCAGCTGGTATTTTTACCGCTATTGCGACGCGAAGAATTCCGGCGCGCCGTTCGACAAGGAGAAGATCGGCTACTGGTTTCCGATCGATCAGTACATCGGCGGCGTGGAGCACGCCATCCTGCATCTGATCTACTCGCGCTTCTGGACGAAGATGATGCGCGACATCGGGCTGACGAAATACGACGAGCCGGTGCGCAAGCTTTTCACGCAGGGCATGGTGATGCGCAACGGGGCCAAGATGTCCAAGTCGAAAGGCAACGTGGTGCCGGCCGACGACGTCGCGGACAAGCACGGCGCCGACACCGCCCGTATGTTTGCGCTGTTTGCCGCGCCGCCCGAACGCGATGTCGACTGGATCGACGCGGGCGTCGAAGGCATCTATCGGTTTTCTGGGCCGCATCTACCGGTTTGCCACGCGCAATCTGCCGGTGGCTTCGATCGGCGGCGTGGCCGCGGGCACGGGCGACGGGGCTTCCGACGCGAAGGTTCTGCGGCAAGCTGCATCGCACGCTGAAGAAAATCACGATGGATTTCGACAGCGCTGGCACTTCAATACGTCGATTGCAGCCATCATGGAGCTGGTCAACGAGATGTACCTCGAAGAGGCGCACATCTCGCCGGCTGCGATGAAGCAGATACTGAATATCCTGACGCTCATGCTGGCGCCGTTCGCGCCTTATCTGGCGGCAGGAACTGTGGGAGGAGCAGGGAGGCGCGGGCGCGGTATTCAAGTCAGCCGTGGCCGGATTTCGATCCGGATCTGGCGCGCGAATCGGAAGTCGAGATCGTGGTCCAGATCAACGGCAAAGTGCGCGCGCGGCTTGTGGTTCCCGCCGGATACCGATGAGCAGGGGCTGATCGGCATGGCGAAGGACGACGAGAGGATTCAGGCCCTGGTGGCGGAAAAGACCGTGGTCAAGGTCATCGCCGTGCCCGGACAAACTGATCAATCTCGTCGTGAAATAGACCGCGACAAAGAAAAGCGCACAGGCCGAAGGGTCCGTTGTGCGCGAACAGGTGAAGTTTCATAACCTTTCGCGGCTGCCGAAGGATAGCTGCGTCTGCGGGAGCTTTGAATGGTACAATTTCGACTCGACTGGTTAAGCGCTTTCGGGGGGGCGGCCGCGTGCTGGATTTCATCATTTTTCGGACTATTTTCATACTGATCCTCGGTCTGAGCGCGGGTTTTTTCCGCCCGGCTGACACACCTTTCTGGCCTGCGGCGCTGGTAGGCGCGGCGCTCGGCAGTGGCGGCGATTATACTCGAACGCCGGATCGCGCGGATCACGCTGGAGCGCCTGTTCGGCGTGGTGTTCGGCGTGGTGGCAGGGCTGTTCTGTGCCGCGCTGGTGAGTCTGGTGATCGGCCAGGCCGGGGCCACGGATTCCAACGGGCTTCACTTCGCGCAGGTGGTCTGCCTGCTGCTGTTTGCCTACGTGGGAGCGGTGACCGGGGCGGCGAAAGGCGATCTGCTGAATCTCTCGGCGCTGGGCGGGTTGTTTGGCGCGGAATCCGACGGCCGCACTAACCAGAAGATCCTGGATACCAGCGTCATCATCGACGGGCGCATCGCCGACATCGCCGAGACCGGTTTTCTCGACGGCACGCTGGTGGTGCCCCAGTTCGTGCTGCACGAGCTGCAGATGGTGGCCGATTCGCCGGATTCCATGAAGCGCAACCGCGGCCGGCGCGGGCTGGATATTCTGCAGCGGCATGCAGAAGATGGCGCATCTGAAGGTGCAGATCGTGAATGAAGACTTTCCGCAGGTGCCGCGAAGTCGATATGAAACTGATCGAGCTGGCGAAAGTGCACAACTGCAAGATCATCACCAACGATTTCAACCTCAATAAGGTGGCGCACGTGCGCGGGGTCGAGGTTCTGAACATCAACGAGCTGGCCAATTCGCTCAAGCCGATCGTGCTGCCGGGCGAGCTGATGCGCGTGTTCATCCTCAAGGAAGGCAAAGAATACAATCAGGGCGTCGCGTACCTGGATGACGGTACGATGGTGGTGGTCGACAACGCGCGGCGCATGATTTCGAAGACGATCGACATCTCGGTGACCAGCGTTCTGCAGACGACCGCGGGAAAGATGATTTTCGGCAAATACGACGAGCGTTCGCAGATGCCGCCGCAGCCGCCGGCGGAAACTCCGGCGGCGGAACGCGGGCGACCTGCGTCGCAGCGTCGCGAGCAGGCCGTGGGAGAAGGACTGATCGTGAAGACCGCCGTCATCCTGCCGGCTGCCGGGCTCGGCACCCGGATGCAGCAGGGTGCGGCATCGCCATCCGGCCACGGCACTGCCGAAACCACAGGCACCAGCCGCAAGCAGTTCATGCTGCTCGAAGGCGCGCCCATTCTGGTGCACACGGTACGCAAATTCGTCGCCTCTCCGCTCGTGACGGATATCGTGGTCGCGGTGCGCGAAGAGGAAATCGAGTGGGTCGAAGAGATGCTGCACAGGGAGGGCCGCGGCCTGCTCGGCTCTCTGCGCGTGGTGGCGGGCGGCAACACGCGGCAGGAATCGGTCGAGAACGGCTTTGCGGCGCTCGATCCCGATACCGACATCGTCGCGGTGCATGACGCCGTGCGGCCGTTCGTCGATCTGGAAACGATCCGCCGCGTGATCGAGGAAGCCGCGGTGAACGGCGCGGCGATCGTGGGCATCGTGCCGGTGGACACGGTGAAGCAGGTGAGCGGCGCGCAGGCCGGCGGCGCAAAAGTGCGCGCCACCATTTCCCGCGAGCGGCTGATTCTGGCGCAGACGCCGCAGGTTTTCCGCTACGAGGTGCTGCGGCGCGCGTTCGAAGCGGCGAGGCGCGATAATTTCTCCGGCACCGACGAATCGAGTCTGGTGGAACGGCTCGACCAGGTCGAGATCAGCGTCGTGCTCGGCAGCGAGCGCAACATCAAGATCACGCGGCCGAGCGATATGGATCTGGCGCGGCTTTTCTTCGAGCAGGAAACCGCACGCCGTTGACTCGCAGGGATGCCAGCACGCGTCGGACAGGGCTGGGACGTTCATCGCATCGCGCCGGGCCGTCCGCTCATTCTGGGCGGCGTCACGATTCCTTCTGCATTCGGGCTGGCGGGCCATTCCGACGCCGATGTTCTCTCGCACGCCATCACCGACGCCATTCTCGGCGCGATTGCGGCGGCCGACATCGGGATGCATTTCCCGGACACCGATCCGCGCTGGAAGGGCGCGGACAGCCTGCAGTTTCTGAGGCATGCGTGCGATCTGGCGGCGGAGGCCGGGTTTCAGGATCGCCAACGTCGATTCGACCGTTATTCTGGAGCGGCCGAAGCTGAAGGATTTCCGGCTTGCGATTCGGGAATCGCTGGCGAAAGCGATCGGGATCGACATCGCCTGCGTGTCGGTAAAGTTCAAGACCGCGGAAGGCGTCGGGCCGGTGGGAGAAGGGCGTTCGGCCGAAGCGCAGGCGGTGGTGCTGCTGGAACACACAGGCTGAAGCCTGTGCCTGGAGTTTCTACATTTTGATGAGATTCTTCAACGTCCGGAGACACTTGTTTTTGGTGGGGCAGGCGGTCTCGCATCCGGCCATAGGAACAGATTCAGCATCGCCCGGCATATAAACTGCGATAGGAATGGAGAAGTGTCCGGTCTATGTCTGGACCGTTTCGCTGACGACACCCGCCCCTTCGCGGCTGACGGACGACGAGATTGCGCGCGCCAACCGGTTCCGGTTTGAAGAAGACCGGGTGCGATGGTCGCGGGCGCGCTCAGCGCTGCGGCTGATTCTCTCGCGATACGCGGGTGACGACCCGTTCCGGCTGGGATTCACCTACGGGCCGCACGGCAAGCCGTCGCTGCTTCCGTTCTCCGACGTGGAATTCAACCTCTCGCACGCGGGCGACTGGGCGATGATTGCGGTCACAAGTGCCGTCCCCGTGGGGGTGGATATCGAGCGCATCCGGGCAAACGTCGAGATGGCGCCTCTGCTCGAGAGGCTCGGGGAAACCGGCCTGCCGGCTGAGAGGCAGGAGTTATACCAGGTCTGGACGCGGCGCGAAGCCCGGTCGAAAGCGGCGGGCGGGGCGCTTTTCGACAGGCCGGCCGACAACATTGTCGCAGTGGACCTGCATGCCCCGGCGGGATATGCAGCCGCAGTCGCACTGGTGGGACACGAACCCGAAGTGCACTACGGCGGCAACGACCACCGGTAGCTCTCAAGAAAAGTCCGCTTCCATCCGATATAGAAGGTGAGTGGGTCCAAACCTGTTGAGTGCGGACGCGTCCCGGCCGGGGACGATTACGAACGAAGGGCTGGCGGCGGCCGTCGAACAGGCGGCCAACGGCATCGTCATCACAGATACCGCGGGCATCATTCAGTACGTCAATCCCGCGTTCACGGAGATGACGGGGTACAGTCTCGGGGACGCTGTCGGGCATCACACGCGCCTGCTGAAGTCCGGCCGGCAGCCGCGTTCGATGTACGAGGAACTCTGGAAAACGATTACGTCAGGTCTGGTCTGGCAGGGCGAACTGATCAACCGCCGGAAAGATGGAAGCCTCTACACGGAAGAGCTACGGATCGCGCCGGTGCGCGGCGCAGGCGGCCAGGTCAGCGGCTACATCGCGGTGAAGCAGGATATAACGGCGCGGCGCGCCGCCGAGGAGATGCATTCACTGCTGGCGGCGATCGTGGAAAGCTCCGAGGACGCCGTCTTTTCCTGTTCGCGCCAGGGCGTCATTCTCTCCTGGAACCGGGGGGCGGAAACCCTCTACGGCCGCACACCCGAGGAAATGATCGGCAGACACGTGGCCATGATAGTTCCGTTGGGTCAGGCCCTGCGGATGGGGCGCCTCTTCATTCGTGTGCTGCGGGGCGAAGTGGTTTCGCAGCTCCCCGGTCTGGCGCTTCACATGGACGGACGGGAGATTCCGGTGCTCGGCACAGGCTCCCCGGTCCGGAACGCCACCGGCGAAATCGTCGCAGTCTCCGTGGTTCTGCGCGACGTCTCGGCCCGCAATCAGGCAGACGACGCCAGGGCGCTGCTTTCGCTGATCGTGGACTCATCTGAAGATGCCATCAAAGGCGTGAATCCGCGGGGCACCATTGTGAGCTGGAACCGGGGCGCAGAGAAGCTGTTTGGCTATACGAAGGCCGAAGCCATCGGGCAGCCAATCGAGCTTCTGTGCCCGCCGGAGCGCCACGAGGAAATGCAGCGAAACTTCGCGATTGTGATGAACGGCGGAGCAGTCAGCCCGGCGGATACAGTACGCCTGGCGAAAGACGGGCGCCGCGTCGAGGTGTCGCTCTCGATTTCTTCGATTGTGAATTCCCAGGGAAAGATCGTGGGCGCATCTGCCATTGCGCGCGATATCAGCGAACGCAAACAGGCGGAAAGCAGGCTGCGGGAGAGCGAAGCGCGGTTTCGGGGAGTGTTCGAACACGCTCCGTACGGTATGGCGGTCTGCAAGACGAGCGGCGAGATCCTGCGGGCGAATTCGGCCCTCTGCGACATGCTGGGCTATTCCGAGCCGCAACTGCGCGCTACGACCTGGAAGGATCTTACCCACCCCGAAGACTACTGGCACACGCTCGATGCGATCGATGCAGCGCACCGGACATCCGGCTTCTGCTCGTCTTATGAGAAACGCTACATTCACCGCAGCGGAAAAACGGTATGGGCGCGCATCAAGGTCTCCTCCATCCATGACACAGGCGGACCCGTGTACACCATCACCCACGTAGAGGACGTCACCGAGCAGAAGCGGGCGGAGGACGCACTGCGGGAAAGTGAAGAGCGCTTCCGCTCGATGGCGGACGGCTGTCCGGCGATCCTCTGGGTAACCGGCGCGGACGGCCGTAACACGTTCGTCAATCAGAAATGGCGCGGGTTCTTCGGAATCGGCGCGGAACAGGCGGCGGCTGGAGCGTGGAACTCCCTGGTTCATCCGGACGACGCAGCTGGGTATATCGGGGCATTCCAGCGCGCGGTGGCGCTGAAAGCGCCATTCCAGGCCGAAGCCCGGGTGCGGCGCGCCGACGGCGTCTGGCGCCTGATCGGTTCTTATGCGCAGCCGCGCCTCTCAGAGAGCGGCGAGTACATGGGACACGTGGGCCTCAGTTCCGACATCACCGACCGGAGGGCGAACGACCAGGCGCTGCAGTTTCAGCTTTCTCTGACGCGCGCCATCCAGGAGGTTTCGCTCGACGGGATTCTGGTGGTCAGCCACGAAAACCGGGTCGTCTCGCACAATCGGCGGTTCATCGACGAGATCTGGCATCTCAATCTTCCGGAGATTCCCTACGACGTTCCGGATTATCAGGACGGCGATCGGCCGCCGCTGGTGTTGTCGGCGGTTCTCGGGAAGGTGAAGGATCCGGAGTCGTTCCTGAAACGCATCGGAGAACTCAACAGCGAACCGGACTCGAAGGATCACTGCGAGGTCGAACTGAAGGATGGCAGAATTCTGGAACGTTACTCCACCGGCCTGCGCAGCGACAGCGGAGCCGGCCTCGGCCGCGTGTGGACGTTCCGGGATATAACCGCACGGAAGCAGGCCGAAATCGCCCTGCAGCGCAGCGAGGAAAAGTTCCGGCAGCTGGCGGAGAACATGGGCGAAGTGTTCTGGATGATGAACGGGGCCTGCGACGAGATCCTGTACATCAGCCCCGCTTACGAGCAGGTCTGGGAATGCAGCTGCGCGAGCCTGTATCAGAATCCCATGGCGTGGATCGAGTCGATCCATCCTGAAGACCGCGCACAGGCGATGGCCATATTCGCGAGGCAGGCGCAGGGAGAGAGAATCGATTCGGAGTATCGCATCTTGACACCGGCCGGGATCAAGTGGATCCGGGACCGGGCTTTTCCGGTCCACGACGCGGACGGCCGCGTGATCCGCATCGCCGGGATTGCCGAAGACATCACCGCCCAGAAACGCTACGAGGCCGAGCTGATTGTGGCGCGGGAGGCAGCCGAGGCAGCCAGCAAGGCGAAGAGCCGGTTTCTCGCCAATATGAGCCATGAAATCCGCACACCCATGAACGGCGTGCTCGGCATGATACAGCTGCTGCTCGAAAGCGAGCTGACTCCGGAACAGCACCGTTTCGCGGAGGTCGCTAATACCAGCGGACGCACGTTGATGGGGCTCATCGACGACATCCTCGATCTCTCCAAGATCGAGGCGCGCAAAATCGATATCGAGAGTCTGAGTTTCGACCTGAGGCAGACGGTTGACGATGTTTTCCGCATGCTGGAGGCGCAGGCGTCGGCGAAGGGAATCCGGCTGGACTGGCGCGTATCACCGGAGATTCCGTCGCTGGTAAAGGGCGACCCCGGACGCCTGCGGCAGGTCCTGACCAACCTGGCTGCAAACGCCATAAAGTTCACCGGGCAGGGCGAGGTAAAGCTCAGCGCCGAACTTGCGGACCAGTCGGAAAATGCCGCCACGGTTCGCTTCAGCCTGGCCGACACAGGTATCGGAATACCCGCGGAAAAGGCGGCATCCCTGTTTTCTCCGTTTACCCAGGCGGACGCGTCAACCACGCGGCGGTATGGCGGCACCGGCCTGGGACTGGTGATCAGCAAACAGCTCGTCGAGCTGATGGGGGGCACGATCAGCTTCGAGAGCCGCGAGGGCGAGGGCACGACTTTCCGGTTCACCGTCGTATTCGGAGCCGGCGACCGGAACAGCTCAGGGGAGGCGCAGCACGACCGAAGACTTGCGGCCGGGCGCAGTCGAAAGTCCGACCCGCGGCCCAAAGCGGCGGGCGTCCGCATTCTGTTGGCGGAAGACAATGCAACAAACCGCATCGTAGCGCTCGCCCAGCTGAAGAAACTGGGTTACGATGCCGACGCCGTGACAGACGGCGCACAGGCTGTGGAATCGGTGCAGCGCGGGCGCTACGATCTGGTGCTGATGGACTGCCAAATGCCGGTGATGGACGGCTATGAAGCGACACGGCGCATCCGCCGGTCGGCGCATTCGACAATCCCGATCATCGCGTTGACGGCGTCGGCAATGGGGGGCGACCGCGAGCCGTGCATCGCCGCCGGAATGAGCGACTACCTGACGAAGCCAGTGGACCTCGACAGACTCGACGAGGTGCTGGCAAAATGGCTGCCCGCCCGGCAGGCGCCGTGCCCGGCGTCACACTGCGGCCCGGTCGCGCAGGTATCTGACGAGCGCGTATTTGACGAAGACGCATTTCTCGACCGCATGATGGGAGACCGGCAGCTGGCAGGCATCGTCCTCAAAGGATTTCTGGAGGACGCTCCGGCGCAGCTTCGGAGTCTGAGCGAACGAGTGGCTGCCAACGATGTGGCGGGCGTTCGTCTTCATGCGCACACGCTCAAAGGAGCGGCGGCTGCCGTATCGGCAGAACATCTCCGCGCCGTGGCACAGGCTATCGAAGAGGGCGTGAAGACCGGGCAGTTGGATCACTGCGCGGAGCTGGCGCCCCGTGCTGAAGGGGAATTCGACCGATTCCGGGACAAAGTGGCGCTCGCCGGATGGGCGCCCGGGCGTTCGCGCCCCAGACGAGGGAGTGAAACATGACGACAACAACGAGCCTCAGCGGTGCGCCACTGGAACAGCCGGGGCCGCCGCCGGAACAACCGGGGCCGGAGGCCCGCGGGACTCTGCGGATTCTGCTGGTGGAGGATGATTTCGCCAGCCGCCTGGTATTGCACACTTTTCTCTCGCGCTTTGGCGATTGCCATATCGCGGTTAACGGCAGGGAGGCCATCGAGGCGTGTCGCGAGGCCGCCAGACAGGGCGAAAGATACGACCTTATCTGCATGGACATCATGATGCCCGGCGTTCAACGGAGTCGAGGCGGTCCGGCAGATACGCGCCCTGGAAGAAGCGGACGGAATCCGCTCGACTTCGGGCGCGAAGATCCTCATGACAACCGCGCTCGACGACATCCGAGAGGTGGGACGGTCCTACAACGAGCTCTGTGATGGCTATCTGGTGAAACCCATCGATCTGGCCAGGCTCCTCCTTAAGTTGTACGCGTGGAATCTCGTGAGCTGACAGTAGTCGCATCGGCGGAAGCTCTCTTTTCTGTATGGGCGCACAACGGACCCTTCGGCCTGTGCGCTATGCCACCATGAAGGTTTGATCGTCACTTTGACCATGAATCCGGCGATCGACCGGACGATCGCCGTGGACCGCCTTGCCTTCGACGATCGCGCTTACATCCTTTCGAGCAAAGACTCCCCCGGCGGACGCGGCATCAACGCGGCATCGGTGATCCATGCGTTCGGTGGGAGAACGCTGGCGATCTTTCCGGCGGGCGGCGACCGCGGCGGACGCTTCGAACACTACATGCTGCAGTGCGGATTTCCGGTCGCCACGGTGCCGATCCACAGCGATATCCGGCTGAATTTCACCATCGTCGATCGCCATGGTCTGACGGTGAAGCTCAACGAGCTGGGTCCGCGGCTGGAGCGCGCTGAGCTTGCCAGTGTCGAAGGGACAGTCGAAGCGCAGCTGGCAAACGCTTCGTGGCTGATGCTGTGCGGCAGTCTGCCGCCCGGCGTCCCCACCGATTTCTACGCGCAGCTGATCGCGCGCGCGAAAAAGAAAGGCGTCAAAACGCTGCTCGATACCGATGGCGAACCGCTCTCGCGCGGGGTGGAAGCCGGGCCGACGGTGGTGACGCCGAATCAGCAGGAAGCCGAGCGGCTTCTCAACACGGTGCTGCTCACGCGCGCGCATTCGATGGCGGCAGTGCAGAGGATCCGGGCCATGGGCGCGGAGTCGGTTGTGCTGTCCCTGGGCAGCCGCGGCGCCATCGGCGGCGTCGACTGGCGGGGGGCCGATCAGCTGTGGGAAGCGACGCCGCCGCGGGTGGAGGCGATTTCGCCGATCGGCGCCGGGGATGCGCTGGCGGCGGCGCTCACGTGGTCGCTGCGCAACGGCGACGATTTTCCCGAAGCGCTTAGTTGGGGAGTGGCGGCGGGCAGTGCGTCGGCACAGCTGCCGGGCACCGAAGTCGCTTCGTTCCAGCAGACAACGGCAATCCACGGCGATGTGGACCTGCGGCGTATCGAAGGTCCCTGGCGAGTGACCGAAAAAGAGTGACAGAGGATAACGCGCCATCGCTGGTGCGATCGGCAGGCATCGTTTCGGCGGCGATCGCGGTCAGCCGCATAACGGGCCTCGTGCGCGAGAGCGTGCTGAGCTGGCTGTTCGGCGCGGGCGCGACGTACGATGCCTACGTTCTCGGGTACCGCATTCCCAATCTCGCGCGCGAGCTGTTCGCGGAAGGTGCGCTTTCGTCGGCTTTGGTACCGACTTTCACGCGCTACCTCGCGACGAAGTCGCACGAAGAGACGCGCGAGCTTTCGAATGCCGCGGCGACGCTGATCTTCGTTATCGCGGGAGCCTTCTGCGCTGTCGGAATGGCGCTGAGCCCGGTATTTGTGAATCTGTTTGCACCCGGTTTTCAGGCCGTGCCGGGGAAAACGGCGCTGGCGGATGCGCTGGTGCGCATCATGTTCCCGTTCCTCCTGCTGCTGGCGCTGGCGGCACAGGCGCAGGCGATACTATACGCCACGCACCGCTACGCGGTTCCGTCGCTGTCGTCCGCCGCATTCAACACCTTCTCCGTTATCACGGGACTTGTGCTGGGCCGCTGGCTCGGGCCGCGACTGGGGATCAGCACCGTGCGCGGCATGGCGTTCGGCGTGGTGCTGGGAGGCGTGGCCCAGCTGCTTTTCCTTCTTCCGGCCGTGTGGCGGGCCGGTTTCGCGTGGCGGCCGCGGTGGAACCTCCGTCATGAAGGCGTCCTGCAAATACTCGGGCTTATGGGACCGGCGGTAATCGGCAGCGCGTCGGGTCAGATCAACGTGCTGGTGAACACCAACTTCGCCGCGGGCCTGCGGGATGCGGCCGGGCATGTGATGAACGGTCCCGTGAGCTGGCTCGCCTACGCATACCGGTTTTTCATTCTGCCGCTGGGTGTGTTCGGCGTAGCCATCGCGTCGGCCGCACTGCCGAGGCTTTCGCGCAGCGCCGCGCAGCGCAATTTCGCGGAATTCCGCGAGACTCTGTCGCGCTCGATCCTGATGATTCTGCTCCTCACGATTCCGGCCGCGGCAGGGCTCGCGATTCTCGGCGAGAGCATGATAGGCATCGTCTATCAGCACGGGAAATTTCTGGCGTACGACACGCATCAGACGGCGCTCGCACTGGCGTGTTACTCGGCGGGGCTGGCGGGATACGCGGTGATGAAACTGGCTGCGCCGGCATTCTATGTGCTGGGCGATTCACGCACGCCGATGTATGTCAGCATCGTCTCGGTGTTCGTGAATGCGGCGGCGGCGTACGCGACGGTGCGGCTGGCGGGGTTCGGTCACGCGGGGCTCGCGCTGACCAGTTCGGTGGTCTCGACATTCAGCTCGCTCACGCTGCTGGTTTTTCTGCGGAGGAAGGTCGGTTATCTCGGCGGCCGGCGGCTGCTCAGCGGGTTTCTGAAGATTGCGCTGGCGACTGCGGTAATGGCGCTGGCGTGCCGCGGGCTCGTCGTTGTGTCACACATCGTCGTGAGTTCGGCCGCGCTCGCCCGTGTGGCGGACATCACAATCGGGGTCCCCGTCGGGCTGCTTACGTTCTACGCAGCGGCCGCCGTGCTCGGCGTGCCGGAGCTGGCGGAAACGCGCGCTCAGCTGCTGCGCAGGTTCCGTAATCCCGGTTGACGTGTTTGTTAGATTGGAATAGCCATGCTCCCTGACATTTCGCTCGCGATCCGACTGCAGATTCTGGACGATCGCGTGGCGGAGCTGACGAAGGAAATCAGCGCTCTGCCGAAGCACATCGCGGAAATCGAGAAGCGTCTCGAGTCGCATCAGCGGCGGCTCGACCACGATCGCGCCGGGCTCTCGGCGAATCAGAAGGACCGCAAAAAGTTCGAAGGCGACATCCAGCTGAGTGACCAGAAGATTTCGAAACTGAAGTCGCAGATGATGGAGGCGAAGACGAACGAACAGTACCGCGCCTTTCAGCACGAGATCGAGTTCGCACAGCAGGAAATCCGCAAATCCGAGGACCGCATTCTCGAACTGATGAGTGAATCCGAGCCCCTGGAGAAAGCCGTGAAGGCGGCCGAAGCGGCTCTGGTGGCGGAGAAGAAGGAAGTCGAGGCGGAGAAGGCGACGGCCCGGGAAAAGACGGCTGCCGATCAGAAGGAGATCGACGGTCTGGTGGCGGAGCGCAAGGGGATTCTGAGCGAGATGACGCCGCGCATCGCCTCCGAATACGAACGCATCCGCAAGGGCCGCGCGGGTGTCGCCATCGTCGAAGTCGTCGGCGGCCGCTGCTCGAAGTGCAACATGCAGATCCGGCCGCAGATTCTGCAGGAACTGAAGCGGCAGGATTCGGTGATGGTCTGCGAGAGCTGCAAGCGCATGCTCTACTGGAATCCGCCGCAGCGCTTCGACGAACCGGCCCTGACCACGGCCTGACGCTGCCCGCCGTTCATTTCAGATGAAAAATCCTTTTCTCGAAGAACTGCGCTGGCGCGGATTTCTTGAAGCTGCGACCAGCGACGATCTCGACGCATTTCTCACCGAGGCGCCGCGCACCATTTACGTGGGCTTCGATCCCACGGCCGACAGCCTGCACCTTGGCAACCTGATCCCGGTGATGGGGCTCGCGCACGCACAGCGCCACGGGCATCGGCCGCTCGTGCTGGTGGGCGGCGGGACCGGGCTGATCGGCGATCCCAGCGGCAAATCAGCTGAGCGAACGCTTCTGACAAAGGAGATGGCGGAATATAACGCCGCGCAGATTCGCGGACAGCTGGGCCGTTTCTTCGATCTCTCTTCGGACGACAAGGCGCTGATGCTCAACAACGCCGACTGGCTTTGCTCGCTCAGGCTGCTGGATTTTCTGCGCGACATCGGCAAGCATTTTTCGGTCAACGAAATGATGAAGCGCGATTCGGTGCGCACAAGGCTCGAAGAGCGCGATCAGGGCATCTCCTACACCGAATTCAGCTACATGCTGATGCAGGCTTACGATTTTCTGCATCTGTATCGGCATCACGACTGCACCATCCAGATGGGCGGCAGCGATCAGTGGGGCAACATTCTTTCCGGCAAGGAACTGATTCGGCGGATTGACGGAGGGCGCGGCGAAGGCATCACGTTCCCGCTTCTGACGACATCGACCGGAAAGAAATTCGGCAAGACCGAAGAGGGCTCGGTGTGGCTTGATGCAAAGCGCACGAGCCCGTATCAGATGTATCAATACTGGCTGCAGACGGCGGATGCCGACGTGGTCAGATTCCTGAAACTGTTCACGTTTCTCGATGCGGGGAGGATCGACGAACTCGCGAAGGAAGTTGCCGAGCGACCGGAGAAGCGCGAGGCACAGCGCGTGCTGGCGGCCAGCGCGACGGCCATCATTCACGGTGAGGAGGCAGTGGGTATGGCGGAGGCGGCCAGCCGCATATTGTTCCAGGGCTCCCATGAGGAGCCCGCCATCCGTACGGTTTACATGCTGGCTGAAGAAATGCCAGTCACTGAGGTGACGCCGGAAGAGCTTGCCGCGGGTATTGGGCTGGTCGATCTTCTCGTCCGCACCCGTCTGGCGGAAAGCAAAGCCGCGGCACGAAAGCTGATCGAAGGCGGCGGCGTCTATCTCAGCAATGAACGCCAGACGCAGGCGCAGAAGACGGTTTCAATGGACGACATGAAATGGCCCCGCTCGATTCTTTTACGCGCGGGCAAGAAGAATTATCATCTCGTACTGGTCGCGCCCCAGGCAGTCTGAACCTGCTTCCGCACGAATTCCAGATCCTTATTCATCGCGCCCAGCTGGTCCTGCACTGTGTATTCCTGATGAATGGAAATCGGCCCGGTGAACCTGGCCTGGGCGAGGATGCGGAAGAACGAAGTCCAGTCGACGACGCCCTGACCCAGCGGACACATCTGCATTTTCCAGCCTGTGCCGTCTTTCGCCCACGTGAAATCCTGCACAGCAACGGCTTTGAGCCGCGGCAGGGCGAGCCGCAGCGCAATTTCCCATTCGGAGACGGCGCCTTCCGCGGTGGCCTGCGACGGATCGAAATAATAGCCGATCCACTGGGGATCCATGTCATTGATGATGGCCTGCACATCCCACAACGCGCCGCCCACATAGCCGCCCGCGCGATTGGGGAACATCGCCGCCATCTGGTAGTTTTTGCCCACCAGCATGAGATTGCCGAGATCCGTGCCCACCTGCGAGAGCCTGCGCGGAATGTCCGGTACCGGCCTCTGCGGAGTGGCCCATGTCCAGAATCCTGTGCGGTACAGGTGCACCTGCGTGTGGCCGGTGATGGCCAGAATGCCGTACATGGTCGGGTCCGCGACGCCGTTGAGCATGGTCGAAATCATCGGCACTTCCAGACCGGCGCCGCGTATGCTCTCGATGGCGCGCACCATGTCGACGTTGGTGATCTTCGGATCGACGTGGCCGCCCTCGAACACGGTCAGATCGACGCCGTCGTAGCCGATTTGCTGCGCGATCATGCCGAGTTCCGGATAAAAGACTTTGATCAGATTCTGCGAGTAGACGCAGATCAGCGGCGTGGCGCGCTCCGGAGGCGCCACGCCGGCTTTGGCTCCCCCGTCCTTCTCGGCGGCCTGCTGCGGGTACGCGGCGCGCGCGGCGAGCACAGACGCCCCCAGCGCGGCAATGGATTCACGCCGGGTCATCGTACTCCGCACCAATGTGCGGTGGAAGAATTCGTGAGACGATGGGAATCATCCACCCCGATTGTATCGCCCGATGGGAATGAGGTCGGAAGCACTGAAACGCATCGTCTGGACCGCCGCCCGGTTCGCCGGATGCCTCATAGTACTGTGGGGAACGGCATGGATCCTGAGTGTTCTCGGCTTGACGCGCTCGACTGCAGCCATGATGCTGCTGCTCGAAGTACTGGCCATCGCCACACGCGGCGACTGGATTCTGGCGCTCCTCTCATCTACCGCAGCCAGTCTGGTTTTCAGCTTTTACTTCATTGAGCATCTGCGCGCCGTCCGTTACAGCGCGGCCATTCAGGGCGTGCTGGGATTCGGGGCCATGGCGCTGACAGCGTTCATCGGCAGCCGTCTCGCGGTGCGCGCCCAGCGGAGAGCCAGCGAGGCGATCACGCGCCGCGAAGAGATAGAGCGGCTGAATCAGCTGGGCCGGGTTCTGCTCTCCGCCAACACGCTTGCCGAAGCAGCCGATGACGCGGTGCGAAAGGTGGTCGAGCTGTTCCATCTCAGCGGCGCTGTGCTCCGCGTAGCCGGAGCGCCGCATGCTTTTCAGTGCGGTGTCACCGGCGGCGAGGTCTCGATCATTCCGCTGGGTACCGATTACGGCGCCGACATCATGGAACTGCACGGTGTCCAGCCTTCCGAGGAGGTCCGGAACACGATAGCCAGCATGATCCGGCTGGTTCTCGAACGTGCGCGCGGCGCCGAAGAGCGGTCGCAGATCGAAGTGATCCGGCGCGGCGAGGATCTGCGCAACACTGTGCTGAACGCGCTGGCGCACGATTTCAAGACACCGCTTACATCCATCAAGGCGGCATCATCCATGCTCCGCGTCTCGGACAGAATACATTCGGTTCAGGAGCGCGATCTGGTTGCGGTGATCGACGAGGAAGCGGACCGGCTGGACCGGCTGATCCGGGAATCGCTCGACCTGGCAAAACTGGAAGCGCGGCGCGCTCAATCCGATGACCGAAGAGTGCATCATCGCGGAGATCGTGCGCAGCGTGGCGGCGAAAATGTCGCGCTACTTCGGACGGCGGGAGTTTATCATTCGATATACCGGAAGACATTCCTCCGGTAATCGGCGACAGCTTTCTTTTCGAGCAGATGCTGAGCCAGCTGGTGGACAATGCCTGGAAGTATTCGATACCGGGCGCGCCCATCCGGATTTCCGGCCGTCGCTTCGGGATCGCAGCGTCGTCCTGACAGTGTGGAATGAAGGAAGCGAAATTCCGCCGGACGAACGTGACCGGATATTTGATAGATTTTATCGAGGCAGTAAAGATCGTCACAAGGTGGAAGGAACGGGGTTGGGGCTGGCAATCGCGAAGGACGATCGCGGAAGCCTACAGGGGAAAAATCTGGCTCGACGCTGAGCCGACGGGACCGGCATTCCGGTTGCAGCTTCCGATCGAAGCCGCAGGGAAAGCCGCGGGGAGAGAAAGTGATAGAGAACAGCACTATATTGCTCGTTGACGACGAGCCGCAGATTCGCCGCGTGCTGCGGGCGACGCTCGTCTCGCAGGGAGCGAACGTAATCGATCTGCAGAGCGGGGAAGAAGCGCTCGAACTGCTGCGCGAGCGCACGGTGGACCTGATTCTGCTCGATATGAACATGCCCGGAATGGGCGGGCTCGAGACCTGCCGCGCCATTCGCAACGGCTGGGATGTGCCGATTATCATCGTGTCGGTGCGCGATTCGGACAAGGATAAAGTGGAGGCGCTCGACGCGGGCGCGGACGATTTCGTATCCAAGCCTTTCAGCACCGATGAGCTGATGGCGCGCATCCGCGCCGCTCTGCGCCGCACCGGATTCGCCACGGACACCACGCCGAAACACATTTCAGTGCCGAATCTGGAGATTGATTTCGACCTGCGCCGGGTGATCGCGCACAGCAGACCGGTGCGGCTGACGCCGACGGAGTTCGATATCCTGCGCTATCTGGTGTCGCAGGCCAACAAGCCGGTGCCGCATCGCCGTCTGCTGCAGGCGATCTGGGGGCCGGAGTACGGCGATCAGATCGAGTATCTGCGGGTATTCATCAATCAGCTGCGGAAGAAGATCGAGCCGCCGGGTCCGAAGCCGACGTTTATCACGACAGAGCCGCGCATCGGTTACCGGTTTGTTCTCGAGAATGCGCGGATTCGACCGAACCGGTTCCGGCGCAGTAAGCAAGCGCGTGATAAAACGGGCGGAGCGTGTAAACTGGAGATCTCGGGCTGTGGCGCAGCCTGGCTAGCGCGCTTGCTTGGGGTGCAAGAGGTCCCGGGTTCAAATCCCGGCAGCCCGACCAAATTCCTCAAAGAGTTACGGCCGTCCACCCCGACCGGCGAGCCTTCCGTTGCTGGTGATCACTTCAGACGATGGCCTGGCGCCCGGAGCCGCTGCCCTTGTCAAGGCCACTAAAGCGCAGGGCAGGAAGAACGTGATCATCGGATTGCACTCGAAAGCGAAGTATTGCAATGGCTGGCTGGCCTGAAGTAGAACTGCGCGATTGCGTTGGAAACTCCGATTTGCATGAAATCCGTCCAGATCTTCGGCCTTAAGAACTCCCAGTCAACCCGTGCCGCCGAGCGTTTCTTCAAGGAGCGCCGCGTGCCTGTCCGGTTTGTGGACCTCAACGTGAAACCGATGGCGCCAGCCGAAATCGGGCGTTTCACCAACCGTTTCGGACTGACTGCCCTGCTCGACACTGAGGCCAAACCCTACATTGACGCGGGCCTCAAATACATGAAGATGACTGAGGCCGAACTGCTTGCCCGTATCGAACGGGAGCCGGCGCTTCTGCGTCTGCCCCTTGTGCGTGCTGACAAAAAGCTGAGCGCCGGACGCGACGAAGAAGCATGGAAGACGATGCTCGACTGATCCAGACGACCAGCCCCAGGGCCGACAATCCGGGCAACCACTTTATGCGCGTGTTCCGTTTCAGAAGCAAGCGAGCACTCCTTTTAGGGTTGACCATCCGCGCGGGATTTCTCAACGTGATATTCCGGTCGCTCCACCAGTAGTGCCCTCAGCTGGAGCGAATACAACCAGAACCTGGAGCTCCTCAGTCACGGTATGAAAGTGGTGGGCTGCACCGGCCGGCACGAATGCCACCGGGCTGCTGGTCACCGCATGATCAGTGCCCGCTATGGCGATCCGCCCGGCCCGAAATAACGAAGAAAATCGCCCGCGGGTCGCTGTGGACGTATATATTCACAAGCAGCAGGACCGGGATCACGTGGCCGTCGACCTAAATGCCCGCCCATAGCCCCCGGTGGCCGGGCAACATCGCATCGACAACACGAGCGCGCAGTCCCGTTCTTCGATTTACGAGTGGACTCTGAAGGTCGCCTGTTTCCAGTTGCCGATGAGGGTGAACCGAACCGGGTAAAACGGCGCGGCGTCACCGCTATGCATCATGTTTCAGTAACGCTCCTGGTCATTCTCGGGAGACATCGGATTCACCGGCGCCGCAATGCCGTTGATGGTCGAGCCGTTGTATCCAAAACCCGCCGATGTTACGGAGGAAATCGTGCGGGAAGTTGAGTTTCGGTTGCGACACGTCGTCGAGCGCCTTGATTTGTTCCGGCGTCAGTTTCGTTTCGAGCGCGCCGAGGTTGTCTTCCAGTTGGTCGATGGTGCGCGCCCCGATGATGGGCGACGTGATGCCCGGCCGCTGCCGCACCCAGGCGAGAGCCGCTCGCGCCGGAGTGGTGCCGGCTTCGGCAGCGACCGCTTTGAGCACATCTACAACCCGGAATGCCTCCTCACTGAATGCTCTGGTTACAAAGGTCCCGCGTCCTGGCGTTGCAGTCCCGGCCGAGGCGCGGGTGTATTTGCCGGTCAGAACGCCGGACCTCAAAGGCGACCATGGCGTCACGCCGAGTCCGAATTCCAGCGCGGCGGGAATCAACTCCCCTTCGATGGTTCTTTCAAGAAGCGAGTATTCCAGCTGCAGCGCGACCAGCGGAGTCCAGCCATTCAACTGCGCGGTGATGTGCGCCTGCGAGACTTTCCATGCTGGCGTGTCCGAGAAACCAAGGTAACGGACTTTGCCCGCAGACACCAGATCGTCGAGTGCGCGGATGGTTTCTTCGATCGGCGTAAACCGGTCCCAACAGTGCATCCAGTAAAGATCGATGTAGTCGGTTTCGAGGCGCCGCAACGATTGTTCACACGCCGCTACAAGCGATTTGCGGCTCGCTCCGCCCGCGTTCGGATCGCCGCGATACATGTTGGTGAAGAACTTGGTGGCGATCACCAGGCGGTCGCGTCGAGTCGGGTGTCGCCCCACGTGATCGCCGATGATCCTTTCCGAGTGTCCTTTTGTGTATCCGTTGGCGGTATCGATGAAGTTGCCGCCAAGATCGATGTAGCGGTCGAGAATGCGCTGGGAATCCTCGACGCTGGAGCCCCAGCCCCAATCTTCACCGAAGGTCATCGCGCCGAGGCAGAAGGGGCTCACGCGAAGGCCCGAGCGGCCGAGAGAGACATAGTCGTTGAGTGGCATCTTCCTTATAATTGACCACACGCAGTCCGATCTCCTGCCTTCCCTGCGCTCTCGATGTGATGGAACGACACGAGGACTTTTGCCTCGATGATCACCCAACGGCGGGGCGCGCTGTGGTGTCTGGTAAATGTAAGACGCGTATTCCGGAAGAGCCGGTTCGAATCGGAGCGTGTCGTTTAGAGTGGTTGAATAGCTTATGGCAGCCCGACCCGTTTGGAGCGCAGTTCTTGCGTCGATTTGCGTGTGTTCCGGGGCAATGGCCCAGAGTGGAACTTACGTGTTGAAGGCGGCGCGAATGTTCGACAGCGTCAGCGGAACTATCGTTCAGCCGGGGTTCCTGGTGGTGTCCGACGGAAAGATTCAGGCGGTGGGCGGAAACAGCACGCCGGCCGGAGCCACGACGATCGATCTCGGCGACGCGACGCTGCTGCCCGGCTTCATCGACGCGCACACGCACCTGACATATGACTTCGATCCCGATTACAACGGAGCCAATATTGCGCTCTCTGCAGCGAACCGTGGCAGAGACCGCCATCCGCTCGACCGCGAATGCGCGTAAGACCCTGATGGCCGGATTCACGACCGTTCGGAACGTGGGCGCGAACGATTTCGTGGATGTCGGCCTGCGGAATTCGATTAATGCGGGAATCGTGCCCGGGCCGAGGATGCTGGTCTCAACACATGCACTCGGCGCGACCGGGGGCCACTGCGACGATGAGGACAGCTTTCGGTTTGGCCTGTTTAAGAACGAATCGGGTCCGGAAGACGGCGTGATCAACAATCCCGACGAGGCGCGCTTTGCGGTACGGTTCAACATTAAGTACGGCGCGGATGTGATCAAGACCTGCGCGAGCGGCGGCGTGCTGTCGCCGACCGACGATGTGGATGTCCCGCAGCTGACCCAGGCGGAGCTGAACGCGATCGTGGACGAGGCACACACGCTGCGCCGGAAGACAGCGGCGCATGCGCACGGCGCGGAAGCCGCGAAACGGGCCATCCGCGCGGGTATCGATTCGATCGAGCACGGGACGTTCATGGACGAAGAGGCGATGCGCATGATGGTGGAACGCGGCACATATCTGGTTCCGACGCTGGCGGTGCGCGAAGGCCTTGCGGAATCGAGGTTTCCTCCGGCCGTGCAGGCGAAGGCGGATGTCGCGATTAAGCAGCAGGACAACATGCTGCGCCGCGCGGTCGCAATGGGAGTGAAGATCGCGCTGGGCACGGACGCCGCGGTCTATCCGCATGGCGACAACGCTCTCGAGTTTCAGTTAATGGCAGCCGACGGAATGGGTGCAGCGAAGGCGCTGATTGCGGGGACATCGGCCGCCGCTGACTTGCTGGGAATGGCTGGAAAGGTGGGAGCGCTGAAACCCGGCATGCTGGCGGATGTCGTGGCCGTGCCCGGCGATCCGGTGAAGGACATCAAGGCAACGCAGTTGGTGTTCTTCGTCATGAAGGATGGTATTGTGTACCGGAATGATCGCGCAGGCCGATAAGCCCTGCAGGTCAGTCGCAGAGGCAGCCGGGCGCGACCCGCCACCGGCCCAGGCAACCCGAAGGCTGGGGAGTGCATCCCATAACCAGTGATCAGAAATGCCTTGAGGTTGGCTGGCTGGTTTCCAGGCGCAGCTTCGCGCTTATATAGACAATACGCCGAGGAGCGCAGACGGCCCGTTCGGCTGGCTCCGCATCGGCCCAATCCAAAAGTCTGGCCCGACCGGGGAATGCATGCAGCCTGGATTGGTCACAGTACTGTCCTGTTAAAGGTCGATGGCGTTACCATCCTGACCGACCCCGTGTTCAGCCGAAGGGTCGGCATCCGCGTAGGACCGGCCACGCTGGGCATCAGACGGCTCGTCGAGCCCGCCCTTTCGATCAGTGAATTGCCCCGAATCGATGTCATTCTCCTTTCGCACGCACACATGGATCATTTCGACATCCGGAGCCTCAGGTTCCTGGAGGGACGCAGCCCCACCGTCGTGACTGCCGCCGGGACGAGCGATCTGCTGCGCGTGCGGCGTTACAAATGTGTCCGCGAGCTGAGGTGGGATGAGAGCGCGACAGTAGGTCCATTAACCATCCGCGCCTTTCGCGTGAATCATTGGGGAGCTCGCATGCGAACAGACGCTCATCGCGGCTACAACGGCTACACCATCGAGGCCGGCCCCCATCGCGTCCTGTTCGGCGGCGACACCGCTCTGACCGATTCGTTTCGGGGGTTGAAGAACCATGGTCCGTACGATCTGGCCATCATGCCGGTGGGCGCTTATGATCCCTGGATTCACTACCACTGCACGCCCGAACAGGCATGGCGAATGGCGCAGGATGCGGGTTTTGAATTCTTTCTCCCGGTGCACCATCAGACGTTCAGGCTCAGCCGCGAACCCTGCCTCGAACCCATCGAGCGTGTAGAGGATGCGGCCGCGCGAAACGCCGATCGGGTGGCCGTGCGGGAGATCGGCCAGGAATTCCATCTCTAGTCGCAGGAAGCGCACCAGCCAAAAGCAGCGATGTCGAAATGTAAGGTTCGTCAGAAAAAATCGTGGGTGGATTCGGGCTCGGGAAGTTTGCCAAGTGAGTGATAGAGGGCGAGTTCCAGCGTTCGAAAGGTTCGAAAGCCATAGGCTTTTCGCATTGTGACTTTGGCCTTGTTATTCAGCCCCTCGACGACACCGCTGGAAAGCATCTTTTGAGCGCGGAAATAGTTGAGGATCAGTTCACGGTGATCGCGCAGAGAACTGGCGATCTTCTTCATCGGCTCGATGCGGGAGCGCATCACCTGACGGCACCAGTCATCGAGGAACTTTCCGGCCCAGTAGGGAGCGTTGTAATCCCAGAGTTGCTGAAAGGCTTCCTTGAGAAGGTAAGCGCGGACGGTTT
Source organism: Terriglobia bacterium (assembly GCA_963832905.1). Lineage (GTDB taxonomy): Bacteria > Acidobacteriota > Terriglobia > Bryobacterales > Bryobacteraceae > BOG-234. Next base: position 1,400,748 of record CAWHVO010000006.1, on the reverse strand, counting down.
TCAGGTTGTAGCGGAGGATGTCGCGCAGGCGGAAGCGCTGTTCGGTTTTGAGGTTCTCTTCGCGTTTGAGCAGCAGCCAGCGCGACTTCTTCAGTACCGGCGTATAGCCTTCGCGCAGCATGCGGCGCGATTCGCCGGCGCGAACCTCATCGAGAGCCTTGTTCATCTTCGCAACGATATGGAAGCGGTCGAGAATGTGCAGCGCCTCGGAGCATTTCTCGCGAATGACCTTCAGATAGGGCTCCCACATGTCGGAGCAGACGAAGACGATCTTTGAAGCGATTTCGTCGCCGATGACTTTGAAGAACCCCTGAAACGACTCAATCGTTCTTTCCCTTCCGATCCAGAGCAGGCGCGTGACGCCGAGATCGATCTGATAAACCAGCGTCAGATACTTGTGGCCTTTGGCGTATTGGATCTCGTCCACACCGATGGCGTCAATCTGACCGAGCACCCGGTGCTCCAGCCCGAAGGTAACCACGTGCTCGACGGCGTCGAAAACCTTTTCCCATGAAGTACGGAAAGCCTCGGCGGTTTCTTTCCACGAAAGCCGGCGCGCCCAGCGGGCGAGGAACAACATGTAGGCCCGGGTCAGAGTGCGCTTTCCGTCGCCCCACGGAACTTCCTCGACCACGACCGCATCGCAGCGGCGGCAATCCACACGCCGCATCGAGTACAACAGAAAAACCAGAAATCCCCAGAATGGAATGAACTCGAAACGGCGCTCGGCGAGTTGATCGTAGCCTGGAGCGGGCTGGTGGCATCGCGAACAAATCGCCTTCGAGCCCTTACGGGGACGCACCGCGATCTCAATGCTCTTGTGATCGGAGCTGAAACGGGCCTGCCGATAAACGAATCCCGGAAAACGGTGACAACGATTTAGAATCGTGATGAGCGCAAGCATGAAGTGGAAGCTGGTGAAGGCGAGAACTACCAAAGTAAACCGCGCCGCTACTCGACCACGCCACGACCTCGAACACTATTGCCGGGATTTGAACGGCTGGCCCCGGTCCTGGATGGGGCTGGAAAAAGATGTGCCGCCGGGTGAGCAGTTGATCGCCCTGTTCCGTCCGTTCCTCGAATCGTAACAGTTCAGGCCTGTATAAGTCGCGATACGGAAATCTTTAAGAATCTGCCGTTTGGACCTGGATATTGGGTCCAAAACCTGGCAGTGTATATGTTTGAGGGCATCGCATCGCCAGTCGCCGCGAGAACGACCGGTCAACCCGGAGCAATTGGAGCGTGAGAAGCGCTTAATCCGCGAGATCGAGAGGCTGCGCGAGGAATTGATCGAGCGCGATAAGAGGATCGCCGATGCGGAAAAGCAAATCGCCGATCTGGAACGTAAACTGGCGCTTCGACAGCAAAACTCCACGACATCATCCAAACCGCCCTCTTCAGATGGAATGGCGGGCGAGCAGCGGTCGCGGGGTAGTCGGCGAAAGAAGAGCCTGCGCAAGCCGGGCGGCCAGCCTGGACATCATGGACGCTGGCGCGGACTGGCGCCTTTGAGTCGCGTCGATGAATTGAAAAAGGTGTTCCCCACCAGGTGCCGCCATTGCGATCACCGTTTGTCGTCGGGGATGCCCACCGAGGGCGACCCGCGTCGCCATCAGGTGACCGAACTGCCGCCGATTAAAGCTCATGTCACCGAGTATCAATGCCACCGCCTCGTCTGTCCGGAATGCGGCAAGGCAACCCAGGCCGAACTGCCACCGCAAGCACGGCGTCATTTCGGAGCGCAGTTGACCGCCCTCATTGCCTATCTGACCGTGGTCTGTCGAATGCCGCGCCGCGTGGTGCATGAACTACTGGAACAGGTTCTGGGCATCCCACTCAGTCTGGGCAGTATTCAGAACAGTTGGGAAGAGGTCAGCGACGCGGTCGCCGACCCCTGTGCGGAACTGGAGCGGCAACTGCCCAACGAGCCGGTCGTCAACAGCGATGAAACCGGATACCGGACCAGCGGCGAAAAGCGCTGGCTGTGGGCTCTGGTGGCGACGAGCTTCGTCTTTTACAGGATCGCCGCATCGCGCGGAGCCGAGGTGCTGGTGCAATTACTGGGCGAAATATACGCCGGCATTCTCTGCAGCGACCGCTGTCCCACTTACCTGAAGTACCACAAAGGCGTCGGCCAGTTCTGTTGGGCTCATTTCAAACGAAATATCCTCGGCGTACTGGAAATCGGCAAGACCAGCGACGCGGAACGCTTCTGCCGCGACGCTCTGGCCCTGCATGCCCGGTTGTTCCGGCTGTGGCATCGTTTCCGCGACGGACCTGGCGTTCGATACGGTCCCCTTACACGCGATCAGTTGATTGCAAAGTCGATTCCGCTGGAGAAGAAGTTCTTCGCCCTGGCGGACCGCTATCTTGATAGCCGCGACAAAGACGTGGCGAATCTCGCGCGGGCGCTGCTGCAGCACTTTGAAAGGTTTTTCGCCTTTCTACGCCATGAGGGTGTCGAGCCGACCAATAACGTCGCGGAGCGCGCGCTTCGATGCGCCGTGCAATGGCGCAAGATCAGTTTCGGTAGCCGCAGCCCTCAAGGCGAAATCGCGGTTGCGCGCCTGCTCACAGTGGCTCGCACCTGCCGCATGCAGAATCGAGTTCCGCTGCATTATCTTGCGACTGCGTTACGCTCATACCGAACAGGGCTGGCCGTCCCCTCACTGCTCAAACCAGCATCAACCACCTGAACTGTTACCTCGAATCTCTGGCGGCGTCGGACCTGGCGCCAAAGACCATTCAGAAACACGTCGATAACATGTGGGTGCTGGGCGGGGAGTTCATCCGCGACCTCAACTACGATCCTTCTCTGAGAAAGAAGCCCGTGGATGTGGTTCTCTGGCGCATGATCGAGTCCGACGGCGGCCCGCTTCTGTATCACGGCGGCGAGGATGAACAAAGATCGTTCGATTCGACTTGCCGGAAGCTCCGCCGATTCCTCACCGAGACGGCTCGCTAACGCTCGCCGTCAACCCACAAATTTCCCCGACGAGGCAAATGTAAAGACTTCGCGCCAACCTCCACCTCTAGCTAGTGGCAATTGCGGGCGCAGTTTGATTTCCTTCACGGCCACCATCGAGGCGGCCGGCTCACTGCAGGTCAGGCTGCTCTTTTTGCGAAGTTACGACTTCCATGCCCTGTGCCGCATGTTCCAGGATCGATGGACGCAATTTGTGCATCCCTGCCAGCGCCCGCAGGTCAGCAAAATCAAGCGAGCTGTCCTGGCCGAAATCATCAAAGAACATGACCGACGAAACGCTTGGGTTGTGTTGCAATCCGAAGAGATGACCGATTTCATGGACTGAATCGCGAAACATCTGTTCCGTGGTGGAACTCATAGCCGGGTTGAACGCAATCCAGCCCTGAAACCCGCGGCGGTCTGGAAGCTGTGACCGCGCAGGAGCGCAGGCGCAACCGCCGTAGGAGGCGAAAAGTTCGGGCGTGCCATCGACGAGCTGAACAGAGCAGCTTTCAGAATTGACTTCATGCCACGTCATATCGAGGATTTCAGACCAGAAATTCATCGCTTTCTCGAACTGTTGTGCAAGAACAAGGTTGGGTGTGGAGATTCTCACTCCCAGATCCATATGATCGCGGCTCAATAAATCGTCATGTTTCCTGCAGGGAGGGTAAGGGCCGTTCCAGTTCGAGTTTGGCGATGCCCCTTGAACTATCGAAGTTGTCAGGAAAACGATAAAGAGTATTGCGGAGCGCATTTCCGGGAGTTCAGAAGGATTGAATGATGAATGTAGTTAAGAGTACCATCCCGGCTTGTTGGCTTGCCGGGTGAATGCCGGAGGGGCTGCGGGCCCCTTCCTGGCGCCTGGCGCCTGAGCAGGCCATGATCCGCGGCGCCTCCCATCGACTCATGTTGCATCGGCTCGAAACAAGGGAAAGGGAATCGGAGGCCCTGATGCGAACCATCATTCCCGCGGGCGAGGCAGATGGTAGACGATGGAATAGTACGGTCGATTCAGCGCGTATCGGGTTTCCACGATCCCGCGCTGAGTTCCCGATGAAAGTTCGTCAGATGAAACAATTGGTGCTTTTCCCCGTGCTGTTTTTTCTTGCGCTGCCAAGCGCCCCCGCGCAGCTCATTGTCTCCGGTAAAGTTGCGGTCGCTGACGGGGGGCAGCTTCCGGACCGGGTTGTCATTGAGCGAGATTGCGGCGGAAACCCGCGAACCGCTGCCTTCACCGACAAAAAGGGCCGGTTCAATTTTCGATGGAGCGAAACGGCTGGGATCACGGGGGACGACGCTTCCCCGGGAGGGCCTCGTGGCCTCCCGGGCAACGAAATCGGGCAGGATTCCGCGGCCCAGGCGCGCGGGCCGGGTAACGGACCAGCCGGGAGTGGACCGGCTATGAGCGGCTGCCAACTGCGCGCGGTAGCGCCCGGCTATCGTTCCGACGTGATAACTCTCGACGGCAATCGACCTTTTTTCGACAGCTACGATGTGGGAACGATTCTCCTGCACCGTACCGGGGATGCTGAGCCGCCGCCGGTAAGCGCCACCTCCTTAAAGGCCCCGTCCGATGCCAGAAGAGCTTTCGAGAAGGGGCTGGAGGCTCTGGGCAAGGGAAAACCTCCGGATGCGGAAAAGGATTTCGAAAAGGCGGTCAGTCTCTATCCCCAATATGCCGAGGCATGGCTGGATCTGGGGAAGCTGAGGCTGCAACGGAAAGCCGATGATCCCGCGGGGGAGGCCTTTCAGAAGGCGCTGGAAGCCGACGGCAACCTGGTCGAGCCGCGGGTCTACCTCGGCATGCTGGCCGTCGAGAAAAAACAGTGGCCGGATGCCGTAAAGTATCTCGATGCCGCTTTGAAGCTCGATTCTGTCCATTTCCCCGATGCATGGTTCAACAATGCCGTTGCCGATTACAACCTCAAAGACTATGCCGGCGCAGAGAAATGTGTGCGCGAGGCCCTGAAGTTGGACCCGCAGCACAGGAATCCGCGGGCTGAGTATCTGCTCGGCTTGATTCTCGCGGCCCAAAAAGATTACACCGGCGCGGCCGGGCAACTGCGCGTTTACCTCAGGCTCGCACCCGACGCAGAGGATGCTGAAAAGGTCAGGACGCAGCTTGCCGAAATCGAAAAACTGGAGTCGGCTGATCATCACTAAACCCCTGCACCCGGAGGACGAAGGCGGATGCAGAGAAGTCTCCCGGCGTGAAAAGCGGATAGCGTTCGATGACGCGGAACCCCGCCGTGCCGACCGTCATCATGAAGGCGATCAGCGGCCGCAGCCGCCGGCTTCGATATAGCGGCCATCCAGCGGTTTCAGCTTCATGGTTTCCACGCGGCCCTGTTCCACCGGCACGAGCACCGGCGTCGCGCCGGAAGGTAAGCTTGCGTTCACGGGGAAATCGATGCGGACAAAATACTCCTTGCCGGCCTCGACGTCGATGAAGAAGCCAACCGGATGGTCCGTCGTGCCTAACGCGTGCCGCCCCACGGACATCTTCATCGTGTAGACGCGGCCGTTCTCGAGGCGCGCGATGGGAAAGTTGTCGCACGACACCGTGGGCCGCGTGAGCTTCCCGATTTCCAGCCGTTCCCGGTAGATATGCACCGTCCCCTGAGGCTGCGGCGGATTCTTCGCGGTCTGTGCGGGCAACCACGCCAACAGCCCGAAGAACGTGAGCAGAAGTCCGGGTTTCATTTGTATTCGTATCAACTGTATCGCGGCGGCCACCAGCCCGCGGCGCAGGCGCCCTCCCGTACTGCGATATCATTGCTGCAAGGTCCTTTCGGCACCGGGACCAGGGAGTCTTCGTATGCACACGCTTCGCGCAACACTGATCGGTTTCGCCATAGGGATGACGGCGATGGCCGCGTCCACCTCCACCGTGACGTTCAATAAGGACGTCCTGCCGATTCTGCAGAAGAACTGCCAGCGGTGCCATCGTCCGGGCGAAGTCGCCCCGATGTCGTTGCTCACCTACACCGACGCGCGTCCCTGGGCGAAGTCGATGAAGGAAGCGGTTCTCACGAAAAAGATGCCGCCGTGGTTCGCCGAGACGGGCCACTTCGCCAACGACCGCACGCTGAGCCAGGAAACGATCAACACCATCGTCGCCTGGGTGGATAGCGGGGCGCCCGAGGGCGATCCCAAAGACAGGCCCGCTCCCATTAAGTTCGAAGACGGCTGGAACATCAAGCCCGACATGATCATCGAAATGCCGAAAGAGTTTCACGTCCCTGCAACCGGCACGATCAACTACCAGAACATCAAAATCAAAGGTAATTTCACCGAGGACGTCTGGGTAGTGGCGGCCGAGATGCGTCCCGGTAACGCGAAGGTTGTCCATCACGGCCGCGTGTCGGTTTTGCCTCCGACTTCGAACTATATGGCGAAGGCCGCTTACGGCGAAGCCTACGAAGAAGGCTCCGAAGGCATGGGCGGCGCGAGGTCGGGTACCGACCTGCTGGGCAAATATAATCCCGGGTTAGGCGCCCAGACGTTTGACATTGACGGTTCGGCGAAGCTCATCCCGAAGGGCTCGGACCTGATTTTCAATCTGCACTATACTTCGATCGGCACGGCGCAGACCGATCGGTCCAAAGTCGGTCTGGTTTTCGCGAAGCATCCTCCGACCACCCGGTACTGGATGTCGCCCGGCACTCCCGCCGCGTTCAATCTCGTGATTCCCGCCGGTGACCGCAATGCCGAAGTCGTAAGCGAAGTCACCGTCGGTGTCGACGGCGCCAGGCTGGTTTACATCCAGCCGCACATGCATCTCCGCGGCAAGGACTACGAGCTGCGCGCCATCTATCCGACGGGCGAATCCGAAGTCATTTTCAAGGGTCTGTGGAATTTCGACTGGCAGGTCGGCTATCAGCTGGCCAAACCGCTGCCGTTGCCGAAAGGGACGCGCCTGATCGCCATCGCGCATTACGACAATTCGCCGAACAACAAGTTCAATCCCGACCCGACGAAGACGATCTTCTGGGGCGACCAGAACTGGGATGAAATGCAGTCCGGCTTCCTCGGTCTGGTGGTCGATGTGAAGACCGACATCGAGAAGATATTTATCCCGTCCGGACCGAGTCTTCTGCCGCGCGGGACGACCGCGGGTCCCACGCTGGCGGCCGTGAAGCTGAGCAAGTAGTCCGGATCAGCCGGACGCAGACGGCCCCCATTAGACGTGTAGACCGGAATTTAGTCGGGTTGCCGAGACTCGATCATGGGCAGTCGTAGAATCTTTTCCGCTCGCGCCGAGGATACTTTTTACCCGATCGCAGCTGTTGCGCAGCCCATTCGTGTGCTCTACGAGGAGCTGGCCTGGTTCGATATCTCTGAACTAATCAGGCAACGAGGTCGTGCAGGACGTTGCCGGCGACGTCGGTAAGTCGGAAATCGCGGCCGCTGTAACGATACGTCAGCTTCTTGTGATCCACACCCATCAGATAGAGGATGGTCGCATGGATATCGTGTACGTGAACCGGCTTCTCGATCGCCTTGAAGCCGAAGTCGTCCGTTGCTCCGTAGATCGTGCCGCCTTTGACAGCGCCGCCAGCCAGCCACATCGTGAATCCGAATGGATTGTGATCCCGGCCGCGCTTCGCCTGATTCGCCATGCCGCCGACTTCGCGCACCGGCGTGCGTCCGAATTCGGAGCCGCAGACAACGAGCGTTTCGTCCCACAGGCCACGCGTTTTGAGATCTTTGATCACCGCGGCGAACGCCTGATCGGAATTCTTCGCGTTGACTTTGTGCGCCATGATGTCGGCGTGGGCGTCCCACGGATCGCCCTTTGAATAGTAGAGCTGCACCATGCGAACGCCCTTTTCGACGAGACGCACGGCCATGAGCGCGCCGCGCGCCACATCGCCGGGACCGTACATGTCGAGCGTGGCCTGCGACTCCTTGCGGATGTCGAAGACGTCGGGTGCTTCGGTCTGCATCCGGTAGGCCGTCTCCATGGAACCGATGACGGCCTCGACCTGCGGATCCTCCGGGCAGTCCGCGGCGCGGATTTTTTCCAGCTTGTCGAGAAGATCGAGCTCACGGCGCTGTTCAGTAAGCGAGAACTTAGGGTTGTTGACGTAGTTGAGAATTTTCTTCGGATCGAAATTCTTCTCGACCACAACTTTGACGGGCTTTTCCTTGCCATCCTTACCTTTGGCTGCCATCTGTGCGGGAGGATCGGCTGGACTGCCGTCGGGGTTGGCAGTGTTGCGCTTGTTCGAAATGTAAGTGCCCTGATTCATCGCGGGCAGGAAGCCGTTGCTCCAGAGCGGCGGCCCGACGGTGGTCGGAATATCAGGGCAAAGCACGACGAATCCCGGCAGGTTCTTGTTTTCGGTGCCGAGACCGTAAGTGAGCCACGCGCCCATGGAAGGACGGCCGGCCTGATTCGCGCCCGTGTTGAGCATCAGGCAGGAGGGTTCGTGATTCGGAATTTCGGTGTAGACGGAGCGCACCCAGCAGATGTCGTCCGCCACTTCTCCCAGATGCGGCCAGAGCTCGCTGACCTCCATGCCGGACTGGCCATACTTCTTGAACGTGAATGGCGACTTCATAAGCTCGCCGGTTCTGCGCTCGGTGGAGATGGAGCCGCCGGGCATGGGTTTCCCGTCGTACTTCGTGAGCATGGGTTTGGGATCGAAGGCGTCAATGGTGGAGAGGCCGCCATTCATGAAGAGGAAGATGACGCGCTTCACCTTCTGCGGATAGTCGAGCTTCGCAACGCCGAGACTGCCGGGCTCGAGTCCGGCGGCGCTCATTGACCTACCGAGCATGGAGGCGAACGCCATCATGCCGAAACCGTTGCCGACGCGCCGCAGCGCTTCACGACGAGTATGTGGGATGCCTGCTTTGTGTAACATTTGAGTCGCCTTCCTTAATTGACGAATATGAATTCGGTTGAGCTGAGCAGCAGTTTGGCGTAACGTCCCCAGACTGTCGGCTCGTACTTGATTTCGACCGGTTTCGCCGCGCCACCGCGACGGCCGTTCCCCATGCCGCCCATCATCCCCATCCCCATTCCTGTATTGGCGCCGACGGGCATGGCGGTTGCCTCGTCGGGAGCAGGAGGAGGAGCCGAAGTGTCGGCTTCCGCTTCCGGCGCCTTTTCCGGATTCTCCGCTTTGGCCATTTCCGGTTTGGCTTCAAGCTTGGCGTCGGGCTTGTCCCCGGGCTTGGTGGCGGAGTCTGCGTCCGGCTTTGCCCCGGCTTTCTCACCGCCGGGCTTCCGGCCTCTGCCTTTCTTCGCTTCTTCGGCCTTCTTCGCCTCGTCTTCTTTAGCTTTGGCCTTTTCCTCTTCGTATTCCTTGAGAGGCTCTGTCTTCAGGAAGTCGAGGCCGAGCTGAATCTCCGATTCCTTGGCTTCGCGGCCGTAGACCAGCTCGTACATTTTGCGAATGCGCGCGCGGTTGTCCGGCTCCGCGGCCACTCTCTTATAGAGATCCTCAGCTTCAATCTGCATGAAGTCGCTGTTCATCAGGAAGAGGCGCTGCAAGGGCACGGTCGTGGTGAAGCGTTTCTCGGCGCTGATATTCGGCGGCGGGAAATCGAACAGCTGCAGGTAGGAGTCGAGTTTGTAGCGGCTCACTTTGCCGTAAATGGTCCGCCGGTGGTAATCGGGAGTGAGATCCTTTGACGGCCCGCCGAGGGAGTCGTCGAGATCGCCGGAGACGTCGAGGACTGCATCCCGAACTTCCTCTGCGTCGAGGCGCTTGCGTGTGGCGCGCCAGTAGAGGCGGTCGCCGGAGTCCTTCGCCGACGCTTCTTTGTCATCTTCCGTCGAAAGCTGATAGACGGCGCTCAGCATGATTTCGCGCTGCAGCTTCTTGATCGACATCCCGTTTTTCACGAACTCGTTCGCGAGGTATTCGAGAAGTTGGGGATCGGTGGGCCGTTCGCCGCCAAAACCGAAATTGCTCGGTGTGTCGACGATGCCGGTGCCGAAATCGCCGCGCCAGATGCGGTTGACGAGGACGCGCATGGCGATCGGCTGTTTCACGATCAGCTCGGCGAGTTCCAGCCGTCCACTGCCTTCGTTCAGAGGTATGGGATCGCCGTTGGAAAGAATGCTCAGGAAATGGCGCGGCACGACCGGGCCAAGCGTCTCGGGATTGCCGCGGATCGCGAGGTTAATGTCCACCGGATGCTCCGAATCTTTCACGCCGTGAATAAACGGGTAGTAGGGATCGATCTTCTTGCGCAGGGCCGTCAGATCGTCCTCAAGGGACTTAAGACGGGCCTGGGATTCGGGGCCCAGACGGCTTTCGAGGCCCCACCCGCGGAACGTCAGAACTCCCGGATTAGCGTTCCGCCGGCCCTCCGCCATCATCGCGTTCGGATCGTCGTCATCCCGGATTTCCCGGATGAAAATCTCGGTGTAGAAATTCGTCTGATCGTCCGGCAGAGAATGCAGGCGCAGAAGAGCACCTGGATTAAAGTCCTTGTTCGAAACGAAATTGCTGGGCTTGTCCGTGCGGCGCTTGGGCTTGTCGCCATCCACGTCCTTGTCGGTAATGACGCGGTTCTGTTCGTCAATGTCGTCGTGCGCCGCGGTTACGTCTACAATGTCCTGCTGGAACTTGTCGGCGAGCTTCTTTGCTTGCTGCTGCGTTCCCCCGCCTTTCTTCATCATGGCCTGCCAGGCTTCCTTGTTGTGGTACTTGTCGGTCGGCTTAGCCATGTACTTGATCCAGCGGTCGAGAAGCTCGTAATCGAGACGGCGGTCGTTCACAACCTGCGCCAACTCTTTCTTCTCGCGGCCGTTGACTTCCCAGGCACCCTGCAGGTAATTGGAAGTCTGCAGCGAAAGCGTGCGCGCCAGCTCGCTGGTGAGATTCTGCTGCAGCTCCTGGGTAGTCTTTTGCTTCTCGTAGATAAGGTCTTCGATCTCCTTGTACTGGTCGACGACCTTCTTCGGGGCTTCGGGATATTCCTGATAAATCGTGTTATAGAACACGCCCGCGAGCGCATAGTAGTCAGTCTGAGGAATGGGATCGTATTTGTGATCGTGACAGCGTGCGCACTGTACGGTGAGACCCAGGAATCCGCGCGTGACCGCGTCCACCCGATCATGGCGCTCATCGGCGCGCGTGACTTCGTTGGAGCCGTTATCGTAATACCACGGTCCAAGGCCGAGGAATCCCGTGGCCGGCAGTGTCTTATAGCGGGTTTTGGGGTCGAGCAGATCGCCGGCGAGCTGGTCTTTCACAAACTGGTCGTAGGGCATGTCGTCGTTAAAGGCACGCACCACCCAATCGCGATAGGCCCATGCGTTCGGATAGGGGCGATAGCCTTTCGGGTTAGGATTGAGGCTGCGGTAATCGTCCTCGCCATAGCGGGCGACGTTGAGCCAGAGACGTCCCCAGCGCTCTCCGTAGTGCGGCGAAGCGAGGAGTCTATCGACCACTTTGGCGAAAGCGTCCGGCGCGCGATCTTTTTCGAAGGCCGCGAACTCCTCGGGCGTGGGAGGCAGGCCGGTGAGGTCGAGATAAGCGCGGCGCAGCAAATCGTGTTTGTTGGCGGGCGCTACCGGCTTCAGTCCATCCTGCTCGAGCTTCGCCAGAACGAATTTGTCGATATTGGTTTTCGCCCATTTGGTGTCTTTCACCTCAGGTACGGGCGGTTGTTTCAGCGGCAGGAACGACCAGAAATTCCGGCGCTCGGGCGAGATTACATACTTACCGCTTTTGCCGGCGACGGACGCGGACGCGCTGCCGGCCGGCCATACGGCGCCTGCTTTAACCCAGGCTTCCAGCTTCGCGATCTCACCGTCCGTGATCTTGCCGCCCAGCGGCATCTTGATCTCGCCTGTCTGTTTGACCGCTTTGATCAGAAGGCTGTTGGCCGGATCTCCGACGACGATTGCAGGCCCGTGCTGGCCGCCTTTCTTCATCCCTTCGAGCGAGTCGAGGCGCAGGCCGCCGAGCTGAGAGGTGGTATGGCAGCCGAAGCAGTTGTCGGCGAGGATCGGGCGAATGTTGTTTTCGAAATATTCGGGCGTTCCCGCGTTGACGGTTTGCGCCGGGAGTTCGACGGCCGCGGCGCCGAGAATCGCGAGCAGGCTCAACGGAATTTTTGAAAAGCGGTGCATGGGTTCCTCGTGTTTCGAACAAACCTGAAAGAAACCGGCGCAGACGCTGCACCAAGATGAACAGACGCGGAGGGAGACGGGTGAGGGCCGAAACAAGGGCCCCGCAGCAGTTACGGCACTGCCGCGGACCTCAGGAACATCCGTAATTTTAGCATCATTTCAGCTGCTCCGGATCGATGCGCCATACATTGTGCGCGCGCAGATTGGAAAGCCAGACCGAACCATGTCCGGCGCGAATGGAATCACCGCCCTGGCCGACCCACTGGTGAACCACGGTGTTCGCCGCCGGGTCGATCTCTGTGATGGGAATCTGAAACAACGTGGCCCAGACATGCCCGAGCCCGAAAGCGATTTCACCGCCGGTGCCGACCAGGCCGGTTTCGATCGTGGCCACAACCTTGCGGCTTTTCACGTTGACGCGCGAGATCGTGCCGTCGCGCTGATTGAGAGTCCAGATCGCGCCGGCGCCGAAAGTTTCGAAGCGCGGCCCCATGCCGACGGGGATGGAGTCGGTTACCTTGTTCGTTTTCGCGTCCACGCGCGTCAGCATGTTGGCGCCGGGAGTGGTGACCCAGACCGCGCCATCGCCATAAACGACCGAAGCCGAACCCGCAGGCACGTCGATGAGTGCGGCCACGGTGTTCGTGTTCGGATCGATGCGCGAGAGTTTTCCGGCGGCGTCGGTGACCAGCCAGACGGCATCCTCGCTTGCCGCGATGCCTCCTTCGCTTTCGGCGGGCGGAATTGGCAGGGTCGCGGTCAGCATGTTCGTGGCCGGGTCGATGCGTCCGAGAGTTTTGTCGCCACAGCTGGGCACCCAGATGCTGCCGAATGCGGCGGTGAGTCCGGAGCACGGCTTCTTCCCGACCGCAATGGTGGCCGCGACCTTATTGGTCTTTGCGTCGAGGCGATGCACGGAGCTGAGCGGCCCGTTCGCGACCCAGACGGAGTCGTCGGTGAGAACCTGCCAGTCGGGCGCGCCGCTGCCGGCGTCGAAAACGGCGAGCGGCGTAATCGCAGTCATTTCGCGTTTCACGCCGGGCGTACTCACACCGGGAGGCGGCGGACGGCGCGGTCTCTTCTGGACGGGCGGTGGAGTGCTGTCCTGCGCGGTCAGCACGAGTGCCAGCGGGAGCAGCGCCAGGACGATGAGCAATTTTTTCTGCATGCGAAATCCCCTTATTCCGGAATCGTGGCGATCACGAGTTTGGGATCGATGCGCCAGACCGTTCCCGCTTTCAGATTCGACAGCCAGATTGCGCCAGGCGACGTGGCGATCGCGCCGCCGCCGTCCCCGCTGAACTGCTGCATGACAATCTCCTTGTCAGGCGTGGGATCGATTCGCGAGAGCGGGAAACCGGTCTGTGTCACCCAGACGAAGCTGTCGCCAAAAGCGATTTCGCCTTCGACGCCCGGCACATCCAGCTCGATCGTTTTCGTTACTTTGTTGGTCTTCGGATCGATGCGGTCGATTTTGCCTTCTTTGCGGCAGAGCACCCAGACGGAGCCCGCGCCCGCGGCCACCGAAATCGGCTCCGCGGAAACTTTGATCGATTGATCCACCAGATTCGATTCCGGATTCACGCGCAGCACTTTGTCTTCGGCGGGACAGGCCAGCCACAGCGCGGTTTCTGCTAGCATCAGGCTGCGGCAATCGGCCGGAATCCGAAGTTCGCCAACGACGGCGTTCTGATCCGGATCGATGCGCGAGAGCGTGGTCTTATCGTCGGTCAACACCCAGATGCTGTCGGTGGATGCGGCGACGATTCCGCGCGCGCCGGAAGTTCCCGCGGGGATGGTTGCCTTGACTTTCAGCGTCTTCGTGTCGAGCCGCACGAGCGAATGCGCGCCGCAGACCGGCACCCAGAGACTGTTAAATGCGGATACCATTCCGCAGGACTGGTCGAGGCTGGTCAGTGGATCGCCCTTCTTATTTGTCTTGAGATCGATTTTGTCGATTGAATTCTTCGTGGGGATGAACGCCACGCCGGTGGCGCCGGAGGTGACGAAAATCCAGTCGGGCTTGTCCGGCGTCTGAAACTCGCCTTCGGCTTTCAGTCGCGAAAACGGGATCTGGATGCCCGGCGTCTTGATGCCGACCTTCGGAACCACCGGAGCCGCTGTTTTCTTATGCGGTTTTTCACTCCCGAATGCCGAAACCGACAACAGCGCCGAGATACCGAAGATATGAATGCGTGTCAACTTTTTCATGCTTTCCTTCTGAATACCCGCCAGGAGCCGAGGTGCGTAATTTCCTCCGCGTCACTCAGGGCGTACGGTTCGCAGATGAACGACTTCACGCGCCGTCCGCTTTCCAGCGTGCACGACCCGATTCCGAGCGGCGGCGGCACCGCGGCGACGAACGCGCCGAAAGTGGTCTCCGGCACGGCCCATACTTCGACTTCGATCGCAGCGCCGCCGGCGTGTGAGAGCGCGAGACCGGGTTTTGCCGGCACCGTTCCGCGCAAGGCATAGAGCCTGTAGTCCGGTGAAGTGCGGCAGGCCTCGATCAGGAACGCCCCGGCGTCGATGAGCTGACGGTTAAGCGGCTCGCCGCGAAGATGCGCGCCGCAGACGGCAAGCGGAACGTAACCGGCCGGGCAGTAGGGCGCGGCGCTCTCTAATTCGGTTTCACCGCAGAAGCGCGCGGCGGTCGAGAGCAACGCATTTTCCGACCACGCCGGACCGATCAGCGAAACGCCGAACGGCATCACACCGCCGCGCGTGCCGGCGGGAACCGCAATCGCTGCGAGATCCAGCAGATTCACAAAATTGGTGTAGTAGCCGAGGTTCGTGTTGGCCGCGATTGGCGCGGCTTCGACCTCGGCGTGTGTGTAATGGGTGCCGGCGGTGGGCAGGAGCATGAAATCCATGCGGTCCCATTCTCGTTCGGTGGCGCGACGAATCTCCGCCAGTTTGTAAATCGCTTCGAAGGTATCCGCCGCCGATAGCGATTTCGCGCCGCCGATAATGCGGGCGGTAACCGGGTGCAGCGAGTCGGGGTGGTCCGTTATGAACTGCCGGATCGCGGCGAAACGTTCGGCGACCCACGGGCCGGAGTAGAGAAGATTCGCCGCGTCGTTGAAAAGCCCGTAATCCACCGTGACGCGGGTGCCGCCGAGCCTGGTCATGCGGTCAACGGCATGATAATAGGCGGCTTCGGAAGCGTCGTCACCGAAAAAACGAAGCCATTCTTTTGCCGGAACACCGAAACGGAATTCGCGCGGGGGCCAGGCCGCGGGAGGCCCTGCATGACGCGACCAGGGATCCGCACAATCGAACCCATTTGCCGCTGCAAAAACCGTCGCAGCACCGGCGCAGGTCGTTGTGAAGATCGAGACGCAGTCGAGAGTCCGGCAGGCCGGGACCACGCCTTTGGTGCTGATCGCGCCACGGGTGGGCTTGAGCCCGACGAGCGCATTGAAGGCGGCCGGCACGCGCCCGGAGCCAGCGGTGTCGGTGCCGAGCGAAAACGAGACCAGTCCGCGGGCGGCGGCAATCGCGGAGCCGGAGCTCGATCCGCCTGAGATGTATCGATCGTCGAACACGCTTGAACAGGCGCCATACGGAGAGCGAACGCCGACCAGACCGGTCGCGAACTGATCGAGGTTTGTTTTTCCGATCAGAATGGCTCCGGCGGCCGTCAGCCGCGAGACGACGGTTGCCGACTCGTGCGGAGAATATGCGTAGTCCGGGCACCCCGCGGTCGTCGGAGTTCCGGCCACGTCGATGTTGTCTTTGACCGCAAAAATTATCCCATACAGCGGTAGATCGTCGCGGAACGAACCCAGCGCTTCCGCGCGCGCGATCGATTCTTCTTCGGAAATCAGATGAATCCAGACTGGACGCGCGCCGTACTCGCGAATGCGCCGCCACGTTTCGCGCACCACATCGACGGGCGTGAAGCTGCCGTCGCGGTAGCCATTGCGCAGCGAGGCAACATCGAATTTCATCTGCGTCGCCGTCATGCCGCCTCCGGCCGGAGAAACATCAGGCTCTGCCCCGCCGCGACCTGCACACCGGGTTTGCAGAGAATCTCCACCACTGTGCTGCCCTGCGGCGCTGCAACGGCGATCTCCATCTTCATCGATTCGAGAACGATCAGCCGCTGGCCCTGCGAAACGTGATCGCCGGCCTTCACCGAAACCGCCCACACATTTCCGTGCGTAGGCGAGTTGATGACTCTGCAGCCCTCCGGAAGCGCCCGGGAAGGCGCGGCCGTTTCGCTGTCCGCCGTGGATTCCACTTCAGGATCGAGACCGGCTTCCTTCCAGCGCTCCCGCTCGGCTTCGAATGCCGCCTGCTGGCGTGCCTTGGCAGCGTTCACTTCATAACGAATGCGGCTCAGGAACGCACGATAATCGCGCAGACTGAATTTTTCCTCGTCAATGGCGGGGTGATACTTGCCGTGCAGGAAGTCGTCCCGCATGCCGAGCAGTTCGTCGGCCTCCACGGGATAGAAGCGGATCTGATCGAAAAACCGCAGCAGCCACGGCGTGCCTGCGGAGAACTCCTTCGTGGTTCGCCACGTATTCCACATCTGCACAGTGCGGCCGACGAACTGATATCCACCGGGCCCTTCCATGCCGTAGATGCAAAGGTAAGCGCCGCCAATGCCGACCGAATTTTCGGCCGTCCATGTGCGCGCCGGATTATATTTTGTGGTGACCAGGCGATGGCGCGGATCGAGCGGCGTCGCGACGGGAGCTCCGAGATAAACGTCACCGAGGCCGAGCACGAGGTAACTCGCACCGTACACGATGCGTTTAACGTCGTCAACCGAGTCGAGTCCGTTGATGCGCCGGATAAATTCGATGTTGTCCGGGCACCATGGCGCATCCGCGCGGACGGACTTCATGTATTTCTCTATGGCGACTCTTGTGGCCGGATCGTCCCAGGAGAGTGGCAGCCGCACAATCCGCGTGGGAATTTTCATGCCCTCGAGCGCCGGTATCGCCGCTTCGCCGCGATCGACGAGTTCCAGTACGCGCGACCGCGGCAATTTGCCGCCATCGTAGTGAATCTGAAGCGAGCGTATGCCGGGGGTCAGATCGATGATGCCCTCGGGTCTTTCCTGCTCAAACCAATTGAGCAGTTCCTGCACCCGGAAACGAAGATTCAGATCGAGCACCGGCTCGCCGAATTCGATCAGCAGATACCGGTCGCCCGAGGCGCGGCACACCAGATCGCGCACACGGTGCAGAATCGCCGGCTCCTGGTTTGGCTGCCGGAAACGCACCGTGTCACCAGGACGAAGCTGCCCGGTTTTCCAGAGTTCATCGTCGAGAATCACCGCCGGGCAGACGAAGCCGCCGAGACTCGGACCGTCGGGGCCGAGAATTACCGGCATGTCGCCGGTGAAATCAATCGCGCCGATCGCATAGGCGTTGTCGTGAATGTTGGAAGGGTGCAGGCCGGCTTCGCCGCCATCGGGACGCGCCCATTCGGGCTTCGGTCCAATGAGGCGAATGCCTGTGCGGCTGGAGTTGTAATGCACTCGCCACACGGTTGAGAAGAGCGTGGCGATATCGTCTTCGGTGAAGAAATCCGGTGCGCCATGCGGGCCGTACGCAACGTCGATTGTCCAGTCGTTCGTGATGAACGGAACGTCGACCGTTTCAGTGCCGGGCCGAAACGCGCCGGCCGGTTCTTCGAGGTGCAGGACATCGCCCGTTCGCAGCGCGCGCCCGCCGTGGCCGCCGAATCCGCCCAGCGTGAAAGTGCTGACGCTCCCGAGATAGGCCGGCAGGCGAAGGCCGCCCTGAAACAGAATGTAGGCGCGCATCCCCGGGCCCTTGCATTCGTCGAGTTCGAGCAGCGAATCCGCGGGAACGCGGATCGCTTCCCATTGCGGGACGGGCTGGCCGTTCAGACATGCGGTGAAGTCGGCGCCGGTAATGGCGATGTGCGTCTCGAATTCGAAGCGAAGCGACGGCCCGGCCACAATGCACTCGAGTCCCGCCGCGCCTTCATCATTACCAAGCAGACGGTTGCCGATGCGGAAGGACCGCGAATCCATCGGACCCGACGGAGGCACGCCCACACTCCAGTACCCGACGCGACCCGGATAATCCTGCACGGTGGTCATGGTGCCGCCGTCGAGAACCTCGATGCCGCGGCGGCGCCAGGAGAACCGGCTCAGGAAGCTTGTCGTCAGACCACCGGCCGCAAAGTCCGGCGAGGCAACCACCTGCTTCAGATACTCCAGATTGCTTTCGATGCCGGACAGATGCGTTGCGTCGAGAGCCGCCCGGAGCTTGACGATTGCCGCCGGCCTCGTCTCGGCGGTCACGATGATCTTGGCCAGCAGCGGATCGTAGTATGGAGTGACTTCCGTACCGCGCTCCACCCACGTTTCCGTTCTGGCGTGCGGAGGAAACTTTACTTCCGTGAGGAGTCCCGCGGCAGGCTGAAAATCCTTGCCCGGATCTTCCGCGTAGACACGGACCTGAACGGAATGACCACGCGGCGCCGGCTTCACGTGTGAAAGTTGCGGCATCTCGCCGGCAGCCATGAGGAACATCCAGCGGACGATGTCAACCGACGTCACTTCCTCACTGACGCCGTGCTCGACCTGCAATCTCGTGTTGACTTCCAGAAAATAGAATTCGCCCGTTTCGGCGTCATACACGAATTCCACGGTTCCGGCCGACCGGTAGCGCACCGCTTTGCCGAGCAATATGGCCGTATCGATCATCCGCCCGCGAACGGCCTGGGGCAGCTTGTGTGCCGGGGTTTCTTCGATGACCTTCTGATTTCTGCGCTGCACCGAACAATCGCGTTCGCCGAACGAGATGACGTCGCCTGCGCCATCGCCGAAGATCTGCACTTCGATATGGCGCGCGTTCTCGACGAACTTTTCCAGATACACGCCGCTGTTTTTGAAGCTCGACTCACCCAATCGAACCACAGAACGAAATGCCTGCGTCACTTCAGACTCGGCGCGGCAGAGGCGCATGCCGATGCCGCCTCCGCCCGCTGTGCTCTTGAGAATGACCGGGAAGCCCACGGCAATGGCGGCGGCCAGCGCCTCTTTGGGCGATGCCAGCAGACCGCTGCCAGGAAGCAGCGGAACCCCGTTTGCCTTCGCGAGCTCGCGCGCCGTGTGTTTCAGGCCGAAGGCGCGAATCTGATCGGGCGTGGGGCCGACAAAACGGATCCCGGCGGACTCGCACGCGTCGGCGAATTCGGCGTTCTCACTGAGAAATCCGTATCCCGGGTGAATCGCCTCCGCGCCCGTGCGCTGCGCGGCATCCAGAACCCTTGCGATGTTCAGGTAACTGTCCCGCGGCGGCGCCGGCCCAAGCAGGACCGCTTCGCTGGCCTGAGAAACGTGCAGCGAATGGCGGTCCGCTTCTGAGTACACAGCAACGGAGCGCACGCCGAGATGATCCAGCGTGCGGATGATCCGGCATGCAATCACCCCGCGATTCGCTATGAGGACCTTGGAAAACAAATCAGGCTCCCGCGCTCCTTGCCGACGCGTTCCAGATCAATACCTGGATGGGCGTCGGATTGTAACCATTGCAGGGATTGTTGAGCTGCGGACAATTGCTGATGACCGCGATCACATCCATCTCGGCGCGCATTTCCACATACTTCATCGGCTCGGAAATGCCATCCTCGAAAGTCAGCCTGCCCTGCGGCGTCACGGGCACATTCATGAAGAAGTTGATATTGGCGGTGATGTCGCGCTTATTAAGGTTCCACTTCGGATCCGCGATCGCCTGCAGAAAACTGTTACGGCACGCGTGCATGTGGCGCTTTTCAATGGCGTAGCGCACCTGATTGCTCTCCGTGGCGCAGGCTCCGCCCAGCGTGTCGTGACGGCCGCAGGTATCGGCGACAATCGTCAGCATCGGCCGCCGCAGATTCGACATCAGCACACTGCCGGTCGTCAGATATATGTTGCACTGCGCCACGATGGTGTCGGTCGCGCTGTATCGCTCCGATGTGTCGTCGGCGCTGTAAAAAAGCGTGTCGACCGCCTGATTACCTTCCAGATCGACGATGCGGAAAATCTGATCGGCTTCGATGCGGTGAATCCAGCCCTCGCCGGCAGACACAGTCTGGTTGCAGACAGCGGTTTCGGGCCGGAGGATGCTGTTCGACCACAGGGCTCGCGATCACAGAAAGTACCTCTCGGTGTTGATAAAGCCGCGTGCGTTTTCCGGCCGCGAAAGACGGCACCAATCATCGGCGGCAACGGCCGCGGCTTCGCGGACTGCGAGCTTCACCGGCCTGGGCGCGTAGTGTGGATTCGGATCGAGCGGGTGCTGACCCGTATCGAGCACGACGAGGACGTTCATCTCGGCGCGCAGGGTGACGGCGTCACCGGGCTGCGAGTTGCCGGGCACGAACCGCATCCCCCCGTCGTCGTCTACCACGATTTTGCTGAAGAAATTAATGTTAGCCGTGAGGTCGCGCAGCCCGAGTCCGTACTTGCCGAGTTCAGTGAGAAAGTTATCTCTCGTATTCCGATGCCAGGCGTTTCGCTCCTGCTGATAGGTCGAACGGACCGTATTTCGCAGCCACCGCCGCGGCATCGTTGTGACTGCCGATGGGATCGTGCCATCCACAGGTGTCGCCCGTGACGGAGCACAGAATGCGCCCCATGTCCGAATAGAGAACGAAGCCCTCGGTCAGATGCGCCGTGTGCTGGGCCTTCAGCGTGTCCGGCATGTTGTAGCGCTCCACCGGACAGTCGAAGTTATAGAAAACCGCCGGCACATTCGCGCCGCCTTCAATGTCTTCGATGCGCAGTTCACGCCCCCGGCGAAGAATGAGAGACCAGCTGCTTCCGGCTTGTATGGTGTCTTCCCAAAGTGCGGGACTCGACATAAGAAAAGCTCCTTTGAAAACAAAACAAATGCCGTCCGCAATCCCGGACGACTGGATTTTGAGCTTGTCGCGGAACTACCGGGATGTGGGGGGACCGCAGCAGACGTCCATGCGCGTCAGGCGCAGGAACACGTGGATAGAGATCTTGCGTTCGGCTGTCTCCGGTCGCAGGATCATCATATGTATCCATGATGGCAAGCGACCCGAGGCCCCACAATAAAAAACAAATTTATGGGCCAGATAAGAAATTCTTGATCCTTAATCTAAAAGCCTGTCGTCGCAGGTTGGTTTACAATAAAGGTTTCTCCTCAGCGCCCGTGTCGGCGACTTCTGCAAGGCTGCAGAACCAGATCGAAAGCTGACATGCGTCCTCTTATCTCTCTCATTCTTCTAAGTCTTTTCGCCGGGCTCGCGCCCGCCGCGGACAAACCTGCATTCACGGTTGGCTGGTCCGTTTACGTGGGCTGGAATCCCTGGTACTACATGGCGAAGTCCGGGATTCTGAAGAAGTGGGCGGATAAGTACAACGTCAGTATTCGCGTGCAGCGCTTCGATTATGCGCCTTCTCTGGACGCATTCGTCGCGAAAAACATCGATGCCTGCGCTATGACGAACATGGAAGCGCTCGACATGCCAGCCGCCGCGGGCGTCGATACGACCTCCATCATCACCGGCGATTACTCGAACGGCAATGACGCCATCCTGGTGCGCCGCGATCTCACTCTGCAGCAGCTGCCTGGCAGAAAAGTGCTCATGGTGGAGAAGACGGTGTCGCAGTATCTCTTCGAACGCGCTCTGGTGCTGAACGGTCTGGAAAGCCAGATCAAAAAGGTGAAGCTGGTCAACACCTCGGACTCCGATATCGCTACGGCGTTCATCTCGGATACGTCGCAGGATGCTGTCGTGACATGGAAACCGCTCGTGTCGCAGATTGCGAAAACGAACGGCGTGAAGACGATCTTCAACTCTTCGAAGATTCCCGGCGAGATTGTAGACCTGATGGTCGTGCGGACCGAGATTCTTAATCGGCCCGACGGATCCGGGCAGCGCTTTGCGAAGGCTCTCGCCGGCGCGTGGTATGAAACCACGAAGCTGATGTCGGGCACCGGGCCGGAGACGGACAAGGTATTGCAGGCAATCGCAAACGGTTCCCAGGACTCGCTCGCTTCGTACAAAGAGCAGCTCAGCACCACGCATCTTTTTTTCACCGCGGATTCCGCGGCGGCATTTACTGTCGCGCCCGACTTCGTGCAGAAGATGAATCTGGTGCGGCAATTCTGTTTCACGCACGGGCTTCTCGGAGAGCACACGAAGTCGGTGGACGACGTGGCGATCAGCTTTCCCGGCAAGGCCGTGCTGGGCGCGCCGGATCGCGTGCGCCTGCGCTTCGATGCCAACTACATGCAGATGGCGCAGCAGGGGAAGCTCTGATGTCGCCTGGCGTTTTTCGCATTGACGCCCGGCCGGGGAAACTCACGGCGTTCGCGCTGTCGTGGTTGCTGTTTGCGGCCGGTATTGCGCTCTATTTCCACGCGTCGCACACGCGGCATCTGGAGAATCCAGAAGACAAAGTCGCACCGAATCTCACGCAGCTGGCGCAGGGCATCACGGACGCGGTTCTCAAACCGGCGGATGACGATGCAGTCGATCCGGGAGATGCCGCGAAGTCCTGGATCGGGCGCTTTTTCGGCAGCATGCTGTGGAAGGACACGGTGGCCAGCGCGAAACGATTTGCCTGGGCTATGCTGCTGCTGGTTCCGGCTGTTTTTCTCGGCCTGCACATGGGTCTGTTTCCGGTCGTCGGCACGTTTTTTCTGCGCTTCATTCTGTTCTTCGACAAAATCATTGCGCTTTCTGTGCTGCCGATCCTGTTCATCGCGTTCGGCATCGACGAACTCTCCAAGATCATGCTGATCGTGATCGGTGTGACGCCGACGATCATCCTCGACACGTTCAATCTGACGAAGAGTGTTCCCCCCGAACAGGTGGTGAAGGGGTTCACGCTGGGCGCGCACGATTTCGGCGTCGCCTACCGTATCGTGCTGCGACAGATTCTGCCGCGTGTGATCAACAGCATCCGGCTGAACCTCAAGCCGATCATGCTCTTTCTTTTCGCCGGGGAAATGATCGCCTCTCAGGACGGGCTCGCCTACCGCATCGCGCTCATGCGGCGCAACATGGCGATGAACGTCATCATCCCGTACGTGATGTGGGTGGCGCTGCTGCTGTTTCTGGTAGATCTGGGCATGCGGGTAGTCAATCGCAGGCTGCATCCCTGGTTCCGGGAAGCGTGAAGCATGAGGGAATTCATCCGGCTGGAAGATCTCTGCGTCGAATACGCCGTTCGCGGACACGCGCCGAAGAAGGTTCTCGATTGCCTGAATCTCTCGATCTTCGAGGGGCAGTTCGTTGCGGTGTGCGGTCAGACCGGCTGTGGCAAGTCCACGATGCTGCGGCTGATTCTCGGCGCCGAGCAGCCCACCAGCGGGCGCGTGCTGATTGAAGGCCGCCGGCTTCCCCGTCCCGACCGGCATCGCGGCTACGTCCCGCAGAAGTATTCGCTATTCCCCGACAAAACCGTGCTCGACAACATCACCTTCGGACCGGAGACCGAGGAATTCGGCCTCATGGGCCGTCTGACGCCGCGCTTTTTCCGGCGCAGAGCGGAACTTCGGCGTACCGCACTTGGTTATCTGCGGCAGATGGGGCTGCAGGAATCCGATGCCGGCAAGTACCCCGATCAGCTGTCCGGCGGCATGCAGCAGCGCGTCGCCATTGCGCAGGCCCTGATCATGAAACCGAAAATTCTTCTGATGGACGAAGCGTTCAGCGCGCTCGACCCCGCCACGCGCAGCGATATGCAGAAGCTGGTGCGGCGGCTGTGGCGCGAAACCGGTACCACGATCCTGTTTGTGACGCACAATCTGGCCGAAGCAGTCTACCTCGGCACGCGCGTGGTGGTGCTGGGCAAGGAATCGCCGGAGAGTTACGCCAAAGTTGTGCTTGATGTCGACGTGCCGGATTCGATTCGCGGCGTGGACGGCTATCCCCTCCGCGAAGCGCTCGACGGTTTCACGCGAAAGATCGAAGATGCCGCCATGGAGGGAAGGCTTGAACTCGAGATGGCTGAATTCGGCGGGTAAGGAATGGTACACGCGACGCCAGTCGCGTTCGTTGTTCGCCGGGGAAACGCGGCTCGCGCCGCGTGTACCCTTGAAGCGCTGTGCTGCGACCGCGCTTGTTTTCGCGGGCCTCGCTCTCGCGCAGGCGCCCGAGCCGAAGGGGGCGGGTCTGGAGCCAGGCACTCTCCCGGCGCACTGGATCACCGGAGGTCCCGACTGCGCCACCGTGCCGAAATGGCAGGTCCACGCCTACAATCCGGACCTCTACATCATTCGCGAATCCGGCTGCACCAATTACGAAAAGCCGTTTCTGTATCTGTTCTTCGGCAAGGACCGCGCGCTGCTGCAGGATACCGGCGCCGGTCAGAACAACGTGGCCGAAGCGGTCAACGGTGTTATTGCGGAGTGGTGCAAACGTAACGGACGAACGTCGATTCCGCTTGTCGTCGCGCACTCACACGGCCACGGCGATCACATCTCCGGCGATGCGCAGTTTAAGGACAAGCCCGATGTGACGTTGATCGGGCTATCCGTTGAAGCCACCCAGAAAGCATTCGGCATCGCGAACTGGCCGACGGACCGCGGATCGATCGATCTGGGCGGCCGCGTGCTCGATGTCATCGCCATACCCGGACACCAGCCGTTCAGCGTCGCGTTTTACGATCGGCGTACGGGCATCCTGCTCACGGGCGACACGCTCTATCCCGGCCGGCTCTATGTTTCCGATTTCCCCGCGTTCGCCGCCAGCATTCAGCGTCTGGTCGACTTCACCCGCGACAAACCGGTGGCGCATATTCTGGGCTGTCACATCGAGGAATCGAATACGCCGTTTCTCGATTACGTCGTCGGGACAAAGTATCAGCCCGAAGAGCATCCGCTCGAACTTTCCCATGCCCATCTGGTCGAGCTGAACGAAGCCCTGAAATCAATGAACGGGCATCCCGTCCGCTACGCATTGCGCGATTTCACTATCTGGCCCAAAGCGCCGCGCTGATCAGCGCCCGGCGAAAACGGCAGAGTCCGATTCGGCAAAGACAGGCTCGTCCCCTGCGGATGCACCCGAAGCCGGCCCGGCCTGCGCCACCGTATCCCGCCGCGTCTGCCTTTCCACCCACGCGTGGAGCCAGTTGTTCTCCGGCGCGGCGAAGGCGAACACAGCCTCAGTCAGATCTTTCCTCGTATGACTTGTCTGGAAGATGCCATCCCGATCGTCATGCTTGCTGACTCCCGCCAGCATGTGATAAATCTCATGCGCGCTGACGCGGGCCAGGGCGCGGCCGAGCATTTGTGTCTTCCAGGCCGGGGGCATGGAGCCGAGCATGGGTGCAATGAAGTCCCGCACCGTATCGCAATTCACAGTTGCATAAGAAAGAACGTGACCGTCAACCGTGTCGGTTTCCGCCAGAGCCTTTCCGGAGACGTCGCTGTTCCGGTTGTCGGCACCCCCCTCGAGGCTGCAGCGACCGTGAAACCGGAGCACGACGAGACCGGGAAATTCGTCGGCGCCGTGGCGGGTTGCATCCAGTGCAATCCATGCAGCCGATATTCCCGACGGCGCAAGAATCGCAGCCAGCTCCGACTGCATGGTGCTGAGAAGTGCGGGGGATGCCTTCGTTTCGAACGAGTAGTAAACGGCCAATGGGGCCTGCGCGGCGCATACTCCATTCGCGCACGCGAGGGCCGAAATTGCCAACAGGGCAGAGAAGCCGATTCTCATCTGGACACGCA
The DNA here is from genome assembly GCA_963832905.1 of Terriglobia bacterium. Lineage (GTDB taxonomy): Bacteria > Acidobacteriota > Terriglobia > Bryobacterales > Bryobacteraceae > BOG-234. The sequence continues at coordinate 1,374,989 of CAWHVO010000006.1, read as the reverse complement.
CCGGGTCCGTGGCACCGACTAGGTGCCCGCAAACACAGGGCAATAGTATCAGAAATTCTGTTCCGCATGTGTATACGTTCGGACACGCGTCCGGTTTGCGAAGCCAATAAAAAAGCCCGGAGCCTCTTTCGAGGTTCCGGGCGGTTATGGTGGGTTACTTCCGGCCGAAGCCGGTTGTCAGCCCCGGCGTAAGCCGGTTTTCAGAATGCGTAGCGCAGAGCCAGCTGCATCACGCGGGGAGCGGCGCCATAGGCGTAGGAGGTAATTTCACCGAAGGTCGTCGTTGTCGCCAGGCTCAGGTTCGGCACACCAAACTCGACGTTGTTGAAGGCGTTGAACGCCTCGGCGCGGAAAGAGATGCTCTGGTTTTCCCACGGCAGCCTGAAGGCTTTGCTCAGCGCCAGATCAGTGTCGAAGAAGTGCGGGCTCCGCAGAATGCCTCGAGTACCGACTACGCCGGGCCCCGCTCCCACGAACGAATTCACCGCATTCGCGTTGCTGAAGATGCTCGGGATCCCGTTCGAATCGAAGCGCAGTCCGTTGGAGGGAAGCGTCGCGCCCGGCGCCAGAACTCCGTATGCCGAGATGTCATAGTTGACGTTATAGTCTCCTGCGTCACTTACCGTGAGAGGCGTGCCCGAGTGAAAGGTCGTCAGTCCGCTAACCTGCCAGCCGCCGATGATCTCGTTCACCCACGTCTTTGAGGTGTTGAGGAATGGTTTGCCCTTGCCGATCGGAAGCTCAACGACGAAATCCGCCGTAATCGTATGACGCGCGTCGAAGTCCGACGGTCCGCGGAATGCGTTCGGGTTGAAGGCATCCTGCAGAAGGCCTCCCGTGCTGTAGTAGCCACTCGATCCGCTGTTGCTGTTCTGCCCGGATTCCGAGGCGGAGCCGTTGTCGATGGAATGAGCCCAGGTGTAGTTGAAATCGTAGCCCCAGCCTCCGGTCACGGCGCGCCGCAAGGTGACCACCATCGCGTTGTACATGGAATAGCCGTTGTTCGTGTAAACGTCGAGTCCCGAGTTCTGCAGCATGTAGAAGGTATTGCATCCGGTGCTGACAAGACAACCGCCATTAGGACCTTGCCGGATGCGATCGACATCGTTGAGGGTGTCGAGCCAGCTCCCCGCATAGACGCTGTAAACGTCATAGAACAAGTTGGCGCTCGCGCTCCCGGGAATGTAGAAGTTGGCGAGATTCGGGACCAGATCGTTAACCCAGGGCTCGTTCGGAACGAGGCTGGGATTGGCTTTCACCTGCGCCGGCGTCAGGCCTGCATTGTACAGCTGGGTAAGCACATTGCCCGCCTGGGCGAACGTCTGGCCCGATTTCGGATCTTTGAAGTTGGACAGCGGTTGGCCGTAGTCCTGTTCGATGATCCCGCGGTGGCCCAAACGTCCCACGTAGCCGACCTCAATACTCATCTTCTTCGGCAGCGGGCGCGCATAACTGGCGTTGAGCACATACTCATAAGGCGCCTTCAGATTGCTGGAAACGCCGCTGAACGTGTTAAAGCCGCCGACAACCGTCGGAGGAGTCAGAGGGAATGTGGCGGCGGACCCGGCCGGAATTGCGGGATACCCGTTGCCGTTATAGCGGTAGGAAGTAGTGAAGTTGGTGTTCGAGGGCTGCGTGACCTGAGTGGCAAGACCAGGCGAACCGTTGTTGGCAAACTGCTGCGCCATCGCCGTGCCGTAGTGGTCATAGAGCATCGCGCCGCCCACGCGGAATACGCTGCCTTTGCCCATGATTTTCTCCAGCCAGGAGCCGCTCTCCGGACTGTAAGCCACGGCCAGGCGCGGGCCGAAGTTTCCTTTGTCGAGCGGATAATAGCCGGGAGCGTTGTTTGCCGACCCGCCCAGGGCGAAGCTGACCAGCGAATCCGGTACCAGCGAATTTGAAATGCCATTCTGCGCTGCGTAGAGGCGGTCCGCGAAGAAATTATTCAGAGGCGTAACGGGAACAACCTCCCGGCCATCAACTTCGTACGGTACGCCCGACAGCGAATACCGCAGGCCGGCTGTAATGGTCAGATTCGGTTTCCATTTGAAGGCATCCTGAATGTATCCCTCATACTCGTGATCTTCAAAGGAGGTGCCGACGGGATTGCCGAAGGGGATTGCCGTTCCCTGCGCCGTGTAGTTGTAAGTGGCGCCATACTGGTTGACCAGACCCAGCATAGCCCCGAACGCGTTGGTAATGTTCGTGCTGGATTTGAGCGCCGTGTTGGCGGGCAGTCCCATCGTATTGATCAGGTAATTCACCACGTCGGTGTCAATGTCGCCGCCAAGGCCGAGCAGCGTGTTGCGCGAGAAGCTGTAGCTCGGCAGGTTGTTGAACATCAGATTCGTATTCAGCGCGAACCGGAAGTTCAGACCGTACTGGATCGTATGACGGCCTTTAGTCCAGGTCATGTCGTCGGTAAAGTTGGTGGTCGGAGCAATGCGCTGCGTCGGTCTCGAAGTGGAAATGGGCGCGGCGAAATAAAATGTCGGCACGACTGCTTCGGTCCCGGTGGATGCGTTGCCCAGCCGGGTGTAGCCGTAGGAGATCGTATTGATCAATGTCGGTGACAGCACGACGGTGTCGTGCACCGCGAGACCTCGTGAGTTATCCAGCGTCTTCTGCGCGGCCGACTGTCCGGGAAGCTCGGCGAGACCGGTGGTGCTGCCAACCGTGCCATTGCCGTCCACAGCGGCACCGTTCAGCGTACCGCGCACCGAGATGCTGTGTTTGCCCAGGAGATAATCGAGCTTCCCGACCTGCGCGTGATTGTTCAGATCCTGCGGTGCGTTGAACGTCAGTTCGTTGAAGTCGAGCCCGAGATCGGGAGAGGCCAGCGGATTGTTGCCGGCCGGGAACTGCTTAAGGTATGTCGAAAAGAACGAGTTCTCGCCGAGGTGCAGGGGATCGATGGCGGCGATCTGGTCCGGCGTGAGCGTCACGACCTGACCGCTCTTCAAAGGAACAAGTATGTTTCCCTGCGCAAGCGTGGAACTGGGAACCAGCCGGCTGACCGGCTCTCCGCTGCGGTCCTTACGGCCTTCATAGTTGTAGAAGAAGAACAGTTTGTTCTTCAGAATCGGACCGCCGAGCGAGGCGCCATATTGATTTCGAATCAGGGGCGCGCGGGCCACACCGGCGCGGTTACTGAACCAGCTGTTGGCCGAGAAATCGGTATTGCGGTTGTATTCGTATACGGTCCCGTGAAACTGATTGGAGCCGCTCTTGGTGATGATGGAAACCTGTCCGCCGGAGGAACGCCCCTGATCGGCTCCGAATCCGGCAACCGTGGTGCGGAATTCCTGAACTGAATCGAGGGGGATGGGAAGCACAGCGTTGTATCCGTTGGCCCCGGCGTTGTCGTTTACGTCGACGCCGTCGAGCGTCACGTTGTTCTGGTCGGCCCGCGCGCCGAGCACCTGGCCTTGGACCGAGGCGCCCGGCTGTACGCCAAGCAGCGCGACGATATTGCGCGTCTGCAGCGGGATTTCCTTGACCTGCGTCTCGGTAAACGGATTGCCGACGGAGGCGTTCTCGGTGTTCACCACCTCAGCCGCGCCGGTTACTTCGACGGTCGCACTGACGGCCCCGACTTCAAGCGTCAGATTCAGCGTCGCCGGCGTGCTGGTCTGCAGCGTCAATTCCGAAGTGCTCACACGGAAGCCGGCCTTCTCCACGGTCAACAAGTACTTTCCCGGCGGCATCTGCGCCAGCGCGTATTCGCCGCGCTCATTCGAGAGCGTGGCGCGGGTCGCGGTCGTGTCCTGATTCTGGATCTTGACGCTGGCGGCCGGCACCGCGCCGCCGTTGGGGTCGGTGATCACTCCGTTCAGAGAGCTGTTCTGCGCCAACAGAGGCAAGCTCACGATCAGGAAAATAGCGAGACGGCGAATCACGAATTTAGTCCTCCCTGTAATAAAAGAAAATGGCTGATGGATTTTGCAGCCGCGTTCGGATCAGAGACTGATTCGAAGCGACTGGCCGCCGGACGAGAGCGGAGATGCTGACGGGAAAAACTCCGGACTGGGAGCGCTACAGTTAAATGCAATGCTACAACGGATTAGGGGTGAAACTACGGGCGCAAAGCCATGAAAAATATTGATCCCCGGCATTCGGCGTTCCGACAATTCCATTGCAGAGCGACACAACGAACACGCCCAGGGAGGGACAGCCCCGCGACGCGTTGATTCGAAGTGCTTCATTTTCACGTCGGCGGAGAGCTCGCATCCGGCCTCTGTTCAACGTGGGTAGTGGCCGGTTTTCAGGCGACATGAAGGATAGTTAATAAAACGATCGAGGGGCAGTAGGGTCGCATTCATGCACGGAAGCCGAACTCACGAGTCGAAGCCGGGATGCGGGCGACCCGTTCCCGGCTGTGCGTGCGCGGGTTGCTTGCGCGCGGAATTAGGCCGTCCAATCGGCCAGAGCTCGATCGGGATTTCGGCGGAACCGGCTCTTTATAGCAGGCAGCGAAATCAATCGTCAGCAATCGTTTTCCATTCCGAGGATAATGAAGTGATTGATGTGGCTCTCCGCGATAGCATTGGTGGCGATCCTCTCAGTGGTAATCGTCCGACTGACGGTGCAGCATCGCCGGAGGAAGGAGAAGCTCCGCATGCGAGCTCATCTCAACCGCGTATCCACAACCCTGGAGCCCCATTGAGAAGCCCGCGGTTTACGAGGGAGTGGAAACCCTCGGAAGTTCACAGGAAACCAGCATGAGTGATTCGTCGGATCTGAAGGACAAGGTGGCGGCGGCTGCAGTCACCAGCGCTGGCGCGGGTGTTGGCGGTGCCGGCGGTGCGACAGTTGGCGTGTTGGAACTGGCCGCCAGAGGCGCGGCTACGGGGCTTTCGGCGAGCATCGTTATCGGCGCAGGAGCCGCCGCAGGCGCGGCGCTCGCTTATGGCGCGTACAGACTTTTCAGGAAGCGGAAGCGTTCAGATAATCAGAATGCTCCTGGCTGAAACCGAAGGGCAGCTCAACCTGCCCGGGCGCAGGCAATGGACTGGCGCGAGCTCGGCCCACGGCCCAAACGATCAGCGAAATCGCCGCGGCAAGCATCAAAGACAGCGCTGTGTTGGCGATCGAAATTGAATCAATCACGCTTGAGCGTAGGGCACCGCGGCTCTCGGGCCGGCTCGATCTCCCTTGAAAGGCTGCAATGCCGAGTGTCGTCGGACTCAAAAGACTCCCGTGTTCTCTTCTCCAGTGGAATGTCTCTCTGTGCAATGTCTGCCTTCGAGCTACAACAATGGTTAGTTTCGGCGCCGTCGCCCACCTCAGCGGCCACTCCAAAGCGGCTCGCGCAGTCCGACTTGCGTAGAACTGTACTGCCGTGTACAATACATGTGTAGAATCCAGTGAAGTTCCTCGCAGTTCTGATTTTCTTTCTTCCGGTCGTTCCTTCTCTCGCCCAGGAAAAGCTTGTTGCAAACAGCCTCGCTCATGCAAGTCTCCCCACCGCGATCCCCGCGAACTGGACCGGCAAATACGCTCCCTGCGAACGCCACAACGACCTGCTCAGCCACGATCATCTCGATCTCGCTGTGAGAATCTCGACCGCCAACGCGGCTCTGGCAAAACAATTCGAAAACGCGCTCGATTTCTGGAGCGGCATCCTCGATCTGGACTGGCACGAGGTTGGCGCCGCTGACGAGTGCTCGATGCAACTCGTGGACGGAACACCTTCCCTTTTCAACTGGTGCGTCTGCATGAGCGCGCGTTCCCAGCTTCCCGACCGCGAGAATTTTCAGGGATGGATTGCCTTCAACCCCCGGTACAAACTTTCGAAAGAGGGAATGTTTCTCGACTCCGTGCACGAGATCGGGCATGTCCTTGGGCTCGCTCACAATCCCGACGAATCTTCGATAATGTTCTCGTTCGGTCTCGACGAAGAATCCGCGTGGCTCGATGCGGCGGACCTCGACGCGCTCGCGCTCCGGCATACCCTGCGGCCTGAGATTATGGGTCCGACCGGCAGGATGAACGTGATCGTGCGCCTGCCCCATCGCGTCGCCGAACACATCCGCCGCAGATTTTAGCCTCTTATCGTCTGCGGCTTAGGCCGTGTGGGACGCAATGCCGCGCTTGAGCCGCAGCTCGCCGGCGCGCGAGGCCGGCGGTCCGCAAACCGGATGGCAGGATGATCTTCAATCGGCCGGCCGATATGGAGATTTGGGGCGGAGATGTGCTGATCGTCATGGGCTGTCGCCGTGATATTTCGGGCGGCTTATTGCCGCTTGACTGGCCTGCCGAATACTTCGATCCTTGCGAACGTCCGACCAGCCACCCGGACCGTGACCGCTTCCCGGCATCAGATCGGTGAAACCAACCTCGTCCACCTTACTGAGATCGGGATTAATCACCCAGTCGCCAATCGTTACGATTTTGGCGATGTTCAGTCTGCGCCAGCGCACATCGGCGATGGAGAACTCGTTTTCGTGCCAGTCGAGGGTGGAATCCATCGGCGTGGTCGCCGACCAGCCAGACGCCGTCTGCCAGTTTGATAATCGGATGGACCTGATGAAACCCGGAAACCTTGGTGACCCAGCGGATCATGGCAAGTCCGGTCAGGTCAACGTAGTTATCTTTGTCACGCAGCGCGGCCGCACAGAGCTGTTCGCACAAGCCGGTCCAGAGGTGAACCGGGTTGGCGGCGCGGCCCGCGGCGCCCGTGAGCTGGATGTCTTTGCCGCCGGGTCCGTACAGCTTCAGCTCGAGGCTCGGATTGGCGACCGCATCTGCCGGATTCACCGCCGCTTCGCCGCCAGTCGGGTTCTGTTTCCACTCCTCGCTGAAGAACAGCGTCGGCCGCATATTGCGCCCTTCGCCACGTGCGCGTCCGGCGGGTGGTTGCGCAAACGCAGGCGAAGCGCTGAAGCAAATAGCGGCGACGAGAAGCGGGCGAAGTTTCATATGGATTTTTCCGTTCCCGATTGTATCGAAAACCCGCCCGGATTACTCGCCGTGGCCATCGCCGCGCACGGTGGCCAGTTCGCTCCGATAACGTTGCTGCAGCTCACGCCGGTAGACAGCCGCCTTTACGTGCGCGGCAGCGGCACGCTCCAGCATCACCCGATTGCCCATCTCCGCCTCCTGAAACATCCGGTCGCCCGCGCGCCGCGCAAAGCCCGGGTCATATCCGAATCCAAAGACAGCGACCGACGGCAACGGTACCGCGTAGTTGTCGGGAAGCCCGACCTGACCGAACGGAAAGCTGGAAGCCCAGTCGAGGTGATAACCGATCTGCAGGTTGGAAGCGTTCACCGACACCTGCGCGTGGGTCACGCAGTTCAGGGCCGGAATTCTGTAGCGCCGGCGCAGCATATCGGTCAGCATGGCGGCGGCGTGCATCTGTGCGGGCGCCACGGTAGCTTCGTCCTGTCCCGGCAGCGTCTGCGTTTCGAAGGCCACGCCGAGGAAGCTGTCATTCAGGTTCAGATAAAGGTAATTCCCATCAGACCAGACGGAATGGCCAGCGTGGTTTGCGGCATCTTCCTCGCGTACCACGCGGTACACACGCCCAAAGCGGTCGATCACGAAATTGTAGGCTCGTCTCTGCCTGACGTAGTCGAGCAGCGATTCGCCAATTCGCTGCAGCCGGGCGTTCTCACCCGGCTCGAAGGGCGCCTGCAGGCTTTCGGTCGTATGAAAAACTATTCCCGCCGGATCAAAGCGCCGGTGCGCCGCCTCGTGCCGATCCGCCGGAAATGCCAGATACGACCGCCGGTGATTGGCGATCGAAAACCGGTTGTCGATGCGCAATCCGTTGCTGTAGGTTTCCCAGGCATCGGTCTTATCGACGACCCAGATTTCCGACGCCGACGCAACATAAACAGCAGCCGGTGTCGGCGCAGATGCGACTGTCCTGGTGGCCGCCGCCTGCGGTGCACGCGCGACTCGCGCCCGCGGCGGACCCGTCGTCAGCAGCAGCAAAACGGGGACCACCACGAGAAGCCCCGATCGCCAGATTCGGAGCGGCGACTCGGCAGCGCGTCTCGGCGCGAACTCCCGCAGAAAGCGCAATCGGCGCACCGGGCTGGGGATCTGTTCGGCAAACCACTCGACTCCCCGACCAGGCAGCAACTCTGTTTCCGTTATATCGGCCATCGGTTGAGAAGGAAGTAGTCCGGGGCGGAAGATTTCTCAGCCGGGATTCACGCTCGCGAGGGCGTTTGAACGCAAGGCCTGCGTCAACACACGCAGGCCGCGGAGTGGGCGGCCGATCGCTTTCCACCCTAAGGCACTGAAAACCCTTGGCGTGACCGATTCGGGCCCGCCCTCACATTTCTGGCCTGCGGCTTGCGATCAGGGTGCGCCGAGGAGTAATTGAAATGGACTACCCCGTTACCGGACTGCATCACATCACGGTCTGCGCCGCTGGCGCGCAGGAAGACATCGATTTCTTCACAACGGTCGTTGGCCAGCGCCTGATCAAACAGACCATTCTGTTTGACGGCCGCTACGCCCACTATCACCTGTACTATGCCAACGGGAAGGCCGAACCTGGAACGGTGATGACCACGTTTCCTTACAACCGGGTCAAAGGGCGGTCTGGCTCCGGTCAGATTCAGGCCACTGTATACACCGTTGCCAAAGGAACCCTGACTTTCTGGATCGACCACCTCAACAAGCACCGCATCGTGCACCGCGGCATCCACGAGCGATTCGGCCAGAAGTTTGTCCATTTCCTGCATCCGTGCGGGCTCGGGATCGAGATCATCGAGGATGCGGCTGAAAAGCGTACCGGCTGGGAGACGGAAGAGATCGGGCTCGGCGAGTCTGTGCGCGGCTTCCATGGACCGCTGTTGTCGGTGAGAGAGATCGATGAAGAGGAGCGCTTCTTTATCGAGGCCCTCGGATTCCGCAAGACCGGCGTGGATGGCGCCTATCATCGCTTCGAGATCGCTCCGGGCGGCGCGGGAAAGACGCTGGTTCTGCTGCACGAACCCACGCGCCCGCAGGGCAGTTGGGGATTCGGCGCGGGCACGGCGCACCACGTCGCGCTCGACGTTCCGGATGATGACGCCCTCGCACAGCAGAAAGCCCTGTACGAAGAGCTCGGCTACACCGATTGCTCGGAAATCAAAGATCGGAATTATTTTCACTCGATTTATATGCGCTCGCCCGGCGGCATTCTCGTGGAATGCGCCGCCACAGCCGCGGGCGGTTTCGCGAAGGACGAGCCTTTCAACGAGTTAGGCACACATCTTCTCTTGCCGCCATGGTTTGAGAATCGACGTAATGAAATCATCGGCATGCTCGAGCCGATACGGGTTCCGGAATGGCATGCACCGATGACGGCTCCGCAGATCGCCGCGTCGAGACGCACCGAAGCGACATTCATTCCGGTTGAGGAGGAGGTCCTGGCGAGGTGATTCCGGGGTCGCCGGGACCTCTGCTCCGTAAAATTCCGAGTTGTACATTAGCGAACAACAAGATTAAAACCGTGACTCGTAATCGGTCGGAGGAGCGACAATCAATACTATGAACCCTTCAGCCAGGTATCTCGCATGCGGAGCCATGCTATTCGGCATTGTGCTCACGCCCGCCGTGGCCGCAAGTGCGAAGGACGGCGCGGCGGTTTACTCGATGAAGTGCAGGGCCTGCCATGGCGCTGACGGCGCAGGTAACCCTGCCATCGGAAAAATGATGAACGTGACCATGAAGGCGCTCGGCTCGGCCGAAGTACAGGCGAAGTCGGATGCGGACCTGAAGGCGATTGTAATGGCTGGCACCGGGAAAATGAAACCGGTGTCAGGTGTTTCGCCAGCCGATGCGGACAACGTCGTCGCCTACATTCGGACGCTGAAGAAGTAATACCCCCGGGGGCAGTTGTTGGCGTAAGACTCCGAGACTGGGCCGGAGAAGTGTACCGCGCCTGGTTCCGGGAAGGACTGTTTTTCTAAAAAACTTCATGAGATCGCGCAAGCTTTGGATCATCGCTCTAGCCTGTCTGGCAGTCGGGGTCGCGGCCGGCGATCCCACCCATCGTCAGCGTTTCTATAATCCCCACCAGAAGGCTTATTTCCTTCCCGACTCCGTGGAATTCGTGAATCCGGGCCTCGTGTTCGCCATTCAGTCCGCCTCCATCGCGAGCGACGGCACGATCACCGTAAAATACACGCTTGCCGATCCCACCGGGCTTCCGCTGGATAGTGCCGGCGTCCAGACGCCGGGCACAGTGAGCGCAAGTTTTCTCGCAGCCACGATTCCCAACGGCCAGGAGCAGTACGTCAGCTACATCACCCGCGCTGCGACAGGCACCGTTGTGCCTACCACGAATCAGCCCGCATCGGATTCCGGCGGCACCACGACAGGCGGACCCGGCTCCTACACGTACGTCTTTCACACCAAAGCCACTGGCTTCGACCCCACCGCGACGCAGACCATCGGCATCTATGGATCGCGCAACCTGACGTCCTACGACCTCGGCACGGATTACGCCAGCACTACATTCAGCTTCGTTCCCAACGGCTCGCCGGTCACTGTCACGCGCGATGTCATCCGGACCGCGAGCTGCGACCGCTGCCACGATCAGCTTTCGTTCCACGGCGGTTCGCGCCGCGGCATCAATCTATGCGTGATGTGCCATCAGCCGCAACTGCTCGATCCGGCAACTGGTAATTCCCTCGACTTCAAAGTCATGATCCACAAGATTCATGACGGATCGTCGCTGCCCAGCGTCGTTGCCGGCACGCCGTATCAGATCATCGGCTTCCAGAACAGCGTCAACGATTTTTCGAAGGTAGTGGATCCTGCCATGGTCCAGCGCTGCCAGGTTTGCCACGACCAGACCACCGGCGCCGCGCAGGAGAAGGCCTATGCAACCGAGCCCACCCGCACAGCATGCGGCTCCTGTCACGACGACGTCAACTTCGCCACCGGCGCTAATCATCCGGCCGGCGCGCAGCCGAACGATACGCAGTGTTCCACCTGCCACGTTCCGCAGGGAACCACAGACTTCGATGCTTCAGTCGTTGGCGCGCACGTGGTTGCGACCGATTCCTCACTGCTGTCGGGCCTTAAAGTAGCCATCACCAGCGTGACCGGCGGAACGGCAGGCAACAAGCCGACGCTGAATTTCACGGTGACCGACAATTCCGGCAACGGCGTCCCGCTCTCGAAACTTAGTTCGCTTTCGGCAACCATGGCCGGGCCGACCACGGATTACGGCTACACCAATTTCGGTGTGTCCACCACGCCGGGCTACGTGACCGAAAGCATGACAACCGCCGCCAGTTGCAGCACTGCCGGGGCGTGCAGTTATACCTTCACCCATCCCGTGCCGGCGGGCTCTACCGGAACCTACGCCATGGGCATCGAGTCCCGGCGCTCCGAAACCATTGCCAACGGTCAGCCCGGCGGAACGCAGAGCGTGACGGAAGGTGCACTGAATCCGGTGACCTATTTCTCAGTAGACGGCTCCACCGTGGCGCCCCGGCGCCTTGTGGTCGCGCTCAGCAACTGCAATCAGTGCCACGTCGAGCTTTCGCTGCATGGCGGGCTGCGAAACAACACACTGTACTGCGTCTTCTGTCACAATCCGTCGCAGACAGACGCGGCGGTCCGCGTAAGCGCGACGAACGCAGCGGACAAAGCGCTCCCGCCGCAGGGTATCGACTTCAACCTGTTGGTGCATCGCATCCACTCCGGCCCGAACGCCGCAGGCGCGAAGTATCCGTACATTGTGGTCGGGAACGGCGGCAGCCACAACGATTTCTCACAGACGCTGTATGCACCTTTCAGCCCCACAGGAAGCGCCGGCGACACCCGGAACTGCGAGCTCTGCCACACCGGCGGCAGCGAACAGAACCTGCCCATCGGCCTCAATCAGATGGTCGATCCGGAGGGCTGGATCAACCCCAATCAGGCCACGGCGGGCGCGTGCAGCGGCTGCCATGCGTCGGAGTCGGAAGCGTCGCACTTCCTTGCCAACACCAGTTCGCTTGGCGAAAGCTGCACGGTGTGCCACAGTTCCGGCGCCGCTTATTCGGTCAGCCAGGTTCACGCGCAGTATTAATCGCCCTGTGTCAACCAATGGATAACGGATGACCCGGTACCCGCAAGCTGCGCTTTTCATTCTGCTCACGGCATCGCTGCCTTGCTTAGCCCAGCAGCAGGGAGCAAAGAAGGCAGCGGTGAAGACCTCCGCGCCGGCTGCGGCATCGACGACGCCGGCCACTTACGTCGGCTCGGAAACCTGCGGCGCCTGCCACGAAGATATCGGTAAGGCTTTCGCCAAAAGCCCGCATGCCACCGTTGACCGCGGCGAAACGAAGTACGGCTTCAAAGGCCAGGCCTGCGAATCGTGTCACGGCCCTGGCAGTAACCACGTGATGACGCTTTCCGCCGCCGATATCCGTAATCCCGCAAAGCTCACGCCGGCGGAAGTCGACAAAACCTGTCTCGCCTGCCACCGCAATCAGCCCACGACCTCGGGCCGGCTCGAAGCCAGTCACGCGCACAACGACGTCCCCTGTACTTCCTGCCACTCGGTGCACGCGCATGGACCGAACGGTCTGGTCTCGCGCGTACGGGCCGATATCAACGCGCAGTGCGAGAGCTGCCATCTCGAAGTGAAGGCTTCATTCGCCGAGCCCTTCCGGCACCGCGTGCCGGAGGACGCCATGTCCTGCGTCGACTGCCATAATCCGCACGGCAGTTTCAAACCCGGCCTGATGCGGCTGGCCAGCGCCAACGAGCCAGGCTGTTTCAGTTGTCACAACGACAAGCGCGGACCGTTTACCTTCGAACATGCTCCGGTGCGCGAGGAAGGCTGTCAGAGCTGCCATATGCCGCACGGATCGCCGAATGCGAAAATGCTGACGCGCCAGGAAGTGCGTTTGGTATGCCTTGAGTGTCACGCCAATCTGCCCGTATCCAGCGGAGCCGTCACCGGTGTGGTGCCGCCGGCGTTTCACGATCTGACCTCGCCGCGCTATCGCAACTGCACCATTTGCCACCAGAAGATTCACGGCAGCCACATAGACAGGAACCTGCTGCGATGAGAAAGCTGATTCCCGTATTCCTGTGCGCGGGCGTGGTTTTCGTTCAGGCGGCGCCCGCCCAGACGACCGAGACCAACCCCGTGCCGACCGATGAGCCCGCGGTGTCCGGCTACATCGATCTCGGCTATCGCTGGCAGACCGGCGTTCATGGCAGCTACGACACTTATCGCTCGATCGTCGATCTCGGCTCCGGCCCGAAGCTTTTCGGCGCGGACTTCACCATTCTCAATTCCATTCTGCCCGTAGGCAGCCGCTTTTTCGACCGGATCAACATTCGCCTCACCGATATCGGCGACGACCCTTACGAGACTTACCATCTCGACATCAGCAAAGCGAAGCTGTACACGTTCACCGGCGACTACCGGAACATCGCGTATTACAACAATCTGCCGGGGTTCGCCGACCCTCTGTTCGGCAGCGGCCTGATCCTCGACGAACAGGCACTGGACACTCACAAGCGGCTCGGCGATTTCCGTCTCGACCTTCTCCCGAATCACACCTTCATGCCGTACATCGAATACGACCCCGCCTCAGACTACGGCAACGGCATCGCGAATTTTGTTGCCGACTCGAACGAATACCCGGTCGTCAACCTGACACGCAATTCGGACCAGGACTATCGCGCCGGTGTGCGCATCGAGCTGCCGAAGTGGCACTTCAAACTTGAGCAGGGCGGCACAACGTTTAAAGATGACGAGCAGCTGAACTCCGGCAGCGGCGGGACAAACCCCGGCAATTTCTTCTCGCCGATCTTCGGCCAGACGCTCTCTCTGACCAGCCTTACCGAAGCTTACGCAGTGCGCGGTCACAGTTATTACACGGACGCTTCGTTCAGCGCGAATCCGTTCGACTGGGCCGACCTCTACGGCACGTTCCTTTACAGTCAGCCGGTTTCGAACGTCGGGTTCGTCGGTCGGGATTCCGGCAACAATGTGCTGCTGAGCGAGCTTCTCTTCTACACCAGCGAGGCGAACTTTATCTCGTCCGCCGCCAAAGCGCCGCATACATCGGCCAATCTGGGCGCGGAAATCCGGCCCCTGACGCGCGTACGTCTGCTTCCCTCGTGGTTCACCGATCGCATGCACACCAGCGGGTCGGGCGTGGGCAGCGATACTTTGACCACCTCGCCTACCAGCCAGGTTAATATGGCCTCCCTGTTCGCTTCCACCCTGGTGTCGAACAACAACGAAGCCGGCATGCAGGCCTTCCTCGACGTCACGAAGAAGATCACGCTCCGCGGCGGCTACAAGTACAACTGGGGCAATGCGAGCGATGTCATTCTGCCCATCGCGGAACTCACCGGCTATGAGACCGGCAAAATCCGGCGTTCCATCTGGCTCTTCGGTGTGGCGTGGCGTCCGGTGCAGAACGCGTGGATCAACGTCGATTTTGAGGACGGATCGAGCGGCAGCACCTATTTTCGCACCAGCCTGTACAACTACCAGAAGGCTTCGGTGCGGGGCCGGTACCGGCTGCTCAAGGATCTCAATGTCTCGGGAAACTTCACCGTGCTGCAGAATCAGAACCCCACGCCCGGCATCAACTACAGCTTCCTCGCGCATACGGAGTCGGCTTCACTGCAGTACATCGGTGGAAAGATCTGGGACTTCGAGGGCAGCTACACGCGCTCCACGTTCTACTCGAATATCTTCTATCTCGATCCGTCGACCGAGACCCCGCTGCAGTCGCTGTACCGCGATAACAGCCACACTGTGACGGCGCTGTTCAACTTCAATATTCCGGACTGGCTGCCCGGATTCAAGGGCCGGCTCACGGTGGGGGGGACGGCACTGGTCTCGAACGGCAGCAACCCAACCGCGTTTTATGAGCCGCTGGCGAAGCTCTCGGTCAACCTGCGTAAAGGCCTTGCATGGAACTCCGAAGTCCAGTATTACGGATTTGGCGAGGATTTCTATCTGTATCAGGGCTTCCGGACCTATACTGTCACTACCGGCGTGAGGATCACACGATGAAAAAGCTGCTTCTGCTCGGTCTGCTTGTCGTCGGGAATCTGCCTGCCGCGACCTATTCCGCCGACTCCTCGCGCGGCGCACAGGTTTTCGAACTGCAGGGCTGCGGGCAGTGCCATGCTTTGAACGGAGTCGGACCGAACATCGGGCCGGACCTCGGGCGCGTGGCGGATCGCGGATTCACCCCTGCCGCGCTCGCCGCCACAATGTGGAATCACGCGCCGCAGATGTGGGTGGAAACAAAGTTGCGCGGTGCGGCGACTCCGGCCATGGACGAACAGCAGGCCGCCGACCTTTTCGCCTTCTTCTATTCGCTGCGCTTTTTTGAAGAACCCGGCGACGCGGCGCGCGGCAAGGCGCTGTTTACCGAAAAGCGCTGCTCCTCGTGCCACGGCATCGACGAACCTCTGCAGACCGGCAGCAACATCAAACCGGTTTCCGAATGGACGTCCGCGGACGATGCGCTCGAGCTGATCGAGATCATGTGGAATCACTCGACGGCCATGCGCGACGAAATGGCGCGACGAAATATCCGTCTGCCGCAGCTGACCGGTCAGGAGCTGGCCGATCTTCTCGTATACACGCGCCGTGCCGGTAAGCCGCGCCCGGCATTCAAGCCCATATTTCAGCCCACCGCCATGGATGCCGGGAAGACCCTTTTCGAATCGAAAAAATGCAGCTCCTGCCACGGGCCGCTCACGCACTTCCTTTCGACCAATCTGCGCGACGAATCCCTGACCGATATCGCCGCCGATATGTGGAACCACGGCCGGGATATGACGATGACCGGCATCACGTTCGCACCCGGCGAGATGCGGCAGATCGCCGATTACATCTGGTATTCGCGCGCCATCGAAGGTGTCGGCGAATCCGGCCGCGGCGCCCAGGTTTTCGCCGCCAAGAAATGCACGGTCTGCCATGACGATCCATCGAGCGGTGCGCCGAAACTCTCCGGCCTGACCGCGAACGGAAAATTCGTCTCCGGTTCGACCATGGTTTCCGCGCTCACGCGCCACGGCCCCGCCATGCTGGACAAGATGCGGGAGAAACATCTCGCATGGCCGCACTTCACCGCCGATGAAATGTCGAGCCTGATCGCCTATCTCAACACGCGCGGAGGCGAGGTTGGCAAGTAATCCGGAGTCGAGGCCCGCCCTGTTTTCGGCGGCGCGGCTCAGGCCTCTGGTCTACCTTACGAACGACTGGATCAGTTTGATTGGCGTGGCGGTGGTAACCACCGCTGCGGTGTTCTGGCTGTTCCTGCTGCCCTTTTCTATGCGAGGAGAGGCGTCGCACCCGTATATCGGCATCCTCATGTTTCTGGCCCTGCCAGCGGTGTTCATTGGGGGGCTGCTCCTGATCCCGCTGGGAATTTTCCACCGCCGCCGGCGCGACCGCGCCATTGGGAAAACCGAATCCGGTTTCCCTCCGCTCAACTGGCAGAATCACGACTTCCGCCGTCTGGCAACCCTGGTTGGTGTTCTGACTTTCGCGAATCTGGTGATCGCCAGCCAGCTCTCCTACAGCGCGGTTAGTTATATGGATACGACAGGGTTCTGCGGGACCACCTGCCATGTCATGAAACCCGAATTTACGAGTCACGCGAATTCTCCCCACGCGCGGGTGGACTGCGCCGCATGCCATATCGGTCCGGGCGCTTCGTGGTTCGTGCGCAGCAAGCTTTCCGGGACCGGGCAGGTGATAGCGGTGATGCTGAACAACTATCCACGGCCGATTCCCACTCCCGTGGCAAATCTGCGTCCCGCGCGCGAAACCTGCGAGCAGTGCCACTGGCCGCAGCGCTTCACGGGCGACAAAGTGGTCGTGCATACCACATACGCAGAAGATCAGCTGAATACAGCCGCAACCACCGTTCTGCTGGTGAAGGTCGGAGGACGGGCCTGGGACGGTACTGTCGGTATACATGGTGTGCATATGGCCGCCAACACAAGGATCGAGTACATCGCCACAGACGATAAACGGCAATCCATCCCCCAGGTGATTTACACCGACGCCAAAGGGAACCAGACGATCTACAATTCGAAGGACGCGAAGGCGACACCCGAACAACTCGCCAAAGGCGAGCACCGCACGATGGACTGCGTTCGACTGCCACAACCGGCCGACGCACACTTTCCAACTGCCCGACCGCGCGCTGGACGACGCCATGGCAACAGGCGACATCAGCCCCTCGCTGCCGTTCGTCAAGCAACAGGCGCTGGCCGTCCTGAAGAAGAACTACCCCGACGGCGGCGCGGCCGAGCAGCGGATCTCCGACGCGCTTCGACAGTTCTACAGCACGAAATACCCGCAGATTTACGCGCAGGATCGCAGCACGATCGATCACTCGGTCGCGGCGGTTCAGGCCGTCTACTCACGCAATGTCTTTCCGGAGATGAAAGTGACCTGGGGCACCTACGTCAACAACCTCGGCCATATGGATTCGCCCGGCTGCTTCCGCTGCCATGACGGAAGCCACACCAGCGCAAGCGGAAAAGCCATTCCAAACGACTGCGATACGTGTCACGAAATCAAGGCCATGGAGGAAAAGAATCCGGCTATTCTGGCCGATCTCGGGATTGTTCCCGCGCAGGCCGCCGCCGGCAACCGGGAGCGCCTGAAATGAAATTAATATCTTTTCCGAACCGTGACCGTGAGGGAGCGGCGGTACTAACCCGGACAGCCGGGTTGTTCCTTCTCGTCGCCGCATCCGCATTTGCCGCTGCGCCCGATTCGCTGTGCCTGAGTTGTCATTCGGAAAAAGAGTTGACCTTCCACGCGAGTGTGCACGCCCCGCTGGGGTGCACGGGCTGTCACACCGATATCAAAGGTTTTCCGCATCCGGACAAAGTGGCCAAAGTCGATTGCGGTACCTGTCACAGCGGTCCGCAGACAGCACTGACTGCGAGCGTTCATGCCACTGCTTCCGGGCAGCCCTGCCTTTCCTGCCACGGCGACGCGCATGCCATCGTGCCGGTGAAGGATCCGAAGTCCGCGGTCTTTCCGACCAACCTGCCGCGCACCTGCGGCGCCTGCCACGGCGATAAGAAATTCGCGCAGCAGCACAACCTGCCGGAGGTCTACTCGCAGTATATGGACTCGATCCACGGCTTTGCGCTCACAAAGGACGGGCTTCTGGTCGCGGCAACGTGCTCCAGCTGCCATGGCGCGCACGACATCCTCGCGCCTAAGAATCCGAAGAGCCGCGTCAACGCAGCCAACATTCCGGCTACGTGCGGTTCGTGCCATGAAGGAATCGAGCAGCAGTATCTGGCGGGAATCCATGGTCAGCTGCATCAGGCCGGCGACGACTCAGCTCCTGTGTGCACAACCTGTCACACCGCGCACCAGATTTCGAACGTTCGCGAGGCATCGTTTCAGATGAAAACCACTGCCACCTGCGGAGGATGTCACGGAGCGCAATACGGAACCTACCAGGATACGTTCCATGGGCAGGTCTCGGCGCTCGGTTCTACCGCGGTAGCGCACTGCTGGGACTGCCACGGCGCTCACACAATCCTCCCTCCCTCCGATCCGAAATCGAGCGTGGCGAAGGCCAATCTGATCCAGACCTGCGGCAAGTGTCACCCCGGCGCCAATGCGGGTTTTGTCAAATATGAACCGCATGCAAACGCTGGCAACGGTAAGGCCTATCCGGCGCTGCACGCGACGGCGCTGTTCATGAACCTGCTGCTCGCGAGTGTGCTCGGATTCTTCCTGTTGCATACCGTGTTGTGGTTCATCCGTTCACACTTCCAGAGAATCAGCGACCAGAAGAGGAATTCATGAGCCCCGACACCAACAGTGCCGAACGCTACTACACCCGCTTCACGCCGGTCCAGCGGATCATGCACGCCGTGCTTCTTACCTCGTTTCTGGGTCTGGCGGCGACGGGCCTCCCTTTGCGTTTCAGCACCGCCCCGTTTAGCGGCGCTTTCGCTCGCGCGGTCGGAGGGTTCCAGGCCGTGCTCTTTTATCACAAATTCTGGGCGGTCGTGCTCTCTATCGACTTTCTGGCTCACGTCGTCGATATCGGTCACCGCGTTCTGGTGAAAAAGCAGTGGGGGCTGCTCTGGGGACCGGACTCGATGGTGCCGCGGCTCAAGGATCTGCAGGATTTTGTCGGCCAGCTGAAGTGGCTTGTGTTCCTCGGCCCCCGGCCAAAGTTCGATCGCTACACCTACTGGGAGAAGCTTGACTACTGGGGCGTGTTCTGGGGCATGGCCATCATCGGCATCTCCGGTTACGCCATGTGGTTTGCGCCGACTTTCGCGCGCCTGGTCCCCGGCTCCTGGCTGAACGTCGCCCTGCTCATCCACGGCGAGGAAGCGCTGCTGGCGGTGGGCTGGATCTTTGTCATCCATTTCTTCAACGAACATCTCCGGCCGCACAACTTCCCGATGGATATCAGCATCTTCACCGGCAGTGAGAGCGAGGAAGAATTTCTGCACAAGCATCCGGTGGAATATACACGCGAGGAGACAGCCGGGGGGCTGGAACAACTGCGCGCCGAAGCGCCTTCCGCCTCGTTCACCCGGGGTGCGCGCGTGTTCGGCGGCGCGGCCATCGTGTTCGGGATTGTGCTCATCGTTCTGACGGCGGAGGCATTCCTGCGCTACTACTAGAGTGTGCTTCCGCGCCTGCGCGCCGTTCTTCGCTCCCTGCCTCTGATTCTCCTCGTGGCGCTTATGCTGCGCGCGGGTTCTGCATGGGATTACCAGGCGCACCGGCAGCATGCGGCGCTGCGCGCCATTCCTTTCCTTTTCGAATCGGGCAACATCGCGTATTCGCTCGCCAGCGGCCACGGTTTCGGCTCCCCGCTGCGCGTCGATACCGGCCCGACGGCCTGGATGACGCCGGTCTACCCGCTGCTGCTCTCCTTCATCATGCGCATCTTCGGGATCTACACATTTGCGTCCTGGGTGGCGGCAATAACCATGAACATCTGTTTCTCGGCGATCGCCTGCATCCCGCTTTACTTGGCGGCCAGGCGCATCGGAGGCGCGGGTCTCGCGGCAGGCGCGGCCTGGCTGTGGGCAATCTTCCCCAACGCGATTCTGCTGAGCTTTCAGAGCCTCTGGGACACCTCGCTCTCGGCGCTGCTGGTCACGACAGCCCTTTGGGCGACCTTCCGGATCGCCGATTCGGCACGCGCGCGCGACTGGGCCGCTTACGGGATGCTGTGGGGCGTCATCCTGATGACCAACGCCGCGGTTCTGTCGCTGCTGCCGTTCTTTCTGGGCTGGGCGGCATATCGCAATGAGAAGAAATCTCCCAACGCCACGTTTCACACCGCGCTCGCCTGTGGCGTCATCGTGCTTTGCTGCGTCCCGTGGACGGTGCGCAACTACGAGGTCTTCCACACCTTCATTCCGCTGCGGTCGACGCTCGGCCTCCAGCTCTCAGTGGGCAATAATCCGGATGCAAAGCCCATCTGGCTCGGCGAGCATCATCCGATCAACGACAACTCCGAGCGGCTGAAGTACACGCAGATGGGCGAGATTCCCTACATGGCGGAGAAGAGCCGCGATGCCCTCGATTACATCCTGACGCACCCGGCCCATGAAGCGCGCTTGATCGCCGGGCGATTCGTGATGCTGTGGGCGGGCGGATCGCTGCATCCGCTCGACGACCTCTTCGGGAAAGCCCCCTTGTGGCCCCGCTTTGTGCTGCTGTTCAATCTGTGCGCTTCCGCGGGAGCGCTCGCCGCGATCGTGTTTCTGTTCCGCGATGGCAGTATTTACGCGTTCCCGTTGGCGGCCGTGCCAGTGGTGTTCCCGATCGCGTACTACATGACGCTCGCCCTGCCGCGCTACCGGCATCCCATCGATCCGGCCCTTATGTTGCTTCTTGCCGTGACTATAAGAGCCATAGCAATAAAAAGGGCCGCTCTCCGGTCCGGCGGAAAGCGGCCCTCTTCACTTCACTTCACACAGCACCGACCACCGAAGTCTTAGTGCCTGACTTCGGCCTTCGGCTTCACATCACCGACGGGTATCTCCTTTACGGCCGGACCAACTTCCGGGATCGGGACCGTGATGGCGAGCACGCCGTCGGCAAACTCCGCCGCCGCCTTCCCGGCGTCAGCGCCTTCAGGCAGCGCGATCGCGCGATAGAACTTTCCATAGTTCCGTTCCGTGTGAACCCAGCCGCCCTTTTTCTCCTCTGTCTCAGTCTTTCTTTCTCCTTCGATCGCGAGAAGATCGCCTGTGATGGTGACCTTCACGTTTTCCTTCTTCAGCCCCGGCAACTCAGCGTGAACCATCATCTTACCTTTCTCCAGTTTCACGTCGATGGCGGGACGCCACACTGCTGCTTCTGCTCCTTTGCCGAATACGCGCTCCAGTTCGTCGCCGAACCGGCGCATCAGCGTGAAGGGAGTTGCACCAAACATTGTCGTCCGGAACAGATCCGGACCCAGGAAGGGTACTTCGTAATTGGGAGTTTCCGTCCTGGCAATTCTTACTTCTGCCATGACACTTACCTCCTTAACACTCATTACTGTGCACGTCTGTTTCCCGCGCTGACAGCCCGCTTTTTGCGGACCCGGAGGGTACCCCGGCTCTGTGGATCCAAAGGTTACTGAGCCGCGACTGCGAAAGAGCGGGGGTTCCACGGGCTGCTCAACTGCGCGTCTTCGCGCAGCCCTGAGTCTTTTCGCGCTTATCTGACCTCGACGGCTTCGCTGATCGGCAGGCACATTGGCCCCGCTACGGTATAGCAACGCAGCTCGTAAACCGTGTCGGCAGTCGGCGTCACAGTCATCGTCCCGGACGAAGGCAGACCCGCGTGCAGCTCGAGACCCTGCCGGGTGGGCTGCGCCGGACCCCATTCGAGCGCGATCGACGACGTGCCCCGGGTTTCCCATTTGAGCGTGACCGGCTGGCCGGCGTGAACCACGGCGGGGGTGGCGGTGAACGCAACGACCTCGGGCGAGTATCCAAGACCCTGATGTTTCGCCTGGCTCCTCATGATTCCGAACCCGGCGGCTGTGGCGAGAAGAATGACGAGCAGTAGCAGGAAGTTGGTTTTCATACGCCGTGACGAGTGCAAATCGCGTGCCGACGCTTTTTCAATAATTTAAAGGCAGGCGTTGCGTGTCAGCACGTCGCGCGTGCGTTTTGCAGCGCAGCGTCGGGTTATTTCGCTCGCACGGTCACAGCGGTCGTGCACATCGGCCCGTCGCCCGTCTCACAGGTCAGCGTATAGACAGTGTCTCGCCTCGGGTGAACGGTCATGGTCCCGGAATCCGGCAGGCGCGTCCGTTCCGGCTCATCCGCGTCGCTGCGTTCGCTGGTCGACCGGCTGAGCGTAAGCGAAGGCGCGCCGCGCGCTTTCCAGGCGAGTGTGACAGGGCCGCCTGCCTGGACTTCGGTCGGCGTCGCGCTGAAAGCAACGATTTCCGGTTCCGCCCCGATCCCGCGCTGGACAGCCCGGCTTCGCATAAGCGACACTCCCGCAATAATCGCCAGAAACAGAAATGGTAATGCCAAAAGACTGCGTCTCATACCCTCGAAAGCGCAGCCGCAGGCCCAATGTCAGAACGTATACGTGATCGCCACCTGACTGGTGCGCGGCGGCACAAAGTGGGTTCCGCTGAACGTGGACAGGAAGTTATACAGCGCGACTTTGTTCGTCACGTTGCTCAGCGTAAAGCGCACCCCGACCTTTCGGATTCCCTCAGTGTGCAACAAATTGTCGGTGCCCAGCGCGAGATCGAGGATATTTCGCGGCATGACGCGGTCCGGATTGTGATCGTTATTCGCCACATTCGCGGCCGGAAGCGTGAGCATTGTGGAAAGCGGCGTTCCGCTGCAGACCGTTATGGGATCGGTCGGCGTCGCATAAACGCCGTTGCAGGACAGGCCGATATCGACCTGCTGATTCGCGGTCAGTTTCAGGGCTGACTGCGCCGTCGGCACGCCGGTCACCACCAGCCCGCTGTCGAATCGCCAGATCAGATCGGCCCAGTAGCCGTCCTTACCGCGCTGATAACGGAAATTTGCGGTCTGCTGATAGGCCTGATCGTGATCGATGCGGAACACGCCGGGCACCGACGCGGTCCCCTGGAAGATCAGCCCGCCGACCTCGGGCGGAAAATAACGCGCCCGCGAGTGTCCGAACGTCATATAGGTCTGGAAGCCGTGATAGTTGATCGAGCTTATGCGTCCTGTCAGGCCGTCGATCTTCGAGTTGTGCCACGCGATCGGAAATGTGATCGGCGTGTTGAAGAGGACGTCAAAGTCGTATGCGTTATGCGTGTACTTCCAGAAGTAGTCGGCATCGAGAATCAGAAAGTGCGTGATCTTCTGCTGGAAGCCGCCATTGAACTGATTGCGCTCGCCCGGCTGCAGCGGCACGCTGGCTTTGGCGCCGAAGATATTCTGCGCCAGTCCGCCCGCGCCGGTTGCGCTTGAAAGCAGCAGGTTCTCGTTGAACGGCGTCTCCATCGTGCGCGAGTAGGCCGCGCGCAGCACGGTGCCGGTCTGATGCACAAGATAAGACAGCGCCAGGCGCGGCTGCGGATCGAATTTTGTCACCAGACCCGCATAGCGATCCAGCCGCAGACCGATATTGATCACCAGCGCCCCCAGCGTGATCTGATCCGTGGCATATGCTGCCTCCTCCGTCACGTTGTTCTGTCCGTGGAAGAGGAAAAATGTTCCGCCGCGCGTCAGGTCGTACGGCACGAGCCCCGGCAGCAGATTCGGATTCGGAACGGCGTTGAACGCCCCGCAGTCGGCCGGATTCGTCACACTCGGCAGCGCGTCCGGCAGCCCGGCTGTCGTGAGACAAACCGGATTCAGATTCGGATTGGTGATTCCCAGGCCGAAATTCTCCAGCAGCCGCGTCTGCTGCACCTCGGTACCGAACTTCAGGTTCTGCCGGCCCTTCGTAATGGCAAGATCGGCCTTCGTACCGTAATTGGTCAGAAACCGGTTCTGCGAGATCGCCGCCGGATTATCCGCCAGCGGGTCGCGGCTGCCGTAATAATTTACCTGATCGCGCCGCGCAAACGGATTGATCGTCAGCAGCATCTGCGATCCGAACGTGTGCTGATAGCCCGGCGCCACGTTCCAGGTCAGCACGCGCTGTTTCTGATCCTGGCTGAGCTGGTCGTAATCGTTCGGCACCTGAAACCAGTTACGCGCTACATAAAGATCGAGGTGCAGGGCATCGCGGCCGGTCGGCTGATAGTCAAGCCGGTCGAAGATGGTTTCGTTGTTCCCGATATCGTGAATCGGCAGAAATTCGGGCGTGTCGAGAAAATGGCCGGTGCGCACGCCGTCGAGCGCTATGAACTCGCCGAACTTCGGCGTGCCCAGTGCGTAGGTGGCGTTTTCGCCCCACGTCCCGAACGAGCCCCAGTACGTCTCGAGGCTGCCCGCGGGCACCGTCTGACCGAGTCCCGACTTCGTCGTGGCATTCACCACGAGGCTTGACTTGTCGCCATACTGCGCATCGGGCGCGCCCGTAATCAGCTGGAGGTTCTGAATGGCATTGGCCGGGAGCTGCGTGGAAAAGACCTTACTCTGCTGGTCGCTGATCGGCTGGCCGTCAACAACAAAAGTGACCTGCGCATGGTCTCCCAGCGGATGGAAGAAGCCGTTCGCGTCGCTCGACGTACCGCCCGTGCTGTTGTTGATGACGCTGCTCAGCCCGGCGCCGGGCTCATACGACGGCAGCTTGGAAAACACCAGCGAGTCGGCGTCAGTGTGCGCGCTGGGTTCGTTCAGCACCACCGCGCCCGCCTGTTCCACGACGTTGACGCTGGTCGAGACCTCGGCCATCATCAGAGTGACATCGGCGGTCATCGGCACCGTGTTGGACACATTGATGGTCTGCGCCGCCGCCGAAAAGCCCGCCGCCGCCGTGCTGAGCTGATAAGTGTTCAGAGGAACGTTGTTGAACCGGTAGGCGCCGGAATCGTCCGACACCACCGCCTGTTCGTACGAGGTGACAGCGTTCTTCAGCTTCAGCACCGCGCCGGAAACGACGCCGCCGTTCGGATCCTTCACCACGCCGGCGATCGTCCCGCCCGCAATCGATTGCGCCAGTACCGGGAGGGCGCTGAAGGAAACGGCCAGCGCAGCCGCGCAGATCAACGAGCTCATCTTTGTCTTCATAAGACCTCCCAGCGTCTTCATGCGACCTGTCGGGGCATGCCGCGCGCCAGGCGTCTCTTCTTTCGAATCATCAGGATGCGTGGGATATCGCGAGGCCTTTTGCGCCAGGAGGCGCAACCCGCGTGTGAGGGTACACAGAGACGCAAGGGTTACGCCTGGCCATCCGGGTGCAAGTGGTTCCGCGGAGCACCCCATGAAACTCATCAAGAAAATTCTCTTCCCGGTCGATTTCTCCGGGAGTTGTCTCTCCGCCGCGCGCTATGTCGAGGGTATGGCCGGCCGCTTCGAAGCCGAGGTCATGCTGCTGCATGTTGTCGGGCCAGGGGAGGGTGGGCTCACTCTCGCCGAAGAACAGCTTCCGCAGCGCCAGGCGCAGCTGGACGCGTACCTCGTGGACGAACTGAAGTACTTCTCCACGCATCGCGTATGCGTGACCGGTGACGACCCCGCGTCGGAAATCATCGCCGTCGCGCGCGAATGGCAGCCCGATCTGGTCATGCTTCCGACTCACGGGCTCGGCGCGTTCCGGCGGCACACGCTCGGCTCCGTTACCGCCAGCCTCCTGAAGGAGCTCGATTGCCCGGTGTGGACCAGCATTCACAATGAGAACGTACTGCCGCTCGAGAACATCCATTGCCGCATGGTGCTGTGCGGCGTCGATCTCTCCGATCGCAGCGAATACGTTCTCGAATGGGCCGCGGCGCTGGCGACGGAGAATGACGCGGATCTCGCCATTGTGCACGCTATGAAGCCGATCAGCCAACCCGTTCTTGCCCTCGGCATGCAGGAGGAGCTGACCGGTTCCGCCACTGCCGACGCTCGCCGCGCAATTGATCGTCTGCGAGTCACGGCGGGCTTACGCGCCCCCGTGTTCCTCGGAGAAGGCGATACTGCTGACGTGGTGGCCGGCATCGAAAAAGAATTCGGCGCGGATCTGCTCGTCATCGGGCGGCATGAACGCGGACCGGAAGACGCCTTCGCCATCATCCGCGAATCGCCATGTCCGGTCATCAGCTGCTGACGGCCGGGCTTCTTCTGGTTTCGGGCGGGACGTTCTGCCGCGCCGCCGACCTTGCGGGAATTGTCAGCCGCGGCGCGGCCGCCCTGAAAGCCGACTGGGCGGCCTACGAAGATTACGCATACATCGAAAAAGACGAGGTGCTGAAGAACGGCCAGTGGACCGCGAAGACCTCGCAGGTCGTCTTCATCGACGGGTCCGATTACTACATGCCCGTTGCCGCCGATCCCGCCCGGCTCAAAGCCGAAACCGCGCGCCGCAGTGCCGAAAGTCCCGCCGAGCGCCAGGAGCGCATCGCGAAATTCCGGAAGGCGCACGCGGCCAATGACGCCCTGATCCGCGATTTCCCCGACGCCTTCACTTTCGAGCTGACGGGCGAGGAGACGATCGACGGCCGCAAGGCGTACGTGCTCGCCGCCACGCCGAAAAAACGCGCCGGACGGCTCAGTCTCGCTGCCAAAGTGCTTTCGGGCATGCAGGGCACGGTGTGGATCGATGAGGTAAGCTTTCAGACCATCCGCGTGAAATGCGATGTGGTGAGGCCAGTGCCGGTTTACGGCATTCTCGCCAGGGTGCTGCCGGGCACGCACATCGAGTTCTCCATGACCCCGGTCACAGATTCCGTCTGGCTGATCGGTGAAATGAAGATGAATCTCGCGATCTCGAAGTTCTTCTTCTTTCACTCGGCGCAGGTGACGCGCTCGACATATTCAGACTACCGGCTCAACTCCGAAGTGCTCGCCGGCCTGCTTTCCGGCTGACTGGCAGCGTTCCATCCCCCGCCCACCGCCTGAATCAGCTGAACGCCCGCGACCATCTGCTGCTCGCGGAATGTGATGGCAGCTTCCTCTGTGCTGAACAGCGCTGTCTCCGCCGCCAGCACATTGAGATAAGGATCGAGCCCAGCGCTGTAGCGCGCCGTCTCGTCCCGCAGGCTGCGCTGCGCCGCGAGAACCGCCGCTTCCTGACGCTCGATCGCATCGGAAAGAATCCGCACCGCAGCCAGGTTGTCCTCTACCTGCTGAAACGCTGTGAGCACGGTCTGGCGGTAGTTCGCGACGGTCTGATCGTAAGCCGCCTGATATTGCTGGACTGTCGCTTTGCGCAGGCCTCCATCGAACAGCGTCTCTGCCAGAGCCGGACCCACCGACCACACCCGGCTGGGCCACGTCAGCCACTCCGCTATGCCGAGATTCTGAAATCCGCCGGACGCCGAGAGCGTCACGTTCGGGTAATACGCGGCTTTCGCCACACCGATCTGCGCATTGGCCTGCGCCATAGCTCGCTCGGCCGCCGCGATGTCGGGCCGGCGTTCCAACAGCTGCGAAGGAACACCCACCGGTATTCCCGGCAGGACCGCTTTCGGCGTTTCGGAGGCGAGCGCGAACTCCGCCGCCGGCTTCCCGACGAGCACCGCGATGGCATGCTCGTACTGGGCCCGCAGAATGCCGAGGTTCACGTCCTGCGCCTCCGCCGTCTGCCATTGCGATTCCGCCTGCGCGACGGCTTCATCGGCCCCCAGACCCGCATCGCACAGGGTGCGGTTGAGCTCCAGCGCTTCTTTGTACGCGCGGACGTTCGCGTCGAGCACCTGCTTCATGTTGTCCTGCGCGCGCAATTCGTAGTATTCGACCGCCAGCTCCGCCTGGGCGGCGAGACGGACGTTTTCCAGATCCGACGATGCGGCCTGTGCGGCATAGGTGTTCGCCTTGACCGTGTTCTTCACCCGGCCCCACAGGTCCGGCTCCCACGATGCCTGCACGGGGAGCGCGAACTGCGAATAGACCGCGCCGACCTGCTGCGGGCCGAATGTCGAGATGCGGGAATTCGCGATCGAGGCTCCGCCCGTGATGGTCGGCATGTATTGCGCGCGCGATTCGCGGATGATAGCCCGCGCCGAAGCCACCGCCGCCGCTGCTGCCGCAATCGACTGGTTCGACTGATTCAGACTTTGCTCGAGCGCACTGAACTGCGGGTCTTTGAATGCGGTCCACCATTCACCGCGCGGCGCCTGATCCTGCGGCTGCGAAACTTTCCACAGCGACGTCTCCGTGCCCACCTCTTTGTATGCCGCCGGCACCGCGACCGTCGGCTTCACATACTGCGGCCCCGCACTGCACCCGGCCAGCATCGCAAGACACGCAACTGCGATCCCCCTATTGACCAATGTAAACATCGACGAGCTCCCCTGGATACAGGTTGGCGCCGGCCGGCTTCTTCATCCGGAAAATCACCGGCAGCACGCGCACGTTGACGCGCTCTGCCTTCTGATCGGCCAATTCGATCTTTGGGCTGACAAACGGCTGCACCCGCACAAACTGCATCGCTATCTTCGCGCCGGAGCCGCGCACCGACATCTGCGCCTTCATCTTCGAAGCATCCGGCAGGCGCGGCACCAGAATTTCATCCACATAGCAGCGCACGTTCAGCCACGTCTGTCCGCTGCCGAGCACCAGCACCGGCGTCACGCCCTGCGTGTATTGTTCGTAAGCTCCCTGCGTCGAGATAAAACTCCCCGGCGTCACGTTCACCGCCATCACGACACCATCGCGCGGGGCGACAAGAGTGTATTTGGCCAGCAGCGCGCTCGACGATTCGTACGCTTTTTCCAGCGCGTTGGCCGTGCGCTCCTGATTGTTGATGTCGTAAACCCACGCGCCGGCTTTGGTCAGGTCGTACTGCCGCTTCGCGACTTCCAGATTGGTGCGCGCCACTTCGGCCGCGTTCGCCGCGCTGTCGAGCGCATCGCGACTGATCGACTTCGGATTCAGCTCGTACGCATTCTGCTGCTTGGCCAGCTCGTCCTGTGCGGTCTTCAGCGCCGCCTGCGCGGCATTCACCTGCGCGATCGAGACATCCAGCGTTTCCTTTCGCGGCTCGACGCGGAGTTCTTCCAGCAGTGTCCGCGCCGCTTCGGC
Source organism: Terriglobia bacterium (assembly GCA_963832905.1). Classification (GTDB taxonomy): domain Bacteria; phylum Acidobacteriota; class Terriglobia; order Bryobacterales; family Bryobacteraceae; genus BOG-234. The sequence continues at coordinate 1,345,937 of CAWHVO010000006.1, read as the reverse complement.
CTGCGACTTCTGCTGCTCCACCGTCGCCCGCTGAATGGAGTCATCGATCACCAGCAGCGGCTGTCCCTTATGCACTTCCTGCCCTTCGGCGACCGGAATCTGTTTCACGGTTCCCGCTACCTCGGGATAGACGTTGATGTTCTCGCCGCTCGGCTGATCGCTCTCGACAATTCCTTCCGCATAAATCCCGTTCGGATACGGATTCGACGGCGGGGCGAAAGCCGGCGGCAGTGTCGGCTCGACGAGACCAAACAGATACGCACTGATACATCCGGCGAGCAGGCCGGCTATCGACAGCGTAAACACGATCTTCCTCATTGGTCGCCTCCCTTTTCCCATCCGGTCAGCCGGCCGTCTTCCATCTTCAGAATGCGGGTGGCCAGTTCCGATATCCGGCTGTCGTGCGTGACGATCAGGATGCAGCGCTTCTCATTGAGAATGTGGTCCTTCACAAAGCTCACGATGGCGTGGCCCGTATCGCCGTCGAGCGACGCGGTGGGCTCGTCGAGAATCAGAATGTCCGGCTGACCCACGATGGCGCGCGCGATGGCGACGCGCTGCTGCTCGCCGCCGCTCAGCTTTACGGGCGGCAGGTCGGCGCGCCCCTTCAGACCCACGATCTCCAGATACTTCCGCGCCTCGGCCAGCGCTTCCTTCCACGGTCTGCGGCGCAGAATGAGCGGCACCGCCACGTTCTCCGCTGTGGTCAAGCGCGGGAACAGATGGTAATCCTGAAACACAAAGCCGATCTTGTTCAGCCGGAAGTCGGCCAGCTTGTCGTTGCTGAGATGCCAGATGTCGGTTCCTTCGACCGTCACGTTGCCTTCGTTCGGCCGCAGAATGCCGGAAAGCACGCTCAGCAGCGTGGTCTTGCCGCTGCCCGACGGCCCAACGATGTAGACCATTTCGCCGAAGAACGCTTCCAGATTCACGTCCTTCACCGCCAGGGTTCGCGCTTCGCCCTGACCGAACCATTTCATCAGCCCCGTTGCCTGAATTGCCGCTGTCATCGGCTATCCCCTGAAAATGTCGAACGGCTCGACGCGCAGCACTTTGCGCACGCCCACATAGCTCGAAACACCCGCGATGATCACCACCATCGCCAGCGCGGTGTAAAGGTTCCACCACACGATCATGGCTGCGTAATCGGGCATGCGCAGTTTCGCCAGATAAAGCACCAGCGACACCAGTCCCACGCCGAGCCCGAACCCGGTCAGCGATGTGAATACCGCCTGAAAGAGAATCATCGCGATCAGCTCGCGCCGCTTGGCGCCGATGGCTTTGAGCGCGCCGAATTTCTCCAGGTTTTCCAGAATAAACGTGTAGAACGTCTGGCCTGAAATCGACAGGCCCACGATAAAACTCATCACGGTCATGATCAGCAGGTTCATGCCAAGCCCCGTCTGGAACATGTAGAAGGTGGAAATCTTGCTCATGAATTCGTCCTTCGTGAGCGCCAGATAGCCCAGATCGTGGGTCTGCCGCTTAATGCGCGCCACGTCGGCCGCCGACTTCGGCTCGACCATAATGTAGGAAATCGTGAAGCGCGGATTCGGGATGTACTGCAGCGCCCGTTCGTACGTCGTATAAAGCGTGGGAACTCCGAACAGGCCGCTGCTGGCCACGGTCGCAATACCCACAATCACCCCGCGGTGGTCGTTCAGCTCGAATTCGGTGCCCACGCGCGGGCTCTCCATTTTCGGGTACTCGGTGTCCTTCACGACCACGAACGCGTTTTCGCCGTAGATGTCTTCGATATTCCCTTCGAGCAGCCGCGGCCGGCCGTAGAGGCTGGTGTCGTCGAGCCCCACCACGGTCACTGGCTGATAAAAACCGTCCGCGAGCTTCACCAGCGCCCCGCCTGAATACACCGGAACCGCGTAGTCCACGCCGTTCATACTGCGCGTGGCGTCGAGAACGTAGTCGGGCATGCCGATCGCGTTGGCTACAGTCTGAACTGCCGGGTCCATGATCCAGACCGGCGCTCCCAGATTGATCACCGGCGCCGAAGCGCGGTGCAGGACTCCGGCGAACAGCCCGGTCATCGCGACCATCAGAAAGACCGCAAACGTGATCCCCACCAGCAGCGCCGAAAACTTGGCCTTATCGTTGACCAGCAGCTTGTAGGCGAGACTGAGAATGCCTTTCACGCCCTTCGTAACTGCATTGCCATGTCCGAACGCGCTTTGCGGGAACCTAAAGAGTTCGGGCCGTCCGCGACGTTATCATTGCGCCGACTCGCCCAGTCGCGTGCGCCAATTCCCCCAGGGCCGCCACAGACGCCGCATTACACTGGGTTAAGCCGATTCCCTTCGGCTGGGGGTGGTGACGGGTGGCGATCAGCGTAACGGCGGTTGAATACTTCTATACAAGGGTTCTGAACAACCCGGATGCGGCGTTCGAAATGCTGTCGATGCTGGCTTCGGAAAACATCAACGTGCTTGCTTTCAGCGCCGTGCCTTTTGGCCCGAATCACGTGGAGCTGACCATATTCCCCGATCCGGCCGCGAAGTTCCAGACGCTGGCGATTCGCTCCGGCTGGACGCTCACCGGCCCGCAGCATGCCATCCTGGTGCAGGGCGACGATCATCTGGGCACGCTCGCCGGGATCCATCAGAAGCTGCGCGACGCCGATGTTGACATCTACGCCTCCACCGGCGTCACCGACGGTCACGGCGGCTACGGATACGTGATCTATACCAACGAGAATGACCATCGCCGGGCCGTGGAAGCCCTGGCGTAAGAAGCTGTCAGCTGTCAGCTCTCAAAGGAAGAGCCCCCATTTGCTTGTCATGGGCCGGCCGAAGCAGCGCTCGTGCAGAGAATCGGTCGTGCCGAGTGTCTTGAGCTGATAGCTGATAGCTGAGAGCATGCTTGTGGCATCAGGCTTGCACATCGGAATCCGTTAGAACAAGAAACAAGCTGAGGAGGCAACCCATGCCAATCCGAATACTGATCGCTGCTCTGGCGTTCAGCGGTTTCGCAGTTTCCGCGGCAACGCTGCCGCAGCAGGGGCCGGAAGTTCAGATGATCCTGACTTCGGCCGACCACATGATGCATCATCCCGCGGTGCTGCGGCCCGCCGACGTTGCCGTGGCCGACGCCGCGATTACCGGTTTTGTGCCGCTCGAACCCGGGCGCAGTCTCGAAATCTATATTCTTGTCGATGATTCAGCCGACTACGCGCCGGCCGGAAAGATCGCGGAACTTCGCAAATTCGTGGCGGACCAGCCGGCGGCGGTTGCCGTCGGCGTAGGTTACATCCACGATGGCGCGCTGCGTATCGCCGAGAAGCCAACCACGGATCACGAGCTGGTTGCCCGCGCGCTGCTTCCGGCGACCGGCGGAAAGATCGCCAGCCCGTACTGCGCGCTCACCGATCTCATCGCAGCCTGGCCCGCCAAAGCTCTGCGGCGCGAGATCATTCTGGTGACCAACGGTATCTACGATCCAGCCGGAGCGCCGCCCGTCACGGCGGAGGATGCCGCCCTGGATGCGGAGCGGGCCGGAGTGATCGTCTACGCGCTCTACAATCCGGCGAGCGACTACCTCTTACAGGACTGGGCGAAAGTTGACGAGGGGTTAACCAACCTTGCGAGCCTCGGCTATGAAACAGGCGGCGAATCCTATTTCATCGGCCACGCGCCGCTCACCTCGGTGGCGCCGTTCCTCGCCGATATCACCGAGCACCTGGCGAATCAGTATCTGGTGAAATTCCGTCTGTCGCCGCAGCCCGCGCCCGGCTTCCAGACGATCTTCATCGATCCCACCGGACCGGAGCGCGAGCTCATGAAGCCGGACAAGGTGTGGGTGCCGTAAAAGGCTCACTTCATGAGCTGATAGCTTATAGCCAGAAACACGGGCTCCTTAAAGGAGCCCGTGTTTCTGCATCTTGTACCGCAGCGCGTCCCGCCCGAGGCGCAGACTCCGCGCCGCCTGCGACTGATTGCCTCCCGCCTTCGCCAGCGCATCCATGATCAGACGCTTCTCATGATCGGCAAACGTGTCCTCGTCGGGCGGCGGAGCCGCAGTCCCGGCTTCGCCGCCTGCGCGATGCGGAGAGCGCAGATAATCGGGCAAGTCCTGCACATCGATCGTTTCGCCCATCGCCATCATCGCGCCGTGCCCCAGCACGTTTTCCAGCTCGCGCACATTGCCCGGCCAGTTGTGGCGCGAAATGATCACCTGCGCCCGCTGCGTCAGCCCGCGGATGTTCTTGCGGAACTGCGCCGAAAAACGATCCAGAAAGAACTTCGTCAGCAGCGGCAGGTCTTCCTTGCGATCCGCCAGCGCGGGCACATGAATCTCCACCATCGAGAGCCGGTAGAAAAGATCCTCGCGAAACTTTTTTTCGCCGATCAGCGCGCGCAGGTCCTGATGCGTCGCCGCCACCACATGCACGTCCACCTTGCGCGGCGTGAGCGACCCCACGCGCAGCACTTCCTGATTCTGCAGCGTGCGCAGCAGCTTCGCCTGCGTCGCCAGCGGCATGTCGCCGATTTCATCGAGGAAGATCGTGCCGCGGTCGGCGTACTCGAACAGGCCCATTTTGTCCTGCGCCGCGCCCGTGAACGACCCGCGCACGTGCCCGAATAGTTCGCTCTCAAACAGCGTCTCGACCACGGCCGAACAGTTCAGCACCACGAACCGGCCGCTCGCGACCGGACTGAGATTATGCAGCGCGCGCGCCGCCAGATCCTTGCCCGTGCCCGTCTGGCCCGTGAGCAGCACCGTGCGGAAATGCGGCGCAATACGCCGAATCCGCGAGAACATCTCCCACATCGCCGGGCTTCGCCCGATCATGCCTTCGAACTGCGCCCCCGCGATCGTTTCCTTATCGACCGCCGTCGCGCTTGCTCGCGTTTTGCGCTTCCTCGATCAGCGTTCCGATGCGCTCGCGCAGCGCGGCAATCGAAACCGGCTTGTTCAGATAATCGGAAGCGCCCTTGCGAATGGCTTCCACGGCGGTTTCCGACGTGTAGTGCGCGGTCATCAGGATGACGTCGATCGCCGGATCGAATTCGACGATGCGCTCCAGCACCTCGATGCCGTTGATTCCCGGCATCACCAGATCGGTAAGCACGATCTGCGGATGCTCGCGAAACACCATCTCGACGCCTTCTTCGGGATCCTGCGCGGTGAAGATGCGCAGACCCGGACGCGCCAGCGCTGTCGAAAGCATCTCGAGGCTGCCCGGATTGTCGTCAATGAGTACAAGAGAAACGGAAGTGTCGGCGCTCATGTCAGTGGTGTCGGCGGTGCGGACGGGAAGCGCACAGGCCGACGGGTACGTTGTGCGCGGATGCAGAAGCGATTCGCCAATACCCTACTTTAAATCATCAGAGGACAGGAAAGCGCGACGGAAGATGCCTGCGGAGCGCCTGCAGCAGGGCCTCCTTGCGCAGCGGTTTCTGCAGATATTCGGTCGCTCCGGTCATCGCCGGGCTTTCATCCAGCACGGAAACCACGAAAATCGGCGTTTCGGCGGTTTCCGGCATCGCCCGCAGCTCGCGCAGCGCGCGCCAGCCGCTCTTGCCCGGCATCAGAACGTCGAGCGTAATGGCGTCCGGTTTCAGATCGCGCGCCATGCGAATGCCTTCGTCGGCCGTAGCCGCGGTCTCGGTGCGGATTCCCAGCGGCTCGAGATAGCTCGCCAGCAGTTCCCGCGCGCCCGGCTTCGTCTTCGATCACCAGCACGACCGGAGGACTGGCGTCGCCGGCCGGCATGGTAAACGTGAACCGGCTTCCCTTTCCCGGCTCGCTTTCGAGCGCGATCGTTCCGCCATGAAGTTCGACGAAGCTTCTAACGATCGCCAGACCCAGCCCGGTGCCTTCGCGCACGCCGCGTGTGGTCGAGGAAACCTGGCGGAACTTGTCAAACACCGCGGCATGGTCATCGGGCGCAATGCCGATTCCCGTGTCGCCTACACAGAAAGCAGTCATGCCCGGGCTCGGGCTGTCCGCGCGGCTTTCCACCCAGACACTTCCGCCGTCCGGGGTGAACTTCACGGCGTTCGAAAGCAGATTGTCCAGGATCTCGCGAAAACGCACGCGGTCCGCCTCGATCACCGTCTCGCGCGACACCCGGCTCTCGACTGTAATCCCGCGCCCGCTGGCCATCGGCCGGGTCGAGTTGACCGCTTCATTGATGGCGGCCCGCGCATCGAACGCTTCCGGATGCAGCTGCATCTGGCCGGCTTCGATTTTACTGAGGTCGAGGATGTCGTTGATCAGTTCGAGCAGATGCTTCGAATCCTGGTGCACGTGCGAAAGGAATCGCTTCTGCTTTTCATTGAGCGGCCCCTCGATCTCTTCGGCCAGCAGTTCGGTGAAGCCGATGATGGTGTGCAGCGGCGTGCGCAGCTCGTGGCTCATGCTGGCGAGAAACTCGCTCTTGAGCTGATTGGCGCGGTCGAGCTCCCGGTTCTGCTCTTCCAGCCGCTGATTGGCCTCGTGGAGGGCTTCGTCGGCTTTCTGTTTCGCCGTCGCATCGCGGATAATCGCCATAACGCGGAATCCATCGTCGGTTTTGACGGGGCTCAGGCTGATTTCAACCGGAAACTCGGTCCCGTCGCGCCGCCGCGCCATCAGGATCATCCCGAACCCCATCGGCCTGGTCACGGGATTCGCCCAGTACGCCGCCCGGTGCGCGCCATGGCGGCCGCGCGCCGATTCCGGAATCAGCTTGTCCACCGGCTCGCCCACCAGTTCCTCGCGTGCGTAGCCGAACATCTGTTCCGCAATCACGTTGATCAGGACAATCCGGCCCTCGCGATCCACTTTGATAATCGCGTCGGGCGCCGCTTCCAGAAGCTCACGGAAGCGGCTCTCCTCTTTGAACCGGGTCATATCCAGCGCCATCAGCAGCCAGCCTCCGTCGCTCCGGCGCGCACTGCGAAGCTCGATTTCGACTCTTCGCCCGCCCTTTGCGTGCGCGGAAATCCGCACCGGGCCAGAGAATTTCCGCCATCCGTCGCCCAGACCGAGTTCACCCGGAAGCCCCTTACCGCCAACATCCGCCTCCGTCCAGCCGAAGAGATCCGAAGCCGCGGAACTCCAGAAGTCGATGCGATCGCGCGTGTCCAGCCCGATAATCGGCGCCGGAGAGATCTCCGCCAGCGTTTCCAGGACCACGCCCGATATTTCCGTCATCCCGCCCATTATGCCGTGCCCGGCAAGCCCGGGCGACACCTCGACTCATGCGGGGGCTGACGCATTCCGCTCGCCAGTCGCGAAGTGCGGGAAATGCGTCACTCAGCCCGCCAGGCACAGCAGGTGTTGTGGACTCTGGCGCATCGCCTGCGCGATAGCGCGCTTCCAAGGCGTTTTACCCCCGCGAAATCAAACAGCAATAAGGGAATGCGGGTTGCTCTTCATTCTGCGGGAGCCACCATTATGAAAACGGTTATTGCCCTGTTAGCCGCAGCATTGCTGTTCAGCGCGGGCATGGGCCAGTTTCGTTCGGAAGCAACAAAGGATCCCGAGTCCGTCCGGCTGATCAACTCGATTGACGGTCAGGCCCTGTACCAAGCCTACTGCGCGGTCTGCCACGCTTCCGATGCCCGCGGCGGCGGACCGATGGCTCGATCGCTCAACGTCGCGCCGCCCGATCTGACGCGGATCGCACAGCGCCATGGCGGGGTTTATCCCGACGCTTTAATAGAGCGGATTATTGCGGGCGAGGAACTGCTTCCGGCCGGCCACGGAACACGCGACATGCCGGTGTGGGGCCCGATTTTCTCGCAAGTGGCGTGGGATCAGGATCTGGGCCGCCTGCGCATCCATAATCTGGCGACCTACATTCGTCACCTGCAGCAACGGGTGTACGACATAAAAGTGAGAGTGGTGGCGATCAGGCGGCACGGCTCTCGGCCCAGAAGTCTTCAAACCTCTGATTGAAACGGCAACAGCGCAGCGCAATGATGGCGTTGGCTCCTCGCAGGGTCCAGAACATGCCGGATTGCTTGAGGCGGACGCCGACGATGGACTTACAACCGGCTTCGATAACGCCGGAACCGACGAAGAACCCTTTTTCGCGAAACTCCGGGTACCGCATCCGATGCGTGTTGGTCTCAAAATAGTCAGCCTCTTTAGCGATTTCACCGGCCAGACCGGGCTGAGTTTCGGCGACCCCGGCGGCGATTTCGCGCAGCCATTCCACGAGGAGTTCCGTCCAACCATGATCGAGCAGATCTTTCATGGGCGTCATCCAGCGTTTCTTGGCCGCTGCGTCATGTGGATAAAGTAACGCAGCCACGTTCCACAAGTGTTGCCGGGCATGATAGAGGTCGACGATCTGCACAGCGCCCGGGAAGTGCCGGTCGGCGATGTTCCAGATCCAGACTGCGCCATCGCCAATGACGATTTTAATGGCGGCCCATTCCCAGCCTCTGTTCCAGGCTTCTGTGTATATGCGGTAGCCGAATTCGTCGGCACTTTCCACCGCGCCCACGTAAGTGGTGGAATCCGGATCGCGCACGGGCCAGCCATCTTTATCGACGGCGGTCTGCGTAAACACGGCGCCGAGCTTGCACTCGCGGGTGCGGGCTCGCTGCCCCTCGATTCTGCCGGCCCGGCCCTCGGTTTCAGCGGCCACAACCGGGACCTGGACGCCATCCATCAGAACGTACATTTTCGGAATGGTCTGTCTGGAAACAATGGGCAGGACGAGTTGTTTGGCGCCGTCGATTTCCTGCTGGTCACGGCGGGCGATTTCCGCGCCAATGCTTTCAGCGGCCCGTTCGATGGCTTTGGCGGGGACTTCCAGACCCGCCAGCAGCTTCATCGGTTCGCATGCCGGTGCGAAGGGCATCTCGGCGCCCAGCATTGATTCCATGCGTCTGACGCCGGGTGAAGATTCCAGACCGGCAATGCCCAGTTCGCCATCGACCGGATGCTGTCCTTTCGAGCAATGAGAGCAGTGATAGTAGGGACGCCGAACCTCTACGGCACCGACTACCGAGAGAAATGTTTTGCTGCGCATTTCCTTGAAGCGTGCCGCGTGGCCGCAGGAACAGGGCGCCTCCATGTGGTCGGCATCCGGAGGTTCGAATTGCAGCAGTTGAGTCAGCGCACCGGCCCCGGCGCGATGCATCGCGGAACGGATCACGGCCTCGACACTCTCCAAATCGAATGGGCAGGTTGCTCTGCGTTCGCGGAAAATGACGCCAAGTAGTTGCTCTACTTCGCGGGCGACTTCTTTTTGGATCGCTTCGGTCGTTTTTTTTCCTGTTCGATCTGGCCGGTCTGTTCAACCGGGCGCAGGCGACAGATCTTCCGATTGACGCCCACCAGATCATCGGTGAGGTGCTGAAATCTGCGGTATTCTGCGATCTCGCCCTCCGCCTTACGGACAGCCGCCATGGAGGGAAGGCTTTGGGTAACCGTCTTACCTTCGATCTTCTGGGTGAGATGGTAATACGGCCCATGCCCCGGGTCGTCCGGCCGGGCACAATGACACGAGGGCTTCCCACACCTCAGGGTAGGACTCGAGACCGAACCGGGCTGGAAATCCCCCAGTTCGGCAAACTGACGTAACAGCGCAGACCGTTCATCAACCAAGGCAGACAGCGGATCGGGCATGGCGTTCGCCTCCTTTCTTTAAGTCTTACATACTTTAAGAAACTGAGCGAAAAAAAGAGAACCCAACGAGTCATCATTTTTGTGGCGCGCACCCTGCAGCAACGCTGACCCGGTCAAGCCGCCCACTGCCTGTTACAATGATGGTTTCGCTTCAAGCGGGAGTAACTCAGCTGGTAGAGTGCGACCTTGCCAAGGTCGATGTCGCGGGTTCGAATCCCGTCTCCCGCTCCAATCATCCTGTTCACAGGAAGCGCACACGCCGCGTCAGTCCGCTTTGCGCAACCGATCCTTGGAACCCGTCTCATCCGCTCGTGAGATCGTCGCCGCCGCGATCGCGCGAATTCGGCGCCTCGCTGGCCGTTCTCAGCAGCTTGCAGCGCGAGGACGTCATCGTCACGGATCTCGTTCTGAAAGCCGCGCCCGCAAACGCGCGTTCTAACGCTCGATACCGGCCGCGTCCCGCCTTCCACCAACCGAGATCATCGCCGAAATCGAGAGCCGCTACTCCATCGCGGTCGAGCGCATCGTCGCCCGACCCGCACGAAGTCGAATCCATGGTCGCGCTCCACGGCATCGATCTGTTTCGCGACAGCGTACCCAATCGCATGCTCTGCTGCGATATCCGCAAGTCGCGCCCGCTCGCGCGCGGCTTGACCGGGCTGGCCGCCTTTTTCACCGGACTGCGCCGCGCCCAGGCGAAATCGCGCGCCGTCGATCGAAATCTTCGACCGCTCCGGCGCCCCCGTCAAAATCAGCCCGCTCGCCGACTGGACCACCGGAAGACGTCATCCGCTACACCCGCGAACACGGGCTTCCCGAACATCCGCTCTATGCCGCCGGCTACACCAGCATCGGCTGCGATCCGTGCACCCGCCCCGTCGTCGCCGGCGAAGACGAACGCGCCGGCCGCTGGTGGTGGGAATCGCCCGAAGCCGTCAAGGAGTGCGGTCTGCACTTCAGCGCCGACGGACGCGCCGAACGCACCGTCGATGTTCTCCTGCGCGAAGTTCTTGCGCATACACCAGCGCGTGCATGACGCGAGCGACACTGACGCATGACGCACCAGGGGTTTGCCATCTGGCTCACCGGCCTGTCAGGCGCCGGCAAGAGCACCATTTGCCGAACGGCTGATCACCCGGTTGCAGCGCGCACGGCGCGAAGGTTGAGCTGCTCGACGGCGATATCGTCCGCACCAATCTTTCCCAGGGTCTCGGCTTCAGCCGCGAGGATCGCGACACCAACATCCGCCGCATCGGTTTTGTCGGCCGAGTTGCTCACGCGCAACGGCGTCATCGTGATTGTGGCGGCCATCTCGCCCTATCGCGACGCACGCGAGGACGTGAAGCGAAGGATCGCGCAATTTTCTCGAGGTTCACGTCGACTGCTCCGATCGAAGTTCTGACCGCGCGCGATATCAAAGGCCTCTACAAACGCGCGCTGGCCGGTGAGATCGGCAACTTCACCGGCATCTCCGATCCCTACGAGCCGCCGCTGAACCCGTCGATCGTCGTCCATTCCGACCGCGAGACGGTCGAAGAGAGCGTCGCGAAGATCTGGCGCGAGCTCGAAGACACGGGGGCTCGATTAGACGCCCGCGTGATCGACCTTCACAGCCACACCGACCAATCCGACGGCACCTTCACGCCGGAAGAACTCGATCGCCGAAGCTGTGCGCGCCGGTCTGACCGCGCTTGCCATCACCGATCACGATACATTCACCGGCTACGATGCCGCCGTCCCGTTCGCCAGGCAGGCCGGGCTTGAACTGATCTGCGGCATCGAACTCTCAACCCGCTATCAGGGCGCGTGTGTGCATCTGCTCGGCTACTTTCCGCACACGCTGCCGCCACAGCCGCTGCGCGCCTGGCTCGAATCCATACTCGAAGCCCGCCGGGATCGCAACCGCCGCCTCATCGCGAAGCTGCAGTCGCTCGGCATCGACATCACGCTTGAAGAAGTCGAAACGGAAGGACGTACCCTTACCGCGCGCCCGCACTTCGCGCGCGTGCTTGTCGATAAAGGTTACGCGAAAGATATGCAGGAGGCGTTCGATGAGTATCTGGACGAATCGGCCCGCGGCTTTGTGCAGCGCCGCGAAGTGCCCATCGAAGAAGCGCTCGAGCGCATTCTGGGCGCAGGCGGGGTGCCGTCGCTCGCGCATCCTGTCCGCGTGGCGAAGAACAACTGGGACAAGCTCGCCGAATACGTGGAAGACCTTGCCGGACTCGGTCTGCGCGCCATCGAGGTCTACCACAGCGACCACAGTCCGGAGAACGTCTCGTACTACGCTTCGCTGGCCGAACGCTTCCGTCTCGGCATGACCGGCGGCTGCGATTTTCACGGCGCCAATAAAGCTGACATCCAGCTGGGTACCGGAAAGCGAAACAACCTCGCCGTCCCCGATGCGCTGCTCGATAACCTGAAAACCCTCGCGTCTCTGTAGCGCCGGCGGTCTCTGCCGCCGGTGGGGCCACTGAAGAAAGCCGGCCGTCAGGCCCACGCTCACTTTACTTCTCTTTGAAAGTGAAGACGCCTTCCCAGTCCGCGGGCGGCGACGCCATCAGCTCCCGGCATCGGTCGAGCAGCACGTGGCTCGGCTTATCGCAGTCCGCGAGCTTTTCGAAAAGCGCGGCAGCTTCGGTAAACCGCCCGGCCGCATACTTCTGCCAGGCCTCCTCATAGGCCCTTACAATGGCGAACCGCTCTTCCGTCGGGTTGATCAGCACCTCGAACATCTCCATCGGATCCTTCTTGCCCTTGACCCGGATACGGTCGAGATACCGAACGGGCGGCTTCTTCGTGGCCTTGGCCTTGTCAAGCACTTCGCGCGTGATGATCTGGCGGACTCCATAAAATTTCGTCAGCGACTCGATGCGCGCGCATCCATTGATGATGTCGCCGAGAATGCCATAATCCAGCCTTATCCGCGCGCCCTTGTTCCCGAACAGCGCATTGCCGCAGTGGATGGCGAGGCCGAATCCGAACAGCTCCTTCACGCCCGGCTCGAGTGTGGCATGCAGCGCGTCCAGCTCACGTATGATTCTCGCGCCCGCCGCGAGCGCGAGGTCCGCCGCATCCGGCTGATCCTGCGGCGCGCCCCAGTAAGCCACAAACTGATCGCCGACGAAATGCTCCATCGAACCGTCGGTATCGATGACGGCGCGCGTCTCCACCTCGAAGACGTCGTTCAGCAGATCGAAAATGCGTTTGGTGCCGAACTGTTCCGTGATGTTGGTGAAATTACGGACATCGGTCAGCAGCACGGTCAGCCGGGCTTCGCGCGGCTGCATCGCTTCCGGATTCTTCAGCACGTCCTTGAGAACGTTCGGAGAAAAATAGCGGCCCAGCGTCTCCCGCAGCTGCACCTTCTCGAGCGACGCCAGGCTCGCGCGCCGGCCCGATTCGCCGAGCACACCCAGCGCCATGAAAGCGGCCGGCGTGATCGCGGGCATCATCATGTCCATGCGGACGAGGACCACAAATCCCAGCGCGACCACCAGGCCAATCGCCGCGGCACACGATACCAGCAGCCACGGAATGCCCCGCACCCATCGGCCGATCACGCCGATCAGCACGAGCCCTGCCAGCGTCAGCAGAACGGTTCCGAATGACGAGAGTTCCCCGAGCGTCCGGTGTTCCAGCAGATCGTCGAGCGCCGTGGCATGCAGCTGTATCAGCGGCTCCGCGGTTCCGAACGGCGTCGGGCCAATATCACCGCCGCCCGTCGCAACCGAACCAATGAGAGCCAGATTGCCGCGCGTCGGCAGCCCCGGTGGAACCTGCGTGGGATCGCCGCCCGCATCTTTCCAGGCTTTGTACTTCGCGCGAAGATCGCTCACGCTGATGAACTTGAAGCCGCGGTCCCAGGCTTGTGTCCACGAAGAGCGGAAGTTCAGAAGCTGGTCCGTCGTCAACACCTTCCGGGGAACCATGCTCACGAGATCCGGGCCCAGTTCTTTCCACGAAAGCTCCTTCTCGCCGCACGTCACCGGTCGGGCCGGGCGAAAAGAAGCCAGATAGGTTGCCAGCGCCAGCGAAGGCGCGCACGTCGACTGATCCGCTATCCCCCACCAGTAGTGGCGATGCACGCCATCGTTGTCCGCGTCTATGGCGATCTCGCCCGCCGGAAACTCCGGCTTCGGCATAAACAGAAAGGACCGCGCCACCATGGTCGCCGTCCGCGCCTCCGCCAGCACCACGTGCCCGTTGTTGCGAACGGCTTCGATTACGGGGCGCGAATCGGCTTCGTTGCCGCGCGCCAGGATGATGTCCACTCCCACCGCTGACACCTGCAGGTCCGTCAGCGCGTTGAGCACGTCGGCGTAGATTTTGTATTCCGCTTCGGTGGTGCCGGCGCCGACCAGGTCTTCGGTCTTAACGCCCACCAGAAAAACACGCGCGTCCGGTTTCGGCTCGAGGCCGGCATCAAAGCGCCAGCGCAGCAGCTTGTCGCCCCAGTGACGGTCCACATTGCGAAAGGGATCGACCCCGAATCCGATCAGCAGGCCGGCCAGAATCATGATCGTGAGCGCGATGGGCCACGGCTCGCGCACAAACAAGGGCAGCAGGTGACGCTGATTCAGCTCGGGAACGGCTTTTCCGGATGGACCGGGCGCGGAGGGCATGCTCCGTATTATTGAATGCGGATGCGGACGACGGAAGTCTTCTGCGCGGGCACCGTCATCGACTGGCCCACCTTGGCATCAGCGTCGCGAATCGATCCGCCGATCTGGCCTGGCGTATCTTTCACGGTGTAATCGACCGCCGTGGTTTTGGAGCGCAGCTGGCCGTCGATCCAGTCGCGCACTGCGGCGGCCTGCGCCTGCGCCACTTCCGGGGGCAGTCCGGGCTTCATCTTTGCCACCAGCGCGGAATATTGTTTGTACTCAGGCGACGCAGGATCGGCGATCACGGCATCCATCTCGCCCAGCTTTTCGTTTCCTTCGAAACTCCACTTCTTCGCCGCCGGCAGTTCTTTCCAGGCGGCATTCGCGCTGAGCTGGACGGTTTCGGGCGGGCCGTAGAGAAGCTGTCCGTCGTGCGTAAACCCGGCGAAGGATACGGTGCAGGCCCGGCTCGCCTTCACCAGCACGCGCAGCTCCTTGCCCGCGCCGGGCTTCGCCTGCTTCGAGAACTCCTCTCGCTTCGTGCCGGTCTTGCCGCCGGGCCCCTGTACCACCCACTGCATTTGAATCTCAATGCCTGACTGCTGGGCGCACAACAACACGGCGCTCAACAACACGAGCGGCCACCCCATCAACAAAAGACGACGAAACCTGAACTTGATCTTCATTTTTAGTGCCCCGCTTCCTCGCTGCGGAACGCGGTTCGTTCAATCGACCAGTCGGTCGGCACGCCGGAGAGCGCTCCGCGGGTCCCGGCGCTGTGGTTCGCGAGAAGTTTTTCCAGCGGCCCGCCTTCACGCGATGCGCCGCGCGTACGGACGCCATCGAAGTTGAAAACGTCATTGGCATTGTCGATCGGCTGCACGCTGGTCAGCAGATAGTAGTTGTCGGTGCCCCAGGGGTCTTTGATGTCAACGCTCTGCCGCAGGTCGATCTCGGCGGGCAGGGTGGTCATGTCTTTGCGCGGGAATTCGTTGTCGAGATTCCGGCCGCCGTACACCAGCGTGCCCTGACCGAAGCTGTCAACCACAAACACATATACGCGGCGCGGCGCCACGGTTTTCTCCGGCGCCGATCCATCCCGCCGCAGCAGCAGTCTGTATGTATGATGGCCCGTCAGCTCTCCCTGGCTGAGCTGCCCGCCGCCCTCATCGCGCAGCGCCAGATGATACGGAAACGCGTCGTCGGGGACCGGCGTTTCGAGCTGGAGCCATCCCGCCAGGCGCGCCAGATCGAGGCCATACTCCGTGAGTTTCGCGATGTCCTTCGGCCCGAGCCACTCCGATCGCAGCGGCCATGCCGAAAGCGACGCCGACTGCCGGTGATGATGCTCTCCGTGCGCGCCGTCGATGTCCTCCTGCGTTTCCTGCGGCCGCGCCCACGCATACTCGATCTCGCCTGTCGGCGCCGCCCTTCCGGCCAGGAAGTAGTCGGCACTCGCAATGGATTTCGTGATGCTGACAACATTGCCGCGCGCGCTGGACGCGAGGCCTGAAATCAACTCTGGCGTGGCCGGGAGAAGAATGGCGAGACGTGCTTTCGGCGTCCGGCCGGCCAGCAGCTTCAACACGTCGTCAGCCGAGGGAGCTTCCGCGGCCAGCAGCTCGGCTCCGTTGGCGCGGTTTTCCGTCAGACTCCAGCGCGTGCCGTTCCACAGCATCACATGCGTCGGCGTTTTTTCGGTCGGGTCGTCGATCAGCTCAATCCGGCTGTCGCCGCGCAGGCGGGCCGCCAGCCGCGCGCCTTCATTCACGCGGACCGCAGGCGCCGTTTCGCCCGGGTACACCTTCAGGAATGCCTTGTCCGGCACCACCAGCTTGTCCACCTGAAACAGATCGCCGGCACGAATTGCGGTCACCACCGTCGGCGCAATCGGCACGGCATTCGCCGAACTCGGCCCGTTCACTTGGGTGATGCGGATACGCGCAGGCGGACTGGCAGGTCGAACGCGCTTCAGCTCCGTTCCGGGCGCCAGACCCATCGTGATCCCACTGTTGAGCTCCAGCATGCCGCGCTTCGCGTCCACAAATCCCACTGCGGCTGCGGCTGCGCCAAAAGGATCCGCCGCCTGCCCGAATATGCCCCGCTGCGCCCGCGCCGCGGACCCCAGCAGCACCGGCTCCTGATTCTCAACCTTCGCCTGCATCAGCGCGCGAGTGCGCTGAAAGATACGGTCCACGCGCTCGTCAGCGCCCGAGCCGGCAAGCACCTGCAGGAGCCCCCAGGTGAAAGCGCCGTGATTCCCCATGCGGTCGTCCCGCACTTCGTGCGCGCCCTGGTAGTCCTGCGCGGCGGCTAAAAACAGGACTCCCTCCTGGTCCGGCGGTGGTCCTTCCGCAGCTTCTGAAACGTATACCGCGCTGTCCGGGTCGGCGGACCGTATTCGACCGGCCGGACGCGGTCCGCGCGTTCCCCCGCCGCTGTAACAGCTGTCTTCGACGACCGTCAGCTCCACTTTCTTTTTCCGCGCCTGCAGATAAATACGGTCCAGCTCCTTGCTCCGGATGTCCGGTACGCCCAGCAGCGTGTCGGCGGGGATCAGCGTGGAATCCATCCCGCTGGAGTTTGTGGTCAGCGTGTTACGGATGCGCGAACCGTGACCGGCGTAGTAAAACAAGCTGACATCGCCGGGCTGCGCTTCATCCACCAGATGTTTCTGGAGCGTATCGAGGATATGGTCGGCGGTGGCCTGGTCGTTCGTCAGGAAGATGATGTTCTTTTCGGTGAAACCGTACTTGTGAATCAAAAGATCGCGCAGCTGCGCCGCGTCGTTGACGGCGCCTTCGAGGTCCGCAATGTCCGTACGCGAAGGCCTGCCGTGGATGTGCGTCAGCCGCGCCTTGCTGTTGGCCGAAAGGACCGCCGGATGCGATTTATCGGAACGCGTGTAGTGGTCGATGCCCACCACGAGCGCGCGCCGCGTCTCGGCGAACGCCCCGGTAACAACCAGGAGACTCAGCAATAATGCCCCTGATTTCATATAAATCCCCCGAACCAGGGCTGTAGTTTAGCATAATTTCCCGCCATGCAACCCGCGCGGCGAATGGTAGAATAACTCGGCAAAACGGGGCGAATGGTGTTTCGAATGAAAGGGACGATTGGCCGGTTGAGTGGGGTCCTGCTGCTCCTTCAGGCGGCGCACTCGCAGATCATCACGACGGCGGCCGGCACCGACTTTACATTTCCTTCGGCCAATCTTACGGCCCTTAATGCGCCGCTGGGTACGGTGAGCGATGTCCTCTTCGACCACGCCGGCAATCTCTACGTCGTCGACTCAGACAACAACCTGATTCTCCGCATTGCACCCGACGGCACAACCACCGTCGTGGCCGGTAACGGCATCGCGGGTTATTCCGGAGACGGCGGTCTCGCCACCGACGCTTCGCTCAACGACCCCTCCGCGATCGCGCTCGATTCGGCCGGCAACCTCTACATCGCCGACACCCACAACAATCTGGTGCGCGAAGTCTCAAACGGGATCATTACCACCATCGCCGGAAACCTGACCTTCGGTTACGACGGCGACGGTGGACCGGCCACCAGCGCCAGCCTCAGCCTGCCGATTGGCATCGCCATCGATCTGGCCGACAACATCTACGTGTCCGATGTCTACGACAACGTCGTGCGCGAAATTGCGAACGGGATCATCACCACTTTCGCCGGCATGCCAACGCCGGACAACGGCGGATTCGGCGGCGACAACGGTCCTGCCACCCAAGCCCTGCTCAGCGAACCCTGGGGCCTCGCCTTCGATCCGGCCGGCAACCTTTATATATCGGACTCTCACAACGACCGTATCCGCATGGTGTCGAAAGGTATCATCACCACCTTCGCGGGAGTCGGCGGCTTCGGCTACACCGGCGATAACGGACCTGCCGCCGCCGCTGGTCTCGGCAACCCCAGAGGCATTCGTTTCGATTCCGCGGGCAACCTCTATATCGCCGACCATGACAACGCCGTCGTTCGTAAAATCTCGACCAACGGCATCATCACCACGGTCGCCGGCAACAACATGCTCGGTTTCTCCGGCGACGGCACGCTCGCCCTCCGATCGAAGATCGCGCCCAGCGGTGTGGCGATCGACTCCGCCGGCAACGTCTACATCGCGGATACTGCCAACTACCGCGTACGCAAGGTCACGGGCAGCGGCGTGAACGCCACGATCAACACCTTCGCCGGCAACGGCAATTTCCGGTTTTCGGGCGACGGCGGTCCGGCCACCAGCGCCGCTATGAATCTGCCGCAGCTCATCACCGTCGCTCCGGGCGGCGACTTCTATTTCGCAGACGCCGCCGCCAATCGAGTTCGCAAAGTATCCAGGGGAATCATTTCCACCGTGGCGGGCAGCGGCGCACAGGGTTTCATCGGAGACCGCGGTTCTGCCCTGAGCGCATCACTGAACAGCCCGAATGGTGTGGCAGTCGACGCCGCGGGAAACATCTACATCGCCGATATGGCCAACAACCGGATCCGCGAAGTCTCCGGCGGCGTGATCACCAGCATCGCGGGCTCGTCGACCGAGTTCGGCTACAACGGCGACGGCGTGCCTGCCGCGACGGCGTCGCTCAACAACCCTTCCGCGGTGGCTCTCGACGCCAACGGCAACCTGTACATCGCCGATCAGGATAACTTTCGCATCCGCGAAATCTCGAGCGGCATCATCACCACCGTTGTGGGGAATGGTATGCCAGGCTATTCCGGCGACGGCGGCCCCGCCACCAATGCCATGGTCAATTACGTCAACGGGCTGGCTTTCGACGCAGCCGGCAATCTGTATTTCAGCGACTTCTCTTTCAACGCGGGCAATTATATTCGCAAAGTGTCGAATGGCATCATCACAACAATCGCGGGAACCGGCACCCCGGGCTATTCCGGCGACGGCGGACCCGCCCTCAACGCGCAGTTCGGCTACCCGGGCGGGGTTGCGGTGGATTCCACCGGCAACGTCTATGTGGCCGATACGCACAATTCCGTTATTCGCGAAATCTCCGGCGGCATCATCAGCACGTTCGCCGGAACCGGAGACACCGATTTTTCCGGTGATGGCGGCCCCGCCACCAGCGCCACCCTCGGACAACCGTTTGGCGTAGCCGTGGATGCGGCCGATAACGTGTTCATCGCCGACACGAATAACAACCGCATCCGCGAGGTGCTGGCGAAGCCTCCGTTTTTCGACAATCCTGTCTCGGGGGGCAGCCAGACCTTAGCGCTCACGCAGGCCAGCGGCGACAAACCCGTCATGGGCACCGTCACGGTGGGCGCTACGACAACCGCCGCGAGCTCCTTCGCCGTGCCGGGCATGGCGTACACGGCAACGATCGCCACCAACAGCCCCTGGCTTTCCGTCTCGCCGCCAAGCGGCACCACGCCCGGCCTGCTCACAGTGGCCGCGGACCCGCTTCTTCTCAGCCCCGGCCTTTACTCCGGAACCGTCAGTCTGAGCGTGCCCGCCGCGGCGCCGTCCCAGCAGTCCGTGTCGGTGCAGTTTACCGTGACAGCCGGTGTCCCCGCCGCGGTCGCGCTGGATCAGAATCACATGTCGTTCACCTATTCGACATCGTCGCCGCCGCGTAGCCAGACGCTAATCGTGTCGAATGGCGGCGGAGGTCAGCTCACATTCAACACATCGGTGACGCTGTTCTCCGGCATCGCGGCCAACTGGCTGAGCGTGACACCGACGATGGCGACGGCTACGCCGTCCGCTCCGGTGTCGCTCGCGATTACCGCCGACCCGACGATGCTCGGGCCCGGCACATACACCGGAGTCGTGACGGTTGATGGCGGAACCGCGGGCGTCGCCACACTGCCGGTGACGATGACGATCACGGCCAATCCTCTCGTGATGCTGCTCTCGCAGGCGGGGCTGACTTTCACCGCGGTGCAGGCGGGCGGCGTGGCCCCGCCACAGAGCTTCGGTGTGCTGAATCTCGGCTCCGGCACGCTGAACTGGACCGTCCAGACTTCAACTCTGCAGGGCGGCAACTGGCTCAGCGCGACTCCGTCGAGCGGCTCGAGCAGCACCGCTTCGGCGGACGGTGCGCCGCTCGTGAACGTGAGTGTGAATGCCGCCGGACTCGCTCCCGGCGTTTACTACGGTCTGGTGAAAGTGATTTCGGCGGGTGCGGCCAACACGCCGCAGGAAGTCGTCGCGGTCCTCCAGGTGCTTCCGGCGGGATCGGATTCTGGCGCCGGTCGTCGAGCCCGCATCGCTGATCTTCAATTCGGTCGCGGGCGGATCGCCGCCTTCCTCGCAGAATGTGTACGTCTACGATCCCACGGGCACCAGCAAGAGCTTCCGCTCGGGCAGCAATTCCACCGTGGAGGTGATCACCCTGCCTACCGATGCCACTATCCCGCCGACCCAGGCCATGCCGGTGATCGTGCAGCCGAACACCGGCAACCTCAGCCCCGGCACCTATAACGGCACGCTGACGCTGCAGTTTTCCGACGGGCGCGTGAGCACCGTGGCGCTCATGTATGTGGTGACCGATGCAGCCGCTTCGGGCTCCGCGCGGCCAGGCGTCTTCCACGACTCCACTCCGTGCACGCCGACCAAACTCATACCGATTCTGACATCGCTCGGTCCTGGCTTCACCGTTCCGGCCGGTTATCCCGAAGGACTCACCGTGCAGATCATGGACGACTGCGGCAATCCTCTCACCAGCGGCCAGGTCTCAATCGAGTTCTCCACCGGCCAAGGGCTCAAATACATGCAGTCGCTCAACAATGGCCGCTGGGATGTCACCTGGAATACCGGTTCGCAGCAGACGCCCTCCGTCACCCTGACAGTGCACGCCGTGCATCCCACGCTGCCAATCACCGGCGACGCGCAGATCAACGGCGCGCTGGGAGCGCTGCAGCCTGCTCCGCAGGTAATGGAAGGCGGCGTAGTTTCGGCGGCGGATTTCAAGGCGACGCCCGTCGCGCCCGGCGGCATCGTCTCGGTCTTCGGATCTTCTGCTCTCCGACGACACCGGCGGCGCGCCCACGCTGCCACTTTCGACGGAACTCAACAACACCACCGTGCGCCTCGCAGACCAGATGCTGCCCCTCTACTTCACGAGCGCGGGACAGGTCAATGCGCAGGTGCCTTTCGAAGCGCCTGTGAACACGAACGTGCAGCTACTGGTGCAGCGTGACAACACCTACGCGACACCGGTCTATGTTGACGTCGCAGCCTCCCAGCCGGCGATTCTGCTGTTCAGCCAGCAGGCCATTGCGGAAGACATCAATTACAACCTGATCGGCCCTTCGAATCCCGTGCATGCGGGAGACACGGTGCAGCTGTTCTGTCTGGGGCTGGGCGCCGTGTCGCCCGCCGTGCCGGACGCCGCCGCCTCGCCTGCGAATCCGCCCGCCACGACGATCGATCCGGTTACCGTGACGGTAGGAAATCAGAATGCGACTGTCGGCTTCAGCGGCCTGACTCCGACCCTGGTGGGTCTCTATCAGATCAACTTCACCGTTCCGCCGAACACGGGCACCGGCGACGAGGTGCCGGTCGTGATTTCAACTTCCGGCCAGACCAGCGGCGCCGCGAATCTCAGCGTGCGGTAGACGACGCGACGCCGCGCGCGTCAGCGTCTGCGCGGATGCGGAATCAGTAAGCGGGAGCGCAACAGCGAAGCTCAAGCCAGTGAGTCAGCGCCGCGCGCGTCATTCGAACGGTCTGGTGGGCCCGGGCAGATTCGAACTGCCGACCTGTCGCTTAGGAGGCGGCCGCTCTATCCAACTGAGCTACGGGCCCGATCATGCCCTATTGTAGCGTTTCAGGCCCTTATTTCCGATGTCTTTCCGGTAGTGCATGCCATCGAAGTGAATCTTCGCCACGGCGTCATAAGCCGCACCGATGCTGGCTTTGAGATCGACGCCCGCTGCTGTCACGCCCAGCACGCGCCCGCCGGCGGTTACCAGGTCGTCGCCGTGGCGTTTCGTTCCCGCGTGGAAAACAACCGCATCGCGAACATCGGCAATCCCGCTGATCTTCTTCCCCGTTTCGAAGCTCCCGGGATATCCGCCAGACGCGATCACCACGCACGTCGCCGGATTCGGCGACCACTGCAACCGGTCTACATCCAATGCCCCGCGCGCCGCCGCCATCAGCACTTCGCCCCAGTCGCTCTCCAGACGCATCATCAGCGGCTGCGTCTCCGGATCGCCCATCCGTACGTTGAACTCGAGCACGCTCGGCCCGTCCGCCGTCATCATCAGGCCCGCGTAGAGAAAGCCCGTGAACGCAGTCGCTTTCACCACAGGCTCAATGATCGTGTCCATGATGCGCGCGCGCTCGGCATCGCTCAGGATGCGCGAATCCGAATACGCGCCCATGCCGCCGGTGTTCGGCCCTTCATCGTTGTCGAAGATGCGCTTGTGATCCTGCGACGGCTCGAGCGGCACCGCGCGCCTGCCATCGCAGAGGACGATGAAGCTGACCTCTTCGCCTACGAGAAATTCTTCGATCACCATCGGAAACGCCAGCGTCGCCAGCGCCGCATCCACCTCGGCGCGATTCTGCGCGATGATGACGCCTTTGCCCGCCGCGAGCCCGTCGGTCTTCAGTACGACGGGATAGCGAAAATCCCTTGGCACTTCGGCAGCGTTCGCGACGGTCTGAAACCGCGCCGTCGGAATGCCCAGCTTCTCCATGAATCGCTTCGAATGGATCTTGCTGCCTTCGAGCGCCGCGTTTTCCGCTGTCGGTCCGACGATCGCCAACCCGCGCGCGCGGAACTGGTCGACTACGCCAGCTACCAGAGGTACTTCCGGACCGACCACGGTGAGGTCAACGCGAAGCGTTTCCGCCAATTTGACATAATCAGACTCAATATGGCAGACGCCGGTCTCTGCGATGCCTGGATTCCCCGGCGCCGCGTGTACTTCCTTGACTGAAGGCGACTTCGCCAGCCTCCACGCCAGCGCGTTCTCGCGCCCACCCCCGCCGATCACTAGTGTTTTCATATGTACCGCCGGGCGGCTTTGCCGCCGTTGCTTTTACTTGATCGAAGCCACCCGCAGGCTGTCACCAAGTACCTATCTGTGCGCTGGATGTCTACAATGGTACCTGAATGGTCTACGAAGTTGTGGTCATTGGCGGCGGGCATGCCGGCTGCGAAGCCGCGCGCGCCTGCGCCCGCCTCGGTCTGCAGCACCGCGATGATCACGATGAACGCCGACCTGATCGCGCAGATGTCCTGCAATCCGGCCATCGGCGGCATCGCCAAGGGCCACCTCGTCCGCGAGATCGACGCGCTGGGCGGCGTGATGGGCGAAGTCACCGACGCCGTCGGCATCCAGTTCCGCCTGCTCAATACCAGCCGCGGCCCCGCAGTCTGGTCGCCGCGCGCCCAGTGCGACAAGAAGCAGTACCGTATCGAGATGAAGCGAGGTGCTCGAGCGCGAGCCGAACCTTCACATCAAGCAGGCGGAAGTCGCCGCCCTGATTATCGAAGCCGATCGCGTCCACGGTGTCCACCTCATGGACGGCCGCTCCATTCGCTGCGAAGCCGTCATCATCACCACCGGCACGTTCCTCAACGGTCTGGCCCACATCGGCGAGCAGCGCTTCACCTGCGGCCGCAATGGCGAGCCGCCGTCGCAGGTGCTGGCCGAGCAGGTGCGCAACCTCGGCCTCGGCTGGACCCGCCTGAAGACCGGCACTCCGCCCCGCCTCGACGCCCGTTCCATCGACTGGTCGAAGCTTCGAGCCCCAGCTCGGCGACGTCGAACCCGACGCCGTTTTCCTTCCTGACCGCGAGAATCGACCGTCCGCAGATCCAGTGCTATCTCGCCCGCACCACGGCGGAAACCAAGCGCATCATCCAGGCCAGCATCGGTCGTTCCCCGCTCTACAGCGGCCAGATCGAAGGCGTCGGTCCGCGCTACTGCCCGTCTATAGAGGATAAGTTCGTCAAGTTCCCGGACAAGGAGACCCACCAGATCTTCCTCGAACCGGAAGGTCTCGACACTAACGAGATCTACGTCAACGGCATGTCGACCAGCATGCCGATCGACGTGCAGGCCGCCGTGATCGCCTCGATCCCCGGGCTTGGAGAACGCCGAGATGATCCGGCCGGGCTATGCCATCGAATACGACGCCGTCGATGCCCGCGAGCTGGACCACCGCCTGGAAGTGAAGAAGCTCCCCGGCCTGTTCCTTGCCGGCCAGATCAATGGCACTTCCGGCTACGAGGAAGCCGCCGGCCAGGGGCTGATCGCCGGGATCAATGCCGCCCAGACGATTCTCGGCCGCGAGCCGGTGATCATCCCGCGCACCCAAGGCTACATCGGGATCATGATCGACGACCTGATCACCAAAGGCACCGACGAGCCCTACCGGATGTTCACCTCGCGCGCCGAATACCGTCTGCACCTGCGGATCGACAACGCCGACGAGCGCCTGACGCCTATCGCCGAGCAGATCGGCCTCGCCTGCGCCGACCGCCGGGCGTTCTTTGCCCGAAAGACGGAGCAAAAGGAGCGACTGATGTCAGCCCTCGAGGCAAGCCCCAAGGGTGTCTGGCTGCGCCGTCCGGAGTCCAAAATCCAAGGGCTTCTGCCCTGGATTCGGGAAGTTCTGGTAGGCGAGCCAGAGCGCGGCGTGCTGATGACGGTCGAAACCGAGACCAAGTATGCCGGCTATATCGACCAGCAGCGGCGGCAAATCGAGCGCATGGTGGGCTCCGACACGCGGCCAATCCCGCAGCGATGGAATTCGACCGCATCCCGGGCATTTCCCGCGAGGTTGGCGAACGCCTTACCCGGGTTCGTCCGGCAACGTTGGGCCAAGCCGCCCGCATCCCAGGCGTTACTCCGGCCGCCGTTGCTATTCTCGACATCTACCTCACTGTTTCACGTGAAACATCCGAGCCCGGCGTTCAACGTTTCACGTGAAACGTGTTAGATTGAGTTTGCTTCACCCCAAGCGAAACCGTTAGAACAGGCCAATCCGGTCGTACACCCTTGTCCCGAATCATCGCTATCACAAATCAAAAAGGCGGCGTCGGGAAAACCACCACCGCCATCAACCTCGCCGCTGCCCTTGCCGCCAGCGAACTCAAAGTACTCGTCGTCGACTGCGACCCCCAAGGCAACACCACCAGCGGCCTCGGCGTCCAGAAGACCGAGGGCATGCACACTCTCTACGACGTCCTGCTCGACGGCAAAGAGATCGTCCACGCCATCTGCAAAACCGACATGGAAGGCCTCGATCTCCTCCCCGCCGACAAAAACCTCATCGGCGTCAACCTCGAACTGGTCAGCTCCGACGACCGCGAATCCGTCCTGCGCCAGCATCTGCATCGCATCCGGCACGATTACCAATACATCCTGATCGACTGCCCGCCCGCCCTCGACCTCCTCACACTCAACGCCCTGATGGCCGCCGACGCCGTCCTCATCCCGATTCAGTGCGAATTCTTCGCCCTCGAAGGCGTTTCCGGCCTCATGGATACCATTGACCGCGTGCGCGAGTCCTTCGGCCACCCCCTCCAGATCGAGGGCATTCTCCTTACGATGTATGACGACCGCACGAATCTCGCCAAGCAGGTGGCCGCCGACCTCCGGGAATTTTTCCCCGACCAAGTCCTCCAAACCGTGATCCCCCGCAGCATCCGCCTCGCCGAGGCCCCCAGCCATGGCAAACCTATCCTTCTTTATGACCCCGCATCAAGGGGTTCGGAAGCCTATATTCAGCTCGCCAAAGAGATTCTCACCAATGACCAAAAACGATCCGCGCGAAGCGCCCACTAATCCCCCCATCAATCAAAGAAAAGCGCTCGGTAAAGGACTGCATTCGCTTCTCCCGGTCCGCAAGCCAGCCGACGCCGTCGTCGGGCCTGTGCGGGAATCGGTGCCGCAGGAACCTGAGATCCGCCGTCTCCCGGTTGAACCAGATCTCGCCCAACCCCAACCAGCCGCGCCGTGATTTCGATCAGACCGCCCTCCTCGAACTCACCCAATCGGTCGAACGCGAAGGCATCATCCAGCCCATCATCGTCCGCAGCGTCGGCGGAGGCAAATTCCAGATCATTGCCGGCGAACGCCGCTGGCGCGCCGCTAAGCTCGCCGATCTCACCGAAGTCCCCGTTATCCTCCGCGCCGCCGACGACCAGCAGGTCCTCGAACTCGCCATCGTCGAAAACATTCAGCGCGAAGACCTTAATCCGATTGAGCTGGCCCTCGCGTTCCAGCGGATGGCGACCGAGCTCGGACTCAGCCACGACCAGATCGGCCAAAAAACCGGCAAGGAGCGCACCACCGTCACCAACGCCGTCCGCCTGCTCCAGCTCCCGATGGAGGTCCGGGACCTCGTCGCCTCGAAGCAGCTCTCCGCCGGTCACGCCCGCGCCCTGCTCAAATTCGACGACGCCCAGATGCAGCATGACATCGCTCGGCGCTCGATCGCCGAGGGCTGGTCGGTGCGCCAGATCGAGGAATTTACCCGGCCCGCCACTCTCGCGACCCGCGCCAAAGCTGCAAAGCCTGAACCGCAGCTCGATCCCAACGTGAAATTCGCCATGTCGGAGCTCGAGCGCACTCTCGGAACCAAGGTCCGCATCATCGAAAGCCGCGCCGGAAAAGGCCGCATCGAGATCGAATACTATTCCCCGGACGACCTCAGCCGCATCTACGATCTGATCGTGGAATCTTCAGAAGTATAACTACGACAGTAGTTTTAAGATCGCCGCCAGCTCCTGGCGGATCTCCGGGCAGCGGATCAGCCGCCGGAAACAGTTCTTCCTGCTTGATTTGCGCGGAATTGGCTTCATTTTTCATGGGTTGCGCCTTCAGCGCCTTGCGCGCGCCTTCGATGGTGAACTTCTTCTCGTAGAGCAGCTGCTTGATGTTGAGGAGCAGCTCGACGTCTTTGCGCCGGAACATGCGCTGGCCTGTGTTCGACTTCTTCGGCGAGAGCCCCGGGAACTCGGACTCCCAGTACCGCAGTACATAAGGCTCGACGCCCACCAGCTGGCTTACCTCGCCGATCCGGAAATAAAGCTTGTCCGGAATCGCCGGAGGTGTTTCGTCAATCATCCGTCACCTCATCGTATCTCGGAGCCTGCGAAGTTGTGACCTATAGTAGTTACGGAGCGTCCAATAATCCGTATGGAACTGAAGACTTCGAATCCGGCTTTCGCGGGGAAAACATTCACCGGAAGCGGCGTCGCCGTGGGCTACGGCCCCACGATGACCATCTCCGGCACAGTCAACAAAGCCGGCATCCTCATGCTGTGCGTCATGGCCACGGCCATCTACACGTGGAATCAGGCCGCTGTGAACGGACCGGCAGCCATAGGCGGTTACGTCATGATCGGCGCATTCGGTGGATTCATCGCCGCGATGGTGACGGTGTTCAAAAAGGAGTGGTCGCCCATCACCGCGCCGATCTATGCGCTGCTCGAAGGCCTGTTCCTCGGCGCTCTGTCCTCAGTTCTCGAAATGCGTTATCCCGGCATCGCTATTGAAGCCGTCGCCGCCACATTCGGCACCTGCTTCTGCATGCTGCTGGCATATCGCTCGGGTCTGATCCGCCCGACCCGGAAGTTCATGATCGGCGTTATCGCAGCCACAGGCGGCATCGCCGTCGTGTACTTCCTGACCATGATCCTCAGCCTCTTCCACGTGACGGTGCCGGGCATCTATGGCAGCGGTCCGATCGGCCTTCTCTTCAGCTTCGCTGTCGTGATCATCGCCTCGCTGAACCTCATCCTCGACTTCGGCATGATCGAAGAAGGCGCCTCTCGCGGCGCGCCCAAGTACATGGAGTGGTACGGCGCCTTCGGTCTCATGGTCACCCTGGTGTGGCTCTACCTTGAGATCATCCGCCTGCTCTCGAAGCTGCGCGACAGAAGATAGTTGGGACACGCGGATTGTATCCGCGTCTGGTCCATTTCGCGATTAACGCGTAACGCGGATGCAATCCGCGTGTCCGCCTACGGATTCGCCTCGATACTCTTCTCCAGCCGGTCCAGCACCTGCATCGTGCTGAACACCTGCTGCACGCTGGCATTCGGCTCGCGATTCTCTTTGATGGCCGCGAAGAACTCCCGATCCTGCAGTTCAATTCCGTTGTTAGACACCGTCACGCCGGTCAGATCCATCGGCTTGTTATCGCCATCCACCAGTTCGTCGTAGCGCGCTATATACGTCCCGTTATCGCAGATGTAGCGGAAGAACGTCCCCAGCGGCCCTTTGTTGTTGAACGACAGCGCGAGCGTACAGAGCGCGCCACGCGGCACTTTGAGCTGAATGCTCATGTCCATTGCGATCTTCAGCTCGGGGTGCAGCGGCCCCTGCAGCGCATTGGCGCGATGCGCGGTTTCGCCGGTCTGATACTGAAACAGGTCCACCGTATGACACGCGTGATGCCACAGCAGGTGATCCGTCCAGCTGCGCGGCTTGCCCGCCGCATTCATGTTGGTGCGCCGGAAGAAGAACGTCTGCACGTCCATCGACTGGATCTTCAGCTCACCCGCCAGAATCCTCTTCCGAATCCACTGATGACTCGGATTGAACCGGCGGGTGTGCCCGCCCATGGCAATCAGCCCCGTTTCCTTCTGCACCTGCAGCAGGCGTTCGGAATCCTTCAGGGTGTCCGCGATCGGAATCTCGATCATCACGTGCTTGCCGGCGCGCATGCACTGCTCGCCCTGTTTCGCGTGCATCTGCGTCGGCGTGGTCAGAATCGCGGCCTCGACGCCTGGCTGCTTCAGACTCTCCGCCAGATCGCCCGTCCAGTGCGGAATCTTAAACCGCTTCGCGATTTCCTCCGTGCCCGCCGGGCTCCCGCCCGCCAGAGACACAACTTCGATGTCCGGGATATTCTGAATCGCTTCCAGATGCTTGATGCCGAACGCGCCTTGCCCGGCCACGACGATTTTCATGTCCGCTCGTTGTCTCCAGCTACCGAGTATACTTTCCGCTTCATAAACGTCCACCCGATGATCACGGACGTAATCGAGAGCGCCGATCCGCCGATCATCAGGATCAGCACCACGATGTCCCACGCCGGGCGGTGATTGTACAGCCAGGGGAAATTGATCGAGTGCAGGCAGTGATAAAGCCATCGCTCGGCCCACTGATCCGAACTGTAACTGCCGACGATCTGCATTGTGCTGGTATCGATGTAGAATCTGCTGTGCACGGGATCGTCCAGCTCCACTGACAACACCGGCAGCGGCAACTCGCCGGTGCGATCGAGATAGTAGGCGTCGTATCGATTTACCACCCGAACGTCGCGGATTCCCGTCGACAGCGGCATTGAGCCGTTCAGGATGCCGCTAAGCTCGCCCGAGACGGGAATCACGCGACGATGCGTCCCATCCAGCATCGCGACGTACCAGGAACGCCCTGGCATCGACAGGAAATCGAGTTCCTTCGCGACGACCCCCTGCAACGCCTCACGCGGTGACTTGGCCGCGAAATTCTCAATCGCAAATGGCTCGCTGCCGAGCGCCTCCGGAATGCGCGTGTCTTCCTGCGCCTTCATCGGAAACGGGTCCATGGACAGCATTCCGCTGAACGCCCACGTGCACGCGATGAATCCGAAAAACAGCCCGAGTATCATGTGCAGCCGCTTCGTCCCGCTGAACGGGATTCTCTTCGACGGCGCATACAGGCTCACGCCCGCATACAGTCCAAGGATCGCCACCACAGTCGCGGCGCCCGAAAGCCAGATCACAATCCGGCTCCACAGCTCTCCATTCTTCCGCAGCGGCGTGAAGTACAGCCAGTGCGCCACAGGACCCAGATACCCGAGCACTCTCGATGCCCTCGTCGTGTACTGCACAACCTCACCGGTAGACGGCGCAATGTAGACCCGCTGCCCATCCGGCCAGGAATATTTGGTCAGGGCCTTGTACCGTCGATAAATCCCGCCGACCGTCCATTGATCCGCGGAGGTCAGCTCTTCGGCGCGCGCTTCAGACGCTGGCTGGCCGCTCCACGCGGCCGCGGTGCGCAGATTCTGTTCCCCGGAGAACCTGGTCTGCGCCTCACCGTTCTCCGCATAAACCACCGCCCGCTCGCTTCCCAGACGGAACAAATACGCCGGCCGCGCGTCATACATCAGAAGCCGCGCGCCGTCGGGCTCGCCTGGGATGTTGAGCCGCTTCCAGGCCTCCGCCGCCGTGAGTCGAACGCGGGAGTTGTCAATGGGTCGCGCGCGCGAAAGGCGGTCGGAATCTTTGATCTCGGGAAAGTTGAACATACATCATGAAAATCCCCGAAATGAACCACCACGCGAACAGAATCGAGAACCCCGTGCCCGTCCAGCGATGGCAGAGAATCGCGAACCGCTTCAAAGACACTGGTCGAGTGTATCGCAGCCTGTTGTTGATGGCGCTCTGCGTGGCCGCGCTCGATGCACAGCAATTCGATGTGGCTTCCGTGAAGCCAAACAGGTCCAACGACCAACCCTACTCGAACATGCCTCTCGGCCCCGGCGCCGTCTACACTCCCAACGGAGGCTACTTCAACGCGACGAATCTTCCTCTCATCACCTACATCGCATTTGCGTGGAAAATCAGCCAGAGCGAGTTTCAATACCTCATGCCGCAGCTGCCCCAATGGATTATGTCGGATCACTTCAATATCCAGGCGCGCGCCGAAGGCAATCCGGGTAAAGACACCATGCGCCTCATGATGCGCTCACTCCTCGCCGAGCGGTTCAAACTTGCCCTGCGCAGCGAGAAGCGGGAAATCCCCGTGTCCGCGTTCGTACTGGCGACGCCCGGGATAACCGGCCCGCAGCTCCGGCTTCACACCGGCGGCGATTGCCCCCGCAACAACGATCCAACGGCGCCGCCGCCCACCTAGGTTGCAACCGTTGCCGGCGGATTCCCCCTCATGTGCGGCGGCATCTTCCCCGTGCCCCCGGAAAAACCCGCCGATCAGCGCATCGCCGCCCCCGATATCACCATGGACTTCCTGGCTCGCTCGCTTCCCACGACCGAGACCAATCGCCCGTTCGTCGATCACACGGGACTGAAAGGAACGATCGACTTCATCCTCGAATGGCTCCCCGCGCGTACCAGCCCCGCACCGGTGGGAGCTGAGCCCGATCCCGATCAATCCGGCCCATCGTTTCAGGAAGCTCTCGCGAAACAGCTCGGCATCAAACTCGAGTTCGACGAAGGCGCCTGTCGATGTCCTCGTTCTCGATCACATCGAACACCTGCTCGAAAACTGAGCCACGCCAATTTGACGCGTGAGAAAATCCTTTATGCCCCCTGTCCCGGCTTCCATTCTTCTCCGCGAAACCATCGAACGTGAACTTCCGCATCTCAGGAAGTTATCCGACGAAGCCGCTTCACAGAACGACGGCCGGCCCGACAGCTGGACGCGCAAACAGGAGCTCGGTCATCTGATCGACTCCGCCGCGAACAACCACATCCGCATCGCCCTCGCCACCATAAACGGCGAGTTCCGCGGCGAAGGGTACGCCCAGGACAAGTGGGTGGAAGCGCACGGTTATCGCGACCTTCCCTGGCATTTGCTTGTCGAGCTGTGGTCCTCCGGCAACCAACTCCTCGCTGAACTCATAGCGCGGGTACCCGAATCGCACCTGAACAACCGCTGCCTGATCGGCTGGTCAGTCGTCACACTGCGTTTCGTTATAGAAGACTATGTTCTCCATATGCAGCACCACCTCGACCATATCCTCGCCAGAGAGAATGTCACGTCTTATCCCGGAGCCGCAGTGGGAGTTTGATTTCGTGTTTGCGCAACAACTCCGCCAGCCTTTGTTTCATAACCAAAAGAGTTGCATTTCAACTGGATTTCTCGGTCCGTTTCTGTGCTAGACTTTTTCGTGTTCCAGGGCAGCGTTGAACGAGAATTTCGCACCCTGCATTCAAAATCCCGGGACAGTCTGACCTGAGGCGCGGGTCTCGCAAAACAGGAGCGGTGTGCTCCCGGAGGGGAAGTGTTGTCGTTGTGATTGAGGATTATCGAAGTCCATGGGACTTGATCAAAGAACAGCTTCACGGCAAGCTGAGTGTCGAGAGTTATGAGAACTGGATTGCACGCACGACGTTCGCCGGAATCGAAGGCAAGACTATGCTTGCGACCGCGCCGGATCGCCAGACCGCACAGTTCCTCGTAGAGGAATACGGTCCGCAGATCAACGGCCTCGCTGCGGCGCTCGGTCTCGGTCTTGAGCGAGTCGAGTTCACTGCCGAATCGAAAGGTTATGCGTCTGCCGCGGCGTCATCGGTTCTTCGCAGCGCCGAGGGCAACAGTGAACTCGAATCGCCGATCACGCTGAACCCGAAGTTCACCTTCGAGTCGTTCGTCGTCGGATCGTGCAATCAGTTCGCGCATGCTGCCGCGCAGTCGGTAGCGATGAATCCCTCGCGCTCGTACAATCCGCTGTTCATCTACGGCGGAGTCGGCATGGGGAAGACGCATCTCATGCACGCCATCGGCCGGGCTCTGCTCGCGCGTGGCCGCATGCGCATCATCTACACCACAAGCGAACGCTTCACCAACGAAGTCATCACCGGTATCAAACACGAACGCATGCCCCAGCTCCGTGCGCGCTATCGCTCCGCCGATGTGCTCCTGATCGACGACATTCAGTCGCTCGGCTCCAAGGAGCGCACGCAGGAAGAGTTCTTTCACACATTCAATGAACTGCACGACGCGCAGAAGCAGATCGTCATTTCCAGTGACTGCCCGCCGCGCGAAATCGCCGGCCTGTTCGATCGCGTACGTTCACGTTTCGAATGGGGTCTGATGGCAGACATTCAGCCGCCGGACCTCGAGACCAAGATGGCCATCCTCGACAAAAAAGCTGAAGCCGTCGGAATCCAGCTGCCGCCGGAAGTCTGCACCTTCATCGCCAAGAAGACGAAGTCGAATGTCCGCGAACTCGAAGGCGCTCTGATCAAACTCACTGCTTATTCCTCGCTGACCGAGACCCCGATCACCATCAACATGGCGCAGCGCGTTCTCAAAGACCTCCTGCTCAAGCAGGACCGCCGCATCACCATCGATTCCATTCAGAAAGCCGTTGCCGAAAAGTTCGGCATCAAACCCGCGCTGCTCAAGGAAAAAAGCAACCGCAACGAGATCGTCCAGCCCCGCCAGGTTGCCATGTTCCTGGCCAAAGAACTCACCCAGGCCTCACTCCCCGAGATCGGTCGCGCTTTTGGTGGGAAACACCACACCACGGTCATTCACTCGATCAAGAAGATTGACGCCCAGCGCGCCGATGATCCGGACCTCAACAAGATGATCAACAGCCTGATCGACTCATTCCAATGAGCTTATCCGGTTGTCCACAGAGCGCACCATCCTGAGGCTGTTCAGTTCTGTGTAAAAAGCGTGCCAAGCCCGTTTTTACCCCATCCGCGCACCGGTTCCGAACAGCTTCGAATAGCTAAAAGTTCTAAATTTTTGTATAATTTAGAGAGTCTTCCACTTTTCGACAGGACCCATGAATACGGTTTTATATCTGTATTCATCTAAACCGTTAATGAAGAAAGCGCACAGACCGAAGGGTCTGTTGTGCGCGCCGAGAAACAGAAGCGCACAGGCCGAAAGGTCCGTTGTGCGCGCCGAGAAACAGAAGCGCACAGGCCGAAGGTCCGTTGTGCGCGAATAACGAATCGAGAGGGAACGGAACCACAAAATGGAGTTCACAGTCAGTAAGGCGGATCTGGTCCGCGAACTGAGCTTATCTCAGGGTGTCGTCGAAAAAAAGACGACCATCCCGATCCTCTCGAACGTTCTTCTCGAGGCGCGCGGCGATCGCGTTTATCTCACCGCGACCGATCTCGAACTGGGCATGCGCACATCCTGTCCGGCGAAGGTGAAGAAGGAAGGATCCGGCACGATTCCGGCGCGCAAGCTGCTCGATTACGTCCGGCTGCTGCCCGATGCGGATATCACGGTGAAATTCGGTGAGAACAACTGGGCGAATTTTACGTGCGGCCGCTCGCGTACACGCATCGCCGGCATGAGCCGCGAAAGTTTCCCGGAACTGCCTGCCATGCCCGAAACCATCGCCGAAATTCCGGCCAAGCAGCTATCGGCAATGATTGCCCGGACTATGTTCGCCATCTCCATGGAAGAGAGCCGGTTCACACTGAATGGCGCTTTGTTGCTGCTCAACGATAAGACGCTCACCATGGTTGCGACGGATGGACATCGTCTCGCATATGTGCAGCGCCCTTCAGAAGCGTCCAACGGCCACCAGGTTTCCTATCGAGCCCTCGTGCCGCGCAAAGCCATGGCCGAAATCATCAAGCTTGCGGACGATGCAGGCGCCGATGCGAAACTGCACTTCGGCGGTGACGACAATCATCTGTTTTTTGAATTCGGCCCGCGCCTTCTGATCACGCGCAAGCTGACCGGTAATTTTCCGGATTACGAGCGGGTGCTTCCTCAGGACAACACGAACATCGCGACGCTGCAAAAAGAAGAGATCAAAGGCGCCATTGAGCGTGTCGCGCAGTTTGCCGACGAGCGGTCGCGTGCCATTCGCGTCCAGTTCACAACGGGTGAAGTGAAGGTTTTTTCTTCAGCCCTCGAAACCGGTGAGTCGGAGGAGAGCGTCCCCGGCCAGTACTCCGGTCCCGACCTTGAGATCGGTTTCAACGCGCAGTACCTCCTCGATTTCCTCCGCGCCATCCCGCAGGACCAGGTGGCCTTCGGCCTGAAGGACCAGAAGAGCGCCGGTGAACTCCAGCCCGCGGGCGTCGAAGACAAGGGAAACGAGCAGTACCGCTACGTCGTGATGCCCATGCGCATCTGAAGAGAGAAAGCGCACAGGCCGAAGGGCCCTTTGCGCGCAGAGAATAGGCAAGCAGAAACAAGATTTCCTTATGGCAAATGAAGTTCCCCCAAATGAAGTTCCGCGGGCGTCGATTCCGCCGGTCTACGATTCCTCGTCGATCAAGGTTCTGGAAGGGCTTGAAGCGGTGCGGCTGCGCCCCGCCATGTATATCGGCTCAACCGGCGAAGTTGGTCTGCACCACCTGGTGTATGAGGTTGTCGACAATTCGGTCGACGAAGCCCTGGCCGGTTACTGCACCGAAATCAACGTAACGATTCACATCGACAACTCCGTCACCGTCGTCGACAACGGACGCGGCATTCCGGTCGACATGCACGAAGAAGGCGTGTCGGCAGCTGAAGTCGTGATGACGAAGCTGCATGCGGGCGGCAAATTCGATTCCAACAGCTACAAGGTTTCCGGCGGCCTGCACGGCGTCGGCGTAAGCTGCGTCAACGCGCTTTCTGAAAAACTGCATCTCGAAATCTGGCGTCCCTCGAAAGAATCCGCGCCCAACTCGCTCACCTGGGAACAGGACTACGAGCGCGGCATCCCCAAAGGCCGTCTGACCGCCACCGGTAAAGCTGGCCGCAAACACGGCACCAAGATCACCTTCAAGCCCGACGCCACCATCATGGACGGCGACGAAGTTCAACTTCGACACGCTCGCCCAGCGCCTGCGCGAACTGGCGTTTCTGAACAAGGGCCTCAAGATCACGCTGACCGATGAGCGCGAAGATCCCTACAAAACGAACGACTTTTCTGTACAACGGCGGCATCGCGGAATTCATCAAGCATCTCAACCGCGGCAAATCTGTCCTGCACGACAAGCCGATCTACATGGAAGGTGACAAGCCGGGCCCGAGCGGCAACGGCACGATCAGCATCGAAATCGCGCTGCAGTACAACGACGGCTACGCGGAGACGCTGTTCAGTTTCGCCAACAACATCAACACGGTCGATGGCGGCACGCACCTCAGCGGCTTCCGCACCGCGCTGACCCGCACGATCAACTTCTTCGGCCAGCAGTCCGGCCTCTTCAAAGACGCCAAGGAAGAAAACCTCACCGGCGACGATGTGCGCGAAGGTCTCACTGCCGTCATCAGCGTGAAAGTTCCGCAGCCGCAGTTCGAAGGCCAGACCAAGGGCCGCCTCAACAGCGATATCGCGGGCCAGGTCCAGCAGCTGATGAACGACAAGCTGGGCGAGTACTTCGACAAGAACCCCGCCGTGATGAAGCAAGATCGTCTCCAAGGCGATCGATGCCGCGCGCGCCCGCGAAGCTGCCCGCAAAGCCCGCGATCTGACGCGGCGCAAGGGCGTGCTCGATTCCGGCGGCCTGCCCGGCAAGCTGGCCGATTGCCAGGAGCGCGATCCGGCGCGCTGTGAGCTGTTCCTCGTCGAAGGCGAATCGGCCGGCGGCACCGCCAAGCAGGGCCGCGACCGCAGATTCCAGGCCATTCTGCCGCTCAAAGGCAAAATCCTCAACGTCGAAAAAGCGCGCTACGACCGCATGCTGGGCCACGAAGAAATCCGCGCCCTGATCACCGCCATGGGCACCGGCATCGGCAAGGACGATTTCGACGCCACGCGACCTGCGCTACCACAAGATCATCATCATGACCGATGCGGATGTGGATGGTTCGCATATCCGCACGCTGCTGCTCACGTTCTTCTTCCGCCACATGAAGGAGCTGATCGACCGGCAGCACGTCTACATCGCGCAGCCGCCGCTCTACCGCATCAAGCGCGGCAAGAGCGAGAAATACATCAAGAACGAGGCGGAGTTCACGCGCGAAATCATGCGCCGCGCCACCGAGAGCCTCACGGTTGAATACGGCACCCAAAATGGCAACGGCGCGCTGCATCGCCTCGAAGGCGGCGAGTTGCGCAGCTTCCTGATGAATCTCGACGAATTCCAGCAGATGTCCAAAAGCTGGAGCGGCGCGTGCGCGATTCGCGCGTCGTGGAAGTTCTGAGCAATGCGGAACTGCAGGTCGACACCAAAGCCGACTTCAGCGAACGCGCCAATCTGGAAGTACTGGTCGAAGGAACTGAAGGAAGTCGGCGTCGTCGCTCGGGTCGAGCCCGACGAAGAGCACTCCGCGTTCTACGCCGTGTTCCACGACTCGACCAACGCCGAACGCCATGTCGGCGTCGAGCTCTCGCATCAGCCCGAGTACCGCCGCTATCGTTCTCTGGCCAGCGATGTCGCGAAGTTCAACAAGCCGCCGTTCACCGTAATGCGCAACGAAAATCGCGACGTGCAGAACAACTGGCGCGATCTGCTCGAGCACGTCAAAGCCGAAGGCAAGCGCGACGCCTCCGTGCAGCGCTACAAAGGTCTCGGCGAGATGAATGCCGAGCAGCTGGCGGAGACCACCATGAATCCGGAGAAGCGGACGCTGCTGCACGGTGCGCCTCGAAGACGTCGTCGCGACGGACCAGATCTTCACCACGCTGATGGGCGAAGACGTGGAGAGCCGCCGCAAGTTCATCGAAGAAAACGCGCTCGACGTGAAGAATCTGGACGTTCGATTTTCTCTGCGTCCTCCGCGGCTCTGCGGTGGAGTCAATGCTCAACTACCGCAGAGACGCCGAGGGCGCGGAGTTATTTCCTGTTGTCCTTGCCCACGATGTGACTGACGTCCTGATTGTTTTCGTTGCAGACGTATTCCTTAATCTCGCCGCTTGTATCCAGCGCCGAGTGTCCGTGCATGACGAACGCCTTCGTATACGCCCCTGGATCGTCGATCGTCACGTCATAATCGAGATGCGCGGCATCCGGACGGCGAAACCGCTCGATCACGTGCAGCTTCTCCGTGTGCGGATGCGCCGCGAAATCGAACCAGAATTTATCGTTGAAACCGATCGTGTCCACCACCAGCGTGTCGCCTTCCCACTTGCCGACCGAGTCGCCGTACCACGTGGGATTCGGGTCCTTCTCGTGCCCGCGCCCGTCGAGAAAAATCTGCCGGTATGTGTGAATGTTGCCTTCGAACAGAAAAACCATCAGCGGCGGCGTCTGCACGATCTTCCACGGATACGGCGCCTGCCGCGGCACGCCCGCCGGAAGGCAGTTGGCCTCGGGATCGTCCTTCGACATGCGCTTCTTCGTCGCTTCCGCCGCCCACGGCTGCAGCGGCAGTTGCTCACCCGGCGCCAGCGAAGTAGAGATGTCGTAGATGAACGTGCGGTCGGGCGTCCAGATGCCGCTGAGATCAGGTTTGCCGTCCGCAGCTTTCGGCGTCGGACCGGCCTTCTGCGCCTTCAGTTTCGCCATCTGCGCCAGCGCCGTGCCGCCGCCCGCGGGGTCCGTCGCCGCATCCTGCGCCCACAGCGGCAGCGTTGCCACGCCGAAAAACAGCAAAGCCGTTCGCATCGACATCACCATGAATTCTATATCGCTGAATCCCCGCGTGCGGCCTGTTCCAGCAGCCGCGCCGCGCGCGCGGGATTGAACACCCCGCAGGAACAAAAACGCGTCAGATACGTCGCGGCCTGCTCCGGCGTGCGCCGGCCTTCCTTCACCCAGTCGATCATCTTCTTCGCCAGATTGTGGCTCACCATGCCATGCCCGCACATCGTCGATAGCAGCATCACATTCGCATCGGGCAGCTTCGTCGTCTGGCCCTCGAAGCCGAGCGAATAGCCCACGCTGTGCCGCGGAATCCCCGCTGCGAAACAGCACTGCTCCGCGCCGTCGACGGAAGTCGATATGTTGATGCTCAACCCGAGATCCGCCTGCTTGATCGCGTTCACGAAGTCCTCGGCCGCTGGGCGATTATCGAAAACCGCCGCCACCGTGGTTGGCGCATCGAGGCCCTGGATCACCGCCTCGAAGTCGGGTTTCAGGTCGCGGCTCCAGTGCGACAGTCGGCGTCATGTGCGTTGACGGCCGCAGCGCGCCGCCGTGAATCGCATCGCCGAGATTCACCGGCTTGAACCGCAACGGCAATCTGCAGAAACTGCCGTAGCTTCTCCAGCGCGCCTTCGTCATTTCGTGCCCTTGCTTGCGATGGCGAAAACGATGTAATCGTCGCGAAAGCTCTCCGCCGGTCCGAACCGTGCAGCGTATTCGTCATCGCGCCGCCGCTCCGTTCGTGATGCGCCCCAGACCGATATTCGTCTTCGCCCGCTCCAGCCTGTAGCCAAGCCTCTCCAGAATCGGCGCCACCACATCGTCTTCGCCGCGCTCGTCGCAGCGCGCACCCACGCCCAGCGCGACCACCGTATCGATCTGCTTCTCAATATCCCAGACCAGCCGAATCACTTCCTCCGTCCGCTCCACCGGCACTTTGATCTCAACGATCGCGGACAGCACTTTCTCATTGAGAATGTCTTCGCGGATCGTGCCGCTCGCCACGTCGCTCATCAGCGACGTCACCGGATTCTTCTTCTCGAAGGCCACGCCCGCCCGCGCCAGTGCCCGGCACATCTTCTGGATGTCGCGGAACCACACGCCCGACGCCCGGTCTTCCGAACTCGATCGTGAATCCCACCTCGCCCGGCCTCGACGCGCCCGGAAACGTCGTTCGTCTTCACTTCTTCCGTGCCGCGCCCGTGCACGCCGGTCGATTCGTGCGGCACGCGCGGATCGGAAAACGCCCGGCGCACCACGCGCGGCCATTCCAGCTTGTCCGGCTCGAACGCGGCCGTGGGACACACGTCCGGCTCCGGATCGAACCGCACGCGCGCCATCTTAAACAGCTTTCGCACCACGCGCACGAACGTCGGATTCAGATGCTCCTGGCTCAGCCCGTTGAAGCAGGCATAGCATTCCACGCACTCGGTCCGGTTGATGGTGGCGCGTTCGATCCCCGGATCGATGTAGATCGCGCCCATCGGACACACGTACGTGCAGTTGCCGCAGGCCACGCATTTATCGGGATTGATCTTCATGCGATCCGCTTACTGGCGTCGATTTTAAGACAGAGCGCCGCCGCGATGACGCAAAGCACGCTCGTCAGCAGAAACGGCGCATTCCAGTCGATATGCGCAACCAGCATTGGTTACCGACCAGCGCCGAAAGCGCGCCGCCCATGATTGCCGAGCGTGTTCATGACCGCCGAAACCGATCCCGCGAAATCGCCGCCGATATCGAGCGGTACCGCCCAGGAAATGCCCGACGGTCCATTCGAGGCCGAAGAAGGCAACGCAGTAGATACGCGACGGAAACCCTCGGGATCGTGCGTGAAGATGGCGGGTATCGTAGCCGCGGCCGAAACAATGAAACCGGCAATGGCGACCCAGCGCCGCGAGAGATTCACGTTGCCCATTCGCTTCAGGACACGGTCGCTGAACCATCCGCCCGCGAGATCCCCGAGCGTGCCGGCCAGCAGCGGAAGGCTGGCGTAGAATCCCATCTTCGCCAGCGTCATGCCACGCGAATCGTGCAGATAGGTCGGAAACCAGTCCTGATAAACGTTCAGATTGAAGTTGTAACAGAAATACATCACGGAAAGGACCCAGATGTTTCCGTGCGCCAGAATTTTCCGCCAGGGCACTTCCGTGCCGCGTTTACGCGCCGTGCCGATCAGCTCGCGCTCGGCCTCATTCGTGCCCGCGTGCTCCTCCGGCGTGTTGCGATAGTAGGCATACCACACGATCGCCCAGGCCAATCCCAGCAGCCCGTACAGATAGAACGCCACCCGCCATCCGTACATCGGGATCAGCCCGCTCCATTTCAGTCCGAACAGTGTGAACCCCGCCAGAACGAGCGGTGTCAGCGCCGCACCCAAGCCGCGATCCGGCGTGCGTCACGCCTTGCGCCAAGCCTCGTTCCGCCGGCCGCATCCAGCGCGACAGCGACCGCGTCGCAATCGGGAACGCGCCAGCCTCGCCCATGCCGAAAAACGTCTGGATGCTCAGCATCGAAATCGCGTTCCACGCCATCCCCGTCAGCGCTGTAAACGCGCTCCACCAGATGACCACCGCGGCCAGCGCCCTGCCGCGCGCCGAAGCGGTCGCCCAGCCAGCCGCCGGGAATCTGAAACACGCGTATACGCGATCCGGAACGCGAAGGTGATGTTGCCCATCGTCAGCAGCGAAATTCCCAGCTCCCTGCTGATCACCGGCCGCGCCACCGCCAGAATCTGCCGGTCCATATAGGTGATCATGTACGCCACGAAAGTCAGGCCGAGAACTACGTGACGAACATGTGTCGGGCGGGACGTTTTAATCGTTACCGGATGCATTCTGTGGTCAGAAGAAATGATATCGTCGTCACGTAGCCCAATTCAGGCATAAGGATCATCGATTATGGCAACGTTAGCCTCTCCCCCGACTGAACAACGCGTCGCTCTGCCGACGACCAAACTACTCATCAACGGCCAGTGGGTCGAACCCATCTCCGGAAAGCGCTTCGCCACCATCAATCCCGCGACCGGCGAAAAGATCTGCGACGTCGCCGAAGCCGATGCCGCGGATGTCAATCTTGCCGTCAAAGCGGCCCGCAAGGCCTTCGACGGCAAGGCCGCCTGGCGCCGCATGTCCGCAGCCGATCGCGGCAGGCTGCTGAACAAGCTGGCCGATCTCGTCGAGAAGCACGCCGACGAACTCGCGCGCCTCGAATCGCTCGACAACGGCAAGCCCTATGCAATCGCGAAAGCCGCCGACGTTCCGCTCTCCATCGCCTGCTACCGCTACTACGCGGGCTGGGCCGATAAGGTCCAGGGCAAGACCATCCCGATCGGCGGCGATTATTTCTGCTACACGAGGCACGAGCCCGTGGGCGTGGTCGGCCAGATCATTCCCTGGAACTTCCCCCTGCTGATGCAGGCCTGGAAGCTCGCGCCCGCACTGGCCTGCGGCAACACCGTGGTGATGAAGCCCGCCGAGCAGACGCCTCTCACGGCGCTGCGTATCTCCGAGCTGATCTGCGAAGCCGGATTCCCCGATGGTGTCGTGAACATGCTGCCCGGCTACGGTCCCACGGCTGGCGCCGCGATTGCGAATCACATGGATGTCGATAAGGTCGCCTTCACCGGATCCACCGAAGTCGGCCATCTGATCATGGAGGCGGCCGCGAAGACCAACCTGAAGCGCGTCACGCTCGAACTCGGCGGCAAGAGCCCGAACATCGTTTTTGCCGATGCCGACATGGATCAGGCGATCGAAGGCTCGCACTTCGCGCTCTTCTTCAATCAGGGTCAGTGCTGCTGCGCGGGTTCGCGTCTGTTCGTCGAGGAGAAAGCCTACGACGAATTCGTCGAGCGCAGCGCCGCGCGCGCCAAGAAGCGCACGGTCGGCGATCCCTTCGATCCCGGCACCGAGCAGGGCCCGCAGGTGGACGATGTTCAGTTCGAAAAAGTCTTGTCGTACATCGAGTCCGGCAAAAAGCAGGGCGCCAAGCTCGTGGCGGGCGGCAATCGCGTGGGCAGCAAGGGCTACTTCATCGAACCCACGGTCTTCTGCGACGTCAAAGACAACATGAAAATCGCCGAAGAAGAAATTTTCGGTCCCGTGCAGAGCATCATGAAGTTCAAAGACGTCGACGATCTCGTCGAGCGCGCTAACAAGACGATGTACGGCCTCGCCGCCGGCGTCTGGACGCGCGACATCGGCAAAGCGCACGCCATCGCCAATTCCGTCCGTGCGGGCACGGTCTGGGTGAATTGCTACGACGTGTTCGACGCAGCTGCGCCGTTCGGCGGCTTCAAGCAGTCGGGAATCGGCCGCGAGCTCGGCGAGTACGGCCTGCAGCAGTACACGGAAGTTAAAACCGTTACGGTCAAACTGTAATATCGACTGTCAGCCGTCAGCTCTCAGCTGTCATTCAGGACACTCTACGTCTTGGTTTTAAGCTGATAGCTGACGACTGACAGCTGATAGCCCTCTTATTCAGTTGGCACCTTTTCGTGGTCCGGCTGCTCCGATGTCAGCCGATCGGCGCGATCATGCCTGTACAGGAACGCCTGGCCATACTTCTCGCCCGGCCAAAAGAGCGCGCGCAGGGCTTTCGGCTGGCCCGCCGGAGTTTCCCAGAACATGGTCTGCACCTTACCTCTCGGCTGCAGCTTGAAAGCGTTGGTGGCGAAGATCTGCGCGTACGTTTTGTTTTCGCGCTTGTTCTGCACCAGCACGATATGCCGATCGTTCTGGGAATCCTGCAGCTTGAACACGTACGTTCCGGGCGCCAGCGTCACACCTCCTGGCACCTCCACCTGAGTGTTGAACGTCAGAACCATCTTCTTGTCGTATTGATCGGCGGCCGCCTTTGGCGCGGTTGCCGTTATCCCCAAAACCAGAGCAATGACAGCAGTTGAGACCTTAAGAATGCTCATAAGAATCCTCCAGAGCGGCTCTTTGCAGGCCGGATTCCACTGGTTCCCTGTAACCCGCGGCCCGGGCGCGAAGGTGTCGAAAACCGCCTTCAGCCCGGGATTGTTTCGTTTCTAACGATGCAGGCTCGGTTAGGTGCGAAGAATTTTCGCAGCCAAGCTACCATAGAAATAGAACTGGATGACCACCCCCGATTTTGCACCAACCACACCGCTGGCTCTGATCGACGAGGTGCGGCTGACAGCGGGAAACTGACAGCCGTTTGCTGGAGCCAATATGAACACCTCAACGCCGACCAGAGTTCTGGT
Source organism: Terriglobia bacterium (assembly GCA_963832905.1). Taxonomy (GTDB): domain Bacteria; phylum Acidobacteriota; class Terriglobia; order Bryobacterales; family Bryobacteraceae; genus BOG-234. The sequence goes on along the minus strand of CAWHVO010000006.1, from coordinate 1,302,360 downwards.
CGTGGATGACGAACCGCGCCAGCGCGAAGGCCTTGCCGAGATGGTGGCGTCGCTCGGATGTAATCCGGTCACCGCCGCCGACGGGGCCGAGGCGCTGGCATTGCACGCCGAACACCCCGCCGACCTCATCCTCACCGACCTGATCATGCCGGGTATGGACGGCTTCGGCCTGCTGCGCACCCTCGAGCAGAACGGCGACCGCACGCCCACCATCGTCCTTACGGGTTTCGGCAGCATCGACAAAGCTGTCTCCGTCATGCACGATCTGAAGGCGTTCTGGTTCCTCGAAAAGCCCGTGAACCGCGGCATTCTGGGGGCGCTGATCGAGCGCGCTGCACTGCAGAAGGGGCTGGTCGAAGAAACCCAGGTGCTCAACCGCCAGCTCAGCTTTCACGGTGTTCTGGGCGAGCTGGTCGGGAATTCCGCCGCTATGCGCCGCGTGTTTTCTGAGATTCAGCAGGTCGCGCCCACCTCGGCTTCCGTCCTGATCACTGGCGAGAGCGGCACCGGAAAAGAGCTGGTGGCGCGGTCGCTGCATCGCCTCAGTCCGCGCGCGGCCGGACCGTTCGTGCCGGTCAACTGCGCCGCGCTCACGGAAACCCTTATCGAGAGCGAACTGTTCGGTCACGAAAAGGGATCGTTTACCGGAGCGCTCGAACGTCACATCGGCTGTTTCGAACAGGCAAATAATGGCACGGTCTTCCTCGATGAGATCGGCGACATGCCGATCAACACCCAGGCGAAACTGCTCCGCGTTCTGGAAGAGCGCAAAGTCCGCCGCATAGGCGGCAAGACCGATATTCCGGTCGAAGTGCGCGTCGTCGCGGCCACCAACAAGATCCCCGAAGAAGCGATCAGAGAAAAGCTTCTCCGCGAGGATCTTTACTACCGCCTCAACGTGTTCCACATCATGCTGCCCCCGCTGCGCGACCGCAAAGAAGACCTTCCCGCACTCGCGGAAGCCATCATTGTCAGTCTCAATGAAAAGCACGGTTGCCGCATCACCGGTCTTCAGATGGACGCGCTCGCGAAACTGCATGCCTACAACTGGCCCGGAAATATTCGCGAACTGCGCAATGTTCTCGAACGAGCCGCCATCATGGCGAGTGAAGGTCTCATCCAGCCGAAATACCTCCTGATCGATGCCGCGGCAGCGCCCGGCGAGCCCGCGGAGCAGGTGTTGGAAATTCGGGCTCCGGACGAACCAGTCGATTCCATCCGCTTCCGGCCCGGGGCGACACTCGAGGAGGTTGAGGACACCTACATCAGTCTCGTTCTGAAGCGTACAAACAACAACAAGACCAGAGCCGCGGACATCCTCGGCATCAGCGTTCGTACTCTGCACAACCGGCTCGGACAGCTCAACAGGGGCAAAGCCACCGCTACCGGGTCCGGCAACTAACTAGTACACGCGGCGCGATTCTTTTACAGCGACTGGCGTCGCGTGTACCAGTCGCTAAACTTCCGGAAGCGTGAAAACGCACACCGCGCCGCGCTCCGCTGGCTCAATGCGAATCGTTCCGCCGTGCGTTTCCACGATCTGTTTCGCAATCGTCAAACCCAGACCCACACCGCCATGCTTCCTCCCCTCCGCCCTCATGAACGGTTTGAAGACGGCTTCGCAGTCTTCCTGCGCGATTCCGATACCGTTATCTTCCACGCGAATCGTCCACATGCCCGGCTCTTCCATGGCCGCCGATAAGCGGATCACCGGCGCAGCCTCCGACCGGAAGCGCAGCGCATTGCCGATCAGAATTCGCATCAGCTGAAGCAGCCGGTCGAGGCTTACGCCGACTTTCGGCAGATTGACCGCCGTGACCATCGCACCGCTGGCGCGTATCCGGTCGTCGAGTTCACCCGTCACAATGATGAATGCCGACTGCATCGAGGCGGGTTTACCTGTATCCGCGGGCTCTCGCAGCGCCACCGCATAACCGGACAACCCCTCCACCAGCCTTGTTATCCCGGCGGCTCCCGCGTGAATTTCGTCCAGCGCGTGTTGGGATTCCTCCCCGGCCTCGGTTCCGGTCGCCTCCTGTAATATTTCCGTAAACGCACCGATGGAGCGCAGAGGCTCGCGCATATCGTGTATCAAACGATCCAGAAAATCGGCGAGGTCACGGTTCTCCGTGTGTTTTCTAACGTCCATTTTCACGCCTGCAACATATATGACACGCCCCGAACATATAGAATCGAACGTAGTGGCGCGCCTTCTGAAGGGAAGAATCGACCGCTTCTGGCGATCCCTCGCTCTTGTTATTGTCCTGGTAATCGGCGGCCTTTTCTACTTCGACTGGCGCGAGTTTCAGACTGCGTCCGCCCGCCTCGATCAGGTCCGCCTGCTGCAGAAGCAGACTAACACCGTTCTCTCCACCATCACAGAAGCGGAAACCGGCGAGCGCGGATATCTCCTCACGGGTGATGCCCAGTACCTCGATCCTTACCATTCAGCCCTCGCAGATCTTCCCAAAGAACTCGACCAGCTGGCCCAGACAGCCGCGGCCGCCAAACGGGAGGTGTCCGCTGTCGCTCTCCTTCAGTCGCTGATTCACGACAAAATAGCCGAACTCAAACGCACGATCACGCTCCGCGACGAGTACAGTCAGGCAGACGCCCTTGCCCTGGTCCGCACTGATGAAGGCCGCGACACCATGAACCTTATCCGAAATACCTGCAAAGGCATTCTGGTAGTGGAGGACGACAAGGTCTTCAAACTGAATGAGCAATCGCAGTCCCGCGCCAGCAGCGTTCTTATCGTTGTACTCACCGGCTGCTTCGGTCTCCTGGTGTTGCTCTGGCGTCTGGGCGCCGCGGTCGACTCGGTAGTGAAGGAACGCGAGGAATCCGCCCGCAGCATCGAGGAATCGAGACAGCAGCTGCAGACCACGCTCGCCAGCATCGGCGACGCCGTCATTGTTACCGACGCCGCCGGTCGAGTCCGCTTCATGAATCCGGTGGCGGCAAAGCTCACCGGCTGGACCGCCGCCGGTGCCGAAAAGAAGCCGCTCAACGATGTCTTTCAGATCGTTCGACGAAAAGACGCACCGTAAAATCGGCGAACACGGCGGCGACGGTGTGGTGGAACACAGAGTCCTCGTCTCGCGCGACGGAATGGAAATTCCGATTGAAGAGACCGGCGCGCCGATCCGCGCCATGGCAGGCAAACCTCTCGGCGTTGTTGTGGTGTTCCGCGACATCACGGCGCGGCGCATCGCAGAGCGCGAGCTGGAGCGATGGAAACAGATCTTCTCCGGGGCCGGCTTCGGGATGTTCGTGGCCGATGCGCGCGCCGGCCTGATCGTCGATATGAATCCGACCTTCGCCGCCATGCATGGCTATTCGGTCAGCGAATTGCTCGGTAAGTCGCTGCAGGCGCTTGTACCCCCCGGTTCGGCTCCTGAGCTCGCTTCGGCTCTCCGCATCGCGGGAGAAAACGGTCGGCATATGTTTGAAGGGCAGCATGTACGCCAGGACGGTTCGGAATTCCCGAGCCTGGTCGATGTCACCACATTTCACGATGGCCGTATTCAGCTTCTGGCAGGCTACTGTTCCGACATCACCGAGCGCAGGCGGTTCGAAGACGCGCTCCGCGAGAGCGAAGAACGCTTCCGGACGCTCGCCAGCGCCCTTCCCCAGCTGGTCTGGTCGGCGGACGCGGCCGGAACCATTGATTACGTCAACCAGGAATGTATTTCCTATGCCGGATGGAAATCCGGCGACGAGGCCCGGAAATATCTGCCGCTGTATCCCTGGCAGGACCTGCTGCACTATGAGGATCGCGATGAATACCATGCGCGCTGGCACGCCTCTCTGCTGACCGGCGCAACGTTTGAGATGCAGGCTCGCCTGCGCCGCGCCCGTGACGGCGCCTGGCGCTGGTTCCTCTGCCGCGCCGTGCCTGTGCGCGATCGCACAGGAAAGATCGTGCGCTGGCTCGGCGGCTGCACCGACATTCAGCAGCAGATGGAAGCCACCAGACAGATGCAGATCGCCAACCAGGCCCTTCAGCAGTCCAACTCCGACCTGGAACAGTTCGCGTACGCAGCCAGTCACGATCTGCAGGAACCTTTGCGCATGGTCTCGATCTACAGCCAGCTGCTCAAAGAAGAGTACGGAGATTCGCTCGACCGGCACGCGCGTTCCTACATCGATTTCGCCGTAAGCGGCGCACGCCGCATGTCTCAGCTCCTGAAAGACCTGCTCACCTACTCGCGCGTCAGCAATGGATCGACCGGAAAAACGCCTGCCGCGGACGCGCGCGCCGCGGTGAATTCCGCGCTTCTCAATCTGTCAACCGTCATCGACAACTCACGCGCCGAGGTCGAAGTGGGCGATCTGCCCCTGGTTGATGTTCCGGAGATTCATCTCGTGCAGCTCTTTCAGAATCTGATCGGCAACGCGCTGAAGTATTCGAAAGAGGGCGTGCCGCCTTTCATCCGGATCGAAGCTGTGTCCGCTGACGGCAGCGGCTGGATTTTTTCCGTTCGCGATAACGGCATCGGTATCGAGCCCGAATATCTGCAGCAGATTTTCGGTATCTTCCGGCGTCTCCACGGCTCGGCTTACGAAGGTACCGGAATCGGACTCGCGCTGTGTCAGAAAATAGTGGAGCGCGCCGGAGGACGCATCTGGGTCGAGTCCGAGCCGGCCAAAGGATCGACTTTTTTCTTCACGCTGCAGAGCGCGATAAATATCGAGAAAGAGCTTACCTGTGAGAATACTGCTGGCAGAGGATAATCCGGGCGACGTTTACCTCGTGCGCCGCGCTCTCGAAAAACACGGATTCGGCGACGTTGAGCTCACCGTGGTGGAAGACGGCCAGGCCGCGTTCCGCTACATGGAGCGCGTTGAGGGGGACGATTCCCTTCCGGCGCCCGATCTTGCACTGCTCGATCTCAATCTGCCCCGCGCCACAGGCAACCGCATTCTCTCACGCATCCGCGGCAGCCGGAGGTGCGCGGCGATTCCCATCATCATCGTGACTTCGTCGGATTCACCGCTGGATCGCGCCGCCGCCGCCGAGTCCGGCGCCACCGGCTACTTCCAGAAGCCGGGCGATCTCGCCGGTTTTATGCAGCTCGGCCGCATTGTCCGCGACGCGCTCGGCGTGGCTACCAACGCCGCCGGCAAAGCCTGACACCGAAGGGTGGCACGGGCTCCAGCCTGTGAGGCCTTTTTTAGCAGCCAGTCAGGCCGGAACTTCCTTCTTCGCGCAGAAGCGGTCGAACGCATCGGTGAGCAACCTCGCGATCTGAAAGGCGTCGCGCGGTTCGATATCGCTGCGATGCATCATATACACCGGCTTGCCGTTCTGAAACAGCGCGATCGAAGGCGATGACGGAGGATACGCCGACAGAATGTCGCGCACGTGCGCTGTCGCCTGATCGTCGCCGCCCGCAAACACGGTAGCCGCGACATCGGGCCGCACTGCATGCTGCAGAGCCATGCCGATTCCTGGCCGCGCTTTGCCGGCCGCGCATCCGCAAACCGAGTTCACCACCATCAGTACAGTGCCGTTCTCCGCCAGCACGCGGTCGACATCGGCGGGCGTCCGCGTCTCGACGACGCCGTGGCGCGTCAGGTCTTCGCGCATGGGGATGAGCAGTTGTTGAGGATAAGCCATAACCCTTATCTTCTCATCGCAGCCAGATCGCCCGCACGATAAGCCACCCCGCTCCGATTGACCACCCGAGCAGCGCCTCGTACTCGCGGTTCTTCCTATACAGCGCGGCCGAAAAGCGATCCGGCCCGAACTCCGTCGGCCAGCGCGGCACAAGCAGCGGGACGCGCGCGGCAAAAGCTGCATATCCCGGAAGAATTTCCGCCAGATGCTGTTCCTCAAGCTCGATTGCGGGCAGATACACCAGCATGAAAAGCGCTGCGAATAACCCCGCCAGCCCGATGCTGCGTCCCGCCGCCGCCAATCCCAACGCCGTGATCAGCGTTCCCATATAAAGCGGATTTCTTGTGAACGAGTACGGCCCCGATGTCGCCAGCCGCTGATTCTTCGCGAGGTGTCCGGCGGCCCAGGCGCGAAGCGCCAGTCCGCACGCCGAAAGCGGCAGTCCCGCCGCCAGCGACAACGCGTCGGGGTGCGAGAACCAGGCAAACGCCGCCACCATCACGAATCCCGCCGGCACCCGCAGACGCGCCACGGCATCCGCGTACGGCTTCGGAAACCAGTGCCGCCGCATCAGATCGGCATCACATCGGCGAACCGGCGTGAGTGGTCACCCGCGCCGCGACTGCATCGAAAATCTGCTCCGGCGTAATGGCGCGCATCGAAGGCGCGATCGTTGTGCCTCGCCGGTGCGTGGTCTGCGCGCCGGGCATGCGGAACACTTCAAAATCCCCGCCATAGGGCCCGTTGCGCACCGGATCGGTCGGACCGTATATCGCTGCGCCGGATTTGTTGAGCGCCGCCGCCAGATGCAGCGGACCGCTGTCCACTCCGATCACCACCGCCGCGCGCCGCGTGGCGTCGATCAGTCCGGCGATGCCGCTTTCGTGTACCACCGCGCCTTTGACCGCGGGTACCGTGCCAGCCGCGCCGTTCAGCACCAGCGGCATGCCGAATTTCTCCCGGAGCATCGCGCCGATCCGCTCGTAGTACTCGACTGGCCACTGTTTCGACGTCCACCCCGCCATCGGACTCGCCAGTGCGAACGGCGCGTCGGGCAACCGGCCTTCAGCCCGGCCCGCAGGCAACGGAAATGCCCGCACCAGATTCGACGCCCCCGCGCCCGCCGCCAGATCGAGCGCCTGATCCACCACATGAATCGACTTGCTCGGCACGCGTGTCGAATAGAACAATCCGGCCGGCCGTTCGCGCACCACGCCCGATCCGAACCCAACGATCCTTTCCGGCCGCGCCAGATGCGCGATCAGCGCCGATTTCGTCAACCCCTGAAAATCGACCGCCAGATCGTAGCGCTCTTCGCGCAGCTCGGCTTTCGTCCGCCCCCACGAGCCCGGTCGATCCCGCCGGAACACGACCAGACGATCCACGAATCCATTTCCCTCGAGCAGCGGAACCCACTGCGGCTCCACTACCCACGTCACATGCGCACCGGGAAAACTGTGTCTAAGCGAGGCAGCGCCGGGCAGCGCGTGAATGATGTCGCCCATCGACCCGAGCCGGATGATCAGAATACGCAACACAGTAGTCTACCAGCGGAGCGCACGTGCCACATTTGATGCACCCGGTTGAGAATACGTGGCACAAACTTCAGCCTGTGAGACGAACGTCGATTTCCTGCAAGACGCGCTCCGCAGTCACGCGCGTCATGCAGCGGTGGTCGATCGGACACTCGCGCAGCCCGCACGGCGCGCAGTCCACCGGTTCGCGCACCACGATCGCCGATGCACCCAGCGGGCCGGTCGCTTTTTCGTTTGTCGGACCGAATACCGTCGCCGTCGGAACACCGAGCGCCGACGCAATATGCATCGCGCCTGAATCGTTTGTCAGGAACATCCGGCACGCCGCAGTCATTCCGATGAACTCGCGGAGCGTGGTTTCGCCCGCGAAGCTTCGCCCGCCGGCCGCGCGCGCCACTTCGCCGCAAAGTTCCTGCTCAGGCGCGGATCCGAATACCGCCACCGCAGCCCCGCATTTCTCCGCCAGACGCGCTGCAACCTCGGCGAAGCGCTTCGGCAGCCAGCGTTTTGCCGAACCGAATGCCGCCCCCGGACTCACGCCGATTACGGGCAGCTTCACTCCCAGCGAATCAAACCGCCGCTCGCCGTTCGCCCGCAGCTCATCAATGCCGTCGAGCCGGATCGCAGTGACCTCCGGAATCGAATCGATGAATCGCGCCCTTCGCAGCAGCTCCAGATAGTAGAAGCGCTCATGCTCCGGAATCTCGCCCGGCTTCGGCGTCGCGATCGCATCCGTCAGCAGAAAACCGCGTCCGTCGCGCGCATATCCAACAATCTGTTTCACCCCCGCCAGTCGCACCACCGCGGCGCTTTCGAACGAGTTCGGAAACAGAATTGCCAGATCGAACCGCTCCCGCCGCAGCTGTCCGATGAGGCGCGCTTTCGCTTTCCAGTCGCGTGCGCCGGGCTCGCCCCGCAGCGGGATCACGCGATCGATCGATCGCTCGCGCTCGTACAATGCCGATACCCACGGCTTCGCCAGCACCGCGACCTCCGCCTCCGGGTACCGCGTCCGGATCGCGCGCAGAGCGGGCAGCGACAGAATCGCGTCGCCGATCCAGTTCGTCGCGCGAACGAGAATCCTCACTCCTGCAGCTGCGTCTCGGCTGGCGCGGCGGCAGACTCCGCCGCCTTCTCCGGTTCCGTGGTTTCCGCCGGCGCAGGCTGCTCAAGGAAGATCTTCAGCTTCGCCTCCGACCCCTCGAAGTGATATTCGAGGAACTGCCGCAGCGCCATGCGCCGCAGTTTGTCGCGCGCCACGGTTGGCTGATAGCGGAAGCCGCGCCCCTCCTTGCGACGCGAGACGGCGCCGCGGCGCGCCAGGCGGTCCAGCAGCGTCAGGACGGTCGTGTAGGCGAGTGGTCTGCTCTGCGCCACCACGCGGCGCACATCTTCAACGTTGCCCTCCTGAATTTCCCAGAGCGCATTCAGACAAATCATTTCGAGCGGCGGCGGAAGTTCTCGGTCTCGGCCCAAAGCTATTTCCTTTCATCGTCGAGCGCCTGCTGAAGTTTCGCACCGAACTGGGATTGAGCTACAGGCGCAGGTTTGGAGTTCGGTGACGCCGCGGGGGCGCCTCCAGAATGAACTGGTGTGGTGCTGTTTGATGCCGTTTCCGAATGATTGTTGCCGTTATGAATGTCGTCTTCCGGAGCCGCTGCCGCGCGCAGGCCGAAGGGTGCGTTGTGCGCCGTTGGCAAAGCCCCGCCCGGATCGCGTTCCAGATATCTCGTTCTGCGCAGCGCCACCCGCGCCAGCGCCGGGCTGTAGCCCGTAAAATAGCCCACCGACTGCGGATCCCGTTCGATCAGCGCGCGCATGTTCTCCATCTTCGAATCCATATCGTCGATGTAGTGCAGCAGCAGCGCTTCGGGAAACATCGGCGTCTTCGGCGACCCGAACTCGAGCTGCCCGTGATGGCTCAGCACCATGTGCTCGATCAGGTTCCTCAACTCCACCGGAAAATCCGGAAACGCGCGCAGTCTCTCTTCGATCATGCGCACACCGATCGCGATGTGCCCCAGCAGCTGACCCTCCGCCGAATAGCCGAAGCCGCGGTCGTAGGTCAGCTCGTAAATCTTTCCGATATCGTGCAGCACGATCCCCGCGTACAGCAGATCCACATCCACCGCGCCCGGCTCGATCGCGCAATAGTGAGCCGCCACCGCCGTCGCCAGCTTCATCAGCGACAGCACGTGCTCGAGCAGCCCGCTGCGAAACGCGTGATGAATGTTCTTGGCCGCGGGCGCCACCTGAAACCGCGACGCCACTTCAGGGTCGTCCAGAAACGCATTCAGCAGCCCGCGCAGATGGCTGTTGCGGATCGCGCACACCATATCCCGCAGTTCCTTCCACATCGCATCCGCGTCCCGCCGGGATGCCGGAAAGAAGTCGCGGAAATCGACTTCGTGATCCTCCACGCGCCGCAGCTTGTGAATGGTGAACTGCGGCCGGTTGTTGTAGAGCTGCATCAGCCCTTTGACTTTGACGAAGTCGTCGCGGTCGAACGTCTCGACAATTTCGCCGACGTTGTCCCACATCTTCGAGTCGATCTCGCCGGTGCGGTCCGAGAGCACCAGCGACAGATAGGGCTCTCCTGTGCGTTTCTGCCGGACTTCCTTCGTGCTGACGAGGAAAACGGCAGTTGAAATCTCGTCGGGCTTAAGTTCCCGTACGAAGGGTGATTTCATTTCGTGTCGGAAGGCACAGCCGGAACCGCCACCGGCGTCTCCTGCACCGGCGTGACAGCCGGCGGCGGCGCGGGACTTTCGTCCGTCGGCTGCTTCACGTGACCGTACGGAATTATGTGCAGGAATTTCTTGTGGGCATGCGCGGCCACGGCTTCCTTTGTCGTGGTCTCAGGCTTCAGCTGCAGCGTATCCTGCCAAGTCGTGTCCTTGCCCGGCGCGGCGGCGCTGTCAGTGTAGCCGGCCTTGATCTCAAGAAAGGCGTTCTGCCGAAGACCGGTGAGATAGGCCCGTACTTTCGGGCCCGCCTGCGGTTCGATCAGCTTGGCATTGATTTCATCCTGCACTTCGTCTTCGCTGGCCTGCCCTGCCGCGTAATGCTCCTCCACGCGGTAAATCTCGAAGCCCGCCGGCCGGCGGATCGGGTCCGTGACATAACCCTTGTCGTGCTTAAACACCACTTCGTCGATCTCTTTCGCCAGCTCGCCTTTCTTGAATGCGCCCAGTTCGCCGTCTGCTGTCGCGGTCGGTGCATCCGAATACTGCCGCGCCATATCCGTGAACTTGGCGTCTCCTTTGCGCACCCGGTCGACGAGCCCCCTGGCTTTTTTCTGGGCCGCCGCCACCGCTTCCGCGCTTCCGTTGCCGGTTGAAATCAGAATCTCGCGCAGCGACACCATCTCCTGGCGCACAAACTCGGTTTTGTGTTCGTTGTAATACTTGTCGATTTCCGCCTTCGGGATGGTGATGTTGCGGTAGACTTCTTCCTGGATCACCCGCTGCGTCAGCATCTGATCCGTCATCTGTTTCTTGAAGTCTTCGAACGTCTCGCCGGTCTGCTGCTCCACGAACTCATGGAATTTGTCGGGGTCGGAAATCTTTTGTTCCGACTGAATCTGCGCCATGCGCCGCGTGATGTCGGCATCCACGTTGATCCCGAGCTCCTTGCCTTTCTGCACCAGCAGCAGCTGATCGATCTGATCGCGCAGCCCGTCCGCCATACGACGGTTCGTGGCTTCTTCGAGCGCCTTGCCGCTCACGCCCTGCTGCCGGAACTCTGCTTCAAAAGCGAGTTTCTGCTTCTCGAGTTCACCGCGTGTAATGATCTGCCCGTTAACTTTGGCCACGATCTCCTCGACCACCAGCGTGACTGGTTTGTCGGCCGCCACAGCGGAAGCAAACGACAAGGCTGCTGCAACAGAAGATGCAGCCACAAGGGCCTTCGCGAAACACGTTGAAGACATATGTAGTTAGTATCGCAGACCTTGCGGCCCGATTGCAGGGTAATCCGGCACTTTCTTTCACCGAAAATTAATGACATTTGCAGTAGGATTTGTAGCCGCCACTCGATAACATCTGAGTGGAAAGGTACTGTAACGCTCATGAGGGTCGTGCGCGCCGCTCTGCTGTGGTCCTTCGCCGCGCTTGCCATCGCGGGCGGACAGGGCTTTCGCACCGAAGATCTCCTCAAAGATCACTACGCAAAATACGGCCCCGCCTTCGGACCCATCACGCGCGACCAGTATCTGCACCTCGCCCAGCACCTGCGCGACAGCCGTGTGAGCAAATACATTCTCGAATCGAAGCGCCCGGACGGTCTGATCCGCTTCGACACGAGGCACGGTTACTTCGGCGCCTACGAGCGCGACGGCACCATTCGCACGTTTTTCATTCCGCCCGACGGCATCCGTTACTTCGAGCGCGAAGCGCGCTGAGGCGCGCTGGCTGAAAGCCGCTTCGTGGTAAAGTTACAGCCAGTTGTTTTTTGAACTGACAACTGAAAACTGAGAACTGATACCTATCGCTATGGCCTCGCGCAGTGTCAACAAAGTAATCCTGATCGGGCATCTCGGGCGGGACGCCGAGACCAAGTTCACGCCCGGCGGAGCGGCTGTCACCCGCTTCTCGGTAGCCACCAATCGCCGCTGGAAGGACAAGGATTCCGGCGAGTGGAAAGAAGAGACCGACTGGTCGAACGTCGTGCTCTGGCGCAGTGAGAACCTGGCCAACTACCTCACCAAGGGCAAGCAGGTTTACGTGGAAGGGCGCCTGCGCACGCACAGCTACGAAGACAAGGACGGCAAGAAAGTCTACGCGACCGAAGTGGTGGCTGAGGACGTGATCCTGCTCGGCGGCCAGGGCGGCGGTGGTAGCGGACGCGGCGGCGACGACTTCTCTCAGCAGCCTGTCTCGCAGCCACGCAGCGCGGCATCCCGTCCGCCCGCCCCGGCGCAGGAAGATTCCTTCGGCGGCCAGGGCATTACGGACGACGACGTCCCGTTCTGATTCGGGTCTGCGCAGTGAGTATTCGCAGGTCCCAGGCTATACTTGCCGATATTTGCGACTTCGCCTGCTCGCGAGGCGCCGATTCGATCGAGGTCGAGTTCGAGGACGACCGGCTGTTCGTATATGCGCGTAGTGGCAATACGGCGGTTTCGATTGCCGACTTTGAGAGGTCGAGCGGGGAAGCGAAAGAGTTGCTCAATGACCTTTACGCCGCTGCTCGCAGGCCAATGAGCGCCATGATCGCCGGCCATCCCTCGAAGCTGAGTGTCAGCATTCATGAAAGTTTCGGAGAAGACGCATTCAGCGTGGCAATTAAGCGCGCCGCCTCATCCGTGGCGCCGGGTAAGTCGAGCTTCACTCCAAAACAGGGCCAGTATCTCGCCTACATCGCCCAGTATTCGACGATTCACAGGCGTGCGCCCGCGGAGGCCGATATCCAGGAATATTTTCGGGTTACGCCTCCTTCCATTCACAACATGATCATCGCGCTGGAGCGCAATGGCCTGATCGAACGCACGCCGGGGAAAGCGCGGTCTATCCGCGTTCTGGTGCCGCCGGAAAAATTGCCGCGTCTCGAATGAGCCGCCCCGCGCCGCGGGAATCGGCGCTTTAATCTGAAGGTATGGATCTGCAGAAAGAAGATGCCTGGCGGGAAGCCAAACGCCGCTGCCATCTCACCGAAGAAGAAGTGAGAATGGCAAAGGAACTCGGTTTTCAACCGCAGTCTCTCATTAAGAACATTCCCTCGCCTTCGCAGAACTGGAAGGCGCCGGTGAACGCGTGGGTGCGCTCGCTGTACGAAGAGAAGATTGGATCCCGCAAGCGGGCCGACACTCCTCCGCCCGCGGTGCGGACCGCCTCCGTTCCGCAACCAGGCGAGGAACGCCGGAATGCGGAACAGCCATGGCCGGACAATCCGGAGATTACCGAACTGCCCCCGCTCGACCTGGACGACGAGTTTCGGGACAACGAATTCCCCGACGATGACTTCCGCTCTTTCAAACCACCTGACGACGACATCGACGAAGAGAACGGGCTGATGCTTCGCCGTCAGCGGCTGTTTCGATGGGCCGCTCAGGTGATCGCCGTGGCTATGAGCGAGCTTACAGAAGTGGAAAAAGTTGCCGCGTTTGGAGCCGCATCCCAACCGCTGCAAATGGAAGTGCCGCGATTCCGCCAATTCCGGCGGCATCGTATCGAGATACTGCACGAGTGCGCGGACCTTGATCTTGCGGTTTGGCTCAACGATGCCGGCAAGCTCCAGACTCTCAAGAGAGCGATGGCCCGGGGGCTGGCGCTGACGCACGACACAGCTTACGGAGGCGTGGCCCACCATCAGGTGGACGTGCACGTGTTCGATTCTTCGAGCGGCGAGTACCGGGGAAGATTGTGCATCTTCGGCCAGTGTCCCAAAGCCGGAAAGCGCGAGTGCCTTGCTCCCGGCTGCGGCGCGCAGCCCTTCCTGCAGCAATTCGCCGGGTATCGGTTCAAGCCGGCGCTCTTTACGGCGGCATCCAGGGTGATTCTTTTCGATCGTTCAGCGGGCTTCCTTGTCCCGCTGCCGAAGATCGACGCGAAGCCACGGGAAGTCAAGTGGACTCGGAGAGAGTCCGGCGACAGCGGCCTCACAGACGAGGACGTTCCGTTCTGACTCGGTTGCAAGGCGACGAAGGAATCCAGGCGGCGCTTCGGCGTGAATCCGATGTAGCTGCCTGGCGGAGAAGCATCATCACGTCCCGATTCTCGCAGATCGGGCCGTTCTCGCTGCTGTTTCCCGCGCCGGTGAAGAGTCTATCGCCGCTCGATCCGGCTGGCAGCGTCCGGCCTTCAGCCCGGTCGATTTCCGGGTTTACGCCGACGTCCGGTAAGACACCACGGCCCGACGTAAGTTGCGGACCGCCGCCTGACAGAGCCAGCCAGATCGGTCGGACCGTTCGTCTGACGGCTCTGAGTAGGCGCATCCCACGCGCCAGCCCTCCAGGGACGACTCCTTCGACGGCCAGAGTTATCGCGGCCAACGTCACAAGAGTGGAAATCACCAATGTGGTGGCGCAACGTAAGACACGGCAGTCCATCTTTGGCAGAGCATAAAAAGAGCCGTCATGCAACCAACGCCATCGACAAAAGCCATTCCGCGAAGTATCCAGCGAAGCCAGAAAGTAATCGCGGTTCGGCGGTGGGGGCGCGCTACCCATCCATCGGGATCACTCAGTATTTTCAAGCGTTCATTCTGACCTCTTGTTGTTCCGATGGCCAAGTTGAGTGATTGATGCATCTCGGGCAGCGGACTGTGCAGCCCGAGACGCTCCTCAATTACGGTCTTGCTAACTACTGTCCTCCGGTAGTATTCATGAGCCACTGTGATGGACCGCGATCCGATGAGAGATATTGCGAGGCCAAAAGCAAAAAGGAGCGCGACGAGAAAATAGACAATGGGCGAACCGCCCAGTTTCAGCAATCCTGTGGCGACACTGAGAATCGCACTGTCCAGGACCAGGAAATAAGTAGTACGATCCCATCCCAGCCGAACCTCAAATCGATATTCTTCAAGAGCGATTTTATAGAGGTCGAGCAGTTTATCCGGGGAAAACGGCTCCGCCATATAAGCGGCTCACAGCAGGGTTGACTGGAAGTAGCGAAATACCTGCAGAAACGTAGGCGTGAACTGTCGGCTGCCGTCGGCGATCGTCTGTTGTACGAGGGCGAGAGGAACAAACTCGATTTCTTCGATATGTGATCGGTTGACAATAAACGGCCCATCATGTTTCATAGTGAAGATGCTGATGAACTTGAGACAGCCATCGTCCACCATCTCCGTCTTTCCGAGAAGCGTTAGCAGCGCCGCTGAAACTCCGAGTTCCTCCTGGACGCGTCTAGTCGCGGCTGCTACGTAGTTTTCGGATGCAAAGAGATACGATGCCACCGAGGACCCCCATGCTCCGGGATTCCGCCTCCGACCAAATGCGAGGCGCTGAAGCAGCAGTCGTCCCTGTGAGTCAAAAATCAGCACGTGCGCCACTCGAAAATTAGCGTGCTGGGTAAAGACGTTGGCGCGCCTGACTTGCCCAATCGGATCGTCAGTCTGATTCACGACATCAAGAATCATCTCCTCGCTGACGGCGGGCATATGTGTTCCTGTTCATCTCCCGGCGTTGTTTCGCTTCGGGGTGTCAAGTTAACTAGATATTAAGTCTACTTGACACCTCAGGTTACGTCAAGTACCGTTTACAGAGAGCATGCCTGCAACACGACCGATCGGACCGCTGCGTGAACAGGCTACGAAAGTGATCTTGCAGAAGCTCGAAAAACTGACCATTGCCGAGGCGGCTCGTGTACTCGGAGTGAGTCGCCAGGCGATCTACGGCTTCAAGAGCGGAGACTACTGCCCGTCTCTGGCAGTGATTCAAAGGGCGTGCACTGCTTGGGATCTGGAGTTCAAAATCCAGGGGATGACTGTCAACGAACGATCATTCCGTCAAGGGTCGAGCGCAACCCAAAGGAAATCTGATCAGCAGACTACGATGTTCGATCTCTGGGAACAACTTGCCCACCGTAGAATGACAGTGGTTCGGGCGGAGAGGCTGGATGGGGCTGTCGAGATGACTCTACGCATACCTATTCCTGCGTGATCCGAATTGCCCCTTCTGTGAGGACGATCTGGCAAACTTTTCAATCACAATCCTCTCAAATAAATTTCCCCTAGCCTCAACTCCCGCGCACGCACCGTCTTACGCGGCATCTCCGGCGCTTCGCCCACCCCCGCGCGCGCGGTTTCGCCCTCCCGCCATGTTATTGCTGAGCTGGCAAAGGAGTCCCCAACATGGCTACTCAGAAGCAAACCGACGCAAATCGCCGTAACGCCCTCAAATCCACCGGCCCGCGCACTGAAGCCGGCAAACGCACCTCCAGCCTCAACGCCTACAAGCACGGCCTCACTGGCCAGCGCGTCATCATGACCGCCGAAGAAGCCGAAGCCCGCGACCGTTTCACCGACGACATCATCGCTGACCTCAAACCCGTCGGCGCCATGGAAGAAAATCTCGCACAGTCCGTTGCCGATTCCCACTGGCGCATCCACCGCGCTGTGGCCATTGAGGACAACATCTTCGCCGCTGAAGCCTGGCATGAAGAAGAGCGCGCCTTTGAGAGAGCCGCCGAGCGCAACGAGGAATGCGCCTACGACGGCGTTGACCGCGCCCTCGCCCCGATGCGCACCTTCACCAACGACCCGAAGCGCTTCCATCTCCTGACGACCCACGAAATGCGTCTGCACCGCAAGGCTCAAGCCGATCTGAAACAGCTTCGCGAACTCCAGACCGCACGCCGCGCCGAAGAAGCACGCGCTCAGGCGGAGCGCCTGCGGGCCGCCCAACCAGCCGCAGCCGGGGAGGCTAAAGCCGCGGCCACAGCGGACCATCCGCCTGAGTCCACGGGCCTCGCACCCGAAAATGGCTTCGTTTTTTCGGATCGCGTTTCAGGCCCTTTCGTCATCAGCCAGGCGCCCCCGGCCGTCAACATATCAGCCGCTGATCCCTTGCATTCTCCGCTCGGATGAAGGCCGCAAATGGCGCGAAATGATAAACTGACCGTCGGCTCCGAACCTTTCGCCGGTTCCACACAAGGTGGCAGCCCGCAGAAGGTATCGCCACCAGTTTCAGGCCACGAGTTTAAGAAAAGAGATCGAACGAATGAACAAGAAGTCCATTGCTATGCCGGCCCTCGCCGCGACCGCCGCAGCCGCCCTGTTCCTCGCCGGCGCCGCGCTCACGAGCCACGCGTCTGCTCAGACGCCTGCGCCGAAGAAGGCCGCGCCCAAAGCCGCCGAGAAGAACGCCGGTGAGACGTTCAAGAACGTCACCACGCCTGCGCTGAAGGTCCTCACCGTCGCCGACTTCATGGGCGCCATGGGCGTCATCTCCGCCGACCTCGGCCTCGACTGCGCCGACTGCCATCCCGGAGCCGGTTCCGATAAAGCCAACTTCGTCATCGACACTCCCCAGAAAATCACCGCCCGCAAAATGATCAACATGGTGTCCGCCATCAATAAGGAACAACTTCGGTGGCACCCAGAACGTCACCTGCTGGACCTGCCACCACGGCAAAGAAAAGCCCGCCACCACCATCACTCTCGACAAGCTCTACGGCGCGCCCAATGACGAGAAGGACGATCTCATCACCCAGGGCGAAGGCGAGCCCACCGGCGCACAGGTACTCGACAAATACATCGCGGCTGTCGGCGGCGCACAGAAGCTGGCCAGTCTGAAGAGCTGGGTCGCGACCGGCACCAGCGTTGGATACGAAGGTCTGGGCGGCGGCGGCAGCTTCACCGTTTACGCGCAGGCTCCCGACAAGCGCGCCCAGGTCATCATCTTCAAGGACCACCCCGAGCGCGGCGACACTTACCGCGTCTACAACGGCAGGACCGGCTGGAACAAAACGCCGCGCAATGCCGTTCCCGAATATGAGCTCAGCGGCAGCGAACTCGATGGCATGCGCTTCGACGCGCTGATCGCGTTCCCCGGCAACATCAGAACCGCCCTCACAAATCTCCGCACCACAACCACCGAGCTTGGTGACAAGGATGTCGAACTCGTGCAGGGCTTCGGACCGGACGCCCTCGTGGTGAGTCTCTACTTCGACAAGAAGACCAACCTGCTGGTGCGCATGGTTCGCTATTCCCGCACGCCGGTGGGCCGCGTTCCCACGCAGATCGATTACGCCGATTACCGCGAAGTGGACGGCATGAAGTTCCCCTTCTCGTACACGTTCTCGTGGCTCGACGGCCGCGATACTTTCAAAATCAGCAACGTTCAGGTGAACGTGCCGATCGACGCTTCGAAGTTCGCCAAGCCCTGACTTAGTACACGCGGCGCAAGCCGCGTTTGGTCGCTATGCGCACCGCACTGATTCGTGTCGCCCTGGTCGCGTCCGCCTCGCTCGGCATACTGGGCGCGCAGGAAGTCCTCGCGCCCGAAGCACCGCGCTCCAAGCCCGGCGTCGAACCGAAGGACAAGGCCAAACCTGCTCCCCGCCTCGCCGATGGCAAAGTCGATCTCGGCGGCAAAGGCGTATGGGCGCCGATCTGGGTGCTCGACTGGTCCGACACGAAGTATGTTCTTCGTGAAATTCCGTCCCGGCTGGGATCTCTACGAATACGTCTGCCTCGAGAACAACAAGGATCTCGCGCATATCGGCACATCCGTGCCGAAGTAGTTTTTAGCTGAGAGCTGAGAGCTGCGAGCTGACAGCCTTCTTCCGGGCCCACGCCCACGCGGTTTCGACGATACTCTCCAGGTCCGAATACTCCGGCCTCCACGCAAGCTCCCGCTGCAGCCGCGCCGAATCCGCCACCAGTTCCGGCGGATCGCCGTCGCGCCGCGGACCCATCACGAAAGGCACTTTCTCGCCTGTCACTTTCTCCACGGCCTGCAGCACCTCTTTCACCGAATAGCCGCGCCCGGTCCCGACGTTGTACTTATTCGACTCTCCGCCGGCAAACAGCATCTCGACCGCCGCGATGTGCGCCTGTGCGAGATCGGTCACATGGATGTAATCCCGAACGCATGTGCCGTCGGGCGTCGGATAATCGTCGCCAAACAACGTGATCGGCTTGTCTGTCTGAATGGCCCGAAATAAGAGCGGAATCAGATGCGTCTCCGGTTCATGATCTTCCCCGGCGCGCCCCTTCGGATCGGCGCCCGAAGCATTGAAATACCGCAGACACATGCTCCTGATGCCGTGGATCCGGTCGTACCATTCGAGCAGCTTCTCCACCATTACCTTAGACTCGCCATACGCGCTGACCGGCGCGTTCGGCTGCGACTCCGTTATCGGCACATGATCCGGCATCCCATAGACCGCCGCGGTCGACGAAAACACGATCTTCCCGATCCCTGTCTTCTCCATCGCCGTCAGCAGCGACAGCGAACCAGCCGTGTTGTTCCTGAAATACATGCCGGGCATCTTCATCGATTCGCCCACGGCGATGAAAGCGGCGAAGTGAATCACCGCGTCGCACGGCTCCTCTTTCATCAGGCGCACCAGCGCCTCGGTATCGAGAATATCGATCTCGCGCAGCCGCGCCGGGTCTACCACTTCGCGATGCCCGCGCGAAAGATTGTCGACCACCACGACGTCGTAGCCCGCATCGAGCAGGCACAACGTGGTGTTCGAGCCGATGTAACCGGCCCCGCCGGTTACCAGAATGCGTCTTTTCACTGTTCGATTCTAGCCCGCCGCACGTAAATCACCGATCCCGCCGTGTGCGCCACCTCACGATACCCGCCGAGCCATGCGCGCAACTCCGGATAGTGATCCATCGCGAGGGCAGGATTGTATGCCGTCAGACCGTCGACCAACACATCGGGCCGCGAGTGTGCCAGTTCTTCGCGCGCTTCGTGCGTCCCCTTCGTCAGCACGATCTCGGTGCTGCCCAGATGCCTGTCCGCCGGTACGCCGGTCATCGCCTGGCACTCCAGATATCTTGTCGCGGGCCGCAGCCCGGTATAGACATACATCTCCGGCCGATAACCCCACACGAAAAGCGAACCGCCCTTCGGCGCATACTCGATCGCGATCCGCGACGCCTCGCGGCTGTCCCGATCCATCGCCAGATCGTTCCATCCATCAAGCATGGCGTAGCGCGGTCCGAACCGCGCGAGCGGCACGAGCATCGTGGCCAGCGCGACCGCGAGCACCGCGCGATTTCGCATTGTCGCGAAACCGCGTGCCGCCGGAATCGCCAGCGCCGGCAAAAGCAGAAAGTAATAGCGCGGAAAAAACCTCCACCCCAGCACCACGCCGATGAAACACAATCCCATCCACGCAGCGAATCTCCAGTTCCTTCTCTTTCACCCACCACGCGACCGCGCCGATCACCAGCACCACATGAAACCCCAGCCAGTTCCCTGTACGCACGATCCCCTTCGCGCACCGGGTCCGCCACCACCGGGCTCGCCGCATACTCCGCACCCCACCGCCAGACCTGATCGACATACGGCCCCAGCGCGCCGGAGCCTGCCAGATACCCCAGCGCCGCGATATTGGGCAGCACAAATCCGGCCAGAAGTGGAACGATGCTCGGCCATGCAAACAACGCGCACGCGGCCAGCACGAACACGCCTTTCGTATTGAATAAGAACCCGACTCCCGCCGCGACCCCGCTCCAGAAGAACTGCCTGCGCGCCGTCAGCAGCAGCGCCGCCAGGTGGGGCGCCAGCAGCAACAAATCCGCCGCCAGCGGCAGCACCGCGGAATGCGTATCGAATGTCAGAAAGAATGCGGTCAGCGCCGCGGCCCAATACCCCTCGCGCTGCGTCCACCACGTCGCCGCCAGCCCGTACGCCAGCACGCAGCACAGGAACGCATACACCGCGCCCGCGATGCGCAGCACTGCGCCGATCCGCGCGCCCCACAACAGATACACTGCGGGCACCAGCGGGGGTTTATCGAACCAGATGTCGCGATACAGCACGCTGCCGTGCTTCATCTGCAGCGCGGCCGCCAGCGGCAGGTTCTCCTCGGTCCACAGCACGCCCGCATGAAACAGATGCGCGGCCAGTATTAGCCCGAACAATCCGGAGAAGAACAGAACAAAGCGCACAGGCCGGAGGGTCCGTTGTGCGCGATGAGGAATGCGTCGCAAGAATGTTTTAGTATGAATCAAGGCACGGCGAAGAAACGACGAAACTCAGGTTACGCGAATGACTATCACCGAACAACTCGCCCGTCTGCGCCAAACCGTCGCCACCATCGACCGCAAATACGCCAGTCTTCCCTCGCCATCCGCGCGCCAGCCTGAGCCCTCCTCCGCCGGATTCGTCGAAGAGCTGCTGACCGGCGAAGTCGTCGAAACTCCGCTCGGCAAACATTTCGAAACGGAGAAATTGTACGCCCGCCATCAGCGCTACGGCAGCTACGATATCAGCGAGCTCATCGATCTCCCGCACGATCTTCTCGATTCTCTCTCGGCCGGCGCCATCCCGACCGCCGCGCCCACCACGTGGGCATTCCTGGACACCGAAACCACCGGCCTCGCGGGCGGCTCGGGCACCTGCGCATTTCTGATCGGCGTCGGCAGCATCGACCGCGAAGGTTTCCGCGTCCGCCAGTTTTTCATGCGCGATTACTGCGAAGAGCGCTCCATGCTCCACTCGCTCGCCGCGTACCTCGCGCGCTTCGATGTCCTCATCACCTACAACGGCAAGAGCTTTGATCAGCCGCTGCTCGAAACGCGCTACACGATGTGCCGCTCGCGCCATCCCTTCGCCGTCATGCAGCACCTCGATCTGCTCTACGGCGCGCGCCGTCTCTACAAACTGCGTTTCGAGAGCTGCCGTCTGGTCAATCTGGAAAACCAGATTCTCGGTCTCGAGCGCGAAGCCGACGTGCCCGGCGAGCTGATCCCTTATTACTACTTTGACTATCTCCGCACGCGCCACGCCTTTCGCCTGATCCCGATCTTCCATCACAACGTGCTTGACATTGTTTCGTTGGCCTGTCTCACCGGCCTGATTCCCGCCGCCTTCCGCAACCCCGCCGGCATCCAGGCGCGTCATGGCGCCGATCTGCTCGGCCTCGCGCGCTGGCTCCGTGATTCCGCACGTCTTGAAGAAGCGCACGGCCTGATGCGCCGCGCCGTCGACATGGGCCTGCCCGATCGTCACCTCTTCGCGGCGCTGTTCGAAGCCGGCGTGATTGAAAAGAAGCTCGGCCTCGCCAACGCAGCCCTCGCCACCTTCACCGATCTCTCGCTCTCGCCCAACCCCTTTCAGGCCCGCGCCTGGGAAGAGCTTTCGAAGCACTACGAACATCGCGAGCGCAACCACAACATGGCTCTCGAATGCGCTCGCGCCGCCCGAGCCATCGGCGACTCCGAATCGTTAGCCGCGCGTCAGCGCCGCCTCGAAGCGAAGTGCGCGAAGGCTGTGAAGCAAAAGCCGCGCAAACTGGCGTTCACCCCAAATGGATAAACTGAAGTGTCCCTGTGAACGCCGCGCGCAGGCCGAAGGGTCCGTTGCGCGTGGTTAGAGCCGAATGATTGAATTCGATCGCGTCTCCAAGAATTACGCTCTCTACGACCGTCCTATCGACCGCCTTCGCGAACTACTCACCGGCGGCTGCCGCTCTTTCCATCGCGATTTCCATGCGATCCGCGATCTCAGCTTCTCCATCCGGCGCGGCGAGGTCTTCTGCATTGTCGGCGAGAACGGCTCCGGCAAAAGCACCACTCTCCAGCTCATGGCCGGCATTCTCCAGCCGTCTTCCGGATCCATCGCCGTCAATGGACGCGTCGCCGCCCTCCTCGAGCTGGGGGCGGGTTTCAATCCCGAATTCACCGGCCGGGACAACGTCTATCTCAACGCCTCCGTCCTCGGATTTTCGAAGCGCGAGATCGACCGCCGCTATCCCGCCATTGAAGAGTTTGCCGGCATCGGCGAATTCATCAATCGACCGGTGAAAACGTATTCCAGCGGTATGGTGGTGCGGCTGGCCTTCGCGGTCGCCATCAGTGTCGACCCCGAGATCCTTCTGGTCGACGAAGCTCTCGCGGTCGGAGACGCCTCCTTCCGTCATCGCTGCATGCGCCGCATCCACGAGCTGCGCGACCGCGGCGTCACCATCGTTTTCGTCTCCCATGCCATCGCCGACGTCGAAGCGCTGGGCGACCAGGTCCTTTGGCTCGAACACGGCCGCGCCATGGCACTCGGCATCACGGAACATGGTGTTGCCTCTATATCTCGCCGCCATGACCGATCGCGCTCCGGCCACGCCCGCGCCTGCTGCTGCGCCCGCCCCCATCGCCGACTCAGTCCCGAACATCGACCATCGCCACGGCGACGGCCGCGCCGAAATCCTCGGCATCGCCGTTCTCAATGAATACGGCGAAGCCGTGCACCTGATGATGCCGCATAGCCGCATCACCGTTCGCATCACCTTCCGTGCGAATGACAACCTCGCGCGCCCGGCTGTCGGATTCATGCTCCGCAATCATCTTGGTCTCGATTTCTCCGACACCGACACCGAGCGCGAAAGCCACTCATTGCCGCCGACGCTGCGCGGCCAAAAATCCACTGTCGATTTTGTGCTCGACATCCCGGAGTTCTACCCCGGCACGTTCTCGTTCTCACCGTGGGTAAGCGCACAGGCCGGAGGGTCCGTTGTGCGCGCTGACTCCGATGCCGACTCTGCCGTGTGCGACTGGATCGATAACGCCGTCACCGTACAGATGGCGCACGGCGAAGGCCCTGTCTACGGCTACATCCAGCTCCCCTGCAAAGTGGAACTTAGCCCGCAGGAGCATGGCGTTGTCTGACCTCGAGTTCACGGGCGAGCGCGTCGTCCCCGGACTCGTTGACGAAAACCTTTTCAACGAGCACGTCGCCCGCTATCGTTTCGCTGCGCGCTTCGGCAGTCACGCACGCGTTCTCGATGCCGGATGCGGCACCGGATACGGCGCCCGCGAGCTCACCAAAGCTGCATCTGTTGTGGGCGTCGATATCTCGGCCGAGGCTGTCGCGCATGCCCGCCGGGAGTTTGGCGGACCGCACGTCCACTTTCTGAGAGCCGCATGCGAGGCGCTCCCGGTCGCTGACGCGTCATTCGACCTCGTCCTCGCCTTCGAAGTCATCGAACACCTTGCACAATGGCAGCAGCTCATGACCGAATCGAAGCGCGTGCTGCGGCCCGGCGGCGTCTTTCTGGTCTCCACGCCCAACGAAGCCTGGTACACGGAATCGCGCGCCCAGGCCGGTCCCAATCCCTGGCACGTGCACGAGTTCGACTACGCCGAATTCGGCGCGGCCCTCCGCGAGCACTTCGCGCAAGTCCATCTCTGGACGCAGAACCACACCGAATCCATCGCTTTCGTCCCTGCCTCCTGCGCCCCCGGAGTCCTCGACGCACCCGGTGACAGCGCTCCGGAGACCGCACATTTCTTCTTCGCCGCCTGCAGCCAGTCGCCGATCGCCGACACCCGTGCATTCGCCTGGCTGCCCACCTCGGGCAACACGCTCCGCGAACGTCTCGAGCACATTGCTCTGCTGAACTCCGAACTGGCAAAGAAGGACGAATGGCTCTCCGACGCGCTCAACTCTCTCGCCGCCTCACAGAAGGCGCACGAGGAAAGCAACGCCTGGGCCGCCCGCGAACAGGATATCGCGCGGACTATTATCTCGCGCCTCGAAGCGGAAGCCGCGGTCCGTCTTGGCTGGGTCCGGGACCTCGAAGGACAGATCGCCCGCGGCCGCACCGAGATCGAGCGCCTCGGCGCGGAAATCGCGGAGAAGGACGCCACCATCACCGAACGCACCGAATGGGCCTGGTCGCTCGACCGTGAAGTGCAGCAGCTTCGAGCACAGCTTCAGTCGCTCAACAGCGAATTCGCGGTGCGGATCGCCCGTAAACTGCGTCTGGTGCCACGGAGGCCTTCGTAGCGCCGGCGATCTTGTCGCCGGTGGGTTTACTGAATGAAAGCCTCCTTCCTTCGCTTTCTCCGGGCGCTGCCGCTCCTGATCCTTGCCCCGATCGCACTGGCCATCGTTGCCATCGCGCTCGCCGCCTCAGATCTCGTCTGGCTTATCTTTAATCCACGCGGCGGCCGCCGCAGGCCCGCAGACACGCGTCCCGACACCCGCGCCGCTTCGCTCGTCATCCCGAACTGGAACGGGCGCGATCTTCTCGAACGCTTTCTTCCCTCGTGGATCGCCGCCATCGCCAATCACCCCGGCAGCGAGATCGTTGTCGTCGACAACGGATCGACCGACGGCAGTGCCGCATGGATCGCAGAAAACTACCCGCAGGTCCGCGTCCTCGCGCTCCCCGAAAACCGCGGGTTCGGCGGCGGCTCAAACGCCGGTTTCGACGCCGCGAAAAATGACATCGTCGTCTTGCTGAACAGTGACATGCGTGTCGAGCCGGACTTCCTCGCGCCGCTTCTCGCAGGCTTCACCGATGAACAAGTCTTCGCCGTCTCCTGCGCAGATCTTCCTCGGCGATCCGACGAAACGCCGCGAAGAAACCGGCCTGACCGAAGGCTGGTGGCAGGATGGCGGACTGCGCGTCAGCCATCGCGAAGACCCGGCTGTCGACTGCCTTTTCCCGTGCTTCTATGGCGGCGGCGGTTCCTGCGCCTTCGATCGCCGCAAGTTTTTCGACCTCGGCGGATTCGACGCTCTCCTCGCGCCCTTCTACCTTGAAGACACAGACCTCGGCTTCCTCGCCTGGAAGCGCGGCTGGAAGGTGCTCTATCAGCCCGCCAGCATTGTGCACCACGAGCATCGCGGCACCATCGGCAAGCGCTTCACCGCGGACTACATCCAGTCCGTTCTTCAGAAAAACTTCCTGCTCTTCACCTGGAAAAACATTCACGCCTGGTGCCGCCTCACCGGTCACTTGTTCTTCTCTTTCGCCGCATCGCTCATGACCGCCTGGTCAGGTTACTCACCAACCCGCACGAGCGCATCGGGCATTCTCCGCGCGTTAGTCCAGCTTCCCGGCGCGCTCGGTTCCCGCTGGAGCGCGCGCCGCCTCGCCGCCATCGACGACGCCGAAGCCTTCCGCCGCTCCCGGCCGGCCTACTTCCACGACCGTTTCTCCGCTCTCGATCCGCACCCCGCGCGCCCGCGTGTGCTCTTCGTGTCGCCGTATCCTGTCTTCCCACCCACGCACGGCGGCGCCCTTTTCATGTATTCCACGCTGCGCGAGCTTTCGAAAACCTGCGAGATCCACGCCATCGTGATGCTCGACTACGCCTCCGAGCTCAGCGCTAATCGAGGAACTCCTCGCTTTCTGCCGCACCGTCGAGTTCCACGTTCGTACCGCCGACCTCGATCCTCACCTCGCCTCCATCACGCCGCACGCCATCCACGAGTTCCACAAACCCGAAATCGAATGGCTCATTCAGCGCCAAACCCTGCGGCACGGCATCGACGTGATCCAGCTCGAATACACCGCGCTCGGCCAGTACGCGCGGCCGTTCCGGCGGCTCGTCTGCGCCCTCTTCGAGCACGACGTCTATTTCCAGTCGATCGCCAGCGCGCTGCCGTTCATCCGCGGATCGCTCGATCGCCTCAAAGCCCGTTTCGAATATCTACGCGCCATCCGCTATGAACTCCGGCTCCTGCCGCGCTGCGACCATATTCAGGTCTGCACCGAAGAGAACCGGCGCTACCTTGCGAGCTTCCTCCCCAAACTCACGCTGCGCATCAATGCCGGAATGCGCGCCGGTATCGACACCAGCCGCTACCCCTTCCCCGCCGGCCCGCGCGACCACCGCACCATGCTCTTCATCGGCAGTTTTCGCCACACGCCGAATCAGGTAGCGCTCGAATGGTTTGCCCTCCACGTTCTGCCGCTGATCGTGGAGAAGCTCCCGGGCGCGCGGCTCCTCGTAGCCGGCTCCGATCCGCCCCCGCGCCACACGTTCGCCGATCCCGCGAACGCCATCGAATGGCTCGGATTCGTGGAAGATATTCAGCCTCTGTTCTCGTCCTGCGCGGTGTTTGTCTGCCCGATTCGCAGCGGCTCCGGCGTGCGCGTGAAGCTGCTCGAAGCCTTCGCCAGCGGCATTCCCGTGGTTTCGACGAAGCTCGGCGCCGAGGGCCTCGCGCGCGTGGACGGCGAGTTCTGCGCAGTGGCCGACGATCCTGCCGGATTCGCAACCCGCACCATCGATCTGCTCGAAGACTGTCAGCGTGCCCGTGAAATGGCCGGCCGCGCCCGCGGCGAAGTCGTCCGCAACTGGGACATGGCGATTGTCACCGAACGCCTTGTCGCGAAATACCGCGACCTGATTCAATACAAGAGGACAACACGATGATCAAAATTCTGCAGTGGGTCGTTCGCGTCGCCTGGGTCATCGCCATTCTCCTTGGCATGAGCTTCTGGGGCGGACCCGGTATCGCTCCTGTCAGCGTTCATATGACGTTCGGTGGCCTGGTTGCGCTGTCGCTGGCGATCCTCGCCATCACCGCGGTGATCCATCGGGTGCGCGTGCCTGTTGCCGTTGTCGCTCTGCTGTGGGCAATCGCCACTGTCGCGGTCGGCACTGTACAGGACTGGTGGGTCGGCGCCGGTAGTCACGTCCTGATCGAGGTCATCCACCTCGTGCTCGGCGTTGGCGCGATCGGCTTCGCCGAAATGCTGGCCGCGGCTCTTAACCGCGCGCAGCCTTTCTGAAAAAAGTTACTTGCTGCTGCCCGAAATTTTCTTCGCGATCTCTTCCGCCGTTCGGTTCAGATCGCGGTCCGAATCCGAACGCGGCGGCTTCTGATAATCCGACCACAGCACCTGCCGCGATTTCGCGTCCACCAGAAAGATCGTCCCCAGCGCCCTCGAGCTGTGGAATATGTGCGGGGCTGTGTCGTTCGACTTGATTTCGGTCTTGTCGTCTTTGCCGGTCTTAACGGGGTCCGGATGAATCTGCTTCATCTGCAGCTCGAACGCCTGGCCCAGCCGGTCGGTCATCACCACCTCGGCCGCTTTCGGATCCGTTACCACCTGCATGACATGATCTTTCGTGAGCCACTGCGCCACGTATTGATCGAGGCCCCCGGCCATCGGGAAAATGTACACTGTCTTCGGACCTGCATAAGGCGTCCCCGCCGCCGCCGCGAACAGAGCAATCACCGCTACAAGGTTCATTACAATCACAGTTTAACTTGTTTACGGCGATTATCCCCGTTCACAACCGGGCGCATCTTCTCGCGTCGCTGCTCGACACCATCGCGCGCCAGACAATGCCGTTCGCCGAAACCATCGTGGTGGATAACGCTTCCACCGACGGCGCCGCCGACGCGGCGCGCGCGCGGGGCTGCCGCGTCATCGCGATGAAAGAGAACGCCGGCTTCGCCCGTGCGGTGAATGCCGGATGGAAAGCGGCTGCGACCGAATGGGTCGCGATTCTCAACAGCGACGTGGAACTAGAGGACCGCTGGCTGGAAACCCTGGCGGCCGCCGCGGGCAGCGCCGCGTTCGCCGCGGGAACCATCCTCGACGCGGCCAGCCGCAAAACCATCGACGGCACATACGACCTTGTCAGCCGCGCCGCCTGCGCCTGGCGGGCGGGTCACGGCGAAGTCGTACACCCAAACGCTATCACCCGGGGCTGCATCACCCCCATCGCCATCGCTCCCGCCACAGCCTGTCTCTTTCGCCGCGACGTGCTCGAACAGCTCAGCGGCTTCGACGAAAGCTTCGGTTCCTACCTCGAAGACGTTGACCTCGGGCTGCGCTGCCTCCGTCGCGGCTTCAGCGGCGTGTACATCCCGGATGCCCTGGCCTGGCATCACGGCAGCGCGACTCTGGGCCGCTGGAACCCGCGCGTGGTGCGCCTGATTTCCCGCAATCAGGTCCTTCTGATCGCCCGCCACTTCGACCGCGCCCTGTTTCGCTCCTGTTTGTGGCCGATCATCGCCGGGCAGCTGCTCTGGGGCCTCGTTGCCCTCCGCCACGGTCGCCCGTTCGCCTGGCTGGCCGGCAAAATCGAGGGATTTCGCGCGTTTCATCTCACAGCCCAGCCCAGCCCCTCACTGAGGGAGTTCCTGGTACGTTCCGAGTGCGAAGTCCGGCGCCGCGCCGCCGATCCCTACTGGCGATGGTATTTCCGCCTCACCTGTATTTTCAAAAGTGCGGCGCATTGACACATGCCACGAGTCGCAATCGTAATCGTGACCTACAACTCGGCCGGGGAAATCGGCGCATGCCTCGACGCTCTCGCCTCCCTCCCGCCCCACGTAGCGGAGATCGTGGTCGTCGACAACGCATCGACCGACGGCACCCGGTCCCTCGTCTCTGATCGTGCAGGCTGCATCATCGCCAATCCCACCAATGCAGGTTTCGCCGCGGCGCTGAATCAGGGTGTGCGCGCCACCACCGCCCCGCTGGTGCTTTCTCTCAATCCGGACGCACATCTTATGCGTGGTCTGGACGCCATGGCGGGTCTTTTCGAATATCCGGGTGAGGAGAGAATCGGAGCCGCTGGAGGCATGCTGATCGGCAATGACGATGCCCCGCAGCGTGGTTTCATGGCGCGAAATCTGCCAACGCCTGCCGCCCTGGTTTTCGAGGTTCTGGGCATTAACCGGCTCTGGCCGCGCAATCCCGTCAATTGGCATTACCGTTGCTTGGGATTGGACCTCATGACGTGTGTCCAGGGTCGATCAGCCGGCCGGTGCCTTCCTCATGTTCTCCCGCGCGGCGTGGCAGACAGTCGGCGGCTTCGACGAACGCTTCCGGCCGCTCTGGTTTGAGGACGTGGATTTCTGCGCGCGCCTCCAGTTCCGCCGGTTTTTGTGTGTATTTCAACCCCGCAGCGGTGGCCAGACATGCCGGATCGCACTCAATTGATCCCTTCGCGCTGGAGAATCGCGAGCGATATTGGTATGGTAGTCTTCTTGAGTATGCAGCGAAACACTATCGTTCGGGTGCTTTTCGGACGACTTGTGTAGCAGTGGCAGTCGGTGCGGTGGTTCGGGCGGTTTGGGGATTTCCGCGCCACAGTATCAAAGGTTTCGCAGTTTACGGCAGTATAGTTGGCCTTGCCCTGCGCCGGGCTCTTGAAGGCCCCGGCGGAAGATCAGCATAAGTGTTGTCTCAGTACGTGTTGTCCCAGGTACGTGTTGTCTGATAAAGCAGCGTTAAATCTGAAGAGTGGAGCGGCACCGCGCGTACATGACCCGCAGCGACTTCGTTTCCGTAACGATCGTCACTTATAACAGCGGGCGCTTCATCAAGAGGTGCCTCGAATCGCGTGCTCGATCAGAAGTATCCGTTCAAGGAAATTATCGTCATCGATAACAACTCCTCGGACGGCACCATCGACATTCTCGAGCCCTTCGAAGACCGCTGCCGCATCGTCTATAACGAGGAAAACATCGGCTTCGCCGCGGCCCAGAATCAGGCTATCGCGCTCTCCAACGCGGAGTGGGTCCTCACGCTGAATCCCGACGTGCTGCTGCTGCAGGGCTTCATCGAGGCGCTGGTCAACGCCGGGCAATCTCGATCCGCGCGTCGGCACCGTCTGCGGCAAGCTGCTGACGCATGACGTCGGCCTTCGATTTCCCTGAAAAGCCGCTGGTCGATTCCACCGGCATCTACTTCACCCCCAACCTGCGCCATCTCGACCGCGGCAGCCTCGAAGCTCGACAACGGCCACTTCCGCAATTACGAATACGTGTTCGGCGCCACCGCCGCCGCCGCTCTTTACCGGCGCGAAATGATCGAAGACATCTCGATCGGCGGCGAGTTTTTCGACGCCGATTTCTTCGTTTACCGCGAAGACGCCGACGTCGCCTGGCGCGCGCAGCTGATGGGCTGGAAATGCCTGTATGCGCCCTACGCGCAAGGGCTATCACGTGCGCAACGCTCTGCCCGGCAACCGCCGCGCTCTTGCCCGCCGAGATCAACATGCACTCGGTGAAGAACCGCTTCCTGCTGCGCATGAAGAACATGACCTGGGATCTCTACCGGCGCAATTTCTTCTCGATCACGGCGCGCGATATCGTGGTGGTCGGCTGTTGCCTGCTCTGGGAGCACACTTCGCTCAAGGCGTTTCCGTTCCTGTTCCGCAACTGGAAGAGCGTGATGGCGAAGCGCCGCGAGATCATGATGCGCCAGCGCGTCGACGACGCGTACATGGCGAGCTGGTTCTCCTTCACACCGGTCAGCAAGCCCGCGCCGAAGAAATTCGCCGCCGCCGTCGACCCGCTCGAAAGCGCAGCCCGGCCGCTAACGCTGTCCGCCGTGCGCATCGCGATTCTGGGAACGCGCGGCATCCCGGCCAATTACGGCGGCTTCGAGACCTTCGCCGAAGAACTTTCCATCCGCCTGGTCGCGCGCGGCCATAGGTCACTGTCTACTGCCGCGACACACACGAGTTCGGCCGAATATCGCGGCGTGCATCTGGTCTATCTGCCCACCATTCGCCACAAATACTTCGATACGCTGGCGCACACTTTCCTTTCCACGCTCCATCTGCTGTGCGCACCGCGTGGACGTCGCGCTCTACTGCAATGCCGCCAACGCGATGTTCACGATCCTGCCGCGCCTCACCGGTATCCCCGTCGCGCTGAACGTGGATGGCATCGAGCGCAAGACGCCGCAAATGGAATGCGTTCGCGCAAAGCCTGGTATCGCGCGTCGGAATATCTTTCGACCGATCCTGCCGAACCGGTTCGTCACCGACGCCGAAGCCATCCGCACCTACTATCAGGAGCAATATCACGCGGACTCGTATTCATCCCTTATGGCGCCGACATCACGCGCGCATGCGACGAAGAGCGCGCTGGATGCGCCTGGGTCTCGAGCCGACAGATACTTCCTCTATGTGAGCCGCATGGAGCCCGAAAACCGCGCGCTCGAAGTGCGCCAGGCTTTCGAGAAGGACACTCACCGATATGAAACTGGCTCTGATCGGCGACGCGCCCCACGCGCGCGAGTACATCGCACAGGTGCGCGACACGAAGGACCCGCGCATCGTCATGCCCGGGTGCGATTTACGGGCCGGCTATCGCGAACTCGGGTCATGGTGCTTCGCCTATATTCATGCAACCGAGGTGGGCGGCACGCATCCGGCGCTGATCGAAGCCATGGGGCGGGGCAACCTCGTGCTCTATCTGGATACGCCGGAAAACGCGAGGTGTGCGGCGATGCCGGGCCTGCCTTATCGAGGATGAAGCCGGTCTCACGGCGCGCATCGCACGAGGTGCTGAACATGAGCGAAAGCGAGCGCGACCGCCTCGCGCACATGCCGCGGCCCTGCGCGCGGACGAACGCTATAACTGGGACGCCGTGACCGACACAATACGAAACTCTGCTCGTTGATCTGGCGGGTTGATCTGGGAGGATAGAGTCGTGTCGCAGACCGCCCGCTGCTACGTCGAAATCTCCCGCTCCCGCATCGCCGCCAACTACCGCGCCGTGCGCGATGCCGTCGGTCCGGAAACGCAGATCATCGGCGTCGTCAAAGCCAACGCCTACGGGCATGGCGCGGTGGAAGTCGCCGGCGTGCTCGCCGCCGAGGGCGCGAAGTGGCTGGCCGTCAGTTCGGTCGAAGAAGGCATCGCGCTGCGCCGCGCCGGCATCAATTGCCGTATCCTGGTCATGGCCGGCGTCATGCGCTGGGAGCACGAGGCGCTGCGCGAATTCCGCCTGACCCCGGTCGCGCATTCGCTCGACGACCTGCGCCGCTTCGACGAAGGGCCCGTCCCGCTCGACGTTCATCTCAAAATCGACACAGGCATGAACCGCCTCGGCACCGCGCCGCACCGCCGCCGAAATCGCAGATGCGGTTCTCGCCCTGCGCAATGTCCGCGTCGAAGGCCTGCTTTCGCACTTTGCCTCCGCGGCCGATTTCACCTCGCACCAGACCGAAGAGCAGATCCGGGAGTTCAACGGCAATGCTGGCACGCGCTGGCGGCCCTCGGCGTGCGCCCCGCGCTGATGCATTTCGCCAGCACCAATGCGATCGCCTATCCGCGCCGGCGCGCCTGGCTGTCGCTGGTGCGGCCCGGCCACGCCATCTATGGATATGTGTCTCCCGCGCGCGGCGATGCCCCGCCGCCGGTTCTCGCGGTCAAGCCCGCGCTTTCCTGGCGCACCCGCATCGTCGCGTGAAGGACGTCCCCGCGGGATCGCAGGATCGGCTACGGCGGCTCGTTTCGTCGCCGCCGGCGCCGATGCGGCTTGCCGTGCTCGCCGCGGGATATGCGGATGGCGTCCCGCATCGCCTCTCGAATAAAGGCAAAGTGATCGCGGGAGGCCGTTTCGCGCCGATCGTCGGGACGGTCTCGATGGATCTGACGACCATCGATATCACGCACTCGCCGCAGCTCCAGCCCGGGCGACGAAGTCACGCTGCTGGGCAGCGAAGGCGAAGTCTCGCTCGATGCGCAGCAGATCGCCCGCACGGCCGGAACCATCTCTTACAACGTTCTGTGCGGCATCAGCGCGCGCGTGAAGCGGTTTTATGTGGATTAGCTGCTGATTGTGCTGCGGAAACGAAATGTGGATTCCCGCTACATCACAAGATCCCGCAGCGCGTCAGCTATCCGCGGGCTGGCCCTTCCGTCCCCATACGGATTGTGCCGGCGCGTCATCGCTTCATAGGCCGCGGCATCGTCGATCAGCGCGGCCGCCTCGCGCAGGATCAGATCCTCATCCGTGCCCACCAGCTTCACCGTCCCCGCCAGAACCGCTTCCGGCCGTTCCGTTTTCTCCCGCAGCACCAGAATCGGTTTCCCCAGCGATGGCCCTTCCTCCTGAACGCCGCCCGAATCGGTGATCAGAATATACGCCCGCCGCATCAGGTCGACGAACGATACATAATCCAGCGGCTCAGTCAGCATCACACTGTCGCGCCCGCGCAGATGCCTGTCGACGGCGCTCACCACGTTCGGATTCGGATGCACCGGATAAACGATCTGCACATCCCCGCGAGCCGCCAGCCTCGCCAGCGCCGCGCAGATCCGGTCGAATCCCGCTCCGAAGCTCTCCCTGCGATGCGCCGTGACGACGAGAAGCTTTTTCGCCGGATCGCTTTTCAGGCACTTCTCCGGCCTGAGCAAACCGCGCGCCAGTTCGTCCCGTACATACAGGACGGCGTCGATCCCGGTATTCCCCGTCACCCGGATCGCTTCCTCCGGAACGCCCTCTTTGCGTAGATTCTGCGCCGCCCACGGTGTCGCCGCGAAATGAATCGCCGCGATCCTCGACGCCAGAACCCGGTTCATCTCCTCCGGGAACGGCTGCCGCATATCCCCGCTGCGCAGCCCCGCTTCGACATGACCGACCGGGACGTTCTTATAGAAAGCCGCCAGCGCCCCACACAGCGTGGTCGTCGTATCGCCCTGCACGATCGCGACATCCGGCCGCACCGCCTCGAACACAGGCTCCAGCCCGGCCAGAATCCGTGAAGTCGACTGAAACAGCGTCTGACCGGGCAGCATCAGGTCCAGATCGTAATCTGGCTGGACATGGAAAATCTCCAGAACCTGGTCGAGAATGCCGCGATGCTGCGCCGTCACGCAGACGACCGTTCGAAACTCCGCCGGCCGCGACCGCAGATGCAGGATCAGCGGGGCGAGCTTGATCGCCTCCGGCCGTGTACCCAGAATCAACAGCACCGTACGCATGAAGTCTCAGCGTACGTCATGTTGTCCACCGCGCCGATATCACATCGGCTTTTCGGGACTACGTGGCTTTTCAGACCACGTGGCCCGGCGATATTCCGACCAGCACCTTCTCCTCGCTCTGCTTCTTATCCCGTGGGAAGTGCCGCCGGTCGGGCGCCCGGAACTTATGCATACAATCCCGGCAGAGATAGAGCCTCATCCCTGTCCAGAAAATTCTCAGCCGTTCGAACCCGGTCTTGTGCCGGATCATCAGCAATGTCGAACTGCATCGGGGGCATTCCATGGCCTTCTATCGGTCATGGCCGCGGCAAACTTTAGTCGTCGCGATAAAATGCCGAAAGAGGACTCGCGCGCCGATGACCACCCTCCTGCTTTCAGCCCTGATGCTTCTGCAGTACCCCTACCCCGGAAGGGCTCCGGTGCATCAGTCCAACCCCGTCACGGCCCCGGCCGACACCGACGCTGTCGCCACCTTCACCGGCACCTTCAAATCCGCGGACAAGAAATATCTCTTCATCGATGTCGAAGCCGGTAACACCATGAAGATGTACATCACCGGCTCGACCAGATTCTTCCGCGACGACAAGCCAGCCAAAGTCTCCGATTTCCACCAAGGCGACTCCGTCAGTGTCGATGTCTCGCGCGACAATCGCCTCAACATGCTCGCTGTGCGCGTGACCGCAGTCCCGCCCAAGCCCGATAAGAAAGCTCCGGAAGCGGAGCATGACCGCTGAACTTCTCTCTGTCATTATCCCTGTCTATAACGAAGAGGAGTTCATTCAGGAGCTTCTCTCCCGCGTTCTCGCCGCTCCCCTTCCCGAAGGTCTTTCCCGCGAACTGGTCGTCGTCGACGACTGCTCCACCGACGATTCCGTCGCCGCCATCGAAGAATTCATCGCAGAACATCCCGAGGTCCCCATCCGCCTGATTCGCCAGGCGAAGAATCAGGGCAAAGGCGCGGCCATCAGGACCGCCATCCAGGCCGCCACGGGCCACTACAGCATCATTCAGGACGCCGACCTCGAATACGACCCCGCGAATACCCGAAGCTCCTCGGTCCTCTCTTAAGTGGCGAAGCCGACGTTGTCTACGGCTCGCGCTTCATGGCCGCCGGGGAACGCCGCGTCCTCTATTTCTGGCACTCTCTGGCCAACCGCGTCCTGACCACCGTCTGCAACATCGTCGCCGACCTGAACCTCACCGACATGGAGACGTGCTACAAAGCCTTCCGCACGGCCTTCGCGAAAACCATCCCCATTGAGAACGACCGCTTCGGCATCGAGCCCGAGCTCACGGTCAAGTTCGCGCGCCGCAAAGCCCGCATCTTCGAAGCCCCGATCAGTTATCACGGCCGCACATACGAGGAGGGCAAGAAAATCGGCCCCTGGGATGCCGTCGAAGCGCTGTGGGTGATTCTGCGCGCGCGCTTCAGCCGCAAGCTCTATGCTGACGCCGGCCACTCCACACGCGCCAGCTTTGTCCGCGCCGCAAACTCTATGTGGCGACCGACCTAAGCCCCGAATATGCCGAGCATCTGCGCAACGTCTTCCGTCACCGCCCGTCCCTCTGCATTCACCAGCTCGATGCCACAAATCCCGCGGACTTCGTGCCCTTCGAATGCCGGATGGATACCGTCGTCCGTCTCAACGTGCTCGAGCACATCGAGGACGACGCGGCTGCCCTCCGCTCGATCCGCACGCTGCTCATGCCGGGTGGCCGCCTGATCCTGCTGGTGCCAAACGATCCGCGGGCCTACGGCACAGTCGACAAAGAAATCGGCCACTACCGCCGCTACACTCCCGAAACGCTGCGCAAAGTAACCACGGAGGCGGGCTATGAAGTGGAAGAAATCCTCCGCTTCAACCGCGTCTCCATGCCGGGCTGGCGCATTACCGGTCAGCTGCTGAAGGCGCGCACGCTGTCGCGCTTCTCGCTGCGCGTATTCGACCGCTTCGTCTGGCTCTGGCGCCGCATCGACAACGCCCTGCCGTGGGAACCGGCGTCGATCATCGCGATCGCGAAGCGGCCGGACTGAAACGCTTCAAATAAACGCCACCGTCTTCAACCCGGAAATCTCAAAGCGTTTCCGGCAGCGCATGTTTTTGCACATCGCGTGCGTATCCACCAGCAGCATGTAGTTCTGCGCCTTGGCGAACTTCGCGCGGTCGCGCTCGTCGGCCCCGCCGGGAATGCGGTCCTTTTTGGTGCGCACGATGTAGTTGAGTTCGTAGTTGTCCTGCGTCCTGCAGAATGAGCAGTTCAGGTTGGCCGTTTTCTTCGTCTGCGTTTCTGTATAAAACGCCCGCTCGTCCATATTCTCTCCGCGCACAACGGACCCTACGGCCTGTGCGCTAAGCCCTGTGCGCTACCGTTCGCTCATCGGGATCCACTTCATCCCGTCCGGATTGCCCTTATACTCTGCGCGGGGACGAATGAGGCGGTTGTTGTGGTACTGCTCCAGAACGTGCGCCGTCCAGCCCGCCATCCGGCTGACGGCGAAAATCGGCGTGAACAGATCGATCGGAATGCCCAGCGAATAATAGGTCGACGCCGAATAAAAATCCACGTTCGCGTTGAGCTTCTTTCCCGCGCGGACCGTCTCCTCGACGCGCTTCGACATCAGGTAAAGCTCTTCGTGCCCTGTGCTCTTCCCCAGTTCTTCCGACATCACCCGCAGATGCGTGGCGCGCGGATCCTCCGTGCGATACACGCGATGCCCCATGCCCGGAATCTTGACCTTGTTGGCCAGCATCTCATGCACTCTTTCGACGGCCTTATCCGCCGAACCAACCTGCAGCAGCAGCTTGATCACGTCTTCATTCGCGCCGCCGTGCAGCGGTCCCTTCAGCGCACCGATTGCCGATGTCACGGACGAATAGATATCCGACAGCGTCGCCGCCGTCACGCGCGCCGCGAAGGTCGAAGCATTCAGCTCGTGATCGGCATGCAGGATCAGCGCCACATCGAAGACATGCTCCATGACCTTGTCCGGCTTCTTTCCGGTCAGGCAAAAGAGGAAGTTCCCGGCAAAACTCAGCCCGGCATCGGGCGTAACCACTGGCTGGCCTGTCCGCAGGCGTCCGAACGTGCTGACGATCGTCGACGTCTGCGCCATCAGCTTGGTGGCTTTCAGCTGATTGGCCTCGGGCGACATGTCCTTCGCGCCCGGATCGGAAAGACTGAGCATCGACACCGCGGTACGCAGAACATCCATCGGCGTGGCCTTCAGATTCGCCTTCAGAAACTCCGAAACGGGCGCCGGAATCGCGTAATGCGCAAAAATATCCGCCTTCAGCCTGTCCAGTTCGGCCTGCTGCGGCAGCGTTCCTTTCCAGAGGAGCCAAATGACTTCCTCAAACGTAGCCGAATCCGCCAGCGTATGGATGTTGTAGCCGCGGTAGCTGAGAATTCCGGCATATCCATCGATGTAACAAATCTCCGATTCGCCGGCGACGACGCCTTCCAGACCGGCGCCTGTAGAGGTGGTTGTACTCATGTCTTTTTCTATATTTCAGTCTAGACCAAGGGTGTGTGGCAACCGGACTAAAGCAGCGGCTTACGCAGCTTCCCCAGAGTCCGGTGCAGCAGGATCGCGTAGGGGCTCTTGTGGGGGCAGATGGGGTAGGGCGCGAAGCTGATCGCATCGCCCGATTTGTCCACCCACAGCTTTTCCTGGCGCTGTGCATTAACCGCAACTGTGAGCAGCACGCCGGTGCCACAGCTCTCGCTGTCTTTGATGCCGAGGATGGACGGATTCGGCGCGCCGTCCCTCGCGTTGCTCCCCCAGTCCTGCTGGAATTTGTCGAACTCGTAGCCCGAACATGCCTTCGCCGAGGTGC
Organism: Terriglobia bacterium; assembly: GCA_963832905.1. Lineage (GTDB taxonomy): Bacteria > Acidobacteriota > Terriglobia > Bryobacterales > Bryobacteraceae > BOG-234. The sequence continues at coordinate 1,264,260 of CAWHVO010000006.1, read as the reverse complement.
AGCCCCAGTCGCGGTAAGCCGCCTGCAGATCGCCTCGTTTCACATCCCCGAGGAACTTCCGGACGATGCTTTCCTGATGATGATTTTTGAAAAGGTACCAGCCGAGGGAAACGACGATGACCAGAACGACGAGGGAAACGATCGAGCGGATAATGGTCCGGTTGCGCTGTTCCTCACCCTCGCCGTATGTATCGAGGTAGCTCAAATTCTCCCACCCGCCGCTGCGCGCGAGGCAGCCCTTACTTTGCTGCCGGATAGGCTTTGTTGTAGGCGGCCAGCGCCTGGTCCGTTATATCCAGGGCAGGCTTGAAATAGAGCGCCGTCGAAACATCGACGATCAGGTCGTAGCCACCCGCTTCCGCCAGCTTCTTGATCACGTCCTGCATCTTCTTCGCGGCCTTGCCCAGTATGTCCTGGCGCTCGGCATCCAGCTCCTGCTGGAGATCGTCGGAAAGCCGCTGTGCATCGCGCTGCTTGCGCTGCCCCTGCAGGGTCAGGTCCTGCTGCGCCTGCGGCGTCAGCTTGTTGCTCTGCAGCTGCTGCTGGATGGACTGCAGGTCGGTCTGCATTTTGGTCAGTTCATCCTGCTTCGGCTTATACTTCGCTTCCATGTCAGCCGAGATCTTCTTCAACTCGTCGGAATCGAGCATTGCCTTCTGAACATTGACCACCGCAACCTTGAGCTGGGCGGAAGCCACGGTGGCGAGAGGCGCAAGGGCCAGGCACAGCAAACCCGCGCGAATGGCCATCGAACGAAACATAGTTAAGGGACTCCTCAGGTTGGAAACACACAGGTTAACACATTGCCGGCCGCGCCAATCCGGGGCTCCCGGCCTATCTGCGAGAACGCTTTTCGGGAACACGCGCAAAACGGGTCGCGGCGTTGCGTCAGGCGGGACAGCGCCCTTTGTGCTTCTCAAATCTTCATCCTCAACACCGACTCTCTCTGGCTAAGATAAAGTTTCATGCGGATTGCGCTTGGCCAGATCAATCCGACCGTCGGCGACCTCCCGGGCAACCTCGCCCTGATGCTCCGGTTCGCCAAGGACGCTGTCGCACGAAAAGCCGAACTCATCGTCTTCCCCGAACTCTCGGTCACCGGCTACCCCCCGCGCGATCTGGTCGAAAAACCCAGCTTCATCGAACGTTCCGAGCGGGCCGTGGAACAACTCGCCGATGCAGCGAAGGACCTCCCCATCACCCTCATCGCCGGCTACGTCGGACGTTCGCTCGAACCTACCGGCAAACAGGCAACCAACTCCGCCGCCGTGATCCGCGGCGGCCAAGTCCTGATGCGCCAGACGAAAATGCTCCTGCCCACATACGACGTTTTCGACGAAGGCCGCAACTTTGTGGCCGCGGATTCACAGTCGTCTGGACAAACGGAACACGGCGACATCGCCCTCACCATCTGCGAGGATGCCTGGAACGACAAGCAGTTCTGGCCCCATCGGCTCTACGGACGCGACCCCGTCGATGAACTGATCCGGCAGGGCGGCCGCATGATCATCAGCATCAACGGCTCGCCCTTTCACCTCGGCAAGCGCGAGCTGCGCGAGGAAATGTTCCGCGCCATGGTGCGCCGCCACAACGTTCCCGCCATCGTCGTCAATCAGGTGGGCGGCAACGATCAGATCGTCTTCGACGGCACGAGCTTCGCCATGGATGCCGCAGGGCAACGTGATCGCATCGGCCGCCTCGTTTCAGCGAAGACCTGGTCATTGTCGATACCGCGACCGGCGATGGCGACAAGCATGCTGATCTCGCCGACGAATGCGAAGCCGTCTACGAAGCTCTGGTGCTCGGCACGCGCGACTACATCCGCAAGTGCGGCTTCAGACAGGTTCTGATCGGCCTCAGCGGCGGCATCGATTCTTCGCTGACCGCGGTGATTGCCGTCGATGCGGTAGGCCGCGAAAACGTCCGCGGTGTCGCCATGCCCGGGCCATATTCCTCCGATCACAGCATCGCCGACGCCCGCGCGCTGGCCGACCGTCTTGGCATCGCCTTCGACGTCATCCCGATCACGCCGGCTTACGAGGAAATGCTGCGCACGCTTGCGCCGGTCTTCGAAGGCCGCAGGCCCGACGTGACCGAAGAGAACATCCAGGCGCGTCTCCGCGGCCTGACGCTGATGTCGCTCTCCAACAAATTCGGCGCCATGGTGCTCACCACCGGCAATAAGAGCGAGCTCGCCGTAGGCTACTGCACGCTCTACGGCGACATGTGCGGCGGCCTGGCCGTCATCAGCGATCTGCCGAAGACCATGGTCTATGCGCTTTCGCGCATCGCCAACTGCCGCCACAATTACGCCATCCCCGAATCCGTTTTCGAAAAGCCGCCGTCCGCCGAGCTGCGTCCCGATCAGAAGGACAGCGACTCCCTTCCGCCCTACGACATTCTCGACAGCATTCTGCGCTTCTACATCGAGGAGAACCATTCGATGGGTGAGATCGCCGCCGAACTGGCTGCGCCGATCGAACTCGTCCGCGATGTGGTACGCAAAGTGGACCGCAACGAATACAAACGCCAGCAGGCCGCGCCCGGACTGAAGGTCACATCGAAAGCCTTCGGTATCGGACGCCGCTTTCCTGTCGCGCAGCGCTACTCGGAGTACGAATGAAACTCAGGTTGCAGGCCAACAGGCTAAAGCCCGTTCCACCATCGTGCACTTGGTCACCAGCCATGGTGGCACGGGCTTTAGCCTGTGCAGGCCTTTTGGGCGCAGCTTTGCTCATTTCCCAGCCGTCGCCGCGCGAACAGGTCGGCCCCATGCCCGACGGCGGATTCCTGCTCTCGAGCGGCTGGCGCATCAAAGCCGCCGGGACGCAGATCCCGGTCGACACCCTTCCGATGGCGGCTGCCGTCACACCCGACAAGAAGTTCCTGCTCGTTCTGAACGGCGGCTACAATCCGCCAAGCGTGAGCGTCATCGATATCGCCGCCGCAAAAGAAATCAGCCGCAACCCCGTCCCCGACGGCTGGCTCGGCCTCACCATCAGCAAGGCCGGCGATAAGGTCTACGTCGGCGGCGGGGCCAAAGCCGCCATCTACGAGTTCTCGCTCGCCAACGGCGTTCTGAAGCCGTCGCGCATGTTCCCGATCGTCGCCGCAAAAGACATTCAGCCGGAAGACTTCATCGGAGACGTCCGGTTTTCACCCGACGGCCGCCTGCTCTACGCGACAAATCTCTATCGCGATTCGGTCGTCGTTGTGAATCCAACCTCCGGTGGCGTCCTCGCGCGCTTCAAGACCCGCCGCCGCCCCTATCGAATCCTGTTCCATCCCTACGGCCAAGAGCTTCTACGTATCCAGCTGGGCCGAAGGATCGGTCAGCCAGTACGACACCTCCACCGGCGAGCTTCTCGGCACCACGCCCGCCGGTCCGCACGCCACCGACATGGTCTGGCGCGATGGCGGCGTCGACGACCCCAACATCAAAGCCCGTCTCTTCGTGTCCGCCAGCAACACGAACAGCGTCGTCGTACTGGGTGCCACGCGAATCGGGCGAGCTCTCGCGCCTTGAAACCATCAACGTCGCTCTGACGCCCAACCAGCCGGTCGGCTCCACTCCCGGCGGACTTGGCCTGAGCGCCGATGGCACGAAACTTTTCGTCGCCTGTGCCGACGCCAACGCCGCCGCTGTCATCGACATCTCCAGGCGCGCAGCCTGGTGCTCGGTTTCGTCCCGACCGGCTGGTATCCGACCGCGGCGTTCGGCTTGCCCGACGGCCGCATGGGCGTCCTCAACGGCAAAGGGCTGCGGCTCGTTCGCGAATCCGAAGGGCCCGAACCCGCTCGTCGAGGTCGTGCGCGACCGCGAAGGCATCCGCAACGATCAGTACGTCGCCACCGAGCAGCGCGGCACTGTCCAGTTTGTCGATTTCCCCGACGAGCAGAAGCTCGACGGTTACACCCGCGAGGTGCTCGGCGAACTCTCCCTATCGCGACGAGAAGCTTGAAGATCCCGGCATCCCCGCGAACAACCCCGTGCGGCCCAACGGCCCGATCAAACACGTCATCTACGTCATCAAGGAGAACCGCACCTACGATCAGGTGCTCGGCGACATGAAGCAGGGCAACGGCGACCCCTCGCTCGACGCTCTTCGGCGCCGCGGTGACGCCGAACCTGCACAAGATCGCGAGCGAGTTCGTCCTGCTCGACAACTTCTACGAGAACGCCGATGTCAGCGCCGACGGGCACAACTGGGCCACCGCTGCCATCGCGCCCGACTACACGCAGCGCATCTGGCCCAGCGAATACGCGCAGCCGTCTCAAGCTGTATGGACTTCGAAGGCACCGAGCCCGCCAACAGCTCCTCCCGCCGGATATCTCTGGACCAACGCTCTCCAGGCCGGCATCGCCGTGCGCAACTACGGGGAGTGGACCGAAGAGAAGAAACTCGCCGACGGCGATTCGGATGTCCTTGTGCACGATCCCGCGCTTGACAGGATCACCAACAAGGACTATCCGCCCTTACAATCTCGACTATCCCGATGTCGAACGCGCCGAAGAGTTCGTCATAAGGAGTGAAAGGATTCGACGCCGCCGGCCAGCATGCCGCAGCTGTTGATCGTCCGCATGGGCAACGACCACACCTCCGGCACCACCCCCGGCAAGATCGCGCCGCTCTCCGCCGTCGCCGATAACGATCAGGGCGTCGGCATGCTGGTCGAAGCCGTTTCCAGATCGCGCTTCTGGAACGAGACGGCCATCTTCGTTATCGAGGACGACGCGCAGAACGGACCCGACCACGTCGATTCGCACCGCGCCCCGGCCTTCGTCATTTCGCCCTGGGTGAGGAAGGGAACCGTGAACAGCACGATGTACAAGCAGGCCTCCGTGCTGCGCACGATGGAGATCATCCTCGGCATGCGCCCTATGACGACCTACGATGCCGGCGCGCGACCGATGTTCAGCGTGTTTAACACGACGCTGACGCCCGGCGCTTACACGCTGGAAAAACCGCAGACGCCGCTGGACACGCGCAACCCCGCGAAATCGCCGACCGCCGCGCGCTCGCTGCGCATGAACTTCAAGGAAGCCGACGACATCGATGAAGACGAACTGAACGCGATTCTGTGGGCCGCGATTAGAGGACCGAACGTACCGCTGCCCACGCCGGTGCGCAGCCGCTTCAGCCGGTAGCGCAAGCCCCCACGATTGGCGCTCATAGCAGGGTTAATGTGTCCGGCGGTGCGGCGGGCTGGGGCGCGTACTGGCGGGGGTCGGCCATGAGATACTTTTCGATCTCCTTTTCCGATGCATTTCCCGGCAGGGGCGCGGGCGAACAAACGAAGCCATTTGTTGAGTGCAGGCTTTCGGAATCAGGCGTTTGCGTGGCGGTGGCGGCGGGCTTAGCGGGCTCGGGGCGGGGCGCAGGTGGCTGCGTCTCCTGTACGGCCTTCTCCTGTTCGACACGGCGTTCGGCCTGGAGTTCGCGAAGCTGTCTGAGGTCGGCCTGCGCTTTGCGATGAAGGCGTGCCTCATAAACGGTGAGCAGATGGAAGCGCTGGGGGTCGCTGACGAATGCGGTCACCGTGGCACGGGCGCGACTGACGTTGTTGAAGCGGCATTCGACCCCTTGCCTCTCGGCTTCCCGCACGGCGACGGCTTCATCACGGAAGACCTCCGAGGCAAAGATGTTGTTCTCGATGATGACGGCCCGGTTGATGCGCCAGTGGGAATCGGCGATGGACCGGGCGAGAGTTTCTTCCATAGCGCCGACGGGTTTGAGGTCCTGGAGCATGGAGGCGGTGTAGCGCTCGTGGGCTTCCGCTTCTTCGGCGGTCATGACGAAGTTCTGGCCAGTGAGGCCGTGTCTGTATGCGTTCAGGCTGGAGGCGCGGCGGCCGGATTCGGTGCGTGGACCGGTGGATTTCTGAGAATTGCGACGATTTGCTTCGATTTGCTTGAAAGTAGACATAGAATGCTCCTTCTGCCAACAGCAGTAGCATGGCGACGGGAGAAAGCGAGGTGAGCGAGGGCGTGCGGAGGGGTGGGAATTCGGCGTAAGGCGATGGAGGGAGGGGAGTTGGGGCGGGGTGAGGTTTATTTTCAAAAGTTGTCATCGAAGTGGGCGGTATTCATGACAAGGCTGGTCCGCGACCCCCGCCGCCGGATTGCAGTACGCTTAAAGAAGCCACATGACCCGCGAAGCGTTACACGAATTGATGGACCGCATTCCTGAAAGCGAAATTGTTGCGGCGCAGCGTGTGCTGGAACGTCTTGCGAGGGATGCCGCGTTCCGGGCAGCCATGTCCGCGCCACTGGACGATGAACCAGTCACCGCGGGAGACGCAGAAGCTATCGCCCGCGCGCGGACAGACCTTCAGGCAGGCAGGGTGGTTTCACACGACGAGGTTCTCCGCGAATTCGGAATTCGATGAGGTTTGCCTGGCCTGAGCGAGCCCGTGCGGATTCTGATTGCGCTGACTCAATACGGGGACTCCCGTGTGGGGGACACCGAGGCACTTTCAGGCGAATGGGATGGATACTTCCGGCTTCGAGTCGGAGACTTTCGCGTGATCTTCCAGATTACTCCCGACGCGATTGCGATTGCGCGCGTACGACATCGGCCGGACGTTTATCGATAGGCTGGAAGCCTTTGAATCACGGGGCTTCCCACATGCGATTTGTCGGTCTTCCAACATCAGTAGCTCCAGTGTTCATGCCCTACCGGCAGGCGCGTTAACGGACGATGCTCCAACGGAATCAGATCGAACCGAAGAAGTCTTCGCTGGGCGTGATGAAGACGATGGCTTACCGGGCGTCGGTTTGAGGCCGAAGAACTTCGCTCCAGACCTGCCGCAATCGCTTTCGGCACCCCGCTCCGGCCAGAGCCGAAAGACCTGCCCAAAGCAATAGCAAGCTGCTCGGTTCCGGAACGGCGGATGCAACCGTAACCGAACCAGCACCATCAACCGGGGCGCCGCCTACCGTATCAGTATAGAAATAGTCGTCATCGGAAGTCGCATATCCGAACTGTTGAAATGTAGGGCTGGTCGCAAACGTAAGGATCTGCAGATAGAAATCATTGGCGGTGGAGGGGCTTACACCAACGCAACATGCGCCTTCAGCGACACCGCCGACGACAAGTTCATCGGCATCAAACGTTGTGCTGTCGATCACATATGAAGTCGGGGAATAGTCGAAGGAAAACGCGGAATCCGTCGTGATGCCGGTCAAACCGGTCTCGGTAATATCTACCGTGTCATCGGTATAGGTCATGGTCGGATCAAAAGTAATGGTGAAGGAGCCTGTAACCGCACTCGGCGTTGCCCCGCCGCTATAGTCTGGCCCTGCACCTCCCCCATAAGTCCCGCTGGTGAATGGGACGCTGAAGGTGACATCGTCGCTGATAGTCGCTGCGCTCGCCATGCCTGCTGTCGCCAATAGCAGGAGTGAGCCGAAAACGAACCAAGACACTTTGCTCATGTTCGTAGTCCTCCTTGAAATCGATTACCGCACGCGATTTCCATTTTGGCTTCTCCCCCTCATGAACTGTGCCACGCCGGCCTCTTTCGAGCCGTTGGGAGCAAGCCGGGATTTCCGTTTTGTCCTCCCGACAACCAGAAGTATACGGCAATTGCCTTGATCGCGACCAGTTTCCCGGCAGCGCATCGCCGGAACTTGTACTAGAAGTACCGATGAGAAGTGGGTAGACCCCTTACAGTCGGGTGGAAACCGGCAAACAATATGGGAAGCCTCCCCAACCAGTGAGAAACCGTGTCTGCGCCGAACGGGTTCGGTAATCCCCTCTGAACCGGTGCTGTTCCCCTGGATGGATCTCCCGACGCGATTTAAGAACGTATATATATTTGTATAGATTCCGCTATGATGGATTTACGGGTCAGTGGGTTCGATTGGGATGAAGGGAACCGGGCGAAGTGTCAAAAGCACGGCCTTTCGATTGCACAGATCGAAGCCCTTTTTACCCACAGTCCCCGCATTGCGCCGGATCGCGAACATTCGGCGGATGAGGATCGTTTAATCGCAGTCGGGAGAATTGCAGGGCGGCCCGTTTTCGTGGCCTTTACGATCCGGGTCAAAGGGAAGCGCCGTTTCATCCGCCCCGTGTCGGCGCGGTTCATGCACGCGAAGGAAGTTGCCGCTTATGAAAAAGAAAGTTCCGAGGCTGAAAACGGATAGGCAAGCCGAAGCCCTTTTAGCTCAGGACCTGTCCACCCTCGATTTCTCCCAGTTCAAACCGGCGAAGTTTGAATTTGAGAAGAAGGACGATCAGATCAATATGCGCGTACCCAGGCCGTTGTTGGCAGCGGTGAAGGCCCGAGCGAGAGCGCGTGGGATTCCCTACACACGTTTTATCAGGGAAACGCTGGAACGTGCCCTTGCCCGGAAGTAGCTTCCCGCCGGTCCTTCACAAAGGGAAGGTGTGACGGAGTTTTCCCTCCCTTGCGTGTCGGCGGAGGTTCCGGCGAGTACTTCCAGGTGTGCTTTGAGGAAACCGAGGACAGCGAAGACCCCACGGAGAGGAGCGTGTCGCGCTGTTTCGGCTGCGCCACCGTTCCGGCGAGACAGGCCCCAGAAACAACGTCAACTTCGCCTGATCAGCCGGAGAATGCTCTCGGAGCGCGGCAGTGAGAGGCAGTGCCGGAGGCGACGTAAGCGAAGGTTGCTTCCCGGCTCCTTCTTCTAAACCCACCGGCGAACAAGATCGCCGGCGGTACAGCCTCCCGTATCGGACAATAGGACGTGCCGAAAATCTATCTGTGCTTCCTCTGGCACATGCACCAGCCCTTCTACAAGGACCTGGTGTCCGGCGAATACCGTCTGCCCTGGACGCGCATGCATGCGCTCAAGGACTACTACGGCATGGTCGAGGATCCTCGAAGAATTTCCGCAGATCCGCCAGACCTTCAACCTCGTGCCCGTCAATGATCGTCCAGGTCGAAGAATACGCGCGCGGCGAAGCCCGCGACCCCTTCCTCGACTGCGCCCTCAAGCCCGCCGAAAACCTCACCGCCGACGAGCAGGCTTTCATCCTGCGCAATTTCTTCATGGCGAACGCCGGCCGCATGATCAACCGCTATCCGCGTTACGCCGAACTCTATCGCCGCCCACAACGCCCAGAGCGCCAGTCGCGACGCCCGCGGCGTCTTCGGCCCGCAGGAATTCCGCGACCTCCAGGTTCTCTCCCAGCTGGCCTGGTTCGACGAGGAGTTTCAGGAACACGATCCCGAAGTCCGCGCGCTGGTCGCCAAAGGCCGCAACTTCAGCCTCGAAGACCAGGCGCTCATCGGCCGCAAGCAGCGCGAAATCTGCGCGCACGTCATCCCCGAGTACAGAAAGCTCGCGGCAATCAGGCCAGATCGAAATCTCCACCACGCCCTTCTACCATCCGATCCTGCCGCTCCTCTGCGACAGCGACATCGCGTCCGTCTCCCATCCCCACGTCCCCCTGCCGCCGCGCTTCTGTTACCCGGACGACGCGCGTCTGCAGCTGGAAATGGCGCGCGACTACATTAAGCAAACCTTCGGCGTCGCGCCCGTTGGGCTTCTGGCCGTCCGAAGGCTCGGTTTCCGACCACGTCCTCGAACTCGCCGCCGCCGTCGGCTTCGAGTGGGCCGCCACGGACAACGGCGTTCTCGACCGCACCCTGCGCCGCGCCGCCACGCCCGACGTCACCTACCGGCCTTATCTCTGGTCGCAGCGCGATCGCCAGATCCGCATGATCTTCCGCGATCATGTGCTCAGCGATCTCATCGGGTTCGTCTATTCCGGCATGGGCGCCGCCGACGCGGCGCAGGACTTTCTGCAGCCGCATCCACGACAACTGCCGCGGCATGCTCGCGAGCGGCCGCGACGCGCTGGTGCCGATCATTCTCGACGGCGAGAATGCCTGGGAATACTACGACCACAACGGCCGCCCTTTCTTCCGCGAGCTTTACAGCCGCATTCAGAACGATCCCGGCGCATGGAAGCCATCACCGTACGCGAAGCCTTCGAGCGCGTTTCACCCGAGCCGCTCACGCACATCTTCCCCGGCTCCTGGATCAACGCGAATTTCGACGTCTGGATCGGCGCGGAGGAAGACAACAAATCCTGGCGGCTGCTGCTCGATGCCCGCAAGGCTCTCGAAGCTGCCGAGTCGGCCCACACTGTCAGCGAAGACCGCCTGCGCCGCGCTCGCGAAGAAATCTTCATCGCCGAAGGCAGCGACTGGAACTGGTGGTACGGCCCCGAACACGAGACCGCCAACGCCGTCGAGTTCGATCAGATCTACCGCGAGCACCTCGCCAACGTCTATCGCGCGCTCGGCATTCCCACGCCGCCCGAACTCTCTCTGCCGATTCTGAAGATCTGGCGGGAAGAGCCCATATCGCCGCCTCTCGGTCCCGATTACGCCGAAGATCAACGGCGTGGTCGATTCTTATTTTGAATGGCTGGGTGCGGGACTTTACCGTGTGGATCAGCGCTCCGGCTCCATGCACGGCAAGCGCGCCCTTGTGAATGAAGTGCGTTTCGGCGGAGATGGGAAAAATCTGTATATCCGCATCGACTTCGCCGAGGACGCCGCCGGCATGGAAGGGCTGGAAGTGTTCGCCGACGTTCCAGGCGCCAACGGCACGCCGGAACGAAAAATCACCGTGGAGATCCGGTCGGGCGCCGCCGTGGCGCGCGACTCAGGCGGCGAGGCGGCATTCAAAGATGTGATGGAGATTTCGTTTCCGTCGCAGGACGATCCAGCGCGGGTTCGCCTGTCCTTCTGGCAGGATGGCCTTCCGATCGAAGCCATCCCGCCGCAGGACTATCTGCAGATCACTTCCCCCACCGGCTGGAACGCGTAGGGGGTACACGCGACTTCAGTCGCGTTCTACCGGCCGACAACAAACGCGACTGGCGTCGCGTGTACCGTGCTAACAAGGTCTGCCCTACTTGCTCCTGTAAGCCGATTCCCGGTTCAGCGCGTGCTCCAGCTTCTCAGCCGATGGCGGAGGGGCAACGGCGTTCGTCGTCAGAATCTCGCGATTGCCGACATCGCGCCCATAGAGCTCTTTATCCGCATCCCTGTCCGGCCGCAGCGTCGCCCCGTCCAGCGCCAGTCCCGCGAAAACTCCACGCGAACGCGAATACGACAGCATCTCTGCGTGCAGCGCCGCGTCGGTCTGCGCCGCCGCGTCGCGTCCCACCGGGCCCGCCGCTACGGTGGCGTCAGCACCCAGTGTGAACTTGTCCGACAACAGATGCTTCATCCCCGACTCACTGTTCACCAGAATGACCACGTCCGACTCCGAACCGCCGATCTGCAGTCCGAAGCTTCCGCCTTCGATCCGCATACCGGCCGGCGCGGTCCATCCCGAGCCGCCGCGCCTGCGGCATATTGCGTAACCGCGGCCGTACTTGGCGCCGAAGATAAAGCCAGCCTTCTTCATGTTCGGGACAACCACGACGCACTGGGCGCGTTCATCAGATCCTGCGGGATGCCTTTGTCGGAAGCGTGCATCATGTCGTTCAGCACGTCTGCCGATGCATCCAGCCGGTCTGCGGCGCTGCTTTCCCTTGCTGCAATTGCGAGGGGGCTCATCAGCGCCCCGAGAGCAGCAATCATCAAGATTTTATTTCGCATGCGGAACATCTCCTTATCGTCTAGGTCGTTGCGCGTCGCCCGCCAATGTGAGGTTTCGTACGGACGCGGCGGATTACCTGGAGCCAGGCAATGTAGAGTTCTGCGCGAAGTTCAGAATGGCTCCAGGCAGGACCCCGAGAACGATGGTACCGATCGCGGGGAGAATGAGCGCCGCGCGCAGTCCCGGCGTCAGAGGTGCGATATTGTTTGCCACTTCCCCGGGCTCGTCAAAATACATAACCACGAGCAGCCGCAGATAGTAATAAGCCCCCACAGCGCTGTTGAGCAGACCGAGCACGGTCAGCCATACCAAATCGGAGTGCAAAGCTGCGCGGAATATGTAAAATTTGCCGAAGAAACCGCCCGTCAGGGGCACGCCGATAAAGGAAAGGACGAAAATCGTCAGCATCGCCGCGGTCACCGGCTGCCGTTTGCCCAGTCCGGCAAGATCGGTGATTTTCACGTGGCGCTCGCCCTTGCCCGCGATGTGAATCACCACCGCGAAAGCGCCGATGTTCATCAGACAATACGCCGCCAGATAGAACATCGCGGCCGACGTGCCGATCTGCGAACGCGCCGTCAGCGCCACCAGCACATAGCCTGCGTGCGCCACCGAGCTGTAAGCCAGCATCCGCTTCACGTTGGTCTGCGCCAGCGCCGCAAAGTTCCCGATCGTCATGGACAACAGCGCGGAGATCCACAGCAGCGGCTCCCATCCGGTAGACACCTGCTGGAAGATCGTCATGAAAATGCGCAGAAATATCGCGAACGCCGCGGCTTTGGGAGCTGTGCCCAGAAACGCGCTGATCGGCGCGGGCGCGCCCTGATAAACATCCGGCGTCCAAATCTGGAAAGGCGCTCCCGACACCTTGAACGCCAGACCGACGAACATGAGCGCGGCCGCAATGCTCACCATCCCGAACGCCGGCACGCTGCCCGGTGTGCTCAGGACTTTCGCGATCCGATCCAGCTGCGTCGAGGTCGTAATGCCGTAGATCAGCGCAATACCATACAGCAGAAACGCGGTCGCAAACGACCCCAGCAGAAAATACTTGAGCGCCGATTCGTTGTTCCGCTTGTCGTCGCGCAGATAGCCCGCCAGCACATAGCTGGCAATCGAGGAAATCTCGAGGCCAATGAAGATCATGATCAGATCGTTCGCCGACACCATCAGGCACTGGCCCGCCACGGAGAAAAGAATCAGCGCGTGATACTCACCCGTCTCGGCTCTCTCAATGTCGAGATACCGGTAAGACGCCAGCACGGTCAGAATGCCGATCGAAATGACCAGCACGCGGAAAAAAGTTCCGAATCCATCAACGATCAGCAGATTCGAAAACGCCATTCCGGCCACGCCGTACGCGCCCACGGCGCCGAAGATGGCGGCCACCATAGCCAGAATCGACAGGTGCCCGAACAGCCTGGGAAACCGCTTCGCCATCAGTGGATCGAGCACCATCAGCAGGGTACCCGCGAGGCTGAGAATGATCTCCGGCGCGAAGCGCTGCATATCCGCGCCCGACGGTATGAAATTCGATATCACGACCTCAGCGAGCATGCGTAGGGCCTCCCGCCGGCAGCACTAATTGCGCCGTCCGGCTGGTCTGACTGAGAATCTTCATGTTCGCTTCCGTCACGGCGGGCAGGAAAGTTTGTGTATACACACCCATCCACACCATCATGGCCACCAGCGGTATCACGCACGCCCATTCGCGCAGATTGAGATCCGGCATGTGGTGTTTAACCTCGTCTGTCAGCTGTCCGAAGAACACCCTCTGGAACATCCAGAGCAGGTAGCAGGCGGCGAAAATCGGGCCGATCGCGGCGAAGATCGTCCAGGTGAAGTTCGCCTGTGCCGTGCCCTGCAGAACCATAAACTCGCCGATGAAATTACACAGCGTAGGCAACCCGACGCTGGCCAGCATGGTAACCATGAAGATCGTCGACAGCCACGGCGCCGCCGTTGCCACCCCGCCGTAATCCACGATCGCCAGCGAATGCCGCCGTTCGTAAAGGAATCCGACCAGCACGAAGAGCGCGCCGGTCGAAATACCGTGGGCCAGCATCACGTATGTCGCGCCGTCGAGGCCCAGCTGCGTGAATGAAAAAATGCCGAGCACAACGAAACCCAGATGGCTCACCGAGGAATACGCCACCAGCTTCTTCATGTTGGGCTGCACCATCGCCACCAGCGCGCCGTAAACGATACCGATGATTGCCAGGATCTCGATCCACGACGCGTTCTCATGTGCGGCCGTGGGGAACAGCGGCAGGCAGAACCGTATCAGTCCGTAACAACCCATCTTCAGCATCACGCTGGCCAGCATCACGGACCCCGGCGAGGGTGCTTCCACGTGGGCATCCGGCAGCCACGTGTGTACCGGGAAGAGCGGAACTTTGATCGCGAACGCGATGAAGAATCCGAGGAACAGCAGAGTTTCCTCGCCGTGCGTCAGCATCATTTTGCCGGTGGCCAGCTGATTCAGAATCTGCGTGTAGTCGAAAGTCCCGGCGCGGTTGTACAGAAAGATGATGCCCGTGAGCATCAGCACCGAACCCGCGAAGGTATACAGGAAGAACTTCACCGCGGCGTAAATGCGCCGGTCATGTCCCCAGATGCCGATCAGGAAGTACATCGGCACCAGCACGATTTCCCAGAACACGTAGAACAGGAACAGATCCCACGCCGCGAACACGCCGACAAGTCCGAATTCCAGAAGCAGAAGGAACGCGAAGAACTCCTTGATGCGGTCCTTGATAAGCCGCCAGGAAATCAGAATCGAGATCGGCGTCAGGAACGTTGAAAGGATGATCAGCCACAGGCTCAGCCCATCGATTCCCACATGCCAGTGAATCTCGGGATTCGCAATCCACACGACATCGGTGACGAACTGCTGCCCCGGCTGCCCGCTCTGATACCCCGTCGCCAGACCCAGCGACGCCAGGAACGCACCGATCGAAATCAGCAGCGTGAACATGCGGATCGCCTGCTCCTGGACGCGCGGAATCATCAGCGTCAGCAGGAATCCGATCGCGGGAACCGCAATGACTACGTTGAGCTGATTCATTGTCCGACCGCCGCGAAGCCCATCGCCGTCACACCCATGACCACCAGAATCACCACCGCGCCCACGACAACCCACGTCGCGTAGCTGCGGATGTTGCCACCCTGCAGCAGCTTCAGGATGCCGCCGACGCCTCTCGATTCCGTACCCACGCCGTTCACCGCGCCGTCGATCACGCCCTGATCCATCACGTGCCACAGCACGGTCGTCGAGCCATCCACCAGCGGCCGAACCACCGCGGTGTCGTAAATCTCATCCACGAAGTACTTGTTGTAGACCAGCGTGTAAAGCCAGCCCAGCGCCGCTGTAATGCGCTCCGGCACCTTCGTGTTCACCACGTACATGTAGTACGACAGCGCAATTCCGCCCAGTCCGAACGCCACCGATATGTACGTCAGTGTCATATCTTCGGCGCCCTCTTTGAGCGGGAACATGCCGTCGAGAATCTTCGGCACGTTGAAGAGGAATCCGCCGGTGAGCGACAGGAACGCGAGCACGACGAGAGGTCCCAGCATCGACCAAGGGGATTCGTGCGGATGTGCGTGCCCTCTGTATTCGCCCGTGAATGCCATCCAGAAGGCGCGCCACACATAGAACGCGGTCATGCCTGCCGTAACCACGCCGACCCAATACATCCATGGCGCATATCCGTGCGCCGCACCCAGAATGGCGTCTTTGCTGAAATAGCCCGCCGTGAACGGAAACCCCGAAATCGCCAGCGACGCGCACGCAAGCACAATTCCGGTGCCCTTCGCGTACTTCCAGAGGCCGCCCATCTGCCGCATGTCCTGCTCGCCGTGGCAGGCGTGAATCACGCTGCCGGCGCCGAGGAAGAGCAGCGCTTTGAAGAACGCGTGCGTCACCAGATGCCAGATGCCGGCCGAAAACGCGCCCACGCCGACGCCGAGGAACATGTACCCCAGCTGCGACACCGTCGAGTACGCGTAGACCTTCTTGATGTCGTACTGTGTCAGGCCGATCGTCGCTGCAAATGCCGCGGTCGCGACACCGATAACCGCCACTGTATACATTGCGATCGGCGCGTGCGTGAAAATCACCGCCGAGCGCGTGCACATATACACGCCCGCGGTGACCATCGTCGCCGCGTGGATTAACGCGGATACCGGCGTGGGGCCTTCCATCGCGTCCGGCAGCCAGACGTACAGTGGAAGCTGCGCCGATTTTCCGCGTGGCGCCCACCAGCAGCAGGAGCGCGATCGCGGTCAGGGTCGAAGTCGGCGCTCCGGGCGCGGCCGAAAACACCTGGGTGAAATCCAGCGTCCTGAAGTTCACGACGATCAGAAACATCGCCAGGGAAAATCCGAAGTCGCCGATGCGGTTTACGATGAATGCCTTGTTCCCCGCGGTCGTCGCGCTGTGCTTCACGATATAGAACCCGACCAGCAGATAGCTGCACAACCCGACGCCCTCCCAGCCCACGAACAGGATCAGGTAATTCCCGCCCAGCACCAGGATCAGCATGAAGAACATGAACAGGTTCAGGTACGCGAAGAAGCGGTAATAGCCTTCCTCGTGCGCCATGTACCCGGTGGCATAAATATGAATCAGCGAGCCGATGCCCGTGACGACGAACAGCATGATCATCGTCAGCTTGTCGACGGCGAAATCCCAGCCCACCGAAAACTGCCCGCTCTGTATCCACGTGAAGTAGTGTTCGTGAACCGGCGCGGCCGCCAGATCGCCGGCGCCCGTGTAAACCTTCAGCACCCAGGCGAACGACAGCAGCACGCTGGCGACCGCGATCAGATTGATGAGAGCTTTCGGGAACTTCCGGCCGAATATGCCGTTGAGCAGAAACCCGAGAAAGGGGAAGGCGGGAATGAGCCAGAGATTCTGCATCAGTTTTTCAGCGAATCGATTTCGTCGATGTTCAGCGTGGCGCGGTTCTTGAACACCGTCAGGATGATCGCGAGGCCCACCGCCGCTTCGGCCGCCGCCACCACCATCACGAAGAACGTGAAGATGTTGCCGCTCACATCCTTATGCTGATTGGAGAACGTAAGGAAACTGAGATTCACCGCATTCAGCATCAGCTCGATGCACATGAACACGGTGATGATGCTGCGCCGCAGCAGAAAACCCGCCACGCCGAGCGTGAACAGGACTGCGCTGAGAATCAGGTACCAGGCGACCGGAACGCCGCTGTTCAGAACCTGCATGGCATCGGACATTTAATCCATTTCCTTTCGCGCCAGAACGACCGCGCCCACGATGGCGATCAGAATCAACACCGACGTCACCTCGAATGGCAGCAGGTATGTCGTGAACAAAGCTGTTCCGATGTCCTTCGCCGATCCCCCGGTAAAATCACCGAACTTCACCTGACCGGCGTTGCTGAATCCGCGCAGGAGAAAATAGACGGCGAATGCCAGGAACGCCAGCATCGCGGGTATGCCCAGCAGGGGCGCCGTCCACGAGGCTTTTCCGCTCCTCGACTCCGCCCCCGCATTGAGCAGCATGATGACGAAAATAAACAGCACCATCACCGCGCCCGCGTACACAATGATCTGCGCCATCGCGATGAATTCGCCGCCCAGCTGCAGATAAAGCACCGCCAGCGATCCCATCACACCCACGAGCGAAAGGGCGCTTGCAATCGGATGCCGCTGCAGCACGACGCTGACGGCGCAGATCACCGCAATGACCGAGAAGACGATAAAGAATGTCAGATTCATAAGGCGATCAGCTGTACAGAGCTACCAGAAACCCGGTGATCAGCAGATTCAGCAGGGCTGCCGGGAACAGCCCCTTCCACGCAAAGCTCATCAGCTGGTCATAGCGGAAGCGGGGCAGCGTGGCGCGAATCCAGATAAACACGAAAAGAAGGAAACCCGTCTTGGCGAGGAACCAGAAAATCGGCATGATGACCGGCACCACCACCGGGATCATCATCAGCCCGGCGAGGCCGAAAAACACCACCGCGAACACAGGCAGCGTGAAGCGGTCGAAGGGCCGCGCCGGATTCAGGCCGTGGTAGAGACAGACCGCGCCGCTGATGAACAGGATCGCCGGGGCCACGGCGTTCGATCCGTACGCCACCGGCCACAGCGGCTGCCATCCACCCAGGAACAGCAGCGTCGCGATGGAGCAGACCGTGATCATGTTCGCGTATTCCGCCATGAAGAACGCCGCAAAGGTCATGCTGCTGTACTCCACGTGGAAGCCAGCCACCAGCTCATTTTCGGCTTCCGGCAGGTCGAACGGCACGCGGTTGGTTTCGGCGAACGCCGCGATCAGGAAAATGATAAACCCGAAAATCTGCGGGAACGGCCCCGCGAAAATCGCCCACTTCGGAATCACGCCCAGGTTGTACCCCGCCTGCGAATTCACGATCTCGCGCAGACTCAGCGTCCCGGCCATCAGCAAGGTCGAGGCGATCGCGAGGCTCATGGGCAGTTCGTAGCTGATCATCTGCGCCGAGCTGCGCAGCCCGCCCAGCAGCGCGTATTTGTTGTTAGACGACCACCCGGCGAGCGCAATTCCGTACACTCCCATCGCGCTGATGGACAGCACAAAAAGGATGCCGACATTCAGGTCGGTCAGCTGCATCCAGGTGGTGTAAGGCCCGATTGTGAGCTGCGTGCCGAAAGGAATCACCGAAATCGAAATCAGCGCCATGAACACGGCGAAGAAAGGCGCCAGCAGATAGAAAAACTTGTTGGCGTGCGGCGGCATGATGCCCTCCTTCGTGATCAGCTTGATCACGTCGGCCAGCGGCTGCAGCAGACCGTGCGGCCCCACGCGCGACGGGCCCATGCGCACCTGCACGTGCGCGATCACCTTGCGCTCCACCCACTGCAGATAGGCGAGCACGGTCATAAATATGGCCGCGATGAGCGCGATCTTGATCAGCGTGATGACGATGAATACCATTAATGGCTCGCGTGTGCCGGTTCTTCGGAATGCGCCTGGCTCAGACGCCGTTCGATCACGGAATTGAGTATTTTAGAATATCGTCCCAGCGTCCCGGAAGTGAAAAGATTTTCCCTGGCGGACCACACCAGATCGGGACGGCTCTCGACTCCCACCCGGCCGTTCACCGGCATGGTCTGCTGTGCGCTGACCGTCACCAGGGCCAAGGGGATGTCGTAGCCCTTCACGCTCTTCCGGATCTCGTTGTAAACCGTGTCGGGCAGCCACGGGCCCATGTGCGGCGCGAAGCCCATTTCCTTCGCCACCAGCCCGATGATCTCCAGATCGGTCTTGCAGCCGATCGTCGAAATTGCGCGCTTCAGCCGCTGCACTTCGCCGCAGGCGTTGGTAACAGTGCCGTTCTTCTCGTACGCACTTCCCGCGGGCAGCAGCACATCCGCGCGCTCCGCGGTCTCGGTCAGGAACATATCCTGCACCACGACGAACACCTTCTTCGACGCCAGCGGACCTTCCTTCAGCGGATTCGCTCCGACCACCCACACGGCATCGAGATCTTCCGCGGCCATCATTTCGCGCACCGTCAGCCCGGCCGTGCCTGAAGCCTGATAGCCCGGCAGCAGCTCTGGCACCAGCCCCATATCGATCGCGCCGCGCGAATTCGAATAATCGACGAGGGGAATGTACTTCACCGGAATGCCGAGCGACTTCCCGAACCCGACCAGCTGCCGAATCCCGTCGCCCTTGACCGAATCGTTGAAAAGGATCACCAGCTCCGGCTCCGCCGCCAGCGCGTCGCGCAGTTCCGGCAGTGCTTCCAGCTCCGTACCCTTTGCCTTACGAATCGACTTCGACGCGTGCCTGTCTTCGCGCACCGCGCCCGGCGTAATCGCGTAAACGTGCGCCTCGTGATGCCGCTGATTCGCGCGAATCTGGAACGCCACGAACGGATGCTCGACCGCCAGGTCCGCCCCGATCACCAGGAACGCTTTGCGTTCGTATAGATCTTCCGCGCTCGCCAGCGAAGCTCCGCTTCCGCTCAGCGCATCGATCAGCGTCACGACGTCGCCCGTGCGGTGATGATCGATGTTATTCGTCCCCAGGCATTCACGCGCAAACTTCTGCAGGTAGAAATTCTCTTCGTTTGTCGTGTGGTTCGAGCCCACCACGCCGAATTTCCCGCCGTGTATTTTGACGTGGGCGAACTTCTTCGCAATCTCCGCCAGCGCCTTCGACCAGGACACCGGCTCCAGCTTCCCGTTCACGCGCATCATCGGCGACTGCAGCCGGTCCTTATGCTCCGTGAAATCGAACGCATAGCGGCCCTTGATGCACAGAAACTCGCCGTTGATGCCGGACCGGTCGCGGTTATTGCCGCGGATGATCTGGTCGTTGCGCACGCCGAGCGTCGTCTTGCAGCCGTCCGCGCAATGCGTGCAGATGGTGCCGACGTGCTCCATTTCCCACGGCCGCGTGTGATAGCGGTACGCACCGCTGGTCAGCGCGCCCACGGGACAGATATCGATGCACTGCCCGCATTCGTCGCAGTTGAGATGGTCGCCCGTATTCGGCGCAATCAGCGACATCGCGCCGCGGTTGATCACGCCGAGCGCATTCACGCCCATGCCCTCATCGCACGCGCGCACGCAGCGGAAGCAGAGGATGCAGCGCGGCCCGTCATAGAACACCACGGGCGACCACTGCTGCTCATCCACATGAAGCTTGGTTTCGGTGAACCGGCTCTCGCCCGCGCCGTACCGGAAAACCATGTCCTGCAGTTCGCACTCACCGCCCTTGTCGCACACCGGGCAATCGAGCGGATGATTCGTCAGCAGAAATTCGAGCGTGTACTTGCGCGCCTTCCGCACCGGTTCGGAATCGGTGTGAATGACCATGCCATTGCCCACGGGCAGCGTGCACGCCACCTGCAGCTTCGGCATCTTCTCCACTTCGACGAGGCACATGCGGCAGGCCGCCTGCAGCGCGTAGCCTTCGTAGTAGCAGAACGACGGAATCTCGATTCCCGACCGCTTGGCCGCTTCGATGACCAGCGTCCCGGCGGGCGCTTCCAGTTGGTGCCCGTCGATTGTGAATTTCACCAGATCAGCCATTGTTTCTGTTACACCGTTCCTTCCAGGCGTTTCAGCCGCTGGTTGAACTCCCTGTGGTCGCTGTCCACGATAGTGATGAAGTCATCGAGTTTTTTCGCGATATCGCCCACACGCTCTTTTAGATCACCCAGCGATTCCTGCAGCAGGACCTGAGACCGCAACAGCATTTTGTGCTCGGCGCGAAACATTTCATGCTCGTCGATGAAATGCTTCATCGCGCGCTCGATCCGGTCCAGCCGCGATTCATTATCCTGATTTCCGTTCGGGTTCGCCATCTCAGGTTCACCCAACAGCTTTCTTGTCACCGATCATCCGGCGAAGACGTTTCACTTCTTTCTCGAGCGCAGCGACTCTGGACTCCATCGATACCGGCGGCTTCGTGGTCGCGATCTTCCGCTCGCTGCTCCTACCCGCCCGGAGGGCCCTAAGCCGTGACCGGAGATGTCGCGTTACGTCGTCCCTCGTTTCGCCCCGCGACGCCCGCTCCAGATTATTCAGCTCGACCAGCTCCGCAAGCGTGAACGGCTTCAGCGCTTTCGCCATACCTACGCCGCCACCAGCCTGGATGATTTCTCGTACGGACACGGCTCACCGTTCAGGTGCGCCACAAATTCTTCTTCAAACTTGTCGACAATCGAAATCGTGGGCAGCGCGGCCGCATCGCCCAGCGGGCAGAACGTGCGTCCCAGCATATTCTTCGCCAGATCGCCAATCAGCACGATGTCGCTCTTCTGCCCCATGCCTTCATGGAACCGCGTCAGCAGCTTGCGCAGCCACGTCGTGCCCTCGCGGCACGGGATGCACCATCCGCAGCTTTCGTGCGCATAGAACCGCATGATGCGCAGGCAAGCCTTCACCATGCAGGTGTCTTCGTCCATAATCACCACACCGCCCGATCCCGCCATCGAGCCCACCGCAGCGAGGGTGTCGAAATCCATCGCCACATCGCATTCGTCGGCCTTCAGCACGGGGCACGACGATCCGCCGGGAATCACCGCCTTCAGCCTTCTCCCCCCGCGCATGCCGCCGCCGACTTCCTCGATGAGCCGCATCATATTGAACCCCATCGGCAGCTCATAGACACCCGGTTTGTTCACATGCCCCGACAGGCAGACCAGCCGCGTCCCACCGTTCCTGGGCGTTCCCAGACCCGCGAAGTACGCGCCGCCCTGCAGAATAATCGGCGGAACTGAGCAGAACGTCTCGACGTTATTCAGGATGGTCGGCGACTGATAGGCGCCGGCCACTGCCGGGAACGGCGGGCGGATACGCGGATTCCCGCGCTTGCCTTCCAGCGATTCAAGCAGCGCCGATTCCTCGCCACACTCATAGGCGCCCGCGCCCGAATGCGACGCCAGATGGAACTTAATCCCGCGGCCCAGGATGTTGTCGCCCAGATAGCCGCGCGCGTACGCTTCATCGATCGCGCGGTCCATGATCGTGATCAGATAGCGATACTCGCCGCGGATGTAAACGTAGCCATGCTGCGCACCCACTGCCTGCGCCGCGATGAGAATGCCTTCGATGAGCGAATGCGGATCGTATTCGATCAGCAGCCGGTCCTTGCACGTCCCCGGTTCGCTCTCGTCGGCGTTCACCACGATGTACTTCGGCTTCGTCGACTGCCGCGGCACGAAGGCCCACTTCGTCCCTGTCGGGAATCCCGCGCCGCCGCGCCCGCGCAGCCAGGAGGCCTTCATCTCGTTGATGATCTCGTCCTGCGACATCCCCAGCGATTTCTCGAACGCCTTGTAGCCGTCGGTCGCGAGGTAGGTGTCGATGGTGTGCGAGTTCGGCATGCCGAACCGCTTCGACAGTAGGCGAATTTCCAGCGGATGTGGTTGGTTATAAAGCATCGCGTTTACACAACATCAGGGATTGACCCTCTGCACTTCCGTGATCTCCTCCGGCTTCCTGCCCGCGGCGAGGCCGTCGATCAGTTTTTCCAGCTGCGCCATCGTCACGTCGTGATAGAAGTCGAAATTCACCTGCACCGCCGGCGCCCACGAGCAGGCTCCCATGCATTCGACTTCTTCAAGCGAAATCCGTCCGTCGGCTGAGACCTGTTTGTGTCCGAATCCCAGCTTCTCAATGGCCCGGTTCCACAGCTCTTCGCCGCCCATCAGCAGGCACGAGATGTTGGTGCAGATCTGCACGTGATACTTTCCCATCGGCTTGCGATGGAGCATCGAATAATACGTCAGAACTTCGTTGACCACGTGCGGTTCGACGTCCGTGCGGTGGGCGACTTCCGCGATGAGCTCATCGGTAATCGATCCCACCTCGTCCTGCGCATAGATGAGCATCGGCACGATCGCCGACCGCTTCCGGCCCTCCGGATACTTGGCGAGAAACTTCTCGAAGCGGGCTTCCAGTTCGGGCGAAAAAGTCATGCGTTCGGCAACCCCTCCAGTGCCCGAATTCTCTTGTCATGGGAGGTCACGGCGCCAACAAGTTCGCCGGAAATCTTCATAAGACCGTCAATCGTCTCGTGCTGACTTTCTGAAAGCATACGCAGCTCCCGAATGCTTTCGTGCTGGTGCTCCGAGACCAGACGCAACTCCTGAATGCTCTCCCGCGTTTCCCTCATACCGGCATTCAGTTCCTGAATTGCCGCCCGATCGTCCTGCAGTCCCGCCCGAAGCGCTTCGATGTCGTGAAACGCCAGTTCGAGATTCATTCTCAGAGCGTCGATTTTCTCTTCGAAATCCATAATGCCCGTGCCGATAAATCCTACCGGTCCGTATCTCCCAGAACGAAATCCATGCTGCCCATGGCGGCGATCACGTCCGCGATCAGCGTCCCTTCGATCATCTTCGGAATCGCCTGCAGATTCCCGAAGCTCGGCCCGCGCCAGTGCACGCGATAGGGCTTCTGCGTCCCGTCGCTCACCATGTAGCAGCCCACTTCGCCGCGCGGCGATTCCATTGCCTGATAAACCTCGCCCTCCGGCACGCGGAAACCCTCGGTCACGATCTTGAAGTGATAGATGAGCGCTTCCATCTGCGTCTTCATCTTTTCCCGGTCCGGCAGCACGATCCCCGGCGCGTCCGCCTGATGCGACCCTGACGGCATTCCCTCGAGCGCCTGCCTGATAATCCCGTTCGATTGCCGCATTTCTTCGATCCGCACCTGATACCGGGCGAACACGTCGTTCTCTGTCCGCGTCGGCACGTCGAAATCGAATTTCTCGTAGCTCGAATATGGCGAGTCCTTGCGCGCATCGATCTTCAGGCCCGCCGCCCGCAGCATCGGACCCGTAACGCCGATGTCGAGCATGTCTTCGAGCGAGATGTACCCGACCCCCTTCGTGCGGCCGGTCCAGATGCGGTTCGAAGTCAGCAGCTCTTCGTATTCATCCACGCGCGACGGGAAAATATCGACGAAATCCTTCACGCGTTTCTGCCATCCGCGCGGCGGCTCCAGCGCCAGCCCGCCTATGCGGAAGTAACTCATCATCATGCGCTGTCCCGAGAACATCTCGAAGATACGCAGAATCTCCTCGCGCTCGCGGAAGCAGTAGAGGAATACGCTCATCGCACCGATATCGATGGCGTGCGTCCCCAGCCACACCAGATGGCTGTTGAGCCGCGTTAGTTCGGTCAGCATCACGCGCATCCACTGCGCCGGCGGCGGAATCTCCAGCCCCAGCAGCTTCTCCGCCGCGAGGCAGTAAACCAGATTATTTGAAAGCGGCGCCAGATAGTCGATGCGGTCCGTCAGCGTCACGCCCTGCTGATAAAGCTTATTCTCGAATTCCTTTTCAATGCCGGTATGCAGATAGCCGATATCCGGCGCGGCCTTCAGAATGGTTTCGCCGTCCAGCTCCAGCAGCAGGCGCAGCACCCCGTGCGTCGATGGATGCTGCGGCCCCATATTGAGGACCATGCTCTGCGTGCCGGTTTTGTTGTGCTCGTGCCGCTCGTAATCCTGCTCGACGTCAAGCGTGCTGGTGACGCCGCCATCCTTCAGCATCGTGGGATCGTTTGCGTCGCTCATGATGATCCTAGTACCGCGTCCCCGTCACCGGAACATCCTTGCGCAGCGGATGCCCGTCCCAGTCCTGCGGGAGCATGATGCGCGTCAGGTCCGGATGATGGAGGAACCTCACACCGAACAGATCGAACGTCTCGCGCTCATACCAGTTGGCCGACCGGTACACGCCGCAGGCCGAGTCGATCTCCGGATTCTCACCCGACAGCCGCGCCTTGAGCCGCAGCCGTTCCTTGCGCGCCACCGACTGCAGATGATAAACAACTTCGAAGCGCGGCTCGGCGGGATACCGGTCCACGCCCGTGACAGAAGTCAGGCGCTCGAATTTCAGATCCTGCTTCACGCGCCGCAGCGCTTCCACAATGTTGGCCGGCCCGATCTCGACCGTCAGCTCGTTGAACTCAGATTTCGCCGTTGTCGCCAGATCGTCCAGCGCCGCCGCTAACGGGTTGTCGCGCAGACTGTCGGGAATCATTTCGCGACCATCTCCCGGGTTGACTCCACAGGCTCCAGGTCGAGGATCGTCCGCGCCGGCCGTTCCGCGTGCTCATCCTCCGGATGCGCCCAGTCGAGCACGCCCTTCTTCCAGATGAAGAAGAAGCCCGCCAGAATCAGGATCACGAACGTGAGCATTTCGATGAAGCCGAACATCTTCAGCTGTTTGAAAACCACCGCCCACGGATAGAGGAAGATAGCTTCGATATCGAACAGGATGAAGATCATCGCCACAAGATAAAACTTCACGCTGAAGCGATGCTGCGCGTCGCCGGTGGGCGCGATACCGCACTCGTACGGCATCGACTTGACCTTGTTCTTCAGCCTTTGCCCGACCGCGAAAGACAGCGTCACCAGAGCCGCTGAAATCACGGCCGCGAGCAGCGCCTGAATCAGTACCGGGAACCACGTCTGGGCCAGTGTAGTGGGCATTTTGCGCCTTTATGTTACGGAGGGGGCCGAAGCCCTCGACCTATAATAATCCAGAGTCGCTGTGTAAACGAAAATAAGGTTACAGTAAACGGCGAGCGCCGAACCTTCCCGCCGCAGACCACTTTGCTCGACATCGTTCGTTCCCTCAACCTGGAGCCTGACCGGGTGGCGATCGAACTCGACCGGGCGATCGTCAAACGGGAATTGTGGTCCGGCGCCATCGTCGGGGACGACGCCGAGATCGAAATCGTACAGTTTGTCGGCGGCGGCTAGCCCCCAACACTCTGTTCCATGGCACGGGTGGCACGGGCTGCAGCCTTTGATCTACGCGAAACTGCGCACGGCGTGTGCTTCGTCCTCGTGAACGTCGAACACCGTGTAGAGCTTCGTGATCTGCAGCAGATCTTTCACCCTTTTCGTCAGGCCGAGCAGCTTCAGGTTCCCACCCTGATTCGCCACGGTCGTGAACCCCGACACCAGCTCGCCGATTCCCGAGCTGTCGATGTACGTCACCTCGCCGAGGTTCAGCAGTATTTTCTTATTCCCCTTGGCCACCAGATCGCGCAGGGCGTCGCGCAGCGCGCTCGACCCCTCGCCGAGCGTAATCCGGCCCGAAACGTCCATTACCGTCACATCGCCGACCTGGCGGTTGTTCAACTTTACACTCACTTGCCGCTTACCTCCATCGAATTTAAACCCCTCAAACCTGAAGCGCCCCCTGGCCGATGACTTTGACCAGCGTCACTTCCGTCCCGCCGGCCGGCGCCTTGCGGACCTTCATATCGTCCATGAACGCGCCCATCAGAAAAAGTCCGCGGCCCGAATGCCGCAGCAGATTCGTCTCGTGGAGCGGGTCCGGCACTTCCTTCATCTCGAATCCCTCGCCCTCGTCCGTGATCTGAATCGTGAACCGCCCGGCCAACTCGACCCGCACCACCACGTGGACCCGTTTGTTGCGGTTGTAGCGGTTTCCGTGCACCACCGCGTTCACCATGCATTCCCGGACCGCCATGCCGATCCGGTGCTGTTCGTCCTCGTCGAAACCGGTCTGGCCGGCCGCCGCGAGGATCTCGCCTTCCGCCTGATCGACGCTCTCCAGCGTAGATGGGTAATGGTGGTCCAGCACTACTTTTGACCCTGCGTCCGTTTCCATATCTGCGAGGGAGCGCGTAATTACGAAACGCTACCACACTACACCCTGCGACTGGAAGTCTTGCGCCCGCACCACGCGAAAAATCCCGCCGCGACTGCCTCAGTGCGATCCCTGGCGCGCGGCCCGAAGGAACTCCGGCAGCCCGTTCTTTGTCTCCCTCAGAATCTCCACCACCGCCTCGCGCTCGTCCGCCGTGGACCTCTCCCCCAGCACCTGCCACATCCGTCGATACGCCGCCGCCTTCGTCCCCTCCGGCAGCGCATCGAACGCTTCCGAATAGATCATGTAGCTGCACGGATAGCGCATCAGCCTGCCCTGTCCGCCGAAGTCCCGCAGCGACCGCGCTTCCGCATCCCGCGGCCCGGCGCTCGCGAACTTCTCCGCAAACGCCGACCCGCCCTCGATCGCACCCGGCAGCGGCGCTTCATCCGCGAACACCAGATGATCCGCCAGCTCCTCCGCGCTCTCAGGCCGCGCCAGCAGATTCCATGCCCGCATCTGATGCGCAAACACCATCAGCGCCGCCACGTCGCTCGACCCCGTCAGCGAGAACCTGGCATCGAATACGGGCGCAATCTCCTGTCGCCCGGCTTTCGTGCCAGTGGGCGCCACCACGGCATTTCCCAGATGTCCCGCGGGCACGCTCTTCCCCGTCACAAACCAGCCTCCCCACAGCCTGCTGAACGGGGTCCGGTCGTCTACGTCTTTTTCATCCGACGCAACGCCGGTCGTCGACGCCGTCACACTGCGCAGCAGCACCGCGCCTGATGTGTGGCACCGCATGCAGTCGCGCCGGTTTTCCAGCCGCTCATTTGCGTGCTGCTGGATTGTGTAATAGCGAATGCCCTGTCCGGGGTCCAGCGCCGCCAGCTCGATGAATCCGCCGCGCACCCACCCGACCACAACCGAATCGTTGAAGTAGAGCACGCGCGGATTCGCCGGCTCAATCCGCATCGCCTGGATGCTGGTCTTCGAGAAAACCGATATCTGCGACTCCACCGGAACGCGCAGCGCCGCGAGCAGCGACGGCAGATACCCATACGTCTGGTCGAATGCGAGCTGCACCGCGCCCCGATCGATGCGACGGCTCAGCGCCGACACCGGATCCTCCGCGCAGGCGAGGGTCGCTGCGAGGGCGGCTAACGTGAGGCTTCGGAAGAACGCCACTTTTCGTCCCGCGCACAACGGACTGACCACAGGCGCAGCCGGTTGGCGCGCCTTATCCTGGATAAGGCTGACCGAGCCTCTTCGCTCGTGGTCAGGCCTGTGCGCTTCCGTCTCAATCCGGAACACGCCCCGAGCGCCGCCAGACCGGCCATCGCGAGTCCCCACGTCGCCGGCTCCGGCGCGACCAGATCCACCGTGACCTGCTGCGAGACGGTGAAGCCCTGGTTGTCCGGATCTCCATCGCCCCCATTGCCCTCGAACGTCACCGTTCCCGTGTACTCGCCCGGCGTTGTCCCGGGTGCGATATCAATTCCGAAGATCGGGCCGGAATATTCATTCGGAACGCCGAAGTCCGCCAACCCGTTCGTATCGCCGACCAGCGTTGCCGGAACGAGATCGTCAAAGGTGTTGTCCAGTGTCAGACCGCCGTTCGCCGGGCTCACCGATAACGTCAGGGTAATGTCAGCGAGTCCCGTCAGCGGGTCGCTCAGAGATATGAAGGAGTCATCGCTGTCGGTATCCAGCAGGGTTCCGGTGAACAGCACGCAACCATCGACGCTGAGGCAGGGCGGATCCGGTTCGGGCAGGGCGTTCGGGACGTACCCGGCGCCGGAGTCCGGGTTCAGCGTTAATGACAGATCCCCGATCTGCCCGAAGACCGGCGATGCAATGAGCGCTGCCGCTGCGAAAGTTACCAGCCATTCTGCCCGCATCTCTATTGCCCCACCGCGAACAGAATCTGGTCATTGACCGCATACGCCGTGCCGTCCGATCCTATTACCGTCGGCGTATACGCTTCGCCCCGCCCTGTCGTCAGCGCCACGCGGTGCAGCAGCGAATTACTCGTGAAGTCCCACCGGTAAACGGTCCCGTCCTCGCTGTTGATGATGGCGGCGCCTGAGATCGGATCGACCGCGATCGTGTTGATGCACCATTCGCGCATTGAGGGCGGAGCGCCCGCGGGCGTTACTCCGTTTACCATAATGACCTCCTGCATCACGTTCACCGGCACGCTCGAATACTCATCCTGCCGGCTCGCGTCGGGATCGAGTATCGCCACCTGATTCACGCCATTCCCCGTCCCGACCCCGAGGTAGTTGTTGTATTTCGTCACGATCAGGTAGGACGACGCGCCGCCGTACGAAGGCACCGCGTACGAAGGCACAACCGAAGCCGTGTTGTCCCATCCGAACGACCCCGGCGTCTTGGTCGTCGTCAGTGTGGAATCGAAATGCAGCATCCAGCCGCGGTCGTTGTGCGAGCTGCAGCACTGGGCTTCCAGTACGCCGAAGTAAACGTCACCGTCCGGTCCCACCATCGGCGTCGCGGAACTTAACGCGGGCACGGTGGCCAGACCGTAGCCCGGCCTTGGATCGTTCAGCGCCACGAAATTGTTGACCGCGAGCGTGCCTGCATTCAGCGATACCAGGTATCCGGTGCCGAAGCTGCCGCCGGTGCTCGTCGCGACATACAAAGTACCCTGGTTCACGCTTAGCGCGGGAGCGCAGTTAAAGGCGATGTAGGGCGTTGTACTGTCCCCCGTCAGCGATGTGGCGCCGGCAAACTTTCCCGCGCCCGCGACACTGATGCGCGCTATCCCGCCGCCCATCGCCAGGCCCGCCGGATTCGACCCTGTCACCTGATAACCGAAATAAATGTTCCCCGAGCGGTCCGCGGTGATCGGCGTCGAGATGGTCACCGTGCTGTTGAACGCCGCCTGATTGTTCGTATATCCGTTCGCACCGGTCATCCCGTAGAACGCCAACTGCACGATATTGCCTGTCGCCGCGTCAGGATTGGTGCGATAGAAAACCGTGCCTCCCGGCCCTGCGTAATAAACTCGGGCTCCCAGAGCCAGCGCAGGCCCGTAGGGGGGTACCCAGGACAGCGAAGGCGGCGTATAGCAGCCCGATGTGATGCAGCTCGTCAGCGTGTATTTCAGCGTGCCTGTCGTGCCGCTGAAGGCCTCGAGGGTATAGTTTCCCGAGGCGTTCGTCACCGGCACAATCACGGTGTTGCCCGCTGTCACGAGCGGCGATCCGTAGTGCACAAACAGCGGACCGCTGGATCCGTAGGCTCCGCTGAGATCGATCGGTGTTTGCCAGTGGATTGAGTTCAGCGGCTGCGCCGCAACTGTCGACGTTCCGGTGTGCTGCGGATCGTGCGCGTGACCTGACCATTGCCCCGATACCAGGGATGGAGCAAAGGCCACCAGCAAAATCGCGGTCCGATTCATCCTGATCCTCCTTTTGACGGTCGCCCAGGCCGCCTTTAGGAAGCAATACGCCTTTAGGAAACAATAAACGCATTACGAAGGACACGTTAGCCCCGCTGTGCGGACCCAAAATCCCTTCAGCCGGGTTACGGTACCATGTCTCCGATGACCACCCCTCAGCCCCGGATCACTCTTGAACGCTCACCCGACTACCGCGAGAGCTATGCCAACAGCGTCCAGGTCCGCGTCAATCTCTGGGACTTCTTCCTCTCCTTCGGCATCGTCAACCAGACCACGCCCGACGCCGTCCAGATCCACAGCTTTCAGGGCGTCTACCTCAGCCCGCAGCAGGCCAAGGCGCTCCACAACATCCTGCAGCAGAACATCACGCAGTACGAAGCGGCGTTCGGCGAAATCCGTCTCGAAGCCCGCGCCGGCGCGGCGGGATTCGTTCAGTAGCCATATTGAGGGCGCATTTCAAACTCTCAGCGCGCACAACGGACCTCCGGCCTGTGCGCTGGCCTCGGCAGCCCGTTCGGCTCCGCACCTACGCGCTGGCGTTCTCGGTCATCGCGGCTTTTCTGATCCTCTCGCACAGCGTTCTGCTCGATCTCCCTTATTACTGGGATGAGGTTGGCCAGTTCGTCCCCGCCGCCCTCGACATCTTCCGCGCCGGCGCCTGGATTCCCGTCTCGACCATTCCGAATGTGCACCCGCCGGGCGTGATGGCGTACCTCGCCGTCGTCTGGTCGGTCTTCGGTTACTCCATCGTCGCCACGCGACTCGCGATGCTTCTCATCGCCGCGTTTGCCGCGCTCGTCACGTTTCTGCTTGCCATCGAACTGGGCCGCGGCGCATCGGGCGCGCCGGCCTTCACCGCCCTCGCGCTTCTCTGCCTCTCGCCGCTTTTTTTTGCGCAATCGATGCTGGCCCAGCTCGACATGCCTTCGATGGCCTTCGCCGCGCTCGCTCTGCTGCTCTTTCTTCAGGACCGCTTCCGCGCCTCCGCCGTCGCCTGCGCCGTTCTGGTGCTGGTCAAGGAAACGGGCGTGGTGGTACCTGTGCTGTTCGGCGGCTGGCTGCTGACCGAACGCTATCTCTCTTGGCGCACAACGGACCTTCGGCCTGTGCGCTATTCCTCTTCGCGCACAACGGACCTTCGGCCTGTGCGCTATTCCTCTTCGCGCACAACGGACCTTCGGCCTGTGCGCTATTCCTCTTCGCGCACAACGGACCTGCGGCCTGTGCGCGACTATCGCAATTCCGCGTGGTTCCTTCTCCCGTTTCCGGCGCTCCTCGTCTGGCTCCTCGCGCTCCATCAGAGCACCGGACACTGGTTCGGCAACGCCCAGTTCGCCGACTACAATCTTCGCGATGCGCTCAATCCCGCGCACATTCTGATGGCGCTGGCGCGCCGCTTCTACTACGTGTTTCTCTCCACCGGCCACGTTATCGGCACGATCGCGTTCGTCTGGGCGATTCGCCGCCTGCCCCTCCTGCGCGACCGCGCCTGGCGCCTCGCATGGTGTTTCGTGCTCGTACAGATCCTCACCGTCAGCGCACTCGGCGGCGCGGTGCTCGAGCGCTACGTTTTACCGGCGCTCCCCGTGATCTATATCGCCTTTGCGATCTCCCTTCGGACTCTCCCGTCGCCCATACGTCAGATCGCCCTCGGCGCACTCGTCTCCTGCCTGATCGCCGCCAGCTTCGTCAATCCGCCTTATCCGTTCCCTTACGAAAACAACCTCGCCTTCACCGATTTCGTGCGGCTCGAACAAGGCGCCATCGAAGAGGCCGCCCACGACGGACTCGCCTACCCCGGCGGAGGCCTGATCGCCGCCGCCTTCCCTGTCTCGAACGCTCTGCGCAATCCGGATTTGGGTTACGTGGATGCACGGCGCCACGTCCTCCAGGTCACCGCCTTCAGCCGCTCCGAAGTCGCCAGACTTGCCGCGCAGGCTCCGGACATGGTGGTCGTTCCCCCTCGTCCCTGGGACCCTCTCCATCTCCTCGAACACCCCGCCATCGCCCGCTTCCTCACGCGCACCTATGGTTACGAGCCCGAACTAACCGCCGACCAGATCGCCGATCGGCTCTCCATGCGCGTCACGCACCGCTTCACGCGCCGCGGCCTTTCGATGGCGCTGCTGGAACGCTAGGCTGATAATCTAAACACGGCTTCCCATGCACTCCCGTCTCGACCTCGAAAATCAGCCCGGCTACGAGTACCCTTCCTACCACTCCACCGAAAAGCGCGCCCCAAAACGTCCGCTCATTTTCCTGCCGCACACTCTCACCGAGCGCACCGGCCCGGTATTCGGCGACACTCCCATTTCCGCCATTGACGCCGACCTCACCCACCAGCGCGCCGGCGAGCCGCTCGGCCAGCGCATGATCGTCGAAGGGCACGTGCGCGACGACGAAGGCAACCCGCTCCCCAACACGCTCATCGAAATCTGGCAGACCAACGCCGCCGGCCGCTACACCCACAAGCTCGACGATTTCCGCGCCCCACTCGACCCCAACTTCTCCGGCCATGGCCGCATCCTCACCGACAAGGACGGCAAGTATCGTTTCCTGACGATCAAGCCCGGCGCCTATCCCTGGAACAACCACCGCAACGCGTGGCGCCCCGCGCACATTCACTATTCCCTCTTCGGGCCGTCATTCGTTTCGCGGTTCATGACCCAGATGTATTTCTCGGGCGATCCCATGCTCGAACTCGACCCGGTCTTCCAGTCCATCCCCGACCGCGCCAAGCACCGCGTGCTCGCCAATTTCGACATCGGGCTGACCGAAGAAAAATTCGCGCTCGGCTTCCGTTTCGACCTCGTCCTGCGCGGCCCCGACGCAACTCCCGCGGAGCCCCTGTCATGAAACTCGTTCCCACTGCCCATCAGCCGATCGGGCCTTTTTACCATTTCGCACTCACGCCCGGATGGGAGACTGGCGACCGTTCCGCCGGTGTCATGGCCGGCCCTGACGCGAAGGGCGAACGCATCACGCTCCGCATTCGCCTTCTGGATCGCGATGCCGGACCTGTTACCAACGGCATGATCGAACTCTGGCAGGCCGACGCCGCCAGCAAGTACAACCACGATCCGAACTTCCACGGCTTCGGACGCCTCGCCACGGACAACGCCGGTCTCTGCGTCTTCGAAACTGTGAAGCCCGGCCGTATGGAATCGCAGGCCCCGCACATCAACGTGACGATCTTCGCGCCCGGGCTGCTGCGCCCGGTGATCACGCGTCTCTATTTCGAAGGCGACCCGGGGAACGCCGCGGATCAGGTCCTGAATCTCGTCCCTGCCGACCGTCGCCCGACGCTCCTCGCCCGCCCTGCCGCCGAAGCCGGCACGTGGCACTTCGACATCTATCTGCAGGGCCCCTGCGAAACCGTCTTCTTCGACGTGTGAGACGCGGCTTGACGCCGCCCACTATTTCTCTTACAATGTTGGAGAAATGTCCCGTCCCGATTCCCTTGGGCAGTTTGAGCAACTCATCCTGACCGCCATTCTCTCTCTGGGCGACGATGCCTACGGCGTCTCCATACACGCCAAAGCCGCTGAACTCGCGCGTCCCAAAGACATCTCCCTCGGCGCCGTATATGTCACGCTGGATCGCATCGAAGACAAAGGTTTTGTCTCTTCGCGCCTCTCCGATCCCACTCCCGAACGCGGCGGCCGCGCCAAGCGCTGTTATCAGCTCGAAGCCCTCGGCGAGCGCGCCCTGCAGGAATCCGCCGCGACCGCCAAGCGCATCTGGGACGTGACCTCGGAAATCTGGGGCAAGGAATGGGCGAAAGAGTGGGCCAAAGCGCCGCGCAAGCGATGGGGAAAAGAGACAGCCTGATGCCTCCAGGTCCGCCAAAAATTCTGGAGTGGTTCTTCGGCATCTGGATCCCGCCCGCCAGCCGCGAAGAAGTGCTCGGCGACCTCTGCGAAAAATATTCGAGCCCTCTGCAATACATCTTCCTCGCCATCTGTACGGTTCCGTGTGTCATCCTGAGTCGCGCCCGCCGCGTGACCGAGGCGCCCGTGCTCTTCATGCAGGCGCTGCTTGTCTACGGCTGTTATCTCGGCGCGGCCTTCTTTCGCGACAGCGCGTTTCTCTACGGCCCCTACGGTCTCCTTCGCACCGCTCTCCCGCTGTTGCCGTTCCTGCTCGTCACCGTTCTGTTCGATGTCTACCGTCCACCCGCCAAATCGGCGGCCGGAATTGCCGGACGCGCCGGTTTCGCCTGTCTTGCCGCGTTCTGCTTTTGCCTCGCTCAACGATTTCCCGAGTGGATGAACATCTTCGGCGCCTCCGCCGCACTCCTGCTTGTCACGGCGGTGCGAATTCTCTTCCGCTCCGACCCCGACATGCAGCAGGCGGCCGGACCGGCCCACTGGCTGAAACAAACGCCGGCCCCGATCGCGGTTCCCCGCGGCACCCTCAGCATGTTTGCCACAATCCTGGGTATCACAGCCGCTGCAATCATCGGATTGTCGATCGGCCTAAAACCCGGCGCAGTCGGGATCGTCATCGTCCTGCTGCTTCTGTTTGGGTTCGGGCTCCACCGTCCGCGAAAGGATTAACCCTCATGAATCAACGTGGCAGGACGATTGTTTTCTGGACAGTGCTGCTCGTCGTCGCAGCGCTGCTTTTCGCAGTGGCAAGAAGCAGGCCCACGCCTTTGAAAGCCACCTACTCGCAGTTCCTCTCGCAGGTTCAATCGGGCGAAGTTCTCAGCGCCACTATCGACAACGCTCATCCGGGCGCGAATCCGGTGGAATACAGCCTGAAGGACGGCACTCGTCTGGAAAGCGTGCTGCCAGCCAACTATCGGGATGCTCTGGACACCATGCAGCGGAAGCTGGTCAACGTCGATATCGAAGCCGGCCCGCAGTGGCCCCGCTTCGTCGCCAATTCCTCGCCGTTCCTCATCCTCCTCGCCTTCTGGTTCTTCGCGATGAGCCAGATGAAGCGCCGCGGCGCAGTATGAGCCGCCCGCCCCCATCTCTCGAAACATTCTTCGCCCGCTTCATCCCGCCGGCCTGCCGCGAAGAAGTGCTCGGCGACCTTTGCGAAAAGTACAGGAGCCCTCTCCAGTACTTCTTCCTCGCGGCGCGCACGATTCCCTTCGTCATCCTCAGCCGCCTCCGCCGCATCAACGGCCCACTGTTTGTTCTCACCGATCCGTTGCTGATCTACGGCGGATTCCTTTTCGAAGCCTGGTTCCGCGGCGCATTGTCGCACAACGATCCCGCCGCGTTTCTGTGGCTCGCCATGCCCGCCGCGCTCACATGGCTCTATCTGATCGCGCGCGATGCCTTCGCGCCCGCTCCGGGCAAACAGCCGGCCTTTGAACCAGCCGGATTGATCGTCATGTTTATGTTCATGGCCGTGGTTTCTCCGATCTGGTTCAATGGCTATTGTTCCGCCTGGATACTTGTCTCCTCGACGCGGTTGTTACTGCCGTCAGACCCGACTCGGGCATGGCTGGCGAACTCGCCGACCAGCCGTAAGGTTTTCGCCGGGTTCGTGGCATCCTATGTGCTTCTTCACTTTTCCGGAATTGGCTTCAGGATTGCGTCCGGGCTTCTTCTGGTATCCCTGATCGGCTACGGCCTGATCAAACGCCGCGCCGCAAGACGAGACTCCCGGCCCGATCCTCTCTGATCGACCAACCCGCGGGCACCAGGGTTGTCGAACCGTAATCCACGATCAGCGCCGGCCCTTTTCTCGACGGCCGCACCTCCCTCCATCGCCCATCGATCCACACCCGCCGTGTTTCCCCGAACGTCGTCCGCTTCTCTGCGCCGCGCAGCTCTGGCTTCCCGACCTTGATCGTCGCCCGCACGCGCAACGTCACGATCTGCGCCGCGCGCTTCGCATCCGAATATCCATATACCCGCTGATGCGCCTTATGAAAATCCGCACCCCACGGAATCGTCAGCTCATAACTCTGGCCCGCATACCGCATATCGGCGAAGCGCTCAATCGCCGCCCCGCGCACGTCCTTCGCCGCCTGCTTCTCCAGACGCCTGAACCGCGCCTCATAGTCCGACACGCCCAGCGCTCCTGCCGAGTAATCGCGCGTCCGGTCCGCCAGCAGCATGCCCAGCGCCGACAGCGCCCCGGCCATCCGCGGCACGATCACCGTCCGAATCCCCAACTCCTCAGCGATATCGCACGCATGCAGCCCGCCGCATCCGCCGAACGCCACCAGCGGAAACTCCCGCGGATCCTCGCCGCGCTCCACCGACACCGCGCGGATCGCCCGCTCCATATTCGAATTGGCGACGCGCAGTATCGCCGCCGCCGCGCTCACCGTATCGAGCCCCAGTTCCGCCGCTACGCTCGCCACCGCGCGCTCGGCCGCCGCGACATCGATCCGCATCTCGCCGCCTACCAGTTGATCGGCAGAAATCCTCCCGAGCATTACATGCGCATCGGTCACCGTCGCCCGATCGCCCGCGCCGTAACACGCCGGTCCCGGATCCGCCCCCGCGCTCTCCGGCCCCACGCGCAGGCTCCCGCCCGCGTCGATCGTCGCGATGGACCCGCCGCCCGCGCCCACCGTATGGATATCCAGCATCGGTACGCGTACCGGAAAATCGTCGATGCGCGACTCCGTCGTCAGCCTTGCTTGCTGAGCCGCCAGCGCCACATCGGTCGACGTCCCGCCCATATCGAACGTCAGCGCTTTCTCAAACCCGCTCAGGCGCGCGATCTCCACCGCGCCCACGATCCCGCCCGCCGGCCCCGACAGAATCGTCCGCACCGCATGCCGCCGTGCTTCCGCCGCCGTCAGCAGCCCGCCGTTCGACTGCATGATCGAAACGCGGTGCGGGCTGTCGCGCTCCAGCTCGCCCAGATACCGGTCCATCATCGGCCCCACGTAAGCGTTGATGATCGTGGTGCGACGCCCGCTCAAACTCGCGGAACTCCGGCGAAATTTCGCTCGACGCGCACACGAACCCGACCGAATCCAGACTCATCGCCAGCAGCCGCTCATGCACATCGTTCTGATACGAATGCAGCAGGCAGATCGCCACCGACTCCGCGCCCGACTCCGCGATCTTCGCCTGCAGCGCATCGATCTCCCGTTCATGCAGCGCGTGCTCGATCGACCCATCGAACAACACGCGCTCATGCACCCCGAAGCATCTCTCGCGCGGGACTAACGGCACCGGCAGCGCGCGGCGTCAGGTTGTAGAGCTCGGGCCGATTCTGCCGCCCGATCGCGATCAGATCCTCGAATCCACGCGTGGTCACGAACGCTGTCTTCGCGCCCTTACGTTCCAGCAGCGCGTTCGTCGCGACAGTCGAGCCGTGCACCACCTCAGCCTGTTTCGCCGCAATTCTGCGCAGACCCTCCAGCACGACGCGCGCCGGCGCCGCCGGATTCGACCGCAGCTTGAAAGACTCCAGCCGCCCGTCATCATCCAGCACGACGAAATCGGTAAAAGTCCCTCCCGAATCGATTCCGATGCGCATGGGAAATATAATTACATTTCGCCCTCCGCGACATTCTCAAATGAAACTCAACAGCTACACCTCACCCAGGGACGCAACCGCGCCGCCGCGCGCAGCTACCTGAAAGCCATCGGATTCAACGACGACGATCTGAAGAAGCCCATCATCGGCATCGCCAACACCTGGACCGAGACCATGAACTGCAATTACAAGCTGCGCGATCTGGCCGTCCACGTCAAGGAAGGCATCCGCGCCGCCGGCGGCACGCCGATGGAGTTCAACACCATCGCCATCAGCGACGGCATCACCATGGGCACCGAAGGCATGAAGACCTCGCTGGTCAGCCGCGAGGTGATCGCCGATTCCATCGAGCTCATGGCGCGCGGCCACATGTTCGACGGCATCGTCGCGCTGGTGGCCTGCGACAAGACCATCCCCGGCGCGGGCATGGCGCTGCTGCGCCTCAATGTTCCCGGCATCGTTCTTTACGGCGGATCGATCCTGCCCGGCCGCTGGCGCAACAAGGACATCACCATCCTCGACGTCTTCGAAGCCATGGGCGCGAACGCCGCCGGCAAAATGTCCGACGACGAGCTTCTCGAAATCGAAAACCATGCCTGCCCCGGCGCGGGCGCATGCGGCGGACAGTTCACCGCCAACACCATGGCCACCGTCATGGAACTCATCGGCCTTTCGCCCATGGGCACCGCCGCGGTCCCGCAGGTGGATATCCGCAAAGAAGACGTGGCGCGCGGCCTGCGGCGCTGTCATTCTGAACTGCGTGCACAAGAACATCCGTCCGCGCGATATCTGCACGCGCGCGGCTTTCGACAACGCCATCGCGGGCGTGGCTGCTTCCGGCGGTTCCACCAACGCCGTGCTGCATCTTCTCGCCATGGCGCGCGAAGCCGAAGTCGCTCTCGATATCGACGACTTCCAGACCATCAGCGAGCGCACGCCGCTCTTCGTCGACCTCAAGCCCGGCGGCAAATACAACGCGGTCGATGTGGATCGTTCCGGCGGCATCGGCGTCATCGCTAAACGCCTCGCCGAAGGCAACTACGCCGATTCCTCCGCCCTCACCTGCACTGGCCACACTTTCGGGGAGGAAGCCGCGAAGGCGGTCGAAACGCCCGGCCAGCAGGTCATTCTGCCGCTCGACAAACCTCTGAAGCCGACTGGCGGTCTGGCCATCCTGCGCGGCTCTCTGGCGCCCGATTCCTGCGTGATCAAACTCTCGGGCCACAACAAACGCAAGCACGTCGGCCCGGCGCGCGTCTTCGATCGCGAAGAAGACGCCATCGTCGCGGTCAACGGCGGCCAGATCAAGCCGAACGACGTCATCGTCATTCGCTACGAAGGCCCGCGCGGCGGCCCCGGCATGCGCGAGATGCTGCTGGTCACCGCTGCCGTCATCGGCGCGGGCCTCGGCGATTCCGTCGCGCTGCTCACCGATGGCCGTTTCAGCGGCGCCACCCACGGCTTCATGACCGCCCACATCACGCCCGAAGCTTTTGTCGGCGGCCCCATCGCTGCGGTTCGCGAAGGCGAGACCATCGATATCGACGTCGACGCCGGCACGATCAACATCGAGGTTCCTGCGGACGAGATCAAGCGCCGTCTCGCTGCGTGGAAAGCGCCCGAGCCGCGCTACAAAACCGGCGTGTTCGCGAAATACGTTGCTCTGGTCGG
This sequence comes from Terriglobia bacterium, assembly GCA_963832905.1. Lineage (GTDB taxonomy): Bacteria > Acidobacteriota > Terriglobia > Bryobacterales > Bryobacteraceae > BOG-234. The sequence goes on along the minus strand of CAWHVO010000006.1, from coordinate 1,224,990 downwards.
TTCCGCGTCGGAAGGCGCGGTGACGTCCAGATAATGAAGTTGTTATTCATCGGCGATATCTTCGGCCACGCAGGCCGCGGCATCGTCGCCGATCACGTCGCCGACATCCGCAAGACCGAATCCATCGACATCGTCATCGCCAACGGCGAGAACGCGGCCGCGGGCTTCGGCATCACCCCCGCCGTCGCGGACGAACTTTTCCGCTATGGAATCGACGTCATGACTTCGGGCAATCACATCTGGGACAAGCGCGACATCTACGATTACTTCGCGCGCAATCCCCGCCTGCTGCGCCCGGCGAACTATCCGCCTGGTGTTCCCGGCTCCGGCGTCTGGATTCACGAAACGCCCTCCGGTGCTCGCTGCGCCGTCATTAACCTGCAGGGCCAGGTCTACATGCCGAACACGGACTGCCCGTTTCGCAAGGCCGACGAAATCCTCGCCGCCCTGCCGCCCGACGTCAAAGTGAAGTTCGTGGACTTCCATGCTGAAGTCACCAGCGAGAAAATGGCCATGGGCTGGTATCTGGACGGACGCGTCTCCGCTGTAGTCGGCACGCATACGCACATCCCTACAGCCGACACGCGCATCCTGCCGGGCGGCACCGCTTATCAAACCGACTGCGGAATGACCGGCCCCTACGACTCCATCATTGGCGTCGAGAAGGAGCCCGTGCTGCAGAAATTCCTCACCGCTCTTCCCGTGCGCATGGAGCCCGCCAAAGGCTCCGTCGAGCTGCACTCAGTCATCGTCGAAGTCGACGATCAGTCCGGCAAAGCTCTGGCTGTCCGCCGCCACACCGTTCGCGGCGACTGAGCGCACAGCCAGCCACTCACTGCTTGACGTGAATATAAACCCCGCGCTGGAGTCCAGCCCCGCCGCTCGGCACATTGTTCAGAATCGCAACCACCTGCGTGGGAAAGGTCGGCGTTGAGATCACCGAATCGGGAATCAGCACGTTGACCTGCCAGACGCCCACTTCCCCGGGCGCCAGCCCCGAATACTGAATGTTTGCCGGGGCCACCTCACCCGCGCCCATGATGATCAGGGGCAGCATTGACGTCTGCGTCAGTCCGGTCGAGGCGCTTCCGTCGGGCGGCGCGCCCTGCACCACACCCTGTCCTGTTCCGAACAGCTGAATTACAGTTCCCTGCGCGGCCGGGTTGTCGGCGCTGTTGACCGTGTTGTCCTGATTGAGCGCCAGCGCATCACCCGAGCCCGTTGCACCCGCCGTGAAGAACCCCGGCAGCGCCGCGGTCATCACAACAGTCGTGTCCCCCAGGATGCGCCCGGTTGCGGGCTGAACGACCTGTATCTCGACCGTACCCGTCTGCGGCGCCCCCGTCGGCACCTGAAAGTTGATCTGATTCGGCCCCGCATAGAACATCGGCACAGGCGTGCCGTTAAACAACACCTGCACGCCGTTGAGCGACGTGGGCAGAGGCAGACTCAAAGCTGAAACCCCGGCTGTGCCGAACTGCGTCGAGGTGCCGAGAGTGAACATCGCCGCAATCATCCCCGGCGCGAGTACGTTGGGGTTCAGATAGTTCGCGGCATTCTCCGGGCTCATTGCCGGATAGTAGAGCCCTACGCGATGCACCTCGTCCGCCACGAGCAGATTGCCCCAGGCATCCTCCGTTAACGCCAGCGGTCCTCCGGGATCGGTGATTTCTGCGTCCGGTGAGTTGTTGCCCGGATTGAGATTGAGGAACGACGGAAACCGGATCGCTCCCGCCGCGCCCGGGTCGGCCACCCAGATTTCGCCGGTGATTGCGCTGACATAAACCCCGGTCGGAGTCCGCAGATTTGAAGTAAGTGTCAGCGCGGCAGGCTGGCCCAAACTGGCCGTCGGCGCGTTGTTATAGAGATCGATGCGCCCGTTCCCTGTGTCGGCGACATACAGCCGGTCATCTGTATCGGTCGCAATGGCCCGCGGCGAATTCATCTGATCGAGTCCGTTTCCGGCGCCGAACGAACTGAAATCCGGTTGTCCGAACACCATGTCGGCGGACATTCCCGATGTGAAATCTGCCGGCTGACCCCGAAAATACAGCACTCGGTTCAGCACTGCGTCAGATACCAGAAGCCCGCCGGCCAGCGTGAACGCAAGGCCGTAAGGCACCGCCATCGTCCTATCGGTGGCATCCGTGATTGTCGCGCCGGAGAAGCCGGCTTGTCCCAGCACCAGATCTGCGTGTTCCGGCGTGCCCGGCGTGTAGTTGGCAAACGGCGCCGGGAAGCGCAGCACGCGCGAATTACCGGTGTCCGCCACCCACAGGTTCCCCTGCGAATCCACGGCCACTCCGGTAGGCGCCGAAAGCCCGGACGCGTTGGGCTGGCTCGCGCTGTTCGACGGATAGTTGACCAGCGTTTGCTGAAAGTCGGGCTGGCCGATCACCAGGTCTGCCTTTGCGCCCGTCTGCACTGAACGCAGATCGTTGAATCCGAGGATGCGGTTGTTGAACGTATCGGCCACGTAGAGATGAGGCGTCGCCGAAGTGAAATCCACTGCGATGCCGGTGTCGTAGCCAGTGGCATTGCTGCCGAAATTGAACTCGCGCCCTTCCACCAGATTGGGCGCGTTCAGATTCAGCTGATCCTGCCCCAGCACCATCGTGGCCGGTCCGAAAGCAGCGCCGCTCTGCGGCATGGCGACGACCCGGTTATTGAAGGAGTCCGCGACGTACAGCATTCCGGCGGAAAAAGCCGCCGCGCCCGGCAGCGCGAAGCCGCTCGGCCCGGCGGTTGAATTTCCCGCGTTCGCGGTGCCGCTGGAAAAATCGGGCTGCCCGGCGACCTCCGTTGCCGCCTGATAAGTGGTTCCAGGCGTCCATTGTTCGACCGGTGGAAAAATCAGAATCCTGTTGTTGAAAGTGTCTGTAACAGCGATGCCGTTCCCGAAGGCAAACAGGTTGCCCGGACCTACGTTGAGCTGGAACTCGCTCACTGCGGGAGGCGGCGGGTTGCTCGTATCGATGCCCAGAATGCGCGATGCGGGTTCCCCCACGTAGAATGGCGCGGTCCATATCAGAATTCGTCCCGGCTGCGTCGAGACCGATTCATCCACAAACAATCGCCCCGACGTGTCGAAGGCGACGCCGGTTGGGGTGTTGACCGCTGTCAGGGAAAGCAGGGGGCTCGAAGTCTTCGGCGGATTATAAGTACCGGTGACGAAATCGGGCTGTCCCAGCACCAGATCCGCTGCCGGTCCCGTGACCGGAGACGTCGCCGCCAGGGCCGTCGCATTGAAGCGCAGAATCCGGTTATTGCCCGGATCGCCCACCCACAGATTTCCGGACGCGTCGAATGCCGGATAAGATGTGAGCGGCCCGCTCGAGGTTGCGAGGCTGAGAGTTGCCGCGGATATTCCTCCCTGGTTCGCGCCGTTTGTCGTAAAAGATGCCTGACCGATCACCAGATCGGCTGTCTGGCCGCCGGTCTGTGCGAATGGCTTGGGAAATCGCACGATCCGGTTGTTTCCCGAATCCACGACATACACGTTTCCGTGTGCGTCAACGACAACGCCGATTGGCGCGAAGAGAACTGTGCCGGTGACTTTCCCCTGCCCCGGGGGCAGTGTCGTCGCGAGGTCCGGCTGACCAAGCACCAGATCGGCAGTCTGTCCGTTGGTGAAACTCAGAGCATTTTTGAAACCGAGCACGCGGTTATTCACCGTGTCGCTGACATAAAGAGCCGGGGGATTCGTGGACGTATCGAGCGCCAGCCCCTCCGGCACATCGAACTCGCGACCCTCCACGAGATTCGGGTTCAGGTTCCTGATCGTCGTCGAATCCTGCCCCAGCGCCCGCGTCGGGGCCGGGTTCAGTGTGATCTGGCCCGATAAGGCGCCTGCTGTAATGAGCAGAACGAACAGAGGGCTGACGAGTGAGCGGGACACCACCTTTGACCCATCATCGCATTGGCAGCCCGAAAACAAACGTCCGTTAGACTGAAGTTATTGATTGTTTCGGCTGTTAGTTATCTGAATACCTGGCCGCTGGTGTGGGGTTTCGTACACGGCCCGCAGCGCGGACTGTTCGACTTTCGTTTCGATCTGCCCGTTCACTGCGCCGAAGCCCTGCGCGATGGGCAGGCCGATATCGGCCTTCTCCCCTGCGCCGAGCTCGACCGCCTGGGCCTCGATTTTTTTCCCGATCTCGGGATCGCCTGCGACGGTCCCGTGCGCAGCATCCTGCTGATGTCGCGCCGGCCGTTCGATTCCATCCGCACACTCGCGGTCGACTCCAGCTCGCGCACATCGGTCGCTCTGGCCCGCATCATCCTCGCCGAGCGCTACGGATGTCATCCCGTTGTAACTCCGCACGCGCCGACGCTCGAAGAGATGCTCCGAGCGAACGATGCCGCACTGATCATCGGCGATCCCGCGTTACGGCTCGACTTTCCCGCGCTGCCGTATCGGACTCTCGATCTTGGCGCGGAGTGGGTAGCCTGGAGCGGTTTGCCGATGGTGTTTGCCGCCTGGGCGGGCCGCAAAGCCGTGCTGACGTCCGCGGCGCGCGAAGCGTTCCTCGCCAGCTGGCGCTGGGGCATGGATCACGTGGACGAAATGGTGAATCACGCGTTCGCCGAACGCGGCTTCCCGAAGGACCTCGCACGCGCCTATTTCACGCACCACATCGTCTATCCCCTGACGCCGCGTCATCTGGAAGGTCTGGCTTTGTTCCGCAAGCTGGTGATGGCGCTCGACGCCGTGCCGGTCCCGGTTTGAGCGATTGAAGCCGGAAAACCAACGTCACGCGACTTTGGCATAATTGGAGTGTTTCGGAGTTGAAGAGGAAGTCAAATGCTTTTCACTTTCCCGCTCGTCGCGCTGGGCGCTGTAGTCGCTTCGATTCTGACGGCGCAGAAGCCTGCTCCTCCCTCCCCGGTACCCCCCAGCGGCTCGTCTTCTGTATCGACCCTGCCGCCGCAACCCTCAACAAATTCGCCTGACCAGTGGCCCGACTCGCTGACCCCGGTTCTGCTTTCCGGCACGGTGGTAATCGAAGGCGGCGGAGGGCCGGTCTTCAACGTCGCCATCAAGCGGTTCTGCGGCAACCTGCCGCACACTGTGGCGTGGACGAACGCGAAAGGTCAGTTCAGTTTTCAGTGGAACTCTCTGGGCGATGTTGTGCCGGACGCTTCCGAATCCGACCGGTTTAACGTAAACCCAGCCGTATCGGGTTCCGGCAATCCAGGTTCGGGCGCCAATCCGAACTCCGGCAATCGGGCCTCCACCACTCCGGCCGTCACCCGCCTCAACACAAATAATCTGCCTGGCCTCAACATGACGGGTTGTGAGCTGGAAGCAGATGCGCCGGGATTCCGCTCCGACCGCATCGAACTGACCGGACACAGGGCTCTGGACAACACGGATCTCGGCATGATCGTGCTGCACCGGCTCGCGGGGGACCCAGGGCTCTCGATAAGCGCGACCACTCTCATGGCGCCGCGCGACGCCCGCAAAGCATGGGAGAAGGGTGTGCAGCTTCTTCGCTCGGCGCCAACCCCGGACCCGGCAGGGGCGGAAAAGGAATTCGAACGAGCTGTCAGAATCTATCCGAGATACGCCGATGCGTGGGTGGATCTCGGACGCGCCCGACAGACCATGCTGAAAGAGGACGGGGCGCACGAGGCTTTTCTGAAAGCCATCGATGCGGACGACAAACGGGCCGAACCGTTCATCGGGCTGGGACTGATGGCTTCGCGCCGCCGGCAATGGCCCGAAGCGGCCCATTATCTCGATCGCGCGCTGCAGCTCGATCCCGTGGGTTATCCGCATTTGTGGTTTGATGACGCCGAGGCGGATTATCACATACAGAATCTGGACCGTGCCGAGAAGAATGTTCGGGAAGCGCTCAAGGTTGACCCGCGCATCCGGGAGCCGCGCGCCGTGCTTCTGCTGGGGCTCGTGCTGCTGGGCAAACAGGATTATGCGGGTGCCGAATCGGCGCTCCGTACCTATCTGCTGGCGTCGCCGGACGTCGAGGACTGGGACGAGCTGAACGCGAAGCTGGAAGAAATTCACACCCGTCTTCAGGCCAGACCCTGAGCGCTCGCACAAGGCGATGGTGTAACATAATAGGAAATCTGTCCTTTCGCATTGCTCCTCAGTAGCTCAACGGTAGAGCATTCGGCTGTTAACCGAAGGGTTGTAGGTTCGAATCCTACCTGAGGAGCCAAATTTCAATATCGGTCATAGATCCGCCTTTCTCCTTTTCTTTTCTAAGACTTTCAGAGTTCGAATGCCGCAATACGTCGAACGGTTCGAACAGGGTTGCCCGCAACTCACCGCCCTTCCAGGCGGCGTCCTTAATCAGAGTCTGGAGCAACCGGCGCTGCTCCAGGGCAGGCTGTCGCATGAATAGCTGGCAAGCCCGGCTCGTCAGCCGCAACATGTTCACGGCCTGATCGATGGGCGCGGGGGCTGCCCGCTGAATATCCTGGATTTTCCGCTGGATGCCTTCCTGCTCGCGTTTCCATTGAGTGGCATACTCATCGTATTCCTGCACGCCGATGCGGCCATCCAGCTTGTCCATGTACATGGTTTCGATTCGCTTTTTGATCTGGTCAGACTGGGCGCGTAGCCGCTCGACAGTCTTCTCGCGGGCAGCCTGCTCCGTCCTGTCTGACTCAAGTACGGCATCCCCGAGCCATTCGAGAACAGGTTCGGGAATTACGAGATCCCGCAGGATGCCGGCGAACTCGCCCGTCAACACATCTTGCGGTGTATAGGGCTCTGGACACTTTCCGCGGTTCTTAGTGCAGTGGTAGTAAACGTAACGCCCCTTCTTGATCTCGCCGACCATCAGGCAGCCGCAATGGCCGCAACGCACCAGTCCTGTGAAAGCGAAGTCGTGCTTCACCTTTCGCGTCTTATTGTCGGCCCGAGCATCCAGCAGTTGCTGCACGCGATTCCAGCATTCACGGGTGACCAGCGGCGCGTGGACGCCCTGGTACGTCGTCCCAGCGAAGTCGAAGTCGCCCATGTATATTCCCTTGCGCAGGATCTGGTGTACCAGGCTGCTGTTCAGCGCCCGGCCGCGGGGTTTTACGCCTTCGTTCTGAAAGGCGGCGGCGAGCCTCTTGACGGAGTATTCGCCCGTCGAAAAGCGCGCGAACATCTCCGCGATGGTGGGCGCGGTGTTGGGATCAGAAACGATGATCCGCTTGCCATTGGGACCATCGACGTTAAGGTAACCGATCGGGGCGTAACTGGGATAAATACCAGCTCGCGCTTTTTCAGTCATGCCTTTGATCGTTTCTTCGCCAAGATTCTGACTGTAGTTCCGCGCCACCAGGACTTTGATGCCGTGAACGAACTGCTCTGAGGACTTCGAGTCCGGGCCGATAATCTGGTTTTCCTTGACCAGATGGATCGTGACGCCGAGCTCGTCAAGGGTTGCATAGTCGGGAAGGTTCCTGTACAGACGGTCCGTCTTCTCCACAAGAACGACTGGACAGTTGGTCCGATGCTTTCTGAGATAGGCCAGCATCTCACCGAATTTGGTTCGGCCGCCCGCCCTGGCGGTTTCAACATCGGTGAACTCCTCCGCGATCTTGAGGTCCTGCCGATCGGCGTACTCGCGGAGAAGGCGAAGTTGCGCATCGAGGGAGAATCCCTCCTCCTCTTGTTCTTTGCTGGACACTCGCGCGTACAGGACAGCCCGAGTCGGCTGATGCGGTGTTGTGGCTCGCGCTGGTCGTTTCATGGTTAAGGTTCTGGCTGGCATAGCACCTCAACATTACCTCTCCGAGACGCGATGGCCTGTCGGTCCCAGCCGCACAGGATGCTCGCGAATTCCAGGAGTCTGGTGCGTGCGGCCGCCCATTCCGCCTCTGTCAGCGGCCGTCCGGCTCGCGCCCCAATCTCCGCGCGTGCGTTCCCCTCTGACGCGGGCTTCGGTGCATCGCGATGCACTGAGGTGACCTTTGCTCGGGCGGACATGATGACCGTGCTGGATTTTGATTGAGTAGCGGCAAGCCGCGTGGCCCGACAGCCAAGACTTGGATACCGCTTAATACCGCTTGGGTAGTTTTAATGGGTTAATCGAGAGTAAGCCGGCGTTGGCGAGAGCGACGTTTACTGCACGCCGTCTGGTCCCAAAGACGGGACCGAAAATCCGGGGACGAGGATCGAGAGCGCCGCGCGCAGCCGTTGCACTTCCGCGGCCTGAAGCATACCCATGACCGGGTCCTCAGCGGCGACGGCCGCCGCGTGCTGCTCAGCCTGTTCTATGGCGATTTGCGCGGCTTGCTGCAGCAACCCTTCATCTTCGATGGTAGCAACCGAAAGCGGTCGCTGGCCCCGTGCCTGGTACGTGATGGTCAGAGATCCCATGAAAAAGCCCTCTATTATAACTGCGCAAGGCTTAGGACAAGTTTTCCCGTAAACAACTGATTCAAAAAGAAAAAGAAATTTTCGCCTTCAGATCGACCCGAGCAATCTTCGAGCCTCTATCGATATTTCAGGCCGCTTTCTGTAGATCGCCTTCCAGGCAGTTGGATTATCTTTTTGCTTCGCGTCGTCGTGAATCATTCGCACTCCGAAACTCGCGTGCTTTGGCTTTACTCCAGCCCGGAGGAAGAGTTGCCTTGTTGCTTCACGCGTGAACGCGCCTTTCATGGGGGATAAGAAGTCGTGCCGCTTGACGCTAGGAAGAATCTGGAGGAATGCGGCCTCATCAATCGGCTTATGGTGCGGCTCACCCAGCGAAAACATCGGAGCTATTTGCTCCTCTCGCCCCAGCGGCTCTATCTGCTGCTGCGCCTTGGTAAGCGGATCGAGGCGGCCGCGCGTATTGTACAGCCCGTCCTTTTCGTGCAGCCGCCAACTGCGGAGGGTCTGCTCGCGGGTAACTGCCGCCGGCATCTGATCGCCTGGTACATTCCATTTTCCTTCCCACAACGCTTGCATGAAATCACTCTGCTCCGGTCGAAGCGATTTAGGAAGGTCATCCATTTGTGGGTAGATCATGCGCCGGTACCCAGCCAAACTCGCGGGGTCTGCATGTAAGGCCATGTAGGCGTGCGCGTGCGTAAGGCGGTCGAGCAAACGTGGCTGCGACATGAGAGCGGGGTTGTCGGCGTTGATAGCCATGGTTATTGCGTCCCGGACCTCCCGGAACACATTGACGGCATTCGCCTCGATGTCGTCGCACTCTCTCGGGGATTTTGCGCCCGTTTTCTCCAGCCAGCGGCGGTACCCTGGCCACTCATCCACAGCGACTGAAAGATACACGAACAGATTCGCGATGATCTCGTTGTCATCGCTGCTCTCCGGTGACGGGAAGTAATGAAAGCCGGCTTCCGGCAGGTGGTTCCCGCGGGCGGCGTCGGGTTTTCGGGCAGATGCGCGCGGCTGTCTGGCACTGTTAATTTGCTTTCCTGAACTCATACCAATCCGTACCCGCCAGCGTCGTCACGGCCAGTGCCTCAGCCAACGCAAGCGATTTACTCAAAACATATCATGACCGCGATGTTCTCGGAACGATGTCGCCCGGTTTGCGGAAATCGCAGATTACTTGGTGAACGGGCGCTGCCGGGATTTGAATGCGGAACCCCGGCCTGCAGCCAGCGGCAACGCGCGGTAAGTGTTTGATTCCACGCCGTGGTCCCAGGCCCGTCTGGCAACCAGAGGCAACGCCAACCGCTGCCGGCGGCTGCACGTTGGCTGCGTGGAGCGGCTCGGTCACGAGACCAGGACAGCGGCGGACGCAACGGCAACCGGGGCGCGTCGAGAGGCCCGGCGAAAACCCGCTAGCACCTTGAAAGCTCGTTCCTGTAGCTCAGAAACGAATTTCAGCTTTAAAGGCAGGACGAAATTACTAATGTTTCCCAGGAGGTCGGAAACGTGACCGGTGATGAACTTGAACGAGACGATTACGAGCTGAGGGAAGCAGCACTGGCGCGCAAAGCGGAATACGAAGGTTGGAAATGTAGACTCTGCGGGGAAGCCCCCCTGTTGGGCGAAGTAGAGATTTACCTCGATTCCGAAGAAGGACTCTGCGCGGATTGTCAGAGTGCGTATGAGCGATTTATGAAAGAACACTGAACACCAGACGTATCCCGCTGAGTTCAGGCGCGGGCCTGGGCTCAACGTGAGTCTTCCGTTGATACATGCACGGGCACCCGTGCAGGTTTCGAGTGCACCTTGGAGCGGGTTTATCGACCAGCTTCGAGGTACGCCGCGTAGAAATAGCCCCAACCGCCCGCCGTATCCGCCTCGCGGCGAAGGAACGGCAGGGGGGTGTAAATACGGCAGTCTGGCTGAGCACGTTCTCTTTCGAGTCATTGGTCATTTATCGCGATCTTCGGGCGCTCGTTGACGCGGCGACAGGTCATCCTGTGATCGCTTCTTGCCGCGCGCCGCACAGTCATCGCTGCAAAGTGTGTCAATTGCGACTGTCTCATTTTAAGGGTTCAGTCCGAAAGCGGTCCGTTTATTGGGACAGTAATGGCACAACAATAGTTGGCCGGTCGAACTTGCCTTCGATTTCATCGGCGCGTTGATGCCAATTCTCAGGGCCGCTACGGCTCTTCGGGTAGCTTTGCCATCCATTGCAGCGCGATCGTATTGGTCGGGTCGAGCGCGAGCGCGTGGCGAAGGTCGTCGCGCGCGCCCGTGAGGTCGTTCAGAGCTCTCCGGGCAATGCCGCGGAGCGCGTAAGCCGTCACATTTCCAGGGTCTAGGCGAATCGCGGTCGTGAACGCAGTGATCGCGGCGTCCGCATGATCGCGCAGTCCTTCTAAGTACCCTATCCGGCTCCAGGCATGGGCGATGGGGTGCAGGGCTACAAGCTTGCGGTATAGGGTAAGAGCCTTATCTGGCTGCTGGCTGCACTCATAGGCTGCGCCTAGGTTGAGGCCATTCGCTTCGTTCATGTCTCCAAACTCGACAGCGAGTTCATACTCGCGCACCGCTTCGGAACAATCTCCCTTGAGCATTAGGGCCCCACCGAGATTCGAATGCGCACGGCTATTATGGGGGTTCTTCGCGACAGCGTCGCGCCAGAGACGAACATCGCTGCTCCAGATTCCACTGCGATACCACGACGCGATTCCAAGCCCGGTAACGAGCACAAAGGCTGTGGCTGCGGCAGTGGGAGTTCGCACAGGCCGAAACCGCGTGATCGCGAAAGCCGCGCCCAGCAGCGCGAGAGTGAGCCCCAAAATCGGCAAATACATACGCCGTTCCGCGAGGGCATCGGCAATTGGGATGAAAGATGAGTTCGATACTCCGGCCTGGCCCACTTCGATACTCTGATTTGGCCCACCCTTGAGTTAATATTTTGCCTTGTCCGAGCCTTCGAGTCCAGTTCTGGGGTTTTCCCGAATGAGCGGGTTGACAGATAAGTTTTGGCGGGCTGAAGATAGAAACCGGCCGGTGAAGCGGAGGCGGGCAATGCTGGAGAGCAAACCGCCAAGGAATAGCCGTCTGCAAACTCATCGGAACGATGAACCGGAGCGAAGCGCGAAAGAGCTTCGCTTCGGGCTTTAAAAACCACATCGGATTGATAGATTTGCTCATGCCTTAAAAACTCACCTTCCGCTTTCCACTACGCCGCGCGGCGTCAGCCAGTGCTTCACGTTTTTTTCTTCCTCCTTTCCATGGTTCTGCGGAAGCGGAACGATTCGGTTCCCGTCTCGATAATGTGAGCCCGATCCGTGATCCGATCCAGCAGCGCCTTGCACAGCCGCGGATTGGGAAACACCGTGGTCCATTCCGAGAAGGGCAGATTCGTGGTCACGATCAACGCCGCTTTTTCCGCCCGCTCCGAGATCACCTGAAACAGAAACTCCGCGCCGACATCGGCCAGCGGCACGTAGCCGACTTCATCGAGCGCGATCAGTTCGTACTTCTGCCATCGCGCCATCATGCGCCGCACCTGATTGTTCTGTTTGGCTTCCACCAGTTCGTTCACCAGCGCCGCCGCCGTCGTGAAGCGCACGCGCCGCTTCTGCCGGCAGGCTGCCAGACAAAGACCGGTGGCCAGATGACTCTTGCCCGTGCCGCATTCGCCGATCAGCACCACCGGTTCACTGCGCTCGATGTAACCGCCTTCGGCCAGTTCGCGAATCTTCGCCGCCGGAATCTGCGGCGCCTGCGCGAAGTCGAACTCTTCCAGTGTTTTCATGCGCGGCAATTGCGCGTCGCGCGTGCGATTGGCGATGGCGTGCCGGTCGCGCTCTTCGCTTTCCACCTGCCAGCAGCGCTTCCAGATACCGGATGTGAGTCTGATTCTCTTTCACCGCCTGCTCGGCAAGCGAAACGAAGTTGGCCCCGATGGCCGGCATGCGCACCGCTTTGCAGTACTGCCGTACGCTGGCGTGTTCCAAAGGTTCGGTTTGACTCTTCATTGGATCACCCCTTCCGGGTGCGCCAGCAGCAGATCGTAATCGTCCATCACCGGCTGCGGGCGTTCGAACTGCGCCAGTTCTTCCGATAACGCGATGGCGTAGCGTCTGCGTTCTTCCGCATCCGGCATGTGCAGAATGTGCAGCACCGCCGCCGCATCGCTTACGCCCAGACGCAGCGCCTCTTCCACCGCGCGGATCAGCCGACCCCAGCCATCGTTCCGCTCATCGCCCAGCCCGGCCCGCACCAGCGTGATCATCTCTCTGGTGCCACCGCTTTTGCCGTGCCGTTCGTCCAGCTTCTTCCAGATCCGGTCCATGCATGCCGGCCAACGCCCGGCCTGCCGCCATTGCTCCAGCGGCGTCGATCCCGCCATGGCGCCGGGTTTCTTTTCCAGCACGTCGAGATAATGTTCGAGGTTGAGAATCTGGTATCCGCGGCCGTAGTGGCGCGGGTGCCGGGCAACACATTTGCCGTCATGCTCGATGCTGATGAACGACGGCCAGACGCGCGCCGTGACCCGCAGGCCTGGCCACAACGGCGCCGAATACCAGTTGGTCTTCACCTTCACGCGACCCTTGCCGTCCACGATCAGCGGATAAAGCGTTTCGTGTATCCCGAAGTTTTCCTCCGCCAGCGGCAGCAGGTGCGGCTGCTCCATCCGGCAGGCTTCGGCTACTGATGTCTCCCTGCCGATGATCGTGCGGCTCCGGCTCGCGAGGCAGGCTGCCAGCAACTGCCGGTTCAGACTTTCCAGATCGTCCGCTTCCGGAACCGGCACCAGCCAGTTGCGCCGGTACCAGCCGAGTTCTCCTTCCACGCCTCCTTTTTCGTTGCCGCTGGCCGGATTGCAATACTCGCTCTGGAATCCCCAGTGCGACCGGAAGGCGATGATGCGTTCGGTTTCCACGCGCTGCCTGCCGCGCAGAATCTTCTTCACAGCGCTGGCGAGGTTGTCGTAGCGAAGCGTTCGGAAGACGCCCTCGAAATAGTGGAAGGCGTGCTCGTGAGCTTCCAGAAAGGCCTGCTGGGTCGCGTTCGTGTAAGCCCGGTGGAAGGCGTCTCCCGACGCCATGCTCCGCATCGCGAAGAACTGTAACTTGCACCGCTCGCCGCCCAGCTTCGCCACCGCCTCGAACCAGTCGACCTGCGCTTCCTGGCCCCAGCTGTAGCTCTGCGGCACGAATACTTCCCGGCCCTTCAGGCCCAGTTCGCGCCGCCTGGCGCCGACGTAGCGCCGCACCGTCGGCTCCGCCACGGGCAGCTCGGGATGTTCCGCGCATAGCCTGGTCCAGATCCGGTGCGCCGTGTGCCGCTGCTTGCGCGGCGCTTCCAGATCGGCTTCCAGCATCCGCTCGATGTATTCCTTCAGCGGCCCGAGCTTCGGCTGCTCCCGTTCGCTCTTCTTCCGGTCTGGCGGGATCGCGCTGAAGATCGCCTGGCGCACCATCCGCCGGTGAATGCCATGCTTCTTTGCAAGACTCTTGATCGTCTCCCCGGCTGCGTGTCCGCGCCGGATCTGTTCGAATAGTTCCACTTTGCCTCTCCTGTCCATCCCGGAATCGTTTCATCCGGGGTTAACAAGGTGGGCCAAATCAGACGATCAAAGTGGGCCAAATCAGAGTATCGAACTCAAAAGAAGATGTAGGAGCCAGTGCGATCAGGAATACGAGTAATCCGAATGAGATCAGGCGGGAACGGCGGTATAACCCCACGATTGCAATAATCATCAGGGCAAAACCTGCCAGGAAGGGCCACGCCTGCGCGCACGTACCAATAATAGGCAGTTGCCAGTCCACATTCTGGCCAACGGGAAACAGGAAAAGCCGAAGGTAAAGGACGATCGCCTCACTCTCGGTTAACGCATACTGCTCAGGAGTTGAGCCAGCAGAGAAACCGGCAGTTGTCGAATGCGACAAGCTGCGCAGGATGAGAGCCGCTTCAGTGCGCGCGCTGTCCCGCGCCCCGCTGTGGCCGCTGGTTCCTCAAGGGCGACGCCTCCAGAAACGACCGCCAGTTCTGCTCCGATACCTGCCGTGTAAGGGCATTCCGGCGGAACGGTAAACCCCTCAGGGCTGAAAGCGTGTCAAACCGTGAGGAATTTATCGCGTGAATGGAACTTTGCGCAGGAGCGTCCATCCGTTCGCCTTCCACTGGAAGTAGAACGTGTACGAAGCATGGCCTGGCTGGTTCGAGTTTGGAGTCGCCCGGATCACCATCAAGCTGCTGTTGAGTCGAAACTGAACCTCCGGATTCTGCCCTACAGATTGATCGGGTGCCAGAAGCGGTAAATCGAAGCTCGGTTTGCCTACACCTTCAAACGAGAGTGGCGGGTAATGTACTTCCCCGGTACGAGCATCCACCACTGCCATTCGCAGACACGGCGCGCCGCAACCCCACTGGATGACGATAAGGTTCCCGGCAAAGTTCGGCCCCTTCTGTTCCTTGCCATCACGGAAAACCCCATATCCGTTCTCAACACCGTCGCGAATTTGATCTGCATAGCTTTGGTCCTGAGGCGTCACAAGTTTCGGCGCCACAGGCTCGCGCGTGAAGAAATCTGTTACAGGATAGTCTTCGAACCGAGGCAGCGCGCCGGAATGGGACTGCGACCACGCACAACCTGCCAAAAACAACCAGCCAACGGGCAGAATCCGGCGGCCTAAACGAGCTGACCACCTCATTGCGGTCTCCGCGGTGGTCGTGGCGGCCGTGGCCGCCTTATTGGCACTATTGGTGTCTCACTAACATAGCTGTCGGGGACGCCGTAAAATGTGTTTGCGTCGCCGAAGCTTCCTGCACTCTGTTCATACGGCGCCGAAGAATGCGGCGGATTGAATGAGTTGAAGCCAGTAAGTATCAGCCCATTGTAGAGATAGAGAGGGTCACCATTGTTTCGATCTCCCCACATTCCGTACGACAAGGTAAGCGCCCACGCGAGATCCTCGCAACCAGAACTGGTGGCGCTGGAACTGATCGCGGAATTCAGATTGTTTTGCGCGCTGGCAGACATCACCGGACCGTTCGGGCCATTGGTGTAAATCGCAAATTGACTCGGGTTCTCAATGATCGAGGTTATGCTGTCGCCTGGCGTCCCCCAACCCGACACATTAAGCGATGGACCACCCGCCGACGAGGACAAATACCAGTTCTTGTTGACAAACTCCCACCGGTTCATGATCACCGCACCGATAGCGTATTCTTCGTCGGTTACATCGACTTTCGCGCCATGCCCCGATTCGGTATACATCGCGCCCGCCAGAATGGCTTGGTTAGAAGTCCCAGCCATAATCTGCGCGATGGTCCCCTGGTATACGCCATTGAAAGAGAACCCCGAACTCCCGCACGTAGGCGTCGAAGCGAGTCCGGTTGGATCGTTGGAGTTGACCGGGTCGCCGTTCGTATATGCATACGCATTCCAGCTCAAGGGATTCTTGTAGTCCACGTTGTCCATGGTTGGGTCGGGACTGGTGAAGTTGCCGTAGGTGGAAGCGTAGAAGCGCTGATCTGGTGAACCTGTCGCCGTTCCGTCGCAAGAGTACCCGCAACCCCAGACGAGAGTTGAAGTTACCGGCCAGCAACCGCCGATGCCTGCATGGTTACCGGGCGGTAACCCCCTGACGCGAGTTTCCGGCAAACTGGCGATCTCTCCGGAGACGCCACGGGCGGCTAAAGGAAAAACCTCCGGCGTTCTTTGTTTAGCTGCCAGCACTGTGAGTTCATTGTACGAGGATTAGGGGCGCGACCAACGGGAGCCAGGCTGGGCCGCATGGCCGCAAGCCCCCTTTCCCTGATATCCAGATCGGTCTTCGCAGCGGCCCGGAGCGGTCAAGGCTGTGCGCAGCGCACCCGAAGGGCTTGGCCTTGACGGCGAGGACCGCTGTGGAACATCCCTCAGCAGGGAAAGGGGGCGCTTCCTCTCAGAGCGGGACGACGGTCAGACCGGGGATGCGTTTGAAGTCGCGAAGATTGGCGGTTCCCACCGCATAGCCGAGTTCCAGCGCACACGCCCCGATGATGAGATCGGCGATCGGAAGAACGATTCCTTTGGCGGCCTGCTCAGCTCCGACCCGGGCGATGATTTCGCCGGTGGACTCGGTGATCGGATGGATGGGAACGTGCGCCTTCAGCTCGTCGAGAAACTGGCGGCGCATCCGGCTGCGTTCCGGTGTGTCGGCCCGATAGATGCCGTGAGCGAGTTCCGCGACCGTCAGCGGACAGATCACGATGGTCACGTCACCGGCGGCTTCGCGGACCTTCCGGATTGCCTCGGGAGTAGTGAGTTTCTTCCGCTCCGCTGCAACCAGGACGCTCGAATCGAGCACTAATCCCAGGAAGGCGGATTCCATGGCTGGCTGCGGCTGGCGATGCCTTCTTCCACGTCGCGGGCGAAGTCTTCATCGATGACGGCGTTCGCGCCACTGGCTTCAAGAGCGGCGATGACCTCGGAGATTTTACGGCCTTTCACCAGAGGAGACTTGATCACGGCAACCGCACGGTGATCCTGTTCGACCACGATCTCGACGCCTTCCTGGACTCTGGCCAGCACAGCGTGGATATCGCGGGCGAGTTCGGCTTCTGTGATGCGGAACGGTCATCCTGTCTTCGATCATAGCGGCTATTCATTCCCTCCTGCTAAAACGAGTGTCGGCCGCCAGGCGCGCACGATGGCTTCGAACTGGCTGCCGTAACCCATGTTGTCCGGATACTGGTGGCGCTCGGCCACCAGAGCGAACACCCTCAGCATGTCCACCGCGATGGAAGTATCGACGCCCCACACGTCTGTCAGGTCGAAGCCGCCGCGTTCCTGGGCGTTCCACCACGCCAGCAGGAAGTTGGCAACGATCCGGCTTTGCCCGGTGTTCGCTCTGCGCGATCTCGATCAGGCGCTCCAGCGCGGCCCTGGATTTATCGGGAAGACTGTTATGCATCTTCGTCCTCTTCCTCCTCTGCGAGCGTCGCCATCAGCTCCGCTTCGGCTGCGGCATCGCGCGCCGTGGCTGGTCCATTGCGCGGGCCGAGATGCGCCGCCGGATGCGTGGCCGAGTAAACCTGCTTCAGCAGATTGATCGAGACGCGCGTGTACAGCTCCGTGGTCGTGATCTTCGCGTGCCCGAGCATCTCCTGAATCACCCGGATGTCGGCGCCGTTCTCCAGCATCAGCGTCGCCACCGTGTGGCGGAACAGATGGCATCCGCCCTTCTTGCCGATCTTCGCCTTGCGAACATAGCTGCGCACAAGGCCCGTCAGATACACCCGGTCCATTGTTTCGCCCCGGCTGCTCAGGAACACCGTGCCGTCGTCGGACGCTACCAGCAGTTCGGGTCGCGCCTCGCGGATGTATTTGTCGAGCCAGGCAAGCGCGCGTTCACCGATCGGGATGTGCCTGTCCTTCTTCCCCTTGCCCTGCCGGATCATCACCGTGCCGCGGTCCGCGTCGATATCGTAAAGTTTCAGGCCCACGACTTCCAGCCGCCGCATGCCGGTCGAGTAGAAGGTTTCGAGGATGGCGCGATCGCGCATCCCTTCAGGCGTTGTGATGTCGGCCTGCGCGATCACCTGTTCGGCTTCCTCCGCGCTCAGGATGTATTTGGGAAGGCGGTTTTCAAGGCGCGGCAGCAACAGCTCCGAGGCCGGATTATGCAGAAGATAGTTCTGGCGCGCAAGCCAGCGAAACCAGCCCTTGAGAAAGCGCAGCCGCGTTCCCTGCGTGCGGAACGTCAGCGGCGCGCCGTCTTTTTTCCGGTAATAGTAGAGCGCGCGCTGATAACGTTCGAGCACTGGCCGCGTGACCTCGGTAACGTCTTCGATGCTGCGCTCTTTGCACCAGTCGAGGAAGTAGCCGATGCAGATGCGGTTGCTGTTGAGAGTATCCGGGGAGAAGTTCTGCACCCCCATCCACGCGATGTAACGCTCGACCAGTGCGTGCATGCGGTCCGTGGGCGCGGCGACCGGGTTCGGTTTCGGCATTCGGAGGCGAGGCATATGTCCACCACTACGGCTGTGCTGTCACTACGGCGGGGCCGTGGTTTTCCGCTGCCCCGTTTATGTGGATTTTTGACGCAACTGGCAGAAAATCGTCTGGAAGGCCTGTCGTTATTGGGTTTGACGCACCCCGCACACCCCCCGCTATCCCCCCGTTTTGGGGCCGCGTTGGGGCCGCGTTCCGGTCCTTTTCCCCCGCGTTGTGCCCGTTTACCCCCGCGTTCTTTCCGTCGTAATGCTGCGCGCGGAGCTTCGCCACATCGATCAGGCCCGGCAACACCGGCTTTCCATCCGCGCCGCTCGTCGCGAACAGCAGTTCGTAAACGAAACTCTGTCCGCGCCCGCCGCGATGCACCGCCAGATATTCGAGTTCTTCGAGTCTTTGAAGATGCACCCGCAGTTGCGTATCGCCCCATTGGGTAGAGGCGCGCACGTCGCGGCGGCTGAAGCGGAAGTCTGATCGCTCCATCTTCAGGCGCTCACACTCCGTGCTCACCATCTCTTCGACCAGCTGCAACAGCTTTCTGGTCTGCGGTGGAAGTTCGTCGAGCGACCGGCCCAGCACTTCATGCGCGAGCCGGTTCGCCTGCTCGATATCGTCGAGCGTGACTTCGATGTAAGAGATGGTCTGGCTTCGGCGCACGGCTGTTTCTACAGGCCGCTGGTGCTGGTGCAGCAATGTAATCGAGTTGATGAGCGCCAGGTACTTGGTGTGATCGCGCCGCGTGCGCGTCAGGTTGTCGGGGAAAGTCAGATCACGCGCATACGGGTTGACTACGGACAGCGGCTTTAACAGACGTTGCGCGTTGCGATGTACTTTCAGAATTTCCTCGCGCTCGACCCGCGCCAGCAGACCTTCTATCGTCTGCCGCTCGCGCTGCATCCGGTGGATGGCCTGCGTCTGCGCGCGGTCCTCGTTGACGGTCAGCACCAGACAACGGTTCAGCAGTTCCTCATCGATATCGATTGCCGTCGTGGTCAGGAAGATCATCACCGGGCCTTCCACCCGGTACTGCTGCGTAACCAGCCTGCCCGTCACCGGGTCCTTGCCTGTCGAGGCGATGGTGAGCACTCCTTCCGATTGCAGAAGCTTCAGCGCATAGGCCGCGCGGCTCGCGCCCTGCTCCTCGACGATGGCCAGCACCTTGTGTTTTAGGTCCTGCTCGCCCATATAAAAGAGCGACTGGCCCGTCATGGCAGAGTACTCGACCCGGTGCTCCGGAGGAACGAAGGCGAGAATCGCGTCCATGAGCGAGCTCTTGCCGGCGGCCGAGCTCGACTGCACGATGACAGCAAGCGGCCCGTCAAGATGCCGGGACACTGACGCGATATATCCGGTCAGCTTGTTGATCTCCTCGCCCACCACTCCACAGCGCGCAAAGTCCTGGAGAATGCGGTCGAGCAGATCGGGAGCCTGAAGCAGTTCCATCGCCGCCGTATGCTCCTCCCCGGCGATCGCGATCTCTTCGCACTTCGGCTCCAGTGCCTTTCTGATTTGCTCCTGCTGAATCTCCTCCAGCTTGCGCAGCACGTGTCCGAGATCGTGCCGGATGACTTCTTCTTTCATGCCCAGCTCGATGGCAGCCTGTTTCGAGAACGCGATCCGCTGCCGCGCCGCATAGAGATCGAGCGTATCGACGTGGAAGCCGTCTCCACGCGAAACGAGCAGATTGATTTTGATGAGATCGTAGCTGAGATTCTTCGCCAGGCCCCGCACCCGATAACGCCGGTCGCCGAGCGTGATCGCGATCTCCTCGGCGCCGATCTCGATGGGGACTTCCGGCGCGGATATCCGTGGCGTGGGCGGCGGCACGTCTTCCGGCGCGGCTGCTTCAGCGGCTAAAGAAAAAACTGGTTCATCGATTTCATCCTTAGCCAGTGGCTCCGGCTCCGTCAGTAGCTCTTCTTCAGCGGCGAACACCACGGGCTGATTTTCTTCTTTAGCCGCTGGTGGTTCATCGGCGGGAATCGAAACAGGCGCGGGTACGGGTTCCACTCTCGCGGGCTCCGGTGGCTTACCCTTGCCGAGCCACTGCGCTGTGTTCAGCAGAACGCCCAGGGCTTTCGCCGCTGGTTGTGTGGTGCGCGCGTATTCGTTGGCATCGCAGTTCCGGGGGAAACGCACGCGGAAGCATTCGATACCCGCCGCCGTCAGCTCATCGGCGAGAGTCAGCGCCGCCTTGTCTCCCGCTTCGTCGCGGTCGTAAGCGATGTAGACGCGCTTCACCCCGTATTTGCGGAAGGCTGCGCGGTGATCGTCCGTGAACCCATTCACGCCATAGCTCGTCGTCACGTTGCGATACCCCGCGCACCAGAACGTCAGCGCATCGATGAGCGCTTCGCACAGAATGATCTCGGGCGAAGACTCCAGCGCCTCTTCGTTCCACACGCCACATTGCGGACCGGGAAGGTAGAGATGCAACGGCGTGCCTTTGGTCAGATTCGCCGTGATCTTGCGGCCATACATCTGCACCAGTTCACCGGCGCGATTGAAGATCGGGATCACGAGTGATCCGTTCATGTGTTCGTGGCCCGACGACTCGCGGAGGATGCCGAGCTTTTCAAGACGTGAGCGCATTTCCGCTCCGGCCTTGCGGTTCTTCGCACTCTTGCCGATCCCTGTCCCAAAACACAGCCATGATGACAGGCGCTCCCAAAGACCGGTCTATGAAGTAGTAAACCAGCGGATCGGAAGGAGAGAAGCAGGCGATCGTGATCCCTTTGACTCCAGAGTGCGGCGTCGTGGGAGAGCGCAACCAGCTCTTAAGCCCCTCGATGTCCGCCGGGTGCATTTGTTGATAAGCCCTGACGATTTCCGCGCGACTGCCCAAGTCGATTTCTCCGGTCCATCTGACACTCGCTACGGGCACTGAAAAAACCTCACCCGGTTGAGGGGCAGGAATACCGGAAAGGCCCCGCCGCAGCACGGTCCGCGGCTGCAAGTTCCCGACCGGCTTGGCCGAATCTTTGCCGATGAATGCTGTGAGAGCTTCTTCGTCGCTGCCATTGTCATCGCATCTGCTGCTGAACGATTCCTGCCAGTTCCGGTAGCCGTCAACCCTGTATTTCACGCACACACCAGCCTGATGGCTGCAATAAGAAACGGAGTCGGGCGTTGAGTAGACCGCAAGCGTAAGTGGCCCTTCAGTCGGCGCTCGAAATCCGCGCGGCGAATCGTTCCAGAGGATCTCCCAGCGCAGTACTGCTGCAAGAGTCTGCTCATTTGTCTGAACGGTTGGGCTTACGCGCGGGAGCGTCTGTGCCCCTAACCCCACGAGAAACGCAGCGCACAGGAGAAATCGCAGAAACACTCGCTTACTCCTCTACTGACCAGCCTCGAACATCAAAGCCTTACTAATCTGATCCCGCGTCCGGTTTACGAAAGCTGTGCTGTCGTCGTAATCCCGAGCGCCATGCCACCAGTGGCCATCTACCAGCCGCATGAAGATAATCATCGGTTTGGAATTCGCACATCCGGAACACGCGCTGAACACGGGCACCCAAGGATCGCTTGGGCTATAGAACGGGATGAGCAGGTGAACCATACAGCCTGCGTCGTCAGGGAGACACTTCAGGGCAGCGGCCAGCGCATCGATCTCAGCGGCTGGCCGATTTCTATGGTCCCGAATCGCCTGAGGCGGCAGGAGCGCTGGTAGCTTAATGTCCAACGTCGCCGTCGCGTAGTCATTTTTGGCGGGTACCGGTGACCGTCCCAACAACGAATTCTGTCCAAACGAATCAATCCGAAAACGCTCAAACGCGGATTGCGG
This sequence comes from Terriglobia bacterium, assembly GCA_963832905.1. Taxonomy (GTDB): domain Bacteria; phylum Acidobacteriota; class Terriglobia; order Bryobacterales; family Bryobacteraceae; genus BOG-234. The sequence goes on along the minus strand of CAWHVO010000006.1, from coordinate 1,202,877 downwards.
ACTCTCACCATCCGAAAGCCTCATCTGATAACTTGCAAAAGCGTGGAACGTATCTGGGTAGAACTGGCAGAGCCCGAGATCGGCTGAACAGAAGCCAACGCTCGGTGGCATGTCGTCAGTGCGCCAGAAAACGATCGCACGGAACTCACGACCTGCACTGTACAGCGAACCCAACTCGGTTGTTCCATACCAGTACTGCTTCCACTGCCAGTGGTCGATCAGTTGCTGAATATGTTTGTCAGTACCGGGTGTTTGCGCAAGGCAACCTGCTGCCAGAATCACGCCCGCCGCCACGACTGAGATTCTGCTGCGCATATCCACACTGCCTCCTCGTGTCACCGCGGGCGGCCTGGTCCCTTCGGCCTCCGTGGCGGACGAGGCCGCCGAACGGGCGGTACGTAGGTGCCGTAGGTAAAACCGGTGAAGCCATAGAAATTGGTTGGCCCTGCGTTGCCGAAAAGCTGTTCAACACCGGCTGCATAGTTGGGATTGTTCACGGGAGCAGAGCTGTTCCATGATGTAACGAAACCTCCGGCCGGGTTGTAATTAATGCCCGCCGCCGCTCCATTCGCAAACTCCATTGCGGCAACGACGCTGTAGCAGCCGGGCGTAACCCAGAGCGAAGACCCGTTCGACCCCTGAAGGGCCACATCACCGGCCGCGTACTGAAACGTTTGATCCTGGTTCAGATCATTTTGGAGTTCAGTTGTATTCAAAAGCAACTGGCCCTGGGAGTTCAGGACAGGTGGATTGGTTCCGTTCGCAGCATTGATAAGGACCTGATTCAGCGACGAACCATAAGCTCCGTAACCAAGTTGGCTGATATTGCCGGCCGCCGCCGAGTAGACAGTTCCATTCGCGCCGGTTACCGCAGCGTCCCCCGACACCAACTCGTAGCGATCCCAAATCGCTTGCGCGATGTACTCGAACTCAGCCGTCCAGTTGGATACGTTCCCGCCAGCCTGGCTAAGGCTCCCCGCTTCATGCCACACGAGATCGATAAAGTGACCTTGGGCAGTATTTGCGTTAACGTCTCCCGCGACCGTGCCGCCTCCGACGATAGGCAGGTTTCCGCACGTGACCAGCCCACTCGGGTCGTTCCCATTAATCGGATCACCCATGGTGTATGCGTACGCATTCCAGCTTCCCGGATTTGTATAGTCAACATTCTCCATCGACGGGTCGGGACTGGTGAAGTTACCGTAGGTACTTGCATAGAAACGCTGGTCCGCATAATCCAACCCCGTAAACGAATCCCGCGTATAGGTCGCGAACTGAAACGTGTCTTGGCCCGCCGCCCCGTCGCCGTACGGGTAATACGTCTGGTAATACCCCCCTGTTAACCGGTTCGTCCCCAGCCGGTCCTGATAAACCGGCGACACCGGCCCGCCCGTCGTCGCCACCAGCCGCCCCGCAAAATACACATTCGTCACCTGCGCCTGAAAACACAATGGTGCCCCGCTCGGATAGCAGCCGCTCGCGATCCCATACCGGCCCAGCTTCTCCCCCTTCGCTCCGAAAAAGATAAACACTTCACCCAGCCGGGGATCCCGCTCATAAATCCGCTTGTTCGACGCGTCGTAACCGTAAAACGTCTCCCCGCCCAACGTCTCAGTCACCGTCGTCACCCGGTTCGCCTCATCGTACGTGAACGTCGCTCCCGCGCCCGAAGTCATGTTCCCATTCGCATCATAGTACGCATTCGTCAGCTGATTCGTCGCCGGGTTCACCGGAATCGGCGTCGAGGTCCCATTCAGCACCTTCTGCGTCAGATTTCCGAATCCGTCATATTGGAATGTCTGCGTCGCTCCCCCGCTCGCCGAGGTCAGGCGTTTCAGCGGGTCGTACTGATACGTGATCGCCGTCCCATTGTCCACTTCCTGCGTGATCTGACCGTTGTTCTGCGTCGCCGAATAGTTGTACTGTATTCCCATCGACGGCCAGTTGATCGATGCCAGCTGCCCGTTCCCGTTGTACGTCCGGCTCTCCTGCGACGTGTAGTACGGGGAAGGCTCGTACAGCCACGACATATTCGTCAGACGGCCCGCATAATCGCGCCGCACTCCCGACACCCAGTCGTCGCTATAGCTATCCGTCAACGATGAAGGCCTTCCCATCGCGTCGTACCCCGTCGTCAGCACTGGCTGCGGATAGCCGCTGGGCTGGAACCCCATCGGATAGGTGCTCGTTAAGGTGCGTCCCGCACTATCGTAGGTATAGTCCACTTCGAGGCTGATTGGCGGGTCCGGGTTATACGGACCGCCCAGAGCTCGGGCCAGCGAGACGTTCTTCGCCGTCACCGCGCCCGCCGCCAGATACGAATACATCTCCGTGTAGGTATCGTAGGCATAAATTTGCGGGTTCAACCCGCATCCGCTGCCGCCGCTGGCATTCTGCCCGTAATACGTCACAGTCGTCAGCCGCCCGGTGCTGTATTGCGAGAAGTTTACGTTCACCGGGTTCGTGTCGTAGGTGTACGTCACCCGCTGGCAGACATCTTCCACCTGGTAGCCGTACTGCGGCACAAACCGCTGCACCTCCGTCACCCGGTTCTTCGAATCGTAGGTATACGCCGTCTGCTGCCCCTTGGCATCAGTCTTCGTCGCCAGCGTATTCGTCGTGTTGTAAGTATACGTCACCGTCCCGTTTTCGGGATTCGTCGCCGATGTCAGCCGCCCGGCGCTGTCGTACACAAACGTCCGCGTCTGCGTCGTCGACCCTCGCGGCATCGACACCTGCGTCACATGCCCCATCCAGTCGTACGTATAATTCGTCGTCACCGTTCCGCCCGGCTGGTTCGCCGGGTCCGGCTCCAGCACCGTGATCAGGTTTCCCTCCACGTCGGTGGTCGTCGTCTTCCATTTTCCGGCCGGATCGGTCACCGTCGTCTGATTCCCCGCGTAGTTGTAATTCGTCGTGCTCGCCCCGTCCGGCTTCTGCTGCGACACCGGCCGCCCCAGCCCGTCATACGTGTACGTCGTCCACGCGCTCGCCGATCCGCCCGACGCGTACGGCATCGACACCTTCTGCAGTTTCCCCAGCGGCGAACAGGCGCATGGCGCGTAAACCGAAGCGGTGTACGACGTTGAGGCATCCGGCGTCGTCGAATCCCCCTTCTGCACCAGCACTGCGCGACCGAATCCGTCCAGCGTCGTGATTGTCACCCCGCTCGGCCCCGACTCCGTCTGCGTGAACGGTGCACTCGTGTTGTAACTGAAATTCGTTACCACGCCGTATGCCGACGTACCCGACGTAGGCCTCCCGTAGCTGTCATAGGTCATCGTGAGTTGGTCGCCGTTCGGGCCGGTCGTCTGCGCCACCCCCAGCCATGACGTGTACCCGATGGTCGTCGTATAGCTCTGCGCCGTAATCGATGTCGGCGCCGCATAATTGGTGCTGCTGTTGGTAGCGGCTGTCACATTAGTGCCATCTGTCGCCGACACGCTCGAGACCGTACCCAGGTTGCTGTAACCGTAGTAGGTGGTCTTTGCAGGGGTGCTGGTGTAATAGAGCAGCCCCTTGTTTGCCGCAGGCACCGGCGACGAGCCATCGAACTCGCTCGGTACATTGCTGCCCGACGCAAAGCAGGACGAGTAGTAGCAGGCGTCATAAGCATCCGCAACCAGCGCGATCGCCGACCCTCCGGCCGGCGTCAAGGAGGAACTCGACAGCAAATTGAAAACGTAATTCGCCAGATAACCCGAGCTCGTCACATACGTGTTGTTATAAGTCTTCACTGGAGCGGTGCTGTTGTTGTACGGATAAATCGCCGACTGCGTCACGTTCCCGTACCGGTCGACTGTCTGCGTCGTCAGCGCACTCTGCTGATAGGTTTGGCCCGGATCGGTAGTCAACGTGTGCGCCGAAATATACGGATGCCCGGCCGGGTCCTGCGACCACGTGTACTGATCGTCATGCAGCACCGTCCCGTTCGCCGCCGTCAGTTGCTGGAAATCCGAGATCAGCCCCAGCTGCCATGGCGAGCCCGTCGTGTTGAAGCTCCATGTCTTCGCCCCCACCCCGCTCGCGTCCGTCAGCGTGAAGCCGCTGTGCACGGTCACCGAGTTCTGCGCATCCGGGCGCGAAATCCCATAGCTCCACATGGGGTTCGTCGCATGCAGCGCATCCGGTGCAAGGAAGCGCCCGCTCACTTCGCGCAGCGACCGGTTCCCCGTATAGGCGAAGCTGCTGTAGCTCCACGCGATCTCTGCGCCGAACGGGAAAATCACGCTCTGCATCTCGCCCGCGCCCGCCGAATCGTACGAGAACTGCCACGGCTGGGCGTATCCGATCTGCCCCTGCGCCAGAAATGTGGTCGCGCCGCCGAAGTTCGGATCGCTGCCAAACGGCGGTTCCTGCGCGCCCGTCGTATAGGTGATGTTGGTGCCGCTCTCCGCCGTGTTGATGTTATTTGTGTACGAAGTCAAATGCGGTACCGCATAGTCGATGTGGTCGTAGGTGAAGCTGTACGTGTTGTAGTTCGTCCCCGCACCGCACATGATCGCTATCCCGCACTGGTATCCGCGGGAATCGTCGATCCAGGCGATGCGCGAACTGGTGTTTGGTGTCACGATCCAGCTTTGCCAGTAGGTCCCGTTCTCCGCGAATGGCAGCCCCGCGCCCGTATCGTAGGTGACGATCACCTGATTCCCCGACGTGTCCTCGATGATCGTCGGATACATCGTCCCGGCATCCGCCTCCGTACCGCCCGACGTGGACCCCATAACCCAGAATTTCCCATCCGGGAAATGTAGCCGGTAAGGGCTCACCGTCGTGTCGAGCCACACGTACGCGGTCTGTGTCGAGGTAGTCCAGATTCCGCTGCTGTTCTGGTCCAGCCGATACTCCGCCCCGGTCGCGTCGCGATAGACGAAATGATCGGCCCTGCCGTAGTAATTCGTGTAGTAGGGCGTTACCGACCCGATCAGCATCTTCCAGCCGAAGCCAAACCCGACGTCTCCTCCCAGCTTCCAGTTCACGCCGTTGTCGTTGCGCCAGTTCTGCGAATCGTAGACCAGATTGACCGGCACACTCCAGCCCGTACGTGACTGCGGCGATGCCAGCGGGATCGTAAAGTGCAGATTTCCGCTCAGCGTGTCGATCTGTTCTCCGCCGCCTCCCCAGTAGCTCCCGGTGGAGTAGAGGCCCACCCGCCGCGGGTCCACCGCCCCTGCGGGAGGGGTGGTCACCGTAATCGTGTCTGCAGTCCCGACATTACCGTGGTAATCGATAGCCTGCACAGAGTAGCTGTAGGTGGTTGAGGGCTGCACGGTCGAATCGCCGAACTCCGGCTGCTGAATCGTGGTCGTGGTCAGTCCGTTGCGGGAAACGATATACGCCCACACCCCGATCCCCACCGAATCGTCGGATACGCCCTGCCATTTCAGCGCAACGTTATTGGGCAAAAGACCCGTCGCGACCGTACCCGGCGTTACCGTGTTTGGCGCAACCGTATCGTGATGCCCGATCCGAATAGCACCTTGGTACTGGTAAGTACGAGAGTATAAAAATGCGCCGGCAAAATAGCTTCCCGAGGGCAGGCGGTATCCACCGTAACCCAGCTGGCCCGTCGTTGTGGGAACGGTAAACTGGCCCACTTGGGCGCTGTTGAGATACACCCAAAGGTTCGTCCCGAAGATCACTGAGCGCAGGACATCGCCCGAATGCAGCGTGATGCTCGTCCCTCCCAACTGCGAAACCGATCCGTTCACGCATTGGTTGACGACCAGCGACGCGCTTCCCCCGGACTGCCAATTCGAAGCAGGCGTCACTTCAACCGAGATATAACTTCCGGTCTCGGGAAGCACGCTGGTTGAGCTGGTCCGGAGAAAATGCATGTACGTGCCGCCTCCGCCGGCTGGATATATGCTCGTATCCAGCTCGTAGTCGTTAGGGTTCGCTCCGCTGACCGCTGGCGTCTACCTTGCACTTCCGACACGTCACGTCTCCAGCATCGCACCGAAGTCGCATGCCTGGACGAGAGGACACGACCCGCTTCCAATTCTAGATCGGGCTGATCTGGTACCCCCTCGGATAATCCGGGAGATACCAGACCGTCTCCTGCGGGACCGCCATGTTCCAGCGCAGAAGCGCCTGCGTCATTGCATCCACCTGATCGTCGTGCGCGCCGTTCGGGAATGCCGCGCACTCTTCGATAAAGTCCGCCACCCACGGCGCGAACAGCGGGTGGGGCAGGTAGATGTTGCCGGCTTCGATCAGCGGGCTGACGGCCATCGCACGGGCGATCTTGCCGCCCTCGGGATTCACCGGCAGGATGCCGGGGATGTGACTCGTGAGCATCTGAATCACCGCTGACCCGTTGGCTTTGTCCTCGATCAGTTTGGCGAGGCAGCGCGGCCATTTTGCCGTCAGTTGCAAGACCGCCTTGACCGTCGCGGGGCAGTCCATACGAGCCCGGACCTGATCGCCCAGCAGGTACATCGAGCCGACCCGGCCCCAGACCTGTCCGACCACGAAGTCCGAGGTATCCAGATCCTTGAACGAGCAATCCCACGACTGGAGGCTTTCATCGACCCGCTGCGGTAATTCGATGGCGGTGATCGACATCTGCGAGCCGTCCGGCAGCGAGACGATAACGGGAGGAAGGTTGTCTCCCCGCGGCTGGAAGTATCGGAACCAGTGCCGCTTGAATATGCCTCCGCCAGCCGGTGAAGGCCGCTGCTGGAGCTGGCCCGCGGCCGCGTAGCTTCCGAGACTGCGCTTGAGCGATTCCAGTTCCTCCGGCCCGAAGCGTTCCGGCCACAGCAGTTCGCTCTGCTCCGTGCGCGGGTCAGACCAGCCAATCGAGGTCGTACAGCCCGGCTTCTCGTGCTCCGCAGGCAGGCACAGGTGCTCCCAACCGCCCTGTTCGAGCAGATGCCCGCTCAGGTCCCGCTGGTGGCAACGCTGCATCACGACGACCTTCGCGGCGGTCCGGGGATCGTTCACCCGCGTTGACATCACGATGTCCCACCAGTCGAGCGTGGCTTTGCGGACCGAATCCGATTCGGCCTCCTGAACGTTATGCGGATCGTCGCAGACCACCCGGTCGCCTCCCTCGCCCGTGGCTGCTCCGCCCACAGACGTTGATAGCCGGTAGCCGGAACGGTCGTTCTCGAACCGGCCCTTCGTGTTCTGGTCGCCGGTAAGCGCATAACGGTCCCCCCAGCGTTCCTGATACCAGGGCGACTCGATCAGCCGCCTGCATTTCACCGAATCGCGGATGCTGAGCTGGGCGGCATAACTGCTGTAGAGAAACCGGCGCTCGGGCCAGCGAATCCACTCCCACGCGGGCCACAACACCGACACCAGCAGGCTCTTCATGTGGCGCGGCGGCACGTTGATCAGAAGATTCCGGATATGGCCGAGCGAGATGGCTTCGAGATGATCGATGATCGCGTCGATGTGCCAGCCGGGGACGAACGGCGTCGATGGCTCGATGATCGCGAACGCCTGGCGGACGAACTCACGCAGCCTGCGGGAGGCCCGCTCCTGGTCAATCTCGGCCAGGAGGCTTGGTCTTCTCAGCAATAGCGCGAAGCTGTTTGAGTTCATCATCGGTCAGTTGGGAATAGATCCGGTCTTGGCTGCGATCTGGATCGGACCTCCGGCCAGGCCCGTGTGTTCGGTGTTCACGACATCGCGGTAGCCGAGCAGGTTCTTCGAGAGGAAGATGGCGGCCGCGACGTTATCCTTGCCCGCCAACCGGAAAAGATGCCTGCGGACCGATATCCGGCCCTTTGCTTTCGCGCGATCCATGATGTCCCTGAACTTCGCCACTTTGCGGCGGCGCATGATGGTGCGCTTGTTGACTCCGAAGAACGCGGCGATCTCTTCGTCCGTGCACTGCATGTTGCACAGCTTTTCGAGTTCAACCAGATCGATTTTGGCTTCAGGACGCGCCATGATCATGCTCCTCCTTTTCGATCAGCCGCAGTTCCGCGCTCCAGTCCGCGAGCGCGAGACACAGGCCATCGATGTCCGGGTGCCCGGCCCGAATCTGCGATTCGATTTCCGCGATCTCCCGGCGGCATCGTTCGATTCATGCCGCGACCGCCATCCGTTCTGCTGTGATTTCTTCGAACGTCCGTCCGTCACCCTCGAGGCGGGCCTCCTGGTTGCTCAGCCCCTGCCAGCGCAAGACCGCCACGTCCACGTACTTCGGATCGAGTTCGATCCCGCAGCAGACGCGCCCGGTTATCTCCGCGGCCGCGAGTGTAGTGCCGGAGCCGATGAATGGCTCGTAAACCAGTTCGCCCTTCTTCGTGTGATTCAGGATCGGTTTCCGCATCAACTCGACTGGCTTCTGGGTGGGGTGGTCGAACTTTTCCTCCTTCGAGTTGTTCATGATGAATTTCGGCGAGGGACACGGACCAGATCGTGGAGTTCTCGCCGGGCTTGCCGTACCACGGCGCGTTCTTCTTGCGGACGAACCACGCCGGCTCGTGCTGAAACCAGTACAGCGTTCTGGTGAGCACCGTGCGCTGCTTGTCCCAGATGATCTGCTGGTGGTGGATGAAGCCGATGCGCAGGAGGCCGGCGAGGACTTCGGACGTGAACCTGGATGCGTGCCAGACGTAGGCCACCTGCAGGCTGGGCACGAGCTCGAACGCCCCGCTCCAGTCGGCTCGCGTGTCTCCGCTGATGCTCGTTTCGTGATGGCCCGCGGTGCGGTGCCTCATGTAGCTCGGTTCGGCGGGCGCGGTGTTGTGTTTCTTCGTGTGCTCCTTCGACATCGCGGTTCGCTTCGCGCCAGGCACGCCGCCGTTGAGTCCGGCGCGGTCGCGCCATTCGGAATCGAGCTCGATACCGTACGGCGGATCAGTGACCATCAGCAGCGGCTTTGCGTCCGTCCAGGAGCCGCGATACCGCTTCCGGGCTGGTGGCGTCGCGCGCACAGAATGCGATGCTGATTCCGGCCGGTACCGCAGAGCCACAGGTCACCGGGCACAGTAACCGGGTTCGCGGGGACATCGGGGATTACGTTGGCCTGGTCGATAAGGTCCGGGTCGGCGAGCAGGTCTTCGAGTTCGCGCTCGTCGAAGCCCGTCAACGCCAGATCGAACTCCAGCCCTTGCAGCTCCTCCAGCTCCGGACCCAACAGTTCGAGATCCCAATCGGTCTCCTGATGGCTTCGGTTGTCCATCAGCCGGTACGCCTTCACCTGCGCCGGCGTGAGATTTTCGGCGACGTGAACCGGCACTTCGCGGAGGCCCAGCTTCTTCGCGGCCAGCAGGCGCGTGTGGCCGCAGATGATTACGTCGTCCTTGTCGACGACGATGGGAACGCGGAAGCCGAACTCTTTGATCGACGCGGCGACCTTGTCAATCGCCCGCTCGGGGATCTTCCGGCTATTGCGCGCGTAGGGAATGGGCCTGTCGATCGGCCACGAACACACCACCAATTCGCTCATCCACGAACCTCATGCTGGATTTGCGGATCTTTCGGTGGGTGCGGTTTTCTCTCGCCAGTCGAACCGAGCCGGTAATTCCTTTATAACCCAAACCGGACCATCAAGTACAGCGGGATGCACGGCGCCGAATCATTGTCGATTCTGCGACGAGGCCAGCAGCTTCTCGAACTTCCTAACGAGGTTGAGAAGCGGGACTCCGAGGACCTGGCAGATTTGACGCAGCTCAAGCAGGTCCAGCCGACGCGCACCGGATTCGTAGTAGCTGACAAATGCCTGGGGCTTGCCGAGCGAACGCGCCAGATCAACCTGGCGGAGGCCAGCTTCAGCCCTGAGCTGGCGGAGTACCGACAAGAGGGCCTTCTGCTCCTTCCGGTTCGCCGTGAGCCGCGGCCCACCCTTGTCCATTCAGTTAGCAGCATAGGAATGCCCGGCGCAATATATAATCTTCATATATTTCCGGGGAGGCGCCGGACTGGAGAAGGCTGCATCCATGGAACCCATTGCCGCTAATGTCAAGCCAGCGGTTGACACCATCCGGAAGAGAATCCAGCAGATCCGAGACCGGAACGAACTCATTGGCGAGCAGAACACAAAGGCGGCGCTGATTGACCCGCTGCTATCCGCACTCGGGTGGGACCTTCAGGAAATCGATGAGGTGCGCCGGGAATACCGGCGGAAGCCGCAGGACAACCCCGTTGACTATGCGCTGTTCCTGAACCGGACGGAGTGCCTGCTGCTGGAGGCGAAGTCGCTGGAGAAAGACCTCGCCGACAGGAAGTGGATTTCCCAGAACATCAGCTACGCGGCCGTAGTCGGGGTCAAGTGGTGCGTGCTGAGCAACGGGGACGAGTATCGAATCTACAATTCGCACGCCGAAGTCGATGTTGATGAAAAGCTCTTCCGCAAGGTCACCATCTCCGACAGCGACGCGAAGTTCCTGGTCGATACGCTCCTCCTGCTTTCAAAGGACAAGATGCGTGGCAGCCTCCTCGACGAGATGTGGAAGGCGCACTTCATCGACCGAAAGGTCCGGCTCGCGTTCGAGGGTTTGCTCGGCGAAGACGACGGTGCGCTGGTCCGGGCCATCTGCAAGAAGGCCAATGGCGTCACGCACACAGAAGTCCGGGCAGCACTCAAGCGGGCGAAGATCACGGTCGATTTCCCGGTTATCAGAGCGCCCGAACAGCCTATCCCGCCGACGCCAGTTACGGCATCTGGAGCGCCGAAGCCTGCGGCGCGGCGTGAAAGCAAAGGCAGAAAAGTCCGGGAGACGACGCCAGCAACGTCTGAAGCCGCGTTGCCGAATCTCATCACGGCGGGGCTTGTCAGAACGCCGATGGACCTGGAGCGCAGCTACAAGGGTGTGAAGCTAACTGCGTCGATCCAAGCGGACGGCAGCGTCTCTTTTGGTGGCGAATCCTACGACTCCCTGTCCACGGCGGCCGGGATGGCGCGGAAGACGGTGATCGATGCTCCGCCTGGACGGCCGTATCCCCAAACCAACGGCTGGACTTTCTGGTGTTTCCGCGATCCGAAGTCGGGTGGGCTGCGGGATATGGACAGCCTGCGTCAACAGTTCCTGGTGTCAAAGAAATAGGGAAAATCGACACCCTCGAGAGCTGCGAAAGGGAAGGGCCGTTTACAAGCGGCAGCTAAACGGCGAGGTACCCCGCGCTCGACTCGTCTGGCCGCGCATGGAGATACCGACTGGTCGTTGCTACCGATCGGTGACCCAGCGTGGCCTGCACCAGGTGAATCGGCGCCCCCCGGTCGAGCGCGTGGGAAGCGTGGGCGTGCCGAAGCCAGTGCGTGCTGACGTTGGCGGCGACCGCGGCGCGTTCGCCGGCGGCCTTCACTATCCGTGCAACGCGCGACCGTTCCAGGGGCTTCCCCGAACGGGACGCGAACACTGGCGCGTCCAGGCCCGCTGTGCGCCTCAGGCCGTGGAGTTGGCCCCACACGCCAACCGGTAGGAAAACGACGCGCGTGCGCCCGCCCTTGCCGTGAATCAGGATCTGGCCCTCTTCCCCGCGGGCTTGGAGATTGCGCCAGCGCAGCCCGCAGGCTTCCGACACTCGCAGGCCCGCGGCGTAAAGAACCGTCAGGAGGACCCGGTTCCGCTCGTCTGGTTCCAGTGCGATTAACCGGCGCACGTCCTGCTGCGGGATGATGCGCTCTGAGAGGGCCGGTTCCGACCGGGGCAGTTCCAGCCCGGCAGCGACGTTCCGGCAGTATCCGATGCGCTCGGCGAACCGGAAGAAGCTGCGAAGGGCAGCGAGCGTCCGACCTTGGGAGATGGGCGCCAGCCCGCTCCCGGACAGCATTTCGGCGAAGCGTTCCAGGTCAAGCGGGTCGGTTTCCGCGAGGGTTTTGTCCGACCAGGTGGTAAAACGGCCCACATCGCGCCGGTATACGCTCCGGGTGGCCTGGCACCGCTGGCGGCGCAGCCAGAGTTCAACCACTCCGACATCGCTTAATCCTTTGGAAGCAAGGGGTTGGCGGCTGGTCTCCATAACTGTCCTTATGTAGCGTTGGGGCATGTCTATACATTCGCTCTGAACGGGACAAAATGCGAGTGCGGTTTATCGCCAGCAGCCCTGTGTTTCGATTCGGAAAATCGACGTGAGAAGTCGAGCAAGTAGGGGCAACGCAAAGGCTAAAGTCGTAGCTGGGTTCGCTGCGGTTCGATCTCTACGGTTAAGTTCTCATTCCGAAGGACACCTACTTGAAGCCGAACTTCTGTCTTTCGCTGCTCGACAGCAGACGCGCGAGCGAATCTCTCTCGATTCCAGGAATCTCACGCCTTATGCGGCGGGCGAGGTCGAAGGCGCCGCGCCCAAATAACGATGGCCCGAACTCATTCAAGAGTGAGGGTACGGACCGAGCCGCTTGACCAACGCCACCGGTGATCGCCCCAATCACCGGCTTTCCACCTGACATGGCGGTTATTAACGCGCCAGCGGCAATTCCGGCTGTGATATCCCAGAACACCCGAATCGGGCGGGTCTGGAACTGGTTCTGCTGCGGGACAAATAGCCTGGAAGCCTGCGCCAGTTCATCCCTGATTTCGATTCCTTGAGCCAGTGTGCTGCATTTCCTAAGCGCCTCCAGCAGTTCCCATACTTTTCGTCGCGCGCTGGACCACTCCTGCCTCAGGTCTGCCAATACAGCAGGAATGGCGTCGCGTCTCGCGCAGCGAGCGGTCAGAATCCCCAGGACAGGAGGCACCAAAAGACCAAAACCATCATTAGCGGACGCTCGCGCGTACTCTTGCCACGCGGTGTCAAGATCACCGAATAGCGCTTCAGGACCGTGCCCTCCGTCCTCATCGTTCGCCGTGGTGCCGTTCGAAATCAACACGCTACCGCCAGCCACCAGATAGCCAGCGGATAAACCAGCACCGAACGCCACAGCAATCAGGTTCGGCAGTAACCGGTCGATTCCCTCTACGGTAACCTCGTGGTCCTCTTTCTGAGCGAGTGAAGCCTCGGTGGCCACGATTGCTGCTCGGAATAATTCACCGACATTGGGCATGGGGATTGTGTCTGCCGCGTAGCGACGGAGCAATCCGTATTCATTCAACTCTGGTGGGGCAATATGACACTCGGCTTCACCACCATCGACGATCGTAATCGTAATGTCTGGTTTGAGAAGAGCGCTATCGTGAAGGACAATTGCTCTCACGAATCGCTCAACAAGAGGGAGATCGTCTGGCTCCAGTGGCCCCTCGATCAGTCGCCTAAATGGCTGGAATGACTCCGAATCGCAAAGCAGACTTCTCACGTCAATCGTCATTTTACTCGGTGTGGATTCGCGTCGAATCGAATACATTTGCCCGCCAGGGGATCTTCGAAGAAGTTGCTTGAACGCTGTAGTAATCCAGAGAATTCGTCCAGGTGACGCAGTAAAGCCGCCGGGATTGAATCCGGCGGCTGGAAGGAAGCGGGGTGGCGGTTGCTCAGCCCCTGATTGAATAGCGGCGTTCGTCGGCGACCTTCTCGCTGATTACGGTCAGCCCGTGTTTTTTCGCCAGGGAGCCTCCGGCGCTCATGAGGGCCCGCGTCGTGTGCGGCAACCAGCCGAACTTCGTGCAGATTTGATCGAGCGTCGCGCCGCCGGCCCTCTTGAGCATCTCGATGAGCTGGGCAGTCTTGCTGGTCGCGCGGGGTCCGTTCCCCGCGGGCTTCGCGGCCTTTTTGGCTGGTTTGGGTGCTTTCTTCGCGCGGCTGGCCTTCTTCTTCGCGGGGGCCTCCTCGGGCGCGGCGTCGGCGCTTTGTGCCGCCTCCGGGTCGCCCAGCTTCTGGAGTTCCGCCCAGATCCGGGCCACGGCCTTCTTGCGGTCCGCGAACTTCTTGACCGGGGTCACACCGGTCAGGCTGTTGAAGATTTCCACCAGGCGGCTGGCGGGCCACGCGGCCGCGAGTTCCGCGAGCGCGTCCTGGCTGGTGAAAAGCTCGGTCCCTTCCGCTTTCGGGGCGGCCTTGGTCGAAGCGTAGACCACGATGTTATTCTCTGCGTTGATGCTAAATATTTTCATTTCAATCTCCTATGGGCAGCGTCTGCTGCGTCACCACATGAATCGCTCTGGTTGGAGAACACATGCAAGTGGATTCTGCGAGGTGGCTGAAGAAATCTTGGGACGCCCGATGTAATCGGCGAAACGGCGGGTGAGGGGCTTTTTATGGGGGGACAAAACGAGCGCCGCAACAGGCCGCCGAACATGCAATCGATACGTTTGGGCCAACTGAATCCGGCTGTCTCGAAGTCGCTTTCTATAACGGGGGTGGCGGGGCCAAGATGGGTTTTGCGCGGGCAATCGCGGCGACCGCATACGGAGTGAATGTGGGCGGCCCGGTTACAAGGAAAACTGGCCGCGACAACGCGTACCGCGCGCTGCTCGGCTACCGACACGCAACTCGCGCCGTCGATTGCATGGTCGTCTATTACCTCTGGGACAGGTTCGGCAAGTGATCACTCAGGGCCGTCGTTTCGAGCAGAAACGGCAGCCCATGCCGAAACTCAAGCCGCACAATGTAGCCGTCCCGGAGCCTCTCTATCTCGGCGAGCAGATCCCATATCGTCTTTTTCAGTTCGGGATCATCCGAGACTGGCACTTTCAGTCCGCCGTCTTTGCTGCCAAGTAGCGCAGTGCGGATGACGCTCAGCCGCTCATCTGGCGCCGGCTGCCCGCCCTCAATGCGCAGATTCTCGATCCGGCCGAACTGGTACTCAAACATGATCTGGACGAGCCAGTGCTGGGCGGGGTTCAGATCGCCCCTTGTGCGATGCGGACGTGATGCGGGGAGCGATGAAGTTGTTGGAGTCATTGACATAGAGTTGTCTCAGGAATCGTCATTGTGCTTGGTATCGAGAACTGCCTGCGCACGTCACGGACGACCAATCTCATGCTGCTCGGCTCCGATTCTCGCGCATGTAGAACAGGCTGAGCCGCGGCAGACCAACCCGCTCGAATAGTAGCTTCGAATAGTTCTGGCGTTCGAGCATGTCGATTTGCGCTGCCGTCATCTTGGCGCGGAACCTGGCAAGGTTCGCATTGATCTCCCCCTGGATCTGCGAAGTGTCTTCCGCACTCAGGCGAGCTTGCGCAAGCTCAGTCATGCGTTCTTCGAGCGCGCTCAGGCGCTGTTCCAGCGGTTCGAGGTCGACATCGGCATTAGCCGCCAGGGCGTCGAGTTCCATCGCAATTTCTTCGTAGCCTTCAGGCTGTCGCAGTTGCTTCGCGCAGCCCGCCAAGTAAGACCGCACATCGCTGGCAACGTTCCCGGCATTCACGGCGGAGGTGCCCCGCTCCTCCTCGAAGAACGAAGCGCTCCGTCGGGCGCGTCTTGCCCAATGGTTAAGGTCGGCGGGGTCGCTGATGGCATTGATCAGCAACTGGACGCTGTAGACCGGATCGCTTTGGTTCCGCTTGTCGATGAGTTTTTCCACAACGAACCCGATGATGCCCACGGTCGTCAAGCCCTGTTTCCGGCCAGCCGCAATCAACTGCCGAACCTGGTTGGGCCGGTGCCTGACGCAGTATTGCTTCAGTAAATCCCGAAGCTCCGAGGCACCCTCTAAATCAGCACCGCCTCCGGGCGCAGCAACGCCATCAACGACAGCGGCGGCGGCGGGCGGGGCGACGGCCCCGACGGCACCACCATCGAGGCGCGGAGGGGAGCACTGTGTCGCTTGGCGGACGCTCTTCCTCGAAGGAGCGGAGGCCATTGGTTTGCGCCTGCCGCACTCAGGGGTTTTCGTCTCGGTTGGCGAATGGGCAGCAGCTTGCTGCTTGCTTATTTCCTTTTTAGAGCTTTCATATAAAGGATGCAACCGCAAACGGGTTGCATTGGTGTGACCTTTTTGGGTTGCATGGTTGCAACTCTTTTCAAAACATTGGCGCAATTCCGGTAGCAGGGATGCGACCCTTTCGTGATCGGTCCAGACTTCGTCATCCCATACCGGTGACCAAGAAAATATCAGCAGTGTCGCGCTGGCCTTAAAGGGGTTTGGCCGACGTTTTGCGAACCCGAGCGCCGTCCACTGCTCGTAATCGCGCGTGATCGTCGTCTTGTGCACATGCCAGCGAGCCGCCCAACTCGTCCGCTTCCACCACACATGCCCGTTCTTCCAGCCCTTACGGATTGCGTCAATCAAGCGTAGGGCTGATCCGTTGCTTATCCGTTCGCCGGCGGCGGCAGCGAGAACGTCGCCGACCAGGCTATGCTGCCGGCAGAGGCGATGCTCCTTCGATCCCGTAACACTTGGGCGACTTGGTGCGGGCGATGGAGAAAACGGGTTAGGCACGGAGGCCCTCCGTCCCCGGGGAAACGGTGCCGACGCCATGCGCTAGGTTATTCAGGGGCTGTAAGTTGCTGAAATCACTGAAATGAGTTCGAAACGTGTCCAGTGTGGGGAGCCAAATCTTTTCAATAACTTACCGGCCTTACGATCCTTCCTCCGACCCCCAATTTCACCCGATTGTAGGGACTTTTGTAGGGACCCTCCTTCAACTTGCTGAGCATCGTTGCGCACTGGCGAGCCATTCTGGATCGCAGCCGCGGCTTCCGCGGGCTTTTCCAGGATCGATTCGAGAGCCGTCCGTTTGGCTTCCATGCGGATGTGACTATAGTGCTTCAGCATTTGCTTGGACACGTGACCGGCGATGTCCATGATGGTTTGATCCCCGGCGCCGTTCTCCGACAACTCCGTGATGAGAGTGTGCCGGTTATCGTGCCAGCGCCCGCTGACTTCAGCGTTGATACGCAGGTTCCCCCAGGCGGTCTTCAACGTGGTCACCGGTCTGGTCGGGTCTTTCGGTCGCGGACTGCCGAATGGGAAGATGTACCACTCCGGGCGGATCTCGCCGAATCGCTCCGCGTACCACTCCGAATGCTCCACGAGCGCTTGATGCAAAGTCGAATTTAAGGGAATCGTGCGGCCTTCACCGGCTTCGGTTTTGCTCCGCCCCACGATCAGATATCGTTTCTCGAGATCGATCTGGCTCCAGGTCAAATTCTTCATTTCCGCGCTGCGCAGCCCCGCGTTTTGCGCAAGCATCAGAGCGGGATACATATGCGGCGATCGCGCCGTTTTCGCCGTCGCGATCAGGCGAGCCTTTTCTTCCGGGTCGTACGCCTTCCCGACATTGTTCCTGACCTTCAGCTTCAGGAGCTTCTTTTTGCGCAGCCGCAAGCGCAGGATATCGCCCACATCTCCAAGGACGCGCAGCAGAAAACCAACTTCCTCGTTGATGGTCTTCGGAGCCGCACTCTCTTTGAGCCGCGTATCCTGAAATTCTTTGACCATCTGTTCATTGACATCGACGAGCATCCGGTCACCGAGCAATCGCTGAACGTGCCGGACGGCATAACCCGCGAAGACCGCGGACTGAGGGTTGCGCAATCTGTAACTCGCGAGGTAAGCATCTCCGAGTTCGCGGATCGTGCGAACCCTTTCCTGACGAGCATCCTCGAAGTTGTTAAAGCCTTCTTCCAGTTCGCGCCGACGTTTTTGCTCCGCTCCGCGCGCCACCGTCTTCGATGCCGACCTCGTTGATTCCTGGATGCGCTGGCCCGCAAACCAGAACTCGTACCACCAGATCTTTCCACGTCTGATCAGAGACATCCCAGGTACTTCCTCACTTCGCCGCGCTCATGTGGAGTGGCCGTCGGGCCGCGACACTTGCGCCACCAGTTGGAAGGGCCGCAAGCCATGCCTCCAGCTCTTCCGGCCGGTATCGAACGAGCGAACCCACCTTTATGAATTGCGGGCCGCGCCTCTCAATCCTCCATCGTCGCAGAGATGCGACGCTGACATGCAACTGTTTGGCAACATCTTCTTCCGTCAGGAGCGTACTCATTATCTACCTCGTAATCCACGCTCCCCTTGGCGAGCGTTGTTGATTGGACTGCCGGATTTTGCGTGACAAGAAACGCCCTGGCGGAATCTTATGAGCCTTCGAATATGATTTGGCGGAGAAGTGCGTGTCGGAGCAGGAGAGCTCCGCTTGACTCAGCGGAAACCAGGAGTGTTCACGGGTCATACGTCACCCGGCAGGAGAAACTTTCTCGATTTTAAATCGTATCGAAACGAAAGTCAATACCGACTTAATAGCGCCGTACAATTCGCATTGCAATTCTCTGGAAGTTATGCCAGAATCAGCCCAGATCGTGTTCAAAGACCGCAAGTCGCAACAACAGACGTTATCCATTCGAGTCTCCGAGAGCGTTCGGGCGTTCCTTGACCGAGCGCGCGCGCAATTCTCTGATACGCGCGGCGAAGCCCTATCGATATCGGATGTTGCAAAGCTTCTGCTGGAAGGTGCCATTGAAAGCCGCCTCGACGACCGGCTGGAAACGGCTGATCTGCTCGCAGACCCTACCGCTGCGCTGCTCGGGATTCGCAGGAAGTGGGAGGCTAATCAGCAACTCACCCGTGCCGAATGGACGGTGCTCGGACAGTATGTTCAAGGCGGATGCGACAACCCTTCTTCCGATCCCGAATTACCCAGCCGGGAGTCATTCGCCCAATTGCTGGAAGCTCTCCTCGCCGTGCGCGCATTGCGACTTCACCACGCGCCGGAACTGGACCACTATTATGTCGGCAATCTGTCAGGCTGGACCGAGCAAGGGGAAAAAATCCTGACGGGCGGGCAGCAGGGCGCGGAAATGGTGCCGGCCGTCGTGCGGCGCATGATTCACGACCTCAGGAATTCGCCCGGCGTCGCGCGACCGCCTTTCGCCGGACGCAACATTTACGTGGCGATGCGCGACGAGCGGATCGAAGGTGCGGACAGTCTGAATCGGGTGCTCCTGCCGTTTCTGCCCGTTCTCTATCGCGTCGCCGTCCGCGGCCACTGGCTGATTGAGCACAGGCCGGTTCGCGAGGAACGCAAACCCTGGGAAACTTTGGGTGTTTTTCCGCAGCACGTCCCCGACATTGAAGTGCAGAATTTCAAAGTGTCCAGTTCTCTGGGTAACGACGGCGAGCTGCACATGTTGCTGAGCCTCGGCGCGCACCGCATCTCTTATCCGCTGGGACCTTATCCGCACATCCGTGAGTTCCAGAGTATGGTGGCGACGCTCTCGCCGGGGAAGACCTGGAACGGCCGTTATTTCTTCGGCAACACCGACAAGCTGCGCTCTTCGTCCGATGAATTTTTCTTCCGTGAGCACGGGAAGGGCGTACTTGTCGGGTTCACGCCGGAGGAGTGGAGCGCCTTGCGAAGTGCGTTCGAGCAGGTGATGAAGTTAGACGAATTGCAGCCCGCCCTGGGCGAACTGGCGATGGCTTATGGAGAGGTTTGAGTCCGGACGGTGCTTCGCACCGGCTGAATTCTTGACACGTCACCCCTTGCAGGGTGGCGTATGGAAACGCGGCGTTTACGTATGAGAACGCGTTATGCGGAAAGGATTTGTTCGGGAGCCGCGTTGAAAGCGCCTCCCGGCGCTCGCATACGCTAACGCGTTGAATTACTGTGCTGCGGAGTGAGGTATGCAGCAATGATTGACAGGTCGCAGTTCCGCACGAAAAGTATTGGCGTTCGCGTGTGCGAAGCCGACTTCAATCGGCTTCAGGAGATCGCCGACGCCAGCGGCAAACCGCTCGGCGAATGGTGCCGCGATGTGCTTCTCGAAATCGCCCGGCATCCCATCGGCAGTCCGATCGAGCAGGCCTTGCTCGCGGAGTTGATCGGTCTCCGCACCATTGTCGGCAACCTGGTTTTTACCTTCACGAGCGAAGGTAAAGTGACGCCCGAACAGATGGCGGGATTCGTCGAACGGGCCGATTCGACCAAGCTCAAACGCGCCCTTGAACTGCTGAAGCAGGTCCACAACGGACAGGCGAACGTTAGGGAACCACAGGTTGCCGGAGGTGAGAGATGAACCCGCTCCGGAGGCAGGAGATCCCGGTGCCTAAACCAGTGCTCACGATCACAGTGCTGGTCGTGGCGCTTCTTTTTCCGCTCGCTCTCCTCATATGGGATTTCCATGAAGCGTGGACGCCTCTCGAACGAGAGTACCTGCTCACGTACGTGACGACGGCGCGCGGAGGTTCGGGTGATTCACGGCTGCTCGTGATCGATTATAGCGATAACCGTCGATTGCTCGCTGACGACCGGGAAGCAGTCCCGGCACCGGCCGCAACGACCGGCTACGCACTGACCCAAAGCGCCCGCAGCCGGGGTGCGAAAAATCTCGAATGGATCGGAACCGGCGAGACCGACAACGCGAAGCTTCATGAGCAACTGAGGCAGGTCATTTATGGTGGTCAGAGCCTATGGGGCCTGGCCGAGAGAGCGGTGAAGTTTGGCCTGTGGATACTGCTGATCGCGCCGTTCACCCTATGGCTGGATTGGAGCGATATCCGGCAGTTGCGTACAGGGCGGGCACTGCTGGGCCCGCGATTAGCATCTCGTTTTGGTTTCAACCGGCGGAAAAGTCCAGAGGGAATCGGCTTCGAAACAACCGACCCGCCTACTATTCGGGAGTACATTGCCGAGCAAGTCGAGCGCTTGCGAAAGCGCCAACCCGGTCCACGCACAATCAGAATCCCGCGTTCTGATGAAGAACAGCACATTCTGGTCCTCGGTGATGCGGGCACGGGTAAATCGACGCTCATTCGCCAGCTCATTCCGCAGATCCGGGCGCGCGGCGAGGCGGCGATCATCTTCGACCCGGCGCTGGAATCCACGCCGCACTTTTACAACCCGGATCGGGGAGACTTTCTCCTGAATCCCGTTGACGCGCGTATGCCGTACTGGACGCCAGCGGATGAAATCCGCTATGCACCGGAGTCGCTCACACTGGCCCGCTCGTTGTTTCCGGAGCGGGAGCGGGACGACCCCGAAGCCGTAGCCGCAGCGCGAAGCATCTTCGGCTGGCTGATCTTTCGCGAGCGGCCAACGGCACAACAAATCGCCGCCTGGATGAGCCATTTCGAAGAGGTTGACCAGCGAATCGCCGGAACACCGCTCGCGGTCCATGTGGCGGATGATCGACCGGAACAGCGCGCACGAGTACGGGCGCTGTTCAGCCGCGTCGCAACGGGCTTTCATTTTCTGCCGCCGGAAAGCGAAACAACGCGCCGCTGGAGCGCATCCGCTTGGTCGATGGAGAGGGAAGGCTGGCTTTTCCTGCCTGGCCGCCCGGAAATCCGCGACAGTTTGCGCCCGCTCATCAGTTTCTGGCTGGACAACCTGCTCGTTCGTCTCGTGAACTCCTGTGAAGCGGGTGCACGGCCAGTCTGGGTCATTCTGGACAACCTCGAAACTCTCGAACGCCTGCCGCAGCTGCCCATGGCCTTAAGTGAGGGCCGCAGGGCGAATCTGCGCTTCGTGATCGCAGCGCGCAGTTCGTCGGCAATCGAGGCGAGGTACGGGGAGGATGCGGAAGCGGTGCTGGGCGGCCCTGTGACCAAGATCTTGCTGCGGAACAGCGATCCCCGGTCCGCCCAATGGGCGAGCGAAACCATTGGGAACGTCGAGGTCGAATACCTGAAAGACACAGAACCAACCGTCGCGTACTACGGTTCCGGCAAGAACAAGCGGTATCATCTCGACCGCTCGATTGAGCCGCTGGTCATGGATTCGGCTATCCAGAATCTCGCGAACCTGAGCGGCTATTTGAAATCCCGAAATGTGGTCGCGCCGATCCATTTCCGCCGGACTCCCCCCGAGCGGAAGCAGCCGGGGTTCTTACCGCGCATGATCGACGGTTTATTGCCAGTTCCGAAACCGCAACCGGCTCCGCTGCTCCCGAGCAGAGAGCGGGTGTTAACGGTTCCGCAACCCGAGCCCGATAACCGCGCGCCGCAGGAGCGGCAGGAAAAAGAACCTGCACGGCAGGCCATCTTCGACTGACCGGCTTCCGCCATGGTGACGATCTCCAAACCGCTGAGCGCCGGCCAGGCGCAGGCGTATCACCAGAGCGAGTTCACGTCTCCCGAGCAAAGCTACTATTCGGGACACAACCAGGTACGCGGTGAATGGCAGGGCAAGCTCGCCGCCGAGTGGGGCCTGCAGGGAGGAGTGACGGAACAGCAGTTTGCGCGGCTTGCGAATGGGCAGCATCCCGAAACCGGCGCGGAGCTGGTACGTCATCGGGAGTCATTCGAATACCGAAACGCGAATGGCGAATCAGTCCGTACGATGGAACACCGCGCAGGATGGGACGCCACATTCAGCGCGCCGAAGAGCGTCTCTCTGACTGCGCTGGTCGGCGGGGACCAACGAATACGCGATGCTCATCGGGAAAGCGTTCGCATCGCGGTGGACGAACTGGAGCGTTACGTCCAGGCGCGGATGGGCGGTAGCCATCGCGCCGAAACTACAGGGAAGTGGGCAGCGGCGAAGTTCGAACATGACAGCGCACGGCCCGTTGACGGCTATTCCGCGCCGCAACTCCACACGCATGTTGTTTTCTTCAATGTCTCTCAGTCGGCAGACGGCGCGACGCACGCAATTCAGCCACGCGAGCTATACAAGAGCCAGCAATATGCGACCAGCGTTTATCGGTCGGAACTCGCGGTGCGTCTGAAGGCGCTCGGCTATGAGGTGGATTGCGACAGGAATGCCGCGCCGGAGATTAGAGGATACACGGCGGA
Organism: Terriglobia bacterium; assembly: GCA_963832905.1. Classification (GTDB taxonomy): domain Bacteria; phylum Acidobacteriota; class Terriglobia; order Bryobacterales; family Bryobacteraceae; genus BOG-234. The sequence goes on along the minus strand of CAWHVO010000006.1, from coordinate 1,180,358 downwards.
ATACCTTGAGGCATCGAGTCCCCGGCGCCAGCAGATCCTGGAGCATCTTGAAAATCAGGGTCTCGGCGGCGCGGGACCGGCACAGATCGCAGCACTTCGGACCCGAGACGCGAAGACGGCGCTTAGTGCCGAAGAGACACTCGACTGCCACCTGCGGATGGCGTCACGTTTTGGCAACCAGGCCCAGCGCGTCGTGGAAGAGGCTCGTAGCCATGCGAGACAACCGATTCCAATAGATCGCGAAAAGCGGGCCGGAGAAGCCGTGACCTGGGCGCGCGATCACAATATGGAACGTGAGGCATTGGTTCACGAACGCGACCTCATCCGCGATGCACTCAGGCGTTCGATGGGAGAGGCCACCCTTCGAGATGTCCGCGCGAACCTGAACACACGAGAGAGAAGCGGCGAGTTCCTGGTCGAGAGGGGCGAATCAAGAGCACCAGGCATATGGCTCACGACGCGCGAAATGCTTCACCTCGAACGCGACAACATTGAGCGAATGCGGGCCGGAAGGGAAAACATCGACGCCATTGTTTCCGAGCTTGAGACTGAGCGCACGCCCGAGAAGCTGGCGCATCTGACCGGCAGCCAGCGAATGGTGGTCGAACAGCTTCTTACCAGCCGGGATCAGGTGATGGGGCTGCAGGGGACGGCAGGCACGGGAAAGACCACTTCACTCGCAGCGATTCGCGAAGCCGCTGAGGAGCATGGCTACGAAGCTCAGGGTCTCGGCCCGACCTCCCGCGCCGCGCAGCAACTGGAAGAAGCGGGAATTTCGGCAGACACACTGCAGCACCATCTCGCGCTTGGCGACAGGGCGCGCGGTAGCGGGCGACGCCAGGCTTTACTTCGTCGATGAATCGAGCCTCGCAAGCACGAAGCAGGTCAACGAATTTCTGAAGCGAATGGGGAACGAAGACCGCGTGATCTTCGTCGGCGACACGCGTCAGCATCAGGGCGTCGAAGCGGGAAAGCCGTTCGAGCAGTTACAGGAGGCGGGTATGCAGACGGCCCACCTCGATCGGATCATCCGGCAGAAAGATCCGCTGCTGAGGGAAGTCGTCGAGCAACTGGCGCGCGGCGAGGTGGTTGAAGCGATCACCGGCCTCGATGAACAGGGGCGGGTACATGAATTCAGCAACCCACAGGAGCGAATGAGAGCAATCGCCCATGATTATGCGCAGTCTCCTCTCAACACGCTTGTCGTTTCGCCCGACAATGCGTCACGAATGGAGATCAACCGCCTCATCCACACGGAGCGGCAACGGGAGGGCGCGATTTCCGGGTCCGAGCACCGGCAAACCATGCTCACGCCCCGGAACGACCTCACTGGCGCGGATCGGCAATGGGCTGCGCGTTACGGCGTTGGTGACGTGATCCGGTATTCAAAAGGCAGCCGAGCCGTAGGTGTCGCGTCGGGCGAGTACGCTCGCGTCACCGCTATCGACCGCGACCAGAACCTGGTGACGGTCGAGCGGAGCGACGGCAGCGGCATCACATACGATCCGCGTCGCCTCCAGGGTGTTAGCGTGTTCCGCGAGGATGAGCGGCAATTTTCCGCCGGAGACCGGATTCAGTTCACCGCGCCCTATAAGAATGAACGAGTAGCCAACCGGCAGCTGGGTACTATCGAGAAACTCGACGCCTCCGGGCGCCTGAGAATCAGACTGGATTCGGGTCGCGATGTCGAGTTCAATATCGGTCAACATCCACATATCGATTACGGGTATGCCGTCACCAGCCACAGCGGGCAGGGCGCTACCGCTGATCGCGTGTTGATTAACGTGGAAATCGACAACGCGCACGAGAAACTGGTCAACTCGCGCCTCGCGTATGTCGCGATTTCGAGGGGACGCTATGACGCACGGATTTACACGAACAACGCGGCAGATTTGGGAAGCCGCCTGAGCCGGGGAGTTTCGAAAGAAGTGGCCTTCACCGATACGATGGATCGCGGACCTGAAAGGTCAATGCAAAATCCTCTAACCGAACTCGATTCATCTCACGAGTCAGACCGCTCCCGAAGGTTGGAACTCGCTCGATCTCTGGGAATCAGCATGGGCCGCTGATGTGCTCTTCAACCGCCTTCATTTTGCCCCGGCAGATCTGCCGGGGAATTGGGATCGAAGGCGTTACCGCTGATCGCGTGTTGATTAACGTCGAGATCGACGACACGGCGTCGATGCGCCCTTCAGGCGCCTGATGCAGGACAGGAGCTCTTGACGCGCAGTCTTGAGATGGCAATCATTCCCGTCTGTCGAGCTATCTGCATTACCGAAATCGAGCGTTCCTGAATGGAATTCCATACATCGTTTGGATCGGCCAAAAGAGCCAGATTGGCTCTCTACAAATCCCCGAATTTTCGAGATTAAAATCTATTAGTTGATACTTGCTGCGAAAGAGTTATTCTGAATTCGCCTACATGTTTCGGGTTTCCATTCGCTGGCGGGTGGCGGCTCCAGCGATTCTGGTTCCTCTCGTCGCTATTTCGTCATGGATTTGTTACCGCGCGCTGTCTGCGCAGGGCCAAGCTGAGGTTGATGCGCAGGCAGCGAATCGAGTTTCCACTACTCTCGCCGCGCTGGATTCCCACCCCGCATCCCGATCGGAAGCCATCGTCTCAACCACGGAGTTTCACGACGCGATTGTCTTCAATGGGCGTGTTTATGTCTGCGGCTCGCAAGGACTCTTCGGGTACGATCTCGGCGGTTCCCTTGTCGAAACCTACCGGGTTGGCCGGGAATTGCCGCCCGGCGAACTAATCGCGCTGGGCCGGAGTACGACAGAAATCTTCATCGCGACATCGGGGGCGGGAATCCTGTCTTTCGATGGCACGCGGTTTCACCAGATTCTGCCCGCTGAGCCCCGTCTGCGGAATTTCACCAGTGTTCTAGGGTTGGGTTCGGGCAGCGTTTTGTTTGGATCGCTGGACCGGGGAGTGCTGGCATGGAACGGCAAGACACTTACCGAGCTCCTGCCCGCCCTCAGGAATGCGCATGTCACAGCTTTGAACGGTTCCGAGGCCGATTTGTGGATCGGCACGCTTGCCGATGGAGTCTGGCATTCCCACGCGGGTCAACTCGATCATCTTCTTACGGACTTGCCGGATTCGCAGGTGCTCTCGATCGCCGTAAACGGCGCCTCGGCTTACGTCGGCACACCCGTCGGGGTTACGGAATTCCGCGACGGCAAAAAATCCCGGACCTTAGCCGAAGGGTACTTCGCACGCTCACTGGATGCGGATGACCAGTCTCTCGCCGTTGGCATGGAGGACGAGGGAGTCATCACCGTTCCTCTAGGTGACGCTGTCCGCCCCGGCGAAGCGCCCGGCAATTCGGAATTCGGAAAACCAGTGGAACGCATCTTCCGCATGGATGAGACGCGGTACGCGCTGTCAGGCGGACTCTACCGGGCCGAGCAGGGCCGCGCCGGCTGGACGCGCGTGATCGAACCGCAGAAAGGCGCTCTCTCGGACCGCAACATCGCCGCCCTGTCGGTGGCTGGTGACGGACGAATCTGGGTGGGCTACTTCGACCGAGGGCTCGACGTGGCAGACGGAAATTTCGAAACCATCCGGCACTTCGAAGATGAGCATCTCTTCTGTATCAACCGAATCGTCGAAGAGCCCGGCGGCGCCCGCACCGCCGTTGCCACCGCCAACGGTCTCCTGATGCTCGACCCCTCACTGAAGGTCCGTCAGATTCTGGGACGCCGCGACGGTCTGCTTGCGGATCACGTAACCGACGTTCTTTTCCGTAATCGCGGAATGGTGGTAGCCACGCCAGCGGGGCTGTCGATCGTCGATGGCGGTGGCGTGCGGAGTCTCTACGTATTGCAAGGACTGGTGAATAACCACGTGTACGCGCTTGCTTCGGCGGGAGACCGGGTCGCCGCCGGTACGTTGGGCGGACTCTCGCTTCTCGAAAACGATATGGTTCAGGCCAACTATACGACGGCCAATTCGGGGCTTCGCCACAACTGGATCTCGGCGCTCAGCCGAGTGGGCGACTCCTGGTTCGCTGGTACATACGGCGCGGGCGTGATGCGCCTCAGTCCCTCAGGCCAGTGGGAGCGATTTCCCGATTTGAAACCTGACTTCGACGTGAACCCCAACGCCATGGCGCAAACGGCGGACTCGGTCTACGTCGGCTCACTCGGCGAGGGCTTGTGGGTTTTTTCCAAAGGCACGGGCAAGTGGACGAACGTGACCGCCGGCCTGCCATCGCTGAACGTGACAGCAGTGGCCGCAGGTAATGGTTACGTGTACGCAGGAACGGATAACGGTCTGGTGCGGTTTCGGGAAGGGGATCTGAAGTGAAATCGCTGATCCTTTTGATGGCGGCGGCAGGACTCGCATTCGGGGACGCCGGTGTGCTTGTCCCGGCCGGGCATGACCAACCCGATCCGGCAATCTTCTCTCTGAACGAGATGACGGTTGAGATTCGCATCGACAACGGAATCGCGCGGGTCGAGGTGCGGCAGATCTTTGCCAATCACAGCGCCAGTATCCAGGAGGGATCTTGGACATTCGCCCTTCCCGCGCGCGCCACCGTTTCCGACTTCGCGGTGTGGGACGACGTGGTGCGCATTCCGGGCGTGATTCTGGAGCGCAAACGGGCGGAGGAGATTTACTCACGCGTCCGGGCGATGGCCATTGATCCGGGATTACTGCAGATGGGTGAGCGTGACGCGGATGAAGCCAGCCGTAACGAAATCTTCACAGCGAAGATCGTGCCCTTTCCGTCTTTCTCGACAAAGCGAATCGAACTCGAATATCAGGAGCGACTGCCGGTTGAGAATTATGAGTCCATGCTGGCCGTGCCGCTACGGCCAGATGCATACCAGCAGCAAATGGCGGGACATCTGACGATTACTCTCGAACTGCATTCCGAGCACGCTCTCGACGATTTCGCTCAGGTATCAAAAACATACCCTCTGCAGGTTCGCGAGAAGACGGCCAACTTCGTCCGAGCGGAGTTCTTCGGGAACAACGTGCCCCTGAGCGAAGACTTCGCGATCCGGTACCGACACGCGGCCTCCGGTGCAAACACGCTTAAGGTGGTCACCGATAGCCAGGGCGGAGAAAACTTCTTTCAGGCCGCAGCGCTGCTGAAGGCTAGGCCAGCCCCGAGCGCCGCGTCCGCGCCTCCGCGAACCGTCATTGCGCTGTTCGATACCTCGCTGTCGATGCAGTGGGAGAAGCTGGAGCGAAGCTTTCAGGCGGCGGAAACACTGCTCAAACGACTGCGCCCGCAGGACCGCTTCAATCTGGTGCTGTTCAACTCAGATACCTCGTTGTTTCGTCCGGCGCCGATCGCTGCCTCCATGCAGAACGTCGAGGCCGCACTTGCATTTATTCGGAGCCACGACATTCGCGGCGGCACGGACCTCGAAAAGGCGCTGACAGCGGGCCTGGCTCAAACGGCACAGGGCACCGGCGATCAGTATCTGGTTTTGATCAGCGATGGCGGCGCGACTTCCGGCACGATCAACAACGGCAGACTGGCGAAATGGTACGAGTCCGAACACGGCAAAGTACCGGAAGCGCGCCAGCCGCACACGTTCTTTTTCGCGGTCGGAGATGACGCGAATCTTCCCCTTGCCCGTTTGCTGGCGGCCAACCACGGCGTTTGGGAGTGGGTGCGCTCCACGGAACCCATTGACTTCAAACTCAACGCGTTTCTTGCGAAGATCGGCGAAGAACCTGTGCGCGGCCTGACGCTCACGACGACGCCTGCAAGCGATTTCCGTTTCGTCTACCCAGTTGAGGACATCCATTTCGCGGGCTCAGCAGCTACGTGGGTCGGGCAGTACGTCAAGCCCATGCCCGCTGCCTCTTTCTCCGTCACGGGTACAGGGATTTCCGCAAAAGCACCGTTACCCGCCCAGTCCGGAGATCACCCTTACCTGCCGCGTGCGTGGGCTCGCGCGCGCGTCGATGCTTTACTCGATAAGATCGCGCGTGAAGGCGAAGACGCCGCTTCGATAGACGAGATCATTCGCCTCTCTAAGAAATACAAGTTCGTCACTCCTTACACGTCATTCCTTGCCGTGCCACATGCGCTCCTGCGGCCGCGGGTGATACGGCCCGGAGATCCCGTTCTGCGCATTAAGACGGACAGCTCCATCGTGTCGGTAATCGCCTTGTTTCCGTTCGGGCTGGTGAAACCGATGCGCTACCTCACGGATGAGGATGCATGGCAGACAAGGTTCCTCGCCCCCGCCGACATGAAAGACGGCACATACGCAGTGCGGCTCGTGCTGCGCGACCGGCAGGGTCAGGTTTACCGGGAAGCGAAGACCTTCGTTATCGCGAGCCAGGCACCGACTATTCGGGTGAAGCTGGGCGATCAGAAAGTCAAGGCGGGTGGCAGCATTTTGGTCCAGGCATCGGCTTCGGCGAACACGCGGACCATTACCGCGCGCCTCTGGGGCACCGAGCCAGTCTCATTGCGCTGGAATCAGGCCCTTCGCACGAACGCAGGTGAGATGTCGATCCCGCCCGGAATGCCGCCGGGCAAATACAAAGTCGTCGTCACAGCCGAAGACATTGCTCACAACATCGCGAGCCAGGAGGTTGGGCTTGAGATCTGGTAAGCGATTTGCCAGTGCCGCCGCCGTTCTGACGCTTGCGGTAATCGCGCGCGCCGAGCTGTCGGAGTGGGTGCAGCATGAACCCGCCGGGCGGTTGCTCGACGTGCTCCTTCGCCCGATGTCCCTGCCGGGCGGCCCGGTGCGTTTTCGCCGGCCGCCGTCCGAAACGCGGCCGGACCTGACAAAGATGATTGCGGCCGAGCCGAAGAACGCGACGTTCTATCGTCTCCGCGCTCATGAAGCCGAGATGCAGCTTGATTTCCCGGCCGCGGAAGCCGACTGGAAGGCATATGCCGATCTGGCTGCCGACCGAGGCGAAGGCTATCTGGCGTTGGCCGATTTCTATCACCGGCGTAATCGCGCGACGGACGAGATCACCGCGCTCGAAACAGTGGGCGGCCTGCCGTCCGACACGATGTTCCCGCCCGACAAACAACGCGCGTGGGCGGCGTATTCGCGCATGCTTCCTGTCATTAAGGATGCAGGACTGCCGGTCGGCACCGCCTCAACTGCTTATCGAGGCTGGATCGGGCGCTATCCGAAGGAAGAAGCGCCGCGCCAAGCCTTCGTCAGTTTCCTCATCTCGGCCCGACAGTACGTGAGCGCTGAGACGCAAATCGCATCGTATGCGCGCGCCTTCTCTAATGACACCGTCTTTCCAGTGGAGGCGCGTGCGGATCTTGCGGCCAAACGCGATTCGTCGGATGCGGCGATTCAGGTGTTCGACAAGGCGTTTCAGCCTTTGTGGCCCAAGGCGCTGCTCGAAGCGTATTTCAAGCTCCTCGACGAGAACTCTGAATTGCGCGATTTCGAAGGTCGCGCCCGTGGGCAGCGCGAGAAGAACCCTGATGATATTGACGCGACTTCACGCCTGTTTGCCTATTACCAGCACACAGGTAACTTGGGTGCTGCACGCCGCGTTCTTTTCGAATACCGGCTGGCCAAGGAGGCGAAGCCGGGCAGTTGGACTCCGGCGGAACTAAAGACACTCGCAGCCTTGTTCGAACGCCTGCCCGATGCCAACGAACAGGCGCGAGCCTACTACGCGCTTTACAGTTCTCCAGCTGTCTCTGGCTCAGATCGTGAGACCGCGCTTGCGGGAATGATTGCTCTGCTGTTGGATAAATCCGACCAGTCCATCTCTTTTGGTTCCGGCGATCTCTCCCTATATAAGGACATTGGGAGCGCCGACTCTTCGCCCGGATTCCTCAATGGTTTGCTTTCTCTGGTTCTGAATTCGACCAGCCCGCGCTGGCAGTACCAACAGCAGAACTCCGCGGCTGGCGCTTACTTTCATCGCGCCGAGGGAGCGAAACTCCTCGAACTGCTGGAAAAGGACTTCCGTGCATCGTCCCACCGTGCCGCGCTGAGATCGAGTCTCATCGATGCCCACGCGGGCTACGGCGAAGACAGCGCTGTGATTACGGAGGCCAGAGCATTCCTCACGGCATTTCCCCGCGCCACGGAGCGGACGCATGTTGCCTTAGCACTCGCGGACGCATTGGCGCGGCAACAGCGCACCCAGGAGGAATTCGCTGTTTACCAACAGATGCTTACTGAGCTGGCAGCTCGCGCGGGTGGTGTCCCACTGGGAGTTTACGGAGGAACAGCGCCCGCGATTTCACCTGGGCAGGAGGGATTCGTGCAACAGGGCTTCGCGGCACAGTTTCAGTTTGTGCGGAACCAGCAATTCCTCCAGAACCAGTTACAGCAGACGAACGCGCCAGGACCGAGATCCGCCGACTACGCGCAGGTTCTAGAGAAGTATCTCGCACGCGTCGCGGCGTTGGGCCAGCCAATGGAGGCCTTGCGGATCTACCGGCGCGAGATCGATCGCAATTCCAAAGATCCCGGTCTGTACGAGCGATTCGCGGGATTCTTGGAACAGAACAACCTTGGGTCGGATGTGCAGGATGTGTACCGTCGCGCGATTGCGAAATTCCCGGAGAAATCGTGGTACGACAAGCTTGCTCGCTGGTATCTGAGAACACAGCAGCAGAATGCTCTCAGCGCTCTCACGCGCGAGGCAACCGGTATCTTCAGCGGCACGGAGCTGGAAGCTTACTTTGCACAGGTAATCAACCAAACCAGTGTCGGCGACGCTTTAACCCTTCAGTTGAATCTGTACGCTCATCAGCGCTTCCCGGAGGACTTGGTATTTGTCCGCAATCTCCTGAACGGATACGACCGGCAGCATGCCGAGTCCAGTTCCACGGCCCTTCTCCGCGAATATTGGTTCTACGATACGGACCTCAAACGCCGCTATTTCGCACAGCTCTCGGCGCAAGGCCAGCTATTGAGCCAGATCGATGCGGTACGCCGGGCTGGCGTCTCGAATCCCGCCGCTGCCGAATTCAACGCCGAGGCAGAAGCATGGCTTAGCCACTTCGAAGCGGCTGCGCCCGGTCTGCGTGCGACTGCCGAGGCATATCAGGGATCAATAGAAGACACCGTGCGGGCGGCGTCCATATTTCGCTCGCTGGCTGCATACTTCCCGGCCGACACTGCGATCGCGGCGGGGTTCGCCCAAAAGGCATGGCAGGCCGGATCTCCCGACACGAAACTACTCGAAACGGTGGGCGACGTTTACGCAGATAAAGAGGCGTTCGTGACGGCGGCAGTTTCATGGAACGCAATCCCGCGCGTGTCTCCCGGCAAGCCCGAAGGTTATATTCAGGCCGCAACCGTCTATTGGGACTATTACAGGTTCAACGATGCGCTGCGTTTGATTCGCGAAGCCCGAACGAGGTTCCGCGATCCATCGCTCTTTGGATATGAAGCCGGTGCGATCGAGGAGGGTCGGCGCGACTACCAGCGTGCCGTCACCGAATACCTCGCCGGGTGGCAGTCCGGCAACCAATCCGCCCGGAGTCGGATTGTTCGCCTTGCGAGCCGTCCGGCTGAGCGCGATCTGGTCTATCGCATGACCGCAGGCGCCGATCCGGAACTCCGCATCGATGTTCTGAAAGCGCAGCAGCGCAAATCAGAACTCCTGGCATATCTGTCTAAGGACATTGCGGTGGCAACCCGGGTATCCGATATTACGCCGCTGGTGGATGCCGCACGCGAGCAGGGGTTCGACAACGCCGAGCGCGAAGGCCTTGAGCGTGAGATAGCAGTTACTCTCGATCCGGTCGAGCGGATGCGGCTGCGCATCGATCTGGCGAAGTACCTCGAATCGCACAAAGATGTTGACGGAGCGGCGCGCACTGTTGACGCGCTGTACCGCGATAACCCGTTAATCCTGGGAGTTGTGCGCGCGCGTGTGGACTTCGATAAACGTAATAAAAGAGTTGACGACGCTGTAGCCGCGCTCACGGAGGCCGCCGCGAAGGCTCGCCCCGATCTGTCTGCTCAATTCCGCACCGAGGCCGCGGTTATCGCTACGTCTGGCGGACGCATCGACGTTGCACGGAGTCTGCTCTCTGACCTCCTCAAGGTTGATCCTTATCGCGCCGAATACATCGCTGAGATGGCGGAAACCTATACCGCCGCTAATGACGATGCGCGGTCCATTCAGTTCGCGAACTCCGAGATCGACGCGCTGAAGAAATCCCCGCTCGCGGCAGACGACCGCAAGACCCGGATCGCAGCCCTGCGGCGCAGGATGATCATAGTCCTCACGCGACGAAATGATTTCGCCGGCGCGGTTGATCAGTACATCGAGGTGGTGAACGCGTATCCAGAAGATGAAAATGTCACTCGCGAAGCCGCCCTGTTCGCATCTGCCCATAATCGCGGGGATCAGCTGGCTGCGTTTTACCGGAAGACCATTTCGGATGCGCCGCGCGACTGGCGCTGGCCTATTGTGCTGGCCCGGGTCGAGACGGCTCTGGAGGACTACCCAGCTGCCCTGAGTGCTTACGAAATGGGAATGAAGTTGCGCCCGGACCGAGCAGACGTGGTTGAAGCCCGGGGCACCCTCGAAGAGCGGCTGTTGCGTTTCAATGACGCAATCAGCAGTTACAACAAGCTCTACCAGCTCACCTATAACGACTCGCAGTGGCTCGACAAAGCCGCCGAAATGCAGGCCCGGCTGGGGCGCTCCTCTGAAGCCGTTGCAACGCTCGAACGTGCCCACATCGGCGCGGGTGGCGAAACGGTCACCGGACTTTTCGCCATCGCCGATTTACTGGAGCAGTGGCATCTGCCTCAAGACGCCGGGCGTTACGCCGATCGCGGTTACAACCTCGCCGGAAGCGACATGGCGATGAAGTATCAGCCGCAACTGGCCATCTACGCGAAGGTCATGGCCGAGCTTCGCCGCTATGAAGACGTTACCCGAGTCAGCGAGCCGTGGACGAATGCAATTGACGCAGCAGGGAGACGAATTGCGGACCTTTACACGCCGGAAGAGAAAGCGCAACTCGCAATAGCCGGAGTGAATCAGACCCTGGCGCGGTCCGCTGGCATGAATGACATTCTGGCCCAATACCTTGCGGCACGATCTCGTCAGCAGTGGATTTCGCTCCAGTCCCGGCGCGGCCTCTATGAGCAGCTGAGCCGCGATCTCGAAGCGCAGGCAAACCGCCCGGGACAGGCGAACATCGCGCCGATTCTCGCCCAAGCCGCGTTGACCGCAGCGAAAGCGGGCGACAACACCGCCGAAATCCGCATTTACGCGCGCATGCAATCGGCGGGAATGCTGTCGGCGCCGCAACTGAATCGTTATCTCAGACTGCTGCTGGCTCGCAGTCCCGCAGACCTTGTGGCACAGCGCAGCGATGCGGCGGTTCAGGTTGCCATCGGGGACGGCAATCGCAACGTAACGATGGACGCGCTGCGTGCTCGCGCTGCTTCGCTGCCGCCGGTCTGGCTGGATTCCTACACAGCTCTCAGTGGCGTGTATTTCGATGACCGTTCCCCGGCGACTGCCCAGGCATTTTTGAAAATTCTCAACCCGGAGACAATTGGCCAGCGGCTCGCATCCAAACCCGACCCCCACCAGTCCCTGGTTGGCTCCGTCTGGTTTTACTATGGCGCACGCTACGGCGAATACCTTGCGAGCACCGGTGCCCAGGACGCCGGAGAATTTCTTGCTTCCGATTCCGAAGCCCGTCCCGGCGATCCCGAAACCTACATCTCTCTAGCGCGCTTCAACGACGAAAACAAACGCTACCCGGACGCGATCCAGCGCTTCCGGGAGGCTTTGGATCTCGATGCGGATCGCGGCGAGGCGCATGACGGCATCGCGCGCTCTCTGATGCAACAGGGCCGGAGCGCCGAGGCAATTGCCGAATGGAGCCAATCGATGGCCGCGTTTCAGCGTGAACAGAGCAAGGGAGTTCGCGTTCGCGAAACTTTTTGGGCCAACGTGAGCGCAGCAATTCGTGCCGTTTCCGATGGGAAAGTATTTGCACAGCTCCAGCCCGACATCCATTCGCTCCTCGCCGACTATGTTCACCGCAATGGAGCATACCGAGTTAACGAGCTGATTCAACCGGCGCTCGAAGCATCGTTCCGGTCCAACGCCGGTTTTGAATGGTTGCTCGACGTGATGGCACAGACTGGCGGGGCGGACGTTGGGTTCCAGCCCGATGCGACGCCTGACGATCTCGAAAATATGGCGCGTTTCCGGCTGACCTACGCGTTGCGCGAAGCCGCCCTTGCAACGGGCGATGACAAGACCCGCTACAACTCGCAGGCTATCTCTGCTCGCAGCGGTCTGATCGGGTTGTTTCTCGCTCACGGGAAGACCACTGATGCCATAAACGAGTGGCGTCAGTTCACTGCGGTCGAACTGGAGTCGCACCGCGACGAACTAAGCGGCATTGAGATTCGGATTGCCGCTGCGGACGGCGAATTCGATCGACTGCTCGCGCGCTTCCGTTCGGAACCTGCCAGGGCCCCGGCACTGTACCAGTTGCAGTCCGACGCAACCATGCTTCGGCAGGATGGCCGGACTGATGCTGCACTCGCGCTGCTTGAATTCCTGTATACGCGCGAGCTCGATCAGCAGCATCTTGAGTTCGCGAACTTCATCGGACTCGCCCGCGTCTGGCTGGAACGGCAGAACGGCCTGCCGCAGGCCCTCACCATACTCCGCAGAATGACGTTGGTTGGAACAGCCCCATTCCGGCAGTCTCCGCTCCAGAGTTTCGAGGCAGCCGGAGATCTGCTGGTCGAATTCCATCGCGATGCCGAGGCGAAGGAGTTCTATACGAAGGCCATCCAGTGTACTCCGTGGAATGCGGAGGCCAAAGTGAAACTCGCTCGCATTTCGAGCCCGGCGGACCGCACCCGCCTCGCGAACGAGTCAGTGAACGATTCAACCGCGCCTTACGCCACACGCGCCGAGGCCGCGCGATTACTGGCTCCCGCACAGATCCCTCCGAAAGGTGAATTGGCTCTGCTGGCCTCGGCGGATAGATCTCCCGACGCGGCACGCAAGCCTTTCTTTGTCGAAGCGCGACTGGAAGCAGCAGAGAGCAACTCCGATCCCTCGCTGAAGCTGACACTCCTGCGTGAAGCTCTCGCAATCGACCCCGAAGATCCGCGCGTACGGCTTGCCGCGGTTCGCGCTTCCCTCGGCACCGGGCGCGATAGTCTCGCCCTCGCGATGTACCAGGAGGCGGCTGGTCGGCCCGTGCTCGCGTTCGATCCCTCGGCTGTATATGAGGGCCCGCCCGATGGGCCGTCTCAACCATACGAAATCCCGCGCCGGATGATCATGGCCGACAGCGCCCTGCTTCAGGGCCTTTCCACAGCAGCCGAACGCACTGGCGACTTGGCGGCAGCTCTGAGCTACATTCAGCAGGTGCGTCCGTTGGAGACTCAGCGGATCGCGGCGCTCCGGGCTGAACAAAAGCTGCGTGCGGAGAACCAGCGTCGTCAGCCTGTTGTTACCGACAAAACTGAACAGACCCAAATCGTACGCGCGAGGCGGATGCAATGAAGAAGATTCTCTGGTCGACTGCGGGCATTCTGACACTCGCTACTCTTGCTTGGGTCCAGGTAACCCGGCCGGCACGGCGCGAACTTGCATCTCTTATGCCGGCGGGTCCGATGATCTACCTGGAAGGGAAGGATTTCCATTCGCTGCTCGCTGATTGGAACGGTTCCAATGTCAAACAAAACTGGCTGACCAGCGCCAACTACAGCGTCTTCTCCAACTCCAACTTGCTGCAGAAGCTCCAGGGCCTGTATCAGGAGTACGGGAACGTTGCCGGATTCCTTCCAGGAGTTCCCGGAACGCTTGAAATCGCGGGCCGCGAATCGGCTCTCGGGTTGTATGAGTTCACCGAACAGCAATTCGTTTACATTACAAGAGTCGATGAGTCGCAGCTCACCGCCAGCCAGCTCTGGCGCCTTCGTGAGAAGTTTACGGTCCGGCAAGCCAGCGGAATTTCGTTTTATATGCGTCGTGATGACGCGTCGCACCGCACCGTCGCCTTCGCATATACCGACGGATGGCTGGTGCTGTCCACGCGCGACGATCTGATGGCGCACACACTTGCGTTGATCGCCGGGCAGACCGCATCGAACCTCGCCAGCGAAACGTGGTACACGCGGGCGCTCGCGCAGGCCGGAACGGCTGGTGAACTTCGTATGGCGCTCAACATACAAGCGCTGGTGTCCGATATCCGCTTCCGGTCTTACTGGATTCAGCGCAATATTTCGGAACTGCGTCCTTTCGAGGGCGAGATCGTAGATGTGCAGCGAACGCCCCAGGAAATCGACGAGAACCGGATTCTCGTGCGTTTACCGGAGCAACAGGCGGCCGTGCCCGGCTCCGGCGCGCTCGACGCCGTTGCAGCACTTCGCGCAATTGCGCCCGCCGATGCCGCATTAGCCAAAGCATGGGCTCTGCCTTCCCCGGAAATGGTTGAATCGCTGATCGAGAGTCGGCTCCTGAAGCCGGGAGCTGAAGCGGCGCCGAACTTTCAGTACGCGCCCGAAGCCGTGTTAACTGATACGTCCGCAGGAACAGAACAGGATCTTGAAACGCGCATCGACGAACCAGCGCTCGCGAGCGCAGTCGGCGGCGAGCTGAAATCAGGAGCCCTGAAGCAATTGGTTTCCAGAGCCTCTCCGGAGGCGTTGCTGCAGATCGGAACGTCGGCAACCGCTAGTGGCTTCATCCGCACTCCCACAGTGCTGGTGATATCCGCTCCGGCGAACTGGGACGCGAATGCCATCCGCCCAGCGCTCACGTCGGCAGTCGAAACATTATGGAGTACGTCGCAGCTGGGAGTCGGATGGCAGACAACAGTAATGGGATCGCACGCGGTGGAACAGCTCAATGGTCTTGCAACGCTTGAGTTTGCGATCGACGGAAAGTTGCTCTACCTCGCTAACGACCCAACTTTGCTTCTGGCCACGCTCAACAGGTCAGGTACCGCGCCAATGCCCAGCGGGCCCTCCTATGCAGCCGAATTCCATCACGCACGGGAACGAGCCGACTATCTGACAATCATGCGCGCTCTGGATTTTGGTGGGCGCCCTCAAACATTTCTGTTCGTTCCTCAAGGCAACCGTACGCCGCAGTTCTTCTCCGAAAATCTACCCAGCCTGAGTTCGGTGTTCAGCTTTATTCAAAGCATGACAATCACTCGGGTGGAGAACCCAAACTCGGAGTCGCAACGAGTAGTCTACAAATAAGCAAATAAGAGGACTCGTCAGAAAAACTCGTGGGTGACCGGAGGCTCGGGCAGCTTGGCAAGTGAGTGATAGAGGGCGAGTTCGAGGACTCGGAAGGTGCGGAATCCGTAGGATTTTCTCATGGTGACTTTGGCTTTGTTGTTCAGGCCCTCGACAACGCCGCTGGAAAAGAGCTTTTGGGCGCGGAAGTAATTGAGGATGAGCTCGCGGTGTTTGCGCAGTGACGTCGCGATCTTTTTCATGGGTTCGATGCGGGAGCGCATCGTCTGACGGCACCATTCGTCGAGGAACTTCCCGGCCCAGGCGGGAGAGTCGTAATCCCAAAGCTGTTGGAAGGCTTCCTTGAGGAGGTAAGCACGGACGGTCTTCAGGTTGTATCGGAGCACGTCGCGCAGCCGGAATCGTTGTGTGCCGGTGAGGTTCTGTTTGCGTTTGAGCAGGAGCCATCGCGATTTCTTTAATACCGGCTCATACCCGTCGCGATGCAAGCGGCGCGCTTCGCCGGCGCGGACATCGTCGAGAGCGTCATTCATTTTGGCGACGATATGGAAACGGTCGAGGATGTGCAGCGCCTGGGAGCACTTCTGGCGGATGACCTTCAGGTAGGGTTGCCACATGTCGGAGCAGACGAACAGGATTTTCGACGCCAGTTCGTCTCCGATCAGGGTGAAGAATCCCTGAAAGGACTGGATCGTTCTTTCCTTGCCGACCCAGAGCAGACGCGTCATCCCGAGATCGATCTGGTAAACCAGCGTCAGGTACTTGTGGCCTTTGGCATATTGGATTTCATCCACGCCGATGGCCTCGATTGGCCCGAGCGTACGATGCTCCAGACCCCAGGCGACAACGTATTGGACGGAGTCATGCACCTTGTCCCACGTGGTCCGAAACGATTCGGCAGCTTCCTTCCACGAAAGTTTGCGCGCCCAGCGGGCGAGGAACAGCATATAGGCTTTCGTCAACTGATGCTTGCCGTCACCCCACGGGACCTCCTCCACGAACACCGTATTGCAGCGGCGGCAATCGACGCGGCGCATCGAGTACAACAGAAAAACGACGAACCCCCAGAACGGAATGAACTCGAAGCGCCGCTCCGGAAGACGATCGTAGCCGGGCGCCGGCTGGTGGCAGCCCGAGCAAACAGCTGTTGATCCCTTACGGGGCCGCACCGCGATCTCGATTGTCTTTTTGTCCGGACCGAAGCGGGCATGCTGGTAAACGAACCCCGGAAAATGGTGGCAGCGGTTTAGAATCGTGATCAGTTCCATGGCGAAAAAGGCGGCAACGACGAAGACTTCCACCGTAAACCGCACCGCCGCGGCATCGCCCCCGGATCTCGCCATTTACCTTCGCGACATCGATGAATGGCCGCGCTCGTGGATGGGGCTGGAAAAAGACGTGCCGCCGGGAAAGAAGCTGGTTGCCTGGTTTCGACCTTTCCTGGAGCACCTGGCATCGACCAGCCTTTCCCGCAAAACCATTCGCAAGCACGTTGACAATCTATGGGTGCTGGGCGGAGAGATCATTCGTGACCTGCACGAAGACCCCTCCCTAACAAGGAAAGACGTTGGCAAGATTCTCTGCGATGTGATCGATGACGAAGGTGGTCCGCTGATCCATGGCGGCATGTCCGAGCCGCTACAGAATTCCTTCGATTCCACCTGCCGAAAACTTCACCGGTTCCTCACCCAACCGCCGCGCTGAGTTTCAAAAGCACCCACGAATTCCTCAGACGAGGCAATAAGAGAGTCCACCGCAAGAGCATGGGAGCAACGAAAATCCGACGAGCGCCCATCCCTTCACGAAATCGGTGAACGGCCGAAACCACGACCAACCACTGTCGTATGAGGAGAAGACCGACGAGCCCTAAGATTGCTGTCAGCATGTCGAACACGAGTGATTGTTGTGACGAGTACGCAGTGGCTCCGTCCCAATGTACCCCCGGCATCGAAGGCATTCCTGGCTTCCGTGAGTGCGTCGAACACCGGCTTCCATGTGGACGGTGGATCGGCAGGGTACCCCTCGCTTCGCTGCTCCGGCACATGCCGGGCTGCCTTGCTGCCTTAATGCTGTTCAGGGTCGTGGCCGGTATAATCTGTAAAGATTCACTCACCGACTAAACCACTGAAAATAAATAGCCTTGGGCGAGCTTGACAGCCGAATGAACAAGAAAGACCTCAGCGAGCGCGACATCTGCACCAAGTTCATCACGCCCGCCGTTCAGAAGGCAGGTTGGGATGAGATGACCCAGATGCGCGAGGAGGTCAGTTTCACCAAGGGACGAATTATCGTGCGGGGCAAGCTGGTCACGCGCGGCAAAGCAAAGCGCGCCGACTACATTCTCTATTACAAGCCCAACATCCCGATCGCAATCATCGAGGCCAAGGATAATAACTGTGCAGTCGGGGACGGAATGCAGCAGGCGCTCGATTACGCCGTCACGCTCGACATCCCTTTTGTCTTCTCCTCCAACGGGGACGGTTTCGTGTTTCACGACCGCACGGGCACGTACCCGGAGAAGGAAGCCAGTCTCGGGCTCGATTCCTTCCCGTCACCCACGGAGCTCTGGGCGACCTATCGCGCCTGGAAGGGGCTGACGCCCGAGGCGGAACAGATCGTCCTGCAGGATTATTTCGATGACGGCAGCGGCAAAGCCCCGCGTTACTACCAGTGCAACGCGGTGAATGCCGCCGTCGAAGCCATCGCCAAGGGGCAGGATCGCGTTCTGCTGGTCATGGCCACAGGCACCGGAAAGACCTACACGGCGTTTCAGATTATCTGGCGCCTGTGGAAGGCAGGACGCAAGAAACGCATTCTGTTCCTGGCCGATCGCAATGTTCTCGTTGACCAGACTATGGTGAACGACTTCCGTCCCTTCGGTGCTGCAATGGCCAAACTCAGCACCGGCTCGAAGACCATTGAACGCCCCGATGGTTCCGAAGTGGAGCTGACCACGGCGCTCGACAAGAAACGCCGGATCGATACCGCTTATGAAATCTACCTCGGCCTTTATCAGGCGATCACCGGCCCGGAGGACCGACAGAAACTCTTCCGCGAGTTCTCGCCAAGCTTTTTCGACCTGATTGTCATCGACGAGTGCCACCGCGGCAGCGCCGCCGAAGACTCGGCCTGGCGCGAAATCCTGAGCTATTTCTCGGGCGCGACGCAGATCGGCCTAACAGCGACTCCCAAGGAAACCGAATATGTTTCCAACATCCATTATTTCGGAAAGCCAGTTTATTCTTATTCCTTAAAGCAGGGCATCCGCGATGGTTTCCTGGCGCCGTACAAAGTCATCAAAGTCCATATCAGTGTGGATGTCGAAGGCTACCGGCCCCAAAAAGGTCAAACCGACCGCGACGGCAACGAGGTCGAGGACCGCATCTACAATACGAGAGACTTCGACCGGACTCTGGTCATCGACGACCGCACGAAGATGGTCGCCAAGAAGGTCTCCGACTTCTTGAAAGAGAGTAGCGACCGGTTCCAGAAGACCATCGTGTTTTGTGTCGATGAAGAACACGCCGCGCGCATGCGCCAGGCGCTCATCAACGAAAACAAGGATCTGGTCGATCAGAACTACCGGTACGTCATGCGGATTACCGGCAGCGACACTGAGGGACAGGCGCAACTCGGCAATTTCATCGATCCGGAAGCCAAATACCCCGTTCTCGTCACTACGTCACGACTGCTATCCACCGGCGTAGATGCCCAGACCTGCCGCCTTATTGTGCTGGATCGGCCGGTGGGCTCAATGACAGAATTCAAACAGATTGTCGGGCGCGGCACGCGCGTCCATGAGGATACGAAGAAGTTTTATTTCACGCTGATGGATTTCAGGGGCGCCACCGACCATTTCGCCGACCCCGAATTCGACGGCGAGCCGGTGCAGATCTACCAGCCGGGAGAAGACGACCCGATCACGCCACCGGATGACGAGCCGCCCACAGACGATGACGACAGGGCGTTGCCGCCAGAGCCGGGCATCGATGAGACCATCGTTGACCAGCCGCCGGATATCACGATCAACACAGACCCTGAAAAACGGCGCAAAGTCTATGTCGACGGGGTTGGGGCCACTATCGTCGCCGAGCGTATTCCTGGCCCCGGAACTCACTGTCCGATGTCTCGACTAGCGGCAGTATCCAGACGTGAGCCGGCCGAAGGCTGTCAAAGTATCCCAGCTCCCAAGGCATCCATACGGAGTCTTTGGCCGAAGGTGAGTGCGCATAGACGAAGCCCGAAGATGCCTGCATTCTGCGGCGAAGCACAGCGGCCGTTTTGGCGGTCACCTTTCCGCGATCCAACGCGGAGTCGTCTATCCAGTCCACATAAACCTTCAGGCCCAGGGACTTCATGATGGTCCGCACCCCCAGAATCACCTCCGCATCGTCGTACGAATGAGAGAGGAAAACGTCGTAAGAATCTTCCGAGTCGAACGCACGGGCACTTTCGCTCAGGATCTGACGGGCACTCTTCTGCACACGAGACCGCTCCAAGAGTGAAGCTAATCGCGCTTCTGAAGCTCTGAGGTATGGCATAATTCCTATTCCGTTCAGACTGCTGGCTGGTCGCCTATTTGTGGCGGCCCCGCAACAGTTCCGTCAGTGACTCTGCGCCTGTACGATCAAGCAATGTGTCGAGGCGCATGTCGGAACGAACGCCCGGCGCGAAATCAGGGCCGTAGTTCTGCCGCAGTGTCCCAACCAGCGTGTCGCCCCGTTTGCGCCGAATTTCGCCATCGAGGTCTCGGCAACGGTCGTCAAGGCCGTTATTGCAATGTTTGCTCATCAGTTCAACTCCTTTTGAGGGTAATTATATATTTGACTAAAGTTCACGGAAGCCCTATAATTAAAGCATGGAACGTGAACCAACCAGCCTTCAGGAAGCCATTCTGTACTTTGCAAAACCGGAGAACTGCCGGGACTATCTCGTAGCGCGGCGTTGGCCGAATGGTGTCGTGTGTCCGACCTGTGGCTGCAAGGAAGTGAAGTTCCTGGCGAACCAGAACCGCTGGTGGTGTCCCACCGATCACCCGAAGCGGCAATTCAGTTTGAAGACGGGCACCATCTACGAAGAAAGCCCGCTCGGGTTGGACAAGTGGCTCACAGCTACCTGGCTGATTACCAATTGCAAGAACGGCGTATCGTCCTGCGAGATCGCCCGCGCCCTGAACATCACCCAGAAATCAGCATGGTTTCTGGATCACAGAATCCGTCTGTCATTCGGTCTGGCAACTCCCGACAAGTTCACCGGCCATGTGGAAGCGGACGAAACGTTCATCGGCCAGAAGTCTCGCAATATGCACCGCGACGTTCGCGCCAAGAAGATCACCGGTACCGGCGGCAAGGACAAGACCGCCGTCATGGGGATTCTGGAGCGCGGAAAAGACGGCAAGCCCAGCCAGATTCGTACCACCGTGATCCCTAACCGGAAGAAGAAGGCTCTACAAGCCGAAGTCCGCAAGCACGTACAGGCTGGCTCTGCCCTGTACACTGACGCGCTCCAGTCCTACAGCGGGTTGAGTGAGTTCCAGCATGGCGTCGTGGACCACGCGGAGAAATACGTGGACGGACTGATACACACGAATGGCTGCGAGAATTTCTGGAGTCTCACCAAAAGAATGCTGAACGGAACCTATGTTTCGGTCGAACCGTTTCATCTTTTCCGCTACCTGGATGAGCAGAGCTATCGGTTCAACAATCGGAAGATGACGGACGCGGAACGGTTCGACCTGGCTGTTCGTGGCGTTGTCGGCAAGAGAATCATGTACAAGCAATTGACCGGCAAGACGGAAGAGGCGATGGCGTGAAATCTTCCGTATCGCAAACCGAACAGGGGAAGGAAGAATTAAACGTACATTGGGTTGATCGTAGCCTGTTCGCTTCGATCGCGTCTGGATACCGGACTATCATCAACCTCATTGCCCCATGAGGCCCATCCCTGTCTACTGTGCCGGGCGAACAGTTCCATATACGGGCCGAAACTGCACGATTCAATGATCGGATAAATTTCATCGGGCTTGCGCGAATGCTCACGCTTGCGAGTCGCGAGAAAATTTACCTGACAACGCCCAGCCGCTCCCGTTCTAAAATTTCCGCGTGTGCCGAACAAGATCAGTTCTGTAACATTCCGAAAATAAAACCCAACCCCGCGCCCATCAGGCCCTCCGTCTTTGCGAATCTTGTGCCACACGATATTTGCCTTGTAGGTGAAGCCCCAAGACTTCATCACGTCAAGACCCTCAGCGATCAGCGCGTTAGGCACCCAGAGATAGAGATGAGATTGTGGTGCCGCTATCCTTGACACCGGGAGGGCCTTAATTTCATCAAGTTTCATCGTTCCATAACGCCCTAGTCGTTTATGTTCAGGGGCAACCTTGCCCGTGGAATTTGAAAATCTCCATGGTGGGTCTGCCAAGATCGTCTTGTACTGATCGCCCAACTCACGAAATGGATTGATGATTTTTTTGGGCTCGTTCCGCATGGGTAACCTTACCTTATCGCAAATCATAGATCGGCACAAATGTTTTATTCTGTAGGGACGTACAAACTTTTTCGGATACCAAAAACCAAGATGGGACAACCCCCTCCGCCACCTCCATGAATCCGGGGAAGTAGTTTGCTCATGTGGGTAGTGGAAGCCCCGTAAGAATCACCCCTACCTAACCCCCGGAAAACTTCCTGGAGTTCGTCGCATCGGGTGATTATGACTCCGACGCTGATAACCCGCAGATCAAACAGAAGACGGAAATTATTAAGATCGCGGTCATAAAACGGGTCTTTGTTATTCCATTCGATCTCTAACGCAACCCGGCCCTTGAAACAATCAACGCTATGAGTTGGACTTTCGAGCGTCTGTCCATCGACCAGCATCTTGGTGTCGAATCCTTTTTCGATCCAGCCCCGCGCGTAGAGAGAGCGTCGATGGCCTCTGACACTTTTGACTTCCTGCCACCGCCCGTATCGATGAACGATTTCTTAAGACGGAACGATCTAAGTATTTTTACGATGTCTGCAAATTCTTCGGGAAACTCCTGATGGAGAATCGCCGTAGCATGTCGCCACTCGTGAATTTCATAGCCTTCATGTAGCGATGCAGGGATCAGTTCGGTGCCCATTGGCGAATTCCCGCCATCGTATCACACACGGGAAAGCACTTACCGAAGGATCGATGGGCTACCGTGAGGCAGATGAAACAAGCACGGGATTTTACCACACGCTAAGCAATCTACGCTATACTTGTTTTCAGGAGGGAAAAGTGCTATGGCGTTCAATCGGGAAAAATTCAAAGCCCTGGTTCACTATGTTTGCTGGAAAACTGATCCCGCCAAACTGGGAGCTACGAAACTCAACAAGACTTGCTGGATCGCAGATTTCACCTCGTACTATCAGACCGGTGAGCCGATAACGGATGCGGTTTACATCAAGCGGCAATTCGGACCGGTGCCTCGCGCCATTGTCTCGACAGTCCAAGAACTACAGGACGAAGGCGCGATAGTGGTGAGCGAGAAGCTGTTTTACGGGAAAATTCAAAAACAGTTCCATGCTCTAAGGCCCGCAGATACCAACCTGTTCACTGCCGCCGAGATCACGCTGATTGACGGTGTTGCCGAATATGTATCCGAACTGCATACCGCATCTTCGATAAGCAACATGTCGCACGATCATATTTGGAAAGCCGCAAGCGACGGCGAGGAGATTCCGTACTTCACGATTTTCGCCAACCCAACGCCCGTTAGCCAGGCTGTCCGCGAATGGGCGCTACAGGAACTTGGGGAACTCGGAGCAGCAGCGGCCTAAAATGCCTGGACTGCGCACCGTTGTTGAGGGTCTTCGAGTAAGCAGTAAAATCGACGCGGAGGGTTCCAGGTATCCGCGACTGGAAGAGGCTTATGACGCGCTGAAATGGTGGCTTGCGCATGAGCCAAATTCAGGTGACGCCATCACAGATTACTGGTGGGCATGTGAGCAGAAGGGCGATTCGCGCGCAAACATTCCGACATTGGGAGCGCTCTATTCCTTCGATGAGGATGAGGTTTACATCGCCTCTATACTAATTCGTTTGCCTGAGTTATGATGAAGCCGGAAATGAGACCAGCGCTATGAACGCCGAACCCAGCCAAGCCGAAACCATCGCGGCGCTGGCGCTCCGCTGCGACGGCCCGGACCAAGCCGACAGGTTCGACCGTGCCGTGCGTGCATCGCTGAGCGTGTCGAAGGAAGCCGTTCTGAAGGAAGAGGCACGGGTGAAGAAGCTCCGGGCAAAGCGGCGAGCGCGTAAGCTCGCCTGAATTGACCGGCCCTGTCACGTCACCACCACTGTAGCAGCAACTTTAGCCAAATATATAATTACCCTTTTGAGGGACGGAGCATCACAATAATCGCTCGCTTCGTTCCTACTATCAGTTTACATTACATGAAGATAATGTCAAACTGTAAACCGATGGGATTTTCGATATGATCGCTGATCGTCTAAAGCTGGCGCGGCGGAAGGCCGGATTGTCGTTGCGGGATCTATCCGCCGCAATGAACGAGAAGGTCACGGCGCAGGCCATTGGCAAGTACGAGCGCGGCGAAGACGTCCCGAGTTCCGGCGTCCTGATAGCGCTTACGAAAGCGCTCGGGGTTTCGCTCAGCTATCTGATGGATGCTCAGGGAATCGAACTCTCCGGCGTGGAATTCCGGACGAAGGCGAACACGACCGCCAAAGACCGGGCGCAGGTGGAGACCGAGGTCTTGGAATGGATCGAGCGCTACCTCCAGATTGAGTCGATCCTCGAACTTGATAGCGCGAAATGGCAGTGTCCGGTGCCGTGCCCGGTGCCTCTGGATGACGTGACCGGAGCGGAAAAACTCGCAATAGATGCGCGCGACAAGTGGAATCTGGGGCTCGATCCCATTCCGAACATGACGGAGCTTCTGGAAGAAAAAGGCCTCAAAGTTCTCACCGTGGGGCTGCCGGACCGCGTTTCCGGCTTTACGTGCCTCGTGGGTCGCGGACGCGGCCACGAACCGCTGCCGGTGATTGTCGTCAATAACGAGTTTTCGCTGGAACGGCGACGGCTGACGCTCGCTCATGAGCTGGCGCATCGCCTGATTGATACTCACAGCCTTAGCGACAAAGACGAAGAGAAGGCTGCTACCCTGTTCGCCGGCGCATTCCTCATGCCGCGCGAACATCTTCTGCGGGAAGTGGGAAAGCATCGAAGCGCGCTCGGCTACAAAGAAATAATTGACCTTAAACGGATATACCGGGTGAGTGGCATGGCGCTTCTCATGCGACTTCGACAGCTTGATGTGATCAGCGAATCAATCCTGATTTACGCTTTTCAGACGATCGCGCGCGGGTGGCGCACTCAGGAACCGGAGGAGCTTGAACCCGCGAATATACGCGGGCAACGCGAGCGAGCACGCCGTTTTGAGCGGCTATGTTACCGGGCTCTCGCCGAGGATCTCATCTCGTTAAGCAAGGGCGCTGAACTTCTTCGGCTTCCGATCACGGACGTAGAGGCCGGCCTGAAAGGACCGCAAGGCGCTCATGCGGATCGTCATTAGTGACAGCTCCTGTCTGATCGATCTCAGGAAGGTGTCACTGCTGGATGTCTTCCTGCGACTTCCGTATGAATTTCTGATCCCCAATACGCTCTTTGAAGAAGAGCTTCTGAAGTTTACGGCTGCACAGAAAAAGGCGCTCCTGCGAGCTGGCCTCAAAGTGATTGACCTGCCGGGGGAGCGAGTCTCGCGCGCGCAACAGGTAATGCGGATGGCACCCAATCTTTCCGTGCATGACGGATTCGCATTTGCCTTGGCGGAGAGTCATCCCGGATGCATCCTTCTCAGTGGTGATGCGGGGCTTCGGAAGATTGCCACCGAGAACACCATACAGGTTCACGGCGTGCTGTGGATACTTGACGAGATTCATCGCAACAGGCTCACGACCTCCGCAAAGCTGCGATCCGTTTTGAGCGTATTTTCAGCCGACCCAACAGTCCGGCTCCCGCGCAGGGATCTCGCGGTCTATATCAAACGCTACGAAGGTTTGAAATGATTTCTGCCACGCCAGCACGGCTTTCTCTCAGCCCGGACTCGACCCATTCGTGTGGCACAGGGACTGTGCCTTGTTGAAGCCGGAATCGATGGGATGATATTTGCCCGCGCTTTCGACTGACGCTCTCCGGCGTTGCAGGTAAACCCTCCATTACAAAGGCCGTAAATTATTTATAGGCATGTGAAGATTTGCCGGGGCCGTAAAGAATTTTCAAGCCGTAAATTTTCTTGCGTCAATGTCAGAATTGGGATACAGTGGGCCTATGGACGAGTTTGAGCCTTGGGCTAAATATCCTGGTCTGACGAAGGGCCGCCTTTCCGCCGTAGCCTCGCTCATGCGCGGTGTCCGGGATACCGCGCTTTCAGTCCACGAGCCCGACGCTGGCGATAATGCCTGGAGTCTTGGATGCCGGATCTACGCTCGCACGTGTTTCACGTTGCGGAGGCAGAGCGAGGCGAACGACTGGCTCGACGTGCTCCAGGAAGCCGAAGCCCTCAGATTCACGTTTTCGATTGGCAGGGTGCCACTGAAGTTTTACCGCGGCGACGTCGGTGATGCACCCGGTCATTGTCGGGTTGTCAGCGATGTGGAATCTGCCGCGCAGCAGTTGCTGCTTGATTTAGGGGAAATCGCGTTAGATGATCGCTTGCTTCGCCTCGCGGTCACGACCGACACGCAAGGCCGCACGTTGGGAGTTGTTTTGGCCGAAATGGACAAGACAGGAAGAGTCACCGGGCAATACTCGATCCCGTTTGATGATGACGTACAGAACGCCGTTCCGGCGCTTTCGCCCGGAATCGATCCTGGTCCTCCCCCGCTCACGATTCGGAACGTGGGGGATAACGTAGGCGAGGAACGCCAGCCGCGCAGGGAGCGCAATGCTGGGTGAATTGTTCTGCGGAGATCGCTTACAAGTCGCGCGTGAGTTTCGCGGCCTGACGCAGAAGCAGTTGAGCGAAGAAGTCGCCGCCTCTCCGGCTCTGGTGTCCCTGTGTGAAGCCGGCAAAAAGAAAGACCCCGCGCCGGACCTCGTCGAGGCTTTCGCTTCCGTCTTGGGGTTCGAGCCCCGCTTTTTTTACCGCGCGGTCGATGATCTTTTTCTGGAAGACGAGTGCAGCTTTCGCCACCGGCGGGCGGCACCGGAGCGACTGAAGTCACAGATTCGGGCGCACGCCACGCTGATCGGAATGGTACTCGATAGATTGCGGACCCTGTTCCGATTTCCGCAACTAAATTTGCCTCAAGTAGCTATATCAAACACGGAAGATGTTGAGCGGGCGGCGGAGTACTGCCGGACGCACTGGGGCCTCGGCGTGGAAGGCCCAATACTCCAGATTGGCCGGGTTCTGGAACATGCTGGGGTTGTGATCGCCGCGCATGTTGTCAAATCCACGCAGGTTGACGCGTTTTCGCGTTATGGTCCGACAACCATCATCTTTTTGAACCAGGTAATCCCGAGCACGTCGCGCTGGATATTTGATATTGGGCATGAGTGCGGACATTTCGTCATGCATCGCGGATTTCACACCGGCAGCATTGAGACAGAAGCTCAGGCAGACCGGTTCGCGAGTGCTTTGTTGATGCCCCGAAGGTCGTTCGGGCGCGAGTTCGGAATGCGGCCCTTTGGGTGGGAACACATATTCGAGCTAAAACAACGATGGCGCGTTAGCGCTGCCGCAATCGTCAGACGGGCATACGACCTGGGATTGCTCGGCGCGGTGGGTTACCGTCGCGCTTTTCAATATATGTCGTTTAAGGGCTGGAGGACGAAGGGTGAACCGTGCGAACCCACATTCCAACCGCCTGAACTATTAGGGAATGCTCTCAACGCCCTCGGGACCGGCACCGACCTGACCCTGCCGCAGTTATGTAGGGAACTTCATTTCGCGCCCGATACGTTTCGCGATGTAACCGGCGTTTCCTTTGCTTCTGAACAGGGACGGCAGGCAGAGGTCATTCCTCTCAGGCGCGCGTTTTGATTTTGTCGGCTGGCGTCCAATCGTAGTCAGAAGTTTGTTGCATTTTTCTGACATAGAGCTATACTGGAGCAGTCAGAAGTTTGTTGCATTTTTCTGACATGAGGCCAACCATGTCCACTCCGGCATCAAGTATTCCAGCCGCCATCCGGGACCGCATCTCCGCCCCGGCGCAGCCGCGCGTCTGGACCCCGGAAGATTTTGCCGACTTAGGGCCGCGCACCGCAGTCGATCAGGCCCTTCACAGGCTGGTCGCTTCCCGAAGCCTGCGGCGGATCGCGCGCGGCTTCTACGACATCCCCCAGGATAACCGGCTCACCGGAAAGCCCACCTATCCTAACCCGCGCGACGTGATTGACGCGCTGGCCCGGAAGGGAAAGGTCCGGGTGGTGGTCGATGGCCTCACCGCCGCCAACGACCTCGGACTTACCCACGCCGTCCCGGCGCGCATCGGCGTGCTTACCGATGGACGCCTGCGGCCCATCACCCTCGGCAACCTGACGCTCGACTTCCAGGCCGCCGCGCCCAGCCGCCTTTATTGGGCGGGCCGCCCTGCCATGCGCTTCGTGCAGGCGCTCCATTGGCTGCGCGACATGCTCCCGTCCGACGACGGAAGCCTCCACCAGCGCCTTGTCTCCATCCTCAAAGACCCCGACCACGGGCAAGCCATTCAGGACGATTTGCGCAGCGGCCTGTCGGCGCTGCCGGAGTGGATGCGGATGATCGTGCGCGACCTGCTCCAGCAGGCGAACGCTGGAGCGCCGCCGGCGACCGGGAATCCGAAGCCCTTGAGACGCGCGCAGGCAACGGCCCCTATCATCAAAGGTGCGAAGCGTCCGAGAAGCCGATGACCGAGGGATTTCAAACCGTGCTGGCGGCGAGCGAGAAAGAGCGCCGCGACCTCTTTGTCGGCGCCGCCGACCGGCTCCGCACCAATGAGCAGAATATCGAAAAAGACTTCTGGGTTTGCTGGACGCTCGATGCGCTCTTCAACGAACTGGAGGCCGGTGGCCCGCGCTTGCTCTTCAAAGGGGGCACCTCGCTCTCCAAAGGTTACGGCTTGATCGAACGCTTCTCAGAAGACATCGACATCACTGTTTTCCGGGAGGACATTGGACAGCCCGCGACCGTCGAGGAGTTGGAGGCGCTGAGCGGCAAGAAGCGCAACAACCGCCTGGAGGCCATAAAAGCCGCTTGCCAGGAGTACATTCACGGCCCGATGCTGGAACAGTTGAGCGCATTGCTGCGGCAGACGCTTCAGACCGCAAATCTAAAAGCGGATCGGGCGCGCGTTGAAGCCGATCCAGATGACCCCGACCGGCAGAGCTTGCTTCTCTGGTATCCCACCGCAACCACAGACGGCAATGCATACATCCGTCGGGCCATCAAGATCGAATCGGGCGCAAAATCCGCTCTTGACCCTCATGCTCCCGTCGTCGTAAAGCCGTACATCGCAGACGACCTTCCGAACTTTGCTCTGACGGTCGGCAACGTGACGACCGTTGCCCCCAGCCGCACCTTTTGGGACAAGGTTGTTATCCTGCATGGCCTGCGCCGCTGGTGGGACCGCCGTGGCGAGCTAAAGGGAGGAGGGCAGCGCGTCTCGCGCCACTACTACGATGTCTATCGGCTCCTGGCTTCGGAGATTGGGCAGAATGCAACGGGAGATATGGCAATGGCTGAAGACTGTGTTCGCCATGCGCGGATGTTCTTCAACCGGCCCGATCTTGACCTGGCCTCAGCTACTCCCGGCAGCTTCGCGCTGACTCCGCACGACGGAATGCTCACTGATCTGCGGCGGGACTATGAAGCCATGTCTGGCATGGTCTTTGGCCCGATACCCAGCGTGGACGAAGTAGTCGCGGCCATCGCCGAGTTAGAGCAGCGTCTCAACGTTGATTTGCGGCAAAGCCCGAGGGCTGACGAGAAGTGAGCCGCCTGCGCCAAGTCCACCTCGTGATCCCGGAAGGGACCAAGGTGCTCACGCGACCGGCCAAGCATGTGGGCCTTGTCGCTCACGCGCCGTCGGCTCCCGAACATAATTACAGGGTCCGATTCGCCGATGGAACAGAGGGAAGCTTTCGTCGGAGTGACCTGACCATTTTTAAACACGCTCAGTCCGAGGTGCCGGGCGGAGTGGAATCAACCGATCTCTACGGTTTCGTTATCTATCGCTGTATTGTGGGGTCGACCGCCTACGGGCTGAGCCAGGAAGGCTCCGATGTCGACCGGCGCGGGTTTTATCTTCCGCCCGCGGCCGTTCATTGGTCGCTTGCCGGTATCCCGGAGCAACTGGAGACCGACGATGAGGAGGTCTACTGGGAAATCGAAAAGTTCATCCGCCTTGCCCTGAAGGCGAACCCAAATGTGCTGGAGTGCCTTTACTCGCCACTGGTCGAAACGTGTTCTCCGGTGGCTCGCGAATTGATCGACATGCGGAACGTATTTCTGTCCCAGTATGTCCATCGCACGTACAACGCTTACGTGTTGTCCCAATTCAAAAAGCTCGAACAGGATCTCCGCAATCACAACGAAATACGCTGGAAGCACGTCATGCATCTGATCCGTCTGTTGCTGTCCGGCGTGGAGGTCCTGAAACACGGCTTCGTCCCCCTGCGCGTCGATGAATATCGAGACCGACTTCTGGCGATTCGGCAGGGCGATATCCCCTGGGAGGAAGTTGAGCGCTGGCGTCTCGCGTTGCATAAGGAACTCGACGACGCGCTCGCGTCCACACTCCTGCCTGAACATCCCGATTACTCGCGGGCGAACGAATTCCTGGTCCGCGCTCGACGGCTGGCTGCCTCGCCGGAGTATGGCACTTGATTAACTACGACCTCCTGCGCGCTGAAGTGACGCGACACCCCTTTCCGCTGCTTTTCGCCACAATCAGCGGCGCGCACCTTTACGGGTTTCCGTCCGCCGATTCGGACTATGACTTGCGTGGCGTCCATATCCTGCCCGCCCGAGACGCCGTTGGACTTCTGCCGAAACAGGAGACAGTCGAATTCTCTGGTTTGCGCGAGGGAATCGAACTGGACCTCGTAACTCATGACGCACTGAAGTTCTTTACATTACTCCTGAAGAGAAACGGCTACGTTCTCGAACAGTTGTATTCGCCGCTTGTCGTGCACTCGACGCCTGCACACGAGGAACTCAGAAACATCGCTCACGGCTGCGTTACGCGTCACCACAGCCACCACTATCTCGGCTTTGCAGCCACGCAGTGGAATTTGTTTGAAAAGGAAGATCCACCACGAGTCAAGCCGTTGTTATACGTTTACCGGGTGCTCTTGACCGGTATCCATTTAATGCGCACCGGCAGGATCGAGGCGAACCTGGTTACGTTGAATGATGACTTTCAACTGCCCTATCTCCGGGAGTTGATCGAGCGCAAGGTACATGGTGCCGAACGCGGAACACTTGAGTCGAGTGAAGCAGAATTTCACAAACGAGAATATGAGCGGCTGACCGCGCGCCTCGAAACCGAGGCGCAGAACTCACAACTCGCAGAAGAGCCAGGCTGCCGGCTCGTGCTGAACGATCTCCTCGTCAGAATCCGGCTGAGTTCCGGAAATGTTCGCACGCCTTCGGCGATTGTAGGGACTGGATCGGTTACGAATGAGTGACGGTCAGAGATTTTCGGTAGTAAACCGAAGGGTTTAAGGGCCAAAAACTGTAGGGACTTTTGTAGGGACACTCCTTCAAAAAAGGTCACAATTCTGCATAATTGAGCGATTTGGGTTACTTCGTCACCTCCCCGCAACCGGCTGATTCCGAGCAACTTATATCAATCGGTAGCATCGCTGAAATCGTCGCCACCTGAACTGTTAACCGAAGGGTTGTAGGTTCGAATCCTACCTGAGGAGCCAAAATAAACCCCTTGTTTTCAACGCATGTCTTTGACACGTCGCCGTTTGCGCGTCGGCGCTGAGACTGCCGCCGCAATCGCGAATTACCCATTCTTACCCGAATTTCCTGGTCCTTAACCCTCGGGGTACCCCCAGAAGTCCCCCCAGTGGGCCGAAAGATGCGCCACCGAGTATGCGCCAGGCGGGGCCGTGACCGCAGGCATGGTGCATGGAGCCGTTCCGCCCAACCGGGCGCGACGTGGGCCTCACGTGTGCGACCGGCGCGGTATCGTGTCGGCTCGGTTCGGCGTACGTACCTTCTCGCGCGGGCCAAGGCCAAATGGCCGGCGTCGGAACGGGTATTAAATCATATATTTGGAACGCTGCCCGAATAAAAGCAGTTCGGGGTTACGATTATTAGGACCAATGATGCGGCTCAGGCAGGCGTGGTCGAACGGGTCGATATGGACAACCAGTTTTTCGAACGGCCGATTCTTAAACTGGCACAATGTGGTCAATTTCCAGCGTCACTTCCGGGGGGTGCCTTCCGCAGAATTCACATTGTTGGTCGGATCTAATTGCGATCATGAGGTAGTCCTGAAAGCTAAAGGCCTTCCGTCTTCGGGCCACAAGCGTCAACTCAATACAGTCCCAGATATCGTGTACCTCGTTCGGCGAAAGCTCGCCGCCTATTCGAAGGTTTGCAAATTCCCAAAAACGATTGAGGCCGTCGCGTTCACGAGACCAGACTCGAAACTCATCGGAGGTCGGGGTAAGGCGGTTTATTCGTTCCTCGCCCAGTGCCCACCTGATCTCGTGGAACAGAACCTCCAAGTCGAGGCGAAGTTGCGACGCTAGCCTTTGAATTTCATCGCTCGAGGATTTCGGCAGGATCACGGCGCAAGCTGAGAAACCGGACGATTCCCACACCGGCACTCCCCTGGTTTTATTCTGCCCCGCGCACTGAGTGCGACACAGTGAACTAATAACCTGCGTGGAGGCTGACTTAAACAATACCTGCTTGTGCGCATTTTCCGCTCAATCGAGTGTACATTATTCTGCTCTTGCCAAGACCGTCGGCACGTTTCGTTTTGACCGTGCAGCGGCGGATATCGGAACCGCTTCGAGCCAACACGGATCTATACATCGCGCCGATCAGGGTCCGCTAGATATCGACGCCGGCAAAAAGTATGTTCTTGCAAAAGCCGATCGGAGAACTGGCCACCGATGAACGCCGACGGGAGCTGAGGCGTGGTGCGGCATTTCTCTACTCATGCGGCTTGATTATGACATACGTCGGCGGTCACAAGGACCAGTTCGTTTCTTCCGCCGCGCGCCGGCGATTCGCGCAGACAGAAGCACGGGTACGCTGAGAATGCCGACTTGTCCGAACGAATCCCGAACTAATCCGGCTCTGTTTCGAAGAAGGCGATTCCCTTCATTGGGTAATGCTTGCGGTTTCGGGTCCACAACTGGGCGCCGTTCGCCATCGCACCGGCAGCGATGAGGGCATCCGCCACCTCCACGGCATGGCTCCGGCGGTACTGGCGGAGGTAAATCCCGGCCTGATGACCCACAGCCTCGTCGATCGGAGCACACGTCAGGGCGAGAAACAGCTTTCGCAGGGGTTCGTACTCCTTTGGCCGGGCGCCCGCCCATAGTTCGGCGACGCTGACGGGCGAGTAGAGCACCGCACCGTTGGAGTCACTCAACTCCATCCATCTGGCAACGATATCCGCGTTCGTGCCGCGAGAAACCTCAATAAGGATGTCCGAATCAACGAGAACAGGCCTCATTTCTGAAGGCGTTCCAGACGTTCGCTTCGGCGAAGGTTTCGAATGTACTGCGCGCTGTCAGGCGTATCGGAGGCCCGTTTTCGACTGCCAACGAATTCCTGCATGGCCTTTCGCTGCTCGTCCCGCCTGCTGAGGTAACGCTCGCGAGCGGCCTCCCGTACCAGCTCTGAGATGGTAGTCTTCCGGCTTCGGGCGCGGGCGTGAAGGGCTTCCCAGAGAGGATCGTCCAGGTAGAGTTGGGTGCGTCTCACGATGTATATTATACATCGCGCCGCCCCAGGGCGTTACGTTGCCAGGGCTGTCCGGCGGGAAGGAACGGTTACGCTGAGAACAATGAGAACGACTGTTTCGATCCCGGACGATCTCTTTGAACGCGCGGAGCGGTTTGCGGGGTTGACGGAGAAGTCGCGGAGCCAGCTGTACAGCGATGCCGTCCGGGAGTATGTTGCGCGTCACGCTCCGGAAGAGATTACAAATGCGATGGACCGCGTCGTTGAACTCGTTGACGGTCACAAGGACAGGTTCGTTTCTTCCGCCGCCCGCCGGCGACTCATGTATACGGAATGGTGATTTCGCTGCCCGGGGCCGGACTCTGGGACTTCGTGCCGGTGATCCGGCCCGTGAGTCCTTGATCCGCAGCCCGCATAACCGCTATACATAAGTCCGGCTCAGCGACGAGCTGAGGCCAGCTTGTTTGGTGGCTGCACAAAATGACTGGGTTCCGAACTGGTAATAGGTTTTTTCATAGACCCGTTCGTTACTGGCGACACGAAACTTTAGCGGGAATGTACCCTGGGCAACGTCCGCCCGCAACTCTTGGCCGAGCATGTCACCAACGGTTTTGTACATGACCACCACTACATCTGGATTTCTCGCGATGATCAGGTCCAGTTCATGCATTGTATGTCGTACCCAACAATCGCGGATTATCTGCTCCCGGTACAAGTCGAACGGGCGCCGAGGCCACTTTGGGTCGACACGCTGGTATCCGCTGAGAGCGATTACGGAGGCATCCATTACATACACGCCGCACTCCCTCAACTGTCGCAAGCACCGCTCCCGGTACAGAACGCTATTCGATCGTGTTCCTCCGAACCCCGGGAAGAACAGATCATTCCACCACGGGGTCCTGTATTGTGGGTTATAGACCAGCCCAGGACCACTTTCACGAAAATCTGCATCGGGTTTTCGAACGTGGGATTCGGCGATGATGACGAGGCGCACGAAGTCCGGTCGGAATGAGTGGCGTAACCCTTCGGTCTCGTTGACATGGCTGTATGGCTCAATGTATTGTGCCAGGCCAACTCCGGCGAGCGCTTCTCTTATCTCTCCGTATAGTTTCTTTAGCATCTCATCCCTCCATTCACTTCAAGTATTTCTTGGCCTTTTCTGGCACGGTTGGGTAATGATAGACGCCATTTTTCAGGTAGCTCTGGGACGATATGACGTTTGGAAAGTCAGCTTCAAATTGTGACTTGGTCATCTCGAAGATGCCGTGTGGCGTCTCAATGGATATGAGCCCTTCACTGGTGAGCGCCATGATCGGTTCCCGACGAAACGTCAGTCGTTTCGACCGATAATTGACGCTAGCAAGGGTCCGCGGTGTAGTTTGCACTAAGGCTGTGGGCTTCGGTTGGTCCGCGCGCCTGCGGCACACTGTCTCGATGAGGCTGCGATCTCCGTCATCCAAAGCGTCAATGAATTGATTGAGCCCCATTGCCAAGACCTCCTGCGGTGAGCACTTGATCACCATCGCGGCCACGCCAGCACGTTCGAATACTTCATCAGGTAGATACATTGTTGCCATATCCAATCCAATAACTCCATGGATTATTATGGGCTGAGCGGGGAGCGCATGTCAAGCGGCGCATCCCCAAGAGAACCTCTCTAAGAGGCCCATAACGCATTCGTTAGGTAATTGAGTTAGCGCTCGATGAAGCTCAGGACGAAGAAGTCGGCATCTCGGACAGTTGGGGTCGGTCAGCCTCAAGACTAATCCTGGCCGGGATCGACGTTGTCCTGGGCAGGTGAGTCAGATATAGATTTTTGAGATCGGGCGCGTCGGCTTGTACTTGTGAAGAAAGTGCAGCGCAACTGAGATTACGAAACCCGCCACCGCCGACCCGACAAGAAAAGCGCGGACTACAGGAACGCCCACGGCGAAAATGAGTGCCGTGCCAACCGCGAAGAGCAACCCGCCATGCCGCCGCCCACCCGAATGCGACTCATGTTGATTTCCGTGTACGAAGATTCTTCAGATGCCGGATGCTCAGCCTTGCTGCCTTCCATGGCGCTGCCTAAACTCCGATTATAGTTCGGAATCTGGCTCTTCACGGCTACGCAAATGGTCAGGCTGGCTGCGCCGGGGATGCTGCCGCGACACGCAACCTACCGGCTCTTTTCAAAAAGCTGCACACCCACAAGCCGCGCCGCTTCGCCCAGGCGTCGATCCAGCGTAGCGAGCGGCAGTTTCGCCCGATACGCCACCTCAAGATATGCCGCGTCATAAACGGAAAGGCCCTGTGCCCTGGCTATCCGTAATACATCCGCTGGTTCCGGTTCACGGTCTATGCGGATGCGAAACTGAGCCAGCACCCGAAGGAAGAAATCCGTGTCTCGCTCTGTGATTCGGCCTCTTCGCTCGTTCACGACGAGGATGTTACGGACCTCGAACCACCACAAGGCCGGAACCACCGCCTCCTCCGTCCGAAGACTCCCGAACGCCGCGTCTGCAGCCGGGTGGTCCTCATCCGCAAAAGCCCAGCACGCACTGACGGACGCATCCAGCACAAACGCCATCAGGACCGGCGGCCTGTGTCGCGGGCAGAGAGAAGTTCATCTACCGTGATCCGGCCGGTCCGCTGTCGCAGATTCCGGATGGCTTCCATCGCTTCATCGATCTTCACCTGCTGTCGATCGATCTCCGGCACGATCCTGGCGATGGCGCGTCCGTGCCGGGTGATTATAAGGGTCTCGCCCCGCTCTACCTCATCGAGGAGTCTGGGCAGATGAGTCTTCGCCTCAGAAGCTTGTATCTCGCGCATAAATAGACTGGTCGAATCAACTGGTCTATTTAATTATTGCACAGTGAGCCACGGGCGTTACCGGATCACCTGGTGCTGAATATCCTTTTCATTTTCATTGCAGCTGTATTCGAGGATCTCCGTATCGAGCAGCAGATGCATCTTCTGCGGCGTGGTCGTCCAGGGCTTCACGAAGGCCTTCGGATCGTCGATGGTGGCGCGCACTTCCATGTTTCCGAAACTGGTGCGGCGGAAACGCTCGGTCACATGCAGCATTTCGCTGGCCGGGCGGCCTTTGAAGGTATCGAGCCACGTCTTGTCGTTGAAGCCTGAGGTTTCGACCACAAGAGTGTCACCGTCCCAGCGTCCCGTGGAGTATCCGAGCCAGGATGGGTTGGGGTCCGCGCCGAGCTTGCGCCCGTCGAGAAAGATCTGGCGGAAAAGGCCGAGCTGCTCATAGAGAATCACGACGAGCGTGGGTGTCTGAATGATCTTGAACGGAAACATGCCGTTCGTATTGACGCGCGGAACGCCGTGAGGAAGGCAGCGGGCCAAGGGGTCGTCGGCATGGTCGCGCTCTTCGCGCTTCTTCTGGAGGGCCTGCGCCCACGGAGTGAGAACAACGTCTTCGGGCGGGAGACCAGCGGCAAGATCGCGGAAATAAGTCTGGTCTTCGGCCTGCCAGATGCCGGACAGATCGGGCCTGCCATCGGCTGCTTCGGGGACCTTTGCATTCATGTCCGGACTGCCATTCGCAGTGCGGGGAATACCGGCGGCCGGATAGTTCACCCACTGGGCTGACGCCGCGACGGCCAGCCCCGGAATCAAAACGAATAAGAGCCGGCGGCGTTCCACTACTTTCCAACCAGATGC
Organism: Terriglobia bacterium; assembly: GCA_963832905.1. Taxonomy (GTDB): domain Bacteria; phylum Acidobacteriota; class Terriglobia; order Bryobacterales; family Bryobacteraceae; genus BOG-234. Next base: position 1,143,594 of record CAWHVO010000006.1, on the reverse strand, counting down.
TTCAGATCCTTCTCGTTTTCGTCGCAGACGTATTCGATGAGCTCGGTGTCGGGGCTGGCGGTGAACACAAGTTTGACGGTCCAGGGTTTCTTGTAGGCTTTCGGGTCGTCAACGATGATTTCCACGTTCATGTGGCCGAAGTTGACGCGGCGGAATTTTTCGGTGAGGCGCAGGGCTTCAGTGCCGGGATGGCCGTTGTTGTCGAGCCAGTTGTTTTCTTCGAAGCCTTTCGACTCGACGACCAGCGTGTCGCCGTCCCAGTGGCCGACGGAGTAGCCCATCCAGGCGGGGTTGGGGTCTTTGGGAAGTGGGCGGCCGTCCATGAAAATCTGGCGGTAACTGTGGAGAGCTTCGTAGAGGATGACGATCTCGCCCTTCGAGTTCAGGAACTTGAACGGGTAGGGAACGACGTCTTCGCGCGGCACGCCGGAAAGGACGCAGTAGGCCTGCGGGTCCTCCTTGCCGTCGTTCGAGAGGCGGTGGTTGTAGAGCGCCTCGGCCCAGGGCTGGAAGGAGACGTCGCCGGGCTTGAGGTCCTTGGCGATGTTGCGGGTGTAGCCGGGCTGGGTGTTCCAGAGGCCGGAGAGATCGGGATGGCCGTCAGACATGCGCGGCGCCGGGGCGGTGAGGTTGGGCTTGCCGTCTTTGGTGCGGGGGACGTCGGGGGTGGGGTAGGTGAGCCACTGGGCGGGGGCGGAGCTGACGAAGAGAAACGCCGTGAAAATGGCGGCTTTCATGGCTGTGAAGTTTATCAGAGTTTGAGCATTACGGTTGCGGGCGAGACGGCGCGATTAACAATCGCGCCGCAGGATACCATCCTGCCCCACGAAGAAAACATCGATAGAATACGGACTGCTATGACACGGCTTGTGATTTGTGCATCTTTTTTAGGGTTGAGTCTCCTGCAGGCGCAGGGGCTGCCGGCGGGGAACGGAAAGGACATCGTGGCGACGGCCTGTACGGTGTGTCATGCCGTCACGCTCATCACGGATACGGGACACACGGCCGCCGACTGGAAGCTCCTCGTCGAGCGCATGGTGGCGGCGGGCGCCGAGGTGCCGAAGAATCAGATGCCGGTCGTGACCGAGTACCTCACGAAGAATTTTCCGGAACGCGATGTGCCGAAGGCCGTGATCATTCCCGGTCCGGTGAAGGTCACCTTTAAGGAATGGACCTTGCCGACCATCGGCTCGCGGCCGCACGATCCGCTGGCCACGCACGACGGCTACATCTGGTACACGGGACAGTACGCGAACGTGCTGGGGCGCATCGATCCGAAGACCGGCGTGATCAAAGAGTTCCATCCGCCGACGAAGGGGTCCGGGCCGCACGGGCTCGTCGAGGACAAAGACGGGAAGATCTGGTTCACGGCGAATTCGAAGGGCTACATCGGCAAGCTCGATCCGAAGAACGGCGAGTTTTTCGAATACAAGCTGGCGGCGGACGTGCGCGATCCGCATACGCCCATCTTCGATCACAAGGGCGTGCTGTTTTTCACCGCGCAGAACTCGAACAAGCTGGGCAGGCTGAATCCGGCGACGGGCGAAATCAAGATCGTGGATTCACCGACCAAGCCATCGAATCCCTACGGGATGGTGGTGGATTCGAAAGGGACCCCGTACTACTGCGAATTCGGCGCGCCGAAGATTGCGCAGATCAATCCGGATACAATGGCGATCCGCGAGTGGACGCTGCCGCATGCGGATTCGCGCCCGCGGCGCATCGCGATCACGCCGGACGATGTGATTTATTACGCCGATTATTCGCGCGGTTATCTGGGGCGCCTCGATCCGAAAACGGGCGCGATTAAGGAGTGGCCGTCGCCGAGCGGGCCGAAGTCGCAGCCGTACGGGATCACGGTGTTGGATGGCGCGGTCTGGTACAGCGAGTCGGCGGTGAAGAAGAACACGCTGGTGCGCTTCGATCCGAAGACGGAGAAGTTCCAGACCTGGGAGATTCCGGCGGGCGGCGGCGTAGTGCGCAACATGATGACCACGCGCGACGGGAATATCGTGATGGCGGAGAGCGCGCTGAACATGGTGGCGCTGGTGACGATTCAGAAGTGATGCGAACCCTCCTTGTCTTCGCGCTGACCTGTGCGGCGGCCGTCGCGAATGCCGCGACATGCACGGGACCCGCCGCGCCGGTGAAGGGTCCGTCGTGGAACGGGTGGGCCGATGCGGCGAATACGCGGTTTCAGGATGCGAAGTCGGCGGGACTGACCGCGCAGTCGGCGGCGAAACTCAAACTCAAATGGGCGTTCGGATTTCCCGGCGTGACGAATGCCGAGGGAACGCCAGCGGTTGTCGGCGGACGCGTGTTCGTCGGCGATGCGAATGGCGTGGTTTATTCGATCGATGCGCGGAGCGGCTGCACGTACTGGACAACTACAGTCGCGGCGGGCGTGCGAGCGTCGCCGGTGGTTGACGACTCGGGGCGGATGGTTTATATAGGCGATCTCAAGGGCAACGTGTACGCGCTCGACACCGGAAACGGCAAACAGATATGGAAGGCGCGGGCGAGCGAGCATCCGATGGCGGTGATCACGGGATCGCCGAAGCTGGCCGGCGGACGGTTGTTTGTGCCGGTGTCGGGGCGTGATGAATCGATGGCGGCGGCGACTCCGACGTACGAGTGCTGCACGTTTCGCGGCAGCGTGGCGGCGCTGGACGCGGCGACGGGGCGGAAGGTGTGGGAAGCGTTTACGGTGCGCGAGGAGCCGACGGTCACGGGGCGGAACGCGAAGGGCGTGAAGACGTGGGGGCCGTCGGGCGCGGTGCCGTGGTCGTCGCCGACGGTGGATGCGGAGAAGCAGGTTCTCTATATCGGGACGGGCGTGAATTATTCGAAGCCGGCTACGGAGACCAGCGACGCGATTGTGGCGATCGATATGGAGTCGGGGCGGGTGCTGTGGTCGCGGCAGTTGACAACGGAAGACGCGTACAACTTCGCGTGCGGCGCGCCGGATAAGACGAATTGCCCGCGCGATCCGATCGTGGACACGGATTTCGGGAATTCGGGGATGCTGCGGGCGATTGGGAGTGGCAAGCGCGTGCTGGTAATCAGCGACAAGGGCGGCGTGGTGTATGGCGTTGACCCGGATCGGCAGGGGAAGCTTCTGTGGAAGGTGAAGATCGCGCGCGGCGGCGTCAACGGCGGCACGATGTGGGGCGGGGCGGCGGATGCGCGCGGTGTGGCGTACATCGGCATTTCCGATTTCACGGCGGGGAAGCCGGAGACCGGCGGCGGTCTGGTGGCGATTCAGATGTCGACGGGCGAGAAGCTGTGGATGACGCCCGCGCCGAAGCCGGAGTGCCTGGCCGTGAAGGGATGCAGCGCGGCCCAGCCTGCGCCGGTGAGCGTGATTCCGGGTGTGGCGTTTCTGGGGTCGTGGGACGGGCATCTGCGCGCGTATGAGACGGGCGCGGGGAAGATTGTGTGGGACTTCGACACGGCGCGCGATTTCGAGACGGTGAACGGGGTGAAGGCGCACGGGGGGTCGATCAACAGCATGGGCGCGGCGGTGGCCGGCGGGATGGTTTACATCACGTCGGGGTACACGGGGAACGGCATGCCGGGGAATGTGCTGCTGGCGTTCGGGGTGAATTAGCCCAAAGGCGCTAAACTCAAACCAATGGAACTGCACCTGACGTCGGAAGCCGAAGCCAAGCTCAATGAGCTGGCCGTTCGCACTCACCGCGACCCCGGCGAACTTCTGGCGGAAGCCGTGGATCATCTGGTGGAATGGAACCGCTGGTATGAGGACAAGGTGAAGTCCAGTATTGCCGCCGTCGAGCGAGGCGAAATCGTACCAGACGACGAGGTTCGTGTCTGGCTGGAAAAGCGCAAGCGCTCGCGTGCGGATTGAGTGGTCGGAACAGGCTGTCGAGGAACTGAGAGCCATTTCCGAATACATCGAAGCGGACCGCAGTGTCGAGGTCGCCGATCGGGTGGTCACGAGGATTTACGAATCTATCCAAAACCTGGCAAGGACACCACGGCTGGGGCGATCTGGCCGGTTGCAGAATACACGCGAGCTGATAATCCCGGGCCTGCCTTATTTTGTTTGCTACCGGGTTCTGGACGAGCGGATACAGAATCTCAACATCGTGCACGCAGCGCGAAGGTGGCCGTGATGAGATGGCGGAACAGGCTTCCTTTAAAATAGAGAGACATGCATGAGCTGAACAGGATCACGCGTAACTCCGCGGTGATGGGCGGCAAGCCCTGCATTCGCGGCATGCGCGTCACGGTCGGGACGATTGTGGGCCTGATAGCGGCGGGCCACAGCTACATCGAGATCCTCGCGGCTTATCCGTATCTGGAGCACGAGGACATTCGCCAGGCGCTGGCATACGCTGCGTGGCGCGCTGAAGAAACCGAACTGCCGTTGCCCGCCGTATGAAGATTCTGGTTGGCATGTGCCTGAGCCCGCTTTGGGTGGAGTTTCTCTCCGAGGTCGGGTTCGAGGCGATGCACTGGTCGAAGGTTGGACGGGCGGACGCGTCTGATGCGGAGGTCATGGAGTTTGCGGCTGCGGGCGGCTGGATCGCGTTCGTGCACGATCTGGATTTCGAAGCGCTGCTTGCCGCCAGGAAAGCAGACCGGCCAGGCGTGATTCAGGTGCGCACGCTGGATATTCTGCCGTCGGCGATCAGCGAGATGTTTATCGACACACTGCGGCGGAGCGAAGTGCAGCTCGAAGCGGGCGCGCTGGTGGCCATCGACGCGGCGCGGCATACGGTGCGAATGCTGGAGATGTGAGGCTTGGCGGTGCAACTTTTCGATCGATTCTCTCGCCGAAGGCAGGTGCGGCGACAATCCTCGCGATAGGTCAGAGAATCTTATCTTCGGCAATCGCGTCTTTTCCGAAGATTTCGCGGATCAGCTCCTTTCCGGCGTCCTCTTTGCGAGCGGCGTCCGGTTCTTCCATGAACAGCCTGTGGCTGGATTTCAGACTCGCATGCGCTTCAGCACGGAGACTGCGTTCAGTTACGCTCTGATGGAGGGAACGGCCCTTCATAGTCGAAGGCAATGTTTTCCGGCATGGCATTACCCCATTTTGGCGCAGCCACACAGGCGACAAGTAGAATCGATTCATGGCCGGAACAGACGATCAGCCGATCATTGCGGGGCAGACTACTGCTCAGAACGAAGCTGTTGAAACAGTCCTCAAGCGCCTGGAGGAGGGAGAGATCTTTGTGCCTGCTTACCAGCGCGACTCAGACGAGTGGGAAGACGACAAAAAGAGCCTCTTCATCGAGTCTATTCTCAATCGGCTCACGGTACCGGCGTTTTACCTTGCGCCGAGCACCGAGGATGCGGACAAGTTTGAGGTTGTCGACGGACAGCAGCGGCTCACGACGTTGGCTGCATTCTTCATGAAAAAGTACCGCCTGGAGGCTGATGACAACTGCCCGTACTTCGGATCGAGCGTCCATTACGCTGGTCGTACCTACGACGAACTACACGATAGCTGGCAGAAAGCGTTCAGACGGTATAACCTGACGCTCGTTACGCTGCCGCCGGGAATGCCTCTAAACCTCCGACTTGAGATCTTTCGGCGGATAAACGAGGGAGGCACTCCGTTGAGCGGACAGGATATCAGGCTGAGTTACTACAGCGAGTCTCCCAGTGTTCGGTTTCTTCAACTCGTCGGAATTTACGACACTGATCGTGATGGGGCCAAACGAATGCTGGCAGGCTCAAGTGCATTTGGCTGGCCATGGGGGCCCGATCCGGCCGCCGCCCAGGCCTGGAAAAAATGGTGGAACAATACGAAGACTGTCACGGGCCAGACATCGTCTGAAATGTTCCTGTGGTATGTCGTGGCGAAAACCTGCGCCGAGCTCGATACCATTCTCAGCAACGCAACGCACCTTACGAAAAACCTGATGTTGTCCTTTCGGGACAGCACAGAAGAGGTCCTCGATATTTTTTGTGCAGAGTTGAAGTTCGAGGACGGAGGCCACGAGCCCAGGCTCCTCCCCGATGCAACAGCACTTTCAGCGGTATACTTCAATGAATTCAAGACTTGGTGGTCCGCAATTCGGATGAAGTGTGCAACGCAGGTGCAGGTGGGACGCCACCGCACCGTAGCGCTGCTCATTCCGGGATTGGCGTCACACTTCAGTTCACCGAGTGATCTAAGCGACACGCAATGGGGTTGGATCGGGAAGTTCGTTTCGGGAAGTCGGGCTACCGCGTCGGAGCTCGATGTAATCTTCCCCGAATCCAAGGGTAGGTGGCGCGGAGAAAAAGGGCAGCGTGCGCAAATCCGCGCGTACAGGGAGGTAGCCCAAAAAATTGCGGCGAAGTGAACCGACCTTCCTACTTGAGCGTTTGTGACCCGCACTCCCGCCTTTTCCCGCTTGATTGGAAGATCGCGATGTATCGGCTCGGCGGAGGCACGGATCAGGGTTATGTCTGTCCCCTTTGCGAACGGGTGTTTCTCGGCCCGGAAGACTTCGAGGAGCTACACGGCGATCACATAACTCCTGTTATTGACGGCGGACTGACTGATTGGGAAAACCTTCAACTGCTCTGCGGTCCCTGCAACTTGTCAAAAGGGAGCAGGTAATTCGCGGCTGCTGCGAAGATGATCGAATCCAGCTGTGAACAGGGCGCGCTCGGCTTCCGAAGCAGTCCAGCGCGGAAGCTTAGGCATTCACTCCGACGGCTGCGGTGAGAATCTCCTGGCTCAGAACGGCGGCGCGTTCGTCCTGCGGAAGTGTTTCCAGGTAAAGCTCGACGGCTTCCCGGATGTTAGTCATGGCTTCTTCCAGGGTTGTGCCCTGCGACTGGCAGCCCTTCAGCTCGGGGCACCAGACGTAGAAGCCAAGCTCGTCCTTCTCAACCACAACGCTGACCTTTCGCGTCATAGAACCAGTTTACCGGGAGTTATTTCCACGCCGCGTAAACCGGCTTGCTCACCACCTGCGCCGGGTTGGCGTTCGGCTTCGGCCGGAACTTCTGCACGCGGCCGCTGTCCACTTCCGCCACGTAGAAATTCCCTTCCTGGTCGACACTAAACCCGTGCACGCCCCAGAAACCGCCGGCGAAGTCGCCCCAGACGCCCCACGAGTAGAGAAAATGCCCGTCGAGATCGTACTTCAGCATGCGCGAGGTCCCGCGGTCGGCCGCCCAGAGCGTGCGGTCCGCGCCGATGTAGATCAGATGGATGTCCGAAGGGTCCTCGCCCATGCTGAATTCGTAGAGATACTTGCCGTTTTCATCGAACACCTGAATGCGCTTGTCGCCGCGGTCGTTGACGAAAACGCGGCGCGTCTGCGGGTCCACCGCGATGCCGTGCACATTGCTCATGTAGCCGGGGCGCTTGTCCGGAGGCGTGGCCTTCATGCCCCAGTCGAGCAGAAATTTGCCGTTCTTATCGAACTTCGCCACGCGGTGGCCGTTATAGCCGTCGGCGACGAAAAGCGTGCTGTCGGGAAGCCAGGCGAGGAACGTGGGGCGGTTGAAGTGCGTGCCGTCGGCGCCCGCTACCTTCGGCGTGCCGATGGTCTGGACCAGAGTCTTGCCGTCGTGCGTGAATTTGTAGATGGCGTGCATGTGGTCGTCGATAATCCAGACGTGCTTTTCGGGGTCGTAGGGGTTGATGGCGACGAAGTGGGGGCGCTGCAGGATTTTGTCCCACTGGGTCCAGCGCTCGACGATGTTGCCGGCGGAGTCGGCGATGACGATGCAGTTCTCCCATTTGGCGTCGACGCCGAGCGTGCCCATCCAGCCGTCGGTTCGCTCGCCGGGGAGGGAGCCGGCCGCGCCGCCTCCGGGCAGTGCGGCAACGGTGGCATCGCGCCAGGGAAGGCGGCCAATGGGGAAAGTGATGCTGGGGCCGAATTCGGGCAGGAGCTTTGTGGGCGGCCGCTTGATGTTTGGAAGCTCGCCGCGGAAGAGCATGATGATGCGGTTGGGGCTTTCGGCATAGACGCTCTGGCCCGCGCCGTAAGTCCATTTGTCGTTGCCGGGGAGGGTGCTGATGTTCTTCGGCCAGCCTTTGACGACGTTGTAAGCGCCGAAGATGTCCTGACCGCCTACGGGGCGCGCCGTATTCTGAGCCAGCGCGGCCGGCACCGCGAGTAACGCGACAACGAGTTTTCGCATGACAGCGAGGATACTAACGTGGCCCGTCGCGAGCAAGCACCTGGCTTCAGAAGGAGAGCAGTTTCCACAACTGCGTTGAAAAAATCGATGGGCCGAAAAGGGCTCAAAACGCTGATTTGGACTGAGATGCAGGGAGTCCCCACAAGAGTCCGCACAGTCGGACGGGCATATGATCGTGGCAGTGGCGCAGGAATTCATCGAGCAACGGGGCGGCGGTTACTACTTCATCGGGAGTCGTGTCTCGCTCGAGTCGGTTGTCTATCAGTTCCTGCAGGGCGAATCGCCGGAGGGCATCGTTCAAGCGTATCCGTCACTCTCGCTGCTGCAGGTTTACGGCGGGATCACCTACTATCTGTCCCATCGCGAGGAAATCGACGGATACCTGAAGCGCGGTGAAGCGCGATTCGAGGAACTGGCGCGAGCGGCTCGTGCGGCCAATCCTCTCCTGTACGCCAAGCTGGAAGCGGCGAAGCACGCGACGCCCCGGACTTGATGTCGCCAAAATTTCTGGCGGACGAAAACTTCAACGCAAAGATCATTGCGGGCCTGCTTCGGCGAGATTCTCCTTGTTTGGGCGGCTTCAGAACCGGAAGAATGGCGCAATCGGATCGGGTTCCTACCGTTTTGACGCCCAAAGGACGACTTGGCCAGATTCGCTGCCCTCATTTAAAACTCGTAGCGCAGAGCGAACTGCATGGAGCGTGGCGGCAGAGTTCCCTGGAATTCGCCAAATGTCTGCGGCGCCATCAGGCTCAGGCTGGGGTTGGTGAAATTCGCGTGGTTGAACGCGTTGAATGCTTCCGCGCGGAACTGCAGCTTCTGGTTCTCCCACGGCAGGCGGAAAGACTTCGAGAGTGAGATATCCACGTTGAAGATCGGCGCCAGGCGCACGGCCGCGCGCGTGCCCGCGCCTTCGGGAGGCTGATCCTGAAAATTGTTCGACACGCTGGTGTCCGAGAAGAGGCTCGGCAGGCCGTTGTTGTCGATATGGACTCCGCCTGACGCGGTTGGCGTGTTGACGACCGCCAGCGAACTCAGCCAGTAGTTCGTGTTGTAAGCCAGAGCGCCCTGTACGGCGCTGGGCAGCGGCGTGCTGTAGCGCACGATGCTCGAAACCTGCCATCCGCCGACGACCTCATCGAGCCACGCCGGCGCGTTCTTCAGCAGAGACTTGCCCTTGCCGACAGGCAGCGCATAGAGCACGTTCGCATTGAAGTTGTGGCGAATGTCGAAGTCCGACGAGCCGCGAAAAGCGCTCAGGTTGTAAATATCCTGGATGGATGCACCCTGCTCGCCCGCGCCCGATTCCGCAGCCGAGCCGTTATCGATCGAATGCGAAAGGGTGTAGTTGAAATCGTACTGGAATCCGTTGGAAAAGCGGCGGCGCAAACTGACGGTCATGCCGTGAAAATCCGCCTCGCCGGCGTTCATCCACATCGGCAAAGTACTGCCCTGCTGGGCAAAGAACGTATAACATCCAGGCACGCTCAGGCAGCGGCCGGGCAGATATTCGCCGGAGATGCGGTCCGCGGCATGCAGGCTGTCAAGGAAGCTGCTGCCAAACACGCCGTACACGCTGTAGAAGTAATTCGCCGACGCGCTGCCCGGGAAGTAAGCATTCTTGTAGCCCGGCCAGACGTCGTTGACGAACGGCAGATTCGGCACGAGGCTCGGATTGGCGGCCACTTCGTTGGCAACGAAAGCCGCGGCGTTGTTGTAAGAAAGCCCAGCCTGCTTCGCCAGCGTGTTCGCGAGATTGTAAACCTGCAACGCATTCTGCTGCCAGGTGATGCCGGACCCCGGATCTTTGTAATTCTCGTCCGGCGTGTACACGTCGCCCTGCATCAGCAGCCGGCGCGAAAGCCGGCCGATGTAGCCGACTTCGATTGTCATCTTGCCCGGCAGTTCACGCGAATAGCTGGCGTTCAGCGCGATTGAATAGGGCGTCTTGAGGTCGGGCGAAATGCCGAGGAAGGTGCCGGTGATGGCGGTGATCGGCGGGGGCGTGTAAGGAAAACCTCCCGCCGCGGCGGGTGGAAGCGCCGGATATGTTCCGGTGAAGCGCGGCGACGTGGTGAAGCTGTAGGAATCGGGAAAGTTGGTCGGGTCGGTGAGTCCGAGCGATCCGAACTGATCGAACTGCGTGATCAGGTCGTTGCCGAAATCGTCGTAGGCGAGCGTGCCGCCCGCGCGGAACGCCGAATTCTTTCCGAAGATCTTCGCGAGCAGCCCACCCTGATCGCCTGGCGAATAGGCAAGACCAAAGCGCGGCGCAAAATCCTTGTTGTTCGGCGTCCACCACGAAGCCTTGCCGTTCACGGGTCCGTTCAGCGCATAGCTGAGCGTGAAATCCGACATCTGGTTCGCCGGCACACCCTGCTGCTGCAGGCCATTGCGCTGCGCGAAGTACTGATTCAGAGGAACGGTGGTGTCCACCTGCAGTCCGTTCGCCTCATAGGGCGGCCGGAAATTCTCGTAGCGCAGCCCGATGTTGAGGGTGAGCTGATGGCTGACGTGCCAGGAGTCGCCCACGTATCCGCTGTATGTATTGGCGATGAACGAACGCTGCTGCGGTGTTCCCTGCGGCAGCAGCTGGCCGTTGCGGTTGTATTGATAAGTGACGAATACGTCGTTTAGAATTCCGAGCAGAGTGGCCGAAGCGTTCGTAACTGCGGTTGGATTGGCGAGTGTCGCGTTGCCAAGATAAGCCGAAACGGAATTGTCAATGTCTTCGCCGAGTCCGATCAGCTCTGTGGCGCCGTAAGCGTACAGCGGATACGAGCTGGTGAACTGCGAGGTGTTGTTGCGGTTCAGGCGGATGTCGAGGCCGGTCGTGATGGTGTGCTTGCCCTTGACCCACGTCACGTCATCCAGGATGTTGTTGAGGGGATTGGTGCGGCCTTTGGGACGCGCGCTGTAGTTCTCAAGCGGCGCCAGCGCGGTGGGTTCGAATTGAAAGCCGGTGCCGGTAACGCCGGAAAATTCCTGGCCCAGCCGCGTGATGCCGTACGTGAACGAATTAATCAGCGTCGGCGTGAGCACCGCGGTGTAATGCGCGGACAGGCCCTTGCTGTTGTCGCGCAGGGTGGAGGCGGGTGGCTGCCCGGGGAACTGCGCCAGAACCTGATCGCTCTTGTTGTGCTGCAATGTCCCGCGCAGGCTGAGCGTATGTTTCCCGGCGGAATCCAGACGGTAATCGAGCTTCGTGACGTAAGCGCCGTCGTTCAGATGATCGGGCGCATTGAAACGGTAGCCGCTGAAGTTGAGGCCGCCGTCCTGGCCGAACGCGGGGTCGTTGCCCGCCGGATACTGATTGAGTATCTTCTGGTAAGGCGTGTTCAGCCCGATGCCGAGCGGATCGATCAGGGGCAGCTGCGCCGGGCCGATAGTATGCACCGAGCCATCCGTCAGCTGCACCTGCAGGATGCCCTGTTTGAGCGTTTCCGAAGGAACCGCCTCTACCTGCGCCACGCTGCTGGCATCGATGCGCTGCTCCCAGTTGGCGAAGAAGAAGATGCGGTCCTTCTTAATCGGGCCGCCGATGGAGGCGCCGAACTGATTACGCACGAGCTGCTGTACCGGCACGCCGGCCTGATTGTTGAACCATGTGTTGGCTGACGTTGCCGTGTTGCGGTTGTATTCGTAAAGAGAACCATGGAAGGTGTTTGTGCCGCTCTTGGTAATCAGCACGACCTGTCCGCCCGATGAGCGTCCCTGATTCGGACCTTCGCCGCCCACAGTAACGCGGAATTCCTCCACCGAATCCAGCGGAATCGAAAGCACCGCGTTGAATCCGGCGTTGATGTTGTTGTTGTTTCCGTTGATTCCCTGGTAGGTGCTGCCGGTGGTGGTGTTCTGCGCCACAAGGCCTGCACTCTGGTTGTCGTTGACATCCACTCCGTCGAGCGTGATGTTGTTCTCGTCGCGGCGCGCGCCCAGCACTTCGCCATTCGTTGTGACGCCGGGCTGCAGGCTGAGGAGTTCGACAACGTTGCGGGTCTGCAGGGGCAGCGTACTGACCTGCCGCTCCGAAAACGCGTTGCCGACCGACGCATCCACTGTGTTGATCGCCGACGCTTCGGCCGTAACACTGACGGTTTCCGCGTTCTGTCCGAGAGCCATGCGCAGATCGAGCGTAGCGGGGGTGTTGACCAGCAGATTCACGCCATCCCGCGTGATGGGCGCGAAGCCCGATTTCTCCGCGCTCACAGTGTAAGTTCCCGGCGTCAGCTGCAGAAACTGGTATTCACCGGCGGCGCTCGTCAGAGTCTGGCGTGCGGAGCCGGTCTGGGTGTTGACGATCCTGATGGCTGCTTCCGGAATGGATGCGCCCTGAGGGTCGGTAACGACGCCTCGCAGAGTGGTCGACTGGCAGAAGCCGATGACCGGAATACCGATTATAAGAGCGGCAACCAGAGAGGTACGCATACACTACTCCTTTGTGATCTGAAACGCAGGGAAAAGTGATGCGAGGAACGCGCTCGCCTGGCTGCGAGCAAATCTACGCTGCGCAGCGTAACCGGCCTGAAGGCTCACCCGACGAAGGACCCCTCACCTGAAGACCGATAAGTCAATTCTGGGGGCTTCGGCCGGAGGAGTCAATCAGTCCGGCCATAGAATGATTTTATGGCAGGTATCCTTCCGCTTACCGGAAACCCCGGATTGTGCGATAACTGAAGATGCTCAAGGAGGCAGTAATGATCAACCGAACAATCGCTCTGACGCTGCTGGCCGGTTACATGGGCGCGTCGCTCTATGCCGCGGGCCCTGTGCACGTGATGCTGAAAGACGCCGACGGCAAGGACGTTGGCATGGCAATGATCTCGAGCAAGGGCAAGGGCGTGCAGATCGCGCTCGATCTGAAGAACCTCCCTGCGGGCGAGCACGCGATCCACATCCATCAGATGGCGAAGTGCGAGGGGCCGAAGTTCACCACGGCAGGCGGACATTTCAATCCCGACATGAAGCAGCATGGCCTCAACAATCCGGCGGGACCGCATGCCGGCGACATGATGAACTTCATGGTGAAGCCGGATGGCACGGCGAAGGTCAAGGTTGACGATCCGCGAGTGGATCTGGGCGACGACGCGCATTCCGTGTTTGCGGGCGGCGGCACGGCGCTGATGATTCATGCCAAGGCTGACGATATGAAGTCCGACCCGGCGGGCAACGCGGGTGATCGGATCGCCTGCGGGATGATCACGAAATAGCTCTCAGTCGTTATCAGATTTCAGTTACTAACGGTCAGCGACAGAAGAATTACAAAGCAGCCCGGCGATCCCTGATAGCCTGGAATTGAATGCTCAGATCAGGATCCCGGGATGCGGTCGATGTCTACAGCCTCCCACGTCGCGACGGCATTAACTGGATAACCACCTCTGTCGTGGTTCTGTTTCATATCGGGGCTGTCGCCGCCCTGTTCAATTTCAGCTGGCCGCGTTTCTGGGCAGCTGTGTTCCTCTATTGGGTGGCCACCGGGCTCGGCATCAGCATGGGCTACCATCGGCTGCACACGCACCGCGGCGTACAAGTGCCCGCGGTGGCTCGAATACTTCTTCGCGCTCTGCGGCACGCTGACCCTCGAAGGCGGGCCGATTTTCTGGGTAGCGATACACCGCCTTCATCATCAGAATTCCGATCAGCCGGGCGATCCGCATTCTCCGCGCGACGGCGGCTTCTACTGGGCGCACGTGGGCTGGCTGATGTTCGGGGCGAGCAATCACAACAATACGCGGCTGATGTCGAAGTACGCGCCCGATCTCGCGAAGCACGCGTTCTACGTGTTAGCTGAACAACTGGCACTGGGTGCCGCATGGTGGTGCTGGCCGGGATTCTGTATGCGATCGGCGGCTTTCCACTGGTGTTGTGGGGCATCTTCGTGCGCGTCATTTTCGGTCTGCATGCGACCTGGCTGGTCAATTCCGCCACGCACATGTGGGGCAGCCGGCGGTTTGCCACCCGCGACGATTCGCGGAATAACTGGTGGGTCGCGCTGATGACCTTCGGCGAAGGCTGGCATAACAATCATCACGCGCATCCAACCTCGATCCGGCACGGGCTGGCCTGGTATGAGTTCGATCATTCCTGGATTCTAGTCAATATCCTCAAGCGCCTTGGGCTGGCCTGGGACCTGAAGGTGGCGAAACTGGATCACCGCATTGCCGAACGCGAAGCGGCATAGTCAATCGTAACCACCACCCGCCCGAGGGTGAATCGTGCTGAAAAATACGGTACGATGGCATCAGCAATTGTCGTTTTGAAGCACTCCAGCCAGAAATTTCCGGCCCGTCAGGTGTGGCGCTACGGCTTTGCGCTGAGCACATGCGCCGGTGCGATCATCCTGGAAATCCTTTTCGATAAGGCTACGGGGGAGACGCCGCATCCGTTCGTGATGTCGTTTGCCGCGATCCTGGCGACCACGCTGTGGGCCGGTATTGCGCCCGGGGTGCTGGCCACGGCGGTGCTGGTCATCTGGTCGGGATTCGACCTGTTGCAGCATGGTCTTTCAGCCACGGGTACGACTGGGCGATGCCTCGTGTTTCTGGCCGAAGGCCTCGTGCTGAACGTGGGAAGTTCGCGCATGTGGAGCCGGGTGAGGGATGCGGCATCCGGCGAGACATGGCACCGGCAGCTTCTGGAGGCGGCCGCCGAAGGCATCTGGGTGCACGATGAGCAGGGAGTCATCCGATACGCCAATGCGCGCATGGCCGAGATGCTGGGAGTGGCGGGGATCGATCTGACCGGCCGGAAGACGGAAGAGTTCTTTCTGCCCGAAGATGCCGCGGCGGAGCGCATTCGCGCGGCGAACCTTGGCATCGGCCGTCAGCGGCAGTTCGACCGGCGGCTGAGACGCGCTGATGGCGCCGAAATCTGGGTGCTGGCCTGCTGCAGTCGGGTGGCTTCAGAAGCCGCGTTTGGCCGGAAGCCGGTGACGCTCGCCATAATGGCGGACATCACGGAGCGAAAGCGCGCGGAGTCCGCGCTGCGCCGGTCGGAGGAGCGTTTCCGCGGTCTGTTCGAAGGCGTTCCGGGAGGCTTTGCTCAGACGACGCGCGAGGGCCGCGTACTTTGGGCGAATCCCACGCTGGTGCAGATGCTGGGATTTGCGACGGAAGAGGAACTCAGGAGAGTCGACATCGCGCGGGACCTCTATGTCGATCCGCAGGTCCGGGCGCGGCTTGTGGATCAGATCGAAAGAGAAGGCAGCTATCGGAACGTCCGGTACGAACTGCGGCGGCGCGACGGCGGGATCATCACGGTTCTCGAGAACGCGCGAGTTGTACGCGACGGCGACGGCGCAGTGGCGCACTACGAGGGAGCGCTTACGGATGTCACGCCGGATCAGAGTGAAAGCCATGCCGGGAGCAGCACGCGGCAGGCTTCGGCCGGGGGGACCATTCTGCTGGTGGAAAACGATCCGCTGGTGCGGGAACTGTGCCGCGACATGCTGGAACGTCAGGGCTATCGCGTGATTCTGGCCGCGAACGCCGAGGAAGCCGGGCAGGTCAGCGGGAGCGCGGGGCGTTTCGACCTGCTGATTGCGTCCGCACTCACGGCGGATGTCACAGGGACGGAACTGGCGAGCCGCCTGCGCGAGACGAATCCGCACATGAAGGTGCTGTACATCGGCGGCACAGACGCCGATTGTATGGAGAAGCCTTTCACGGCCGAAGCGCTGGGGCGGAAGATCCGGCAGGTTCTTGCTGAGAGCTGACGGCTGGTAGCTGACCGCCGTATCCCCCTAACAAAAGCAAGTAGCGGGACTTCGCTTTTCGGCGCATATAATCGTACTATTACGGTTTCCCAAGTCGATAAGAAGCAGCAGCGCGACTATCTTCTGCTCCTCTTTCCCGTGCTGATACTGATCACGATCGGCTGGGTCGCGGTCTGGTCGAACCATTTTGCGAGCGGGTTTCACTACGACGACTTTCCGACGATTGTGGACAATCAGTCGGTTCACCACCTTGGGGATGTGCCGCGGTTCTTTGCCAATCCGCGGATCTCGAGCGCGGAGAAGGATTCCGCATTTTACCGGCCGCTGCTGTCCGCATGGTTCGCATTCGACTACTGGCTGAGCGGCAACCGGCCTTTTACGTATCAGCTGGAGAACTGGGTATGGTTCGCCCTCGATGTGCTGATGCTGTTTCTCCTGTTCCGGGCGATACCGGGTGTGAACGGTTACGCCGCCGGTTTCGCCGCGCTCCTGTTCGGCGTACATCCGGTGACGGCGGACACCGTGAATTACGTGCTGCAGCGCGGAGCGATCTTCGGCACGTTCTGCGTGGCCGGCGGCCTCGTGATCTTCATCTACTGGCCCTGGCGTCTGCCGCAGAACCTGCCGCTGAAGCTGAAGCGCGTGCCGGAGCATGGCTGGGATGAATATCTGCGGCAAAACTTCCAGCGGCTCGAAAAGATCTACCTGAAGCTTATTCACGCGCCTTCCGGCCTGTACCTGTGGCCCATAGTGCCGGCGCTGCTGGTAGAACCGGCGACGGTGGTATTTGCTCCCATCCTGGCCGTATACATCGTGCTGTTCGAGCAGAAGCGGACGCTGAAGAATGCGATTCCGGCGGCGGTCGTCTGCGCCGGCTACTGGTTAATCCAGCTCGTCTTCACATGGAGGCTGGGCGATTTCCGGCGTACGCCCGCGGCAAACTATCTGTTCAGCCAGCCATGGGTGGCGCTGCGATATCTGGCAAAGTTTTTTGTTCCCGTGAAGCTGAGTGTGGCTGCGGATTCCTCCGGGTTTGCGCATTTCTGGAGTCCGCTCGCGCTGGCGGGATTTGCGGGAATCGCGGCGCTGGCGGGACTGGCGGTGATCGCCGGGCGCAGCGTGAAGTGGCGTGTTGTGTCGTTCGGAATCTGGTGGTTTCTGATCGCATTGCTGCCCACCGCGCTGACGCCGCAGCAGGAGGTGGAAACGG
Organism: Terriglobia bacterium; assembly: GCA_963832905.1. Taxonomy (GTDB): domain Bacteria; phylum Acidobacteriota; class Terriglobia; order Bryobacterales; family Bryobacteraceae; genus BOG-234. The sequence goes on along the minus strand of CAWHVO010000006.1, from coordinate 1,126,549 downwards.
AATGGCGCATGTTTCTGCCTTTCGCGGGCCTGGCGCTAGTGATCGCAGGGCTGGCTTCACTTGGGGTCGAAGCTCTGCCAAAGCCGGCTTCCGATCAGCCGCAGTACAGCATTCCGGGTTTATCGGCGGGTGTTGTGGCGACGGCAATTCTGGCGATTCTGGGGTGGGGCGCCTGGCAGCGCAGCGGGGTGTGGAGCTCGGAAGTCGCGCTGTGGCGGGACGCGATGCAGACGAGTCCCCACAATGGCCGGGCGATTATGCGATACGGAATAGCACAGCTGAATACGGAAGATGCCGCGCCCGCGCTCGGTTTTCTGCGCCGGGCGGATGAGGTCACGCCGCGCGATCCTTTGATCGAAATCAACCTCGCCAAAGTCCTGGAGCGCCGCGGCCAGACTGCCGAAGCGGAAAAAGAGCTCCGGAACGCGATCGCCGATGGCCCGGCGTGGCCCAGAGGGTATTCGGCTTATGGCGAGTGGCTGATGGCCAAAACCAGACCGGCCGAAGCGCAGGCAATGGCGCAGAAAGCCCTGGAGCTTGATCCTTACGACAACACGGCGCGGCGCACCCTGATGGACGTTCTGGCGCAGGATCATCAGTGGGACAAGCTGAAACAGTTCGCCGCCGATACGCTGCAGCTCGCGCCGGGAGACCCGGACGGCCAGCGATCGCTGGAGGTGGCGCAGACGGGTATCGACCAGGTTGACAAAGCGGTGCACACAGCGAAGTACGAGCCCACCGTCGGCAACTATCTGGCTCTTTCCGTGCAGTACTTCAATACGCACCAGTATCAGGAGTGTATCGATGCGGCGAAGGAAGCGCTGAAGATCAATCCGAACCAAGCCGAGGCGTACGCCAACATGGCGAGCGCTTATCACACGCTCGGAAAGCTGGATGAATCGCTCGCGGCGCTTCGGGAAGAAAATCGCCTGAACCCGAATCTGCCGAACGCGAAGACGAATCTGGCCGTGGTGGAGGGCGAGATAGCCCGGCGCGGTTCGGCTAAGTAATCCAGGCTGAACCGTACACGCGACGCCAGTCGCGTTCGTTATTCGCCGGGAAAACGCGGCTTGCGCCGCGTGCACTACACTAAGCACCCCACCAGCGGGCCGAGAAAGTGATGGCGGCCGCAGCCAGCCATCCGGCCGCGTATTCCGGCTGCGCGCCCCAGCGCACGGTGGAGGAGTGCATCAGGCCCAGCCAGGAGAAGGCGGCGGCGATAAGGCACCAGACTGCGGCACGCGCGAAGCGGCGGTCGATGGCTTCTGCAAGGAGCGACGCTACCACCAGCACGAGAAACAGAAAGCCGTTGCCCAGCCCCTGGATGGACGACCAGTAGATGGAGCGGTTGAGCGCGGCCTGTACAACGGGATCGGCGGCGGAGAGATGCAGCGACGGAAGGGCTGAGTTCAGGGCAGTGGCGACGACAGCGCCGGCCGGGAGAACGAAGCCGAGCAGGACGGCGCTGAGATATTTGGGATCCACGCGGCGGATGGTGGCCATGCCCACGCCGATCGAAACGTACGCGATGATGGCGGCGAGGATCGGCCACGGGAACAGCTGCGAGACAAAGATGGCGAGTCCGCTCATCACGACAAGCAGGAAGACAAGCGGCGTCCAGAACGCGAAAGACAATGCGCGCGCCGATGGCTTTGTAGGGAGGGTGCATGGCGTAGATGACCGGCGTGATCACGCTTCCGGCGAGACCGCAGATGAGCGTCCCGAGACCGTCCCAGGCAACGATGCCGCGGGGGTCGTAATCGTCGCCGGCGGCCGCTGCGCCGGCCACAGAGGCGATGTCCTGGAGGACCTGGTAGATCGCCATGGGAGCGATGACGGAGAGATACGGGCAGGGCGAGCCACATCGCGCGCAGCGGCGAAGTAGTGGAAGCCGTGAATGACCACGGCGCGGTGAAGGCGAATCCCTGCCAGGCGGGATGCACATAGCCGATGCTCAGCGCGGCGACGAGCGGGACGATCCACGCCACGAAAAACGGCGGGATGCGGTACTGCGTGATCGGCACGCCGGCGAGAACGCTGATGAGGACGATCGCCAGCGCGATCAGGCCGACCAGCGGCTGATCGAAGACGCGCTGCAGCAGTACAAGCGCGAGATAGCTGTACATGGCCGCGCCGAATACGGTCATGGCGGCGGCGCGGTGGAATAAAGTCGCGGATGGCGCGGGCGAAAGGCGCGGCGGCGAGTTTGATGATGCCGGTCCAGACCACGGCCGCGGCGCCGATCTGCCAGGCCCGTTCCGCATCGTGCGTTTCCAGATAAACCGGCAACATGATTGACAGCGTGTAAGCGATGATGGCCGGGACGTTGTTGCCGTAAACGTGCGCGGTGACGTCGCGGCGCTTCTCGCGGCGGGCGAGATTCACGCGCCATCCAGACGAGTCCCAGCGAGCCGATGAGGAAACCCAGCGCGTAACCGGGCAGCAGATGCGCGACGCTGAAGCCGGCGGGATATGCCGGACGGGAGCAGCAGGAAACACCGGGATCACCATCTGGGCGACATTGAAACCCACCTGGACGAGCGTGGTGTCGATGTCGCCGCGCGTGAGCGTCCACCAGCCCCCTCCGGGTCCCTGAAGCTTCAAATCTTAAAGGCCTCGAGAGATTCCGCCGCGAAGATTTCGCGGGGCGTGAGCAGGCGCTTCGACAGGCCCTGCTCGTGGTGGTAGCGGAGGAAGGTGCTGACGCGGTGGACGTTGGGTTCGTAGCCGTAGGGCCAGAAGTCGCGGCCCATCAGGCTTTCGGTTTCTTCCACATGGCTGGTCAGCCAGGGAAGCATGTGCATCAGCGCGCCGGTTTCGTGCAGGTCCGGCGTAGACTTCGCGCTGCGCGGCGATGAATGCTTTCATGAGCGACTGCGCGATCCAGCGGTTGCTGTTCATAGACTTCGCGGCGGATAGCGATGATGTGCATGGCGGGAAGATTCTGGTCTTGCGATAAGTATTCGCGTTCGACCGCCGGGTAATCGGGGAACAGGCGACGCACTTTGCCGGAAGCGTTGAAAAACGTCGACGGCGCGCGCGGCGGTGTAGAGGGCGTCGATCTCGCCGGTTTCGAGCATGTGCGACAGCGTTCTGGCCGGCGGGAATCGTCTTCGAGGCGGATCGCGGGCGGCAGCGAGAGCGGAATTTTTTCGGTGCGGCCGGGCTGCTCTTCGCCGCCGCTGAAATAAGTGCACGCTGTCGACGGGGACGCCGTATTCGTCGCGCAGAATGCCGCGAATCCAGACGGGCGCAGTCATTTGGTATTCGGGATTGCCGACGCGTTTGCCGATCAGGTCCTTCGGCTCGCGGATGCCGCTGTCGGCGCTGATGTAGATGCAGGAGTGGCGGAAGTATCGCGAGGGGAAGATCGGGATGGCGATGAAGGGCGGGTCGTCGCGAAATAGCGAAAGCGTGTAGGAGGAGAGCGACATCTCGGCCACGTCGAATTCGCGATGGCGCAGCATGCGGAAAAAGGTCTCTTCGACGGTCCGAGGTTGAGACAGTTGAGGTCGATGCCGTCGAGGTGGACGCGGCCGTCCACCAGGGCGCGCGTGCGGTCGTAGTTCCAGCAGGCGAACGAGAGCGCGAGCTTCGACATGAGCCTCTCATTCTATGCCCGAAAACCAAGCAAAGCCCGCGTAACTTTTTACCCGGTTCTGCAGTTACTCTGAACGGAGAACATTGAGTACCGCGGCAAGACAGGACGAAGGACAGGGCGACGACGAGCTGGTGGCGGCCGCACAGGCCGATCCCGCGCGTTTCCTCGACCTTTACGACCGGTACTTCCACAGGGTCTGGGCATATGCGATCCGGCGCGCGCGGAATCGCGCGGAGGCCGAGGATGTGACGTTCCGAAACGTTTCGCCGTGCTCTGGAGAACCTTGGGAGTTACGAGTGGCGCGGCGTTCCTTTTCTTGCCTGGCTGCTGCGGATTGCCGCAAATACGCTGGCGAACCGGCGGGAGAAGCTCGGCAGGGAATCGCCTGATGCGCCGCCGGATATTGCGGGTCCGGATCCGGAACTGGAGCGGCGCGCGATGATTTTTGAGCTGGTGGCGCGGCTGCCCGAGGCGCAGCGGCGCGTGATCGAGCTGAGGTATATCGAACAGCGGAGCCTGCTGGAAGTCGCGAAGAAGTTAGGGAGAACCGAGGGGGCCGTCAAGCAATTGCAGCGCAGGGCCCTCGAATATCTGCGGGAGGAACTGGAGGCGGGGCATGTCTGATCCACAGTTCGCCGAGATCGAGGCCGCGCTGGCCGAATGTCCCCGCGACGGATTTTACGATCGGCTGCGCGGGGAATTACAAAGGAGAATTCAAATGACAACGACCGTTTCGGGTATTCGGGAAGGATTTACGACAGTCACGCCGTATCTGACCGTCGTTGACGTTCGAGCGGCTGGTTGAGTTCGCGAAGGAAGCGTTTGGCGCGATGGAGACAGGAGGATCGGTGGGCGGTTCCGGTCATCCGCACGTTGAGCTGCGGATCGGCGATTCCACGCTGATGTGCGGCGGCGGAGAGTCGGTGCGCGGACGTGAGAGGCCGCTCGCCCTGCACGTATACGTTCCGGATGCCGATGCGGTGTATCGGCGGGCGCTGGCAGCAGGGGGCGAATCGCTTGGCGCGCCCGAAGACAGGCCTTATGGCGAGCGGCAGGGCGGCGTGAAGGACCCGACCGGAAATATCTGGTACATGGCCACGCGCTTACCTGGAACGGAAGCAGTGGAGGGGATGCGCGCGGTTACGCCGTACATGCATCATGAGAACGCGCTCGGGCTGATCGAATTTCTTAAACAAGGCTTCGGTGCGCAGGAACTGGGTGTCTATAAGGCGCCCGACGGACGCGTCATGCATGCGGCGCTGCGCATGGGCGACGCGATCGTCGAGATGGGAGAAACCACGCCGATGCCCGCGTCGTTCTATCTGTATGTGCCGGATGCCGACGCGGTGCACCGGCAGGCGGTGGCTGCGGGCGCGAAATCGCTGTTTGCGCCGGTGGATCAGGCGTACGGGGACCGGATGGGCGTCGTCGAAGATGCCTGGGGGAACACCTGGTGCATTGCCACTAACCGCGGGCCCGCTGGAAGCTGAAGGTAAGTAACCTGTGAGGCGTGCGCAGAGCGGCAAATCCCGGCCTCGACGCCAATCTCAACCCGCTGGTCGCCTATGACCCGCTCCGGCCTGCTGAAGCCGGGGCCATCTGTGCGAGGCGGGGTTTCCACGCGTCGCGCTGGTAGGCCGGCGCTCCGGGAACGGCGCGGTTCAGTTCGGCGACAATCCGCGTCAACACTTTCCCGAAGCCCCGCAAACCTCAGTGTCCAATATGTCAATCTGTCCCGCGTCGGAAGATTTGCTTCCATTTTGAGGGGCTCACGCGGATCGTCTGTGCGATGCTTTGCGGTAGGCGGAAAGAAAGGAAGTTCACCACATGAGGCTTCGCACGCTCCTCTCCCTTGTTCCCCTGGCTCTGCTGTGTTTCGCGACGGCTTACGCCGCCAGTGCAACCGGCAAGTGGACGGCGACATTCAACACGCAGGTCGGCGAACAGAAGTATACGTGGGATCTGACAGCGGCGGGCTCGAAGCTCACGGGCAAGTACACCTCCGCGAACGGCAGCGGCGAGATCACGGACGGCAAAATCGATGGAGATCAATTGTCGTGGGTTGAAAATCTCAACTACCAGGGCATGCCTCTTCGCATCGTTTACAAAGCTACTCTCTCCGGCGACGAACTTAAGATAAGCCGCAATGTGGCCGATATTGCGGCCGAGGAAGCCGTCGCCAAACGAACCAACTGACCCGGCGGTCGCGGGGACGGGCTTTCCCGCCCACGGAGAGGGATGAAAACGCGTTCCGAGCGGGGAAACCGGGTGGGTCCCGCGAGAGAGATCGGGGCGGCAGCCTGGAGGTTCTACTTTTTCCGCATTATCCCCGTTGCGTACGGCGTCGAGGCCAACTGGCGCTTCATTGCATTGATCGCCTGTGCTCTCTGTTCGGGACTCAGCCGCTTCATGGCTTTGTTTAATTTTTTGCGGTCTTTCGGGCTCAGGTTTTGTATTGCTTCGGCCAGCCGTTTGTCGGCATCCGGTGTTGATCCGGCAGCGGGTTTCGCCCGGGCAGTCGTCCGCTTTTGGGCGGGCGGAACTCTGGAAAATCCGGGGTTCCCCATGGAAAGCTGCGCCGGAAGAGGCGTGATTAAGATACCCGAGAGGAGCCCAAGCCCGAGAGCAGCCGGCAGGATTTTATGCGCGACTTCTATACCAGGTCTCTGTTTGTCTTTCATGGCTTGAAATGTTCCACCGATGCAATTGTGTAGCCAGGTGTTACCCGGATTGTTCTCACGCAGATGGTACAGAGAACCGGAGACCTTCGGACTAACGGCGATGTGAATCGTCAAATTCCTGACACCCGTGAGCGACGGAATCCCGGCGGTTAATCGAGCCCGGCACTTACAGATGTCGTCCGCTGTTGGTCGCTTACCTGGAACGGAAGCAGTGGAGGGGATGCGCGCGGTTACGCCGTACATGCATCATGAGAACGCGCTCGGGCTGATCGAATTTCTTAAACAAGGCTTCGGTGCGCAGGAACTGGGTGTCTATAAGGCGCCCGACGGACGCGTCATGCACGCGGCGCTGCGCATGGGCGACGCGATCGTCGAGATGGGCGAAACCACGCCGATGCCCGCGTCGTTTTATCTCTACGTGCCGGATGCCGACGCGGTGCACCGGCAGGCGGTGGCTGCGGGCGCGAAGTCGCTGTTTGCGCCGGTGGATCAGGCGTACGGGGACCGGATGGGCGTCGTCGAAGATGCCTGGGGCAACACCTGGTGCATTGCCACTCACCTGGGTCAGGTTTGACACCGGGTTCGAATGCAGTCGATGATAGCCTGCGGCTGGCTTTTCCTGAGTAAAAACGCCGGCGGCAAGACCGCCGGCGGTACAAGGACAGGCGCATCCGGCGCGTTGACTCAGCATCGGTTCCCATGTAGGATCGTGTCGTCCCGATGCGAGTCTTTATCCGAATTTTCATCCTCCTTTTTGCATGCATTCCGCTGGTCTGCGGCCAGAGTTACCGGCCGCCGCGCATGGCGGACGGCCATCCCAATCTCAACGGCATTTACGAAGCGCTGAACACCGCGAACTGGAATCTGCAGGACCATCCGGCCTATGCGGGTCCGATGTGGGAGATGGGGGCAATAGCCGCTGTGCCGTCAGGCAAGGGCGTGGTCGAAGGCAACGACATTCCCTACAAGCCCGAGGCCGCGGCGAAAAAGAAAGCCAACTTCGCCAGCCGGCGCACGGACGATCCCGAGGCCAAGTGCTACATGCCGGGAATTCCGCGCGCGAATTACATGCCGTATCCGTTCCAGATCGTCCAGACCAACAAAGACATTCTGTTCGTGTACGAATATGCATCGTCGAACCGGCTGATCAACATGGGCAAGCCGGAGGAAGCGCCGTCCGATACGTGGATGGGCACCAACAACGGGCACTGGGAAGGCGACACGCTGGTGATCGACGTGACGGGGCTGAATGGCCTCGCGTGGTTCGATCGCGCGGGGAATTTCGGGAGCGACAAGCTGCACATCGTCGAGCGGTGGTCGCTCGCCGATCATGATCATCTGAACTATCAGGCGACGATAGAAGATCCGTCGGTGTACACGCGTACGTGGAAGATCGGCATGCCGATTTACCGGCGCGTCGAGAAAGACGCACAGCTGCTCGAGTTCAAGTGCGTGGAGTTTGCTGAGCAGCTTCTCTACGGAAAATACACGAAGCAGGGAGCGGGAGGTGAGAAATGATGCCTCTTTATTTGCGCGCACAACGGACCCTTCGGCCTGTGCGCTTTCTGGTTTGTTTGACAGCCTGTGCGGCGCTGGCATGTGCGCAGAGTTACACGCCACCGAAAACGCCGTGGGGCGATCCCGATCTCCAGGGCGTGTGGCCGGGCAACATGGGTGTGCCCATGCAGAGGCCGGCGAACTTCGGTGACCGCGCCACGCTGACCGAAGACGAATTCGCGAAAAAGCAGTCCCAGGCAAATCGCCAGGCCGCGGCGGATTCGGAATCGACCGCGGCGAGCGATTCCAAGACCGGAATCGGGCCTCCGTCTTATTGGGTTGAACGCGGCAAACCGACGAAGCAGGCATCGCTGATCGTCGATCCTCCCGACGGGCGGCTGCCTCCGCTGACGGCGGAAGCCTACAAATACCGCAACGAGGCGAAGCTGCCGGGGGCATGGGGCGGCAAGGCGGATTCGCCGGCGGACCTCAACATTTACTACCGCTGCATCACGCGCGGGCTGCTGGGATCGATAATTCCGGTGGTGTACAACAACGGCAATCAGATCATGCAGGCGCCGGGGTACGTGGTGTTTCGCAACGAGATGATTCACGAAAGCCGCGTCATTCCGCTCGACGGCCGGCCGCATGTCAGCCCCGACGTCCACCTCTACATGGGCGATTCGCGCGGCCACTGGGAAGGCGGCACGCTGGTGGTGGAGACGACGAACTTCACCGCCAAAGACGCCATCGGCTCGAACGGCGCGGGGTATCCGGGCGATCCCGGTTATCACAGCGATCGGATGAAGATCATCGAGAGGTTCACGCGCACGGGTCCGAAGACGCTCGAATACCGCGCGACGGTGGACGATCCGAAAACGTGGACGAAGCCGTGGACGATGCTGATCGAGCTGCAGCGGAACGACGATTATCAGATCATCGAGTACGCCTGCCATGAAGGGAATTACGCGATGACGGATATTCTGAGCGGGGCGCGGACCGAGGAAGGCAAGTAGCGGAAAAGTTTTAATATAGGAGAAAGTTCATATGCACAAGCTCAAATATTCGCTGGTCCTCCTGCTCGCTGCCGCGCCGGTGTGGGCGCATCACGCTTTCGAAGCGGAGTTCGACCAGAAGAAGCCGGTGACGCTGGTCGGCAAGGTGACCACGATGGAGTGGATCAATCCGCATTCGTGGATTCATATCGACGTGACGGACGACAAGGGCAACGTCACGAACTGGATGGTGGAGTGCGGCAGTCCGAACATCATGCTGCGCCGCGGCTTCACCAAGCGTTCGCTCGAGGCCGGCACAGAGATCACGGTGAAGGGCTATCAGGCGAAGAACGGCACATTCCGCGCGAACGGCAGCAGTGTCACATTCAAAGACGGACACAAGCTGTTTGTCGGCGGTTCCAACCCGGATCTTCCGGACGACAAGAAGTAGGAGCCGATATGAAGCTAAGGACCATTTGCCTCGTCGGGCTGGCCGCGTTGCCGCTGGCCGCGCAGTCGATCTCCAACTCGGCTCCGGCGGCGCCGGGGAAGAAATCCGGTTCAGCGCCGAAGGTGAAACTGTCCGACACCACGCTGGCCAAAGATCTGAGCAAAGATACGAAATCGAAATACACTCCGGCAAAGACGCCGTGGGGCGATCCCGATCTGCAGGGTCAGTGGCCGGCATCCGCGAACATCCCGATGCAGCGGCCGGCGAATTTCGGCACGCGCGCATATCTGACGGATGAAGAATTCGCGGCGCGTCAGAAGCAGGCACAGCGGCAGAGCGAGTCGGACAGCGAAGAATTCGTGCCGCAGTCGGGTCCGGCGAATGTGACGATCAATCCCCCAGGCTACTGGGTAGAGCACGGCAAGCCCGATCATCAGGCTTCGCTCGTGGTCGATCCGCCGAATGGGCGCATTCCGCCGCTGACGCCGGCGGGTCAGGCGTTCGTGAAGAGCCAGCGCGGCGGGCTGGGACCGGGATCGCACTTTCCGGACAAGGTCGATTCGTGGGAAGACTTCGATTACTACAGCCGCTGCATTACGCGCGGCCTGGTGAGCAGCATGCTGCCGACGCTCTACAACTTCGGCAACCAGATCATGCAGGCGCCGGGCTATGTGGTGATCCGCAATGAAATGATTCACGAGACGCGCGTGGTGCCGACGGACGGGCGTCCGCACGCGGGCAAGGGCGTGACCAGTTACCTGGGCGATTCGGTGGGGCACTGGGAAGGGAACACGCTGGTGGTCGAGACGACCAACTTCAACGACCGCACGGGCGCGGGCGGTGCGTACTTCACGGACGCCGCGGTGCTGACGGAGCGCTTCACGCGCACGGGTCCGGAAGACCTGAGCTATGACGTCACGATCAACGATCAGAAGACCTGGACCGCGCCGTGGACGATTCACATGCCGTATCACCTCGACAAGAGCTATGTGGTTTACGAATACGCGTGCCACGAGGGGAACTACATGATGACCGACGCGCTGACCGGCGCACGCGATCTGGAGAAGCAGGGCAAGACGACGCGCGTCAACAGCAGCACGGGCGGCGCGCCGCGGCCGGCGCCGCAGAAGTAGGATGTGCGGACGCACACTGGCGGCGCTTCTGACGTTCGGGTGCTTGGCGTCCGCGCAGTGGCTCAACTATAAGGAGCCCGGAATTCCGCGCCTCGCAGACGGGAAGCCGAATCTCTCTGCGCCGGTGCCGCGCGGCGTTGACGGACATCCCGACCTTTCCGGTGTCTGGGCCGGACCGGGCATGGGCAGTTACGACCGCAATATCGCGCGCGATCTGAAGCCCGCCGACATCCAGCCGTGGGCGGAGAAGATCTATCAGGAGCGCGTGCTCAACGAAGGCAAAGATGCGCCGCGGGCGAATTGCCTGCCCGATCCGTTTGTCTACTATCACGCTGTCGATATCGCGCGGATCGTCGAAACGCCGGGCGTGATCGTGGTGCTGTATCAGGGTACGACGAACAGCGTGCATCGCACGATCTTCACCGACGGACGCCCGCTGCCGGTGGATCCGCAACCGACATGGATGGGCTATTCGATCGGGCATTGGGACGGCGACACGCTGGTGGTCGAGACGGCGGGCTTTAACGACCGCAGCTGGCTGGATATCGAAGGGCACCCGCACACCGAAGCGCTGAAGATCACCGAGCGTTTCCGGCGGCGCGACTTCGGGCATATGGATCTCGGGATCACGATCGACGATCCGAAGACGTTCAACCGGGTGTTTTCACTCGAGATGCCGCAGCACCTGATGCCGGACACCGACCTGATCGAGAGCGTGTGCGAGAATGACCGGTCGGTGACGCATATGCTGGGTGGAACGTCGGTGCGGATGACGGCCGAGGCGCTCGCGAAGTATACGGGGAGTTACGAATTCGCGCCCGGCAGCCCGGCGGTTATTTCGCGCGACGGCGAGCTGCTGTTCCTGCAGATGGGGACGAATCCGCTGAAGCTGCCGCTGGTGCCGGATTCGGAGAAGGTGTTCATTTCGCGCACGAACGGGGACCTGGTGGATTTTACGTTCGATGCGCGCGGCGCGGTGAATGGCTTTGTCTTCCATCAGGGGGGCAGGGACCGGAAGGCAGTGAAGAAGTAAGAGTGTAGAAATCGTTCCGAGTCGATTTTCGGCTATGGTCGGCAATAGAACTGTCGTTGATTAAACTGCTGGTGTTTGGACAGCCTGAGGTTGTGCAGCGTGAGAGATTATCTTCTCCCCAATTGGTTGCGGGGGCTGGTTTTCGCAGCCGCGCCCAGATTAGCCTGTTAGGCCCTGGAGACTGCGGTGGATATGCATGATCTCCCTTTCAGTCATATCGCTGACGCAATCGGCAACCAGTCGTACCGGTTCGCGTTTGCTTCGGGTGCGCCGTATCGCTTCCTGATGGGACGGCGGAAACAGGTAGTATTTCTTGTTCCGGGACGCACTCAACAGCTGCTTGAATACGTTGCGAACCGCTGCACGTTGTCCATTTTGTGGAACCGCCAGGTCTTGATTTTCGATCACGTACTCCCACGTGAACTGCTTAAGAACTTCTGCGATATTGCGTGCATCTTCCTCTACGTGGGCCAGCGCATCCGTCGAACTATAGTTCGAAGCCAGCGAGAAAGAATAGACGAAGTATCGAATCAAGCCTGTAGACCAGTCAAAGAGCGCGGCCCGATCCTCGTTGGTGTCCCGGTAGCGGTGCTCCGGCTCAAAAGGAAACGAGTCCAAAATGGCTTCAAGAGCATCGAGATATTTACCGCGCTCCGGCACCCACTCTGGCTTGCGTCTAAATATGCCTTCGATTAAACGCTCTCGCTCAGTGTTGTTTGGGCGACGTTTGCAGCGATCAATCGGCACCTTTCCAGCGCGGTAAAAATCCAACAGATCGTGAATCGCGAAGGTGATGTCATCGGCCCAGTCCATGATTTCCGCGATCACGCTTCGCTGGCGAGCGGGCATCCCATCGCGAACCCAAGCGAAAATCTCTCGTTCGGTTTCGTAGTAACCCCATTTCTTGGGCTGTTGCCGATCTCCTGAGCACCACGGATATTTCAGCACCCCGTTGAGCGTCATCCGTGTGAGATTAAGACCCGCAATTGCGTCCTCATTCTCGTCACGTGCATCGCTACTCGCGAGACGAGTTGCGATCCGAAAGCCTTGCGCGTTTCCCTCGTAGCCGTCCGGGACACCTTCATCCCGGACCAATTCATTAAGTTCATACTCCGCGATGTGTCCAAAAGGAGGATGGCCCAGATCATGAGCAAGTCCAGCGGCTTCGGCGGCATCCGGGTCCAAGGGGCCAAGCTTCGAAACGGTACTCGCATGCTCCTGTTTGAGATACTCGGCCAGCCGTCGGGCGATTTGTCCGACTTTTAGCGAGTGGGTCAGGCGGTTATGAAAAACGTAGCCCCGTTCTGGAGAAACGACCTGGGTGATTTCTGCGAGTCGGGAGAATGCGCCCGAATAGAGAATACGATCACGATCGCGTTGCGCTGGAGTGCGCTTGTCAGCCGCCTCCTCTGGTATGAACCGATCGCTCTGGACCGAAAACCGAAGTGTCCGCTTACGGTTTCGCTGTGCCAAGTTTGATCTTAAGACCGGGGGCGTAGTCCAACTTGCCAGTCGCGATCATGGGTTGAACCACGGCTCGGACATCAGAATCGTGAATCCCAGCCAGATTCTTGTGCTGTTGAAGAACACCTGTCATTGTGCCGATACTCGCAGATCCGTTATCGGCAACATATTTCACTACTTCGCGGCGAATCGCATCTCGGGTAGCTGCGGACATCGTACCTCTAGTGTACCGATGTCTTCGGTGATCTTCAAGGGCGGCGTGGCACCGATCCTTATGCCATCGCATTATCCTTCCATACATGCCGCGCCGATCGCCGCGCACCGATGCCCCGATTGTACAAAGGTGTTGCAATGCGAAAATATTGTGTCCCGGACCGCTTTGCAAAGATCGCCTCCAATTGCAGAGGTTCATGTGAAGGTGAGGGCGTAGGTAGATTGAGCGTGAATTTTCCTGTACGCTGGTTCGTTGTACAAATCCGCCCGACCCTGAGGAGCGTTCGATGAATCATTTCAATTGCAAATGGATCGCGCTGGCAGGCGCGCTGCTCGTCCCTGCTGTCATTCATGCCGAGATTTCCTGTACGCGGGAAGGCCTCAAGGCTGCAACGGACCTCTACATCGCCGCGCAGACCAGCGGCGACACGAGCGGCCTGCCGCTGGCGAAAGGGCTGGGTTATGTCGAGAACTTCAAGCCGGTTGAACATCAACGATGGCCTGATTAAGAAAGCCATGAAGATCGACCACAGCCGCAGCCTGCTGGATACGGCGACGTGCCAGACGTTCACCGAAATCATGGTGACCGACAAAGCCGCTCCCTATGCGCTGGGCACGCGGCTGCGCGTGAACCACGGGCTGATCGCCGAAATCGAAATGATGTGGGAGACGACCGGCTACTGGGGCTTCAACATCGGCAACTACATGAAGTACACTTCCTCCGAGGATTGGGGGACGATTCCTGAAGCGAAGCGCGATACGCGCGACACGCTGGTGTCCGCCGCCAGCGCTTATCTCGATGCCTTCCTCGAAGGGAAGACCGACCTGGTGCCGTGGGGTTATCCGTGCGAACGGACCGAGGGCGGAATGTACACCGGCAGGGGCAATGCGGATGACAAGTGTCAGGTCGGCGTGCCGGCCGGCGTCAACATTTCGAACCGGCACTTCGTGGTCGATGAGACGATCGGAGCTGTCGTGGCCTTCTGCACGTTCGGCGCGGGGGCGAATGCCGGCGGCCGCGAACCCGCACCCGATTCGCATCTGTTCCGCGTGGAGAACGGGAAGCTGCGCTATGTCCACACCCTGACGCATCTGCTGCAGGCGAATGGTCCGGGACGCGGCCGCGGCGCGCAGGGCAGAGGGCGGGCGAACAATTAGGGCACGCGACGACCGGCGCGTGGACAACAGACATGTTCGTCGAGGCCGTGTACACGCGACGCCAGTCGCGTTCTTTGTTCACCGGGAAAACGCGCCTTGCGCCGCGTGTAGCTACTTTGATCTCGCGGCGGTTTGAAGCGCTGCGCCTTCTCTGATTTCGTCATTGGCGCGCTTCACCACCATGTCGCCGGCTTTAAGGTTGCCGAGCACTTCCACCAGATCGCCCTCAGCGGGACCTTTTCGCACATCGACCCACTCGGCGCGGCCGTCACGATTGCGGATGACGAAGGTGCGTTCCGTGGTCGTGACCACGCTGGTCTTCGGCACCCAGAGATCCACGCCCTGACTGCGTACAGGCCACTTCACGCCCGGATACATGCCGGGCGCGAGCGTGCCGTCGCGATTCATGACGTCCAGTTCCACGGCCATCGTGCGAGTCTTCTGATCCAGCGCATCGGCGATCCGCGCGATCCTGCCTGAATACGTGCGCTGCGGAAATGCGGGCACGCTGAAATCGACTGCGGCGCCGCGCACGATTCCCCCGACGTCTTCCTCCGGCACGGGAACCACGACGCGCAGATCCGAAACCTGCTGGATCACGAGCAGCGCCGGGTCCGCGGGCGGTCCGACCAGAGCGCCCGGATGCACCAGACGGTCCGTCACCACGCCGTCGAAGGGTGCGGTGATTTTCAGATACGCCGCCATCGCCTTCAGCGCATTCACGGCCGATTCCGCCGCCGCGCTGGCTTTCTGACGCGCATTCACGAGTGCTTTGGCGGCGTCCACTTGTTTCGAAAGCTGTACCAGATCGTTCCCTGCCACGGCACCGGGAGTTTTCGCCGCATCCTGCATGCGGTCGAGCGTGGCCTGCACCGCCGCGAGCTGCGCTTCAGACTGCGCCCGTTCCGCCTCAGCCGCCTGCACCTTCGATTCCGCTTCCGCGATCTGCGCTTCCATTTCGGGCGCGGTCAGACTGATCAGCGCTTCGCCTTCCTTCACCACGCTGCCGCGGTCCACCAGAACCTTGTCCACGTAGCCCTGCACCTTGGCATGCAGAGAAACGATGAGGTAAGGCTGAATCTCGGCGGGCAGGTCGATCGTGCGCGACATCGGTTTCGAGACCACGGCAACCAGATCGGCATTCTGCGGCCACGCGAGCGCAGCGGAAAGAAACAGCAGGACACAGGCTGAAGCCTGTGCCACCATCTGTCGTGGCACAGACTTTAGTCTGTGTTTTCGGTTAGTGCGCATCGTAGTAGCGGCTCGTGGGGTCCATTGGATTCAGCGACGGGGAAGTGACCGAAGCGCGGCCCTGCAGAATCGCGTAGAGCGACGGCAGCACCGTCAGCGTGGCAAACGTGGAAACGATCAGTCCTCCGATGACGGCGCGGCCCAGCGGCGCAGCCTGCGCTCCACTCTCGCCCAGACCGATGGCCATCGGCAGCATGCCGAAGATCATCGCGGAAGCCGTCATCAGAATTGCGCGCAGACGGCTGCCGGCGCCGATCCGCGTGGCCTCTTCGACCGTATGGTTTTCGTGCCGCGCGCGCTCGGCGAAAGTCACCAGCAGAATCGAGTTCGCCACCGCGATGCCGATCGCCATGATCGCGCCCATGAACGACTGAATGTTGAGCGTGGTGCCGGTGAATCGCAGCATCAGCAGCACGCCGCACAGCACGGCAGGCACGGTCAGCACGATCGCGAGCGCGAGCCGGACGGACTGAAAATTCGCGGCGAGAAGAAGAAAGATCACCGCGACCGCGAGCAGCAGACCCGTGCGCAACCCGGAGATCGTCTGCTCGAGCGCCGGAATCTCGCCACGCGTGTTACAGAGTGACCCCGCGCGGCGGTGCGCCCGCAGCCTTCGCCGCCTGGCTGATTTTCGCGGCGGCTTCGCCCAGCGTGATGCCGTGAATGTTCGCCGTGAGGCTGATGACGTGCTGGCCGTTGTAGCGATCGATCTCGCCGGGCATCGTGTTCTGCTTCAGGGTCGCGATGTCATCGAGCAGCGGCTTGGTGCCGCCCGAGGGCATTACCGGAACATCGCCCACCTGCGCGACGCTCTGCATCTGGTTCTGCGGCAGCTCCACCTGAATCTGGAAAGCGTTGCCGGAATTCGGATCGCGCCAGTAGTTGGGATCGGTGAAGCGCGATGACGATGTCGCCGGGACCACCGAGTGCACCACATCCGCCATGGTCAGGCCGAACTGGCCCGCGCGGTCGCGGTCGATGTTGATATCCAGCGTCGGGTAGTTGCATCTCCTGCGCGAACTGCAGATCGCGCAGGAAGCCGAGCTTGGCGCAAGGCACTCGCGGACTTTCTGCGCGTAGGCGTAATCGTCATTGCAGATTGGTGCCCTGCACCGCGATCTCGACCGGCGTGGGCGAGCCGAAGCTCATCACCTGGGTCACGATGTCGGCGGCTTCAAATGACACTGGTCGATCCGGGCAGCTCGCGGCCGAGATCGGCGCGCAGTCTTTCGCGCAGCGACTCGCCGCGCGGCGCGTCGGGTTTGAGCGCAACCTGAATGATGGCTTCCTGCGGGCCGCTGGTGAACAAATGGATCAGATCGACCGGATAGCTGGAAGGGATCAGGCCGACGAAATCGCTGGTGATCTGGACATTGTCCCTGCCCGCTTCGCGGCCGATCACGTCGAGCGCGCGCAGCACCATGCGCTCGCGTCTCTTCGACGCGCGTCCCGGCCGGGGCGCGCAGACGGATGCGAAAAGCGGCGCGTTGACGTCGGGAAACATTTCGGTCCCGATGCGCGGCAGCAGAAAATACAGCAGCCCGAACGCGCCCGCGAGATAGACGATCGCCAGCGGCCAGCGGAAGCGCAGACACCGCGTCAGGTAGCGATCGTAAAATCTGCGGACGCCGAAATCCGTGCTTCTTCGCCGCGATGCGCTTCCCGCATCAGCCACGTCGAGAACACGGGCACCAGGCTGCTCGACAGCAGATACGACGCGATCATCGAGAACGCCACCGCCAGCGACAGCGGCACGAACAGCTGACGGCCCACGCCCACCATGAAGAACGACGGCACGAACACCGCGAGGATGCAGAACATCGACAGCAGGCGCGCGATGGCGGTGCGGCTGCACGCTTCCATCACCGCCCGCGCCCGCGACACGCCGGGCAGCATCTGGGTGTGGATGTTCTCGATCTCGACCGTGGCTTCGTCCACCAGCACACCGACCGCCAGCGCCAGGCCGCCCAGCGTCATGATGTTGATGGTCTGCCCGGTCGGCCCACAGCAGCGATCACGGCGCTCAGCAGCGCGAACGGAATGTTCAGGACCACGATCAGCGCGCTGCGCCAGTCGCGCAGGAAGATCAGCACCATCAGGCCGGTGAGCGCCGCGCCCAGCAACCCTTCGATCACCAGGCCGCGCAGCGAATTGGTGACGTAGGGCGACTGGTCGAATTGCAGGCGCACGTCCACGTCTTCCGGCACGACTTTCGGAATACCGGAATGCGCCGCCTTCACGGCGTTGATCACGGCGATGGTCGATGCGTCCGCGCGCTTGGTGACGGGAATATAGACCGTGCGCTTGCCGTCCACGTGCGCGTAGGCGGTGACGATGTCGGTGCCGTTCTCGATGGTGCCGATGTCGCGCAGATAGACGCTGGCGCCCGGAACCGGGCGGATCGGCGTGTCCAGCAGGTCTGCCAGGTTCGCCCCCAGCGCCGAGTTGGTGCGCGCGATGCGCTCGATCTTGCCGGTCCACATGTTGCCCGATGGCATCACCACGCTCGACTTGCTCACCGCCGCGATGGCCTCTTCCGGCGAAATCCGATACTGCTGCAGCTTGGCCGGATCGAGCGTCACCACGATGGTTCGCTGATTCCCCCCGAACGGCGGCGGCGCGGATACGCCGGGCAGGGTCGCGAACAGCGGGCGCACGCGGTTGATCGCGTAATCCTGCATCTCGCCCTGCGTGTGCGTCGGCGCTGCTGAAGACCAGCAGTCCCACGGCCACGCTGCCCGCGTCGAAACGCGTGATGAACGGCGGCACCGTGCCCGGCGGCATGAAGGAGCGCGCGCGGTTGACGTAGCCCACGGTTTCCGACATCGCCTGGCTCCATGTTGGTTCCTTCATGAAAGACCAGCTTCATGAGCGCCGCGCCCTGAATGCTCTTGCTCTCGACGTGATCGATGCCGGTGATGTAGAGGAAGTGATACTCGTAGTAATAAGTCAGGTAGCCTTCCATCTGCGCCGGATCCATGCCGGTGTAGGGCTGCGCCACGTAGATGGCGGGGTCGCCCACCTTCGGAAAGATGTCCACGGGCATGCGCTCGGCGGCCAGCACGGCGCACAGGGCGATTGCGATCAGCGCCACCACCACGGTGACCGGACGCTGCAAAGCTGCGAGTACCAGACGCATCTACGGACTCACTTCGGAGATGAAGGGCTGGATGTTGCCGCGTGCGGTCTCGATTTCGAGGCGCGCGCGCCACACGTTCAGGCGCGCCAGCGCGTCGTCGATCTGCGCCTGTGCCAGCAGCCGCTGCGCCTGCGCGACATCGTCGATCTGGGCCAGGCCAGCCCGATAGCGCGCTGTCGCCTGATCCAGCGAAACGCGGGCGGAAGAGACTTCGACCGGCGTGTTCGCCGCCACGCGCCGTGCCCCCGCAAGCGTGGCGACAGCCGTATCGAACTGCGCCTGCACGGTGGTGGTGATGAGCGAATACTGCGCCTGGCCGGCGCGGATGTTGGCGGCCTGCTCGGCTTCCTGTTCGCGCAGCGCGAACTTGTCCATCACGGGGAACGTGACGGTCAGGCCGAGGCTGTAATTCTGCGTGGTGGGTGCGAGGCCGTTGGCGCCGCCGAGCCGTCCGCCGTCGGGCAGCATGCCGCTGCCCCGCACCCCCGCCAGACCCTGGGCGGAGAACTGCGGATAGTACGTCCGATGCAGCGCCTTCAGCTGCGACTGCGCTTCCGCCACGACGGCGTTCTGTTCGGCGGCGTGCGGATTCGCCGACGCTGCCAGCGGCTGCTCGGGATGCTCGGCGGGAAGCTGCGTGATGAGCCTTTCCGGGATCGAGACGCAGTCCCGACGGCGCCATGCCGACAAACTGGCTGAGTGTGGCCCCCGCCACTTCGATTGCCTGTTCGGCCTGCGCGACCTGGGTACGCGCCATCGCGAGTTCGGCCTGTACGCGCGATTCATCCGCGCCCGGCCGCAGCTGCGCGGCAACCAGTGCATGCGCAGTTGTCGAAATCGTTTGCCAGGTCTCCACGGCTGCGCGCGCCGCTTGCGCCGTCTGCTCCGCGGCGATCACCGTCAGGAACGCGTCGGCGGCTGCGACCGAAATGTCATACTGCGTGCGATTCGCCGCGGCCTGGGCTCGCTCGCGCCCCGCCGTGGCCGCCGCGACATTCGCCGCGCGCAGACCGAAATCGAACGGCTGCCAGCTGACCAGAATGCCGATGCCGCTGTCCCACACCGAGCCGAGATTGTCCGCCTTGACACCGTCAACGCCGGGGATAATACCTTGCGGCAGCAGCAGGCCGTAATACGTGTTGCGCGTGGCGCGGTTCAGCTGGGCGAGTGTGTCAACGCGCGGCAGATACGCGGTCTGCGCCAGACGAATGCCGGCGGCGGCGGCGTTCATCTGCTCCTGCGTGACGCGAATCGACGGATAATTCCGCAGCGCGCTTTCGACAGCCTGTCGAATGGTCAGCGGAGCGGACGAGGCCTGCTGCGCGAAAACGGGAATGGCGAAGGGCAGACAGAGGAATGGGAACACGTATGGCCTGGCCACCTCCCCCTAGATATAAGAGGTCGCCGCGACGGAGTCTACTGAAGAATTTCTGAAGGCTCTCTGAAGTTTTGTTCAGGTGCGGCGGCCGATTCTTCGGCGGGCAGATTGAGCCGGAAAATGCACCCTCCGGCTGCGGGACATTCGAGTTCGATGCGCCCGCCATGCGCTTCGGCGCCCCACTTCGCGATTGCCAGACCGAGGCCTGCGCCGCCGGCTTCGCGAGAGCGCGCTTCATCGACGCGATAGAACCGGTCGAATACGCGCGTTCGATGTTCCGGCGCGATGCCTGGTCCGTCATCTTCGACTTCAACAGTGACGGTGCGCCCAGCTATGCGCACGCGCACAGAAATCGTTCCACCCACCGGCGAATACTTCACGGCGTTGTCCAGCAGATTGATCAGAACCTGGCGCAGGATGCCGCGGTCGGCGCGCACACGCGCAGTTTCGTCGCCGTTGATTCTCAGATGCTGCGCGTTCTCTTCGGCCAGCACCTCGAGCAGCGCGCTGATCTCGCGCACAAACGGCAGCAGCCTGATCTCCGCCAGCGCCAGCCGAATCTGCCCGGAATCGGCGCGCGAAATCGTCAGCAGACTTTCCACCAGCCGTGTCAGCCGCCCCGACTCCTCCAGCATGCTGCCGATAACTTCGCGGTAATGCTCCGGCGTGCCCTTTTCGCGCAGTCCCACTTCGCCCACTGCACGGATCGCCGTCAGCGGGGTGCGCAGTTCGTGCGAGGCGTCGGAGGTGAACCGCCGCAGCTGCTCGAACGACTGTTCGATGCGCGCGAGGGTTTCGTTGAATGAGGTGGCGAGGCGGCCCAGTTCGTCAGCCGGATTCTCCACGTCGAGCCGGCCGCTGAGGTGCTCAGCGTTGATTTCGTGCGCGCGCCGCGCCATACGGTCGATGGGGCTGAGCGCTTTGCGCGCCAGGAAGTAGCCGCCTATTCCGGCGAGCCCGAGCGCCAGGGGCAGGCCGATAATCAGCCCGATCACCACCTGCCAGAAGCGCGCCCATAACGGCCGCTCGCTGAATGCAACGCGAATCACGGTGGCGCGGCCTTCAAGTAAATGATGCCGGCTGATCAGGCGCACCGGTGTGCCGTCTGCGAGACGCACGGAACGCTGCGAATACGAATTCACTCCCTCGCCTGGCGTTGGCGGACCACCCAGCGCGCGGCTGCCCAGCACTTCGTTACGATAGAGAAGTTTTCCGTTCGCCGACCAAACTTCCATGAGGCGCTGCTGCACTTCGGCCGGGTAGGGATGGTCGTGGTAGTCGTGGCGCAGGGAGACGCTGCCGTCCGGGGCGACGGTGAGAAAGCCTTCCACGGTTTCGAGATCTTCGATGGCGAGCCGGTCGAGTTCGCCGCGCAGCTGCAGCACCAGGACCGTCGACGAGATTCCCGCGTAGATCACCAGCGCCGCCGCCAGCACCGCCATGTACCAGACGGTGAGGCGCGTGCGCACGTTTTGCGGGCGCAAGGTTTTCACGATTTTTCGCCTTTCAGCACGAACCCGACGCCGCGCACGGTGTGCACCAGTTTGGTGGGAAAGCCTTCATCGACCTTGCGCCGGATGCGCACCATGTGGACGTCGATGACGTTGTCGAGCGGCGAGTGGCGCAGCATTTCCTTCCAGACATCGCGGGCGAGCATTTCGCGCGAGACCACATGGTCGCGGTGCCGCAGCAGGTATTCGAGCACTTCGTATTCGCGCGTAGTGAGCTCGAGCTGATGTGTGCCGCGGCGCACGGTGCGGCCGATCAAGTCCATCTGCAGATCGTCGAACCTGCAGGGTGTGGGGTGTTTCCTGTTTGCCGCGGCGCAGCAGGGCGCGGATGCGCGCCGAGAGTTCGGGAAAAGCGAAGGGCTTCACGAGGTAATCGTCGGCGCCGGCATCGAGGCCGATGACGCGGTCTTCAATGGCGTCCTTCGCGGTCAGCACGAGCACCGGAGTCCTGAGGCCGCGCTGGCGCATGGCGGAGAGCACTTCGATCCCGCTGCGGCCGGGCAGCATAACGTCGAGCACAACCAGATCAAACGGCTCGGAGTTGACGCGAAAGAAGCCGTCTTCGCCCGTGTGCGCGACCGTTACGGAGTAGGACTCCGCCGCGAGACCCTGCTCGAGGGCCCGCGCCACTTTTCGCTCGTCTTCGACTACCAGAATGCGCACACCGAACACCGCCGGCGATGCCGGCCGCCGAAGGCGGGACCGGCCGGAACGCGGGCGACTGCGATCATAGCACTCCCGGAAACAGCAGCGGGTACGAATTCCTACGTCTAAAGTTTGTATATTTTGACGCCGTTGCCGTGCTAGGATGTCCGAACGGAGGATTTAATGTATCGTGTAACGATAATATTTTGCGCAGGGGTCCTTGCGGCAACGTTTTCCACCGGTACGCTACGGGCCAGTGGTGCCGTCTATGCTATGACGAATGCCCTCGGCAACAATCAGGTTCTCGTATACAGCCGTTCTTCCAGCGGCACGCTCAGTACCACGCCGGTTCAGACGATTTCGACCCAGGGCGGCGGAAGCGGGTTCCAGCTCACCTCGGTAGATGCAATGGGCTCGGCGGGCAGCGTTCAGCTCGATCCCTCGAATGAGTTTCTGTTCGTCGTAAACACGGAAAGCGCCAATGCAAACAACGGCATGGGCAACTACAACTCGGACTGCAACCAGGGTACGATCACCTCTTTCCGCGTCGGCCCTACGGGGATGCTGACGTTTATCGACCGCATCTTTTCCGGCGGGCTGTTTCCAAACAGCCTCGCCGTGCGGCAGACAACGATGTTCAACGGTCTGACCACAGTGACAGGCGATCTGCTTTACGTCCTCAATGCCGGAGGGCCGGGTAATTGCGGCATCTCGCCGAATGTCACCGGTGTGATCGTGGACAACGAAGGCCGGATGGAGCCGGTTTTTTCCACGCAGTCAATCGCTCCGGGACCGGCCAGCGGGTCCGGTGTCAATTGTGGGCCGGTCGGCTTCACGCCGGCTGCCGACTTCCAGTGCGGTCAGAATCCTCCCGCCTTCCCCAGGTCGCCGGCGCAGGTAAAGTTCACGCCGGACGGGGCTCAGCTGGTCGTCACCGTTAAGGGAACAAATTCGATTTACGTGTTTCCCGTGCAGATTGACGGAACGGTGGGTAGTCCGGTAATTACGCAGGCGCCGGGCCCGGCGCTTCCGGGCTATTTCGGCTTTACGTTTGACCTGAACAGCCATATGCTTGTGACAGAACTGTTCGGCACCGCAACCGCTGTTCCCACAGGCGGCGCGGGGGCTGTCTCGTCGTTTTATGTCCAGGCTCCCGGCACGATGTCGCAGATCAGCACAGACGTTGGCGACAATGGCACCGCGGCGTGCTGGATACTGCTCGATCGGCTGACCGGGAAGTACGCATACGTCTCGAACAATCTCTCCAACACCATTTCGTCCTACGCGGTTCACGCGGACGGCACAGTCAGTCTTCTGTTTGGAAACATAGCGCTGGCCAACGGCCCGAATGATCTGGCCGGGGCCGTGGACACCGGATCAAGCTATCTGTATGTTGTGAATGCGGGGGCGGGCACGGTCGGCGCCTATCAGATTAACTCCGACGGCACGTTGACCATCCTTGGCGCCAGCACCGGGCTTCCGGTCAATGTCTCTGCCCAGGGGATCGCGGCGTACTGAGCCGATCAGATGTTTTAACGCGCACAACGGACTGACCCGCGGGCGCAGCCGAAGGGCTCACCTTATCCTGGATAAGGCATGACCGTGGGTCTTCGTTCGTGGTCGGGCCCGTGCGCTGACTGGAAAAGCAGGGGCGCCGCACTTATGACACCGGGTTCCCCTCTGCGCACCCGCGCCTGCGGGCCGTTAAATTTGTATCGTATAAAGACGTATTATTTCGGAGACGGGCATGCGGATGGTGATGCGCCGGGAATTCGGGGAACGCGAACGGCTTGACGGGGTAGTCGCCCGCGCCGGCGTCGAGACCGTACATCGGCTCGCGCGCGCAGCCAACGGAGTCCTGCTGAAGAGGCTTGTCAACGCGCAGTCGTGATCGGTACTACGGTCATTTTTACTTCATGAGGCGCTCGATTGTCACGATAAGCGGATCGGGTCAGCCGCTCTCGTGACGATGGCAGGCTATGCCCTGGCGCTGCCTGTTGTCTTGTCAAAAAAACTCGTGACCGCATTGACGACAGAGTGTACGCCATCTGCTCCACCCGAGAGCAGCGCGGCAGAGAGCGCGACGTCGATACAGAGAAAAAACAGATATTGCGGGCTGTGTATAAACGACTGGTCCCTGAGTCTGTCCGGATTGACAAACGGTCCCAGCGCGCGCACGCCGGCGATGCTCGCGAGGACGGACAACGGCAGAGATACTGAGGATTCCGCTGAAGGCGATCAGTGATTCCGGAACGAAGCCGATCACCATTCCGGCGGGAAACCGATCAGGCGTCGGAGCGAAGCGACGCTGGCACTTCGATGTTGCCAAGACTGATCGGAATCGTCAAGTGGAATCTGTCCGGAGCGAAAGCGAAGGCGGGATGATCGTGGCGAGGATGGGGGTGTGGGGCAAGGGGCAGCAGTCCCTTGTCCCCGCCTCAGCACGCAGTGACCCGGAGCGCGGGCAGCGCTCCGAACTCAAAAATAACTTCCGTATACCGTCACGGTGAATTTATACATAAATATGCTTATTTGATTTCCGTCGCAAGACTACGGCGATCCTCGTCATGAAAAATCTCTTCGATCCGCATTCCGAAGAGCCGGGCTGCCCGGAAAGCCAGCGGCAGACTCGGATCAAACTTGCCGGTCTCGATGGCGTTGACGGTCTGCCGGGACACATCGAGGGCGTCGGCCAACTGGGCCTGCGTCCAGTCGCGCTCGGCGCGCAGCACCTTGAGCCGGTTCTTCATCGGTAGCGCCGCGTTCCGTACAGGTTGGACACCGCAAACGTCAGACTCATGAGAATCAGCAGGTACGCGATGTTCGCATGGAAGGGAATCACGTGGTACGCGTCCATCACCGAAAACGGGACGCCGGCGACCAAGGCGACTCCCAACGTGATTCCCATGGAGTTTAGTTGAACCTGCCGCTGGAGCTCATCCAGTTCCATGAGGTACTTTTTGTTGGCCAGGATCATGCCTACGCCCACGGCGACGTCCAGGCCGACCGCCAGCAGCGTGAACACCAAGGTCTTATTCCAAAGAAATTGCGGCCCGAATGCCATCAGCGCCGAGGCCGCCCCCCACGCGCCGTTCCAGCGGAAGAGCCGTATAACGTTCGTCCGGGTCCGCGACTGATAGCCATTCTCCGGTCGTTTCAGCTGATTCATAATGTCTCCAATTATTGTCTTTATGTAAAGCACACTTTACCATTGAAGTGTAGTATCCGGGTTGGCGATGTGTCAAGTGTTATTTACAAAAAGACGTATCTTGTTGATTCAGGAGGACAGCCGACTTTCACAAACGAGTCGCAAGACTCCGGCGATCCTCGCCATGAAAAATCTCTTCGATGCGCGGAGCGAAGAGCCGAGCGGCCCGGAAGGCGAGACACACTTACTTTGTTTCATGTGTTCGGCTTTCCGCGATTCTTGCGCATCGAGTCGCCGCGCATCTCGATGCGATGCGCGTTGTGAACCAACCTGTCGAGGATGCCATCAGCCACTGTCGGATCGCCGATCTGTTCGTGCCAGCGGGTCACCGGCAACTGCGAAGTGAGAATCAGTGAGCGGGCCTGATAACGGTCCTCGCAAATCTCCCAGAAGTCACGACGTTCTGGTTCCGACAATGGTGCCATCGCCCAATCGTCGATCACGAGAACATCAATCCGGCTCAATCGCGCGAGCAGATTGCGGAAGCTTCCGTCGGCGCGGGCCAGCGCCAGATCGCGGAATAGCGCCGCCGCTCTTGTATAGAACGCCGAGTATCCATCGCGGCACGCTTTCTGCGCCAGAGCGCAGGCGATGAAGCTCTTCCCCACGCCTGTCGGTCCGAGAACGAAAAGATTCTCGTGGTTCTGCACCCACTGCGAATCCTTCGCCAGTCCGCGAATAACGCTCTTCTCCAGTCCACGCGCCGCCCGGTAGTCGATGTCTTCGACGCAGGTGTTGTGACGGAGTTTCGCGCTCTTCAATCGTCGTGCCAACGCCTGATTTTCACGCCAGTTCCACTGCTGATCCACTAATAAAGAGAGGCGCTCGACGAAACTCAGCTCTCGCACATTCGGGTCCTGCTCCTGCGCCTTGAGCCCATCCGCCATACCCTGCAGCCGCATACTTAAGAGTTTTTCGATCATTGGCTGTTCCAGCATGTCGTTGGCTCCTATTCGAAGTATTCCGCGCCGCGGATGTTGTCGTGCGACGACGGCGGGCTGGGAGGCGGTGTCGGCATCCCGAACGGCTGCTGGTCGAGGGCATTCTTCAGGATCGACTTCACGCTCTGATAGCGGCACGCCCCGGTGAGAAGTGCCCGTTCGGCGGCGGCTTCCATCCGCTCAACCGAATACTGGGCGGCCAGACGGATGATGCCCAAGCAGCCGCGATAACCCATCTCAGGGTGCGGTTTATCGGCCAGGATGCGTTCAAACAGCCGTGCTGTGAATGGCCCGATGGTCTCGGCCCAATGCACCATCCGCGAAGGAGTCCATTCCAGATGCGCCTGATGAGACTTTGGGCGGTGCTCCGGATTCGTCACCGTCTGGCCTCGCGAGCGGGCGCGAAGATGCGAGGCAACTCGCTGACTCTTGTGAAAAATCTCGACCGTCGCGGCGGTTGACCGCACCTCGACTAACTCGCCAGTCAGAACGTACGGCACGCTGTAAACACTTCCGTCGAATGAAAGGTGATAGTCGATGTTGACTCTGGCACGCGACCACTGGCTGAGATCGAATCGCTCGGTGGGCAAAGCCCGAAGTGCGGGCCGATCCACCGCTGCGAAAACGCTAGACCGTGAACCGTCACGTTTGCGAAATGGCCGGTCGTTCAATCTGACCAGCAGTTCGCGGATCGCCTGATTCAGTTCTGCCAGATCGTGAAAACGACGATGCCGCAACGAGCGATGGCACACCGCCGTAAAACTCAAAAGCGTGGACGTGCGCCTGAATCCACGATTCCATCTGCTGATCGCGACTCGCCTCGGCATACGTATAGGAACTGGCCCCCAAGACAGCGACGAACAGCCATGCCTGCCAGACCAGACCTGTGGTGCGTTCGTGGACGGGAATCGTGCGTCCTGCCCAATCGACAAACAGCTTCTCGCCCGCCTTGTGCTCCTGGCGGAGCACGACATCGAGCTTGCGCCGCCACTTCTGATAATGGTCGCAGAAGTGGCTGTAGCCGTAACCATCGGGGTGTGCCTGCCGGTATTCCACCCAGAGAAGCTGCAACGTCAGGTGGCGGTGTTGCCGGAGCTGATAGTGAATCGATGGGAAATCCGGTGGTGTTCGCTGCAATGGTGGCGTTGACGGCTGGTGTCGTGTTCCGAACAGCTGACGCTCGATCCGGTCGTCATCCCATTCTTCTGTCAGCGGCCACCGGAGACCTGCCGCTTCTGCCCGCCGCAGATAGTCGTTCACAGTGGCCTGCCCGATGGAGCAGCTTCGGGCAATCTGCCGCTGCCCGAGCCCTAACTGATACTTCAAACGTAAAACTTCTTTGATCCTGCGCATGGACAATCTCCTGGCTGGCAAGCTCGCCTCCCGGTGGGAGGCTAACCTGCCGCGTGATGTCCAGCGCCGCTCGCCCTAAACGCCTGTGGAAAACATTCCGCTGAAGCCGATCACCGTTCCGCTCGCGGGTGATTACTGATCGCCTTCAGCCTGGAATCACTGATCGGCTTCGCTCCGGAATAGGCGATCGGCTTCCCGCCGGAATCCTGATCGGCTTCGCTCCGGAATCATGATCGCCTTCGTCCGGATTCCTCAAGATACGGCAAAAGCATACCTTTGTGTCTCGCCTCGGTAGTCAGCGAGCTTTTCGGTGGCCTCCTTCAGATCCGAGGCGTCCTTCTCTTTGGTGTCGGGGTTGGCGGGTCTGGCCTTGACAGCCGCCACAGCGCTTTCGAGCTTGGTTGCGTCCGCGTCGCGCCACGGACTGATCAGGATCTCGACCGCCCGTTCGATGACAGCCGCGGCGAAGGCCACAGGCGCCAGTAATCCGGTCAGATCCTGCAGCTTCACGGTTAAACCCAGAGCATCCCAGTTCAGGGACACGCGAAAGACGATCAGTCCCATGATCGCAAGCGCACCGGAGACAAACAGTGGCCAGTCCTTTCTGACGCGCGATCTTAACGGCATGGCGATCAACGCCTCACAGGCTTCCCCACGGCTCAGGGGTTCAGGCCATAAACGTTAACGCGGCCGTCATAGGTGGGGATGTAGAGTTTGCCGTCCGCCACCACAGGCGGACAGAACTTGCTGAAGTGGAATGAAACCCCCGCCGTCATACTGTCCCATATCAGCTTGAGCTTCCTGGTGTCGTCCGTATTATTCGTCGTGTCGAACGCCGTGGCGTCGTACGCGCGCACTATGCCGGGGACAACCTGCTGGTTCGCGTTGCCATCGATCGGCGCCAGAGTCCAGACGATTCCGTTATTGACGCCGCTGGAGCTTACGGAAATCATGCCGCCCGTCATGCCGCCCATGCTCTGATCGAGGGTCAACGCGTGGGAAGCAACTTCGGCGCTCTTGCCGAGGAAGCTGACCTGGCCTGTAACCGGATCCACCTGCCAGGACCGCAGCGATTCATTTTCGCCCCAGTCGTAAAGGAACGAGCCCGTCGCGCCGGTCCAGTAAACAGGTGAGGAGTGCTGATGGTGCGTCTTCCTGGGAGGCCCCTGACCCGGATCGGGACCGCCGCCCAGTTTAAAATCCAAAGCGTTGTTCAGAGGGCTGGTGGTCAGGCCCAGGCCGTTAAAGGTGAAGAAAACAGGCGGCTGCTTCAGCGCGGCGTTGTCGTTGATTTTTTTTCCCAGATTGTTGCGGTCCATCACATAGAGAATCCCGTCTTTCCCGGCGCCCAGGAGCAGTGTTGTTCCTTTGGGAAGGATGGGACCGGCGGCACCGAGGTCCTGATCCTGGTAGTCCGGATTGCCCTGACTCGATCGCGTGGAATCCTGGAACGGGATGTACCAGTCGGCGAGGGCTAGCGAGCCCCTTCCCGTGCCGGCTCCGGCGCTTTGGTATTTGAACCGGATGAACGCTTCGGCAAAGTCGGTGGATCCGTTGAAGTCAATCAGCTGCCCGGTACTGGTGTCGCCGCCCAGCTTTTTCTTGTCGAACCCTCCGTTTCCGGTCATGACATAAACGTTCCCCCGATCGTCGGCGGCGGGTCCCGCGGCGCCTTGCCAGATGCCTCCGCCAAACCCCTGTTGTGTCGTGGGAATGGCCGCAGTTTGTTTAAACGTGTCCACGTCCACCGTCACCATCCATCCGTGCGGATCGCCCGGAACTTCGCCACCGGTGATACCGATGAACAGCGTTTTATGCTGGCCGCGCAGAGGAGACAGAAGGAGTGCGGCTCTTTGCTTCTGATTCGAATTGAGCTGGACGGCTTTCCCGCGAAAGTCGAGCACGGGTTTGCCGGTGAGCGGTCCTTTGATCAACTGGCCTTTACCGATTTCCTGGCCACTCGTCAGGTCGAGCCGGTGCAGGAGCAGAACCGGGTTCTTAGGATCGGGGCCTTCCGTCCAGTTGACCAGGTACATCTGCTTTTTGTCCAGGTCGATTACCGGCGTGCTCAGAATGCCCCAGAGGATATTAATGCCCCAGAGGTCCACGTTCGTCTCGCGGCCCTCCGGGTTATTCGACTTCGTCACAATCGGCTGATATGGGCTGGTCAGCAAACTTGAGGTCCACAATAGGTCTTTGCCTTCGGGCGCATCGGCGTCGAACGCAAAGACGTGATTGCCCATTGAGGCCACCAGCACCACGTTGTGCGGTTTGCCTTGTATCATCAGCCCCGGCACGTACAGAGGCTGGGCTTCAACCCTGGGGTCGTCCGTGATCATGAGGCTTTTCACTTTCGTCAGGCCTTTCGACGCCACAAGCTGTGGCGTGAACGTGGTCTCCGTCGTGTTTGCTCCGTCCCGGCTGTTGTCATAAGACCGCGTGAAGACCGGAGTCGCCGCGTAAACCGGCAACATTGAGATCAGGAGGAATGCCGCGGTACGCGTGATCATCTGGTCAACTTTCCTTTCGCCTTTGCCTCAGGTCGTCTGCGGGGCCGTATAAGTGACACTTAGGCGGTAACTCGGCATCTTGTTATCCGGAGGGGTACTTGACGCCTCAACGAAGAAGCTGTGAAATCCGCGGGCAACCGCCTGGAATCGGAAGCCCGCCCCCTGCGCGGCCGACTGGTCGAATTTCTTCGCCGTCACGACGGAGCCGGCCGGGTCTTCCAGTTCAAGTTGAATCGAGGTGGCGGCGGACCAGTGGGCGGTATCGAAGAAAAACCGCGCCTCGATGGACGTATTTGCTTCCGCGAAGACGCGGCAAACCTGAATTCGCTGGTTCTCCACGGCGGGTTTGATATCCAGATCGGCAGCGCCCTCATAATCCTGGGTCGCCGCGATCGTTCTTACCGGGAAAGGTCCGGTCTGTGCCGGGCGGGCGTAACAAACGTAGCCAGCCCCGTTCACGTTCGTCGGAATCGTGATAGCCGCCATCGAGTCGGCGTCGGTGGTGACACTGCCGGAGTGGCCGGCGAAATCGTGCAGCTGCGTGTGCGGCGGGAAGCCGGTCTGGACGCGGATGGTGCGCGTAATGGAATCCTTGTTCAGGCCCACCAGCAGATGGCCGCCTCCCAGCCGCTCGTACGCGAAAACGCCCGCATCTTTCCAGCGCTGCAGAGTGGGCCCGTCGGCAAGATGTTCGTGGACCCAGATAAGCGGATCGATCTCCGGCTTGAGTCCGAAGCAGTTTTTGTCGCTGCTGTAATCGCGGTAGAAAACACAAGGGTAGCCCTCTGCCGTCAGAATGTGGGCGTAGCCCAGCATCTTGTTGCGCACGATGGGCTCGCCCTGGTCCGTATCGTGATTCTCCACGAAGGTAACGCTGCCCGCCGGATCCGCTCCGGTGAGCCCGGCATGATCCAGGGTTGACATGTCGAAGGCGCCGGGGTTGTTGCACATGGTCGCGATCATGAACCGCAGGGGAAAATCAAAGGCACTCGACCGGTGCTGGACCGCGTTCGCCCAGGTCTGAATCAAGCCAACGTTCGTATCGAAAAACTCGCTGACGGCGAACTTGCCTGCCAGCGCGCCATGATTCAAAAGCGGCACCAGGAACTGCGTGGAAGCGCCTTTGACGTCGTCCAGCCGGAAGCCCTGCACGTCGAGCGCGCGCGTCAGCCAGTCCCCGGCGGCCAGTAAGCCGTTGAATACGTGGTGACCCTGCCCGTTGATCGGCGCCAAATCGCGGCCAAACGAAAAGGTGTCGCTGAAGACGCCGGGATCTTCGGGCACATTCGGATGAAAATCGTCCGGCCCTTTTGGGAAGCGGCCTTTGTCCGCCTGGCCGAAGGCGTTCACATACTCGAAATTGAAATGGCCGTCGTCGCCGTCGCGCTGGTTTTCGACCAGATCGGCATAAACGTCGATCCCGTTGGCGCGCATCATGGCGACACATCGCTCCAGTTGCTCACGGGTGCCATAACGCGTGGGCACGGTGCCTTTCTGGTCTTTGTCGCCCAAATCGTAATCGTCGAACTCGTCGTAGCCGTTGGAGAAGGAACCGGACGCGCCCTTCAGGGGCGGAGGTATCCACAAGGCGGTGAAGCCGGCGCGCCGGAACATATTCGCCTGCGCGGCGAGGTGGTCCCACCAGAACGGTACGGTTTTGTCGCCATCCAGAGGGGAAGGAACCCCATGGACGCGCCCTGGCCCGAAATAGAATCCCTGGAGCAATACACCCAAAACGCGACCTCCTTCAGGTCCGGGCACGGATGGCATTTCCGTGCCCGGGGCTAAGAACTTCGGCTGCGAATGAGACGGCCTACTGTTTAACCAGGGTCGCCACAGAGATGTGCGGCCATTTGAGGCCGACGAATTCCAGAATGACGGTCTGCGTGTATTGGAGTTGCAGAAACTGGCTTCCGTCGGCGTTTTGCACCGTCTCAATCCAGAAGATCGCCGAAAACGCATTCGCGGCCAGATTCGCCGTAGTGTTGACGAACGGGATGTTTTCGATTCCGCCCACGAGAGTGGGAGTTGCGGGGGGAACGACTGGCGTCCCGTTGATGCCGCCCACGGGATTCGCGTTCACCTGCAGCACGAATGTGCTGACGATGTTTTGTCCGGCAATGGCATCGGTCAGGACGCTGTTCGGATTTGCCACCATGGCTGCGGTAACAGGTGGCACGGGTGCAGCAGCAAAAGGCGCCAGATATACGGGGTTCGTATCGTTGACCCGTGCGCCCGTCGTGGGGTCCAGTTTAAAGGGAGTGGGGTCGACGGTATCGATCTTCGGCGGGCCGGGAAAGGGATTGCCATTGTTGATCAGATTGCCTTGCGCCAGCAGCGCATCTCCATGCGGAATGGTGCCGAGGCGAGCCAGCGTCTGAGGCTGCGCCGGAGACGTGCTGACAGGCAGATTCAGCCAAAGCCCGGGTTCAAGATGCATGAGTTCGCTGGTCACACCGTCACTCACCTGTTGCAGGTAATGGAGGCCGACGAAGAAAATATCGCCCTGACTCGATCCGCGGTTCGGAATCGGTCCGCCGATTTTCGTGAAACTCAGTGTCTCCATCGTCGTATTCAGCTTCAGGAAAAACGGGAGAGGGGCGTTTCCGTTCTGCCCGTTCGGTAGCGAAATCAGATTGAAGCCTTTCCCGACCCATGTGCCGGGCAGCTCCCTTAGCGGTCCGAGCCTTGCCAGGGTGACATCGGACGGTGCTGCTGCGCGAAACAAACTGCTTGCAATTGGGGTACCCATGAACACACCTCCACTGGGACATCAGGGAAACGAGACAACCTCTGAAAACAGGTGAGTCTGCTTTAGGTTCGGATTGTAGCATTCATTCCTGGAGCAGAGTCAACTTAAATGAAAATATTAATATCTTAATTGCCGAACGCCTCTTTAAAATACATAATATATAAAGTAATGTTACGAACAATTCTGTTCGTAACCTGACTGATAATAAAGTTAGCGAAACAGGGGCTATAACCGGGCGACCAAATTGTCACGAAAACGGATCAGGTCCGGCCGCTGCGCCGCAACCGCCTGAATTCACGGGATCGACCGCAAAAAATGGCTCCGTTTTTTCTCGGGCCTGCCGTCGGAGGCCGAAATCGCGGCTACCACAGGCCCCGCACGACCAGCGCGGCGTAGACAACGGTCAGCGACAGTGCCCTGATACCTATTGTGGTCAAAGGTGTCTGCAGGGACGCATAGCTGCGCTGGCTGCGCAGATCGATCGCGTAGCCGAGCGCCGCCAGCAGCAGCGCAGCGCCGATCCAGTAATTCTGTCCCGCGATCGCCGTCAGGCCTCCGATTGCCAGCAGCCCGCTGAAGATCAGGGCCGGCCGCTGCAACAGAGCTTTTTCCGATGCGTCCAAAGCTGCCTTCCGCGATGCCACGCGCAGATCGAGACGGGAATGCACGGTGAAGATTCCGGCCGCCGCCTGCACCGCAAGCAGACCCCAAAGTATCCAGCACCATCGGGGAATTGTGCCCGCGGCGGAGAGAGCGCCCAGAAGCGACGTTGAAGTCAGCGCCACAGCGCTGGCCACCTGAAACGCCGTGGCGCGCTGGCGGTTGCGGACATTGACTCCGACGGCAAGCGCCGTGAAGCATGCCGCTCCCGCAAAAAGCAGGGTGTACGGGATCAGCGGGCCGTTCCACACGAGAGCCGCACCACAGGCGCAAAGGACGACTGCTTCGGTCAATACCCAGCGCAGCGCCGCGTGCGTCTCGGGATGGGCGTGTTTCCAGACCCAGCGTTGACGCGCCAGAACCACAAGGGGGTCTTTCATGCCAAAGAGCATCGCCGAGGCGATCAGAGAGGCCGCTTCCGGCCAGCTGGCTGTGCGCGACAGCACTGCGGCGGCCGCAAAAGGCGTCAGGAGCATGGCGGTGGCCCCGTGCTCGCGAGGGAAGAAAGTGTGGCGCGCCGGGTTCATGCGCCGTATTGCCTCGTTGACCTCATTGATACCCTGTCCTTGTGCACTTGGCCGACCTGAGCGCCGAGTTTCGGACTCTGCCGAAATATGACTCACAAATGCATATTTTCCCATGCGGGGATCAGCCGCCGGAGCGGAGCCGTGAGCCTGCATCCGAGCAAGTAATGCGTCTGAATGCTCGCCCCTGCGCTATTTGCCCCAAGGCAATCCCTGCAACCGAACGCATCCCCAAAGCATCGAACGACTTAGCAGCGGGTGCGGGCCCTCGAAATCCGGGGGATCAATTGCAGCCTGTCTGTGTTAAGATTGAAACTCGGGAGTTGTGTCCGGTTGCCGCAGTTTCGTAGCACTTTGGCCGGTCTACGAGTCTGGTCGCGAGGCCCTTCCTTAAAGTAAACAAAGAAAAAGAGATGACTGGTTTTCGAGTGGTTGTTTTTGCACCCCTCGGTGCGGGAATGGCTGAAAGAGTCGAGCAAAGGAGGGTGATTCGCCATGGCGCATGACGATGACGATCAATTTCTGCGCGAAGCGCCCGTAGGCATTAACTTCGACGAAGAAGCTACTAAGTTCTTCGACCCGGAGGCGGAGGCGGACTTCCTCCATCCCCACCAGCAGCCGGTCGAAGAATCGATCTACACCGACGACCCGGTTCGCGTGTACCTGCGCGAAATGGGCGCCGTTCCGCTGCTGACCCGCGAAGGCGAAGTGGATCTGGCGCGGCGCATGGAGCGCGGCAAGCTGCGCATGCAGAAGGCGATCAGCCGGTCCGCGCTGGTGCAGCTGGCCGTGGTCGAACTGGCCGAGCAGCTGAAGAAGAATCCCGACGAGCTGGACAACATGGTCGATATCGGCGGCGATATCGAAGAAGGCACGCCGGCCGACGCGAAGAAGCGCGGCGGATATCCGCCAGATCGTTCGTTGACATCCAGACCGCGCACAAGAAGCACACCCAGCTGCAGGACAAAGCTGGAAAACGCGCCGCCCGGCTAACAAGAAGCGCGCGCCGCAAGCTGGTCATGAAGTTGTACCGCGCGCTGGTGGAGACTTCGCTCGCGATCCGCGCGCGTGCCGTGGATTTCCAGCCGCATGGCGCGATTTCACGCGCGAAATCGAGCGCGCGGTGGATGAGCTGAATCATCTGGACCGCGAGCTGAAGAAGCTCGAAGTCAAGAACGCCGCCGCGCAGCAGCCGCGCATCCGCGAGCTGAAACGCGAAATCCGCAAGCGCGAAGTCAGCGCCGGCGGCGTCGCTCGAAGATCTGAAGCATACGCTGACCGTGATCCGCCACGGCGAACAGGAAGCCGAGCGCGCCAAGAAGGACCTGGTCGAGGCCAACCTTCGCCTGGTGGTTTCGGTGGCGAAGAAGTACGTCAACCGCGGCCTGCACCTGCTCGATCTGATTCAGGAAGGCAACATCGGCCTGATGCGCGCGGCCGACAAGTTCGAATACCGCCGCGGCTACAAGTTTTCGACCTACGCCACGTGGTGGATCCGCCAGGCCATTACGCGCGCCATCGCGGACCAGTCGCGCACCATTCGTATTCCCGTTCACATGAACGAGAGCATGAACAAGTTCCTGCGCGCTTCCCGCGAGCTCGAAAAGGAACTGGGGCGCACGCCGACCAACGAAGAGATCAGCCGCCGGATGGACATTCCGGTCGAGAAAGTCCAGAAGCTGAAGACGATTTCGCGCGATCCGGTTTCGCTCGAAACTCCGGTCGGGCCGCGATGGCGAATCGGCGCTGGGCGATCTGATCGAAGACCGCTGGGTGGGGTCGCCGGTCGATGCGGTGATCGAATCCAACGTGCGCGACGAAACGGCGGGCATTCTGAAGACGCTTTCGCCGAAAGAGGAGAAGGTGATCCGGCTGCGCTTCGGCATCGGCTGCGAGCGCGAACATACGCTGGAAGAGATCGGCCAGGAGTTCGACGTCACGCGCGAACGCATCCGGCAGATCGAAGCCAAGGCGCTGCGCCAGCTGCGTGCGCCGGAACGGGCCCGCCGGCTGCGCGCGTTGCTGGCCGCCCGATAAGAGAAGCCGCCCGTTAAGGCCGATATGAGTTCGATTCACGTTACCCTGCCCGACGGCAGCGTCGAAGGAAGTGCCGTCCGGAAGCTCTCCGCTTGATGTGGCAAAGAGCATCAGCCCGCGTCTCGCCGATGCCGCGATCGTCGCGAAGGTCGACGACAGTCTCTACGATCTGAAGCGGCCGCTGGAGCGCGACGCGAAGGTGCAGATCCTGACGCGCGAAGGATCCGGACGCGCTTTTCGTCTATCGCCACTCGACTGCCCACCTCTGCGCGGCGGCCGTGCTCGAGCTGTTTCCCGGAAACCAAACTCGGCATCGGACCGCCTATCGAGAACGGTTTCTATTACGACTTCGACCGGCCGGAGCCGTTCACTCCGGAAGATCTGGAAAAGATCGAAACGAAAATGTGGGAGCTGCAGGCGCAGAACCTGACTTACGAGCGCCAGCTGATTCCCAAGCCGGAAGGCCTCGCGAAGTACCGCGAGATGAATGAGCCGATGAAAGTCGAGCTCATCGAGGAGCGCGCCGACGACATCTTTTCCGAATACACGCTCGGGCCCGCACTTCATCGATTTCTGCCGCGGCCCGCATCTCACCGACACTTCGAAGATCAAGGCGTTCAAGCTGCTCTCGATCGCCGGCGCTTACTGGAAGGGCGACGAAAAGAACAAGCAGCTGCAGCGCATCTACGGCACGGCGTGGTTCACGAAGAAGGAACTCGACGAGTATCTGGCCCGAGCTCGAAGAAGCGAAGAAGCGCGACCACCGCAAGCTCGGCCAGGAGCTGGATCTCTTCAGCATTCAGGAGCTCGCCGGGCCGGGACTGATCTTCTTTCATCCGAAGGGCGGCATCATCCGCAAGCAGCTGGAAGACTGGATGCGCGATGCCTATCTGAAGCGCGGCTATTCGCTCGTCTATACCCCGCACGTGATGCGGCGCGAGCTGTGGAAGACTTCCGGGCACGCTGGGTTTTATTCGGAGAACATGTTCACGCCGATGGAGCTCGACGACGCGGAGTATCAGCTGAAGCCGATGAACTGCCCGGGCCACGTCCTGATCTATCGCGACCGGCAGCACAGCTATCGCGATCTTCCCGTGCGCCTCGGCGAACTCGGCACCGTTTACCGCTACGAGCGCTCGGGCACTATGCACGGCCTGCTGCGCGTCCGCGGATTCACGCAGGACGACGCGCATATTTTCTGCACGCCGGAGCAGATCGAAGAGGAGATTGTGAACTGCCTCGATTTCGCCGCCGATACGCTGAAGACCTTCGGCTTCACCGAATACAAAGCCGAGATCTCCACGTGGGACGGCGGCAAGAGCGGTAAATACGAAGGCGAGCCGGCGGATTGGGAACTGGCCGAAGGCGCGCTGCGCAAGGCCTGCGACCGGCTCGGCATTCACGCCACCGTGATTCCCGACGAAGCCGCGTTCTACGGCCCGAAGATCGACGTCAAGCTGGTGGATGCGATCGGGCGGTTGTGGCAGCTGTCAACTGTCCAGTTCGATTCCAATTTGCCGCGGCGGTTTGAGCTGGAGTACATCGCGGAGGACGGGAAGAAGCATCGTCCGCTGATGGTGCATCGCGCGCTGTTCGGATCGGTCGAGCGGTTCTTCGGCATTCTCATCGAGCATTATGCCGGCGCCTTCCCGGTCTGGCTTGCCCCGGTGCAGGCGGCGATCCTGCCCATCACCGACAAGCAGCTGTCCTACGCGCATGAAGTCGAAGCAAAGCTCAAAGCCGCCGGTGTGCGCGTCGCGGTCGACGACCGAAACGAAAAGGTCAATCTGAAAATCCGCGAAGCGCAGCTGCAGAAGACGCCTTACATGCTGGTGATCGGCGGACGCGAGGCCGAAGCCGGACAGGTTGCCGTGCGCCATCGCAAACGCGGCGATCTGGGCCCGACCAGCGTGGAGGAATTCCTCCGCGGCATCATGGGCGAGATTGCCGCGAAATCCGCCGACTATTAGTCGGTCGGTGACATCAGCCACATTGCCAGTTTTGCGGCCGGCGACAGCGGCGCCCGTCAGTCCGCTCGTGACGGGGAAGGTTGGATATTCGGGGGCGCCAGGCCGCTCCAGACGAGGCTCCGCGCGAGGCCCCAAGGACCGGTCAACGTCACACAGGTTGCATGCGGAATCTGAGCTGAATCATTGGTCACCACAAATGGTTTTGCTGTCACATGACGCCTAATTGCCAAAACCGATGTCATTTCGAATTAAGTTGTTTGTTTTGAGATCCTTGTCTCACGAGTACCAAACGGTCGTCTGTGCAAATCACATTGCCATCACATTGAACTATTCGTCAGGCCCAAAACGGCAAATATCTTGCGTGCCGACGAGAGGTGCTGTCTCGGTCCGCTGGTTTGATCAGCCCTTCCTTGATTGAATCCGCGATGATGCGTGATGCAATTGAGTAGTTATGATCGTCGATGCCAAATCTCTTTCTCTTGGCCTTTTACCTTGAACCCGCGCGGGCTTGAATGTCGTACCCAGAACCTTTCGGGTCTCATCTTCTATCCCCCATAGTATGTAGGCAGCGTCCCGCTGGTGTAATCGCGCCGCATTTGAAACCGCCGAGATGTTTTCGCCGATGTCCTCCGGGTTGCAGTTGTTGTGTTTAAACTTGATCCATTCGGCCTCTGGATGAGACAGGATAGATGCTAAAACGCTATCCAATTCGTCTATCATGCCTTTGTTGCAACGCCATTAATTATACGCACTTTGGGTGAGGTTTTTTACAAAGAAACCATGAGGAGGAACCCGGGGTATTCCGGGGGACGAGATGCCTCCGACAGGTTCGTCAATGCCCTGCGGAAGGTTCTGGCCCTACCTCGCGCCGAAATTCTACGGCGCGAGGCCGAATGCCGGTTCTGCGCTACAGGCAGGAAGCACAGTCCGGTCTGGGATGTCATCCCGCCTGCGCGAAGTCGAGCGCCGCACATCCTTCCCGGCGCGGTTGATAGAATTCCTTCAGTGCGCGGAAACGAAAAAGTCCTGCAGGACCTCGGTGAAGCATTGAAGGCAGAGCTCACCGCCATCAACCAGTATTTCCTTCATGCGAAGATGTGCGAGAACTGGGGCTACTTCCGTCTCGCCGCCTGGTATCGAAAAGAGTCGATCGACGAGATGGTTCACGCCGAGAAACTCATGGAGCGGATTCTCTTCCTCGACGGAACTCCGAACATGACCGAGATCGGCCCGATAGCCGTCGGGAAGAATGTCAGTGCCCAGTTCGGGAACGACCTCGCGCTCGAACTCCGGGCGGTAAAGCATCTCAACGAGGCGATTCGCACCGCAACAGAAGCCGGCGACAACGCATCACGCGCGCTGTTCGAGAAAATCCTGGTTGAGGAAGAAGAACACGTGGACTATCTCGAGGGTCAGCTGCACGCGATCACGGAGATCGGACTGGATAATTATCTCGCGCAGCAGCTCCACAAACACGCGGACTGACGATCGCCGCAGGCTGAAAGCCTGGCCCCGCTAAGCTTCAGTTGTGTACCGGCAGCAGTCCCGAGTTACTGGTGAAAGCGTTCTCCACCAGAGTCAGAGTCAGATCACCGTTGGGAGCATCGGAGGGCACCGCGAAGTTCACCTGATACACGCCCACCAGTCCGGGGATCAGCCCGGAGAAGCTCACCGTCGTCGTCTCGCCGTTCAGCGTCAGCGCCGGATTGATCACCGTGGTTGCGAACGTTCCGCTCGGCCCCGGCTGGCCTGAGGCCACCGGAATCGTCGTGGCTCCCATACCGACCAGATACACCGATATGGTCTCGCCAGGCGCCGCCGGCGCCGCTTCCGTCACCGCGGCTCCGCTGGCATGGCCTGCCTGCACGTAGCCGCTCGGCAGCACCCCAAGCCCCGGTGAAGCCGCCCCGGCCTGGAAGCTCTGCGGCGTCGTGAGCGCATTGTTGGCGTTCACGATCACCTGATACGGCTGTCCCGCGGGCAGCTCGAACGGCACCTGCGCGTTCACCTGCCCCGGACTCACCATGCTGACCGGCGCCTGCATGCCGCCGATAATCACCGACGTCCCGGCCAGGGTCAGCGGCAGCGGGATCGACGGCGCATTCATCGTCTGCCCCGCCAGATACTCACCCGTGATCTGCACCAGCGCGCCTGGCGCGAGGGGTGCGCCGCCGATCGGATTGTAGAAGTTGGCGATCGCCAGATCGGCAAGAATGGGCGCGTTGTTCGGCGTCACTGCGCCTCCGATCTGCGTCGTGACTGCCGAGAAACTCGGCGCACTGGCCCGCGCGTTGATCGTGATCTGCCCGGCGGTATGTTCCGGCGTCCAGGTGGCGACGTAGGTGGGCAGGGGATTGGTCGGATCGGCCAGCGTGAGAATCAGCGGCGGATCCCCGTTCGAAAACGTCGCCACGATCTGGCCGTTGGAGATCGAATTGCCGCAGTCGTCGACCAGCGCGATGCCGAGAGGCACCGGCCAGGCGGCGGGCGCAGCAAAGTTGCTCACCAGTCCCGTCGAGGTCGGCACCAGCTGCGACGGCGTACAGGCGCCCGTCGCATCCTTCGGAGATATGGCGGATGTCGTCGCCGATCCCGTGTTCTCCACCACCAGCGTCACGTTCACCGAGCGCACCGCGGCCGCCGAGAACGC
The DNA here is from genome assembly GCA_963832905.1 of Terriglobia bacterium. Lineage (GTDB taxonomy): Bacteria > Acidobacteriota > Terriglobia > Bryobacterales > Bryobacteraceae > BOG-234. The sequence continues at coordinate 1,085,794 of CAWHVO010000006.1, read as the reverse complement.
AAAGTTCACCGCACCTTTGTAAACACCCGGCTTGAGACCGGACGGATTCACGGAAGCGCTCACCGTGCCGGGAGTATCGAACGAGGTGCTGCCAGTGGTCGGCGTCACCGACAGCCAGTTGCCTCCCGAGTTGGTGGAGGCCGATGTCTGGAACGCGGTCGGAGCACTCGTGAACGAATACACCGTGATCGTCTGGGCCGGTGGAATCGCGCTCGCCTGGGTGAGGAAGATCAGACCGCCGGGCGCCGGATTCGGCACCACCGCGGTGGTGGGCGGCGTCACGTTGACCACCACCTCATAGGACTGCGGCGAGTTCGATGCCCCGCCCGCCGTCACCGCAATCGTGCCGTAATAAGTCCCCGCCGTCAGCTGCGCGATCTGCGAATTATCGAACGCATAGCTGACCGTGCCGGGCGCCGTGCCCGCGGCCATGCCGCTGCCATTGACGATTTTCAGGAACGGCGCGCCGGGCGCGACCGCTGCGCTGTAACTCACCGGCGTTGACCCGGTGATGTCCACCAGGAAGGAACCCGGCGTCAGCTGCCCGCCCTGCGGCAGCGTGAATTCCGCGCCCGCCGGACTCAGCGAGAGCACGCCGTTGGGCGCAATCGAGAATGTCACCGGCACACTCGCCTTGCCCGCCGAAGACACGATGTTCACCGACGTGTAGTAGTAGCCCGCGGACAGACCGGCCGGATCCACGGTGACCGTCAGGGGGGCGCTGACCGCTGCGCCGAGAGATCCCGGGATGCCGCTCACCGTGCACCACGGCGCCGCGCAGGTGATCGATTGAAAGCCGATGCCGCCGCCGCCCGTGTTGGAAACCACCAGGGTCTGGCTGACGACCTGAGGCGCAGCCGACGTGGTGTTGAATGACAGCGTCGTCAGCTGCAGGCTCAGCTGCGGCGGCGGACTGGAAACCGTGAGTGTCACCGGCACGGTCTGCGTATTGCCCGCGCAGGCTCCGCTCGTGCATGTCACCACAATGCCCGCCGTGTAGGGAGTCGTCGAACCTGCGAGCGAAAGCGCGGCCTGAGTCAGACTGACGGAGACTGCGCCCGGCGTGGTGCTGCCGCTCGTCGTGCTCAGCCAGGTGGCCGATGACGGCTGCACCGCGACTGTGTAGCCGACGGGCTGGCTGACCATCGTCGACTGCACGCCCACAGTCTGGGAAGGCGGCAGGTTTGTGGTGCCTGAAGCCAGCGAGAAGCTCAGACTGCCCGCCGACAGCACGAGGTTCTGCGTGAACGGCTGCACCGTGATCGAAAGATTCGCCGTGCCGGTTGCGGCGACCGGTGTGGAGGAGTCCATCGCCGTCACCGTGAACGACGTTCCGCCCGACGATGTCGCAGCCGTCGGGGTGCCCGCGATATTTCCCGTGGAACTGAGCGTCAGTCCGGCGGGAAGCGAGCCGGTACTCACCACGAATGTATACGGCGCCGTGCCGCCTTTGGCGGAGATCGTCTGCGTGGGATAACCAATCGTCACCACGCCCGTGGCCAGCGGCAAGGGAGCGTTGATGGTCAGTGGCGGCAGCGCGATCGTGATGCCGAACGCGCCTGACGCGGTGCCGCCCGTGGAGTCGGTGGCTTTCACGGTGAAAATGTAGGAACCCGCCGTGAGTGGTGTGCCGCCCAGCGTCCCGCCCGACTGAAGATTCAGGCCTGGAGGCAGCGCGCCGCCCGCCAGTGTGTAGGTGTACGGCGGTGCGCCGCCGGAAGCGCTGATCACCGTTGATATGGGTGTTCCTGTTACGAACGATCCAAGGCTTGCGCCCGGCAGCGAAACCGGCGGAGGCGGCGCGACGGTGAGGGTTGCAGACGCGATCGCCGCGGCGCCGGTGGAATCGGTCACCGAGACGATCACGGTGAAGCTGCCGGTCTGCGTGGTCTGGCCGCCGATGGCGCCTGTGTTGGAGTTGATGCCGATGCCCGACGGGAGTCCGTTCGCGCTGTAACTGTAGGGCGGTACGCCGCCCGAAGCGCTGAAGCTGGCGCTGTAGGGTTCATCGGCAATGGCCTGAGACAGAGAGCCGGAGAGAAACAGCGGCGCGGGAGTGGGCGGAGGCACTACCGGGGCCGAGGTCACAGAAACATTGCCAATCGCAAAGTATGGAGTACTGGGAGACGTGAGTGCGATCGAGTTGAAGCCGCCGGCTGCTGTCGTGCTGAAGGAGATAACGCCCTGTGGGATAGCGCCGCCGGTGCCCATGGCAGAAGATGAGCCAACTGAAGCGCTCCCGGAAAACGCATTCAGTAAGAATGTGCCCGAACCATCGGTAGCAAACGACAAAGAGACACTGTTGATCGCTTGACTGAACGTTATTATCAATGGAATGCCGCTTGCTTCGGCGGGCCCGGGGTCAAACAAAACGTTTGTGCTTATCGTTACACCCGGATTCCCCAGAGCAAAGCCGCCAGGATCGGCAGGCGATGAAAACGTTGCCGTGAGTCCCGAGACAGTCTGAGATGTCGGGGTTGATTGACTGGAGAGGCTGGACAAGTTGAACGGGATAGCGCCTGGAGCGGCTTGGGTATCCACCACCACCACCGCCTCCGGAGATGTAAACAAACCCCCGCTAAGGACCGTTGCCAAAGTACAGCTCGTGCATCCGGAAGGGCCCAGGGTGTACAAAGCGTCGTTCTCATCGTCAACTAAGAAGAAATCGCCGCTGAGGGGATCGTAGGAGATCCCCAGCGGGTCGCTGAGAAAGTCCCCCCCATCGTAAATCAGATTCGCCCCACCACCGGTTGGCGAAATCGAGTAAATCACTTCGTCGTACCAGTCGGTAATGACGTAGTTCCCGCTGCCATCCAAAGTCAGCCCCCCAACGCTCTCCGGAGAAGAAAAGTCGTCGATTGGAGCGGTTGAAATGTTTGTGCAGTTGGGGGATCCGCTGACCGGCGCGCAGTTTACCGACGCGCTTCCAGCCGCAACGGATATCACATAAACGTCATTCACATCTTCGTTGGTGTCGTCTATGGCGAGGATGTAGTCGCCGGAAGAGTCCAGGCGGACGAAGGCATCGCCGGCGTTCGGACTCATGAAGTAGGAGTTGTATGAGGCGACCTGTGTGACGGCTGTCGGGGTCCCGGACGCATCCGCGCTGATCTTGACAATCTGGTTGTTGCCATTATCGGCCACAATGTAGTTGCCGCCCGCATCCACCGCAGCGGAAACAAGGCCTGGCGTGTTTGAGAATAACCCGGGATTCAGAGCCATCAACTGGCTTGCCGTAAAAGTTGACGGCGTGCCCCCCGCGGCCGCATAGATTGCGAGCTGACCATAGGCGGCAACAATGAAGTTGCCCCTTGTGGGGTCGCGCGCGATGTCGGTGTATTGGTTGCAGCCGCTGCACGGAGCGGATCCGAAGGTCGTTCCGACTCCGCCCGCGACTTGTTCCAGAGGCAGATCTGAGTACTGGGAAATATAGGCAATCGTAGCGGGCTGCGCCGGCGGAGGGGGCTGCCCGGAGCTTGAAATCGTGATCGTATATGGCTGTTGTGCGGTTTGGTCTTCACAGCTGTTGTTGGAGGCAGTGACAGTGAAGGTAATCGGGCCGGGGGTGGTCGGAGTACCGCTGAGGTTACCCGCGGTGCTGAGTGAAAACCCGTCACTCGGAAGACCAGTCGCCGACCAGCTGTACGAAGGCTCAGAGGAGCAGTCCTGCCCCCCCGTAGCAGTAAAAGTGAAGCTGTAGGGTGTACCGACAACGCCATTCGGCGGCGTGCCGCTGGTGATGATTACTACCTGCGCCTCGATCGCGCCGCCGCTGCCGAAGAACAGACAGGCAGCGAGAAAATAAAAGAGATTACGCGTACACAACTTCACGATTCCTCCGTTGGGCGCACAGCATGAGCTGCTGCTGATTGCCGTGGCAAACGACGCGATGCCAGGACAAGCCCCGGCCGCGATCCAGACTGATGAGATAACCGGCGCCGCGCGCCACGAATCGGCCGCTCGCGCCGTCGGACCGCTTCTCAAACGTGAGAGGCAGGCGCGCCAGGTTCTTCATCGTGGCAGGCGGTACGGTCGCGGCGTGCTCCTGTGCGGCTGATGCAGCCGGTATAGTCGATAGACACAAAGCTATTGCGCACAGTGATCGATTCGCCCGCAGCAAGGAAACTCCTCCCCCAAAGGTCGTAACTTAACGCACACATGTCGAGTTGAATTAAGTTAGCACTGATTATGGGGAAACCGCCACAGTGAACCACGGGATGGCTGATAAATCCGCGCAGGGCAGCAGCGGTGAACGAAAAGGCTCCGAATTTCTGTAAAAATTCGGTTAACTACGGTCGCTTGTTTGCCGTGCTGTCCTTCGCGCCCGCCATCCTCGCCCGCATCGTTTTCGGTGCCGTCATCAGATAACTGCCCTTAAGCAGCTCCGCGACTTCCTCCCAGTCGATCTTCCCAACATCGAGCCGCAGCCCCACCCATCCCCGCGGCCCGACGTATGCGGGCAGATAGAACTTCTTCGGGTCCGCCGCCACGAGCGCCGTGTGATCCCCCGGCAGCGTCTTTCCGCAGATGGAAACGATGCCATCGCCATGATGGCTGTTGAGGAAGTACGCGAAAACTTTCATTCGCACCCGGAAGATGGCATGGTCGCCCTTCCGTTCGCAGTCCGCGTTGGGCAGCGCCAGCGCGATCTTCGTCACGCGGTCGAGAAGCGGACAGGGCGAAGGATCCGTTGTGCGCGCAGAGAGATTGTTCACAGCGTGATGACGACTTTGCCGATCTGCTCGTTCGATTCGAGATATCGGTATGCGTCGGCGGATTCCGCAAACGGAAACGTCTTCGCGACCTTCGGCTGCAGACGGCCGTCGGCCAGGCGGTCGTAGATGTACTTCGTGGCCGTCTGCATGACTGTTGGTTGCGGATGCAGCTCCATCAGCGAATACGTCCGCATGCTGAGTCCCTTCGGGAACGCCTGCATTACCGGAAATGGCGTGGGCTGCATCGAAAGATTGCCGTAGATGTAGATGATCCCGCCCACCGCGGCCGCGGCGGCGAGGGTTTCGACGTAAGGTCCGGCCACAGGATCGAAGATGACGCGCGCGCCTTTGCCGCCGGTGATTTCGGCGACGCGCTTCGCCAGATCCTCCTCGGTGGTGGCGATGACGTGATCCGCGCCGAGCGCGAGAATTTCCGCGCGCTTCTTCGATGTGCGGGTGGTCGCGATGGGCGTGGCGCCCGCATCTTTCACCAGCTGGATCGCCGCGAGGCCGACGCTGCTGGAAGCCGCGGGGATGAGAACGAAATCGCCCGGCCCGACCTTGCCGTAGTGGATCAGCGCGCCCCAGGCGGTCATGTACTGCATCCATATGGAAGCGCCTTCAGCGGCAGAGAACTTCGCGGGATATTCCCGCAGGGAAGTCGCCGGAACGACGGCTTCTTCGCCCAGCACGCCGTACTTGTTCTGCGAGAAGCCGGGGATGGTGGAGACTTTCTTCCCGACCCACGCGGAGTCGACGCCGGGACCAACCGCCTCGACCACGCCCGCGGCTTCGTAACCCAGCCGCGACGGCAGCACCGGCTGTTCGAAGTAGAAGCCGTGATAGTACATCGACTCGGCGCGGTTCAGTCCGACGGCTGCGATGCGCAGTTTCGCTTCGCCCTCACCGGGCTGAGGCAGGGGAACGTCTTCGATGACGAGATTCTCGGGTCCACCGAGCTGGTGGAAGCGTACGGCCTTCGGCATTTTCTTATCCGTTGTTATCCGTTTTTATCCGTGGCAAAATGTTTTTCATCGTCCCGCGTCTTCGCAGATGTATTCGAACATTTCCCCGCCCGCGATCCACGAATTCTGGCCCTTCTCGGCGATCGTAAATCGCCCGCTCCACGGCTTCGTATAGGCGCCGGGATCGTCGATGGTGGCTTCGTACGTCAGAGACTTCATGGTCGGACGCGAGATTCGCTCAGTAAGATGCAGCTGCGACGTTGTTGGATACGCGCCGAGCGGCCACTGTTTTTCGTTGAAGCCGACCGAATCGATCACCAGTGTGTCGTTGTTCTCCCAGTGGCCGATCGAGTGGCCGAAATAGGTCGGGCGCAGGTCCGCCGCCGGAGGATGCGGACGGCCGTCCATGTAGACCACGCGCCACGAGTGCGGGCCCGCGATATCCAGCATGAAGAAGCGCTTCAGTTCGGGAACATCCACAAACTCGAAGCCGGGTGAGTTGAAGAAGGACGGTCCGGCGGCGGGTTTGCAGTCGACTGACGGCGATTCGATCGACTGCGTCCTCTGCCGGTAGTCGTGAACGGCCTTCGCCCATGGCTGGTATGGCACTTCGCCGGTCGGGCGAAATCCGCCGCCGCCCGGACGCGTCTCCCAGTAACCTTTCTGATCCGGCGCCGATCCCAGATTCACGTGGCCGTCGGCAAACCGCGGAGCGGGTTCACTGGCAGCCTGCTGGGCCAATGCAGTCGCGCCGAATAAGACCCAGATCGTGTAGCGCACGGCTATCTCGTGGGCAGCTTCTGGCTGCTGCCTGCCGGAATCAGAACTGTGGTGGGAAGTGAGCCGGCCCAGGCGTTGCGCGGGTCTTTGGCCAGCGCTGCGCCTTCCACCGTGATCTTGTCGCCGATCTTGACGGTGTCGCGCTTCCATCCGCCGCGCACCAGCGCGTATGGCGGGCCGAGCTCCAGGCGAATCTCTTTCGTCGCCCCCTCGGGGGCCTGCGTATTGATAAAGATGTAGGCGTGCGGATTCACCCAGTTCGACTTTGGTCACGATGCCGGTCAGTGTCGTGATCTTGTTGCTGTCGTACTCGGCTTCGAAGGAGTGATGCGCATACGCCGTCGTGGCGGCGAAAATGAGAGCGATTGTCAGCAACCTAATTTTGTCCATAGAGACCCTTCGAGTGGTAGTTTTCTTCGCAGAAGTATTCGTCGATATCTCTGTCCGGAACCCATTCGACATTCCAGCCGCCGGACCAGGGACGCGTGTAAGTCTGCGGATCGTCCACCGTCACCTCATACTTCAGTGTATTGAGATCGGGACGCGAAAAACGTTCGGTCAGATGCAGCGCTTCGGTGTGCGGCAGGCCGCCCTTCGCGAACCAGAATTTTTCGTTGAAGCCGACCACGTCCACAACGAGCGTGTCCTTCTCCCAGTGGCCCGTTGAAGTGCCATAGTAGGTGAGCACAGCGTCATCCTTCTGACCCTGCGGCCGGCCATCCGTGTATATCACGCGCCAGTTGCGGTCGCCGCCGCCCGCGAGCACAAGGATGCGGCCGATCTGCGGCTGCTCGACGAACTGAAAACCATGCGGCGTCTGAAACTGACGCGGCCCGCCCGCCGGGATGCAGCGCGTGAACGGGTCGTCGCGCAGCAGCGTGCGCTGGCGGTAGAGGTAGACTTCTTTGGCCCAGGGCTGGAACGGCGCGACGCGATCCGCGTCGGCCAGATTGTGCAGCAGGCCTTCGTCGTTCATCGCGACCACGGCGCCCTTCTCGACGAGGCTGGGCGTGCTGGCCGCGCCCCAGTATCCGGTCCTGCCGGGCGCCGGCCCCAGCCGGGGATGACCGTCGGGCCAGCGCGGCGTGGGCTGGGATGCCGGGGGTGGAGCTTTCTTACTCGTGTCGTGGAACAGCGTCAGACGGGTGCGCGCCAGTACGAACAATTTCGCGAAAACCTGTCTCTCATCGTCACGGGCCGGAATTCCTTCCACGTTGACTACGTCACCTATCTGAACCGCACTCGGTTTCCAGCCTTCGGCCTCAAGATCAAGCGGATTGCCGATCTCGACGCCCCAGTTGGTGACCGTACCCGCCTTGTCCGTCACGTTGACGTAGACGAACGCATGCGGGTTCGCCCATTCGATGCGCGTTACCGGGCCGCGGAGTTTGATCGCTCGGTCCGGATCGTAAGTGGCGGAGAAACCGCTCTGCGCGAATGTGGGCGCAGATACGAGCAAGAGTGCCAACAAGGTCCGCATCAGTCCCTCGTCATGCGGAAGTCGCCGTTCAGCGATCCCTGATGCCACGCGCCATTGAGAGTGCGGTGATACGAGCCGAGGTTTTCGATATGCCCTTCGGCGGCGATGTGCTGGTGGTCTTTGGTGTCGGCTTCAATGCGCACGGTCCAGTTGGTGACATCGACATAGACGCTGGAAATCGGGATGGCGTCGGGTCCGGGGTTGATCACGCCCGAAACGTTCTTGCCGTCCCAGTTGAGCACGAAGGTAATCTGATGGCGATCGGTGGGAGAAGCGCCCCAGTCGCCGCTCCATGTGCCGGTGAGCGGATGGCCCTGCTGTGCGAACGCCGCGGCAGCCAGGATCAGAGTTGAGAGAAAGCGACGCATTTGCGACTCCAAGTATAATTACTTCCCGCCTGATTTACATATCACGCGGGTCGGTGATGCGCCCGCGCGCGGCCGAGGCGGCGACCGTCAGCGTCGATCCCAGATAATGCCGGGCATTGGGATGTCCGTTGCGACCCGGGAAATTGCGCGCCTGGGTTGAGATCATCACTTCATCCTCCGCCATCGCGCCCATGTTGAATGCCTGATTCGAGCCCGCGCTGGGCGGGAAGATGTTGGCCCCCGCGTCGTGCAGAATCTGGAACAGGCCTTCCCGCAGGGCTTTGCCGTAAGCGCCCCGCGAGGCCGGAACGATCTGCAGCCGCACGTCGGGATGCACCTTGCGATCGGCGAAATAACGCGCGATGACCCGAATGTCTTCGATGCGTCCGCCAGTGCTGCCGCCGACTTCGGCGATATTGACCGGAATCCCGACGGCTTCCTCGACCGGCCTGACGTTGCCGACCGTCGGCGGGCAGGCGATTTGCGGTTCGATTTTGCTGACGTCGATGTCGAGGACATCGGCGTATTTCGTGCCGGGGTCGTTGACCGGCATCTCGAAATCCTGCGCGCCGGAGAAAGCCTTCGCAAACGCGATGGTCTTCTCGTCGGGATTGATGAAGCCGCACTTGCCGCCGACATCGATCGACTGCAGCGGAAAAAGCATGCGGTCCTCGACGAGCAGCGACTGCATCCACGGGCCGGCGTATTCGAGCGCTTTGTAGATCGCGCCGTCCTCGCCGATCCTGCCGATGACATATTGCGAGACGTCTCGCGGCGTGACGGCCGGACCCGGATTCGCCGTGGAAGAACACCTGAATGGTTTCGGGGACGCGGAACCATCCGAGGCTGTGCTGAAATCCCAGCGCGGCCATGGAGTTGTTGCCGACGCCGGTGGCGAAAACGCCGAGCGCGCCGTAGATCGGCGTGTGCGAATCGCAGCCGATGATGACCTGGCCGGGCTTCCAAAGGCGGCTCTCGATGATGGCGTGGTGCACGCTGCCGCAGCCGCAGTCGAAGACGTGTTTGATGCCGTGCTTCGCGGCGAATTTTCGGACCGCGGCGAGTGCTTCGGCAGCGGCTTGTGTGGCGGGGGCGAAGTTGTGATCGAAGGCGAAGGCGATGCGGGACGGATCGGCTGATGCTGCGCGTTCTCCATTTCGTTTTCGAAGACCTTCATCACGAAGTTGGAGCTGAGGTCGTGCATCACCATGAGGTCGACGTTGGCGACCACGACGTCGCCCGGCCGGACCTCTTTATTGCCGCTGGCTTTGGCGAGAATTTTTTCGATGACGTTCATAGGAGTTCGGGGCCGTCGGGTCGGAGGCGATAGGTTTCGCCGTTGCGCGCGAAGATCGCGCCCTGCGTCAGCGCCGATTCGAGACAGTACTCATATGGATAAGGGCCGGACAGAAGCTCGACGTGCGAATCCTGCTGCGGGCGCGCGATCTTCACCCAGTGGCCGCGGTACTCCATCGCCACGGAAGTCGAGCCGTTGTGCGCTGCGGATCACGAGGTCTTCGGCACCGGCGCGGCGGTACCTCAGTTCGAGGCGCGGCACGATATCCTCGCCGCCGCCGCCGATTTCCGCTTCGAGAATTTCGCGGGCCATTTTTGCGGCGCGACGGTACATGGCGAGCTCGGCTTCATCGGGTTCGGCGTGAATCGCGCTCCATGGAATGTTGACGGCGTCTGGAATCGAGAGATCGTACGGGAGCAGCGGAAGATCGAGGACGCCGATTCTCATCCATCCGTTCTCTTCGCGCATTTTCGCAAGGTTCAGGTTCGGGCGGATGTCATCGATGATGGTCACCGACCTGATCCACGGATAAACGCGCGGCGATAATCCGCATAGAAGAATGGGGGCGCTGTCACGCGGAATCACCAACAGCGCACGGTTCCAGTAAGGCATGAAATTGGCCAGATAGCGGCCCTGGTTGGATCGCCAGACGTCGCGTGTATACGACGAGCGCGGGCAAGATCGTCTTTTGCCAGTTCCGTCCGCACTGTCGCCAGCCGCGCTTTCGAACACCGTCGGGCGGGAGCTCGGTCTTATCCCACGTGATCAGGCCGCGCTTCATTTATCGAAAGAGCTTCCTTTCGGTTGAGTTGAGCGATGTGCAGCCATTCGCGGTGACGAGCAGCGTGTCGCCGAAGACCATGTAGCCGGACAGCGGCAGGTACGTGTTGGGATGAGCGATCACCACCATGCCTTCTTTCACGATGTAATTGACGTCTTCGAGCACATAGGGGCTTTCATCGGGATGCAGGCCGAGGTTGTGTCCGCGGACGCGCGTGTATTTCGAGCCCGTGTATTCGCCGTAACCGTATCTTGCGGAACACATCGTTGGTGGCGCGTGGCCACCTCGGCGATGTTCACGCCGGGCTTCAGAGCGTCCTCCGCAGCCTGGCGGGCTTCGGCGAAAATCGCGTAGCGCCTTCGAGTTGTTTCGTCGCTGGGTTCGCCGATCACCAGGGTGCGGCATATCTGCGCCCAGTAGCCGTCGATCTGCGGCGTGAGTTCGGTGGTGACGGAATCGCCTGGCTGCAGCTTGCGCTCCGTCGGCGGCTTCATGCCGACAACCTCGGTTCCACCCGAAGCGATCAGCATGAAGTTGTCCTCTGCGCCATGTTTTTGAGCAGCGCTTCGGTCTCGGCGACGAGCTCGAATTCGGTCATGCCGACTTCGGCGACTTGCGCGAAGTGCTGATAGCCGCGGTCGGCCAGCTCGGCGGCCTGCGCGGATACGGGCGAGTTCGTCTGCGGCTCTTCACGCGGCGAAGCTCTTCGACCGCAACAGTCGCGGAAGCATGGCTGTCAGTTCGTGAACGACGACTGCGGCATGATTTCTTTGCCGGCGATGGCGACCGCCCGCCTGCCTTGGATATAGCGCCAGGAATCGGTGCCGAACGTTGCTCCGGGCAGTGCTTCGGCATCCCAGGGATCGGAGACAACCACCGTGACTTCGCCCGACCGATCCACCACCGCGAGGCGTGCGGTCCCTGGAAATTGAAATTCACGAGGCACCGGAAATAGTCCTTGCGCCACGTGTGCCCGTAAAGCAGCAGGAAGTCCCAGCCGTTTTCCGACATCAGCTCGCGGAGCTGAGTCAGACGGGTTTGGTTGATCTGCATTTAAGGAGACACGTCCTCTATGAACCAATCGGTCGGAACTTCTCGGCCGAGTCCTAGTTGCCCGGGCGCGTTTCAGAACCGCGGCTCCGACTGCGGCGAATTGCGTGCCCGCGCCTGTGTTGTTGTTGAAGACTGTGATCTGATCCGCCCCCTCCGGTAACGACGTGCGGCCCTGAACTGTGCCCGCGACGAGATCCTGAATCTCCTGGATCGAGTCCCAGCGGTTTGATGCCTTTTTGCGCAACTTCCCAAACGTCGGGGGACTGATCGATGCGTGCGACTTCCTTCGAGTGCACCACGTACACATCGGCGCGGCGGATGGTTTCGTCGTCGATCTCGCGGCGTTTGTTGCTGCCGTCCGAGCCGCCGATGGAAGCGACGTACATTCCTTTCTCGACCCAGTGGCCGTCGAAAACGGCGTCCCAGGCGGCGGTGGCGGCCTGCACGACATCGCTGCCTTCGACGGCCTTCTTCGGGCGAATCGACTGCGTCGATGGCGCGACCAAGCTTAGCCGATCATCTTCGCGCAGAATTCCCGGCAGTGCTCCCGATTCGGGCTGTAGACTTTAACCTTCTCGAACGCGAACTCGCTGCAGAGGAATTCGAGATGCGCGACCGGCCTGCCATCCGCTGCCGAACAATCCCAGCACCTTCGGATTCGCGGGCGCGAGATATTTCGCGCCAACCACGCTCAGTGCGGCGACGCGTACTTTCTGAATCACGCCGTCGGGCATGATGGCGATGGGCTCGATGTGTTCGAGATCGAACAGCATCACGAGTCCGCAATATCGATTCCCCGTGGCGACGGGAAGAATGCGGCGCCGCTTCACGCCGTTGGTGAACGAGAATCCCGCCATGTCGGAGGTGATGCGCAGAGCCCAGACGCCGCTGGCGACGCCGGCTCCTTCCTGAGATTTGAAACGGTACTTGAATCCAGGATGCTCGCGCGACTCGGCCGGGAAGTAAGTCTGACTGCGCGGCCGATTGATGGCGCGGCCCTCGGCGAATTCGCGGTAGATGGTTTCGGTGGAGGAGATGGCGTCCTGCGGAGTGAGCGCCTGCTCCACTTCGGCGTTGTTGAGCAGAATCATTTCGCGATGCCCGCGAAGTATTTCGAGCCGGACTTCAGCAGCGGAATCAGGCCGCCCGTCTGCACCATCTCCAGCAGGAATTCGGACGGCGGCGTGCCTTCGAGCGATTTGCCCGTGGTGAGATTTTCCACGACGCCCCGCACGATGTCAACTCGAATGCGATGGCCGGTTTCCACCAAATCGTGAATGCCCGCGGCTTCGAGCAGTGGCAGTCCGATCTCGTGGCCATTGCGATAAAACGTGCGCGAAAACAGTTCGGCGACGATGCAGCCGATGCCGGTGGCCTTGAGCGCCTTGGCGGCGAGGGCGCGTCCGGAAGAGCAACCGAAGTTGCGCCCCGCGACGAGAATGTCGCCGGGCTGCACATTCTTCGGGAAATCCGGATTGGCGGTTTCCAGAACGTGTTTCGCCATCTCAGCCGCGGTGCGGAACATGATGTGGGTCGGCGTGATGAGGTCGGTTGGAATGTTGTGGCCGAACTTCCAGCAGGCGCCTGCGAATATCAGATCGTTGTTCATGTAGTGGAGAGAGCAGGACTGGCGATCGCGGCGGCGCGCGTCTGGCGTGCGCTGACGAGCAGCATCAGGAGGCCCACACACGCGAGCGCCAGGTCGACCGTGAACGCCACGGACCAGCGATGCGTTTCATCGAAAAGATATCCGGCGAGTTCGCCGCCGCTGGCGGTGCCGAGTCCGAAGAATACATAGAAAAGACCGAGCGCTTTGCCGACCTGATGGGTGCCGAAGAATTCGAAGATGATAGTGGGCGCGGCGTTGAAGATGCCGCCATAACCCATGCCGAAGACGATCGCGAGCCAGTAGACCGTGCCGGATGCCGGCGGCGTGTTGAGCAGCGCGAGAACGCCGAGGGCCACGCAGATCACGCTGAAGATCATGCCGGCGCGGGCGTTGAGGCGGTCCGCGAGGAAGCCGGCGATCAGCTTGCCGGGCGCGGCGGCGGCAAGCGCGATGGCGAGAATCTGCGCCGCATCCTTCGCTGCCACGTGCGCGCCGGTCAGATACGAAATCAGATTCTGCTGCACGCCCAGCATGGCATGCGCGCTGAAGAAAAGCGCGATGCCGAAGATCCAGAACATCGGGAGCCGCGCGAGTTCCGACATGGCCGGGACGCGTGATGATGCCGTTGTGCGCGGCGGGGCGGCGTTGCTGTCAACCGCGATCAGCGTCATCAGGAACGGAATCGCCATGCAGGCGCAGAGAACGAGGAACGTGCCGGAGAGTCCGCGCTTTGCGATCTGTGCGGTGGCGAGGCGCGGGGCGATGTAGCCGCCGAGTCCGATGCCCGCGTTTATGAAGGCGACGGCGAGGCCGCGCCCGCGCGAGAAGAACGGCCCGATCAGGATCGATGTCGGCAGGATCGAGACCGCCGATGCGCCGACGCCCAGCAGAACGCAGTATGCGTAATACTGCGGCCGCGAATGGATCGTGGAGAGAAGCGCGAGCGCGATGGCGATCAGAAATGTGCCGCCGAGGATGACGCGCTTTGGCTTAAAGCGGTCCACCAGCGTGCCAACAAACGGCGATAAGATGCCGATGAGGAACAGCACGATCGAGCCGCCGGCATTGGCCTGCGCGAACGTCCAGCCGTAGGCGCGCGTGAGGGGGCGGTAGAGCGCCGGCCAGCAGAAAAGACCGAATGCAAACGCGACGGTGAGGATGACAAACGATGTAGCGAGGTTGAGCCAGCTGCGGAGCGTCAGGGGCTGCGTCGCCATGTGCGAGCGATTTTATCAAGCAGGTTGATAAGGCTCTAAACTGGAAGAAGCGCAGATGAGCATCGAGACAACAGCACAGCCCGAGTTCGAGCGCCTGTACCACCAGGCGTTTCGGGATTACCGAACTATGGCGCTTTGGTATCTGCGGGAGTTCGAACATCCGACTCCTGAAGATGCGTTAGCCATTACGCGCAGCCTGCGCATTGAAGGCGATATGAATGCCCGGCGGCTGGCCGAACAGATCGAGCAGGCCTGCCGTGCCGCTCTCTAAGATTCAGACTGATGTGCTCAGCATGCTGGCTTCCCGTCGCGATCCGGAAAGCTATGTCGCGGGATCGACACCGCTCAATCGCAACGCCCCGCGGTTCTCAAAAGACATTGATGTTTTCCACGATCGTGAGGAGAGACTGAAGGACGCGGCGCTGAACGATGCAGCCTTGCTTGAAGCAACCGGATTCAGCGTGATCTGGCAGCGCCAGTTGCCGCTTATCTATACGGCGGACGTCAGGAAGGCCGAGAGCAGTACCAGGCTGGAATGGGTGGTGGACAGCGATTACCGGTTCTTCCCCACAATGCGCGATGAAACCTTCGGGTATGTCCTGCACCCGGCCGATCTGGCGATGAACAAGGTCATGGCCGCAGTCGGACGCCGCGAACTCCGCGACATCGTCGATCTGGTTACCATTCATGAAAAAGTTCTGCCGCTGGGCGCGGTGGTCTGGGCGGCGGTCGACAAGTCCCCGGGGTTCACCCCAGAGGGGCTTATTGCTGAGATCCGGCGCAATTCCAATTATCCGCGAGAGGAGTGGCTACGGTTGGAAAGCACCGAGCCGCTCGATCCCCTGGTCATAATGCCGAAGCTGCGCGCGGCGCTGGATGAAGCTGAAGCATTCGTCATCAGGATGCCGACCGACAAAGCCGGCCTGTTGTTCCTCAAGGACGGAAAAGTCGTGCAGCCCGATCCGGCGCACCTCGATGACTACGCGACACACGCGGGGCGGCGCCGCGGCCAGTGGCCGTCGAGCGCGGAGATTTCGTCGGCCATGCTGGAGCGATATCAGAAGCCGAAATCATCCTTGACACCCGGAAACCCTGCGTGATAGCGTTCGTCCTGAATCCGGCCCGGGAATAGCATATATTGTTATGAGCCGGGCCGGGTGGTCTGGAGGAGCGCGCAGGCCGGTCCGTTGTGCGCGTCGATAATGTGAGGTTTTCCATGAAAACGAAGATGGTTCTTACGATGGCGGGACTGCTGGTCGCCGCCGCGCTGCCCATGCTGGCGCACCATTCCTTTGCCGCTGAGTTCGACGACTCAAAGAAAGTCATGCTGAAAGGCTCCGTGGTCAAGGTCGAGTGGCAGAATCCGCACATCTGGCTGTATCTCGACGTCAAAGACGAGAACGGGAAAGATGTCCGCTGGCAGTGTGAAGGCGGTCCGCCCAACACACTGACGCGCAACGGCTGGACGAAGGACGCACTGATGCCGGGCGACGCCGTCACCATCGACGGCCGCCGCGCCAAAGACGGCACCAACACCTGCAACGCGCGCTCGGTCACGCTGCCGAACGGCCACATGGTGTTCGCCGGTTCCGCGGAAGATGGCGGTCCGAAAGCGCCGCGCGCCGAAGGCCAGCAGTAATTCTCAGGAGATTTTCAGTGACTAAGCATCTCTCATGCCGGATCGCGACGGGCCTCGCCCTGGTCGCGCTCTGCGCCGCGCCCGCGTTCAGCCAGGGAAGAGGCAGAGGCAGAGGCGGCCCGAAGCCGCCCGAAGGTCCGACGCCGCGCCTGGCGGACGGCAAGCCCGACTTCAGCGGTGTGTGGCAGCGCCCATACACCCCCGATATGTCGAGGGAGATCCGCGAAGCCAAACCCGGCGGCTTTCTGTACCGCGACCTGCCCAACACCGCAAAGGATCAGAAGGGTCAGGTGCAGCTGCCATTCACGGCTGCAGGCAAAGCCGCGTGGGACGCCTACGATCCGGCGAAAGGCGACTACACCGGCGCCTGCATGCCATTCGGACTGACCCGCTCCGTGAACTCGCCCGACCCGCTGCAGATCATGCAGAACTCGAAGTACATCGCGTTTCTGTGGGAGCAGAATACCTGGTTCCACATCGCGAAGTTCACCAACGAGCACACGAAGAACATGACGCCGACATGGTTCGGCGATTCCATCGCGAAGTGGGACGGCGACACGCTGGTGATCGACACCATCGGCTTCAACGGCCGCACGCGCCTCGATACCATCGGCCACCCGCACAGTGCGCAGCTGCACGTGATCGAGCGCTACACCCGCACCGATCTGGGACACATCGCCTACGAGATCACCATCGACGATCCGGTCATGTATACGCAGCCCTGGAAGAACGTGCGTACGTTCACGCTGCGGCCCGACTGGGAGATCATGGAGTACTCCTGCGAAGAGAATAATAAGGACTTCTTCGAAGGGCACATCAAGGGTACGCAGGATCCGAATCAGCCCGCGGCATCCAAATAAGATACCGGCGGCAGGCCCGTCGCTGTACACCCTGGTACGATTAGAACCGGTGCGGTATGTCGCGGCCCTTCTCCTATGCTGTATGACCGCGGCGCGGGTTCGGGCACAAAGTTTCGAAGGAACGCCCGTTGTACGTGTGGCATGGGACCCGTCCGCGCAGCCGCTTACGGCGAGTGAACTCAACAGCATCATTCCTGTAAGGACGGGACAGCCCTACCGGGCTTCCGATGTGCGCGCCGCAATCGAGCGGCTGTACGCAACGGGCCGTTATCAGGACATTCAGGTAGATGCCCGGGCGGAAGATTCGGGCGTGGCCCTGACGTTCATCACGAAAAACAGCTGGTTCACCGGGCACGTCAGTGCGACGGGCGACTTCGCGGAGCCGCCCAGCGCGGGCCAGATTGTTAATGCGTCGCGACTGCAGCTGGGCGACCGGTTCGACGAAGCGCAGATTGCGCCGGCGGTGGAGAACATCCGCAGGCTGCTGGTCGAAAACGGCTATTTCGCACCGATAATCACGCCCGGGATTCAGTACGACGCTGCCCATCAGGAAGCGAATGTCACGTTCGCAATCCGCACCGGGAGTCGCGCGCACTACGAGAAGCCGGAGATCATTATCACTGGCCCCGCGGCGGGCGGCACCACGGTGCTGACTGCGGACGCGATCGAGAAGGCGACCGGGTGGCGGCGGTTTCTGATTCCGGGGTACCGCGGTGTCACCCTGACCAAAACGCGCAAGGGCATCGACAAAATCCGCCTGAAGTATGAGAACGCCCATCGTCTGCTTGCCACAGTCGTGCTGAACGGGATCGAACCGGATGAGGAGAACAAAAAAGGGAAGCCGTCCGTTGAGGTGAATCCGGGCCCGCCGGTGACGATCACGACTCCCGGCGTGAAGATTTCGCAGAGCGCGCTGCGCAACAACGTCCCGGTGTTTGAAGAGCACACGGTGGACGCCGATCTGCTGGCCGAAGGCAGAACTAATCTGCGCGATTACTTTCAGGACCAGGGCTATCCGGATGTCGAGGTCAACTACAAAGAGAACACCGTGGCGAACGGCGCGACCGAGATTTCCTACATAATCGAGCTGGGCAAGCGGCACGCGTTTGTATACCTCGGGATCAGCGGCAACCGTTACTTCGATGAGAAAACAATCCGCGAGCGCCTGCTGCTGACAACGAAATCGTTTGCGTACCGCAGAGGGCGCTACAGCGAGGCGCTGCTGAAGCGGGACATCAACACGATTAAAGATCTGTATGCATCGAACGGATTCCGCGATGTGGCGGTGACCTCGCGCCTGACCGACGATTACAGAGGGAAGGTCGGCGATCTGGCGGTGTTCCTGACAATTCAGGAAGGGCCGCAGTACCTGATCGAGACCCTCGGCGTGGAGGGCGCGCAGAAGCTCGATTTGACGCGGATTCGCAGCCAGCTGAGCTCGCAGCCGGGACAGGTGTTCAGTGAGTTCAACGTGGCGGCCGACCGCGAGACGATCATCCGCGAGTACGGCAGGAACGGCTTTCCCGACGCCACGTTCGACTGGAACGCGAAGGCCGGTACGAAGCCGCACACGATCGATCTGAAATTCACGATCGCCGAGGGGCGGCAGCAGTTCGTGCGCCAGGTGGTCACGCAGGGCCTCGTGACGACGAAGCCTTCACTCGTGGAGAAGCAGATTACCGATCTGAATCCGGGCGATCCGCTGTCGCCCGAGGCCATGGCGGATGCGCAGAGAAAGCTGTACGACCTCGGAATTTTTTCAGGCGTGAACATGGCGATTCAGAATCCGGATGGCAATGAGGCCGGCAAGTACGTTGTGTACGACCTCGACGAAGCGCGCCGCTACTCGCTGACCACGGGATTCGGGCTGCAGTTCGCGCGCATCGGCGGCAGCAACGCGATCACCGACCTGTCGGAGCCGGGCGGAGCACCGGGCGTGGTGCCGCGCGTGTCTGTGGCCGTCAGCCGCCTGAATCTTTTCGGCATCGGGCAGACGGTAACGCTGCAGGGCGTTCTTTCCAGCCTGCAGAGACGAGCGCTGCTCAGTTACGCCGTGCCGAAGATTTTCAATACGCCGAAGCTCGACGCCACGTTCTCGCTGCTTTATGACGATACGTACGACGTGCGCACGTTCCTGTCGAAGCGCGAGGAAGCCTCGGTGAAGCTGACGCAGCACGTCACAAAACCGATCACCATCATTTACGACTTTTCTTACCGGCACGTCGGCGTGTCGGATCTCAAGATCAATCCGCTGCTGCTGCCGCAGCTGGCGCAGTCGGTCCGGGTCGGAATCGGCGAGATCAATCTCATACAGGACCGGCGGGACGATCCGCTCGATCCGCACAAGGGGGTCTACAACACACTCAACGTGGGGTTGGCTACCAAATATTTCGGTTCGCAGACCAGCTTTGCCCGCATTCTGGGCCGCAACGCGACATACTACCGGCTGGGCGGCAAGATAGTTCTGGCGCGCGAAACCCAGGTGGGGCTGCAGCCCGCCTTTGCGATTCCGCCGAACTCAGAGCCAGGCGACCCGATTCCGCTGGCGGAGCGTTTCTTCGGCGGCGGCGGCAATACGCAGCGCGGCTTTCCGGAGGATCAGGCGGGCCCGCGCGATACGCTGACCGGATTCCCGCTGGGAGGATCGGCGCTGTTCTTCAACAACACCGAACTGCGGTTTCCGCTGTATGGCGCGAACTTAAATGGTGTGCTGTTCGAAGACGCCGGGAACGTCTATTCCAGTCTGGGCGCGATTTCGTTTCGCGTGGATCAGAGAAACCCGAACGATTTCGACTACATGGTGCACGCGGCGGGATTCGGCATTCGCTACCGGACGCCGATCGGGCCGCTGCGGCTCGATCTCGCGTACAGCATCAATCCGCCGAGGTACAACGGATTTCCGGGCAATTATTCGCAGCTGGTGCAGTGCTCGGCGGCAAACACATGCCAGGCGCAGGCGCTGTCAATCAGTCATTTTCAGTTCTTCTTTTCGATCGGCCAGGCATTCTGATGTAGCGCCGGCGGTACAAGCGCACAGCCGGCCACTCGGGCGGGCGTTGTGCGCGTTCCGTAAGCCGCCGGTGGTTTTAATCAGTTAATTAAAGCCAGCCGCAGGCTCGCCGATCTCTTTTGTGGGGCGGATTGTTAATCTGCGGCCGATTTGCCAAATCGGCGGGCCGTTTGCAAACACGAGCACGTATGCCGGCGGCAAGCCGCCAACCTTTCTTAAGCTGACAGCTGACGACTGACAGCTGAGAGCCTATAACTCAAACGCTTCCACCCCGTCGTCCAGCATCGCCTCCACCAGCTCCCTGTCAAACACATCCGTCCCCCGGCTCACGAATTCGCACATATATTCCTGCCGGAAGCACTCCGGCCCCAGGCTGCCGCGTTCTCCTTCCAGAAACTCTTTCCCGATCCGCGGACACTCCGTCGCCGGCACGCTGACCCGCAGCCACTCCGGCCCGCCATACTCCCACATTTCGTAAAAGAATCCCTGCTTGCCGTTGCGCACAGGGGGAAGCCGTGCTCATCAGGCACAGATCGCCGTCCGTCACCGCCAGCATCGGCCGCAGCGACTTGTACATCGAGTCGCTCACTCGCGCCGCTTCGTCAATCAGCAGCAGCGATCGCCGAAAACCCGCGTGTCGTATCCTCGCGTCCCGGCAGCCCCACGATTCTCGACCCGTTATCCAGCACTGCCGACGGCACATTGACTCCATCCCCGCCGTACGACATCCCGAGCCTCTCCAGCATCCCGGTGACTTTGTGCAGCAGCTCCGCGCTTTGTCTTTGCGACGCGCTCGCCACCACCACCAGAGAATGTTCCTGCGTCGCTGCCCGATGCGTCGCCAGCATTGCCGCCGCAGTCGACCTCCCCCACTGCCTGGAGCAATTCAGAATCAGGCGGTGCGACTCCGACTGCAGCAGCTTCATCTGAAGCGGATCGGGCTCAATCCCCAGCCGCACGCGCGCAAACTCCCCGGCATCCATCGCCCGCGGCGCAGGCGGCCTCTCGCGCCCGGTCTCACCCTTGTTCGCCGCCGAAAGTCCACACCGGCACCCTACTACCGCACCGTTTCGGAATCAGCCCTTCGAACGACCGTTTTGCCGCAACAATCCGTCCGTAACGTCAAAAAAAACAGCGATTTACAGATTTTTGCGAGAAGATGTCAGTCTTTGTCATCGGCCAAACGCGCCCTGGAACTCGCGGCGAACAATTGCTCGCACGACAGAGACGTTGATAATCTCGCAGAACACCCTTTTCCGGTCCCACCTCTCGAAGGGACGGCACTCAGTGTGAGCGTTTGGAGTATAGACCACGGGCAAGCGCGCGCGGCTTCACCGTCATCCATGAGCCGCGACAAATGACGCATCAAGGTCGATTATCTGAGCGCCGGCCTCGCATCCCAATGCTGCCCAATGCCTATGATGCGTGAAGAAAAGCACCTGTGTCCGCTTGGCTAGATCACTCAGTATCCTGAGAGTAGCTGAGGCCCGACGGTCGTCCGAATTAATGAGAATGTCATCGAGGATAACCGGGCAGGGCGATACCGTTTCAACGTGATGCTCGATCGCGGCCAGGCGCAAGGCGAAATACAGTTGGTCGCGGGTCCCGTCGCTCAATCCGTCGACTTCCACGTTCTCCTTGCTCTTGCGAACTGCCACCAGCACAGACTTATCATTATCGCCAAAGCCTGTGGTCAACCCTCGATACTCGTTCAGCGTAAGATTGCAAAAAATCTCGCTCGCACGATTCAGAACCGGGCCCTGATGCTTCTCACGATAGCTTTCAATGGCGCGTTGGAGCACTTCCGAGGCCAGCTGCAGCCTAAGGTATTGGGCGACTGCGGGCCGTATCCGCGCCAAAGCGTCCTCTGCCTTCTGCGCCTGACGCGTAGATTCGTCGCTGCTTTGCAATGCTTCATATTCCCGCAGCAGCGTGGCGTACTGAACGCCGGCGTTGAAAACCTCGTCCTGAAGTTCCTTCTGGCGATTATCGCCGGAGAGTATCGCGGTACGAAGAGAATCCAGTTGATGTTCCGATGCTTCCGCTTCAATCTGACCCAAATCGGGATCTGCATTGCGCTCGATCAGACCCTGTGCAATCCGCTCGCACTCCTCTCTTTTATCTGCTTTTTGCTCGGAGGCGGCAATCGTCATATCAAGCTGCGAAACGGAGCTGCAGTTCGCGAGTTCCATCAGCTTGTTGAGGCTTGTCTCGGCACGTTGCACCTTGTTCCGGTAGTTCGCGATTGCGCTGTCGTCTCGCGCGTTCTGTTCCTCCAGAGCATTTTTCTCCGTCTCCGCATTTCCGGTTCTGACCAACCGCTGGTGCAACTCTGTGACAGCCGCGTCAGGGGCGCGCGAACTGAGGGAAGGATCGGTGGACGCGACAAGGCGCGAAACACGATCTTCAAACAAAACTATGTTTGCTGTTATTTTGTTAATCCGGTCTTGTAAGGTCTCAGCGTCCTTAAGATGGCCGAATACCTTTTCGAGGACGGCGATCGCGTCTTCTACCTGTTCCGGACTGTGCTTTTCAGGCAATTGCAACTCGTTTACAACGACGGTCCATTTTACTGCCCAATCGGCCAACCGCGACCGGTAGTCGTCGAGCTTGGCGCGGAGTTTCTCGGGCGAAAGCAACTGCAACTGCAGGCGGATGCCTTCATTGGCGCGCCTCCTTTCCTGGACGCTGCTCGCGATTCCTTCGGCGATCTTGAGCAGGATCGTTAGAGAGTCGTTTCCCTGGGCAAGACCCGGCTCCAACGGCGCCAGATTCGCCGAAACTTGACCGGAAGCGAGCGTGGCGCGTTCCACCAACAGACTGAGCTCCTCTTCCTTTTCGCGACGTTGCTCCAACTGACCCAGAATGGTCTGGCGTAATTGCATCCACTCTCTCATTTCGGCCGGCAAACGCGGCCCGCCTGCCAGAGCCTGCCATTCGTCGGCCCACTCCCGCCGCAGGTCGCCATCCTCGATCTCCAAGCGCTCCAGTTCCTCGCTAACCCGTTGCCGATCGGTACGAGCGATCTCGATTTCCTTCGCTAGCCGGTCGTGAACCGCCACATCCTTCGCATTCGCGAATCTGGCATCCGCAATCTCATCGGACACGCGAACTCGCACAGCGAAATTCTCTGCCAACGGGGAAGATTTGCCAGACTGCTGTTGCGCCTCCTCGGGCGATGCCGTCCGCTCAAACATCGATGAGTAAATAAGTTGCCAGAGTCGGTCGCGCTCGCCACGAACCTCCGCCAACTCGCTCTCGCCGACTCCCCCGATGTTTTCCCCAAGACGATCCCTCTCCATCTGATTTACGCGAATTCTCTCGCTTTCTTCCAGGAGCCGGGACTTGAGCCCTTTCCTCGCATCGGTGATGCGCGCCCACTCAACAGCGTACCGGTCGATTGTCGCAGGCGACGGCACGGTTCCTGTTTCTAGATCGTGAACGCTTCCCGACCATCCGCGGAGTTTTTTAAGATCACGGTTCGCGCTCGAATCTAGCCGCGCAATCTCAGATTTCAAGCGGGCAATCGCCTGATCCACGTCGCCCAACGACCTCGCCTGTCCGATCGCTGCGATGAGGCGTACCGGATCGCCGGGGTCAGTGTGGCGTTTGAGTTCTTCGCGAAGACGATCCTGGTCCTCATCCACTGTGCGCGCCTGTTCCTGCGCTTGCTCAGACTCAGCACACAGCCTAGCAGCCCGTGGCAGAAGTGCGGAAACAGTTAGATGTGGCTTGAGATTGGAAAAACCAGGGGAAGTGAAAACGTAACAGTTCAGGCCTGTATAAGTCGCGATACGGAAATCTTTAAGAATCTGCCGTTTGGACCTGGATATTGGGTCCAAAACCTGGCAGTGTATATGTTTGAGGGCATCGCATCGCCAGTCGCCGCGAGAACGACCGGTCAACCCGGAGCAATTGGAGCGTGAGAAGCGCTTAATCCGCGAGATCGAGAGGCTGCGCGAGGAATTGATCGAGCGCGATAAGAGGATCGCCGATGCGGAAAAGCAAATCGCCGATCTGGAACGTAAACTGGCGCTTCGACAGCAAAACTCCACGACATCATCCAAACCGCCCTCTTCAGATGGAATGGCGGGCGAGCAGCGGTCGCGGGGTAGTCGGCGAAAGAAGAGCCTGCGCAAGCCGGGCGGCCAGCCTGGACATCATGGACGCTGGCGCGGACTGGCGCCTTTGAGTCGCGTCGATGAATTGAAAAAGGTGTTCCCCACCAGGTGCCGCCATTGCGATCACCGTTTGTCGTCGGGGATGCCCACCGAGGGCGACCCGCGTCGCCATCAGGTGACCGAACTGCCGCCGATTAAAGCTCATGTCACCGAGTATCAATGCCACCGCCTCGTCTGTCCGGAATGCGGCAAGGCAACCCAGGCCGAACTGCCACCGCAAGCACGGCGTCATTTCGGAGCGCAGTTGACCGCCCTCATTGCCTATCTGACCGTGGTCTGTCGAATGCCGCGCCGCGTGGTGCATGAACTACTGGAACAGGTTCTGGGCATCCCACTCAGTCTGGGCAGTATTCAGAACAGTTGGGAAGAGGTCAGCGACGCGGTCGCCGACCCCTGTGCGGAACTGGAGCGGCAACTGCCCAACGAGCCGGTCGTCAACAGCGATGAAACCGGATACCGGACCAGCGGCGAAAAGCGCTGGCTGTGGGCTCTGGTGGCGACGAGCTTCGTCTTTTACAGGATCGCCGCATCGCGCGGAGCCGAGGTGCTGGTGCAATTACTGGGCGAAATATACGCCGGCATTCTCTGCAGCGACCGCTGTCCCACTTACCTGAAGTACCACAAAGGCGTCGGCCAGTTCTGTTGGGCTCATTTCAAACGAAATATCCTCGGCGTACTGGAAATCGGCAAGACCAGCGACGCGGAACGCTTCTGCCGCGACGCTCTGGCCCTGCATGCCCGGTTGTTCCGGCTGTGGCATCGTTTCCGCGACGGACCTGGCGTTCGATACGGTCCCCTTACACGCGATCAGTTGATTGCAAAGTCGATTCCGCTGGAGAAGAAGTTCTTCGCCCTGGCGGACCGCTATCTTGATAGCCGCGACAAAGACGTGGCGAATCTCGCGCGGGCGCTGCTGCAGCACTTTGAAAGGTTTTTCGCCTTTCTACGCCATGAGGGTGTCGAGCCGACCAATAACGTCGCGGAGCGCGCGCTTCGATGCGCCGTGCAATGGCGCAAGATCAGTTTCGGTAGCCGCAGCCCTCAAGGCGAAATCGCGGTTGCGCGCCTGCTCACAGTGGCTCGCACCTGCCGCATGCAGAATCGAGTTCCGCTGCATTATCTTGCGACTGCGTTACGCTCATACCGAACAGGGCTGGCCGTCCCCTCACTGCTCAAACCAGCATCAACCACCTGAACTGTTACGTGAAAACCAACCGGAAGTGGGCCCGCTTTCTTCTGCTGATTCGTTCCGGTGCGCCGTCCATGCCGTCATCGCGATCTGGACAAGCAAAATCGCGTCGGAGAGCCCCTGCAGGGTTCTCGGTTTGCCGATTCCCGAAGATTTCCGGACCAGCAGCGCCA
The DNA here is from genome assembly GCA_963832905.1 of Terriglobia bacterium. Taxonomy (GTDB): domain Bacteria; phylum Acidobacteriota; class Terriglobia; order Bryobacterales; family Bryobacteraceae; genus BOG-234. Next base: position 1,060,477 of record CAWHVO010000006.1, on the reverse strand, counting down.
GATTGAATCCGATGGCATGGAACAGAAGCCGCTTCAGAATGTTCTTTTGACCCTTCAGGTGGGTTCGTCTCATGCCGCCGGTTTCGTACATGTGCGCAAAACTTCTTTCGGTCAATTCCGTGCGCAGCTTCTGCAGATCTTTGCCGCGCCGTCCACTCATCCGCCGCCGATTCCCATACACCTGCTTCTGTTCTTTTTCCTTGCCGTCCCAATTGCGGGGCCCGCGCTCCGGCTCCGGGATATAACTGCGCACACCGTCCGCATGCAAATCGACCAGAACTTCGTTGCTGTGATATCCCTTGTCAGCGACCACCTCTTCGACGCCGCGTTGGTTGATCAGGGCCGCGTTGGACTGCGCTTCCTGTAACGTGACTCCGATGGTGGTGGTGTCACCCAGATCCGCCGCCTGCAGCGTGATCGCCACCACCGCGCCGCTGGCCAGATCGACCGCATGCTCGGCCTTGTGCGCCAGATGCGTGCGGCCATCCTTCATCCTGGCGATGCGCGCGCTGCTATCGGTAGGGCTCATCCACTCTTTATTGGAGGCCTTCTTTTTGCGCTTCCGGTCCAGCCTCGCGGCCTGCTCGCGGGTAGGTTCCTCAATGCCTTCGGCTTTGGCCAGATCCTTCAGATATTCGTCGTAGCCGCGCCCATCGTCGCGCCGCTTGATCGAACGCATCGCGGCATTGGCTTCCAGCATGGTCGCATCTATGGCGATGGTCTGCCCGTCCATCAAGCCTTCTTCGCCCAGCACCTTCACGAACCAGCGGAACACCGCTTTGTGCGTTTCGACCGGCATCAGCCGACGCGTCCGCGACATCGTCGAATGATCCGGAGTCGATTCGATAACACTGAATCCCAGAAACTCCCGTAACGAAAGCGAGTCCGCCACACGCCACGCAATTCCCCGTTCCGAATCGATTCCCTCGAAGTAGCCGAGCAGCAGCATCCGGAAATAGACACCCGGAGCTATACTCGGTTGACCCATGACCGGCTTGTAAAAACGCTTGCACAGATGCTCCAGGCGTTTGTTCAACCTTGTTCCGCTCCAGGATCTCGTTCACCTTCGCGTAGAACGGATGACTTGCCGCCTGGGGAATCTCCTGAGCGCTGAAAAACATCGCGTCCTGCTTCGGCTTGCGCTTACCCATCGCCATACAGCTTATGACGTCTGAAACATTTCAGAGGTCACATGTTTGGAGGCGAAAATCTGACTTTTACCACGGGCTGCTAGCGTGATCCTTTATTAAGGCGAAGATTTCGCGCTTTTTCGAATACGGCGCTCGCAGTCTCTCTGCATCCGTGATCGGATGACGGGTCCAGATTCGCCGCCATTCGGCTTCCGCACGTTCCATCGCCTGGCTGCGCTCATTCACGCGTTTAGGCCTGTCGTTTACGCTTCTGTGATAATCGTTCGTTTCACTATTCAGTTCCCCTATCTCATTCGCGTAAGCCTGCAGTGCACTCTCAACGTGAAGCGCCCCGATGCGTTCCGTGCGGTCCCTAATGTGATTCGTTAGTACTCGAATCTGGTCTGTGGCATCGGCGAGCGCAGCGACGGACTCGTCGCGCTCCTTGCCCACGCCTACAGGCAGCATAGGAACGGACTCGTACGCGCGGAGGCTTTCTCGCAACTCCCGAAGACGTGCGACATCGGGCTTGTTATTGGCTATGCGGCGGAGCCGAACCAGTTCCGCGAGCAGCGACTCCGACTCCGCTTTGTGCGCCTCGTGCCTCTCGCTTGCCGAATCCAGTTCCGCTTGCTTCTGCTTCACGGCAGGCGCAGAAATCGCCAATCTCCTCGTCTCGGATTTAGCCTGGCGGAACTCGTCGATTGCGCAATTAATGAACTTGCTCCGCGACTTGGGAGAAAACAACTCTTTCGCCTCGGCGTCCAGCTTCTCGAGCAGATTCCTCAGATCCAACAGGCCGGCCGCCTGGAAAAGAGCGCTGCCAACGTCTCCCTTGCCGCGCAGGAGTTCCTCGCCTCCTTCACGGAGGCGCTGATGAGTTAACCCGAAGAACTGTTCAAACCGGTCCCTGTCCAGCTCACGCAGAAACCCGGCGAGGCTGGCCTCGGAAAGTTGTGCTTCGTCCGGAGTTAACAGGGTCCCGGTCGTCCCCTTGCGACGCCGGAAGGAAAACACCTTCCCGCCGTCCGAGATTGTCGCCCCAATCCGTAATTCCGAGGTCTTGCAGCTGTGTGTGTCTACTGTTCTCGCGGGCACCCCGAAGAACAACGCAGAAATACCGCGCAGCAGGGTCGATTTGCCAGCTTCGTTGTCTCCGTAAATCACGCAATAGTCAGGCGTCTGTAGGGGAAGCTCAATAAGGCGGTTCGTAAAGTGCCCGAAACGAACCAAGTCGATGGAATCGATTCTCATCGAAGCTCCAAAGCTGAAAGCCGGGCAAGCAACAGATCTTCGCCCTCTTGAAGAGCTGCGGTCAGTGTCGTGCGATCGAGAGTTATCGGATCGGTACCCTCCGAGAGTTCGACAGGTAACTTCTTTTGAAGTTCCTGAATGGAACTTATGTTCGCGATGGCTTCCGGGTCGCCCTGAAATGTCGCCGCCATCCTGACAATCTCTCCAACCGGGTCATCTCGGGTAAGCAGAGCTGCACGATCCGCAGTGGGCACGGTCTCCACTTGCACACGCTCGACCCACAGCAGACCATTTCCGCACTCGTTAGCGACGCTGATCACTTCATTACGCACCTGATCCAGGTCCCGGCTCAGTTCCGCATGGGCGGATGTTGTCCCCGAGATTTTCAGCCGTATCGCCATAACCCGTTCCCTGTTCTGAAGAAGCAGCGCCCCCAGACTAGTCCGTATCCTTTCGTAGACCTCGTCGGCGCTTTGGCAACGAGACGCGTCGATGCATATCTCAGTCCACGGCACAACCGAGGTGAGGATCGGCATGATCGATATCGTTCCGCCTTCAGCGACCGTAACCAACTCGCAGCTCTTTTCGCCCTGTTCCCGGCCGTTCCGGCCCTGGACGTTACCCGGGTACACAATATATGGATCTGTACAGAGAATCTGTCGGCTATGCACGTGGCCGAGCGCCCAGTATTGATAGCCCTTGTTTTTCAATGTCTGCAACGAACATGGAGCGTAGTTTGCGTGCTCCGAGATCCCGCCAAGGTTTGTGTGCAGCACCCCGATATTGAAATGTTCGGGAACCGCCGGAGGGTATAGCGCGGCCAGATCGTCGGTTACCTCGGGCGTCGAAAAACTCTGGCCGTGCAAAGCGACGCGCAATTTGTCATCCCGGAAAGTCTGGGCCTCAGCTGCTCGAAATACATGAAGATTCTTAGGGCGACGCAATTGTTTGATCAGCTTGCTGGCGGCATCGTGATTTCCGTAAATCAGATATACGTCGATTTCTTCATCTGCGAGACGCGCCATCTGTTTATTGAAAAACAACGCCGATTCGAAACTCTTGAGCCCGGTGTCGTAAAGGTCGCCCGCGATGATAAGGAAATCCACCTCTTCGGAAATCGCGGCGTCGAGAACCTTTTCAAACGCACGCCGTGTGGCGTTACGTATCTCGGTAGTCGGAGCGCCAGGATACTCAGCGAGGCCCTGTAGCGGCGTATCGAGATGGACGTCGGCGCAGTGTATGAACTTCATGTGCCTTGGGCATCCTCTAATGCACTCCCTAATGTACCCGACCAGACCGCCTCTGCAGACGCACACTCGAATCGAGTGCTCCAGTGGTACTCCCTGGATCCTGGTGCCGCTAAGGACACGCCATTGTGCCCGAAGTTACACGGAATCTCATGAACCCTTAGCGTCTTCGTCGCGTTCGTAAACCCAATGTACTTCAATAGGCGATATTTCATCTCCCAACCTGTCCTTCGTCGCTGCCTCTCGATAGGTAACCATCAACGCGCTTGTCGTCCGGAAACAGGTGAACCGGAGGCCTCCCCGACCCAGAGATGCTCCGGGGGCCTCAGACTGTCAGCTGAGGCCCTCGGCGGTCATCCCCGGCCGCGCGATCCTCTTCCATTCCACCTTCTGCCCCCGAAAATTCACCAGCAGACAGATGTCCCTCCCCGACGCCCGCAGGTAATTCAGACACTGTGCCATATGCTCCCCGCACAGCCGTTCCACGCACTTGAGCTCGACAATCAGCTCATCCTCCACCACGATGTCCGCAAAATAGTTCCCGATATTCTCACCCTTATAGCTCACCTCCACGGGCACCTGCGACTGCGCCCGCATCCCGCGCAGCCCCAGCTCCTTCACCAGTGCCCTCTCGTACACCTTCTCCAGAAACCCAGTCCCCAGCGTATTCGCGACCGCGAAAACCGCCCCGATCACCTTCTCGCTCAGCTCTTCATGCAAACCCGTACCCGCCATATCCAGCGAGTGCCGCAGTCGCTCCCAAAATCTCGCCTTTGCCGCCTTTCTTATTCAGTTTTTATCGGTTTTTATCCGGTTTTTATCCGTGGCCATTCTTTGGGTGACATATCCGGCCAATCCTCAGTCGCATTGGCGGTCTAACTCGTTTTGAATGTTTAAACTATCTCGCTTCCCACGGATTGGCCCGATATGTGATCCGTTTACCGGCCAACCGACTTGTTTTCAATCGCTTACGCAATATCCTCGGAAAAGTCTAAGTTGGCCGGTAAACGGTGACAAGGAAATGAAATTTATCTCCCCCACCGAATCAGCCCTTTATCTCCGCCCCCACCTTCCAGCCGCCTTTTCGCCGTGCATACTGTGGTCGCCATGAGAACCGACAAACAGCGCGAAGCATCCCGAAAAAACGGCGCCAAGTCCCGCGGCCCGAAAACCCCTGAAGGCAAGGCCATCTCCTCCATGAACGCCGTCCGCCGCGACTTGCTCTCGAAAACCCTGCTCCTCAGGGACGAGTCCAATGCCCACTTTCAGGCCGTCCTCCAGGAACTCCTCGCCGAATTCCAGCCTCTGCCTGGCTACGAGACTTCTCGCGTTGAAGTCATGGCCATAGCGCGCTGGCGCCAGCTAAGGCTTCTTGGCATGGAGTCGGATGCCATCTCGCACGAAGTCAACAACCATCGGGACATGGCACAGGAGCCGTTCAGCGATCTCACGCACGCTGTTTTCGCCACCCGCAGTCTCACCGACCGGTCCCGCCTCCTCTCCTACATCTCCCGGGAACTGAACAGTTGCGAGCTGCAGCACACGCGCGCACACCGGGCTCTCGTGAAAGCGCAGACGCAGCGCGCCAAAAAATTTCACGCCATCGAACCTGGCGTTCCTCCGCCCGAGCCTTGCAACTCCGTAGAAAATCAGGAGCCATCCGCATGACACCCGGCCCGTCAGGCCTCAAAAACGAACCCGTGAAACCCGGGAAGGAACCCGGGAAACCCGCCAACGAACCCAGAACGAACCCGCGAACCCAGAGATCTGGTTTTTATTTGGTTTTTATCCGTGGCAAAATGTTTTTCTCTTCTCTTCCCTGCTAAACTCCTGGACGTGTGCAGACGCCACGTGATCGCCGTCATCGCACTAGCCGTATCCGCATCCGCGCACGCCGCCATCGTCAACCGCATCGCCGTTGTTGTGGGCGACAAAGTCATCACCGAAAGCGAGATCGATCTGCGCATTCGTCTGAGCGCGTTTCAGAATGACCAGCAGCCGGAGTTCAGTTCGGCGGCGCGACAGCAGGCGGCACAGGAGCTGATCGATCAGCGCCTGGTGGAGCACGAGATGGATGTCGGACATTATCCGCGTCTGGATGCCGCTGCGCGAAAGGAGATCGTCGGCGAGTACGCGAAGGCGAATTACAAGGCCGATCCGGCGGCGATGGACAAAGCCCTGGCTTCTTATGGCCTGACTACGCAGGATCTGGAAGACGATCTCGGGCGGCAATCGGATCTGCTGACGTTTCTGAATCTGCGCCTGCGTCCGGCGGTCGCCGGCGTCGAACCGGATCCGAAGCTGGCGGAAGAACGCTCGCAGAAGGAGCTGGACCGCTGGCTGGAGGATCAGCACAAACGCACGAAGATTGAGTATCTGGAGAAGGATCTGGCAATGGCTTCGCAGGAAGTCAGGGAAGAAAAAGCCAAATGACCCTTCGCACACGCATCGCACTCATCTCGGCGGGGACGGTTGTGCTCATTCTCGCGATCGCCATTGTGTCCGTGATCGTCGCGTTCCGCAGCGGCTGGGTAAGAGAAAAGATTCGCGAACGCGTTGTCGCCGCGGCCGAAAAAGCGACGGGCGGCAAGGTGGAGATCGGCGCCCTGCGGATCGACTGGAAAACGCTGACGGCGGAGATCGACAACCTCGTCGTTCACGGGACGGAACCGGCGGGCAGCACGCCGCTGCTCGCCGTGAAACGCGTCGTGATCGGATTCAAAGTGCTGTCGTTTATCGAGCGGAAGTTCAACGTGGCGAGTGTGGAGGCGGACGATCCGCAGGTGCACGTGATCATCCAAGCGGACGGGATGACGAATCTTCCGCAACCAAAAATCGTCGGCAATAAGACCGGGCCGGAAGAGATCCTGGCGCTGAAGATCGGGAAGTTCGATCTGACGAACGGCGTCGCGATGATCGAACGGCAAGGCGCACAGGGCGAAGGCTCCGTTGTGCGCGATGAGCAAACGCGCGTGAACGACAAAACGCCATGGAACGCCCGCGGCGGAAATCTGACGGCGACCGTGACGTACGACCGGCGCGGTCCGCGATACGACGGCGACATTTCGATTTCGCCGCTCGATTTCTCCTGGTTTGGTTACGGAATATCCGGCCACGGAAGATCCGCCGTGCAGGTGGCCGCGCAGGTAACCGCGAAAGCGGCGATGGAAAAGAACCGCGTCATCGTTTCGGCGGCGAGTGTGAAATCCGGACAATCCGAGCTCGACTTGAGCAACGTGCTGGTGAACGATTTCCGCAAGCCGGTGGCCATCGGCGACTACACTGCGCGCGTTTCGCTCGCGGAGGCCGACCGCATATTTCATCTCGTCAACTTCCAGCACAACGGCACGGTCAGCATGACCGGAAAACTGCGCTTCGTTTCGCCGTCCGACTATTCGATTTCCGGCGCAGCGCGGGGTACCTCGATCGGCTACGGGCCGGTGCGCGATATGCGCGTGGCGGGCAATGTCACGGCCACCCCAGGCAAAGTTCTCATCGGGGGGCTCGTGGTGAATGCTCTGGGCGGCGAGATGCGCGGGGACGCCGAGATCCGGAAGCTCGAAGATTTCCATATCGCCGGGAAGCTCGATCATTTCGATGCGCAGACGCTGGCGGGGCTGGGCGGCGTCTCGAAGCTGCCGTACGACGGCGTTCTTTCCGGACCATTCGAGGCGAGCGGAAAACTGCGCGAGGCCAGCTACCACCAGCTAATGGCCGGGGCTACGCTCGATGTCGCTCCGGCGGCGCTGGCAGGAGGAAACGGTTCGCTGCCCGTACACGGCAATGTGGCGGCGAAGTTCGACGGCATGGCGGGAACGGTGGAACTCGGGCGGTCGTGGCTCGAATTGCCGCATACGCGCGTCGATGTGTCCGGGGTGCTTTCCGGGGCACTCGGCCAGCGGCTCGAAGTGCAGTTTCAGTCGCGCGATCTGAATGATCTGGCGCCAGTGATGCGGACGCTGAAAGTTCCGGCGCGGCTGGAGCAGAATGGCTCCATCACGTTCAACGGCACAGTGAACGGCGCGCTGCCGGATCTGCGAATCGCGGGGCACGCAACGGTTCAGAACGGAGACTGGAACGGACAAAAGATCGATTCCATGGCGGGCGACTTCACCGCTACGCGCACGCAGGCGACCGTCAACAACATGGCCCTCCACATAGCGACAGGCGCGAAGGATCTGCGGGCCTCGATCACGGGTTCGATCAGCCTCGCGAACTGGCGGCCGGCAGATGCATCCGCGGTCAACGCGGACGTGCGGATTACCGACGGCGATGTGGCGAAGCTGCTGGCACTAGCGGGGGAAAACGGATTGCCGGTCACGGGCACAGTGAACACGACGGCGCAGATCACGGGAACGGTGGGAGATCCGCATGCGACGGCGGATCTGACGATGACGCGCGGACGCATCTACGATGAGCCATACGACAGGCTGACGGGCCGTCTGCAGTATCTCAACGGCAGCGCACAGACGCTCACTGCGGAAGCCGATGCGGGGCGAAAACGGCTGAACGCCACGTTGAAACTCGATCAGCAGCACAGGTTGACGTTCAGTGTGTCAACGAATGCCATGGCGCTGGCGGATATCGCGACGGTGCGGAAGATCGAGCCCGATCTCAGAGGCACGGCGCAGATCAAAGCCGACGGATCGGTCGAAATCACGCCCGGGCATTTCGATGTGCACGAACTCAGCGGCGATGTACGGGCGACGGGTCTGGCCCTCGGAACGCGCCAGTTGGGAGACGCCACGCTCAGCGCTGAGACACAAAACGGCGTAATGACGGCCCGGTTCGATTCCAATATCGCAAAGTCGGCGATTCACGGCGATGGCACAGTGCGTCTGACGGGCGACTATCCGGTGAACGCCAGACTGACCTTTTCCGGTCTCGGCCTGAGCGCTGTCACCGCGCTGCTTCGCTCAGCAAGTGACGAGAGCGATCTGAATCTGGATGGTTCCGCGGCGGGCGACGTGACGCTGAATGGCCCGGTGAAGAAGCCGGACGAGATCAATGCCGCATTCCAAGTCACGCAGTTCGAGCTGCATCCGCTGACGGTAACCGGCGGCGCGAAGAACATTCCGGATCTGAGGCTGCGCAACAACGGGCCGATCCGGGCGACGCTGGCGAAATCGGTCGTGCGGGTCGAGAGCGCGCGATTCACTGCGCCGAATACGGATCTGGCGGTGACCGGAAACATTGCGCTGAATTCGCGGTCGTCGTTCGATCTGCAGGTGAAAGGGAACGTCAACCTGGCGCTGGCCCAGACTTACAACCACGATCTGATGTCGTCGGGTGAACTGGCGATCAACGCCGGAGTGCGCGGCAGCCTTACGAATCCGGATGTCTCCGGACGCGCGGAGCTGCAAAAGGGGGAGTTTCATTACGCCGATTTTTCCAACGGTCTCACGAATGCGAAGGGCGTGGTTCTGTTCAACGGGACGCGCGCGACCGTTCAGTCATTCGCCGCCGAATCGGGCGGCGGCAAGGTTAACGCCACGGGATTTGTGGCCCTGAGCAGCGGTCTCACAACGTTCCGGCTGGAGGCAAAGACCCAAAACGTTCGCGTGCGCTATCCGCCGGGAGTCAGCACAGTCTCCGATTCGGATATCACACTGGCCGGCACCACGGCGCGCAGCGAAGCCTCGGGAACTGTAACCGTGCGGCGTGTGTCGGTGAATCCGAAGGCGGATCTGTCGAACGATCCTGGCGGGCGCCGCGCTGCCCATGCAGACCACCGCGAAGGCCGGCTTCCTCGGCAACCTGAACCTCGATGTGCAGATCGAAACGGCGCCCGATGTCGCGTTCGAAACCAGCGTGGCCCAGAGCCTCGAAGCCGACGCGAATCTTCGGCTGCGCGGCACGGCGGCGGCGCCCGCGGTGCTGGGCCGCATCAACGTGACGCAGGGCGAGCTGGTTTTTCTCAACAACAAATACACCATCAATGAGGGCTTAATTTCGTTCTTTAATCCGGCAAAGATTGAGCCGGTTCTCAATGTCGATCTGGAGACCAGGGCGCGCGGCGTGGATGTCACGATCACGGTGACCGGGCCCCTTGATAATCTGCATGCCAGCTACCGGTCGGACCCTCCGCTGCAGTTCGCCGATATTGTGGCGCTGCTGGCGACGGGGCGAAGTCCGACGGATCCGACGCTCTCCACCGCAGATACGGGGCAGTTGCTGAGCGTGCAGCAGCTCGGAATTTCGGGCGCATCAGCGCTGGTGGGCGAGGCGATATCGAATCCCGTGGGCGGGCCGCTGCAGCGCCTCTTCGGGGTGAGCAAGGTAAAAATCGATCCGCAGCTGACGGGCATCACGGGCATCCCCGAAGCGCGCCTTACCGTCGAGCAGCAGGTGTCGCCCGAGATTCTGTTCACCTACATTACGGACGTGTCAAGCACCAGCACGCAGCTCATCCGCGTCGAGTGGGATTTCAGCAGAAAGTGGGCTGCGATCGTGACGCGCGAAGAGAACGGCTATGTGGGCGTCGATTTCGCGTACAAAAAGAGATTCAAGTAGGCTTGTACACGCGGCGCGAGCCGCGTTTCGGCACCGGGTTACTTCTTGCCGGTGTACGTGACTTTCCAGATGGACGCGACACCGTCGTCGGTTACGTAGAGCGATCCGTCTTTGCCGGTCACCACGCCCACGGGCCTGCCCCAGGGCTTGCCGTCCGCTGTCACGAAGCCGGTGAGAAAGTCTTCGTAGATGCCGTTCGACTTGCCTTTGTTCAGCGGCACGCGCACCACTTCGTGACCCGAAATATTGGCGCGGTTCCAGGATCCCGTGCTCACCGGCAAACAGGTCGCCGTCGTATTCCTTCGGGAATTGTTTGCCGTCGTAGAACGTCAGGCCGAGCGATGCATTGTGAGCCTGCAGCAGAACGTCGGGAACGGTGACGCTTTCGATGGTTTTGTCGGCAGGGCGCGGCAGTTTGGCGCGTCCGTCTTCATGCTTGCCGATATAGAACCACGGCCAGCCGTAGAAACCGTGTTCCTTCACCGAGGTGATGTAATCGGGAACAAGGTTGTCGCCGAGGTCGTCACGCTCGTTGACGGAGCACCAGACTTCGCCCGTGACGGGATTCACGCCGAGACCGACCGGGTTGCGAATGCCCGACGCGTAAATCTGCACGAACTCCCCGTCCGGCGTGTATTCGAGAATGTTGGCGCGGTGCTCCTGCGAGGCGTCGCCCGCCGCGACGTTGTCCGCGGAGCCGACGGATACGAACATGCGTTTGCCGTCCTTCGAGAAAACGACGTCGCGCGTGAAGTGATTGCCGTTCGGCGGCAGATCGGAGATCAGCGTTTCTGGCGCGCCGCTGGCCTTCGTCTCGCCGACCTTGTACGCAAAACGCACCACCGAGCCCGTGTTGCCCACGTAGACCCACTGCGGGTTGTCGCCCGCCGGGTAGAAATTGATACCGAACGGACGCTGCAGACCGGTGGCAAAGACGGAGATTTCCGGCTTGCCGTTGTTGTCGCGCACAACTTTGATCTCGCCGGCGTTGGTTTCAGCCAGGAACAGGTCGCCGTTCGGTGCGCGGCGAATCTGTCGCGGGGCCTGCAGGCCGTCGTGCGCGTACAGGGAGACGGTGAAGCCCGCAGGCGCGACCGGCAATGCGCCCTCGGGACGCGGCACCGGCCGCGCGAAGTTCGGGGTGCCTTTCGTCGGGGAGGGAAGATCGTTCACCGTGATGTGGCGAAAGGTGCCCGGCTTCAGATCCTTTGCATCGACCCATGCGCTCGAACCGGTGATGACGTTCCTGATGCCTTCGGTGGACGCCTGAATCATCCATACGGCAGCCAGTGCGAAAAGACCCGCAGCCGTCCAGATCAGCTTTTTCATTCCTTGCTCTCCTGTGTTGTGCCTGGAGTTTATCATGATGACATTTCCAGTCCTGTTACCGCGTCTTGGACGCCCCCCTCGATGTTTATATACTGGAGATTCCCCCACAATGTCTGAAAATCCTCTGCTGTCGATTAATTTCCATGTGCCGTTTGATCGCATTCAGGCCGCGCACGTTGAGCCGGGTGTCCGCGAACTGATCGGGCGGGCCCAGAGCCATATCGATCGTATTGTGAGCGACGATGCGCCGCGGTTGTTCGACAATACGATGCTGGCGCTCGAAAAATCCACCGACAATCTCGATTACGCGCTCGGCATCGTGCGGCATCTCGAGTCCGTAGCCACGACTCCGGAGCTGCGCGCGGCATGGAACGCGGTGGAACCGGAGGCCAGCGCATTCTACTCGCGGATTCCTCTGAATGAGGGACTGTGGAAGCAGCTGCAGCGCTACTCCGGGACCTCAGACGCGAAATCTCTCGAAGGCACACGGCAGCGCTTCCTGAAAAAAACGCTCGACTCATTCCGCCGGCACGGTGCGGAGCTGGATGCCGAAGGCAAGAAACGCCTCGCCGAAATTGATGTCGAGCTGGCGAAGATCACGACCAGATATTCCGAAAATGTGCTCGATTCCACAAATGCTTTCGAGCTGATTGTCACCGATGAGACACAGCTGGCGGGGCTGCCACCCAGCGCGGTTGATGCGGCGCGCCACAGTGCGGAGCAGAAGAATATCGCGGGCTGGCGTTTTACCCTGCAGGCACCCAGCTTCATAGCCGTGATGACTTATCTCGACGACCGCGGCATTCGCGAGCACATGTACAGAGCTTTCTCGGCGCGCGCCACGGAACCTGACCGGGACAATCGTCCGCTGCTCGGCCGGATTCTGGAACTGCGCCGCGAGAAGGCGCGCCTGCTCGGCTTTGCCGATTTCGCCGATTTCGTTCTGCAGGACCGCATGGCGCACAGGGGCGAAAGCGCGATGAAGTTTATCGAGGAACTCAAAGTCAAAACCGATCCGTTCTTCGCGAAGGAGAATGCCGCGCTCGAAGCATTCGCGGTGCAGAGCGCACAGGCCGGAGGGTCCGTTGTGCGCGGCGAAGTCTTAACGAAGCTGGAGCCCTGGGACGTTGGCTACTGGGCGGAAAAGCAGCGGCGCGCCCTCTATGATTTCGACGAAGAAGAGCTGCGTCCTTATTTCCCGGCCGAGCGCGTGGTCGAGGGCATGTTCGGCATTGTGGAGCGCCTCTTCGGTATCGAGGTCAGGCAGCAGACCGGCGTTCCGGTGTGGCACCCCGATGTCCGCTATTACGAAGTGCGCGACCGCGGCGGCGCGCTGATCGGCGCGTTCTATGCCGACTGGTTCCCGCGCGAATCGAAGCGCGACGGCGCGTGGATGGAAGCCTTCATTACCGGCAGTTACGCTTCGGGCAACCGGTTCGAGCCGCATCTGGGCTGCATCTGCGGCAATCTGACCCCGCCTATCGGCGAGAAGCCGGCGCTGCTGACGCACCGCGAAGTCGAGACCATTTTTCACGAGTTCGGGCATCTGCTGCATCACGTGCTGAGCCGCGTGGAGGTGCGCAGTCTGGCGGGTACGTCGGTGGCGTGGGATTTTGTCGAGCTGCCCAGCCAGATCATGGAGAACTGGTGCTGGGAGCGTGACGCGCTCGATCTGTTTGCGCGTCATTATCAGACCGGCGAACCGATTCCCTCGGAGCTTTTTCATAAGATGGTGCGCGCCCGCACGTACCGCGGCGCGAACGCGCAGATGCGTCAGCTGGGGTTCGGGTTCGTCGATCTGAAACTGCACCGCGAATACGATCCGCAACGCGACGGCGACCTGCTCACGTACGCGCGCAACATCATGCAGCAGTTTTCGCCCGCGGAGTTTCCCGCGAACTACGCGATGATCGCCGCGTTCACACATCTGTTCGCAAGCCCCGTGGGCTATGGTGCGGGTTACTACTCATACAAATGGGCCGAAGTTCTGGATGCGGACGCGTTCACGCGTTTCCGCGACGAAGGCATTTTCAGCCCGCAGACCGGCGCCGCATTTCGCGAACATATTCTCTCGAAGGGCGACAGCGAGGACCCCGCAGAGCTCTATCGGCGGTTCATGGGACGCGACCCCGATCCCGACGCGCTGCTGGTGCGGTCAGGCCTGGTTGGCGATTGATATCCTGACTTTAAGTCCGCGTGGTTTTAGCTGAGAGCCGATAGCTGACGGCTGATAGCCTCTTTATGTTCCTCAAGATTCTTGCGCATCCCGTTTTCACGAATCTCAACTTCCACATGCCGATGATCGTGGATCTGTCGCATCCGCTTGTCATGCTGACAGGCGAGAACGGCTCGGGAAAATCGACGCTGCTGCATTCGATCCACTATGCGCTGCGCGGGGAAAAGACGGAGGGCTACGTTTACCGGCTGGATCGCGGCGATGTCAAAAAAGGCAAGGTGTTCCTGTTCGACGCCGAACAGCACAATCCGCGCATGCAGCTGGAGCTCTTCAAGGACCAGCCGGAGATGGTGGAGTTTCTCCAGCTGGCCAGTCACGGCCAGGTGATGCTGGCGATGTTCAAAGCAGAACTTTCCGTCGCTCGAGCCCGGCACTACGCTGCTGCTCGACGAGCCCGAAATGGCGCTTTCGGTTTCGAACCAGCGGCGCATTCTGAAAATGCTGGAGGAACTTGTCGATCGGAAGGGATTTCGCATTGTGTGCGCCACACATTCGCAGGTGCTGACGGAAGCGCCCGAAACCTACGTCATCAATCTCGACAATCACGTAAACCGCAACGTGATCGCTGAAACGTTCGGAGTCGAAGGCGCGAGCACCATTCAGTAGGTTTTGCCGATCGGCCAGAAGATCGCGGTCCTCCAGTCGGCCGGATTCGGGTAGTCGGCCGGGTCGGTGACGTAGACCTCCCAGGGCGCACCCGCCGGTCTGAAGCCATGCTCTTCGATCCACACCTCGACGGCGGCGTGCGCCTCGGTTAGTTTGTCGTAAGCGCCGGTGTGAATGGTTGTCGCGACCGTCCCGCCGGGAAGCGTCTCGGCGCGCACATCGCCTTCGGTTGTGCCTGGTGCGGCAATCGGCATCCCGGCCTGCATCGTGATCATGCCGGGGCCCCATTCCACATAACGGGTGAACGGCTGGCCGGCGAAGGCCGCGCCCGTGCGCTGCCCATGCTGAAAGACACGGCCGAGCACTTCGGCCAGAGTGGCGGCGATCTCTGACGGCTTCAAACGCCGCTCCACGAAGAGCACGGGCTGCTCTGCGATTTCTCTGCTTACGATCGAATACGGCATAATCTCCTTTTCAGCGGTGCGATGAAAGAGCCTCAGACACGGTGCGACGCGGGTCACTGTGGCGGCGTGTTCCACCTTCTGAACCGGCGTTGGGTCGCCTTCGAATCCGCGCGCCCGATACGCCCGCGGCCGCATGTCGAACCTTTGCCGAAAGGCGCGGCAGAATACTTCGTGACACGAGAAGCCGCATGTCAGCGCGACATCGAGTATGGAATGTTTCGTCGTGAGCAGCAGAACCGCCGCGCGATCGAGGCGCAGTCGCAGAGTGAATTCCTTCGGCGTTTCGCCTGCCGCAGCGGCGAACACGCGATGCAGATGAAACGGCGAGAACGCCGATCTGCCGGCGAGCGCGGTCAGCGAAAGGTCTTCATCCAGGTGTGCCGCAGCGAATGCCAGAAGCGGCTGAATGCGGCTCAGCTCTGTCGCCATCGCAGCGCCCCTCCACCCCACGCGCACGGGACCGTCATCACCAGTGCGACAATCCAGTTCCGCAGCGGGGCTTGTTCCTTAAGGGAAAACATCGCCAGCACTGTGAGCCCCGTCTGCACGACGCCCATGATCAGAGCATCCCGCATGGGGGCGCGTTTTGCGATCCAGGCCGTGACGTAGCCGCCGAAGGCAACACACAGCGCAGTGTATGCGAACATGAACAGGCTCGCAGGCAGGTTCTGGCCGATGGCGGCGCGCGTCGGCAGCGCTTGCGGAAACATTCGCATCAGCAGCGGATCGGCGAGGGCTTCGATGGCGAATGACGTGACGGTCAGCGCCGCAATCCCGGCAAGCACGGCGAGTACGCTGCGCATCATGGATTCCAGTTTAGTCGCGAACTCGGCGCCGTTCCTGACTTTTCTTGCGGTGTTACTGATTCAGGTCGCGCCGCGTTAGATCGCGCGACACTTTACCGCTCGACTTCCAGGCTCGCCCGTGCACACCCGCCATCGGACCCGATTTTATTCCAGGCGAACCACCGTGCCTTTGTGAAAGGCGTCACATTCGCCGATGATCAGGCAGAATGGAGGCGCGCTGTGGTCCAGCATCAGCGCAATGCCGCGTGCGTCCGCGGGCACGTCGAATCGCCGGCTGGTCGCTTTCGATTCGCCGGCTTCGAGCAGGGTGTTCATGGGAATTTCCCCGCTCGCCGGGATTGGATCGTAGCGTTTCCAGGCGGAGTGAACGAGATAAATATCCTTCGCCGCCAGTTCACGCTGCGCGACGCGGCGGGCGCGGCTGAAAATGCGGAGATCGACATCGAAGCGCGTGACCGCGTTCATCGGCGCGCGCCGGACGCTGGTCACAGCGAAGCACCAGTCGTCGCTGCATTCAGGATCGCCGACACGGAGAACGCGCTCCTTTGACATCGCCGTTGCCGCATAGACGAACGCGATGTAGCCGGCAGCGCAGAGGGCGAGCTTTCCCAGCGCTGTCAGCGCGCGCTCTCTGCGCCCGCGGAAGAACAGAACTACTGCGGTGATGAGCGTCCCCGCGGCAGTAAGAAACAACGCGATGAAAATCAGATCGTAGACGGTCACAGTCGCACTGTACCGCGAGTGCTTTAAATTGTAAAGTACTTTTTTATTACGATTTTTCGGCGGGCTGACGCTCGATATGACGGCGGACCATCCAGCTCAGCCATCCGAAGAACAGCAGCGTGAGCGTGCTGTACGGCGCAAACGGGCAGAACGTGGAGTACCCGAGGTCGCTGACTTTCGGCGCCGATGAAGGCATCAGAGTCGCCGCGGCCAGCACAAACAGCGCGATGGCGATTACAAGCAATATAGTGCCGAGGGTCTGGTGGGACATCTAAACCGTTTGTCAGTGTATCCTGAGGCCCGATGCCGTCGCTTGTTCGATTGCTCGACACGCTCGAAGCGCATTACGGCCCGCAGCAGCCAGTGTGGCCCACCGACCCCTATGGGTTCCTCGTTTGGTATTATTCCGCCTATCCGGCGAGCGACGCCAGATGCGCGAAGGGATGGGAATCGCTGAAGAAGCATGTCGGCATCGAGCCGGATCGAATTCTCGCAGCCGACTCCCGAACTCTCGCGCTTGCGCTGAAGCCGGGCGGCATGATCCCGGAAGAGCGCGCCATGCGGCTGAAGGAAACGGCTGAGAAGACGGTCGAAGAATTCGGGGGCGATCTCGCAGGCATGCTGAAACGACTGCCTCTTAGCAAAGCCCGCGCGGCCCTGAAGACGTTTCCGGGGATTGCCAACCCTGGCGCCGACCGCATTCTTCTTTTCGGCGGCATCTCGCCCATCGCGGCGGTGCCGTCCAACTGCACGCATGTCCCGGCACGAATCTTTCAGGGCGGGGAAGACAAAAATTACAACCGTGAATACGCGGCAGCGCAGGAAAGAATCGAGGCCGAAATTCCGCCTTCCTCCGACGCCCGTCAGCGTGCATACCTGCTGCTCAGGCATCACGGGCAGGAGCTATGCAAACGGTCCGCCCCGCGGTGCGACGCCTGTCCGGTCGCGCGTTCGTGCGCTTTCGCCGAAGAAAAACGATGAAGCGGTATAACATTTTCATGTCCCCGAAGCTCGGTATCTTTATCATTTTCATAGTTGCCGTGAGCACCCACGCGCAGCGGTCTTTTCCCGTGCCGGAGCCGCCACGGTCGGTTACGATCACTGCCATTCCCGGAGTCATTGCAGCCGGAGCGAAATGGGAACTGGTCTGGCAGGGGGCGGACAACGCCGATGGCCTCATCGCATACAAAGGCGGCATTCTGTTTGCGCAGGAGCAGGCAAATCACGTGATGCGCCTGGATGAGAAAGGGAAGGCCACCATCCTTGCTTCAGCAGCCGGCCCGGGCGCCGTGGCCATCGGTCCGCCGATGGATCGCATCGTTGTCGTCGAGCGCACGTGTACCGACCCGGGCGGTGAGCCCGACCTCTGCCGGGAGATTCCCGACATCGCAGTCGTCGCACCCTCCTTCCACCAGGTTATTGCGAACGGCTTCAATGGCAAGGTGTTCGGCCGTCTCAACGACATCGTTGCGGACCGAAAAGGCGGTCTCTATTTCACCGATGGTCCGGGGCCCGGCGGCAAGGCTTACCATCTGCCGGCGAGAGGTCGGGTCACGGCGTTCGGCGAGAATATGCGCACCAATGGCATCATGCTCAGCCGCGACGAAAAGACGCTGTACGTCACGAACGGCCCGTCGATCATGGCGTTCGATGTCGGAAAGGACGGCGTTCCGGCGAATCCGCACGAGTTTGCCAAGCTCGACGGCGGCGTCAACGGCGACGGCATGGCGATCGACGCGGAAGGACGAATCTACGATGCCACCAGTCCGGGCGTGCAGGTCTTCAGCCCCCAGGGACAGTTTCTGGGCCTGATTCCGACCCCGCGCATTTCGATCAGCATAGCTTTCTCCGGACCGGGGAAGAAGGTGCTGTACGCGGCGTGCACCGGCGCGCTGGGGCCGGACGGGAAGGAGATCACGACGCGGCCCGGCATCCGCAACACCGCGATGAGCATCTACAGGATTCAGATGGAAGCCCAGGGTTTCAAGGGGCGGCCGAAGTAGACGTTTACGCGGCGTAATCGTACAACGCGGGAAATCTGCAAAACAGATTCCCGGCGCCGAATCAGCCCGCGACCTTTAGTCCCCCTTCGCCGTTGCCGTGCGTGTCCGGGCGAAGAGCCGTGGCAAGGTTCTGTGCGTCGACGTGAATCGGACTGGTTCTGAACTCGTACGTCTCGAACCGCATTGCCGTGCCGGCTCCGTCATTCCGCACGACCGGGCCCTTGGTGACCAGCCGCAGCGGGACGTGCTTGTCGAGCAGCACCGGCCAGGCCAGACATGCCTCCAGACTCCGCCCCGGCGGAACGGCCTCCGCAGTCAGGAAGAACAGACCCCCGCTGCTGATGTTCACACTCTCGCTGAGAGACCAGTCGGATCCAGCACCGGATCCCACCGTGCGGTATTTGATGGCGAGCCGCAGGGGAAATCTGTGGCTGGCGCGGCGGTCTGGCAGTCCCGATGCCCGATCACCGTATCGCGGCTGACGTCTCATACGAACCCAGTGTACGGAAACTCGCGTCGGGTATCTACTGGCGAGAACCCTGTTTGGGTACTGGAACCCCTTGTGATTAAAGACTTTACGTACTAGGTACCCAGTGTGTGCGCCATGGCGTTCAGGATGAAAGTACTGACCTTATCCATGTTCATCGCGCGAATCCCCTGGTGAATCGCGGGCGGCCACGCGTTCATCCAGCGCAGGTAGCCTTCGTACTGGTCCCGTGTGCCGGAGTGGCTGCCTGCGCGGCTTTCGATCAGTTCCAGCCATCGTGCGGCCAGTGCCTGCCCGGCCTCGCCTGCCGGATCGCGATCGGACGCGTCATCAATCTTGAAATAAAGATCGACCGTGGCGAGCGTGAAGCGCGACTTCTCCTCATCGGAAAAGCCGTCGAGTTCCGGAATCCAGACGATCTCACCGAAGCGCGCTCTTCTGCCCGCGGCAAAAACCGCGGCGATGAACTGCGAGATGTCGCCGAGAGGAAACGCGGCGAATCGGCTCTGGACAGATTCCGGCCAGTAGGCGCGATCGTTCCATGCTTTCAGCAGACCGCCATGCACCTGCGGATCGCCACCCGAATCGCGGAGGCGGAGCTGTTTCCAGCGCTCGGCGAGAGCCGCTGCCCGGGGACTGGCTGGATCTCCGCCGAGCGCGGACGCGATGTCGCCGAAGAGGTCGCTCCATGCCGGCGAGGGCCAGTCGCGATGGCGCGCCTGAAAGCGGGCCCAGGCTTCTCCGCGATAGTAATTCTTCATGAACTCATGGGCGTCGCGCGTTTCACTCTGCATCTGAATGGCCTCGATGATTTTCTTCAGGACAGCCGTCCCCGCCGGTTTGCCGGACTGGATGGCCGACTCCGCCGCGGCGATGGCCGCGATTGCCGTATCGAGATGGCGCCGCTTCTCTTCAAGCACGGTACGCTGCACGTGCAGAGCCTCGGCCAGCCGCGGGGCGTCGCGATCCAGCAGAATCCGGATCTGTTTCAGCGGCAGTCCGAGGAAGCGCAGCGCCACGATCTGCTCGAGCCGCTCCAGATCGCTGTCGAAGTAGATGCGGTAGCGCGCATCCGTCCGCCGCGGCTTCAGCAGCCCGAGACGGTCGTAGTGGTGGAGCGCCTTCACCGTGACTCCGGCCAGTATCGCGAACTCGTGGATGCTGTACGGCACGGGTTCATTCTGCGGCCTGACCCTGGGTCAGAGTCAAGAGTCTTCGCGGGCGATGTGAAATGATTTACCGAGGAGCAACCTGGTGAGACCGATCCACTGCCTAATCCCGCTGGCGGCGATTCATGCGACCTTCGCGCTCGCGGCTGCCGATCCCTGTGCCGATTCGCGCAATCTGAAGCTGGTGAACGGCAGGATCGTCACGATGGACAAGAACAATTCCGTCGTCTCGTCCGCGACGATTCAGAACGGCGTCTTTGCGAACACGACGAAGCCGCTGCCGTGCACGAAAACGATTGACTTGCACGGCCGCACCGTGATTCCCGGCATCATCGACAATCACAACCACATTGTGCTGCTGGGGAATCGGCCGGGGCACGACACGAGGCTGGAAACCGCGGGTTCGATCGCCGACGTCGAGGAGATGATTACGGCGCGCGCCAAAGGCGTTCCGGCGGGCGAGTTCATCACCGCGATGGGCGGCTGGAATCCGGCGCAGTTCAAAGAGAAACGCCTGCCGACGCTCGCGGAGTTAGACAAGGCCGCGCCCGACCACCCGGTGCTCGTCTACCTTTCGTTCACCGGACCGTGTGCGACCAACTCGAAAGGCAAGGCGTTCTTCGTTTCGAAAGGCGTCGCCGTCACCGATAGCGGGCAGATTGCCGCGAATGCGCCGTCACTCGCAGCGCTTAACGCTCTGCGCGCGGTGCAGACTTTCGAGGATCAGAAGCGCGGCACCCTCGACGCCATGGCTTACGCAGCACGCGTTGGCGTGACGACCAGCGCCGACATGGGCGCTTTCGTTATCCCCGGCACGCCCGATGTGCAGGATTCGTTCATGTTCGATACGCTCGCCAGCAGCAATCCGTTCCGCATGTATGACGCGTTTCTCGCCCTGCATCGCGAGCACAAAATGTCGATGCGCCTGCGCGTCTTCTGGCTCACGATGGACAAGGACAACACCATCCCGCTGCTCAAAGAACGCATCCTGAACAGCTTCCCCGAATTCGGCGACGACATGATGCGCGTCTCCGGCATCGGCGAGTTCGCCACCAACTGGCCGCTCTTCGGTACGGTGACGGCGCCGCCCAATTACCAGACTGCGCTGGAATTCATCGCGAAACATGGCTGGGCTTTCGAGCAGCACAGCCTTTCACCGGCTGAAGACGAGCTGACGGTATCGACCTTCGAAGCGGTTAACAAAATAACGCCCATCGCGTCCCTGCACTGGTCGATCGCACACGCACCCCGCATCACGAAGCCTCTGCTGGATCGTCTGAAGGCCATCGGCGCGGGAATCGCCGTGCATCCGTTCGAATATCTCGCCGGCGGTGGCGGCGGTCCGCCATTGCGCATGATCATCGACAGCGGCATCCACGTCGGTGCGGGCTCGGACTCCGCGCAGATCTCCACGCTCAATCCCTGGCTGATGATTTACTACATGGTCACCGGGAAGGATGCCGCGGGCGATCTCGTGAACGCCGGCCAGCAGATTACGCGCATGGAAGCGCTGCGCCTCTACACCGCGGAGAACGGCTGGTTCTTTCACGAAGAGGATAAGATGGGTTCGATCGAGCCGGGCAAATTCGGCGATCTCGTCGTGCTGAACGCCGATTACCTCGATCCGAAGAAAGTCCCTGACGAGGCGATCCGCAGCATGAAGTCGGTGATGACTGTGGTGGATGGCCGCGTCGTATACGACGGCATGAAATAGGAGCTAAACTTTGTCGAAGTTCGTCATCGCGCCGCACATGCGGCTGCAGGAGTGGGTGGCTGAGGAAAAGGGCTACTTCAAAGCCGAAGGGCTGGACTACGAGTTCCTCGAGGAATTCGTTTCCAAAGAAGGCAACAAGCACGACCTTGGCGACAAAGTGGGCGCCTATCAGACCTTCGAGACGGGCCGTCACTCAGACATCAGCTGCGCCTGCCACTGGACTGTCAACGTCGCGGCCTCCAACGGACACGGCAAACTCTATGCCGACGTGTATTCTGTTTCACCGGCCGGCATCTTTGTGCCGCCCGATTCGCCGGTCAAAGAGCCGGCCGATCTCGCGGGAGTGCCCATTTCCGTCGGCTACCAGTCGGGCAGCCATTACTCGACGATTCAGGCTCTCGAGCAGTACCTGAAGCCGGAACAGATCAACCTCTCGTTCTCGGACGGCATGCACTTTCATCGCATGGGGCTCCTCGTCGACGGAAAACTGCCCGCGGCATCGCTCTTCAGCGGTCCGTACTATTTCGCCGAGCAGCTGGGATTTCGCAAGGTCATCGACACCACCTTCATGATCGCCACCATGATCACGGGCAATCCGGACCAGGACGATGTGAAGAAGTACTTCCGGGCGCTGCGCCGCGCGCAGAGGGATATCGATCTGCATCCCGAGAGATACACGCATCACTATCAGAAGGAATTCCCCGCGCGCTTCTGGCCGCGCATGGATACGCGCCGCTGGGGTCCGGGCGAGCGCCTCGTTTTCGAGCCCTATTCGCGCGACGTATACGAGGAGTCGTTCCACTGGATCGCCGAGCATGACATCTTTGCCGAGGGCAAGATGGGCTCGTGTGAATACGATCAGGCCATTGTCTCGCTCACCGCGTGAACCTTAAAGGCAAGTCTGCACTGATCACCGGCTCGGTCGGCGGACTGGGCCTGGCCGCGGCACATCGTTTCGCCGCGGCGGGCTGCAACATCGTGCTCAGCGGTTTCGCCGAACTGGCGCAGATCGCTCAGGCGAAACTTGAGATTGAACAGAAGTACGGCGTGCGCACGATCTACTCGGGCGCCGATCTGCGTCATGCCGTCGAGATTGAGCAGATGTTCGCCGAGGCCGGAAACGCCTTCGGGGGCGTCGACATCCTGGTCAACAACGCCGTGGTTCGCTGCGCGGCTCTGGTCGATGAATTTCCCGTCGCTGCGTGGGACGAAGGCATCGCGGTCAATCTCAGCGCGGCGTTTCATACGATCCGCCTCGCGCTGCCAGGGATGCGCGAACGCGGATGGGGACGGATTATTAATGTGTCGTCGATCTACGGGCTGATCGGCGCCGCCAACCGCGTCAGCTACGTCACGACCAAGACCGCGCTCATCGGCCTGACGCGCGCCGTCGCGCTGGAAGTCATCGACGACAACATCACCTGCAATGCGATCTGCCCGGGATCGGTGCTGACGCCGGTGCACGAAGCGACGCTTCAGAAGTGGATGGATGAAGAAGGACTATCGAGGGAGAAAGCCGAGCAGCGATTTCACGCCGGCAAACAGCCGAGCGGCCGTTTCATCTCCGCGGAAGATGTGGCGGATTTCATGCTGTTCCTCTGTGGCCCGGGCAGCCGCGACATCAACGGCGCCGCTCTGCCGATAGAAGGCGCCTGGTCGATCAGTTAGCCCCTCCGCCCCTGCCCTGTACCGCTGGCGTTCTTGCCGCCGGTGCATTTCTAGCGCCGCGGCCTCTGCTTCTCCGAAATCGAGCGAATGATCAGCTTCCCCTTCCCGCCCGCTGCCAGCGGCTTCGCCTGCGCCACCGCCGCCGCAATCAGTTCCGCCACCTCCGGACGCTCCAGCGTGGCCGCCGACTCCAGCCGGATGAACCGATTCTGCGACCCGCTGCCCTGCAGCACCTTGTGCGGATCGGGCAGCGTCGCGCCCCGATAGAACGACAGCCCGACGCCGTTGTGCGCCGCCGCGATCGAAATGATCGTGTCGCTCGGCCTTTCCGTCGGCGAATATCCGATCACGAAGAAGTTGTAGTTGTCGTAGACGAGCTCGTTCGCCGTCGGAAGCTTCTTCCGCAGCGCCTTGCGCACGGCGCGGTTCACCGCGGCGTTCTTCGCATCGAACTTGTCGATGAACGGTTTAAGCGCACAGGCCGAAGGGTCCGTTGTGCGCGCCCGGTAATTAAGCTGCGACTCCATCGGGCTGCCTCACCTCAACCGCACGCTGGTTCCGTCCGATCCACCACCAAAGCGCGGTCCCCAGAATCGGGATCATGCTCACCACGATAAAAATCTCGGAATACATATGGCGGTCGAACCAGGGCCCATAGATTTTCATCTGGATCGCCACGCCCGCCGACCACGCCGCGGAACCGACGCCTGCCACCATGCCGGTCTGATCGCGTGCATACGCGCGCGCGCCCAGATGCAGCGACATCACGATGAACCCCACCGCGATAAACATGGCCCACGAAAACAGCGCCAGCACCACCGGCCAGGAGTTGACGCGCGGGATCAGCGACGGGATCAGCGCGAGGATCGTCAGCACAATGTACAGCCGGATGGGCCGCGGATTCTCGCGCACGAAGCGGTCGCCGAACCATCCCCAGAAGTAGTAGCCAATCTCCCAGATCAGCGCGGGGATCCACAGAATCTTCCCCAGCTGCCCCTGCGACAGTCCCATCACGCGATTGAGATAGAGCGGGCTGAGATAGAGCGTTGGGCCGAGCGCCGCGCCGCCCAGTCCGAAGTTGATTACGAGCAGCCAGAAGCGGCGCTCGGTCATGTTGGGCCACGCGATGCGCCCGGTTTTCCGCGGCGCCGGCGGCAGCAGCGGCGCGCGCGCCACGGTCCACCATAGTATGAGCCATGCGACGCCCACCAGTCCCGTCGCAATGAAAGCGGCGCGCCATCCGAAGCGCAGCGCGACGGGCGTCACCATAATCGGCGCCACAATCGCTCCCACCGACGCCCCGCTGTACGAAATCCCCATGCCGCGCGACTGCTTGCTGATGGGCAGCGAGTCCGCCGCGGTGCGCAGTCCGCCGGGGAACGTCGCACCTTCGCCGAATCCGAGCACGGCCTGCGCCATGGCGAATCCCCAGAGCCCGCTCACCAGCGAGTGCGCCGCGCTGGCCACCGTCCAGAGACCGACCGCGATCAGCATGCCGAGCCGCAGTCCGACGAAATCGAGCAGCGAGCCCCAGACGATGTTGCCGATCATGTACGCGATCGAAAAGCCGAACACCGCGTCGGCATACCCGCCCGCGCTCAGGCCGGTGTCGCGCGTGATCGTCGGCGAAAGAACGGAGAACGCCTGGCGATCGATGTACGAAAGCCAGGAGCAGGTCATCATCACGAGGACCGGCACCCAGACGCGCAAGCCCTCCCGATGCCGGTTCGACGGAGTCAACTCGGGAGTCTATCAGACGTAAAGCGCACAGGCCGGAGGGTCCGTTGTGCGCGCAAATATGGGAACACGGTTGAACGCATCGGCGTCAAACACGCATGCGTTGCCCGTGCGCGATTCCTATTGCCCTGACTTTAGTCCTCGCGATTCATGCGCAGTCTCAGAAATTCGAAGTAGCGGCGATCAAGCCCTGCAAACCGGCCGCCGGCAGCCTCGGTGGCACTAACCCGACGCCCGGCCGGGTCACCGTGAACTGCATGAACCTTATGTTCCTGATCCGCCAGGCATACGTTATGTTCGCGAATGGCAAGCTCAATCCGCCCGGGAAAACTGTTCCCATAGAGAAGGCCCCCGCCTGGATTGAATCCGCTTTCTACACCATTGAGGCGAAGGCGCAGAATGCTCCTCCCATGGGGATGATGATGGGACCCATGATGCAGGCGCTCCTTGAGGATCGCTTTCGGCTGAAGATCCGCAGCGAAACCCGCGAGGTCCCGGTCTATGCGCTGACCGTGTCGAAGGGCGGGCCGAAGCTTAGGGCCGCACCGGCCGGGAGTTGTGCAACCCTCGACTACAACCATCCTCCCGCCCCGCTCCCGCCCGGGCAACGGCCCCCGCCGCTCTGTAAGTTTGCCCGTGTGACAGGCAGGGGCTTCGAAGTCAATGGTGACACGATGTCTGAGTTTGCTGAGGCGCTCTCCGGCAGACTCGATCGCGATGTGGTTGACAAAACCGGAATCACGGGCCTGTTCGATTTCGAGGTTGCGCTGTACCCCGACGCGCCGCGCGCAAATCTGCCTCCGCCCGGACCTGGAGCTGCCCCACCGCCCCCGGCGCCACCACCGCCGCCGGATCCATCCGATCCCGGTGTTGCTCTTGCCGCCGCGCAGGCTGCCCTGCAGAAGTACGGCCTCCGGCTGGAATCCGCCAAAGGTCCCGGCCGCTTCCTGGTTATCGACAGCATCGAGCCGCCATCGGAGAATTGATGTTTGGACATCGCAAATCTGCAACAGTGGGTCGGCACGACAGAAACACGGACTGACGTTGTCACCGCAGCGCCGGTCGCCGCGCTGGCAGCCACGCTCGATATCGAGCAACCCGGCGACGCACTGCCGTCGCTGTGGCACTGGCTCTACTTCCTCCCGGTTCATCGGCAATCGGAACTCGGCCCCGACGGTCATGCGAAACGCGGCGGCTTTCTTCCGCCGGTGGATCTCCCGCGGCGCATGTGGGCGGGCGGACGTGTCGAGTTTCATCGCCCGCTTCGCATCGGCGAAAACATCACGCGCGTATCCCGAATCGCGGACGTGAAGTTGAAGGAAGGACGAAGCGGCGCGTTGGTCTTCGTGCTGGTGCGCCACGAAATCAGTACCGCCGAAGGCCTCGCCCTGACCGAAGAGCACGACATTGTTTACCGCGAACACCCTCGTGCCGGCGACCCGGCGCCGTCGCCGCAACCCGCACCATCCGACGCCGCATGGGAGCGTGTCGTTCATCCCGACGATGTTCTGCTGTTCCGCTACTCCGCGCTGACGTTCAACGGACACCGCATCCACTACGACCGCCGCTATGCGACCGAAGTTGAGGGCTATCCGGGGCTCGTGGTACACGGGCCGCTCATCGCAACGCTTCTCATCGACTTGATTCGCGCGAATCTGCCGAACGCCAGGGTGACGCGATTCGGATTCCGCGCCGTGAGCCCAGTCTTTGACACGGCTGATTTCGTTGTCGCCGGCCGGCGCAAAGACGAACACACTATCGATCTCTGGGCGAAGAACGCGGCGGGTGCACTGGCGATGACGGCGAGCGCCACTATCTGAGCGATTCCAGGAATTCCGACAGATTCTCAGGACAGAGCGGCGGGAGTGTTTCATCGCGCCCCTGAATCGGGCGCCACAGCGTCCTGACGCGCGCGCCGTCCGCCTCGATGAGTTCCGGCGTTTCACCCCGGCCCAGACGTTCATCGTCGGCCGGATCGGCCAGAAACATCCACGCGCGCTCAGCCACAGCGCGGCCATTCCAGTGCCACACATGATTGATCGCGCCCAGCGCCCGGATGTCCGTCAGCGCGATGCCGAGTTCTTCCTGGATTTCGCGGCGTACCGCATCCTCCGGACTCTCCCCCTCCTCGACGCCTCCTCCGGGGGGCCGATGCAGGACGATCCCACTGCGCGGATCGCGGATTTCCGCCACGAGAAAAACGTCTCCGCGGCGAAAGACGCACAACGCAGCCTGCCTCACTGCTGGTGCTGCTGCTGGTGTTGCTGCTGTTGCTCGATTTCGTGGTCAGTCTTCGGCTGCGGTGCGGCCGAACTCTCCTGCAGCAATTCCGCACCTTCGTCGTCGAGCGCCGGTCTCACCAGCACATCCACCGACAGGCTCTGCCCCGCGTGACCTTTATACACGCCGCGCACGGGCGGCACGTCGCCGTAATCGCGGCCGCGCGCCACCAGGATGTGTTGTTCATCGACGAAATATCCGACCGTGGGATCGAGTCCGATCCATCCCAGATCCGGAATGTTCGCCTGCACCCACGCGTGCGACGCCTGACCGCCGATTACGTTCTCCATGGCGGCGCGGCCGTCCTCCTGTGAAACGCTCTGCCGCGGGATCAGGTAGCCGGACACATAACGCGCCGGAATGCCACGCTGCCGCAGAATCGATATCAGCATGTGCGAAAAGTCCTGGCACACGCCCGCGCGCGTCGCGAGAATATCCTCAACCGACGAATGCACGTGCGTCGCGCCCGGTTTATAAGTGAACCTCTCGTTCACCACCGTTGCCGCGGTCTCCGCGAAACCCTTCACACTGCTGTCGCAGCGCGCGTCGATCTCATCCACAAAGGCCTTGAGCGCCGGCAGAATCGGGCAGTACTCACTCGCGGCCATCCAGTCGTAGAATTCATCGCGCATCGATTCCATGCGCTGACCGAGCTCGTGCAGCGGAACCGGATTCGCAATCCACGGCTGCACAGGATGCACCAGCACGATCGCTTCCGACTCCACACGCAGCTCGCGATGCTCCGGCAGGATGTGGAACTGATGCACCCAGTTGTTGAAGTAGTCGAGATGGGCCGCCGGTCGCGAGAACGGCGTGGTGGTCAGACGGAATGACAGGCAGCTCTGTGTTTCGTCGTGCCGGGGACGCAGCCGCAGTTCGTTGTAGCTTTCCGAAACCAGGCCGTCGTACGAAAACAGAGTGACGTGGGCCAGCTTGTAACGATTCAGCGCCATCCTCAGGCCACCACCGCGTAATGGAAGTAGGCTCCCGTGATCTGTTCCCCGATGCTGCGGCACGAGTGCTGCAGCTCTGTCAGGAAATTGTGCAGTCCGCCGTCGAAGATTTCCTCGATGCTGTCGTAGGCGAGGCGCTCGTGAATTTTTCCGGTCAGACGCTCGGCCTCGTTGGCATAGGATCCCGGCACCGAACCGCTGATCGCGTAAAGCGAACTCTGCAGCGCCGCCATATTGAACCGCACCGAGCGCGGATGGCGCGCAT
The DNA here is from genome assembly GCA_963832905.1 of Terriglobia bacterium. Classification (GTDB taxonomy): domain Bacteria; phylum Acidobacteriota; class Terriglobia; order Bryobacterales; family Bryobacteraceae; genus BOG-234. The sequence continues at coordinate 1,031,893 of CAWHVO010000006.1, read as the reverse complement.
CGAGCAGCAGCAGCTCTGCCACCTTCGTTGGTTCGATCTGCGAATACTGGCGCCGGTAGAACTCGAATGCCGCCACCGATTTCAGCACCGCCATCCACAGATGGCTGCGCGCTTCGTTGAGGATCTGCGGGCCCTCCAGCAGCTGGTGGTAATGCACATCCAGAATGCGTGCGGTCATCTCGGCACGCTCGAGCACGCATCCGGCCTGCACGAAATGCCAGCCTTCGTCGCGCGCCAGCGTGGCGTCGCACACGCCGTGAAACCGATGTCCGCCGCGCTTCACCGATTCGCAGAACCGCGACAGGCTCTCATCGTTCTCGCGCAGCTGCCTCACCTTGTGATAGAGGCCGTTAATGTCCTCCCACAGTTCGCGCGAAATGCGGTCGCGGATGGTGCGCGCATTCTCGCGGGCATTCACGATGCACTGCGAGATCGAATTCGGATTCTCTTCCGAGTAGCCGAGAAACTCGAAAGCCGTCTGTGCGCTGGCCTCTTCATGCAGCTTGTAGAAGCGTGCGCGCTCGCCGGTCACTGCGATCAGCGGGTCCCAGCGCAGCTTGTAAGTATCCGGCGGCTGCTCGAGCAGCATGTGATAGTTGACGTCGAGGATGCGGGCCGTATTGTCGGCGCGCTCCATGTACCGGCCGATCCAGAACAGCGAATCGGCGATGCGCGAAAGCATCATACTTATTCGTCACCCCTGAGCACCCAGGTGTCTTTACTTCCGCCGCCCTGCGAGGAGTTCACCACCAGCGACCCGCGCTGCAGCGCCACGCGCGTCAGTCCTCCGGGCACGATCGTCACTTTCTGTCCGTCGTAAAGACAATAGGGCCTCAGGTCGACGTGGCGCGGGCTCATGGCGCCGATCTTGTCATCGAACGATGGCACGCGCGACAGCGGAATCACCGGCTGTGCGATGTAGTTGCGCGGATCGGCGACCAGACGCGCGCGGAAATCCTCGATCGTCTTCTTGTCCGCCGAGGGGCCCATCAGCATTCCATACCCACCCGATTCGCCCACCGCTTTCACAACCAGTTCCGGGAGATGACCCAGCACGTACGAAAGATGATCCGCCTTCGCACACAGATACGTCTGGACGTTCTGCAGAATCGGATCTTCGCCCAGATAGTACTTGATGAAATCGGGGACGTAAGCGTAGATCGCCTTATCGTCCGCCACGCCTGTGCCCACCGCATTCGCCAGCGCGATGTTCCCCGCGCGATACGCATTGAGCAATCCCGGCACACCCACCAGCGAATCGGTGCGGAACGCCAGCGGATCGAGGAAATCGTCGTCCACGCGCCGATAGATCACATCCACACGCGTCAGACCGCGGATGGTTTTCATGTAGACGACGTCGTCCACCACCACCAGATCGCGGCCTTCCACCAGCTCGATGCCCATCTCCTGCGCGAGGAAGCAATGCTCGAAGTAGGCACTGTTGTAGAGGCCCGGCGTCAGCAGCACGATCACCGGCCGGTCGCCCGTGCGCGGGGAAATGCTGCGCAGAATCTGCACTAACTCAGCCGGATAATGATCCACCGGCATCACTTCGACGACTTCAAACGCGCGCGGGAAAGTCTTCCGCATCACGAGGCGATTCTCCAGCACATACGAAATGCCGCTGGGCGACCGCGCATTGTCCTCCAGCACCAGGTACTGGCCGGTGCGCGAATCGCGCACCAGATCGATACCTGAGATATGTACGTAAATATCGCGCGGCACATTCAGCCCCACCATTTCGCGCCGGAAGTGCTTGCAGGAAAAAACCAGATGGCGCGGGACCACGCCGTCTTTGAGAACTCTCTGCGACCCGTAGATGTCCTGCAGGAAAAGGTTCAGCGCCGTCACGCGCTGCGCCAGACCGCGTTCGATGACGTCCCATTCCGAACGCGGGATGATGCGCGGGCACAGGTCGAACGGGAACAGTCGCTCAGTCCCGCGGCCATCGCTGTAAACCGTGAACGTGATGCCCTGCACCAGGTAAGACAGATCTGCCAGTTTGCGCCGCTCTTCGAAAACCTCGAGTGGCATGGAAGCGAGTTTTTCGTACATCGCCGCCGCGAAAGGGCGCGGTTCGCCGTTGGGCGCAATCAGTTCGTCGTAGAACTGGCCCGGATCGTATCCCGTGAACAGCAGCTGGTCCGGAGACTTGCCTGACGGAGGAGTTGTGGTAACGGCGGATGACATGGCGATCTGACGGAAAAACCGGCAGTTCGAGCAACCTGGGTCGCAGCCGTTTTCGTTACCTGTAATTGTAGCGTGACGCTGTTTGCTCTAAGCGCACAGGGCGACGGCTCCGTTGTGCGCGTTGAAAAATAAGCGCACAGGGCGACGGCTCCGTTGTGCGCGTTGAAAAATTAACCCGTCACTTCCAGCATGCGCCATTCCTGCTCGCCGAACTCACCCGCAATGTGCGCCCCGGCTGCTTTGAGGGCGGTGGAGACGTGCGAAACGTCACTCGCTTCAAAACCGCTCAGAATCGCGCGACCGCCCGGCTTCAGGATGCGCACCCACTCCGGTGCGAGATCCGCAATCCACGCCGGGCTGATGTTCGCGACCACGAGGTCTGCAGAATCTTCCGGAACATCGCCCGCCGAGCCGACCGAAAGCGAAACGTCGACTCCGGCCTTCGCGAAATTCTCGCGCGCCACGATGACGGCATCGGGATCGTTGTCGTTTGCCACGACCGCCCCGGCCCCCAGCTTCACCGCAGCTTCCGCCAGAATTCCCGAGCCCGTGCCGACATCCACCACGCTCATGCCGGGTTTCAGGTGCCGCTCGATGGCTTCCAGACAAAGCCGCGTGGTCTCGTGCGCGCCGGTTCCGAACGCCAGACCCGCGTTCACCTCGATGCGGATGCGCCCCGGCGGCGTTGGATCGTCGCGCCATTCGGGACAGACGAAAATGCGCTGACCGATTTCCATCGGCTTCAAATACTCGTGCGCGAATGCCACCCAGTCGCGCGTGTCGGCCGCTTCGAGCTCACCTCCGAAGCGCGCCTGCAGTTCCGCGGCGCGCGCGTCGTCGTCGAAAAAGGCGCGCAGTCCTGCATCGAATTCGACGATGCCGGTGCAGCCCGCTTCCCAAAGCTCGGCGACCAGCATGTCTTTCGTCTCCGCCGTTTCCGCAGTCTCATCCGGCGGGCGCGCGATGTCGATTGAGAACATAGTGTCGATTGAGAAAATGCTGCGGATGAAAATTCAGGGAATCTACCTTGCGGCCGCCACGCCGTTCGATCACACGGGCGCCTTGTACCGCGTCAAAGTTCAGCATAACTTCGACAAGTGGGCGCGCACCTCGCTGGCCGGTTTCGTCGTCGGCTCGCTGACCGGCGAAGGACCGCTGCTCGACGCTGCGGAAAAGCTGGAGCTGCTGCGCCTCGCGGTTCCGGCGGTCCCGCAGGACCGAACCATCATCGCGGATGTCAGCGAGGAAGGTGTGCACCGCGCTGTCAAACTCGCGCGCTGTTCCGCCGAAGCAGGCGCGCACGCCGTAGTCAGCCTTGTGCCGCACCAGTACCGCAACCTGATGTACGGGCCGGAAACGCAGATGCTCTACTTCCGCGCGCTGGCCGACCAGTCGCCTGTCCCCGTGCTGATTCACAATGCGCCCCAGCTGACCGGCGTCGATGTGCTGGCGCAAACGGCGGCGAAGCTGGCGGAGCATCCGAACATCGCGGGCATCATCGAAACCGGCACGCCCGCATCGCGGATTGCGCAGCTGCGTGCTGTCGCGCCGAAGGAATTCGGCGTGCTCTCCGGGACCGAGTCGCAGGTCTGGGAGTCATTGACGCTCGGCGCGAGCGGCGCGGCGCTCGCCTTTGCCAGCGCCGCGCCCTACGCCACGATCGCCATATGGGAGGCCTTCCGCACGCGCGAAGAAGAAGCGGGCATCGACTGGCAGGGCCGCATTTCGCATCCCTCGATTCTGGTCACCGACATGTACGGCGTACCCGGTCTCAAGCATGCGATGGATCTCAATGGCTACTACGGCGGCCCTCCGCGCCTGCCGTTCGTGCCGGTTTCGCCCGATGCGAAACGCGAGATCGAAGACGCCTTCCGCGATCTTAAGGGCTAGGGGTACACGCGACGCCAGCCGCGTTTTCCGGGCGAACAACGAACGCGACTGGCGCCGCGTGTACCCCTAGGCGCGCGCCGCCGGCAGCGCCGCGAGCGCCTCAGCCACATGTCGCTCCGCGTCCATCTGCGAGGAAAACACGTGCCGCACGACGCCTTCGCGATCGATCACAAAAGTCACGCGTCCCGGAATCACGCCCAGCGTCTTCTTCACGCCGTACAGCTTTCGCACGGCACCCCCGGTGTCGCTGAGCAGCTGAAACGGCAGCCGGTGTCTCGATGCGAAGCGTTCATGCGACTCCGTCGAATCGTCGCTGATCCCGATGACCACGGCGCCCGCATCGCTGAACTTCCCGAAGTCGTCGCGAAACCTGCAGGCTTCGGCGGTGCAGCCCGCTGTCTCATCCTTCGGATAAAAATAAACCACCGCCGGGCTCCTGCCGCGGTAGTCGCTCAGACGCACAGTCTTGCCGTGCTGGTCGCGTAATGCAAAATCGGGTGCTGGCGTTCCGTTCAAAATCGTTGGCATAGGTCAATCAGGGAAGGCGCAGACGCTCCTGATGGAAATCGGCGTAATGAAAATCGTTTTCCACCATCAGATCGTCGTGCGCGGCGCCGCCTTGCAGAAACTGCCGGTCGACGACGCTCGCCGGCACCAGACCGAACCGCGAAGGTGTGTAGTCCACGGTGGCCTCCGTGCGGATCGTGTACTTCTTCGAAAGCGCCTCCTCGGCGTTCATCGTGATCCGGACCGGCAGAAGATCCTTTGCCAGAAACCAGATCTCTCCCGACAAAGGTTGCCGGCTCTCTGTCCAGGCGCGGAACACCGTCAGTCCCTGCGCCCCCGAAATCTGCCTGTAGGTGATCACGTTGACGGCCGCGTCACCCATTGTTCGGCCGCCCGACGGCGCGAATGCATAGTTCTTCTGAAAGCGGCTCTGGAACAGCAGCATCAGTAGCCCGAAATCGGTGGCTGCGCCTTCCAGTTGCTCGCGATCCAGGTTCTCCAGCAGGATTCGTTTGGCGCCATCGTCGGCCGACGCGAGACCTGTCGTCAGCGCGTGACGCGCTTCGTCCTCCCCGGCCATGTCTTTTCCGTCCATGCGCCGGACGGTGCGCGTTTCGTGCAGCGCGCCGTCTTTGCCGAACGCCTCCAGTGTGTAACCGGAGACGACGTGATGCATGCGGAAATCCGTCGGCAGCTTCACGTCGAACTTCCGGATTTTGTTTTTCTTCCCTTTCAGGATCTCGATGAACCCGCGACGGCCCCGCTGATCGAGCGTTTCGGCCGCCGTGAGTCCCGGTGCGGTCGTCGCGAAGGTGGCAGCCGTGCGGCCCAGCGCGTCGAGATACTCGTTCAGACCCGCCGGTGTCTGTGCCTGCAGTACGACGGCTGCAAAATACGCGCAGAGCACCGCTCGCATAGCCGTCAGTCTATCGTTCACGCGAGAAGAAAGGGGACGGCATCGTCAATGATGTGTGCGAGCACGTTCAGCAGCTCATGATCGGAGTCGAGTTCGGTCAGACGCGCGTTCGCATGTTTTGCTGCGAAAGAACGCGAGTATTCGATCGGGGCCACGTCGTCTTTCGAGCCATGAAAGATCCAGGCTGGCTGCTTGAAGTCAGGCGCCGCGGGATACCGGAGCGCATCCTCGATCAGGCCATAATGAACGCGACGCATACGATCCTCGCCGTAGTGAAAAACGTCCAGCCATGCAGGCCTGGGCTCGCCGATCCTCTGATTCCAGCGCTCGGCAAACCCAAAAGCCGGCGCGAGCAGGACCAATCTGACGACCTCCGGGTGCGTAGCGGCGTAGAGCGAGGCGAGATATCCACCCATGCTGGAGCCAATCAAAATCGCAGATTTGCCGCGAATTGTATTTTCCATGACCTGCATCTGGTGCGAAATCGTCAGGTGGTCGAAATCGCCCTGGTCCATAGCCGGAATCTGAAGCGGAATATTACGGGCCGCAAAAGCTTCGCGAAATCCCTCCGCCTTGCGGGATCTGGGGCTGGACGCAAAGCCGTGAATATAAATAACCATCCTGGTATCAATATCATACAGCTTGCCCGTGAACCTTCGGCGTGGCGGATTCGGCCGGCGTCCCTTGCGGTCCAGGCAGGCAGCGTGCTAGTGTAATCGAAGGCGATTGATCGCTGCTGCCCGCTTCCCGGAAGGAAGTACTTGCAAAGTGCTCCCCCGGAGTGGTACAACAGTTATGATTGTTTGGGCGGTAGTCTGTCGCTCGCGTTAAGGTAGGTAACAAGCTGTCTAGGCTCTCCGGCCTTCGGTGGTAACAGCCTTCCTGGTAGTTCTTTCAAGAACTTAACATTTCTGATTGGTTTCAATGGGGTTGTAAAAAGCCCGTGCGCCAAAAGGCGGATTTGAAACCATTTGACGGCTTTCGAGGCCACTGGCGTTTTTCACGTCGCAAGAGGTGGGAGATGTTCAGTACAGATCTTTGACAATCTGATTGGATGCACTAATTTACTTTCGTCAGTGCGCGCGAAAGGATTGGCCCTTTTAGGGTCAGTTCCGGAGCGCGTTCTAATAGAACTTTGAATTCAACCGGAACGACAAACATCTCACAAGTATAAATGAGAGTTTGATCCCGGCTCAGAATCAACGCTGGCGGCGCGCCTAACACATGCAAGTCGAACGAGAAAGTGGAGCAATCCATGAGTAAAGTGGCGTACGGGTGAGTAACACGTGGATCATCTGCCCTTTTGTGGGGAATACCGCTGGGAAACCGGCGACAATACCGCATAATCCCGAGAGGGGAAAGCAGCAATGCGCAGAAGGAGGAGTCCGCGGTCGATTAGCTAGTTGGTAGGGTAATGGCCTACCAAGGCTGTGATCGATAGCCGGCCTGAGAGGGCACACGGCCACACTGGCACTGAAACACGGGCCAGACTCCTACGGGAGGCAGCAGTGGGGAATCTTGCACAATGGGGGAAACCCTGATGCAGCGACGCCGCGTGAGCGATGAAGCCCTTCGGGGTGTAAAGCTCTTTCGGCAGGGAAGATTATGACGGTACCTGCAGAAGCAGCTGCGGCTAACTACGTGCCAGCAGCCGCGGTAATACGTAGGCAGCAAGCGTTGTTCGGAGTTACTGGGCGTAAAGGGTGCGTAGGCGGCTCTGTAAGTATGGTGTGAAATCTCCCGGCTTAACTGGGAGGGTGCGCTATAGACTGCGGGGCTCGAGTGTGGGAGAGGAAAGTGGAATTCCTGGTGTAGCGGTGAAATGCGTAGATATCAGGAGGAACACCGGTGGTGTAAACGGCTTTCTGGACCATAACTGACGCTGAGGCACGAAAGCGTGGGTAGCAAACAGGATTAGATACCCTGGTAGTCCACGCCCTAAACGATGCATATTTGGTGTGGGTCATTCAGTTGATCCGTGCCGGAGCTAACGCGTTAAATATGCCGCCTGGGGAGTACAGTCGCAAGGCTGAAACTCAAAGGAATTGACGGGGGCCCGCACAAGCGGTGGAGCATGTGGTTTAATTCGACGCAACGCGAAGAACCTTACCTGGGCTCGAAATGCTGTGGACCAGCTGGTGAAAGCCGGCCTTCCCGCAAGGGACCGCAGTATAGGTGCTGCATGGCTGTCGTCAGCTCGTGTCGTGAGATGTTGGGTTAAGTCCCGCAACGAGCGCAACCCTTGTCCTGTGTTGCCATACTGAAAAGTGGAACTCGCAGGAGACCGCCAGGGATAACCTGGAGGAAGGTGGGGATGACGTCAAGTCCTCATGGCCTTTATGTCCAGGGCTACACACGTGCTACAATGGACGGTACAAAGGGCTGCCAACCCGCGAGGGGGAGCCAATCCCAAAAAACCGTTCTCAGTTCGGATTGCAGGCTGCAACTCGCCTGCATGAAGCTGGAATCGCTAGTAATGGCAGATCAGAACGCTGCCGTGAATACGTTCCCGGGCCTTGTACACACCGCCCGTCACATCACGAAAGTGGGTTGTACTAGAAGTCCGCACGCTGACCGCAAGGGGGCAGCGGCCCAAGGTATGACTCATGATTGGGGTGAAGTCGTAACAAGGTAGCCGTAGGAGAACCTGCGGCTGGATCACCTCCTTTCTAAAGAGACCGTGGCTGGAGCCGCTCTGAGTGTACGAGCGGCAGCCGTTCCAGTCCAATCCGGGCAGCAGTATCGCCTGGAAGTACGTTCCGGATCTCTTTGTTCAAAGTTCAAAAAGTGGTTAGAGTGGCAGTCCGGCTTGATGCCGGCTGTCCTGCATCCAATTGGCCTCGATTATTTTTTTTGGGGCTGTAGCTCAGCTGGGAGAGCGCCTGATTTGCATTCAGGAGGTCGCCGGTTCGATCCCGACCAGCTCCACCAGCTTTTCGCAGCAAGTCTGGGCCTGTAGCTCAGGTGGCTAGAGCGCACCCCTGATAAGGGTGAGGTCGGTAGTTCGAGTCTACCCAGGCCCACCAGAATTTCCGGGCAAAGAGAAGCCGGGTGCGCTCGATTCAAGAAAAGCCCGCACCTCTGATAAGGGTGAGGTCGGTAGTTCGAGTCTACCCAGGCCCACCAGAATTTCCGGGCAAAGAGAAGCCGGGTGCGCTCGATTCAAGAAAAGCCCGCACCCCTGATAAGGGTGTGTGGAGGTGGTTCGAGTCTGCCTAGGCCCACCTGATCGTAGTGGCAATACACCGCTCTTGGTTTTAGGTCATAGTTGCCCGGGCGTTGTAAGAGGAAACCGAAGGTGGCCATTGCGGTCTTATCCGGATGGTGATTTTCGGCGTCTTCGATGAAGTTGATCGAATCGTCTGTTCTTTGAAAACTGAATATTTGACGGGCAATACTTACTACAAGTATTGCAAGCTCTCTCAAGAGCGGCGCAGTTTGCCGTTGGCGAGGGAGCGAGCGCAAGCAATTGAATGACATCGAAATCGAATACTTTGTGTTCGAAATAGATTTTATGGTCAAGCTACTAAGGGCGTGCGTGTGGATGCCTTGGCGCAAAGAGGCGATGAAGGACGTGGGCAGCTGCGATAAGCTCCGGGAAGACGCTACCAGTCTGTGATCCGGAGATTTCCGAATGGGGAAACCCAGCCGGTGTGAACACCGGTTACGTTCATCTGAATACATAGGGTGATCGAGCGAACTCAGGGAAGTGAACCATCTCAGTACCTGAAGGAAGAGAAAACAACCGTGATTCCGAAAGTAGTGGCGAGCGAAATCGGAAAAGCCTAAACCGTGCGATTCGAAAGGAGAGCGCGGGGTTGCAGGACCACAATAACTACCAGTCGGCATTGAGTAATCAATGAAGGCCGGTGGTTACAAAGAAGGATAAGAAAGTGTTAATCGAACGGTGTGGAAAAGCCGGCCATAGAGGGTGACAGCCCCGTAGGTGAAAATGCAATCTTCTTTCAAGTGGCTCCTAAGTACCGCGGGACACGTGGAACCCTGCGGGAATCTACCGGGACCATCCGGTAAGGCTAAATACTACTTTGCGACCGATAGTGAACAAGTACCGTGAGGGAAAGGTGAAAAGTACCCCTGCGAGGGGAGTGAAATAGTACCTGAAACCGCACGCTTACAAGCAGTTGGAGGGCTATGGCCGCAAGGCAAAGCCTGACATCGTGCCTATTGCATAATGAGCTGGCTAGTTATTCTCAGTGGCGAGGTTAAGCGAAAGCGAGCCGAAGCGAAAGCGAGTCTGAACAGGGCGTGGAGTCGCTGGGAATAGACGCGAAGCGGGATGATCTACCCTTGGCCAGGATGAAGGTCGTGTAACAGCGACTGGAGGTCCGAACCAGTGTTGGTTGAAAACAGCTTGGATGAGCTGAGGGTAGGGGTGAAAGGCTAATCAAATTCCGTGATAGCTCGTTCTTTCCGAAATAGCTTTAGGGCTAGCCTCGCGTGTTCCGTCCCGGTGGTAGAGAACTGACTGGACTAGGGGCCTTCCCAGGTTACCGAATCCAACCAAACTTCGAATGCCGGGAACGTACAGCGCGGGAGTCAGACTGTGGGGGCTAAGCTTCATAGTCGAGAGGGAAACAGCCCAGACCGTCAACTAAGGTCCCTAAGTTCGTGCTCAGTGGGAAAGGAAGTCGGGAGACTCAGACAGCCAGGAGGTTGGCTTAGAAGCAGCCATCCTTTAAAGAAAGCGTAACAGCTCACTGGTCGAGTCGCCCGGTGCCGACAATATAACGGGGCTCAAGCACGATACCGAAGTTACGGATATCCGCAAGGATATGGTAGGAAAGCATTCTGGTCTCATCGAAGGTTGACCGAAAGGACGGCTGGAGGGGCCGGAAGAGACTCTGCCAGCATAAGTAGCGAAAAACCAGGTGAGAACCCTGGTCGCCGAAAGTCTAAGGATTCCTGAGAAAGGTTAATCCGCTCAGGGTTAGTCGGTGCCTAAGGTGAGGCCGAAGGGCGTAACCGATGGACAGCAGGTTAATATTCCTGCACTACCGAAGCTCGATCAAGACCGATGGGGGGACGCAGACCGTAAGCCTGGAGGCGCAATGGTTTCAAATCCAGGTGAAGGGAGATCCGGAGAGGCAAATCCGCCGGGTCGTCTGCCAGGAAAATCCTCTAAGGAGAGTCAGGTAACCGTACCACAAACCGACACAGGTGGACGAGATGAATATTCTAAGGCGCTCGGGTGATGGTATGTTCAGGAACTAGGCACATTAGCTCCGTAACTTCGGGAGAAGGAGTACCTCGCAAGAGGTCGCAGTGAATAGTCTCAGGCGACTGTTTAACAAAAACACAGGTCTCTGCTAAGTCGAAAACGACGTATAGGGGCTGACGCCTGCCCGGTGCCGGAAGGTTAAAGGGAGAGGTCAGCGCAAGCGAAGCTTTGAACTGAAGCCCCGGTGAACGGCGGCCGTAACTATAACGGTCCTAAGGTAGCGAAATTCCTTGTCGGGTAAGTTCCGACCTGCACGAATGGCGTAACGATCTGAGAACTGTCTTAACATGCCGCCCGGCGAACTTGTGGTCCCGGTGAAGACGCCGGGTGCCCGCCACTAGACGGAAAGACCCCGTGCACCTTTACTATACCTTTTCATTGAACTATGGGGCCATCTGCGCAGCATAGGTGGGAGGCTTTGATTCCGGGTTCTCGGACTCGGAGGAGCCAACGGTGAGATACCACCCTGATGGTTCTGTGGTTCTAACTTACTCCCGTTATCCGGGAGAAGGACAATGGAAGGCGGGTAGTTTGACTGGGGCGGTCGCCTCCCAAATTGTAACGGAGGCGCGCGAAGCTTGGTTCAGGCTGTTTGGAAATCAGCCGACGAGTGCAAAAGCATAAACCAGGTTAACTGTAAGACCAACAAGTCGAGCAGATACGAAAGTAGGCTTTAGTGATCCGGTGGTTCTGTATGGAAGGGCCATCGCTCAACGGATAAAAGGTACGCCGGGGATAACAGGCTGATCGGAGTCAAGAGTTCACATCGACGCTCCGGTTTGGCACCTCGATGTCGGCTCATCGCATCCTGGGGGTGTAGAAGCTCCCAAGGGTTAGGCTGTTCGCCTATTAAAGCGGTACGTGAGCTGGGTTCAGAACGTCGCGAGACAGTTCGGTCCCTATCTGTGGTGGGCGTAGGAAATTTGAGGGGGCCTGCTCTTAGTACGAGAGGACCGGAGTGGACGAATCTCTTGTGTTCCAGTTGTCACGCCAGTGGCATAGCTGGGTAGCGAAATTCGGTCAGGATAAGCGCTGAATGCATATAAGCGCGAAACCTTCCCCAAGATGAGATTTCCCAACGTAAGTATGAAGAGCACTGGAAGACTACCAGTTTGATAGGGCGGATGTGTAAGCGTAGTAATACGTTGAGCTTACCGCTACTAATTGCTCGTTCGGCTTGACCATAAAATTTATTTCTCACACAAAGTTTTCGATAAGACGAAATTCTCCTTGTGTAAGTGGCGCCCGTCAGATATTCAATCAAAGACCCCGAACAGGTTCTGTTCGAGTCGCGAAAGCCGATTCGGACAACCCACCTCTGGGTGACCTTAGCGAGAGGGACCCACCCGTTCCCATCCCGAACACGGTAGTTAAGCCTCTCAGCCCCGATTGTACTGCACGCGCAGGTGTGTGGGAGACTAGGAAGTCGCCCGGTTAATTCAAAAAGCGCAAAAGGGCGCAGGCTCCGTTTTGCGCGATAAAGAAAAGCCCGACCAGAAATGGCCGGGCTTTTTTTGTTGTAGAATCGCTTGTCGTGACTCTCCGCACCGCCGGGCTGCCGATCATCCTGTCCGCTCTTGCCTTCGCCCAGGGCGATCCTGTCGCGGCAAGGCTTCAGCAGGCCGAATCGATCCTCTCTTCAACCCACGCGCGCGCCAAAGGCCCCGGCTGGGACCTCCTGCACGACCTCGTCCGCGAATGCGATTCTGTTCAATCCCCTCCCGTGTCCTGCGCCGAGGCTTGGGATTGGTACGGCACCGAACTAAAAAGGGATCACAAGCCGGACGCTTACTACCGTAAGGCGCTCGAAGTCGCCGAGCGCTTGTCGGCGCCCGACCCGATCATGGTTCTCGCGCTCGAGCTCGAATCGATGGTGCTGTCGGATTCCGGCGATACTGCAAAAGCCAGAGAACTCTGGCTTCGCGCATTCGCAATTCGTCAGCGCATCGTGGCATCGATAGGGCGGCCGGCTTCAGATCCGATCTGTCGGGTCGGCGGAGGTGTCAAATCCCCGTCCGTCACGCGCAAGGTTGATCCGGCGCAGAGCGAGATCGGCCGTCTCTTCGAGGTCTCCGGCAAGGTTGTGCTGGCAATCGTTGTCGGCAGCGACGGTGAACCGCACCGGCTTCGTCTCATCAAGGGACTCGGTTTCGGTCTTGACGAGCAGGCTGCGCAGGCCCTCCTCCAGTGGAGATTCAAACCCGCCGCAAAAGCAGGCAGCCCCGTCAATGTGGCCGCCCAGGTCGAATTGAATTTCCGCCCCCTCTAGCTAGCTAGCTGCGATGGTGGTCAGTCCGTTGTGCGCGTCTGACGAATAGAGTGCCAAACCGGAACATCGGGCGCCTGCGAATTTCGCCTCGCCAGCGCACTAATCCGATGAGTGAAATTCTTCCTTCCGACGATCGCAATCCTCGCGCTCTGTTCAGCAGCCGGGGCCGCATCCCTGAGCAGTCAGGGCTGGAACAACGATTCCTCTACCCGGCAGGCTGCAATCATCGGACACGATCTCGGCTTCTATCCGGACGGCGTGGAGCAGTCGCTTCCGGTCGAACCTGGCCCCCCTCTGGTCACGACCAGCGTTGACAGCGATCTTGTGCTTAGCGAGAAAGAACTCGCCAATCGCGAACCGGCATTTACCCCGGCCCCCGCTCCCGAGCCGCCGCTCATAACCACGATCGCCCTGGGCTTTACCTTCCTCGGCGCCGCCGGCATCATAGGCCGTACGCGCACGGAAAGACGCCGTAGCCGCCGTCGTACGCAGGTCCGGATCCGCGCGATTATTGCAGCACGGTAAACGGCACGGACGCTTCGGTAGTCTCCCAGATCAGCGCGAGGGTCCCTTTGTTCCCGCCCCCTGGCCTGATCTCGAAGCGCAGCGTCTCGACCGGCGACGCCAGCGTCTTCAGCGTCATCTTCGTTTTGCCGAAGTCTTCGGCGCTGTTGTAGTCGAGATGATGCTGGCCGGTCTGTTTATTGACGATGAGCGTCCAGTCTTTCTCGCCTGGAATCGCCCAGATGCTCCACGCGCCCTTCGGCAGCTTCAGACTGCCGAACTGCAGCACCGCTTCCGTCGTGAGGCCCGTCGCCACGTTGGCGCCCGGACACCACACTTCGCCGAAGGGCACCAGTGCACCGAAAATCTTCCGTCCGTGCATCGACGGCGCGTAATACGCCACCGCGATCTGCTTTCCCGCGACCTTCGCGGACGTGTCCGCCGGCGGACTGGTCCATCGCTGCCCGAATGCCGCGCCTGCAAGGGTGGCCACGCCGCACATCGCCAATACAATGTTTCGAACCCGCATGAGAAAGCCTCCGTGCCCTATCCTATCCGAAACCCATGAGAAAATATTCCGAGTAGAGGTTCTGAACGACAATGTTTCGTCCCCTGGCTCTTTCCGTACTTCTTATCTCGCCCGCCCTCGCGCAAAAGGACTTCCCCGACGGTCCCGCGAAAGAGTACATCACCCGCATCTGTCTGCAGTGCCACGAGCCCTCGCAGCTTCTCGGCCAGCGCAAGTCTGAGAGCGACTGGCGCGCCACCATCCAGCGTATGTCGCAGAAAGGCATTGCCGCGCCCGCCGAGCAGTACGACGCCATCACCGCCTACATGATCAAAAACTTCCCCAAAACGGAAGACGCCACCAAAATCAACATGAACAAGGCCACCGCCGATCAGATCGTAGCCGCCGGACTCGGACTCACGCTTGACGAAGCGAAGGCGCTGGTGGCCTACCGCGAGAAGCACGGCGACTATCGCGAATGGGGCGAGATGCTGGTGGTCTACGGCGTTGACGGCCGCAAGCTCGAAGCCGCCAAAGACAAAATGAGCTTTTAGGCAGTGCACTTCCGCTGCGAAGATATCCACGATTTGATTCGCCCCGAAGAGAATGATCCGCGCGAGCGTTCGCAGATTCGTCTCGTCCATGAAGCTGCCTTCGACCGGCCCGACGAAGCCAATCTGGTCGACGGCCTCCGCACCGAAGGCGTCGTGCTCGCGTCGCTTGTTGCCGCACTCGAAGAACGAATCGTCGGGCACATTCTCTTCACCCGCATGTCGATTGAGACGCTCGCCGGCTCAATCCCCGCGGCTGCTTTGGCCCCGCTGGGCGTGCTGCCGGAATATCAGCGTCGCGGCATCGGCGCAGAATTAATCGCCCGCGGCCTCAACGTCCTGCGCGAGAATGGCGAGCGCATCGTCATCGTTCTCGGCCACCCCGGCTACTATCCGCGCTTCGGATTCTCTGCGGAAAAAGCCCGCAATCTGGAAAGCCCGTTCCCTCCGGAAGCCTATATGGCCATCGAACTCAGCCCAGGCGCTCTCGATGGAGTTCGCGGCAAGGTGAAGTATCCGCGCGCGTTCGGCCTGGAGTGAGTACACGCGACGCCAGTCGCGTTCGTTGTTCGCTGGAAAAAAGCGCCTTACGCGGCGTGCACCCCTGGAGCGTTGTGCCGGCTATTTCGTTGACGCTGCACTAACTCGTCCCGACCAGCTCGGACTCCATCGGCTCTTCAACTCCCACCACCATCTTCAGAAACTCCCGTCCCGCGCGCGTGAATTTCTTCTTGCGCCGATGAATGATCCCCGTCGGTCTCACCAGTTCGGGCGCGTGCAGCGGAACCGACACCAGTCTGCCCTGCTCGACCTCCGCCAGCATCGTCCGCTCCGGCAGAATGCTGATCCCCGACCCCAGCATCACCGCTTCCTTGATCGACTGAATATTGTCAAACTGCATGACGATCGATATCGTCACGTCATGATCGCGGAAGAAGCGGTCGAGCTCGCGGCGAATGATCACTTCTTCGTCGAACGCAATGAAATCCTGCCCGTCCAGATCCGCCGGCACCAGCATCGCGCGGTCCGCCAGCTCATGCGACGGATACACCGCCACGGTCATCCGCTCTTCGCGCCACGGAATTACGGTGAGATCGCGCCGATGCTCTGGATAGCTGATGAATCCCAGGTCCGCTTCGCCCTCCAGCACCGCCTCATACACTTTGTTCGGCCGCAGCAGCTCGAGCTGGAGCTGCGCGCCCGGGCAGACCCGCAGAAAATCCTCGCGCAGCCGCGGCATTTCAGTAAGCCCGATCGAATAGATCGACGCCACGCGCACGGTCCCTTCCGCTTCGGCCTTGATGCTGTCGAGCGCCGCCGTGAAATCCTCTTCGCGGCGCAGCACGTCGCGGCACAGTTCGGCGTAGAGCTTGCCGCCCGGCGTCAGCCCCAGCGGGCGCGTCGAGCGATCGAGCAGCTGCACCCCCAACCGCTTCTCCATCTCCTGAATGTGCTGGGTAGCCGCGGACTGGCTGATTCCGTTCATGCCTGCGGCCCGGCTCAGACTCCGCGCATGCGCGATGTCGCGGAAAAGCTTGCAGTCCCCGAAGATCACCTCACGACACTATAACATAAGGTGTCTTAATACTGCCAAAGCGTTACATTCGGTTTCGTGATAGTGAGATCGGGCGTTGATGTACACGCGGCGCCAGAAAGCTGTAAAGGAATCGCAGATCGCAGGCGAAATCGCCTGCGCCACCTTGCTGCCGTCGTTGTAAAGGTGGGGCAGGCAGCTTCGCCGGCCAGGTTCGGTTCAGTGCGATTCTTTTACAGATCCCAAGCCGCGTTTTCCCGGCGAACAACGGATGCGATTGGAGTCGCGTATACCCTACCGCCCCGGGCCCGCATCCCCGCCTGTAAATCCGGTTCTCAATAAATGCGCCGTCA
This sequence comes from Terriglobia bacterium, assembly GCA_963832905.1. Classification (GTDB taxonomy): domain Bacteria; phylum Acidobacteriota; class Terriglobia; order Bryobacterales; family Bryobacteraceae; genus BOG-234. Next base: position 1,015,432 of record CAWHVO010000006.1, on the reverse strand, counting down.
GGCAGAGGACGTGCGCACCACCCTGGTGCACTCTTGTTATTCTGAGACTATGGCCGCGAAGAATAAGGCTGTGTCATCGAGATCGGTCCGGCAAAGTGTCACAATACCAGCAGCCTTGGCGGCAGACGTACGGCGTGTTGCCAGGGAGCGACATCTGACCATGAGCCGGGCACTGGTGGTTTTGGCGGAACGTGGAGTGCGCGCCGACACGGAGGCGAAACAGCAACTCAAAACCGCCTACCGGAATTTCATCGAGGAAGCGGAACCGGTTCGCAAAAATCAGGCCGGGATGGATTTGATCCGGGCAATCTTCGGGAAGGATTCTATTGCCGAAGATTCAGTTTTCTGATCTTCCGCGCGGCGTCTGGCGCCATTTGCTGCAAAGAGTCAACGAACGAGGCATCTCAGTGGGTGATCTGCTGGCTCTCCAGGCTTGGGTGCGCACAGGCCCCGTGGCTCCCGACGGCGACTGGTACAAGGGCTTTGGCTCGTTCCTTTTGTGCGGGTCGGGGGTATGAAGCCCTTCGGAGATCCGATCGAGTGACCGCCGCTGGTCTTCGGACGATGGCGTTTCTGGACAGCAATCGAAACAAAGCCGGACTTACTTCGGATTGGCGACCGGGGCGGTTCGCTTCCTGCGAAAACCGACACAGATTCCGGCCACCGCCAAGCTGTTCCCGTGTGCCTCCGACAGGTACTCGGTGCGTTCGCGTGTCAGGCTGCGTCTATAGGCGGATTCCCGCCTCAGCCCGCCGGTCAACGTTTGCGCTGACGCGATGCAGCAGATCCAGCCGGTCGCTACGCGGCACTGTTCCGACGGATGCCAACGCCGTCAGTGCTCCCGCGCGGGAAAAGCGGGTGAGATTACGCGGCACACCGGGATGTTATACGATCAAATCTCGTACGTTAAAACGTCTGTCGAGAATACGCTGCCGTCGTTTTCACTTGCTTGCCGTGCGTTACGCTCGGCAGCTGATGCCGATCTTACCGCTCCGATCAGGCGGCCACCAGCGTGTTGGACAGTTCTTCCGCCGTTTGTTCGGGGCTATCTCGTATCAGATAGCGGCGCAGTCGCACGTCCAGGGGAAGATTGTCGGGATCCAGACCCTTCGGGACTATTGATACGACTTTTTTCCCCATGCCGATGGCAGCCCCGATCTCGAAGAAGAGGTTTGGCTTCGCCGGGTACTCGGGGTCAACCAGCGCCACAAGGACATCACTGCCTCTCATACCCGATTCCAGAGCATCGCGCAACGATTCACCTGGGCGAACGTCGATGTCGTCGATCCAAACGGTCACCCCCGCTCCTTGAGGGCTTCGGCGAAAAGCCGCGCCCAGTCTGCGTCGCGAGCGGAGTGCGAAATGAAAACGCTCGGCCTTCCCATTGCTGTCATCCTTCTCCTTCTTGCACCCGTTCCCCTAACTGTTTCTTGTTGCTGATCCAGCGCAATGTACATCAACGTTAGCTTTAAGCCGGTCGCGCCGTTCGCGTCTCGCTCGTTTCCTGTTCGTCGTCGTGCTTAAGGAGAATTCTTTTTTATGCCCGGACCCCCACATGCAAGAACCAAGCGGTTATCGGGAACCGATGACGAATTCCGGCGATCATTTTTTTTAACGCCGGAGGATACTGATTTCCGAATGGAACCGGCCTCGCTTCCGATGTTCGCTCTCCACGCACTCGCCGTTTCCAGCGCGTAGACTCGCCGCGCATTCAATCCGGTGCGCGTCTGCGGAGCACCGTCCAACGCGGACCAGTCTGTCATGGAATACAGCCGGCAAAGTCCCAGGCGGTCGCTTCGGTGACAACCTTTGAAAATAAACCTCACTCCTCCCCAACTCCCCTCCCTCCGCCAATTTACGCAGCATTTCCACCCTTCCGCACGCCCTCGCCCACCTCGCTTTCTCCCATCCCCATGCTACTGCTATTGGCAGAAGGAGCCTTAATAGATGTCAGACTTTCAAGCAAATAGAAGCAAATCGCCGCAATTCTCAGAAATCCACCGGCCCTCGCACCGAAGCCGGCCGCCGTAACTCCAGCCTGAACGCGTACAAACACGGCCTCACCGGCCAGTTCTTCATCATGACCGCCGAGGACGCGGAAGCCCACGCGCGCTTCACCGCTTCCATCCTCCAGGACCTGAAACCCGTCGGCGCCATGGAAGAAACCCTCGCCCGGTCCATCGCCGATTCCCACTGGCGCATGAACCGGGCCGCCATTATCGACAACAACATCTTCGCCTCGGAAGTCTTCCGTGACGAGCTTGGCGCCGTGCGGGAAGCCGCGCGGCAAGGGGTGGAATGCCGCTTCAACGATGTCAGTCGCGCCTGTGCCATGGTGACCGCATTCGTCAGTGACCCCCAACGCTTCCATCTGCTCACCGTTTACGAGGCGCGCCTGCACCGCAAGGCTCAGGCCGACCTCAGACAGCTTCGCGAACTCCAGTCCGCTCGTCGGGCCGAAGCCGAACACGAGAAGAAAGACATCCAGCAGCCCCCGGCCCCCCGGCCCGAGCCCGCAAAACCCGCCGCCACAGCCACGCAAACGACTGATTCCGAAAGCCTTAACTTCCAAAATGGCTTCGTTTGTTCGCCCGCGCCCCTGTCGGAAAAAGCGGCTATACAGGAGATCGAAAAGTACCTCATGGCCGACCCCCGCCAGCACGCGCCTCAGCCAGCCGCACCCCCAGACGGCGCATTAAACCTGCTATGAACCAATCGCAGGCCGACGCTCGGGGACTCATGGACGTAGGGCAGACGATCGTTTTGTGTCGTCTGCCGGGTATCAAGTTACAAAATAAGTAATTCCGATTTTATAAGCGCCACAAATTTCGTTTGCATGATAATCCTTCAATCTGCTAATATCGTGAAACTACCCCGAGGAGTACAACTATGTCCGGACTGCCACAGCCCCAGGGACTCTACCACCCCTCGCACGAGCACGATGCCTGCGGCATCGGCTTCGTCGCCAACATCAAAGGCCAGAAATCCCACGACATCATCGAAAAGGGCATTCAGATCCTCATCAACCTCACGCATCGCGGCGCCTGCGGCTGCGATCCGGAAACCGGCGATGGCGCCGGCGTGCTCATTCAGATCCCGCATACGTTTTTCGCGCGCGAAGCCGCCAACCCTCGGCTTCACCCTGCCCGCCCCCGGCGAGTACGGCGTCGGCATGGTCTTCCTCCCGGTCGAGCGGCATCGAGCGCCTGCAGGTGCGAAGGCATCATCGAGCGCATCGTCGCGCGAAGAAGGCCTGACGGTGCTCGGCTGGCGCGACACGCCCATCGACGGCAACGCCATCGGCCGCATCGCGCGCGGCTCGCAGCCTTACATCCAGCAGATCTTCGTCGGCCACGGCGCCGCAGCGCATGACCACAGACCAGCTCGAGCGCAAACTCTACGTCGTTCGCAAGCGCGTCGAAACCGAAGTCGCCGCCAGCGACATGCCCGACCGCGGCATGTTCTACATCCCCTCGCTCTCCGCGCGCACCATCGTCTATAAAGGCCTGCTGCTCGCCCCGCAGATCGCCAACTTCTACCGCGAGCTTTCCGATCCCGAAGTCATCAGCGCGCTCTGCCTCGTGCACCAGCGCTTCTCCACCAACACGTTCCCCACCTGGCAGCTCGCGCATCCGTTCCGCTACGTCGCGCACAACGGCGAAATCAACACCGTGCGCGGCAACGTCAACTGGATGCACGCGCGCCAGTCACGTGCTCGAGTCGCCGCTCTTCGGCGACGATCTCAAGAAGCTCTTCCCGATCATCCAGCCCAGCGGCAGCGATTCCGCGGCCTTCGATAACGCGCTCGAACTGCTCGTGCAGTCCGGCCGCTCGCTGCCGCACGCCATGGCCATGCTGATTCCCGAAGCCTGGGACAACAATCCGCACATGAGACCCGCAGAAGCGCGCGTTCTACGAATATCACTGCTCGCTGATGGAGCCGTGGGACGGCCCCGCCGCCATCGCCTTCACCGACGGCCGCGTCATCGGCGCCACGCTCGACCGCAACGGCCTGCGCCCCGCGCGCTACCTGGTCACCAAGGACGACCTGGTCGTCATGGCGTCCGAAACCGGCGTGCTGCCGGTCAAGCCGGAAGACGTCAAGATGAAAGGCCGCCTGCAGCCCGGCAAGATGTTCCTGGTCGATCTCGAGCAGGGCCGCATCGTTTCCGATCAGGAGATCAAGGACAACCCTCGCCAGCCGCCAGCCCTACGCCGCAGTGGCTCGCGGAGAACCAGATCACGCTCGACATGCTCTCCGAGCCCGCCGCGCGTGCACGGCTCGCGATCACGCCACGCATGGTCACGCGCCAGCGCGCCTTCGGCTACACCGACGAAGATCTGCGCTTCCTCATGACGCCCATGGCCGTCAACGGCGAAGAGCCCATCGGCTCCATGGGCACCGATACGCCGCTCGCCTGTCTCTCCGACAAGCCGCAGCCGCTGTTCAATTACTTCAAGCAGCTCTTCGCGCAGGTCACCAATCCGCCCATCGACCCCATTCGCGAAGAGATGGTGATGTCGCTGCGTCAGCTACATCGGCCGTGAGCGCAACATTCTCGCGGAAACGCCGATGCACTGCCACACGCTCAAGCTGCCGCATCCGATCCTGACCAACCGCGATCTGGAAAAGCTGCGCCGCGTCTCGCAGGGCGATTTCCTCGCCACCACGCTGTCCGCGCTGTTCCCGGCCGCCGAAGGCGATATCGGCCTCGAGCGCGCGCTCGACGGCCTCTGCCGCCGCGCTTCGCTCTGCCATTCAGGACGGCTACACGATCCTCATCCTTTCCGACCGCGGCGTCGATTCGGAGTACGCGCCCATCCCCAGCCTGCTGGCCCTGACCGCCGTGCATAATCATCTGGTCCGCGAAGGTACGCGCACGCAGGTCGCGCTCATCATCGAATCCGGCGAGCCGCGCGAAGTGATGCACTTCGCGCTGCTGATCGGCTACGGCGCCAGCGCCATCAACCCGTACCTGGCCATCGAGACGCTCGAAGATCTCGCAATGCGCGGCTATCTGCCCGAAGGCGTCACCTTCGAAAAGGCCGTCTATCAATACATCAAGTCCATCAACAAAGGACTGCTCAAAGTCTTTTCGAAGATGGGCATTTCGACGCTGCAGAGCTATCGCGGCGCGCAGGTCTTCGAAGCCATCGGCCTCAACAAAGACGCTCGTCGACAAATACTTCACCGGCACGGCTTCGCGCATCGAAGGCGTCGGCCTCGACGTGCTGGCGCGCGAAGCCGCCATGAAGCACGAGCTCGCCTTCCAGCCGCTGCAGGACACCGACACCGAGCTTCCCGTCGGCGGCAACTACGACTTCCGCGTGCGCGGCGAATATCACCTCTTCAATCCGCCCACCGTCAGCAAACTGCAGCACGCGGTCCGGCAGAACAGCTTCGAGACGTTCCAGGAATATACCGATCTCATCGACGCGCAGAGCAGCCAGCTCTGCACGCTGCGCGGCCTGTTCGAGTTCAAAGAAGTCGCACGCCCATTCCGCTCGAAGAAGTCGAGCCCGCCAGCGAAATCGTCAAGCGCTTCGCCACCGGCGCCATGTCGTTCGGCTCCATTTCGAAGGAAGCGCACGAAACGCTGGCCATCGCCATGAACCGCATCGGCGGCACGCTCCAACACCGGCGAAGGCGGCGAAGACGAAGCGCGCTTCAACCACGACAACGGCGATCGCGCGCAGCGCGATCAAGCAGGTGGCCTCCGGCCGCTTCGGCGTCACCGCCAATTACCTGGTCAACGCCGACGATCTGCAGATCAAGATGGCGCAGGGCGCCAAGCCCGGCGAAGGCGGCCAGCTGCCCGGCCACAAAGTCGATGAAATCATCGCCCGCGTGCGCCACTCCATTCCCGGCGTCGGTCTGATTTCGCCGCCGCCGCATCACGATATCTACTCCATCGAAGATCTCGCGCAGCTCATCTACGATCTGAAGAACGTCAATCCCGAAGCGCGCATCTCGGTCAAGCTCGTGGCCGAAGTGGGCGTCGGCACGGTTGCCGCGGGCGTCGCCAAAGCGCACGCCGACGTGGTCCTGATCAGCGGACACGACGGCGGCACCGGCGCTTCGCCGCTCACTTCGCTCAAGCACGCCGGCGCGCCCTGGGAGCTTGGCCTTGCCGAAACCCAGCAGGTGCTCGTGATGAACGATCTGCGCAGCCGCATCCTCGTGCAGACCGATGGCAAACTCCAGACCGGCCGCGACGTCGCCATCGCCGCGCTGCTCGGCGCCGAAGAGTTCGGCTTCTCCACCATGCCGCTGGTCGCCATGGGCTGCATCATGATGCGCAAGTGCCATCTGAACACCTGCCCGGTCGGCATCGCCACGCAGGACCCGGTGCTGCGCGCCAAATTCACCGGCAAGCCCGAGCACGTCATCAATTTCTTCTTCTTCATCGCCGAACAGGTGCGCCACATCATGGCGCAGCTCGGCTTCCGCACGTTCGATCGAAATGGTCGGCCGCGTCGACATGCTCGAAACGCGCGAGGCCATCGACCACTGGAAAGCCCGCGGACTCGACTTCGATCCATTCTCTACAATCCGCCTGTGCCCTCGCGCATAGCGCCGCCGCTGCACCACAAAGCAGGATCACGGCCTCGATGAGGCGCTCGACTATCAAGCTGATCGACCACGCCCGCGACTGCGCTCGAAAGCCGCACGCCCATGAAGGTGGATCAAGCTGCCCATCCGCAACGTGCATCGCACCGTCGGCGCCATGCTCTCGGGCGAGATCGCGCGCCGGTACGGCTCCGCCGGGTTGCCCGACAACACCATTCATTTCCAGTTCACCGGCTCGGCCGGGCAGAGCTTCGGCGCGTTCCTGGCCAACGGCGTCACGCTCGAACTCGAAGGCGACGCCAACGACTACGTCGGCAAAGGCCTCTCCGGCGGCCGCATCATCGTCTATCCGCCGCGAAACCGCCACCTTCGTGCCGGAAGAAAATATCCTCGTCGGCAACGTCGTGCTCTACGGCGCCACCAGCGGCGAAGCCTTCTTCAACGGCATGGCGGGCGAGCGCTTCGCCGTGCGCAATTCCGGCGCGACCGCCGTCGTCGAAGGCCTCGGCGATCACGGCTGCGAATACATGACCAACGGCCTGGTGGTCGTGCTCGGCAAAACCGGCCGCAACTTCGCCGCCGGCATGTCAGGCGGCATCGCCTACGTGCTCGATGAAAACGGCGAGTTCGCCGACTACCGCTGCAACAAAGCCTCGGTCGATCTGGAGCCGGTTTTCGATCCGTCCGACCAGCAGATCCTGCACACCACCATCTACCGCCACTTCGATGCGACCGGCAGCCCGCGCGCCAAGCGGATTCTCGAGAACTGGAGCGGCATGCTGCCGAAGTTCGTCAAAGTGTTCCCGCACGAATTCAAGCGCGTGCTGAAAAAATCTGCGAAGCAGGAAACGATCATCCGCCGGGTACCCGTCGGCGAAGCCCGCCAGGTAGCCCATGGCTGATCTTAAATGTACACGCGGCGCAAGCCGCGTTTCCCTCCGCTACGCCGAAAAGGTCCCCCATGGGTAAAACTACCGGCTTCCTCGAATACCAGCGCGAAGTTCCCGAGCGCCGTCCCGTCGCCGAGCGCATCAACGACTGGTTCGAAATCTACCATCCCTTCCCCGAAGAGAAAATCAAGCTCCAGGGCGCGCGCTGCATGGATTGCGGCGTGCCTTTCTGCCACACCGGCTGCCCGGTCTCACAACATCATTCCCGACTGGAACGATCTGGTCTAGCGCGGCCGCTGGCGAGAAGCCATCCGCGTCCTGCACTCCACCAACAATTTCCCCGAATTCACCGGCCGCATCTGCCCCGCGCCGTGCGAAGCCGCCTGCGTGCTCGGCATCAACGAGCCGCCGGTCACCATCAAGAACATCGAGAAGACCATCGTCGATCGCGCGTGGGAGGAAGGCTGGATCGTTCCCGAACTGCCGCCCCAGCGCACCGGCAAGCGCGTCGCCGTCGTCGGCTCGGGACCCGCGGGACTCGCGGCCGCCCAGCAACTAGCCCGCGCCGGCCATGCCGTCACTGTCTTCGAAAAATCCGACCGCATCGGCGGCCTGCTCCGCTACGGCATTCCCAATTTCAAAATGGAGAAGCACCTGATCGACCGGCGCATCGACCAGATGCGCCGCGAAGGCGTCGAGTTCGTGACCAACGCGCACGTCGGCGTGACCGTCCCCACCAGCGAACTGCGCCGCGACTTCGATGCCATCCTGCTCGCCAGCGGCGCCGAGCATCCGCGCGATCTCAAAGTCCCGGGCCGCGAGCTCAAGGGCATCCACTTCGCCATGGAGTTTCTGCCGCAGTCGAACAAAGTCTGCGAAGGCGACACAGTGCCCGATCAGATTCTCGCCACCGGCAAGCGCGTGGTCATCATCGGCGGCGGCGACACCGGCGCCGATTGCCTCGGCACCTCGCATCGCCAGAAGGCCGCGCACATTTCGCAGTTCGAATTGCTGCCCAAGCCGCCCGACGAGCGCGCGCCTCAGACGCCCTGGCCGCTCTGGCCCATGCAGCTGCGCGTCGAGAGCTCGCACGAAGAAGGCGGCCTCCGCGACTGGAGCGTCTCCACCGTGCAATTCACCGGCGACGCCGAGGGCAATGTGAAGAAACTCCACGGCGTGCGCGTGAGTGCGCCGCCCAGGTTCGAAGCCATTCCCGGCACCGAATTCGAACTGGACGTCGATCTGGTGCTGCTCGCCATGGGCTTCACCGGCCCGGTCCAGGGAGGATTGCTCGAAAGATCTCGGCGTGACGCTCGATACCCGCGGCAACGTTGCCACGGATCAGCGCTACATGTCCTCGGAACCCGGCGTGTTCGCCGCCGGCGATGCGCGGCGCGGCCAGTCGCTGGTCGTATGGGCTATCGCCGAAGGCCGCAAGGCAGCCCGCGGCGTGGACGAGTTTCTCATGGGACTCTCGACCTTGCCCGAGTAGTGGTGGCACAGGCTTTAGCCTGTGAATCGTTTTTTGTGATTCCTATGGGGTTCAACGGCTTGCGTGTCCTTTCGCTCGAAAGCCGGCGCGCGCTGGAGATGTCGACACTGATCCGCAAACAAGGCGGCGAACCTTTCGTCGCGCCGTCCATGCGGGAGGTCCCTCTCGACCGGAACGACCAGGCCTTCATCTTCGCCGAAGCTCTGCTGCGCGGCGATTTCGACTGTGTCGTGCTCCTGACCGGCGTCGGCACGCGCATCCTGTGGAAAACGCTTCTCTCCCGCTTTGCCCAGGATGATCTTCAGGCCGCGCTCCGGAAAGTCACAATCGTCACGCGCGGTCCCAAGCCCTCGGCCGCCGTCCGCGAACTGGGTTTGGTCCCCAACGTCCAGATTCCCGAGCCCAACACCTGGCGCGAGGTTCTGTCGGTGATGCAGTCGCGTCCGGAGCATCGCATCGCGCTGCAGGAATACGGCGAATCGAATACGGATCTGGTCGATGGTCTGCGCGCATCCGGAAAACACGTCACGCCCGTCCGCACTTACGGCTGGGAGCTTCCGGAGGACACCGGCCCTCTGCGCGAAGCAGCCCGTAAACTGGCGGCAGGCGAATTCGACGCCGTCCTGCTCACAACTACCACGCAGTTGGTCCACCTTATGAAGATCGCCGCCGAAGAAGGCATCGCAGATCAGGTTGTCGCCGCGCTGCGCTCCGCCTTCATCGGCTCCATCGGCCCGACAACCAGCGAGACTCTTGAAGAATACGGCCTCCACGCCGACTTCGAGCCCAGCCATCCCCGGATGGGCCTGCTGGTCAACGAATCCGCCGACCGCGCCTCCGCGATTCTGGCCGCCAAGCGATAATAGGTAAAACTTTGTCGTCATCGCCTCTGAACGTCCATCTCGACCGCTATGAAGGACCGCTCGATCTCCTGCTCGATCTGATCCGCAAACAGCAGATCGACATCCGCGACATCCCCATCGCCACCATCACCTCGCAGTATCTGGCGTATCTGGACAAAGCCCGCGAGATGGACCTCGATATCGGCGCCGAGTTCGTCTTCATGGCGGCGACGCTCATCCACATCAAGTCGCGCATGCTTCTGCCCGTCGATCCCGCGCTGCAGAAGGAAGGCGAACCCGGCGAGGATCCGCGCGAAGAACTCGTCGGGCGTCTGCTCGAACATCAGCGTTTCAAGGATGCCGCCGAGATGCTGCAGCAGAAGCGCATCATCGAGGAGAACGTCTGGTCGAATCCGCAGATCAGGGAGTTCGTCTCGGAGGACGACAACCCCGGCCTTGCCGTCAGCCTGTTCGATCTCATCAAAGCCTTCGGCGAAGTCCTCGAACGCGTCAAGACCCGGCCGGTTCTGGAAGTTCAGGAAGAGGAAACAACGGTCAGCGACATGATCCTGCACGTGCGCTCGCTGCTCGAAGCCACGAGGAAGGACAAGCCGCTTTTCATCCTGCGCGTCATGGAGCAGCAGCGCAGCCGCCGCGCCATGATCTGCCTGTTTCTCGCCGTGCTTGAAATGGTGAAGTCGCAGTCGGTGGAAATCCTGCAGGCCGATCTTTTCGGCGAAATCGCCCTCGCCAAAGGCGAGCGATTTGCCGAATCCGAAGCCATGCCCGCGCCCACAATCGAAGAGGAATATAAGTAGCCGATGGAATCTCAGGAAACACTTTCGGCGGAAGAACTTCTTCCCGAAGAACCCGCCGCTCCCGCAGTCAGCATGGAGGACGCGAAGCTTAAAGCCGTGCTCGAAGCGATCATCTATGTCACCGACGAGCCTCTGTCGCTCGACCAGATCTGCGCCGCCATCGAACAGCCGCGCGAACGCGTGGTCGCGCAGCTCGAACAGCTGACCGCCGATTACGAGCTGCCCGAACGCGGCCTCAGCATTCGCGAAGTCGCGGGTGGTTACAAAATGACCACTAAGCCGGAGCACCACGAGGCCGTCCGGCGTTTTGTCAAGAATCTGAATCCTCCGCTGAAGCTTTCGTTGCCCGCGCTCGAAACTCTCGCCGTGATCGCCTACAAGCAGCCCATTACGGCGCCCGAGATCATGGAGATCCGCGGCGTGCAGGGAGCGGGCGTGCTGAAGACGCTGCTCGATCGCAAACTGATCGGCACGGCCGGGCGGAAACAGGTGGTCGGCAAGCCCATCCTCTACAAGACCACCCGCGAATTCCTCGTGCAGTTCGGCCTGAAAGATATCGGCGAGCTGCCAAGCCTCAAAGAATTCCAGGAACTCGCCCGCTTCGATACCGAAAATGGCGAGCCTGCCGAACCGGCCGCCGCCGAACCCGAGGCAGTGTCCAGCCCAGAGCCCGAATAGTGGCGGAAGAACGTCTCCAGAAAATCCTCGCCACCGCGGGAGTCGCCTCGCGCCGCAAAGCCGAGGTGCTGATCGTCGAAGGACGCGTCACCGTCAACGGGAAGACCGTCGTTGAACTCGGCTCCAAAGCCGATGCTGACCGCGATCACATCAAAGTCGACGGCAAGCTCATCCGCCAGCCCGAAACATTCGTCTACATCGCGCTCAACAAGCCCGACAGCGTCGTCAGCACCGCCAGCGACCCGCAGGGCCGCCGCACCGTGCTCGATTTCCTGCACGGCGTCAAAGGCCGCGTCTATCCCGTCGGACGCCTCGACTATCACAGCGAAGGCCTCATCCTGCTGACCAACGATGGCGAATTCGCCAACGCCATCACCGCCGCGCGCAGTCACGTGCCGAAAACGTATCTTGTGAAATCGAAGGGCCAGCTCACCACGGAAGAAGAAGAGCAGTTCCGCACCGGCATTCCGCTCGAGGGCCGCCGCACCGCTCCTGCCGGCATGCGTCTGATCTGCGCCAGGCGATAACCCCTGGTACGAGGTGCGCCTGATCGAAGGCCGCAACCAGCAGATCCGGATCATGTTCAAACATCTCGGCCATCTGGTCGAGAAGCTGCGCCGCGTCCGCATTGGCAGTATCGAGCTGGGCTCCCTGAAACCCGGCGAGTTCCGCCACCTGACGCCCGAGGAAGTGCGAAAATTAATGCGGACAGCGTCGGTACATCAAACAGTCGGCGAAGGTACATCTGGTGGCGGGCGAGAATCTTCTTCGAAACGCTAAAACAATCGCAGTCGTCGGTCTCTCCAGCCGCCGTTCGCGGCCGAGCTACGGCGTCTCCGAGTACATGCAGTCGAAGGGCTACCGGATCATTCCGGTCAATCCCGAACGAGACCGAAATTCTGGGCGAGAAGGCTTTGCCGCACGCTCGAGGAAATTCCCGGGCATGTCGACATCGTCGATATTTTCCGCCGCCCGGAGTGCGTGCCGGAGATTGTGGACGCTGCCATCCGCATCGGCGCAAAAGGCGTCTGGATGCAGGAAGGCGTCATTCACGACGAAGCCGCGGGCAAGGCAAGAGCTGCCGGCCTCGAAGTGGTGATGGACCGCTGCATCCTGAAAGAACACAGAAAAATGCTTGGTCGCTGACTGACCTGTGGTTTCCAGGACACGCGGATTGTATCCGCGTCTGCAAAACGAGGAGTAGAATACGCTTTGAACTCCCACCACCACGTGACCGCGTTGATCACAGGGGCCGGGCGCGGAATCGGCAAGCGGATCGCAATCGGGTTCGCCAAAGCCGGAATGCGCGTCGGCCTTCTCGGCCGCAGCCAGGCTGAACTGGATCTGACCAAACTCGAAATCGAACATACGGGCGGCAGCGCGCACCGTTTTCGCGCCGATGTCCGCGAGTACGACGAGGTTTCCGCTGCCGTCGATCGCATGTCCGATATGGTCGGTAATGTCCATGTGCTCGTGGCCAATGCCGCGGTGCTCGGCCCCATCGGGCCCTTCGCGGAAAACAAGCCGCGCGACTGGAAGGAAGTCTTCGAAACCAACGTGATCGGCGTCATGAATGCATGCCGCAAAGTGCTGCCGCAGATGATCCAGGCGCGCAGCGGCAAGATCATCGTGATCGCCGACAGTTCGTCGTCCAGCCCGCGTCCGAACTTTGCCCCGTACAGCGCAAGCAAGGCCGCGGTCGTTCGATTCGTCGAAAGTGTGGCTGAGGAAGTCCGCAATCACAACGTGCAGATCAACTGTTTTTCGCCCGGTGGCGCCTACACGAGCATGACCGACGAAATTCTCGAAGCCGACGAACGCGCCGGCTGGGTCGAAGTCGAAGAGGCCGAACAAATCCGCCTCACCGGCGGCGTGCCGGCCGAAAAGCAGATTCAGATTGCGCTCTTGCTGGCCTCCGAGCGTTCCAACCACCTCACCGGCAAACTCATCGACGTCACCGACGACTGGAAGAAACTCGAGCGCGAGAACACGCATCACGACGCCTGGACTTTGCGGCGTCATATGAAGTAGACGATGCGGACGTTCTTTTCCGTCATGGCTGCGCTGCCCCTGCTCACCGCGTCCGCTTTCGGTTGGGGATGTGAAGGCCACGAGATGGTCGCGCTGATCGCCCGCGCTCACCTTATTTCGCGGGTTTCCTCTGAAGTCGACCGCCTGCTGCGCGCCAGCCCGATCGATCCCGCATTGAATCGGTTCTGCAAGGATCGTCCGAACGATCTGATGGCCGACTCCGCCACCTGGGCCGACGACGTCAAGAACATCGAGAAGACCGGCGACTGGCACTTCATCGATATCCCCCGCGCCATAACCAGCGGCGACGCCACGAAATGGTGCAATGACGGCTGCATCGTCAGCGCCATTGAATCTCAGCGGGCTATCCTCCTCAACAGTCGCCAACCCGCCGCGGTGCGCGCGAAGGCCCTTCGATACCTGATTCACTTCGTCGGCGACATCGCGCAGCCCCTCCACGCGGTCGACAATCACGATCAGGGCGGCAACTGCACCGAGATCACCTTCTTCGGTGCCGAAAAACCGGACCGCCTCCACGCCATCTGGGATTACCGCATCATCCAGCGCGACCTCGATCTGAAGAAGCAGACCATCGCTCAGTACGCGCAGGCTTTGGATACAGAGTTCCGCGGTGCCGACACAAAGATCGATGTCCTCGCGTGGGCATGGCAAAGTCACGCGCTCGCACTCGACACCACCTACGCGGCGCTGCATCCGCCGATCCCCGTTGCTTCACCCGCCGCGGGCAATGCCGATCAATCAGCCTGCACGGCTGAGCGCGCCTCGGTCGCCGCGCTGCACATCGCCATCGGCGACGATTATGTCAACCGCGCGCTTCCCGTCATCCGGCGCCAGATTGCGGGTGCCGGATACCGTCTCGCCGCGCTCCTCAACCAGACGCTCCCCTGATCTTTGTGAGGCGGGTTGTCAACCTGCAGCCGATTTGCCAAATCGGCTTGGCCGTTTGCAAACCAAAGCCCCACGCTTACGGCAGTTTCTTCAGCAGCGCCTTAGCTTCCCTGAAATGCGGGAACTGCTTCTCATGCGCCTTGAATTCCGGCGTATGTACGCACCGCCGCGCGCCACTGTGATCCACCGGATAACGCAGGTGCAGCATCTCGTGATACATCACGTATTCCAGCGCCAGCCGCGGCGCCCGCGGGTCGTCGAAAATCCGGCTGATAACGATCATGTTGTGTGATGGATCGAAGTGCCCCAGATGCGTGCGCGAACGAAACCGGCTCCAGCCCAGCGCCGGACGCGCCATCATGCCGCCGAAATAATGCGCGTTCAGATCCTCGAAGACGCGCTCCAGATTGTGTACCGAACCCTCCGGCCCCTCATGCGCCTTTCGTCCCCGCGTCCGCCGCACGAGGCTGATCTGTTGCCGCATATCCTTGCGGTTCAGATAAAGCCGGTAGCGATGCAGATATTGTTTCGCTGCCGGACGCCGGTAAAGCTTGCCCAGAAGGATGTGCGCCAGGGCTTCCGTAACCGGCGCCGGCGCGTTCTCCAGCACGTCGCTGATGCGCACGCGGATCGCGCCGTCCGCCAGACGCACGTCGCTGTTGGCGTTGGCAAACCGTTTGTACTCCACCTCAATCGGCGGCACCGGCGTGCGCGGCCGGATCTCCCGATGCACGCGCCGAAACAGCTCCGCCGCCGACTCAAAGAAAAGGGAGCTCGCGACGTTGACGGGCGTGAGCGAGAATTCTTCCGTCATGAAGCCACTATCAGGCAACCAGCGGCGCCGGTCCCAGACGCACGCCTCCTGGCGGCACCGACGGAAGATAAACGATCCCGCCCGGATCGGCGAACTCCTCCGTCATCTCCTCGGCGTCGATCTCCACGTGATAAGCCCGCTTCGGCTCCAGACCAACTATGAACACAGCCTCACCGTCTTCCGGTTCCCCTTCCGGCGAGGGAGCTGGTTTCGGCACTGTGAACTTTTTCTCCGCCCGCGCGAATAACACCACCGCCGTCTCCATATCCAGAGGCTCGCGTCTGGCCGCCGGATCCACGCGCATGATCTCGCCATCCTTGAACAGCTGCAGCTGCCCGCCGAAAAAACCCAGCCACGACGCATCGTCCTCCCACGACGACCGCACAAACAGCTGCCCGCCTATCTCATCGTGCAGCACCAGCGGCACGTGATAGTAGCTCAGCCCCGGCTGATACGGATTCGCCCAGAAAAACTCGTATGGAATGCCGTACGCGCCGCGCATCAGAAACCTGTCATTCGTGAGCCAGCCCTGCAGCAGCTGCGACGACGCCGCATTCGCATCGTAAGCCACCATCGCCAGCTCTGCCGCGCGGGAAAGCGTCGCCTTTCGGGTATCCGGTCCGGCGCTCTGAATCATCTCATCAGCCGGGATGCGGAACTCATTCTCCGCAGCCGGCCATGGCGCCGGATAATGCGCCAGCAGATGCACCAGCGGATACTGCCGGAACCAGACCGGAAACGTTTCGCGCAGATCGAAGTTCAGGTTGTCGCGCACGGCATGCAGAATTTCAAGCATGGCGTAGGCGTCGGCATTCGGTACGCTCGACTTCGCGCTGCCGAGCGATGCGATCAGCGTTCCGTTCCAGAATCCGTCGAACAGATTCCCCAGCGCCTTCTCCGTCACGTTCTGCCGGTCTCCGGACAGCACCACTGCGGCGAACAACCGCGACCGCGCTTCGGCCATCGTCCGCGCCGGCCGCTGGTCGGTCACCGCACGTTCCAGCTTCGTATACAGTTGCCGCTTGTCGTCACCTGATATCAGGGATTCACACCAGTCGGCCACGATCGCCATCTGCCGAAGCTCTTCCGGCCTGGTCGCATCGCCGGGTCCCACGGACCACGCGACCGCGCGCGTTCCGGCATCTTTGTCGTCCGCCACCTGAAACCGCATCGCCTGCACCCAGGGCAGCTCCGGAAACGGCGCACTGGCTGTCCACAGCGTTTCAAACTGATCCCAGCGCAGGGAACGCCGCTCGCGCTCCCGTTTGAGCAGCCTCAGCCGCTGCGGGCGCAGCAGCAATCTCGGGCTGTCGGTGTAAACCCGGAATGTCTCCGGACGAGCCGTCGCCGTCTCCGGCCGGCTCTGGCCCCGAAGATGCAATGCTGCAAACGCGGTGGCATAACGGAGGGCCGCGCGGCGCGTCATCGCTACGATTTTGCCATATCTAGAGCGCACAGGCCGAAGGGTCGTTGTGCGCGTTGAGAAATAGAGCGCACAGGCCGAAGGGTCCGTTGTGCGCTAAAGAAGAAAAGCCCATTGGTATGATGACAAATTAGCCCTGAACTCCCGGCGGAACTCCGCAACCCGCTCCACCTCACGGGCGTCTCAGGAAAACTGGACTGAATGAAAAGCCTTCGAATCGTTCTCGGCCTTCTCGCGGCCGTCGGCACCCTCGCCGCGCAGCAGTACAACATCTCCACTATCGCCGGGATCGGCAACGTTCAGGGCTACTTCGGAGATTCGGGTCCGGCCTCCAACGCGCAGCTCGATTATCCGTTTCGGATTACCGTGGACTCCACCGGCAACTATTTCATCGCCGACTATTACACCTACGTGGTTCGCGAAGTGGCTGGCCCCGGATCATCCGTCGGTACCATCATCACGCTCGCGGGCGACACCACCTTCGGATTCGCGGGTGACGGCGGTCCCGGCGTGCAGGGAGAAATCTCCGACGTACACGGTCTTGCCACCGATTCGAAAGGTAACCTCTATATCGCCGACACGTTCAACGGACGCGTCCGCAAAGTGACTCCGGTGGGATCGTTCATCAGCCCCACGGACATAATGACCACCTTCGCCGGTAACGGAAGCTTCGGCTATACCGGCGACGGTGGTCCCGCCACCAGCGCGGAACTGTCGCAACCGTCCGCCGTTGCCGTGGATTCGTCCGGCAACGTCTACATCGCCGATTACGGCAATTACACCGTGCGCAAAGTCGATTCCTCAGGCAACATCTCGACAATCGCGGGTACAGGAACCCCTGGCTACAGCGGCGACGGCGGTCCGGCCAACAAAGCCCAGCTTCAATCGCCCTACGCACTTGCTGTCGATGCGCAGAACAACATCTACATCTCCGATCTGGGCAACACGAACATCCGCGAGGTCACCACCGACGGCAACATCCATACGCTCGTATCGGGAATCTCCACCGACAGTATCGCCATCGACGCGGCCGGCAGCATCTATTTCGCCGATTCCTTCACGCACACGGTGCGCAAGATTCTGCCGGGCGGCACGCAGTTCATTATCGCGGGCGTTCCTGGTATTCCTGGTTTCTCCGGCGACGGCGGCCCCGGTACCAGTGCGCAGCTCAATCAGCCCCACGGTGTCGCGCTCGATTCTGCCGGGAATGTATACGTCGCCGACAGCGGGAACATGGTCATTCGTCTGCTGACGCCGGTGCCTTCGTCGGTCAGTGTGGCGAGCGCGGCGAGCGGCAATGGTGTTTCGATTTCGCCCGGCGAGATCGTCAACATATTCGGTACGAGCGGGCTTGGTCCGTCAACGCCTGTGTCCGCGCAGGTGGTGAACGGATTCTTCCCGAAACAGCTGGCGGGCACCACGGTTTCGTTTAACGGAACCCCGGCCGTCGTAATCTACACGTCTGCGACACAGGTTTCCGCGATCGTGCCCTACTCGATGCCGATTGGCGGCGCGGCAAACGCCACCGTCACGTTCGCCGGCCAGTCCTGGACCACTGCGGACGCACTTCCCATCGCCGCCGCGGCCACCGGCATCTTCACCGCCAACTCGACCGGCATCGGACAGGTGGCAGCCATCAATCAGAACAACACGATCAACTCGATGAGCGTGCCCGCTCCCGAGGGAACCGTCGTTTCGCTCTACGTTACGGGCGAAGGACTCACGTCGCCTGCGGGCGTTGACGGCCAGATCACCACGAGTCCTTTTCCAATCCCCGTGATGGGTGTCAGCGTGACGATGAATGGGCAGAATGCTCTGGTCAGCTATGCCGGCGAAGCTCCCGGACTGGTCGCCGGTGTGATGCAGGTGAACGCTCTGATCCCGAACAACCTTCTGTCCGCTCCCACGACGCTGCCAGTCGCGGTGCCTGTCGTGGTGACGGTAGGCGTCATATCCAGTCAGGCCAACGCCACCATCAGCGTCGTTCAGTAACGCCGGCGATCTTGTCGCCGGTTCTTTTACTCGCAAGCCTTACGGGTCGTGCCTCAGCTCCCCAGAATCTCCATCATGTCCGGGCCGCAGATGCGCGTCAGCTCGGCCTGAAATTCGCGGTCGGGACGCACCTTCGCCGGTACATCGAGGATCACCGAAAAATCGCGCGTTGCTTCGAGCCGCAGCCGCACCTGCGTGTCGCCGGGTTTGCGCTCAAACAGCTTCTGCAGTTCCGCCGCGCGGTCAATGCCGTTGCGGTTCATAAACACCTTCACGCTGATCAGCGTGGGCAGCGACACCCGCGCGTTATCCAGCGCCACGATATCCTGCACAGAGATCTTCGTCGGGTTGCCTTCCTCCGGCAGCGCCGAACCGCGAATCAGTACCGCCTGATCCTCCACCACCGCCGGCGCAAGCTTCTCATACTGCGTCGTGAAGACCATGGCGTCGATGCTGCCCGCGCGGTCTTCGATCACAAATGAGATCCACGGCTTGCCTTCACGGTTGCGCCGCTTCTGCACGCCGGTGATCATGCCGCACAGCGCGACTTCATTGCCCTTTTCGAGACCTTCCAGCTTCGTCGAATCGTGCGTCGCCAGGTCGGCGATCTTCTCTTCGTAGTTGTCCAGCGGATGCCCTGTTACATAGAACCCGAGCAGCTCTTTTTCGCCCTGCAGCTTCTCCTTGAGCGTCCAGTCGTTGGCGCGCGGCAGCGCGGGTTCGGGATGTTCTTCCTCAGGTCCGCCGCCGAACAGACCGGCCTGTCCGCAGTCGCGATCCTTCGCCGCGCGGTTGCCCGATTCGATTGCCCCATCGAGCGCCAGCAGCAACTGTGCGCGCGTCCCTTCGAACGCATCCATCGCGCCCGCCTTGATCAGGCTTTCCACCACGCGCCGGTTGGTCGCCTGCATATCGACGTGTTCGCAGAACTGGTAGATTGACCGGAATCGCCCCAGTTCAGTGCGCGCTTTGATAATCGCCTCCACTGCGTTCTGCCCGACGTTCTTCACCGCGCCGAGTCCGAAGCGGATCGCATCGCCCTTTTCGTCGCGCACGGGTGTGAAGTCGTATTCGCTGGCATTGACATCCGGCGGCAGCACGCGAATGTTGATTTCGCGGCATTCATTGATGTACTTCACCACCTTCGCCACATTGCCGGTTTCCGACGTCAGCAGGGCGGCCATGAAATCGACCGGGTAATGCGTCTTAAGATACGCGACCACATAGGCCAGATACGCATAGGCCGCCGAGTGCGACTTGTTGAATCCGTACCCCGCGAACTTGGCCATCTGGTCGAATATCTTCTCGACCTTGCGCTGGTTGTGGCCTCGGGCGAGCGCGCCTTCGATGAACCGCACGCGCTGCTTGTCCATCTCCTCCTGTTTCTTTTTGCCCATGGCGCGGCGCAGGAGATCGGCGTCGCCCAGCGAATAGCCGGCCAGCCGGTTGGACAACTGCATCACCTGTTCCTGGTAGATGATGACGCCGAATGATTCTTCGAGGATGTCCTTCGTTTCCGGGAAGTCGAATGTGACTTCCTTGCGGCCGTGCTTACGGTCGATGAAGTCGTCGATCATGTCCATCGGACCGGGACGGTAGAGGGCGTTAAGCGCGATGAGATCGTCCAGCCGGTCGGGCTGATATCGGCGCAGAATGTCGCGCATGCCGGACGATTCAAACTGGAAGATGCCGCTGGTGAGACCTTTGGCGAAGACCGTCTCATACGTCTTCGTGTCGTCGAGCGGGATGTCCTCGACCCGTATCTGCTTCCCGGCGCGGCGTTCGATCAGCCGCAGCGCGTCCTCCACGATGGTCAGCGTGGTCAGGCCCAGGAAATCCATCTTGAGCAGGCCCAGCTTCTCCAGACCCGTCATGTCGTACTGCGTGACAATTTCGTCTTTGTTCGTCTTGTACAGCGGAACCAGGTCTTTGAGCGGTAAGGGCGAGATCACCACACCCGCCGCATGCACGCCGGCGTTGCGCGCGATGCCTTCCAGACGGCCGGCCACTTCGATCACATCCTTCACGCGCGGATCGCGCGCGGCCAGTTCATCGATCTGCGGCTCCATTTTCCGCGCTTCCGCCAGCTTGATGTTCAGCGGCATGGACGGGATGAGTTTCGTAACCTTGTCCATGTCGGCGAAGCTGACGTCGAGAACGCGGCCCACGTCCTTCAGCGCCGTGCGCGCGCCCAGCGTGCCGAACGTGATGATCTGCGCCACCTGTTCGCGCCCGTATTTTTCGGTGACGTACTGAATCACCTCGCCGCGCCCGCGTGTGCAGAAGTCGATATCGATGTCGGGCATGCTGATGCGCTCGGGATTCAGGAATCGTTCGAACAGCAGGCTGTACTGCAGCGGATCGATATCCGTGATCTGCATCGCGTAGCCAACCAGGCTGCCTGTGGCCGACCCGCGGCCCGGGCCGACCGGAATGCCTTTCATTTTGGCGAAGCGGATGAAGTCCCAGACGATGAGGAAGTATCCGGAGAACTTCATCTTCTGGATCATCTCGACCTCGCGGTCGAGGCGCGCCACATAATCGCCAAGATCGTGCTTCAGCTGGCCCGCGGCGCGCATGGCTTCCAGACGCACGCGGCGTTTCTCGAATCCCTGCCGCGCCACGTATGCGAAAAACGAATCGGTCGTGTGGCCTTCCGGAATGTCAAATCGCGGGAAAGGATCTTTGACCTGTTCCAGCTTCACCTGGCAGCGCTGCGCAATCTCCCACGGGCGATTGACCGCGTCCTCCAGCTCGCCGAACAGCGCCATCATTTCATCGCGCGACTTCAGATAGAAGTCGGGATGGTCCCAGTGCATGCGATTCGGGTCGGACATCGTCTTCCCCGTCTGGATGCACATCAGAATCTCGTGCGCGCGCGCATCGTCGCGCCGCAGATAGTGCGAATCGTTGGTCGCGACCAGTGGGATTCCGGTCTCGATGGAGAGCCGGTTCACCTGCGGCGTGAGCCGCTTATCCTGCTCGAGCCCGTGGTCCTGAATTTCGAGGAAGAAATTGTCTTTGCCGAAGATGTCGCGATAGGTATACGCGAGGCGTCGTGCGTCGTCGTACTTATCGTTGAGGATGGTTTCGTTCAGATCGCCCCGCAGGCATGCCGACAGGCAGATGAGGCCTTTGGAATGCGCCGCCAGCAGATCTTTGTCGACGCGGGGCTTATAGTAGAAGCCGTCCAGAAACCCGGTGGACACCAGCTTGATGAGATTCCGGTAGCCTTCCTGGTTCTCGCAGAGCAGCACGAGGTGGTTGTACCGGTCGCTGTCCGATCGCGACTTGTGTCCCTGCTGTGACACGTACATCTCGCATCCGATGACCGGATGAATGCCCTTCGCCTTGGCGGCGTTGTAGAAGCTGACCGCGCCGAAGAGGTTGCCGTGATCGGTCATCCCGACGGCGGGCATCTGCTGTGACGCGACGACATCCATCAGCTGATCGATTTCGCACGCGCCGTCAAGAAGGGAGTAGTCGGTGTGATTGTGAAGATGAACGAATGGTGTCTCTGCCATGGAGGTCTGTTCGGAAATTCGTCGGGGGAGACGCTTCTATTTTACCCGGACCAGCTGCAGATCCGGGACGTCGCGGAAATCATCCACGTTGAGCGTCCAGAGAGAAGCGTTTCTGAGGATTGCTGTCGCCGCGATTGCCAAGTCGATCTCACGCGAACCACCGCGCCGCACCTGCCGGTACAGTTGCGCACTCAGCGCAGCTTCGCCGGGGCCGAAGGGAATCGCCCTCGCCGCGGGGAACAGCGCCTCCTGGGCAGCGAGTTCAGCCGGCATTCGGGGGCCGCGCATCCATTCGTACAAAACGAGCGAAGGCAGCAGAATGCGCTCACCTCTCTCGATCCAGGCGCGCAGCGCAGGCGCCGAGTGTCCTGGCCCCGTGAGACTGTCGATCAGTACGGAAGTGTCGAGGACAATCACGGTGGCGTCCGGCGTCCTCCACCTTTCCTCGCGCGGCGCACGTCGGCGATTTCGCGGCGTACGGCCGAGGCTGGCCGGACAGGTATTTTGGGCACCAGTTCATCGAACGCCCGCAGCATGTTCGAGCGCTCTCTTTCGCTCAGCATGCCGATGCGGTCGTAAAACTCAAGGATGGCTTCGCGGACGATCTCACTCTTCGGGCGCGCCAGCCGCTCTGCTGCCTCTCCGAGCCTGGCTACCGCGGCGCTGTCCAGAGTGAATGTGACTTTTGTGGTTGCCATACTTCTACCATACAACCATATTCTGGTTGCCGCGAGGAGCAACGCGTGAAGCTCAACCTCGAAACCATCATGCAGGGTTTTTCCCGGCGCACTACGTCAGTGACGTATACTGAAACTACTGGATGATCTGATCGCGGTTCTGGAAACGGAGGAGTTTCTGGCCGACGTGAGGGGAATTCTCACCAAGACGAGCATGACGCACTGGTTTGGTATGTGGCCCACTTTCCTGAAGCAGGCGATCTGATTCCGGGTACGGGCGGTTTGCGGAAACTGCGACGGATCACCCAGGGGCGCGGCAAACGCGGTGGATCAAGAGTGATTTAACCTGCGGAAAAAGGAAAAAGAATGAATCGAGTCACTCCACCCGGGAAAGCACCGAAAAGATCTCGAACTGTTCCGGGACAGAAACTGCTGCGCAGCGCTCGGCAGGCGTGTGATTGGGTGCAAGGCAAACCCAGCGGTGCGCGCGTGACATACGTGCACGTACCAGCGGTTGAACGTCCGAAAGCTGCGGCAGGGTCTCGGCTTGAGTCAGGCTCAGTTCGCGACAAGGTTCGGATTCTCACTCGACTCCATCCAGAACTGGGAACAGGGACATCGTCAGCCCGAGGGCCCGGCGCGGACACTGCTTTCCGTGATCGCCAGGAACCCGAAGGCCGTTGAAGAGGCCCTGCGGCCGTGAACTAAACTGGCAGGTGCTATGAAAAAGCACCTCTTCGCCGCGGCGCTGCTCACCTCATCACTCCTGGCTCAGCACTCGCAGCTCGGCAATCCGCCCAAGCCCAAGCCCGCCTTTCCGCAGCAGACCGACGCGCCCGCTCCCAAAACTCCCTCGCCGAAGCTCAACGTCGAGACCATCACGACGCGCCTCAACGGCCCGTGGTCGCTCGCATTCCTCCCCGACGGCAACTTCCTGGTCACGGAAGGCACTGGCACGATGCGCATTGTGCGTCCGGACGGCGTCGTCTCCGCGCCGATCGCGGGCGTCCCTCCGGTCAAAGCCATCGCCGCGCAGGGTCTCCACGATGTCGCGCTCGATCCCGATTTCGCGCGCAATCGCACGCTCTACTTCACTTACTTCGCCCCGCCGCCCGGCGAAGCCCCCGCCATCTGGCCCAACGAATTCTTCTATCAGCAGGTCTGGACCAAATCGCTCGCCGAGCGCCGCACCATGAACCTTGGTATGGAGCGCGTCGCGAAAGCCACGCTGAGCGCCGACGAACGAAATCTGGAAAACGTCCGCGTCCTGATCAACGGCGGAGGCGAGCGCCGCATCGTGATCGCGCCCGACGGCACGCTGCTCGTCACCGGCGCCGACCGCTTCCGCTTTTACGACTCCGATCTCGACGGCGTTGAACACGACTTCACCGACAACCCCGACATCCGCCGCAATTTTTCCGGCCGTGTGATCCGCATCAACAAGGACGGCTCCATTCCGAAGGACAATCCCTGGCTTGGCCGCGCCACCGTGCTGCCGGAAACGTTCGCCCATGGATTCCGCGACCCCGAAGGCGCGGCCATCAATCCGGCTACCGGCGAACTCTGGGCCACCGACCATGGTCCGCAGGGCGGCGATGAAATCAACGTCGTGCGTGCAGGTAAAGACTACGGCTGGCCAGACGTCTCCTATGGCGTCCAGTACGATCAGCAGCGCACGGACGGCCGCAAAAACGTCCCCGTCGGCAACGGCAAACACAGCATGGAGGGTGTCGAAGAGCCTGTCTACTTTTGGGTGCCGTCCATCGCGCCTTCCGGAATGATGTTCTACATGGGCAATGTTTTTCCGCAGTGGAAGGGGAATCTGTTCGTTGGGTCGCTGGCTGGCACGCACCTCGTGCGGCTCGTGCTTGACACGCAGCAGCACGTCATCGCCGAAGAAATGCTGCTCTTCGATCTGAAGCAGCGCGTACGCGACGTACGCCAAGGTCCCGACGGCGCGGTTTACCTGCTCGCCGGAAACGGACTGCTGCGATTAACTCCGAAACGACAGTAGAGAATTTCAGGAAGGATTTGCCTGGTCTGCTTCGGCGACAGGGATGCAGACCAGGCACGTTCAGAGCGCGCGTCCACTCGACGCTTCAGACTTAATGCGTGAAGTCCAGGGTGGTCGTGCCGGCAAGGTGAATCTGGCTGATCTTCATTTTGCCGCCGTCCGTTCTCGATTCGATTGTTGTATCACTGTACTTCGTCGGGGAAGTCTGCACCGTGGCTGTGGTCTCAAAGCTCTTGTGCGTGCTTTCGTTGACCAGGGTCACCTTCGAGCCGTCGAAGGTCAGCATATAGTGACCGCTCTCCACCTCCATCGGCCCGAGGACCGCTGGGGTGTCGAAGACCACTTCATACTTCTTCGTGCCGGCGAACGACAAGGCCGCGATTGCTGCAAACAGAATGATCGTTTTCTTCATGTACAGAAGATGTTCAGAACACACCGAAGGTTGCCTGTTTCACAATAAGAATGCGTTATGGGTTAGTTACGGAATCGCGATTGACCTCGTGTTAACGGAGGTTAATAAGCGCACAGACCAGCCCAGGAGTGTATGCTAACGGCCAACCTTCTCCAGGATAAGGTGAGCCATGCGGCTGCGCCTGTGGTCAGTCCGTTGTGCGCGAATAAATCAATACGCGACGCGGTCTTTCTTCTTGTCAAGCCCCGCGGTCTCCAGTCCCGGAACCTTCTTCAGATCGTCAACAGTTTTAAAATCGCCGTGTTCGGTTCTGTACTTTACGATGGCCTGAGCCTGGTCATCTGAGATCTCAAGGACGCTCGCGAGCTCCGCCGCCGGTCCCTTGTTCACGTTGACCTGACCCAGATTTTTTGCAAGATACGCGTTGATCTGCGCGATCTGATCGTTCGTCGCCGAAGCGCCGCGCGACACCATATCGTCGACAATGTACGACCAGCCTTCCTTCGTGGCGCGCCGCGACGACACAAGATCGGTGCCGTGGCATGCGCCGCAGACCTCTTCGACAAGGTCTTTTCCTTTACCTTCGGGCAGGTCCTGCGCCTGGGCGAGCGGCACGAGCGCAGCAATCAGAAAAGGGGCGGCGAGAGTCATCAGCGCACAGGCCGCACGTGTCCGTTGTGCGCTGTTGGGAAGTGGCTTCATAGCTCTTACTATCCTAAACTGTCGCCCTGCGCGGCGCGCGCCGCAGCTACCAGAGCCGCGACGACGCGATATCGGCTCCCTCACGCAGCGCCTTCAGCTTGAGCCACACCACCGGCCCGATCACCCATTCGCGCCCGGTGAAAGTGCCGAACCCGCAGTCGCCGCCCGCAATCACGCGCTCACGATCGCCCATTGCCGTAACCGCTTCCTGCACGCGCCGTGCGGCGACCTCGGGATGCTCCACGATGTTAGTGGTCGAATCGATGACGCCCGGTATGAGTACCATGTTCTCCGGCGGCCGATTCGCGCGAACCGCCTCGTATTCATGCTGGTGCCGCGGATTCGCGAACTCGATGCTCAGCGCGCCTGCCTTCGCCTGATAGAGCACTGGCAGAATCGTCGCCAGCGCGACGTCGTGAATATGCGGCCCTTCCCAGTTCCCCCAGCAGCAATGGAGCCGCACGCGGTCGGGTGGAATACCGGCAATGCCGCTGTTGAGTGCCGTCACATGTTTTTCGATGGCCTTCACGAAATCGGCGTCGGACAGGTCGCGGTAAAACATCGTGCGATCCATGGCAAGATCGGGCGAATCGATCTGCAGAACCAGCCCCGCGTCCGTGATCGCGCGATACTCGTGGCTCATCTCCCGCGCCAGAGCCATCAGATATGACTCATGCGAGTCGTACCAGGCGTTGAACATCGTCGTCGAGATGATCCCCGGCGACGGAGCCGTCATGAAGCTTTCGCTGAAACCGGGGTGCGCCGCAACCGCGATTTTCAGACGGTCGATCTCGCGCCGGATGTCGATCGTATCGAGGTAATGGATTTCCGCCTGCGCCTCGGGCGCGTTCTGCATGCGGCTGCGCTTCGGGAATCGCCGCTTCAGATCCTCCACCAGTTCGGGAAACTCCTCATAGTCGCGTCCACGCCGCCGCTTCGATTCCCCCGCGAATCCGGACATCCGCTGCGGAATGTAAGTCTGGAAGCCGACGCGCTGCTGCTCGCCGTCGTTGCCGATGTCGATCCCGGCTTTGACCTGTTCTTCGACGACGTGTCTGACCGCGCGGTCCATCTCGCGATCCAGTTCGGCACTGTTGACCGCGGTCCCCTCTTCGCGCCTGACCAGCAGCCCCGACAGCGTATCGTTGCGCGGCAGGCTGCCGACGTGCGTGGTGACAATCCGCTCCTGGCTGGTAATCACGATTGTTACTGTGCCGGCTCGATTCGCAGCACCGCGCCCTCTTTTTCGTCAGTCAGCAGGTACAGGAGGCCGTCCGGTCCCTGGCGCACATCGCGGATGCGCTGGCGCAGATCGGTGAGCAGCGATTCGCGGCGCAGCTCCTCCATCTTCTGGTTGAAGAGGATTCGTTCGAGATGTCCCGTGCCCGGAATCTCGCCCGTGCGCAGCGAACCCACGAAGAGATCGCCCTTCCATTTCGGCAGCTTGTCGCCGGTGTAGAAGGTCATGCCCGAAACCGCGACCGCAGGATTCCAGATCACCACCGGCGCTTCGAAACCCGCGTGCCCCGGAGGCGAATTGTGCCACGGCCCCGGATAATCGCGGCCATAACTCACCACCGGCCATCCGTAGTTGCGGCCCGGCTTCAGAACGTTGATCTCATCGCCGCCGTTCGGTCCGTTTTCGTTTTCCCACATCTCGCCGGTTCCCGGATGCACGGCGAGTCCGAGCGAACTGCGATGTCCGAGCGTGTACACCTCCGGCCGCTTGCCCGCCTGGCCGACAAACGGGTTGTCGCTCGGCACCGTGCCGTCGTCTTTCAGGCGCAGCACCTTGCCTCCGAGCGTGTTCGGATCCTGCGGATCGCGGCCGGTCGTCGTCATATAGAGCATGCCGTCGCGGCCGAACGCAATGCGTGAAGTGCCCGCCTGGTCCATCGCGAAAATGTCATGCATATCGGTGAGGGCTTTTCCGTCCCAGTGCCCCCGCGCAATGGCGACCACTCTCTTCTTTTCATCGATGGGCTTCGTGTACGTGAGATAGACGAAGCCGTTCTCCGCAAAGCGCGGATGCAGCACGACGTCCATGTAGCCGTGTACCGCGCCCGGCGCGCCCGATTCCCCTGCCCAGTACGATGCCGGACCGCCCGCGATCGGCTTCGGATCCAGCTTTCCGTTGCGGATGATGCGCAGGCGTCCCGCGCGTTCCGTCACCATCACGCTGCCGTCAGGCAGGAATGCGAGGCAGAACGGATACTCCAGGTCCCTCGTTACCGCGGTGACCCGGATGCGCTGTCCTTCCCCCGTGTCGTATTCGATCGGCAGTTGCGGCAGCTTGCGATGTGCCAGTCCCGTAGGCGCGACGGGAATGCCTCCCGCGAACGGCACATTCTGCTGGCTGAAAGCCGCGGCCGTAGTCAGAAAAATAAGCAGGCGCGCAAAGGAGCGCACAGGGCGAAGGCTCCGTTGTGCGCGGGTCGCAAAGGAGCGCACAGGGCGAAGGCTCCGTTGTGCGCGCCAGGGTTGGATCTTCATCATGTAGCTGAACGATCCTATCAGTTCTCGCGGTCGCCGGTCGAGGCGTCAGACGAACGAAGCGATTGTGCCGTCCTGCACCGTGAGCCAACGCACCCCGTCATTCGCCAAAGACTCTGGCCAATGAGCCTCTGTGATGCGCATCCTAAAGGCCGGTTGCTTGCGGGATAAGTGGCAGGTCTCTTATGAAACGCCACCTTTTTGCGACCATCGCGCTTACCGCTGCCGGCTTCGGACTGGCTATGGCAGACGTGCATACCGATTACGATCACGCTGCCGATTTTCGGGCTCTGAAAACCTATTCGTGGCTGAAAGTCGATGCCGGAAATTCTCTCTGGACAGACCGCATCCGTAAGGATGTTGACCAGCAGCTCGCGAGCAAAGGACTCACCATGCAGCCCTCCGGTGGCGATGTCCGCGTCAGCGCCCTCGGACGTGTGACTGAGCAGCAGTCTTACACCACGTTCTACGACGGCATGGGCGGCGGCTGGGGATGGCGCGGCTTTGGAGATTTGGGATTTTCCACCACCACGCCGGAAGAAACTCCCGTCGGAACGCTGACGGTGGACATGTTCAACCCTCACACAAAGAAGCTGATTTGGCGCGGTGTCTCCACAAAGACGCTGTCCGGCAAATCTGAAAAGAACGAAAAGAAGCTGGAATCGGCTGTCGCGGATATGTTCCGGAAGTTCCCGCCAAAGGGCGAGTAGCCCCGATCCGTCACCCGCGTCGTCTCGTGCACAGAGCTTCCTCAGCATCCGTGCGGGCATGCGCCGCGCGCTCCCGCATGTCCGTAGTGACCGCACGGACATCGATTGCAAACATGAATCTCTTGTAAACGGCGGCATCGAGCTCACTAAAACAACGGTTCGCGGCGGTTGGGTACTCTTTTAGTGGCGGATGGCCGCGCGGCGAAAACTGTTGACAAGTCAAACATATAAAATGACTTGTTTGAACCGTATTATCCTTTTGGATAATACCAATTTGGATAGTACCCATTAGGACAATACAAAAATAGTTACTCCTCAACGTATAATTCAGGTCCTGGATTTCAAGCGGAGGAGTTTAATGAGATACGTCTGTGCGGCAGCAATTGCGCTGTCTCTGTCGGCACTGGGTCCATCGCCCATGTTGGGGCAAACGGCGGCTTCCTACCTGTCGATTCCGGCAACATACTCGAGCTATGTGTTGGTGAGCTCACAGCGTGTTACACGAGCTCAGTTTTACTATACATATCAGGCAATTCTCATAAATGCCGGCCCCGCGCTTCCAGCCGTGACGGCTACCGCAGCCAGCTCGGACCCTAATGTGACCATAGTCGCGGGCCAGGGCACGCTGCATTTCTCTCCGGTGCCGGCGAACAGCCAGGTTACCAGCATCGATACCTTTACGATATTGGTCAACTCCTCTGCGTTCGACGGGAGCCAGCTCCAGTGGTCGTTCCTGAACCCGGTTGCGCATCCCGGGCCGAATCAGACCGTGCCCGTGGAGAGCACAGTTACGCTGAACGCCAGCGGGTCGACGACCGGGGGCGGTATGGGCTCCCTGAATGTGGGCTCTCTGGCGTACAGTTGGACCCTTTCGGGCGTTCCTTCCGGATCCATGGCCGAGCTGTCGAATGCGAACACGATGATTGCGACGTTTGTGCCGGATGTGCCCGGAACCTATACTGCCCTGCTTACAGTGACCGATGGTTTTGGAAGCGACAGCGCCAGCGTCACGGTCAGCACCGGAGCTTCCCCGCCAGTCGCGAACGCCGGTCTCAATCAGACGGTCGCCGTGGGAACCATGGTGCAATTGGACGGCAGCAAATCTTCCGACGTGGACGGCAACCCATTGAGATATTTATGGTCCTTTATCAGCCTCCCTCCGGCAAGTTCGGCAGTATTGTCCAATCCCCGCGGCATAGCCCCTACGTTCACTGTGGATGTGGCCGGAACGTATATTGCTCAACTGGTTGTCGAGGATGCCACATTCAACAGCCAGCCGTCTACCGTGACCGTGACCACCGGGAATACTCCGCCAGTGGCGAATGCCGGTTTGGACCAGAGAGTTAACGTCAATACGCTCGTCCAGCTGAATGGATCGGGGTCAACTGATGTCAACGGCAACCCGCTCACTTACTTTTGGACGCTGAATACAACTCAAGCCCACGATAGCCAGGCAACGCTGAGCAGCCAGACCAGCGTAAACCCGACCTTCACCGCGGACGTGCCGGGCACATATGTCGCGCAGTTGACCGTAAATGACGGCATCGTGAATAGCCAGCCGGCGACGGTAACGATATCCACCAACGCGGTGCTGGCGCCGACCGCGAGTGCAGGACCCAACCAGTCCGTTCTCCCCGGCGCCACGGTACCGCTCAACGGCTCGGGCTCGACCGACCCTCAGGGACTGCCGCTGACGTACTCCTGGTCGCTTGTCACTGTCCCCGCCAACAGCAATGCCGTATTATCGGCCGCCAATATCGTCAACCCCACGTTCGTCGCCGATCAATCCGGAACATACGTCGCGCAACTGACGGTCAGCAACGGATACTTGTCGAGCACCGTCCCCGCAACCGTTACCATTACGACTGCAGACGTCCAGCCCGTAGCAAACGCCGGGCCGATGCAGACTGTGAATCCGGGAAGCACCGTGACCCTGGACGGCAGCCAATCGAACGACCCCGATAACCAGCCGCTTACTTATTCCTGGGCGTTTCTCAGCATTCCCGCGGGTAGCAATGCGGTCCTTACTGGACCGACCACGGTAAATCCCGGTTTCGTGGCGGATCTGCCGGGCACATATGTCGCGCAACTGATCGTCAGCGACCCGTCCGCGAGCAGCAATCCTTCAACGGTCACGATCACGGCCAGCCCGACGGCAATTGCTTTGTCACCTGATCCGCTGAACCTCTCCAATTCGCCGGGAACTCTGACGATCGCCTTGAACCCGCCGCCAGCCAGCCAGGTTTCTGTCAACCTGGGCGGGTTTGACCCCACAGTCATCTCCATTCAGACACCCGTCACCGTTCCCGCGAACTCAAACAGTATCACCGTGACGGTAACGCCGCTCGCCATGGGCTCCACTCAGGTGTTCGCCTATGCCTCGGGATACCAGCCTGGAACCGCTTCAGTGACGGTCACGACGCCGTCCATCTCAATTGCGCTCGCCCATAACGCAACAGCCGTGGGGCTGACACACACCATCGGCGGCACGGTTACGCTCAGTGCGCCGGCTCCGCAGGGCGGCACGACGATCGCCCTTTCGGGCGATCCCTCAGCAATGGGGCAGGTCAGTTTCAGTCCCTCCGGCGTTACCATTCTGCAGGGAAGCACCATGGGCACTTTCAATCTCACCGGGGTGGCGTTAGGTCCGACGACCATCACCGCAAGCGCGTCCGGCTATAATGGCGCCACGGCGCCGCTGTTGGTGGTACCGCTTGGCGCCATTGGGTTTTCTCAGGGATCGAGCTTGACGGTCCCGTTCGGCCAATCGGTTCCGCTGAATGTGCAATTGTTCGACGCCGGCGCCGGTTGACGGCACTACCATCATGCTTGCCAGCAGCGCCCCAGGTTCGGTCACGGTCTCGCCGGCGAGCGTCTTTATTGGGCCACTTGCCACCACGCCTGCGGTGCAGCCGCAGGTCACCGGGGTTGCAATAGGGTCGGCGAGCATCACCGCATCGTCCGCGGGCTACGCGGGAACGAGCGTAAACGTCAGCGTGCTGGCCACCATCAGCTTATCGCCTCAGAACCTTCCGGTGGTCGTGGGCGGGGCGCAAAGTATCATGGTGCTTCTCTCTGCGCCCGCGCCCCCCGGCGGCCTGCTCGTGAACTTGAGCTCGAGTGACACGACGGTTGCTACCGTGCCATCAAGTATCAACGTCACCGGCCAAAGCGCGGTCGTGCAGGTCACGGGCGTGGCCCCCGGCCCGGCAACTATCACTGCGAGCTCGATCAGCCAGTTCTTCACTGTCGCAGGCCCAGGTGTATCGGTGACGGTTTCTGCCGGACCTTAGCCCACCTGCCGGCCTCGATCGGGGTTGAAATTGTCGGAAAGTGTGTAGCAGTCAATTCCAGTAATTCCGGTCGAGGCTGCGGTACTGAATGGCTTCGGCGATGTGCTTGGCGGCGATCGCCTCCGCGCCGTCAATGTCGGCAATCGTCCGGGAGACTTTCAGGATGCGGTCATGCGCCCGCGCCGAAAGACTCATGCGCTTCATCGCCATCTCCAGTGTTCTCTCTCCTGTGTCATCCAGCGCACAGAGCTTCCGCAGCATCCGCGCGGGCATGCGGGCGTTGGCGAACCCGCGCGTCTGCTGCACCTCGCGCGCCCGCGCCGCCCGCTCCCGCATGTCCGCCGACGACTCTGCCACCTCGCGCGCACGCAGTTCTTTGTAGGGCACCGCGGGCACCTCAATCTGAATGTCGATGCGGTCGATCAGCGGACCGCTGATCTTGCCCAGATAGCGCTGAATGATCGCCGGCGTGCACCGGCATTCGCGCGTGGTGTCGCCGTAGTAACCGCACGGACACGGATTCATCGCCGCTACCAGCATGAAGCTCGCCGGGAAGCACAGTGTCATATGCGAACGCGCGATGGTGACGGTCTGATCCTCCAGCGGCTGGCGCAGAATCTCCAGAACGTTGCGCGGGAATTCAGGGAACTCGTCGAGAAACAACACGCCGTTATGCGCCAGGCTCACTTCGCCCGGCCGCGGCGATCCGGTCCCGCCGCCGATCAGTCCCGCGTCTGAAATCGTGTGGTGCGGCGCGCGGAATGGCCGCGTATACAGCAGCCCGCTGCCCGGCGGAAGCACACCCGCGATGCTGTGGATCTTCGTCGTCTCAATCGCTTCTTCAAAACTCAGCGGCGGAAGAATGCCGGCGAACCGCTTCGCCAGCATCGTCTTGCCCGATCCCGGCGGCCCGATCATGAGTACGTTGTGCCCGCCCGCCGCGGCCACCTGCAGCGCGCGTTTCGCGGTGGTCTGTCCGCGCACATCGCGAAAGTCCGGAACCGGCTCGGCAGTCTGCCTGCCTGCCGGGCGCGCCGATGGCTTCACCGCGGTGAACCCTTCCGGTTTCGTTACCATCGCGACCACTTCGGCGAGATGCTTCACGCCGAACACATTGACGCCCTTCGACCACCGATGCCTCCTCGGCATTCTCCATCGGCAGAATCAGGTTCTCGATATGTTGTTCGCGTGCGCATACCGCAACCGACAACGCGCCGCGCACCGGCCGGATCGTCCCGTCGAGCGAGAGTTCCCCTACCAGAAGATGTTTGTCGAGGCCCTTGCAGTGCCCCATCGCGCCCAGAATCGCCAGCGCCATCGGCAGGTCGAAACCGGCGCCTTCCTTGCGCACATGCGCGGGCGCGAGGTTCACCGTCACCGCCTGATTCGGATATCCGAACCCGGAGTTCATCAGCGCCGATTTAATCCGCTCGCGGCTTTCCCGCACCGCGGTATCCGGCATGCCGACCAGCATGAAATCGCGCGCCATCCCGCTGCGGAACAGGTCCACCTCAACATCCACCGGATGCGCGTCGATCCCGCACAGAGCCGCGCTTCTGGTCTTAAATAACGGCACGATACCAGGTGGTGTCCCGACGGCGGAAGAATTCTCAGTTCGGCGCCTCAGCGCCGGGTTCAGAAATCCAGGGCGGCGATCAGACGGGCTGCTTATTCCTGTCATCGCCGTCCGCCCGCCCGAACGCAGGGAGGTAACGGCCGAAGTTCAATTCGAAGTCGCTCGGAATGCCGTAACCGATGTTACGGATCCTGGCGCGGCGCGCCTGCGCACCGGGCAAGGCCAGTAACGGGAAGAACAAATCGTTGCTCGACTGGATCTCGGCGGCCGTCGGTCTCCCGAATCGATTGACCTGAGCCTTCGCCGCGGCCAGCGTTTCATGGTCGAACGAGGCCAGACGCCGCACGAGTGCATCGACAAACGAATCGAGGGCGCTATCGTCCAGCGTGCGGTTCACCCAGCCATAGCGCTCGGCGATATCAGCATCGAAATCGTCGCCGCTGAGCACGATCTCAAGTGCCCGCGAGCGGCCCACCAGACGCGGGAGCCATTCCAGCGCTCCGCCGCCGGGGACCAGTCCGACGCCGACCTCGGGTTGGCCGAACACGGCGCTTTGCCGGCTGGCGAAGCGCATATCGCAGGCCAGCACGAACTCGTTACCGATGCCGCGCGTGCGGCCGCGAACTTTGGCGATGCTCACGACGGGCGTGGACGAGAGGCGCAGCACAAAATCGCGCCAAAGGCCGAGCGTCTCCGGCCGCTCCGCCGCCCTCGCTACGTCGAGGTGGGCAACAAAAAAATCGGGATTCGCCGACTGGAACACGACGACCTTCACGGACGGGTCCGCCTCGATGCCGGTCATCAGCGCTCCCAATTCGACCACCGTTTCGGGAACAAAAACGTTGATCGGCGGGTTGCTGAACGTGATCGTCCACACGCCCTGATCGGTGCGGTCGATGTTGAACTGCGAAGTTTCACGCATGGCGCATTCTCTCCTTTATTGTGAAGAACCCTGCCGCAGCGATCGGAAGCCTGCGCGAAGCTCTTCAGAAAAGAGCTTTGGCTGTTCCCACGCCGCGAAGTGACCGCCTTTATCCAGCTTGTTGAAGTGGATGAGTTTCGGATATGCCCGCTCCGCCCAGCTTCGCGGAGCTGGATAGAGTTCGTCGGGGAAGACGCTTACAGCGACCGGGATGGAGACACCTTTGGCGTTGAAATACCCTTTGCCAAAGTACTCCCAGTAAAGACGGGCGCCGGAAAGCGCAGTGTTCGTCAGCCACGTGATCGTGATGTTGTCGAGGATGTCATCGCGCGTGAGCCCCTCGGCTTGTCCCTCGAAGACGCGTGCGATCAGCTCGTAGCTGCGCGCGTCGTGATCCAGGAAGTAAGCCGTTAGACCGATGGGTGAATCCGCGATTCCGTACAGCGTCTGCGGCCGCAGACCCATCTGGAACCCGTAGGCGATTCCCTTCTGATAGACGAACTGCAGACGCTCGTACGCGACCTTTTCGTCACCAGAGAGGCCCGGCGGCGCCGGCTTACCGGAAAAAGCCGCCGCGTCAATGTCGGCCGGAAAGATGCCCGGCATGTTGGTGTGAATGCCAGCCAACCCTGATGGTGCCTGCACGCCCATGAGATCGACGACGACAGCGCCCCAGTCACCGCCCTGCGCAACGTATCGCGTGTACCCGAGCCGTTTCATCAGCACATCCCAGGCGCGCGCGATGCGCTCGGGTCCCCATCCGGCGGCTGCCGGCTTGCCGGAATATCCGTAGCCCGGCATCGAAGGGATGACCACGTGGAACGCGTCGGACGCGCTTCCGCCATGCTCCGTCGGGTTGGTAAGCGGATCGATAATTTTGAGCTGCTCGACCACCGAGCCGGGCCATCCGTGCGTAACGATCAGCGGCAATGCGTTTTCGTGCCTGGAACGGACATGGATGAAATGAATGTCAAGTCCATCGATCTCCGTGATGAACTGCGGCAGGGCGTTCAATCCTGCCTCGATCTTGCGCCAGTCGTATTCTGTCGCCCAATAGCGCGCCAGCGCCTGAACCGTCGCGAGCTGTACTCCTTGCGTCGCATCTCTGACTGTTTCTCGTTCAGGCCACCTCGTCGCGTTGATGCGCCGGCGCAATTCGGTAAGTTCCGCTTCCGGAACATCCACATGATGCAGGCGAATCGAATTCTTGTCAGCAGCGTGCTCGCTGACTGGGTGTGCAGTAGTCGCCATGATTGCTCACTCCTTGGATCGGGATTTGAACCTGGTTAGCCTGCAGGCGTGCAAACGTAGCTCCAGCCTGGTCTCTTGCCTGCCCTGTTGAGGTGAAGGCGTTTTTGGAGTTATGCACACGCCTCGCAGATCTCGATTTGTCCAAATATGGTCTCGCCAGGTGTCGTCCGCGCGACTCATAGCTCATGTCATCGACGACGCCAGGCGGGCCGCTGAAAAACGTCTGCAATGGGCAGGGAGAGTTCACAGGCTAAGTCTCTGCCACCTGTTATCAGCTGCCTGCGAGGAATTGGTGGCACAGGCTTCAGCCTGTGAGTCGTTTTTCAGCAGCCTACGCCGCGCCGGCAAATGAGTGGTTCAGCCGGGACGGTAACCGGCGGTTTGCCGTCTCCCGCGCGGACCCAGTTCGATTGCCTGTACGCCGGACATCTTCCCGCCCTCCACGGTAAATCGCAGCAGGGTTCGGACGAGATGCCATCCGTTGTGGCCGCAGGCGCCCGGATTAATGTGAACGAGTCCGAGCGCCTGATCGCGCATGACTTTCAGGATGTGGGAGTGGCCGCAGATGAACAGGCCCGGCCGCAGCCGACGGACTTCCTTCCCGGCACGCCGGTCGTAATTGCCGGGATACCCGCCGATGTGCGTCATGTAGACGTTGAGGCCCTCGCACTCCCAAACCTGATCCTCGGGCAGACCGGCGCGGAGTTCCGCCCCGTCAACGTTCCCGTAAACTCCCCGCACCGGTTTGAAGGCTCTGAGACGGTCCAGGACGTCCGGGGTCCCGAAGTCTCCCGCGTGCCACACCTCGTCGCATTCGGCGAAGTGATGGAAGACAGCCTCATCCAGAAAGCCATGGGTGTCGGAGAGCAGCCCGATTCGCAATCTCCATCGTACGCAGGCACAGCGAGGGGGCGATCATCGGGACGGGCGAAACTGTTTACTTCTTCTTTGACGACAATCCCCGGCGCCTTGCCTTGTTAGCCGGCACCGGTCTCAGGCTTCGACCAGAGCCATCGGCGGGTTCTTCTCACCTCCACAGGCGCGTGACTTTCGTTCCATATGCAACCTTCGGGCATTCCCGGCTGGATACGCGTCTGCGGCTCCGCTGCCCTTTGAGGCCGGCCCCTGCTCCAGTCGTTGAAAGCGGTCCAGCCGTTCACAAAATCCGAAAATTTCCCCGTCCCCGCCGTATCTCCGCAACTTGCCCCTCGCTAACGCACCCTGCCGCTCCGTTTTGACGCGTGATTTCCGCTCTCTCGTGCTATTGCTGTGTCCGCAGGAGCACCAACCCCATGGCAACCGACAAGCAGATTGAAGCAAACCGCCCTCTAAACGCGCAGAAATCCACCGGACGCCGCACCGAGGCCGGTCGCAACACTTCCCGCCTCAACGCCTGGAAGCACGGCCTCACTGGCCACCTCAACGTCATGACCGACGACGCCGATTGAGCTGATTCTACTGCCTATATGTTTTATACTGCTTATACTGATTATAACTGTTTTATATCAGTATAGTCCATACTGCTTATTTGGCTTATACTGGTCTTTCGTGGGACAAAGCCAGAAGCCATTTCTTCACTTCGTGATCGACTCCGAGTTGCTGAAGCGGATCGACGATTTCCGGTTCGGAGGGCGATTCCCCACGCGATCGGCGGCGATTATAGCGCTGATAGAGACGGGACTGAAGGTCAACAAGGCGAAGCCCGGCAAGCCTGCCTACGCCGCAAGAGATCGCATGCGATAAATTGACCAGGTGCGCATGCAGCGGGAGAGAGCGTCGAGTCGATAACGATTATGCTCGGTGGAGAGGACGCAGCGGACAAGATGGAAGAAACACTCCTCGCCGTGCAGATCACTCGCCACTGTTTCGCCCGGACACTTCTTTCCGGTAAGCCGATTGCAGGCCATCGTTGCATGAAGAAGTCAAAAGATGAAAGGCCGGGCCCACAGTCTGCCGGACAGTCCGGAGACGACATAGGGCTTTCGAACGAGGAGACCGCAGGATCGGAGAGTGAGGCGGAACTGGCCGGGGAAGGTCAGTTTTTCGAGGCCGAGGCGGTAAGCGGACTGGAACGTCCTTATCCCGATGAAGCTCCCGTGCGCACGCACGAAAGGAATGAAGACGACGTCCCTCTGGAGTACCCTCCGAAGGACCCGGCACTGGACACCGACTGACGGGGCGTCGGCCGGGGGTGTGGGAAAATTCGCCAGGGCCGCCACGTGACTGCAAATCGCGGAGGACCAAAATGCCGGAGAAAGAAACCATCGAGCGGGCCCGTGAGGATGCCAGCGAAGGCAGTCACGGAGCCCGGAATACAAAACAGGCCATAGCTATCGGCCTGTCGAAAGCCCGGAAAGCCGGAGTCGAACTGGGTCCGAATCCGAGCGGGAAAACGACAAAACCGCCCGCGGCAGGGGACAAAGCTGACTAAGATTATTCGGGACGCGCAGCGCAAGCGGCGCTTCTCCTCAGTTCACACTCTCCGCGCTGTACCGCGCGATCAGCCCCGTCCTCACCGCATATCCGTAGATGTGTGCGAAGAACCAGCCCGCCAGAACGAGGTACCCGATCGCCAGTCCACCGGTCACCGCGAGCGTTTTGAATGTATAACCCCGACCCGCCACCATCCCCCGCAGTGACTCAAAAACGTACGACGGCGGGATCAGCCGCGCGAGCCACTGCAGCCACCCGGGCAGCGCCGACAACGGATAGAACACGCACGCCAGCGGCGACAGCATCGCCGGCAGAGGCCAGATCAGCCACTCGGCTGCCGGGCCAAGGCGCAGCACCACGGCGCAGCTCAGAATTCCCAGCGTTACTCCGAACACAAACAGCACCAGCACCAGCGGCACGATCGCGAAGCCGTACACGAAAAACGACAGGCCGAAGAACACCGATGCGATCACCAGCATGCTCACCAGCCCCACCGCGCTGCTCGCGATCCCGGACGCCACCAGTCCGCTCACGTACTCGACAATCGACAGCGGGCTGGCGAACACGTTCAGAAAATTCCGCGACCACACGTCTTCGAAAAACGTCACCGTCACACCCTGCATCACACGGGTCAGAAAATCCCACAGCATTACTGCGCCCAGCACCGCGGGCACGAACTGCATCCGCCCCGCGGCCACCGTATTCAGGTACCGCGTGAAAAAGCCCCACAGCAGCACATCAATCGCCACCCAGCCGAACAGCGGCAGAACCCGCGCCGGGCTCCCGCGATAAAGATAAAGCTGCCGCAGCACGATGGCCGCCGCGCGTTTCCCGCTCATGACCTGGCGCTCTCCAGGCTCAGCGGCTCGCGCGCCACGGCAATAAAGAGGTCGTCGAGCGATTCCTTCTCGTGCTCGGCCGGCAGCCGCCGCGGATCGCCTTCCAGCAGAATCCTGCCGCGCGACAGGAACAGCACGCGGTCGCACACCTGCTCGACCTCCGTCATGTTGTGCGAAGTCCACAGCACGCCGCTTGCGCCTTCGCGTGTCGCCTCGCGGATCATGCCGCGCACATCGTGCGCCACCGAGGGATCGAGCGACGCCGTCGGTTCATCGAGCAGCAGCAGCCGCGGCCGGTTCAGCATCGCCTTCGCCAGGCTCGCCCGCGTCTGTTCGCCGGACGAAAGCACCCCGCAGCGCGTATCGCGGAAACGGCGCAGATCGAACTGATCGAGAACCTCTTCGATGCGCCGCTTCAGGTTCGCCACGCCATAAATCATGCCGAAGAAGCGCAGGTTCTGCACT
The DNA here is from genome assembly GCA_963832905.1 of Terriglobia bacterium. Taxonomy (GTDB): domain Bacteria; phylum Acidobacteriota; class Terriglobia; order Bryobacterales; family Bryobacteraceae; genus BOG-234. The sequence goes on along the minus strand of CAWHVO010000006.1, from coordinate 975,661 downwards.
ACCGTCAGATTTCCCGGCAGCGGCGAATACACTGCGACGAAGTTGGTACGTTCCAGCGCCTCCGACCGGTATTTCGCCAGATTCACATCCTCGATGCGCACTGTGCCGGCATCCGGCTCGAGCACGCCGAGAATCATGTTGATGGTTGTCGTCTTCCCCGCGCCGTTCGGGCCAAGCAGGCCGACGATTTCGTTCGGCGCGACAATGAACGAGATTCCGTCTACCGCCAGCGTGCTTCCGTACTGCTTGCGAAGTCCGGAGACCGAGAGGACTGCGGGGGCCACGCTTCATCGTAGCCGGAGAATCTACATGAGGAACATGCCGGCAGCCGCGGCCGCCATGGATGCGGCGCAGATCCATCCGAGTATATTCGCGATCGGCGCGTTCATTCGTTCTCCCATGACTTTGCGGTCGCCCGTCGGCAGAACCACCAGAACCACGAGCGGCGGCGCCAGCACGCCGTTGAGCACCGCCGACCAGAACAGCATTTTCACGGCATTCAGGCCCAGGAAATTCATCAGCAGTCCCACCAGCATGGCAATGCCGATCACCGCATAGAATTGACCAGCCTGCCGGGGGCGTTCGTCGAGCGACCCTGCGTCCCACTACGCAGCCTCCGCGATGGCGTACGCGCACGAACCGGCGAGTACGGGTACGGCCAGCATGCCCGTCCCGATCAGCGCCAGCGTGAAAAGCCAGTACGCGCCCCGGCCCGCAGGTAAGCCGGAATGCCGGTGACCATGTGCATGACATCACCCATGCCGCCCAGATCGGCGCCGATGTTGAACGTGTTGGCGACAATCAGCAGCCCACACGCGGGCCACAATATCCCCGCCGGATAGCGCCTGCCGACCACGCCCGCCAGTCCGCGCCCGGTGACCAGGCCGAGGCGCGCGCACATCAGTTGCACCGCCGCCATCAACGGGAACGTGAACAAAGCTGTCCAGAGGATCGGATAGCCGAGCGACGCGCCGGCTACGGAATAGGTGGAGATCCCCGAAGGATCGTCGTCCGCCGCGCCCGTGATCAGGCCCGGCCCGAGCTTCGCAAAAAAAGCGCCGGATCGCGCCGTGCGGCTTAGTGCGGGACGCGCTCGTCACGCTCAATTTTACCGTCGCGGATGTGAATCACCCGGTGAGCGTGCAATGCGATGTCGTGTTCGTGCGTAACCAGAATGATCGTGTTCCCCTCGTCATGCAGACGCTGGAAGAGGGCCATGATTTCGTTGCCGGTCGCGGTGTCGAGGTTGCCGGTGGGTTCGTCCGCCAGAATGATCGACGGATCGTTGACCAGCGCCCGCGCAACCGCCACGCGCTGCCGCTGTCCGCCGGAGAGTTCATTCGGCTTGTGACTCATGCGGTCCTTCAGATCCACCTGCGCGAGTGCGTGCTTCGCCCGTTCGATGCGCTTGGCGGGCGGCGTGCCGTTGTAGATCAGCGGCAGCTCGACATTATGCAGCGAGCTCGCGCGCGGCAGCAGATTGAACGTCTGAAAAACGAATCCGATTTCCTTATTGCGAATGCGCGCCAGTTCGTCATCCGTCATCGAACTGACCAGACGGCCGTTGATGTAATACTCGCCCTGCGTCGGCGAATCGAGGCAGCCGATCAGGTTCATCAGGGTCGACTTCCCCGAGCCCGAGGGACCCATGATCGCCACATACTCGCCGCGCCGGATTTCGATATCCACACCCGACACCGCATTGATAGTCTGGTCGCCCATAACGTACGTCTTCCAGATGTTGTAAGTCCGGATGACGATGCCGTCGCGCTTGAGCTGTTCGCCTTTATCCACTACGGATTCGGTCAGCACGTCTGGCATGGGATTCCTTTAGCTGGCGGGCTTTGGCTGCGCGGGCGTGTTATCGACCTTCGTCACCGCATTCTGCTTGATGGTGCGGATAGCCTGATAAGGACCGGTAATGATCTGGTCGCCTTCCTTCAGGCCCGACAGAACCTGCACATCGGTGGAACCGCTGATGCCCTGATCCACTTTGCGGAAAACGGCTTTGTTGTTTGCGATCACGAACACACCCGTCAGCTCTTCCTTGTTGGCCTTCACGGTCGCCGGATCCGGATTCAGTGGTTTGTTGGGCCGCGTGTCGAGATCGCCCTTCGTGCGCACCGTGAGCGACTGCATCGGAATGGCAAGCACGTTCTTCCGTGTCGCCGTCGTGATCTTCGCCGAGCACGACAGGCCGGGGCGGATCTCGTCCGGCGGATTATCCATTGCCACGACCACTTTGAAGTCCTTCGCTTCCTGGCTTGACGTGTTGCTCTGCGATGCAGCCAGCCCGGTCGAGCGCAGGATCGCTGTGTTGCCGATCTCGGTCACGTGACCCGTGAACGTCTTGTTCGGGATCGCGTCCACCGTGATTTCGGCGGGCTGATCGAGCTTGATGTTGACGATGTCGCTTTCATCCACGTTCACTTCCGCCGTTACGATCGACATATCGGCGATGGTCATGATGGTGCTGCCCGCCGAGCTCTGCACGCCGGGCACAACGGTCTCGCCCTGCCGGACCGGCAGATACGTCACCAGACCGTCGAGCGGCGCGATCACATTGTGCTTCTTGAGAATGTCGTCGTAGCGGGTGAGGTTCGCCTGATTCTGCACAATCTTCTTCTGGGATCCGGCCAACTGCGCCTTCAACTGCGCCAGCTGCGCTTTGGCCTGGACGATGCGCGACTCGGCTTCCTGCACGGCCGCCACCTGGCCATCGTAGGCGGCCTTACGCTGTTCGAAATCCTGCTTCGCAATCAGTCCCTGTTTGAACAGTTCCTGGCCGCGTTTGTAGTCTTCCAGATACCGGTCGGTATCGGCTTTGGTGCGATCCAATGTTGCCTGCAGCACGGTGACGTTGTCGTCGCCCGCCTTATACCCGGCCTCGCTCGCCGAAGCATCCGCTTCGGCGGAATTCAGCGCCGCCTTCTGCGCCTCCACATCAGCCGCCGACTGCGTTTCGTCGATCCGGGCGACCAGCTGGCCCTTCCGCACCGTATCGCCCTCTTTGACCATAATCTCCGTCAGCTGGCCCGCAAACTCCGCGCCCAGATTGATGTAGTTGCGCGGCTTGATTTCGCCCGACGCGGTCACGGTCGCGGTCAGATCTTCCTTAATCACCTTGCCGGTCTGCACGGTGACGACACCGCGGCGGCTGTAAGTGACACTCGCCACCACGCCAGCGGCGATAAACAGCAGCACAAAGACACCGATCAGGATTTTCCATTTGGTTTTCAAGGCAGGAGTACTCCGGTTGAGTGTTGTAAATGGTTTAGACGCAAGTTGCCGCGGGTTTGTTCGCGTGGAAAACCCATTTTAACACGTTGCCGTCGTGCGTGTTTTGTAAGACCCTGAAAACAGGGGATATCACCTATCGGAACGTTATCTTTCGGGTAGGGCTCGACTGGCACTGCATCAGCTCGGTCATGCCAGCGGTGAGTCCGTTGCACGCCAGATCGGTCGCGGCGCGTTCCGCCTGATCACGGCTGGTCGACGCGCTGTTACCGCACTGCGTCCGGCCGTTGAATGTCACGCATACCTCGCAGTGCACCTGCGCATTCCCCATCGTGGAAAAAGTCACAGCCGCCAGCACGGCTATCACAAACGCGATAGCCGCGATCACCGGCCACTTGGTTTTCGATTTCGGCATCAGGCTCCGGTGAAGAAATTCCCCATTTTACGGAATTTGTTGTAGCGTGTCTGCACCGCCTCGTCGGGCGAAAGTGCGGAAAGTTCCTGAACCGCCCGCACCAGCTGTTCTTTCAGAAGCCGGGCCGCTTCATCGTGATCTTCGTGCGCGCCGCCCGCCGGTTCGGGAACGATTCCGTCGATCAGCCCTAGTTCCAGCATATCGGGTGCGGCCATCTTCAGCGCGGCGGCCGCCTGTTCGGCTTTGCCGGCATCGCGATAGATGATCGACGCGCAGCTTTCCGGTGTGATCACGCTGTAAACCGCGTTCTCCAGCATATACACACGATTCCCCACGCCCAGCGCCAGTGCGCCCCCGCTGCCGCCCTCGCCGATACAGACTGCGATCAGCGGCACATGCAGCCGGGCCATTTCGCGAAGATTGCGCGCAATGGCTTCGGCCTGGCCGCGCTCTTCCGCGTCGATGCCGGGATACGCGCCGGGTGTATCGAGGAAAGTGATAATCGGCCGGTTGAATTTTTCTGCCAGTTTCATGGCGCGCAGGGCTTTCCGGTACCCCTCCGGCTTCGGCATCCCGAAATTCCGCACCAGCTTTTGTTTTGTGTCGCGGCCCTTTTGTTCGCCGACGAGAAGCACCGGCTGTCCGTCCAGCCGACCCATGCCGCACACGATGGCCGGATCATCACCGAACAACCGGTCGCCGTGGATCTCCTGGAACTCCGTCAGGATGCGCTGCACGTAGTCGAGCGTATGCGGCCGCTTCGGATGACGCGCATCCTGCACGCGCTGCCATGCGGTTTTCTCACCCTCCGGCGGTTTTGCGGCCGGTTCTTCCTGCGGAGCCATCACTGTTCAGGATAGCTTCTATAGGCTTTTCACCACCGACCGCCGCTCCAGCTGCCGTTCCGGCACATCGAGATTGAACAGACACACGTGATCCAGCGCCCACAGATTGGCAAACGGAAGTCCCGCGCCCCGCACCAGCGCGAGTTCCCGCTCCCACGGGGTCGCCGATCCGAACACCGGCACCAGGTAGCGCAGCGCCGCAAGCGGCCAGCCGAATTCGGGAAACAGCTCGATCGCCTGCTCCGATAAATCAAGATCGCGCTGGCTGGTTGCGAACGCGAGCGCCTCCACCTTCATCGAATCGAGTCCGCTCGCCGGTTGCTGCTGCCACTCCACGGGCAGGTTCACGTAGTAATTCAGCTGCCCGCCCAATCCCCCGACCGGCGTGGGGTAGTTGACATCGTAAGGCCACAACACCTCGCATCGCACCGTCGGATACGCCCCGCGAATGTCGGCAACCAGCGCCGCCACGTAATCGCGCAGCCGGTTACGCAGGAAAAGCGCATCGGCCGAGCCGTTGACGGTCGGGTCGTCATTGGGCGTCATGAAGGTACAGAGCGCCCGCCCCAGCGCCGTCTGCGCCGCGGCGACCGTTTCCGGATCGTAGTACGCCATGCCGCTGCCCGCCGGATCTGCGAAATACCACCAGAGAAACTCGCCGTATTGGACATACGGCTGCAGCCCCGCCGCCGCCTGCAGTCGCGCGATCTGCCGGTACACGGTTTTCTGAAACGCGAGCATCTTCGATGCACCCACCGCGCACTGCATCGAGTTGAGATTGGCGAAACCCGTGGCCGTCGATACGGGATTGCCGCTGGGGAACTGCGCGCAGTATCCGCTGGCGGGAGGATTCACCAGTTCCATCGAACATGACGTCACGACGGTCAGTCCCGCGGCCGCGCACTGCGCGTAGAAATCGGTGTGCCAGTCGGAGACCGCGTTATTGATCGGCGACGCCTGCGTGTCATCGATAACCCACTGCGCGGCGACGCCCGGCGCGGGCAACGTGGGACTCATCGTCGCGGTGCCACCCATTGATGACACGCTGACAGCGAGCGACAAATCCCACGCCGCCCCCTGCGATCGCGACGTGATCGTGAGCACTCCTCCCGACGCCGACGCCCACGCTCCAACCAGCGAGCTGTTGATGAAAGCCGCGAAGTGTGTCGCGACGGTCGTGGGCGTGTCCGCGGAGAAGACCGATTTCCCCAGCGCAGCCCCGGAGGGCGGATTGAACGTCAGAAAGATCGTGTCGCCCGCCGCGAATGTTCCGCCGAAGCTCACCTGCGCAGTCGAGAAAGTCGCGCCCGACGCCACTCGCTGATTCCACCAGAACACCCCAAGGTATTCGTTGATCGGCGCCGCATAGCCGAGCTTCGTCAGAATCCACAGCACGCGCGACGGCGTGAGCATGTACGTCTGATTCGTATCGAAGTCGAGCGCGGCGGAAACATTCGGGCGCGCCGTCAGCGCGTCGGGCACATCCGAAAGCACAGCGGCTTCCAGAAAATCGAAATAGAAGGCCCCGGCCTGCGCCACGCGAATCACTACGGTGTGCGTCCCCGCCGCCACGCCGGTGCGCAGCAGACGCCGCGCCACCAGTTCCGATCCCGTATTGACGCGGCAATCCAGCAGCGTCTCGGTGTCCCCGTCGACCGTGATCCCCGCGACGCCTCGATCGCTGTAAAACGTGCCGTTGATCGCCGGATTGTACTGCGTGTTCTCGACCAGCCACACCGTCGCCGTCAACACGGTCGTGCCGTACAGCGAGGTCCCTATACAGAGGTTGTGCGCGAACTGGCACGAATAGGTGACGGTGACCGAATCGTTCACGTCCGTCGCGACATTGGCAAAATACTTCGAATAAAATCCGGACGACTGCACCCATGTGCCCTTGTAAAGGCACGCGGGGCTGTCTTCTTCGAGGCGCACACTGCCGGGCCCGGCGACCTGCAGCGCGCTCACCGGTGTACTGACGGAGCCACCGCCATCCGCTTCAACAACCTGCCAGTTAGAAAACGTCGCCATCCACTCCGTCGCCGTATACGCCGCGGCATAAGTCAGCGACGGCGCGAAGGTCAGCCAGCACTGCCGCAGGCTGTCGATTCCAAGCGCCGTGAAATTGAGCGAAAGGTTCCACGTCACGGCCGAACTCCCGCCGCCAAGCTGATATTGCGTCTGGTCGAATGACGTGGTCGAAGGCGACGTCGCGAGCCCATACAGCCGGATCGTGTTGCCGTCGCGTCCGCCGCGCGGGGCAAGGTACTGGCCGGATGACGCGGTTGTCGTGAGCGTGAGCTGGGTCGCGCTCTCGACGCTTGCAATCGTGTACGTCGCGCCGCCGAGGACGAACGGCAATCCGGCCGTGAGCCCCGCGAACTTCGTGCCGAAAATCCAGTTGACCGTCGCGCCGTTCGCGTTCACCGTGCCGTAGCGCGCGGCGGTGACCGTGAATGTCGTGCTGACACCGGGCGTGCCAACGAGCGCGGCCAGCAGCCCGTGCGTGGTGTTGGCCCCGACCCAGTTCGCCGAATTGATCTGATTGACGAACAGGCCCGCCAGATACGCGCCCGGCGGATACGTGATCAGCCACAGCGGATAACCGCTAACCTCCACCATGGCGCCCGTATTGACCTTCGATGTAAATGTGACGACCCCCGCCGCTGACGCCGTGAATGCAACCTGCGGATCGCCGGCCGCCGCCGCCGCGACACCCGCTGCGACGGTAGCGGCGCTTTCTCCGCCTGGCGTAACGACATTGTAGGTATAGGTGTTCGTCCCAACCGTGATCGAAGCTGTCGTCCCGGCATCCTGCCAGTAGTAAGTCGCTGTCCCGGTGATTCCGCCCGGCGCCGTGTAGTCGAAGGCGAGATTTTCGTACCACAGCGTGATACGGTCATAGGCCTGCACGCTCGCCGCGTTCACTGATACCGTGGCCGACGCCGCCGGGAACAGGCCGCCCGCCAGCGTCGCGTTGTCCCAGAGCGGAATGTTCGTTGTCGTGCCGTCGGCCCGTACAACGTCAAGCGTCGCCCAGTCGATCCAGTTGTACATGGGCGAATCGATCGGCTGGACGCCGTCCGAATATTCGAGGCTGAAGTTCAGCGTTAGCCCGCCGAAGTTGAAATCGGGGAGATACCGGATCGATGGGTGTTCGAAAGCGTTGTCGGCATCATAAAGGACCGCGACGGCGAAGTCCCCGGGATCGCGGAACGTGCCGCTGACCTGGAAACCCGTCGGCGATGCATTATGTAAACCTGTCGCCGCGGCAAAGCTATTGAAACCACGCAGGTAGATGGTACGCTCTGGCTGTAGTTTGGAGATGTGTTCGGGCACGGGATTCTGTTCCGGCTTGAGTGTGCCATCGGCAAACTGCTGTCGCCGGACCCGCCTCCGAGTGAATGCTTGTTCTTCCCTGAAGATTCAGTGGTTTAGGTAAGAAAAATAAATCTGCAGGAGTTGTGATTGAAAACAAAAATACGGACCGCATGCCTCGGATCATGACGCGGTCCGCCAGTACAACTCCACAAGCACTCTATACCTTGGTCGCTAGATCTGCTTCCCCGTGCAACGTCTGTAGTGGATTACCAGCACGCCCGCTACAACGAATGCGACAAAGAGCAGCACCGCCCAAACCGCTGTCATGTGCGATTGGCCTCCTTCACTGGAATTCTGGATCCCGCAGTGTACCGTAGCTCGGAACCCCGACTCGCACAAGACGAACTTCGGTTCTAAATCCCCTGTCTCTGGCGCGGCTCCAGAGGCAACGGATTCAGTGGATTACAAGCAGCAAATCATTCTGCAAAAGTTGTGAATCGTGAAACTCAGTAAAATTCTGATTCAACTATAGGGATTCTCTTGGCCTATGCCTGCCAAGTCTGCTGCAACAAGCCGCAACCTCTTTTGCCCGATCCGGGTTTCATTTCCACTTCGACGTAAAGGGCGCGGCGCGATTACCGCAAATCACCCCTTGCAGTACCCGCCCGCTACTCCCATCGTTTCTGACCTGTCAGCGTCTACTTCCACCGCGGGCGCAGCACGCGGTTCCACCACATGATGCCGCCTGTCACGAACATGGCGGCGGGCGCGAGTCCGAAGAAGGCCCAGACCGCCTTGGTCGCCTGATCGCACACGCCGGGTCCGTGGCACGGAATCCCGATCCCGTTGATACGACCGAAGTGCAGGTACGCGAGCCAGTAAATGATCCGGTCGCTGACGCGCGTGCGGATGTTGGCTGGGTCCATGGGATCGAGCCAGTCGACGACGTTCCTGGATGCGGTCGGGGATCGCCAGGTAGATTCCGCTCAGCGCGAAGATCAACACGAACGCAAGAGTCCAGAAGCCGATCACGCTGTGCAGCTGCCAGATCAGGCGTTTCCATCCGAGGTCGCGGGGGACGGTCAGACTGCGCTTCCACGCGGTGACGCCGGGCCACCAGACCACCATCCCCGTGACCGCCAGCACGAGAGTAAGAAATGCTCCGATGCCGTTTATGGCGCGGCCGCGCATGCCGGCGAACAGATTGTCGTGCAGGTCGATCAGCTTCGAGACAAAGCGAATGCCGGTCGAGACCGCATCGCCAAGATCGACGCCGGTGCGTGGGTCGAAAAGACGATTCATTGTTGCCTCGCCGCGGCGCAGCCGGATGGCGACGGCCTCCTCCGGATTGTGCGCGCGCTGCAGGTTGGCAATGACGTACTCGGGATAGAGATGCAGGGCTTTTGCTTTCAGCTGATCGTCTGTGAGACGCGGCGCGGTGCTTGTCGAGATGATCGGCGCGGGAGTGGCGGCTCTGTACATTTCGTTGCTGTAGACGAGAACACTGCCGGTCACGCTGATGAAAACGATGTAAAGGCCGATCGCGATACCGCTCCACAGGTGCACCTGAAAGAGCGCCCGGCGCAGCCAGATGCGTTGCGGCTGTCGCAGCCATCGCTGCCAGATACTCTTCTGTTCGCGGTCCCCCACGGGGCTATTGTATGCGTCCGGAGCCGGGAAGCAATTTGTTGTACACTGCGGGAACCCCGCATGAAGATCCCCGCCAAAGTTCTGGTCGCCGTGATATTCGCCGCGGCGATAGTGCGCGCGCAGTCCGCGCCGCAGCTGAATCTGATGCGGAAGCAGTTTCAGAACATGCTGGTGTCACCGAGCGGGCAATGCAGCAGGGACGGGCGCGTCTGCGCCGTGGTCATGCAGAGCAACGACCTGGTATCCATGGTGGATCGCGCCACCGGACTTACGATCCGCCGCATCCCGATCGATTTCTCGTTCCAGGGCGGACCCGCAATGGCGCTGAGCGACGATGGCGGCATATTCGCGGCAGGGGATACTTTGCCGGGCAAAATGTTCGATGTCTGGGATGTGGCTTCCGGCCGGCTACTGTTCCGCCGAAGCAGGGGATTTACGGAATTTGCCGGCGGGGGCGCCGTGTCGCTCGCTTTCAGCCGCGACGCAAAGTCCCTCGCCGTGTTGATGGCTGCGGGCAACGCGGAAATCTGGGACGCAACGGACTGGCGAATCCTGGATACGGTCGGCGGATTCAAAGCTCCAGGGCGGGTGGATTTCAGTGACGGCAGGGAGCTGTTCGTTTATTTCCCCGATGGCACGGCGCAGACGTGGACGCGCGGCAGTCCGGCAATCACCAGCGCTCCGGGCCGGGGGGCTGTCCAGACGCAGCTTCCGAAGGCGGAAGGGCTGGCACAGAGCGATGGCTTCTCCGCGCATTTCGAACTCACAGCCGACGACAAACTGGTGTTGCCCGGGCATCCGGGCCGGGTTTTCGATCTGCGCCGGGGAACGCTGAAGCAGGTTCCTCCGATTGGTGAGGCCGGGGTCGACACTCTGGCCGAAAATTTCAGCGTGGCGAACGCGGGGTGGATCGGCGCCTCCGACTATGGGCGCTGCTACTTCCTCGATCCGGTTTCGCTGAAGCCGGTGCCGGGCCGGACGCGCCCCTGCACTGCCGGGATTGCCATCTCGCGCGACGGCAAACTGGCCGCGCTGAAGCGCGGCACGAAGGTGGCAATCGTCAATACCGCCGACAACACCGAACGTGAGTTCGACCTCGGATACGCGTTTAATCGGCTCTGGTTCTCGGCCGACGCGGGTTTGCTTCTCACCAGCGGAGATTCTGGCATCCGCGCCGTGGATGTGGCCGGCGGCAAGCCGGTGATGATCGCCGCGCTGGGTGAAAACGACGCCATCAGCGACGATCTGAAATACGCGCTGCAGGTGCGAGGCACGGAAAGCTTCGTGCGCATCCTCGACGGCAAAAGCGGACGCGGAATTTACGAACTTCCGGTGAATGCACAGCTGCGGGCGGCTCGTTTCAGCGCCGACGGACGGCTTCTCGCACTACCGCTCAACTCCGGAGTAATCGCTGTCATTGACACCGCGACTGGCAGAAGGGCCGCGGTGCTGTGCGGGTTCACGGATTCTCTCATCGACCGTACCCGCTTCACTGCCGACAGCAAGCGCCTGATCGCGTCCGATTTCGACGGTTTCATCCGCGTCTGGGATATAGCCAGCCAATCCGAAATGATGACGCTTTCGCTGCAGAGCATGAACTGGGCAGCATTCACGCCCGGCGGATCCTACGATGGCAACGCCAGCGAGTTGACGAATTATTACTGGGTGCGCGGCACCGAAATCGTGCCGCTGGAGTCCGCTGCGAAGGATCGTCGTGTGACCGGTCTGGCAGCAAGTATCTGGGGCGGCCATGCGCCGAAAGAAGACGGGGCGACATCGAGTGGGCTCAGTTCGCCGCCGTTACCGGTGCTGGTACCGGCTGCGACACCCGGCGCCAATGGGGTTGCTTTCCGGCTGCGATCCGCGCCGGCGGGCACCATCAAAGTCTTCGCCACACGCAACGGCGTACCGGTTTCCGTGTCCGCGAGCACTGGAGGCGTTTACACGGCGCAGGTCGCACTGGTGAACGGAAACAACCGCATCGTGGCGTGGGCGCAGGATAGTTTCGGACGCAACTCCGCCGAGGTTGTTGTGACGCGCACTTTCAAAGAACCGGCAAGCACGCGGCCCGAGATCGTAACCCAGGTTGCACAGAACAATTTCCAGCGCGTGGCGTTGTCGAACGACGGGGCGCTGATGGCGACGGCGTCCGGACATGTCATAACGCTCTGGGACACGCGCACGCGGCGGCAGCTGCGCACGATTCTCGATCATTCGGAGGCCGTGTCGGGCCTTGAGTTCGCGAGCGGCGGCTTGCTGGTCAGCGCCGCGGGCGACGGAACGGTGCGTGTATGGAACACCGGGACGGCAGTCGAAACATGCAGGATCGCAGCGATTTCGAATTCGAGTGCACCGTCGTTCGCCGTGAGTCCCGATGGGGAGAGGATTGCGGTCGGGGAGGCCCGGCTCGCGCGGGTGTTTCGCACGGCCGACTGTGTCGAGGAGAGTTCGTTCGACACGGGATACGCTGCGCCGATGTGGACTGGCAGCCGCCGTTTGGCGGTGCAGGGGGCGGGCAATGAGCGCAACGTCGTGCGCATGATCGATGTGGAGAGCGGGGCGGAGACACGCATCCAGACGCAGGGAGATTTCCGGTCGCTGGCAGCGATGCCTGATGGACGCGCTTTAGTGCTCCTGAACGACGGCAATGTTCAGCCCTCTGGGCTGCCGCTGAAATCCGGAGACAAGGTTCAGCGCATTGTTGCGACGCGTTCGGGACGCCTGCTGGTGGACACCGGAAAGGTGCAAACGCTTTTCGCCGCGGACCTGAAGACGGTTGAGCGCACGTGGAACGACGGCTATCTGGCGGCTGCGGCGGTGAGCGCGGATGAGCGATGGATCGTATTCAGCAATACCCTCGGCGAACTGCGTGTGTACAACCGGGAGTCGGCCCCGAAGATCGATTTTCCGATGCAGGCAGGTTTTGGAGCGGTGACCCAACTGCGCTTCTCGAAAACCGGCGATGTGCTTGTTTCCGGGTATGGCAGCATAAGCCTGTTTGGGCAGATGCTCGTCACGCCTCCGGGCAGCACGCGGCTGGCGTTCTGGGATCTGACCACGGTGTCGGTGATGCGGAGCCTGGGCCCCCTTCAGCAGCAGGGGCAAATTGAACCGTCCGCTAACTGGTTCCTGGCCACGGGGCTGACGCGCATCGGCCTGGTGAACGGCCAGTTCACCACAATGGGGCTCGATTTCAAAACGGAGCGCGCGCAGGATGGCCAGCTCCGCGTGGCGGCACTGACTCCCGACCAGGCTCACGCGGGTACTGTGGCGCTACCGGCTCCCGAGGAGCAGAAGCCGCTGATGCTCAGTGGATGGCGGTTGTCCGATTCCGGCACGGTGCTGGCCATGCAGGGCAGGCGCGACGGCGAAGTGCGCATTGTCGATGCAGCCGGAAGCAGGGACATCGCGCGGTTTCAGGCGCATCCGGTGCAGTTGAAAGCCGTTGCCGTCTCCGATGACGGTGGGCTGGTGCTGACGGCGGGGGACGGCGTGGACGGTGATTCTGTCCGGCTGTGGAAACGCGACGGCACATCCATCTGGAGGATCGAGAATCAATCGGCTGCGGTTCTGGCGTTTTCAGAGGACCAGCATTATGTTGCGGCGGCGGCTTCGGGCGAGATCCGCGTGTTCGATGCCGCGAACGGCGCATTGCGGAAGTCGTTTGCGATGGAACCGGCGACGCCGACGGCGCTCGCGTTTTCCCCCGACAACCGACGTCTGGCAGTTGGCACCAGCGATGGTCTCGTGCATGTTTATAATCTCGGTGCGGGCGATCGCATTGTGACGCTGATGGCGCGGAATGACGGCGCGCTCGCTTATACACCTGACGCTTATTACGCCGGATCGCTGGCGCGCTCCCTCGCGCTCTCCTATCGCATCGGCACTCACGTGTATCCGCTGCAGCAGTTCGACCTGCGCTTCAATCGTCCCGATATTCTCAACGTCGCGCATGGCTCCCGAACTCGGATCTGTGATCAGCGCTTATAAGACCGCTTACGAAAGGCGCCTGAAAGAGGCCGGAGTCACCGAAGCCGTGCTGCAGGCGGACAACGAACTGCCGGAACTTCAGGTGACGGCTCCCGCGACCGCGTCGGTCAACAAGCGCGAATACTCTCTTGCATTGACGGCGCGCGCAAAGGGCAGGATTCCGCTCGACCATATCGAAGTCCGCGTGAACGGCGTCGCCGAGCCTTCGATTGGCGCCAGGGGCCGGGATGCGATGAGCGCCGCAGTCCCGATCGTGCTTTCGTTCGGGAGCAACGTGATCGAAGTCTCCGCGGTCGATTCGCTCCGGCGCCGTTCATTGACCGAACAGCTCAACATCACCTCGACCGCGCACACCATGCGAACGCTCTATGTGGCGACTGTCGGCATTTCGCAATATCAGGACCAAAAGATGGAACTGAGATTTGCCGCCAAGGACGCGGGCGATCTCGCGACTTATTTCCGCGACCGCGGCGCCGGGGAGTTCGACCGGATTGTGGTCGCCGACCCCGTCACCGATGCGGGTGCAACGCGTGAGGGCATCCTGAAACTCCGGGAATTCTTCGCGCGCGCGGATGTGGACGACACCGCGGTGCTCTTCTTCGCCGGCCATGGTCTGCTCGACGCGAAGCTGGATTTCTACTTCGCGCCGCATGACATGGCGTTCGCCTCCCCCGCGCTGCGCGGCATTTCGATGGACGCGATGGAGCTGCTGCTTTCGTCATCGCACAGCCGCCGGCGGCTGCTGCTGGTGGATGCGTGCCATTCGGGTGAGGTCGACAAGGCTGGTTCGGTGGCGAATCGGGAACCGGGCGCAGCCCCCGGGAGTCGCCGCGGCGTCGCCGTTGAGAAACCCGTCGGCGAGACTAACGCGTTTGAGCTGGAGCGCTCGATGTTCCTCGATCTTCGCGCCAACACCGGAACTGAGATCATCGCCGCGTCGCGAGGTTCGGAGAGCGCGTACGAGGGCGACAACCTGTCCAACGGATTCTTCACACGCGCGATTCTCGATGGGCTCTCGGGTGGCGCAGCCGACAAGAACGGCGACGGGCACGTGTCAGTCAGCGAGCTGGCGGATTTCGTGACAGCGAAGGTGCAGGACCTCTCGCATGGCCTGCAGACGCCCACGCGGCGGCAGGACAATCCGGAACAGGACTACCTGCTGGAGTAGCCGCTATCGTGTTTCGGATGACTATTCAGCGATCACGCGGCGCGACTTGAAGTGGCGCACGCTGCACTGTGCGCAGCAGTAGGGGATAAATCCCAAGACTCGCTCGAAGGCACGAACGCGGCGCTCTGTACTCAGCGCGTTATTCCGCAAATTATCGGAAGCTGTTTTTCACCCGCGGATGGCACTCGGCGGGTCGGCGCGCCGATCCGCCGGGCAACGAGATTACGGGATGATCCTCCAGCGCACGGTGCATTTCTTCTGCGGGCTGGAACTTCTGTTTATGAGAATCAAATCCTGCGTCTGCCCCTGGCCGGGCGCCAGTCGCGCGTCCCAGGGCTTTCCATCGAGGTCAATCTGCAGATTTCCCGGGGGCATGCCAGGAAAGACATATTCCGCATTCGGGGGTACAGGATCGCCACTGCATTTCAGCGTGCCGGAGACCGGCCCGCTGTACGGCGCGTCGCCGGACCTGAATGACGCGGATGGCTGCTCCACGATGTGGGGTCGCCCCGAGAAGGTGCTGGCGGGTATCTGACTCCCGACTGGTCCCGAGCCCGCCACCGCGGAGGAGCGCGGTATCAGCTTGCGCCGCTGGTCGTCCTCCTCGCTCGTGACGCCCGCCACATTCAATCTGAGTTGGGTCATCCAGCGTTGCGCCAGATAGCTTTTTTCCTGGTTGTTCCCGCGTATATCCTGAACCAGAAGATTTTGGGCTGCCGAGCGGTAATGAGGAAGGACCTGCAGCGCTATCTTCTTCCAGTCCCCTGTATCCGGCATATCCAGCAGAATTCTGCAGACGGCATCCGCCTCTGAGAGCGAAAGATCGGGCATCTGCCCACCGCCAGCCACAGGCCCGGCGAGATCGCGGATGAAAGGGTCGGCGCTGTTCGGGTACCGCGCCATCAAGTCTCCCAACATGGGCGCATAGGTGAGATTGAATGTAGCTGCTCGCTGTTGACGCCAGGAGAACTCGACAATCGCTGATGCCACGCGGGAATCCGCAAAGAGCGGCGTCAACGCCGGCAGACTCGCCCTTTGGTCTCCTTTCCAGGCCGCGATCAGTTCGTCGTCGACGATATCTCTGTACCAGACGAGCAGCCCGGAGAGCGTCTCAGCGGTTTGCTGCCGTTTGTCGGGATCGGCGGTCTCAATTAGCCGCCGGATCTTTTGACGGGCAACGGCCGGGGAATACGGTGCGGGCGGCGTCTCTTTGAACTGCGCCGTGACCGGCATGCCCACCGCGACGAGCAACAAGGCTCGTGCAATTCCGCGATGGGCGACGCGAATCATTCTGTTGAGTAAATTCAATGATCGCTCTCCCACGGCAACCCTATGGGCAATTGAGTCGCCAGAACGCAAGTGATTGAGAGCATTTGGTTTTTTTCGTCGCTGTCCGTGGCCGCGCCCGCCCGATGGTGGCTGATATGAGCCACCACGGTCGCGGTTCAGAGTCAGCGCGTCTCCCACTCGGAGTGGAAGCTCTGATCGATCACAATGTTTCCGGCCTGGGCGAAAACAAAAGTGCCACCGCGTTCCCGTGATTTCAGTGTAAGCGGCTGCTCCATGCCGTCGTGTTCCAGAGCGTCAAAACGGATCGCGAGCAGCCAGCGCGGGAAGGGATACATGTGCTGTTCAAGCTGCAGAATGCGTCCGCGAACGACATCGTTCTCGCGCGCGACGATGCCCAGTTTCCGGTCTTTCACCTCATGTAGGATTACTCCCGTCACGGCATCTCCGGCGGCCGCTGTTTCCGAATGGATCGGAGAAGTCAGCCCGATGCGAAAGCGAAGACCTTTCGGTAACGGCCGCACCGGCGCAGCGGGTTGCAGCGCTGCGCTCTTCGGCGCGCCGGGGGCAGCGGCGTCATCGTCGAAGCGGATGGTCGCCTGGCCTGCGTACTCGTGGCAATCGGAATAACCGATTTCGTTTACGGACTCGGTGCCCTCGCTGAAGAGCACGTCCATGGTGGCGGCTTCAGGCAGCAAAAAATCTCCGTTGCCGATCTTCACGCGATGGTAATCCATGTTGTCTTCTACCCTGCAAACCTCGTCGCCGGGAGGAAACTGATCGGCCACCACGGTGAGGCGCTTCAGTTCCGTGGTTGCCGGGTCTACCAGAAATGACCCGTGGTAGCCGATGGTTCGATCAGGGCCCTTGGTCCTGTACGTGTAATGACTCTTTTCAATCGGCACGTTGAACGCAAACAGCGACTGGCCGAGATAGGAAATTGAGTCCGCGTCGGAACCAAAAACGCTGATCAGGTAAGAAACGAACTCGCCGCTGCCGGTCGCGCCCGACTTCACAAGCTCATCGACGTGGCTTGTCTCAAACTGACGCGCACCGGCCCACGAGAAGGTTTCCGCTCCATCGACCACCGCAACGTCCAGACGAAGGCGGTCGCGCACGATGAGATAGCCGGGCGAGGCGAGTTGTCTCCGCGCGGCGATGATCGACCTGCAGCTGGACTTTTCACTGTATTGCGGACGGTATTGTGCCCGGTTGACGGTCTGGACGCAGGTATAGCGGGGAACGTGGCTGACGTCATCGAGAACCCTGGCGCGGACCTTATTGAACAGCTCCTCGGGTTTCGTATCGGCGGTACTGGCGGTTGTGGACGCGACAAGCAGCACAACGAAACTTCGGAGCGCGAGGCTCATGACAACAGTCTATTTCGTCGGAGCCTGGTCAGGACCGGTGAGGATACCTTCCGCCGCTTCGGTGCCGGGCGATGGCCGCCGCAACTTGTGCTGGATGCGCAGCCTTGCGCGATGCTACTGTCGCGGTCGAACGACGGCTACGCCGCCGGCGAGGTTCGGGTCCACGCACGGCGATATGCCTCCAGTACGTCCGACCGGACCGCTTCCAGCGGATCCGGCGCCAACTTCCACCTCCCCAGGCGGATCACCTGGATAACCGCCGCAGTCATCTCAATCGGCAGTCTCATGACTTCACGCATGAAGAACGCCCACGCGCCGGACTCAGGGTGAAGAGTGCTCGCCAGTCTGATCTCGGCGTAACCAGGCCGCGTTTCGTCCATCTGTGCAGGCATTATCAGGAACTTTCGTGCGATCGCTGCCACGAATGGCCGCCTGTTCGGGCAAGCGGGATTTCCAGGGCCGCATATCGATCTTCAGCCAGAAAAGCGCCGCGTTCAAGGCTTGAGCGTAGACCGAGGTACTACGCCGGTACTGTGCCGGTATCACGCATTCATCACACGATTGGTCGCGGTCGCAGGTCGCCGGAAGACCAATCGAAGAGAAACGCAACGCGTTAAAATGACGCTTGAGCAGCCCGGCTCTTTTCCCCCACGAGTTCCAGACCGCCAGACCACCACGGCTGCTGTTCTGTCATCAGGAGTTTCTGGATAAACTCGAAGCGCGGCGGAACGAACCCGCCGGTAAACGCGCCGCCCTTCTCATGCAGCGAATGGCCGTGGATATATCCCGGCTGCACTACAAGGGCGCCAGCGGGCCGAATCGCGGTTGGAGACGGTCACGGCTGGGCGGAGGTTCGGGGTCGCACTTCTACGCCTGGTGGGCGCCGGCGGGCGCCGCTCCTCTTAAGCAAAGCCCGGGGTTCGAAGACCACCCAGAAGCAGTTTTCCTGCGTGACATCCGCCATCATGACGATCACGCGCCCTTATCGCCCGGCGAACCGGCGAGCGACTACCTTCCCATCAACGTAGCGGACCTGCGAAGCGGAGAATACGCGCCCTCGCCGTGGACTCAGCCACAGGCCCGGTTCGCGCGCAGCCGCGCCATTGCAAGAGTTCTCAAAGGGCATCCAGGGTCGGGCAAGACAACCGCACTTCTTCATGCTGCCGACGAATCGCAGGCCGAACGCGTCCTGTACCTGACGTTCTCGCGCGATCTAGCAGCTCTGGCCCGCGACTATTTCGATCGCTTCTGTTCCGGCTCCCGGACTTTTGTCGTGCAGACTTTCCCGGAGTGGTTTCGTCAGGTCGCGGCACAAGAAGAAACGGAACCCGACATTGAGAGCGCCCGCACCCGATTCCGCCACGATCTTGTGAATCAACATCGGGCCCCGGGGCCGTGGTCGAACAACCCGGACGCGCTGCACGACGAGATGCACGCACACCTGGTGGGCGCCGCCATGCCGGAGAAGTCGGGCAGATTTCCGGCCGCCCAGCGGGCGCGCCTTCCCGACGATGCCTACCGCGCGCAGCGCAGCCGATACCTCGGGCCGGCGGCGGACGCGGTCCTCGATGCCGCACACCGCCTGGAGCGCATAGAGACCACCTCACTCGCGGACCGGTACTTCCCGGATCTCGCACTGGCCTGGAAAGCCGCGCGGGAATTATGCTCCGGAGTCAACCTCGATTCACCGGTTCTGAACTATGGCTGCATAGCGGTGGACGAAGTACAGGACCTGACCCCGCTCGAAGCATTCGCCGCCATCGCGCTGGCGCGACTGGCGAATGCGAAGAGCCGGCACACTTCGCTGCTGCTGGCAGGCGATGAAGCCCAGACGGTTCGCGCAACCGACTTCGAATGGGCCTGGCTGAACGACATGCTGCACGATTCACTCGGCGCTCCGCAGGAGTTCAGGCTGCCGGTAAATCTGCGCAGCCCGCGCCGTATTGCGGATCTGGTCAACCGTGCATGGGATCTGTACGATTACCTGCATAAGCAGGACAGGCCATCCGGCACCGGATACGCCGATATCGATGATGATTCTCCCGACGAGGTCGTCTATAGTGCTGTTCGCAGCGACGAACTTCAGCAGATCTTTAAGGAATTCCCGGCGCGCGAAGGAATGGCCCTGATCGCGTTCGATCAGAGCGGCATTCCAAAGGAAGCGCTGCCGTCCGTGCTGTCGCCCGCCGAGGCCAAGGGACTCGATTTCCAGTCCGTGTGCCTGCTGAACGGTGGGGCCCTTCTGCGCCGCATTATCGATCCGCATTCGCCGGGCGCGGCCAACTCGCTGAGCACCCGGCTGGCAATCGATCAGTTGCGCGTGGCTCTGTCGAGGCCGACGGGCCGGCTGATCTGGATCGATGCGGCGCCCGATGCGAAAACGATCACCCAGGTCGGCGACTTTCTTCGTCCTCGTGGAGAATCGGCCCTCGCGCCGATGACTCTCGAGGCGCTGCGCGCAGGTCTGGATGAAGAAGAGCTCGATACCGTGGAGAGAATTCAGCGGTGTCAGGCGGACGCGCGCCAGTTCATCGACGTCAAACCGGATCTCGCCTGGTCGCGTGCGCAGCAGGCGGTGGCGATGCTGGGGTCGATCGGCGACGCACTGGCAATCGTCGACCGCGCCGCGCGCGAACAGGCGTGGCTCACACTGGCCGAGGTCTGCTTCAAGCTCGCCATTCGCGGGCGGAAGCTGTCCGCCGAACTGGGCAGGCCGGACCTGTACGGACAGGCAGTCAATGCCGCTCACAGCTCGATGAAGTTCGGTCTCGCCGGCGCCATGCGGGCCATCGGCGCAGCGGAGCGCAGTTCGGGTGCCGACCGTCTCAACAGCATTGCATCGATGATTCAGACGGTTTCCGATGCACGGGAGGAATTGCCGTCCTGGCTGATTCTCGAAATCGCACCGCGGGCAGAGTCATGGCTGGCCGAACTGGACCGCCACATTGAGGCGGGCGACAACGCTGTCACCGCCAATATGATCCTGCCGCCGTTCTTCGACACGCTCGGGCTGCCGGATGCCGATGCCCGCAAGGACCGTCTCGCGCAGCGCGCGGTCCGAATACTCATGAAGGGCAGAAAGTATGTCCAGGCTCTTGCGGTGCTGGACCGCCTTCCGGAGACCAATGCGAACCGCAAACTGTCCGCGGAATGCTGTGAGGAATCGGGCCAGTTTGTCAGGGCGGCATCCCTGCACGTGGAACTCGGTGACAAGGAAAAGGCTCTGCGCTGTTTCCGCTCGGCGGCGGATTTTGGCGCCGCGCTGAATCTGGTGCGCGAACTGGAAAACCATCCGGCACGGGAATCGCTTGAATGGCTGGGGGAACTGGGCGCGATTCTCGATCGGCGCCCGGGGAATTTCAATCGCGTTATGACTCCGCCAGAGAAGAAACTTCTGGAGGCAATGCTCGAGCGGGGCCTGGGCGTTCAACGAAAGAAACCAGTAGCGAAGAAGACAGCTGCCAAAAAGGTAGTCTCAAAGAAGGCGACCTCGCCCAGGAAGCGTGAACGCGACTTCTTCTGAACCTGTGGGCAGGAAGGCGTCAGGCTCCTGGTATCGATCCGGAACGAGCCAATCATTCCGGGCCAACCCAGGCATTTTGAAGCCGCACGATGTCAGGCATATTCTGCCATGCGCCTGGCGAAGTCAACACTTCGCTCAGGCGATTTCAGCGACCCCGGCCCGGCCTCCTTGTGGTTCAGTGGCTCACCGCCAGTGGACGAGAATCGATTTGCGCCAAGCCGGGTCAGCCATCCAGAAGGGACTTGCAGTATGCCGCAGCATCAGGATCGCTCTCCGCAGGCGCCCAACTGGCGAACTCTTTGTCATTAGCTGCCACCCAGGGGCCCGGCTTGACTTCGAAACAGACCACCCGTCCGGTTCGCGCGAGGATTGTGTGCCACACGCCGGGTGAAATATCGACGCCCCAGAGCCGGCCTTCGGGCGATTCCGCGCCGAGCTGGTAGCGAGTCGTAATAGCACCCTCGTCATCGAAGAGAATCACGTCCGCCATGCCTTCCAAAACGAGAAAAGATTCGGATTTCGGGGGAACGAGATGGCGATGCGGCCGTATATAAGTTCCGCGCAGAAGAACGTTCAGAAAACGGTGTGGATTGTCGGTCGGGTCAGAATGAAAGTTGTAATTCATCCGCAGGCGAGGTGACGCCGCGGCAAGTGCCGCAACCGTGTCAAAGAGAGAGCCGGAGATCAGCTTCACATTAGCCATCGTTTCAGGTTACTTTGGCCGTTCGCACCGCCATCGCGCTGACACATTTGTGATATGAGCACGGGGGCACCCGTCACCCCCGCGCCCACTGTCGCGGAATCAGTCATTTCGCCGGTCGAAAATTTCCCCGCTCCGCAGGGTGGTTTACAGTTTCGGCTGGTGAATTCAGAATGAAGTCCAGCCGGTGAAGCGGAGGCGGGCTCTGGTGGAGACCAACCTGCCGAGGAATAGCTGGCCGCAGACTCATCAAGACGATGAAACCCGGGGCGAAGCCGGCAACGTGCGCTCCGGGGCCTGAACAACAGATCGGATTGATAGATCTGCTTATGCTGTGGAACAACTCGTAGCGAGTGCTTCTGGCGACCGCGACTGCTCGGAGCGCCTGCGGCACACAGGAGAGAACTAACAATTGCGACGCGAAAGAGCGCGCGGTCAGACTGATCGCGGATTGGTGGCAGTTGCTGTAAGTGATAGGGGAGACCAGTATAATCAAGATTCGGTGAGGTGCGAGAGAGGTTGAATCGGGCGGTCTCGAAAACCGTTGAGCCTTCACGGGTTCCGTGGGTTCGAATCCCACCCTCACCGCCAATAGAATCAATATCTTACGAGCATCGTCGGGGCAACCCCATGACTTTTGCACAGCTTTTCCTCAATTAGAATCGGCGTGTTTTCAATGATTTAAGGCAGTGAGGGTGCATGAAGAACCCTCACCTCCATATTCGCTGAGAAATGCTGTTCCGTCGGTGTTATCGTGGCCTAAATCGCTGATACTACGAATTCGCGGTAGCTGTAAACGATGGCCAATGAAGCGCGACACCCCTCGGCAGGAGTTCGGGATACTTGCGATGTGCTGGCCGCCACCGGACTGTTTGCGTCGTTGAACTAAACCGCTTCGCGGTAAACTGCTGCGACAGGGACATCCTGGCGGGCGGTTGGCGCAGCTCCTGAATTGGTGGGCGCGAGGTTTCCTCCAGACTGGGCAGGGTTATCGCAAGTAACCCACATTCCAATCTGAAGGATCCCGACATGACACCGCTCCGACAACGGTTTATCGAGGACATGCAACTGCGTGGCCTCGCACCCACCACACAACGAAGTTACATCCATTACGTCTCCGAGTTCGCCAGGTTCTATAAGACGAGCCCGGAGAATCTCGATCTGGAGGCTATCCGGCAGTACGAGATTCATCTGCTGAACGAACGCAGGCTGTCGCCGCAGAGTGTGAATACGTTCATCTCGTCGGTTCAGTTTCTCTATACCGTCACACTGGAAATGCCCTGGGACAAACAGTGCTTCCCGCGGGTGCGCGTCGGCGAGAGTCTGCCGGTCGTGCTGGCGCCGGAAGAAGTGATCCGTTTCTTCGACTGCGTGACCAGCCTGAAGTACCGAGCCGCGCTGATGCTCTGCTACGGCGCGGGCCTGCGCATCGCCGAAGCCGCCGCTGTCAAGATCAGCGACATCGATTCCAAACGCATGCTGATTCGTGTCGAACAGGGCAAAGGCAGGAAGGATCGCTACGCCATGCTCTCGCCCCGCCTGCTGGCCTTGCTCCGATGCTACTGGCGCGTCAGACAACCCCGCATCTGGCTGTTTCCCTCATGGCGCGAAACAAAACACCTTTCGGTGGGATCGCTGTCGACGGCCTGCCGGGACGCTTCGAAGCAGTGCGGCCTCGCCAAACGCATTACCGCCCATACGCTCCGCCATTCGTTCGCCACACACCTTCTCGAAAACGGTACCGACACGCGCGTTATTCAGGTGCTGCTCGGCCATAGCCGGATCGACACGACGGCGCGTTACACAAAGGTCTCGGCCCATCTCATTGCCAATACCCCGAGCCCGCTCGATGCGCTCATGCCCGGACCAAAACGGAAGCCCCGGAAATAGTTCCGGATGCCACGGCCCGCACTCGAAGTGGCCGACATTTTTCGACAGCATGGCGCCGCTTACCGAAGTGCTCACAAGCTCTCCTATGGCCAGTTGCGCGTCAGTGTGCCATGTCGAAAAATGCGATCACTGCGATTTCAAACGTCACGCTTACAACTCCTGCCGTAACCGCCACTGCCCCAAGTGCCAGAACACGGAACGCGCCAAGTGGCTCGAACACAGGAAGGCCGAACTGTTGCCTGTCGAATATTTCCACGTGGTCTTCACGCTGCCGGAACAAATCGCTCAAATCGCCTTCTATAACAAAGAAACGGTCTACGGCATCCTGTTCCGGGCCACCGCCGAAACCCTGCTGACCATCGCCGCGGATCCGCACCACCTGGGCGCCGGGATCGGTTTCTTCGCCATCCTGCATACGTGGGGCCAGAACCTACTGCACCATCCGCATCTGCATCGTGTGGTTCCCGGCGGCGGCCTGTCCTCCGACCATGAACGCTGGATATCCTGCCTGCCCGGATTCTTCCTCCCCGTGGCAGTGCTCTCGCAGTTGTTTCGCCGCCTTTTTCTCGAACAACTCGAAGACGCTTTTTATCGGAATCGACTCCGCTTTCCCGGTTCCATCCAGCCGCTTCAGGATGCCTTCGCCTTTGCCGATCTGCTGCATTCGCACGAGGACCGCGACTGGGTCGTCTATGCTAAGCCGCCATTCGGCGGCCCGCAACGGGCACTTGAATACCTGGGCCGTTATACGCACCGGGTGGCCATCTCCAACCATCGGCTACTTTCGCTTGACGACGGCCGGGTAACGTTTCAGTGGAAGGACTACCGCAGCGAACACCGCGAGAAGTCGAAGACCATGACGATAGACGCCGAGGAATTCCAGCGGCGTTTTCTCATCCACACTTTGCCCGTCGGCTTTCAGCGCATTCGCCACTACGGCCTGATGGCGAACTGCCATCGCAAAGACAAGCTGGAATACTCTCGCAGTCTGCTGACGGCCGGCGCCACCGAACTGCTGCCGCAACCGGCCGAATGCGCTCAGATGAAGGAGGCGATCACGGAGAAAGAGGCCCTGCATCGTTGTCCGCACTGCGGTATCGGCTCGATGATCCGGGTCGCCGTATTGCCCTGTTACCGCTGGCCCACGCTTCCACCGCCGGATACTTCATGACGCATAGTTCGTGGATTCCGCCGAATGACGCGATGGCCGTGACTCCGGCAACCTACGCCCGAAGTATGTCCAAAAAGCGGCAAGATGGATTATCCCGTCAATGTGGAGCCGCTCGCCGCTTCCTTTTTTCGCCCGAACCGGGGCTTCCAGCTCATTCCCCCTGTATCGAAAACGTCCCCAAAACTCCCATCTCTCTTTTTCCTGTCGCCATCCCGTCAGTACCGCCATTCAAAGTACCTACCCGTCAGACCACGTCACCGGCGGTTTAGTTCACCGAGCGATCTCTTCAGCTTGCGGGCTGCCCCGTAGTGCGCTCCCGTGCGTTTCCGCCCCGCAGAGCTGAAGAGATCTTTTTCAGTGGCTTATGCTGTGTCGCGGCGAATGCGCGAAATCGGAATTCGGATCGCTTTGAGCGCGCGGCGTGGCCAAGTGCTTTCGTCGGTGCTGACGCGACGGCGCTGTTATGCTCCGGCGGCGCCCTCGTCGGGGTGGCGGTGGCGCTGGCCACCGCGAGGTTGTTGACCGCAGTGCTTTACGGCGTCAGTCCGCGCGACCCGGCAGGGTTTCTGTCGGCCCTGCTCATGGTCGTCGTTGCGCTCCTCGCCTGCTGGCAACCGGCACTCCGTGCGATCCACATATGCCAGCACCGTTGAACTGTGGCATGACGGCCGATGCATCGCGCGGCACGAACGCTGCTACAGCCGGCAGCAGCAGATCCTCGATCTTGAGCATTATCTCGATGTGCTGTACCGGAAGCCCGGCGCCCTGGCCGGGTCGCGGCCGCTGGAACAGCAACGGCGTGCAGGACTGTGGCCGGAAAGCTTCGACGATATCTGGCAGGCGCTGATGAAGCGGCACGGCAAGCAGCGTGGGACGAAACAGATGATTGGTCTGCTGTAGCTCGGCAAACAGTATGGCAGGGACCGGTTGCGGACGGCAATCGAAACAGCGGCATCTACGGGCTGCAGCGACACCTCGGCGGTGGAGCATCTGCTGCACGCGGAAACGCTGCGGCACGTGGTCTGCGAACCGATCGACATCGGGTCCACGATCTGACGGATGTCCTGCGTGATGAGGTACGCTTTCAGTCCGTATCCGGCCATGTAGGAGAGGGCGTTACTGAAGACATCCAACCTCGGCGGCAGACGCCCCCTAACTACTTCCTGGCGCAAAAATGACAGCCTAAGTTCCTGTGCTTGAGCCAGGACTGCTGGCGAAAACTGCAGGGCCGCACGATCGCCAGGTTCGCGGTCTTCATTTGGGCCTGCTCCAAACATTTTTCCAAAGAAATGTATTGACCTCTTTGCCCCGATTAAATATCATCTATATAGATGACACACAAGCAGGCCATGCAGGCTCGGGATCGGCTCGTCAAGCGCCTGCCCTCCACCGGCGAACTCCTGCGGGGCTCCCTCATCGAGCGCACCACTCGCCATTCCAGTGGCTGCCCGAAGTGCGCTCGCGGTGAAGGACATCCTCAAACAGTTCTGACCATCAGCTATCCCGGTGGTCGTAATCGGCAGTTCAGCATCCATGGTGAACAGGTGCCGCAGGTGCGCCAGTGGCTGAGCAATTACCAGAAGCTGAAGGAGACAATCGAAGCCGTCTGTGAGTTGAACCACGTCCTGCTGCGCCCCGACTCATCTGTGCGGAAAACCGGGAGCGTGCCCCGTGATTGAGGCTCGCCGCGCCCAACTCAGCTTCGCCGAAGGTCTCATGGCCGAGGAAGTCACCGACTTATGGGATGACTGGATGCGGCCCGCCGATCAGGTGCTGGACGATGAGCAACTGCTGACCACCGTGTATGAGGCTCTGGCCAAACGGCGCCCCAAAAGCCGGACCCGCGGCCGGCTGGGCACACCCGCCGAAGTCGTTCTGCGCCTGCTCCTGCTCAAGCACATCCGCAACTGGAGTTACGAAGTCGTGGAGCGCGAGGTGCGTGCCAACCTGGTTTACCGTTCCTTCACGCGCGTGGGCGGCGGCAAGGTTCCCGACGACACCGTCATGAACAAGTGGGCACTTGCCCTGGGACCGGAAGTGATTGAGAGCATCCACAAACGGGTGGTAGCGATTGCGCAGGAGAGGAAGGTCGTGGAGGGGCGCAGGATGCGCGTCGATACGACCGTCGTCGAAACCAACATCCACTATCCGACCGACAGCAGTTTGCTGGGCGATGGAGTACGCGTTTTGACGCGAGCGATGAAGCGGATCGCCGCCATCGCGGGCGAGACCGGGGCCAAACTGCGGGACCGCAGCCGGAGCGTGAAATACCGCATTCTGGAGATTGGGCGGGCCGCCCGCAGCAAGGGCGCCACCGGGAAAGAGAAGCTGCAGCAGGGATACCGGAAGTTGCTGGAGGCGACGTCACGAGTAGTGGGACAGGCGAAGCGTTTTTCCCGAGAAGTAGCGGACGGAGTGAAGAAGTCCTCGGGATGTTTTCAGGCAAGCCGTCCTTGAGGGTCTGCGCAAAGAGTTGGACACGATGGCGCCGAGAGTCAGGCGGGTGATGCAGCAAGCGCGCGCGCGAATCTTCGGAGGCGATACCCACGTGGCCGAGAAACTGGTCAGCATTTTCGAGCCCGGCACCGAGGTGATCCGTAAAGGAAAAGCGAGCAAGCCCACCGAGTTCGGCAAGATGGTGAAGATCCAGGAAGCGGAGAATCAGATCATCACTTCCTATGAGGTGTATGAGCAAGCGGCCATACGACGCGGCGCTGTTGATCCCGGCAATCGAATCGCACGAGGAGCAACTGGGACGTGTCCCGCGCCTGGTCGCCGGCGACGCGGCTTCTACTCCGCCGCAACGAAAAATCGGCGCATGAAAAAGGAGTCAAGCGCGTGTGCATTCCCAATCGCAACACCAAGAGCGCCGAACGGAAGCAGGAACAAAAGAAGCGCTGGTTCCGCGAAGGGACAGAAATGGAGGACTGGCTGCGAGGGCGCATCAGTGTGGTGAAGCGCCGTCACGGTCTCAATCGCTGCCGGGACAAGGGTCAATCGCGGCATGCAACGCTGGGTTGGCCTCGGCGTGATCGGCGATAATCTCATCAACATCGGACGCGCACTCACCCGCCAGTCGAAATCAATCATTCCTGCCGTTGACTAACCACTGACCGCCAGCTACATATTTTCACGGCCCACCGGCTATCCGGTGGGCCTTTTCGCGGCCGTCTGACCAGCTTTCACCCTCGAACGGAAGACACTTTTCCACGAAAAACCTTTTTGCGCCAAGAAGTAACTAATATGTCGAAGCGTTCGGAGCTCACGATCGTCGTCCGATAGTCATGGGGGGGAAGATCGACGCATTTTTCAATTTCGGCGGCCTTACGTGCGATCGATTCAGACACGTCAGAATGGATCCGCCGAGATACCCGATATCCCGATTTGCTTAGCGAATTTGTAATCGAGCCGTCCGTGCAGCGCTCTTGTCAGTCACAACTTGCGCGATCGAAGTCTTGGCACCCATTGTGGAAGAGATCGTCACGGCAGCCGTCCGAACACCGGGCAGTCTGAACTGAAAGTTTCCTTGGCCGTCCGCTGCCGTCACAAACGTGTCCGACCCCGCCTTGGCCGTGACTTTCGCATTGGCCAGCGGCCTGCCGTCAGCGTCAACAACCGTGCCATGAATGAGCGGTGACGATGAACTGGGCGTCACCTGACGAAAGACAAAAGATCCGAACACGATATCGAAGTAGACCTCGCAACTATAGTTTTCGGTTGGATTGCTGTTAAAGGTAAACGATTGCGTGGCAGTCTGGCCGTTTGTGTTCTGCAGTGCCGTGCCTTGGCTAGCAGCCCGTGGTAAAAGTCAGATTTTCGCCTCCAAACATGTGACCTATGAAATGTTTCAGAACGTCATAAGCTGTATGGCGATGGGTAAGCGCAAGCCGAAGCAGGACGCGATGTTTTTCAGCGCTCAGGAGATTCCCCAGGCGGCAAGTCATCCGTTCTACGCGAAGGTGAACGAGATCCTGGAGCGGAACAAGGTCGACAAACGCCTGGAGCATCTGTGCAAGCGTTTTTACAAGCCGGTCATGGGTCGACCGAGTATAGCTCCGGGTGTCTATTTCCGGATGCTGGTGCTCGGCTACTTCGAGGGAATCGATTCGGAACGGGGAATTGCGTGGCGTGTGGCGGACTCGCTTTCGTTACGGGAGTTTCTGGGATTCAATGTTATCGAATCGACTCCGGATCATTCGACGATGTCGCGGACGCGTCGGCTGATGCCGGTCGAAACGCACAAAGCGGTGTTCCGCTGGTTCGTGAAGGTGCTGGGCGAAGAAGGCTTGATGGACGGGCAGACCATCGCCATAGATGCGACCATGCTGGAAGCCAATGCCGCGATGCGTTCGATCAAGCGGCGCGACGATGGGCGCGGCTACGACGAATATCTGAAGGATCTGGCCAAAGCCGAAGGCATTGAGGAACCTACCCGCGAGCAGGCCGCGAGGCTGGACCGGAAGCGCAAAAAGAAGGCCTCCAATAAAGAGTGGATGAGCCCTACCGATAGCAGCGCGCGCATCGCCAGGATGAAGGATGGCCGCACGCATCTGGCGCACAAGGCCGAGCATGCGGTCGATCTGGCCAGCGGCGCGGTGGTGGCGATCACGCTGCAGGCGGCGGATCTGGGCGACACCACCACCATCGGAGTCACCTTACAGGAAGCCCAGGCCAACGCGGCGCTGATCAACGAACGCGGCGTCGAAGAGCTGGTGGCCGACAAGGGATATCACAGCAATGAAGTTCTGGTCGATTTGCATGCGGACGGTGTGCGCAGCTATATTCCGGAGCCGGAGCGCGGGCCCCGCAATTGGGACGGCAAGGAAAAAGAACAGAAGCAGGTGTATGGGAATCGGCGGCGGATGAGTGGACGGCGCGGCAAAGATCTGCAGAAGCTGCGCACGGAATTGACCGAAAGAAGTTTTGCGCACATGTACGAAACCGGCGGCATGAGACGAACCCACCTGAAGGGTCAAAAGAACATTCTGAAGCGGCTTCTGTTCCATGCCATCGGATTCAATCTGGCGCTGCTGGTCCGGAAATCTTCGGGAATCGGCAAACCGAGAACCCTGCAGGGGCTCTCCGACGCGATTTTGCTTGTCCAGATCGCGATGACGGCATGGACGGCGCACCGGAACGAATCAGCAGAAGAAAGCGGGCCCACTTCCGGTTGGTTTTCACTTCCCCTGGTTTTTCCAATCTCAAGCCACATCTAACTGTTTCCGCACTTCTGCCACGGGCTGCTAATACTCGTTTGAATCGTATTGGAATCGGTGACGCCGATACCGAGAAACGAGAGAAAGCCCGCCTTATCGATTTGTGAATTGACTTGCGTCGTCTGCGTTGTTCGAAGATCAGTCGTGCTGAATTGATGAGTGAACTGCTCCGTCAGTTGCCCACCTGCGATCTCGACAACGTGATTCGATACCGGAACGAAACGCGGGGCGGCAAGAGGCGCCGTCGGGTTTGCGCCTTGAGTGCCATTGAAGAACGGGTCGAGCAGCAAAAGCGAGTGGAGGGAATCGACATCGAGATGAGAAACAGGATCAATTGTGCCCTCTGGTTGACTTTGGAGCGCGACCCAAGCAGCGGCGAGTTTGCCGGCGTTGATCTGCACACTGCCATCAAGGCCCAGGACTGCGAGGTGCATTGCCTGGCCGTCGGCGTACCAAACGACTCGCGCGTTGTAGTAATACGTGATCAGGTCACCGACTCCCGGCCCGCCCTGACTCGCTTGCGCTGTTTGACTCTGTGTTTGCGAAGCGCCTACCTGAAGCGTGTTCTGTGCGGCGACGACTGAGGAGTTCGTTTGTGTGGCAGTCGATGAACCGAGCAGACCCGCGATTGTGGTCAGTGCGGCGCCGATGGCCTGTGTGTACGGATTTGGGATCTTTTGCAGCGCAGGTCCGATTGTCCCCGCCGCCTGTTCGATGTCGATGACGTTCTGGAAGGTGCTGTCGACCGGAACCGTGCTGCTATTTTGTGAGGCAAAGCTTGCCGTTGCCGTGTTTAAGGAACTGATACCAACGGCCGCTGAAGCTGTGTTTTTCTGTTGCGCGTCTACGATGGGCGCAAACACCATGGAAACAGGGAGGACCGGTATCGTGATGGCTCCAACGCCACTCGTCAGCCAATCGATGGTCAATGGAAGCACTCCGGTTGCGGGGTCGGGTATTGGAAACCCATTAGCCGTCAGACCTCCATTCAACGTGACGGTCAACGCGGCAGACGTGTCAGTGACATCGTTGAATACGATCTGATTTGTACCATGTGCTGCATTCTGGGGACTTTGAGAGCCCAGCGCGATCGTTAAGGTTGTGTTCGACGTTGACCAGCCTGTAATCGCGAAGGCGATGTTGAGATGCCGAACGTTGGCCACCGTCAGGTGGCCGCCCACATTCGGCAGGTTAAAACCGTCCTCGCACGGACCGTTTCCCACGACTGCCGCGAACGGTATTGGATGACCCGGACCATGGGGAGGCGTGCAGGGAGGTTGATGCCGGACAAAAACAAGATGCGTACCGCTTTCGTATATTGGTATCGCATATTGGATTACCGGCTCGGAAGAGTTCTTTTCGGAAACATCAATCGTGGCGACCGTGATGGTTTCGGTTGTGTTCGGTAAAGGAAAATTGGCTTCCTGCGCCTGAATGCTGCTATACAGGGTGTCCAGCGGCGTCGGTTGTGCAGGGGGTTGCGCAAAGGCAACGTATCCGCTCGCAATGAAAGCAGTCAACATAATAACGTTTCTACTCATGGGACAGTCTGGTTCCTTTCCATCGATGTGAATGGCAGATTCGAGACGAGTACAAGATAGCCGCATCACTGCGGTTCCCAACCGCACAGTCTGCCAATCTTAGGCCTCTCTACTGTTAGAAGCGAGATGTACTGTAGATTGAGGACACGAATCGAAGTATTCTGGCTGAGTTGCAGGCCGATTGCTCCCCTCTCACATTCGAGACCACTTTCGTTACCAGCACATGGCCAAACTCCAAGCCGCCTGATCCCGTCAAGATGTCTTTCACCGGGCGCCCACACGCATCTTGATGAAGAAGCGTTCCTCGTGCAGCTGAGTGGCGTTCTGAACCACAGCGAGGCGGCCGATCATCCGGAAGTTCAACAGCGATCCCGGTTAACGTGTTTCTGGATGTCGAACCGGATGACACTCGTCGAACAGAGCGGGCAATCGACGATCGCGAAGCGGCGCCGACTGCAGAATCTTGCTAAAAGGAATCGAATCTCACGATGCACCGCGCCTGCGAGGAGGGGTCGGCGCATCCTTTAGAGACTCGGTTTTCACTCCCCCTCAACGCGAGACTTGGCCAGCTGATCAAACCGTCAACCAGCGCAGACCGTCATTTGTGGATAAGGCCCGGAGTGCGTGTCTTCCAATGCCAACTGCCCGGTGCAAGCATGTCGAGGAGTCGTGCGGGTTCAGCGATTTCCTGTTCTGCAAACCATTTGACCTGCCGAGGGTCCCCGGCCAGCCTTGCTTGGCACAGAGCGTGCGCAGGGCCCATCCCTGCGTCTTTGAATTGCGTGAGCGCAACCCGAAGCAGCGTCTCCGCCGATTGGCGATCTCCCTCTACTGAAGAGATACAGGCTCCCGTCAATGCACCCAAACCAACGCTGTACAACTGGCCGGTAGCGCCGAGCCACTTACTGAAACGGCGCGCTTCTTTCAGCAGTTGCTCCCGCTGCCTGCCGGCTTCCCTAGCAGCCAGGGCAATGGCGCAACATGCGCCGGCGTACTCCGAGCGAACCCTGAGAACGCGAATATGATACAGCTCCGAGCGCCGCATGGTTTTTTGGGCGTTGCGGAATCTAAGCCAGGCGCTGCCGGCATCGCCCTCGTACAGGTGGCAGTCGATGCGCGTCATCTCCGCACAGAATCTCTGCATATCGAAGCGCGGCTGGCCCCACTCGCGCTGAAGCTTCTCCGCGCCCGCGGCGGCTTCCCGTGCCCGCCCCGCACCCACTTCGGCCAGAAAGTAGTTGGACAGCAGCTGAAGATTCACGGCGGCGTAGCGGTCGCCGCGAGCTAGGCCGTCCACGATGAGCCCGGGAAGGTCGGTAATCACACCCTTCCAATCGCCCGTCATGATTCGTGCGGAAAGCCAGTAAGTGGCGGCGGTGACTCGTTCCCACCCGGCTCCGGA
This sequence comes from Terriglobia bacterium, assembly GCA_963832905.1. Taxonomy (GTDB): domain Bacteria; phylum Acidobacteriota; class Terriglobia; order Bryobacterales; family Bryobacteraceae; genus BOG-234. Next base: position 942,938 of record CAWHVO010000006.1, on the reverse strand, counting down.
CCCGCGTTCGGCATAGCGCGTCAGCGCGTTTCCGCTTTCGGCCAGGCAGACGTTCCACTCTCCCTTGTTGCATGCTTCAACCGCCGCCATGCAGGAAAGGAACGCTTCTTCGGGCGAACCCGGCACTTCCCCGCCGATTTGCCTCGCCCTGGCCATGAGCGTCTCCGGACGCATGCCCGCGATGCCGGCTGCGGACGTAATAGCCGCCTCGGCTGCCAGCGCGCGGCATAATCTTCTGGGTTCCCCGACCTCGAGCGCCCACCAGAGATAGCGGGCCGAGTAGGCCGCGCTTCGAGTCGTCTCGAGCATGCTGGTGCCGATGAGTCCTGTCCAGCACGTGTCCATTTGGACGCGCCGCCGGGGCGCCGGTTCTCCGCCCTTGCCGGGACGGAGTCCTCTGATGCGCACGCGCAGCCGCAACCACACGATCGACAAGTAGAGCAGAGCCTTGGTCCTCGGATAAGGCACGCCGGCTTCATGGCAGACCTGCCGGAAGGCCGCCAGCCCCTGGTCCAATAACCCACAATAGAGAAGCTGCCCCGCCGACAAAACCCTCATCGATAACTGCCGGTCCCCTTTGCCTTCCCCCGCCGCGCGGCAATATGCGTCAGCCGCGCGCGCGCCGAGCCCGGACGCGGCCAGTGCTTCCGCCAGCTTGAGAAAGAGCGCCTCGCTTCGATCCTGATGCGCCCGCCACTCGACCGCTTCCTGGTAGAGAGTCGCGGCCTGTTCGAACGCCAGTTGCGCGAACGCCTGGTCCCCCGCACTTTCCGCATACTCCGAACACTGGTCCGTCAACGCGGAAAGCCGCAAATGAGGGTACACTTTCCGCGGATCGTTGCCGGTTTTCATGAAGGCAGCGGCGATCCTGCCGTGCACTTCCCCGGCATCAATCTGCCGGACGGCCTCCACCACGCCCCGCTGCCTAGCGTGATAAATGTCCAAGTCCGCATGCGTGCCGCGGTTGACGGCACGCGCAACCCGCATGCCGAGCAGCTCGTCGCGAGCCGCCGCATAGCTGTTCGCCGTGCCTGACGCGCTTTGCGCAACGTCATCGGGTAATGCTTCTCCGGCTACTGCGATCACCTCCAACAGCGCTCCGGCCGCCTGGCTCATTGAAGACAGCCGGTTGTTCATGGCAGCCGCGAGGGAAGGCTCAAACCCAGTTTGTTCTTCCTCGTTACCTGCATCGCTTCGGCGGCGTTCGAGCGCCGCCAGTTCGTGAATCAGGAAAGGATTTCCTCCAGAAGCCGCCGCGATTCTGGCCGGAAGATCCGCATGAGTTCTGCCTCCGGCCGCGGCGATAAGCGCCTGGGCCAGTCTTTCGGAGTCCGCTTCCCGCAGTGGTTCGAGGTTCATCGTCACCACTTCAGCGCGGAATGTTCCCGCATTCCCGCAGAGCCAGTGCGGCAACGCCGCGTCTTCGTTCTCCTTTCGCCATGACAACAGAAACAGTGCTGAAGGGGAGTCGGCGCCGGACAACAGACCCGCCAGCGCCATCTTGCTGTCAACGTCTCCCCAGTGCAAATCGTCGATGAACAGAACCAGCGGCCTTCGGTCGGCGAGCCGCCCCACCAGTTCACGGAGCGCGAGGAAAGCCAGATCTCTCAATCCTTCCGTATCGTCCGGGTATTGATAATCGGTTCTGCGCTGTCCCAGCCCGGACAGAACGGGAAAAACCTTCTCGAGCACCGCCATATTGCGGGGCAATAACTCGTCTCTTCGTTCGGCGCGTATTCCTCTCAGTAATGCGCCCAAGTCGTCCACAAGGGCATCGCACGCTTTGAAAGGCACGCTTTCCGCCTCATGGCAGCGCCCCTGCAGAGTCTCCGCCCAGGGCGATACCGAACTCAGAAATGCTTCTGCAAGTTCGGATTTGCCGGCGCCCGATTCGCCTGTCAGAAAGACACAAACCGGCTGCCCGTGCGCCGCTTTCCCCAAGGATTCCTGAAGCTTTTGAAACTCCTTGTCCCGACCCACCAGGCGCGGCGGGCTTAATCTCGCGACGGGATGGCTCCCGGCGGAACCCCGCACGTTGCAGCCGGCAAGGTACTCTTCCACCTCAGCGGCCCCCGCGCGGCGGTCCGGGTCCTCCTCCAGCAGAGCCGCGCACAACGCTGCGAGCGCGGCAGGGACTCCCTCGGAGAATACCGGTGGCGCATCCATCGCGCTCTCGTCCGGAAGACGCCCCGAGAGCATCTCCCGCACCATCATTCCGAGGCTGTACCAATCGCCTGCCGCGGTATCGGCCTTTCGGAGCATCCGTTCCGGCGCAATATATCCCACGGTGCCAAACAGCTTCGTGCTCAGTTCCCGGCCGCGGCGATCGGCTTTGGCCGCGAGTCCGAAGTCGAGAAGCACGACGTTTTCACCCGGTTTGAGCCAGACATTGCCCGGCTTCAGATCGCGGTGGAGAATTCCGGCATCGTGCAGCGCATTCAGTCCGCCGGCAATCTGGGCGAGTATCCCGTGCACGCGGGCGTGGCTCCAGGGACCAGGGCTCCCGTCGATTGCCTCCCGAAGGGTTTGACCCTCCAGCCGTTCCATCACCAGCAGCCATTCGCTGCCGTCTTCGATCAGTTCATGAATGCGGACCAGGTTCGGGTGCGGACGATAGCTGAGCCGGAACTCGCTCTTGAAGCGTCGAACGGATTCGCCATCGGCGGTCCGCAGCCGCTTCACCGCAACAGAGCCCCACTTGTCGTCCACCGCCGCAAAGACGTCGCTGAATCCTCCCCGGCCCAAGAGGCGCCCTTTGCGCATTCGAGCGGGTAGTTCGCGCTCAGCCGGCACCGTGCGCTGGGGCGCGAATCGCAGCAGGCTTTCCACTTCGCGGAAAAGGCGATCGTCGCCGGCGCACTCCGCGGCCAGCCATTTCAGCCGAGTCCCGGCGTCGATCTCCATCGCCATCGAGAACACTTCTTTTGCTCGGCTCCAGAGCTCCGGTGTCATTTCCGCGCCACGAGCCTCCCGCGGGACCCGCTCACTCGATCGTGCCGTTGAGTTCCCGTTTCATCCATGTTCGGGCAAATTCCAGATCCCGCGATACCGTTTTGGTCGAAATGCCCAACTCGTCCGCGATCTCACTGTTTGACAGGCCACCGTAAAAGCGGTGTTCCACTACTGTCGCCATTCGATTGTCAAAGCTTCGCAGCCGTTCGAGCGCTTTCGAGATATCCAGAATCTGGTCGGCATTGCAGTTTGTGTAAATGGAATCGCCGTCAAGAGGGATGGCGACCCACTTGCCCGGCCCCTTCAGCGTGTCGTCGTGGCGGGCCATATCGATCAGCACGTGGTGCATCACCTTTGAGGAAAAATTGAAGAAATGCTTCCGATCGGCCCAAACCTTCTGCTTCCGGTCCGCTAGCTTCACATAGGCAAGGTTCACAAGTTCAGTCGGCTGGAGCGGGAAGTTGTCTCTTTCACCCCGCAACCGGAAGACGGCGATCCGTTTCAACTCCTTCATCACGGCCTCGAACAGAGCGGAGCCGGCCTCTTTGTCTCCCTCGCTGAACCGTTTGAGCAACGCCGTGATTTCGGTGCGTTCATGAGGCCCCGGCTGAATGCTTTCCGGCATATGGATTTTCCCTACTTTACCCTGTAATGGCTTCCACTCAACTGCCGGAATCGGCTCCGCACCCGGAGAGCCTGCTTCCCAGTCCCACGCCGGCGGCAATCAACGCCACCAGACCGGGGCCGTCCCCCGTGGCGGCGACCATTTCGATCTGCTCCTGATTCAGGGTCAGATCCTTGTGGAGGAGCGACGCCGTAGGGTCGTCCTCCATAAAACTCCTTTCGCGCGCGGCCAGGAGGTTCCTCCGGCTTCCCACATAAGCAGCCCGGAGGATATCCTTCTCCCGATTGTCGGTCGTCAATTCGAATAGTTCGTTAAAATGGCCGTCCAGCCAAAGATACTGTCGTTTGAGACTCTCCACAATCGCGCTCTGCATCATCCCGGCATCCCCCCAAGCCGGATAAGCGAATTCCGAGATGCGGGTGAGACATAGCAGGGTTTCATTGTGAAGGAGTTGTTACATTCCCGCCAAGTCCTTCAGCGCCTGGACGCCGGGCAGAAAGAAATACCCGCCACCGCGAACGGCCACAAACCTCGGCAATCCGGCAAGCCTGGTGCGTACGGGATCTCTTTGAATCGTGAAACGCCCCAGTCCGGAATCGGGCCGGGTGCCGGTCAGAGGATCGGTTTCGCCCAGCAATCCCGCGAAGGCCGGGTTGTCGATCCAGGTCTGTTGCACAAACTCGAACTGCCTCTCGATATCGCCGCACAGACAAATAAAGTGCAGTCCGCGCTCGCCCGACCCATCGTCGGCGGTATAGGAACGGCCGCGTCGCAACAGGCGGCGCCGGCGGGTGCGCCGCATAGCGTCTTCGAGATTTTTTTCCAGAGAGTCGCGCGGATTTGCGCGTCGGATATGGGCGCCTATCGGGCAGCGGAATCCGTCCGGATCGTCGTCCGCGTAGCTGAAATCGTCTGCGTTGCAGAGAGAAGTATCGTCCTCGTCGGGCGTGAGCGTCAGAGGCGCGCCACTCCTCCAGCGCCCGATCGCCTTCGCGGCAAGCCGTATGGCAGCGCTCTCGTCGCCGCGGGCCTCCCCCCAGAAGTACTTCCAAAACTCGTCCACATGCTGCTCCATCTGCCGGAAGACCAGATAAGTGCCATTGCGGCCGAAAGCGTTCGCTTCCTCCGTGATGGTTCCCAGTTCGTTGGTGTAGCCCAGCAGGAACTCGCCGGGCATCAGACTAACGGCGTGTCCCGTTCGCCTTAATTGGCTCAAGTATTGCTCTTCGAAACCCTCAATCGCGGGTTGCCCGATTCCGTCCGCGAACCCGAAGTGCTCAGTGTTACCCAACCGGTAGTCCGTTCTCAAAACCGCCAGTACCTGCAGGCCGCTCTCATCGTTAAGAAGATGCGCGAGCCTCCCGAGAAGTGCTGCCTCGTCACTACCGTAGACCAGAAGTAGTAAGTCCGGCACCGCTGTTTCCGCGGTTCCCCACCTCCATTGGCGCAGCGCGTCCACCGTGTCGCCCAACGCTCTCGAACGATGGGGCGCCACCATGCCTTCCTGAAAGGCAATGGGAAATCGCCTCAGCGCTTCGCCGCTCAGTCCCAGGCGGGGCAGGCCACCGGCAGTTACCGCGAGATTGAGGTGGGTGGAATCCGACTGCAAGCCCGTTGCTCTCGTGATTTCCGGTATGTGCGCCAAAAGCCAGCCTTTGACTCTGCCCGGATCCTCGACGCGGAGCAGCACATACGCCGCGTAATCCAAGTGGCCGTATCCGCTGGCAGCCAGACCCTGAATGTCCACCTTGTTCAGCTCAAATGCCTGCCTCATCCGTTCAGGTTCCCTCTTAGAACAGCCGCAGCCATCGCCACTCATCGCCCGGCCTCATTTGCCGGAACAGCCCGTCGCGAATCGCGCTATTGCGGTTGACATTCAGCAGCGTAAGCTGCGGATAAGCCCGATACCAGACCAGAGTTTCCAGTTGACTGTTCCGGACAAAGCTTTTGAACGCGGCCCGGTCCCGGGATCCACCCGCGAATAATAAACGTGTCCTCGGAAAGCACTTGGTGTTTGACCAGATCGGTGTGAGTCCCCAACTGGCCAGATCGATGAAATCATCGAGGTAACTGTCCCACCCTCCGCTGTAGTTAGTCACAAACAGCATTTTTTTTCCTCCATCGATCAGCGACCAATGCGCGAAAAAAATCCCGGGAATCCCGCCCAAAGTGCCGGAAGTCTGAACTCGCGCTACGAACCAGGCGCCCCACAACACTAACCGGAGGATTATGGATCTGAACCAACCAGGCTTCACGGAAGTAACACTGGCCACGTGGTTCTGCACTCCGTAATCCTCGTGCTCTAGCAGCGTATCGAGATGTGGCACCAGCGTATCGTCTGCAGGTTTGTCGAGCATTTCCTTCCGGCGCAGCACTGCCGCCAGAACGGGCAGGGCGGGCAATAGCAGCAGTATCACACTGGCGGGAAGCAGCAGACTGATCCAGCGTCCGAGCAGATCGAGCGAGCCGAGCCTCCCCTCCGGGGTTTGCGCCCAGCGTAGCTCGGGTTTGCTCGCCACGCGCCGCTGAAGGTATTCCTGAGCCTGGTCGCCAAACCGAATCGAAGTGGCCTCCATCTTGTCCAGACAGCGGCCGAGCGCTTCGGAGAGCTCATATTCGGCCTTCACTCGTCTCACACTTAAGCCCGGCGCACCTATGTGATACGCCCGCGGTTTTTGCACGCAACCCTTCAAATACCGGTAAAGGTCCTGGTTTGCGTCAAAGCCCTCGCAATGTTCGTACAGTGTGCGCAGTTGAGGTTCCGCCACCCGTATCGCCAATTCCAGCCACGACTCCAACGGGCCGTCGAAATTGTTTTCCCAAATGAAATACACGGGGGAATCCTTTTCATCCGTCAGCAGCATGCTGCTGAAATGGAGCGACGGAATTCCGGCAAATGGGATCGGGGTGGGGCTGGCCTTCAACAATCCGCGCAGCGCTTCATAACGGTTGACTTTGACCGGTGCGATAAAAGTCATCAGCGTTTGCCGCATTTCCGGCAATTTTACTCTGCATTCCGGAATTCTGCTACTATTTCTTCTAACCGTGGCTGCAACCGTCCGCCCCCGCCCTCAGTCTGAGCCGCAGACACGGGCCGCCCGGTTGATCGAAGCCTCCGGCTGGATTGATCTGGCAGCCGGTACACTTGTGTGCTGGGTTGGAATGAGGATGATCATCCTCGAACTCTCTTCGACGGCGGCGCATCGTTTCGAACACGGCTTTTGGCTGTTCCTCATCGCCGCGGTGTCCATCACCTTCCTGGGCGCCCGATACGTGATCGCAGGATGCCGCAATGTCGATTCACGTGCACCCATCCTTCTCTTCGCCTGGCTTCCTGTTCCAGGTCTTCTTCTCGCCCTTTGCTTTTTCGGTCTGTTGCCGCGGCTACCCGGCTATGCTCTTTTCGCCGCGGACCTGGCCGGTCACGCCGTTTTGCTTTTCGGATACGTCCGGCCTCCCGAAGACAGCCCGAGCCCGGCGGGTATATTCGGCCTCGTCAGCGCCCTGCGCGCCGGCCGAACGTTCCATCCCGACGGCACCATCATCACGGGACGCGCCTGGCCCCTTCCAGTCGAGCCCCGGTTCGCGGCTATCGCTCAAAGCCTTTCCGGCATCGTGCTCCTGCGTCTTGGCCCCGGTATAGATTCCCGTTTCGCCCGGCAGGGCCTGCACCTGGTGAATCCTCCGAACATCGCCGCGCGCTTTACTTCCCCGGACGGGAAGAACTTGGACCTGCTTTCGCTTTCTCCCGGGACGCGCATCAGGGAGGTGATTCCCGCGCTGTTCACCATCAAGCGTTACGATTACTTCCGCAATAAGTACAGCCCACTGGTTCGCTACCTCACCCCCGATGGCGGCCCGAGAGTTTGGTTTCGCCTCGAACCAACATACGAACCGCCCTTTTCCCCAATGGACCCCGCCGGTCGAGAGGACGCTCTCAAAGAAGCGGTTACGAAGAACTATGTTTTTCGAGTCACCGTCCGGCCGTTGGATGAAGCCGAATACGTGCCCGTAGCGGAATTCAGTTTCGACAAGTTCGAGCCCGACATGGACCAGGAGGCTCTGGCCTTCCACCCGTTCGAAGGGCGAGGGTTCGTACCCTGCGGCGTATTTACCGCTGTCCGCCGAATCGTCTATCCTCTGAGTGTCGCGGCCCGGCCGAGTTCGACGTTCGAGAGGACACGCCGTCGGCAGCTTTCGTGGGGCCAAAGGTTCGCGCTCTACCTCAACGGCTGATCCCTCGCCCGATCTTTGCGCCGCGTGGCCCTTCCATTAAGTCCCTTCCTGAAAGTCCCACTCGCTCCGCCGATTCCGCTTGTAGCGATTAGAGGAGAGTCGCTATGTCGTCAACAGCATCCGTCGGGATCCTGATAGCAGTGTGCGTATTTGCAGGAGGGCCACTGTACGCCGAGGATCCGCTCCGCCCCAACGCCCGTCCGGTGCCTCAAAAATACCCAGTAGTCGTCACCCCGGGCACGCCCAGCATCTGGTCGATGGAGCAGGCGCACTATCTGCTGAACCGGCTTCGGGCCACCAACGACGGAATCCAGACCAAAACGCCAAGCGCAGACGATCTGGACCCGAATGCGATGAATGGTCTTAGTCTCGAAGCGCTGCAGACCACTCTGAACGCGGGCGCAGCTCTCAATGGGGCGACGGGCCTGCAGAATCGGGTCGCGCTGCAACAGTTCTCGCAGCAGCAGTCCCAGCATGATTTGTTGATCAGTCAGGCGCAAACTCTTCAGAACCAGCTCTTTCGGGATCAGCGGACGCTGGCCAATCTCAAGGGCCAGCAATTGAGGCTGCAGGCAATCCAGACAGCCAATGCCGCAAAGACGCCGCCCGTGAACGATCCGGTTCTGACCCGGCGGCTTGCAACACTTGACGGGCAGATCGAGACGCTCACTGACCAGAACGCGGCCACGGCGGACCGCGTCACCGCCCTGACCACGCAGGCCGGAAGCGTGCCGTCAACTCCCACCCTTCAAACCGTGACGCCACCGACACCCCTGTCCGCGCCATCGCAGGTTCTTTCCCCCGCCGTCCAGACCCTGCTCGGTAATACCGCCAGCGGTTTCGCCGGACCGAAACTTCCGGCAAGCATCGTGCTCGACAACCATCTGCAAATGGGAGTCGAGATCGTCGCCAAACAACTGACCACGCTCCGCGATGAAACGGGCGCGCACCGGCGCATCCTGTTCCTCGAGATGCCGACGTTGATCCAGGCGTCTGACCGCCGCGTGATTCTCAACGGAGGGGAGGACAAGCTCGCGCAATCGTGGTGGCGAGTGACGAAGATCTACAGCCGTTATAAAACCGAGGATTCGCCCTGCTGGTCCAGCAACGAATTCGATCCCGACGAATTGCGATATTCGAGTAGGCCGGACCGAGCGCCGGCGGGCGACGCTACACTGCGCCTCGATGTCCTGAAAAAGGCAGGTGACGACCTCCAGGCCGATTACAGCGCTCTGCGGGATATGGCTGAGCCGTTGCAAGCAGGGCAGCCCCTGGACGATGTGTCCCTGCAGACTCTCGTGAATAAGGTCGTCCTCGATCGCCGCCGGTTTCGTTCGTACCGGGAAGAGTTCCTTTCTGCTGCTGCCCATTTGGGCAAACAGAATCCGGACGGGAGATCCCTGAGCGTTGTCGTTCCCGGTCTCGAATCCAGTTGCCGGGATGCCCGGAACGCAAGAGACGAAGACGAGCAGCGGCAGAAAGCCAAATCCGGGCCCAACGCCAATAAGAAGGCCGCGGACGCTCTCGAATCAATCCGGAAGATTCGAAGCTATCAGTTGGACGACCAGCTCGACGTCTACAAAGCTGAAATCTATCTGGCGCTCGGCGGTCCTGAAGGCATGCTGAGGGCATTTCCACACGACATTCACTCGCTGGACAAACAAGGACGCCGGATCTTCGGTGAGGATAACGGGACAGTCCGCGCCGTGGACCTGATTCCGCAACAGACATCCCTCAACGTCAATTCGGCGCATGCTCTGGTGCGGAATTCAGCGTTGAGCTTTGCCTGGAATACACTCTTCGGCTTTGGCCTGAAAGTCGATTATCAGCGTCAGAAGGAAAACTACGATCAATTCATTCAGCAGGAGAGTTTCGCTTCCAGCTTCGGTAAAGGTCAGGCGACCTTCGGCTGGACCTTCGGTCCGCTGCCTGGAACGCGCGTACTGAATTCGGGCGATCGGAACACTTACGCTGTACTCGAAGTGCCCGACGATACTTCTTACATAGAAGTCGAAGGCTTGGGATGTGCGTTCCATCGTAAGCATTTACCTCTGCGTCAATTCCCTGACGATTCCGAGAACCGGGACGGCTTGCTCGAAGACTACCATTGCGGAGACCAGCTCCGCACTGAGCTTCGCGTACCCGACCGCACCAACTCCGGGGGCTTCTGGTTAAGCGGAGTCGATTACGAGCCAGTCGACCCGGGCAGCACTGCTTCTGTGGTACTGCGCGGCGGCTACTTCCCACCGGAGACCACCATTCTGGTGAACGGCCGCAGAATTCCTCAGGTCCTCGGAGTAGGCAAGCCCGCTCAGAGCATGGATGCGGGACCCGAAGATCCGGCGCCCGACGCGGCGGCTGTCAGCGGCGTCTTTGAGTACGTCAATCGTGAACAGCTCACAGTGAGCCTCGACATCCCGGCGAGCTACACGGGTCCGGACTTCCCGGTGATCACCGTGGTCGCCCCCGCCCGCGCGATGAGCATCAATTCTCTGCCACTGCGCATCAACGGGAAATCCGGCCGTTTGAGCGACGAGACTCTCGTGACTAAGAAGCCCGGCTCGAAGATGAGCATTTCCGCTGTCCAATATCTGAGTGCGGCGGGTGGAGTATTCACGGCCCATCTCAAAGGGCAGAAGATGACCGATCTGGACAAGGTGCGGCTCAATGGAAAGGAATGCACCAATACCGAGCCATTGAGCGAAGGCGATGCACAGATAACCTGCGCGGCGGACTCTCAGTCGCAATGGGAGTTCATCGGCCTCACTTCCGATGCGAATCCCAAAATACGGGTCGTCAGCTCCCTGACGATTCCGAATCCCCGCCTGATTATGTTGACCGGCACGCAACTGCTTGACGGCACCGAATACGGTGACGATCTGCACCCGTCGTTGATCAGCGTCCAGCTTACCGGCAGCGGCTTCACGCCTCGGACCGTGCTGGCGTCCGCGCAGGCCGATCCTTCGCGGTTCATGCTCACGTATGTGAACCCAACAACGCTGATCTGCGTGATTCGGAAACCGCAACCCACCGAGACCATCCTGATATCCGATCAGGACAGGGACGGACCTGCCGCCATCCTCGTGTTGCGCCCCGATGATCAGAAGAAGGAAGCCCCCGCTGCCGGGACGACTACAACGACCACGCAGACCATGAAAAGGGTAGTCAAATACTAACCGTCTTTTCGGCTGGTCACGACGAATACCCCGAGCTCCAATTTCAACCGAGGAGGACTACGCATGCAAGCAGCAACCGCCCAAAGTCAACGCGGCAAAGAGACTTCACAACAAACTGCAGGCCCACCTTGCGAATGATCGAAGACTCCGAGATCTTAAGATGGCAACCACTCCGGAGGCCGACGCACTCGCGCTATCGCGCTTCGGACGTTGGAGCCGATCGGATGCTACAAAAGAGAACGCGACAACCACGCAGGCGTGACTGCTGAATGATCTGACCTCTCGAATATCTTCAGAGCTTTCCGGCAGCGTCGGCGACTGGGGCGAATCCAGCGCCTGATGCGAAGGTGCTTGTCGGCCCATATCCAGACTGATGGTCGGCGGCGCCGCGAGCATGACGACAATATGGGGAAGCCACTCCGACAAAGCGGTCACGACGCCACGAGGGAGAATCAGATCAGATTCTTAATCGATCGGCCCGGAGCTATTGATGCCAGACAGTAGACTGCCAGAAGCTGCAGGATTTGCGGAATACGAAACTCTGCTGTTGGACGTGTCGCGCCTACTGGAACAGGCCCGACAATCCGCAGGCAGGGCGGTGAACGCCGTCATGACCGCTACCTACTGGCATATCGGGCGGCGGATTGTGGAACAGGAACAAAAAGGATCAACACGAGCCTCATACGGCGAAGAACTCGTGGCAAAGCTGGCCAGGGACCTGACGGCGCGCTTCGGTCGCGGATTTTCACGAACGAACGTGTTTCAGATGCGGCAGTTCTTTCTTGCGTATCGCGAGAAAATCCAGACGCCGTCTGAATTTTCAGCTCCAGACTCAATTATCCGGACACCGTCTGGATTATCTCCCTCCTATTCGGCGCTGCCTCTTTCATGGTCTCATTACGTTCGCCTGCTGACCGTACCCGAGGCCCAGGCTCGGAACTACTACGAAATCGAATCGCTGCGCGGGGGATGGTCGGTCCGCGAATTGGACCGGCAGATCGCCAGTCAGGCGTACGAACGTCTGCGTCGGAAGGGGACGGCGGCGATTTCGAAGGTGGACCGCCCGCCGGCGGACTATGAGATCCGCGATCCGTTTGTGCTCGAATTCCTGAATCTGAAGGACGAGTACTCGGAATCGGATCTCGAAGACGCGCTGATCGCTGAGTTGGAAAGATTCCTGCTGGAACTCGGCAACGATTTCACATTTGTGGCCCGCCAAAGGCGCCTTCGCATCGGCACGGAATGGTATCGCGTTCGACCTGCTGCTGTTCAATCGGCGGCTGCGTTGCCTGGTTGTCATCGATCTGAAGATTGGTAAGTTCACTCACGCCGACGCCGGACAGATGAATCTCTATCTGAACTATGCTCGCGAACACTGGGCATTGACGGATGAGAATCCGCCGGTGGGCCTGATTCTCTGTTCAGAACAAGACAGCGCGGTCGCGCACTATGCTCTGGAGGGCCTGCGGAACACTGTGCTCGCGCGAGAGTACCAACTGGCGCTTCCAGACGAAGGCAGTCTGGCGAAGCGGATAGAAGAAACTCGTCATCGCCTGCTTGAATAATAAGGCGGCTTCGCCATCCTCACTGTCTGAAAATCGCGGACTTGGTTTCGCTCAACGCTCCTGTTCAGAATTCTTCATCGGCCTGATAGACGGAAGGTGGGCTGATCTGTAAGTTAGAGGGTCCGTTGGTCGTTCAAGCGAACGAATCCCTCCCTCTCTCCGAGTACCTGCAACAGTCGTTGTGAGAAGGTCGTCGGGACCAATCGGGTCATGTGGCGCGGCATTAACGGCAACGCCAGCAGCTCCGGGAATGCACAATCAGTAAGTTGCGGCTAATGCGAGGTTTGCCAGAGTTCGAATCCCACCCTCACCGCCAGAATATTTTCTTTTGAATCAGTAGCCTAAAAATCGCCCACGTGGAAGGTAACCGCGGTGATTCGCTTCCTCCGGCAGAGCCTCCACACAGCGAGCGCAGCAACAGGCATCGGAAGCCGAAGACGTTTGCAAACCACAGCTTCTCCCGGGTGTCGGCCGCGCAGGCAATCGTTCCACCCACTCCGGCGCAATCTGTAAAATGAAAGCTTCCCTATGATCTCGCGTGCTGAAGCCATCGACATGTTCCAGTCCGACGACCTGATCGGTCTCGGCATGGAGGCCGACGCGGTCCGTCGCAAACACCATCCCGACGGCGTGGTGTCCTACATCATCGACCGCAACATCAACTACACCAACTTCTGCACCGAGTACTGCAGCTTCTGCGCGTTCTACCGGCCCATGGGCAGCAAGGAAGGCTACATTCTCCCGAACGAAGTGATCTTCGACAAGATTCAGGAGACGATCGACCTCGGCGGCACCGGCATTCTCTTCCAGGGTGGGCTGCATCCGGATCTGAAAATCGAGTGGTACGAAGACCTGCTGCGCGCCATCAAAGCGAAGTTCGATATCTGGTGCCACTGTTTTTCGGCGCCGGAGATCACCAATATCGCCGAAGTGAGCGGCCTCTCGCTGCGCGACACCATTGCGCGTCTGCGCGACGCCGGTCTCGATTCGATTCCGGGCGGCGGCGCGGAGATTCTCGACGACGCGGTGCGGCATCGCATCAGCCGTCTGAAATGCGGAACGCAGGAGTGGATCGACGTGCATCGCACGGCGCACGCGCTCGGCATGCGCACCACCGCGACCATGATGTTCGGATGCGGCGAAACCATCGAGCAGCGTATGAATCATTTCGACATCGTGCGGCAGATTCAGGAAGACACTGGCGGATTCACGGCATTCATTCCCTGGGCGTTTCAGCGCGAACTGACCTCGCTCGGGCGCTTCATCAAAGACGAAGCCACGTCGGTCGAGTATCTGAAGACGCTTGCCATCTCGCGCATCTATCTGGACAACATTGAGAACATCCAGAGCTCCTGGGTCACGCCGGGACTGAAGATCTGCCAGCTCGGGCTGCGCTTCGGCGGCAACGATGTGGGCAGCATCATGATCGAAGAGAACGTGGTGTCGGCGGCGGGCACACATCATCAGGCGACCGAGGAAGAGCTGCGCCGCATGATCCGCGACGCGGGGTTTGTTCCGAAGCAGCGCGACACGCTGTATCGCACCTATTTCCTGAACTAAGGGTCTGTCGGTAAACAACTGTGGTCGCGGCTCGGAACTCATTCTGAGCCGCGCGTCAGCAAGCGGTAACGAAATTGTGGCACAGTCATTTCCTGACAGACCCCAACCAGGTTTTCTCGCGAACCAATTCCGGCGGTGTCAGTACGCACGTGCATGAGAGCTGCCGGGAAAATCGTACTCATGGCGTCGGCTGCCGCGCTCGCTCTCGCCCAGACTTCGCCGCGTCCGCGGTTTGAAGTAGCGTCGATCCGGGCGTCGCCTTTGCGCACGCAGGGAGAGACGACTGCATTTCATCTCGACCGATCTCAGGTGCGTTATGGCCGTGAACAGCCGCGCGTCGCGTACCGCTGCAACGACCAACCCGAAACCGTCGCGCCGATTAAGAAATGCGCCGCCTACAGATCCAGAATCCGGGGCGGCGGCGATGCATGCGCGTGACCGGGAGTACGGACCGTCAGGCTTCGAACAGATTCAGAAACAGAATCAAGCACTGTTCAGCCGTGCGGGATCCTCATGGCCGGGACTGCCGACGCGCACGCCCAGCTTACTCACGGGCACGGTCGTGACCTTGTCTGCCATCATGCGGCGCGGCGACCTGAGGCCATTCAGGTTCGATGGCACGATGGCAGCGCGGAACGCGGGCGCGGATGAGTGGTCCGTGGTGATCGGAGGGCGGAACTCAGACTGACTGCCGCAATCGCCGAATAAGGGCAACATCGTCGAGAACGGCAATCCCGGGCGCGCCAGATAGCCGCGGGCGGGTTCTTCGAAAAAGTCGTCATCATTCGTGCACAGAATGTCGGCCTCGCCGATGATTCCCGTCTGCATCACGACGATGTCGTTCACGTCGCGAATCGGTGCAGGCACGAGCGGGCTCAGCGTGACAATCTCGGAGGACTGACGCAGAAATCCAACGTAGTCGTAGATAGCTTCTTCCGATAAGCCGTAAAAAGCCTGCAGCCTCGGATACCGGAGTACCCTCGCGAGTTCGTGCAGCATCTCGTTCGAGATGACCAGCACGTGGCTGCTCTCAAGGATTTCCACGAGCAACTGGCGGGCAGCGCCGTTTGAGTTTTCGTTGGCCCGGACCAGGACCGACGTATCGATCGCGATCTTCACCGATAAGGACGATAACCGGGCCGGACGCTTCTGATGGCCTCCGTGATGATTTCATCGGCATCTTCGGCGGACCCCGGGGCCCGCTGCGCATCCACCTCGGCGAAGTACTGCTTCAGCCGTTCGGCAAGCTCGCGCCGCCACTGAGGCGAAAGCGCTGGAGGCTGAATGGCGCGGACGCTGATAGCCTCGTCTTCCGCGATCCGGCGCCCGAGCAGACTCTCGATAACGGCCTTCTGATCGGCTGACAGCTCGCTTGCGGTGCGCACCATGGGATACCCCCCCTGTCTGAAGTGTACCCGGGAACGCCGCCGCGCCGTTTCAATTGGCAGCGCAGCCAGCCGGTCCCGCTTCGCCTGCGCTACCACGAGACCGCCGGCGGTTGTATGTTCGACGCAGCCTTGCAGCCCGCGTCAGGCGCCCGGCCCGGAAGTGGAACAGCTCTCCCGGATCGGCCTTGACCGAACCGGCTCCCGCACTGCGGAGGAACATTTCGCTCCTCCGTTCCACATCCCGGACGCACCGAAACCCGATGTTGTCGTTCCTGTTGTCAGGCTCGTTCCTGTTTCGGATCGCCGCGCGGAGGTTCCTGTCATTGTTGTTGAAGGACGCCCCCCGCAGTTACCGGCCGCGCGCCCGAGCCGCGAACGCAAACCGCTCCAGCACCCGCTCGCGCAACACCCACGTATTGCCGTGCGACGCGTGAGCGATCCACGCCCGAACTCGCTGCTCCACATCATGCCACGTTATACGACCGCTGAGGTATTCGGCCTGCATGCCCTGCATGCGCCGCCGGAACCGTGTCACATTGCCGCGCACCAGCCGCGGCCGGTCCGGGAACAGACGCCAGCCCAGGAAAGTCACCCCGTCGCGGCAGCGGTAAATCCGCGACTTGCCGGGATGAATATCGAGCCGAAGCGAGTCGAGCATCCCGACGATGGCAGCGCGCATCTCGCCGAGCTGCGCCTTCGAATCGCCGAACAGCACGAAATCGTCCACATAGCGCGCGTACACGCCCGGCTCCAGCTTCTCGTTGACCAGCCGGTCCATGATGTTGAGGTAGACGTTGGCGAAGAACTGCGAAGTCTGGTTTCCGAGCGGCAGGCCGCGCCGCCGCTCGTAGGGTGAGAACAGATCGTCGCCGGAATAATATCGCGCCGCATCTTCCGCCGCACTCGTCTGGAAGCCCGCAATGATTTGCGCGGCGAGATCCAGCGTCTCGCCGCACTTGATGGTTCGCGCGAGCTGCGCATTGAGAATTGCGTGATCGATTGAAGCGAAGTATTTGCGCACATCGCATTTCAGAACGTAGGTGAACCTGCGCACTCCGTCGCGCGCGCATTCGAGCGCCTTGTGCGTGCCCATCCCCGTACGGCACGCGAACGAATGGTTTGAGAACCTCTTCTCGAAAATCGGTTCCAGTACGCCGGTCAGAGCGTGATGCACCACTCTGTCGCGGAACGGCGCGGCGGAAATCGTGCGCGGTTTCGGATCGTGAATCGTGAACGTGCGGTAAGCGCCGGGACGATACTCACCGGCCACCAGCTCCCGCCGCAAAGCCAGCAGTTCCCACTCCAGGTTGAGGAGGAACGCGGCGACGTCCGGGCGTTTGCGCTTGCCCGCCGCGGCAGCCTCTGCCGCCCGGAGCAGGTTCGCGAAACTCGTCACCTGCGGCCACAGATTTCCGATGCGCTTCATGATGTGCGCGGCACCGCTTTGCGCCAACCGCCCACCATGCGGCCGATCTCATCCAGTTTCTCCGCGCTGAAACCATATGAGTCGATGGACATCATTTTCAGGTCCTTCGCCAGCCGCAACAAATAGCGCGTGCTGTTGATCCGCCGACTCGCCTGCTGCAGCAAATCGTCCTTGTCCCGGCTGTAAGCGGCTTCCACCAGCGTGGTCATCAATTCCAGCCCCTGCGACGTCAGCCGCTCGCCCACGGTGAAGCGGTAAGCACGGGGAAAATTCTCCACCTTGGGAAGCAGCCACAGCGCGAACTCATAGGCCTTCGACACTGCTACCGGCATTTCTTCGTTCTGCTTGCTCGTGCGAATCAATCCCGCCTCCGAAAAAATTTTCTACCCTGGCTGACGCCAGGGTCAAGGAAAAAGAAAAAAGAATCAAGGGAAATTATTCCCGGACGCACCGAAACCCGACGCTGACGTCCCTGACGCCAGGCCCGACCCTGCCCCGGAACGCCGCGCGGAGGTCCCTGCCATTGCTGCTGAAGGACGCCCCCCGCAGTACACGAAAGTTCCCCTCCTTGTCGTATTTGCTGCTCGTCCACTCCCACACGTTGCCGGCCATGTCAGCGACCCCGTCAGGCGTGTTGCCGGCTGGGAAAAGGCCCACTGGCGCGACCTTACCGACGCCGGTCTCATCGTAATTCGCGCGGGCCGGCTCGGGGGGGGCGTCGCCCCAGGGATATCGCCGTCCCTCCGGTCCCCGCGCCACGAACTCGAACTCCTCTTCCGTCGGAAGGCGCACGATTTTCCACTCGCTTCTTTCCGGCAATTGCGCCGTCGCCCAGAGGCAATAAGCCGACGCCGCATACCAGTCCACATTCACCACCGGGCGGTTCGGGAACAGAGTCTGTTCTTCCCAGCCGGGCGGAGCGTTTTCGCCCCGGTATCCTCCGGTGGTCCAGTACCGCCGGCTGCGATAGCCGTCATCTTCATCCTCAACGAAGGGCTGGAACTCCTCAACCGTCACCGGATAGCGCCCGATCTGGAACGATTCTTTCAGAGTGACCTCGCGCGGCGGACCCTCATCGTCGTATGCGTCCTCGTCGTAGCCCGGCTTTCCCTTGCGCGTCTTCTGCGCGCCCATCAGGAATGTGCCGCCGCGGATCGTCACCCAGTTGTTTTCCTTCAGCCGTGGATCTCCGGCCTGCCCGAGCGCCTCCGCCGCCTCCACGCGGACGCGCAGATCGGAGGCGTTCAGCGCTTCCTCCAGCAAACGCTTGTACCGCGATTCGTCCGGCAGCACATATCCAAAGGGCTTGAGATCCCGAACCGCGGATCCCACCAGCCCGGCGGCGCGCGCGCGGTCCGCCCGGGGAGTCGCTGCATCCTCGGCACGGGCGAGAACGGCGTTGAAGAAAGAATCCACCCTCCGTCGTCCGCCATCCAGAAGCACGCCCGGCACGAGCAGCATCACCTCCCGCCACTCAGGGCGGATCCAGCGTCCGCTTTCGATCAGCTCACCCGCGGGGTTTTCGAAACCCGCACAGGCTCGCGCGGCGAAGTACTCCTCGAAGGTCGGATGCCAGTATGTGATCGTGCTTCCCCGGTCCACGATGATTCCGCTGTCTGTCGGCTCCCTTTCGAGAAATTCCAGAGCCGCGGCTTCGCGGTCTCCGGCGGGCACATTAAGAAATTCGGATGCGACTATAGCGGCTGCTTCTGTCTTTTCGATGGGTTCGGTGCTGCCGCCGCGGCGCGAGTGCATCCCGAGCGCGAGAGCGCTGTAGACATCCAGCAGGGTGTTGCCGTGCGGCCGGCGGGACTGTTCGCGCGCCACCGACAGCCACCCCAGTATCTCCTTATACAGCTCGACGCGCGCCTCCGGCAGCTGCCTGCGCATGTTCACATGCACCACGGCGAGCGAAGTCAGCATCAGCGGATTGCGCGCCATCCGGCGAATCTCGGGACGGCGGCGCAGCGCCAGAAGCAGCGCCTCCTTCTGACTCTGCGCATCGGCGGCATGTGTGGCCTGGCTCAGCCAATCGCCAAGAAATTTCTCCTGCGCCTGATCGTCCAGCTCCCCTACGCGGACGGCGCTGAAGTCCTCAAGAAGTTTCTCCGTCTCAGGCAGCGGGCGTCGCGTCACCACGAAGCTGGCGTCGCGCCAGGTCCTGGCAGCCTCTGTGAAAAGCTCCGAGATGGCGCTTCGCCTCTCCGCGCTGCCCACCTCATCCAGACCGTCCAGCAGAATCAGCGTCGCGGCGTCCCTCAGCTTTTCCCGGAAGAAACCGGCGTCCAGTTCCCATGGAGAAATTGCCTTGTTGCCGCGATCTTCGAGAAAGCGGGGAATCCACTCCGGGGATTCTGCTTTCAGATTGCCGGAACGGTCGCGGACGCGTTCGCCGATATAGTCTTCCAGTTCCGCTATGCGGATCAGAACCGGAAACTTCTGGTTCTTCTTTTCCGGATAGCTCTGATCGAAGGCGATGCGCTTCAGCAGCGTGGACTTCCCGGTGCCGGGACCGCCGATCACAACCCACTTGAGTTGGCTGCCCTTCCGAATTTCTTCGAAGAGCCTGGGAAGGTCCTCGGCCGGCCGGGCATCTTCAGCCACCCCCAGCCGGCCCTTTTCCCCTTTCCCGGTTTGCTCATCTTCGCCGCCCCTGCCGACCGCGCGCAGGTCAATGTAAACCTTTTCGATTCCGATGGTAGGGACTTTGCCTTCCACCAGCAGGCCCACCACCCGGATGGATCGGCACTCCTCGTGAAGCTGTCGGAGGTAGATGCGCGGATCCGCTGACGGCGCCGGTTCCGGCGAGCACGGAGTCACGGCGAGCTGCGTGTCGTCCAGGTCGAGCTTGTATTTGATCCTCTCGGCGATCCGCGCATCCACGCATTCGCCCTTTTCGGCTTTCTGATACGCGGAGAGGCCGATGCCGAGGTACTCGGCCATTTCAATCTGGGTGAACTTTCTCTTCTTTCCGTCGGCATCGGTAGTGTCGCGCGCTTCGCGTTCATCGAGTAGGCGTTGCCCATCGAGGCGGAAGGTGCTGCGTCGTGCTCGGGCATCTTCTGGCATTACATCAACTATTATCGAGTATAAAATAGAGGGAATGTAAACTACATATATAGAAATCAATTAAAACAACTTGCACGTTCCGGATTGTCTGGTTATCCTGTGAATCGACAGGGAGGCTTGTTCGGAAATGAGAAACAGAACCAAACAGATCGTCCGCGTTCGCCAGATGCTTCTCCTCCAGGCTGACATGGCCGGTCACAGCAGACTGGCGCGCATGATGGCCCCGGAATCGATCATGGAAATCAAGATTGCCCTCGCGAGCGACCTGATCCATCAGATGGAGCGCGCCGGTCTTGGGTTGTTTGTGTGGGCGGGTGACGGCGGAGTCTTCTGCCTTGAAATCCGATCCCCTTCGGACGTCAATGCGCTGATCAAAGCCGGCGAACTGGTGTTCAGTGTACTGCGCGATATCAACCGCCGCTACGCCTGCCTGCTTCCCGCGGGGCAGCGGCTCGCGCTGCGTGTCAGCGCTCACGTTGGACAGATATGGACCGTGCCCGAACGCCGGTTCTGGCACGGAGAAGATCTCAATTTCGCCATGAAGCACGAGCGCGCGCTGGGGGAAGCCAATCGTTTCTCGATCACAGAGCCTCTGCGGAAGATGCTGTCACACGCATGTCGCGAAATCTTCCCCGATCGCTGCCGCGTCACTAAGAAGGTCGATGGCCGCCGGATGCCGATCTGGTTTCATCGGAAGTTCGGGACCGGCATCGGCGCGGGAAAAGCGCCCCACGCTGCGCGCGTATGACGCCGGGCGCCAGGTCTGGCCGCATAGGCCCGCGCGCCCCTGGGTTTCTCGGAACAAGAAACCTACGCGTATGCCTTCGGGGGCAGGGATTAGAGAGAACGCGCCTTTGGTTCACTCCGATCACCCTCGTGCCCCCCTCTGGGCCATACTCCGATTCGCTGGGAACGGTCCCGCACGCGCACCTGAAGAGGGTGGAAAGACGAAGAGGAGAACCTCCAGGTTGTGGGAATCCGCTCGGCAGCTTGTCGGTAAGTCCCGGGCGGCCGGCAAACGGTCACAACCTTTGGAAATAAATGTGACCCCGCCCCAACTCCCGTTCCTCCGCCACTTCACGCCGAATTCCCACCTCTCCGCACGCCCTCGTCCACCCCGCTTTCTCCCGTCGTCGTGCTACTGCTGTTGGCGGAAGGAGCACTCTATATGTCGACATTCAAGCAAGTCGAAGCAAATCGTCGCAATTCCCAGAAATCCACCGGCCCGCGCACCGAAGCCGGCCGTCGCAACTCCAGCCTGAACGCATACAAACATGGCCTCACTGGCCAGCTTTTCGTCATGACCGCCGACGAAGCCGAAGCTCACGAGCGCTACACCGCCTCTATGCTCCAGGACCTCAAACCCGTCGGCGCTATGGAAGAAACTCTCGCCCGGGCCGTGGCCGATTCCCACTGGCGCATCAACCGCGCCGTGATCATCGAGAACAACATCTTCGCGGCGGAAGCCTTCAATCAGGAGGCCTTCGCCGCGCGCGAAGCCGCCAAGCTCGGGACCGAATCCCGGTTCAACGATGTCAGTCGCGCTCGTGCTGCGGTGAACTCATTCCTCAGCGACCCCAAACGCTTCCATCTGCTCACCGTCTACGAGGCGCGCCTCCACCGCAAAGCCCAGGCCGACCTCAGGCAGCTTCGCGAACTCCAGGCCGAACGCCGCGCCGAAGAGAAGGCCGAACAGCAGACGAAGCCAACTCATCAGCCGCCGGCGCCCCGCCCCGAGCCCGCAAATCCTGCCGCCGTAGCCATCCAAACACCTGATCCTGAGAGCCTGAACCCGCCAAATGGCTTCGTTTGTTCGCCTCCCCCGATGTCGGAAAAGGAGATCGAAAAGTACCTCATGGCCGACCCCGCCAGTACTCGCCTCAGCCCGCCGCACCGCCGGACGCATTAAGCCTGCTATGAACCAATCGTGGAACGCTGGCAATCCGTAAACTGGAATCCTCCCTCTGAGCCTATGATCTCGCGTGCTGAAGCCATCGGCATGGAGGCGGACGCGGTTCGCCGCAAACACCATCCCGACGGCGTGGTGTCCTACATCATCGACCGCAATATCAACTACACCAACTTCTGCACCGAGTACTGCAGCTTCTGCGCGTTCTACCGGCCCATGGGCAGCAAGGAAGGCTACATCCTGCCGAATGAAGTGATCTTCGACAAGATTCAGGAGACGATCGACCTCGGCGGCACCGGCATTCTCTCCCAGGGTGGGCTGCATCCGGATCTGAAAATCGAGTGGTACGAAGACCTGCTGCGCGCCATCAAAGCGAAGTTCGATATCTGGTGCCACTGTTTTTCGGCGCCGGAGATCACCAATATCGCCGAAGTGAGCGGCCTCTCGCTGCGCGACACCATTGCGCGTCTGCGCGACGCCGGTCTCGATTCGATTCCGGGCGGCGGCGCGGAGATTCTCGACGACGCGGTGCGGCATCGCATCAGCCGTCTGAAATGCGGAACGCAGGAGTGGATCGACGTGCATCGCACGGCGCACGCGCTCGGCATGCGCACCACCGCGACCATGATGTTCGGATGCGGCGAAACCATCGAGCAGCGTATGAATCATTTCGACATCGTGCGGCAGATTCAGGAAGACACCGGCGGATTCACGGCATTCATTCCCTGGGCGTTTCAGCGCGAACTGACCTCGCTCGGGCGCTTCATCAAAGACGAAGCCACGTCGGTCGAGTATCTGAAGACGCTGGCGATCTCACGGATTTACTTTGACAACATCGAGAACATCCAGAGCTCCTGGGTGACGCCGGGGCTGAAGATATGCCAGCTCGGCCTGCGCTTCGGCGGGAACGACGTAGGCAGCATCATGATCGAGGAGAACGTGGTGTCGGCGGCGGGCACGCATCATCAGGCGACCGAGGAAGAGCTGCGCCGCATGATCCGCGATGCGGGGTTTGTTCCGAAGCAGCGCGACACGTTGTATCGCACGTATTTCCTGAATTGAACTTTCCCCGGGCACGGTCGTACACTCAAACTATGCGTGCTCTGAAGGCCATCATCCTGTCTGTGGCAGTGGCTGCGCTGGCACAGCCGGGAACAGGCCCCGCGTTTGACGTAGCGTCGATCCGCGCATCCCCGGCGAATCCGGAGGGACAGGTGAGCGTCGGGCTGCATATGGACGGCGCCCAGGTGCACGTCGTGCGGCTCACGCTGCGCGAGTACATCGGGATCGCATATCGCGTGAAAATTGCGCAGGTCGTCGGGCCCGACTGGATTGCGTCGGACCGTTTCGATATATCGGCAACGATGCCGGCGGGCGGGAAGACGGCGCAGATTCCGGAAATGTTACAGGCGCTGCTGGAGGACCGCTTCGGGATGAAATTTCATCGCGAGAAGCGGGATTTTCCGATTTATGCCCTGATTCAGGGCAAGGGGCCGCTGAAGCTGAAGGAGTCGCCGGTGGATCCGAATCAGCCAACGGCGCAGGAGCCTGTTGACGTGAAGGCGGGCGGTTCCGTGCAGGGAGTCAACATCGATCTCGGCGGCGGGCGCACGTTTTCGTTCGTGCCTAATAAGTTTGAAGTGCATAGGATGACGATGGAGATGTTCGCGCGGTATCTTGAGCGATTTGCCGATCGCACAATCGTCGATATGACCGGGCTGAAGGAGCAGTACGATTTCACGTTCGACATCAGTCCCGACGACTATCTGCCGTTGCTGATCCGTTCAGCCATCAACGGGGGCCTGACGCTGCGGCCGCAGGCTCTCAAGCTGGCGGAAGGCTATACGGCGACGGGGCTGTCAGATGCGCTGCAGCAGGTGGGGCTGAAGCTGGATGCGCGCAAAGCGCCGCTCGACGTGATCGTGGTGGACGACGCGCGGAGAACGCCGACGGAGAACTGAAACTACGCCGAACCTGCGCAGCGTGGCATTCGTACCCGAGGCATGACCGCTGTGAAGGGAATTGTTCTGACTGTAACGGTGGCGGCGATGGCCGCTGCCCAGACGCCCGCGGGTCCCGCGTTAGAAGTGGCGTCGATCCGGGTGTCCGCGAATTCCGACAGTATTCAGCAGGGAAAGGTCGCGGTCGGTGTGCGCATCGATGGTTTACAGGTCCGCGCGGTGGCTTTCACGCTGAAGGACTACCTGGGCATGGCCTACCAGATGAAGATTGCGCAGATCTCGGGCCCGGACTGGACTGGCTCGGATCGCTTCGATGTTTCGGCGACGATACCGGCGGGCGGGAACGCGGCGCAGATTGACGAGATGTTTCAGTCCCTGCTGGAGTCGGCGTCTCAAAAGCCGATCCTGCCTGCCGATCAAACCGGATCACAACGTTTCGAGCAGTATCAGGCCGAGACCGACGTAGTTGACGGTAGCTTGTCAACGATCCGCTCTCCGCCTTCCGCAAGGACCGGCAGGCGGCCGAGATAACGGCCAATTCGCCGCAGAATAACGCCGCTCAGAGCGGGAACGCACTCCGGATACGGAAACGGCTGACCGCCGGGATTTAATACGGTACGAGCCGCTTCCCCAAGATGTGTCAGTTTGCCTGCAACTGGCGCGACGCGAAGTGATACTCACCGGCAGCCGTACTTCGCCGTCAACTCGTTCCTGATGCGGTTCGCGGTGTCCGGGCCGCCGCCCTGCAGACCCAGCCGCAACGCTTCCGGCGCCACCGAACACGCCAGCTTACGCACAATCCCGCACGATGGGTCGATCTGCGGCACGGCCTGCGCAAACGAAATCGCACATTTGCTTTCTGCCGGGCGATCCGAGTATTCGGCCACCAGCATCTGCTGCAGTTTGGGCGACGCGGTGATCACGATGCCCTGCATCAGGGCGGCCAGTGCTTCATCCATGTGCCCGGACTGCCGAAAAACGTCGTGAATCCTCTGGTACGCATCGGGGAACATCGGCCGCGCGTCCCTGCATTGCCGCGCCGAGCGAAGCGACTCGTCGATTCTGCCCAGCCTCTGTTCGGCCTCCGAGAGCATCAGCCAGGTACCCGCGTCCGCCTCGGCGTTGCGCGATGCCCGATCGGCGTTTATGAGTCCCTTTTCGCGCTCGTCCTCATGCTGTGCCTTCAGGATCGATACCGCGCGGAGCAGCAGGATCCTTGCCCGTTCGTATTTTGCAGCGCTTTTGGGCGGGGTGTGTAAGCTTCCATCGGCATTCCTCTCGAGCAAACCGGATCCCCACCAGATGTACTGGGCAGCCGTCCGAAGGTAGACGCTATCGTTGTTCAGCCGGTCCGGCAGTCTATCGAGAATGGCGATACTCCGCTCGTTTTCGGTCAGAACTGTATCGAAATCGGCATGGTCGGCAAGCAGCGCCTGGCCGAGGCCGGTATAAACCTTGAAGCTGAGAGGGGAGGTTCGAACCGCTGCCGAGAAGAGAGTGTAATTGTCGCGCCAATCGGCGTTTCTTGCCCAGGTGCGGGCACCGAAGGCAGCGGTGATCAGCAGCCCCAGCACGACAGGCGCGAGCGGCCCCGCATGCACGCGGTCGCAGAGGAAATCAAGGGCAAGGATCAGACAAATCGCAAAGCCGATGGCCGGCAGGTAGAGAAAGCGCTCGGCCATGATCGCGCCCATCGGGATCACCAGGTTGGATGTAGGCAGGAAGGTGATGAAGGCAAAGCCCACGGCGAAAAAAGCCGCTTTGCTCCGGCGAAACAGAAGCGCTGCCGCAACGGCAACAGCGGCCACGACAATCCACGCGATCCAGTCGGAGGGTCTGCCATCGGCAAGCGGAATCTGCGCATAAGAATAGTCCGGGGAGAGCCTCAACGGCCACACCAGCAGCGCAAGGTACTTCGCCATCACTTTGACGGCAGTGAGGCGGCCGGTCCAGAAACCGGCGTAAACGATCGGATTGTCGACGTAGGGAAATCGGGCGGGGGCGCCTGCTGACAGGATAATCGAACGCACTCGCCACATTGCCAGGAGTGCCGGCGCCATCGCGAGGCAGCCGAAGATAAAACCGCGCGTACGCTTACGGTCCCGCCACGTGACTTCGTAAAGGGCGACGATTCCCGCCACCGTGACAGCGCTTTCCTTGCAGAAAACTCCCACCCCGGTAGTCGCCGCCAGTGCCGCAAGCCATGCCGCGCGGCGCCAGCCCTCAGCTTCCGCGCTCTTCAGATACATCAGGAACCCGCCGAGCACCGTCATTCCGGCGAGCAGATCCGCCCTCCCCACGATGTTGGTCACCGATTCCGTCAGAACCGGATGCACGGCCCACACCGAGGCGATCAGGAACGACGGCCAGAAGTCGGCCTGACGGGAGCCCTTTATGGGGGCCTCAGCCATCAGGCGCCTCGCGAGAGCGAAGAGCAGCAGCACGTTGCCGAAGTGGAGCAGCACGTTGATCCAGTGATATCCCGCCGGACGATCCGCATTGCCCAGGATCGCGTAGTTGAAAAGGTACGAGAGCGTCGTGATCGGACGATAGAGCCCGCTCTCCTCGCCGGGCCACCAGTAGGTGTGATGAAAGATGTTGGCCAGATTTTCCGGCGTCACCTGGTGAACCCGATCGTCGTCGAGCAGGAGAGTTTTGTTGTCGAAAACAAAACCGGACTCGATCGAGTTCCGCCAGACGAGCAGCGCGATGATCGTGAGCACAGCTGCCGCCAGCCACGTGCGTATGCGCGGCGTCATCGGATTGCGGCTTGGCGTTCGCCGGCGGTCACGGAGTTTGCGGCCATTTTAGCAGTCTCTCGATAGGGTGAGACGTTGGCAATATCGCCCCGAAACGTGAGCAGCCATCTGTGGCTCGCCGGGTAGTAATCGAGGATAGCTTATTAATTTGCTCCACTCCCTGATACGCCGGATCGGGTATACCGCAGCGCCAGACCAACGCGGCACAGCAGGCTGAACAGAGCAGAGCCGTAATGGCGGCGGTAAGAATCATCCTCCTCAGGGTCATGATGTCTTCCCCTAATACGCCGACAGGCCGCGACAGGACAGCATTCAGCCGGTCAGGGGTGAACCTCAGCGGGCACCAGGTCTCCGAGCCCCTGCAGCAACGGGCTAAGATCTGCTTCGTACCGGCGCCACCTTTGCAGCGAGGTGCGGAAAAGCGGTTGGCGCACTTGCGCCGCACTGGCCGTTCTGACCGGCGCGCTGGTTTCATGGAAGCTGAGGCAGCGATCATCCCAGGACAGGCCGCAATACTCTATCAGGCGCCGGGCCTGGCCTTCGAGGTCGTCCACGACCTCCTCGTAAGAGACGTCGAGCATTGCTCCTTGCGGCAGGATGGATCGCCAGTGACTCATCATCTCCGCGTACATGCGGTAGTATCGCCCCAGTTCCGCCAGATCGTAGCTGAACTGCTGGCCCATGCTGAACAGCTTGGAATAACAGGAAATGCAGTTATCCACCGGGTTACGCATGGTATGGACGATCCGGGCGTTCGGGAGGATCATGCGTATCAGACCGATTCGCAGATAGTTGCCAGGCATCTTGTTGACAATGCGGACTTTGTCTTCTGCCACGACCGGCAGGCGAGCCAGATAGGTCTGGGCCATTCGCCGCAGGGCGGTGCCTCCCAGAGCCGGAACACACTCCGGATACGGATCCGGCAGGGCGCTCGCAGTCAATACGATGCGCGCCGCTGCTTCAAGATCCCACAGTTCTCCGGCACCATGAATCTGCGGATGGCTGGCAAGAATCTGCTCGATCAGAGAACTGCCGGAGCGCGGCATGCCGACGACAAAAATGGGCACCGCCGAGGGATCGCCTTCGCCCTGAAACCGATCCAGCAGGCCGCGGTCGAACACCGAGGCAACGCGTTTAAGGAAGTTGGCCACCTGCGGCTCGTCGTATTCGATCAGTTGGCGTTTCAGGTCGTTGCCTTTGCGCAGATGTTCAAACGCCCGAGGGTAATCCTTACAGTCTTCGAGGGCCTTAGCCAGTGCGAAATGGACCATCGACTTCTTGTCCGCAGGCAGGTCGGCCCTGGCAGCCAGCGCTTCCAGTGCCGACATTTCGGCATCGCTACGATGGACGTTCCTGATCTCCGAGAGGAGGAAATGAGCATCCGCATAGTCCGGCCTCACGGCGATCGCACGCCCGTATTCCGCTTGAGCGTCGTCGAACCTGCCACGATACTTGTACATATTGCCCAGTTCGACATGCGCGTGTGCGTGCCGGGGATCGATGGCGAGCGCCTGCTCGTAGTGGGCCTCGGCGTGATCGAGCTTGCCCTGCGCCGCAAGCGCGACTCCCAGATTAGTATGGGCGGCGACATGGCTGGGATCGAGAGCGAGAGCGCTTTCATAATGCGCCACGGCCTCATCGATTCTGCCCAGCGCCATCAGAGCCACGCCGAGATTGTTATGGACATCCACGGAATCCGGCTTGAGGAAAAGGGCGCGCTCGTAGAGAGCCACCGCCCTCTCCGTCCGTCTCGCATGCTGATGCTGCAGGGCCTCATCGAATACTGCCTGAAAGCTCTGCCGCGCGTTCGCTCCACCCCGATCCCTATAGGCGGCTCGATCGAACGCGGGCGTAACGGCCAGGGTATTCTGCCCGGCGGGAATTTGATCTTCTGCGTCGGAGTCGATCTCGGCCACCTCGCAGTGGATCCGCATCTGGTACCGACGTCTCCGCAATGTCACCGGCAAAGAGAATCGATCGTCGAAGAAGTCTCCCATGCGGGGCGGCCTCGGCCCCGCCATCATGTCGAGAACTTCGTCCGCCAGGATTCCGATCGTTTCAAGCTGATTCGACACCGCGAAGAGAACGCCGTGAGGCGCATTCGCCGCTTCACGGACAAACTGCGCACAGGCAAACGTCCGATGATAACCGCGCAGAAGCATGGCACGATTGGCATGAAGCGCTACGGTGACGAAACCATCCCCTTCCGAGACCCGTATTTCGTTGGTCTGCGACGGAACGGTCAGAAAAAACTCCTCGTGCGGGAGGTCGAAGGTAATATTGTCGCCCGCGGTCCGCGATTTCAGACGCGGATTCGAGGGAGGATCGAGCAGCGCGGTGTGCAGCCATTTGTCGGGCGTCACCTTGTCCTTGTAGCCGTCGGCAATGGCGGTCGAAATCCAGAGTTGGTGGACAACCAAGTCCAGGGGGTTCAGCCTGACGAAATCAACAATGCCGACTGCGCCGGGATATCTGGTGCGAAACTTGCGGGCCGCCTTCATGTCCGCCGCGCTCATTGTCAGTTTGTCGATCACAGGCCCCTCGCGCGGCAAACTTTCGACAATTTCCTTGTGCGATTCCCATATCTCCTTGGCGGTGGCGGCCGTGAGAGGTTCCGAAAAGAGGCAATCCTGGGTGAGAAATTTGACGGCTTGCTCCCGGTCCATCCATCCGAGGAGGGCGCGTCCCGCGAGCCCGGACCCGGCGGCTGTGGGAATGGCGGTTTGTTTCTGCCCCGGATTCGAAGCGATCATATGTCGTTATTCAGGCATTATATCGAGACGCTCGTAACACGAAAAGAAGCTACGAAGGTTGATTCGGGGAAAACGGAGAGCGAACTAGCAGCCCAAAAGACAAGGGCTGGCACGAAGCCAGCCCTCTTTGGAGAATTTAACGGTAAGAGTGGGGAAAATCAGCTCTTCTTGAATCGCCTGCCCAGCAAGCTAAGTCCGATCAAGGCTCCGCCCATCAGAGCCATCGTGGCTGGCTCTGGTGTGCCACTCGGAATCGAGTAGGTGTAATCGATTTCGGCAGAGAACGCTGCCGTGGTACTCTGCGCCACGTTAATGTTGCCGCCGCCGCCCGCGAAGGTCGAAAAAGCCTTCGTCGACCCGCCGAGATTGAAGTCTCCCGACCCGATGTAGTTCGCCAAATCGGCGCCGCTAATGGTCTTGGTGACGCCAGTCAATCCGTCGCCGCCCGTACCTGTCGGAAAGCCGAGGGTAAGGTTGGTTGCAGTCAAAGCGGGGGGAGTGAACGACACAGAATTGCAAGTTGCGGAAGCGCTGTGGTCCGGGCATGTTCCAGCATTGGAAGTTCCTCCGAGCGTCATCGACTGACTGAACAGACTAAGACTTTCAGTGCCGTATTTGTCGGCACTGTTCGCACTGTTTGATGAGTTCGATGTCACGTCGGAAGTCGCCACGAATGTGAATGTCTCCACGCCGCTCGCCGTATTGGTTAGCGTCAGTGTGGACACCGTTTCCTCGGCGAAGAAGTAAATCGTGGCACCTGTCAACTGCGCGGTCGCCGGCACCCCGTCAACGCCCGGATCAAACTCGGGCAAGGACAAGGAATAAGTATAATCAGTGGTGCCAGACACGGTGGTGGGCGTGGACAAGGCATCGATTGAGTTGGCGCTCGCTACGCCGCATGCTGCGGCGGCTAGTGAAGTGGTTAGCAGGAGTCTCCTAAGTGTTTTCATTTTTCCTTTTAAACCTCTTTCCCTTTATTTGGGATACCAGCGGGCTCAATACCGTGTCCCCCGCCCTCTCTGGTGGCTCAAAGGAATACTAACAGGAGTCCGGTGTCTGAAGCAATAGATTTTGCTACCTAAAGTCATCACTCGCTCAAATTGGAGTACCGGTACGTACCCAACGTAACTAACCCCTGCTAACCCATTGAAAAATACAAAGAAAAAGCGGCCCGTAAGGGCCGCTTTTGCCATCGGAATGTACCAAACTACAGATGTCTCTATACGCTGAACGAGCTGCCGCAGCCACAAGTCGATTTCACCTGTGGATTATTGAATTTAAAGCCCGATCCCTCCAGGGTTTCCACGTAGTCCACCGAAGCGCCGTCGAGGTACAACATGCTCGCCTGGTCGATGAAAACCTTCAGGCCCTCGTAGTTGTATGTCTTGTCCAGCATGTTGGGTGCGTTTTCGAACGCCATCGAGTAGCTGAACCCGGAGCAGCCGCCGCCAACCACCGAAATCCGCAGCCCGGCCGGCTTCGGATCCTGCGTATCGAGAATCTCCCTTACCTTCGAAACCGCTGTGTCCGTCAAATTGACCATTTCAAGAACTCTCCCTGCCCTTTTGCGTCGTGTTTCCGTCCAGTCGCCCCCAGTATAGCAACTTACCAGGCGCACGCGACCCATGCCGCTACCTAATAGACCGCTGGGGCCGTTCGGGGATGCACGTCTTTCAGCGGGCATGCGGCCCTCGATCTGCTATCGTCAGGTTGCTGAAACCGAGGGGTCTGAGTGCGCGTCTGACCGGCTGTATGGGAACACTCACTGGCGCTATTCCCCTCCCGGCATTCGGCAGAAGAGTCGCCGCCAGAACCAGAGTGGACTACGAAAATACCCCAGAAGGCGCGCTGGTGCGCCGCGCTCAATCCGGCGACGAGGCGGCATTCGGCGAAATCGTTGAACGCTATCAGTCCAAAGTGTTCTCGATCATCCACGGCATCGTTCGCCAGCGTAACGATGTGGAGGATATCGCCCAGCAGGTGTTTGCCAAGGTTTATTTCTCCATCCGCAATTTCGATTTCCGCAGCTCGCTGATCACCTGGATCTACAAGATTACGGTCAACGAGTGCTTCGACTATCTGCGCAAGAAAAAGGTCCGCAAGCTCGTTTACGAAAGCGACATGAGCGAGGACGAGGTGCGGCGCGTCGAAAACAGCGAGCCCGCCCTCGATCGCGGCGCGCGCGCCGATTCCTCGCTCGCCCGGCGCGATTACGTGGTGAAGCTGATGGACCGGGTATCGGATGAGGAACGTCAACTTCTGATGCTGAAGGAAGTAGAAGGCTATTCGGTCGAAGAACTTTCCGGCATGCTGAAGATGAACGAAAACACAATTAAGGTAAAGTTGTTTCGGGCGCGCCAGAAGCTGGTGAAAGCATCCCAGCGGCTGGAACGGACGCCCTCAGGTCAGAAGTAAGCGAGTAAGAAGCATGCATGACATTGTCATCGACGAGCTGGAGACCCACCTCAGCGGCGGCGGAGTCCTGAAGCCTGCCTCGCGGGCGTTCTATGCGCATCTGGACGCCTGCCCTCCGTGTAGCGCCGAAGTCGCGGAAATGGACGGTCTGTCGCTGCTGCTGCGCGGGATGCGTCCCCCGATTTCATTGGACGGAGCGGCCCCGCCGGAGGCTGTGCCTCAGCCCTCTCTTGGTTTCTACAATCGCGTTCGTTACCGGATCGTGGAGAATCAGCGCAAAGAGGCGTGGGGGCTGTTCGCTCCCGGCGCTGTGTTTTTCCGCCGCATCGCATTCGCGTCCCTTTTGCTGCTCGCGGGGCTGGGCAGTTTCCTGGTTTCGCGCGAATCTTCGTTCAGCGGCGCCGATGCCGCTACGCTGATGGCCCAGCACGATCCCGTGGCGGACCATTCGGATGCCGACCGCGACCGCCTGCTGGTGACGCTGGCCGCGTATCACGAATAAGCAGATCGTCGTCGCTAATGTGACTGGCGCGGAGATACAATTTAGCGCATAGCACTGCCGCATATGGAAGCCAACGTCACCAGCGCCGAGCGCCCGCCCCGCCTTCCCCGCCCCCCCGAGAAGATCGCCATCGTCTCCTTCGTGCTGGTCTTTCTCTGCGGCGTGGTGCTGGGCGCGGTCGTGATGAGTTTCAGCGGACACGCCAATCTGCACGGTACATCCCCGCTGGCGGCAGGCCTCGGCACTCCGGTCTCGATCCGGGAATGGAAAGAGCAGCTCGATCTCACCGATCAGCAGACGGTTCAGCTGAATTCCGTCCTGGATGACGTTTTCCGCTATTACGACAACGTGCTCGCCGACGGCAACAGCCGCATCATGGAGATCCTCAACCCGGAGCAGCAGCGTAAGTACCGGGAGCTGATCGCCGCCCACCGCAAATAACCATAGGCAACCCTTGCTGTGGCGGCGCTTATGAGAAACTAATCGTGCAATGCGCTCAGCTTTTATTGCCGTCCTTTTTCTAGCCGCAGCCGGGTGTTCGAGTGTGCAGAAGCCCTCTAATACGCTTTACGCTGCGGGCGACAAAGCCGTCATCGGGCCTCTGGTCTACAGCGTTATAGACACCGAAACGACCCAGCAGCTTGGCGATGATCCCAAGAATCCCAGAAACGCGCAGGAGCGCTTTTACCTCATCCGAGTGAGCATTACTAACTCCAGTTCGGATGACCAGTCGATTCCGACCATGACTCTGGTCGATGACGCCGGACAGAGCTACACGGAACTGGCCGACGGCACCGGGGTAACGAATTGGCTTGGCGTGGTGCGCAAAGTCCGCCCCACACAGACCGAACAGGGCGTCGTCGTCTTCGATGCTCCGGCGAAACACTACCGCCTGCGTCTGAACGACCCCCTCGACGAGCGGGAGATCGCGATCGATGTGCCGCTCAACTTCGTGCACGAGCAGCTGAAGAGCGTTGACACGGATCTCTCCGCGCCTTCGACTCTTTCTATCCCCAAAAAGCGGTAGACGCCGGATTTACAATGCGGGCTGCGGCACTATCAGCGTTTCTGGTGATCGTCCCTGCGCTCCTTGCGCAGAGCAGCCCCAAATCCGCCCCCCCACCGAATATCAAGCCGCTTCAGACGGTCCGCGCCGTGATTTCTCAGTCCGAGGACGGGATCCCTCTCCAAAGCGGCACCGAATTCCAGCCAGGCGATATCGCTTTCTTCAGTTTTCAGGTCGAGAACTACCATGTCAATCCCACCGGGAAGGTGGACCTTGTCGGACACATGCAGGCCTTCGATCCGAAGGGCGTCGCCATCGTGGCCGCCGACGAGCAGATGATCGGCACATCTGTCAGTGAGGAAGACAAGGACTGGAAACCCAAACTTCGTCTCCAGCTGCAGCTGCCTTCCATCGCCCAGCCGGGGACCTACACGATCAGGTACGACGTCACCGACCGCCAGTCCCGCCAAAGTGCGGCATCCGAGCTGACATTCGCCGTCGGCGGCCGTGGTGTGGAACCGGCAGGCGCTCTGACGATCCGGAATCTGGGCTTCTATCGCACGCAGGACGAAGACTCGCCGCTCAAAGTCGTCGCCTATCGGCCCGGCGATACCCTCTGGGTGCGTTTCGATGCCATCGGTTACAAATACGGCGAGCAGAATTCGATCGATGTTGCCTATGACGTCGCGGTGCTGTCGCCTGATGGTAAACAGATGTACTCACAGGAAGACGCCGCCGTGGAACGAAGCCAGGCCTACTATCCGCAACCCTGGGTGCCCGGCGCGTTCAACCTGAACCTGCAACCGACCATGCGCCCCGGTACGTACACGCTGGTGCTCACCGCGCGCGACGGTGTCGGAAAGCAGAATGCGACGGTGAAAGCGGAATTCCGCGTGGAGTAACGCCGGCGGTCAAGCGCACAGCCGGCCACTCGGGCCGGCGTTGTGGGCGTCCAGACGAAGCCGCCGGTGCCTTTACTCAGACAAAGCCGGCCAGAGGCTGTCACCGAAGGTTGTTGGTGGCCAATGATCTGATTGTTTCTTCGAGCGCTTCCAGAGCCCCCGCAAAGAAGTGGTCACCGGCCTCGATGAACTCCAGCCGTTTCGGGTCTGCCACCCACTCGAACACCGCCTCGATCTCGTTCCGCGGCCCGTGCTCGTCGTTCGTGCTCTGCACGAAAAACTTCGGCACCGCACAGTGTGCCAGATATTCAAAGGTGCCCCGCCGGGTCGGGAATCCCACCGCGATCATTCGCAAGGCGTCACCCAGCTCGCATCCCAGCTTCGTAATCACGCGCGACCCAAACGAAAATCCCGCCATCGAATAAGGCAGTCCGGGATACTTCGCGCGCAGAAACCTGAGCGCGGCGCGCGCATCTTCCACCTCGCCATTACCGTGGTCGTGCTCGCCCTCGCTCTGATTCACTCCCCGGAAATTGAAGCGCAGCACCACTGCGCCGGCACGCCGCATGCCGCGCGCGATCCGGTAGACCACTTTGTTGTGCATCGTGCCCCCGTACAGCGGATGCGGATGACACACCAGGCACGCCTCGCGCGGCCCCGCCGCCGGACAAAGCCCGCCTTCTTCCGGCTCTTCGAGCAGTGCTTCCAGCTTTCCCGCGGGACCGTCGATCAAATGCGATTCGATCCGCCGCGCCAAATCAGTTGGTCCGGTAATTGATGAACTGCAGATCGATCGGGAAGTCGGCGCTCTTCAGCAGCTGAATGGCCTGCTGCAGCGTGTCGCGGTCCTTGCCGCTGATACGCACCAGATCGCCCTGAATCGCAGCCTGCACTTTCAGCTTGCTGTCCTTGATCTTTTTGACGATGTCGCGCGCATTCTCAATCGGTATTCCGGACGTCAGCGTCACTTCCTGCTTCACCGTGGCGCCCGCCGCCGAATTCACCGGACCATACGTCAGATTCTTGATCGGCACGCCGCGCTTCACCAGCTTCGACTGAAAAATCTCCGTGGCGGCCTTCAGCTTGAAGTCGTCCGCGCTGCTGAGCGTGACTTTTTTATCTTTTTCGTTCAGCTCGATGTGCGTCTTCGAATCCTTCAGGTCGTAACGTGTCGTGATCTCTTTCATCGCCTGCTGAATGGCGTTATTCACTTCCGGCATCTCGATCTGCGAGACGACGTCAAAACTATTATCCGGCATAAGCAGTATTCAGTTTACCGGTTGGGACTTCGGCCGGTGTACACGGGGCGCCAGCCGCGTTCCGGCGGTTTCAGGACTTTCGTCCGGGCGCCGCCAGCGCTGCCATCACTTTCGCGCTGATCTCCTCGACGAGCGCGGGCAGCGCCGCATCCAGGGCCACGGTCACCGCCGCCCGCACCTGCTCGGGATCGAGCACGACGACCGAGCGCGGAACCGCCGCCGTCTTCGGCGCCTCATCGGCAGCCCGCTTCGCCTTTGCCGCGAATCTTCCCACCGCCGCAAGCAGCGCGCTGGCTTCAAACGGCTTCTTCAGGACGCCGTCGGCGCGCACCCGTGCGACTTCCGCTTCATCCACCGGCTCGACCGCGCCTGCTGTCAGAAACACTGGCTCGCCGCCGTTGCCTTTGACGTATTCGCAGAGCTGGTAGCCGGAAACCTCCGGCATTGAGATATCGGCGATGATCAGATCGGGCTGCGCATCGTTGAGGCGCAACATGGCCACCAGACCGTCGCTGACGGTGATGACTTCATGCCCTTCGTCGCGCAGTATCCGCTCACCCATCCGCTGTGCGTGCGGACTGTCGTCGGCGAGCAGAATCCGGCTCACGGGTGACCCGCGACCGGTAGAGCTCCAGTATTGACAGACGAAGCGGGCTGCACACCCGGCGTAACGGTTGAGGCGGGAACGATTGCAGGGGACGCCGTATTGGCGGGCGTGCCCAATTTCTTCGCCAGCTTCGCGGCTTTCTCCTGCTGCTTCTTCATAATCTTCTGCTGAGCCTTAGTCAGCGGATGGTTGGTCGGCAAATACGCATCGGGATTGAGCGGATTATTCGCATTAGGGGTCTGGCCGTTCGATTCGACGCTCGCCTTCTGCTCGCCCACACCCTGGCTTGCCGGACGCGCTGCCGGGGCCGCCGACGCTGTCACGGTCGAAGCGGGCTTTGCCTCTGCACCCTGCGTGCCGAGACGCACATCCGGTTGCTTATCGAATGACTGGGTGTCGCCCACCACACCCGCCGCAACATCGCTGACGCCGCTCTGCCCGCCCGCAGCCACCGCCGGGACGCTCACCGGGGTCGAGGGACGGATCGATTGCATGACGGGAGCGCCCGTCCTGGCCGCCATATGACACGTCCGGGTGCCCTACAAACGGGCTGATGACGCGGTGCACCATACTCGGCTTCCGGCGCGCCGCCAGTTCGTACTTCATGCGCTGATAAGCCGCCGGGTCGGCCTCCGGAACCGGCCGGTTCATCGCCGTCAGCTGCCCTTTGGCGGCCTGCACATGCGAGCTGAGCGGATACTGCTGCGCCAGCGTCGTCAGCGCCGCGGCGCGCTGATTATCGAAACGCGCTCCCATGTGCTTGTAGGAATCCGCCAGTTCCCACAGCGCCTCATCGGAGCCGCTGTACAGCGGATACTGCTGCGAGACGAACGCCAGACGACTGGCCGCCGCCGGGAAGCTGCCCTTCTCGTAATAGAACGCGCCGGTCCTGAACTCTTTGTCGGCCAGGACTTCCTGGACATCGCGCAGCTCCTGCTGCTCCTGGGGCACAAATTTCGAATTCGGATACGCAGTGAGACCGGCCCTGCACTCGTCCTCGGCGCGCTGCGCCTGGGCGTTGTCCCGATCGGCCTTGTCCATCTGCTTGTAGTGAATGTTGCAGACCTTGTACTGTGACTCCGCGGCTTCCTCCATGTTCGGATAGAAGAGAATAAAGTCCTTGTACTCGGCTTCCGCCTGCGCCAGACCATGCGCGCCGCCTTCGCGGAACCAGCTGTCCGCAATCGCCAGCTTCGCCTTCGCCAGATACTCGCTCGTGTCGTAGGTATTGATGAGCGTGTTCAGCGTGAGCCGCGCGGCTTCGTAGTTGCCGTGTTCGATATTATGGATCGCTTTATCGAACAGAATCTTGTCCGGCTGCAGTGTTTCCTTGGTGATCGGCGTCTCGTACTTCTTGTGATGAAACAGGCCGAAGCCTGACAGAAGAAAGAAGGCGAGAACACCCGTGAGTACGACAAAAAACTGATAGCGTCGCTGCATTTGAGTCCTTATAAATCTTCTTCCGAACCGCGCCCGTGAGGAAGCGGCAACGTATCGCCGCTTTTCACCGCCGCTTTAAACCCTCACCAGGGTGGCGCCGGTCCCGATCTGTTGCATCTCCTTCACGGCTGCAGCCGGATCGGCACTATGGAACACCGCCGAACCCGCCACCAGCCAGCCACATCCGGCCTGCACAATTTCGGCCGTGTTGTGCGCGCTCACTCCGCCGTCGATCTCTATGGCAAACCCGAGCTTACGTTCCCTGCGCATCGCATCCAGCCGCTGGATCTTCCGCAGCGCGTTCGGAATAAACTGCTGCCCTCCGAATCCAGGATTAACGCTCATGATCAGCACGTAATCAACCACATCGAGAACGTCTTCGAGCACTTCAACCGGCGTGCCTGGATTCAGCACGACACCGGCCTTCGCGCCGTGGCTCTGGATGTGGTGCAGCGTGCGGTCGAGATGCACGGTCGCTTCGTAATGCACCGAAACCAGGTCCGCGCCAGCTTCGACAAACAGCGGCGCGAAGGTGTCCGGATCGGTGATCATCAGGTGCACGTCCAGCTTGAGCTTAGTCGTCTTTCGCAGGCATTCAACGACCGGCACACCGATCGTGATGTTCGGCACAAAGTGGCCATCCATCACGTCCACATGGAGCATCTGGCAGACCGGTTCAACCCTGGCGACATCATGCGCAAGGTTCGCGAAGTCGGCCGAAAGAATCGACGGAAGTATCTGGACCATGGATTTTGGGCTCAGTGGTCCATCTTAGCACGCAAAACTGAGGCGAAAAACCCGTCTCCCGGGTCGCGGCCGGGCAGCCGCTGCATCGTTTCGAGGACCTCCGCGCCCGATCTCGCGACCACATCCTGGTTCTCTTCCCGTTCCAGCGAACAGGTCGAATAAACCAGCCGCCCATCCGGCGCGAGGCATTCGAGCGCGTTGCCGAGAATCGCGATCTGCCGGCTCTGCAGATCGGCGATATCTTCGGGCCGGAGCCGCCATTTGATTTCCGGATTGTGCCCCAGCGTACCGGTACCGGAGCACGGCGCGTCGACCAGTATTCGGTCGAACATGCGCCCGAACGGCAGCGGCCGGGTTGCGTCCAGCGTCACCACCGGAATACCCAGCGGTTTGAGCAGTCGCGCGCGGCTCAGGTGCAGATCGCTCGCAATCGCGCGCACCGGCGTTTCAAGCGCCTGGGCTGTCTTGTTGCCCGGCGCCGCGCACAGATCGAGGAACCTCTGGCCCGGCTGCAGATCGAGCAGAGGAACGACCGCCTGCGATCCGATGTCCTGAAACCGGAATCCGCCCGCATCACCGGTCGGCAGCCGAAAGCATCCAGGTACCTCGGTCGACTCCGCGCCTTCCGGCGGCGACGCGTTCCCCACTCGAATGAATCGTTCCGGCGGACACAGACTGGCATGCGCGATGGCGCGCGCTCTCTCGACGCCGAACTGTGTGGTCCATCTTTCGAGAAGCCACGCCGGAGTGGACAGCGTTTCCGGCATTTGCACGGGCTCGCGGATCGCGCGCCGGAGCACGGCATTCGCAAAGGCCGCCGCCGAGGACTTGCCCGCGCGCCGTACCAGCTCGACCGAATCGTTCACCGCCGCATGGCCGGGCACGCGATCCAGAAACCCGATCTGATACAGCGCCATCTCGAGGGCAATCCGGACTTCCGCATCAAGCTTCCCCGCATCGCGTTTCGCATAATGCGTGATCGCCGCATCCAGTTCTCCGCGCCGTCGCAGGGTTCCGAACACGATGTCGGAAGCCAGCCCGGCATCGCGGCGGTCGAGATGCGCCGACTTCGCCGCCAGCGCTTCCGCCGACCACGCGCCGCGCTCCACCGTGAGCAATGCACCAAAAGCAGCCTGTCTGGCCGCGGCAATCTTCACCATTCCAGCCTATGATGTGAGGTGATGGCACTCGCCGACAAAACCTGTATACCCTGCCGCGGCGGCGTTCCTCCGCTGAAAGGCGACGCCCTGAAGCCCCTCCAGGCGGAAGTCCCCGACTGGGAAGTCGTCAACGAGCATCACTTGCACAAGGTTTTCCGTTTCCCCGATTTCAAACAGGCGCTCGATTTCGTGAACCGGGCCGGCGCGATTGCGGAAGAACAGGCGCATCATCCCGACATCTTTCTTGCCTGGGGCAAAGCCGAAGTCACCGTCTGGACGCACAAAATCGACGGCCTCACCGAAAGCGATTTCGTGCTGGCGGCGAAGATCGATCAAGCTCGCTGACGCTCACCCGACGAGGCTGTCAGCCATCAGCTTCAAAGGAAATGCTCCTTTTGTTTTTGAGCTGAGATCTGACAGCTGATAGCCTTCTTCAGATATCCACGCTGGCATCGACCTCCAGGTATTGCAGCTCATGCAGCCGGTGGTAGATTCCGGCGTGATGAATCAGCTCCTCATGGCTGCCGATCTCGACAATCCGTCCGCGGTCCAGCACCACGATCTTGTCCGCGCGCCGAATGGTCGAAATCCGGTGCGCAATCACAATCACCGTCCGCCCCATCATCAGGTTCGCCAGCGCCTTCTGCACCAGCATCTCCGACTCCGTATCCAGATGCGACGTCGCCTCGTCCAGAATCAGAATCGGCGCGTTCTTCAGGATGGCCCGCGCGATGGCCAGCCGCTGCCGCTGCCCGCCTGACAGCTTTACGCCGCGATCGCCGATCACCGTCTCATACGCCTGCGGCAGCTTCTCGATGAATTCGTGGGCCAGCGCCGCCTTCGACGCCTCCATCATGCGTGCACGGTCGTAGCGGTCGAGACCGTAGGCGATGTTATTCGCCACCGTGTCGTTGAACAGGAACGTCTCCTGCGCCACCACGCTGATCTTGTCGCGCAGCGATGCGAGCCTGAGATCGCGTACGTCAACACCGTCGATCCTGAGCGCGCCCGACACGACGTCGCGGAAGCGCGGCACCATACTGGCCAGCGTCGACTTCCCCGCGCCGCTCGATCCCACCAGCGCCACCACTTCGCCTGCGCGAATCTCAAGCGACACACGATCCAGCTGCATCCCGCTCGTCGATGGGTATTGAAAGCTGACGTTCTCGAACACGATGCCTTCGCGCAGCCTGTCCAGCTTCTTCGCTCCGGGTTTGTCGGTGATCTCCTCCGGCTGATCCAGATACGCGAACACTTTCTCCGACGCGCCCAGCGCCTGCTGAAAGATGTTATGCAGGTTTGTAATCCGCTTCACCGGCTCATACAGAAACAGCAGCGCGGCGAGAAAGCTGATGAACGCCTCCGCCTCGAGCACATGGCTCTTGATCTCCTGCCGGCCGAACCAAAGCAGCCCGATGAATGTCGCCGCGCCCATGAATTCGATGAACGGCGAAGGAATGCCCTGGATCAGCACGTAGCGCAGGTTCGAGCGCAGCAGCCGCTCACCCGCCGCGCGGAAGCGCCTGCTCTCATATCGCTCCGCGCCGAACGCCTTTACCACCTGATGACCGGTGATCGCTTCCTGCAGCACCTGATTCAGTTCGCCCGCCGCATCCTGCGTTCTTCGGCTGGTGCGCCGGATGCGCTTGCCCAGCCGCGCCGTCGGCCACAGCACAAACGGGAACAGCGTCAGGCTGAACAACGCGAGCCGCCAGTCAGTCCCGAAAATCACCAGCAGCAGACCCGCCGCCGAGAAAATCTGCCGCAGCAGATCGGCGAGCATATCGGAGCTCGCCACCTGAATTTTGTCGATATCGTTCATCACCGACGACATCAGCCGTCCCGCCGACGTCGATTCAAAGAACGCCGCACCGTGGCGCATCACTTTGTCGAACACCTGGTTGCGCAGATCGGTCACCACCGAGAAGCCGACGATGTTCGTCAGATAGTCGCCCAGGTAATCGCAAAACCCGCGCGTCAGAAACACAACCAGAATCGCGATCGCGACCATCGTGAAGATGTTATGGATCTGCGGCGGGAAAAACTGTTCCAGGAAAATCTGCCTGTGCACCGCCGGAATTTCAAACAGCGGGATGTGCGCATTGGCCGATGGCCGCAGCACTGGCCCCAGCACTTCTTTGATCAGCAGCACGCGCGCCGCGGTCATGGCCCCGAAAATCGCCATCAGGACCACCGAAACGATCAGCAGAAACCAATATCGCCGCGCATATCCCAGCAGCCGAATCGATTCCTTCATGCCATGACCCTGAGCCGATCCGCCGCTTCAATCGCGCGCGCGACGGAAATATTCCGGATGCCGCCCTCTGCCTTCAGAATCTCCGCGGGCGTGCGCCACGGCGCCCACACTTCCGAATCCGACGGTCCGAAGAACACGGTCTGCGGCACCCCGAACGCCGCCGCCACATGCGCCGGACCCGAATCGTTGCCCGCAAAAAACGCCGCCCCGCGCATCAGTTTCAGAATCTCGCGCAGGGGCGCGCCCGACACCGTGCGTCGCGGCTCAAACGCCGACAAATCCTCTCCCGGCCCGCCGATGAAAACGGTCTCCAACCCCATGGATTGTTCGACATGCCGCGCAAGTTCCAGGAAGCTTTCCGCGGACCATGTCTTTTCCGGCGTCGCCGCCAGCGGATGAATCACCGCGTAGGGCCTGTCGGGCGCATGTACAGACGTCCCCGAGCCCGGTTCGAGCCGCGCGCGCGGGACTTCCGCCATCGGCACGCCAAGGTAAAACATCGCCGACGCCATGTGTTCCGCCGTATGTACGCGCCGGGTAATGCCCATCGTTTCCTGCGCGGTTGGAATCCTGAGGTTATAAACCCAACCCGGCCGGAAAATCCCGAATCCCGCGCGAATCCCTGCTCCCGCCATCGCCGTCAGCCGCGCACTGCGCGACCCTCCATGCAGGTTGAGACACAGCGCCGGCGCGAAGCTTCTCAATGCTCCCGCGCGCGGCGGCAGAATCTCCGCAATGTCGCCCGAGTTCTCAAACACCGCCGCGAATCGCTCTTCCGCCACGACGCCGATCCGCAGATCGGGCCGGGCTTCTTTAAGCAGCCGGAGCGCCGGCGTCGCGAGCACGCAGTCGCCCAGCGACCGCAGACGGATAATCGCCACGCGGCTGCCAGAGCCGAGCCGGTCGAGAGTGTCGGTTTGCGTGGGCACGCGAGGCGGCGCTAGGAGACGTCATTCGGCTTTGCTTTAATCATCGACGCTTGCCTCATCGACGAGCAGCACCGGAATCTCATCGCGGATCGGATACAGCCGGTGACACGATACGCAGCGCAGTCCGCTCCCGTCGGCCTTGAGCTCCAGTTTCGCGCGGCACGCCGGACAGATCAGAATTTCGAGCAGTTCTGCGCTGATAGCCATGTTTCAGAAGCGTTAGTGTATCAGGTTCAGCAGCTCTTCCAGTGCGCGATAATTCTTGTCAGTATGCGCAGTGTGGCGTGGATTGCCCTCGCTCTCGTTCCCTCTCTGGCGCTCGCTCAGAAGCAACCTTTCGACGCCTCGGCGCTCCTGAAGATCCAGCGTATCGGCGACCCTCAGCTCTCGCCCGACGGCAAAACCGTCGCCTTCGCCGTCAGCACTCCGGACTTCGACGGCAACAGGAGCGCCCACAGTGTCTGGACCGTCCCGCTCGAAGGCGGCGCGCCCCGCAGGCTCGCCGATCTGGCCAGCCGGCCGCGCTGGTCGCCCGACGGCAAGCGCATCTATTATGTCTCCACTTCCGGCGACTCCTCGCAGATCTGGAGCATGAACCCCGATGGCTCCGGGGCCACGCAGATAACACACATCTCGACCGAAGCCGACGGCGAAACAGTTTCCGGCGACGGCAAGTATCTGATCCTGACCAGCAACGTCTATCCGGAATGCGGCGGCTCTTCTTCAAACTTCGACGACGCCTGCAACAAGAAGCATCTCGATGCCGAAAAAGACAGCAAGGTCAAAGCGCGCATCATCACCTCGCTTCTGTATCGCCACTGGAACGTTTGGGAAGGCAATCGCCGCAGCCATCTGCTCTCGTTCTCACTTGCCGATGGCAAAATGGCCGATCTCTCACCCGGCAATCGCGACGTCCCTCCCTTCTCTCTCGGCGGTCCCGACGATTACGCCATCTCACCCGACGGCGGCGAAGTCTGCTTCGCCATGAACACCGACGAAAATCCCGCGGCCGGCACGAACAACGATCTGTTCGTCGTCTCCATCCAGGGCGGCACGGCGCACAAAATCACCGCCAACGCGGGCGCGGACAATTCGCCGCTCTATTCGCCTGACGGCAAATACGTCGCGTACCGGTCGCAGGCGCGCGCCGGATACGAATCGGATCGCTGGCGCCTGTTCGTTCTCGAACGCACCACGGGACGGCTGACAAATCTCACTGACACGATCGACCGTTCCGTCGAGAGCTTCGTCTGGTCGCCCGATTCGCGGCGTCTCTTCTACACGGCCATCGATCGCGGACAACAGCCCATCCGCTTTGTCGGAGTCGACGGCGAAGGGGACGGCATCGCCGTGCGCGGCGCCAACACGCTCGACGACATGCAGTTCACCCCCGATGGCAAGACGATCGTTTTCACCCGTCAGAGCGGCAGCAGTCCGGTGGAGATCTGCAAAGGAGTTTCCAGCGGCGGCGACGCCGTCGCGCTCACGCATCTCAACGACGATCTGCTGAACCAGTACCAGCTCACCAATCTGGAAGATTTCTGGGTCACCGGGGCCGAAAATGCCCAGGTGCAGAGCTTCATCATCAAGCCGCCGGGCTTCGATCCCGCCCGCAAATATCCGGTGATCCTCCTCATTCACGGGGGCCCCGAGAGCGAATGGGGTGAAAGCTGGACCTACCGCTGGAATGCGCAGGTCTTCGCAGGCGCCGGATACGTCGTCGTCGAAGCCCAATCCGCACGGCTCCGTCGGCTACGGGCAGAAATTCACCGATGAAATCAATCTAGACTGGGGCGGCAAGCCTTACGACGACCTCATGGCCGTTACCGACTACGTCGAAAAACTTCCCTACGTCGACTCGATCGCGCATCGCCGCGGCGGGTGGCTCCTACGGCGGCTACATGATCGACTGGATCCTCGGCCACACCAACCGCTTCAAGTGCCTCATCTCCCACGACGGCGTTTACGATC
The DNA here is from genome assembly GCA_963832905.1 of Terriglobia bacterium. Classification (GTDB taxonomy): domain Bacteria; phylum Acidobacteriota; class Terriglobia; order Bryobacterales; family Bryobacteraceae; genus BOG-234. The sequence continues at coordinate 898,364 of CAWHVO010000006.1, read as the reverse complement.
TGCGCTCCGAAGCTGAATCCACCGAAGAACTCTGGTTCCCCATCTGGGAATTCGGCGGCATGCCCTGGGATAACCCCGAGATCTACGACAAATGGTCGCCCAGCCATTTCGTGAAGGAATTCCAGACGCCCACGCTCGTCATTCACGGCGAGCTCGATTACCGCGTGCCCGTACGAGCAGGGCCTGGCGCTCTTCACCGCACTTGCAGATGCGCAAGGTTCCGTCGGAGCTGCTGTGTTCCCCGACGAAGGCCACTGGGTTCTGAAGCCGCAGAACAGCGCGCTCTGGTACAAGACGTTCCTCGCTGGATCGATACCTGGACTAAAAAGTGAAAATCGTATCTTGATCGTCGTCGTGGGGCTGATCGTGATCGGCGGCGCCCGCGCATTTATTGATCACCTCGCACCGGCACGCAGATTCACGGTCAACCCCGTGAAAATGGTCGGCTACGAAACGCCCGTACATGTTCATCTCGCCAATCCGCATGGCGTACCGTCTCGTCACAGCCGCCATCGTGCAGGACGGCAAATCGTACAACGATGATCAACGCGGAGAGCCCGGGCCATCGCGTCTTCCCGCAGCGTCATGTCGCGCCGCGCAACGTCACCCTGAACGTCGGCACGAAGACCGCTTCGTCGCTTCACGACGGCAAGGCGCAGTTGATCGTCACTGCCGTCTCGAACGATCTGCGCGGCGAGACCGACTCGAAATCCCTCGACGTCGACGTCATGACCGCCCCGCCGCGGGTCGTCGCCGATGGCGTCCAGCACTACATCAATCAGGGCGGCTCGGAAATGGCCGTCTTCACGCCCTCCGGCGCATGGACCGAAGCCGGCGTCAAGGTCGGCGACTACACGTTCCGCAGCTTTCCTCTGCCCAACCATCCCGGCCAGTACTTCAGCCTCTTCGCGCTCTCATACCAGCTGCCGACAGACACGCCGATCTACGTTTATGCGAGCAACCCTTCCGGTGCGAGGCGAAGACCGACGTTCTGGTACAAAGTCTTCCCGAAAAAATTCCGCACCAGCACGATCAAGCTCGAATCCATGAACATCGATCGCATCGTGAATCAGATCGATCACGAGCACAAAATCCCCGGCGACCTGGAGCAGCGCTTCGTCTACATCAACAGCGTGATGCGCAAGGAGAACAACAAGACGCTTTCCGACCTGCGCCTCCAGACCGAACCGAAATTTCTCTGGACCGGCGCGTTTCTGCCCATGGTCGATTCCACTGTCGAATCGCGTTTCGCCGACGACCGGACTTACACCTGGCAGGGCAAGAAGGTCGACCAGCAGACGCATCTCGGCTTCGATCTGGCGAAGCTCGCGCATTCGCCGATCCCGGCTTCGAACGACGGCCGTGTCATCTGGGCGCAGGATCTCGGCATCTACGGCAACTGCATTGTGATCGATCACGGCTTCGGCCTGCAGACCATCTACGGCCATCTTGAGCGAATTTCTCGTGAAGAAGGGCGACATGGTGAAGAAGGGCCAGATCATCGGCAAGACCGGTTCGACGGGCCTCGCGGGCGGCGACCATCTGCACTTCACCATGCAGGTGGATGGCGTTCAGGTGAACGCGGTCGAATGGTGGGATCCGCACTGGATCAAGGACCGCATCCTGAGCAAAATGGGCACGGAACTCGCGGCGGCGACCACTGACGAACCCGCGCCCAAACCCGCATTGCATCGCGCCCACAAACACCGTTAGGAGAGCCTGCCGCCGGGTTTCTGCCCGGTGCGGTCGCTGCACGAGAAACACTGCAATAGACTGAATTTGATGCGAAGCGTGCTGCCGCTTCTGTTCCTGATCGCAACGCACATCCTCGGCGCGGCCGATCTTCACGTCGCCGCGGCCGCGAATCTATCTAACGTCCTCCCCGGGCTGAGCGGTGCATTCGAGAAGTCAACGCATATCCACATCGTGCCCAGCATGGGCGCAACAGCGGCGCTCACCCAGCAGATTGAAAACGGCGCACCCTTCGATGTCTTTCTTGCGGCCGACGTTGAGCACGTCGATCAGCTCATTAAAGGCCGTTTCATCCTCCCCGACAGCCGCGTCATCTACGCGCGCGGACAACTTGTCGTCTGGGCGCCGCGCCGTCAGGACATCCACTCGCTCAACGACCTCACGAAATCGAACGTCCGCGCCATCGGCGTGGCGAAGCCGGAACTCGCGCCCTACGGTGAAGCGGCTGTCGAAGCTCTGAAACGAGCCGGTCTCTGGGACAAGATCGAAAAAAAGATCGTCTATGCGCCGAACATCTCGGTCGCCAAACAATTCGCCGACACAGGCAACACCGAAGCTTCGTTCACCGCGCTCGCCCTTATCATCGGACAGCCCGACAGCCGGTTCATCGTCGACGAAAAACTGCACAAGCCGATCGATCAGGCGCTCGGTATCGTCGCCGCGTCCAAAGAACAGAAAAACGCGCGCGCCTTCGTGACGTTCCTGGCCAGTCCCGCCGCGCGCGAAATCCTGAATCGATTCGGTTACAGTCAGCCCTGATGGAACAGTACGCCCTCAGCTTCGTCCCCGAACGCCGCATCTTCTCCCTGCGCGAACTGAGCGACGGCATCCGCGCCGCGCTCGACCGCGGCTTCTCCAACATCTGGGTCTCCGGCGAAATCTCCGGCACGAAGCTCGTGCCCAGCGGCCACTGCTACTTCACGCTTAAGGACGCCGACGCGCAGATCAAATGCGTCTGCTGGAAGCTCTCGTACTGGCGCCTGAAATTCAAGCCGAAGGACGGCGTGCAGGTCCTCGTGCGCGGCCGCGTCGATATCTACGAACAGCGCAGCGAATACCAGTTCGTCGTCGAAGCCATCGAGCCGCAGGGCCAAGGCGCGCTTCAACTCGCCTTTGAACAGCTCAAACAGAAACTCCTCGAAGAAGGCCTTTTCGAAGCCGCGCGAAAACGGCCGCTGCCGCGCTTTCCCTTCCGCATCGGCATCGTGACCTCGCCCAAAGGCGCCGTCATTCGCGATTTCATCGAAATCCTTTCGCGCCGCTTCCCTGGACTTCACATCCGCCTCTTCCCCGCGCGTGTGCAGGGCACCGGCTCCGTCGAAGACGTTTGCCGCGGCCTCGAATACTTCGGCCGCACTGGCTGGGCGCAAATCACTGTCATCGCGCGCGGCGGCGGTTCGCTCGAAGATCTCTGGACGTTCAACGAAGAAGCCGTCGCGCGCGCCATTGCCGCATTCACCGATTCCCGTCGTCTCCGCCGTCGGACACGAAACCGACGTCACCATCGCCGATTTCGTAGCCGACCTCCGCGCGCCCACGCCCTCCGCCGCCGCGGAAATGATCGTCGGCACCCGCGAATCTCTTCTGGATCGCATCGGCGCGTTTCAATCCCAAAGCGCACGTGCGATTCACTTCCGTCTCGCCGTTCTCGCCCGCCGTCTGCACGAACAGGCAATCGACCGCGCCCAGGCCCTTCTGCATCGCAGCCTCGCCCGCCGCACGCAGCGTGTCGACGATTCCGCTGAACGCGTCCGCGCCGCCATCCGCGCCCACCTCGGCGCCCGCGAACGCACTCGCCGCGCGATTGAAGAACGCCTTCGCTACTTCGACCTTCGTCCCCGCCTGCGCCGCGATCGCGAACGCCTGCAGATCGCCTCCACCCGTGCCGTCGAGATCATGCGCCGCCGGCTGACCGAGCGCCGCCGCCGGCTCGAAACGCTCTCCACCAAGCTGACGCAGCTCGATCCGCGCCTCATTCTTTCGCGCGGCTACGCCATCGTGCTGAACGATCAGGACCGTATCGTGCGTGAGGCGTCGGACGCCCGGGTCGGCAGTGACGTCAAAGTTCTGCTGGCGAAAGATTCTCTGAAAGCCCGGATCATTCCGCGGTGACGCCACCCGCCGGCACCTTTCTCGCACGCGTCCGCGACGGCGTCATTCAGCTGCCGCCGCCGCTGAAGCATTATTGCGACGGCCAGGCCTGGACTCTGTTTCGCTTCGCCGCAATCGACGCAGACCATCTCACGATGAAACCGGTGCATGGCGAAGACCCCGGCGTCCCGTTCCACTCCAGCCTCGACTCCGACGGCCGCCTCTGGATACCCGAGGAGCTGCGCAAACAGATTTCACTCGGCGAGCAAAGTGTAATGCTGCGCATGGAAGACGGCATCATGCATATGTATCTCCGCCAGGTTTTCGACACCCTCGGCTTCAGGCCGCGCTAGCCCCCAGCCACGCGAGCAGCGCCTCCGATCCCGCAGCCGCGTACTTCACCAACACGTGGCGGATCATGCATTCCGCCGGAATGCCGGGTTCCTTTGCGCAGATTCCCGATCGTCGGCATCGGATCGGCCCTTCGGCCTGTGCGCTCGATCCCATATATACTGTGCGTGAATGAAACGCCTGCTCTGTCTGCTGCTGATGGCCGCGGGGGGCCTCTTCGCGCAGCACAGCTTCACCCAGATCGATATCGAAGACGGCGGACGTCTTTTCCGCGCCAACTGCGCTGTGTGCCACGGCGCCGAGGGCAATCAGGTTCCCGGCATCGATCTTGCCCACGGCAAATTCCGCCGCGCCAAGACGGATGACGACATCGTCGCGATCATGCGCAACGGCATCCCCGGCACTGCCATGCCTCCCACCAATTTCAACGACTCGGTGGCGCTCACCGTCGTCGCGTACCTGCACACCATGGCGGCTGCCAGCGCGACCACCACATCGGGCGGCGACCCTGCGCGCGGTAAAGCCGTATACGACGGCAAAGGCAACTGCGCCTCCTGCCATCGCATTCGCGGCGCTGGTTCGCGCTCCGGACCAGACCTCAGCGAAATCGGCATCTACCGCCTGCCCGGCGAACTCGAGCGCTCTCTAACCGAACCCGACGCCGAAATTCTTCCGCAGAACCGCCAGTTCCGAGGCGTCACGAAGGACGGCGCCTCCATTACCGGAGCGCTTCTCAACGAAGATAAATACAGCATTCAAATTCTCGACTCGCACGACAGCCTGGTCTCCGTGAAGCGCGCGAACCTGCGCGATTTGTCTTTCACCACCGACAAGTCCCCGATGCCTTCCTACAAAGATAAGCTGACTCATCAGGAACTCTCCGACCTCGTCAGCTATCTGTTCTCCCTCCGCGGAGTCGAAGTCCGATGAAGTCGTCTTTGCTCCTGCTCACTCTCGCGGCCCCGCTGCTGCACGGCCAGGTCACCTTAGACCGCATCGTCAACGCCAATAAAGAACCGCAGAACTGGCTGACGTATTCCGGAACGCCGCTCAGCCAGCGCCACAGTCTGCTCGTGCAGATCACGCCTGCCAACGTGAAAACCCTCGAGCTGCAGTGGCTTTTCCAGGCGCAGTCGCTGGAAAAATTCGAAGCTACGCCGCTCGTCGTGAATGGCGTTCTCTACACCGTCCAGGCCCCGAACGACGTTGTCGCGATGGACGCCGAAACCGGCCGCATCTTTTGGGTCTCGCCCTACGCGCCTTCGCCTGGAGCGCGCGTGTGCTGCGGACGCGTCAACCGCGGCCTTGCCATTCTTGGCGATACGCTCTTCATGGGCACTATCGACGGCCACCTCCTCGCGCTCGACGCCAAGACCGGCAAGGCCATCTGGAACGTCACCGTGGCCAAAGCCGAAGCGGGCTACTCAATCATGCACGCGCCGCTCGTCGTCAAGGATAAAGTCATCGTCGGCACCGCCGGGGGCGAATACGGCATCCGCGGTTTCCTCGCCGCCTACGACGCGAAGACCGGCAAAGAAGCCTGGCGCTTTAACACGATTCCCGGCCCAGGCGAGCCAGGCCACGAAACATGGTCCGGCGATTCCTGGATGCACGGCGGCGCTTCCGTCTGGGTCACCGGCTCTTACGATCCGCAGCTCAATCTCACTTACTGGGGCATCGGCAATCCCGGCCCCGACTGGAACAGTGACACGCGCGGAGGCGCCAATCTCTACAGCGATTCCGTCGTTGCGCTGGACGCCGACACCGGCAAACTGAAATGGTATTTCCAGTTTTCCCCCCACGACGATTTCGATTACGACTCCGTCCAGGTCCCCGTCCTCGCCGACATGCTTTGGCCAGACAAAGACGGGCACGGCCGCCTCCGCCGCGTCATGCTGTGGGCCAATCGCAACGGCTTCTATTACGTGCTCGACCGCACCACCGGCGAATTTTTGCAGGGCAAGCCGTTCGCGAAGGTGACGTGGACGACAGGTCTCGATGATAGCGGACGCCCCGTGCGTGTCGCTTCGGCGAATCCTTCGCGTGAAGGCACGCTGGTTTATCCCGGCGTGCAGGGTGCCACCAACTGGTTCTCGCCTTCCTACAGCCCGCACACCGGCCTTTTCTACATCAACGCCTGGGAAAACTACGCCTCGGTCTTCAACAAACTCGACGGCGATTACGTCGAAGGACGGCGCTACACCGGCGGATCGCCGCGCTCTCCCGTTCCGTCTCTGCGCGGCACGCAGGTGATCAATCGGACGGAGGAGGAAGGCTACGGCGTTGTTCGCGCCTTCGATCCCCAAACCGGCATGCGCAAGTGGGAATTCAAAATGGCGGACGTCACCGGCAGCGGCGTCCTCACTACCGCGTCCGATCTGCTTTTCACCGGCGGACGCGAAGGCTGGTTCTGGGCGCTCGATGCGCGCACCGGCACCGAACTCTGGCGCGCCAATCTCGGCGGCCCCATTGACTCCGGCCCCATGACTTATTCCGTTAACGGACGGCAGTATGTTGCAGTCTCCGCCGGCAATTCGCTGTTTACATTCGCACTGCGCCAAGAACGGAACTAATCGGACGCATCGGGTCAACTGTAATCAGATGCAACCGCTCTCTCCCGGGCAACATCTCAGTTGTTTGACCCCTTCACTTAGTGGGGCCAGGCTTTCCAGCCTGCCGCCGGGATTCTTCCCGGCGCTTGTCGCGCTGTTAACCCTTGCAGCCACCGCCCAAGCGCAGCAGCGGCGCATCACGAAACCCATCGACATCTCCCGCCGCACCGTGCTCGCCGGGCACGTCCATCCCAAGGCGACGCCGGAAAATGACCGCGGCCGCGTCGCGCCCTCACTGAAACTTTCTTACGTCACCATAACGCTCACCCAGTCCGCCGCCCAGAAAGCCGATCTGCAGAAACTCCTCGCCGACCAGCAGAATCCCTCTTCTCCCGATTACCATCACTGGCTCACTCCCGCGCAGTACGCCGACCGCTTCGGCGTCGCCCCGCAGGACATCGCGCAGATCCAACAATGGCTGCGCGGCCAGGGACTCACCATCGCCGCCGTCGCGCAGGGCCGCAACTGGATTGCTGTAAACGGTACAGCCGCCCAGTTCGAATCGGCCTTCGCCACCGAAATCCACCAGTATGTCGTCGACGGCGAAACACACTTTGCCAACGCGACCAATCCATCCGTTCCCGAAGCCACCGGCGGCCTCGTGCTCTCCATTCGCGGACTCAACGATTTCCGCATGAAGCCTCGCGCACTGAAGCCGCGCTACACGTCCGGCACCGGCCGCCACTACCTCGGGCCTAACGACATCGCCGCCATCTACGACATCGCTCCCGCGTGGCAAGCCGGCATCACCGGTTCTGGCCAGAAACTCGTCGTCGCCGGCCAGTCCGATGTTCCCACCGACGACCTCACCTACTACTCGAACTTCTTCAACCTGCCGGTGAATCTTCCGCAGATGATTCTTGTCCCCAACTCGCGGGACCCGGGCCTCAGCAGCGGCGATCGTGAGGAGTCCGATCTCGATCTTGAAATAGCCGGCGCGGTCGCTCCCGGGGCCTCCATTATTCTGGTTTATGCCTACGACGTGATGACGTTGGCGCAGTACGCCATCGACCAGAATCTCGCCCCCGTGCTCAGTGTGAGTTACGGACTGTGCGAACAGGAAACGCTGCCTTCCGATCTCAACGCCTTCCAGTCCTGGGCGCAGCAGGGCAACGCACAGGGCATCACCTGGTTCGATGCCTCCGGCGATACCGGCGCGGCGGACTGCGATGATGCTGAGAACCCCGGCCTTGCAGTCGATGCTCCCGCCAGCGTCCCCGAAGTCACCGGCATCGGCGGCACCAGCTTCGCCGATGGCTCGGGCACGTACTGGAATGCGACCAACGATCCTAACGGCGGCTCAGCGCTCGGCTACATTCCCGAAACCTCGTGGAACACCAGCCTCGAAGACGGCAGCCCGTCAGCCAGCGGCGGCGGCGTGAGTGTCTACTTCCCGAAACCCTCCTGGCAGACCGGACCGGGTGTACCCGCCAACAACAACCGCAACGTCCCCGATATCTCTTTCAATGCTTCGCCTGATCACGATGGGTTCATCGTCTTCAGTGACGACAGCGATAGCCCACAGATCTATGGCGGAACTTCCTGCGGGACTCCCCTGATGGCGGCGATCACCGCACTGCTGAATCAGTACCGGCACAGCAGCGGACAAGGCAACATCAACCAGCAGCTCTACTCGCTGGCCCAGTCCCAGCCATCGGTGTTTCACGATGTCACGACCGGCAATAACATCGTCACAGCGCAGTTCACCTGCGGTGGCCACCGCGGCAACTGCCCCACTGCGGAGGCTGTCGGCTACTCCGCGGGCACCGGCTATGACACCGTCACCGGGCTCGGCTCCGTCGATGCGTGGCAGTTCCTGAATTGCTTCAGCGGGACCTGTTCGACTGGTCCGACGCAGCCGCTCAATCCACCCGCCGCGACGCTTTCGCTTCTCAGCAACCTCAGCAGCATCGGGCAGCAGGACACGGCTTTTCTCACTGCCACAGCAACCGCCGCCGACGGCGTTACAACACCCGTCGGGGTCGTTCAGTTCACCGCAGGCGCGACGTTGCTGGGCGCGATCACGCTGGTGGGTTCGGCTGGCGTCTCGACGGCGACGCTTTCCGTCGAGGGCGATCAGCTACCTGTCGGAACAGCCACCGTGACGGCGACCTACAACGGCAGCTCTTCATCGGCCCCGGTCAGTTCGACCGTCACTCTCAATGTCCGCGCCGTGGGCTCGAGTTCCAACGGCAGGCCCTCGATTCCCTCGAACGGCCTTACCGATGCGGCGTCTTTCCAGCAAAAATATTCGCCGGGAATGATCCTCGCAGTCTTTGGCTCGACGCTCGCGCCTTCCGGCACGACGGACAGCGCAGCCAGCCTGCCTCTTCCCGTGACAATGGCGGGCGTCTCCGCAACGGTGAACGGAGTTGAGGCGCCGCTCTACTACGTCTCTCCGACGCAGCTCAACATCCAGGTACCCTGGCAAACGACCGTGGGTTCGCCGGCCAAACTGTGGGTCAACAACAATGGTCAGCTTGCATCCCAGACGTTCAACGTGTCGGCCACATCGCCCGGCATCTTCACCGATCAGAACAAGACCATCGTGCCAAACGGCAGCGCGGCTCATGGCCAGATCACGACGCTCTACATGGCTGGAACCGGCGCCGTGACGCCGCCAATCGCAACAGGCGCGGCGCCCTCGACGTCGACACCGCTCAGCGATCTTCCCGCGCCCGCCAACACTACGATCACGGTCGGCGGCGTCGAGGCATCGACCAGGTTCATCGGCATTCCGTACTATCTGGTCGGCGTGACGCAGATCAACTTCGAGATCCCGACCGGGATCCCGACAGGTCTGCAACCGATCGTCGTCAGCGTAAACGGCACACAAAGCGCGACCGCCTACGTCAACGTGACGAACTGACCTACACCAGCTTCGTCTTCTTGATCGGCAGCTCCCTGATCCTCTTCCCCGTCGCCGCGAAAATCGCGTTGCAGATCGCCGGCGCCATCACTGGCACGCCGGGCTCGCCCACGCCGGCGGGCGGCGCATTGGCACTCACAATGTGGATATGAGTTTCACGCGGCGCTTCCGGCATTCTCGCCACCGGATAATTATTGAAGTTCGATTGCTGAATGCGCCCGTCCTTCGCCGTAATCTCACCCATCAGCGCGAGACCCGTCCCGAACACCGCCGCGCCCTCGAACTGCGCGCGCACACGATCCGGATGAACGATCTTGCCAGCATCCACCGCCATGTCGACTCGCGGGATCGTCAGTTTGCCCTGTGCGTCGACCTCCACTTCAACCACCGCCGCGATATACGACAGAAAGCTCCGGTGCGCCGCGAAGCCGTATCCATGCCCGGGCGTCGACTTCTTCGAAGCCCACCCCGATTTCGCGGCGACCTCCTGCACGACCTTCCGCATGCGGCCCGTATCCAGCGGAAACTTCTTCGCCGTCTGCGCGAACGTCGGTCCCAGATCGCACGTTCCGCGGAGACCCGAGCACGTCGAGATAGTATTCGATACGGTCCCGGTTTGCCGCCGCCGCCAGTTCATCGAGGAACGACTGCACCGCGAACGCGTGATAAATGTTCGCCACGCTCCGCATCCATCCGATGCGCACATGCGGCGTCGCCGGACCGTTCTCCGCCCGGTGATTCGGAATATCGAACGGCAGATCGTTCCACCCCATGGCCATCTCGAGATCGCCATAGTTGGTGGTCCCGTCGAAGGTGGAAAAGATCGGCGGAAACGCGCTGCGCTGCAGCCACGCCGTCGGCTTGCCCTTCGCATCCACCGCTGCCTTCATGTATATCGCGGCCACCGAGTGATAGTAGTCGAAATGGATGTCGTCCTCACGACTCCACATTACCTTCACCGGCTTGCCCAGCTTCTTTGAAAGCACCGCCGCCTCGGCCGCGTAATCCGGTTTCGATTTGCGCCCGAACGCGCCGCCCAGCAGCGTCACGTGGCAGATGACGTCCTCGGCCTTGATCCCCATCACCTGCGCGACCGTATCCTGCACCGCCTGCGGATTCTGCGTGCACGTCCAGATCTCGACCTTGCCGTCGTTCCATTCCGCCACCGCGGCCGGAGGCTCCATCGGCGCATGCGCCAGCATGCGGCGTGTAATAGGACGCCTCGATCGTCTTGGCTCCGGTGGCGAATACCTTATCGACATCGCCCACGTTCCGCGCCACCTTGCACGGCTTCTTCACCGTATCCTCCAGCTGCCTGCGGTAGGCCTCGGAATCGTAGCTCGCATTCGGCCCGAGATCCCAGTCGACCTTCAGCTTCTTGCGGCCCTGCATCGCCGCCCACGTGTTGTCGGCGATAACCGCCACGCCGCCCAGCGGCTGAAACTGATACGGTCCCTTGTATTTTTCGATCTGCACGGTCTGCTTCACGCCGCGCACTTTGAGAGCTTCGGCGTCGTCCACCTTCTTCACGGTGCCGCCCACCACCGGCGGATGCTCGATCGACGCATACACCATTCCCGGCCTCTTCGCATCCATGCCGAACACGCCGTGGCCCGTCACCAGATCGTCCAGATCGGTGATCGGCACGCCCTTGCCGATGTATCGGTATTCCGCGGGCGACTTGAACTTCAGCGTCTCCGGCTTCGGCACCGGCTGCATCGCCGCCAGCGACACCAGTTCGCCATAGCTCGCCTTCGACGTGCCGTGCGGTGACGTATCCGTTCGCCGCTTTGCATGTCGCTCGCCGGGACGCCCCACTTCGCCGCGGCCGCCGCAATCAGCATGGCCTTCGCGGTCGCACCCGCCATGCGCAGCGGATCATAGAAGCTGCGGATCGAATTCGATCCATCCGTGTTCTGGTCGCCGTATTTCTTGTTGCCCATCGCCTGCTCAATGCGGACCTTGCTCCACTCCACATCCAGCTCGTCGGCGGCGACCATCGGCAAGGCCGTGCGGATGCCGGTCCCCATCTCCGAACGATGCGCGACGATCATCACCGTACCGTCTGGCTCCACGCCGAGATAGACGGTCGGCTACCACGTGTCCCTGACCGGAGTCACCTCCGCGCCGAAAGCCTCGCGGTCGCCGAGCAGCGGGGCACCCAGCACCAATGCTCCGGCTGAAAAAACCGTCCCGAGGAATCCCCGGCGGCTCACATCTATGCGATTGACCGACGTCTTCATGCCCGCACCCCCGCGGCCGTCTTGATCGCCGCGCGGATGCGCTGATACGTCCCGCAGCGGCAGATGTTGCCGTTCATCGCATCTTCGATATCCTTGTCGGTCGGCTTCGGCTTCTGCTTCAGCAGCGCCGCCGCCTGCATGATCTGCCCGCTCTGGCAGTAACCGCATTGCGGTACATTGGCTTCTTTCCACGCCTTCTGCAGCGGATGCGAATGCGTGTTGCTCAGCCCTTCAATGGTCGTGATGTCCTTCCCCGCCGCGCTCTGCAGCGACGTTACGCAGCTTCGGACAGCCGCGCCGTTCACGTGGACCGTGCACGCCCCGCACAGCCCCATCCCGCAGCCGAACTTGGTGCCGGTCAGGTCGAGTCCGTCCCGCAGGTACCACAACAACGGCATATCCGGGTCGCCTTCAAACTTGCGCGCGACCCCGTTGATTCGTAGTTCGATCATGAACCTGATTGTAACGCCGGCGGGCTTCGCCGCCGTTATTTCAGTTCAGCAGCAGCGCATTGAAAAACAGCTTGAACGTCAGATAGCTCTGCGCCCGGTACTGCGGCCGCATACCGAACAACACCACGTTGCCCGCACCATACTTCGTATGAATCAGCGCCGTCTTGCCCGCGATGCGTTTCTCACCCAGCAGCCATCCCGACGCCAGTACGCCGCTCTCCGGATACCGTGCGATGCCACCCTCCACATCGCCATCCCACGCCGGGCTGGCTTCCGACCACACCGCGAAGTCCTCCGGCAGCCCCCGCATCAATGGATCGCGCGTATCCGCCTTGACGTTGAGCAGCGACCCCGGCGAGTAGAACTCCTGCGAGGGCACTCCGGCCACCACGTTTTTCGCCTTCAGTCCCAAGGTCGTGATCCCGTACTCTGACGCCCGATTGAGAAACACCAGCGTTCCGCCCGCGCGCGCAAACTCCCGCAATGCCTCGGCGCCTTTCGCGCCCAGCCCGCCTGTATACTCCGGCGGCATCCTTCCCTGCGCATTCCCATTCGCGATCGCCGCGGCGGATTCATCGGCGAACACGATCACATCGAACTTCGATCGCAGATTCCCCGCCTGTACATCGCCGTTCCGCAGACTCGTGTATGCGAACCCGAACTGCTCCAGCAGCCAGCGCGTCCAGCCTTCGTCGATATCCGCCATCCAGCTCTTGTACAGCCCGATACGCGGCCGCTTCACCTCATGAAATCCCTGCAGGGCAGTGTTGGCGAAGTCGCCCGCGTCACTGCGCCAGACCTTCATTCCGGCGGACCACCATCGGTTCACCGCCTGCCAGCCGTCCGTATCGGGGGCCGTGTAGAAGTCGCGCGCCGGAGGATCGCGAAGACTGAACATGCGGCCGGTGGGTCCGAAGCCCTGGTCGACGAACTTCACATCCACGCCAAACAGCAGCGGCAGCGTATGCGCTGTCACATCATAAGGCCTCTGCGGCGGACCACCCGGATACAGCAGCAGATTCGGATACTGCTGCCGCTCCAGCAGCGCCTTCGCATATCCCGAATACGGCTGATGCATCGAAATCACCGTGTCACCAGCTTCATTCCGCATCATCTCGACCTCGCCGAACGCCAGCGTCTGCAGCATGCGCCGCGTCGCTCCTGGATCGCGCTGGTCTTTGGGAATCACGATGGCCGCGGGCGACGTGCGCTCCACCTGATGCACGCCCACTTCGTAAAACTTCCGCAGCATGTCTTCGCGGTTCACTGCCGCATAATGCAGCAGCGACTCGAAGGCCAGCTCCTGGTAGTCGATAATGTCGCGCAGCCTCCACACCCCGCCCAGCCAGGGCTGCGGATAATTCCAGCTCTTCTCCCGCGGCTTATATCCCAGCGCTTCGTCGTCGATCTGATCCGGCGTCACCGTCAGCGGCGTCGCCAGGCGCGCACTGGCCGACTCCGTCAGAATACGCAGCCCGCCGTGAAATGCCTGATAGTGCCGCGATGGGCTCCAGAAATCGTACGCCGCATGAATCGCAATCCCCGTCTTTCCCGCCGCCGTCAGATCCGCCGCCATCGACGTTCCCACCGCGTTCATCTCCTGCATGAGAATCGGATCGATGTTGGGCTCCGCCGGGTCGAGCCACGGCGGAATGAACATGCGCGACGCGTACGCCCCCTGCTGGTGCACGTCATACACGATCTCCGGATGCCACAGATTGTGCAGCTGCGATACCGTCGCCCGCGTCTCGGGCTGCGAAAAGATGTACCAGTCGCGGTTGTTATCATGCCCGACGTATTTCTGATACAGCTCCGGCGGATTCGTCCCTTCGAACGGCGTGCCCAGCGTGGACCTGTACCAGCGCGTAACGATGTCCACCCCATCCGGATTCAGCGACGGCACCAGCAGCAGAATCGTGTTGTTGAGAATCTCGCGAAACCGGGGGCTGTTGTCCGTTGCCAGCCGGTAGGCGAACTCCACGGCGCTGTGCGTTGACGCCACTTCGCTCGCATGAATCGAGCACGTCATCAGCACGATGTTCCTGCCCTCGCGGAACATAGGCTCCGCCTGCGCCGGCGTCGTCAGGCGTGGATCGGCCAGCCGCCGCTGTATCTCGCGATACCGATCCAGATTCCGCAGATTTTCCGGCGCGGTAATTGTCGCCACAATCATCGGCCGCCCTTCAGCGGATCGTCCGTACTCCGCGACACGAATCCTATCGCTCGAACGCGCCAGCTCGTGGAAGTAAGAAACAACCTTGTCCCAGTCGAGCAGCTGCCGGTCCGCTCCGATGGGATGTCCAAAATATATCTCCGGAACAGGAACGGCGGCCCAGACACTGGCCGCCGTCAGAAGCAGAGCTAAAGGAAGGTTACGAATGCGTTTCCTGGGGTCCACCCCACACAGCATGCCCAATTATAGGGCGCATCAGGCGGCGGCAACGCGCTGGAATCTCGGCAACGCGGATTCCATCAGCCAGTGAATCTGGCGGCTCTCGAAAGGCGAGGAACAATAGTCGGTGGCACCGGCTTCGAGCGCATCCAGCCAGGCGGTTGTCTCTGGCATGCGCGTCACCACGACAAAAGGCAGATCTGGCCGCTTCTCGCGAACCTGCCGAAGCAATGAAAGATACTGCGCCGGTTCTCCTCCGGCAAACACAATGTCGACGTCCGTCATCTCGCCGACGTCGATATTCGCGGATTTCGTCTCGATCCGGTGGCGCTCAACCGCCAGAGCGCGGCTGACCTGCGAAGCGATCGCCTGTTCCAGGCCGATCAGATATACACTTGCCATGCGAGTCTTGCTCCTTCCAATCCGAAACTCTCTGCGCAGAGATTTTCCAGAGTCTGGCCATCGCGGCCCAAGACACTCTTAAAATGTCGCACGGCGGCCACATGAAGTCCAGTTAATATCCGCTGAAGAGAAAGTTTCAATCGGGGATAGTGTGCGCGGCGCAACATTTTCTCAGATGAATCGAATTTAAGGCCTCGTTCAGGTCGGTTTAATACTTACATCGTCCAACAGTACAGAGGCAGAAAAAACAAGCCCGCCTCGCAGAAAACGAAAAAGGACATAAAGTAATGAAAAAGATCTTTGCGGTATTCTTCGGACTTTCCCTTGCGACTGCCGGTCTGTCAATCGCCGCGCAGGCACCGGCTCCGGCGACCGGCCACACCGCGACTACAACTACCAGGAAGCATGCGAAAAAGAACAAGAAAGCCGCCAAGCCCGCGGGTGCGGCAGTAAAACCGGCTACCCCGGCGCCGGCCGCAGCCAAGTAATAACCAAACCCGACCTCTATCCCTCCATACACTTCGTGCCGTCGTTTCTTTTTTTGTTTCAGGCCTATGATGGAGAAAGGAGCGCATAGTCCGCCACGCTGTTTGTTTAGCGCTGCCGGGCGTTGTGGACGGTCAAATATGGCTCAGCAGGAAACCGCGACGCTCGGTGGAGGGTGTTTCTGGTGCGTCGAAGCTGTCTTTAACGAAGCCGCCGGGGTGAGCTCAGTGGTCTCGGGCTACATGGGCGGACGCAATCCGAACCCGACCTATCAGCAGGTCTGTTCCGGCACCACGGGGCACGTCGAAGTTGTTCAAGTCACGTTCGATCCGTCGCAGATCGCCTTTCGCGACATCCTCGAAATCTTCTTCGCGACGCACGACCCGACCACACTTAACCGTCAGGGTAATGACAGCGGCACGCAATATCGTTCCGTGATCTTCTATCATTCGCCGGAGCAGAAGGCAACCGCCGAAGAAGTGATTCGCGACCTGACCGCGCAGAAGGCTTTTTCCGACGCCATCGTCACCGCGATCGAGCCCGCCTCGGATTTCTACGCGGCGGAGGACTACCATCAGCAGTACTTCGAGAACCACCCCTACCAGCCGTATTGCGCTTTCGTTGTCGCCCCGAAGGTGCACAAGTTCCGCAAGAAGTTCGCCCCGAGGGTTAAGGCCGCGTCTTAGTGAACCTGGGTTAACTACAGCAACCTGAAATTCACATCAATCCGCGCCCGCACGTTCACCGGCTGGCCGTTCTTCGTCCCCGGCCGGAACTTCCACTTCGCGACCGCCTCCATGGCCTTCTCATCCAACCCCATGCCGAGGCTCTTGACTACCCGGATGTCCCGCGCACGCCCATCCGTATCGACGATCGCCTCCAGCTCCACCATGCCGCTGTACTTCGCCTTGCGCGCTTCTTCCGAATACTCCGGATCGACCTTGGTCAGCACGACCGGCTTGCTCACCCCCGCCCCAGCCGTATAAACCCCGCCGTTAACGCCCGCCGCGTCTCCCGGGCCATACCCGACGCCGTTGGCAATCCCCAGCCCCCCGCAGCATCCATCCCCCATACCGCCGCCATTACCGTTTCCGTTCGACCTGTTCACCAGCTTCGCCAGCGGATCGCCCCACGTCGGCAGATTGCTCTGCGGCAGCACCGTATCCGGCGGCGCAACGATCGTCGGTGTCACCTCCAGTCTCGGCGTCTGTTGCACGATCATCGGTGGAGTGAACTGCCGCAGCGCTGGCTTCGGCGCCTGACCTTTGGTCACTGGCGACTGCTCCTTCGCCCCGCCTCCGCCGCCGCCCGACATCTGCTTCGGCGTATACGGCTTCAGATTCGGATCGAACACTGTAATGCTCTCCCGAATCCTCTGCTGCACCGTCGGACTGCTGACCCCGAACATCAGCGCTGCAAACGCCAAGCCGTGCAGCGCCAGAGCCAGATACCGCGGGCGCCAGGCAATCTCCCGCGACAGCGGCCGGAACGCCTGCGCCACCTCGACGCGTCCCCGCACCCCGGCCAGCGCGGTCCGCGTGTTGATCCCACTCTCTTCCGCCGGAGACGCCAGCGCGCCCATCCACGCATTCACCCGCTGCCGCGTCGCCAACGCCCGTTCCAGCGCCGTTCGGCATCGCGCGCACCGAGCCATGTGGTCCTCGGCCACCCAACCAAATTCCTCCATGTGCGCCAGGAACTCTGATTCTTTCAGGCACGCCATTACCGTTCCCTCCCGTACAGCCGCACATATTCTTTTTCGAACTGCGTCCGCGCCCGCGAAATCAGCACATAGAGCGAATCGAGTCTGACGCCCACCACCTCCGCAATCTCTTTGCACGTGAATCCGCTCGACTCCATCAGCAGCACCTGTCCCTGCATCGGCTTCAGCAGCGCGATCGCCGTCCGTACGCGCTCACGCTGCTCCTCCGCCAGCAATTCAGCCAGCGGGTTCGAAGTCTCTCCACCATGCGCCGCCCTTTGCGCCACTCCCTCGCGGCGCGACCGTCGGGAATTCGCCCGCAGCGCATCGAGTCCCAGATTCATCGCTGTCCGATAAACCCACCCTGCGGGATTCTTATCTGACCCATGCCGCTCGCGATGCTGATGCAGCCGGTAAAACGCGTCCGACGCCAGCTCTTCCGCCTGCCCGGCGTTCCCCACCAGGCGCAGCACCGTCCGCACCAGTCTCGGGTAATGTTCAAGAAAGAGCCTTTCGAAGACGCAGTCGGAGACCGTTTCCGGCTGGTCCGTCAGCACAAGTGTTTCGTGAATCGCCTGCACACCCGTTAAACGTCACGGGACGCAGAAACCTAACAGCCCGGTTTCGATTCTCTTCAGCCTGCCGCGGGCTGCTGCTGCGTCATGCAGTGCAGCGTTCCCAGCCCCCACACCAGTTCCACGCAGTTGATCCCCACCACGCTCCTCTCCGGGAAACATTCCGCCAGCACGTTCAGCGCGACCCTGTCGTTCGGATCGTTGAACGTCGGAACCAGCACCATCTGGTTGGCAATGTAGAAATTGGCATAACTCGCCGGCAGCCTCTGGCCTTCGAAGTACAGCGGCGCGGGCATTGGCAGCTTGCGCTCGCGCACCGGAAAATGGCTCAGTATTCTCCAGTTCTCCCGCAGCAGCGCATAATTCGCGTCGGACTTGTCATCCTCCACCACCATCACCACCGTCTCCGCATCCGTGAACCGCGCCAGATCGTCGATATGCCCGTGCGTGTCGTCCCCGGCGATTCCGTTGTGCAGCCACAGCACACGCTCGATCCCCAGATACTCCCCGACCGTCGCCTCAATTTCCTCGCGCGACAAATCCGGATTACGCGCCTGTATCGGGCTCAACAGGCATTCTTCTGTCGTCAGCAGCAGTCCCGCGCCATTTACATCCACGCTCCCACCTTCGAGCACCATCGATTGGCGCCACGAATTCGCATGCACCAGCGCGGGGATGCTCCGCTCCAGCGGCCTCATCGCGCACATGATTGTCGTACTTTGCCCAGCCGTTGAACCGCCACTTCACCGCCGCCACTTCGCCCGCCGCGTTCCTCACAAACAGCGGCGCGAAATCCCGCGCCCACACGCGATCGGTCGGCATCGGAAAAAACTCCACCGCCGGCCAGTTCACGCAGCATTTATCCAGCACATTGCGCGCGAGGAACTCGACCTCATCGTTCTGCATGAGTATGCGCACCCGCTCCACCTGCGAGAGCTTGCGCACAATCTCGCCGTACACCCACGGAATCGGCTCGAAGCGCCCGGGCCAGTCGTCTTCGTTATGCGGCCACGCGATCCAGGTGGCCTCGTGCGGCTCCCACTCGGCGGGCATGCGGTAGCCGAGCGCCCGCGGCGTCTCCGTGATGCTCACGCCAGAAACCGGCTGGTGATCCCGCCGTACGCGTCAATGCGCCGATCGCGCAGAAACGGCCAGTTACGCCGCACTTCCTCCATGATCGCCGTGTCGCACTCGACCACCAGGATCTCTTCTTTGTCGTGCGACGCCTCCGCAATCACGCGCCCGAACGGGTCGCTCACAAACGACGCTCCCCAGAACTCCAGCCCGCGCTCCTTCGGCCCCTCGAATCCCACGCGATTCACCGCCGCCACAAAAATTCCGTTCGCAATCGCATGCGCCCTTTGCGCCGTGCGCCACGCATCGTGCTGCGCCGCGCCCCACTGCGCTTTCTCGGCCGGATGCCACCCGATCGCCGTCGGATAAAACAGAATATTCGCGCCCGTCATCGCCGCCAGCCGCGCGCCTTCCGGATACCACTGATCCCAGCACACCAGCGTGGCGATGCGCCCGAACTTCGTATCGAACGCGCGAAAACCCAGATCACCCGGCGTGAAGTAAAACTTCTCGAAGAACAGCGGATCGTCCGGGATATGCATTTTGCGATAAATTCCGAGAAGCGTTCCGTCCGCATCGATGATGGCTGCGGTGTTGTGATACAGTCCGGTGGCGCGCTTCTCGAAAAGCGACGCTATGA
Source organism: Terriglobia bacterium (assembly GCA_963832905.1). Taxonomy (GTDB): domain Bacteria; phylum Acidobacteriota; class Terriglobia; order Bryobacterales; family Bryobacteraceae; genus BOG-234. The sequence goes on along the minus strand of CAWHVO010000006.1, from coordinate 878,723 downwards.
TCACGACGCCGAGCTCCTTCGCCAGCGGGCGAAGCCGCTCCGTCGATGCTCCGGGAATCGTTTCCGCCAGATCGAACAGCCGCGCGTCTTCTTCGCGGCAGAAGTACTGCGACCGGAACAGTTCCTGCAGACAAACGATCTGCCCGCCCATGCGCGCGGCTTCGCGCACACGTTCGACAGCCCGATCAAGATTGATTTGCGGGTCCGTATCGCACTTCATCTGCACGAGTGCGATGCGAAACTTCGATGAAGTCACAGGCTCTATTCTAAGTGGGGCCAGGCTTTCAGCCTGCCGCCGGGCTTCCGCCAGGCGCGGTTACCCGATCGTAATCTTCCTCGGAAACTGCGCATCATCTTCCAGAAACGTCTTCTTCCGCTTCAGCCCGTCCGCATCCGGCTGCATCACGCCATTCGCGTCGGTCGCGCGCGACACCAGCGTGTGCGCCCCGGGCGTCGCGTTCTTCCAGTCGAACGAGAACAGCTTCCACGAAAACTTCGTATTGCCCCTGTCCAGCGTCGCCGCCTGCCACGGCCCGCCATCGATGCTCAGCTGAACCGACTTCAGCGGCGTGCCGTCATTCAGCACGAATCCGAAAATCTGATACCCGCCGGCCGTCTTCCGCACGCGCGAAATCGCCGACTTGATCCGCATGCGCGTCACTTCGTTCTCGACGAACTGCGTGTTGGGATCCGCATCTTCGCCCGTGCCGCCCACCGCGCGCAGCGTCCGGTACCATCGCGCCTGGAAATTCCCGAGGAATCGCTCCTCCTGCAGATGAATTTCCGACAGCCACTTCACATTCGCCACGCCGTACCAGCCCGGCATGATCAACCGCAGCGGAAATCCGTGATCGCGATCCAGCGGCTGCCCGTTCAGCTCCCACGCCAGCAGCGGATCCGGCTTCATGGCGTTTTCCAGCGTGATGCTGCGCGCAAACTGCTGCTCGAGCTTGAACGTCTGTTGCCGGAACACGACGTTTTCCTTGCCGCGATCCGTGCCGAACAACACCACCTCGCGCGCTGTGGGACCCACGCCCACCTGCTTCAGGATCTGGCTCAGCGGAACTCCCGTGAACTTGCCGCAGCTCGACAATCCCTCGAATGCCCGCGCGCTGTTGCCCGAGCATTCGTACCCGTTCACGAGGTCCGTTGACTTCATCTTCTTCAGATCGGCCAGCGTGAACTCATGCGGCTTCGTCACCAGGCCCGTCATCTTCAGCCGGTACGTGTTCACATCCACCTCGGGCCGGTTGTAATGCTGGATGAAGAAGAACTGGTCGTTCGGTGTCGTGTGCCCGTCGATTGTGCGGATGTCCAACCGCCGGTTCACCGTCGCATTCGGATTCGCGTTTGGCGGGTTGGCATTGTAGTTCGCCGGATAATCCGTGAACGGAATGTCGGTCTCGCCTTCCGCGGGCGCCGGAATCGCGTGATCGGGCGCCAGCGCAAGCCAGGCGATCGCCCCCAGCGTGTGCTTCAGACTCTCTCGTCAACTGATTTGTTGAACCATGACGCCCCCTAAAATATCACTTATTACCAACCTCGTTCTCTTCGACATCGACGGCACCCTGGTTCGCCGGGCCGGACCGCATCATCGCCAGGCGCTCGTTGACGCCGTGCGCACGGTTGCCGGCGTCGAAACGACTACCGACGGCATCCCGGTTCACGGTATGCTCGACCCCGACATCCTCGGGTGTATGATGCGCGCCGCTGGACTCGATGATCGGATCGCCACCGACATGCCCGCCATCATCGAAACGGCGCAGGACCTCTATCAGGACAGCGTTCCCGATATCCGCGACAAAATCTGCCCCGGCGTCATCCCGCTCCTCGACGACTTCCGCGCACGCGGCGTCGTGCTCGCCCTGGTCACTGGCAACCTCACGCGCATCGGCTGGCGCAAACTGGAACGCGCCGGTCTGCGCGACTACTTCCGCTTCGGCGCATTCGGCGAGATGGCGCCCACGCGCGGCGGTCTGGCGCGCCTTGCCATTGAGGAGGCGCGCCGCCGGGCCGGCATCGACAATATCGGCAGCATCTCGCTCATCGGCGACGCCACGCAGGACGTCCTCGCTGCGCGCGAAAACAACATCCGCGCCATCGCCGTGCGCACCGGCATCACGCCACCGGAAGATCTCGAGCGAAGCGCCCCCGACCTTCTGCTCGACGACCTCACCCAGCTCGATCCCTCGATCTTCTGGTCCCGCCCTTCCGAACCGTGACCGTGAGGGAGCGGCAACGCAAAAGTCGTTTTTCCCGACGCTGCTAAACTGAAACATTGTCCCCGAGTCCCCCGGCCCGGCCTTCCAACTGGCCGCTGCTTTACACCGCGGTTGCCCTTACCTCGCTCGCCACTCTGCTGCTCGAACTCTCGCTCACGCGGATTTTTTCGGTGGTTTTCTACTACCACTTCGCCTTCCTCGCCATCTCGATCGCCCTCTTCGGACTCGGCGTCGGCGGCGTGCTCTCCTACCTCATCGCCGCGCTGCGCGGCTCGCTCTACCGCAAACTCGGCATCGTCAGTCTGATTAACGCCGCCCTTGCCATCGCCGCTGTGGCATTCGTGCTCACGCGTGGCGCGGAAATCGGCACATTCGAACTGGGCGTCATCTACTTCGCCTCGGCCCTGCCGTTTCTCGGCACCGGCATCGTCGTATCGCTTGTTATCGCTGAGACCATCGACCGCGTCGACCGCGTCTACTTCTTCGATCTCCTCGGCGCCGCGGGCGGCTGCCTCGCGCTCGTCCTCCTGCTAAACGCATTCGGCGGGCCCAACACCGTCATCGCCGTCGCGGTCCTTTTTTGCGCCTCTGCCGCCATCTGGTTCACTCTCGCTGGCATGCGCCTCGGCCGCATCGCCAGCGTCTTCGCCGGGCTGATCCTGACAATGCTGGTCATCGGCAACACCAAACTTCACTTCGCCGAAGTCCGCTACGCCAAAGGCGAAAAGCTCCACGACGAGCAGTTCACCAAGTGGAACAGCATCTCGCGCATCGGCATGGCTGTTCACGACGGCGGCGAGATGATCTTCATCGATGCCGATGCCTCCACCGGCATCGCCAATTTCGATTTCGATCACCTCTCGCCACGCAACCTCGCCGATCTCCTGCACCAGGGCCCGGCGCTCCCCTACAACCTCCGCCCCGGCGCGAAGACTCTCGTCATCGGACCCGGCGGCGGCTGGGATATCTCGCGCGCCCTGGCCTCCGGCAGCCACGACGTCACCGGAGTCGAAATCAATCCCATCATTGGCACCACGATCATGCGGCAGAAATATCCGCAGCTCAGCCGCAATCTCTATCTGCGTCCCGATGTGCACATCCACATCGAGGACGGCCGCAGTTTCGTGCGCCGCACCGCGGAGAAGTTTCAGGTCATTCAGGCCACGCTGGTCGACACCTGGGCTTCCACCGCCGCCGGAGCCTTCGCGCTCTCTGAAAACAACCTCTACACGAAGGAAGCGTTCCGCGATTATCTGTCCCATCTCACCGATGACGGCCTTCTCTGCTTCACCCGCTGGGGCTTCGACCCGCCGCGCGAATCCCTGCGCCTCGTCTCGCTCGCCATCGCCGCTCTGGATGACCTCGGCGAACACGATGCCGCCCGCCACATTCTAGCCGGACGCAGCGGGGCCGTTTCCGACCTTGCCGGATGGGGTGCGCAGGACACTGTCATCATTTCGCGCAAGCCTCTTTCCGATGCCGACGCCGCCAAAGCCCGGGACGCCTTCACCGCGGCGCACATGACCTCCATCTATGTGCCCGGCGATCCCGCCCGCAACGAATTCTCCAGCCTGCTTCTTGCCAGGGACCCTCTGGCTTTCGAACGCGCTTACCGCTTCGACATCACGCCCGTAACCGACGACCGCCCGTTCTTCTTCTACACGGTGCAGCCCCGCGACGTTGCCGACTACCTGCTGTCGAGTGCCAACGCCGCCGACGCCAAAGTCAATAAGGCGATCCCGAAGCTTTTCTCCGCGCTGATCGTCAGCATTGTCGCCGTCGCCGTGATCCTCGTTCTTCCCCCGCTTCTCCTCGGCACGAAGCTGCCCCGCGTCAAATCCGTGCAGTCATTCCTGATCTACTTTCTGGCCATCGGCGCGGGCTACATTCTCGTCGAAGTCGCGCTCATTCAGAAGTTCGTCCTCTTCCTCGGACACCCGACTTACGCGCTCACCGTCGTGATTTTTTCGATGCTCGTCTCCAGCGGCCTCGGCAGTTTTCTTAGCCGAAGATTAATTAACGATTCCACCGGCCGCCTGATCGCCGCGCTCGCCATCGCCGCCACCCTGGTCACGATCCTCGCGGTCATCGCACAGCCGCTGCTCAGCGCGGGAGTCGGCCTTCCGCTCGCTCTGAAAGTCGTCGCCACCGTTCTTCTGATCGCGCCCGCCGGATTCGTCATGGGCATTCCCTTTCCCACCGGACTCGGACTGCTCGAACGTCTGCACCAGCCCTCCGTGCGCTGGGCGTGGTCGCTGAACGCTGCCGCCAGTGTTCTGGGATCGGTCGGTGCTCTTGTGCTCGCGCTCTACGTCGGCCTCACCGTCACGATGCAGATCGGCGCGCTGCTCTATCTCGGCGCGCTGCTGGTCATCGTCGCGCGTCCGCGGGTGCCGGCCCGCATTACGACCCCGGCTTCGGTTGGGGTCGCGGCGTCAGCACGTTGACCCGCACCGGTGTGGCGCCCGGCGCGACTTTGAGAATCCGGCACACCACCTGGGCGGCATTCACCGGCGAAATCACGCGCGTGATGTTGCCCGCCGCATCCAGCCCTGCGAACACCAGCACTTCCGGACCCGGCACGAAGATTTCGCTCACCCGCAGCATCTCATTGCCCGCCCGGAACTCCACCGCGAGTTCCTGGTCCTCCCGCAACGGCCTCTGCATCGCCTGAATCTGTGCGACAATCGCCGCGCCCGGATCGGGACTCGCTGTCACTGGCTTCGCTTCTGCAGGCTTCGACGGCGCAGGTGTCCGCACCGCATCCATAACGCTGTTCTTCGCCGTGTCGATCGCCTGGTTTGCGAGCGTCTTCCCGATGCTGCCGATCGTCATGCTCTTACAATAAACCTGTGTCTGATTTGATCGCCGCTCTTCTCTCGCGCGCTTCCACAAAAAGCGTGTGCGACCCCGGTCCCACCGATGCCGACCTCCGCACCATCTTCGAAGCCGCCGTCCGCGCGCCCGATCACGGCAAATTGCGTCCGTGGCGTTTCTACGTGGTGCGAGGCGATGCGCGTCAGCGCCTGAGCGATCTCTTCGCCGCAGGCGCCGCCCGCCGCGAGCCCAACGCCATCGAAAAGGAGCGCGAGAAACCTCTCCGTGCGCCCGTAACCATCGCCGTCGTCGCGAAGATCACACCGAACCACAAGATCCCCGAAATCGAGCAGACACTCTCCACCGCAGCCGCCGCGATGAACATCCTCAATGCATCCCACGCTCTCGGATTCGGCGCGAAGTGGGTGACCGGAGGCAACTGCTATGATCCCGAATTCAAGCGCGATTTCGGTCTCGAAAAGACAGACCAGCTCATCGGCTTCATACAGATCGGTACGCCCGCCGAGAAAATCTCAACCCAGCGCCCGGATCCCGCCGAGTTCGTGGTGAACTGGGGCGTTTAATTAAGACCAGAAGAGCAGCAGACGAGAGAACCGCTGCAGGAGCCGTTGACCCGCATATGGCTGCGCAACGTCGTCTGAATGGCGGCTGTCACCAGCCGGGGGCGATCCCGACGAGCGCCGCAGTCAGAACGCTCACATTAGACCCTCGCATTGGGCTCCATTACATCCGTAACGGCTATATTTGGCCAGCCGCTTCGATCCAGCGCCGCATCTCCGCTCGCGGCGCCAGTCCCGCACGCTGAAACACCACCCGGCCATCCCGCAGCACCACAAAATTCGGGATCGACTGCACGCCGAACCGCGACGCCACCTGCGGGTTCGCCTCCGTATCCACCTTCAGCACGATGGCCCTTCCCGCCATCTCGCGCGCCAGCTCTTTCACCTCGGGCGCGGCCATGCGGCATGGACCGCACCACTCCGCCCAGAAGTCTGTCAGCACCGGAACCTTAGCTTCCGAGACCACGCCCTCAAACGTCTGGCCATCCACATCGAGCGGCTCGCTCAGCGGAGGCAGGGGCGACTTACACGATCCGCAGCGCCCGGTATCGGCAAGATGCCGCGCCGGAACGCGATTCCCTTTCCCGCAGGCAGGACAGGTCCGGACAACAGATACACTCACACTCCGATTGTCGCTCTACTGCGGCCCGCCGTAGGCTTCCCGCAGCATGCCTTCGTACACCGCCCGCACGCGCTCCGGCGAGCCGGTGAATATCCCCTGCGGCGCCGGATCGCGGTATCGCATCATCTTGCGATACAGCACATCTTCCAGGGCAGCATTTATTCCCCAGCCCGCAAGGTATGACAACCGCAGGTCCGCATCTGTGTTAATCTGCGCTCCCTGGGTCCAGCGACCCAGATCCTTCGCGCCGCCCGCATAAGTCGAAAAAAGCTGCAGCGCCGATTCCACGCCAATCCCCTTCAGCGACTCCGCCACCGGCGCATAATCCGGCCTCGCCAGCCGCGCTTCGACCTCATCCAGGTTGATCTTCAGCGGCTCCACCTGGCCCATGAAGACCATGTCGTAACCCTGGCCGTCGCGCGTATTGCTCCAGATGCTCGCGTTCGGAAACGCCTGGAAGAACGTCTCCAGCTCGCTGCGGATGGTCGGCTCGTCGGTTTCATAAAGCGGCACGTAAAGCGAGAACATCCCGCCCGGATTCAGATGCTGCTTCACTGCCTCGAAATATTCTTTCGAATACAGCGCCGCCGTCCCTTTCACGAAAACGTCCAGCGGATCCGACGCAATAATGTCGAATTTCTCGTTCGTCGTCAGGAGATAATGCCGCGCATCGTCGTACACGATGTGCGTGCGCGGATTGTGGAGCACGTCGTAATCCGCGTCGGCGAAATATCGCGTCGACGCAGGCGGAATCACCGGCTCAATTTCGCACACGGTGATCTTCTGAATTCCGGGATAACGCGTGAACGTCCCCGCCGACACACCCGCGCCGAAGCCAATCCCCAGCACGGATTTCGGATCGGGATGGATCAGACCGGGCAGATGTCCCACCATCCTCTGCAGCTTCATGTCGAACAGCTCGGTAGTGGCCTCCACGTGCCCGTTCACATTGACGTACGTGGTCCCGTTGCCCCACCGCGAAATCGCCACCGACGAATTGCGCCCCTCCGCGACATACAGAATCTGCGATTGATGCGAATAAAGCCCCATGCGCCGGCCGTACGCGATCAGATCGCCCGGCACCTCGGGAACGTTCCAGGCCAGCAGTCCCGCAATCGCCATCGCCCCCAGCACGGCCAGCGCGGGAATCATCCGCTTCCTGCGTTCCATGATGACCGGCATCAGTACAATCGCTCCGCTCACCGCCGACACCATCAGCAGCAGCCGCGTCGACTCCTGCGTGCCGATCCACGGAATCAGCACCAGACTCACCAGCAGCGCACCGACGATGCCACCCAGCGTGTTCGCGGCGTAGATGCCTCCCGCCACGCGCCCCGGATCTTCATCCCACGACTTCACCGCCGCCGCGCAGGCCAGCGGAAAGCTCGCGCCCCACAGCAGCGTCGGCGGCAGAATCGCAAACGCGCAGCGCTTCAGATCCAGCCCGAACATCACCCACGGATCCTGGGTCGTCAGAATATTGTCGCCCCAGAACGGCAAAATGCCCGTGATCACGAATGCTGTCCACGCAAATCCCGAACATCAGCAGTAACTGGCACACACCGAGCGCCACGTCCGCCCGAACGCGCCGGATCAGCCACGATGCGGCTGCGCCTCCCACTGCCAGCCCCACCAGAAAAACCGCCAGAATGATCGAGAATGCATACACCGTGCCGAGCAGCAGCATTCCCATCAGCCGCGTCCACACCACCTCCGCGCCCAGCGCGCCCGCGCCCGAAAGCGCGATCGCCACATACACAGGCCATTTGCCCGAAATTGTCCCCGGCTTCGCCGCCGCGCCTTCGCCCTGCGTCACACTGCCGGCCAGCATGAGACTCACGATCGCGACCACCAGATTAATTGCCGCCGCGACGAACGCCGCCGTCGCCATGTTGTAAATGCGCAGCAGATAGAAACCGGCCAGCAGGCATCCGAACACCGCACCCGCCGTGTTGCCGCCGTAGAGCAGCGCCCACCAGGACACGCCGCGCGGTGTCGCTTCAATCCCGCGTACGATCGCCGGCAGCGACGCGCCCATCAGAATCGTCGACGGCAGCATGCAGACCGCGGCCACCACGCCCCGCAGCAGCATGCTCTCCAGACCATGTTCTGCGCCGACCGCGTACACATGGCTCACATACGGCATCGCAATCGTAACGATGACGCCGAGCACGCCGATGCCGAATTCGAGGCCCGCATAAACCTTCAGCGGGCTGCCCTTTCCGAAATTCATCCGCGGCAGCACGATGCTGCCGATACACAGTCCGCCCATGAACGTGGCGAGCAGGATGCCGAGCGACACGGCGGTCGATCCCAGCGCCAGCTGCAGCACCTGATACCACGCGACCTCATAGATCAGCGCTGCGCAGCCGCTGCCGGCAAATAAGAAAAGAAGGACGGGCAGGAAGCGCGCCATCGCCCGCGGCGCAACTCCCGAACCCTCAACAGGTGTTACAGTGGTTTCCAATAGTTAACTCCGCCGTGTAGCGTATCACGCCGGATACTCTGTACACGCGGCGCCAGCCGCGTTCCCGCACTTGCTAACGCAGCCCGGCCATCGGCAGATCGGTCTTCTCCGGATGTGTTTCCAGCAGCTCCCGTATCTTCCTGTGCACTTCCTGAATCTCACGAAACTGCCGCGACACCAGCGCCTCCACATCAGCAGGCAGCCCTTTCGCAGCGCCGCGATGTAATTCTTCACGGCAGCATCTTCGCCGCGTTCGGCCTCAACCAGAATCTCGTGATCGCTGTCCGCCGCCAGCGCGGTCTTCAGTCCGATCCAGCCTCGGTGAATCGCCCCGGCCGCCGTCCCCGATTCTGCAGGCTGCCCGCCGTCCCGCGTCACTTCCGCCTGCAGTTCGCCCGCGAATTCCGAACGCTGCAGATAGTAATGCAGGAACAGCGAGTGAATTTCCTTGTCTTTGAGTTTTTCCGCAGCCGCGTGAAAGCCAGCCTGCGAATCCTTGCATGTTTCGATGAGATCGTTCAGCGTGGAACGAATTTCGCTGATGTCGTTCGGCATTTTACTCGCCTCTGATTTGACGTTATCAAATCTGACCAGGAAAAAGCGTTGACGTAATCAAATCAGATCGGCAAACGACTTCCGCAGCTTGTAAAACCAGGCGTGGCCCAGCAGGAACACCACGATCGACGCCCCGGTCAGCCACGCCAGCGCATGCCAATCCGGCGCGCGCGACTCCAGCAGTACGGCCCGATACCCGCGCACCAGCACGTAAATCGGATTCTTCGTCATCAGGCGCAGCGCGAACGGCGGCAGCTTACTGAGGCTCTCCTCCGGGTAACAGATCGGCGTGAGAAAAACCAGATCGTCAGCAGATAGCCGATGATCTGCGCCAGGTCCCGCGACGAACACGCCCAGCGCCGCAAGAAACCAGCAAATCCCCGCGGTCAGCAGAATCTGCGGAACCACCAGCAGCGGGCAGATAGAGCACCGTCGGCGGCACGCGGCCTCGCAACAGCAATGAGCGCCGAGCACGAACAGAATCGCTCCGAAGAACTCCGTCACCAGGCCCGACACCACCAGGTTCACCGGCAGCGTCTCCACGGGAAACACCAGCTTCTTGATGAAGCCCCGGTGCTCCACCAGCATGAACGGCGCGCGTCCCACCGCTTCGCTGAACGCCAGCCAGGGCAGCATGCCGGCCAGGAAATATACCGCGAATCCCGCGCGGCTCGGGTCTTGCCGAAGCGCTGACTGCAGCACCAGGCCGAACACAAAAAAATAAGTCAGCATCAGCAGCAGCGGATTGAGCACCGTCCAGAACGCGCCGCCGAACGACCCGCTGTACCGGCTCAGAACATCGCGCCGCACCATCGTGCGAATCAGGCTGCGGTTTCTGCCAGATCGATTCAACCGGCAGCGTAAACATCCGCCGTTACGCTGCGCACGAACCGCCCGCGCGCAACGGCGCTCTTCTCCGCGATGCGCCAGCCGAGCAGTCGCGCGCCTGCCGTTGTCCTCCACCACGACATCGATCAGCAGAAACGGCCAGCCCTTCGTCGTAAAACCACGCCACGTGCTCCCGCATCACGGACACACAGACGTTGTATTCGCCCGGCTCCGGCGGCAGCGCAATCTCCAGCCCCAGCACACGGCTCTCCGCCGGCGCAAGATCGAGCGGCGTTCGCTCGCCATCCACCACCAGCGTTCCGGTCGGTTCGTCGAACAGGTGGTAGCCCACCGCCCATCCGTCCGCCGGCGCGCCACGCCTCGTGTGTGCGATTGACGATTTCGCTACGGAACCGGAGCGTCGCGGCCGTCGCAGTGCCGGATGCTTCGGCCTCTTCTACGAGTACCGCGTTCACGAGTACAGCCATGCGGGCCAGCGTTCCTTCACCGGGCCGGTCTTGCGGCCCAGCGCGTAAATGCCGTCGCCGCGCAAGATCGGTGCATCCGATATACGCTCCAGCAGATGCTCGATCCAGCGCATACTCCGGGATGCGGCTCGTCCAGAAACTCGCCGGTTTCGAGACGCACCATCTCAAACCCGGAATCGGTGAGCAGATGCTGGATTTCCATTGGAACGTACTCGCGATTGTGCCGCGCTTCCGTCTCCTCGCCTTCCTCGCGCGGACGAATGTAAGCGGGGAAAAAACGACGGATGATAGCCCAGCAGAATCGCCGAAATCGCGCGCAGCGACCCGATATTCGGCGTCGTCAGCAGCAGATGGCCGCCGGGCTTCAGAATGCGGTTGATCTCCGACATCATGTGCATCGGGTCGGCGAACAGATGCTCGATCAGCTCGCAGCAGAGCACCGTATCGAACGACGCGTCGGCATAAGGGAACACGTCGCGCTCGGCGTCGAAGTGGTCCATGTCGCATTCGAAACTTCTGCCCGTTTCCGAAACGATCGACTTGTGATCCACGCGCCCGAGCTTCCCGTAATAGCAGCCGCGCACATTCCCGTAGCCCAGCTGGAACTTCAGCGCGGGCGTGATTTGCATGTACGCGCCCATTTCGAGAATCGACTTCGACGCGATCGCCCGGCGGCGTCATTTCCAGCGTCTGGACGAAGCGCGATTTGTGCTGTGCCCGCATACTCACGCGCTTCCGGAGCCACCCACGCGCTCGACCGCCTCGAGCTTAACGGCGCACCGACGAATGCGCGGCTTCTGCTTCCGCAACCGCGGCCGCAACCGGAATCGCGATCGTTGCACTGCACCGCGGTCCCCGCGACGATACCCGCCGCAGAAACTCCACGTACCGCTCGCGCCACCGAGCCCCAGTTGCATTCGCGCTCCACCCACTCCCTGGCGCGCGCTGCCCATGGCCTGCGCCAGATCGGGCCGCGACACCAGCACGTTCAGGTATTCGAAGATGAAATCCTCTTCCTCGTGGCTCCGCTCCGGCGTCGCCGGCACCTTCAGGCAAATCTCGTCCGGCAGTTCCGCGAACGACCCCACATCGCTGACAATCACCGCCTTGCCCAGCCCCAGCGCGCGCTGCAGACTTCCCGACGTTTCGCCCACCGTCGGATAGCGCAGATTCAGCACGATATCGCACGCGCCGATGTATTCCACGAACTTTTCGATCGGCGTGAATCCGAGCACGCCGCACGTGCTCGCGCAGTCCCAGCGTGCGGATCAGCTGCTCGACGTGGAAACTCGGGATGCGGCTCGCCCACCAGAATCATGCGCACGCGCGGGTCGAGCTTCACCAGCCGGCGCAGCGCGCGCAGCGATTCGGCGATCCGCTTGTACGGCTTGAGATATCCGAACGCCCCGATCAGCGGCGTCGTCTTCATCGAGCCCGAGCGATTGCGCGCGTCGCCGTTGCGGTCCGTCTCGCGGAATCCATGCCCCGTGCGGGATTGTCGCGATCGGGCCCGCAAACCCTGCGCCCGCATCTCGCCGCGCCACGAAATCGCTGTGGACCACCAGGCCGCGCGACGCTCGAGCAGCCGCCGCGTCATCGGCACGCCTTCGTAATCGGGACCCACTTCGAGCGCGCGCACGCGCTGCGCATACTCGCAGCGCCGCCGCGCCGCCGTTCATATTCGCACTCGGCGAGATAAGCGTCCCAGTCGCCGCGCCGGATCGTCAGATCGGCGATCAGATGGTGCAGATTCGCCTCGTGCATCACCACGACGCCGGGATGTCGCAGCGCCGTTTCGTAGACAAATCCATGCCAGGGATTGTTGCCGATGTGATAACAGGCGACATCGAATGCCGCGGGATCGAACGATGCCGTGTGTGCCGAGCGAAAATCGTCAGACAGCGCGCGCTTCGCCATTTCACCGGCGAGAGCTTCTGAGTAGTCGGCGATGCCGCTCTTCGATGGCGGCATCGGAGAGAAAAAAGCGACGCGCAGGGCATCGCCGTCAACTGCGCTCAGCGGACCAGCTCCATGGAAAACTTGCCCATCGCGAACGGCGCGGTGATGCAGCAGCGGCGTGCGCGCCGCGTCGCGGGCGAAGTAAACGTCGAACTGTATGTCGGACGACCCGACCCCGATCGTGCAGGTCACCTTGTCCGTCTGCACCTGCTTGCCGCCCATCGGGAATCATCGGCCGCGCCCACGTAATCCACGCGAATCGGATGCAGGCGCGCCGAAGAGCATTTCCTGCGCTGCCGGCACGCGTCCCTGCCCCATTTCGCGCCGCGCGCAGTAAAACAGATACGCCAGCGCGTCCTTCACGCAGGCCGGCACCGGGATTTGCGCAGCCACGCTTGCCGAGTCCGCGTCGCCGTCGCGCGCTCCCGGTCGATGGTCTCCCGTCTCCTGCACCTTGTGGCTCCCGTGCGTTAACGACCGGTCGAACGAGACCGAGCAGAAGTTCGGGCGTCGCCGATGTCCGAGCGATACGTATCTTTCACCGCAAATCCCGGAACGCCCGCGTCGAGTGTCAATGTGAAATTCCAGTTCGCGCCCGAGTGTTTGGCGTGCAGATGCGCCTCGCCGAGGCTGACTCCGCGTCGGCCAGTTGACCGAGTAATTCAGGTCTTCGTCGGTGAACGGAAACCCGGTGAGCGCGGGCTGCGGTTGCCGACGCGGTGCCTGCGGCAACCAGACGATGCTGCGACCAGAGCGCAGCCAATGCGCCAGCACCCACAAAAATCGGCCTGACGTAGTTTCAGTAACTCTGTTCATCGCTTCCTGGCGCTGGCGGAGACGCGCCGGGCGCTTCGCGGGTCGCGTCGCCGCGGGCGTCGTCGGTCCACTTCGTTCACCACTTCGCGTAAACATCCAGCGTGGCGCGCGCGCTCTTCTTCCAGGTGAATCCGGCCGCGCGCTGCAGCCCCAGCCTCTCCATCCTGGCGCGCAGTTCCGCATCGAGCAGAATATCCTTCAGCGCGCGCGTGATTTCGCCGGTCTGATGCGGATCGAACAGCAGCCCGGCGCCATCGGCCACTTCCGGCATGGAGGACGTATTCGAACACGCCACCGCGCGTCCCGCACGCCATCGCTTCGAGAATCGGCAGTCCGAAGCCTTCATAGAAAGACGGGAACACGAAACAGTCGCAGGCGTTGTACAGCTCGCAGCAGATCCTCATCGCTGACAAAGCCGGTGAAATGAATCCGCGACGCGAACCCGGAGGCCCGCGCGGCCTCCCGAACCTTCGGCGTAAACCACGTTTCTTTGCCCGTCAGCACCAGATGATGCTTCAGCTGCGGACACTCCGTCAGCAGTTTCGAAAACGCCGCAATCAGGCCGATCTGATTCTTGCGCGGCTGCAGGTCGCCCACCGACAAAATGAACGGAGCGTCGAAGCCAAGCCGCTCGTCGACCGCCTGCTGCGCGCGTTCCCGGCCGATCACGCGGAACTCCGGATTCGCCGCATTCGGAATCACGCGCACTTTCTCCGGCGCGATATCGTAAGCGCGCAGAATCGCGTCACGCGAAAATTCGCTGACCGTCATGATGCGGGCCGCGCGTTTCACCGTCCGCCCCACAGTCAGGCGCAGCTGCGACGCGCCGCGTCGCCGTGAAATATTCCGGATGTTCGATGAAGCTGACGTCGTGCACCGTCACTACCGACGGGACTCCGGCCGACCAGCGGCGCCGTGTACTGCACGTGAATCAGATCCGGTCTGTCGGTCGCGGATCAGCCGCCCCAGATCCCAGCCGAGCCGCGAGTAGGGATTCGCCGAGACGTGCCGTACTGTCGAATCGCTCGGGAATCCACGCTCGGCCCCGGCTCGGAAATATACGTGATGAACTCCGACCGCCGGTCCACTTCCGCGAAACCGCCCAGCAGGCTGCGGATGTAGACCTCGTTGCCGGTCAGATGCCGTCCGATCGCGTGAGCATCAACGGCGAAGCGCATCAGAATTTCCAGTATAGCCGGTAAGTCCAGGCTGAGCGCGTAATTTGCAGTATCAGAATCGAGGCGTTTCCAGCACGCCTCCCAGGTGTAATGGTCCTCGAAACGTACGACGCCCTGCCGCCGCCAGCGCGTTGCCGTGTTTCGGGGGTCGGCAAGCAGCGCTCGCCACCCGCGCCGCGAACCGTCTCGGCATCCGCTTCGAGCAGCGATCGTTCGACCCCGTCTTCCGCTTCCAGCCCTTCCGCCGCCAGCGACGTTGCGACCACCGCGCGCGCCGCCGCCCATGCCTCCAGAATCTTGATCCGGGTTCCGCTGCCCGTCGCGCAGCGGAGCCACCACCATCCGCGCCTGGGCGATCTCGGCCCAGCGCGTCCTCGACCGCCCCGGTTACTTCGATACCGGTCTCCTCCGCGCCGCCCGGGGCAGCAGATGACGGATGAATGCATCGCCGCGCCCCACCAGACGCAGCCGGAGTTCCGGCCGCTCCTTGCGCACTTCGGGCCAGATCTCGCCCGACCAGAAATTCGACCGCGTCGATATTCGGGTGATATTCGAAATTGCCCGAAAAGACCACCATGGGTGCTTCTGTCACAGTGAGGCACTTCGACCCAGCGGAAGCGAATTCGGATACACTTCACCCGCGCCCCCGGCGCGATTGCCCGCACACCTGCCCGCATCCTCTTCCGACGCCGCAGCACCGCCGATAGCGCGGAAGCAGCGCCGATTCCAGCTTTCGCGACGCGCCGCGAATCGCCGGTGTCCCGCGCGCGATCAGGCCGCGGCTCACGTCCGGCACATCGCTCGTGCAGCACGGATTCGATGTTGTGCAAGTCGAGGACCGTTTCCCGGCAGCAGCTCGTCATCTATCCACATATGGCGCGCACCAGAAATGCTCCACAATCCCGAGATCGTAGTGTTGTCCTCCGAGCGCCCGTTCGATCAGTCGCCTCCAGCCCGCGCGAGCCGGTCGATCAGCGGCGGAACGCCCCGCATCGCCCGCCGCGCATTGCGCAAATACCGGGCCGCGCCGGCCCGGCTGTGATGCGGCAGCGGAATCACGTGCTGCGAGCGCACCAGTCCCTCGGGCAACTCAGCCGGCCCGTCCGCTGTCCGATAACAGCACCAGATCCACCTCGGCAAACCGCGCGAAATAATGCGACAGCGACGCCATGCGGAATGCGCCCCCGCCATCCAGCGGATAAGGCGGCTCGGGCGTAAAATCAGAACCTCCGATGCTGTCTGACTCTCATCGCCCCGCTGCGAGAACGGAACTGTACACCGCGCGTGTTTCCCGCGCTGTCCGGCTCCACGAAAAGGCGCCGCCCGCGCCAACCCGCAGCCGCTCAGAACGTTGCGCAGCCGCGGATTCGCCGCGATCGCCCTCATCGCCTCGGCGATCTCTCCGCGGGGTCGACGCATGAATCGCCGCGCCGCCCGCCATCTCCATCACCGCCGGATCGCGCGACGTGATCACCGGGCATCCGCATTGCATTGCTTCCAGCACCGGCAGGCCGAAGCCTTCGTAATGCGTCGGATAAACAAACGCCAGCGCGTCGGAATAGAGCTGCGGCAGTTCCTCGTCAGAGACTTCGCCCAGCAATTGCAGTACCTTCCGTCGGAGGGAATGGCTCCGCGAAATCGGCGCGGTTGCGTCCCGCGATCACTAAATCCGCCTCGCGTCTCCGCGCGCGCTGCGCGCCAGCCTTCGACCAGAGCGGCCACATTCTTGCGCGGCTCCAGCGTGCCACAAAAAGAAAGAACGGTTTCTGTGCCCGCGGCGTCAGGCGGTACCGGACGGAAATGCGCTCGAAGCCGCCAGCGGCACCGCGCGCACACGGTCCGCCGGCACGCCGAAATGCGCTGATAACTTCCTGCCGCACGGCCTCGCTCACCGTCAGAATCATGCGCGCGCGTTTCAGCCGGACCAGCCACGGCGTGCGCATGCGCACGCGGTCTGCATCCGCGTTCGGACTCGACGCGTGCCACGCCCTGTCACGCCACGGCGAAAGATCGTGAATCGTCAGAATGGCAGGCGTTGACCCAACGTACGGCACCTCGAAATTGGTGCCGTGAAAAATCTGCGCGCCGGCTCTCGCGCGATGCGCGCGCGAACTCCGCACAGCCACCATCGCCTCTCCGCCGCGATGCGCGGCTGCCGGCCCCGCAGCAGATTGGCCGGCGCCCACTCCGGCATCGGGAACGGCTGGTCGGAAAGCAGGTAATACGTGTCTTCCGGGAAACTCCCGCGCCAGCGCCACCGCGAGTTCGCCGACGTAGCGCGGCAGCCCGCCGGAGGAAATCGTCAGCGGCGTGGCATCGAGCGCGATGCGCACTCTATTTGTGCTGCAATTCCCAGTCGTAGTTCAACCGAGGATCGTTGTGGGGATGCGGCCCTCATCGGCCGGATTGTAGAAGCGGTCGGTCGCATAGATCAGCAGCGAAGGCCCGGCGTTCCGACCACCTTGTATCCGTGCGCCACGCCGGGCGGAATCAGAATCTGCCAGGGCCGGATGCTGCCGACATAGATCGTATTGCGGCGCCCGAACGTCGGCGACTCCGGGCGCAGATCGACCAGCGCCACCTGAAGCATGCCATCGCCGGCGTCCAGCAATCCGTCTGGTGCCGGTGAAAGTGAAACGCCTTGATGATGCCGGGATAATTGAACGCCGCCGAAATCTGCGTGGACTCTTTCGGAAAATGCGCCGCAAGCCCCACCCCGATGCGCTGCACTTCGAGGAAGTAGCCGCGGTCGTCCGGCCAGAGCGCGACAGGCGCGCACATCCACCCCGGCGATCAGCTTCGGCGAATCGATCGCGAGAATCACGTCCCCGATGCCCTTTTCGCACTTGCGGAAACGATATCTCAATCGCGGATGGCTATTCACGCGCCCGTCCGCGATCGCCTGCTCGTGCTGCCGGCCACCAGATTCGCGGCGCGCAGCAGCGAATCGAACGTGCCCGCATCGGTCCACCAGCCATCGAGGAACGAGATATGTCATGGTGCCTTCCTCGATATAGGCGTTGTTGACGTCGGTGATTTCCAGTTCGTTGCGGTGCGAAGGCTTACAGGTGTGGATCTTGTCGAAAACCGTCGCGTCGTACATGTAAATGCCGGTGACCGCGAAATTCGATTTCGGCTCGCTTCGGCTTTTCTTCGATGCCCACTAATGCGGTCGCCGACGAATTCCGCCACTCCGAAACGTTCGGCGTCGTGCCACTTCCTTCAGCAGAATGCGCGCGCCGCGCTTCCTGCGCGCGGAAACGCTCCGCCGCGCCGCGAATATCTCTTCTCGATGATGTTGTCGCCCAGCACCACGCAGATCGGCTGCGCCGTCGGCGAAGTGCTCGCACAAGCCCCAGCGCCTCGGCGATGCCGCCCTCGCCTTCCTGATAGGTATAGGCGATATGCTTCAGCCCGAAGTGCTTTGCCGTTGGCCAGCAGGCGCAGAAAATCGCCCGAATTCTTGCCGCCGGTGACCACCATGATGTCGGTGATCCCCGCATCGACCAGCGTCTGGATCGGATAGTAGATCATCGGCTTGTCGTAGATGGGCAGCAGGTGTTTGTTGGTGATTTTGGTGAGCGGGAAACAGCCGGCTGCCGGTTCCGCCCGCGAGAACGATACCTTTCATGCTAGCACCATACATAGGATACTGACCTCAAATGGACCAATACAACTGGAGCGCGATCACGGAAGAGAAAATGAACCCGCATTTCTCCCGCCAGGTAATCCACACCGCGCAGATGACGATCGCGCAGGTACGGCTCGCTAAAGGGTGCATCGTGCCCATGCACCATCACGTCAACCAGCAGGTGACGATGCTGAAATCCGGCGCGCTGCTGTACGAGACCGAAGCCGGCGAGCGCCTTGTGCTCAAACCGGGCGATGTGCTAGTGATTCCGCCGGATCTGCCGCACCGCTTCGAAGCCCTGGAGGACTCGACCGCGACCGACCTGTTCACTCCCGCGCGCGAGGATTGGATCCGCGGCGACGACGCGTATCTCAGGAAATAGCCGAGGCCGCCAACCATCCTCCGCCATCATCATCGAGCAGCGGGAACCTGGAGTAGTTGCAGACGATCCCCTGTATGTCGGGATTCTCCAGCATGTCGGTCAGCGTCGCCCCGTAAAGCGCCATGTCTCCGCCCGCACTCCGCACCCGCACCACAATCTGTACCTTTCCCCGCCGTTCTTCGAGCAAGTGCCGATACGCGTCGATGACGGTCTGCCGGTCTTCCGGCACCACCATCACGTCGATCGGCTGCCCGACCAGGGCTTCGGGATCCACACCCGTCACACCTTTAATCACCCGCACGATCCGCCGGTCTGGAGCCGTCAGTGTGATTCCGCCCTCGCCGGTAATCAGCAGTTCCCTGAATACTCTCGAATTGCGCGCGATCGCTTCTTCCAGCCGCTGGTTCTCCTCTTCCAGCTGCGCCGCTCTCTCGGCCAGCAGTTCATACGCCAGATCGTCGTGGGCGCTTTCCGAAATAATTGGTTTGTTCACCATCGCTGATCCCTAGACAAAATCGCGGCAACCCTGCCCGGCGACGAATTTCTGAATCTGTTTTTCCGTCGTCTCCGGAGTGGCGCAGATCATCGACACCGACCACGCCGCCGTGATCGGCACGAACACCGACCTTCCGTTGACATCGATTGTTTCGTTGATCGGCGCCTCGAAGATCCGTTTGACGAACGTGCGCACCTGATCGAAAGTCTGCGCCCTTTCGACGATTGCCACCAGGGCCGGACCGCCCCATCGGAACAGAAGATCGGTCTCCCCGAACTGGTTTTCCACATATTCCCTGAACCGCCCCAGCATCCAGTCGCCCGCGTCTTTTCCGAACCGCGCGGCAATCGGCTCGACACGATTGACCACCATCACCAGTGCGTAATGCCGGGTCCCCTTCGCAATCACTTCCCGGATCGCTGCAAGGCACTCCGGCTGGCCCGGCAGCCCCGTAGCGGAGTCAACACGTTTTCGCACCGCTTCCTTTCCCGGTTCAGCAATGCTCTCGATCTCGATCTGCAGCCTCTCGATAAGGGCCCGGCTGGCGACCATCTCGTGCTCGATCTCCTTCCGCACCTCGGGCAGGCATGTGGTCAGGTGCTGTCGCAGCGCGTTCAGATTCCTGAACCCGGCACCCCGCTCAAGCTCCTCATCGACCCTCAGCAGCGACTGCGCGGACTCCACATTCGGCCCCGCAATCCGGACAATGCTGTCCTCGAGCATTTTGATGATCGCCTGAAAATCGCCGTACTGTTTCTCCACCATCTGGACGACTTTCCGGTGGTGGCTTTCGACCGCCTGCATGGCCGCTTCCGCAACCACAAGTTGTTCCTTCTGCGGCAGGTCGGGTGCCAGCCCGCCCGCAATCATGTGCATCTCGTCGCGAAAATTCCCGGTTTCCACCGGATCCCAGTCAACCGCAATGTCGCACAGTCTCTGCAGGACGAGCGCCAGCGCCGTGCCTGGCTTTTCTTCCACGGTCGCGAGGTTCAAGTAGCGTTTTATACTGACCATCGCCATAACGGTAGCCGCATCTTCATCTGCCGTTATGATCGACGGAACCGCGCGGGTTCTTTAGGGCCAGTGTGGCCTTTTTCAGGTTGCCTGGATTCGGTCTTATTCCGGCCCACCGCCGCCGCCGCCCAGATCGCCGAAGTTCCAGTTCCCTCCCAACGGATCAGGCCCGCGGTCCGGCGCGGCGCGCAGGATGGGATCCACCCCCGCCACCACGCTCGTCGCCGTCAGCTTCGCCATGTCGGTCGTGGGCGCTCCGGTCACCACCACCGGCTCTCCCACCTTCAGGTCTGCCAGCTGAATGCTTGGCTGCTGATCCAGAATCCGGTTCGGATCGCCGCCGCGCCCGCCGCGTCCGCCTCCCGCGCCACCACGGCCTGCAAACCCTGCGCCGGTTCGTCCTGCGCCATCGCCGCCCGCGGCCTGCCCGCCGCCTCTCGCGCCGCGGCCGCCGGTTTCCGCCTGAAATGTCGGATTCAGCCGCCGCGCCATCTGCAGCGCTGTCGCGTCATCCAGCCGTTTCAGCTGCGTGTCCGGCTTCACGCTGATCGTAATCGCCCTTTTGCTGCTCAGATCGGTCGCATCAATCGTGCCCTTGGCCGCATCCACGGCCTTCACCGTCACTGGCAGCGATTTGAACGTGGCTGACTGAATCGCCTCCAGTTTGATCTCCGACCCGTCCGGGTTCTTCTGCCCGATCAGCCGCACCTGGTCGCCTACCAGTATCGGCGTCATCCCCGCCGTGCTGGCTTCGTACTTGCCCGTATCCAGGCTGAACCGCTCGAACTCCACTTTCCCCGACGCATCCAGCGTCATGTCCTTCGGCGGACCGAACCCGCCGCGCGCCGCGATCACAATCTTCTTCCCCGCCGGATCCACCGACTTCACCGTCCCGTACACCGACTGCTTTGCCCATTCCTCTTCGGTCCGCTTGTGCAGCTCGGCCAAGGCGTTCTGCTTCTCGAAATACAGGAACACCGCGGGCTTCGCCTGATCGTCAGGCAGCATGCGCGCAATTACGCGGTCGCCCGTCAACACATCCGCCGCCGCCGCGCGCGTGCCCTTCTTCGGATCGGTCTCACCCGCGGGCAACATGACGAACTGCGTGCGGGCGTCGTATTTAATGACGGACATGTCGCCCTTGTCGGTCTTGAGCGCCAGCGTCTTCGCCGCGCTGTCAACCTTATCGACAGTTCCTCTCACGCTGACGTAAGTCGGCCGCCGCGCTTCCTGCGCCTGCACACTGCCGGCCGCCAGCGCCAGCATCAATCCGGAGAGAATGACTCGCATATGCATAAGTATATGGCGAACCGCTGAACCCGGTTCGTAACCGCAGCCGGCCGCCGCCGTGTAAAGAAAGGTAAGCGGGACTAGCTGGATTTCACAGTTGCCGGACGGAAAGGCGGCTCCGGAACCGACGCAGGCACCGGCCGTCTCAACAGCCGTTCCAGCGCCCTCGCATCCATCCGTCCGTGCCCGCGTGCAATCGCTTCCAGCGCGATGCATCCCCACAGTGCAAAAACGGCGATCGTAATCGCGGTGAACCCAGCCTTCGTGATGCCGAAAATCCGCATTGGCGCCGATGATGCAAGATCGCGGCCATCCCGTCCCGACTGATTCCAGCGGACTTCCTCGGCGATGAGTGTGCCTCTCGCGACACAGGCTGGGGAATTGCACGCCACACCGGGTATGAAGGCCCTGCTGCTCTTCGCCGGCCTCATTCTCAGTCAGTGGGCGTCGGCGTCACCCTTCCCCTGGTGGTTTCACACGCGCCCCAAGCCGGTCCTCATCGACCAGCAACCGGCAACCCCGCCGCCGCATTCCACCGCAGCCACTCACACCGCCCCGCGCCCGAAGCCTGACCCTCCGCCGCACCCGCAGGAGCATCAGCCCGCGAAATCCTGGTTTACCCAGCTCCTGACACATCGCTCGAAGTGAGTGGCTGCTGAACGGTGCTTCTTGCAGCTTAGGACTGCGGTCCGCCCGCATGGTGCTGACGCCACTGCTGGTGCGGGCCCGCGAGTTTTTGCTGCTGCGCGGGAGTCAGTTCGGCGTAGAATTTGGCGAAAGCCCCGGCACGCATGCCAGCGAGCTTGCCGAGCGTCGGACCTTCACTTGTGGCCAGATGCTGCACTTCCGCTAACGGCTTGACGGCCTGAATCGCCTCGCGCACAGCCTTGCGCTCCGTGAACAGTTGCTGACGCACCGGGCGCGCCGCTTCACGTTCGGATTTGAAGATGGCCTTCGCCTCCTGCTGCTGCTGAGCGGTGAGACTGAGCGTCGCCGACATGCGGTCCGCCAGCCCGGCATGCCAGCGCCCTTGGTTCTTTGTGGCTGCGCCCTGATCTGCCATCAGGACACCAGCCGAGAGAGCGGATGAAACAATGAATATTAATGCATTTCGGGAAATCATGAATAACATCTCCTGTTTGATTGGACGTGCAGCGCCGGAGAGCGGCTCGGTGCGGCGGGTAAGAGTTCGTAACGCCAGCTTTCCCCTGTCGATGCATCCAACGCCGTAGAATTGTAGCCATGCACCGATCCGTCCACCTCGCCGCCGCCTGCCTCCTCGCCTGCACTCTCGGCCGCGCCGGCAGCCTCGCGGACCACTTCTTCACCAACATCCGCCAACTCACCAACGGGGGCTCCAACGCCGAAGCCTACTGGGCGCCCGACGGCAAGCGCCTTATCTTCCAGTCCACCCGCGGCTCCCTCAAGTGCGATCAGATCTTCACCATGAACGCGGACGGCTCCAACCAGCACATGGTCTCCACCGGCAAGGGCCGCACCACCTGCGGCTACTTCCTCCCCGACAACGAGCACATCCTCTACGCCTCCACCCACCTCGCCGGTGACGCCTGCCCGCCCGAAGCCGACCACAGCAAGGGCTACGTCTGGGCTGTCTATCCCAGCTACGATATTTTCACTGCCAAAGCCGACGGCAGCAATCTCAAACGCCTCACCGACGCCCCCGGATACGATGCCGAAGCCACCATCAACGCCGCCACGAAGAAGGTCATCTATACCTCGATGGCTTCGGGCGACCTCGAACTATGGGAGATGAACCTCGACGGCTCCGTCAAGAAGCAAATCACCACGTCCTATGGCTACGATGGCGGCCCGGTCTTCTCGCGCGACGGCAAAAAGATCGCTTGGCGCGGCGGCCATCCCACCACTCCGGAGACGAAAAAGAAGTACGCTGACCTGCTCCGTGAGAACCTCACCAGCCCCATGAAAATGGAGCTGTTCGTAGCGGACGCCGATGGCAGAAATGTTAAAAAGATTACAGATTTCGGCTGTGCCTCCTTTGCCCCGACCTTTACGCCGGATGGTAAACAGCTCCTTTTCGCTTCCAACAAGCATGCGTGCGACTCCAGCAAGTTCGAGCTCTATCTCATCAACGTGGATGGCACTGGCCTGAAACAAGTAACTGATTACGGAGGATTTACATCGTTTCCGGAGCTTTCCCCCGACGGCCGCCGATTGGTCTTCGTCTCCGACTGGAAGGCCGCGCAGCGCTATGAATTCAACATCTTTACTGCCGACTGGAAACAATAGCGAATCTAACTGTTTTCGTACTAGTACTAAATCTGAGGTACTTGGTACCATCAAGGAGTGCTTGATTATACGTGGAGCGATCTCGAAGCTGAGATAGTTCTTCGCAACCTCAACGTGCCTGTTGAAGAACAGCGGAGGCTTCGCGACTACTATCTGAGGCTCCGCGCGGAGTACCGCAAGGCGACGGATTCTCCGGCACCGATCAAGCCCGAAGAAGCCGCTGGCTAATGTAACGCAGGCGGTTCTTTTCCCGAAGCGCTAAACTTATGTCTTGCTGACGAACACACGCAAGCTGGTTGTCGAGCGGGCGACTGCGATCCCGCCGGCAGAGTCTGGTATCCGCTCTATTTCGAGTGGCTGGACGCCTCGACCGCCGCGCTGTTCGCCGCTGCCGGCGTGTCGAATGGCGTGATGCACGGATGGGGAGCGTTTTCGCTAATCTTTGGAAAATGATCTCTGACATCCCGGCACCTGGCCTTGTACATGTCTGCGACATCGCCGCGAAGGTCGGCGCACCCATCGAGATCGGCCACATTGCGGGCAACCTGCGCCGCGTGATCCCGGTTGAGGGCGGCGACGTTCTCGGACCGCGCATTCGTGGCAAAGTGCTGCCCGGCGGCGCGGACTTCCAGATCATGCGCGGCGACGGCATCACCGAACTGGAAGCCCGCTACGTCATCGAGACCGACGAAGGCCATCTGATCTATGTCGAAAATCGCGGTGTGCGCTGGGGGCCTCCTGAATTGATGGAGAAACTGCGCCGCGGCGAAACGGTCGATCCCGCGCTGATCTACTTCCGCGCCACGCCGCGCTTCGAAACCGCCGCGCCCGGCTACGAATGGCTGATGCGCAGCGTGTTTCTTTGTGCGGGCGCGCGTTTCCCCGACCACGTCGAGCTCCGGTTTTTCGAAGTGACCTGACCAAGTGGGCCTGTGCAATGCAGGCCACCATGGAATCGAGAAACAATAGAACGGTGATGCTTCGTCGAAATCTGTGGCTTCTGTCAACTGCTGTGATGGCGGCCGGCACCATCGCGGCTCAATCGCCGGATGCGCCTGACTGGCAGAAAGCGGCTGGAGGAAAGATGGCATTCGAGGTCGCCTCCGTCAAGCCGGACAGCGGTCCGTTTCGGCCTCCCAACTTTCCTCTGGACAACGGAAATTCATTTGCCCCCGGTTCCCGCTTCTCCGCCGATTTTCCGCTCCTCGCCTACGTACAATTCGCATACAAGGTGCGGTTCAGCCAGCAACAACGTGAGTCCATGCCGGCCCATTTGCCCAAATGGATCGACTCCGACCGGTATGCCATCGAGGCGAAGGCGGCAAGCCCGGCCACCAAGGACCAGATGCGACTGATGATGCAGACTCTGCTGGCGGATCGTTTCCACCTGACAGTTCACTTCAAGACCTGGGAGACGGCGGTGATGACGCTTACGCCGGTGAAACCCGGAAAAACCGGACCGAAGCTGCGTCCGCATAGTGAGGGTCCGGCTTGTGAAGACGTACCTGCGGCGGCCGCGCAGGGGCGCGCTGGCGCAGGCTCCAGCATTTTTCCGCCAAGATGCTACGTGCAAATGTTGACGATGAACGGCCACCTGCTTCGGGCGGGCTCCCGCAATACCACCATGGACCAGCTCGCGGAGGCGCTTTCCTCGCTCGGGCGCCTGGATCGCCCGGTTGTCGATCGGACCGGAATCAGCGATGGGATCGACTATGACATCGAATGGACCCAGGAGCAAAATCCCATCGGGCCGTCCGACCCAAATCCTCCGTCCGACCAGGGACCGACATTCCTGCAGGCGCTGCGCGAGCAGCTCGGCCTGAAACTGGAAGCTGCCAAAGCGCCGCTGCGGGTGCTGGCGATTGATCATGTCAAGCGCGCTTCGGAGAATTGACCAGGGCGCGAGATGGATTTCACGTTTACGACAGGATAATGATGCCTCCGGTGAACGTGCACAAAATGCAGCGCAGCATGTATGAACTCCGTGATCGTTCCGTAGCCCAACGGATGACACTGGCCGCGTTCGGTGCGGTTTGGGTTGCTTTGGTCTGGTGGCTGCTGTTCTGTGACGGACTCAAAACCGCCGGCGCGTGGTTCGGACGGGACTGGAGACCCGGAGACCTGGCCCGCCGGGCATGTCTCGCGATCGCACTGTCCACTTATTATGTACGGATTCTGTTCACTGAGTTTGTCTTCCTGAAGCGCGGTGTCAGCTGGAGCGAGGTTCTCACCATCGTTCCCTGGATGCTCGGTATTTACGTGCTGTTGGCGGCTGTCGGCGGCCAGAACGGCGGATCTTTGGGTGTGCCAGGCGCCGTCGGCATGGTCCTGTTTGCGGCCGGATCGTGGATGAATTCGTACTCGGAGTACACACGGCATATCTGGAAGCGGCGCCCTGGGAATCGGGATCGGCTGTACACACAAGGCCTGTTCCACTACTCAAGGCACCCCAACTATTTCGGCGATCTCATCTCATTCTCCGGACTGTGCGTCATTTCGGGGGAATGGCTGACGGCATGGATTCCGGTCACGATGCTGGCCGGCTTTCTCTTCGTGAACATACCGGCACTGGATTCTCACCTGCGCGGGAAATACGGACAGGAGTTTGATCGCTACGCCACCCGGACATGCAAACTGATTCCGTTTATCTATTGAGACCGGTTTGAGAAGTCAGATCTCCACCCTCTTCGGTATAGCCTTCACCAGCTCCTGGGTAAACGGATGCTTCGGTGCACGGAAAATTTCCTCCGGCGCGCCCGATTCCACGATGCGCCCTTCATGCAGAATTTCCACGCGATGCCCGATCGACGCGACCGACAGCAGATCGTGTGAGATGAACAGCATCGCCGTGCCGTGCCGCCGGTTCAGGTCGTGAAACAGATGGAGCACGGCCGCCTGCGTGATCGCGTCGAGCGCGCTGGTCGGTTCATCGGCCAGCAGCACCGCCGGACGATGCATGATCGCCAGCGCAATGAGCAGCCGCTGTCCCTGTCCGGTGCTCAGCTCGCCTGCCCGCTTGATCGAGAAACGCCGGGTCCGACCGGCAACTGCACGCTTCTCGAGCAATTTCCCGAACGCTTCAGCGCGTGCTCCGGTCGCATGTGCCCGCCACGTTTCGTCGCAAGAGCGTCCGCACGCGCAACCGGTCGTTCAGCGCCGCTGCGGGGCTCTGCGGTACATAGCCGATCGACCTGCCGCGCACCGCGCGCATCTCGCGCTCGCTGAGTCCGGTGAGTTCGCGCCCCGCGAGCCGAATGCTCCCCGTGACTTCGCCGCCGCGATAGTGCAGCAGCCGCAGCAGCGAAAGCGCGAGCGTGCTCTTGCCCGAACCGCTCAGTCCGACGAGCGCCACGATCTCGCCGGGTGCGATGCTCGCCGCGACATCGTGCAGCACTTCTCGTCTGTCCGTATCGCGCCGAAATGCTGAACTCGAGCGCTGAATTAACCAAGCCCGGTTCACTCAAGACTGCAGCCACTCAACATTCCACAGAATCTGCGGCGGCGCGGTCACCGGCTGTACGCCGCTGCAGCGCAGGCGAGATCGCGGCCAGATAATCGGGGTTCACCAGATAGAGGATCGGCTCCTGCTCCACCGCGATGCGCTGCACTTCATCCACTGTCTTCTGGCGCAGCGTCGCGCGACGGCTCCGAAGCCTGCTGCAGCTCCAGTTGATCGATGCGCGCCTCCCACGGCGTGGCTGGCGTCTTCTGCCGCGGCCACCACTGGTGCTGGTCGCCCGAACTCAGCCAGAAATTCATCTGCTCCATCGGATCCGACCTGCACATTCACCAGACCCAGCAGGCACGCTTCGTAGTCGAATGTCTTCGTTGATGCGCTCGATCAGCGCTGCGAAGTCGAGCGTGACGATGTTGACGCTGCACGCCGATGCGCCGCAGGTCGTCCTGGATGATGGCCGCCATCGCCTCGCGCGTGCGGTTGGCGTTCGTCACGATGGAGAACTCGACCGGGTGCCCGTCGCGGTCCCGCAGCACGCCGTCGCGCAGCACGAAGCCTTCCGTCGCGAGGGAACGGAGTGCTCCTTTCGGATCGAACGGCAGCGGCTTCAGAGATGCGTTGAACCAGAATCTGTTCGATGGCGAAAAAGGCCCGATGCCCGGATGTGCGTGGCCGCGAAAAACGAGACGCACCATGTCGTCGCGCTCAATGGACGCGCTGATCGCGTGGCGGAACGTCGCCGATGCGAACCACTTTCGCTTCCACTCCGGCATGCTTGCCGACGGCCTCTGGTTGAACCAAAGGAACTCGGAATCGAACGATGCGCCGAGGTCTCGCGCCGCGGCGGGCTTCTCCTTCGCCACGCGATCGAAGCTCTCCGGGTCCATTCGGGTCACGATCAGATGAGTCTCGCCGCGCAGAAACCGGGTGAGTTCGATGTCGCGATTGGGCTGCAGCTCGATGCGGATCGAATCGAGGTACGGCAGCTGTTTTCCCGACGCGTCGCGCTTCCAGTAATGCGGATTGCGCGCCAGACGAACGAACTCGCCGGGTCTGTACTCAGCGACGAAGAACGGCCCGGCCGACGCTGGAAGCTTGCCCGGGCGCAGCGGCACAATCGATAATTGATCGAACAGCCGCTCGATGTCCGGTTTGGGCTCGGCGTAGCGGATCTTCAGTTCGCGCGCAGAAATCACGCGCACGTCGACGTTGCCAGTCGAGCGAAACGGATCTCCCGCGGGCGACGATTGCCTCGGATCAAGGGCGGTATTAAACGTTCGCGCCACGTCGGCCGCGGTAAGAGGCGTGCCGTCGGAAAACTGCAGGCCGGGGCGCAGATGAAACGTGATCGTTCTGCCGCCATCGCCCATTTCCCACGCTTCGGCCAGCTCGGGCTGCGGCTGATCTTTTACCCGATCCACCCTGACAAGCACGCCGCCGGTGAGATAGCGAATCACCTCCGAATTCTGATCTGATACGTGCAGCGCATCGAACGTTTTCGGATCCCCGGCCAGACAAAACCGCAGTTCCTTCGGCGCGCCTGCCGCGAATGTCAGCGCCGGTAAAACCAGCAGCAGCATTGTCCGCAGAAAAGCGCGCGCGTTCAACTGGCCACCTCCCGAACCGGCTGCAGAGTTTCGAGCGCAATCATCACGAGCATCAGCAGAACCAGCGGCGCCAATACCCAGGGATTGTCCTCGACGCGCCCCGGATGCTGCAGTTCGGCGAGAAGATTCCCCCACGACGGCAGCGGCTCCGCCACACCGAGTCCCAGCAGCCCGAGGCTGGCCTCGGAAAGAATGTAAGTCGGAATCAGTACGCGGAACTGTGCGATCGCGATGTCGCGCAGATGCGGCCAGATGTGCACGAGCGCGATTCGCAGCGGCGGAATTCCTGCAGCGCGCGCCCCGACGAGCCACCCGGATTCGCGAATCTGGCGGATCGTGGCGCGGAAGATTCGCGCCGGCCACGCCCATCCTGCGATTCCCATCAGGCCGAAGGTTAACAGAATGGAAGTCCCGGGACGCGTGTTAAGCGGCAGCAGCGCGCGCAGAATGATAAACAGAAAAATCCATGGCAGCGACAGCGAGAGCGTGGTGAATCCGCCCACCGCTTCATCGGCCAGCCGCATGCGTACGCCCGATAACGCGGATATCAGCAGCGCCACCAGTACGGACACCAGCGCGGCGGCGGGCGCGAGCACGACTGAAACCCGCGTGGCGTAAACCAGTCGCGAAAAGCGATCCCGCCCCAGATCGTCGGTGCCCATGGGAAATTCGCGGCTGGCCGTCGCGTCCGGCGATGCGCGGAATTGCCGGCTGTAGCTGTACGGCGCGATGGCGGGAGCGAACAACGCGCACAAGGCCACCGTCAACAGAAACACCACTGCGACAGTGCGCAGGAGGCGCTTCATCCCCGTACCAGATCGCCGGCCGCATGCACCAGCGTGATGAAGAGGGTGATGATGAGCGTCATCCCGCAAAGCAGCGGCATGTCGCGCGCCAGCGCAGCCTGCATCACGAGCGAACCGAAGCCGCGCACGTCGCAGAGCGCCTCGATCGGTATCACCGATCCGAATGCCAGCACCAGCGTCATGCCGAGCAAAGCGGTGAGCTGCAGCGCCGCCGCCCGCAGAACATACGTCGCAGCAAGCGATGCGGGGGGCAATCCCCGTGACCGCGCGGCGAGCAGCGCCGGCGAGTTGTAGCATTCGGCGAGAACCGCGCGCATGGTTCCGAAGACCCGCGGCGCCAGCGCCAGGCTGAGAGCCAGCGACAACGGCGCTTCATAGAAAAAGAACGCCAGCGCCAGTACGGCGGGAGGAACCGCCAGCAACAGACCCGTGATCGAGAACGCGGCCGCCTCGACTACCGGCCGGCGCGTCCAGACTGAAATCCACGCGAGCAGTCCGCCGATGATCCACCCCCCGGCCGTCCCCGCCGCAATGAGCTTCGCGGAAACCGGAGCCCTCTGCCGTAGCAGTTCGCTGACCGGCGCTTTCAGATTTTCGGATACGCCGAAATCGCCGTGTGCCGCGCGGTTGAGATAGTGCGCGTAAAAACGCGGCAAAGAATTTTCGCGATTGTGTTTGTCATGCAGCGCCCGCAGCGTGGCGGGACTGATATCGGGGTCGAGATCTTCCGGTATGGAATCGAATCCGGGGCTGTAGCGGACCAGCGCGGCCGCCAGAAACCCGCCGGCCAGGACTATAAGAACAAGCGATATCAGGCTTGAGATCAGCCTCGCCGCCAGCCGCTTCCGCACGTCGCGCACCTCTTACGACGCGATACTGACCGGCGAGGGCTCAATAGCAACCGCGGGCGCCTTCCTGCGCTGGCGTTTGCTCTTGTACATGCGCCGGTCGGCTTCAGCCAGCAGGTATTCGGCATCCGTTCCGTCGTCGGGATAAATGGCTACGCCGACGCTCATCGACAGCGCGCACGGTTCCGGAGTCGAACTCGCCCGCGCGCCGCGCCACTGCCCGCATACGTTCGATCTTGTGCTCGAGTTCTTCGATGTCCGGCCCGGGATGAGCAGGACGAATTCGTCGCCGCCCATGCGCGCCACGTAATCGTGAGGACCGCACTGCTCCCGCAGCCCGTTTGCCACCAGACGCAGCACCTTGTTGCCGGCGAGATGGCCGAAGCGGTCGTTGATCTGCTTGAAGCCATCCAGATCGCAAACGATCACCACCAGCGAAGAGCCGGTTCTCTGGGCACGCGCCAGCTCGTTATCCAGCGAAAGGAACAGCGACCGGGCGTTCGGCAGACTCGTGAGGTAGTCGGTGGTAATCGAGGTTTCCAGCAGCCGGTGCGTCAGCGCGGTCTCCACCGCCATCGCGACCTTGGGACTGATCGCCAGCAGAATTCTGCAGGTTCTCCTTGCTGAATCCGTCGCGGTCCGCCGCGGTAGAGCGCCATCACGCCGATGGTGCCGTTCGACGCCGTTCAACGGAACAGCCAGCGCCGAGCGCAGTGTGCTGTACTTGGTTGGATCGTTCAGATATCCGGCTTCGACTGACGGATTGCCGTTCAGAAGCGGTTTGTTGTTCTCCGCCACCCAGCCGGAAAGCCCCTGTCCGAGCGGAATTTCGAGCGACGTGAACAGACGCAGATTCTCGCCGCTGACGTATTCGGGGATCAGTTTTTCGTCGCGGCGAATATAAATCGCGATCGTCTCATACGGAATCAGGCGCTTCATGCGCACGCCGACGAATGCCAGCGCTTCCTGCAGGCTGAGCATGTTGCCCAGATCCTGGGTGAGTTCGTAAAGCATCTGCGCTTCCTGCGTGGCGGCGGCGATGGAGGAAAGCGGATCGCCCCCCGCTCCGTCGTTGACTGCGGGGGCTATGTCGTCGGCCGATTCCGCGAAGCCGGTGGCCGGGGCGAGGCCGCGCTCGATCTTCACGTCCATCGAGAGCTTGATCTTTTCCTTCTCGCTGCCGGTACTGACTGCCATCCGCTCCAGCTCGACGTAACGACGCCGCAGAATGTCGACAATGATCGGATCGAAGCTCTTGCCGGACTCCGCGATGACGATTTCCATCGCCTGATCGAGCGGCAGCGCGCGCCGGTACTGGCGGTCGGAGGCCAGAGCATCCAGACAATCCACCACGGACAGAATGCGCGCGCCTATCGGAATTTCTTCGCCCGCGAGGCCGAAAGGATATCCGGAGCCATCCCATTTTTCGTGGTGGGCGCGAACGATCGGAACCACCGGATAGGGGAATTTGACCTCTTCCAGAATTTCCGCGCCGACCAGCGGGTGGATCTTCATCTTTTCGAACTCTTCCGGCGTCAGGCGCCCCGGTTTCGAAATGATGTGCTCCGGTACGGCCAGTTTGCCGATGTCGTGCAGCAGCGCGGCGGCCTGAAGAGCGTCGAGTTCTTTCTGGGTGAGGCCGATTTCCTTGCCGATCTCGGTGGCGTAAACACGGACGCGCTGCAGATGATCGGCGGTGGTGGTGTCCTTGGCTTCGATGGCGAGCGCCAGAGCTTCGATGGTGCGCAGGTGGAGTCCGGCGATTTCTTCTACGTGGACTTTGTCCTTCTCCAGCCGTTCGAGGTAAATCTTGTACGAGCGGTAGACGAAGTAGACCAGCGGGAAAAGCACCAGCGCGGCCGTCCAGGAGTCCTGCCGCGTCAGAACCACGATCAGCCACGCGACCGACGCTGCCGCCAGATGGTACGGCAGAATCCAGAAATAAGTCGTGATACCAGGTCTTGTAGATCGATTTGCGCTCGGTGAGCGCGATCACGCCGGCGACCAGAACCGTATTGACCACGAAGTAAGCGCAGGCGGCCAGACCCAGCAGCAGCGGATGCAGTTCGCCCAGCATCTGGTTGAGCGGGCCGTGGAACACGTGTGTGCGCCGCCATCACCGCCATCGCGATGGAGCACGTGCTGAAAGCGATCCGGATCGCCTTCGGACGGGACCGCGGACGCCAGAGACACTGCACGATCGTCCCGGCTACGCCGAGCACAATCGCTTCGGGCAGACTGAACTGCACGATGCCAACGAGGATGAAAAGGAAATTCACCGACAGTGTGGCGAACACCATCGGCAAGCCGGATCTTAAGTCCTGATGTCAGAAGGGTTACGAGAAAATAGCACCAGAATTGAGTGGGCGCGACGACTGGAAGTGCGTCAGCTGCGCGGCTACGCCGAAGATCCCAGCCATGAGAATCAATGCGATATATAGTCTGGCCCGAATCGGCATGAAGAGCTGTCAATTCGCGTACAAACGCAATTATTCCGCCCGTCTTGAAACTTATTAAACTATAGCAAATCAATCTGTTAGCCTTCCATAAAAGACTGCGCTGAGTGACATTAAGACGCAACTCGCGGCCACCCTGTCACCGGGCTGCCGGACACACTGGCACGCGGAAGAGGGCCTGCATACGGGCGTAGTGTCCGAGGTTAATATTGACAAATCAACGAGTTGGGCCAGAATGGAGCATGAGTGAAGGCGTCGAATCCGAGGCGGCGCGACAGTGACGAATTGACGCGTGTCGTCTCTGGCCCCCACAATCAGGGTTTTCTGATCCGGACGGACAAACGCGCTGCCTTGGCGCCGCGCCGCGCCGAAGCCCGCTACGAAGAGTTTCTCGGGATGACGACGGTGATCGCTTCCCAGCCGATGCGCCGTCTTGCTGCCGTGGCGGCAAGGTCGCTCGCACCGAGTTCACCGGTCCTGATCACGGGGGAGAGCGGTACCGGCAAGGAACTGATCGCGCGTGCCGTGCACCACTATTCAGTGCGTGCAGCGAAGCCTTTCGTGGACGTGAACTGCGCCGCGATTCCCGAACATCTCATGGAAAGCGAGCTCTTCGGCTACGAAAGGGGTGCATTCAGCGGGGCCGAGAATCTGAAGCCGGGTCTGTTTGAAGCAGCCCATAGCGGAACTCTCTTTCTGGATGAAATCGGCGAGCTCGACAGCCGGATGCAGGCCAAGCTGCTGCGGGTACTGGACGGCCAATCGTATTTCCGGCTGGGCGGTTCGCGAAAGGTCGCGCCGGACGTCCGGGTGGTGGCGGCGACGAATCTTAATCTGGAGAGGCGATGCTCGAGGGCAGATTCCGGCGGGACCTCTTCCACCGGCTCGACTCCTTTCACCTGCATGTGCCGCCGCTGCGGGAACGCATCGAGGATATTCCTCCGCTGGCGGTGTGGTTTCTGCGGGATTCGCCGCTGACGCTGAGCGACGAAGACTCTCGAGACACTGGAAGAATATTCGTGGCCCGGCAACGTCCGGGAACTGAGGAATTCCCTGAACAAAGCAGCCTTGTTGCGGCGGGACCGCGCATCGAGCCGCGCGATCTGCCGGCGGAGATTCTGTCCGGCGAACGGCATCTGCCGAAGACCAGTATTCGCTCGACAGCCTGGAGCAGCAGACCATTCGCCGCGTGCTGGCGCACACCGGCGGGCACCAGCAGAAAGCCGCGGATCTGCTCGGCATATCGCGGCGCACCCTGATCCGGAAACTGAAGCTTTATAACGCGTCGCAGGTAACCAGAAGCGTGTCGGTAAAGAGGATCGTGGCATGAGCGCCGTTACCACCGATGTCGTTAGTCGTTCACCTCAGCGCGAGCGCCGCGCGCGGCCCCGCGTACTGGCGCCTCCGTCACATCTTCCGCCGCCGCCGCAGTCACTCGATCTGCTCGGCATTCCGGAAAACGTACTGCTCGACCTCGCGCTCCGCCATGTCAACTCGCGCGGTGTTGTCACCATTCAGCTTCTCTCACAGCTGATGAAACTGCCGCTGGAACTGGCGGAAATGCTGTTCCGTCATCTGAGCGAGCAGCACTATCTGGAAGTGCGGCGCATGTCCGGAGACGACTACGTCTTCTCGCTCAGTCCCGCCGGACGCAAGCTGGCGTCGGAGCGCGCGCTGGCCTCGCGCTATGCGGGTCCCACGCCCGTCTCCCTGAAGGCGTGGACCGCCGCGGTGCGGGCGCAGGTGGCGCGTGTCGACGTGACCCAGGAAAGACTGCGCCATGCCTTCGGCGACATCGTGATTGACGACAAGCTGCTCGATGTCCTGGGACCGGCGCTGGTTTCGCAGAGCGCCATCTTCCTCTACGGGCCGAGCGGTACCGGCAAATCGACCATCGCGGAGCGGTTGCCGCGCGTCTTCGAAGACGCCATCGTGGTTCCGTGGGCTGTAGAAGTGGATGGTCAGATTATCACCGTGGCCGACACCGCGATTCATCAGCGGATCGATTTCCCCGAGCTCGCTGCGGCGCGCGATGTCGATCCCCGCTGGATCATCTGCAAGAGACCCTTCCTCGCGGTGGGCGGCGAGCTGGTCACCAGCATGCTCGATCTGTGCCGCGATGAAGTGAACGGCTGCTTCACTGCGCCGCTGCAGATGAAGGCCAACAACGGCATCCTGCTGATCGACGACTTCGGGCGGCAGATGATTTCGCCGCGCGATCTGCTGAATCGCTGGATCGTTCCTCTCGACCGCCGGGTGGACTTTCTGACTCTCGGCACCGGCGGCAAGTTCGATATTCCGTTCGAGCTGCAGATCGTATTCTCGACGAATCTGGCGCCGCACGAACTGGCTGATGAAGCCTTCCTGCGCCGCATTCCGAACAAGATTCTGCTCGATGCGGTCGACTCGGATGCGTTCGACAAAATCTTCCGCCTGACCGCCGCGGCTGCGGGAATGACGCTCGAGCCCGGCAGCGAGGCATTGCTGCGTGAGCTCTGCCTGCGGCACAGCCCGGACCTGCGGCCGTGCTTTCCGCGCGACATCTGCAACACGATCCGCGCGATCGCCATCTACGAACACCGGCCCTCGGTCGTAACGCGGCTTGATTTGCATCGGGCGGTTGCGGGGTACTTTGTATAGCCAGGCCCGCCTATGGACAGTTCACGCGAAGAGCGGTTCGACGTCGATTTCCCTGTGCAGCTTTCCTGGCAGGCCGGGACAATTGTCCGGCGCGTCGCGGCGCGCTGCGTCGATTTGTCGGCGTCGGGCGCCAAACTGGAAACGCGCGATCAGGTGCCGCCCGGGACAGCCGTTCTGGTGCACTCCGGGCACTTCGGACGCATGGGGCTGGCTGCCGTTAAATACTGCAAACGGAACACGATGAAATACGAAATTGGACTCCACTTCGGCATGGCGCTGCAGTTGAGCCATCCCGCGCGGCGCAGGATTCTGGAGGGATTGATCCGGAGACCCGCGCCGGCTGAGGCTGAGACAGTTTCAGAGCCGGTACCCGTGGCAGCGGAGATCTTCGTCAGGCGATGAAAATCAAGCGCGAAGAACGCTACCACGTTGACTTCCCGGTGTTCCTGACGATACAGACGGGGAACATTTCACGCCGCATCCAGGCGCGCTGTATCGGACTGTCCGGGTCCGGCGCGACGATGGAGGCTTTCGATCGTCTCGAAAAGGGCGCTGCGGTGCTGGTCCAGTCCTCTGAGTTCGGACGCATGGGGCTGGCTTCGGTGCGATACTGCAGCCGCCTCGCGATGAAATATACGATTGGACTCAGCTTCGGCGGCGGTCTTCGCCTCAGCGATCCCGGGCGCCGCGAAATGCTGGAAAAAATCAGGATGAAGCCGGATTCAGGCGCGCAGGGACCGGTACTTCCTCAATAACTCATAGAGAACGACCGCGCCCGCGGACGCTACATTCAGCGAATGTTTGAGGCCGAGCATCGGGATGCGGATGTGCGTATCGGCCATCGCGGCCACGCGCCCGGTGAGTCCGTCGGTTTCATGACCGAACATCACGCAGACCGGGAAGCGCGGCTGCCATGCGAAGAGATCGACGGCGTGCGCGCTGGTTTCAATCGCGGCCAGTTCGTGATCGGCGGCGCGCAGTTTCGCGAGCGTTTGTTCAGTTTCCCAGGTGTGCATCCAGGCGACCGTCTCTTCCGCGCCGAGAGCGGTTTTCGAGATCATTTGCTGCGGCGGATGACCGGTGATGCCTGCCAGGTAAAGCGTTTCGAGCGATACCGCATCGGCGGTCTGAAAGAACGCGCCGACGTTGTAGAGACTGCGGACGTTTTCAAGCAGCACCGACACCGGCAGCGGACGAATGTCCTCCCAGGCGGACCCGGCGACGGTCGCGAGATAAGGGACACGCGTGTCACTCGGCATGCAGAATTTCCACGACGCCGTTCCCCCAGACGGTATGGCGGCCGACGCCGGTCCACCGGGCCGCGCGCAGCCAGGCAAGAAACTCCGTGAGATCGCCTGCATAGTCCGCCTGGCCAACCAGTCCGCCGATTCCGTGGACGTCTCCGGTTCGGGAACTGCGGCGTTCGACGGCCTGATATCGCAGATTGCGGCGCACAGTCCGGACATCGGCCGCGCGTTCCGCGAGCGCGCGGAAGTCGAGGTCGAGCGGGCCATCGCCGTAGACTGTGCACAAAGCCGAGATGCGGTCGCGCAGTCTTGCGAACAGAATGCCGAAGGGAATGTCGTCGCGGGAGGGATTTCCCTTGAGTGAAGTCGGGGTCGGGAAACGAAGCGCGCATCCTGAGACCGGGGTACCCGGCCGGAGATCGATGGTTACGACATCTTCCTCGGTGGCGAGCAACTCGACTCTTCCGCGGCGCGGACCCAGACCGGTACTCGCCCACGCGGCGCAGGCGGATTTCAGCGATGCTGCAACCGGACCGTGGACATCGAAGACATTCGCCCCGAAGGCAAGAGTTTCACCCGGTGAAAAGCGCTTTCCATCGAGATGCGCGGCACGCAGCACGAAAGGCCGCGGCGGATCGGCAAGGCCACTCGGTAGGCGGGATTCATTCACAGTCGCCATCTGTCCGAGCGCCCCGCGGATCACATTACCCGCTTTGAACGGCGGGAAAAAGACACTATCGACGGCGCGGAAATGAAAACAGCAGGCGCGCAGGCTGAATTCCAACCCAGATGCTAACACCCGCCGTTTGGCTATCGCAGGACTGGAGACTCGACGACTAGACGACTACAGGACAGGCATGTTCCGCGGAGCCCGGGGGGCATCGACGAATTGCCATAGTCTGATCGCTGAAGAAACTGTAACGGTGCATATCGTGGGGACGGGCTGCGATGGTGTAACCGGAGTCCGGCGTCGGTGAGAGCTCGAATGACCAGTCGTCAGGAAGCTCGACCTGCAGTTCCTTCAGACTTCCATATCTTCCGGTACGCGACTGGAACTGGGTTTCCGCAGTATGTATGGCGGCAATTGCCTTTACGGCGCGCATATAGCGGCTGAACTCCTGCGAATTCTCCTGTCCGCCCCGGCATGAAGCCAACAGGAAAGCAAGGGGTATGACCAGACTGCGCATCGTGCAAAGATGACGCGGGGGGATTCAATAGCGTGGCCGATGAAATAGCTGGTCGCATCCCACTTCCGTTACACTGGAAGGTTGTTAATGTTATCCATCGTCGTACCGATCCACAACGAAGAGCATTCCATCCTGCCGCTCTACGACCGCCTCACCGCGGTGCTGGTCGCGGTGGAGAGACCGTACGAAGTGATCTTCGTTGACGATGCCTCGACCGACCGCAGCTATGAACTGCTGGCCAATCTGGTGCAGACAGATCCGCACCTGAAGGTCATGCGGCTGCGGCGCAATTTCGGTCAGACGGCAGCGCTGTCCGCGGGATTTCACGAAGCGCGCGGCGGCGTCATCATCGCGATGGACGGCGATCTGCAGCACGCGCCCGAAGATATTCCGGCACTGCTCGACAAGATCGACGAAGGCTACGATATCGCGAGCGGCTGGCGAAAAGAACGCATCGACAACGCCATTACGCGACGCCTTCCCTCACGGATCGCCAACTGGCTGATGGCGAAAGCTTCGGGTATCGATCTCCGCGACTTCGGCACCACATTCAAGGCTTACCGCTCTGAGGTGCTGAAGGACGTGCACCTCTACGGTGAGCTGCATCGCTTCATTCCCGCGCTGGCCAGCATCTACGGCGCGAAGGTGGCGGAAGTGCCGATTCAGAATCCGCCTCGCGTCGGGGGAGTTTCGCATTACGGACTCAGCAGAACCACCCGCGTCCTGTTCGACATCCTGACGATTCGTTTTCTGCTGAAGTATTTCACGCGTCCGATGCATTTCTTCGGCGCGATCGGCTTGGCAGGCACGGTTTCGGGGAGCGCGCTGCTCGGCTATTGTCTCCTCGTCAAACTCTTCGACTGGAAGCTCGATATCATCAGCGCGCACGGCCCGCTGCTGCTTGCCGGGGCGCTTCTGTTGCTGGCGGGGCTAATGATGTTTTCGACCGGCCTCATCGGAGAGCTTGTTATCCGCACCTACTTCGAGAGTCAGAACCGGCGCATATACGCGGTGCGCGAGATTCTGACTCAGAAGCGGCGCGAACGCGTTGACGAGAGGCGCTGAAGCCTGGTACACGCGTCGCCAGCCGCTGTAAAGGAATCGCACCGAACCGAACCTGGCAGGCGAAACCGCCCAATGTCACTTGGTTTTCTCCCTTGTAGGGACCCGAGTCAGTTGCCGGGCGGGATGGCCTGCTGCGCGCCGGTTGGCAACTGGCGCTGGTCGGGCCTGTTTACATGGAGTTGCAGGCGGGCTGGCAGCCCGCCGCAGGTTAACAACCTGCCCCACAATTTCTGCAGAGACGGGGTTCAAGGAAAACCCAGTGACATTGGGCGGTTTCGCCTGCGATCTGCGATTCCTTTACAGCAACGCGGCTGGCGCCGCGTGTACCGGATCAGGCCGCTACGGGTTCGCCAAGTTCGCGGGCGCGCTGCCAGCGATCTTCGAACAGGTGCTTCATCGCTTCGCCCAGTCCGGCGTGATCGAAAACAAGCGAGGTCCACGTCGGTTTGCTGATCACGGGATCGAGCAGCGCGATCAGACCGTTGCCGTGATCGAACAGCGCCAGTTTCAGCGGCAGGGAGGACGCTTGGCGGACTTCGACGCCGGACGCCGCGTATTCCACGAGGCGCTGCCGATGATGATCGTCGAGCGTGCCGCTTTCAATCAGCAGGCGGCAGGACACGCCGCGTGAGCAGGCCTGTTTCACCAGCATTTCATCCAGCGGATCGACGGCGTAGGGCGGCCGCGAGAACTCCATATACTCGGCCTTGACCTCGGACAGCATGCGCTGATACTCAGACGCTGTCTGCGCGGGCTCGGCGACGATCCGCAGAAAATCCAGCGTGCCGCGGCCGCCTTTTCCTTCTGAGTAAAGTCCGCTCAGGTCCTCCATCAGGTTGGTAGCGGAGCGGGCCTTGTCGGTCAGTTCCTGTTCGGCAAGCTGGCGTTTCCGCGCAAGGTAGGCCGGAATCGCCAGATTGGGCTCGACGGCCGAGAACAGCTTCGTCCGGTCCTGAATGACGCGCGCGAATCCTTTCTCGACCAGGCTGTCCAGCACCTCGTAAATCTTCTGGCGCGGGACATGCGCGCGGGGCGCCAGTTCGAGCGCCTTGAAGCGTGAATGGCCGAGCAGTACAAGGTACGAGCGGGCCTCATACGCGTTGAGTCCAAGCTGCTGAAGAGCCCTCCAGAATCGTTGATATTCCAGTTCCGCCAGGTCCTGTTTCATTCCGTTTTTCCCGCCAACGACAATTGACGCCATTCCACTCTATACGATGTCCGGACCGGTTGCTGATGGAATGCAGAAATTTCTAATTCGAGCGTTTTCAATGGTCTTATTGACTTCTTAGTACTAGGACCCTAGAATTAATGGAGTCAGCCAAAGGGGGCCGGTGCAGGAAGTGAACGGATCGGGCGATAACTCCTCGCAGAAAATCCGGGTCCTTATCCTTGACGATCAGAATCTGTTCCGTGACGGCATCAGCAGGATTCTGAGCACGCAGCCTGGCATTGAGATTGCGGAATGTGCGGACAATCCCGGCGCAGGCGCGGAGGCGCTCCGGAGGCTTCGTCCGGACGTTGCGCTGGTGGGGTGGGCACCCACCTCTCCGAACAGCCAGAAAATATTCACGGCGATTCAGGATGCGCGGCTGCAGACGCGGGTGATCATGCTGGTGGACGAGGAACTCAAAGAGGATTTCCTCGAAGCTGTGCGCCAGGGCTGCTGCGGGATCGTTCCGAGGCAGACTTCGACCGAACTGCTGGTGAAGAGCATCCGCAAGGTGCACGCGGGGGAATTCTGGCTGGACCGCACGACCACAGCGGAAGTGATCCGGCGTCTTGCGAAGAAGAACGCGGGCGGGCCGAACGCCGGCGCGCGGCTTGGACTCCGCGAACAGGGCGGGGCGCTCAGCACGCGCGAACGCGAAATTGTGACGCTGGTGGCCCAGGGCTTCAAGAACAAAGAAATGGCCGAGCGGATGTTTATCAGCGAGCAGACGGTGAAAAACCATCTGCACAACATCTTCGACAAGCTCGGCGTTTCCGACCGGCTGGAACTCGCGCTGTACGCGATTCACCATAATCTGCACGATCAGAGTTAGAGAAGCGTCAGGGCTGCGGCGGCGGAAAGTTTTTCGTCCTGCGTCCATGGCGGTCCGAGTGCTTTCCCCATTGCGGCCAGTTCCGGGGCGGAAATCTTCTCCCGCAGCTCGCGCTCCGGGATTCCGGCGACTGTGAGTCCGCACGACTGGCAGGCGCCGCGCAGAACTTCGCGGAAGAATACGCCTTCGGCAGTGTGGATCAGAGGATGAGCGGCGAGAATCTTTGCGAGCTCAGGCAGAGGCTTGCCCGAGCCGAGCAGAACGGCGGCGCGGCGGACTGTGTAACCTTCGCTGTCAAGAACAGCGAGGGCAAGCTTTACTGCGTGGACGGCCATTTTCACGGCGCCTCGTTCCGCATTGCGGATGAAGCGCTCCGCGTCGGAGAGCTGCATCTCTCCGGCTGCGTGGAAAGGCTGTTTCGGGATGTCTTTTCCGGCCGTCTCAAACCTCCGGCGCAGAACCGCGGTCGTGCCGCAAACCGCAACCATTACAGCCCAGCCGGAATGCGCGCGAAGACCGAGAGCAGCTGTCATATCTGCCGCGCCAGAACCGCGCCCCAGTGAAACCCGGCGCCGAATGCAGCCAGACAGACCGTGTCTCCCGACTGAAGCCGGGTGCTTTCATTCCACTCGGAAGCGGCAATCAGAATAGACGCCGATGAGGTGTTGCCGTATCGCTGAATGTTCGAGTAAAAGCGGCCGGAGGACACGTTGAGAGCGCGCGCCACCCGGTCGATCAGATTCTGATTTGCCTGATGTGTGAGAAACACGGCGACTGCATCGGGCGCGATGGAGTGCTTCGTGAGCAGTTCCTGGATGACTTCGGGGAGCCTGCGGGAGGCGTGGCGGATTACGGCGAGGCCGTTCATCGTGACCGGGCCGGTGAGGTCCATCGAGAGACTGGAGGCGTTTACTCCGTCCGAGTGAAGCGCGAAGTCGAGGATTTCGAGTCCGCTGACATCGGGAGCGACCAGACATGCGCCGGCGCCATCGCCGAAAAGAATGGCGGTTTCGGCGGGTGCGGCGCTGGCAGGCTGAAACATCTTTTCTGCGGCTGCGACGAGGACCGTCCCGTACATCGGCGCGAGCTGCGCAGCGAGAGCGATGCCGAAAAGTCCGCCG
This sequence comes from Terriglobia bacterium, assembly GCA_963832905.1. GTDB lineage: Bacteria > Acidobacteriota > Terriglobia > Bryobacterales > Bryobacteraceae > BOG-234. The sequence goes on along the minus strand of CAWHVO010000006.1, from coordinate 836,633 downwards.
GCGCTGGCGTACGGCAGATCGATTGCGGGGACGCCGGTGAATCCGAGAGTGTACGCGACCTCAGCAGCGGGTCCGGGGAATCGGCGTTCCGAGGATCCGGACGCCACAATCACGCAGCCGACCTTTGAGTCCGCTGAACGGTTCAGGCAATCGCGCGCCGCGGCGACGGAGAGATCGACGACAGTTTGATCGGGCGCGGCGACCCTTCGTTCTTCGATGCCGCTGGCCCGGCGAATCCATTCCGGGTCGCGACCCAGGGTGGCACCGAGTTCAGCGTTCGTGACCACGCGCTCCGGAACGTAACGACCGAAGGAATAAACGGAGGCCATGCGCGGCTAATTCGCGTGCGTGTCGAGATACTGTTCGATGCGCGCGATGGATTCGAAACGGCGCGGACTCAGATCGGCGTCCGGGATGGTGAGTCCGAATTCCTGTTCCAGTTCGGTCACCATGTCGGTGAGCGCGAACGAATCGAGATAACCGGAATCGAAGAGCGACTCCTCGGGATCAGGCGCGGCCGGCTTTTTCGAAACGCGTTTTACGATCTCGGTGATTTTTTCCTGTTTTGTCATGAGGTTGATGCAGCCCCTTCCAGCTGATCGAAAATCATTTTGCCAAGCATCCGGTAGCCTTCGAACGTCAGGTGAATGCAATCCGCCTGCGACCAGCCCGCCACCACCCAGCGTTTTACGATGCGCGGACCGCCCATGTGCAGCCGCCAGTCCCAGAAGGCCACGTCCTGTTCGCGCGCAATCTCGCGCTGGATGTCGATGACTTCGTCGAGATGGAGCAGAGGCTGCAGGCGTCCGCAGTCGGGTGGGCCGATCATCAGGATCGAAGCCGCGGGAACGGCTGTGGCGGATGCGTTCGATGATGGCGAGGAGATCGGCGCGGTATTGCTCTGCGGTCCAGCGATGGCTGTTGGCTTCGTTGGTCCCGTAAGCGAGGATGACGAGCGACGGATTGCGCTGAGCGAGTTCGGTCGGCCCAGATATTGTCGTTCCAGTCGAGAATCACGTGGGCCTGCGCGCCGTTGATGCCGAGGGTTTCGACGGTGACGCCCTGCTTGTTGTCGAGCGTCCAGCCGAAGAGCCGCACGGGTGCGAAGTTGCAGGGTGCGCAGGGTGAGCTGGTGCGGGCCGGGGGTCAGCGAATACTCCGACTGGCCGGGGCCGAGGTCGCCATCGGTGGAGAAGGCGCCGCGCTTTCTCGCCGTCGATGGTGAGCTCCACCTCGCCGCCGCCGGGCTGCTGCAGATAGAAGATGTCGAGCGACTTCGCCCTGCCGCATTGAGTGTCACAGTCTGATTGGGAGTGCGGTCGAGATGCTGATGCCGCTGAGGCCCTGATTCGGATCGCCGTGAATCTGCATGGTGCCTTCGGTTTTCCAGCCAACGGAACTCGTGCCGGCGGCGTCGAAACGGCGGTATCCGCGATAAGGATGGCCCGCTTGGACGAACCCCGGACCGCCGTCGCCGTACTTGGTCTGGGCAGCGACGCGCATGGCGTTGACCCAGTCGTCAGATGCGGTGTGAGAGTCGCCGAACTGCAGGATGTGGACGGGATCGCCGGCGCTGCAGCGATGCGAAGTAACTGGCCAGCGCGCTGGGATTTTCGATGCCGGTCGTAACGGCGCCCATTTTGGCTTCGATCTCCTCGCGGGCAGCCTGACGCTGGGCGGCGGTGATCCGTGGCGGGGCGGGAGCCTTCTTCTTTTTCCTCTTTTTCGTCGTCGTGGCTGCGCCGAGAGAGAGCAGTGCGACCAGGAAGCAGAGTAAGAACGTTCTCATCGCGCGGCTTTTCATTTATAAGACTGCGTAGCTTTCCACCAGCGCGCCTTCAAACAAAGCGCCCACTTTGGCGGCGCCGGCGGGCAGCGGGTGCATGAAATCGGCGCTGACCAGCCGGGGCAGCGCGTGATACCAGCGGCCCATGGTTCCGGCTCCGCCCATGGCGTGAAAGGTGTTGAAAAACGCGCAGCCGGTTTCCGCAGCAACTTTTTTCTGCACGTCGATCAGTTTTTCGAGGGAGTCCGGCGTCACGATATCGCCGCCTGTCAGCGTACCGCGATCCATGGGTCCCATGAGAAGCAGGGATGCGTGCGGCAGCGCGCTACGGATGCGCATGATCACCTGACGCAGTTCGTCCGGATACTGTTTCTCAACATACGCAGGATAGATGCTCTCGTTGGTGCCGTAGTTGAGGACGACCAGCGCCGGGTTTTCGTGCCGCAGAGCGGCGGTCCATTGTTCGGTTTCGAAGTAGCGAAGCACCATCTGGACTGACGCGCCGTTGATGCCGAGGCTGCTGTACTGGACGCCGGGCTCGTCCTTGTCGAAGCGATAGCCGAAGAGGCGCACGTTGCCGGCGGTGACGCGGAGTTCGATGGACGAGGTTCCCGGAGGCAGCGCGAATTCGGCGAAGCCGGGCTTCTTCTTCGGGACCGTCTGTGTTGACTTCGGTGATTTTGGTGTCGCCGGAACTCACGGTGAAATTTCCGCCGCCGGGTTGGGCGAGATAGTAGACAACCACGCTGGAGGTATTTGTCGTCGGGCAGTCCGACGCGCGAGATCGCGCCGGTTCGCCGCCGATGAAGCTGACGCCGCCGAGGCCGTGGATGCCATCCGGCGCGCGCTTCTGGCTGGCGGGCTGAATCTCCCAGCCGGCGGCGGCGAGGCCGATGCCGTCGTGGCCGTACCAGGCCCAGGGTTTCGCGATCAGGAGAAAGCCGTGGCCGGCGTCGCCGAAGCGGGCCTGCAGCAGGCGCGGATATCGGAGGTGATGGAATCGGCGGTGGTGGGGAATCGCCGTAATGGAGGATGCGCGTGACTTTTGCCGGCGCGGAGTGAAGCATAGAAGGCGTCGAGACCGCCGGGCGGGACTTCGAGATCGGGGATCGGCCGGGCGGCTTCGGGGGCTTGCTTGATGACGGGGGCGACGACTTTCGGCGGGGTGCGGTGCACGAGCGTCAGAGTTGAAATCAGTTGGGCGAAACGAATGCCGTTCGGCATGACTGCGGCGGCTATGAGGAAGGCGCCGATCGTCAATGTGGTCCTGGGCGGAAGCATGCGTTCAGAACCGGGTGTAGATGAAAGGCGCGGCTCCGGTGGCGGCGACGCGCTGAATCGCCATCACCAGCAGAGCCAGGGCGGCTGACTGGATGAGCGCGGGTGTACGGGCGAATCCGATGACGCTCGCCGTCGTACCAGGATTTCGGGATGAAATGTGCGCCGATGCCGAGCAGCAGCACGAGGAGGAATGCCGGAGTGGTGTTGTCGAAGGCGAAGCGGAAGTGGGCGATTTGGCTGATAACCTTCAGCGCGGTGTCGACGTTCGGGGCGCGGAAAAAGATCCAGGCCAGCAGGACGAAATGGAAGGTCAGCAGCCGATCCGGCGACGCGGCGGATGGGGTTGTCCGTTCGCACTTGATTTTTCGTCAGGACCTGCCAGAGGCGGAATCCGGCGAGTCCGATGCCGTGGAGCAAGCCCCAGATCAGGAACGTCCAGCTGAGGCCATGCCAGAGTCCGCCGATCGCCATGGTGATCGATGAGGTTCGACGTACGGCATCACCTCGTGTGCGCGGGCCGGGCAGCGAGAAGTAGAGATAGTCGCGCAGCCAGTTGGAGAAAGAGATGTGCCAGCGCCGCCAGAAATCGGCGATGTTCAGCGCGCGGTAGGGGGCGTTGAAATTAACCGGCAGGCGGATGCCAAGCAATAAACCGGCGCCGATGGCGATGTCGCTGTAGCCGGAAAAATCGTAATAGAGCTGAAACGCGTAGGCGTAGACGGCGACCAGGACATCGCCGCCGGAATAGAGCGTGGGCAGATCGAAGACGCGGTTGACGAGGTTGTTGCCGAGATAGTCGGCGATGAGGAATTTTTTGGCCAGGCCGAGGCCGATCAGAAAGAGAGCGCGGCTGCCTTCTTCGCCGGTAAGCACGACGCCTTTCCAGTTCCATTGCGGAATGAGCGAAGACACCCGCGTAATCGGGCCGGCGAGGACGGTCGGGAAAAAGCTTACGCTGGCGAGGTATTGAAGATAAGTCGGGGAAGGTCTCGCGTCGTCGCGGATAGATGTCAAACGTGTAAGTCAGCGCCTGGAACGCGTAGAAGGAGAGGCTGAGCGGGAAGGACCAAACCTGTCGTGCCGGCAGAAAGACTCTGCCCGATACGATCAACCCGATGTTCATCAGCGAGGCTGACGAAGAAAACCAAGCGGCGCAGTCGGCTGCGTTTTTATGCGGCTCATGGCGAGGCCGAGGAAGAAATCCGCTGGTGGCCGCAGCCGGGATCAACAGCAGGTAGATCAGGCCGCATTGCCGAGGAAGAAGAGATTCGCCGCGCAGATCAGGAGCAGCGATGCGATGCGCCAGCGGCGGAGCAACCAGAAGGCAAGAAAAACCAGTACAAGAAAGCAGTAATACTCCGGGGTCGAGGGTAACATGCACCGCGAGACTGGCGAGTGATCTGAGTATAAGATGCGCCGCCGGCGCTTACAAGCGCCTGCATTATTTTTCGTCCATCCGGAAGCAGGCTACTTCTTGTGGATCAGAATGCGTACCGTTCATCGTCTGGAAAGAGTATTCGGGGCCGCCTCCGTTGATGGTGCCCACCACGCTGTGATCCATCCGGATGCGGTATTTGCCACCCTGTCCGCGCGTCGTCCTCGACGACCGGTTTGCTGGTGTCGGGTTCCATCTTCACGTCGAAATCGCTATAGACGGCGCCGTGCGTGGTCTTCAGGCGCAGGCTTCGCTTTGGTGTCGGCGGGCAGGGTCACGTCGATCTTGCCATTGAGCGGAACAGAAAGACATCGGCTTATCCGGCGTTACACGATCCAGACTGACCGTCACGCTCGCCGTTCACAGTATTAGCCAGAGACGGAGCCTGAAACGTTCTTCAGGGTGATTGAGCCGTTCATGTTCTGGACGTTGATGCTCGCCGCTGATGCCGGTGACGTCGATATGGCCGCCGTTTATGGTCTTCAACTCGACCGATGTGTTGACCGGAACCTGGATGTCGAGATTGCCATTAAAGACGCCCATGTCGGAGATCACGGTGACGACGTTGTGATCTTCGACAAGGCTGAAGCCGCGTGCGCCCGACATCGATGCGGTGCATGCCGGGAGGCGCGTCTGCGATCCTCGCGCTCGATGCGGCGGTTGTTACGGCCGCTTCGGAATCGATCACGACCTGCGGACCGTTGCCCCCGGGCGTCACCGTAATACTGCCGGAGACCAGATGCACCTTGAGCGTGGCTGGCTGCGACCGGGGCGGACAGAGGTACGGTGGCCTTGTCCTGCCCTGGCGAATATCGCGAGAGCGGCAATTGCCAAGACCAAGAACTGAAGGCGAATCATTTAACGACTCTCTTTCTTAATGCGGATATCGTTCCGTTTACGTTTCGAAGCGTCAGTTCGGGACCGCCCGCGCCGATGCGAAGGTTGCTGGCGCGGTTCGGATCGTAGACGAACCTTCCGTTGGAGCGCTCGACCGGCCTGCGCGGTCGTGGGCAGCGCCAGCGGTGTTTCGAAATCCGTGATAGGCGCCGCCGTTCATGGTTTTCAGGCGCAGATCGGCGGCCAGAAATTCGGCGGAAATGAAGCGTCGATCGCGCCGTTGACGGTCTTGAAGTCGCTCGCCTGCTTCGGGCTCTCGCGGAACGAAACGGTCACCGCGCCGTTCACTGTGTGCAGAGTCGCCGTATCCGGCGATGTCGGTCATGGTGACGCTGCCGTTGACGCCGGGACATCGAACTTGCCGCGCGTATCGGCAGTCTTGATCTCGCCGTTCACGGTGCGGAGGCGCAGGCACGGTCTCGTGCGGCACGTGGATGGTGAAATCGTACGTCACTTCATATTCATGATCGTCCCAGTGAATGTGGAAGCCGTGGTCGTCACTCGAATGATCGTTGTGCGGAACGGGCCGTTGACGTAGAGCTGAGCGACGCCGTCCTTCTCGTTGACGTCGAGCTTGACATCGTGTTTGGCGCGATCGACCGCCTGCTGGTCTTCGGCGTGAGTGATACGCTCGCCTTCGACGCGGATGGTGTTCGCGTTGTCGCCCACTGACCTGGATCGAGTCCCGGCGATGTTGTCGACGTCGAGAGTTTTGTCATTCGAAAACGAGTAATGGAAAGGCTCGCGGGCCTGACGCGCCAGTTCCGCGCGCGTTTACGAGACGTGGCGGCGAGCGCGACAGCACGCTGATCTGCAACGGCAATTTTTTCGTAGATACATTGGTTCTCCTTTATCTGGCTGCAGCTGAGTTGCTGACGGCAAAGCGGGCGCGTTCCAGCACAGCGGGGTTGAGATCGGGCTGTGCCGCCAGTTGCCGAAGTGCAGTTACCGGCCTGGCGGTCGCGCGCGTCCACGAGATAGTCGATGACGGCGGCCTGCACCATGGGAGAATCCTGCGCGGGCAGCCACTGCGTAAGCGACCGCAGCACTTCGGGGCGTCCGGAGGCTTTGCTCAACGCGTCGATGGCGGCCAGCCGCACGTTGACGCTCGAATCGTGCGCTACGGCGCTGGTGAGCGCGGAGACGACATCGGGCTCCATGGTCTCGAGGCGGCCGGAGTAATTGACGCCGCGCAGACGCTCGGTAGCGGACTGCTGTTCGCAGCAGCGAAAGCGCCACCATTTCGCGGGTGCTCGAAACCTCTTCGCGGAGTTTCGCGATTTCCGGGTTCCGATGGGGAACGTTCATCCCGGCAATGACGCCGATCACAAGACACGTGGCGGCAAGTGCGACGCTCCACGCGGGGCTCCAGACGGGATTACCCGGCCAGAAGTTCCCGAGCGACCACCGGGGCGACGGCCGCAGTGCGGGCTGCGACGAAATCAGTGTGTTGATGGTCTCGTGCCAGCGCGTGTCGAGGGCGTGGCTGGGTTCGGGCGCGGGCAGGTCGGCGAGACGCTCCCAGAGGCCGCCGAGTGCGCTCATTTCGGCGCTGCATTCGGGGCAGGTTTCGAGATGGCTGCGCAGCAGGGCGGTGTCCTCGACGGTGAGTTCGCGCTGCCAGTAAGCAGCCATCAGCTCTTTAGCGTGACTGCACATCATGCTGTTTTCTCCCTAGACAAATCCGAATAAATCGCGCTAAGTTCTTTCATGGCGCGGAAGACGCGGCCCTTCACGGTGCTCGATTCGCACCCGAGAATGCGGCCGATCTCGTCGTACGAGAGATTCTGAAAGCGCGCCAGCACGAGGATTTCGCGCTTTTCCTCGGGCAGGGCGCGCAGCGCGCGGTAGAGCAGCGCGAGATCCTGACGCTTGGCAGCGGTGTCAAAGGGCGTGGGGCGAGTGCTTTCGATGGATTCCAATTCGCCCTCCGCGGCCGTGGTTTCGAGCCGATGTTTGCGCGCGCTGTCGGCCAGTGCGTTGCGCGCGATGCGGTACATCCAGGCTTCAAACGTGCCGGCCGCGGCAGTGTCCGTCTGGTAGGTGTGGCGATAGCGAAGCATGCGCACAAAAACTTCGTGAACCAGATCCTCCGCCGCAGCCTGCCGGCCGGTAAGGCGGAAGAAGAAACGGAAGAGCGGCCGATGCCGGTTTTCGTAAATACCGTTCATACTGGCGAGGTCGCCGCGGGCAACAGCCCTCATGCGGTCGTGGTCGCTCGCGGTGTCGGGGTTGATCATGCCCTGAAATCAGGTATACCGAAGGTTGGGGAAAAGGTTACGCCGGACGGCCAAAATAGCTAAAATCAGTCAAGCTTCATGGCTCTTTCGACGGGCAAACGCCTTGGTCCCTACGAGATTGTGGCGCCCCTCGGCGCGGGCGGCATGGGCGAGGTGTATCGGGCGCGCGACACGCGGCTGAACCGCGAGGTGGCGATTAAAGTTCTGCCGGAACAGCCGGCCCGGGACCACGATGCGCTGGAGAGATTTCAGCGCGAGGCCATGGCGGTGGCGGCGCTGGCGCATCCGAATATCCTTGTGCTGTTCGACGTTGGTGCGGAGCAGGATGTTCAGTTTGCCGTGACTGAGCTGCTGGAGGGCGAGACGCTGCGCACGTGCCTCGACCGGGGAGCGCTGCCGTGGCGAAAATCGGCGGAGATCGGGGCTGCCATCGCGGAGGGACTCGCCGCGGCGCACGCCCGGGGCGTCACACACCGCGACGTCAAACCGGCCAATATCTTTCTGACTTCCGATGGCCGCGTCAAGATACTCGACTTCGGGCTTGCAGTGCAGAAGCCGTCACTGGGGCCGGAGGACAAGACCGCGACGCTCGTTCTGGATGATGCGGGAACGGTGTCGGGCACGCTGGGCTATATGCCTCCGGAGCAGCTGCGCGGAGAAGCCACCGGGCCTGCCAGCGATATTTTTTCGCTCGGATGCGTGCTGTACGAAATGGTCACCGGGCGGCGGGCGTTCGCGGGTAAATCGACGGCCGAGACCATCGCGGCGGTGCTCAGAGAGGAGCCGGCCGCCATTGCGGATGCGGGTAAAGCGAGCTCGCCGGAATTCGAACGGATCATCGAGCGCTGTCTCGCGAAGAAACCCGCGCAGAGGTTTCATTCGGCGCACGACCTGGCGTTTGCGCTGCGGAGCCTTTCGAGTTCGAGCGGGGTGGCGCCGGCTGCGCGTCCGGTGCCCGCGGGCCGAGGCCGGATTGTTGCGGGAATCGCGGTGGTGCTGGCGATTGCGGCCGCGGCCGGTTTCTTTTTCTGGCGGAGCCGCGGCGGCGGGAGCATCGATTCGCTCGCCGTGCTGCCCTTCGTCAACGGCGGCGGAGGCGAGGAGGCGGACTGGTTAGGCGATGGCATTACGGAAAGCCTGATCGCGGGTCTGACCCACGTTCCCGGAGTGAAGGTGATGTCGCGGAATGCAGTCGCGCGTTATAAGGGCAAAGAGACCGACGCGAGAGACGCGGCGCGACAGTTAGGCGTGCGGGCTGTAGTGACGGGGCGGCTGGCGGCGCGGGGGAATCGGCTTTCCGTCACCGCGGAGCTGGTGGATGCGCGCGACGGCAGTGAGCTGTGGGGCGAGACGTACGATCGTCCGGCCTCGGAAATCATCAATGTGGAGAGGGAAATCAGCGCGCACGTTTCGGAGAAGCTGCGTCCCGCGATGACGGGCGAGGAAAAACAGAAAATCGCCGCGAAAGGCACAGCTAATCCGCAGGCGTATCAGCTGTATCTGAAAGGAAAGTATTTCGCGGGCAAGTTCACCAAAGAGGGATTCGAGAAGGGCATGCAGTATCTGCGACAGGCCGTCGCCGAGGATCCGAACTACGCGAGCGCATGGGAGGGGATTTCCTACGCGTATCAGATCGCGGACGACGTCCTGCTGCCACCCAGTGAGGTCTGGCCCCCGGCGAGGGAAGCGGCGCTCAAAGCCATCGCGCTCGATGACTCGCTGTCGGAAGGACACACCGACCTGGCGGCGGCCTATTTCTGGGATGACTACGATTTCCCGGCTGCAAAGAAGGAGTTTCAGCGAGCCATCGAGCTGAATCCGAAAAGCAGTTTCGCGCATGAATACTATGGTTGGCTGCTGGTGACGATGGGAGACGCCGCTGGCGGAATCTCCGAGGGCAGGAAAGCGCTGGAGGTCGATCCGCTGTCTGTCGAGTCAGCGGTGGTTCTGGCGCAGATTTATTACCTGCTGCGCCGCTACCCCGAGGCGCTGGAGCTGCTTCGCAAAACTATGGATCTGGACCCGGGCTATCCACTGGCTTACTGGGTTGAGGGCGAGGTCTTCCTCGCTCAGGGAAAGGCCGGGGACGCCATCGCCGCCCTGACCAAGGGCCGTGAGGTCGGGGGGAACGACTGGAGCATCGGAGTCCTGGCGGCTGGATATGCCGCCGATGGCGATCGGGCACAGGCGCAGAAGATTCTGAATGAGCTGGATGAGAAATCGCGGCATGGAGGATATGTGCCGCAATACTATCTCTCCTATGCGTACCTGGCGCTGAACGACCGCGAGCGGGCACTGGCGGCGCTGGAAAAGGATTATCAGCAGCGATCGCCGAACATGACCTACATCAAGCTGGATCCTGGGCTCGACGCGCTCCACAACGAGCCGCGGTATCACGCGCTGCTCAAGAAGATGAAGCTGGAATAGAAGCACCGGCGGCAAGACCGCCGGCGTTACGTGTACCAGAGGATCTGGCTGGCTTCGAGCGGCACGGCGGCGCCTTCGTGGTACGGAACGAGCCGCGGCGTGTAGTCCTGCACTGGACGGTCCGAAGGAACGCAGGCGGTGAAGTTCCAGGAATTGGCCGATCCCGCCAGCGGATGCTCGGCGCGCTCCATCGCGACCCGGACAGGGTCGCGGCCGGGGAGAGCCATGGCATAGATCTCCATGCTGACCATGGCGGGATCGAGCTCATCGAGATAAGCCCGCACCTGAAAGACATGGCAGGCGCCCTGGGTTTCCACGTGGAGACCGTCGATCCTGAGGCGCCACCAGTGCTCGGCGAGCTGCTCACGCCAGTTCACGAAGTCTCGACCGTCTGAGCGTCCGGCCACCGCGCCCGCGGCAGGCACATAGTACTTCTCGGTGTACTCACGGACCGAACGGTAAGCCGAGAACTGCGGCGTGAGACGGGCCATGCTCTCGTGCATCATGGCGACCCATCGCTCCGGAACCCCCGCTTCATTGCGATGGTAGAAAGCTGGCACGATTTCCTGTTCGAGAAGCGTGTAGAGGCGGTCGGCTTCGGCGGCGTCCCAGGCGGGATCTTCGCCGTGCTCCTTGCCGTCGCCGATGGCCCAGCCGAGATCGGGAGAGTACGCTTCCACCCACCAGCCGTCGAGCTCGGAGAGGTTGAGCCCACCGTTGACCAGAACCTTCATGCCGCTGGTGCCGCTGGCTTCCCAGGGACGGCGCGGCGTGTTGAGCCACAGGTTGACGCCCTGCACGAGGTGCTCGGTCATCGACATGTCGTAGTCGCTGAGGAAAACGGCCCGGTCGCGGGCGGAATCGCGCACGAAACGGACCCACTGGCGAATCATTTCCTGACCTGCGGCGTCGGCGGGGTGGGCCTTGCCCGCGAGGATCAGCTGCACGGGCATATGCGCATTATTGAGGATGCGGAGCAGACGGTCGGGATCGTGCAGCAGCAGGTTGGGACGCTTGTAAGTGGCGAAGCGGCGCGCAAAGCCGATCGTGAGGGTTTCCGGATCGAAGATGCGCGCGACGCGCTGCACATCCTCCGGTGCGGCCCCGTGACCGGCCAGCTGCCGGGAGACCTTTTGGCGCACGTACGCGACCAGGGCGGAACGCTCTTTGGTGCGCATGGCCCAGAGGTCCGCGTCGGGAACGCGGTGCATGGCAATTCCAGTGGCGGAAAGGTCGCCCATCCAGCGGTCTTTGCCGCAGGCTTCGGTCCAGAGCGTATCGGCGGGCTGCGAATCCCATGTGCCGACGTGCACGCCGTTGGTGACGTAACCGACGGGGACTTCGGCTTCGGGCCAGCGCGGGAAAAGGCTCTGGAAAATGCGGCGGCTGACGGCGCCGTGCAGGCGGCTGACGCCGTTTACCGCGCCCGATCCGCGCACGGCGAGATAAGCCATGTTGAAGGGCTCGTTGTCGTCATCCGGGTTGAGACGGCCGAGCGCGACGAGGTCGCGGACGGGGATGCCGAGTTCGGATTCGGCGTACTGCTTCATGCGGGTTTCGAATATGCCGGGCGGAAAACGGTCGAAGCCGGCTTCGACGGGCGTGTGCGTGGTGAAAATGTTGCCGGCGCGCGTGGCGGCCAGAGCAGCCTCGAAGGGCTGTTTGCGATCCACCATGAAGCTGCGGGCGCGCTCCAGCACGGCGAACGCGGCGTGGCCTTCGTTCAGATGGCAGACTTCAGGGTGAATGCCGAGGGCGCGCAGAAGCCTCCATCCGCCGATGCCGAGCACGCGCTCCTGCTGCAGCCGCACGGGGAGATCGCCGCCGTAGAGTTCGCTGGTGATGCCCCGGTATTCGGGAAGATTGGCGGGGTGGTTGGTGTCGAGCAGGTAGAGCCTGGCCCGGCCGATATGCACCTCCCAGGTGCGAATGCGGAGTGCGGAACCGGGGAGCTCGATGGAAACGGTCAGCCATTCACCGTTGGTGGTGCGCGCCGGGCGGATCGGCAACTGGCTGGGATCGTTGAAGGGATAGAGCGCCAGCTGTCGGCCGTCCGCGTCGACATGCTGACGGAAGTAGCCTTGCTGGTAGAGGAGGCCGACGCCGATGACAGGCACGCCCATGTCCGCGGCGGCCTTCAGCTGGTCACCCGCCACGTTCCCGAGGCCGCCCGAGTAAATGGGAAGGGCGTCGCTGAGCATGAACTCCATGCTGAAGTAGGCGACGGCAGTGAGAGGGGGCTTCGGGTATGCCCGCTGGAACCAGCCAGGCGTTGCCGCGCGACTGTGTCTCTCCCCGATCACCTGGTGGACGGAGCGCTCGAATTCAGCATTCGCGCCCAGGGCATGCAGCTTTTCATTCGAGACCGTCTGGAGAACGTACCAGGCGTTGTGCGTGCCTTCCCAGAGATCGGGGTCGATCTGGCGCCAGATATCGTCGGCTGCGTGGTTCCAGGCCCAGCGCAGGTCGAGAGCCAGTTCGGTAAGTGAGGCGGAAAGTTGAGTGCCGTCCATGGGTGAGAGCCCCCGCTCTCTATTGTCAGCAAACCGGGGGCCAGCAGTGTTGCACCTGCGTGACAGGGGGATAGATCAGAAGTGAAATTTGTCACGAACCTCTCCGTAATTCTGGCGAGACTGTCGCCCGGCAGACTCACCGGCAGTACAGATTTCGCGGTGTTGCGCTGGAAACTCAGTAGTGGAACTTCCAGCGGACTTCCGCGTAAATCTCACGCGGGTCGTTGAAATGGAATCCGCCGAACGTAAGGCTGTTATCCAGCAGCACGCGGCGGTTCCCCACGTTAAGGCCCGTCACCGAGACACGGTACTTATCGTTTTCGCCGAAGCTTTTTCCGAGCGAAATGTCAACCGTGGTGTGCCCGGGCAAATAATTCCCCGGATATTGGTCGTCGGGATTGCCGTTGGTGAATCCGGAGCCGTAATACACGTTCGTCGATGCCAGTATCTGCCAGGGCAAACGTCCGTTGACGCCGATGTTCAGCGTGTTTCGCTGGTCGTGATCCACGGGCGAGAGTCCCGGAGGCGGTTCGCATCCGTCGGGCACTGGCATCGGGCAGATCAGGCCGCCGGTGAAAGGCGACGAAGCCTGCGCGATCTGATTGGAATACGCGAGATGCACCTGGGCGCGGCGCCAGATGCGCGGCGAACGCAGCGTGGTTTCCCACCCCTGAATCAGCGCCCTCGACCAGGTGAGCGGAAAGAAGATGTTCGACTCGCCGATATTGCTGTGGTCGAGCCAGTTGCCGGCGCGCGTCTGAAAGCTGTCCTCTTCCAGCACCCAGCCGAAGAACGGGATCGACACGCCGAACTGGAATTCGTGATCGCGCTCGCCGCGCAGCGGCGCGAAGGTCAGGCTCTGGCTGGAGGCGAGATCGAGCAATGGACCAGTCGCGGTCAGCAGCGGCGGCGCCTGATAGAAATCGCCATAGAAGCCGTGGAAAACCCAGTTGATTTTCGGCACCCGAATGGAGATGCCGTACCGCGGGTCGGTGGCGTTCTCGATGACGCCGGATCCGGTTCCGACGCCGGGAGTGGCGAAATGCGAGTAGCGCAGGCCGGCGATCAGCGTGAGCCAGGAGGTCACTTTGTAGCGGTCGCTGATAAAGGCCTCGCCCAGTCCGCCGGTCACCCCGGCGGTGGACGCGCCGTAGTTGGCACAGTCGGGTGCGCAGTCTGTGAAGACGTTGCTGAAGAAATTGTTCTCATGCTGGGCGAAACCGTAGACTCCCACCCGGAGATCGTTGTTCTTCACCGAAGTGATATCGAGCGCCGCCTGGCCGCCTTCGTAATTGGCGCTTTGGCGCACGGTTGAAATCACGGGATAATCGTTCGGGCTGCCGTTATAGTCGGCCGCGTTGTAGTGATAGAAGGGCGAAACGGTCAGCACAAGCTTCGGATCGAATGTGTGGACCCAGGAGAACGTGACGTAGCCATCCGGCTCGCGTTCGCTGTCGTGCAGGCCGTAGCTGGGGTAAATCTGATTGCCCGCCGAATTCGGATCCGGATCGATCGGAATCTGATAATAGTCGCGGCGCAGCGAGGCGACGACGCGGAACTGGTTGGAAGAGTTCTCATTGAAAATCAGCGAGGCGAATCCGCCGAAGCCGTTGTCGGCATCGTGCACCACCTGGCCGATGGGCGGCTGCAGGCCGTAATCGCTGCGGTTGGCGTTGAGGCTGGCGTAATAAGCGAAGCGCTCGGTGTGGCTCCCGAAACTGAGCTGGTCGTTGGTCTGATACCAGTTGCCGAAGGAAGCCACCAGCTCGCCCTCGTTCTCGCCCTCGAAGCCGGAGCGGGGCACGACGTTGAAGATCCCGTAGGTGCGGTCGCCGTATTGGGCGTCGTAGCTGCCGCGCTGGATTTCGAGATAGTCGATGTCTTTAGGATCGATCTGCGGTCCGAGATTGGTGGCGATGTTTGTATTCGGGATGGGAACGCCGTCGATCAGCCAGTTCGACCTGATGGCCGCCGCGCATGTGCAGCATGTCGTGTGTGACGTAGGCAGCGGGCGTGTAATCGGTGATCATGGCCAGGCTGTTGGTGCGGTCGGCGCCGGGCGTATCGGCGATGTCCGCGCGGCTGATGAGCGTCGTCGGCGTGACCGAATCCATGTTCACGGCAGCCGCTTCACCCGATACCGTGGTGGCCTGACTCAGGGGGGCGATGGAGAGCTGAAAATGAAGTATCGGGGCCGAACCGGACTCGACGGTCACAGTCTGTTCCAGGGCGGCAAATCCGGACCGACTGACGCTGACCCGGTAGTCGCCGAGGGGAATGTTGAGGAACGAAAATTCCCCGTTGCTGTCGGACTGCGCGGACTGCGAAAAATCGGAATTAACCGCATGCAGCGCGACCGTCGCGCCGGAGACAGGCCGGTGCTGGGGGTCGTGGACGATGCCCTGCACACGGCCGAAAATGGCGGCGTGGAGAAGGCAGGCGGATATGAGACAAAACAGGGATACCTTTTGCACGATGTTCTCCTTCGGGTTGCAGAACGGCAGTGGCACAGGCTTCAGCCTGTGAACGCGTATTTCAGCCAGCCTGCTACGAAAGGAGAGAAGGAGGGCCGCGTTTGCGGTTCGAGTCGTCGGGAGAAGTGCTGACGCGGACGTGGCTGCGGATCGGTGCTGCAGACAGATCGCTGTGGAGCGACGGAGGCGTGCTGGTGACGCCGGGCAGCGCGATTTTCGCGAACGCGCACACACTGGCTGTCGTTGGGAAATAAGGGCAGGCGCCGGATTCCAATGCCGGGCCGGTTGTCGAGCCCGAATTGGCATGGCCCATGCTGCAGTGATGCATTCCGGCGCGGCGGCAGCAGGCGGGCAGATTGGAATCGGAATCCTGCAGCGGCACGGCGATCAGCGGGAGGCTGAACGCGACGAGCAGCAGGATGGCGGAGATGCGCCGCATTTAAACTATCCTACCTCCGAGCGGGCCTATACTGGCTATGTGATGAAACACCTGACTCGATTTCTGCACAGCGGACCTGACCACAGACGCAGCGGTGTGGCTTACCTTATCCTGGATAAGACTGACCATTGCGGCTTCGCCCGTGGTCTGGCCCGTGCGCTCCTTTTCGCTGCAATATTTGCCATCGCAGCGGCGTCATATGCTCAGACGGCGCCGGCAAAGAAATCCTTCCAGTTTCATGGCAAGGTAACGGCTGTGGCGTCGGACGGAGTGACGGTTGACGGCGCCAATGTCGAAGGGTGGATGCCCGCAATGACGATGAAGTACAAGGTGGACGATCCGAAGGTGCTGAAGACCGTGAAGGTCGGCGACCAGATCAAGGCCACGGTTTACGAACACGATTACACGCTGCACAAAGTGCAGGTGGAGGCGAAGCCGAAATAGATGTATTCACCAACACGGCGGCGTTTGCTGACGGCGCTCGGTGTGGCGTGCGTCGCGCTTGCAGGCTATTTGCTGTATCCGGTGGTGGTGCATTCGATCGCGCAGAAGATACGCGATGCGACCGGTGTGCGCGTGGCCAAAGCGCCGCCGGATTTCACGCTGAAGGACGCGGCCGGGAAACGCATCAGCCTGTCCGACTTCAAAGGCAAAGTGGTTCTGCTGAATTTCTGGGCCACGTGGTGCGGGCCCTGCAAGGTCGAGATTCCGTGGTTTATCGATTTTGAGAACCAGTATCAGGCGCAGGGATTCACGGTGCTGGGCGTTTCGATGGATGAAGACGGATGGAAGGCGATCAGCCCGTACGTCGCGGAGCATCACGTGAACTATCCCGTCGTGCTTGGCGATGAGGACGTGAGCAAGGACTATGGCGGCATCGATGCGCTGCCGACGACGCTGGTGATTGCGCGCGACGGCAAAGTCAGCGCGATTCATCAGGGGCTGCCCGAGCAGGGGCGCGCGGAATACGAGAAAGAAATTCGCGAGTTGCTCGGGACGAGCTAGTCTTCGAGTCGGCAATGCGCAGCTTGCGCTGCGCGTCCTTCATGTACCAGTCCGCCACGATGGGACCGCGTCCCCGTCCGCCCGCCGGCCTGGAAAGTGTTTGCCTCGAGTTTGGATGACGGCCGAGAGGCGAAGGAAACCTGCGCCACCATCCATGCTTCATTGCGGCCCGGAGTCCACAGGCTCAAGCCTGTGCCACCTGAAGCTTTTCGAGCTCGGCGGCGGTGAAGGGGTTGCGGGCGACATTTTGCCTGGCGTGCTGCATGCGCCGGTTGACGGTCATGGCGTGGAGTAATTCCGGGATCGAATAAACGAACCCATTCGGGTGGGTGAATTTGCCGTCGGGATCGGGCTGGCCGTCGTGTCTGAGATTCAGCTCGAGCAGCGCGCAGGATTCATCGAAGGCCTTGCGGTTGGCCGCCTGTTCCTGCTCCGCTTTCATTGCCTCCGCGGCGCGGCGGGTGGCCTGGATTTCGCGGAGCTGCTGCAGGTCGAGCCTGACCTTGCGGTGCAGACGCATTTCGTAGACGGTGAGGAGTTGGAAGCGCTCGGGGTTTTTGATGAAGGTCAGGGCGGAAGCGAGGGCCGAATCAACCTCCGGCTGTTCGGATTCGCCGGGGCGGTCGAGTTCCTGATTGTATGCATCAGCTGCAAGGAAGTTATTTTCGATGGTGGAGACACGGTTGATGCGCCAGTAGCCGTCGGCGATGGAGTGGGCGAGCTGGCGCTCGATGGCGTCGGCGGGTTTGAGGCTTTCGACGATGCCGGCCATGAAGGCGTCGCGAGCGTCCTTTTGATCCTCCGTCATGACGTTGAGGTGGCCGGTGAGGCCGTGCTTGTAAGCGTTGAGGCGGGAGACGGCGCGGCCGGCCTCGGTGCGGGGCCCGGTGGATTTTTGCGCGTTGAGGCGGTTTGCTTCGATCTGCTTGTCGGTTGCCACTTTGGATTCCTCCGGTAGAAGAAGTAGCACGGGAAGGCGGAAAAACGGGCGCCGCGGGCTTGCGGGGAGCGCCGGGAAAAGGCGGAAAGGGGGCCTCGGTGCATGGAGATAGCTCGCATGGAAATTTATTTTGGGAGACGTGTGACTCGCGAGGGGACCCGAGGGAATTCCGGTAGTGGCACTCTCCGAGTGGCGTGACCCGCCCGGAGCCCTGCTGCTCCATCTCCAGAAGGCGAACAGCTCGGAGTGCCAGTCGGGATACCCGAGACGACGTGAGCCGGACCTATCGGGACTGATCCCTCGTAACGTCGCTCAGATCTCTCTCCGAGTGGGGGACTTATACGGCCGGAACTCGCAACGACCCACTTCTATGGTTTGGCGTTTCCCGTCCAGGCGGTCATTGGGTTGACAGGTAATCTCCTCCTGAACCTTTTTCTGTTCGGGACTCAGGGACCGCTGGCGGCACACGGGAATCACGGCTTAATTGACCTGACGGAAGTTGGCTTCGCGCGGGCTCAGCCCGTGTATCCCCACATCCTGACCAGTGCGACCATTGACGATTTCCATGCGGGACTGAAATTGAGGATCGTTGTCGCTAACTCGCCGCTCCACAACAGTGCTGCTCCAAAAACGACTGAGCGCATGACGCGCTTGTGCCTGAACCAATCCCAGGCAAGCATGGCAATCAACAGCAGGGTAATGCCCCAGAAGTACTCAAGCCACCAACCGAACGGGCCCGGGAAGGTGCGATCGATTCCTACCGTCCATATCCTCGCGAAACCGGCATCCGAAATCGCCACGGCGGAAAGGATCATCCACCGCTTGTGCTCCGCCAGCTTTCTTCGGGTGAGCAG
Organism: Terriglobia bacterium; assembly: GCA_963832905.1. Classification (GTDB taxonomy): domain Bacteria; phylum Acidobacteriota; class Terriglobia; order Bryobacterales; family Bryobacteraceae; genus BOG-234. The sequence goes on along the minus strand of CAWHVO010000006.1, from coordinate 818,342 downwards.
GCCGGCGATGATGAACGTCGAGAATGCGAACATTTCCTCGAATTCGAGTGCAAGAAACTGCGGCGCATAGTCGGGATGGCTGGCCTGCCGCGCCTGATCGACCAACGCCGCAACAAGGCCCAACGGAACCATCGCCGCGGAGACGATGGCGGTTGCCCAGCCGAGTCGCATATGCAGCCGGATATCGCTGGTTTGAACCAGGAAAATCTGGAAGGAAACCAGAACCAGCCAAATAACATAAACGGCGGCATGAATGTGCAGAATGCCGGGTGGCGGCGGAGTCTCGCCGATGTACCGCCTGAAATCAAGCCCGAATCCGCCCAGCATTGCGGCCCAGATCACGGCCATCCAGACGACGTAGGCGTTACGATCCGTTCGCGGTGCCAAGACCGCTGAGACCGTCTTTTCCAACATTTGGTTCTAGTCAGGATAACAATTTCATGCGGGCGTTCGCTGCGCAGAAGGGATCCGTCGCCGTCGCCGGTATTCGTTCGCGACAGCGGTGACGCTCAGGTTGAATGACGCGCCACTCGGACAATAGCTGGATTCATCTGCTGCGAATGACCACTCCCATGGAACGCCGGTCGCGGAAGGCACACGAGCGAAGCGTCGGCATATTCGTACAGATGGCGGAACTCCAAACCCGGAAGAACAAAGTTCCATAGCGACTGGAACTATAAGGCTTACCGGGAAGTTGCTGACGACGCCGAAGAGTCAGAGATTACTTGCCTACTACCAGGATGCTGAAGGAGTCGGGCACCATCGGACCGCGGCGTCCGAAGCCGCGCCCGAAGCCACGCCCGCCACGTGCCTCCGCCGGGGGAGTCGTGGGCGGCGGACCGTATTCGGCGGCGATCAGAAGGATGTGGCCGGTCTTGCGGTCGAGCGTGAGGGTTTTCGCGCCCGTCATGGTTTTCACGGTCTGCTCCAGCGCGAAACCCGAGGGGCTGTTTTCCTTCACCACGGTCAGCGTACCGTCGCCCTGCGAACTGAAAGCTTCCATCGTGGAGGCATTGAAGACGGCGCCGTTGACGCCGACGCCGATGGGGAACGTGGTCAGGATTTTTCCGCCGGTCGCGTTAAGGACAACCATATTGGCGGGCATGCGGCAGGCGGCGAACAGGATGTTGTTCTTCGCGTCCATGGCGAGTCCGGAGCAGCCGCCACCGCTGCCGGTGAGATCGTAGTGGGCTGTGACGCTGAGCGCTTTGGCGTTGACAACGGCGATGTTGCCCTTGTCTTCGATATCGACGTAAACGTGACCTTTGCCGTCGCTCTGGGCCTGTTCGGGTGCGCCGCCGAGATCGGGGATGACGCCTGCGATGGAGCCGTCGGAGGCGTTGATGACGGTGGCGTGCGGCATGGCGTGGCTGAAGACCCAGACGCGGTCGTTGAAGGCGTCGTACATGATGCCGTCCGGGCCGCCTTCCACATCGATCTTTTTAATGACGGCGAGAGTTTTGGTGTCGAACATGGTGACGGGCTTGCTGCTGGCGAAGCCGTGGCCGGTCTTAGTGGAAACCGCGACGCCGCGCGCGTTGGCGCCGGGAATCTCGCCGACGGCGTCGAGCGTGTCGAGATTATAGACCGCGATGCGCGGGTTGGGATTGCCGGGGCGCGGGACGTAGAGTCTGCGACCGGCGGAATCCGCGTAGACGTAGTCGAACGAGCCGTTGCCACCGACTTTGACGGTCTTCAGCACGGAGTACGGGCCGGGCTGCTGGGCGAGCGCAGAGCAGACGAGCGTGAGACCGGCGCATGCCAGCGGCATGATGGAAACGGCTACGCGCATGTGGGGTACCTCGCGGGCCAGTATATAACGAGATAAAATCGACGGGAAATGCGACTACTGCTGATCGGAACATTTTGTGCGGCGACCGTGTGGGCGCAGGGCGGGGGCGGCGTGCAGTTCCGCGATATGACGCCGCTGGCCACAATCGGCAAGCCGGCGATGGCGTGTGTGGAACTGCGCGGGCTGACGAATTACGACTTCTACGTGATCAGTGCGCGTGTGATCGCAGCCGCGGCCGATGCGCCGGAGCATTGCAGGGTGAGCCTGATGGTCGCGCCGGAAATCAACATTGAAGTGAATCTGCCGACGGCGTGGAACGGACGTTTATATATGTTCGGCAACGGCGGCTGGGCGGGCGAATCATTTGAAGCGCGGAATCGCGTGGTTAACCGGGCGACCGGTCTCAGAGCGGGATTCGTGACGGCCGCGACGGACACCGGTCATTCGGCGGCGAATGAGCCGGGCGCGAGCTTCGCGGTCAACCGGCAAAAGCTGCTCGACTTCGCTTTCCGGTCGCTGCACATGACGGCGGAGACCGCGAAGACGATGGCGCGGGCCTATTACGGCGCGGCGCCGGCGAAGTCGTATTACGATGGCTGCTCGCAGGGCGGCAGGCAGGGGCTGATTCTGGCGCAGCGTTTCCCGAACGATTTCGACGGCATCATTGCCGGTGCGCCGGCGCTCAACAACACGGGGACGATGTTGGCGCGCGCCTACTGGATGCAGGGGCTGGCGGCGAATCCGTTTCCGGCGGCGAAGCTGCCGCTGCTGGCGAACAAAGTCTATGAGCAGTGCGATGCGAAGGACGGGCTGAAGGATGGCGTAATCGACGATCCGCGGCGCTGCGATTTCAAACCGGACCGCGATCTGCCGCGCTGCGCGGAAGGAACCGACGCGGCCGAATGCTTCACGGCGGCGCAGATTCAGGCGGTGGAGCGCATCCACCGCGATGTGATGAGCGCGGGCAAGCGACTCTTTCCGGGATTCCCCGTGGGCGGTGAAGTGGCGGGGCCGAACGGGCAGAGCGGATGGATCGGACAGCAGATCGATGGACCGAACAGGCCGGGCGCGTGGACATCGTTCGGGCAGAATTTTCTGCGCTTCCTGACGCCGGCGGGGAAGGCACCGGACGCCGATGTAAGTCAACTGTTCACCAGGTTCAATATCGACAAAGACCCGGCGAAGATCGAAGACCTGCATCTTATCCTGGACGCGACCGACACCGATCTTTCGGCGTTCCGGCGGCGCGGCGGGAAGCTGATTATGTATTTCGGATGGGCCGATCCGCAGCTCAATCCGATGATGGGCGTCGAGTATTACGAACAGGTGGCGGAGAAGATGGGGGCATCAACGAACGATTTCTACCGGCTGTTCATGGTGCCGGGAATGTTCCACTGCGGCGGCGGTGTGGGAACCAGTACATTCGACACGGCCACACAACTGGTGAAGTGGGTGGAAGCGGGCGCGGCGCCGGAGCGGATCGAAGCCAGCCGCGTGGTGGCAGGCAAGGTGGTGCGAACAAGGCCGCTATGCGTGTATCCGCAGGTGGCGCGGTACAAGGGGTCGGGCAGCACCGACGAATCGGCGAATTTTTCGTGCGTGAAGCCGTAAAGCGCAGCTTGCGCTGCGCGTCCTCATAAAGCGGGCTGAAACGGCGGGCATCCGCAGTTCGTCATAACGGCCATGACCGCGCGAGTGTGGATCGTTCTGACGGCGCTGGCGGCAGGCGCTTACGCAGCCGATCTGGAAATTCCGGAAGTTCCGGTTTCGCTGAATGTTTCCGGGCAGCCGGTCACGATCAGGATCTCCGGTTCGGTGGCGACGGAGGCACAGGGATTCAACCTCCGTCTGCACGCAGACCTCGCTGATCTGCAGAGCCACATCGCACCGCTGCTTGCGGCGGAACTGGATCAGTCGAAGAAGTGCGGGGAGCGGATTTCGGTCGAACACGGAAGGCTCTCGCCGGCCGCGCCCGAGGCCAGTCTCACCGTGCAGCTGCATTTCGAAAAATGGGCGTGCATCAAAGCGTTCGGCAAGGAGAACGCGACGAAGCTCGTGGGCGGCAACGGAACTGTGCACATGCTGCTCACGGCGCGCGCGGCTACGGCCGCCAATGGAGACGAGAGCGGCGTTCGTCTCGACGCGCAGATCGGCCAAATCGAGGCGGACGGCACGCTCGGGCAGCTTCTGCACTCCCAGTTCGGCGACACGCTGCGCGAGAAGATTCGCGAGTCGCTGCGGAAGGCGATTCAGAAGTCGGCAGGGCTGGAGGTGGTTGTGCCGGAACAGGCGCGCCCGTATGTGAAGATCGAGACGGTTGCGTTCGGCGAACGGGGAAGCGGGATTCTGCTGCTGAATCTCACTGGCCGCCTGGCCGTGCCGCCCGATCAGGCAGCGGGACTTCTGGATCAGTTCCGCCACCGTAGTTCGGAGGCTATCGGAAGATAAGCCTGAATATCTTTTGATTCCCGCTCATTCGCTGCAAACCGCTTCATAATAAGGGTTTTGCCGCGCCTCGACAGAATCTGGGAAGAGAGCAACCGAACACCTGTCCTGGCCATCAGCTTCGCCATCATTCTGGTGGTAGCCGTGGTGGACTGGTGGACCAAACCGTATGTATCGCTCGGCTTCCTGTATCTGTTCCCGATAATATTCGTTGCGGCATTTCTGCCGCGCTGGATGATAGTGGTGCTGGCGGCGGGCTGCGCAGTGCTGGCCGAGGTGTTCAGTGCGCTTGAGCCTTCGATAGTTCGTCTGAGCTTTGAGACGCTGGCTCTGGCGGGCTGCGGGCTGTTCTTCGCCGAGCTGATCCGCAACCGGCGGCTGACGATGCAGACGGAAGCGCGCCTGACAGCGCTGGTGGAGACGAGTCCGGCGGCGATCGTTACCGTTGACGAGCGCGGATTCATCGAACGGGCAAATAGAGCGGCGGAGGATCTGATGGCGCCGCGCGAAGGAAAGCTGGCAGGCGCACCGATTGCGGCCTATCTGCCGGAGCTGCATCATGCGCTGCGCCGGGAACAATCCCCTCAGTTCCGCGCATCGATGCAGTGCCAGGTGCACCGGGGCGACGGCGAGTCCTTCGTGGCGGATGTCTGGTTCTCCACATATAAGGAAGGCAAGTCGTACAAGCTGGCGGCGATCATTACAGAAGCGCCGGAGGAAGCGGCGGAACAGGCTCAGCCAGCGGCCGCGGAAGCCGTCGAGCGTTCTTCGCTGAATAATCGGGAACTGGAGGTGCTGCGCCTGCTGGTGCAGGGCCTGGCGAATAAGGAAATCGCCGCGCGGATGGACACATCGGAGAGTACGGTGAAAAATACTCTGCAGCAGCTGTTTGCGAAGACGAATGTAAGAACACGAGCGCAGCTGGTGCGGGTGGCGCTGGAGAACTATCGCGACGAGCTGTAACCCAGCCGCTTGATGTTAGCCCGCGTTCCGGTGCCGCTCCTTTTCAGTCGCGGTTCAGTATTCTTTTCGTATGACTATTCAATTCGCGTTCCTTGCCCTGGCCCTGTCCTCGACGCTTCTCGCGTCCGATTACGGGAAGGACTACGTTCAGATCAGCAGGACGCAGAAGCTGGAGTTTCCCACGGGCGGGACGCTGCGTCTCGTGCATTCGACCGGCGAGGTGACTATCGAAGGGTGGGACGAGCCCGGCGTGGAACTGACGACCACGATACAGAGTCTCGACGGGTATCTCGCCGCCGACCGCGACAAAGAGAAGAAGGAACTCGAGCGCGTGCAGGTGGAGGCGAAAAAAAACGGCAACGAGCTGGTGATAACGACGAATTATCCGCGGCATCGCGCGTTCCCGTACATCGAGCCGCTGAGTGTGGTCACAGACTTCTACATGAATTACAAAATCAAGGTGCCGCGGAATGCGAAGCTGGCGATCCAGCATGACGACGGCGAGGTGCACATCGACGACGTCACCGGCAACGTGCAGGCAAAGGCGCGGCAGGGGCTGATCGCGCTGCGTATCGTGGCGGAGAACATGCCGCCGACGATCGATGCGAAGAGCTACATCGGCACGGTGAATTCGGATTTCGACGGCACAGAGAAGGGTCAGCCGCTGCACTTCGGGCACACGTTCACGGAAGGGGCCAGTTCGGCGGCGCAGAAGCTCGATCTGAAGATCGGCTACGGTGACATTGTGATTCTGAAGGCGCACGAACCGAAGGAGCCGCCCGGCCACTTAGAGCGGCGTCCAGCCCGCGGTCGGCGCAACGTCGCCTTCGCCGGCGGTGACGATGGTGCCCTGGTGGTAGAGGACGCGCCATCCGTCGGCGGTCTTTTCCCAAATGGTGGCGCGGCGCGTGACGCGATCGCCCTGGCGAAGCGTGTAGGTGAACAGATATGTTGATGCGCCGAGGCTGCGCAAACCGTGGTCCGAGGACTCCCAACCCGCTGCTGCCGCGTTAACGGGAGAATTCTGTTCCAGAAGCTTCACGATAAAGTCGTGGCTGTAGCGGCGGCCGGAAGCGCCGACTTCCCAATAGTCCGGCGCCGTCTCTGTTTCGAATTCGGGGCGATGGAAGATCGGTTCGCGACGGCGCAGTTCTTCAAACACGGAGATCAGTTCGGGCGCGATTTCGGCGAACAACTATTTCCCGTCCACTGAAAATGCCAGCAGGACGTTGCCTGGTGCGCCTCCCGCCGCCGTGTAGCCTGAGTTCGCGAAGACCATGCCGCCCGCGATGACCGGCCCCGGGCCGTCCAGCGAGCCGCCGCGGCCTTCGACGCCGTTCACCGTCTGATACGTGCGCTCGGTGTCGAAGTCCCAGATGATTTTGCCGTCGGTCGCGGAGTAGGCGCGCAGGTGGCCGTCCATCGAACCCGAGAACGCCACGCCGGGCATGGCGCTCACCGCGGCTGACTGCGCGGGACTGCAGCGTTTGCGATCGCCACAGCCGATCGGCTGCGCGTACCACATGCGTTCGCCGTTATCCAGCCGCAGAGCGAACATGCCGCCGCCCTGGGTGCTGTCGGTGTCCGTCGTCGTCGCATAGTCGAGCATGATGCGCTTGATGTCGGAGACAGCGACGTAGACGTTCTGCGCGTCCGCGGCCGAGCCCCACTGCACGCCGCCCATGGTGCCGCCTTTGCCCACGCGCACCTGCCAGAGAATTTCGCCGCGTTTGTCCGGATCCAGCGCATACACGATGCCGGATTTCTGTCCTGCCAGCAGCGCGCGTTTGCCGTTGCGCAGGGTGACCAGAATCGGCGAGGCGCCGAAATCGAAATCGGGACCGTTGACGTCCGGGCAGTTGGTACGGTCGGGCAGACGGCAGGCGGACGTGTAGGCGTCGTTCGCGGTCATCTGGCGCGACCAGACGATCCTGCCGGTTTTCATGTCGAGGGCCATGAAGGCGTCGCTGGTTTTCGTGGCGGGCTCGGAATAGTTGTCGCCGGTCGTGACGTAGACGATGCCGAGCTTCGCGTCGATGACGGGAGTGCTCCAGATGGGCGCGCCGGAAGGACCGTAGAGCGGCGTGCCGACCTTGTTCTTCTTACCGGTGGGCTTAGCCGGTTCATCGATGGTCCAGGTCTTCCATAGCTGTTTGCCGGTGGCGGCGTCGAGCGCGACGACGCTGCCGCGGAATTTGCAGCATGCGTAAGCCGGCACCGAGCCCGCGGCTTCCTCGCCGGAAGCGACGGGAACGTAGAGACTGCCGTCATAGAACACCGGCGAGCCGGTGAGGCGCGCCACGGGAAAATCGTCGACGCGCGTTTTCCAGATTGCTTGCCGGTGGCGGCGGCGACAGCCCATGCCGTAGCCTTACCATCGCCGAAGAACGCGGTGTAGCCGGCGCCAACCTTCGCGACCGTAATCGCGCTGCGCACCAGTGAGCCCGCGTCGATGAACCAGTGAACGCATCCGGTCGAGGCGTCAAGAGAATAAACTTTGCCGCCGACGCTGCCGACGAAAACGCGTCCGCCCGCGTAGGTGGGATGGCCGTTGGCGCTGAGCTCGCCGGGAAATCCGAAAGCCCATTTCACTTTGAGGCGGGGCACATCGGCTGCGGAAATGCCTGCGGACTGGGCGTCCTGGAAGCGCGTGTTCGAAGTGTTCGAGCCCCATCCGGTCCATGCCGGGCCTGTGCCGAAGTCCGCGGTGCCGGGGGTGCACATCGCGCTGGCGGGAGGATCGGTGGGGAGCGAAGTCCCGAGCTTTTTGCCGGTGACAAACTCCGCGATGGCGCGGCGTCCTGCGGCGGGCCAGCGCTGACCCATCGTGATCATGGGGCCGGATTCCATGGCGGCAAGCACGCGCTCGGGAGTCATCTGGCGGAACGTGTCGCGCTGCGGCGCGCGGTTGACGCCGGCGTCGTGACACTGCGCGCAGCTGGCTTTGTACATACTTTCGCCGGTTTCGGTCTGGGCAGCAAGTGTGAGCGCACTCAGGGCCAATGCGCAAACTATTTTCATAAGGCGGAATATATCAGAGCTACAGCGGTGAATCGGGTCTGATGATCGACCGCCACATGTGAGCGACCGGGCTGTTGTCGTTGCCAAGGCCTTCCTTCGGCTGGCGGAAGTGACGCCCTACGATATCGAGGAATGGCTCAATTGAGACCTCGGCAGTCGGATCGAATGAGTAGAGATCGTTCAGCGTGACGAGGCGTGCATCCATGCACCATTTGTGATCCTTCAGCATCCGGTACGCGGCTTCGATGTGCGGCGCCGGGACGTAGTCTTCGCCGAACAGGTAACGATAGAGCTCGGGATATTCGTAGCCGGTTTCTTTGTCCGGATAAAAGCGCAGCGCCTGGTGATAGCGAATGGCGAAGGCGACCTTCTCGGAGACGTACGGCTCATAGAGCTGCGCGCCCCAGTAGCCGTGGTCGGTGCGCATGAGTTCCGCGCCGGTGTCGTGCAGCAGGCAGGCCAGTATGGTCTCTTCGCTCAGGCCGTTTTTCATGGCGAGCGCCGCGCTCTGCAGGCAGTGGTTGCGCGAGGAGTTCACACCGAAGCGGAGATCGAAGAAGTCGCGCAGCGCGGGATTCGACGGCATCGGCGGCAGCTTCTTCATGTTGGCGTTCGGCGAAACGAAGAGGAATCCCGCGCCCGCCCGGAACGGCCGCGTCTCGATGCGTTCTTCGACTTCGGCGACGGTGGGGTAGCGGCCGGTACCGGAAATGCCGATGACCCTGAGCGCGCGCGCGAGGAAGTCTTCCATCGCGTCGCCTCTGGCTTCCGGATGGAGCTTCTTCGCTTCTTCCGCGCCGCCGAGATGTTCGAGGAACCGCTCCCTGTCAACCTGGATCACGATGTACCGGCTCCGATTCGATGATAGCGCTTAAAATCTAACTTATGCCTTTCGACACCGCGAATCTGGTTGCGATCGATACACACGTCCACATTGAATCGGAAGTGGAGAACAACGCCGCCGACGAAGCAGCTAAGAAATACTTCGGCGATACCGGCGTCCCGCGCGGCCGCAGGGAGCTGGCCGATTACTATCGCGCGCGCAAAATCGGCTGCATCGTTTTCTCGGTGGATGAGCGGCTCACGGGCCGGCCCCAGGTTTCCAACGACATCGTCCTCGACTTCGCGGAAGAGAACAGCGATGTGGTGATGGCGTTTGCAAGCGTTGACCCCACGCGCGGCGCCGAAGCGGTCTCCGAAGCAAAGCGCCTCATCGCGCGCGGCGTGAAAGGCTTCAAGCTGCATTGCCCGCTGATGCAGTTTCACGCCAACGACAAAATCGCGTACCCGTTTTACGAAGTGCTCAACGACGCGCGGAAGCCCGTGATCTTTCACACCGGACACAGCGGCATCGGCACCGGCATGCGTGCGGGCGGCGGCGTGCGGCTGAAGTACGGACATCCGATGGACATCGACGATGTGGCGGTGGATTTCCCGGATATGCCGATTATCATGGCGCACCCTTCGTTTCCGTGGCAGGACGAGGCGATTTCGGTGTGCCTGCACAAGCGGCAGGTTTATATCGATCTGTCGGGATGGTCGCCGAAGTATTTTTCGCCGGTGCTGATTCAGTACGCGAACACGCTGCTCAAAAAGAAGATGCTGTTCGGTTCGGATTTTCCGCTGATTACGCCGGACCGCTGGCTGGCCGACTTCGAAAAGATCGCGATTAAGGACGAAGTGCGGCCGCTGATTCTCAAAGAAAACGCGATCCAGCTCTTCGCGCTGTGACTAACCTTCCACGCCGGCTGCGCAACATCCTCTACAACCTGCGTGGCGGGTTTCTGGTTCGGCCCCTGATCATAGCGCTCGTCCTGGGCTTTCTCGGCGCGTTTATTTCCAGTCTCGAAGAAGCTTTTCCCTACGCCTCGGAGTGGGTCCCGCGTCTGCTTTTTCCCTCCCACTCCGATCCGCAGGTCGCACAGGTGATTCTCGGGGGAATCGCCGGTTCAATCATGACTGTGGTTTCGATCGTCTTCGCCATCCTCCTCATGACGCTCACCCTCGCTTCGATGCAGTTTTCGCCGCGCATCATCGTGGGCTTCGTGCAGGACGGCGTTACGCAGTGGACTCTCGGCGTCTTCCTCGGCACTTTTCTGTATTGCATGGCTGCGCTACCGACGGCCCGATCACTGCCACGGCCCTTCGCTCCGGTCGCCACCGTGACCGGCGCCATGCTTCTCGCTCTCGCGTGCGTGGCCTGGCTGCTGTTCTTCATCCATCACATCGCTTATGCGATCAGCGTGAGTCATATCGTCGATCGCATCGCCACGGAAACTGAGGGCATCATCGACGAAGTCATGCCTTTCCCGTATCGCGAGGCGGTGCCCGAGCCTCCTCCTTCGGCGAACGGCGCGCTTTTCGATACGCCGCTTGTCACCGAAAAGTCAGGCTACATCCGGTACATCGATCTCGGACGACTGGTCGCGCTGTCGAAGGCTGCGCGCGTGCGTGTCCATGTGGTGCGCCGCGTCGGGCAATTCGTCCCCGCCGGAACGCCGCTGCTCACCATTTACAAGGGCAGCCGGCTCACGCCGGAAGCCGCCGGGGATTTTCGCGACGCCTTCGACCTCGGCCCCTCGCGCACGCTTCAGCAGGACGTCGAATTCGGCATTCTGCAGATTGTCGATATCGCGCTGCGCGCCATCTCGCCCGCGGTCAACGATCCGAGCACCGGCATCACCTGCGTGGACCACCTCAGCCGCATTCTGATCCGGTTCGCCTCGCGCGAGCCCGCGCCGCGCGTGTTCTACGATCCGCCCGGGACGCCGCGCGTCGAAATCGCCTGGGCCGGTTTCGAGCAGCTGCTCGATACGGCTTTCGAACAGATCCGCATGTACGCCAAAGGGGATCAGGCGGTTAGCCTGCGTCTGCTGCGCGCTCTGGGAGACATTGCCTCGACGACCCCGGACCGAAGGTTCCATAAGGCCCTTCAGGAGCGGGGCAAGCGCATTGTCGATGGGTGCGCCGAGAAGCTTACCGAGGCGGAAATACAGTCGCTTCGTGTTCGGCTGGGTGCGCTGTCCGGAGAGTAGGTGGCACAGGCTTGAGCCTGTGAAGGCCTTTTCCGCAGCCTTCTGAACCACTGGCTCCGCAAAGTGTGAAAATATCTTCGTGCGCACCGCAGTGCTTTCTCTGATCGTTGCCGCGTCCGCCTTCGCGCAACAAGTCTCGTTTACTTCGCGGGCTTACGTTCTTTCGCCCGTCACGATTATCTCGTTCGATTCGTCAAAGGAATACGGCTTCGATTCGGTCACGATCCGCAACGACGGCGCGCGCGCCATCACTGCGGTTCATGTCGAGATCATGTTTCACAGCGAGGCGGGAGATGAAGTCGCCGACGAGCGCCGGGTGCCGGTGGACGCCGATCCGCGCGACACGCGGCGCTTTGCGGTTGCCATGGGCGAGATTGAGGGGCTCAGGCAACTGGCCCGATCCCGCAGGCAGTCGTCGGCGCTCGCGATCCTGACTATCGAATCGGTCGAGTTCGCCGACGGCAGCCAGTGGAAGCAATCGGAGCGTGAGCAGGGCGCTCCGATCGATCCGCTTACAAAACCAGCGAAGTAGCGGCCTCTGCCTCGGCGCCCGGCGCGCGATAACGCAGAATCGCCGCTACGCCTTCACCCGGCAGCGCAGCTTTCACAAAGCGGATTCTGCCGCCGTTCCGTATGGTGGCAAGCGCGTTCCAGTTGATAAAAGCTTCGCGGGCCGGAAGCATGGCTGCGTCGGTTTCGATGACCAGATCCGCGATCTGCCCGAGACCCGCGGCGGCGATCATGGCTTCGGGATCGCGCTCGACCAGACCGCGTCCGGCGCCGTTTTCGAGATCACGGAGAGCGGCTTCAGTCCCGTTCGTGGCGAAGGCTCCGGCAAGCTCGGCCCCTTTGGCGTGCAGGAAATCGAGCGCGAACGTTTCCGTGCTGCCGTGGATTTCATCGGCGATAAGCGGCGTCCAGGTGTTGACCTTCCGGTAGATCGCGAGTTCGCGTGTCACCCCGGCCAGAATCAGCGGGTGCGGATCGCGCGCCAGCAGCGGATGAATGCCGCGGTCGATGGCGCGGAAGAAATCGTGCAGATACGTCGGCTCGCCTTCCTGCGCTGCCGCCGTAGTGAACTGCACGCCCTTCATGGCGCCAATCGACGGACCGGCGCTCGAGCGCCCCCGCAGACTGTGGTCGGGTGCATCGAAGGCTTCGTCGTCCGCCAGATTCGGGGCCACGCCGGGCGGCAGAGCCACTTCGGTGAGGCCCTGGAACGAGCCGCGATAAAGCTTCACCGATTTGATGCTTAGCGCGAGCAGCCAGAAATCGCGGTCGCGCAGCAGTCCTGCAAGCAGCGGCAACACCAGAAATTCTTCGGCGAAATGTACGCGCGGCGCGAGTTCATCCGGCCAGAAGCCGGTCAGTGTGAACTCCGGCGCGCGGAACATGACAAAGCTTCCCGTCCTTCCCGGCCAGCCGGTGTTTGCCGCGACCTTCCGCAGCGGCCGCAGCATTTCGTCGCGCTCGACGGCGTCGAAGCCTCTTTCGTCGAGCAGCCGGCCGGCTTCCTGAATCGCCGCCACAATGCGCGTCTCCGGCTTCGTCACCTGCGACCACGTATCCCGCAGCGGCTGAATAATCGTCAGGCATGGGCCCGACACTTCCGCAAGCCGTTTCAAATCGTCCTGAGTCAGCATAAGCGCCTCCTGAAGCGCTGAATCTTACTGCACACGCACGCAATTCCTGAGTAATCGCCCGCAAAACGGAGCCTGGATCGCGTCTTTCGCCCCGGCGATTGCTTCGTTGCATCGTGGACCGCGATCGGTCCTTCGCGGGCTAGGCACATACCGAAACTTCAAGAGTGGTGCCGATGGCGGCCACCTTCGGATGCGCCAGCCGCTGGAAGTCTGCAAAACTCATGCGAACCACGTCCCTGTGTGTGCCGATGGTGAATGCGATGAAGTCGCCGGCGATGCGCAACGTCGACGACCACCGGCAGCACGCACGCATCGCCGAACGGCGGCATCGCTCCGAGTTCGCAGTTTGGGAATAAATCCTTCAGTTCGGCCTCAGTCGCCAGCCGTATAAATGAAGAGCCGAGCAGCCTGCCAACCCGCGTCACATCGACGAACTGATCGGCGGGCACGACGGCGATGCCGAATCCGGCGTCATTGAAATACACGACGGTTTTGGCGAATTCGTGCGCGGGCACACGTTCGGCCAGAGCGGTTTTGCGGGCTGTCTGGCCGGGTGGATGAACGGAGTGCGAATAGCGGATCTGCATTTTGTCGAGATATCTGAGCCAACGATCGATGCCTGCCATTTTGTGCGTCCTCCGCACCATTACTCTGCACGAAAGGAGCCAATAAGGGCGGTCCGATTGGCCGCACGATTGCGGCGTATGAAATGTAAAACGCGCACAACGGAGCCTTCGCCCTGTGCGCTCAAACAGAACGGAGTCTGCGATGAAAGTCAAAAGCATTCTCTTCCCGGTTGATTTCTCGCCGCGCGCGGCGGCAGTTGTACCTCATGTGGAAGCCGCTGCGCGCCGGTTTGGCGCGGCTGTTACGCTGCTGCATCTGGCGGAAATGCCGGTCCTGCCTTACGGCCCCATGGAAACCGCCGCATTTCCGGGGCTTCAGCCCGCCGCTTTGAGAGCAAAGGCTGAGGAGCTGATAGAGCGCTTTGCCGAGACCGCGTTCGCCGGCCTGCGCGTGCGCCGCTGGGTGGATACGGGCGATCCGGCGCTCTGCATCGCGGCCCTGGCGCGCGACTGGGACATCGACCTCATCATGATGCCCACGCACGGTCGTGGCGTGTTCCGCGCTGCTCTGCTGGGCTCGATCACTTCCAAGGTTCTCCACGATGCCGATTGTCCGGTGTGGACGGCAGCTCATGCCGACAGCCTGCCGCCGGGGAGGCATGTTAACTGGAAGAAAATTGTATGCGCCGTGGGGCAGTCGCCGCATAACCGCCGTCTTCTGGAAGCGGCGCAGGATATTCACGACACGCTGGGCACCGCGGTTCAGGTGCTGCATGCTGTTCCCGGCGAAGAGGCTTTCCCGCAGCGCCTGATGGATCGGGAATTCGCCGCTGTGCTGCGGCAGAGAGCCGCTGAAGAGATCGCGGATATGCAGTGCGCCGCCGGGACGAAGTTCGACGTATCGATTGAAACAGGGGACGTGGCGTACGCAGTCGCGCGGTTCGCGTGCAACGCCGGCGCCGATCTGGTGCTTGTGGGCCGCGGAGAGGATCGCAGCCGCGGCGGTCTGCACAGCAATACCTATGGCATCATTCGCGATTCTCCCTGCCCGGTGCTGAGCCTCTGACTGCGCTCAATGGCGCATCGTTCCGCGCGAGGTGGCTCAGTCCGGGATATTATTTAAGCTTCACGAGGCGGCGCGCGCAGAAACGCTCTCCCGCCTCGCGCGTCTGAATGGGTAGAGGGGAACAAAGGAGCTTCCCGCATATGTCCAGCAGGCTGGCATCGACAGCGTTTGCGATCAGCGCACTGTGCGTGGCGTTATTTGTCCCGGCCGGGGCTTTCGCCCGGGGCGGCGGCGGTGGCCATGGCGGGGGCGGACATGCCGGGGGCGGACACGGTGGGTTCTCCGGCGGAGGGCGCAGCTTTTCGGCTCCCGCGGTTCGCGGCGGAGGATTCGGCGGCGGAGGGTTCAGAGGGGGAAGCACAGCCCGGGGATATTCCGGCGGATCGGGGTTCCGGGGTTCCTACGGCGGCCGGGGTTATTACGGACGTGGCTATGGCGGCTATTACGGGGGAGGTTTCGGCTTGGGGTTAGGACTGGGATACTATGGCGGATACCCCTACTATCCCTACTATGGTGCGTATCCGTACTATTACGGCGGATCTTACGATCCGGGCTACGCCGCTCCTGCCAGCCCCGCCCCTTGTGGCTACGATCAATACGGCAATCCGGACTATAGCTGCTATAACCAGCCAGCTCCGCCGACGAACTATAACTCGTATCCCCAGCAGTATCCCCAGCAGAACTACAACAGCTACCCGCAGCAGTATCCGCAGCAGCCGTATTACGGACAGTAGAGCCCGAACACGTTGCCTTCGGGATCGACGGCGTCGTACGCGCCCCACGGGCGTTTCAGCACAGGTACTCCGAGCGACTCCAGGCGACGGCGTTCCGAATCCACGTCAGGGACCTCGAAGCTGAGCTTGATCGGCGCTCTTTCGCGGGGCGCAACTGGCGATGGCAGATCGGAGCGCAAGTCCGCTGGAATCGCGTGCAGGGCAAGCGTGGCGCCCGCTGATTCGAGCTCTACGTAGTTTTCGAGGCGCGTTGTCTGGATCGGCTTGAGGCCCAGGGTTTCCGTGTAGAACGCTGCCATACGTGGCAGGTCGTTGACGAAGATCATCGCGCTGGCGAGTCGCATCAAGGTGATGTTAGCGCAGACAGAAAGCTCCCTCCGACGTTGCCGAAAGAAGGGAGCTTTTACCGCGAAACAGAAATGAGCAGCCGGACTATCGCGTCATCCGTGTTTCCGGACGTTCCTGCTCATGACTTCCCAGGTAGATGTGAAGCACCGGCGGGTGAGCAGCCTTCTTTGCTATAGCTTGGCGATGTCCGGGTGTCTGTCTCTGGTTCTTCTTTCTGTCGTTTTTGTTTTGTGTGTTCATACGTGGAACACTCCTTTCGATTTCTGGTATAGCACATCGGCCACTACAGCCAAAGAAATTTTTATAGGCTAAGAAAATTTTTTTTATCGTAATTTCCCGTACAATGCGATCCCGGTGGTCTAAAGGGGTCCCTAAAGGGTCCCGCAGCTGCCTGAGAGTTTGGCGATAATTATAAAAAAGATTAATACATCCTCCCTATTGCATTTCCAAAACTACTCCCCTACACTGAAGATTCCGGCAATGCGCACGAGCTTCACAGGCCGAATTACCACGACCCTCCTCGTAGTCGTCGTTATTACTATCGGGGTCGTTGTAACCGTCCCCGTCTGAAGGCTCGGGCAAACGAAAAGTTCCGAGGCCGTCAGCGGGGTGACAAGCCCACCTGACGGCCTTTTTATTTTGGTCATTGGATTGGATCGGAGTACTTTATGAACGAATCCGGCAAGCTCATGAACGGCGCTGAAGTCCTGCTCGAATGCCTTGCGCGCGAAGGCGTCGACTGCTTCTTCGGCTATCCCGGCGGCGTCACCCTTCCTTTTTACGACGCCCTCTTCGACCCCCACATCCGCCACATCCTGGTGCGCCACGAAGAGAATGCCTGCTTCGCCGCCGAAGGATATGCGCGCGCTACCGGCAAGGTTGGCGTCTGCTGCGCCACGTCCGGCCCGGGCGCGACCAATCTGGTAACCGGCCTTGTCGACGCCATGATGGATTCGATCCCGATCGTCGCGATCACCGGCCAGGTAACTTCGAAGCTCATCGGCAGCGACGCATTCCAGGAAGCCGATACGTTCGGCATCACGCGTTCGGCCACCAAACACAACTTCATGGTGAAGTCGCTGGCTGAGCTGCCGCAGATCGTGCACGAAGCTTTCTATATCGCGGCGAGCGGCCGGCCCGGCCCCGTGCTGGTCGACATCCCGAAGGATGTTTTCCAGGCGCGCGGCCACTATACGCCGGTCGACTCCATTCATCTGCCCGGATACAAGGTCTTCACCGAAGGCCATGCGGGACAGATCCGCCGCGCCGCGCAGCTCATCTGGGAAGCGGAGCGGCCGTTCGTTTACGCCGGCGGCGGCACGGTGCTCGGCAAGGCTTCGGAAGAGCTCACTGAACTGGTAAATATCGCCGATCTCCCCGCAGTCTGCACGCTGATGGCGCTGGGCGGCCTGTCGTCGAACCATCCGAACTTCATCAGCATGCCCGGCATGCACGGCAGCTATGCGGCCAATATGGGCATGACCGAATGCGATCTGCTGATCGCGCTCGGCACGCGTTTCGACGACCGCGTGACCGGCCAGCTTGCAGCGTTCGCTCGCCATGCGCGGGTCATTCACGTGGATATCGATCCGGCGGAAGTCGGCAAAAACCGCGTGCCCGACATCCCGATCGTGGGCGACGTAAAGCGCGTGCTGCAGAAGATGAACAAGGCGCTGCGGGAGATCGAAGCCGGAGTTCAAACCGAAGACCGCGGCGGCGCGCGCGGCGTGGTGGGACCGTCTTCGCGCGTGGCAGTCCGAGCATCCCTACGATCGCTCCCGCGCGGAGAACGAAATCAAGCCGCAGCATCTGATGGATGAGATCGACCGGCTCTCCGGCGGCCAGGCCATCGTGACGGCCGACGTGGGCCAGCACCAGATGTGGGCCGCGCAGCTCATCCGTTTCAATGAGCCGCATCTCTGGATCAACTCCGGCGGCCTCGGCGCCATGGGCTTCGGTCTTCCCTCGGCGGTCGGCGCGCAGATGGCGCGTCCCGACAAGCTTGTCTTCGCGATCTGCGGCGACGGCGGATTCCAGATGTCGATCCCGGAACTCGCGACCATCGCCTCGCACGCGCTGCCGATCAAGATCATCGTGATGAACAACGGCTATCTCGGCATGGTGCGCCAGTGGCAGACGCTGTTCTACAACAACCGGCTGAGTGCGGTCGATCTGGATCACTTCCCCGATGCGGAGAAGCTCGCAGCGGCGTACGGATTCAAAGGCCGCACCATCGACAAGCCCTGGCAATTGGCGCAGGCGCTCGAAGAGGCGGTCAGGGAGCCGGGGCCGTATCTGCTCAACGTGAAGGTAACGCGCGATGAAAACGTGTATCCGATGGTGCCGGCTGGCGGCGCCATCCACGAAATGGTGTTAGGTCCCCCGCAACCTGTGGAGGTTCATAGGAGGGTTGGCGCTTCGGTGCCGCCGGGTTTCGCCCGGCGCGGTAAACAGAAGAAAGCTGCTGAGAACGAACAAATGCTGCAAACGATATCAATTTTACTCGAAAACAAACCCGGTGCGCTGCTGCGCGTCGCCGGCGTGCTCTCGGCGCGCGGCTACAACATTGAGAGCCTGACGGTCGCGAAAACGCTCGACCCGGCGCTCTCGCGGATGACCATCGTGGTCGATGTGGAAGACCGCATCCGCACGCAGGTCGTCAAGCAGATCAACAAGCTGGTGAACGTGCTGCAGGCGGCTGATCTCACCGACGCCCCGGCCGTAATCCGCGAAATGGTACTGGTGCGCGTACGCTGTTCGCAGGATGCGCGCACCACGGTGCTCAAAGAAGCCGAGATTTTCCACTCGCGCGTAGTCGATTCCTCGACCGAAGGCTTCGCCATCGAAGCTACGGGCGATCCCGAGAAGCTCGACGAATTTATCGAAGTCATGCGCAGTTACGGCGAGATCGACCTGGCGCGTTCCGGCGCGATAGCCATGTCGCTCGAATCCAGGAAGCTTCGCCTGCAGCCGCCGGTGCCCGCGCCGGCCGCCGCCCAGGTTTAGAAAAGTCCAAGGAACATAAATGCCAAGACGCTTTTACGAAAAAGACGGAAACATCGACGCCCTGAAGGGCAAAAATGTCGCCATCATCGGCTACGGCTCGCCAGGGACACGCGCACGCGCTGAATCTGCGCGACTCCGGTCTCGACGTCGTGGTCGGCCTGCCGGTCGAGAGCAAGAGCCGCGCCAAGGCCGACAGCCGCAGGACTCACCGTGATGACGCCGGCCGAAGCCGCCAAAGCCGCCGACGTGATGATGATCCTCGTCCCCGACCATATGCAGGCCGATCTCTACGCCTCCGACATCGCGCCGCACTTGACGAAAGGCAAGACGCTGATGTTCGCGCACGGCTTCAACATCCACTTCGGCTTCATCAAGCCGCCGGCGGATGTCGACGTGTCGATGATCGCCCCCAAGGCTCCCGGACATCGTGTCCGCGAAATCTTCACCGAAGGCTCGGGCGTGCCCGCGCTGGTCGCGATCCAGCAGGACGCGAGCGGCAAGGCACTCGAGAACGCGCTGGCCTACGCCGCGGCGCTCGGCTGCCTGCGCGCCGGTGTCATCGAAACCACCTTCCGCGAAGAGACGGAAAGCGACCTCTTCGGCGAACAGTCGGTTCTTTGCGGCGGCGCTTCCGAGCTGATCCGCGCCGGATTCGAAACCCTGGTCGAAGCTGGATACGCTCCCGAGATCGCCTACTTCGAATGCCTGCACGAGCTGAAGCTGATCGTCGACCTCATCTACGAAGGCGGCCTCAGCTACATGCGCTACTCCGTTTCCGACACGGCCGAATACGGCGACTACACGCGCGGTCCGCGCATCATCACCGCCGAAACCCGCAAGGAGATGAAGAAGATTCTCTCCGAAATCCAGTCCGGCGAGTTCGCCCGGGAATGGATGGGCGAAAACAAAGCCGGCCGCCAGAAGTTCCTCGCCATGCGGAAAGCGCAGGAAGATCAGCCCATCGAAAACGTGGGCCGCGAGCTGCGCAAAATGATGACGTTCCTCAAACGCAACAAGGAAGCGGGCGTACCGACCGCCGTGTAATCGGAAAAGCGCACAGGCCGAAGGGTCCGTTGTGCGCGTAAAGAAAGAAACCACCATGCGGATTCAGACCTTCGATACCACGCTTCGGGACGGCTCGCAGGGCGAAGCCGTCTCGTTCTCGGTCGATGACAAAATCCTCATTGCCCGGAAACTCGACGAGCTCGGTATCGACTACATTGAAGGCGGATGGCCGGGTTCCAATCCAAAAGATAAGGAGTTCTTCGAGCAGGCGCGTGGCTTGAAGTTGAGACACGCTAAGCTAACCGCTTTTGGCTCCACGCGCTTCGCGAAGAACTCCGTACAGGAGGACCGCAACGTCCGCGAATTAATCGATGCCGGGACGCCTTCGATCAGCATCTTCGGCAAAAGCTGGGACCTCCACGTCCACCGCGCGCTCGGCATCACGGAAGACGAGAACCTCGCCATCATCGGCGAGACAGTCCGCTATATCAAAGATCACGGCAAAGAAGTCGTTTACGACGCTGAGCACTTCTTCGACGGCTACATAAATAATCGGGATTTCGCGCTCAGAACTTTAGAGGCGGCGAAAAAAGCCGGCGCCGACGTCCTCTGCCTCTGCGACACCAACGGCGGCACGCTGACCGGCTATCTGGCGCAGATCGTCGCCGACGTCCGCGCGCGCTTCGACGGCGTCATCGGCATCCACACTCACAACGATTCCGAGGTTGCAGTCGCGAACGCGCTCGCCGCGATCGAGAAGGGCGCGTCGCACGTGCAGGGCTGTCTCAATGGCTACGGCGAGCGCTGCGGCAATTCGAATCTGGCGTCGATCATCGCCAACCTCGAACTTAAAATCGGCCACACCACGATCGGCGCCGGGAAGCTGCAGGCCCTGACGTCCGTCTGCCGCTACATCGCCGAGCTGGCCAATCTGCCGCTGCGCAGGGATCAGGCTTACGTCGGCCAGAGCGCTTTCGCCCACAAAGGCGGCGTGCACGTCAGTGCCGTCATGAAAGAGTCGCGCACGTACGAGCACATCGACCCCGCACTCGTCGGCAATCATCAGCGCGTTCTCGTCAGCGATCTTTCCGGACGCAGCAACGTTCTCTATCAGCTGCAGCAGCAGGGCCTCGCCGACCGCATGACGGAGCAGGCGCGCCGCGAGCTGCTCGATCGCGTCAAGGAGATGGAGTTTCAGGGCTACGATCTCGAAGCCGCTGACGGCACGTTCGAGCTGCTGGTGCGCCAGACTCTGAATCCGGAAGTGAATCTCTTCGAGGTGCACGATTACTACGTCTCGATCAAGTCCGGCCACGCCGACGCAACCGTCGCGGTGTCGACGGACGCGGGCGTCCGCACCGCAATCGGCAGGCGGGCATGGCCCGATGAACGCGCTCGACGTGGCGCTGCGCAAGTGCCTCTCCGCGCAGTATCCGAAAATCGCCAACGTCCGCCTCACCGACTACAAAGTGCGCGTGCTCGATTCGAAGAAGGGCACGGCGGCCAAGGTGCGCGTGCTGGTGGAGTGGTCCGATCATGAAAAAAGCTGGTCGACGGTCGGGGTTTCCGACGACGTCATTGAAGCCAGCTGGAACGCGCTCGTTGACGCGCTGCGTCTCGAGCTGATGCGCCTGAGCGCACAGGCCGAACGGTCCGTTGTGCGCGCCGAAAAATGTTAGATGGATCCCGCGTCGCTGCTGAAGTCCGCGGCTAATGTCGCGGTTTTGACCGGGGCGGGCGTCTCCGCCGAATCCGGCATCCCGACGTTCCGCGGCTCCTCTGCAAGCGGGGGCGGTTACTGGCAGCAGTACCGCTTCGAAGATCTGGCGACGCCTGAGGCCTTCACCCGCGATCCGAAGTTTGTGTGGACTTGGTACGAGGAGCGACGGCGCGCCACCGCAAAAGCACAGCCGAACGCGGGTCACTTGGCGCTGGTGGAGCTGGAGCGGCGGAAACGCCCCTTCACGCTGATCACGCAGAATGTCGACGGCCTCCACGATCTGGCCGGATCGAAGAACGTGATCAAACTGCACGGCGACATCTGGACGGTGCGGTGTCTCGCGTGCGGCGCGGAGCGCGTAGACCGTTCCGAGCTGACTGACCTTCCGCCGTACTGCAAGTGCGGGGGCATGCTGCGGCCGGGTGTCGTGTGGTTCGGCGAGATGCTGCCTGCGGGTGCGATGGAACGAGCCACTGCAGCCGTCCGGGCTGCGGACGTGCTGATCGTCGCCGGAACTTCTGCCCAGGTCCATCCGGCAGCGGGCCTGATTCCGCTGGCGCGCGCAGTGATCGAAATCAATCCGGAAGCGACCCCTTACTCGGACGACGTCTCGTTTTCGATTCGCGGCACATCCGCTGAAGTTCTGCCGCAGCTCATCGCACTATGATCATCGGACGCTTCGCCCCGACGCCGAGCGGTCCGTTGCACTTCGGATCGCTGGTGGCGGCGGCGGCGAGTTATCTCGACGCCCGCTCGCGGGCCGGCAAGTGGCTGCTGCGCATCGAGGACATCGATACGCCACGCGTCGTGCCCGGCTCGGCCGAAGAAATCCTGCGGACGCTGGAGCGTTTCGGATTCGAGTGGGACGGCCCGGTGCTGTACCAGAGCACGCGGATCGATGCCTATCGGGAGGCGCTGGAACAACTGAAACGCGCCGGCAACGTCTTCCCGTGCTCGTGTACGCGTACCACCACCGAGCCGTGCCGATGCACGTCGGGACCGCGATGGCGCGCCCGCTTTCCGGGCGACGACTTCACCGTGCTGCGCGCCGACGGCATCTTCGCGTATCATCTGGCGGTCGTCGTCGACGATGCCTATCAGGGCGTCACTGATGTGGTCCGCGGAGCCGATCTGCTCGACTCGATGCCGCAGCAGATGCACCTGCAGAAGCTGCTGGGGCTGCCGACGCCGCGGTACGTGCACGTGCCGATCGTGACGAACGAAAGAGGAGAGAAGCTGAGCAAGCAGAGGCTGGCGCCGCCGCTCGATGCAAATCGCGCACCGGAATTGCTGCGCGAAGCGCTGCATTTCCTGGGTCAGCCAGTGGCTGCGGATGCCGATCTTCCGTCGATCTGGATGGCGGCGATCGAATATTCTCGGGAGGGCTTATGGCGAAGCTGAAGAAAGATCCAATTACGGCTGACGACCTCAAAGAATTCGTAGAATCTGATTCCGATTTTGGCTTCGAGATGCGTGTGCTGAAGACACTTCGGTCGGAGGGATTTGAGTGCTCACACTCAGGAACGTACCGCGATCCCCTAACGGACAAGATCAGACAGTACGACATTCGCGCGCAAAAGGACCGAGGGCCGTTCACACTGGCCCTCGCAGTGGAGTGCAAGAACTTACGATCGAATTGCCCTCTGTTGATAAGCGCGAGTCCGCGGACCCAACAAGAAGCCTTTCACCAGATCCTCCTTTTTCACCCCGATCCAATGCTTATTAGGTATCCCGAGGTCTATAGCCCTCCAAAATCCAGCGTTTACAGACCGGGTGAGATCGTCGGTAGAAAGACCGATCAGGTGGGGCGGGAGGAATCCGGCAAACAACTCGTCAGCGACGATGCAGCCACGTTCGAAAAAATGCAACAAGCTGTTAGCAGCTGCCAGGAATTCGTACGATTGTTTGCTGCAAAAGTCGCCACCCCTCTCTCTAGATTCTAGAGTGATCGTGCCCGTTCTGGTCGTTCCGGGTGGTCTACTTTGGCAGGTTGATTACGACGCCGATGGGGCAGTGACGAAGGGCCTCGGCCTGTGGATAGTGCTTCGGTATTTCTGGATCACTCATGGTCGGCCCCTGGAGGTCACGTCGTAGGCGATGTCTCCTGCCGGCTTTCTCACCGCGAGATCGTCACTCTCGACGCCCTCGGCAAAACGACCGGGAAGTGGCTGGGTTCGGAAGGGTTTTTTCCCTTGTACTGACCGTTAATCCGCAGATCCATCTTCATCGGTCAGGTCTTCGGGCTTGAGGCCTGCCTGTCGAAGAATGCTTTTCAATGTGCCGGGAGCAATTACCTTATGATCGGGCACTGTCACGCGAACTTCATTCCTGCCCAGCCGAACATGTGAACCTGTTTGTCTGAGAACCGTGAACCCGGCTCGCGCAAGCGCGCGAATAACATCGGCGCCTGACAAGTCTCGTGGCAACTTCACGCAGCGGCAAGTATGGGATCGTTCTCGAAATGAAGTCTTATGCGGCTGGGCAATTCCGTCGCGTCGAAGTGTACCTCGACTGCCTCGCGGATGTTGGCTTCCAGATCGCTCAGCCTCTCGGCCTGAGTCGTCAGCCCGCCGTGGCCGCGCGGATCGTCCCAGTGCGCGACCAGTACACCAGTACCGTCGCAGCTGATCGTAATCGTGATATCGTCCACAAACTCAGTTTAACGGTTGAGATCCGCGGCGCGGATAATCCCCTCGCACGCGGCACCCACACCGTCTTCGCGCTCCATTTCGCACGCCGTCGCGCGCGCGGCGTCGGCGTAGCTCGTCGTTTTGAGAATCGTCTCCAGTTCCCGCACCGCTCGATCCGCCCGATATCGCGACCGCGCCACGACGCGGCCCACTCCGAGGTTGTGAATCCGCCGTCCGTTGTCCGGCTGATCGTGGCTCCGCGGCACGACGATCATCGGCTTACCCGCACGCAAAGCCTGCGCCGTAGTCCCCACCCCGCCCTGGTGCACCGTCGCAGCGGCGCGCGGCAGCAGCTCCGAGTAGGGCGCATACTCGGCGACGAATACGTTGTCAGGCACCCGGCCCGTGGGTGCATTGCCCGTATCGCGCCCCACCAGCAGCACGGCGCGGCAGCCGATGCGTCGCACGGCTTCGAGGCTCTGTTCATAGAACGCGCCGGCGTCGTATACGACCGAAGAACCCAGCGTAAATACGACGGGGGCAGGTCCGGCATCGAGAAAGCGCGCGAGCGCGGGGCTCAGCCCGTGACCCGGTTCGAGTTTGTCGTAAAAAGGAAAACCCGTTATGTCAACGCGGGCCGGCCAATCCGGCTGCGGCCGCGCCATCACGCGTGAAAACCACGCCTGCGTTCCGTACGGCGAGAACATGCCGTCAAGAAGCGGGTTGCGAACCTCCGGCAGTCCGAGCTTCTTTCGATAGGCATTCACCGGCGCGCCCCAGCGGTGCATCACACTTCTCGCATAGCGGATGAAGGCGCGTGTGAAGCCGGGGCCAAGCGAGATCAGCCAGTTGATCACAGGCGCGCCGGATACCGTGAGCGTATCGTGTTCCGACAGAAAAACCGATGGCTGCAGCGCGACCGAAATCCACGTCTTTTTCAGATACTCTGCCACGGTCGGCGTCGCAAATGCGATGGGATGGCCGACGATGAGGTCGGCCTTAAGCGCCGCCGCCGTCGTGTCTTCGAAGCTCTTTTCGAACCACGGCAGCATAAGCTCGCGGAATACGAACTCGGTGCCCTTCCGCGGATGCATCGCCCGGCGGATAACTTCGGGAGTGAAAACCTGACCCAGGTCCGGCCGGATCGGATGGAAGCGAAGTCCCTCGTTTTCTATCTTGGCGCGATAGGCTTCCGAGGTTCCGATAGTCACGTCGTGCCCGCGCGCGCGTAGCCCCAGACCCACCGCGATATACGGATGCAGATCGCCGAAGGAGCCGAACGTCGTCAGCAGGAAATGACCCGGTTTCATACGATGGAGAGCGGCGGATTGGGAAACGACGAATGCGGGAGATCATTGTCGGCACGGCCGGTCACATAGACCACGGTAAAACAGCGCTGGTGAAGGCGCTGACCGGCACCGACGCCGATCGCCTTGCCGAAGAGAAACGCCGCGGCATCACCATCGATCTTGGCTTCGCGCATCTGCAGATGTCCGATGATATCCGCATCGGTTTCATCGACGTTCCCGGCCACGAGCGTTTCGTGCGCAACATGCTGGCGGGTGCGGCGGGGATCGATCTGGTGCTGTTCGTCATTTCAGCGATGGAGTCGATCAAACCGCAGACGCGCGAGCATTTCGAAATCTGCCGCATGCTTGGTGTCGAAGCCGGCGTGATCGCGCTCACCAAGGCCGATCTCGCGGATCCGGAACTTCTGGAGTTGACGCGCCTTGAAGTGGATGAGTTTGTGGCCGGATCGTTCCTTGAAAGCGCGCCCAGGATCGCGGTGAGTTCCCTCAGCGGGGCTGGAATTCCGGAACTGCGGCAGGCGCTCGAAACGGCCGCGCGCCGCGTTCAGCAGAAGAAAGCGTCCGGGTGGCTCCGGTTGCCGCTCGACCGCGCGTTTACGATGAAGGGCTTCGGCACGGTCGTGACAGGCACCCTGATATCCGGCACCCTCACGGCCGAGCAGGAAGTGGAAATCTATCCGCTCGGACGACGGCTGCGGGTGCGCGGACTGCAGGTCTATGGCGCGACTGCGACTCGCGCCCAGGCCGGACAGCGCACGGCGGTCAATCTGACCGGAATCGAGCCGGGTGAAATCCATCGCGGCATGGTGCTGAGCGAACCCGGCCGCTTCACCCCGGTCAGGATGCTCGACTGCCGGCTCGATCTGCTGGCTTCGGCGAATCCGCTGAAGAATCGCGCGCCCGTGCACTTTCATGCGGGCGCGGCGGAGATCGAAGCCCAGGTACGATACCTGGACAATCGGGCGGAACTGAAGCCCGGCGATTCTGCGTGGGCGCGGATTGTGCTGAAAGAAGCTGCGCTGGTGCTGCCCGGCGATCGCTTCATCATCCGCATGTTCTCGCCGGTGACGACGATCGGGGGCGGCATTGTAGCCGACATCAGCGGGCACAGGTATGCGCGAAACACGAACGCTGCCGCTCGCCTGAGCGCTCTGACGCCCCAGCTTCTCGTAACCGAGAACCAGTGGGGGATTGACGAAGACCAGCTCATCGCGTGGACCGGGCTGCGCGAAATCGGCAGGCTGCCCGGCATCGAGAGGGCGGGGAAATGGCTGATGGCGAGCGACCGGATCGCGGACCTGAAACAGCACCTCACCACGCACTGTCGCAATTTTCATCGCGCTAATTCATTGTTACCCGGGATTCCGAAGCAGGATCTCAAAGCCGCCGTGATGGGCGCCGCGTCAGCCGAGGTTTTCGATCATATACTGGCGGCCGCATCCGAACTCACGCAGGACGGCGAAGTGGTCCGGCTGAAGACTCACAAGGTTGTACTGAAGCAGGATGAAGAGCAGGCCCGCGCCGCCATCACGAGTTCGTTCGAGCGGGCGGGGCTCGCTGCGCCCGCTGTGCATGAGGTATTGAAGGCGTCGGGCGTGGAAGCGGGCCGGGCGCGGTCGATTCTCCAGATGCTGCTGCGCGAGGGGAAACTGACGCGCATATCGGAAGAATTCGTACTCGATGCCGGCGCGCTGGTGAAGCTGCGCGAACAGCTCGGCGGCAGGCGCGGGCAGCGATTCAAAGTGCCGGAGTTCAAAGACTGGGCAGGAGTGTCGCGCAAGTATGCGATTCCGCTGCTGGAGTACTTCGATCGCGAACGCGTCACCAGGCGCGAAGGCGACGAACGAATCCTGCTGTAACGCCGGCGATCCTGTCGCCGGTGCATTCAGTCAGCCAGGGCCAGCCGCAGGCTGTCACCGAACATTCTGCGTTACTCCAGTTCGAGCCCCGATGCCTGCAGCGCGCGCCAGCCGCCATCGAGCGAGATCGGGTTCGTATAGCCCATCTTCTGCAGGTTGTCCGCCACCAGCGCCGAACGGAAACCGCCGCCGCAGTAGAGCACCAGCGTCGTGTCCTTGTCCGGAATCTTCGTTTCGATGTCGCGCTCAATGGTGCCCTTGCTCATGTGCACGGCGCCCTTGACGTGGCCGGCGGCGAATTCGTGGTCCTCGCGCGTATCGACAAGCACGTGTTTCTCGCCGTCGCTCAGCATCTGTTTGTATCCATCGATATCGGTTTCGCGGACGCGCGTCTTCGCGTCGTTGACCAGATGGAGGAATCCTGGATTGTGCTGGGCCATGTTTCTACTCAATTCGGTTGATCTTCGCTCCCGCGGCGGAAAGCCTGGCTTCGATTTTTTCATAGCCGCGGTCGATGTGGTAAACGCGGTCGATGACGGTCTCGCCCTTCGCCACCAGTGCGGCGAGCACCAGCGACGCGCTGGCCCGCAGATCGGACGCGATCACGCCGGCGCCCGTCAGACGGCTGCGTCCCGCCACGATTGCCTGCCGGCCGTCGAGGCGGATATTGGCGCCCATGCGCATCAGTTCCTGCGCGTGCATGAAGCGGTTTTCAAAAATGGTTTCGGTGATGATGGAGATGCCGTCAGCCTGCGTCATCAGCGCCATGTACTGCGCCTGAAGATCGGTTGGCGAAGCCGGGGTATTCCTCGGTGATCATGTCGGCGGGAAGCAGGGGGCCGTCACGCCGCGCCACGCGCAGTGTGGCGTCGTCGACCTGCGTCACGGTAACGCCGGCTTCGGCCAGCTTGGCGATCAGAGCATCGAGGTGTGCCGGCACGCAGCCGGTGATGCAGAGCTCGCCGCCGGTGATGGCCGCGGCGATGACGAAGGTGCCGGCTTCAATGCGGTCGGCTATGATCTCGTGCCTTGCGCCGTGCAGCTTCGAAACGCCCTCGACGCGGATGACGCTCGTGCCTTCGCCTTCGATGTTCGCGCCCATTTTGCGAAGCAGATGTGCGGTATCCACGACCTCCGGCTCGCGCGCGGCATTTTCGATCACCGTCTCGCCGTCCGCCAGAACCGCGGCCATGAGAATGTCTTCCGTGCCGGTTACCGTAATCCGGTCGAAGACGATCTGCGCGCCTTTGAGCCCCTCCGGCGCGGCGGCTTCGATGTAACCGTGTTCCTGGCGATATCTGCGCGCCCAGATGTTCGAGGCCGGCGAGATGAAAATTGATGGGCCGCGCGCCGATCGCGCATCCGCCAGGCAGCGAAACGCGCGCCCGTCCGGCCCGCGCTACCAGCGGACCGAGCACCAGACTCGAAGCCCGCATTGTCTTCACCAGTTCATAGGGCGCTTCAGGCGAGACAATTTTTTTCGTGTTGAGAATCACTCGCTCGGGGGCGTCGTCGCTGACGCTTATCTCCGAACCGATATCGACAAGCAGCCGCTCCATGGTGCGAATGTCGCGCACGCGTGGAATGCGCTCCAGCACCACCTCTTCATCGGTCAGCAGCGCGGCGGCGAGCGCGGGCAGTGCGGAGTTTTTCGAGCCGCTGGTGGCGATCGTGCCGCTGAGTGCCGCGCCGCCTTCGATTACAAACTTATCCATTGTTGTTTATCTGGTCCTGTGAGCTTCTTCCCAGGCTGCGATAGCCGCGCGGACGTTGTTCCCCGCTTTCGCCAGCATACTGCCTGCCTCGTCGTAGGAGACACCGGTGGCCTCGGCGATGATGCGCTTCGAGCGGTCGAGCAGTTTCGAGTTCTTCGGCTGCACGTTCACCATGAGATTGCCGCGCACGTAACCCAGGCGGATGAACGCGCCGGTCGTCAGCATATTCAGCACCATCTTGGTTGCGGTACCCGCTTTCAGTACGCGTCGATCCCGCGATGACTTCGGGCCCGGTCAGAGGCGTAATTGCGATCTTTGCCCGCCGGGCAAGTTCCGAATCCGGCGTGCAGCTGATGCCGATCGTCAACGCGCCGATTCGATTCGCTTCATCGATCGCGCCGAGGACGTAAGGCGTCCGGCCGCTGGCTGCGATGCCGCATAGAATATCCACCGAACGAAAGCCGCGCGCCTGCAAATCCCGTGCGCCGATGGCCGGATCGTCCTCGGTGGTTTCCGTCGCGCGCGACAGTGCGGATTCGCCGCCGGCAATGATTCCCTGCACGAGATCGGCCGGCACATTGAAGGTCGGCGGGCATTCGGAAGCGTCGAGCACGCCAAGGCGTCCGCTGGTCCCGGCGCCGATGTAGAAAAGCCTGCCCCCGCTTCCGAACGCCGCGGCGATCGCATCCACCGCCCGCGCAATGTGCGGAATTTCCGCCGCTATCGCTCCCGCCACTTTGTGATCTTCCGCACCGATGACGCGCAGCATCTGTTCCGTGGAAAGCCTGTCGATGTTTGCGGATTTGGGGTTCGCCTGTTCCGTGAGCAGCGCGGCGAGATCCATGCAGTTATTGTAGTGACCACGGTGGCCTTTCCTCACCTGTTCGACGGCCGCAAAGTCGAAATCCGGTACCGCGGCGGTCTGCGGGATATCGGCGACAATGAGGCGTATGCCGAGAGCGACCTTCGGCGGCGCGTGATCGTGCTCGATCCCGAGTTGAAGCGAAACGCCCGCGAGCATCGCCGGATTCTGCTGCACGAGTATTTTCATTTCGTATGGGTGCGTTTGGGAAATCCGCAACGATGGGCCTGGGAGGCGCATCTTGAGAGTGAGTGGAGCGCTCGGACGCGAGGCGAGGCCGGGTGGTCGGCGGAATGGCGGAAGAGGGCGCTCTCGGATTCGGACGTGAGCCGGCGCTCGCGGCGGTGGCGCGAGTATTGCTGCGAAAGTTTTTGCGACACCGCGGCGTCTATATACGGGCGTGTCGATTCGGAGCTCACGCTGGCGAAACCGCGGCAGCGGGCAAGGGCCGCGTGGTTTCAGGCCCGGTTTAGAGGCAGGAGGTTCCCGATATAATCGGAGCAGTGAAAAGGTCACGTTTGCGCTATGCGGCGATCGCGGGCGTTGCCGCGCTGCTGGGTATTGTGGCGTGTTCGCCCTCGCGGCCGTCGCGGCCCCTTGCCAGGAAGGCCAGTAACCGCAAGCCCGCGCCGAATTTTGTGCTGAAGGATGCCAGCGGCAAAGTGGTCCAGCTGGCCGATTACAAGGGCAAAGTGGTGCTTCTCGATTTCTGGGCCACATGGTGCGGTCCGTGCAAAATCGAGATCCCGTGGTTCACCGAATTTGAGCGCAAGTACAAGGACCGCGGCTTCGAAGTGCTCGGCGTTTCCATGGACGACGACGGCTGGAAATCGGTCACGCCATTTGTTCAGGAAAAGAAAATCAACTACCGGATCGTGATGGGTGACGACAAAACCGGCGATCAGTTCGGCGGTCTCGAAGCGCTGCCCACCACGTTTGTGATCGATCGCTACGGGCGCATCGCGTCGGTGCACGTCGGCCTAACCAACAAAAAGGATTTCTCAGATGCTATCGAAGAATTATTGGAAGATCCTGTGCAGCCTGCCGGCAGCCTTTCTGTTGGCTTCAATCGGGGCGGCTCAGATGGCGCCGACGCTGACCATCGCGCCGGTTCCCACAGTTAAGGCGAAGAAGGGCTCGACGCCCGTCGTCGCCTTCAAGGCCACGCTGCCGCCGGGCTTTCACGCCAACAGCAATACGCCGACGGACTCCTATCTGATTCCGCTGACGCTGAAGTGGACCGGCGGTCCGCTGCAGGCGGGCGCGATCACCTACCCGAAACCCTCGCATGAGAAGTATTCGTTCTCGCCGACGCCGCTTTCGGTGGTGACCGGGGAATTCACCATCTCGACGCAGTTCAAAGTGCCGGCCAAGGCTCCCACGGGCGCTGCGGCGCAGAACGGCACGCTGCGCTATCAGGCCTGCAACGACCGCATGTGCTTCGCACCGAAGACGGTCCCGGTGACGCTGTCCCTGGATATTGAATAAAGGCGCCGGCGGCAAGACCGCCAGCGGTGCATCAGTGCCGCAGGAACTGCCCGATGGATCGCGTCGCCTGGCGCGTGCGATGCTCGTTTTCGATCAGCGCGAAACGCACGAAGCCTTCGCCCATCGGCCCGAATCCGACGCCCGGTGAAACCGCGACCAGCGCCTTCTCCATCAGCAGCTTCGAAAATTCCAGCGAGCCGAGGCTCGCGTGAGCGCTCCGGCAGCGGCGCCCACAGGAACATCGTCCCCTTCGGTGCCGGCACCGGCCAGCCGGCGCGGCAGAGCCCTTCCACCAGCACGTCGCGGCGCTTGCTGGTACACCTCGCAGATCTTCACGCTCTCGTCTTCGCACTCGCGCAGCGCCACGATGGATGCGATCTGAATCGGCTGAAACACGCCGTAATCGAGATAGCTCTTGATGCGCGCCAGCGCCGCAATCATCTTCGCGTTGCCGAGACAGAAGCCGACGCGCCATCCCGCCATGTTGAAGCTCTTCGACATGGAGAAAATCTCGACCGCGATATCCTTCGCGCCCGGCACTTCCAGAATGCTCGGCGGCATGTAGCCGTCGAAGCCGAGATCGGCATACGCGAAATCGTGCACGATCAGCGTGCCGTGGCTGCGCGCCAGTTCGACGATCTCCGTCAGGAAAGCGAGGTCCACGCACGTGGTCGTCGGATTGTGCGGGAACGAGATCAGCAGCATCTTCGGCGGCTTCGACGATTCTCTGTAGAACTCCTGCAGCCGGCCGAGGAACGTTTCCGCGATTCGGCATCGGCAGCATGCAGGCGTGGCCTTCCGACATGATGACGCCGTACTGATGAATCGGATACGCGGGATTCGGCGAGACGACGATATCGCCGGGCCCGATGGTCGCGAACATCAGATGCGCCAGCGCGTCCTTCGCGCCCATGGTGACGATGGCCTCCGTGTCCGGATCGAGATCGACGCCGTGACGCCGCTTGTAGCGCTTGACAATTTCCTCGCGCAGATGCTGAATGCCGCGCGAGACGGAGTAGCGGTGATTCTTCGGATTCTTCGCGGCTTCGATCAGCTTATCCACGACGATCTGCGGTGTGGCGCCGTCCGGATTTCCCATTCCGAGATCGACCACATCCTGCTGTGCCGCGCGTGCCTTTGCCTTCATCTCGTTGATGACGGCGAAGACGTAAGGCGGCAGCTTCTGAATGCGGTAAAAGTTCTCGTTTTCGGACATGGAACCTCCAGTTTACCCTCTGGCCGCGCGTCAGGTCGATATCGGGGAGGATGCCGCGCGCATGGTAAATTGGGTTTGTCAGCCTTCCTCGCAGTCCCCATCGTCTAGAGGCCCAGGACATCGCCCTTTCACGGCGGTAACGGGGGTTCGAATCCCCCTGGGGACGCCAATGCCTCGCGATCGTCAGGTAGTGCTGGTCGCCGCCATAACTTCGCAACACCTGGAGGAACACGCGAGCGAAAGGCGAATTCTCTCCCCTGCCATCAGAGACAAACTCCTTGCTTCCCGATGTCAGGAATTGTCGCGTCACCAACCCCATCCGCCGGCGTCGTAATTCTTCCAGCGAAATCGCTTCTTCACCATCACTGCGGTGCGTGGACTCACCGATCCGAGGATCGAAAGTGTCCCCGAAGCAGGCATCGATCACCACGAAAATATGAGGCACAGGCAGCGTATCGAGAACAGCGCGCAGGATCGTCGTACGAGAGCTGCGTCGTGTGCACAGGCTTGTCCGCATCGCGCTTGGAATCTCTCGCGATGAGAAAGCCCCGCTGTTCCTGCTCGTCAAATGTGCCGTGGCAGGCCAAATAGACGAACAGTTGGTCGCTCTTAGAATTTAACGCTTCCTGAGATACGCGACGCACACACTGATGGCATCGCCGTCGCCGATGAACGCCAGGCGTTTCCAATTCGCCCACTTTGCGACAAACTCACTCTGAAGAACCAAGTTGACCGTCTTCATGTAGATCTGGTCCCACCGCCGCAACGGGCGAGGACGATTCTGAACGACGTTGATTTCCGTTGCCTCTGTAGTAGTGCAGCAAACACCGCAAAAAGACCAGAACTGGGCTATGAGATGTGTGACGCGGTGTGATGAAATTCCACTTAAGTTATTGAAAACTTGGTAGCGCTAACGGGAATCGAACCCGAGGGCTGCCAGTTTACTCCAGCCCAGTTGGGTCTAAGTGGTTGTGTTTTCAGTACGGTTGGTATTCCGCGATGCTCCGAAACACCGCCACGAACCGCCGAGGTCACAGCGCGGTCACAGCGCAGCCGGGGGTCGAGGGCGTTCGGTAAGGCCGCCCAGCTTCGGGAAATCGTCCCGTTAACCACGCGTCCCAAGCACGACCCGCTCCCCGTTCACGATCTCAAAGTGCTGGTACGGGGCATGCTCCGGCAGGTGCGCCAGCGTCTCGCAAACGAACGTTATCGCGCGCGCCCATCGCTCCGCGGCCCTGCGTCGGTTCCCCGCCGATCCCGTGATGACAAATTCGTGGGCGAAGCCCGTCTGCTCCTCGTTGCCCTGCGGAATCAGAATGTTGCCATCTGGAGTCCCGAGCCCGGTTTGATATGCGAGGTTCACCGTTGTCGGGAACAGCCTGATCTGCCAGCCTGTCGTGTCCGTCGGAATGAATTTGCTCCCGGCGAGAGCGCGGGCCAGCATAACTGCCCGACCCTGCGCGGCCTGCAGATTGTGGCGATCCTGTTGATCACGGGTCATGATTACCATCGATGAACCGATGAACGCCTTCGCCCACTCAAAAGGCGATTCCCGGTCGAGCGGCGAAACGCTCGTATGCGACGTGAAGATGTCGCCGATGGTGTTCAGTCGCCACAACAGATTATAGAAGGGCTGGACGAGGTCGCGTCCGAATTCTTGTTCAAAGGCTTTTGTATCGTTCAAAGCGGCTGTGCGGCAATCACCTACAGAGAGGATGTTTTCCAGCAGAGGATAGGGATAGAGGGCGCGATGGTCGCCCGCGTCCACTAGCTGTTCGACCGACAGCCAATCAGGAATTTTCGGGTCCATTGGCGTGGTGGGGCGCAACTATTGTATTCTTCGACCCGGCGGAACCATGAACGCTGCCGCCGGCTCACCGGCCTTTGCCGCACCCGCGCTTACCAAACGCGCAACCTGGATCCAAAATGGCCCGATTGGCTCGTGGGCGTACTTCTTGCGAGCGTAATCCATCCCGATTCCGTGACTGTAGGCGATGAACGCCGATGCGAGGTATCGCGCGAGTTTCACCTCCGGGTCTGGCTTCGAGTCCGTTTTCAGGGCCATGTAAGCTCGCCATTCAGTTTACGCCCGTGGATTTCTCGCCGCGCGCCCGCTGCATGATGTCGTCCCAGCACAGGGCGGCGGCGTGGTCCTTGCCGCGGATCGCGTGCGAGTAAATGTCGGCGGTTGTGCGCACGGATGAGTGGCCGAGGCGCGCGGAGACGGTCGCGAGGTCCACGCCGTCGGCCAGCAGGAGGCTCGCGTGGCTGTGTCGCAGGACGTGGAGGGACGCTCCCTTGGGGAGACCCAGGCGCCGGCAGAGCCGCGATACCGTTGACGAGATCGAATTCGGATTCAGCGGTGATCCATCCGGGTTGCCGAATATCAGGTCCAGATCGCTGCGATAGTCCGGGCCGAACTGCCGACGGAACTCATCCTGGCGTAGTCGATGCGCGTCGAGGCAGGCCAACATCGAGGGGGGCAACTCCACCTTGCGAGGCTCCTCAGTCTTGGTGTCTTTGAAGATCAGCCCGTCTCTGGTCTGGCAGAGCGATCGATCAATTAAGAGGGTCATACCTTTTAGATCCGACCATCGGAGAGCCAGGACCTCCCCGCGCCGCGCGCCCGTCGCGGCCGCCACATCCAGGAACGCCGGGAGGCACCATGGGCCGGTTGCGCACTGTGTCAGGCGATCCTGCTCAGATGGGAGCAGGGCCATTCCGATGCGCTTCCTGACCTTTGGGAGGTCGCTGTGGGTGACGGGATTTGTCGTCGTCAGCCCCCACTTGATCGCGCGCGAATATGCAGCAGACACCATACCAGCGATGTTCCTCACCGTCTTCGGCTTCATCGGACGAGGCGTCCTGGACTTGCGGATGTGGCCGCCGCACTTCAGCAGCCGGGTCCATTCGCGACTGAGATGGAGCGGTGTGATCTCGGCCATGTTCATTGCGAGTAGTTCCGGCGCGACGTACGCGGCCATCTCTTGATACCGCTCAACGGTTTTCGGTGCCAGGTTTTCCTGTGCGTGCTGCTTCATGAACTCGGCCAGAAGCGTCGCCAGGGTTGTCGGCATCGCCGCGGCGACACCAGCGGCGCCGGCCTTTGCCATTTCAGCCTTCTTCAACTCCGCCGTACGGCGCACGGCCTCGGCGTCTGTAGCCTCCTGCTTCGTCGCGAAGCCGGACTCGGTGATCAGATTCTGATTTTGGCGGGTCGATCCCGGCGGGGCGAATTGGTAGCACCACACCACTTTCCCCGACCGGTATTTGCGTTTGTTGACGGCCATCAGTCCAACACAGGTACCTCTGTGTGCGCGTTAAGTCCAGCGCCAGCCTGCATGCCGCAGGTGCGCTCCCACTGTTCGTAAGCGTGGCGGGTGACGATCCAACGTCGGCCGAGGCGGATGGCAGGAATGATGCCCTGCTCCAGCATTGTGTAGACCGCGAGACGCCCGACGGAAAGCCGGTCAGCGATCTCGGGGATCGACATCCGACTGCTCATATCGTCAGACCCGCTCCCTCTATCGGGCCTTGGTACTCCCGCACTACCGCGTCAAAAATCCGCTTCCATTCATGAATCTCAAGTACAGTGGCGGGATTCTGCTATCTGAACCACCAACCGCATTTCAGCCGCCGTATACACCGTGCCTCTCGGCTCGCTCAGCCGGCAGAGTGCGTCGGAGGTTAGCGGCGACAATCGCGATACGTTGTCAAAAGCAAGAATGTGCCCGTTGGAGGCCGCGATGAAGAGGTCGCGGTCTTCGCGAGGCAGACTCCGCAGTGGCGCGGTGTTCGGATCGACCAAAGACTTCAAGACTCTGGCGAACGTAGATTTGGCTCACCCCTGCTCGCCGGCAAGCGCGAGCACGGGATACGGACCGCGGGAGCGCAGGGCTGCGACAAGATATGCCACCGCCAGCACGAAGTCGTCGTCCGACTTCACGTTCAAGAAACGCCTCAAATCGTTGATCGATCCGCCCCGCTGGGGGATCGGCAGCGGCTGCATGCCGGCAGCCCGACGGAACCGCACAGGAGGCCCGTCGATTACTCGCCAACCCTTTGTATCGATCTCGACCGCCTGCCAATTTTCGTCGCAAAGGTCGAGATGAAGCTTTCCATCATGATCTCCGACCCGAACGTGAACGATACGTTCCGGTCCGTCGAAGTGCGCTTTGGCTTCGATGACGTTCAGCGCCGACTGCAGGGCTTCAGAATTTGGCGCCCCCTGCGTTTCTTCATAGAAGCCGCGCCCCAACCAAAAACGAAAACCCTTTGACCGGATGGGCCAGGTCTCGCGGTGACCGTTAACAACTAGATCTGCGAATCCTGTCTTGTCCGGGGCGTGGAAAAGCTCGGCTGACTCCGCCAGTTTGATGAGGATATCGGCCTGCTTTAAGCCGCCTCCCCGACCACAACCACCGTTCTCGGCAATCGCGTCACGGGCGGCTATTGCTTCGTCGAGTGCTGTGACACGGCACTCTGCGTCTTTTAGCGCTTTTCGCAAAACTTCGAAGCGAGCCGGATCGTCATACTTCAATGCCGCGAGGCATTCGAGCACATCACGTTCAAATGGTGCGCCCGGATTGGTACGGGCTCTCTCAACAAGGCCCTCAAGGGGATCGCGAACATCCTCAGCGCCTGTTATCGCTTCTGAGACCAGGTTTTTCGTGTCGCTGGTCACGCCGCGTCTCCCTTGACGCGAGCCGCGCGGTCCAGAAGCATATCGTTGAAATCCAATCCCCGCGGTGGCCGAGCAATCCGAACGCGGCGTCCCTCGCGCTTCCAACGCCGTCCGCAATCTTGTGCAGCGGCTTCACCGGGATCGTCGCCATCGGCGAGCACAATGACATCACGCACTTCGTTTGGTAAATCGAGACTGCGCAGCCCACTGGTCGAGAGAGCAGCCCAAGATGCGTGTCCTGTTTCCTGCATGGCGGCCAGACAGGTCTCAATACCTTCGCCGACCATCAGCACGTGGTTCAGCTGCGCGAGGCGAACTGCACCACCCCGGCAGGGGCCAAGCATCATCTTTTGGGGTTTGACTGGCGCTTTGCCCAAGCCATCGTGGGTCAGAAAGGTCCGATGAATCGCCACCGGCGTGTTGTCGATGCCGCGCGTCACCAGCGCAACCATCGCGGGCCATATGCCGCCGGAAGGGTGCTTTAGTCCGGCATGGAAGCGCAAATCCGATGGTGGCTGAATACCCACGCCGCGCGCACGTAAATAGGTCTCGACGGGCGTACCGCACCCTGCCTTCGTCGATTGCCAGATGCTCAGCGCAGCGTTGATGTGTTTGGCGTCGTCGCGATCCGAGTGGTCGCGCGGGTAACGCTGCTCCTTTGCTCGTCGCTCAGCCAACGCCCGCCGCTCGGCGCGGGCTGCCGCCCGATCTTCAAGCGGCAATCCGGTAAAATTCGAGAGCCATTGCTGTGCTCCCGCGCGATCACAGCCAAGAGCCGCCTGGATCAGGTCCAGCACGCCGCCACCTACACCGTCCCGGTGGTCGTACCAGCAATTCTTGGCGTCGTTTAGAGACACGGCCTGCCGGTTGTCGCCATCCCGGTAGAAAGCCCGAGCCCGACCGAGTTTCGGCTCATCGCCGCCCAACGCGACGAATACCTGACTGATGGTGGTGGTGTCCAGGATCACCGATTGCGACTCCCGAAGCCAATGTCTGCGTGCCAGGTGAGATTCCAGCGCACGGCTAAACGCGCGATGGTCTCCTCATGGGGTATCGTCACCGCGCCTCCGTCTGGTGCCCGCCGCCGGACGGCGAATTGGCGACGTAGGCTTCGAGGTCCGCGATTGGATATCGGATCGAAGAGGAGCCCGCCAGGCGCACCCAGCGCGGTCCGCCGCCGGCCTGGCGCCAACGTCTCACAGTACTGACAGAGATATTGAGATACTCGGCTACCTCAACGTCCGTTAGCTGGTGTTTCTTAGGATTTATTGCGCTTGCGTATGCAAGCGATTCGTTGCTCATGCCCCGATGCTAAAGCCCCGATCCGCCACGGGTCCAGAAATGAGTGGTCAGATAAGAAGGCTTCTTGGGGTCCCTTATCTCACCGCGCGGACTTCTTGACTCTCGGGAAGGCTTTCCGCCACAACTGATGGACAGCGGACTTCAACCGGCTCACGTCCGCAAAGATTTGATCTTCCGTTTCTCGGCCGCGGTCAATCGCAATATCGACATACCGATGGCCCAGGATTTTCACTCGCACAGCAACGAGGCATATCTCCGCAATATCCAGTACGTCACCCACGTTTCCCTTACGCGCTCTCCCCTTGCGATGCAACGGCCGGTACGCCACGAACGTCAGCCGTTCGCGGATCTTTCCGCGGCTCAGGGCATCCGCCTTCCAGGCGTCGGCCTTTTCCAACACGCCTTCGAGATAGGCCCTGTACCGCTCCATGTTCTTTTCGATCCAGCGGTCCTTGTCATCTCCGAGACAGTACGGTTCGGGCTCGGGCGTGGCCCCGCGATCTGGGTAATACGCCGCGCGGCACCGCGGATGGCGCCGGCAGATCTCATCGACTCCGGGGATTACGGTACGGATCTGTTCTTCTGGGACGTTCAGCGCCATGCACGCGACTAGCAGCCGCAATCGTGCACCCTCGATGCCCGCAATCTCGCCCAGTTGCCACTTGGCATACTGCCTGCGCAGCGACTCCAGCATTTCGGCGTAGGTGTACAACCCCTCATAACTCTCCGTGCTGTCTCCCAAGTCTTCGCCTTGGTTTTGGTGTGCGTCAGGATCACTCATGTGCCGGTTGCAATCCGGCGGGATCAGGGCGTCACCGACTAGCCCCGGGCACCCGCCCGGCTTTTTTCGTATTCAGGACTGATTGTAACGGAACCGACCAGTGTGTTTACGCGGACAGCGGCCCTTGTCGTTTTCGCGTTACTTGCCTCCGACCTCGTTGGGAAACTACCGATGAGCGAGCGTTGATCGGATGAGGAGAGGAGGTCTGCAAATAGCATTCCGGGCAAGCGTCGGGAATTGGCGCGACGCCTAAAGCTTCACTGGATTAACGACGTCGTCGATTAAGCCTAAGCACTGCTGGGCAATCCTGATCTATCTCAAAGAAAAACCAAGTATTTATCTGTGGACTATCCGCTTCCGCTCGTGTTAACTATGGCTTAAATGCAAGCCATCGTGAGCACTCGGAAAGTGGACAGCGCGATCGTCGAGCCAGCGGATGCCCCCGCGATTGCTTTCGCCGGGCAAAGACTCCACATCGAGTATTGGCCCATCGCAAGGCTGAAAGACTACGAGCGCAACCCGCGCAAGAACGACGGCGCGGTGGAGCGTATGGTCGCCAGCATCACGGAGTTCGGATTCGCGATTCCGGTATTGGCGCGTTCCAGCGGCATCGTTGTGGACGGGCATCTGAGACTCAAGGCCGCGCGCAAACTCGGTATGACCGAGGTGCCGGTGATCCCGTGCGACGGCTGGACCGACGCGCAGGTGAAAGCATTCCGGCTGATGGTCAACCGCTCCGTAACGTGGGCGGACTTGGGACATCGAACTCCTGGCCGCCGAGTTCGGCGAACTGCAGGCGCTCGACTTCGATCTCACGCTGACGGGCTTCGACGCAGGGAGATCGACGCCTTCACGCTTGCAGCCGAACGCGGCCGAAGACGATGTCCCGCCGGTGCCGGAAATCCCGGTATCGAGGCCGGCGATCTGTGGCTACTGCGGCCCGCACCGAGTTCTGTGCGGGGACGCCACAAGCGAAGCGGATGTCGCCCGGTCTGCTGGACGACCGAAGAAGCCATTTCTGATGGTCACCGATGCCCCCTATGGAATCTAGCTGGATTCAGAGTGGCGGGACCGCGCCGGCCTGAACGGCCACGGCGCCGCCGAGCCGAGCTACATGAAGCGCCGAACCGCCGGGCCACAACGAGACCACCATCTCCGGAGATACCAGAGCAGACTGGTCGGAGGCGTTTGAGCTGGTGCCGCGCCTCCAGGTCGCCTATGTCTGGCACGCCTCCGATGTTCGCCAGCGAAGTTCTGGCACGGCCTGCGCGCATCGGATTCCTCACCACCAGCAAATTATTTGGGACAAGAGCCAGAACCGTCCTGACGCAGACGCACTACTGGTTTCAACACGAGCCGTGCTTCTACGTTCGGAAGAAGAACGCTCCCTGGTTCGGCAAAGCCGGGAAGAACTCGACGATCTGGTCGCTGCCCCTCGCCGAAATTCATCTTGGGTGGGTCGAAGGAGCAGAAAAGTACGACCACCCGACGCAGAAGCCGGTCGAGTTGATGCGGCGCCCGCTCCTGAATCACACAAAACGCGGTGAGTTGGTATATGAACCGTTCCTCGGCTCCGGCACCACCCTCGCCGCCGCCGAACTGACGGAGCGCGTCTGCTGCGGCCTGGAACTCGATCCGAAGTACGTCGATGTCGTGGTCTCCAGGTGGCAGGCGCTGAGCAGTCAGGAAGCCGCGTCTCGAAGGCGATGGACGCACGTTCGCGGAGATCGAAATGGAACGGATCAATGCGATAATTTGAAACTTATCCTTCCTAAAAAGCACGGAGGGGCGAGGCCGGGTGCCGGGCAGCCACCGTACGAACCGACGCCAGCCGACCGCGCGACGGTCAAGAATCTCGTCGTCTGCCGGCTATAGTCAAGAGAAGATCGCGGCGTGTATCGGTACGCATGGCATCTCGGAACGTACGCTGCGGAAGCATTTCCGCCGCGAACTTGAGACGCTCCAAAGCCGAGATCGATGCTTTCGCAACCAGCGCAGCTTCTGGGGCTTAAGCAGGGACAAGAATCTCGGGGCACTTTGTTTCTACCTGAAGTGCGCGGGCCGGGTGGCAGGAAACCTACGCGCAGCGATTCGTCGACGATAAGGGGAAGGACCGTCCTTTCCTGCTCTCCGATGCCGACCGGCTTGTCAGCGAGGCCGATGACGAAGACGGCGGCAAGTAAGGCGCACTTCCTCCGCGATCCCTGCGCGTTCCAGAAGCACCAGCTTTGCCGCACGCTCTGGCAGAAGCAAAAGGAAATCATCCATGCTGTGGAAACATCACCGCTCGTCGCGGTGAAGGGATGCCACGCATCCGGTAAAACCTTTGCAGCCGCGGGGCTTCCGCTCTGGTGGCTGGTCCGATACCTCACCGGCAAGGTGTT
This sequence comes from Terriglobia bacterium, assembly GCA_963832905.1. Classification (GTDB taxonomy): domain Bacteria; phylum Acidobacteriota; class Terriglobia; order Bryobacterales; family Bryobacteraceae; genus BOG-234. The sequence continues at coordinate 776,767 of CAWHVO010000006.1, read as the reverse complement.
CACGACCGCGCCGACGCTGCGCCAGGTCAAGACCATTCTGGAAGGACATCGCGGTAGCCCGACTGGGCGGTCCCGTCAGACAACTGCTGCCGGAGCCCACCAGCACGGGGCTCGACATCAGCCCATCGCGATACGCCTTCGGCGCCAGTTCATCGGCGGGTATTAACATTCAGGGACTGCACGGCTCGAACGTGCTCGATCATCGCCGATGAAGCGCCCGGCATCGAATCCGATATCTGGGACGCAATCGAGGGCATCCGCGCCGGCGGCAACGTACATGTGCTGGAACTCGGCAATCCCGTTATTCCGTCCGGGCACTTCTACGACTCCTTCACGCGCAACCGATCGATCTATAGCTGCATCAGCATTTCCGCGTTCGACACGCCGAACCTCCAGCACCCGGACGGGCGCTCCGTCGGTGAAGACGAGCTGCTGGCGATGTCGGCCGAAGAACTGGCTTATCGCCCCTTCCCGTCGCTCGTCACGCGGGAGTGGGTGCGGGAGCGGCTCAAAGTGTGGGGGCCGAAGCATCCGAAATACATCGCCCGCGTACTCGGCGAGTTTCCGTCCGACGACCCCGGCAGCGTGTTTCCATTGGCGTGGATCGAGCGGGCACGGCGCGACCCGACCGAAAAAGAACTGCCTGCGGCAAAAGGCCACGTGATTCAAGTCGGGATCGACGTTGCCGGCGCCGGGGCCGACGAGACCGTGATGACTGCGCGCGTCGATGGAATCATACTTGGGCAGTGGTTCTGGTCCGATCCCGACCCGCGGGGGCCCGTCACAAACAAGCTCGGGCAGATCCGCGCCGGGCAGCTCGGCTATCGGCTCGGCGTCGTGGTGGTGGATACGGTAGGTATCGGCTACAACTTCGCGCTTCATCTTGCCGACCAGGGCTTTCCGGTCTATGGATTCAACGCCGGCGCTCGCGCAATCGATGCTGCCCAGTTCGCAAACCAGAAAGCAGAGGCGCACTGGATCTTCAGGAGCTTCCTCCAGGACAACCTGATCGCGCAGCTGAACGATGAGGAAACAGGCGGCGCAGCTGTCGACAATCCGCTACCGGGAGAACAGCCGCGGGCTGACGGAGATCGAAAGCAAAGAAGCGCGGAACAAGCGCGGGATACCCGGGAGCCCGGACAGCGCTGAGTCGCTGATCATGGCTTTCATGCGCGTCGTTCCGCAACAGACGACAGTCACCTGGAATAATCCGAGCGCCTATCAGATCAGTCCCATCTGAAGACAAAGAAAAGCCGCCGGGGTTGAATCCGGCGGCTTGAAGGAGCAGCCTCGTGTGATTCAGGCTTTGATCGAATAACCGCGTTCGCCGTCCTCGCCTTTCGCGGACGCGACCGTCAGGCCCATCTTCTTGCCCAGCGTCCCGCTGATGAATCCGCGCACGGAATGCGCCTGCCAGTCGGTCGCCTTCATGATCTCTTTGAGGGTGGCTCCGCCGGAGCGCTTGAGCAGCGCCAGGATCTTCTCAGTCTTGCTCCCCTCGCGCACGACCTTCTGCTTCGCGGGCTTCCCCGGTTTCGCAGCCTTGGGCTTTGAAGTGGCTTTGGCGGCCGCTTTGGGCGCTTTCTTCGGCGAGGTGGCCTTCTTGGTGGCCTTCCCCCCGGACTTTGCGACACGTGGCTTCCGTGCGCCAGGGGTGGCCTTCTTTTTGCCAGCTTCGTGGGCCTTCGCGGCGGCTTCGTTGGTTTCTGTGATCAGTTCGCTCATGTTCATTTCTCCTTGCGCGGCGTCTGCCGCGATCAGCACATGAATCACTCCGGTGGCAAACAGAAGCAAGGTAATTCGGAGGGAAATCTGAGGGGGCGGAGTTGCCTACCGATATTCGTTCATAACACCCGCGCGGGACGGACCTGTCCTCGCAGGCGGCTCGTCGATGGCATTCTTTACTGGGTGACGAATTCGACGGTCATGATCAGCTCCGAGGATTGCATTGTGGCCCCAGGCTGGTTCTGACCGCGGAATTGGGCGACCGAGTTGGCCTGGTTCACGGCAGCCTGGTTCAGGCTGGGATCACTGCTCGCGAGGATTTCGATTTCGCGCAACATACCATCTCCGGCAATGTTGCCGTGCAGCGATACTGCCTGCATCGCGGCGGTTGCGTTTGAGATGGGGAAATGCTGTCCCGGAGCCACGGCTGGAATTGCTATATTCACCCCGGGATTCATGGCGCGTCCAGCTCCAAGGGGTATCAGACCGGTTGTGTCGAACATGGCGTCGCTACGTGCGGGCGGATCGATGATGCCCGCGGTCCTGGCTTCGGCGACTGCCCGGCCGTTCTCATAGATGCTGAAGGACGTGGGAATGAACTTATCGTGGAAGCGAAGTCCGGAGGAGTAGTCGTAACGCACGTAGAGGCCGGGAGCCGGAGAATACTGCCGCAAAACGCCCGTCTGAGAATCGACGCAATATTCGGATTCCTCCCAGTTCCTGCCACCGGTGAAGGTCCGCTTGGCAGCTCCGATCACAATCAGCACGCAGCTCTGCTGTGTGCCGTTCAGAAGAGCGCTCGCGGTCCGAACGGAAGCCTGCGGCCCGACTGAAGGGTACACGAAGAAGATGGCGGAGCGGACCTGAAGCAGACGAAGCGGAATAACCCCGCCAGGCTGGTTTCCGTAGAGCCCATTCGTTGACGAGTCCGGATAAAGGGTGAGTGCCGAATAGTTCGGGCCCTGCGCCGTCCAGCGATATCCGCCGCCTCTGGGCGCGATGTCTTCGAGCTGCCAGGTTCCATCCGACGTTAACCCGCCCGAGGCAGTGAAGACGGTCTTCAGATCATAGGGCTGGGCGCGAACGTTGGAGAGACGGTGGGCCTTGTCCAGAAGACCGAGTGCGGCGATTCGCTGCTGTGCATCCGCGACGGGCAGCGCATCGCTCATGACTAACTCCATCGGGTCAGTCGGCAGAGGCGGGCGGCGGATGACATCGAAATCCAGCCCGGCGGCTGAGACGAACACCGCAGAGAGCGGCAGGAGAATTGTCGGGAGGATTCGCATGGGTCTAATCTTATCCCTTCCAGCGCGGCTTTTTCGGAGGCTCTCTCCCCCGGCGGAATCGACGTAGTGAACATCGACCATCGCGGTGCCCGTTTGCTCCCGATACCGTTATCGAGCCCGATGCGGCGTTTTCAATCGGACGCACCTCAAGCGCGCCAGCATCCAGCAGCCGCGGATCGATGATAGAGTGCGAACCGAAGTGCAGGCGGTTTTCTCCCAGGGCCTGCCCATCGACCGCATTTACTTCCCCACCAAGAGCTCTCAGATTCCGAATCGGGCCGCGCTGACCATCGTGGTTCTGCCTCCGGAGAACAACGATACCGACGAAGCTAAAACTCTTCAGTTGGTCAACTCGATGACCAAACAGAGCGGAACGTCGGATCGCACGTTCAAGAGCGCTCTCATTTGGTGTGTGCCGGATTCCGGACGGCAGCTTTGCGACGAAGCACGAAAGTTGCTGGCGTGGGAGGACATCCAGGAGGAGGCCTCTGAGCTCAAGCTGGAAGATTTGCAGCGAAAGCAACTCGCCGAGAATCAAGCGAAGTCGAAGCGGGACCTGAAGGAGTCGGTCTGGCGAACCTATAAGACGGTGATGCTGCTCGGGAAAGACAATTCCATTCGCAGTATTGACCTCGGCCTGGTGCACTCCAGCGCAGACGCCTCTCTCGTCGGCTTCATAGTCAACCGGCTGAAACAAGACGGCGACATCTCGGAAGGCATCAGCCCGAAGTTTCTGGTGCGGAACTGGTCAGGTGCCCGCAAGGAGTGGGGCACCAAGGCGGTGAAGGACGCCGTCTTTGCATCGCCCTTGTTCCCGCGCCTGCTGAATGGCGACCTGATCCGGGACACCATCGCGCGGGGAGTGAGCAACAGCGTGCTGGCCTACGTGGGCAAGACCGCCAGCGGCGGGTACGATCCGTTTGTTTTCGGCGTCAGCATGGCTCCGCAGGAAGTCGAGATCTCCGACGACGTTTTTGTGATCACCGCCGAGACAGCCGAGGCTTACAAGCAGTCGCTCTCCGCTCCGCCGAGGCCGGTTGGGACCGGGAATCTTTTCGATGTCCCCGTCGGGCAGACGCCCCGGACCGGTGGCGTCACCGACGCGAACAGGGACGAGGAGGGTGCAGAGCCGATCATTCCGCCTCCGGTCACGGCTAGGACCGCAGTCCTGCGATGGTCCGGCGAGGTTCCGGCGCAGAAGTGGATGAACTTCTACACGAAAGTTCTGTCTCGGTTCGCAACGACGAAGACCCTGCGCCTCACGGTGGCTGTGGACGTCGCGCCCGAGGGAGGCGTGTCCAAACAGTCAATCGAGGAAACGAAGACCGCGTTACGCGAGCTGGGGCTGAAAGACGATTTGCTATAGCGCATCTGGAGCCATAGCGCCCGTTTTCGCCGGAACGATATTCCGCAATGTACTAACCCGCCTCGTGGCATTCGGTTGCCACGACCTGCAAGTCGTACACCGACCTGATTACGGCTGTCGCCACGTGGCGTTCGACGGCGTTTTCCATTACCGTTGCTCGCTATGAGCAACAGAAAACCTTCCGCATACTCTATCCCGCCCGCAAGTAAGATTTCTGCCTTGCGCCAGCGGATGATCGACGACATGACGGTGCGCAACCTGGCACCCAATACCATGCTGTGCTACCTGAAACAGGTTTATTACCTGACCCGGTATTTTCACAAGTCCCCAGAGCAGTTGAGCCCCGAAGAGATTCGGCAATACCAGCTCTATCTGGCCAAGGACAGAAAGGTGTCCGTGAACAGTCGGTTGGTGGCGATGACCGCATTGCGGTTTTTCTATGGGGTCACTCTGCAGCGGGACCGCTTCATCGAAATGCTCCCCATGCCTCGCAAGGAACACCATCTGCCGGTGATCCTCAGCCCGGCAGAAGTGCTGCGGTTTCTGGAAGCGGCTCCGTCCTTTTCTCACCGCGTCATCTTCAGCATCATGTACGGCACCGGCATGCGGGTCAGCGAGGCCGTGCATCTACAGATGCGCCACATCGACAGCCAGCGCATGATGATTCGCATTGAGCAAAGCAAAGGGAACAGGGACCGTGACGTACCCCTCTCCCCCAAACTGCTGGAACTGTTACGCACCTATTGGCGCAAGATTCGACCGCAGGAATGGTTTTTCCCGGGACAAAATCCGGACCGACCGCTGGGCCGAGAGGCCGTCGGTCAAGCCGTAACCCTGGCCGCCCGACGCGCCGGCCTGACCAAAAAGCCCAGTCCCCATTGTCTGAGACACGCCTTCGCCGTCCATCTGTTGGAGCGGGGAACCGATCTCCGCAAGATTCAGCTCCTGCTGGGTCACCGCAGTTTGGCCACCACCGCCCGTTATCTGTATCTGACCAGCGCAACGGTCTGCGCCGTCACCAGTCCGTTGGATTTACTCCCTTACCCCGTCCAGGATTCCCAACAGTAGCCGGAGTTGTTTCCGTGCGGCCTGCGCTGGAAGTCGCCGACATCGTGCGCGCCCATGGCGAGGAGTTTCGCCAGGCACACGCCCATCTCTGTCTGTGGGACAAGAGCGTGTATTGCATGCCATCGAACGCTGTCGCACAGCCGCATTAGGCGGCCATCTGGAGCGCTGCGATCAATGCGGCCATGAACGCAACGCATACAACTCGTGTGCGGACCGGCATTGTCCCAAGTGCCAGTCTTTAGCTCAGGGCCAAATGGCTGGAGAAAAGGCAGGCAGAGCTGTTGGCTTGTGAGTACTTCCACGTCGTGTTTACTCTCCCGGCGGAACTGGCCGCGTTGGCTCTCCAAAACAAACGCCTGATGTACGATCTGCTGTTTCGGGCGACCGCCGATACCTTGCAGTCGGTGGCCGCCGATCCGCAATACCTGGGAGCGCAGATCGGCTTTTTCTGCATCCTGCATTCCTGGGGACAGACCCTCAACTTTCATCCCCATTTGCATTGCGTCGTGCCTGGTGGGGGACATCTCCCTGGACGGCAGCCGCTGGGTGGCGTGCCGTCCAGGTTTCTTCCTGCCCGTCGAAGTTCTGTCGCGTCGCTTTCGAAAACTCTATTTGCGCTATTTGGAGCAAGCCTATGCGGCAGGAAAACTGCATTTCTGCGGTGAACTGCAGCCCCTGTCAGATCCTGAAAGCTTTGCCCGCTATGTGGCGCCGCTACAGGACCGTGATTGGGTGGTCTATGCCAAGGCGCCATTCGGTGGTCCGGACCGAGTCCTCGATTACCTGGGCCGTTATACCCACAGGGTGGCAATCTCCAACCACCGCCTGAAGGAACTGAAAGACGGTAGGGTAACCTTCGCCTACAAGGACTACAAGCACGAACAGCGGCAGAAGCTGATGACCGTATCGGCGGACGAATTCCTGAGACGCTTCCTGCTGCATGTTCTTCCGCACTCGTTTCAGCGCATCCGCCATTACGGCCTTCTCGGCAATCGTCATCGCGCGGATCATCTGGCCCGCTGCCGAGAACTACTGGCTATGCTCCCGCCCGTCCCACAACCGGCTCTCAACTACCGGGTCCGCTGCCAGCAACTCACTGGGATCGATCCGCTCCAGTGCCCCGAATGCCATCGTGGCACGATGGTGCGTATCGCCGCCCTTGCCGTGGCCAGGCTCGCCGCAAGCACGGACACCTCATGAACAGTGCACCCATACTCCCGTGTTGCCAATCTGAAGCTAATGCCCACCCTTCGGAATTCGTGTGCCTCAGCCTTGGCCCTTGCTCGTCCACATGTCGCTTTCAGCCTTCCCCGCCGGGCCATTTCGATCCCCGGCGGCGAGAAATCCCCCAGTTTTGTGTCGATTTCATCCCAGTCGAAGAATTCTCCTGCGTTCCCGGAGCCACCACGCTCCCCTGCAGTCTTTCAAAACACATAGCTTGAGGGCTTCTCACGCGGCTTAGCACATTAGGCTTTTAACCAGAGTGCTGTGCAGATCTCCACTTGCACTGCACCTCCCGGCGTCGAGGCACCCTGGTTAAAACCCTCTGCAATGTCGGAAGCTATTTTTTGATGGTGGGTCCGTTTGCAGCGGTGGACAAATGATCGGCGGATCGAGCATCCCGGTGAAAACGTGCGGCGCTGGCCAGCCGGCGGCGACTGCGGCGCCACGCGCTACGTAGAGCCGCACGCCGGAATCCGCCGTTGACCGACGTGGCCCTTGCGAGTTACTACGACGAGCCACCCGTGGGGCAACCGAGGCTGCCGCCTAGCTCGGGACACCCGGCTTTGGGGAAACTGCCAGCGCTGGCGCTAACGGTGCGACACGGCGCCTCTGTGCGCGAACGGTGGCCAAGCTATTGAACTGGTTTGGGTTACTTCTTTCGACTGGGCCGTTGCGCGTCACAGCGCGTCACAGCGCAGAGCCCGTAAGTCTATGAAAACATGGTAGCGCTAACGGGAATCGAACCCGTATTTAAGCCTTGAGAGGGCTCCGTCCTAACCGTTAGACGATAGCGCCTTGGGACTGTGCATTCACCACATTAGCAGATCGCCTCAGAAAGGCCAGAGTTTCCCCGTGCCTGAGCCCCAGGTGAACCCCGAAGTAATCCGCAGCTGATTTCGCACATAACCGGCGTCCAAAGCATCTGTCGTGCCCAGGTCGAAGTGTCTGAACTCGACCGTCAGGCTCGCGCCTATCCCTCCCCGCTGGTACGACCGCGCCAGCGACAGCCGCGCGTATTCGCTTTGATAGGTGCCGAGATTTTCCACCATTGAAAGGGTCGCCGCTTTCAGGGTGTCACGCCCGGCGCCCAGACTCAGCGAATAAGACCGCAGCACCTTCGCGGTCAGGCTGGCACTGATCGATTCCATCTGCGACGTTCGATACACTCCGTTGCCAGGGGATATGCCGCGGGCATATGCCAGCGATGCCGTTCTGCCGCCCCGAAAATCCTTGATGAACTGCGCCGACATGTCGGTCGTCCGGTAAGTTGCGTACGAATCGATTTCACCGCTGCCCACGCCGAGCAGCGCCGCGAACGCAGGAGGAATCGGTACCGTAACCAGTCCGAGACTCTGCACTACCGAAAGGCCGCCCCGGAACCGTAGCTGAGTGGTGCGGTTAAACGCGTAGGAATAGATCGCGCCGAACGTATTGGTGTCGCTGTTGCCGAATCCCTGCGAATAGAGATAGTTATTAAAGGAATAATACGCGCCGATCGTCGTCCGGCTTGTCAGCCGGTAGTTCACGTCGCCGCGAGCCTGCTGGCCGGTCACGCCCAGCAGCAGCGCCGAGTCTTGTTCGACGCCAAAGTAGGATGTCCCCAGGCTGAACGACAGACGGGCGGTCGCCTGCCAGGTGAGGTCTGCCTGCAGCGTCATCTGTTTTAAGCCAAGGTCGAAAATCTGGATGTTCGGGCTGCTCGCAACGCTGATGTTGGCGATGGTCTCCGTCCCCACGGGCTGGTTTTCGAGTACGGAGTTCTCTGACAGAATCGAGCCGGTTCCGCTCAGGTTGAGCGTGATCCGGCGCGTCAGCATGTGGGTGTAGCTGCCGGTCATCGATTGATTACTTCCGCTGAAGGCGCCATTGTTGCCATTGCCGTTGTACTTGGAATAGTTGCCGGTATAACTGAAACTGGCCACATCGTGGTGAAAGTAGTGCCGTCCGGATAAACTCCAGGAAGCGAGAGCTCCGGTAAGTGGCGACACGGGTCCAGGCGATCCGTCGGCGTTGACGCTCCGGACTATCCCGGTATCGTAGACGCTGCTCAACCCGATCGTTTCGTTCCACTTTATCTGTTCCGGAACAAGCGACTGGCTGATCGAATAGCTGCGGCTGAGGACCGCCGGGCCCGTGTACTCCTGAACCGGTTCGCTGTTTTCGTCGCCCTCAACCTCAGGGCCGGAACGCCGCGCTGCATTCTGCTCCGATTCCGCTATCGATCCGGGAACCGGAATGTTGTCCTGCTCAGCCTTCTTCCCGGCGTCTCGTTCGGCCTTTTCCCGCTTCTTTTTTTCCTCCTCGCGATCCAGCGGGTTGACCTGTCTGATCAGCTGTTCCTGCTGGTCAACAGGCGAGGGCGGCAACTGACCGATGGCGGGCTGATCCTGTCCGGACGCGCCCTGAGGCGCCGCGTTCTGAGGCGAATTGCTGTCCGGTGACGCCACTGGCGTCTGATTCTGCGCGCCGAGCGGCGACACACCGGCCCAGCAGGCAGACACCGCCAGCAATGTGAAAATCCGGACACGAAACGTCACCCTCCAAGTCTGACGGGTCCTCCGGACAGGTGTCAAGCAGGCGAATGTTAATGAGAGGTACGGGGTACCGGAAGTTCTATCATCGCGGTATGCGATTTCACACCGAATACCTGACGTTCCGCACCGCTAAGCATCGCGAGTACATCAACATCACGCCCCAGGTCGAGGCCGCTTTGCGGAAGAGCGGGATCGCCGAGGGCATGATTCTGGTATCCGCCATGCACATTACCGCGGGCGTCTATGTGAACGATGCGGAAGACGGCCTGATCCGGGACATCGATGAGTGGCTCGAAAAGCTGGCGCCGTTCCGGGAGGACTACCGGCACCATCGCACCGGCGAAACCAACGGCGATTCACACCTCAAGAGCCTGATCGTTCATCATGAGGTCATCGTCCCGGTGACCAACGCAAAACTGGATTTCGGACCGTGGCAGCAGATTTACTACGCCGAGTTCGACGGGCAGCGGTCCAAGCGCGTCATCATCAAGGTCATGGGCGAATAGGATGTCCCGCCGCCAGCCATCCGTCTTTCTGCCGCATGGCGGCGGACCGTGCTTCTTCATGGACTGGACGATGGGCCCGCCCGACACGTGGGATAAGACGCGTGCGTTCCTCGAAAGCATTCCGGGCAGCCTGCCGGAACGGCCGCGCGCGATGGTCGTCGTGAGCGGTCACTGGGAGGAGCCGGTGCCGACCGTGAGCACTGCCGAACATCCTCCGCTGATCTTCGATTACTACGGATTACCGCCGGAAACCTATCGGCTCACGTGGCCCGCGCCGGGTGCGCCGGACATCGCGCGAAGGGTCGCGGAGCTGCTGCAAAGCGCGGGACTGCGTGGGGCGCAGAATCCCGGGCGGGGCTACGATCACGGCGTGTTCATTCCGCTGAAGGTCGCGTTTCCCCGGGCGGATATCCCCCTCACCACGCTTTCGATGGCGAATTCGCTGGATCCGGCGCTGCACCTTGCCGTTGGCCGTGCGTTGGCGCCGCTCCGTGATGAAGGCGTTCTGATCCTTGGCAGCGGAATGAGCTTCCACAATCTGCGCGCATATTTTCAGCGGGGTGCGCTGGAGCGCTCGGCGGAGTTCGACGACTGGCTTGACGGCGCTATTTCGCAGCCGGCGGCGCAGCGGGACTCGCTGCTCGCGCAGTGGCATGATGCGCCGTCCGCACTGTTTGCGCATCCGCGCGAGGAGCATCTGATTCCTCTGATGGTGGCGGCAGGCGCCGGCGGCACTGCGGCAGGACACCGCGTTTTCCGGGATGCGCCGATGGATGCCGTGATCTCCGCGTGGCGCTGGGACTGACGCCGATCGATTGAACGCGCACAACGGACCCTGCGGCCTGTGCGCTAATTCGCCCGCATGTGCACGATGTCTTTGTTGTTCTCCATGCACATGAAGTCGATCATCTCGGTGTCAAGCAGTGCCTTCTCATGCACGACGACGGTCCAGGGCCGCGTGTAGGCCTTCGGGTCGCTGATCGTGATCTCGACGTTGAGGCTGCCGAAGCTCGGCCGGTGAATGCGCTCCGTAACCTGCGCGGCATCAGTCATCGGATTGCCCGACGTGTCGAGCCAGTTGTCATCGCGGAATCCGCGCGACTCGACCACCAGCGTGTCACCGTCCCAGTGCGCGATGGAATAACCGCTCCACGCCGGATTCATGTCGTCGGGGAAGCCGCGGCCGTCCAGAAAGATCTGCCGATAGCTGGCGTTGAACTCATTCAGCACCACCACCATACCGGGCACCTGCAGAATCTTCTGCGTTTCGGGAAATGCCCACGCGCGCGGATAGTTCGGCGGCATGCAGTGTGTGTGCGGATCATTGATCCCCAGCTCGGTGGCGCGCTTCTTCACCAACTCTGCCGCCCAGGGCTGATAAGGCAGGCCGTCTTTAAGACCCGTGGCGATGTTGATCACCTGCGGCGTGAGCTTCAGCTCCGTGCACTGCACGCCGCGTTCTTTTTCGTTGCAGGGCAGCTCGTCGCGCGGCACCCACATGCCGGACAGGTCGGGCTTGCCGTCGGCCGTCTTCGGCGCCGGAGCGTTCACGTTCGGCGTCCCGTCGGCGTTGCGCGGGATGCCTTTCATGGTCAGATGAACCCACTGCGCGGGCGCGGATGCGGACATCACCAGTAACAAAAGCAGAAGCGCTGGAACGTTAGTGCGTACGGCCATCGAGCCTGACCTCCCCGGTTTCCCCTTTAATATCGATTCTGGTTCCGAACGGTTTCGACAAACCCGCCAGCCGTTCGAGGATATAGCCTGCGCGCGCGCCCGTGGCCGGCGAAGGCAGGCCGCGCGTCTGAATGAACTGATTGTTCACGTACTGGTCGTGCATGTCAGCCTGGCCCTCGCCGATGTAATTCATTACGATCGGCCGCAACGAAATCGAATGCAGGCTCCTGCCCTGAAACCCGAGGTATGCCACAGCGCTTTCGAAACTCATCGGCTCGTGGATGTAGGCGAGCCACGGCGGCACGTTGTAGATGAAGTTGCCCAGATCGTAAAAGATCGCCTTGCCGTGATAAATCTCCACGCCGTGCAGGATCGGCGCGCCGTGCATCACGACGATATCCGCGCCCGCGTCGATCTCGGCGTGCGTCCACTTCTGCAGCCACTCATTCGGGGCCAGGCGCTCCGGCATGCCTTCGGTGAAGATTGTCGAGAAGGATTTGTTGCCGAAAACGTGGTTGTGCTGGTAGACGATCACGACATCCGCCTTCCTGCGCGCCTCGCGGATGCTGTCGAGGATGCGCCGCGCGTCTTCGGCATTCGGCGTGTTCGGAGGCGCGCCAGGCAGATCGGCGGACGCTTCGTTCTCTTTATCGCCGGCCTCCACCCGAAGCTCGTTCACACCCGGGCGGTCGGCCGTGGCGCGTGCCGCCTGTGCGATCAGGCCGGATGCGCTCGCGACGAGAGCAATCGTTCCCTTCGGCGTATGCAGATAAGCCGGCGCCGTGGCTTCGGCGATGTTGTTGCCGGTTCCGGCGTGCACGATCTTTCGTCCGTCGGCTTCGCGGATGGTGTTCTGAATGCCCGCGACCTTCAGATCGAACGCGTGGTTGCCCGAGAACGAGATGAGGTTGAACCCGAACGCAGCCAGCGCATCGAGCGCACCGGGCGGCGAGAGGAAGCCGCGGCCTTCGTGGACCGTCTCACCTTTTTCCGCCACCGCGGCCTCGAAATTCGTGACGACGACGTCGCCTTTCAGCAGTCCCTTGATAATCGGCACAGCCGCCGGCGCGGTTTCGCGAATGTCCGAGCGGATCATCGACTGCCCCGCCAGCGTGATCGTGATTCCGTTCTGCGCGTTGGCTGTAGCGATCAGGCACGCAGTCAAAACGAGCAATCGGAACATCAGTGGCCTGAATTCCGCGAGGTACTGGTCGCATCCGGCTTTTTCGTGGTGTCCTTCGGCTGATAGCCGTCTAGGGATCTGTGCTCCTGGTAATATTTGCCGGCGCCGTTCAGATTGTAAGTGTTGGGCGGATGGCAGTACGCGCACTCTTTGTTGGTGCGGCGGCTGTAAACCGGGGATGTCGCAGCCTCGCGGGGAACCAGACAAAGTATCGCGACCAGAACGGCTGCGGCTAAGAAAAATGGGCGCATGGAAACGAGCCGGCAAGGCAGACAGCGCAAATCGACCGTCTGCCCCACGACTTCCGATTTACGCCAGAGCCTTGCCGTAAAGGACAAGCAAACGTCCCCAGGCCTTCTCGGCGAGCTGCTCGTTGTAGACGTTCGTGTCCGGCGGGCACCAGCCATGCGCGGCCCCGTAGACTTCGACCTCCGCCTGGATACCGGCCTTGGCGAAGGTCTCCCTCAGAACATCCTTGTCGGTGGGAGACTGCTTGTCGTCGCTTTGCGCGATGCACACGAGGTACTGCGCCTTCGTCTGCGCTATGTGCAGATGCGGGCTGTCCGGCGTCTTGGTCACGAGCGCGGCACCATGGAATGTGGCCACCGCGCCGACCCGGTCCGGCACGGCGTACCCGCTGCGGAACGCGAGAAATCCGCCCATGCAGTAACCCTGGACGCCCATCTTTCGGTTCTTCGCCACTGACGGCTGCTCGTCCAGCCAGCCAAGGAAGGCTTTCGAATCCGCCACGTTGAGGTCTTCATGCTGGATGCTCTGCATCAGCGGCATCACTTCCGGGAATGGCGAGGCGGCGCCCTTCGATGCCGTAGGGGCCTTCTTCGTGCGATAGAACGGATTGACGACGAGCACGGAGTAACCCGACTCCGCGAGACGCTTGCCCATCTGGCGGAAAGCGGGACGCAGCCCGAAAATGTCCGGCCACATCAGCACGCCGGGAGCGGTGCCCGTTGCCGGATGCACAAAATAGGCGTCGGCGGTGCCGTCGGCCGTCTTGATGTCCACGTCCGATTCGACGACGGTGACGGCGTTCGCCACTTTGGGCAGCAGCATGGCTACGCCCGCGGCCAGCGTGACGCCGAACTGCTTGCGGGTTATCAAACCCCGCGCTTCAGCTTCCAGACGGTCCTGCTCATAATGATCCTGATCGCACATAATCGCTCCTTGTGTTAATCGAATTCCGGCTGTGCGGCGGACCGCACGCGTACCGCGTTATTCTATCTCCCTGCCGGTACCTTCGGGTAGTCGGTGCGTGAGCCGGGCGACCCCGGTTTCCCTGGCCCAAAAAGAAGTAGAATTCGTTGTACATGACTTTTCCCCGCCTCGCCTGGCTGACAACCGGGCTGCTCGGCTCAGCCGCCATCGTCGCTCTGGCGCAGAACGCCGCCCCGCAGACTCAGACCGCTGAGGTATCGCAGCACGATACGCCGTTCACCTTCAGCACCTCGGTGAACCTGGTGCTTGTGCCGGTGGTGGTTCGCGATGCCCAGGGCCACGCCATCGGCACGCTTAAGAAGGAAGACTTCCAGCTGCTCGACCGGGGCAAGCCGCAGGAAATCCTGAAGTTTTCCGTGGAAAAGGCGAACGCGCCGCCCATTATGGCGGACACCACAATTGAGACCGACGAAGAGGGCAATGCGAAGCCGAAAGCCGCCGCGGCCGGACAGCAGGTGGCCAACCACTTCATCATGTGGCTGTTCGACGACATGCACATAAGCTTCAGCGATCTGGCGCAGACGCGCGAGGCGGCGAAGAAAGTGCTGCGCGACTCTTTCGAGCCAGGTACGCGCGCCTCCATCTACACCACCTCAGGTCACACTTATCTCGATTTCACCGACGATCGCGACAAACTCTTCGCGACGCTGGATCAGATCAAGCCGTGGCCGACGATCCCCACGGACAACGGTACGGATTGTCCCAATATTCCGTACTCGATCGCGGATGCGATCATCAATAACAACGATCCGCAGGCGCTTCTGGCGGCGCAGTCCGAGTTCGCTACGTGTCCCGATGCCATATCTCTTCAGCAACAGAGCGCCTTGGCGGGGCCGGGTGGAGCGGGCGGCGCAGTGCCCGCCGCAAGTCAGGCGAATAGTCTGATCCGGATGTACACGCTGCGGGCTCTCGAGATCGGCAATCAGGACACGAGAAATACGCTGCTTTCGCTCAAAGGACTGGTCCGGCGTATGTCGGCGATGCCCGGCAGCCGCACCATCGTGCTGGTATCGCCCGGCTTCTACCTCGTCAACGTTCATCGCACCGATGAAACGGACCTCATCGATCTGGCGATCCGCAACAACGTCGTTATCAGCTCGCTCGATGCGCGCGGCGTATGGACGTATATCCCTGGCGGGACCGCGGATACGGCGTTCAAGGGTGATCCGGCCACGATAGCGATCAAAGCGCAATACGAGCAGTCAACGGCGATCGCCAATCAGGACATTCTCTCCGAACTGGCCGCGGATACCGGCGGTACCTTCTTCCACAACAGCAACGACTATGCCGCCGGCTTCAAACAGGTAGGAACGCAGCCGGAATTCATGTACGTCCTGGGATTTTCGCCGCAGAACCTGAAGTTCGACGGCAGCTACCACCGTCTGAGTGTCAGCCTGAAGAACGTCAAAGGCGTGCAGATGGAGACGCGGAAGGGATACTACGAGCGCCACCACATGGAAAACGCGGCGGAACAGGCTGCGGAAGAAATCAAGGAAGCCTTTTTCTCGCGCGATGAAATGCGCGAACTGCCGGTGCAGCTGAACACTCAGTTCTTCAAAACCGGCGACTTCAACGCGCGCCTGTCCGTTCTGGCGCGGATTGACGCCAAACATCTGAAGTACCGAAAGGCCGACGGGCGCAACAGCGACACGTTGACGGTTACCAGCGGCGTCTTCGACCGTAATGGAAACTTCGTCAAGGGCATGCAGAAGACAGTAGTGATGAAGCTGCGAGACCAGACGCTGGATGCGCTGCCGGACGGGGGCATCACGGTGAAGAGCAATCTTGACTTGCCGGTAGGGGAGTACGTGGTGCGTCTGGTGGTGCGCGATTCCGAAGGCCAGATCATGTCGGCGCTGAACAGCGCGGTCACGATTCCCTGACATCCGGAGTTTCTGCATTTCGCTGACCTTTCGGACACGCGGATTGTATCCGCGTCTTCGTTTTAGAGGCGACGAATTGGCGAAAAACCTGCGGGGGCTGTCAACCAAAGCTAAGCCCCTTGACTCCATGGGTCACTTTATGATATATCGTTATGTGATCTATGGAAAAATCCACGCCGCTGCAGCCGGCCGCGTTTCTCGTGCTGCTTGCACTCTCCACGGGCGATCGGCACGGATACGGTATCCGGCAGGATATCCGTAAGCTCGACCCCGACTTCGAGCTGGGCCCCGCCACGCTCTACACCACCATCCAGCGCCTGCTCGATACGGGCTGGATCGACGAGGTCTCCGGTCCGGAAAGCGGTGAGCGCCGCCGCCGCTACTACCGGATCACGCGCGACGGCGACTCAGCGCTGCAGGCCGAGCTCCGGCGCATGGAGTCGATTGTGCGCAAGTCGAAATCGATGCGGCTGCGTCGCGCGGAGGCGGCGTCATGACTGCAACCCTCCACTGGGGCCTGCGGGCCTACGAGCGTCTGCTCATTCTTTATCCGGAAGACCTGCGGCGCGATTTCGGCGCCGACATGATGGAAGCGTTCGACGAAGACCTCGCTGCGGCGCGAGGCATCGGCGGAGCCTTTCGCGTCTGGCGCAGCACTCTGCGCGAAGTCCTGCAGATTGCTGTTCCCGCCTGGCTGGAAATTCCGACCGTGGCCGTTCCGTTGCTTTCCGCTGCGTTTGTGGCTGCCTCACAGTCGCCGCTGATCGTTCTGACGGCGCACACACAGTCGCTGGCGCCGTACCCGGTTCTCGCTGATGCCGTGATGGCTGTGGCAACTGAATCCGCCGTCTCAGCCATCGTCTCATTCATTGCGATTTACCGTTGGAAGCGCGCCGGGCTCATCACGCTGCGCCTCGGCTGAACTTATGCTCGAGGCCAGCAATCTGACCAAACGATTTGGCGCCTTCGCGGTCGTCGATCGCGTTACGTTCGCCATACGGCCCGGCGAAATTACCGGTTATCTTGGTCCGAACGGATCGGGTAAATCCACCACGGTCAAAATGTTCGCCGGTCTGCTTCACCCCTCCGAAGGTCGGATCTTGTACCAGGGTCGCAATGTCCGCGAGGATCTCATCGGTTTTCGCAAACACCTTGGCTATGTGCCCGAAGAGCCGAACCTCTACGGCTATCTCACGGGACTCGAGTATCTGCAGTTCGCCGGCGGCCTGCGCGGGCTGCCTGACGATCAAGTCAACAGGAAAGCTAACGAACTGCTCGATCTGCTCAATCTGACCGAGGCCCGCTGGGTGCCGATCGCGGCATATTCCAAGGGGATGAAACAGCGCGTGCTGATTGCCGCCGCGCTGCTGCACGATCCGGACGTTCTGATCTTCGACGAAGCACAGTCCGGTCTCGACATCTCGAACTCGCTGCTGTTCCGCTATCTGCTGCGTGCCCTCGCCGCGCGGGGCAAAGCGATTCTCTACATCTCGCACATCCTCGAACTGGTGGAAAAAACCTGCGAGCACATTGTGGTGATCTACAAAGGCCGCATAGTCGCCGACGATTCCGTCGCCACGCTGCGCAGCCGCCTCGCACAGCCCGATCTCGAAGGCATCTTCAGCCAGCTCGTACAGCAGGAAAACATGGAGTCGCGGGCGCGCGATATCGCAGCCCTGCTTGCAGAATGACCGCACAGTCGCCATTCCGCCGGCTCCGGACGATGTTTCAGGAGCGCTTCTTCGAAAACGACACCGTTGCGCCGGGCAGCGGCTTCGAGACCAACATTTATCAGGTGATGGGGACACTGGTGACCGTAGGCTTCTTTGTCACTTATTTCTCGATCGGGGCCTTCATGGAATTCACCGTTCCGGATCCCCGGGCAGCCGCGACCGCCTCGCTGGTTCGCGCCTTTCGGCTCTTTCTGCCCGCCCTTTGTTTCGCGCTGATCGGTTTCACCACAGTCTTTGAATGGGACATGCTTTTTCCGGACCGCCGCGATTTCCTCATCCTCTCGCTGTTCCCTGTTTCACTGCGCGACATCTTCCTCGCCAAGGTCGCCGCGCTCGCGACGTTCCTCTTCCTGCTGATCGGCGCGTTGAATGCTTTCCCCACCCTCGCTGTCGTTTCGTTCGCTGCCGACAAAGCGCCGAACTGGGGAATCGCCGTGCGCCTTGTTCTGGCTCAGACGCTGGCGGCATCCGGCGCGGCCGTATTCGCCTTCCTGCTGGTGGCGGCACTTCAGGGCATCCTGCTCAATGTAACCAGCCCACGAATCTTCCGGCGCATTTCACCCTGGATGCAGACCATCGGCATGAGCGTTACGGTGATGTCGGTATCGACGTTTCCGGTTTACGTGCAGTTGCTGAAGCCGGCAGTCGAATCGCGCGCCGCATGGCTCTGGTTGTTTCCGCCCCTCTGGTTCACCGGCTTGTACGACCTGCTGCTTCCGGATGGCGATCCGTTTTTCCGATCGCTCGGCCGTTACGGCATCGCGGCAACAGCGCTGGGTTTCCTGGTCTTCTGCCTGACCTGGTCGCTCGGATTCCGCCGGCACTTCCGCCGCACGCTCGAAGCCGACGATACCCTTGCGCGACGCCCGGCGCGCGATCGTCTCCGCTGGCTCGCCGCATCGCCGGAGGAATGGGCCATCTTCGCTTTCTGCCGTAAAACGCTGGCGCGCAGCACGAAGCATCGCCTGTTTCTCGCCACCTGGCTGAGCGTGGGAATTTCCGCGGGATTGTTTGTCGCTCTCTCCGTGGACAACGGAAAGCTCGCGTGGTCACCCGACGGCGCGCGCAGTTTCCCTTTCCTGATCGCCTTCTTTGTCGTCTCCGGGCTCCGCACCGTTTTTCAGTTTCCGGCCGACCTCGCCTGCAACTGGATCCTGCAGATCACCGAGTCGCGCTGGGGGGAAGTCGCCCGCCGCGCTGCCCGGAAAGTGGTATTCGTGTCGGGCCTGGCGCCGCTGTTCCTCCTGATCCTGTGCGGTGAAGTCCTGGCAACCGGGATCGGGCGCGGCCTGGTGCATGTGCTTTTCCAGATCGCCGCCGCCGCTCTCCTCTCTGATGTCATGTTCTGGAATTTCGGCAAGGTGCCGTTCACGTGCTCCTACTTCGCGGGCAAAATGAACCTGGTGTTGCTGGCGGTGTTCTACGTCTACGGATTCACCAGCTACAGCTTCAACCTCGCGGATCTGGAAAAGGCTCTCGACGAACACCTCTGGGGTACATTCGTTTTCTTCGCAGCGTCCGCCGCCGCATTGGCCGTGCTGTGGCGCCGCAGTCCCGCACCTTCGGAAGTCATCTTCGATGGCAGCGAGCCGCTGATTCAGACGCTCAATCTCAACTGACCCCGCTGCGTGACGGTGTCAACAGAGACTGGTTATGATGCTGCTATGGATGCCCAACGAGTCCTGCTGCGACATTTTCTTGCGACGATCGCTTATCGCACGCAGAAGGCTCTGAGGGGAGCGCCCGATTCGTTTGCCAGCTTCCGGGCCGGCGTCAATCTGCGCACGCCGCACGAGATAATCTGGCACATGACGGGTGTACTCGGTTACGCCCGCACCTTCTTTCAGGCCGGAGTCTGGCAGCCCGATCGCCTCGGCGACTTCGGTGATGAGGTCTGCCGCCTTCATCTGGTGCTGGAAGACCTCGGCTGTCTGCTGGAGCGGGAAACGCCATGCAACGGAATTTCTCAGGAGCAATTGCTGCAGGGGCCGTTAGCCGACGCAATGACTCACGTAGGCCAGCTGGCGATGCTGCGCCGATTGGCAGGATCGCCTGTACCCTCTGAGAAGTTCGTTTACGCGACGATTGACGCCAGTAATCTTGGTCCGGATCAGGCGGCGCCAGTCGCACCCGATCCCGCCTGGAACCCGGATCTGCCTCCACCGGCGCCTGGCATAGGTTTGCCTGAGAACTGGTATCGGAAATGAGGCTGCCCGCACAGGCTACCGCGCCTTCGCCGCAGCCGCTTCCTGCGCGCGCGCTCCGGCGAGGATGCCAGCCAGACCCTCGTTCCCCTCGTGGCAGGCGTACTCGTACACCGGAAGCGAAGAGCGCCGCAGCGGAATCATCAGGCTCCACGGCTTTGTCCAGACATCGGGATCGTCGATCGTGATCTCGTATTTCAGCATTTCCGGCCCGGTGCGCGTGAATCGCTCGGTGACATGCAGCTTCGCGCTCGAGATCGACATGAACGCGCGCGGCTTATAATTCGTCGTGTTGACGACCAGCGTGTCGCCTTCCCAGTGTCCTCGTGAATCGCCCCTCCATTGTTTAATCGCGGCGGGAGGGTGCGGGCTGCCGCTCACCGAAATTACCCGCGCGTCGTGAATCATCTCGGTCATGAACGCGATCGAAGTCGGCGACTGCACGATCTGATACTGGCTTTGATAGCCCTCGGTGAGCTGCGGCGTGCCGTACGTGATGCACCGTTCCGACAGCGACCGGTCCTCCGGGCCTTCGGGCAGACGAGCGGCGGTCGCGCGCGATGCCTCGCGTTGTTTCTGCGCCTCGGGCGTCATTGCCGGGATGCGGCCGTCGGGAGGATCGGTGATGAGTGACGTGCGGTTGTCCCAGTCGCGCTCGACAGTCCAGACGGAGCTGTAATCGCCGGTCCCGCCGTCGGTGCTTTTGAAACCGTCTTTCTTCCCCTCGACATTCGCCAGCGTCGCCGTGAACACCGTATCGCCGAACGCCGCGTCTGCCTTGCCCCCGAAGAGTTCGTGCGCTTTCTGCTTCATGGCGGCGAGTTCAGCATCGGTGAGCGTGGCGCGGCCTGCAAGCTCCTTCGGGCGCTCGAGCGGCGTGGCGTTGTTGTTCGACCAGAACCCCGAGAAGTCCGGCTTGCCGTCGGCGGTACGAGGTACGGTCCAGGTGTTCGAAGCGGCCTTGCTCTTCGCGGCAGCGTTTTGGGGCGCCTGGGCGGGCGCGGGGATAACCAGCGCAGCCAGACTGACGACGCCGCAGAGGAATCGGAGCTTCATCCTGCCTCCTGTCAGCGCCAACTATACGCCTCGGGCGGGTGGTGGTCAACCGTCGCGTGATCTCGCTACTGTTGCTATAGTGGCTGGAATCCGTGCTGAATCGGGCTGGAAAGGCCGGGCTGGTGGCGATCCTTGCGGGCTTGCTGCCCGGACTCGTGCTCGCACAGAAGAGACCTTTGACAATCGGCATTGTCACAGGTCAGCTGCAGAATCCGAACCCGGATTCGTTTGCCCCCTTTACCGCCTGGCTGAATGCGCGCGTGCCAGGCGAGTCATTCCGGGTACAGCAACTGGCGAGTATAGAGGACCTGCTTCAGGCAGTCGAGCGGCGGCAGATCGATTTTGCCTTCACCACGCCGGCGGCAATGGTGGAGCTGAATGTGCGCTATGGTGCACGGCCGATCGCGACAGTCATGCAGCCTGCGGGGAACGGGCAGAATTATCCCTGGCTGGCCGGGGCCGTATTCACGAAGGATTCGCGTACCGACATTCAGACCATGAACGACGTGCGCGGCAAGCGTGTCGTCGCACTCTCACCGCTGGCGCTGGGAGGATGGCTGAGCGTGGTGCGCGCATGGCGCAAAGCGGGAATTCGTGCAGACACCGACCTGGGAAATCTGCAATTCGTCTTCTCCTACGCGAAGGTGGTCGATGCAGTATGCCAGGGGACGGCTGATATCGGAATTCTCGCCGCCAATGCACTGATGACTGTCACTGGCCAGTGTCCGGAAAAGCTGCGTGTGCTGCCGGCCCCCGGCGGACGCAGGGATCCCCGCTATCCCGTCGAAGTGAGCACCCAGCTGTACCCGGAAGAAGCGTTCGCGGTCACGCGGGAGGAGAACGAAGCGGTCGTGGCGCAGGTGACCACTGCGCTGCTCGCCATCGAGCCTGACAGCGACGTGGCGAAGGCCGCGACCGTGGGAGCCTTCACAGCGCCGCTGAGCTACGAGCCGGTGCAGCAGCTGATGCAGGATCTGCGGCTCCGCCCGTTTGAGTCATATGGACAGCTTACTCTCCGCCAGGCGATCCAACAGTACGGGATATGGATCGTCGGGGTTCTCACCGGATTTCTGGTGGTTCTGACGTGGACCCTGATGCGGGCGCGGCGACTTAACGCCCGGCTCGGCGAGTCCGAATACTTCCGCCGCCGCGTATTTGAAGGATCCCACCTGCCGATTGTGGTCATGGACGAGCAAACCCAGAAATTCATCGACTGCAATCCCGCCGCGACGGCCATCTACGGCTTCGGATCCCGCGAAGAAACGCTGGGCAAGACGCCCGACGATGTTTCCGCGCCCTTTCAATCGGATGGACGTGCTTCCGAACGTGGTGGCAGGCGTTACATGGACCCGGCGATCGCTGAAGGCAGCGTGGTTTTCGAGTGGCGGCACCAGCGGCCCAACGGCGAACTGTGGGACGCGGAGGTGCATCTGATGAGCTTCCGATCGGGGCAGAAACAGCTTTTCCAGTTCACCCTGGAGGACATCACCGAACGCAGAAAAACAGAACAGATGCGCAACACTCTGGCATCCGTGCTGGAGGCAAGTCACGATTTCATCGCCATTGGAACCATGGAGGGCGAAGTGACTTACCTGAACCGCGGCGCGAAGCTCCTGGTGGGACTGGACGAGTCTGAAACCGCGCCGAAGATGCGAACCGTCAACTTTCTGGCGCTGCAGGAGCGCGGCCATTTCGAGAGTGCGGTGATGCCCGCTTTGTTGCGCGACGGATGGGTACGGGTCGAATCGAAGCTGCGCCATTTCCGCAACGGCCGGCTGATACCGGTGGAGATCGAGGGAATCGTCATTCGCGGCGCCAACGGAGCTCCGATCTGTCTGGCCACGGTGACGCGCGACCTCAGCGAGCGATACGATGCAGCGCGGCAAAGGCAGCGGCTGGAAGCGCGCCTGGTGCAGGCGCAGAAAATGGAAGCGCTGGGGCGACTGACCGGCGGGATTGCGCACGACTTCAACAATTCGCTGACCGTGATTCTCGGATACGCGGCTCTGCTTGCGTCCTCTGACCAGCTGTCGGAAAAACAGCGCTTGGGGCTGAAAGGAATCCGGGAGGCGGGTGAGCACTCGCGGGACATGGTCGCGCAGTTGCTTGGATTTTCCCGCCAGCAGATCATTGCCCCGCGACCGCTTGATCTCAACCGGTGGATCGCGCAATCGCATCAGATCATGCAGCGCCTCGTGGGAGAGGACGTTGAGCTTGACGTGTTTCCCGGGAGGGACCTCTGGAACGTGATGTTGGACACCACGCAGGTCTACCAGATACTGATGAATCTGGTGGCGAACGCGCGCGACGCGATGCCTTCGGGGGGGAAGCTGACGATCGAGAACGTCGAATTTCGTGGTCAACGAAAACTATGCCCGGACCGATCCGTCCGCGAGGCCGGGTGAATACGTCATGGTCGCTGTGGGCGACACCGGGATCGGGATGGATGCGGCCACGGTGGCACAGGTGTTCGAGCCTTTCTTCACGACCAAGCCGGAAGGGCAGGGTACGGGGCTGGGGCTGGCAACGGTCTATGGAATCGTGCGGCAGAACCGGGGTTTCATCAACGTCTACAGCGAACCGGGGATGGGTACAACTTTCAGGATTTACTTCCCGCATCTGGTGGGCGCGGCAGAGGAACCCGGCGGCCGGGAAGCCGAAGTCATGCAAGTGTCCGGAAGCAGGAAAGACTTCATCCTGCTTGTGGAGGACGATGAACTCGTGCGCAACATGACCGCCGATACGCTGACCTGGCTCGGCTACGCGCCGCTGGTTGCCGCCAGCGCCCGGGAAGCGATCGTAATCTGCGGGAATCGCACATGCCCGATAGATCTTGTGATCACAGACGTTGTGATGCCGGAAATGAAAGGCACTGAGCTCCGGGACCGCCTGGTGGAGATGCGTCCAGGACTGAAGGTGTTGTTCGTGTCGGGGTACACATCGAACGTAATCGTGCGGCACGGTGTACTGACGCCAGGCGTGGATTTTCTGCAGAAACCGTTTTCAGTGGAGGCACTCTCAGAGAAGATCGGGATGATCCTCGGCAATCAGCCCTCACAGAACATGACCGAAACGTGACAGAACCGGGATTTTAACGGGATTCGGAAACTGTACAATCACAGTCAGCATGCCGCCACCGAGAGAGTGGCTCAAACCTCCGCGCAGCCTCCTCACGCTGCTCTTCCTCTTCACGTTTGTTTCGGTTTCCGCGCTCGGCTGGTTCGGATGGAAACTGCTCGACCAGGAGCGCGTCGTCGAATCGCAGCGCGCCCAGGAAAAGCTGGAGGAATCGGCGGACCGCATCGCAGCGGTCGCGCGCGGCACTCTGGCTGAAACCGGCGAGCGCCTGGGCGCATGGGCCATCGTGCCCCCTGCCGATGGCAAGCCCGGCGAGGGCCTGCTGCTCAGTGTAAGCGGGAATGAAAACCTGTCGGCGCTGCCTGCGCATCGTCTGCTCTATCGGCCTGCGCCCGCGCTTCAGATCGATGACTCCGCGAACACCTTTGCGGACGGCGAATTGATCGAGTTCCAGCAGAAACTGCCGGAACGCGCGACGGAAGTTTACCGCCGCCTCGCCGCATCGGGCAACCCGGAGATTCGCGCAGGTGCGCTGGTCCGGCTGGCGCGTGTGCTCCGGAAGCTGGGCCGCAACGAAGAAGCGCGCGGAGTCTATAGCCAGATCATTGAAGCCGCCCGCGTCGGCGGCGCACCCGTCGGGGGTGTGCCCGCGGATTTGATCGCGCGCCACGCCCTGGCGGAGCTGTCGGGATCGCACATCGATGGGCAGTCCCTGAAGCAGAATCTGCTGCGTGCGCGATGGCCGCTGACGCGCGGCCAGTTTGCCTATTACTGGTCCGAGGCATCGCGGCTTTCCGGCGACACCGGGGCGAGGAACGACGCGCCGCCCGCGGACTCCACCGCTCTGGCTGAAGCCGTCGCTCAGGGCTGGAAAGCTGTCAGTCGCGATCCGGGCGCGCGCGGACAAACGACTGTTTGGGTATCGGACCAGCCATGGTTCGTGATCTGGCGCGGCTTACCTGAGCGCAGAGCGGTGCTGGTGATCCGTCCGGAGTCGCTGCTGAAACCGGCGTTCTCGCGCGATGTGGTGCTTGCCGCAGTGGATGGCGAAGGGCGCCTGGTGGCCGGACGCAGAGACGGAACCGGGCGCGCGGTCGTGCGCACGCCCGCCGAGACGCAGCTTCCGTGGACCTTATACATGACCAGCGCGCAGGGCGTGAGCGCCGCGGGCCTCGTGGTGCGCCAGCGCTTTCTGCTGCTCGCCATGGCCGTGATGGCGGTCTTCCTGATCGCGGGCGCCTACTTCATCGCCCACGCGATTCGCGGAGATCTGGCCGTGGCCCGCATGCAGTCCGGCTTCGTCTCCGCGGTTTCACACGAATTCCGGTCCCCGTTGACGTCGATCCGCCAGCTTTCGGAAATCCTCGCGTTCGGGCGCGTGCCGAACGAGGAACGGCGGCGCGTGTATTACGAAACGCTGGTGCGCGAGACCACGCGTCTGCAGCGCCTCGTCGAAGCGCTGCTGAATTTCGGCCGCATGGAGGCGGGTGTGCGGCAGTATCGCTTCGAGCCTCTGGACGCCGCGGCGCTCGTGTCGCGCGTCGCGGCGGAGTTCGAGCCGCAGATTGCGGCATCGGGGCGGCGCATCGAACTCGACGGCCACGCGGGCGAATGCACGATTGACGCCGATCCCGAAGCCATCTCGGTGGCGCTGCGCAATCTGGTGGACAACGCGCTGAAGTATGCACCGGATTGCCCGGCCGTGGAAGTGGCGTGGGGCGTCGAGGACGAACACGTCGCCATCCGCGTGCGCGACCGCGGCCCCGGCATTCCGGATTCGGAGAAGCGCGCCATCTTCCGCAAGTTCGTGCGCGGCAGCGCGGCCGACCGCGCGAATGTGAAGGGATCGGGCGTGGGTCTCGCCATGGTACGGCACATCGTCGCCGCGCACGGTGGCGATGTGACGCTCGCGAGCGAGCCGGGCGTCGGCAGCGTGTTCACGATTCTTCTTCCGATGGGAGCGGAGCGGCAGCGATGACAACGATGACGCGGATTCTGGTGGTCGAAGACGAGCCCGGCATCGCGCTCGGTCTGGAAGACGATCTTCGCATGGAAGGCTACGAAGTCGAAGTTATCGCGGACGGCGCACTCGCGTGCCGGCGCGTGCGCGAGACCGCGTTCGACATGATCCTGCTCGATGTGATGCTGCCAGGCAAAGACGGCTTTGAGGTGTGCCGCGAACTGCGCCGCGCGGGGATGCGCCTGCCGATCCTCATGCTGACGGCGCGCACGCAGGAAGCCGAAAAAGTGATGGGGCTCGAGCTGGGCGCCGATGACTACGTCACGAAGCCGTTCAGCACGCGCGAGCTTCGGGCACGAGTCAGGGCTCTGCTGCGGCGCTCGAACGGCGCCGCGGAAACGGATGTCGATTGTTATCGCTTCGGCAGCGTGGAAGTCGACTTCCGTCGCGGCGAACTGCGCAGGGATGGCCGAGTCGTCGAGATGACGCCCATCGAGTTCCGGCTCATGGAAGTTTTCATCCGCTCGGCCGGACGCGTGCTTAGCCGCGACCGTCTGCTCACGGGCGCCTGGGGCCCGGACACGTTCGGCTCCGAACGCATCGTCAACAATCACATCGCGAATCTGCGGAAGAAAATCGAGCCGGACCCGGCTAATCCCCGCTACCTGCGCAACGTGCGCGGCATGGGTTACATATTCGAGGGCGCAAATGTTACCGAATTCTGACTCTTCCGCGACGTGGCCCCGACATTCGCTGTTTATTCTGGCACTAGGTTTGGTGGCTGCGGGATTGGCGTTCGCGGCGCTGAACGATCCGGAGGCGCAGCTTGAAGCGGCCATGCATAGCGAGATCGTGGAAGGCAATCTGGCGGGCGCAGTGGATGCGTATCGCGCGATCGCAACGCGTGCGCAGACGCCCCGGCCTGTCGCTGCGCGCGCGTATCTGCAGATCGGCCTGTGTCAGGAGAAGGCCGGGCAGAGGAAGGAAGCATATGACACGTATCGCCGGCTGGTGACGGATTTCGGCGATCAGACCGAGATCGCGGCGCTGGCAAAGACGAAGCTCGACGCGTGGAGCGGGCCGCGGAATCTGAAGTTCGAAGAAGGTGTACTGGGGAAAGTGCCGCCGGGCTGGTTTGTGCCCTCGCTTCCCAAGGACGCCGATTATCTGGCGGAGCTGCGCCGCGGTGAAGTCTGCCACAGCAGCGTCGGCTGCGCCGTGGTGCTGGTGCCGCGCAATATGCCGCAGAACAAGGGAATTCTGATGCAGAGTTTCAGCGCGGCGGCGTACACGGGGAAAACGGTGCGCCTGCGCGCGTGGCTGCGCCTCGAAGTGGCATTCATGGACGCCTTCGGTGTGCGGCTTCCCGAAGGAGAAGACCGTGCGCAGATGTGGCTGAACGTGGAGCGCGCCAATCACCGCAACGGCTTTTCCGACAACATGGACGACCGCCCGGTGCGCACCGGCGACTGGACGCGATGCGAGATCGTGGGCGAGATCAATGACGACGCGCGTTTCATCAATTTCGGTGTCATGTCGATCGGGGGCGGGCGCGTGTGGGTTGACGATGTTTCGTTTGAAGTAATCTCGGATCATTGATCTGTACCGCTGGCGGTCTTGCCGCCGGCGCCTTTAATCAAACAAGGAGAGAACCATGAGACTGTTCACAGCTCTTGTAATCATAGGTGTGTCTTTTTCCGTCGCGGCGGACGCGCAGAAGCAGCTGAAGCCGGGCGAATCCGACATTTTCAATCAGGCGGTAAAGGATCTCAACGCGCAGAACTTCATGAAAGCGGTGACGGATCTCGACACGTGGCAGCAGAAGTTTCCGGATTCCGACTATCGGGACGAGCGCACGGCTCTCTATGTTCAAAGCTATGCAGGCGCCAACCAGCCGGAAAAAGCGCTGGATGCCGCCGCTGGTCTGCTCGCGAAAGATCTGAACGCGACGTTCACCGGCGCCGGCGCGCAGGCGACGATCATCCGCGTCCTCTACAACAGCGTGTCCGCGGTTTCAAAAGCGAAGAACCCGACGGCAGCCCAATTGTCCACCGGCACCAAGGCGGCGAACCTGTTGCTGGCTTTAGACAAGCCGCTTCCGGACGTGCCCGCCGCGCAGTGGGCCGAAATCCGCAAAGATCTGCGCGCCCGCGCCGAGGCGACACTGCTTTACATCGCGATGCTGCCAGGCTCGCAGGCGATGGCGAAGCAGCCTCCCGACTGCGCCGCGGCGGTGTCCGCATACACTGGTGCGCTGACGGAACGCCCCGGGAGTGCGGCGATTTCGTATGAACTCGGCCGCGCTCTGAACTGCGAAGCGAAGGCAGACCCGGCTAAGGAGAGCGCCGCGGTCTACGAGTTCGTGCGCGCCGCCGCGATCGATCCGACACTGGGAGACCCGCGCAACGACGCGAAGAAGATTCAGGCATTCGCCGACAGCGCCTATACGAGACTCCATGGCAGCGCGGAGGGGCTTGCGGAGCTGAAAGTCGCCGTGACACAGGCACGGCTTCCGCCCGCCGCTTTCAAAATCAAAACCGCGCAGGAAATTGCGGCCGAAAAGCAGGCGGACTTCGACAAGGATCATCCCCAGCTCGCTCTGTGGCGGCAGATCAAAGCCGAGCTCATCGGCGCGGCGGGCGAACAATACTTCGAAGACCACCTGAAAGATGCCGCGGTGCCGCCGCTGGCCGGAACCCTCGTCGAAGCCAAGCCGGCCTGCCGTCCGAAAGAGCTTCTGATTGCCGTGACTCCGCCCGAAGCCGGCGCGCCCGCCATGCCGGAAATCGCGCTCAAACTCGAAAAACCTCTTACCGGCAAGCCGGAACTCAACGCCACCGCTCAGTTCGAAGGCATTCCATCGGCGTTCTCAAGAGACCCGTTCCTGCTGACGATGGATTCGGAGGTGAGCAAAATCCAGGGGCTGACGCTCAATCCCTGCACAGTGACGCCGGCGCGAAAACGCTGATCCCTACCGCGCCCCCACCGTGAGCCGGTGGTCTTCCGCGCGCTTCATGTTTCTGATGAATTCCGGTCGGCGAAAGCGAATGGCCGACCAGTCCTCATCAATCGCCACCATGCGCACCGGTTCGAAGCCTTCTTTGCCCATCACGTTCCAGCCGTTGTCCCGGTTGATCTGCGACTTGTACTTCTTCGACGATCCCTTCGGATAAGCGAACCACACCACGGCATCGCCCTCCATCTTCCTGGCGATTGCGGGCGCGAGCGTATCGATCCGTTTCTGCTCCGTGACGAACGCGAGCGAGAAAGCCACTGCCTTCGCCTTCTTCACATCGCGGAGAACCTCGACGCCTTTCAGCGTGGCCAGCTCGCTTTCAAAGCTTTCCGGCGCGTTGAGCACGACGATCTGCTTCTGGTCTTTCAGATTGAGCTTGGCGAATACGGTTAACATGCGTCCGAGCTTAGCACCAGCGGTGTACAGCGGGTGTTAGAATCTCAAACCGTGGGTCCCATTCCATCTATTCGCATCATCGCGGCGGCTTTGATACTTTTCGGCGCATCCGCTCTTTTGGCACAAAATCGTCCGGCAACGATTTCGGGGCACCCGAACTTCAACGGCATCTGGCAGGCCCTGAACACGGCCTACTGGAATCTGGAAGGCCATTCGATTGACGCCTACACCAAAGACCCGAAAGAGTTCTGGCAGCTGGGCGCCATCGCCGTCATCCCGGCGGGACAGAGTGTTCTCAAAGGAGGCGGCACCATCCCCTACCTTCCCGATGCTTTGAAGAAGCGCGACGAGAACCGCGCCAAATGGCCGGAATCCGATCCCGAAGCCAAGTGCTACATGCTCGGCGTGCCGCGCGTGACATACCAGGACAGGCCGTTCCAGATTTTCCAGGGCGACGGCGATCTGCTGATGGTCTACCCCGTCGCCGCCACCAACCGGATCATCTATATGAAGGACCACACGGATCTCCCGGTCGATTCGTGGATGGGCCGTTCCAACGGCACGTGGGAAGGCAGCACGCTGGTCGTGGTGACCACGTCGCAGAACGGCCAGTCGTGGTTCGATCGCGCGGGCAATTTCGCCACGAATAAGCTAAAGGTCACCGAGCGCTTCCGGCTTATCGATTCCAGCCATATGGATTACGAGGCCACGATGGAAGATCCGCAGACGTTCTCGAAGCCATGGACCATCGAGATGACCCTTTACAGGCTGATCGACAAGAACGTCCAGCTGCTGGAGCACAAATGCGTGCCGTACGCAGACCAGCTGCTCTACCACGATCTTCTGTCCCCAAAACAATGATCGGGACGCAGTGATTTAATAGAGGTAGAGCGCACAGGCCGAATGGTCCGTAGTGCGCGGATAGAGGAAGCGCACAGGCCGCAGGGTCCGTTGTGCGCGGATTGGTAAAGAGGGTCAGCCCATGTTCAGCAGATTTCTGACGTTCACAGCCGGCGCCGCGATGCTTCTGGCGGCGGCCCTTCCCGTGGCGGCGCATCATTCTTTTGGCGCGGAATTCGACGCGAGCAAACCGCTCACACTGGAGGGCACGGTCGTCCAGATGGAGTGGGTCAATCCGCATTCCTGGCTGACGATCGACGTGCCGAAGCCGGACGGGACCACCGAGCGGTGGAGACTGGAAGGCGGATCGCCATCGGTACTGCTGCGTCTGGGCTGGAACCGGGACTCGCTTCCCGCCGGAACAAAGATCAAGGTAACGGCTTTTCAGGCCAAGGACGGATCGTTTCGCGCCAGTACGCGCATGATTGAGTTTCCCGACGGCCGAAAAATGTCTGCCGGCGGCTCGTCGAGCACCGACAAGCCCGACGAGAAATAGCCGCCGTTATTCAGGCGGCAGAATGTCGCTGAGCGATATGGCCACGGGGACAAGACCGCACCGGTAAACGTCAGTTATCCGTTCCACGGCCGAGCTTCGATGGACCATCATCCATCGGGTGCGCGGATCGATCCACACCTCTGCTGCGCCATGATTCAGATACGCCGCGATTTTCCTGTCGATCTCCTCGGCGGTATTGCCGGGTGAAACCGCCTCGATGGCGATCATCGGCGCTCCCTGTAGGTAGCCGTTAACATCGCGCTGATCGGGACGTTCCACGCTGAACGTCCGGCTGCAGCCATGTATCGCGCGACATCTGGTAACTGGCTTCCAGATGAACTCGCGAAGATTCGCCGGCGGACCTCAGAAGTGCGAACAGAGCTTCCGCAATCTTGTTGTGTGCAATCTTTGCCGGCGGCAATGTGATCAGCTCCCCCTGAAGCAGTTCCTGCTTGCCGGGTTCGTCCGGGAGCAATTCGAACTCGGAGATGGACATCAGCGTCGCGGGCATCGATTCAGCGTCCTGTGTCCATCCTACAGGACCCCGCCGCGGAACGTTGGCTACTGCTGCGGAGGAGCCCCGCCGCGTCCGCCGCGTCCACGCCCCTGTCCCGCAGGCGCCGGAGGCTTCGGGTGCGCGCGCTCGAAGCGCGAGTTCACGATATAGCCGCGGAGGGCCTCGTTGCCTTCGTGGCACGCGTACTCGAATATCTGATACTTGTTGTCGAGCTTCATGGGATATTCGACCGTAAACGGGCTGACGATCACGTCGGGGTCCTCAACGTGCATCGTGAATTCGATCGTGTCCGGGGCGGTTCGCGTGAACCGTTCGGTAATACGCTCCTGCTCGGAATTGGGGGTCAGCGGCGGAGATCCGGGAACCCCCGAGTTCGTCAGATCGCCTTTGCCGTTGAAGTTCGTGGTCTCAACCACGAGCGTATTGCCTTCCCAGTGCCCGCGCGATTCTCCCAGCCATTCCTTGATCGAGCTGTCCAGCGCCGGACGTCCATCAGTTGGAATGATCCGGACTTCATGCGCCATTTCCAGCACGATGAGTACATAGCCCGGCGATTGCATGATTCGAATGCCGTTGTTGTAATTGCGGGGCTCCATTGAAACCGGCATACCGCGCGTTATGCAGCGGTCCCATTCATCAAAATCGGCCGGAGTATCGAAGACGGTCTGGCCAGGCTTGTAGCTGCCGTGCATCTTCGCGTACAGTTCCTGGCCGTGCGGCGTCAGCGCCGGGAAGCGGCCGTTGGCGGGCTCGCTCAGCAGCGAGGTTATCTGCATCACCTGAGTACCGGAGTCGGCCTGCGGAATGGCGCCGGACTCGAAGCGTTTGTTGCGGGCCTCGGCGGCCTTCTTTGCGGCGGCGAATTCGTCTTCGGTCATCAGGCGGCGGTCGCCGTATTTTACGTTCCGCTGGAACGGCGTCGCAATAAGGTGATTGAGCGGCCAGATGCCCTGCAGATCGGGTTCGCCCCAGGGTGTCTTCGGAGGCGTCCACGCTTTCCCGGTTGCCGTCTTTGTCGTTGCGCCTTTGGTCGCGGTAGGCTTCGGCGCGGCGGGCTGCGAAGACTGCGCGCCGGCCGGGACAAGCGTCAGGCCGATGCCAAAGCTCACGCCAAGGAATGCGGAAAGCTGTCTGATCATTCTGAAAATCCTATCGGCTCCGAAATGGGGATCATATCATGTGAAAAGCGCACCGGCTTGCCCAGAGGTGAGGGTGAACGGTCAGCCTTATCGCTGAGGCCCCTGACCATTGGCGCAGCATACAGGTCAGTCTTATCCTGGATAAGTTGACCATTCCGGCTGGCGACCGGGTCAAGGGGGCCGGTCAGCCAGGATAAGGTGAGCCAAACGGCTTCGCATGTGGTCCGTCCGTTGTGCGCGCTTAACGCTCAGGAGGAGACTTATGAAAATCGCGATAGGCCTGCTGCTCGCGGCCGGAATCATCTCGGCACAGAATGCGAGCAACGTCCAGGACGCGCACTTTGCCGCCGCGAAAGCCGCCGCGGGCGACGATTTCCAGAATCTGTACACCTTTCAGTGCACCGGGCCTGGACCACAGGCTCCACGTCCCGCCGGAGCGGCGGGTGCGCCTGCCGGGCGCGGCGGCAGAGGCGGTGGCCGCGGACGCGGGCCCGCGGGTCCCCCGGACAAGTCCACCTGGTACACCGAACCGGTGAAGGTTTTCGACAACCTTTATTTCTTCGGCCAGACCGAATATGCCGTCTGGGCGCTCACCACGTCGCAGGGCATCATAGTGCTCGACACGATCTTCGATTATTCGGTGGAAGAAGAAGTCGCGAACGGCATGAAGAAGATGGGCCTCGATCCGGCGACCATCAAATACGCCGTCGTCAGCCATGCTCACCCCGATCACGACGGCGGCGCGCGCTTCCTGCAGGAGCACTACGGCACGCGCGTGATCATGTCGCCCGCCGACTGGGATGTGCTCGACAAAATAACCGTCGGCACGAAGCCGAAGCGCGACATCGAAGCCATCGACGGCCAGAAGCTCACGCTCGGCGATGCGACGGTTACCCTCTGGTTCACACCCGGACACACACCCGGCACCATCTCCAGCGTGTTTACGGTGAAAGACAACGGCACGCCGCATCTCGTCGCTCTCTGGGGCGGCGCCGGACTCAATCAGGATCACGAATCGCTCCAGAAGTACATCAGCTCCGCCCGACGCTTCAGCCAGATCGCCAGGCAGGCAGGCGCGGATATCATCCTTGCTAACCACACCGACTGGGATCGCTCGAAAATCAACCTGCCGTTGCTCGCGAAACGCCCGCCCGGCATGGCGAACCCCTACATCGTCGGCAATGCGAAGGTGCTGAACTTCCTGAAGGTCGCGGAAGAGTGTGCGACTGCCAGGCTGCCCTGGGCGAATTAGGGTTTGGCCGAATCGGCGAGCGTCCTGACGATGCAGCTCATCGCATAGCCGAGGCGGTGCATGCAGGTGCCGTGACTGGTCTGGTAGAAACGCGGGTCCTGATGCAGCCTTCAGCGTCCTGGCCGTAAGCCGCTTCGCTGTTCATCACCTGGCCAATACCCGCCAGCATCGGGTACCAGGTACCCGAGAATTGGCCAAAGCGGTCAGCTGTCTATTTCGACGCATCGACCCTAATCTTTTTGGCCTCTGCCGCCGATAGAAGAGGTGCAAAAGCTTTCATCACACATTCGGAGGTGCCACCATGGCTGAAAACGACCGGAATCGCAGTGTGCTGGGCACGGACAAAGCACCGGTAACCCCGGCGCCGACTCGCTCGCTAACCAATCTGGCGAATCGGACGCCCGGTGCTGAGAGATTGTCCATTGAGGCGGCCCGCTCCGGCATCCCGCAGCCTGCCGCCAAACCGCCCCCGGACGTTTCTGTTCTGCATGAGCGAAGGCGAATCGGTGATGCCGCACCGGTTGTCATCGCACTTCCTGAGCCGTCCGCACGGGTGAACACGGAGGAGGTCCGCGAAGCCGCGCCCTCGCCTCACAGGAGACGGAATCTCCGGAAAACTGCCGCCGAATGCCTGTTAGCGTTGATCTGCGTTCTGACCGGTATGGTGCCCTGGAACCGCGTGGACCGCGCGGTTGTGGCTCCGCCGCAGCGGGTCGCGGCGCCTCCGGGTGGGCAGGAGATCAGCCCTGCGGAGCCCGTCCGCCGATTACCGGACGATGCCGGGGCGGCCTTCACGACAGCGCTCGATGACCTTGCCAACGCTGTGGAAGATCGTCCTCAGCAAAGCGCGGAGGAGATGCTGAAAACGGTTTCCCGATCAGGCCGTGACTGCATGCTGGTGTGGAACGGCGATTATCCGTCGCTTGTATTCGGTAAGATGCCGATCCCCCCGAACTCACTGACTACGACACTGGAGGGATGCGCCCAGGCCGTGAAGCAGCTGCCCCGCTGAACACCGTCTTAGCGCACAGGCCGAAGGTCCGTTGTACGCGGAGTAAGCAGAGAGCGCGGCTTCTCGAAGACTACGGTTTCAATTTCGTCGTCGCGGTGCACCTGGTAACTCCAGCCCGCCAGTTCCGGGCGGCCGGCGAACCAGACGACCCAGTGCATCGGAAAACGTCCACTGCCGAAAATAACGAAGCGCCGGTGCGGAACAATAGTCTCGCGCAGCAGCTTGGCGCCGTATTGTTGCCCCTCGTCCGATACGACCATCGGGAACGGATAAATGGCGCCCTCCAGCCGATAACTGAAGAGTGGCGCGTACAGGAAGCCCGGCAGGAAATAGTCCGGCTTCCATGCGGGAGGTTGCGCCTCGATAAACGGGCTGACCGCGACGACCGGCGTATCCGCCTCCCGCACCAGAGCGCGTTCCGTGCGCGCGCCGTCGCGCCAGATGTCCCGGGTATGGTGCGGCCACATCGCGCTCCAGTGCCCGCTAACCGCCAGCGCCGCGACCCCCGCCAATACGGCCGCTTGCTTCCATCTCCGGCCCGGGAGGTAAAGCGCGGCCACAGCGGTCGATGCCATCGCAGCCCCCGGCAGTGA
This sequence comes from Terriglobia bacterium, assembly GCA_963832905.1. Classification (GTDB taxonomy): domain Bacteria; phylum Acidobacteriota; class Terriglobia; order Bryobacterales; family Bryobacteraceae; genus BOG-234. The sequence goes on along the minus strand of CAWHVO010000006.1, from coordinate 741,730 downwards.
GGGTGAAAAATACCGCGGAACGAAGAGCGATGTGCCGCTGAGAACCGAATAAATCCACAGACAAAACGGCATCGCGAGCCACCAGAGGGCAATCAGCGTCCACGACTCGATCGGCATCGACCGGTTGCGCGGCGCCTTCAGCAAAAGCGCCGCCACGAGAATAAACACAAAGCTGCAGGCAGTCGGATAGACGTTGACGTAGCTGATAAACGTGCGGACCCCCGGGACCAGAAAGATCACGTGCGCCTCCGCGGTCTTCAGCAGACCCAGCGCCTGAAACGCTGTCGGCACCAGGGCCGCTCCAAGCACGACGTAGATCGCGACGGCGCGAAGCCAGCCGACCCTGGTTGAGCCCCGCAGCAGCCGAAGCAGCGTATAGATCGGAAAGACCGGGTAGAACGCCCAGAACACCAGCTGAACCCGCCAAAGCAGGGCGGCAAAAAGAAGAAACAGAAAACCCTGCGTCCAACCCGCGGTGTCGAGCCACTTCACCAGAAAGAACGTGGCGGCAGCCGCAACGCAGATGCCGAGCGCATAGGGTCTCGCATCGACTGCATAGTAGTTGAGGTCGGTCAGAGCAAAACAGACAAAGACCGCGAACCAGCCGGCGCCTCGTCCGATGAGGCGCTCAGCCAGCCGTCCGATGAGGAAGAACGCGATTCCCATCAGAAGCAGCGAGGGAATGCGATAGCTGATCTCCGAAAAGCCCAGCAGGCGTTCGGCGGCGCGGGGCAGGGCATAGTAAATCGAAGCCGGAACCTGCGGAACCGCGTCGAGCGATGCGTCGCCTGCAAGCCTGACGACAAATACCGTCGCGGTCTCATCCGTCCAGAAGCTGCTGGGGAGAACCATCAGCCACATCCGCACAATACAGGCGGTCAGCAGCAGCCACAAGAGCCAATTAGCGCGCAGGCCAGACCACTGACGAAGCGCTACGGTCAGTCTTTTCCAGGATAAGGTGAGCACGCGGCTGCGCCTGTGGTCAAGTCCGTTGTGCGCGTTGAAATAACAGCTGTGCAGCAGCTGCCGCATGCAGAAGCTTCAAGTGTGGCACAGGCTTAGCTTAGCTTAACTAAGCCTGTGATCCCCCTCTATTCCACCGTCACGCGGTGATCGCCGCGCGGCAGCAGAACCGTAGCTTCAGCCGGCCACGGCGCACCGTCGATCTCCATGCGCGCCGGCTTTCGGCTGAATCGCGCGATGGCGCGGCTGTCGCTTGAATACTCGAATGTTACCCGGCTCCCCGACTCTGCCGCCGACCGCAGCCTCGCATTGAGATCCACCACGGAAATGTGGTCGCGCTTTGCCGCGGGCTCAATCGTGTGGGCGCCCGCCGGGATGCGTAGGCCCGTCACCGACTGCACAGGCCACGGTTTGCCGTCGACCAGAGCGCCTTCGTCCGGCCAGTTCACCTCGACGTCCATGGGCGATTCGATCGAGATGCGATGCCGGTCTTTCGTGAAACGCGTGACCACAGCCGACGACGCCGCAAGCAGTCCGAGATCAGGCTTCAGAATGCTGTTTTCGAAATACAGCGCAACGTGCGGAAACGCGGCTGACGCTGTGTGAACCAGCTCAAACAGCTCGGTCCCCGTCTGCTGTTTTGTGGGGTAAACATCCTGATACCGATCGACGATGTTGATGTCGATCGCCAGTTTCTCCGTGTGCGGCGTGAGCGGCCGGTACCGTTTCGCAATCTCCGGATAGCGTTGTGGTCCGAGATTCCAAACCGTCGCCGGGTCCTCTATCAGGAACGAAAACGAATGGTGATCCAGCAGCGGCAGCACGCGCGCGGCATCCGCGCCGATCGCGTCCTTCATGCCTGTGTCGAAGCGATCGTCGACATGCGTGAGGACGATGTCGAGATCGGGCCGGAACTGTCGAAACGATTCCACCGTGGCCAGCCAGTCTTCCTGCATGCGGCGCGCCAGACCCGCGCGAAAATCCAGAAACCGGCGCAGCGATGCCGCATCTTTGTGCGCGCCCCATATTTCAATCGGGTCCCAGCCGGACTGAGCGCGGAATTCCGCCCGCACGTCGTCGTTCATCGGTGTGAAGCGTGCCGGGTTCCCGGCGCCTTCGAGCGATTCGAAATAGAGTTCGGCCAGATTGACGCCGTCCCAGTCGAAACGCCCGATCATCTGTTTCAGCCCGGCGCGGACGGCCGCGACTGCATCGCGGTTCTGCAGATTGATCAGTTTGCGCCAGTCGAGCTGCGCGTCCTGCAGTGCTCCCGTTCGTTCGCGCCACTGCGGATGGTCGTTCCAGAATTTTTCGCTGACGTGCGGTAGTTCGATCCACGCGTAGACCAGTACGGCGTGGCGATGACACGCTTCGATGAGGCGTTTCAGATATTCATCGCGCTCCGGATCGGCATCGTAGAAATGCCATGACGCCACGTGCAACGCGGCAATCCCCGCTCTGCGCCAGCGCTCGGCGAGATAGTCGGGGTCGGCGCGCGTGCGGTACGAGTAATCGAAAAAGGCCCAGAGATGTGAACTGCGGAACGCGGGCGCCACCCCAAGGTCTGAAAGCGCCTGCAGGAGCCACGGAAAGCGCTCATAGCCGTTCGGACCCGGACTTGCCGCGACCCACAGAACGGCGCCCGATCCGACGTGCATACCCGCGATCAGCGGCGCCGACGTCCACCGGTCTTTCGCGAAGACACGCGCGGCAGCCGGAATTTCATAGCGCTGCAGCTCCATCGGCTTTTCCCAGATCACAGGCAGCGACGGATTGTGCACGTCAACTAGATGCACCACCGACACCGTCTCCGGCTGAGCCCGAAAGCCGAAGCTCGTCGCCAGCGGCGAAGAACCTTCGAGAATCATCGCAGTGCCGCCTTCGACCTTCGCTTTCCAGCCGGCAGACGCCGGCGTGTTCGGCGGCGCGACCAGGATGTCAGCCGACGCAGGCGCTCCCGCGAGGTGCCCCACAGACGAGAGGATCGCCGGCCACGCGCCCGATGGCTGTCCGAGAACGGCAAACGTGCCGGCCGAACAAAGCGGACTGACCGCCAGCAGAGCGACAAGAGCACACCGGCTGAAGCCTGTACCACGATGCGTGCTATTTCGTGAATGCATACCAGATACCGGCGCGGAAATCGAAGTAGTTCGGGCCCCGCGGATTGCTTGTGTTGACCATATACGCGCCGCGGTCTCCGGCCACAGTCACGGAAAACGCTTTCGGTGTGTGCGGCGGATGAAAGCGGATGCCAGGCCCCGTTTCGATGTAGTTCGCCCAGTATTGCCGCTTGGCGTCGACCGTAACGTTGCCGCTCCAGAAATACTGCACCTTCCACTCCCCCGCCGTCGTTGTCATGCCGGCTTTGAACTGCGCGTAGTTGAGCACGTCGTTGTCGAAGCGGCTGACGAATACGCTGTCGCCAGTCGTTTCGAGGAACCATCCGCGGTGCTCGGCGGCCAGCGACGCTCCGATAGTCCGCGAAAACGAAACGCCCCCGCGATAGTCCGGCATGTGATCTCCGGTCAGATAGCCGTTGGTAATTCCCGCTTCAGCCCAGCCGAGCGCGCCGTGCCAGGTGTCCGTTGCGACACCGAGGCCCGTAATGAACGCGCTCTCGGAAAGATTCTGCGGCGACACGCCGCCGGTCGTGCGCCGTTCATCTCCGACAAACCGGAGCGAAGCGTAAGGATGCAGCGGGAACTTCTTCAGGCGCAGCTCGGTCTTGAGCTGGCCATACCCGAAAACATCATGCCATCGCGACGAAAAAAGCGGATAAACCCACAGCGTCGTGCGGAAAAGCTCGACGCCCGGCCGCAGATTTTCGTAAGCCCGTCTGGCCTGCGAAGAGACATCCGGATCGTCGCTGTGGCGCGCGATGTCGAACCAGCGGATGGCGCTCGGATCGTCATGCAGCATATTTTCCGTGAAACCGAGCTTCAGCGCTATGGACGGGTCCGGATTCTGTTCCCACGCTGCGAGGTAATAGCGCCGCGCGTCTTTCATGAAACCGGCCTTATAGCTGCGCTCGCCGAGAATCAGCGGACCGAGCGCCGAATCCTCCGCCCGATGGTCCTGCATGACCAGCGGCATTTTCAGCGCCATGCGCACGTGGTTGGCGGTCGTCGGGTCGCCGTGTGCCAGCACCTCTTTGAGAATCGGCATTGCGAGACCGCTCTGATCGGATGCCAGGTAGAGGAAGCCCAGCTGTGCCGCGGCCACATAGTCGGTGGGCGATACAGCGACGATGCGTTTGAATTCCTGAATTGACTCATTCAAAACGGCCCTGTCCTTTGTCGGTGCGGGATTCTGACCGTGGCCCGACATTTCCAGCAGCAGATACGCGAGTTCGCGATCGAGCGCATCGTTCCCCGGATCGAGCTCCAGTGCTTTGCGGAATTCATAGACGTAGGGATACCGATCGGGGAGTTGTTCGCGCGCCAGTTCGGCGGCCCGTGTCTCACCGCCACGCGATGCGGCCAGCAATGCTGCCATCGCGCCTTCGGAATTGCCGCGGGCTTTTTCGACGCGTGCCAGCTCGAGCAGCACCGACTTGCGCGTTGTCAGCAGCTGAAATGCGGCTTTGTAATTCGCAGCCGCGAGATCGAGCTCATCGCGCTGTTCGGCGAGTTCCGCCAGTTCGTGCAGAGCGCTGAATGTCGCGGGCGACGTGGCTAGCACCTGCTGCCATCGCGCAATGCCGGCGACCAGCGGAGCGTCGATATTCTCAAACGCCTGCGCGGCCGTCGCGCGGGAAACCGGATCGGCCGAATTCCTCACCCGCGCGAAGATGCGCCGCGCCTCGGCCTTGCGCGCAGGTGCGTTCTCGTGGGCTTCGTAACAAAGGAAGGCGTACTCGAGCGCCAGATGAAGATCGCCGGGCTCGATTCGCATCGCCTCGCCGAACTGTTCCCGCGCGGCTTCGCTGTCGCCTGTCTTCAGTAACGTGTAGCCGAGGTTCTTGCGGATATCGGCGCGATTCGGCGCAACCGCGGCCGCCTTCTCGAAATATGAAATGGCGGTGTCATAATCGTGCCCGCGCAGCGCGTCGAAGGCCTTGGTTAGCGGCTCATACGCGGGGTCCCTGGCCGGTTCCTGCGCCAGGACGGCGATGCCAACCAGGAATATGGCGGCGAGTCGAATGGTCATCCCCTCTTTGGGAGAGTGGCGGCCACGGTATTAATTTCTCAGATAGAATCAAGCACCGTGAGATGCGGATTCGCGGGCTTGCGTCTGGTCGCCACGATCCGCCAGACCTTGTCAGAACTGGTTCTTGACGCCGGCGGACAGACCTTCGTTTTCCGACTGGACAGCACGGAAAATGTCTACATCGATCGCAGTCTCGGCGATCTTCCGAACTTCGTCCGGAAAATTCGCACGAAAGCGCATTGGGAACGCGAGAGGCTCCTCACCGAACGCACGTCGTTTGCGGAACAGGCCGATCCTTCCGGCAAGGTCACAACGCCGGCCGGCGCGATCACCATCGTGGACGCGCTCACGATTTCACCGGACCGGCGCACTCTGACTGTCGAGCACAGCGGCTTTCGCGCGGCGCCGCCCGACCTGCTGCACGGCGAGCCGTATAACCCGGCCGACGATCCCGCCGTCCGCCGCTACACCGGCTTCTTTTCTTCCGTTAAGTGAGGCTTTACGGCTGGACCGAAAACGCCAGTAGCACGTTCCCGGCCACGCCGTTCTTGACGCCGACGTAACCGGAGTTCGCAAAAAGCGTCCCGCCCGCCACCACCGGCCCCGCCGCGCCCATCGATCCGCCCTTGCCCGGCACGCCGTTAACGGTTTCGTAGTCGTGTACCGTGTTGTATTCCCAAATAACATGGCCGTCGCTAGCCGAAAGCGCGCGCATCACCCCGTCCCAGCCGCCGGAAAACACCACGCCCGGAATTGCCGTCAGCGGACCATCCTGCCCCGGATGCTTTGCCATCGCCGGCACAGGTTCGAGCGCGGTGAACCACTTTCGTTCCCCGTCCCGCAGCGCGACCGCCGCGATGCCGCCGGGGCCCAGTCCGAAATACGCCGCCTGATCGTCCGCCGCGCCGCCCCAGATGATTTTGCCGCCGAACTCGGTCGTGTTGCTCGTCAGCGCGGTCTTCCACACCACTTTCCCGTTGTCGTCCGGATCCAGCCCCCACACATTGCCGCTCTTCTGTCCGGCTACGAGGATGCGCTTGCCATTCGGCAGCGTCTTCAGAATCGTCGACGCCGAAAAATCCTGATCCGGCCCGAGATTCTGTGGGCAGTTGCCTGTTGGATTCTTCGCATTGCATCCCGCCAGCCAGACATCGTTTTCGGTGCCCTGTGCTGTCCACTCGATCTTGCCCGTATCGAGATTCATCGCCACGATCGAGTCGGTCGTTTTGGCGGCGGGCTCGGTGTAAGCGTCGCCCGTCGTGGCGTAAAGCACGTGGCGCTTCGCATCGATCGTCGGTGCGCTCCACACGCCGCCACCTGCCGGACCCCAGCGCTGTACACCGGTCGCGGTCTTCGCCAGCGGCTGCGGCGCTTCGGCAATCACGTACGTCTTCCATATCTGTTTCCCCGTCGACGCATCGAGCGCGACCACACTGCCGCGGAATGTACAGCAGGGATAGCGCGGATTCCCGCCCGCACCCTCTTCGGATGAGGCAACCGGCACATAGAGTTTGCCCTCGAACAGCGCCGGCGCGCCCGTAATGCGGGCTGTCGGATGATCTTCGACTTTGATTTTCCAGATCAATTCGCCCGTGTCCGCATCGACCGCATAAACGCTCGCCTTCATGTCGCCGAAGTACGCCCCAAAGCGATTGCCGCCGAGCCGCGAGACCGTGATTGCCGTGCGCACGCCGGCCTCGGCCTGATACGACCAGTGCACGCATCCGGTGGCCGCATCGAGCGAATACACGAAGCCGGTATCGACTCCGAGAAAAACGCGTCCTCCGACCACGGATGGCTGCCCCCAAACCGCATTCACTCCGGGGAACCCGAATGCCCATTTCAGCTTGAGTTTCGGCACATCGGCTGCCTTGATTCCCGCACTGAATCTCGTGTTTGTTGCGTCGGCGCCCCATCCTTTCCACGACGGGCCATTGTCAGCGAGTCGCGCATTGCCCGCGCAGCGGTTTGGCATCTGCTTCGCATCGGCGAATGCGGCGATGTTGAGTTTGCCGCCGGACAGAAATTCCGCAATCGATCGCTTTGCGCCTTCATTCAAAGCCGCCGACTGCGTGCGCATCGTGCCCGTGCTTATCGATTTGTAGATCGCATCCGCCGTCAGCTGCTTCAGCGGGGCGCGGTCGGCATGGCACATCGCGCAGTTCTCTTCGAAGAGCGATTGCGCATTAACGCGCGGCGCCGGCTGAGCGAACGCCGGAGCGGCCGCGATCAACAGCAGACCCAGCCTTCTCATCTAACCGCCGCCAGCCCTTCGCTGATCTCGATGTAAGTGCCCCACGGATCGGTCAGCACGCACACCGCCAGATTCATCGACGTCGCCTTCCGATACCCCGTGTCGAGTTTGATCCCGGCCGCTTCCAGGTCTTTGCACTTCTGTTCCACGTTCTTCACTTCGAGCCCGATGCGGTCGAATGCACGTCCCTTCGTTCCCGCCACCGCGCCGTTCGCCTTCGCAAACTCAATGCGCGCGCCCGGAATATCCGGCCCGCCGAACCACTTCGCGTACCACGCTTTCGCCGCATCCGGGTCCGGAACCGCCATGTGGATCGTGTCGGCGGCCACCGGAGCTGCAAGCGTCCTGTCCTCCGTCAAACGCACCTTTACATCGTCGGGCGCGTACACGAAGGCCTGATTACCTGATGCCGCGGCCATCTTCGTGAAGCCGGCTTCCTTCAATCGATCCACGGTCAACCTCAGGTCTTTCACTCTGAACCCGATGTACTCAACCGTCGATCCCTCCGTCCCGCCCTTCGGGTCCCCCTTGCGCATCAGGAAAAGCACGCCCGGAAATTTCGTCATCTTCAGCGGGCCGAGTTCCGCCGGTTCGCCGCCCAGCGCGTTCCAGAACCTGTTCGCCGCATCGATGTCGTGAAAGCTGAAGATGTCGTGCCCCGCCGAGACGCCCGCCGCGTTCGGCGCGGGCAGTTGTGCGACCAGGAGCGGCGCGGCACAAAGCGCAAAAGCGCACAGAAGCCGTTTCTGCATACTGCGCGCGATCATATCATCGCCGTGTGGGGAAGAATAGAAGCGCACAGCCCGCCACTCGGGCGGGCGTTGTGCGCGTCAAGTAAATGATAGCCTGTAAAAATGCGCGCTATTTTAGCAATTCTTCTGCCTGCAGCTCTTCTTGCCCAGGCACCCGCTCCCAAACCTCCGGCGGCTCCCGGCCAGATGACGGAAGACGACAAAATCATCTACGCCGTTGGACTTTCGGTCTATCGCAATCTGACCCAGCTCGATCTTTCGCCCGCGGAAGTGGAAATCGTGGCGAAAGCCATCAACGACGCCGCAAAGGGCAAGCCCGCCGTCGATATCAACGTCTACGGACCGAAGATTAACACTCTTGCTTCAGCGCGCGTTTCCCGCGTGACTGCCCGCACCAAAGCCGCCTCGGCCGAGTATCTGACGAAAGCCGCGGCGGAACCCGGCGCGGTCAAGAGCGACTCCGGCATGATCTACAAGGAACTCAAACCCGGCACCGGCGCCTCCCCCAAAGCCACCGATACCGTCAAGGTGAACTATCGCGGCACGCTCACCGACGGCACGGAATTCGACAGCTCCTACAAGCGCAACATGCCTGCCGAATTTCCGCTCAACCAGGTCATCAAGTGCTGGACCGAAGGCGTGCAGAAAATGCGCGTCGGCGGCAAGTCTTCGCTCGTGTGCCCCGCGGATATCGCGTACGGCGATCAGGGCCGGCCCGGCATCCCCGGCGGCGCGACTCTGGTTTTCGAAGTCGAGCTGCTCGATGTCGGCGGCGCGGCCGCCGAGCCTCCGAAGAAGTAGAAAGGGCGCACAGGCCGAAGGGTCCGTTGTGCGCGATGGAGACAAGCCATGTTCTGCGTCCAGTGCGGCACCACGATCGGGGCCGGGCAGCGTTTCTGTCCAGCGTGCGGCAAGCCGGCCGGAAATGCGCCCACGATGTCCGCGTCCGCTGTGTCCCCGCAGAGCCGCCTTTCCAGAAACCTGCGGCTGCTGGCGTTCCTATGGTTTGCTCTTTCCGCCATGCGGCTGCTGCCGGGCGCGGTGCTGCTTTCGATCTTCGGATCGATTGAAGGATACCTGCCGCAGGATGTTCCCGCCTTCGTCTTTCCGATCGTGCGCATGATCGCCTATGTGTTCATCGGTGCCGCGGCTGTCGGATTCGTCGCCGGATGGGGTCTGCTGCATCGCCTGCCGTGGGCCCGCACGCTGGCCATGGTGCTTGGCTTGCTCAGCCTGATCAACGTCCCCTTCGGCACCACAATCGGAATTTACACGCTCTGGGTTCTGGTGCCCGCCGAATCGGAAGCAGAATACGGCCGGATTTCGCAGCCCGCCTGACCTTACTTCCCCAATCCCGCAATAAACGCGTTCATCTCGCGCAGCACGTCTGCTTCGTTCGACAGGAACACGTAATGATTCGCATTCGGAATCCGCACCACTTTCGCGTTGGGCAATCCCTTTTCGAACGCCGCTGCCTGCCTTTCGGCGATCGCCTCCTGCGCCACCCCCGGCCCCGGATCGTGCGGCGATGCAAAGATTGCCAGAATCGGCCCGCGGATGTCGCGGTACTTCTCGGTTCCGGCCATGATCGCCGCTGGCGCGAAAGCCCCGTCGGCAGGTGCTGGCGGCGTCTCCGGCACCGGTGTCTGCACCGCCGGATCGTAATACGCGTAGAAATATCCGGCATCGAGATAGATCAGTCCCGCCACCTTTTCCGGATGCCGCGTGCCGATCGAACTCAGCTCTTCACCGGCGATTGAATGCTCCACGAGCACTTCCAGCTTGACGTTCTTCTCGACTGTCACGAAGTGAACGCGGTGCGCCGCGGGATCGCGATAAGCGGTCTCAGGCGTGGCGCGCCGCAGTTCCAGCGGCAATGACAAGCCCTGCGTCCATGTGCCGGCGATCGTCGTCCCATCCGCGCTCAGTTTGCCTTCATACGAACCGCGGATCTGGTCGATCGCGAATTTCACGCTCGATCCCTGAAGCGTGAACGAGGACGTGGCTACTCCCGCGCCCCAGTCCGGGCTTTGGCCGACCGAGTACAGCGTAGCTTTCCACCCGCCCTTGCCGTTCTCCGCGATGCGCAGGATGGTGCGCAGCTCCTGCCGCTTTGAGCGCGCCCTGCCAGTTGCCGCCGATGTCCTGCGCGGGAAACGCCGTGGCTGCCAGCAGAAACAGCCCGATCGTCATCCACAGCTGTTTCATCGGTTCTGCCTTTCTATCGCATCCAGTTCGTCAAGTTCTCTCTGCAAGTCACGCTTCTTTCGGTTTCTCTCAACCACGACGGCAATGAAGCACACCGCCGCCAGCACCGTGTAAGACGGAATCATGTAAAGCAGCGCTTTCGGGATCGGGAACGCCGTGTACAGCAACAAGGGAACGAATGCCGCCGCGAGCGTGAAGAGGACCGGACAGAATCTCCAGACGAACGAGCGTCCGAAAAGATCACGCCGCCGCTGCAGTTCCCGACGCAGAAACGCGGCGCCGGATTCGAGGCCAGCATCCCCGGCCGGCGGTTCAGCCCACATACCCCGCTGACAGACCCACGCGCCCGCCATGCACCAGACGAGGGCCGCCGCAAATGCCGCCCGCTGCGCCGCGTCGATCCCGATGAAAATTCCGCCGATCGCAAAGATCGCGCACACCAGATGTACCCAGGCGCCAACGATCAGTTCCTGGCGTGTCTTCTGGCGGCTCTTCCGCGCCATTCTGTGAATCAGAAGAATGCTCATTTGCGATGTCTCAGTTGGCTGTTTCTGCCAGATACTTTTCGGATCTTTCGCGGCAGGATTATTTTCCATCGCTCTCTCCTTCGTGAAACCGCCGCGCCAGCACGTTCTTGATGCGATGAATCCGCACCGCCACGTTGGCTGGCGCGAGCCCGGTGATTTCCGCGATGGAAGCGGCGTCCAGATCTTCGAGGTACGACACAATCACCTGCCGGTCGAGCGGCTTTAACTGCTGAATCAGCTTTGATAGCCGTTCCAGATTCAGTTGCGTATCCGCGGCCCGCTCTTTATCCGGCAGATTTTCCAGTTCTTCCAGACTCACCAGCGCAGCGAACCTGCGGCGCTCCCGAATCACATGCGACGCCGCCACATGATGCGCCACGCGATAAACCCACGTGCGCAGTGAGCACCGTTCGTCGAATTTCCCGAAACTGCGCCAGAGCTGAAAGTGAATTTCCTGCAGCAGATCGCGCCGCTTTTCGGCATCGATCTCGTAGGCGCGCGCCAGACGATCGAGCGCCGCGCCGAATTCCTCCGCCGCGGCGAGGTACCGGCTGTCCTGTTCCGGCCGCGCTTCCACCACATTCAAGGTAGTCGGCGGAGCCAGGAATTTCTTACGAACTTAGTAGCCGATTTTCAGCATCCCCTGCTCCGACCCGTTGACCGTGCTCTTCATCAGCCACTCCAGCGACGCCCGGAACAGCAGCAGGTGATTCTTCTCCCACATCGCGTTGTGCGACGAGCACGCAAGGTCGACGAACACCTTCTGACTCGACCCCAGGTCCGCGTAGAGGTTTCGCACGCGGTCCTGCGGCACCTGCCTGTCGTGCGCGCCGCTCACCATCAGCGTGGGCGTTTTCATCTTCGTTACTGCCGCGCTGTTCCATCCCCACGTTGTCACTGCCGGAGCGCGCCGCACGCCCGTGCCCCACGTAGCGCCCACCGGATCCGATTCCAGCATCGAATTCCACACCGCATCGCTCGCCGCGGGCTCATACTGATTCGGACACCCCACCTGCCGGTCCCAGTTCGCCGTGAATTCCTGATGCGACTGCGTGGTGAACGCCGCGCCTTTCGCCGGAACTTCTGCCGGCGCCGTCGCCGCGGACCCGCGATTGTACGCGGGCGCGAGCAGCACCAGCTTCCGCACTTTTTCCGGATGCTGCGCCGCATAACCGCCCGCGCGCGGCCCGCCCAGCGACCACGCCACCATGGATACCTGATCCACATGCCGCAGCGCGCGCAGATGGTCCACCACCGCGCCGATGTCGTTCCAGTCCGAAGCGATGGTCGTCATCCGTTTCCCGTAACTCGCCGGACATGGCGTCGCAACAAACAGTTTCTGCTGTTCATTCGACAGATTGCAGGAATCGTTCATCGCCGTCGGACGCGTCGACCGACCATAGCCGGTCATGTCCATCGAAAACACGTCGTAGCCCGCGCGCGCCAGATACGCCATCCAGCTGTAGTCCTCGTACGGCACATCGAATGCGACCTCGGCCGGTGTTCCCGCGCCATGCACGAAAAGCACCACGCGGTCCGCCGCTCCCGCATCGCGCAGCGCCACGCCCGGCATCACCACTTCGCGCACATATATCTGCGTGATCTGTCCCGTGATCGCCGGCACCGTCGAGGTCACCCGAACGTAATGATCCACGCGCAGCAGCTTTTCGCCCTCGCCGGCGAATGCGAGTCCGCAAACGAGACCGAAAATCGCCATCAGCCGCATACAGCCTCCCAAAGTTCTTATTCAGTGGTTATCCGGTTTTTATCCGTGGCTAAATGTTTTACACGTCGTACGTCGGCGGCACGATGCCCTTGTTGCGGAGGAACATCTCCGCGTAGCCGCGCGTATGCGCCGTGTGAATCATCGCCTGATAGAGGAGTTCGAGCCCGGCCGCCTCCGGTCCGGGTCCGCCGCCCATCGTCTTCGTGAGGTCCGCCGCCGTGAGTTGCCCCACCACCCCGATCGCCCAGTCGTAATTCTCGGTCAGATACTTGATCGTCGCCGGCTTCGTCGTGTCGTTGCGCGGCGCGGCGGGCGCGCGTCCCTTGCCCAGGCGTCCCAGATAGAATCCCTCCGCCTGCGCCAGATGCTGCATCTCACCGCCAAACGACCGCGAATCCGCGTACGGCTTGTAGTCGTAGTAATCCACGGGCATAGCCTCGGCCACTTTCAGCGTCAGATCTTTCGATTTCTTCCAGTGCTCGGTGAAAATCTCAATCTCTTTGTCCGCGGCGCTCGCGATACCCACCGTGGCTGCCGCAGCCGCGCCCGTCATCACTGCCCGGATTGCCTTCCGACGATTCATTCGATATCTCCTGTCTGGAATACAATACCAACATCTAAAGGACTCCGGAAAGGACCCGTCCGACATGAAACTGACACGATTCGCCCTCCTCGCCGCCGCAGCGTACTCGACCAGTGCTTTTGCGCAGCTACCGCCGTCGAAAGTTCTCACTATGGACGTTGCGCAGCAGATTGCCCAGGAAGCGATGACGAAGTGCCGCGCAGACGGCTACAAGGTCACGGTCCTTGTCGTCGATGCCATGAACGCCCCGAAAGCCATGCTGCGCGACGACGGCGCCAGCCCGGCCACCACCGAGGTCGCGAAGATGAAGGCCACGGCGACCATGCTCTACAACCGCCCCTCCGGACCCGCGCGGCCGCTTCCCGCCGGCCAGGCCGCTCCGCCTGCCACCATTCCTGGCACCATCAACGCGCAGGGCGGCGTGCCGATCAAAGTCGGCGATGCCACCATCGGCGCCGTTGCAGTCAGCGGCGCGCCTGGCGGCGATAAAGATGCAGCGTGCGCGAATGCGGCTTTGGCGAAACTCGCCGACAAACTGAGGTAACATGCGAACGTTTCTTGCACTCACCCTCGTCTGTTCCACACTAATCGCAGCGGACAACAAGCCGCTCGTCATCGCCGAGCAGGGCAGTTTCTTTGTCGGCGGCGAAACCAGACACATCATGCCGCCGCCGAATACGCCTCCCAACTCGCCGGGCGCAGCGCCGACCGACGTCACCGTCAACCAGATGTATGTGCAGTATCAGAAACCCGTCAATGCCGCGCGTCACGTGCCTGTCGTCATGGTGCACGGCTGCTGCCTCAGCGGCAAGACCTGGGAGACCACGCCCGACGGCCGCATGGGCTGGAACGAATACTTCCTGCGCAAGGGCCGCTCGGTCTATCTCGCCGACCAGGTTTCGCGCGCCCGCTCCGGTTTCGACGCCACCATCATCAATGAAGTGAAATCCGGCGCCGCTCCCGCCAGCAAGCTGCCCAACGTTCTGATAGCCGGCCATCAGGTGGCATGGACCGTCTTCCGCTTCGGCCCCGAGTTCGGCAAACCGTTCCCCGACGAACAATTCCCGGTGCAGGCCGCCGACGAACTCTACAAGCAGATGATTCCCGACTTCAACAGCATCCTCCCCAACCCCAACCCGACATGGAAGGACATGGCCGCGCTGGCCGTGCAGTTGAAAGGCGCGATCCTGTTGGGCCATTCCGAATCCGGCTTCTTTCCGGAAGAAGCCGCGCTGCTCGATCCCACGGGCGTGCGCGGCCTGGTTTCGATTGAGCAGTCCTGCCGCGCCGACATGCCGCTGGCGCAGCTCGCGATCATGGCGAAGATCCCTATCCTCGTGATGTTCGGCGATCATCTCGGCGACGTAACCGGCCCCTTCGGCAACATCTGGCCGCAAAACTTCGCCACCTGCCAGAAGTTTGTCGATGCGGTGAACAAAGCGGGCGGCGACGCGCAGATGATGTCGCTGCCGAAGATGGGCATCAAAGGGAACAGCCACATGCTGATGCAGGACAAGAACAACCTGCAGCTGGCCGACCTGATCCTCGCCTGGACCGATCAGCACGTCGAAAAAAAGAAGCGTTAGTTTTGTGGGGCAGGCCTTCCGGCCACGATTCCCGCAAATCACGGTTGCGCGTTGCGGCGCTCACCGCTTCATGCCCGGCCAGTCGAACTTGCCTCGCACGCCCTTCGAAAAATCAACATTTTTTGTCGAGTGGATCGTCGTTATTCATCCTCGCCTTATGATGCAGGTGGATCAGGAAATCTGTTTGAGCACCTGGAGGTTCCCGTCCCGCTCGAACACGAGCCGCGCCCTGCCGGGCTCTCTGACGGATGCGGGGCGCAGAACCTCGACGCGCTCGCCGGTCTTCGCATTCACCAGAACCGCGAAGGCCGAATCCGTGGCCTGTTGAACCTGATATTGTCCGGCCGGCAGAGTATGTCTCTGCACCTTGAAGCTGAACGGAATTTCAAACTTCTCCGACTTCACGGTGGAAGCCTGCAACGCGGCGGACGCGAGAATCAGTGCCGCACCAGACAGGAGTACGGACGCACGAATAGTACGTTGAATCATTGTAGTGACCTTCCTTTTTTTTGTTTGGCTTTGAAAGCGTTTTTGCCTTCGATAAGTGATACGCGCCAACTCCCGATAAGTTCGCTGCCGGGATGTAAGAATTTTGTGGGGCAGGCCTTCCGGCCTGCGGATCGGCTTTCCAGCCGATCCGCGCCGGGCCGCTGCCGGCGCCTCGCGCTTCGTCGGGATCACTACTGAACCAGAAAATCGACGGTCCGCGTGACAACTTTTCCCGCAGCGTCGGATGCGGTTACTTCGAGCCGCCAGTTCCCAGGCGCGAGCGTTTCGAGAGGAAGTTTAGCCATGGCAGGAAGCGACGGCTTGCCGCCATTGGCCGACGCCTACTAAGGCACGATATACCCGGATCGCGCATGAATCTTCACATTAGGAAACCTGCGCGCCGCATTCTCGCTCAAACCCACCTCCAGATGCCGCTCGGTCCCCGCAGTCACCGCGGGCATCTGGTAATACATCGTGTATCCGCTCCTCAGATAACGCACCGAATCACGGAACGCCGCACCCAGATCGTTCGTCGCCGCGATGGTGATCCCGCCGGTCTTATCCACGATCTGATTCACTCCGCCCTGCCCCAGAATCAGCTCGCTCAGAATCGCATCCGAATTCCAGAAGTCCCGTACAGTCGCGGCTTCATTCGCCTCGCGCGCACCGGCTTTGTCGGTAATCACCAGCACCGCGCGCTTGCGCCGCGTCTTCACCTCCTGGCGGAAACGCATCGCCGCTTCATCCGCCGCCGCTTCGAATCGCGACGCACCGGAAAACTTCAGCGGGATCACCTGCGTCAGGATCGCCAGATTCACCGCCGTCAGATCGTCGCTGAAGGGCAAAAATTCCGTGCTGTAATTGCTGAACGCCCGCACCGACACCCGGTCGCCTCTGTGCAGTTCGTTGAACCCCAGCTGAGTCGTGCGCACAATGCCCAAAAGCTTGCCGTGCATCCCGCCCGATGTATCGAACAGCAGAATCAGATCGAGCGGGTCTTCCGCAAAGCTGAAATTCACCAGGCTCTGCGGCATGCCTTCGTCGCGCACGCGGAAATCGTCCTTCGTCAGGCCCTCCACCACGCGTCCGCCCGCATCCACCGCCTCCGCATCCACGCGCACCAGCGACACACCGGTGCGAAACACCGGATCGCTCTGGGCGAACAGCGATGCTGCGAGCAGCAGCACCAAGCCGGTCTTCATGCCGCCAGCACCTTCCCCTTCGTCTCCGGCAGCAGAAACGCGGCAATCGCCATGGTTGCGTACGCGATCCCCGCGAACAAACCGATAGCCTCACCCAGCGCCATCCGCGCCGAAAGCACTCCCACCAGCGTCGGGAACAACGCCCCGGTCGCGCGTCCCACGTTGTACGTAAATCCCTGGCCCACCCCGCGCACCCGCGTCGGAAAATGCTCTGTGAAGAAAGGTCCCATGGCGCTGAACACTCCCGACGCAAAAAATCCCAGCGGAAATCCCAGCACGAGCATCGCCGAATTCCCGAATGGAACCATCGTGTATGTGATCACCACCGCGCCCGCTCCCAGTGCGAATACCAGAAACTGCAGCCGCCGTCCGATCCGGTCCGCCAGCCATCCTCCCGACAGATAGCCCGCAAACGATCCCGCAATCAGCACCGCCAGATACCCGGTCGTATCGAGTACCGACAGTTTGCGCTCCGTTCGCAGAAACGTCGGCAGCCACGTGGTGACCGCGAAGTATCCGCCCTGCGCGCCCGTCGTGAGAATCCCACCGATCAGCGTGACCTTCAGCAGCGGCGGCCGAAAAATCTCCAGCACCGACGCCCGCTCCCCACGCGCGGCCATCTGCGCCTTCGACTCCTTGTACACGGCCGGCTCCTCCACATACCGCCGCACATAGAACACGAACAGCGCCGGCGCGAGCCCCACCATGAACACCGCGCGCCACGCTGTCTGCGCCGGCATCACCGAAAAGAAGAATGCATAGAGCAGCGCTGCCGTAGCCCATCCCACGGCCCAGCCCGCCTGCATGAATCCCAGCGCTTTGCCGCGATGCTGCGCGCGAATCACTTCACCCAGCAGCACCGCGCCCGCCGCCCATTCGCCGCCGAATCCAAACCCCAGCAGCGCGCGCGCCACGAACAGCTGGGCATAATTCTGCGCCAGCCCCGACAGAAACGTGAACACGGCGAATGTGAGAATCGCGATCTGCAGCGTCAACACGCGCCCGTACCGGTCGGCGAACCACCCCGCGAACCATCCGCCGGCCGCCGACACCAGCAGCGCCGCCGTCCCCAGCACGCCCGCTTGTCCGCGCGTCAGTCCCCACACCGCGATCAGCGCCGGAATTACGAAGCTGTAGAGCTGCACGTTCATGGCGTCCAGCGCCCATCCGCCGACGCATGCCGCGAAGACGCGCCGCTCGGCCGTCGTCAGACCGGCCAGCCAACTCCCGTCGGCAGTCTGAGCCGGACTTACGCTTTCAGATCCATGAACCATCGCATCGCTTCGGACGCCACCGCGGGCGGCAGCTCGTGCTTGCCTTCGAACTCGCGATACGTCACCTGGTAGCCTTCCTGCTTCAGCTGCGGCACGATGCGCCGGCTGCATTCGTCGATCGGCAGCACCTGATCCACCGTGCCATGCGAAATAAACACCGGCGGTTTGCCCACCCGCTCCAGATCCACCACAAACCCCGGCGAGAATCCCAGCACCGCGCGGAACAAATCGCCGTTCGCCAATCCAAGCGACAACGATGCCGAAGCGCCATCCGAAAATCCCGCCATCGCGATGCGCCCGGCATCGATCTTCCGCCGCTCGAAGGTGCGCGCCAGGCATCGGTCGATGAACTTCGCATCCGGACCGCCCGGTCCGTTGATGATGTCCCACGTCCCGCGCGCCGTGGCAGGCGCCATCAGCAGAAATCCGTGTTCATCCGACAAACTCTGCAGCAGCGAGATGCCGCGATCCGAACTTCGCGACGCGCCATGCAGCGAAATCACCAGCGGCGCTTTGTCGAACCTCGCCGACGCTTCCGGCACATACAGCAGTGCGTCGCGCTCCGTCCGAAATCCCAGCGGATGCAGCCCCGCTGAAGGCGGCGCCGGACTACCTTCGCTGACGCGCGCCAGCAGCCGGTTGCGCGGAGTATCCACCTGCGCCAGAACCGTACCTGCTAAGCCCGACAGGGCTGCCACATGAAATCCTCGCCGCGAGATCATCACTGTACTACTATCCATCAAAATGCACCGTCGCCTTCGTGGGGCAGCCTTTCCAGGCTGCGGACACGCTTTCCAGCGGGTCCATCGGACGAAAGTCCAACGTCGTTCCTGCAGTTGTCACGCCCTTACCGGAAAACACCGGTATGCCCCAGCGAATACCGGCCCGGCTGCGGATAGACGCACAGCCCGTGCGGTCCCTTGCCCACTTTGATGCGCGCCAGCAGATGTCCGTCCGAGGTGTCGAACGCATACACCTCCGCGTTGTATCTTCCGGACAGCCACAGCACTTTCCCGTCGGCCGAGACGCCGCCCATGTCCGGGCTGCCGCCGCGCGGAATCTCCCATTTCGTAATCGGCTTGCGCGTCGCCAGATCGAGCACGGTTATGCTGCCTTCCCCGCGATTCGAGATGTAAAGCACCTTCGAGTCGCGGCTCACGTACAGTCCATGCGTGCCCTTGCCCGTCGGAATGAAACCGATGCGCTTGAAGCTGTCCGGTTCGATCAGGTAAACGCCGTTCGCCTCCATGTCCGCCACATAGAAAACCTTCCCGTCCGGCGACGTCTTCACGTCCTGCGGCATCCCGCCCTTCTCCAGCTCGATCGATCCCACCACCTTGTGATTCGCCACGTCCACCTTCAGTACCGTCGCGGCGAATTCGCAGCTGGCGATCAGATACTTGCCGTCTGCCGTGAAATCCATGTGATCGATCCCCTTGCAGTTCACTTTCAAGGAATCGTGCAGCTTCATCGTCTGTGGATCGCGGAAATCCAGCCGCTGCCGCGCCTCCGCCACGACGATCGCGTATTTGCCGTCGGGCGAATAATACATGTTGTACGGGTCGTCAACCGGGACGGTCTCGCCCTTCTTGCCTGTCACCGGGTCGATGGCGGTCAGGCTGTCGCCCATATCGTTCAGCACCCAGAGCCGTTTCAGATCCCACGACGGCACCACGTGCTGCGGCTGCTTCCCCACATCAAAGTGCCCGATGATTTTGTAGGTCGCCGGATCGATGATGTCGACCGTGTTGCTGATGCTGTTCGGCACGTACACGCGCGGAGGGAAATCGCGCACCACGGGGCTGAGGTTGCCCGCATGATCGGCGGCGTAGATGTCAGACGGGTCCTCGACCGGGGGCATTCCGGGGAGCGTGTCCACTGTTTTCGCAGACGCCGCCGGCGTCTGCGTCTGCGCTGTCGCGTCGGACTTCTGCGCCGAACATCCCGTCAGAAATGCCAGCGCCACGAAGAATGGAACGACGATTGAATGAATCCTTGGCATTACTTGTAGTATCACTAATGGCAGAATGAAAACCACCTACGAAATCGATCCCGCGCACGCCAGCGCACAATTCTCCATCCGCCACATGATGATCGCGAACGTGCGCGGTGGATTCAGGAAAATCAAAGGCACCGTTGTCATTGACCCGGAAAACATCGGCGCGTCCACCGTCGAGGCCACTATCGACGTGAACTCGATCGCCACGTTCGACGAGCGGCGCGACGAGCACCTGAAGAGCGCCGATTTTCTGGACGCCGGGAATTACCCGACGATGACTTTCAAAAGCACGAAGGTGGAAGCCGACGGTTCCGACGAAGCGAAGGTCACCGGCAATCTCACCATTCACGGGGTGACGAAGGAAGTGGTTCTCAAAGTCGAGGGACCCACGCCGGAAACCAGGGACCCCTATGGCAATATTCGCATCGGCGCCTCGGCCTCGACGAAGATCAGGCGCAGCGATTTCGGTCTCACGTGGAACGCCGTTCTCGAGGCTGGCGGCATCATGGTCGGGGAGGATCTTGAAGATCGAGCTGGATGTCCAGATGATCAAAGCCGCCACCACCGCCGCCTGACGATTCCCATGTCGAAAACCGAATACGTCACCCTCTCCGTCTCCGACCGCACCGCGATGCGCGCCTACGTCTCGCATCCCTCCGGCGCACCCAAAGCGGGACTCATCGTCTTTCAGGAAGCCTTCGGTGTGAACCCGCACATCCGCGACGTCACCGACCGCTTCGCGCGCGAAGGTTACCTCGCCATCGCGCCGGAACTCTTTCATCGCACCGCGCCGGGTTTCGAAGCGGGTTACGGCGACTTCCCCTCGTGTATGCCGCATATGCAGGCCCTGCGCGATCCCCAGCTCGAAGCCGACATGCACGCGACATTCGACTGGCTGAAAAACAACGGCCAGGGTTCGAAAGAGAGCCTCACGATCTCCGCTGTCGGCTACTGCATGGGAGGCCGCTGCGCCTGCCTCGCCGCGATCGCTCTCCCGCTCGGCTGCGGCGTGTCTTACTACGGCGGAGGAATCGCCGGCCTCACAGACCGCCTGACCAGTCTCCAGTCCCCGATGATGTTTTTCTGGGGCGGCCTCGATCACCACATCGGTCCCGATCAGGTGCAGGCCGTCAACACCGCAATGCGCGAAACGAAGAAGCCGTACGTGAACGTCGAATTCTCTTTCGCCGACCACGGCTTCTTCTGCGACGCCCGCCCCAGCTACAACGCCGAGGCCGCCGCGGAAGCCTGGGCGCTCACGCTCGAATTCCTCGCCCGCCATGTGCCGCTGGCGGTCTCGCCGCCGGTGCCTTGATCAGGCTTTCCCGGATGCCCGCGCGAACCGCGCCTCCATCGCCTTCACACGATCCCGCAACTTCTTCGGCTCCCGCACTTCGAAGTCAATCCCGATCGTCGCCAGCCAGAAACACAAATGATCGAGCGACTGAGCGCCCGTGCGCGATGCAGCCCTGGCGCGTCATGGGTAGGCGGCCGCGTCGTCCGCGACATGGTCTTCAGTCATCTTTCGCACCATCGCGCCCAGCCTGGCGTCTATCTGCGTCTGAACGACATCCCGCTTCCGGGTACCTACGGACCATCCGCCGACGAGCAGATGTTCTAAGCGCACAGGCCAGACCACGAGCGAAGAGGCATGGGCCGGCCTTATCCAGGATAAGGTGAGCCAGCCGGCTGCGCCTGTGGTCAGGTCCGTTGTGCGCGATTAACCAGAAATCGATCCCCACCCCTTCACACGCCCGAAATCATTTCCCTTTATAATGTTGCATAGTGCTGAATCTCCTCGACGAGATCCAGTTCCGCGACCCCGTTCGTGCGCGCCCGGAACTTATTTATCTCGGAAAACTTTCCCCGGCTGCGGCTCGCCGCGTTTCCGCGCTGCTGCCCTCGCTGCCGAATCCGGACGATGCCGTACACTTCCTCAACCGGCTGATCGCTGAGGCTCCCACCGCCGCGGCCGTCATCACCGAGGACGCCGCCGCGCTTCGCTACGCCCTGACCGTTTTTTCCTGGAGCCACTTCCTCAGCGACTCCATCATCCGCTTCCCCGAATGGCTGATCGAAATCGCCGTCGCGCGCGACCTCCATCGCGGCTTCCTCGCCGAGCAGTACGAAGAGCTGCTCGAAGACTCCATCGCCACCACGCGCGCCGACGCCATCCCGCGCCCCATCGACCTCGTGCTCTTCCGCCGCCGCCAGCTGCTGCGCATCGTGCTGCGCGACGTCACTGCAGTTCGCCGACGTTTCGGAAACCACTGAAGATTTATCCAATCTCGCCGACGCCATCCTGAACGCCACATGGCGCGCCGTGCGCCGCGAACTCGCCGCCGAAATGGGCGAACATCCCGGCGCCGAATTCTCCGTGATCGCGCTCGGAAAACTGGGCGGACGCGAACTCAACTACAGCTCCGATATCGATCTGATCTTTGTCTATGCGGGCGTCCCCGCAGTTTACTCCAGGCGACCCCGCCGGCTGCGGCGAATTTTTCCGCACAGCCGCGAACCGCATGACCGATCTGCTCTCCACCTACACCGAAGAGGGTATGTGTTATCGCGTCGATCTGCGTCTCCGGCCCGACGGCCGCTTCGGCGAAGTCTGCCACTCGCTCGAAGGCGCCAAACAGTATTACGCATCGCGCGGTCGCGACTGGGAGCTGCAGATGCTGATCAAAGCGCGCGTCGCCGCGGGCGATCCCGGCCCCGGCCGCGAGCTTCTGGATTTCGTCGAGCCCCTGATCTACCGCACCACCACCGACTTCCGCACCATCGAAGCCGTCTCCGAAACGCGCGCCCGTATGCACGAAAAGCTGCGCCTCGACCGGCAGCGCCACACCACGCCGCCGGGCGCGTCGATGTCAAGCTGGCCAAAGGCGGCATCCGCGACATCGAATTTCTCGTGCAGTGTCTGCAGCGTCTGCACGGCGGGCGCGAACCCTGGGTCCGGCACGGCGGCACGCTGCTCGCTCTTTCGCGTCTGCGCGACAAGGAGCTTCTGTCTCCGGTCGAATACGCGCGCCTTGCTATCGGCCTATCAGTTTCTGCGTCATCTGGAACACCGCCTTCAGTTCGATGAAGATCGCCAGACCCACACGCTTCCCGACACGAAGGAAGACATCGATCTGCTTGCGCGCAAGATGCCGCGTTTCCGGGCCTGCCCAGCGCCGGCACGCTCGAGCGCGAACTCGATCACCACTTCACCAGCGTGCAGGATCTCTACGACCGCGTCATCCACTCGCAGCTCACGGAGGCAACAGCCGATCTCCGGAGGCCGCCGCACCGCCCGCCGTCGATGTCGATGCCGATGCCGAGCCCGTCCCCGACTCAATCGATGAGGTCCGCCCCGCACCGCTCCGAATTCCCCACCGCGAACCTGCGGCGCTTTCCTCGAATCAGCGCGCGCCCGCTTTTTGCGCAGCGCATCGCCGAAAGCGACATGGCGCGCGGCGTCATTTCCGTCAACGAGGACAGCTTCGAGTCCTTCCTCGAAAAGGCCGTTGCCAACTCCCGACTGGCTGATGCTGCTGGAACGCGACGCCGAAGTCGCGCGCTGCATCATCGATCTTTTCGAACACAGCCACTACTTTGCCGATCAGCTGGTTCGCCATCCCGAGCTGCTCGCAGAAGTGCGGCTGCGCCTGCAGCAAGCGCCAGGGCCGAACCGGCTTCGACGCCCCGCGCGATCGCCGAAGGCCTGCGCCGCTTCTTCCGCCAGCAGATGGTGCGCATTCAGAGCGACAGCGTCTACCATCGCGTATCTGTTTTCCGCACCCTGCAGCGCACCTCCGATCTCGCCGAGGCCGTGATCAACGCGGCATATGCATACCGCCTCGCCGAGCCTCCGGCATTCCGCCTGCGAGTCTCGATTACGCACCGTCGGACCAGATGATGGTGATTGCGCTCGGCCGTCTCGGCATGCATGAGTTCGACCTGGCCTCCGACGCCGATCTCGTCTTCGTCATCCCCGATGCGGACGCTTCCGAGACGCGATTCTGGACCGCGGTCGCCGAACGCATGATCAGCGTGATCAGCGCCTACACCGGCGACGGCGTCGTCTTCACCATTGACACGCGCCTCAGCCCAACGGCCGCGACGGCGCTCTGGTGCAGACCGAAGGCGCCTACAAGGACTACTTCGCCAACCACGCCGAAGGCCTGGGAAGGCATCACTTACATGAAGGCGCGCGCCGTGGCCGGCAACATCGAGCGCGCCACTGCCTTCCTTGGCGAGACTTCAGGAGATCGACTGGCGCCGCGTCGGGTCAGGGCGGCCGTTCCCGTTCCGAACTCGCCCAGATGCGCGCGCGTCTCGAGCGCGAGCAGGGCAGCCGCAATCCTCTCAAGGCCGCGGCCGGCGGCTATTACGATATCGATTTCGCTCTGATGTATCTGCGGCTGCGCAGCGCCGGCATTTTCTTTAAAGTCCTCAACACGCCCGAGCGCATCGACATCATCGAAAAGATGGGACATCTGGAACGCGACGAGGCCAAATTCCTGCGTGATGCCGTCACGTTCTATTCGCGCCGATCGACCACGGTCTGCGCGTATTAACCGGGCATGCCGAAGGCAGGCTGCCGACCAATCGCGCGCACATCGCGGTGCTGACTGACCTCGTTCACCGCTGGACGCCGGAAGATCTCCATAAAGGCTCGCTTGCCGCGGTAACGAAACGCATTCGCCAGGACACCCGCGTCTACTTCGAGCACCTCTTCGGCAAATAACGCCGGTGAGCGGCGTTGCCGCTTGCTGACGGACCCGGGGGGTGCCCCGGTTCGGAAGGGCTTACCGAAGCGTGACCGTGAGGGAGCGGCACACCGAATGTCTGCAACCCGGTACCATTCGGCCAATGGGCTATTGTTGTCGATCTTCCAGATCGCCAATCCGGCCTTCGTGGTTGTCTGCAATCCTGGCGAGCCGGTTAATTGCGTCCATCGCCTGAATGGTCCGCTCCGTGAGCTTGTCCATATGCTCAGTGAGCCGATCGGTTTTGGCAGCAAGAGCGCGGATCATGCTCCTGGTTTCATCGGATTGCTCGACCAGCCTTCCGATCTGCTCATCATGCGTCTGCTGCAGCGTCGCGATGTACTCGAGACGCTCGTCGAGGGTCATATCACGATTTTCGCACCATGTACCACCGGCGGTCCTGCCGCCGTTGTGCCGTCATTTGATGGATCCGAAGAGCCAGAATTCAACCAGCAGGCACCCGAACATAACTGCATTGAGAATGTAGGTCTGTCGCAGGAGCTGACCATCTGGATAAAGCCTTCGGTACTCTCGGATGAGGCGCCCCCGTTTCTCTGGCCCCCACCACAGATCGCCGAACTGCTCCTCTTCTGGCAGGCGGCGGCTCACCGTTTCGATCAGCTTAAACACGAGGATCATCGATTTCACCCCGCACGCAAAAAAGCACACAAACCCGCCGATGCCAACGACCAGGCGAACCCCAAAGGGTATGCTGCTTCCCCTCATTGCCAGGAATTACGGCGCTTCAGGAACTCGCCCGAATCCAGCATCAGCCCGGCTTCAGTAACGGTTCCCCCGAAAAAAGTTTTTCGGGGTGGCAGGGGCTTGCCACCCTGATCGAAGATCGGTTCCTCAACCCCGAACTCCACTCTGCGTCCTGCCGCTCCAACAAGGGCGACCATAGGAGCTGTCGAGTGCCCCTCGGCAACTTGAACTGTAGCCCAGAAGTCATCGCTGTAAACAATCCAGACAGTGATTCCGACGAGATCTCCTGATGTGTAGCGCATGTCGCTGAAGTAACCGGCCACCTGCGGCCGTTGTTGCGCCGTTGAGTCGGATATCGCCGCAATCGAGAGAACTGCGATCGCAGCCCAGTACCTCATTTCCCCCTCAGCACATCGCTCGCCGTCGCTTCCCTCACCAGTTTCTCCGCATCCTCCTGCAGCAGAAATCTTTCTCGCACCAGCCGTTCCGTGGCCGCCTTCACCATCGCCACATACCCGTCGTGCGTCCTGTATCTCTCCTCCAGCGACAACCGCGGATCGCCCGCCGCCTCCCTCTCCGCCTTCGTCTTCGCAAACGGCACAAACGCCCCGTTGAGCCCGCACTCGCGCCCTTTCGCGAATCCGCGCGCCGTCACATTCCATCCGAGGTACGTCCCCAGCGGCGCCTGATGCAGCGTGCTCGCTACACCGACCACTTCGTTCCCGTCCGCATCCTGCTTCGGCGCCAGACTCGGCAGCACTTGCTTAATCGGCGGCGGCTCTATCGTAATCACGCCGCTCAGATCGTTGTAGCGGAACTCCCGCCCAAGGTCGTAGTCATACAGCGGATTAATCACGCCATCCGGCAGCGGCACGCCCGGAATCATCGGCCCGCCCAGCGCCGCCTGCGTCGGCTGCACCAGCTCTCCGCGATCCAGCCGCGGATACACGCTCGGCGGCGGCGGCGTGTTCTTCGTCACCCAGTCGATCAGCGCCACCGTCAGCGCGCGCATCGTGTCCGACGACGGATTCGGATTCGCCGGCAGCTCGCAGTTCGCTGGCGCCGCGGGCGGTGTCGCGCTGAACCCGCCGCGCCCGCCGCCATGCGTCACGCCCGGAAAATAATAGCGGCGCACATTCGCGGGCAGCGGAATGTCGCGATCCGCGCTCGTCCCCACCAGGTCGGGCGACGCCCGCAGTCCCCAGAACTCGAACGACCCGAACGTTTCAAAAATCTTCGGACACGTCCCGCTTGCCCGGCATCGATCCAGCAGCCCGCCTTCCGGCCTGTGCCGCGCGTCGTCTTTGTAATCGCTCCACCACACCACGCCGTCGCTGCCCGGCTCATACAGGGCCGCCGCGCCGCCCACCGCCGCGAAGCGGAAATTCATGGCCAGTTGCCGCGTCGCGATATTCGGATTGATTCCGTCCCACACCATCCCGCCCGCTTCGTCCTGATTGAATCCCAGATTGACGAACGTGCGCAGAAAATTGCCCGACTGCGACGTGCCGCGCGCAATCGCGAACTGAATCTTCCGCGCCACCGGATTCGCCACGCCGTAGTCGTCCTTCTCCGCATGACGGAAGAACGCATTCAGATCGCGCGTCGCCGCAAAGCCGATTCCCAGGACCTGCGGATCTTTCGCCGTGTAAACCAGCTCATAAAGGTACGCCGGATCGAATCCTCCCTTGAGACAAATCTTCGAGCCGTCCGCTTCGCCCGGAAACGCCTGCTTCGAGCAGTCCGCGAACGCCCAGTCCGCCGCGCGAATCGGCACTACCGCGGTGCCCTCCGCCGCGCGCCGCGTCAGCGTGGCTTTCGACGAATCGAGGACCGCCGGCAGCGGGGCAGGGAAGCCCGCTCCCTCACCGCGCGCGAGCGGCAGCGTGGTCGTGCCGGGCATCATGTTGCTGAGCCGCACCAGCACGGAACCGGTGATGCTCGACCCGTCCGCATTCCGCGCCGTCGGGACCGCGATGGTTTCGACGCCGTCGCGCGCCGGAACGTCGCCCTCCCATCCGCTCGACAGCACCACGATGCCGCGCCGGAACAACTCCGCCAGCGCACCGGCATTGGTTGACGACGATGCGAGAGCAATCCGCCCGCGATTCGCGACATCGTACAGCATCACGCCGCTGGCCTTCGACATATCGACCGGCTTCGCCATCGTGAACGTTGCCGAATATTCGACGAATCCGCGCGCGTTGTGCGGCGCGGACTGGATGTCGGTGATGACGGCGTTCAGCGGCTCTTTCGGATCGAGTTCCCCGTACACGCGCCCGCGCAGCCACTCATACTTCCCCGCCTCGCCGAACGACTGCCCCTTGTAAGCGGACGTCTCGCGCTTCTCGATCACGATCCCGCGAACCCGCGCCTGCGCCGAGACCGCCAGCGCCGCCGCCGCACAAATGAAGAAGAACGATCTCATCCGAACCCTCCAAACCCGGCCAGTATACATCCGCTTGCTTGTGCCTGATAACTGTGCGGTGCCAGACGGATGTCCACGCCTGTAGTTAAGCTGAAATACACTGGCACGAAGAACGAGGCCCCCGCAATCAATGTCCGTGGGCGTACGAAGAGCCAGTGGCTGTTTGGCTCCGCTCAATGCTCATCAGCCCGCAAGGCATTTAGTTGCCGATGTTTAGGAGTGTGCCGCGACGGGAACAGATCGGCCTGATGATTGTCTTCAGAAGCCCGTGTTATTATCCGGGTCGCAATGATTTCCTCCGTCCATATCGAAGGCTATCGGGGTTTCGAACGCTTCGACATGAACAATTTGGGACGAGTGAATCTGCTCGTCGGCACTAACCTCCGCCAGCTTGTTCGCGGATTCAACAACGCTGCAGCGTGTCGAGCGCAAGTCCGATTCTTCCGTGCCTTACACCGGCGTGGAAATCATGAGGGCCGCGATAAGCAGGTCGAGGTGCGATAGCCGTTGTGCCCCCAGGACAATCCCAACCAAATGATTGTCGAGGGCCGGGAAGACCTCTACGCAGTCTGCGGAATAATGCGTGCCCACATCGCGTGGTCCGCTGTTGCCGACGAGTACCCTGTCTACATCAGCAGCGGCGGTGGTGCCGAGGAGATCCTCTCGGCGGAGTTGATTTCTCTCAGGCTGAGGGCTCGCCTAACAAGAACCCTCGGCGTGATGCTTGACGCGGACGAAAGTCCGAAGGGTCGATATGCAGGCATTCGGTCCCAGTGCATCCCCGATTTTCCGAATATGCCGGAAACGTTGCCAGTTGACGGGCTGATAGTCGACAATGCTGCAGGAAAGCGGCTGGGGATATGGATCATGCCGGACAATGTAACCGAGGGAGCCCTTGAGGTTTTTCTTCGTTACCTCGTGCCGGACGACTCCAAGAAGGTTTGGGACCATGCGGTAGACTCGACCTCCGCGGCGAAGGGCGTAGGCGCGCCTTATCGCGATGCCCACTGTGACAAGGCAAATCTCTACACGTGGCTGGCGTGGCCGGATGAACCATCCCAACGGCCCGGTGAGGCGCTCACAAGACGAATCCTCGATCCTCACGCGGCCAGCGCGGTTCCCTTCGTCAACTGGTTCCGTGGGCTGTATCAGTTATGACGCGCGGTACTGAGGCGGGATCACTGCGTTCAATGCTCGTTTTGACCGAACGTCTGTCCCTTCGGTTCCTCTCGCTCAAAAGAATCACAGTCCGCCCCATAATTTTTTCATCGGCCGCTCAACGCGTTATCCGCCCGCGCCGCCGCAGGTGCCCTCGCCGGGACTACAATGCAGTCGCGGGAAGGTTCGCTCTTTCGCCTTCTCCCGGTTCCTTGACATCCGAAAATATAATTTTTGCCAAACGAACCGGATTTCGTCCTAAGCCATTTTGAATCTTTGGTCTGCCAGCGCGCCAAGCCGCGGCCGGCGCAGCCGGTAAATCCGGGCCCCGCAACGTTAAAATAGGTTGACCTCATGGTTCGCGACGGGATTTTCTACCTCATCGGCTTCGGCCTCGGCGGGGCACTTGTGTCCTGGCTGCTCGGCCCCACCGTCGCCAGCCCTCTGTTCGCCCTCGGCCTCTTCTGCGCGTGGTTCTTTCGCGATCCGGAACGCCTCCTCCCTGTCGGCCCCGTCGCTCTCTCGCCCGCCGACGGCCGCGTCGTCAGCATCGTGAAGGAAGACGAATGCCACACCCGCGTCAGCATCTTCCTCAACATCTTCGACGTCCACGTCAACCGCTCCCCCATCTCAGGCATCATCACCGACATCACCTGGCAGCCCGGCAAGTTCCTCGTCGCCAGCCGCGAAGCTGCTTCCGGCGAGAACGAGCAGAACATCTTCACCATCCGCGCCGAGGACGGCACCAAAGTCGTCTTCAAACAGATCGCCGGCCTCATCGCGCGCCGCATCGTCTGCACCAAACACGTCGGCGATTTCGTGCAGGCCGGTGAGCGCGTCGGCATGATTAAATTCGGTTCGCGCGTTGACGTCATCCTCGGTCCCGAATGGCGCGTTGAAGTGGCGCCCGGCGCGCGTGTGCAGGCGGGCACCAGCATTCTCGCCCGCCGCGCCGACGGCATCGTCATTACTCCCGCGCTTGCCGCCCAACTCGACGAGGAGCCCGCGCTTTGCCGGACATAGAACAGTCCGCCTCCCAATCGCCCGTTCCCGCGCGCAAGCGTCCGCCACGCGCTGCCTACGCGCTTCCCACGCTCTTCACCGCGGGCAATATCTTTCTCGGCTTTCTTTCCATCGTCCGCTCCATCCACGGCGCGCTGCATTTCCCGACCAACGCCGGCCTTGCCGCGCAGGACTTCGAAGTCGCCGCCAAGACCATCGGTTTCGCCGCTGCCACGGACTTCCTCGACGGCGGCGTCGCGCGTCTCACCAACACCACCAGCGAATTCGGACGCGAGCTCGACTCCCTCGCCGACATCATCAGCTTCGGCATCGCTCCTTCCGTCCTTGCCTACACATGGGGCGTCGAGTTCGTCACCACTTCCAGCGCGCCCCTGCTCGACCAGTTCCATCGCATCGGGACATTTCTCGCCTTCGTGTTACTCGTCTGCGGCGCGGCGCGTCTGGCGCGCTTCAATATCTCGAAGAACCCGATCCCGCGCAACCCCGGCAAGCCCCATCGCAAATATTTCGTCGGACTGCCGATCCCCGCGGCCGCAACTATGATCGCTTCCGTCGTCTATGCGCTCGACAGCTATCCCATAACCGACCTCTTCCCCGCCATCCTGTGGCTTCTGCTGCTGGCTCTGCTTTCGTTCCTGATGGTGTGCACCTGGCGCTACCGCAGTTTTAAGGATCTGAATCTGAATACTCCGCGCTCGACTCTCATTCTGGTCGCGATGGCTGGCATCATCTTCGCCATCTGGAACTGGTCGCAGCCCATGCTCGTGATCATCGCGTCGCTCTATGTCGGCAGTGGCATAGCGGTCCGCATCGCCGGCATCGTACGCCGGAATTTCCCCCGGCCGCCGGCTTCTCATCCGCGTACCCCCGATCCGGAGACGCAGCTTGGCTGACACCATCGCCCTGGTGGGCGGCGAAACTCTGCTGGGCAGGGAACTCCGCGAAGTGCTCGGCGAGACCAGCCTCGCCGCGAATCTGCGCCTCGTCGCTTCTGCTGAAGAAGAATCCGGCACCCTCACCGACGTCGGCGGCAGCCCGGCATTCCTCGCCAGGCTCGATCCCGACGCCATCGAAGACGCTGCTGTGCTCCTGCTCGCGGGCTCCCTCGAATCCTCGAAGAGCGCGCTCGAAGCCAGCCCTCAGGGACTCGTCATCGATCTCACCTACGCTGCTGAAGACGATCCCGACGCCCGCATCCGCGCGCCGCAGGTCGAACCCGCCGGCTATCACGCCGACCGCACCGGTCCGCAGATCGTGGCGCATCCCGCCGCCACCGCGATCGCACTGGTGCTCGGCCGCCTGAACCTGACCTTTCCCGTGGCGCGTGCGGTGGTCCACGTCTTCGGTCCGGCCAGCGAATACGGAACACCGGGCATCGAAGAGCTGCAGCAGCAAACGGTCAGCCTGCTCAGTTTTCAGCCCCTGCCGAAGCAGGTGTTCGACACGCAGCTCGCCTACGCGATGCTGGCCCAGCTTGGCTCCGAAGCTCGTGCGCCGCTGGCCGACACGGAGGACCGCATCGAGCGCCATCTGGCAACGCTGCTCGAGCGCACCGAAGGCTGCCCCATGCCGTCGCTGCGTCTCATTCAGGCGCCGGTTTTTCACGGCTTCAGTTTTTCGTTCTGGATTGAATTCGAGGAAGCGCCGGATGCGTCTGAGATAGAAGACGTGATGAGCCAGGACAATTTTGACGTGCGCGGCGCCGATCTCGAAGCGCCGAACAACGTGGGCGTCGCGGGACAGAGCGGCATCGCCATCGGCGCGATCTCCCCCGATCGCAACAGCGGCAACGCATTCTGGATATGGGCGGCTGTCAACAATCTCCGCCTCGCCGCCGAAAGCGCCGCTATGATCGCCGGAGAAGCGTTATGAGGGTACCCAACCTGCACCTTCAGCAGTTCGTGGGGCAGGGCTTCGGCCCTGCCGCAGGGCTTCTGCCCGGCGCAGGCATTTCGAAAATCGCCCGCAGTTGCACAATCACTCTTTTGTTGCTACTTCTCACCTCATGCGGCTATCACGTGGCAGGCAGCACGAATCTTCTGCCCACTGAGATTCATACCATCGCCGTGACGCCGTTCCGCAACGCCAGCATCCAGTACAAGCTCTCGGATTACCTCACCGAAGCGGTCTCCCGCGAAATGATCGCGCGCACGCGCTACAAAATCGTGGCCGATCCCGCGCAGGCCGACGCGGTCCTCTCAGGCGCCGTCGCCAATATGTTCTCGAGCGCCGTGGTCGCCGATCCCGTCACCGGCCGCAGCAGCGGCGCCCAGATCGTCGTCATCATCCAGGCGAAGCTGACCGACAAATCGGGCAAAGTCCTGTTCGAGCGTCCCACCATCGAATTCCGCGAGCGCTACGAAATCAGCGTCAATCCGCAGCAGTATTTCGACGAAAGTCCGGCCGCGCTGCAGCGTTTAAGTAAGGATGTAGCGCGCACCGTTGTCAGCGCCATCCTCGAAAACTTCTGATGACTCCCGCGCAGTTCCTTGGACGCGTCAAACGCAGCGAGATCCCCGCGGTCATCCTGTTTCTCGGACAGGAAAGCTACAACCGCAGGCGCTGCCGCGCCGCCCTGACCGCCGCCCTTCCGGACATTCAGCCCGAACAGCTGGACGCTTCCGAAACCTCTCTGGCCGCCATCGTTGACGACGCCCGAGCCATGTCGCTGTTCGCTTCCGAACGCGTCATATTCGTTCAAAGTGCGGAGGCCCTGATGCCGCGCGCTCTACGGAGCGAAGACGGAGACACCGACTCCGATCCCTCTACCGCTGCGCTCGAAGCCTACGTGAAGAGTCCGACTCCCGGCGTAACTCTGATCTTCGAAGCCACGCGCTGGGACCTCGAAGGTGAAGACAAGACCAAAGCCGACCGGGCGCGAAAATTCTTCAGCGCGATTCCCGACGTCGTCGAGTTTCCGCGCTTCAATTCAGGCGATGCCCGCATCGAACTCGACCGCATCGCCAAAGCCGCCAACGTGAAGCTCGACGCCGCGGCTACCGAAGCCCTGGTCGAAGCGCTGGCTGCCGATGTCGCGCGCATCGCCGTCGAAGTCGAGAAACTTTCCCTCTACGGTAAGCCTGTTACTGTCGAACGACCTGCCCCTGCTCGTGCCGGACGCGCGGCAAAGCACAATCTTCGCCCTGGTAAACGCCCTTGGCCGCCGCGACCGCACCAGCGCCCTGAAAACGCTCGACGCTCTTGTCCGCGAAGGCGAATATCTTCCCCTCGCTTTGAGCTTTCTGGCCACGCAGTTCCGCATGGCTCTGGTGGTGAAAGAAGCGAATCTGCGCGGCGCCTCACAGGTGCAGTCGCATTTTCAGCGCGCCGGAATTCCGATGTGGGGCTCCCGCGCCGAGCAAGTCGCGCAAACGGCGGCAAAGTTCTCCAAAGAGCAATTGGAAACCGGCTTGAAGCTCCTCTTTGAAACGGATCGCGATCTCCGCAGCGCCCGTCCCGACGACCGCACCGTCGTTGAAAATTTCGTCATCAAACTCTGCGCTTAATCCACTCGATCAAGGTTTCCTGCGCCGCGGTCGCCGCTTCCTTCACGCGCCATGTGCTCTTGTCACGCCTGCCCACGATATTGCTGATGCCGCGAATCTCGCCGACAGCAATTCCCGCCAGCGCCCCCACGTGTGCCACGGCCGCTCCTTCCATGTTCTCCACAGCGCCGCCGGCAATGCCGCTGACATCAGCGACACCGGTGCACGTGTTCCGCGTCACAAAGGGCACGCGAATCTCTGCCGGAAAAATCTGCATCGGAAGCGTGTTGTAAATCGGCGGCTCGCCGGCCACAACCGGAAACCCGAGTGCCCGCATGTCGAGAAATCCTTCCGGCGACGATGCCCCGAGGTCGCCGTAGCACTCGCTTTCCGCACAAACCACGTCGCCGATCTTCAGCCCCGACGCCGGATACGCCCCGCCGATCCCGCAAACGACGATCGCCTCCGGCCGCTCGCGCTCAATCGCACGTGTCAGTGCATAAGCCGCATTCACCGCGCCAACGCCGGTGACAACCGCGCGAACATGCGGACGAAGCAGCGTACCTTCCAGCTCGGTCGACACGCAGACGAGCATTAGAGGTGTTTAGTGTCCCTCGCTCACGTAATTGCGGTTCCAGTCGGGAATGTGCACGGTCACGTCGCCGTTCACCACCGCCTGGCATCCGAGCCGCGAATGCAGCTGATAATCCGCCGCCTGCTCGACTCGGTCCATCTCGTCGTCGTCCATCTCGGACAGATTCGTGTCGCCTTCCTTCACTACCACGTGGCATGTCGTACAGGCGCAGCTGCCGCCGCAGGCGTGCTCCAGATGGAACCCCACATTCATAGCCAGATCGAGAATCGATTCCGGCCTCCCGTGTCCTTTATAAGGCAGATTGCCTTTCTCGAATTCGAACGTTTCACCCGCTGGAAGGAAAGTAACTTTCGGCACTCAACCCATCATACTGGCGCGTCTTTATACAGAGAGCGACGAGATGTCAACCGGCGTCCGGTTTCCCTCCACGACGACGATGCCGGTTTCCGTGACGTGATAAAGCCGCCGGTCCTGTTCGTGGTCGTACCCGATCGTCGTGTCCGGCGGGAGGTGAACGTTCTTGTCCAGAATGGCCCGGCGGATGCGCGCGCGCCGCCCGATGTCACAGCCGTCCAGAATCACACTGTCCTCGATCCACGCGCCGGCGTGTACTCTGACGCGCCGTCCCAGCACCGAATTACGGACGCGTCCGCCGGAGAGAATGCAGCCCCCCGAAACGATGGAATCAACCGCTTCGCCGCGCCGATGGTCTTCATCGAACGTGAACTTCGCAGGCGGGTCGGGATAGCTGCTGGTCCGCAGCGGCCACTGCCGGTTGTACAGATTGAGCTGCGGCCGGACCGACCTCAGATCCATGTTCGCCTCCCAGTAGGCCTCGATGGTGCCGACGTCGCGCCAGTAGGGCAGCACATCGGGAGGCTCGCCCGGAATCCGGTTCGTCTGAAAATCGTAGGCGAAAATGGCATGCTGTTCCGCGACCAGCTTCGGCAGGATGTCGCGTCCGAAATCGTGCGAACTTTCGGGATTCGCGGCGTCGTCCCGCAGCGCGTTCAGCAGCGTCTGCGTGGAGAAAATGTAGTTGCCCATGGAAGCAAAGACACGCTCCGGTTCGCCGGGAATCGAGGGCGCCTCGGGGTTCTTCTCATGGAAATCGACAATACGGCGATCCCGGCTGATTTCAATGACGCCGAACTCATAAGCGTGTCGGCGGTGCACCGGAATCGCGGCCACCGAACAGGCAGCCCCCGTGCTCTGGTGCTCTTCGATCATGTGGGCGATGTTCATCCGGTAGATGTGATCGGCGCCGAAGATGGCAACCACGGAGGGGTCCGCCTGTTCGATCAGGTTGATGTTCTGGTAAATCGCGTCGGCCGTTCCCTGATACCACTGCTCGCCCGGCGACCGCATCTGCGCGGGCACCGGAATAATGAACTGATTCTTGAGAATGCCGCCGATCTGCCAGCCCTCGTTCAGGTGCTGCAGAAGACTCTGGCTGCGGAACTGCGTCAGCACATAGATGGAGTAAATGCCGGAGTTGATGAAGTTGCTCAGAACGAAATCGACGATGCGGTACTTGCCGCCGAAAGGCACCGCGGGCTTGGCGCGTTCTTTGGTCAGCGGATAAAGCCGGGTGCCTTTGCCGCCGGCGAGGATGATTCCGAGAACGCGCAGCTCCATATCACCTCTTCTCTTTGTCGCGCACAACGGACCCTTCGGCATGTGCTCTATGCCAGTTCATGGCCAGTGTGACAAACGACGCCAGCGGTGTTCCCGTCGGCCCTTTCGCCATGTGGGGCTTTGCCTCATCCAGCCAGGCCGTGCCGGCGACATCCACGTGCACCCAGGGAGTCTCATCCGCGAACTCCTTCAGGAACATGGCCGCGGTGCAGGCGCCGCCCCAGCGTGTCCCGACGTTCTGGATGTCGGCATACACGGTTTTGAGCTGATCGCGGTAGTCCTCGTCGAGAGGCATGTGCCACATTTTTTCACCCGCTTTTTTGGCGGCCGCCATCCAGCGGGCGAGAAGATCGTCGTTGTTCGAGAACACTCCCGAGCTGGTATGGCCAAGGGCCACCACGATCGCGCCGGTCAGCGTCGCGGCATCCACCAGATGCGTCGCGCCGAGCTGTTTTGCGTAGCCGATCGCGTCCGCCAGAATCAGGCGTCCCTCCGCGTCGGTGTTCAGAATTTCGATTGTCTTGCCGCAAATCGATTTGACGATATCGCCCGGGCGCTGCGCATTACTGCCCGGCATGTTCTCCACCGCCGGGACGATCCCGGTGACGGCAACCGGCGGCTTCAGCTGGGCGATGGCCTGCATGGCGCCGATCACCGCCGCGCCGCCCGCCATGTCGTACTTCATCTTCTCCATGCCGTCCGACGGTTTGATGGAAATGCCCCCGGTGTCGAACGTCACGCCCTTGCCGACAATGGCCAGGTGATCTGACGAGCCGGGCTTCTCCGGTGTGTAGCGCATGACGATCAGGGCGGGAGGCGCGGCACTGCCCTGCGCGACCCCAAGCAGAGCGCCCATGCCGAGCTGACGCATGCGGTTCTGATCCAGCATCTCAAATGCGATGCCGGAAGCTTCCGCCACGCGGCGCGCGCGCTCGGCGAGTGTCAGCGGCGTAAGCAGATTCGGCGGCTCGACCGCGATATCGCGCGTGACATTCGCCGCTTCGGCGATGATACGGCCCCTTTCGAGTGCGGCGGCCAGCGCAGCCGGCTCGCCTGCGGCCGCGATGGTGAGCGAGTCGATCGCCCGGTCTTTGTCCGTTTTGTCGGTCTTCAGGCAATCGGGCTCCCACATCCCCAGGATCACGCCTTCCACCGCGGCGGTGGCATAAGCCGCGGTGCTGAATTCGGCGTCCAGTGCGATGGCGAGCGCCGGAGTGCCTTTCGGTTTGAGGAATCGCACCGCACGGCCCGCGAGGTCGCGCATAGCGGCGGCATCGAATTTCCCGCGTTTGCCCGCCCCCGCAATGAGAATGCGGCGGGCTTTGTAGCCGGCAAGCCCGTGCAGCAGCGTGAACTCGGATTCTTTGCCCTTGATTTCGCCCGAATCGTAGAACGCCGCCAGCAGCTTTGAGAGATCGGCCCGCCGGCTGCCCTCGAACTCGACCAGTACCAGAGCGTCCCCTTCGATGTCGGCAGCCGCAAGGCGGCTCAGCGTCACTTGCATCAATGTCCTTTCTAACAACCGCACTCTTCGGCAGCGCCGACCCAGGCCGTTTGAGATAACCCGGATCTGCCGGACCGCCCCGCTCCAGACCACCAGCGGAGCCAGCGGCTTTCAGTGCGTCCGCGACTTACTGGCCCGAATGGCTTCGCGCGCTTCCGCTATGTCGCCTTTGGCGCGCTCGGCTT
Organism: Terriglobia bacterium; assembly: GCA_963832905.1. Classification (GTDB taxonomy): domain Bacteria; phylum Acidobacteriota; class Terriglobia; order Bryobacterales; family Bryobacteraceae; genus BOG-234. The sequence continues at coordinate 704,543 of CAWHVO010000006.1, read as the reverse complement.
CCCGCTTATCGTGAAACTTTTTGCCTTTCGCGATCGCGATCTCACATTTTATCCTGCCGTTTTTGAGATACATCCGGGTCGGTATAAGAGACAAGCCTTTTTCCCGCGTGGCAGTGAGCAGTTTGTCGATTTCGCGCCGGTGCAGCAGGAGCTTACGGGCGCGCACGGGCGCGTGATTCTCGCGGTTGCCGTGACTGTACTCGCTGATGTGGGCATTGTGCAGCCAGGCTTCATCTTTATCGATGAGCGCGTACGCGTCGCGCAGCTGCACCTTGCCGGATTTGGCAGCCTTGACCTCCGTTCCCGTCAGAACCATGCCCGCTTCGTAGCGGTCGGTGAGGAAATAGTTATGGCCAGCCTGCCGGTTGTCGCTGAGAGTCTTGGTGGCTTCGGTCGTGGCGGCCATGGGTTGTTGTGAAACGCGTTTGTTCTAAACGCCCCGGTGGGATCGGGCGTCAGACAGTTTTGATGATAGTCCAAGCGGGCAGGACTGCGCATTCTTGCCGGTGAGTGTAATGACACCAGGGATTAGCGCAAGATGAATTTTTTCAGCTGGTTAGGGGTCCGGAGGGCGGCGAAACGCACAGGACGAAGGTCCGTTGTGCGCGCCAGACTTACAGTCGCGGCGCTCGTCTGGGCCATCTGCCTGCCGCCGGTTTCGCTTGAGGCCAGCTCGCGCAGGGGCGACAAGCTTTGGAATGAAGCGCGCACCGACGAAGCCAAAGGGAACCTTGACAAGGCCCTGCAACTGGCTGAGCAGGCTTACGAGCAGGACCCCTCGGACATCGGTTATCAGCTCGAAATGCGGCGTGTCCGTTTCGAAGCGGGCGCCATGCACGTGAAGAACGGGCAAAAGCTGCGCAATGCCGGCAGGCTGTCCGAAGCGCTCGCCGAGTTCGAAAAGGCCTACGGCATCGACCCTGCGTCCGATATCGCAGTCCAGGAAATCAAGCGCACGCGCGCCATGATTCAGCGCAATGCCAATTTGCCGGTGACTCCGGGGGAAGCGCCGCCGCCGGCAGCCGAAAAAGAAGAAGACAAAAATCTCACCCCCGCCGATCTCGCCCGAAAGCAGCAGCAGGAGCGCACGGATTCGCTGCAGGGGGTTCCCGTGCTGCATCCGCTGAAAACCGATCTGCTCGACTTGAATATGACCGGCCGGCCGCGCGTTTTGTTCGAGACCTGGGGAAAGCTGGCGGGAATCAACGTTCTTTTCGATCCCGAATACGACACCGCGCAGACCATCCGCTCGGCATCGATCGATCTCTCGCGCACCACGCTCGAACAGGCGCTGGATACGATTGCGCTCGTCACCAAATCCTTCTGGAAGCCTCTGAACGAGAACACGATCTTCGTGACGGTGGATACGCAGACCAAGAGACGCGATTACAGCGAGCAGGTCGTGAAGGTCTTCTATCTGTCGAACGTCACGGCGCCCCAGGAAATGCAGGAAATGCTGACCGTGATTCGCACGGTGCTCGATGTGCAGAAGGTCTTCAGTTTTGCGTCGCAGAATGCGCTGGTCGTGCGCACCGATGCCGATACCATGGCCCTGGTTGAAAAAGCGGTCTCCGATCTGGACAAGCCGCGGTCGGAAGTGATTATCGACGTGATGGTGATGGAAGTGAATACCACGCACATGCAGAACATCACGGCCGCATTCGCGAACACCGGAATACAGACCAGCGCGATCTTCGCGCCGCGCCCGGGAATCACCACGCCGGGACTTCAGAACGCCGCAGCCGCGACGGGATCGACAACCACCACTACGGGCACGACAGCCACCACCACTCCGGGCACGACTCTCGGGGGGACGACTCCCACCTCAAACCTCGGCACGCCGACCACCACCGACATTCCGCTCAATGCGCTGAGCCATATCTCCAGCGCCGATTTCTCCATTACCAGCCTGCCTGGCGCCGCACTCGAAGCCGTGCTCAACGATTCGTTCACCAAGGTTCTTCAGGCGCCCCAGATCCGCGCCGTCGATAACGTCAAAGCCACTCTCAAGATCGGTGAGAAAGTGCCGACGGCGAGCGGCAGCTTTCAGCCGGGCGTGGCGGGCGTGGGCGTCAGTCCGCTGGTCAACACGCAGTTCACCTATCTCGATGTCGGCGTGAACATGGAAGTGCTGCCCAAGGTGCATGAGAACAACGAAGTCTCCCTGCACATCGATCTGGATATTTCCCAGGTGGACAGCTATCAGAATCTGGGCGGTATTTCGGAGCCGGAGATCGGGCAGAACAAAGAGACCGCGGATATCCGTCTGCGCGAAGGCGAAGTCAACCTGATCGGCGGGATCATTCAGAGAACCGATACGAGGTCGACAACCGGCATTCCCGGACTCGCCAACATTCCGCTCCTTGGCTGGCTGTTTAAAGGCGTGAATACCGAGGTTGACAAGAACGAACTGGTGATCGCGCTGATCCCGCATATTGTGCGCGGACCGGACATCACCGCATCGAATCTCCGCGGCGTGATGGCCGGCAGCCAGCAGCAGATCAAGGTCAGCTACGGTCCGCCCCCCGTCACGCCGGCTCCGTCTCCGTCTCCTGCGGCTGCCGCCGCGGTCCAGCCGGCACAGCCCGCTCCGGTTGCAAGGACAACAACACCCCCGATTGCCGCGCCGCCCGCCACCGCGCCCCCGGTCACTGCGCCGCCCGCCATCGGGCCGCCCGCCATCGGGCCGCCCGCCACCGCACCGCCCGTGACCGCGCCCCAGGTCACCGCCCCCGCCGGCGCCGCGCGCATCAGCTTTCAGCCCGCAACTGCCGAGACACAGCTGAGTTCAACCCTGACGGTTACGCTGAATGCCGAGAACATTACCGATCTTCATTCGGCTGCCGCCCAGCTCCGGTACGACTCCCGCATTCTGCGCATCAACAACATCGTGGCGGGCGATCTCCCGCAGCGCGGCATTGCGGAGGCCTCCCGCAGCGAACCTTCGAAAAACATTCTGAATGACAGCGGACAGGCCGACGTTTCGGTCAACCGTGGTGCGGGTGGCGGAATATCCGGCGCCGGAGGACTGTTCACCGTGACTTTTCAGGCCGTCGGGCGGGGCAACACGACCGTGTCTGTAGCTTCCGTTACGCTTAAAACGCCTGCCGGACGGGCGATACCCGTAACCACTCCGCCGCCGCTCGTTGTCAATGTGAAATAGGAGTATGAGACGCGCGGCGCGAAGCGGTTTCACGTTGGTCGAGCTGATCGTGGCGTTCACGATTCTGCTCGTGCTGAGCACCATGGCAGTGCCGATGGCGCGCAACAATGTGCGGCGCATCAAGGAGAAGCAACTGCGCGAAGCGCTGGAGGAGATCGACCGGGCCATCGACAAATACAAAGACATGGCCGACGCCGGCAAGCTGGGTATCCAGAAGCAGGATTCATACGGCTATCCGGAATCCCTGCAGGCGCTGGTGGACGGCGTCAAAGGTTCGGGACAGGCGGCGGACACAAAGATCAAGTTTCTGCGCCGCATTCCGATCGATCCCATGACCAATACGCGCGACTGGGGACTGCGCAGCATGCAGGACGATCCGATGAGTACGGGCTGGGGCGGGCAGAACGTCTTCGCGGTTTATACGAAGAGCATGGACAAGGCGGCCGATGGCACACCGTATTCAGAATGGTAAGGCCGTGGCACATCACAGGCTAAAGTACATTTCGGACACGCGGATTGTATCCGCGTTTGGTCTTGTTGTCGAGAAATCTGCCTGTTTCCGGCCACCTTTCCTGTCGACGGCCCCAAACAGCTACTTTCCACATGGCGGCCCCCAATGTACCCGTCTTCACACGCATGGTGGGCAGCTTAAAACGGTTCAGCCCATGCGCACCGCGTACAACACTAAAACGAAGACGCGGATACAATCCGCGTGTCCGAAATGGCAGCAAAATGTAGAAACTCCAGCCGGTGAAGGGGAGCGCGGCTTCACGCTGATCGAGATGATGATCGTGATGGCGATCATCGTGATCCTGATCGCGGTCGCCGTGCCGTTTTATCAGAAGGCCATTACCCGCGCGAAGGAAACCGTGCTGCACAGCAACCTGAGCGCGATCCGCTCGGCGATCGATGAATACGGATTCGATAAGCAAAAGGCCCCGCAGACACTCGACGATCTGGTGAAGCAGGGTTACCTCCACGACGTCCCCCGGGACCCCATTGCGCAGACCAACAACTGGACGACCATCATGGAAGACGCCGGGCAGGCTGTCGATTCCTCGGAACCCGGAATTTATGACGTACGTAGCACATCGGGTAAGATAAGTTCCGATGGCTCTCATTACTCGGATTGGTAAGGCCGCCATTTGCGGCCGTGCTTCTGTCCTGGCGTTGATTTCGGTCGCTTTCGCCGGCGTCTCGTTCGGTCAGACCTGCAGCGCCGGGTCGTCCTCGACGTTCGTACACCAGGAAGGGCTGGCGGAGTTGGTCGGCAGTATCACCGTCAGTTGCGTCGGGGGAACTGGGGGGACCATCAACGGCATCCTCGGCGTCACCTTGAACGGGAATGTCACCAACAGACTCGATGCTAACAACAATCTGATCGGTGTCACTCTCAGCGGAACCAACGTTACACAAGGCCCGCCTCCTTATCTCAATTCCGCCAACATCATATTGTTCCCGAGTGTGACTCTGCCGGGCATGTCCCCGGTATTCACTATCAGCGGGTTGCGCGTAGCGGTTGCCGGAATAGTCAGCAGTGGCGCCACTCCGTTTGTAAACGCGCAGGTTTTTGGCATCGGCATTCCCATCACGACTCAGTCCGCCGTAGTATCGACCAGCGGACCATCTCTGGCCACATCGGTATTTAATTACGGGGTGCCATGCATAGGCTCCCCCGCTCCCGCGACCATCGACATCCCCACGCTGATCAACACCCGTACGGTTTCTTCGACAATTCGCGTTACCGAAGCATCGCCGTCGGCGTTTCAGACGGTAACCCCTGGCGCTGATTTTGGTGTCCGCATCCAGGTCAATCTTTCCGGATATCCGAGCGGCGCAACTGTTTATGTGCCGGACGTCATCGTCGGCAATCGCGGCCCCGTACCCACCACGTCAGGCGTTTTGGGGCCTTCTGCTGCCGGTGGCACTTACGCGCCCAGCGGCGACCCGCTCCTGCTCGTTCGCGTCCCCACCGCCGATTCAACCGGAAATGGGGGTACCCCCATCTTCAGCGCGCCCCCTGGAGCCTCCACGAGCTACACCACGGCATTTCAGGTCCCGCTGGTGAACGGGGCGGCAAGCGTGACGTACGAAGTTGTGGATGCCAGCAATGCTTTTACCGACTCGGGGCAGATCCCGGTTTATGTCTCCGTTCCTGCGACCAATTGCTCCGCGTCACCGCCCAACACCACTCTGTCGGCGGCTCTGGTCCCTGTTTCGACGGTTGCGGTTGCCACTCAGACCGATCCGATTCCCCGCTACGTGTCCTTTGTGCCCGGGAGTGATTGCAGCATCCTCAACGACTGCACGGCGAATTATTTTCCGCAACTGCAGTCCAGTCCCGCCTCCCTCACCCTGACCGGCTTTTCTCAGGGTCCGAAGCAGAACGGCTACATCACGCTTACCAATGGCGGATCCAATCAGTATTCGTTCACCGCTTCAGTGACCTATCAGCAGAATTCCGCGCTGTCTTCGGCCAGCTGGCTGACTCTCACCCCCACCAGTGGCGTCGTGGGACCGGCAGCGGGTGTCACGACGGTCGCTGTCGTTGCTACCGCGGATCCGACAGCGCTTCTGATTCAGGGAACATACCAGGCCACTATAACGATTAATGCCGGGACAGCCGGGACCGCGACAATTCCAGTCACGTTTACCATCGGGCCCACCCAGCCGACCATTGAGGCCGTTGTCAACGCGGCAAACGGGCAGCCGGGGCCTGTTACCGCTGATTCCTTCGCATCGATCTACGGCGTGGAGCTGGTGCCGAAGACGACGACTTTCGCCACGGTTACGGTCGACGGCTACCCGGCGACGGTCTCCTACGACGGCCAGCCGTCCGCGAACGCTCCTTCGCAGATTAATTTCCTTGTTCCGCCGCAGCTTGCCGGAGTTACCACGGCTGGCCTGATTGCCACCATAGACGGCGTGACCACCAATAACTTCCCCATTCAGCTGGTTCCGAACGCTCCGGCGGTATTCAATCCGGGCATTCTGAACCAGAACAATACCGTGAACCTAGCGTCGGCCCCGGGTTCGCGAGGCGACGAGATTCAGATATTCCTGACGGGTCTGGCCACGCCGGTCAACGTCCCGGTTTCGGTCACCATTGGCACGCAGTCTCTCAGCGGCAGCCAGATACTTTACGCGGGACCGGTCGTATCCATTCCAGGGCTCGAGCAGATCAACGTGCAGGTCCCGCAGTCGCTCTCCTTCACGGGCAATTCGGTGAATCTGAGTGTTTGTATACCGGGGAGCGGATCGCAGCCAACCTGCACCGTCGCGGTTCCTCTCTATCTGCAATGAGTGGAAGTGGTTTCTACATTTCGGACACGCGGATTGTATCCGCGTCTCCGCCGGGCACAAGCCACGCCTCCCCCGGATGAAATTTTTGTCATTTTAGGGCAAAACTGTTGCGGTCCCCATGGTTTTAACGTTATAGTCTTTATCTTACGGACTCTATCGCTTCGTCACCCGCCCAGGCGGTTGACTTTTCGCTGGAGTTGAGTTATTAAGGTGTTTGTACTTATAGGTTTTGCTTTCGGGTAGCGGCCAGGCACTCAGACAGAAATAAGGTTCGCACCCTCCGGATGTACCGCCGTCGCTGACCGCTTCAGGGAAGCCGGCAAAGTCTTTACTCCGCCCGACACGGAGAAGTTCCCCCAGCAGTAGACAGTTTTTGTTGTAGTTGAGGCTCAGGTTCAGAACTTCGACCGATTCAAGCAGAAATCTCACAAGGAGAAATGATGTCAAATATCAGAACGAAAATCTTAGGGCTCTCGGCGATGGCGACGGCCTTCGTCGGAGTCTCGTTTGGCCAGACCTTTGTGTACTGCCAGGCGGGAACCGCGGCAGGCGGCCCGGCAGCCGTATCCAACATCGGTACGCAGGTCAATCCGTCGCTTCGCGCGGAATCGCAGACTGAGATGATCGCCGCGTATCAGTTCTATTGCGCAGTGAGCGCCAGCGGTACCAGTTTCGTGGCGCCCGTTGGCCCGCCCGCTCCCGCACCTACGACCGGTACGCTGTACGTCACCACCAACCTGCCGATCACCAGCAAGGCCATCGGGACTTTTCCGCAGAGCAACGAAGCCACGCTTATCACGAATGGATCATCTACGGCTGTTGCGGCTGGCGGCGTAATTACGTTGATGAATGGAACGGCTACTCCCGGTGCAGTGAGTGGAAATCAGGTTTCCTTCACGCTTCCGGCTATGGCCATTCCGGTCTTCCCCGCTACCCAGACCTTCGAAGTGACCAACATTCGCGTAAACGCATCCTCTGCCGGCGCGCCCCAGGTAACGGAAAGCGCTCTGCTTAGCTACGTTCAGACCACCACCACGCAAGGTCTGATAACTGCCAACCTCGCCCTTCCTATGGCGAATGGTCCTGGCTACATTCTCAAGAGTCTAGGCCCTCCGACGCTGGTCTTGGGGGGTACAACTCCTGCCAGCTTTGCCGTCTGTACAGGTAATCCTCTGCCATTTTTTGGCGCGGCTGCCGCAAATTTCCAACTCAGCATTAACCAGCTCATTCCCGATACCTTTCTGGGTATTGGCAACGCCGCCGCGACACTTCCGGGTAGTGAAGCGGGTCAATACGTGAACACGGCCTCCGGTGCCGGCGTCGCAAATGCGGACATCATCAACGTGGTGATTGGTAACCTCCCGAGTTCCGCCACAGTTTACGTGCCGCAGAATTTGGGACCATTCGGCACCACAGCAGCCCCTATCAATAACTTTAGTTTGTCGATTGCCAACTCCACGGTATCGTCGGCTACCGGGGCGCCAGCCAATAGTGTGGCTTTCACTCCCTCGGGCGGAATCGTGACGATCCCGTACACTGTCTCCGTCGTTGGTGGAGGCGATCAAACTATTCCAGCAGCTGGCAATGGCCTCGGGGGAGCCCTCACCGTTGGTGTCGTGGTTTCATTTGCGGCCAACAGCGCTACAGCTCAGGGGCCGATTACCGCGAACTATGGCTATGCTCCGGCCGTGGCTGCCCTTACCGGTCCCGCCAGCGCCGTCCCGCAATTTGTAGCCTCCAGCTTCACCCCTGCGAACGCTCAGGCAATTGTGAATTGTCAAACCACGCTGCTCTTCCCATTCGTCACCAATCAAGTCGGGTTTGACACCGGTATCGCCATTTCCAACACCTCTACGGATAACCTTGGTTTCGGCGGTAAGTCTTTTGCTGCGGCTCAGTCCGGCACCTGCACTCTGTACTTCTATGGGCCGACGGCGCCGACTCCGGCAAGCGTTGCTGACCCGCAGGGCTCCCTGGCCAGCGGCAACGTTCACGCGTTCCAGCTCTCCTCGGTAGCTGCCGGTTACCAAGGCTACATGATAGCGGTTTGTCCGTTCCAGTACGCACACGCTTTCGCGTTCGTCACGTACGGGCTGACAACTTCAAACGGTGTGGCTGAAGGCTATCTGGCCCCGGTTCTCGGATCCAGAGGCTCTACCACATACGGTGACGCAGTGACCACGTTCTAAACTGCGTAAGCTGCAAAAACATGAGGAGGAGCTTCGGCTCCTCCTCTTTTTTTTGCTTCGTTCTTCTTCCGCTACCTGATCGTGATTTTGACCGGAAGCTGTGTTCCCAGCGGAGAAACGTCAATCACGGTGGTCACCGATCCTGATGCCGAATCCGAAGCGACAATACGCAGGGATGCAGTCTCCCCCTGATTCAGATGGTGCTTGTCAAGGCTCGCATTCACCCCCGGCAACGAGAAATTCTCAACGTTGATATCGACAGGCCCAGGCAGGAAGTTGGAAACCTTAACGGTCTGATTCTCCCCGGGCTTCATCTCCACCGAATTCCTGTCAACCTGCACGGCGCGCATCATAGCTGCCAGATCCGGCTTGGCGAATGTTCCGTCGCCTGCGGCCGGCTTACCGGCGCCCGCCTGCGGATTGAGTTCACCGAAAGGCGTCTTTAGTGCGTCAGCCGGGTCGATGAAATAGACCCACTCGCCGTTCTCCAGTTTCCAGTGGGTTGGCTGCGCCACTTCCGTGTGGACCGTCTGGCCGACCGCAGGCACAAGCAATGTGACCTTGGCCTTGATCGTCACATCCGCCGCGGCATTTCCCTCGGCCATCTGAACCTTCGTGATGGTGAAGCTGTCGATGTTGAACTTGGCGCCGTTGTAATACGCGTCCTTGCTCTCCTCCGCCACCATCGCTTCCCCCTGGCGGTACTTCTTCGCTACCTGCAGGTCGAAGAACCTCTGCGCCCGTGCGCGCACCGCGGCTTCGGCGGCCGCCGCTTCGGGCGATTGCTGCTGTGCCCATGCGCTGGCGGCCACGACGGGAAAAAGAAAACGGCGATCGATGTATCTCATTGTTGTTGTGACGTTCCTTGCGGCGAATTGGTAGGCGCGGCTGGACTCGAACCAGCGACCCTTAGCTTAGAAGGCTAATGCTCTATCCACCTGAGCTACGCGCCCGTGGTTATCAAATGATGCCCACTCTCTAACGATTGTAGCGATTCAGGAATGCTTCGTCGGCGAAGGCGCCCAGTTCGCGCTCGAACTCACGCGTCCAGGCGCCGCGGACGCGCTGCTTCAGGTTTTCGATCAGCTTCACCTTCCGATTGGCCTCGACAAGGCGATTCATTTCGGTTGACAGCGTGTGCTGTGCGACGACTGCCTGCCCCTCCAGATCCCGGATGCGCGCTTCCGTCCGCTGCCGGAAGTCCGCGTATGCCCGAAGATCCGCGCCGTCCGCATTGCCGCTGACCCGCGCTGTGTCAAGCTCGCGCCGGCGCGCCTCGATCGCGGCACGAATCTCCGCCAGCTTCGCCGAAGCCGCCGCCACACGCGACTCCTGCAGACTGACCTCCGTCTCCCGCCAGCGCCTCACCTGTTCCAGCCGAAACGAAAACACCTTCATCGCTTAACCCAGCGACTGCGCCAGCTCGCTCATCTGACGAATCGTGTCTCCAACGGCCGTGGTCTCCGACGGACTCTGCCGAAGGAATCGCAGAATCTCACCGCGCGCACGGATCGCGGCGTCCAGTTTTGGATTCGACCCCGCCACATAAGCCCCCAGGTTGATAAGATCCTCCGATTGCCTGTACACGGCCAGCGCCTCGCGGATTCTGCGCGCGTGCGCCGATTCCTCGGCTGTCGCCAGCTTCGACTGCAGGCGGCTGACTGAGTCGAGCACCTGAATCGCCGGATAATGGCCGGCCGCGCCGAGCTCGCGAGCCAGCGTGATGTGGCCGTCAAGAATCGCCCGTACCGCGTCACAGATGGGCTCGTTGAAATCGTCGCCTTCCACCAGCACGGTGAAAAACGCCGTGATGGATCCTTTGTCGAAATTCCCGGCCCGCTCGCACACCTTCGGCAGCAGGCTGAACACCGAAGGCGTGTATCCTTTCTGGCTGGGAGGCTCTCCGGCTGCCAGCCCGATCTCGCGCTGCGCCATCGCGAGCCGCGTGATCGAGTCCATGACGAGCAGCACATCCTCGCCCTGATCCCGAAAATATTCGGCGATGGCGAGCGCCACAAAGCAGGCGCGCACCCGCAGAGGCGCCGGCCGGTCGGATGTCGCCACCACCACAACCGAACGCTTCATGCCCTCCGGGCCGAGATCGTGCTCAAGGAAGGCGCGCACCTCGCGATTGCGTTCCCCGATCAGAGCGATGACGTTCACCCCGGCGGAACCGGACCGCGCCATCGAACCCAGCAGCGTGCTCTTGCCCACGCCGCTGCCGCCGAAAATACCGATCCGCTGCCCCTTGCCGCAGGGAAGCAGCCCGTCGATGACGCGGATTCCCGTATTCAGCCGCTGTTCAATGTGCGCGCGGTCCATTGGACTGCGCGGGAGTGAATAGAGTGGGCGTACATCCACGCCGCGGATGGCCGGTCCGCTGTCGAGCGGCATGCCGAAGCCGTCCAGGACGCGGCCCAACAGGCGGGGCGAGACTTCCACTTCGCTCTCGCCGCCGCGCGCCACGATCGCATCGCCCAGCGAAAGACCGTCGGTCTCTTCGAGCGGCATGGAAAGAACGCGGCCGTCGCGGAATCCGATCACCTGGGTGCGGATGCTGCGTCCGCTGCGCGTGCGGATCTCGCAGAAATCCCCGATGGCAGCGGCAGGTCCGCGGGATTCCACGATCAATCCGACCAGTTCGACGATTTCGCCTTCCATGCGCACCGGCTCCAGGCGATTGAGCAGCGTGGTGTAGCGCGCCAGATCGAAATCAACCTGGACACGCGGATTGTATCCGCGTTTGGTCAGGTTCATGGTCTAATCCCCCTCAATCCGCGTGATACGGTCCGTCAGGCCGCGGCCGATTTCTTCCAGCTGAGTTTCGACCGACGCGTCGATGGTTCCATCCGCGGAATGGATTATCAATGTGCCGGGAGCGCAGTCGGGATCGGGATTGACGTGCACGCGTGTGCGGTTGTTTATCGACAAGGCCGACGTAACGGCGGCAGCGAACTGCGGATGTACCGTGACACGGTAGGATTCCGCGCGCGTCAGGCGTTCGAAAGCCACCCGCGCCAGCGCCGTCAGCGCCTCGGTATCCACCTGAAGCTCCCGATGCAGGACGCGCTTCGCGATCAGCAGCGCGAGCTGGACGACATCCTGTTCGGCGCGGCGGCGGATATCCGCTCGCAGACCTGTTATCTCGCTGATCGATCCGTTCAGCCGTTCAAGCACCGGCTCGAGTTCGGTACGCGCCTGCTGCTCGCCCTGGCGCCGCCCGTTTTCAAAAGCCTCGCGTCGTTCGGCCGCGGCCTGCGCCTCCAGATTACGGAGTTTCTCGCGCAGCGAAGCGTCGGCCTCTTCTGCCGGAGCGGGGCGTTCGAGTGATTTTTCGAGCCCGGCGTGCACATCGGCTCCGACTTTGTATCCTGCAAGATCGCCGAAGACGAAAGGCTTCGCCTCGGCCGCTCCCGCATTCCGGCCGAGCACCTTAGACAACATACTGCTCTCCGACTGTGCCCTTGAGCGCGATCACGCCTTCCGCCTCAAGCTGCCGCACGACGGCGATGATCTGCTGCTGCGCCGTCTCGACTTCCCGAATACGGACCGGACCCATGGCCTCCATATCTTCTTTAAGCATGTCCGCGCCGCGCGCCGACATCGTCTTCAGGAAGTGGTCGCGCAGCTGATCGCTGGTGCCCTTGAGCGCTACCGTCAGAACCTTGCGGTTGACCTTGCCCGTGATTTCCTTGAGCTGTATTTCATCGATCATCAGCAGGTCTTCGAATACAAACATCAGATGGCGGATAGTCTCCACAAGGCCGGGATTCGCTCCTTCGATCGCGTCGAGTATCTCCTTGCTCGAACCCGAATCCAGCCGGTTGAACATCTCGGCGACGGCCCGCACGCCGCCGTACGACTCCCGGCTGTATTCACCGATGGATTTGAGCTTCTTGCCGATCACGGTCGCGATCTTGTTGATGATCTCGGGCGAGATCTGATCCAGACACTCCCATGCGCAGCGCCACGTCCGCGCGGATTTCAGACGGCAGCGACACCAGCAGAGCGGCCGCCTGCGAGGCATTGAGGTGTGACAGAACCAGCGCGATCGTCTGCGGATGCTCATTGTGGATGAACTTGGCGAGCTGCTGCGGATCGACCTTCTGCAGAACATCCAGACTGGCGAACTCGCCGCCCATAGCTTTGGCGAGGCGATCCACCAGTTTCTTGGCGGTCTCGGGGGCAAAGGCCTGGTAGAGCATCTTCTTTGCATATTCCAGACCGCCGCGCACCACAAAATCGTGCGCCATGTTCATCTGGTAGAACTCTTCGAGCAGGCTCTCGGCCTGATCCGCCGGAATCGACTCGAGACGCGCAATCTCGCGCGTAACCAGCTGCAGCTCGTCTTCGGAGAGCTGTTTGATGATTTCCGCGCTCGCCTTGTCCCCGATGAGCACCAGCATCATCGCGGCTTTGCGGACGCCACTGAGCACTTCCTGGCTTTTGGGTGTGGCGTTGGCGATCATCAGGTTCGCTTCGCTTCGGTGTCGCCGATCCAGGTGCGGAGCACGTTGGTGACGTTCACCGGGTCCTTAACGGCGGAATCGCGGATGTGCTTCGTCAGCACTTCCGTCTTCCGCGTGCTTTCGGGCAGTCTGATGCGGGTGAGTTCCTCAGACTCAAGCAGAGCCTGTTTTGCCGCGTTCTCGGCGAGCTGCTTCTCCATCTCCGCCCGGGGATTCGGCAGCGCAACACCGTCTGCACCCGCCGCGAGAGCGGCCGGGGAAGTGTCTTCCGCCGCGCCGGTCTTACGTTTGATCGACATCACGAAAGTCAGTGCGCCCGCGAGGATGATCAGAGCTGCCGTGCCCCCCATCATGACCCACGGCTTCGACATCAGTCCCGTCGGCGCCGGTTTGGCGGGAGCCGACGGAGCCTGCGGCGGCTCGGCCTGCAGCGTATTTTCGAACGGGAGTGTTTCGATGGTGATCTGATCGCCCCGCTGCTCCGTGAAGCCGGTGATGCCGGCCACAATGTCGCGCACACCCTTGAGCACCTCGGCGGAAGGAGGCACCAGGCTTCGCCGCGCTTTGGCGCCCGCGCCGTCCCAGCGCACAGTCTGATCCAGCAGGACCGCTGTCGAAATGCGGCGCACCGTTCCCTTCGGCGTAACGATGTGCTTCACGCTCCGCGTCGGCGCGTAGGTATTACTCTCGGTGTGCCTGTGGAGACCGTTTCCGACCGTCACGGCCTTTGCCGTGGGGTTCGGCAGATTGGTCGCCGTACCCGGTGTGCCACCGGAGCTGAGCCCGCCTGTGGTTTCTTCGCTGATCTGCGATGTCAGCACAGCGGATTTCGTCCCATCGACGCTTTCGTTGTTCTCTTCGCTGCTGGAAAAATCGCAATCGGCGCTGACGCTGGCGCGGAAGCGGTCCGGCCCGAGCAGCGGCGTCAGTGCGGCGTTGATCTTGGCCAGGAGCTCGGATTCCACCTGCTGCCGGTATTCGAGATTCGACTGGGCGAGCTGCGTTTCGCCGTCGCCCTGCGCGTGCGGGCGGTTCAGCAGATGACCGGCCGAATCGATGATGGCGACGCCGTCGGGCGAAAGACCGTCTACCGCGCTGGCCACCAGATTGGCGATGGCGAATACGTTCGGCTGCGAGAGCTGTGCGCCGCCCCTCAGCCGCAGGACAACCGTGGCTTTGGACGGCTGGCGGTTGTCGAGAAAGACCGATTCCCTGGCGAACGTAATATGGATGCGCGCCTGGTCGACTTCGCTGAGCGTCGCCACCGTGCGCTCCAGTTCGCCTTCCAGCGCGCGCCGATAGTTGACCTGTTCGGCGAAGTCGCTCGCGCCCAGGTTGGTGCGATCGAACAGCTCGAAGCCGATTCGTCCGCTCCTCGGCAACCCGGCGCCCGCGAGAGCCAGCCGCGCTTCGGCCAGACGCTCGGAAGGCACCAGCACCGTCGCGCCTGTTTCATCGAGATGGAACTCGATGCCTGCTTCCCGGATCTTCTGCGTTACAGCGGCGGCATCCTCGGGCGCGAGCGAGCTGTAAAGAACGCGGAAGCCGCTGTCGTGCTTCCACTTCTGGAGCCCGAGGATCGCGGCGCCCACGAGAATCGGGGCAAGTATGAGCGAAATCTGTTGTGTCCGGCTCAGCGAGGACCAGAGTCGCGCGAGTTGAGTCATGTTCAGCCTGAAGAGGCCCGGCTACATCGGCATCTTCATAATTTCCTGGTAGGCCGAAACGAACTTATTTCTCACCTGCTGGAACATTTCGAGCGAAAGTTCCGCGCGCTGCGCGGCGAGGGCGACCGTGTGGACGTCGCCCGTGCCATTGGCCAGAAACTCCATCGCGGCGGTCTGGGCGGTCTGTTGGGACGTTTCCACCTGATTTACGGCGCTCTTGAAGACGTCGGAGAAGCTGGCTCCCGGCCCGCCGGTCGCCGTGAGTCCTTGCAACTCGGAGACGGCGAAGGGAGATTTCGTGCCGAGAGTAATATTCATAGGATTTCTACCGGAATAGATCGATCGACCGGGCAATCATGTCTTTGACTGCGGAAATCGCCGCCACGTTCGCCTGGTATCCGCGCGATGCGCTCATCAGATCGACCATCTCTGACGCGGGATCGATGCGCGGGAAGGCGACATAGCCGTCCGCGTCGGCGTCCGGGTGTCCGGGCATGTAGCGGCGTTCGGGGTCGCGGTCGTCAACGCTGATGTCGGAGACTGCCACGCCGTTACTGCCGCCGGAGCTGACGGCGGAAAGCATGTCGCTGAACGAAGAAGCGACCGGTGTGGTCGTGAAAACCGCGTCTTTGCGCCGGTACGGACCGCCTTCCGGGGTGCGGGTGGTGTCGGCGTTGGCCAGATTCTCGGTGATGATTTCCGCGCGCGCGCGCTGTGCTTCCATGCCGGAAGCGCTGACAGAAATGGCTCCGAACAGACTCATGACTGACGGCCCTCTTCAATCGCCGCGCGGACATTTTTCAGCTCGGTGCGGGCGAGCTGCGACGCGACGTTGAATTTCATCGTGTTCTCGGCCAGCAGGCGGGCTTCGCGATCGATCGAGACGTTGTTGCCGTCATTGTGGCGAGGCAGGTCCGGGGCATCGATGACCAGAGTGCGCGCGTCCGCCATTGCCTGAGAAAAACCGGCCTCGGAAAAGTCGATTGGCATCTCGACGTCGCGCGTCAGGTAGCCGGGGGTATCGGCGTTCGCGATGTTGGAAGAGATTATCTCCTGCCGCTGGGAGAGATAGCTCATGATGTTGCCCAGTTGCACACCGATGTGATCGAGCTTCATGCCGCAGCGGAGTGCAACGCAGGAGCCAAACACAAGTTATTGGCGAAGCGGACGGTCCGGGGCGTGGCGTCCGGCCGGGGTGTCAGTTTTCCGGCGGTTCGCCAAATTCCTGGCGCGGATGCGCGATGGCGCGGCTGCGGCCGAAGCGGGCGGCCGCATTCAGACGGACCAGCGTGGCCGCAAGGTGCGTCCGCGAAGCTTTCGCCGCAACCAGCGCGTCTCGCAGGCGGTCGAGGTACCGGCCGGTTTCGATCGCGCAGGCGGGCGGCGTGCGGTCGCGCAGCGCGGTAGCCGCTTCGAACGCATTTTTCCAGTCGCCGCGCCGGACGCATTCCCGCAGATCGGCGACTATCGCAAAGAGATCAGAGAGTTGTGAGGCCATTGCTTTGTGTGCTGGTGGCGCCGGTGTACTGCGCAAACAGGCCCGTGACGAAGCTCACCTGGCTCTCCATTTCCGCGATGGTCGAATCGGCCTGTGAGATCTGCTGCGTCAGGTTTGTCTGCAACAAATTCACTGTCGCCTGCTCGTTTGAGACGGTGGTCTGTGCGGCAGTCATCTCACCGGCGACGGAATTCTCTTCCACCTTGAGGGTTCCGGCGGTGGGATCTTCAATGCCGGTCATCAGGGTTGCGGCGGTCCCGAGAAACCCACCCCCGGTGGAACTGCCCAGAGTCGTGAGGAGGGCCGGGAAGTTTGCGTTGGCTGCATTTGTGAACGCGGTAGTGTCCACATCAAGCTGCCCTGTCTCGTCGAGCGTGATTCCGTAATTAGCCAGCGCACTGGCAGGCGACCCATCGCTGTAGTTGCCCATTTGATTCAGCGCGCCGGTGAGCGTCTGCACGATATTGCTTCCCTCGAGCGCGCCCCCACCCCGACCGTGATACTGCGCGAGTGCGTCGATCGCCGCATTGTAAGAGCCCGCAAAAGAACTGAACGCCGAGGCGAGGTTGGAGGCATTGGGGCTGACGGTGATGGTGGTCGAGGCGCCTGAGGCGCTTTGCCCGATCAGGTTCACTGTAAGGCCTGGAGAGAGCGTGACCGTCCGGCTGCTGCTCGGGATCGCAGGCGAGTTGTCTATGGAATAGCTGGCTGGCAAACCCGGCGTGCCGGACGAGATCAGGTCGTTGCCTGAGGGATCCTGTAGATCGATGGCATCGGTCGTGAGCGTTCCGGACTGCAGCGAGAGCCGATAATCGGGCGAACTGGTCGAGCCCACATTGACAAGCGTCGCCTGCACTTGACCGTCGGACTGCGAATCGATCGCGCTGGCAAGATCCTGCAAATCGGAAGAAGCGGGGGTGATGGTAATCGGCGCATTCGCGCCAATGATGAGATTGTAAGTCGTGGAATTGCTGATGCCTTGTGAGGTGGGATCGGTGACTGGAGTCGATCCCGCGATGCTCAGAGCCGTCGAATAAGCGCCGAGATTTCCCACCGAAATCGTATATGTGCCCGGGGTAGCTCCCGAGGCGACCGTGGCGCTGACGGTCGAATCGGACACCGAAGAAGTCAGCAACCCGGAGGTCACTGTACTCTGCAGGGAACTGACCGACTGCTGAAGGGCAGTGAATGCGGTATCCAGCCCCTGCAGATCCGATTGGGTGGTCTGGAGGCTGCTCACATTCGCCTCATCCTGATCGAGAGGCAGCGAGGCGATTCCTACAGCCCTGGTGAGGACCTGCTGCAAGCTCGCTGCGTAGTTGCTGACACCGGTGAACGTTGGGGGCGCCGTGAGGGGAGCCACTGATGAAGCCGCGGAAGTGGATGAAGTAGCCATTGTTTCTCAAATGAGCGGGGCCGGAAACCATGGGCGGCTCCGGCTCCTGTCATTTACATCAGGTGAGCACTTTCAGCGCCAACCGCAGCTTACCCTTTCAGCAGTGCCAGCACAGCCTGCGGCGCCGTATTCGCCTGCGCGAGGGCCGCGAGCGAAGCCTGCTGCAGAACCTGCGCCTTGGTCAGATTGGCCGCTTCCTGGGCGATGTTGGCGTCCTTGATGCCGGACTCCGCCGACGAGAAGTTGGTGATCTGCGACTGCGCCAGGTTGGTGGCATAGTTCAGCTTGTTTTCACCGGCGCCGACGATACCTTGTGTCAGGCCGAGGTTGCTGATGGCCGTCGTGAGCAATGACAGCGCAGCGATCGCGTTACCCGTATCGGATGCCGAAGCGCTGGAGCCAGTCACTGTGACAGCGCCGGTTGATCCGGCAGCCTGACCCGTTGCTCCACCGAACAGATTGCCTGTGCCGCCGTTTGCCGTGTAATTGATCTCGTTCACATTGAACGAGTTTGTGCTCTGGAACGAAATATTGCCGGCGTCTGTTGACACTGCGGAGATGCCGATGCTGTTCAGCTGGCTGTTCAGATAGTTGACAGTCTGTTGCAGGCTCCCGGCGTTCGTGTCGTCCAGCGTCACCGTCTGAGAGCCGGTGCCGCTGGCGAAATTCACGGTTTCGGTCGCGCCGGCGGCGAACGCCGCAAAGGCGCCGCCGGGGGCCGAAGAGCTGTCGAGGTTATAGTCGGACGTATTCACCGCGGTCAGACCGCCGGCTGCGGCGACGGAGCCGGCCGCGCCGCCACCCGCGATATCGCCGACGCTCACTGTGAACGCAGTGTTACCGCCGAACTGCAGAGTCTGGTCGTCGGCGCCGCCCGGATCGCTCGCTATGGATGCCGTGATGCCGTACTGGTTCAGCTGCGTGTTCAGCTGGTTGATCACGTTCGCCCCCGTGATCCCTGCCAGGCTGCCGTTCACCACTGCCTGCACCTGCTGATCACCCTCGGGGGTGGCGACCTGAAAGGTAAAGGTCTGCGAGGCGCCGGCGTTGCCCGAGATGAACGTGGTCGCATTATCGTTCAGGTTGACGGTGTTCGTCGCGAACGTGGTTCCGCCACCCGCCACGCTGGTGTTGGCAATGCCAAGCGCGGTCGAATCCACAGCGTTATTCGCGCCGCTCAGATTTACCGACACCTGCGAATTCGCCGCCGTGCTGGCCCCGCCGACATAGGTCACCAGATTCGTGTTGTTCGCGCCGCCGGTATTCAATCCGATCGCCGCCGCCTGGCGATTGATTTCCTGGAGCAGCCCCTGATATTCGTCGTTCACCGTGGTGCGGTTGCCGGCGAATGTGGACGATGCTGACTCGGTGGCAAGAGTCTGCAGCCGGTTCAGAATCGTGGAGATATTGCTGATGCCGCCATCCGCGATCTGCAGCGTGGAAGCCGAGTTGTTGGCGTTGAGCACACCCTGCGTCAGCGTTGCGACCGTACCCGCATACTGATTGGCGGTCGCGAGTCCGGCCGCGTCGTCGCCGGAGTTATTGATCCGGTAGCCGGACGACAACTGCTCAATGGTGTTGTTCTGAAAATTCGTGTTGATGTTGACAAAGTTCTGCGCTTCGAGTGAAGCGATGTTCGTTTGAATGGAAATCATTCCTTGCGCCCTCGGTCCGATATTTACCCGGCCTCTTGCCGGGCTCCGGGTTCTCCCGCCTGTGGCGGGATGCCCGGAATATCCTTGCATGCTTCATATCGGCGGCCTGGCGAAAAGCTTTAGCGGCGGCTAAATCCCGCGCCACTTCAGCAGCTCCAGCGTTTCCCGCACCCCCTCGGGCCCGGCAGCGACCAGTTCGAGCGCCCGCCTGTTTTCCGCCGCTACCGCGATCGTTTCCTTGCGAACCACGGGCACGTCCCGCGGCGCCACTACACCCAGCTTGACCCGGGTACGGGATATCTCCACCACTTCGATCTCGATTCCGTCGCCGATCGAAATCGTCTCGCCCACGCGCCTGCGCAGCACTAGCACGCGCGCCTCCAGCCGTTGTCGGGACACAGACCGAACCGGGCTGACGCTCCCGCGGGCGGCACGCATTGCACACCGCGCCGGTTGTGCAGATTGATCACGATCGCCGCGCCGGTATTCGCTTCAACCGTCCGTTCCGATTTGCGCAGCAGCGCGAGGCACAGCACATCGTTGCCGATGGCCGGATCGCAATCTTCAGCAAGCTGCAGCACCGCGCGCTCGTCTTCGCTCAGATGAAGGCGGAACGACGGATCGATGACGTAAACCGGTAATGCCGCAAAGCAGACCTCGTCGCTTTCAAGACTCTGCAGATATACCACCGGACGCTGCGACGGGATCTCGATCGCCACCATGCCGTGATGATCTTCAAAACCGGGTAATCCGCCCGGAAAGTACAGCTCGCTCTCCGGGTCCGATTCAATCTCGCCAAGCCAGGGCGAATGAATGGTTCTCACTACGGGGGATGTGGTCATGCGGCGGGCTCCCGTATCGGCTCCATAATCCGGAAGGCTGCGCGGCGCCCCGCATTCACGATTTCCCCGCGATACTTGCGCTGACCGCTGAGGGTGAGATCGAGCGGACGTCGCCGTCGGGTATTCAAAACTGAGCACGTCGCCCTCCTCGAGATTCATCAGGTCGCGCAGCAGCAGCTGCGGACCGGCCAGAAGCACCTCGCTGTCCAGCCGCGCGGTGCGCAGCAGATTCAGCACGCGCGCCTGTTCTTCGTCGGTCGAAGCGCTCTTGCGCAGTGTCCACTGCTGATCGAACTTCTGGCGCATCATCTTGATGATGATCGACGGCATGGCGATATTCATCATCCCGATCGAATCGCCGATGCGGATCTCGATCGCCACGGCGACGACAGCTTCACTCGGCGCCAGAATCTGCAGGAACTGCGGCTCTGTTTCGATGTTTTCGATCGTGAAGTCGATCGGCGTGACCAGCGTCCAGGCTTCTCGCAGGTCGCGCAGAATCAGTCGCAGCAGTCCGTCGAGCAGCACCTGCTCGATTTCGGTAATCTCGCGCTTGGCGCTGAACTGGAGTTTGCCGTCGCCGCCCAGCAGGATTTCGAGAATCGGGAATATCAGCGACGAGTTGAGTTCGAGCACGGCATTGCCGTCGTAAGGCTTCAGCCCGAGCGAGGCAAGACACGTCGGCGACGGCAGGCATTCCAGGAATTCCGAATACGAAAGCTGTTCGACGCTGACGAGGTTGATAATCAGGTACGACCGCAGATAGGCCGAGAGGCTCGACACCAGATTCCGCACGAAGTTGTCGTGCAGCTGGTGAATGGCATGAAGCTGCGACTTGGCGATGCGGTCCGGGCGGCGGAAATCGAACGCGACCGCGCGCTTCGTCCCTCCCCGGTCGGCGGCCCGGCCCTGCGTGTTCTGGAAGACCGCGTCGATTTCCTGCTGCGTCAGTTGTCGTGTGGCCATATTCTTTCCTGGTAGCGCCTACCCGAGAAAGTCGAACAACGTCTTCTGCTGGGCCACTTCCGCCTCCGCGCCCATGGCCGCCTGCTGGTCGATCGTTTCCTGGGAGAGATCGGTGGCCGCCTGGGCGACGTTGGTGTCGCGGATGCCCGATATCTGGGTCTGCAGATTCGTCACCACATTCGCGGCGCTTGTCTGCTCCGCTGTCAGGCGATCCTCCGCCTCACCGTAATACGCCTGCTGCTGGCCGACGTAGGCCGACGCCTGCTGCAGCGCGTTCACGTCATTCGTGACATTCGCCTGATTCCCCGCCTGCAGATCCGCGACCAGCGATTGCAGCGCGAAGAACGTGTTGTTTGCCGTCGGATTGCCGTTGCCGTCCACCGGACCGAAAATCTGCTGTGCGGTCAGCGGCTGATAAACGGTCTGGCCCTCGGTGTTGACCACGGCCCGGGTGTTCGTCTGGGCGCTGAGGCTGTCGACGCCGGTCCCGTTCGGAGCTGCGGCATCGTATTGGTAGGGTGCTGTCTGGTCCTGATCGCCGCCGAAGATGTAACGCCCGGCCACCTGCGTATTCGCGATGGTGACGAGCTGCTGCTGGATGCCCTGCACATCCGTCGCGAGCGTCTGATCGGTGTTCGCGGTCGCTGTGCTGCTCGCGCCCTGTGTTCCCAGGGTCACGGCGTTCTGGATCAGCGTGATGCTCTGCTGCAGGGACTGATCGGCGGTGTTCGCTTCCGTCTGCACATTGGTCAGGTTCTGCTGATATGCCTGCACGGCGGAAAGCGATGAATCCAGCTGGATCAGTTCGGGCGTCTCTCCCGGGGAGTCCGCCGCCGTGTTGATCTGATAGCCGGAAGAAAGCTGCATCTGCGTCTGCAGCTCTTCCTGCTGCAGGTTGGCCATTCCGTTGAGGAACCAGGCCGATCCGGGGAACTGCGGAGTGAGCGGTGACATCTGTATTTATCCGGTGGTCGGTGGAATTATGTTGACCGTGTCTTCGGTGAGCTGGTTCAGAATGGACACCACCTGCGCGTTGGCCTGATAGGATCGCTCGAACGCCGTTACGTTCACTGCTTCCTGATCCAGCGACACGCCGCTCTGCTGCTGCCAGTTTGTCTGCGCCGTGGTGAGCGCCGTCTGATCCGCTGTCGAAGCGGTGTTCGCATCCGACAGCTGCTGCCCGACTGACGATGCGATGGCGCCGAAGTCGCCTTCGGCCGAGAGTCCCGAAATCTGATCGCCCGGCGCCGTCGAGCTGGGCAGTGCGGCGAGATAGTTCGCCACGCCATTGGACTCAGTGGCGCTGGCAACGCCGAGATCGGACGCAGTCAGGTTGGGTGCCAGCGCCAGCGTTCCCGCGGCGTTGGCTGGATTGGCCTGATCGTAGGTGAAGATCGGCGTGCCCGGCTGGCCGGCGGACGTTGTTCCGTTCTCCAGTGCCGTATTCACAAGGCTGGCGAAGCCCGCCGCGAGCGTATTCAGGCTGCCCGTTTGCCCGTTGCCGCCGATCAGTCCCGCGATAGTGTTGTTCTGTGTATTGAGCAGCGCGCCCAGCTGGCCGGAGAAAGTGTCCGGCGAATTGCCGCCGCCGGATGAGGTCACCTGCGACCCGGGCGCCGCGGACGTAGTGACGGAAAGAGTGTACGCCTGATCGCCGAGCACGAGCGGCAACTGGCCGCCCGCCAGAACCGAAACCGTGCCGTTGGCCGCCGTATTGACCGTGATGTTGACCAGATTCGAAAGCTGGTTGAGATCGTTGCGCAGGCCGGCATCCACGGAAGGGATTTCAGTCGGGGATGCAGCCGTCTGGGCATTGAGCTGAGCGATGTTCGCGCTGAGATTATTAATCTGAAGAGCCGTGTTCTGGACCTGGGTCGCAGCCTGCTGTTGCTCGGTGCCGAGGTTCGCGACGACGCTCTGAAACGCTGCAGCGACCTGGCCTGCCGCGTCCAGAGCCTGGGCGCCTGCAGCCGGGTCGTTCGGAGTCACTGCAAGATTCGCGAATGCCGTGCTGAACTGCTGGAACGCGGCGAGGATGCCGGTCTGCCCCGTGATGTCGAATTGCTGATTGATCGGTGTCAGCTGCTCCACATTCGTCTGACTGGCCGAAGCCTGCGACGAAGCCGCGCGCACCAGTGCATCGGCGAACGCGTCTCCGCTGGAGGTTACCGTAACCGTATCGGCTGCGCTGGAGTCGTTTCCCGGAGTGTTCAGTGGCACGATGTTGGCGCGCTGCGCCGCGTAACCGGCGGTGGATGCGTTAGCGATGTTGGTTTCGTTGACGCCCAGCGCCTGACTGTATACGTCAAGCCCGTTCGAGGCGGTCTCCAGCGCTGAAAACAGGCCGTTCATCTACGCCTCCGGGCCGGTCGCATCCCAACCGGCAAATGACGTGGCGTGAGCCACCATGGCCTGGCTGATCCGGGGGGACGGCACGTTATAAGTCCCCGCCTGCACCTGCGCCGTCAGCTGCTGAATGTGCGCGGCGCGGTCCGCTGCGAGGCCGGCAAGACCGCTCGAGGCGCCGGAGATCCGGATGCTGTCCGCGCCCGCCGCGTCGCCGCCGATGCGGCGCGAATCGTAACCCGATCCGGACGGCTGAGCCGGCGCCGCTTCGTTGGACCGGTTAACGCCTGTTCCGGTCACAGAAGAGTCAAGTTGTAGTCTCATGGGCCGTTTTCTCCTACATCAGAACGGATGCACAGCGCACGCCGCGTCTCGATAATGCCCGGCGCAGCCTGCCGAGAGCGGTCTGATGCAGCTGGCACACCCGGCTCTCATGCACGCTGAGCACGTCGCCGATTTCGCGCAGGCTGAACTCACGGCTGTAACGCATCTGCACAATGTGGCGATAGCGTTCGGGCAGCCGCGCCACTTCCTCGCCCAGAATCGCCGCCCGCTGATTCTTTGTCACCACTACATAAGGCGAAGATTCGGGCGGTGCGGGAATCATGGCTTCGAGATCGGCGCCGTCATCCGCCGTCGATCCCTGCGCCGTGATGCCGGCAAGCGCCGGGCGCGAGTTGCGCCGTACCGCGTCCAGCATTTCGCCGCGAATCCGGAATTTCGCATAGCCCGCAAGGGGTGCTCCGTACTGCGGGCTATAGCTGCGCTTCGCCTGCAGGAGGCCGACGTTCCCGGCCTGGATCAGATCCGACAGCTCCATTCCGCAGTCACGCGGCAATCCGGACAGCACTCTCGCGGCCAGTATCCGCACGAGCTTTGTCATCTCCGGGTCGGCTTTCCCCGCATATTGCCCGCCATGTTCCGCGGCAGGAGCCCATGTACCGGTGTATGTTTCGGTCGTCACTGGCAAAAGAGTGGCGAAATCGCGCTAAACTTCTCAGGCGCGCCACGCGCAATACCTTGCCGGCCCGGCCTGACGGGCAAGCGCACAGCCCGCCCCGCTTTGGCACTATAGCTGCGCCAGATCGAGCACCGGGACGCGCGCGTGTGGCCTCTCGTGGTCCGCCACGGGTGCGAGCGAAATACGCACCTCGAAAGCTTGTCCCTCCGCGGTGAACGTCATCGCCAGACTGCGCAGTCCCGGCGCGTTGCGGAATTCGAAATTCCGCCCGTGAATCACGGTTGGCACGCTGATCGCCAGCGGCCCGGCAGCGTACTCCAGCGCCGTCTTCACGTTGCCGATCATCATATTGGTAATCTCCGCCACTACGTCGAGCACTTCGTCGTCGATGACGGAAGCGGGTTCCCCGCCCAGCATGCGGGCGCAAAGCACGCGGGCCAGAGCCGGAGAGCAGCAGAATACCCCGGAGCCTGCCCAGTCGCCTGTAATTCCGACGAGAGAAATTATGCCCAGCTCCGGGGCCCGCGTTTCGCCCGCAAACCCTTCGTACAGAGGCTCTATGCCCAACATCGTGGCGAACACCTCGTGTGTTGCCTCTTTTACACTCTCTGTCAACAGATCCTCATCGATCACTGACAACCTCCGGAATTGGAGCGGCAATCGCTGCCGTTCAATCCATAAATCGGCAAAGTTACCCCGATGGTTTATAGAAACGTCACCCGCGCAGAACGAAAAATTTCCGCTAAACTTTTCGGCCCCCAGGTCGATAGAGAGACAGATCAAGAGCCACAGCCTATGACCGATATGCGGGAAATCTTCGTCTGCGAGCACCGTGAAACCGGCGCCCTGGTGGGTGCGAGCGAGCCGATGCGCCAGATAGCCTCGGACATCGCTCTGGTGGCCAACCGGAGCTGCAACGTGCTGATCGAAGGCGAGACGGGTACCGGCAAGGAGGTGGTGGCGCGCGAGATACACCGCTCGGGTACCCGTTCGCGCGGACCCTGGGTCCCCGTCAACTGTGGCGCCATCCCCGAAACGCTGCTCGAGGCCGAACTCTTCGGCCACGTCAAAGGCGCCTTCACGGGCGCGGTGCAGAGCCGCATCGGCAAGTTCGAGGCCGCCAACCACGGCACCATCTTTCTCGACGAAATCGGCGATATGCCGTTTGCCGTGCAGTCGAAGCTGCTGCGCGTTCTCCAGGAAAAGGAAATCGAGCGCCTGGGCGGGAACGAGCGCATTTCGCTCGACGTGCGCGTCATCGCGGCGACGAACGTGGATCTGGAGGAAAGCGTCCGCCAAGGCCGCTTTCGCCAGGATCTTTACTATCGCCTGAACGTGTTCCGGATCGCCCTGCCCCCGCTGCGCGAAAGGATGGACGACATCTCAGCCCTCGCGCATTACTTCATTGCCAGAGTCTGCGCAAACGAAAATCTTCGCCCGAAGACCATCGATGCTTCCGCTCTCAGCCGGCTGGCGCAGCACACCTGGCCGGGCAACGCGCGGGAACTCGCCAGCGCCATCGAGATGGCGGTGATCGTCAGCGGATCGCGGCCTTCGATCGGCGCGCCGGATATCCGCATTACTCCCCAGGCTTTGCGGCGGACCGCCGCCGGACCCGCCGAGCGCATCTCAGTCCCCGCGGGCGGGCTCGACTACCAGCATGCCCTCGAAAGTTTCGAGCTGGACCTGCTGACCCAGGCGCTGACGCGCACGCGTGGAAACAAGACTGCCGCCGCCGAACTCCTGCGGCTCAAACGCACCACCCTTTCGGCGCGGATGCGGGTGCTCGAGTCGCGCCTGCCCCGTCTCGTGGCCTGACTTAGAGGCGGTGGATCTTCTGATATAAACTGTCTCGGTGCAGCACATGGTCTGTCGCCTGCGATTCCTCCTGCTCCTGCTTCCGCTGGCCGCATTCGGACAATCCCCGCAGTTCGAGCCGCCCCGTCAGCCTGACGGTCACCCCGACCTGCAGGGAGTCTGGCGCGCTGCCGCTATCGTGGCCGCCTTCAACGTCGAAGGGCAGAAGGCTTTCTATAACGAACCCGGTGGTCCCTCCGTAATTGTCGATCCGCTGGACGGCAAACTCCCTTACCTCCCGGCCACTCTCCGGCAGGCGAACGACAACCACGTGCATCGCGAACGCGATCCCACCGGCCACTGTCATACCCACGGGGTGCCGCGTCTGCTCGTGCCGCCGTTTCCAATTGAGATCGTCGAAGACAGCAACGATGTCGTCCTGCTTTCCGAGACTGAACACAGCGTGCGCATCATCCCGCTTGACGGCCGCGCCCACCCGGCGAACTATCGCGCATGGAACGGCGATTCGCGCGGCCGCTGGGAAGGTGACGCCCTGGTCGTGGATGTGACTGGGTTCAACGGCAGAACCTGGCTGGATCAGTCCGGAAATATCGTCGATGAAAACGAACACGTCGTGGAGCGCTTCACCATGACCGCGCGTGACACGATCGTCTATGAGGCGCGCGTTGACGACCCCACGGTGTTTTCAAAACCCTGGGCCATGCGTATTCCGCTGCGGCGTCAGCCCGCCGGTACCGAACTGATTGAGTACGACTGTATCGAAGGAGAGCGCAGTGAGATTCATTATCCCGGCGCGCCGAAGAAGTAACCGCCTTCTCCTCGCCGTATTCTTCACTGCGGCAATCGCTCACGCCGCCGATCTGCGCGGCATCTGGATGGCGGAGAACAACGCGGACGCGGGTCTCGAGCGCGCGCACGTGATCGTCGATCCGCCGGACGGCAGGATCCCGTATCGGCCGGACGCAGCCGCCAGGCAAAAACAGAACTTCGCGAACCGCACGACGGCCGATCCGGAGGCAAAGTGCTTTCAGCCCGGCGTGCCGCGCGCCGCTTACGTGCCATCTCCTTTTCAGATTTTTCAGAACGACCGCGCCGTCTACATCGTCTATCAGGACGTGCACGCCTACCGCATCGTCTACCTGAACGGCAGCCCGCATAACGAGGGCCTCGGATACGCGATGGGCGATTCACGCGGCCACTGGGAGGGCCAAACGCTGGTGGCCGACGTTGCGAGCTTCAGCGACGCCACCTGGCTCGATGCCGCCGGAGACCATCACAGCGACGAGTTGCACGTGGTCGAGCGTTATACCCGCACGAATGCGGACACGCTGATGTACGAAGCCACCATCGAAGATCCGAAGGTGTTCACCAGGGCCTGGAAGATCCGCATGCCGCTTCGCCTGCAGAAGGGCGTTCAGATCCTCGAAGACGAATGTGAGGAAGGGGAGAACGGCCGCCGCCATCACGTCCCGCAGGCTGCACCTCACTGATACTGGGTGAAGATCTGGTTGACCACCAGGCCGTTCGCGTCTGCAATGTCTGTCCCGGCAGCGGAAAAGGTCTGATTCAGTGTCTGGTTCTGGACGGTCAAATAGCCTTCTCCCGGCGGAAACGCTGCCAGCACCCAGGAAGGTACGGTGAGTTGCCCGGCCGCGGCGTTTGCCGCACAGAGGAACTGCGCCGCGGAACCGGCGCCATACCCGGTTCCGAGAATCGTCACGATCGTTCCGGGGTCGCCTCCCGACCACGTGATCGGCAAACCTGCCGCGTGCGACACCACCGCGGCGGAGTCCTGATTGGTCCACGTCAGCAGAGGGTTGGAGAAATTGACCTGCGCCGTGAACGCCCCGACCTGCGACCCCGCTGTGCCCGTGAAGGTGAACGCGCCTCCCGTGGTCGTCAGAAAACCTGCCGGGAGCGTGGTCGCGTACACGCCGGGATCGAGCGTATCGTGCGGCAGCGTAACCGGCTTGCTGAACTCGCTCGGCGGGCTGAGCGTGATCACACCGCCGCTCAGACCCGGCGGATTGCCGGGAGCGGGACTGCCCGCCGGGCTGTTGAGGAGCTTGTTCAGAATGCAGCCGCCGATCGAAACCATTCCGTCGCTGATCCCGTAATTCGTCCCGGGCAGAGTCTGAAATGTTGCGCTCGCGGTCGTGACTGTCTGAGTCGAGGTGCCGTCGGAAGTGGGTTCTGTCAGGTAAAGGATTTCCAGTGCCGCGGCATTCACATTCTGCTGCCCGCTCAGCTGGGTGAGCACGCTGCTGTTCAGGCCAAGCGCCGGTTCATTGCAGGAACCGTTGGCGATCGGCAGGACGATCGTATTCGTCGGAACACCGAGTGCGGTCACTCCTTCCACCGGAACCAGACAGCCCGTCGGGACATTCTGCGGAATCTGAATATTAATCTGATTCACTCCCGGATATCCCGACGCTCCCTGATACTGAATGACAGCGGGCACGCCGCCCACATAAATCTGTGCCAGATTGTTGATGGCGAATGCGCCGGGCGTGTAGATCGTGTCCCGCGCGGGGTCCGCTCCCAGTCCCGAGCCCCACAGCACCACCGAGGAGCCGGGAGGGATCGGATTGCCGTAGCCGAAGAACGCGCCGGTGACGGGATCCGTGGCGATACCGAGACCCTGGCCGGTGCCGTAGTAGGACGCAAACCCGGGCGATGATGCCGCTATCTGAATCGCGTAAGGCGGGCTGGTCTGCCCGTTGTACGTGACCGTCACCGTTGCCAGGCCGCCGGCAGTACCCGAAGGCATAACCAGCGCCAGTTGAGAATCGATGGCGTAGTAAAAAGCCGGTGAACTCGTGAGGCCGTGACTGTCGGTGATGCTGACCGACGCTCCGTTCAGCGTGATCGGCAGACCCTGCGCGCTCGACTGCAGGGAAGTGACCGACGATGCGCTCGCCAGTCCCGAGCCCTGGATGATGAAAAGCGAACCGGGCGCGATGCCCGAATTGGGGAGGCCCGCCGGAATAAGGCTGTAGTTGTTCATCACCTGAGTGATAAAAGGACCGGCCGGCGCCGACGCTCCGAAGTTCACGTACTGCAGCGCGACCGTGTTTCCGGTGTTCGCCGTCACAATGAAAGCCGCGTAGTTTCCGCCATTCGTCTGGAGGCCGACCACGCCGCCGACAGCGCTGGCAGTGAAGTCCAGCGGCCCGCCCGCAAAGAATGCCTGGAGGCCGGCAAGGAAGGTGCTTCCCTCGGACTCGAACGTATCGTAGCCCAGATTGCCGCCAAGGCCGAACAGACTGAAGTTGAAGCCGGTGGCGGTGCCCTGAAACTGGAACACAGAGCCGGTCCACAGGATGTCTCCGCCTGTGGTGGACACGGCTCCCGTGTCCAGACTGAGGGACTGGCCCGTAGTCAGGACCGGTGCCCCGGTGAGAACCGCGAGTGCTGCCGCGGGGCAAAATAACGGAATAGCGAGCAGAAAGCGAAATCCCCGTTTTCTCACTCGATCTACATTAAAGCAGCACTGCGCAAAAAGGTAGTTCTGTTTTCAGAACAAATTGGGGCGACCGCCAAAACAAAGGGCCGGATTGCTCCGGCCCTCTGCTTCTTTTCACCTGACTTGCGGCAATTACTTCGGTGTCACGTGGATCAGCGCGCCGGGATTGGCGTCTTCGATCATCCACAGCGAGCCATCGGGGCCTTCTTCCACATCGCGGATGCGCTTGCCCACATTCCAGCGATCGGCTGATTTCGCGCCGCCATGGCCGTCCATGACGATGCGGCTGAGCGACGTGGTCCCCATGCCGCTGACGAAGGCGCTGCCGTTCCACTGCGGGAACGTTTGCGTACCGGTGTAGAACATCAGATTGCCCGGTGCGATCACGGGCACCCAATAGAGCACCGGCTCCGTCAGATCGGACCGCGTCGGGGGCTTCGCAATGGGCACGCCGTTATAGTTGTTGCCGTAGGAAACGAGCGGCCAGCCATAATTCTTGCCCTTCTCGATATGGTTCAGCTCGTCGCCGCCGCGGGGGCCATGCTCGACTTCCCATAGTTCGCCAGTCGACGAAAACGCCAGGCCGTAGGGCGTGCGGAAGCCGCTGGCCCACGTTTCAGCCGGTGTCATATTGGGGCCGGTAAAGGTGTAGGTGCTGACAATCTTCGCGGTCTTGGCGGTTTCGGTGTCACTGGGCGGATCGATCAGCGGAATCGTGGCGGCGCCAGTTTTGCCGTAGTTCGGATTGTCGGCGGCCGGTTTTCCATCCAGCGTCAAATGGAGAACCTTGCCTTCGGGCTGATTAGGATCCTGCGCCGGCGTGAATCGCTGCCGGTCGCCCACCGTGAGGAACAGGGACTGGCCGTCGGGCGCGAACGCAATCTGTGCGCCTTCCTGTCCGCCCTTGCCCTTAGGGAGTTGGCGCCAGAGCACTTCCAACCCTTGCAGCCTGGTCCCCCTCGGGTTGATGTTCAGCTTCGCGCGCGCCAGCACCAGGCCGCCGCCATAGTCGCCCGGCTCGGAATAGGTGAGATAGATATTCTGGTCGGTGGCGTAATGGGGCGAGAGGAAGACGCCAAACATGCCGCTCTGGCCCTGCCAATAGACTGCGGGCGTGCCAGCGACCGCAGTCTTCTCTCCCTTCTGCGTCACCAGCCAAAGGGGCCCGATCTTTTCAGTGATCAGCATGCGGCCATCGGGCAAAAAGGCAATCCGCCACGGCAGTTCAAACGTGGCGACCGTGGTCATGTTGAACGGCATGCTGGCCTCAGGCTTCTGTTCGCCGATATTGACCTGCGCCCATGCTCCCGCCGAAATCAGGGTAAAAAGCAACACCGTTTTCGGGAATTTCATCGTGATCTCCTTGTTTTCTGCTACCGGCCCCGCCCGGCTGGACCGTGGAACCGGCCCACATAAGCCGCTTTGCCGATTATATGGCCGTCCATCGCCTTCATGAGGTCTTCGCGCGTCGTTTTGGCGGGCAGATCGATCTTCGTGTCGAGCGCATAGAACTCGAACACATAATGATGGAACGGTCCGGGGCCCGCGCCGGGTCCGAAGTAGCTGCCCTCGGTGGTGTTGGGGCGACTCATTGAGATGCCCGGTCCGTTCACCGTGCCGTCCGGAAGCGTGCCTGCGCCGAGACCCTCGGGCAGTCCGGTCGCGGTGCCGGGAATGTTGAATGCCGACCAGTGCAGCGTGTCAAGGGTGGTCTTGTTCGTCGAGTTCTCGATGTCATGGAAGATCACGGCATAAGTTTTCAGCGTATCGGGCGGCATGGTCGGGTTGGCGCCAAGCGTCCAGTGAAACTCGAACGCGGGGGACTTGTTGTCGCCGTAAAAGGAGTTGTGCAGGGGGATTTCGCCGCCGTCGGCCCATGCCGGTGAACTCACCGACAGAACGGGGCGGGGCGTAAATCCGGCGCCGCGTCCTCGTCCGCCGCCCGGGGCCTGGGCAAGCGCGAGAGCGGCTGAACTAAGCACAACGACCGCGGAAAGGGTCAGCTTCATATTGTTTTCTCCTGTTCGTAAATCGTGACTTTGTATTGTATACGAGACATCGCCGAAAGATGGCTAATCTGGCAATCCGCCGGGTACTGCCTGCTCGAGAAGTTCCCGGTACCAAGCCACGCGCGGCCCGTTTGATTCTTCCCCGACCCCGACGATGCTGACGGAGAGCGCCGTCTCGTCATGCCGCAGCAATACCACGCACTGACTTTCGGGATTGTAGCGGTCAAGCGCGCGATAAATTGTTTCGCGCACCGACTCTACCGGCACCATTTCCGCGAAGTCTTCTGCCAGCGCGGGCAGGTACATCACCGCGATGCCTGGCATCTCATCGTTCGCCCGCCTGCAGATCGCTTCCGCGGTGGTCATCAGGACATCCTCTTCGTTGCAGAAGAACGGTCCAACCAGAACACCGGGGCCGGCTTCAAGAAAGCCCCGGTAAGCTTTTCCCTGAAGGTGCAGGAAGATCCAGACGACGGCCAGTTCAGCATCCGGTCCTTCCGGATTGGAGAGAAATGTCCATGGAAACGGCGGCTTCTGTTGCGCGGGCACTAATGTAAAGTATAAATGACAGGCCCTGCACGTGTGAAACGGCAATCGAACGGCTCAGGGAGTCGGGCGATCTGCCGCAAATGATCGCGACCCTGACCTGCTATGACCGGATGTTTGGCCCGATCAGCATGCAAACGCTCACGCTCGCAGTTCTGGTTGGCCAGAACCTCGCGGAATCGGGCGAAAGCGACCTCGCGGGGCGCCTGCTGGAGCGTGTGGCGCGCGATGTAGTCCGCGCAGGGGGGCCGACGCATAGCGTCAGATTAGCCGCACTCGCCTCGCTGCGGGACCTCTATCTCAGGCTCGGCGACCTGGCCGCCGCGATCCGGGCACAGACGGAACTGGCCAATTGCTGGCGCGCGCACGCGGGGCCGGAGGCACCTGAGACACTCGATGCGAAGTCCTGTCTCGGATCCCTCCTGATGCAGTCGCCGCCTGGAGCCTCACCGCTTTGAGCGCCGCAGGGCAATCCTGCGCTAAGCGACGCACCTCGCCGGCTCCTGGCCCGCTGATCCCTCGATACAGCTAATGCGTTCGGCACGGCGGTCAATGGCCTTGCCAATAGCCCTCGCGCGTCTGAACGACCACGTCATTTCGCGTCACCTTCACGACGACCTTGTGATATCCGCGGTTTCGCTTGTCGGGTGTGAAGCCGAGGCTGTACTGATCACGGAGAGCTTCGTCAATCCGGTCGTAAACCTGGTCGAGCGTCACCTTTTTCGACAGTGCGAAATAGCCACCGCCCGTCTCACGCGAAATCCTCCCCAAAATTTCTTTACCATCGAGGCCGGAGGTCGCTCCCGGCCTTTCCACATCGAGACCCCCGGGCCCCTGCCTTTCGAGGAAAATGAAATCGCTGCCGAATTTAATCGAATAAACGAACGTGTCCGCTCGCTGTGCTTGTTCGATTGCTTTGGCAAGAGTAGTCCTGCTCGCACGATCGGTGCCATCCGTTAGGAGGATGAGCGATTTGCGACCCGACCGCTTGCTCATCAACTGCTCCGATACGCTATAAACCGCATCGTACAGTTTGGTGCCGACGCCCCTCGTACCAATCTGCAGGCTACCGCCGTTTTCCAGTTGCTCGACCCTGCACTGTGAGAGCTCAATACGATCAAGACTTTGTTCAAGACTGGCGCGTGACGACGTGACAGCCTGCGCTACATGGGCCAGGGCGCCGAAATCGACGATAAATGCACTATCCTTCTCGTGCAGCAGTCTCCGGATCAAACCGGCGGCCGCATTCTTCTCTTCAGCCAATGCGATGCGCTGGGTGCAGCTGATGTTGACCAGCAGACCGAGAGTCAGTGGAAGCTCGGCGGCGCGCGAGAAGTGCGTGATGGTCTGTTTCCGCCCCTGATCGAAAACCTCGAAATCCGCTTTTGTCAGATCGGCGACAATGTTGCCCTGCTTGTCATATACCGTGGCAAACAGACTGACGACAGGAACTTCTCCGGGCAAGTTGGCGCCGGCAGCGGTGCCAACGGAGTTCTGCGCTCCGGCCTTATGACTACCGAGAACACCTGCCGCGGCCGCTATCAGCAAGCCACGCCGAGAAACGGACTGTTTCATGTTCCTACCCAGGATTGTACGTGAATCTGCCAGACGAATCGCCAGCCGCTTCTCATTCAGCACGATGTACCGGTTGAACCCGCCAGAGCATTGCAGTGCAATCCCGGAACGAATGGACAATTATCAGAACGCCGCGCGCTCCGCCGGCGGAAAGGTACTCTATGATTCTCCCGAAGCCACGACGTTTCGTGTGAGCAAAGGCGGAAAGCAAATGTGGGTTTCCATTTCCGTGGGCAACCTGCCCAGTGGCGTGCCCATCATGATGTCTATCATCGAAAAGCAGGCCATGGAGCAGGAAGTAACGTTCGACGCCAAAGCGATGGCCTATGACATCGGGGAGGCTCGCCGGTTGCCGTCTACGGCATTCTGTTCGATACCGGGAAATCAGAGGTGAGGCCCGAGTCCGCCGTCGCGCTCATGCAGGTCGCCGCGCTGCTGAAGGAAACCCCGGCGCTTAAAGTCTACGTCGTTGGACACACCGACATGGTGGCCGATCCGGCGGCCAACGTTAAGCTGTCGCAGGCGAGAGCGCAGTCGGTGGTGAACGCGCTCGTCAGCCAATACGGCATTGCCGCCGCGCGTCTCATCCCTTACGACGGCGGCCGAGCTCGCGCGGCGGCTGAAATGTTCCCCGAGTCAGATCGACCGGCTGCTGGACATTTCTCATCATTCAAAGCTCGATCAGATCGAGGCCGCATTTGCCGCGATCGGCAAGCAGCTGGACATCAGGATTCAGGACGCCGCCTGAAAACCTGTGCCTTAAACCTTCGCCGCTTTGAGCGCGGCCAGAACCCGCGCGTCGCGGAACGGTGCCCGGCGGATGCGCACGCCGGTGGCATCGTGGATCGCATTCGAAATCACGGCGATCATCGGCTTCAGCGCCGCTTCTCCGCCGCCGTAGGGCGCCAGGTCAGCGCGCTGCGGATTCGGATCGCCGTTCACCAGCACCACATCGATCCGCTCCGGCACGTCGGCGTGGCGCAGCGTCGGATGCGTTATCCAGTCCACGCTCGTGACTTTTTCCGTGTCGAACTGCACCTCCTCATGCAGCGCGCGGCTCAGCCCGTGCAGCATGGCGCACTCCGCCGTGTGCCGCAGAGCCTCGGGATTGACCACCAGGCCGCAGTCATACGCGCACGCCAGCCGCTTCGTCCACACATGCCCGGTCTGACGATTGACTTCGACTTCGGCGATCTGCGCCACCACCGACTGGCCGCGGAACGAGTACGCGACCCCGCGCCCGGTCAGGATGTTCCCGTTGCCCACCGGCTTCGGCGAAGGCCGCGCGTCCCAGCCATAAAGCTCCGCCACTGCCTTGAGGGCCGCGATCGACCGCGCCCGCTTGAACCCGCTGTCGTCCTTTGTGTCGCCCTGCAGCATCTTCATGCGGAACTCCAGCGGATCGGTCTTCGCCGCCGCCGCCAGTTCGTCGATGAACGCCTCCGCCGGGAACGTCAACTGCGGACCGTTCGGATCGCGCAGATTGCCCGTGCGCACCGGGGTCTCCCAGATCAGCGGCAGGCTCACCACTTCGCCCGCCATCCGCCGATGCGGAATCGCATACATATCCGAAGGTGTGGCGGCACTGCCCGCGCCCGGACGCGCCGGCCTGATTCCCATCAGCTGCGCGATCAGGACCGTATCCGGTTCGTTGTAGCCGACGTGATTGTAGTCGCACGATTTGGCGCTGTAGTCGTAGGCAACCAGGTTGCCCGCCGCATCCAGGGCGCCGCGCATTTTCACGAGGAACGCCGGGCCCTTGGTGTCCCAGGCCGTCTCCTCGTTCCGCATCCACTGAATCCGCACCGGCCGGCCGATCTGGCTTGCGATCCACGCCGCTTCACAACCGGCGTCATCGGCAGCCGTGCGGCCGAACCCCTGCGGGCCTTCCATCCACACCACGCGGACCTTTTCCCGCGGCATGCCGAGAAACGCAGCCACACCCCGGCGCATGCCATACGACTTCATGTCGTTGGTGTAGATCGTCATCAGGCCGTTCGACGGATCGGCCAGCGCATGCGCGCCGGAGATTGCGGTATGGCCCTGGAACGGAATCGCGTATTCGGCTTCCAGCACCTTTGCCGCGCCTGCAAACGCCGCATCGGGATTGCCGACGACGATCGTCCGCCCCGTCGACGTAGGCGCTGCGGCGCGCATGTAATCGAACAGTCCTTCCGACGTCGGGAACGGCGACGCGGCGGGCTTTTCCCACGTGACCTTGAGACGCCGTGCCGCGTTGATTGCCTGTTCCTCGCGCTCGCAGACCACCGCGATGTAGTTGCCCTTGCTCACGACTTTGACGAAACCAGGGAGCTTGTTCACCGACGATTCATCGATGCTCATCAGCTTCGCGCCCGCATACGGAGGCTTCACGTTGCGCGCGTGCACCATCCCGGGCAGCTTCACATCCACCGCCCACTTGAGCGAACCGTCGACCTTCGCGGGAATGTCGTAGCGCTGCGGAGACTGGCCGGTGTATTTGAGTTCGCCGACCGGCTTCACTTTGGCCACACCAGTCACGGCATTGACATTGGCCCCGGTCAGCGTGACGTTGAATTTCTTCCCGCCGATCAGTTCTCCGTAGGTGACCCGCTTCGCCGCGTCGCCCTGCGCGGTGATCACCGCGTTGCTGACTGCGAGCTGATCCACCGGAACTCCGAGCCGGGCCGAACCCATTTCCAGCAGCACGCGACGGGCTTCCGCGGCGGCGCGGCGCATCGGCCAGGCATCTCTCTCCATGGCCGTCGATCCGCCCGATCCGCCCTGATCGACGGTGTTGTCGGTGCTGCCCATGATGCAGGTGGTCTGATCGAACGCGATGTCCAGTTCATCCGACATCAGCTGCCGGAATCCGGTTCCGGTGCCCTGGCCACAATCCGTCTTGCCGACATAAAACGTCGCCGTGTTGTTCTGGTGGATCACGATCCACGAGTCGAGCTGGTGGAAATCGGGATCGATATAGGGACCCGCAGCCCCGTTCTGCGCGTTCGCTTCGTTCAGCAGAGCCCCGGCGTCGATTCCGAAGCTGACAGCAAACAGGCCCGCGCCTTTCAGAAACGACCTGCGGTTCGCTTTCAGAATTTGCTCAATGTGTTTTGGAATGCCGGAAGTCATGCCGCCACCTCCTTCTTTCCCCGCCGGCCTTCCGCAATCGTTTTCGCCGCGCGCTTGATCGCGGCATTCACGCGGTAGTAAGACATGCAGCGGCACAGTGTGTTATTCATCGCCTCGCGGATCTGGCCGTCGGTGGGATGCGGGATCTTGTCCAGCATCGCCTTCGCGGTCATGATCTGGCCGTTCTGACAGAAGCCGCATTGCGGCACCTGCTCATCGATCCACGCCTGCTGCAGCGGGTGCAGCCTGCCCTGCGTGGAAATCCCTTCGAGTGTCGTGATTTCGCTCCTGACCCCGGACACCGGTGTGATGCAGGACCGGGTCGCGTTGCCATTGATGATCACGGTACAGGCGCCGCACTGCCCGAGTCCGCACCCGAACCGCGGGCCCTGCAGGCCGATATCGTTGCGAAGAATGTAGAGCAGCGGCGTCGCCGGATCGACATCCACGGTGTGCACGCTGCCGTTCACTTTTAGTGTGATTTTGCTCATTCGCTGTACTCCCTGCCAACTGACTTTCTGCGCAGATCCGAAGCGTCCATTCTATCGGGTTTCAAGCGCGGGCTTACACTGAACAGATGCGATATACCGCGTGCCTCGTGCTGTGTCTGTGTTCGGCCGTAGTTCTATCCGCTGACGACGTTGTCGTAACCGCGAGAACCTTCGGCTGCGTGCTCGACATGACGAAAGTCAGAAAGACGCGGATCGGGAACCCCGATCCAGAAAAGCTCAAAGAGGCCATCCGGATCTTCCGCGACAGCGTGCCAGACAAGGAATATCCAACCGGCACAATTCTGCAGTTGATCCCCGGCGAGGCGATGGTGAAGCACGATCACGCCGCCTTTCCGAACTCCAACGGCTGGGAGTTTTTCGCATTGAAGGTCACCAGGCAGGGCACCGAGATTGTGGACCGCGGGGACAAGACTCTCAATACGACGCTGAAGAAGCCCTGCCTCGATTGCCACTCGCCCGCCGCGAAATTCGATTTCGTGTGCGAAACGAAGCATGGCTGTGCCCCCATTCCTCTCCCCGCGCTGGTCATCGCTCACATGCAGAATTCAGACCCCCGCTGTAAGAAGAAGTGACGGCGCGCGTTTCGCGAATAGCCATCGCCGTCGCGCTCGCTGCCGTCGTTGGGGCAGAGGCGGCCTTTACCGGTTCCACCATCGCGGCATCGCGGCATCCTTCCCTTTGGTCACGCGCTCGTCCACAGTCGGTCGTTTGACGAAAACCAAATCCTTCAGTTGCTCTTGCGCATAGGCCGTAATGCCGGCCGCGGCCGCGTCTCCGTCTACACACTTCTTCTGTTGTGTATTTCGTTTCGATTGCCATTGGTCCGCCCTAATCCCAATACCCTTCACTTAACAATCCTAATGGCGGCGGAGATCTCGATGAGAGGCGAGCGTCTGTAGCCGCGGCGGAGGGGGAAGTTACTCATTTTCCGCTTGACTCCCCGGGGATTGCGCCGGTTGCGGCTGGAGGCCACAAATTCGTCGAGGAATTCCTCCAGCACCGCGTTATGGAACTCTTTGCGGCCCCGAGGGGGGAATAGCTCCGAAGGCGGCCATTTTGCGGCGGACAACGCGCACCGCGTGGAGGAAGGACAGCCGGTCCGGATCCTCATCGGCGCGCAGGGCGGCTTCGTGCATGAGACCGCGGACGGCGAAGTGAGCCATGAGCAGGCCGTAGAA
Source organism: Terriglobia bacterium (assembly GCA_963832905.1). Classification (GTDB taxonomy): domain Bacteria; phylum Acidobacteriota; class Terriglobia; order Bryobacterales; family Bryobacteraceae; genus BOG-234. The sequence goes on along the minus strand of CAWHVO010000006.1, from coordinate 665,870 downwards.
CTCCTGCCGTACCAGGTCCGGAGTCTTGCTGCGGAGGACGATATGCGCTCCCCGCAGGTGGGTCTTGAGTTCGTCGAACGCGGTTTCGATCTCCCAGCGCTCGTGATAGAGCGCCGCCAGTTCGGCAGCCGGCGCCCGGTCGTGATCGAGGATCGTGGTTGCCAGTCGATACAACGGCTCTGCCCCTTCCACTCCTTCCAGCCGGTATTCGATCACCCGCACTACGACTCCCTCGTGCCCGCGCCGCCGCGCCTGCTGCGACGCATAGATGCGGCTCAGGTACGATCCGTCCGGCAGACGCTTTTCGCAGGGCAGCAGAATGTTCTTTCTGACCCGCCACAGCAGGTCCGCACCGGTGGCCGCGGCCTGCTTCCACATCTCGAACCCGAAAAAGCCGCGGTCCGACAGGCACAACATGCCCTTACACAGACTGGGCAATACGGTCTTTGCCAGCGCGACCTCGCTGGTGGCGTAGTCTGCCATCCGGCTGCCGAAAAGGACATGGGTGCCGTTCTCCACCAGCGATACGAAGCGGATCTGCGGATACGCGCTCGTGCCGCGGCTGGCCCCCGGCCGACCGAACGCTTCGTTGTTGCCCTTCTCGTCGGCGACATCCAGCGTGCTGCCGTCCATGCTCACCAGCCGCCACGAGCGATACCATGCGCCCTTCGTAGCCGCAACCGCGACCGGCTTGACCACTTCATCGTGCAGTTGCCGCAGCGGCTCCCAGCCCACTCTGGTTCGCGCCTGCGAGATCCCGGAATTACCGGCTACATGGATTCCTGCCGAGGGCTCCACCAGCCACTGGATTCCTTCCAGCAGGCAGCGCAGAACTTCGCGGTACGACGACTGCATGTACAGGGCCAGCGCGATCACGTAATACACCACCACATGCGCCGGCAGGTCGCGCTGTCGCACGCTTTGTTTCCCGGCTCCTGCCAGTACCGCGCGAACCTTGTCAGGCGGGAAGGCCTTCGCCACAACTCCCAGGCTGATGTAGTCGGTGATCCGGCTTCCTGCGGGCAGCGCGGCAACGGTTCGCGCCATCAGGCTTCACCCCGCAGCCCGGCCTGCGTGTCCGGGACCCGCCAGTGCGGAAAATGCCCGCGAATCGCCCTGTTAAAGTATTTCCCCTTTGAAGACGCCGCCAGCAGTCCTTCATACACCGTGCCCGGAACTCCAAAGTAACTGTAGACCGCATGGCTGCGAAACTCCAGACGCAGAATCCCCCGCGCGTCGTCGTACCCCATCGCCGCCAGCGTGGCCGATTCCACCGCATTCATGTTCACGAGTGACCTCCAGGAGAGGCTGCGCTCTAAAACAGAATATCATGAAAATGTTGTTAAGTGAAGAGTATTGGCCCTAATCCTGTTCACCCAGAGTTTGGACGTACGTCTTGCCGTAAGGGTAGAAGAGTTCCTTCCTGCCTTGCTTCCACGCCTCTTTCAGTTCCGGTGTTGTGATATCCCAGTCCGGCCGGCACTTCCTGGTAACGGCGCGCAGATCCTGACGAAGGTCCTCCAGAGTCGGCCGGCCGAAGAACCAGTAGCCGTTGTAAATCTTATAAGTGATAAGTCCGGGCTCGAGGACAATCACATGGGGAATCATGGGATTGTGCGTGGGATCGGTGTATTCGGCGATGTCCAGATCCTTCTGGACTATGCGTCCCGCGTCGGAGAGAAATGTCCAGTGGGCGCCGACGCCGCTGCGATATTCATTCGTCTCAGTAATGTTGTCGGTGCTGATCGTAACCAGACGACAGTATCCAACTTCCATCTCGCGGTGGAAGTGAACCAGGAGTTCGGCTTGCCGGCGGTCCTTCGGACAGAATCCTCCGCGGATGAGCACCAGAACCATTGGGTGCTGGCCCTGCAGTTCCGAAAGCCTGCGTCGCCTGGCAGTGTGATCTGTCAGTTCGTAATCGGGGAAGGGCGCACCGGGAACAATGTCGGGTCGCATGGCTGGAAAGCTCCCTTCGAGTCCGAATCGCGGACTTTCATGCAATAACGATACCGCCTTTGCAACGACGCCTCGCCGCAAGATTCCGTTTGATCCATTTCGCGTCGTTCCGGCGGCTCCCCTTATAAGGGCCGCAGTTCAACAGCCATAATTTCAGGTAGAATTCACTTATGCGCAAAGCGGGTTGCTGCCTCGTGTTGGCCTGCGTGGCGGCGTTCGGACAGGGCGCACCGGCACAGGCTCCCACTGCTCAAAGCCCCGGACTCGCGTCTGACGCGGATTGGATCAAGGCCACGGCGGAGTTTCTCAGGCGCAGGATCGAGCCGCTGAACCTGGTGAATCCGCCGGGTCCGCAACTGGTCCGGTTACAGGGCGCGCCGGTCTCTAAGCCCGGCGTCTGCGCGATCCCGCTGCTGCACGTCGTCCCGCCGGGAACTACCGACAAGATGACGGTCGCTCATCCGCCGAATCGTGCACGCGAAGACGGCGGCACCGTGAAAGTTTCCGCGCCTGCATGCGATGAGCACCTGTTTACGAATGGGCCGTCGCTTACACCCGCGCCGGCGCCCCGCGTCGAACCTCAGGTGCCTAAGCAGTAGCCCCGGCCGTTGCTGCCGAGCTCCTAAGCCGTAGTAGTTGCCCCGCGCACGCCCAGTTCCTTCAGGCAGTGATCGATCCACAACCGCGTGACTTTTTCCTGCGCGCCGTTCTGCGTGAGGCGCGTCCGCAGGCTGCCGAAATCCACGTGGTCGAGCGGCTGGTCCTGATTGAAGCAGGAGAAGACCACGGTTTCCTCGCCGGTCGCCGGGTTGCGGTGCACCTGCAGGCACTGCGCGCAGATCTCCTTCATCATGCACTGCATCGGTGAGTTGATGCTGCCGATCGCCTGGTGGTCGGGCTTGAGGAACGGAAACAGGACGCCGTGGCGCGCCTGCTGCACCGCGCGCATCATGCCGTCCGAGCCGATGACGATGAGGCGGTCGACGGTGTGCAGCGGAATGGTGTTCTCGCCCAGCTCGCCGCGGCCGTAGGCGGCCATGGCTTCCACGATGTTGCCGACGAAGGCGCTGTCCTGCACGCGGCCTGCGGTGAAGCCAGGTGCTTCATCGCAGACCCACACCACAAGGTCGGCGGCCTTTTCGATTTCCTCGACTTTGTAGCGGTCGATGATGCGCTTGTAGCCCGCGAAGTAGACCACGCGCGAGCCCTGTTTGCGCAGCTCCTGGCCGATGGAGAAAAGTACCGCGTTGCCCAGTCCGCCGCCCGCGAGCAGAACGGTCTCCTGCGAAGGCGTTTCGCTGGGCGTGCCGGTTGGGCCCATAAGGATCACTGGTTCGCCGGGCTTGAGGATGGCGCAGAGGTCGGAGGAGCCGCCCATCTCAAGAACGATGGTGGAGAGCAGGCCCTTTTCGTGATCCACCGAAGCGCCGGTGAGAGCGAGGCCCTCCATGCCCAGGACGGTGTCGCGGGTACGCGGCGCCAGCGCTTCGTAATTCTGCAGTCGATAGAACTGGCCGGGCTTGAACGCGCGCGCCGCGATGGGGGCGCGCACCACGACTTCGACGATGTTAGGCGTGAGGCGAATCACGTCGTGAACGACCGCGCGCAGCTGGTCGTCGAGGTGATGCAGCAGCGCGGCGGGTTTTGGCGACGAAGAGGCCCGGCGCGCCAGTGTGCGCGACACCACCGGATAACCCTGCTTGGCGCTGCCCATGGCCTTGACGACGTTGCCGGAGAACGAAGGATGCAGATCGCCGAAGAAGCTGATGGCGCGGCCGTCGGGACGCAGCGACATCAGGACGTAAGTGTTGTGAGGTTTCGCGATGCGCTCGGGCTTGACGGGATCGCCGTTTTCGTCCACGGCCTGGAAGTAGCGGCCATCGAGTGTAACGTTGTGTTCGTCCTCGCGCGCGAGAACGGTGTTGGGCTGCGTGCCCGCCGCGACCAGGATGGTCTTCGCGGGCAGGACGACTGCGTCGCCCGAAGGGGATTTTCGGCAGCGGAGAGCGGCCGCGGCGCCGGCGGGGTCCACCTCGACTTCCTCCGGCGACAGGCATTCCGCGAAACGCACGCCTTCCTCGAAGGCCTTGGCGACTTCTTCGTGATTCAGCGTATAGCTGGGCGCGTCGATCAGACGTCGCCGATAGGCGATGGTGACGCCGCCCCATTCGTTGAGCAGATGGATAAACTCCGGCCGGCGGCCTTCGCGCGCGGCGGCAGCCCGTTCGGCGCGGATGGCTTTGGCGTGCGCGAGAAACTCCTCGGCGACGGCGGCCTCATCGGGGCTCCACGAAGCGCGCACCACAGCTTCGCCGTTTTCCGCAACCAGCGCGGTCGTACCGGCGCAGGAATTTCTCCACCTGCACAACGTAATAGGCGAGCGATTCGGTGGCCGTATCGATAGCCGTCAACCCGCCGCCGATCACGACGATCGGCATGCGGATTTGCAGATTGGCCAGCGAATCGAATTTCGCCGCGCCGGTGAGCTGCAGCGCCATCAGGAAATCCGAAGCCTGGCGCACGCCGCGCACGAGGCCATTCTTCATCGGGATGACCGTGGGACGGCCGGCGCCGGCGCAGAGCGCGATGTGATCGAAGCCCAGTTCGAAAGCGCTGTCGATAGTGAGTGTGCCGCCGAAGCGCACGCCGCCATACATGCTGAACTGGCGTCGCCGCTCGATGAGGAGGCGGATCACTTTCAGAAAATTCTTGTTCCAGCGGACCGTGATGCCGTATTCGGCGACGCCGCCGAAGCCCGCCATCACGCGCTCGTCGAGCCGTTCGTAGATCTCGGCGATGTCATGGATGGGGCGGAACGGGACGCGATTGCCGCGTGCGTCGACGCCGGAAACATCGGGCGGCAGCGGCTCGATCTTCAGGCCATCGACGGCCGCGACAGTGTGTCCGTCGTTCATCAGATGATGCGCCAGCGTGAAGCCCGCGGGACCGAGTCCGACCACGAGCACTTTGTATCCGCTCGCGGCACGCGCGAGGGGCCGTGTGAAGTTCAGCGGATTCCATCGCGTCAGCAGGCCGTAGATCTTCGAAGCCCCACGGCAGTTCGAGCACGTCCTTAAGGCTGCGCGTTTCCACCTGCGGGATGTCGACAGGTTCCTGCTTCTGGAACACGCAGGACTTCATGCAGTCGTTGCAGATGCGGTGACCGGTGGCGGCGCACATCGGATTGTCGATGGTAACGATGGCGAGCGCGCCGATGGGGTTGCCGTTGCCCTTGACGGCATTCATCTCGGAGATTTTTTCTTCGAGCGGGCAGCCGGCGAGCTTGACGCCGAAGACGCTGGCGCGTGAAGGAGCCGTCTTTTTCCTTCAGACCCGTGGAGCAGCTGTCCTTGCCCTGGTTGTGGCACTTGATGCAGTAATGCGCGTGATCCAGCGCGCCGGTGAGGTCGGTTCCGGCATCTGTGAGCTGGAAGCCTTCGCGATGACGCCAGTGATCGCTCGAAAACCGCAGTTGCACGAGGCCATCGGTCTCGGCGGCGTCGGCGGGCACCAGATGGTGCATGTCGAGCTTGTGGGGCGTCTTGAAGAGAATGCCCGCGCGGTGCTTCGCTTTGCCCTCGGGAGTCAGCGTGGCCCACGCGGCATAGAGCGCGGCGAGACGGAGGGGCTCAGCGTGATCGGCCTCGGCTTCGAGCCAGCGCTCGACGTGATTGGCGAAGTTCAGCTCGTTGAGCGGCCCAAGCAGAAACGCTTCGAGTTCGGCCGCGACAGCGAAACCATCGATGGCTGCGGCTTTTTCGGGCGTGTAGCCGGTGAGGGCTTTGCGCTGCACGAATCTGCGCTTGACGGAATAGAGCGGGGCGAGTTCGTGATGGTGCGCCTGGGCTTCGCGCAGTTCGCGCTGGATGCCGAAGAGCTCGCCGACGAAGTCCTCAAGATACGGTGCCAGTTCGATGAGGAGTTCCGACGCCGCTTTGGGCGCCAGCGCGGCAGGATCGCGGCGAGTATCGCAAAGCCGCTGGTGCAGGGCGGGCGAGGATTCGGCGAGCTGTTTGAGGAACAGGGCGTCGATTTTCGCGAGGCCCGCGTGCTCGTAGAGATCCTCAAAGGCGAGGCCAAACGACAGGGTTAGCTTTTTCACTCTATTCACTGATGAGAAAGGATACGGATTGGTCGCGCGAGGGCGACGGGTTACTTCTTATAGTTTGCCAGATGCCCTGATCTCTGAGTGTTGTGGGGCAGGTTGCCAACCTGCCGGCCGATTTCCAATCTGATTGACAATCTGATTCACAATCCGCGCCCCAGGCTAGTACCGGAGGCGCTGACACGGGCGTCGGACCGCGCTAGTATGCAGTTGGGTCGATGCTGCGAAAGCGCCGGCCCACTCTTCAGGTGACCCGCTATGCCCTCAGGACCCCGTTTGATTCTCATCCCCGTATTTCTCGCCGCGGCTTGCTTCGCCGAAGACTCGACTCCCGCAAAGCCCGAATGCAACGCCGGGAATCTCCACAAAATCTGGCCGGAAAAAACCAGCCGGCGCCCCGGTGTGCCGGTCGAGATCTGCATCGAGAAGCATCATCTCCGCTACCACTGGCAGCCGCTTACGGTGGACATCTCGGAACTGCGCGCGCAGGCGAAGTTGACCGGCAAGCCCGCCAAAGAGCCCACCCCGTCAGCTGGCCGGGAGTGAATATCATAGAGGGATGCGATTGCTTCGGGTTCTGCCCGCTTTGGCTCTGATTCTTTCGGCTGTCTTACCTGCGGCAGATCTGGTGCCCGCTTTCAAGGAATCGGGCACCGTGATGGCGCCCATCACCATCGAGGTGTACACCGATTTTCAGTGTCCCCACTGCCGCGAGTTTTATCTCGAAGAGCTGCCGCTGCTGGTCAACGACTTCGTCAAAACCGGCAAGGTGCGCCTGATTCACCGCGACTTCCCGCTGCCGCAGTTTCAGTTTTCGCGGACGGCGATGCATTACGCCAACGCGGCCGGGCAGATCGGCAAATATGACGCCGTTTCGCTCCAGCTGTTCCAGACGCAGCCCGAGTGGGGGCAGAACGGCAACGTGGATGCCGCGGTGGCAAAGGTGCTGACGCCCGCCGAAATGGAAAAGGTGCGGAACATCATCAAGACCGATAAGCATCTTGACGATTCGGTGGCGCAGGACGTGAAGATGGCGAACGAGACGGACCATGTGATGTTGACACCCGCGCTTGTCATCGTGATCAAAGGCCAGCGCGAGACGATCAATGGCGCGCCGCCGTATCCGTCGCTGAAGGCCTATCTGGAATCGAAGCTGTAGCGATTCCTGCGAAAAATCATTCTTCGGGAAGGGCAGGGGCTCAATGAATTTCCGTGCCGGCGGTGTTGTGTTTGCACACAACGCCGCGTTCAGCACATTTATGCCTTTCTTACGTCTTTGGCCATACCGTCGAAGATGAGGTGTCTGCGGTCCGTTGGTAACAGCGCCGAGAATCCGAACCATCCCGCTCCGCACGGGCGACCGAATCGACCACTATCTTATTGATTCCGTTGCGGCGCGCAGCGGAATGGCTTCGATTTTTCGGGCCACCGATACACGCACAGGCCAGCCGGTGGCGATCAAGGTTCCGCATCCGGAGATGGAGAACGACGAAACGTTTTTCAGCCGCTTTGAACGCGAAACGGAAATCGGCAGTGATCTCGACCACCCCGCCGTGATGAAGGTTTTTCGCGTCAATGAGCCGAGTCACCTGTACATGGTGATGGAGTGGGTGGAGGGACGCGAACTGCGCAAGGTTCTCCGGGAGTGCGGCAAATTGCCCCAGGAGCGCGCGGTGGAGATCACGATCGGCATCGCGAAGGCCCTCGACTACATCCACTCACGCGGCGTCGTGCATCGCGATCTGAAGCCCGAGAACATCATGGTGGATCGCGACGACCGCATCAAGCTGATCGACTTCGGCATTGCGGGACGCGCGGGTGCGCGTCAGCTGACATTCGGTTCGCTTTCGCAGATCATGGGGACACCGGACTACATCGCGCCCGAGCAGGTGAACGGCAAACAGGGCGATGCGCGCAGTGACATCTTCGCACTCGGCGTGATGCTGTACGAAATGGTCACCGGCAGCACGCCGTTCCGCGGACCTAATCCGTTCGCGGTTATGAACGACCGCCTCGTCAGCAATCCGATACCGCCGCGCGAGCTTGAGCCTTCGGTCACGCCGCAGCTCCAGGAAGTGATTTACCGCGCGATACGGCGCGATCCCGCCACACGCTACTGCACAGCCGCGGATTTCGCGTGCGATCTGGAACATTTGGAGCAGGTCAAAGTCGGTGACCGGCCCGAGCTGCATAACTGGGACTGGCGTAAACGCCCGCTGCTGAAACGTGTGGCCGTGTATGCGGGCCTCGCGCTGATCCCGATCAGCATTTTCAGCATGCTGCTTGCAGTCGCGAAAATGTAGCTCTCTCCTGACCGCAGTTCTGACCAGGGGCGAAGTGGTCCGGTCAGTGGCGCTTTCGACTGCTGGCCTGCCCGCGGTTAGCGTGAGAAGTTCGCCGCCGATTGCCACCATTTATTCAAACGCAACACGAGTGCTCCTTACCGGGGCGTTTGAAAGCGCACAGGCCAGACCACGGGCAAGGATGCACGGTCAGCCTTATCCTGGATAAGGTGAGCCACATAGCTGCGCCTGTGGTCCGGTCCGTTGTGCGCGGCAAAAGACAAGTCTTCCGCACAAACGCTCCGGGTTCCACCTCCGTTTCTATTCCGGCTGAGAAGGCAGCAGGTCCTCGTCGGGGTTGTTCAGCTCCCATTCGTGCGCGCGAATGAAGCCGATGCGCTGCCGTTTTGAATCTGTGTCGAGAATCCACGCGATCTGGCGCATGTCCCACAGCGATGGCAGATTGCGGTTGACGTAGCGATTGCACTCCACAACGGCGCGCGCCAGACGCTGCTTCGTGTACATGCAGTAGATCTCTTCGTCGCTCTCGGGTGCGCCGCGCTTCACCACGCCATACTGGCAGGTGTCGCAGAGCCGCGGGGATTCCAGCGAACGAGTCCCTCCCGGAACTTTCAGCCTGGTGCTCATAGTTTTGTCCTTGCCTGAGTTAAGGAAAGCGGGCCGGGCTCGTGCCGGCTCACGTCAGCCGCTGGCTTAGGTATGGGAACCCGCGAAACCGAGGCGCCCGATACTGTGTGTGGTTCTCATCAATCGTCAGCACCTCCTTTTCGTGGGTGTGGATGGATTTTCCGAGCTTACCACTGCCGCCCGCACCTTTGCCAGCGGATTGCGGGTTTTTAATAGGCCAATTGATAGGATCGGGGAGATGCGGGTTTTAATCATCGGATACGCCGCCTTAGCCTGCTGCTCAGCACACGCGCAGTGGATCCACTACCCTACTGAAGGGGTTCCGCGGGGAACAGACGGCAAGCCGCTCCTTTCAGCGCCCGCCCCGCGCACGCGCGACGGCAAGCCGGATTTTTCCGGCATGTGGTTGACGGCGGAAGGCGCGCCGTGTCCGGAAAACCTGAAGGATGATGCCGGCGGCTGCCTCGAAAAATCGCCGTTGTCAAAACATGCCATCGACCTTACGCGCAGCGTGCCGGGCGGCCTGCCGCTCCAACCATGGGCGCTGGAACTGAAGAAGGAACGCCAGGCGACGGAGCTCGATCCGCATGTGCACTGTCTGCCTTCGAACTTCCCGCGCATGTTCACGCTGCCGCACATAACGAAATTCATTCAGACACCCAAACTTCTGGTGCTGATCAATGAGTACAATGCCAGCTATCGGCAGATTTTCATGGATGGGCGTCCGTTGCCGGTGGATCCGCAGCCCTCGTGGAACGGCTATTCGACGGCTCAGTGGGAAGGCGACACGCTGGTGGTGCGCACCAACGGCTTCCGCGACGATCTCTGGATGGACATGACCGGTACGCCGCTCACCAGCGCTGCCACGGTAACCGAACGTTTCCGCCGCCCGAATTTCGGCACACTCGAAATCGATGCCACCATCGACGATCCCAAAGCTTACACTCGCCCGTGGAATCTGAAACTGATCGACAAAATCGAACTTGATACCGAGCTCATCGACGAAGTCTGCCTCGAAGGCGAGAGCAGCGCTCAGCACATGAAGCATTAAGCGGCGCCGGCTTCAGCCTGTGCGTTCTTCCTGTGATAGATTCAACCACATGTTTCGCCGCGTATTGATTCGCCGCTTTTTGATTTTGGGCTGCGCCATGCTGGCGCCCGCGAGCGCGCTGCTGGCCCAGAAAGCCACAGCGCAGAACGTGCCGGAGATTCCTTTCGAGTCCGTGCCCAACTTAATCAAGCTGCCGGCGGGACTGTATCTCGGCGAAGCCATGGGCGTCGCCACCAATTCCAAAGGCCACTTGTTTGTCTTCACGCGCAGTGCGAACACGCGCCTGTTCGAGTTCGATCAGACGGGCAAATACGTGCGCGAAATCGGTGCGGGCAGCTATGGCTTTGAATTTGCGCATTCCGTGCGGGTCGATTCCGAAGACAACATCTGGGCAGTTGACGAAGGCACCAACATGGTGATCAAGTTCAATCCCGCGGGGCGCGTGGTGATGGTGATTGGACACAGGCCCGAGGTTGTCGCGGGAGCGCTGGCGACTACTTTCGGCCCCGCGCCCCCGGCGGAGAAGTACACGCTCGCACGGCCGACGGACGTCACCTGGGATCGGCAGGGCGACATTTTCGTCTCCGACGGCTACATAAACAACCGCGTGGTGAAGTACGACAGGAACGGCCGGTTTCTGGCGCAGGTTGGCTCGGAAAAAGCCGGGAAAGGGCCGGAAGAACTCACTCTGCCGCACGGCATTTCGGCCGATCTGCAGGGCAACGTTTATGTCGCGGACCGATCCAATCACCGCCTGCAGGTTTTCGATAACAACCTGAAGTTCAAGGCTAGTTACGACAACATCGGCGACTCGTGGACGACGTGCGTTTCGCCGGGCCCGCATCAGTATTTGTTTACGTCGAACTCGAATCCGAACGGCAACGCGCCGGGAACGTGGGAAAACACGGGCGAGATTTACAAGATGGAACTCGACGGCACCATTCTCGGCAAGTTCGGGCACGCTGGAAAACTGGCGCCGGGTTTTCAGGTCGTACACATGATGGACTGCCGGAATCCGAATGAGATTTTCGTCGCGGAGATCGAATCGTGGCGCGTGCAGAAGTTGCTGCTTAAGCCTGCCGGGCACGCGGGAGAGCACAAATGAGACGCCTCGGAGCCTGGATCTTCCTGGCAGCGGTTCCGGCGTTTGCGCAGGCGCCGGAGATCGCGTTCACATCCGACGTAAATGTGCTGAAGTATCCGGACAGCGTCTCCATCGGCGAAGTGGCCGGCGTGGCTACAGACTCGAAAGGCAATCTCTTCGTCTATACGCGCACGGGACATCCGACAATTTCGATCGGCACGTCCCGGCCTTTCGCGCACGGCGGATCGCGCCTCTACGAATTCGATAAGACCGGCAGATTCATGCGCGAGATCGGTCAGGACTCGTATGGCTTCCTTGTAGCGCAGCAGGTGCGCGTCGATCCGCAGGACAATCTGTGGGTGGTCGATCTAATGTCGAACATGGTGATGAAGTTCGATCCCGGCGGACGCATCCAGATGCTGCTCGGCAGGAAATCGGAATCGGAGCAGGTCCCGGCGCGGCCTCTCGGCGCTCCGGGCCGTGCGGGGCGCGGTCCGGCCGGCGCGGGCGCTCAGAGCGACATCTTCCAGCGTCCCACCGACGTGGCATGGGATGCCGCGGGCAATATCTACGTGGCTGACGGCTACGGCAACAACGCGCGCGTGGCGAAGTTCGATAAGGTCGGCAAGTTCATCCGCTCGTGGGGATCGAAGGGTTCTGCACAGGGGCAGTTCAACTCCGTGCGCGGTATCGCCATCGACGCCCAGGGCGGCGTCTATGTGGCCGATGCCGGCAACAAGCGCATTCAGGTGTTCGATGGTGATGGTCATTTTAAAACGGAAATCCAGAACATCGGCAGCCCTTCGGCGATCTGCATCACGTCGGGCGCGCATCAGGTTCTCTACAGTTCGAATTCGAATCCGCCGAACGACATCGACAGCGATGGTGAGATTTACAAGCTCGAGCTCGACGGGAAGATCGTCGGCAAATTCGGACGCGCAGGCAAGCTGCCGAAGGAGTTCGGCACGGTCAACGCGATCGACTGCCGCCGCGAGAACGAACTGTACGTGGGTGAGCTCGGAAACTGGAGAGTTCAGAAAGTCACGTTGCACTAATCAGAGGTACACGCGGCGCAAGCCGCGCTTCTGCTGCGGCGTTCGTCTCGTTGGGTTGATTACAGCGCGGCGTGTAAGAAGCTCTGCAGATCGCGCTCGTTGATTTCCGGCTCACCGGGCGCGACGTTGTTCAGATTTCCGGCGCGCATCCATTTTTCGAGCGTGTTGACCAGTGTGAACAGATGGTCGAAGGAATCGACGATGAACAGCAGCGGCTGATACCGGTCGATGGCGAATCCCTGATTGATCACCCATTCCGGCTGCAACAAGTAGCGCTGCACATCCGGCGCGTTGACCGCGTGTTCGATCTCGCCGAATGAACTGAGCAGACCGCTGCCATAGACGCGCAGGCCGTCGCGCGATCGCATCAGGCCGAACTCGATGGTGAACCAGAAGAAGCGCGCCATGGCCTTGACGATGCTGGTGAGGCGATGAATGCGTTCCTGCTCGTCGCGAATGCCCGATACGATTTCGACGGCGGTGTGCGCGCATTCGCCGAAGTGAACGAGCGTATCGGCGAATGCCTTGTCGGTGTGCATGGGCACGTGGCCGGCGACATCGTGGAAGATGTCGGGTTCCGGCAGATAGTCGAGCGCGCCGGCCGGACGGATGGTGATCGTGGTCGGAAACTGCCGGTTGCGCAGGCAGTCGAAGAAGAGGAACGCCGGAATGTATCCGCTCACCGCCTTCGCTTCGAAACCGGTCAGCGGCTTCAGAAAGCGGTTGACTTGACTGAGGCGCGGAATGCGCGTGGGGTCGAGCGAGAGGGCTTCAATACCGGCCAGAAAGTGGTCGTTCGCATACCGGTCCCAGCGCGGGCGAAGGCGCGTGAACAGCTTCTGCCAGGCCTGATGGTTCGCTTCGGAGTAAAGCTCCCAGGGCTGATCGATGAATATGTGACCCTCCTGACGTTCGTGCTCGATGAAATCAGCATGCCGCGTCGTCAGGCCGCTTTGTGTGACCACGACAGAATCCCGCCTTCATCGTAACGCCGCCTTCCCCGACGCGCACAACGGACCCTTCGGCCTGTGCGCTGACGGAGGCCGGGGTAACATCAACGTGATGGCTTCCCCACTGATGTCCCCGATGCGCATCTTCGAGTCGCTGCGAGCGTATCAACAGACCGCTGCGCTGCGCGCCGCAATCGAGCTGGATATCTTCACAGCAATCGGCGAGGGCGCCACAACCGCCGCCGCGATTGCTAAGCGCTGCAAGGCCTCAGAACGTGGCATCCGGATTCTCTGCGACACCATCGTCACCGACGGGCTGCTCACGAAATCCGGCGATCAGTATGCGTGCACGCCCGATGCCGCGCTCTTCCTCGACCGGAACTCTCCGGCATGCATCGCCAGCGTTGCCGATTTCCTGGCTACCGAGGAGACGATCACCGGATCTCTGTCGCTCGCCGACTGCGTACGCAAAGGGGGCAGCGTGATGCCCGCCGAAGGCAGCGTGGAACCGGACAACCCGTTCTGGGTTTTGTTCGCGCGCGCCATGGCGCCGATGATGGCGATCCCGGCACGTGCGATGGCGGAACTGGCTGCGGGAACCGGACCGATCCGCGTACTCGATATTGCCGCGGGCCACGGCATTTTCGGTATCGCGATCGCGCAGGAGAATCCACAGGCGGAGGTCACGGCGGTCGACTGGAAAGCCGTGCTTGGGGTGGCGGAAGAAAACGCGGTCAGGGCGGGAGTCGCGGATCGCTGGCATGCGCTTGCCGGCAGCGCGTTCGATGTCGATTTCGGCGACGGCTACGATGTCGTTCTGGTCACGAATTTTCTGCATCACTTCGATGCGGCGACCAACGAGCGATTCCTGACCAAAGTGCATGCGGCGCTGAAGCCGGGCGGCAAGGCCGTCACGCTGGAATTCTGCCCCAACGACGACCGCGTTTCGCCGCTGACGCCCGCGCGTTTTGCGATCACGATGCTGCAGGGGACAGCGCACGGCGACGCGTACACGTTCCGCGAGCTGGAGGCGATGTTCCGCCACGCGGGATTCGCGCACAGTACGCAGCACATGCTGCCGTCGGAGCAGTCGGTGATTGTGTCGGTGAGGTAAACCCGCCGGCGGCTATCGACCGCCGGCGTTACATTCGACGTTCGTGATCACCGGCAGCCCGGCGATAGTGACATTTCTTGCGTATGAAACGAGGCATGAAGAGGTGCCGCGCGGCAGCTCGCGGGTCAGCGTGACGCTGGTGCCGGAGTACTGACACATGACCCAAGTCGGCCTTGTCTTATCGAACTTCCAGGTGGAGATGGTTTGGTAGCGCTGGGTACTCTCCCCGTCAGGCGCCAGCGACGCTTTCTCTTCCGGCTTTCCATCGAAGAAGGTCAGCCCGGCGAGTTGATGCGGCATGCCGTCGGACGCAGCAGTCCAGCCTGGTACCGGCGCGGCGAGCTGTTCTTTCACCTGAATAGTCTTCGGGCACCCGACCGGGTCCGACGCCGCAAACAACGCAATCAGCAATACGATATTCATTTGGAAAGCTCCTCTATGCGCTGACGAATGGCAGAGGCCTGCGGCGAATCCGGATGGAATTTGAGAAACGACCGGAACTCCTGCACCGCTGCTGCGCGATCCCCGCGCTCAAGCTCGATCGCCGCGAGCGCGAGCTGCGGATGCGAGAAGTGCGACGGATCGAGCGACACCGCAGCCTTCAGATACTTCTCGGCGGGCTCAAATTCGTGCACACCAAAGTACGACAATCCGAGCTGCGAATTCGCCAGCGCATCGTTGGGACGCCGCGATACCGCGCGTTGGTTGTAAGCCAGCGCTTCCTGGGGGCGCTCCAGATTGAGCAGCACGCCACCCAGATTGACCAGCGGCTCCCAGGCTTCGGGATCGGCCGCGAGGGCACGGCGGAATTTCGTCTCCGCATCGCTGTACCGGTGCGTCTGATACGCGATCACGCCGAGTGCGTTCCATGCCGCCACAAACTGCGGCGCGGTTTTCACGGCGAGAGAGAGGTGACCGGAAGCGCAGTCGGAATCGCGGCGCGCAAGGCAGCGCTGCGCCTCTTCGAATTCGTGCATGGCACGATCGGGGATTGAGAGCACTGTAACCGAAACTGTGGCGTCCGCGGTGCGCGGACCGTCGACGTGAAGGACGACATCGATGCGGCCTTTCGCATCGCTCGTACCCGGGCCCACTTCGATCGTCTGCATGGCATTTGCGACGGCGAGTGTGTATGTTCCGCCTGCAACTTTGCGGAAGCGAAAGCGGCCATCCTCACCGCTTTCCGCGGAGCTTTCGAAGGGCGCCGTTGCGCCATGCAGAAACACCTGACCGGCCACCGGCGGATCGATGCGGCCTGTGAGTTCGTAGGCCAGCAGGAACAGGAGCGGCCAGGCGGCCATGAGCTAACTCCAGAGGTGCTTACTGGCAAGGCGCGCGCCGGCGGCCAGTGCCTTGAGCTTCGCCCACGCGATCTGCGGATGGACGCGGAAGCCCATGCCGCAGTCGGTTCCGGCGATAACGTTTTCGCGGCCCACGGCGCCGGCGTAGCGAATGATGCGGTCGGCGACCACTTCGGGATGCTCCACCACATTGGTGTGATGCGTCACGACGCCGGGTATCAGGATCTTCCCTTCGGGCAGTTTCACATTCTGCCAGATTTTCCATTCGTGCTCATGGCGCGGATTGGCGGCCTCAAGCGAATAGGCCCCGGCGGTGATCTTCAGCATGAGATCGACCACGTGCTCGAGCGGCAGGTCGTGGGTATGCGGGCCGTGCCAGCTCCCCCAGCAGATGTGGTAGCGCACGCGGTCTTCCGGAAGTCCGCGCAACGCCTGATTCAGAGCTTCGACGCGCACTTCGGCAAATTTGCGGTATTCGTCGATCGGCGGGTTGGGCACGATCATGTCATAGGTGTCGGGCAGCGCGGGGTCGTCGATCTGCAGAACGAATCCGGCGTTGACGACGGCTTTGTATTCGGTCTTCATCGCATCGGCGAGGGCGAAGATGTACTCGTCGTCGTTCGCGTAATATTCGTTGTGGAAGAAGTGCTCCAGCCATCCCGGGGCGAGCACGCACATGAATGTTTCTTCCGGCTTCACGCCCGATTCTGAAAGCGCGGATTTAAAGACGGCGAGGTCGTCGGCGACTTCCTTCTGACCTGTGTACGCGATCGGTCCGGACACAACCGCGCGCTCGGGCGGCATGGTGATGAACGGCATCTCCTTATAGAAGTCGGCGAATTCCTGACGCTCGCCGGTGTGAAGAGTCATGATCGACGATTCGCCTGGCTTCAGCGGGCGCGTGCTCAGGCCGCTGAGGCGCCGTCCGTAATAGCCAATGCCAAAGCCGACTTTGCCGAGCTCGCCGTCGCTGATGACGTCGATGCCGGCTTCAATCTGCCGGCGCAGCACATCGACGATGGCGGCGCGGATCCTCTGTTTCGCCGCATCGGGATCGATGGAGCGGCCAGCCATCATGCCGGTCATCAGCTCGCGATAGTCCGGGGGGCCGTCGAGCCTGCCGGCGTGCGTGGTGAGAATGCGATGGGTACTGTGTTTCACAGAAGTGGAATCTTCACCTTGCCGGCCGGGCCGTTGTAGACGAGCTCAGCGGAGTTGGTTTTGCCGCTGTGCTCGAAGAAAATCAATCCGCCCTGGGGAAGCGGACGCTCGCCTTCGGGCAGCGAGGCCATGTGGACTTTGCGCTCCCATTCGCGGCTCACTTCTATGGGGATGTGGATGATCGGCGGCAGCTTGGGATCGCCGATGTTTGCGGTGCTGCTGCTGCCGTCTGTGACGCTTGTTTTGCCCTTGCTCGTGTCCAGCATTTTCTCGGAGGGCGGTTCGTAATCCGGGCTCCGCAGCGACTTGAACACCATTTCATAAGGCTTCGCGGGCAGCGGGTTCTTCTTGCCGTTGACGCGGAGAGAAAAATCCTGATAGTTGAGCGCGAGGTTTGTTCCGGGGGGTGCGTAGAACGCAACTTCGACAACAACGTAGTCTTCCGTTGTGAGGCTGACGGTGGGATCGGGGACTGCGTGCTGATCGTACTCGGCGGCGATGGTGATTTTGCCCACCTGTGCGTGCGCCTGATAATCGCCAGGCCCGGTGCGCGGCGGGATGCCTTTGGAGGCTTCCGGTTTCTGCGGTACAAGCGCGGGCGGCTGCGCTCTTTCCTGGGCCGGCGTGAGAGGAGCCAGAAGGAGCGCGCCAGCAATGAAAAGTCTGAAATTCATGGCTGATGAATACCTACCAGGTGGCTGCGATCTCTTTCATTTTCGAGACAGACGTACTCCATAAGCTGCACATCGGGACGCAGGCGGAATACACGGCTCTGCTTCCATGGATGCGTATACGCTTTCGGATCGTCCACCGTTACTTCGTAAGACATCGTGGCGGGACCGGTGCGGCGGAAACGTTCGGTCAGCTTCAGCTGATCGCTGTGCGGATGGCCGTTGGTGTCGAGCGCGGTTTTGTCGTTCATGTTCGTGACTTCGACGACGAACGTGTCGCCCTCCCAATGGCCCACCGAAGTGCCGAGCCATGTCGGGTCTTTGCTGATGGAACGATCCACGCCGTCGGTCGGGATGGAGCGGAACACTGCCCATGATTCATAGAGGATCACGACCTTTTTCGGCGATTGCACAAACTCGACTGGATCGGGTGCGTTGGCCTGCCGCGTCACGCCGACGGGAAGGCAGGGGTCCATTTTGCCGTCGAAACGGGCAAATTTCTCTTTGCCCCACGGGGTGAGCTCGGCATCGGTGCCGCGCGTCAGATCGGGCGTGTACGGGCCCTGCCAGACGCCGGAGAGGTCGCCTTTCCAGTCGCCTGTGTCGGGGGCGGTCTTCGCGGCGGGAGTCTGTGCGGCTGCGACTGCGGCGAAAAGCAATACGGGCCAGGGATGAACACGGGTGAACACGGATAAAGACATAAGATTATTTGCCTACGAAATGGCCGACGTCGCGGTTGTTCTCTTCGCAGATGTATTCGATGAGCTCGTCATCGGGCTGGAGAACGGGATTTTCGGTGACCGTCCACGGCTTCGTGTAGGCTTTCGGGTCGTCGATAGTGATCGCGAGATCCATGTGACCGAAGTCCCTGCGATGGAAACGCTCGGTAACTTTCAGGGCCTCGGTGACCGGATGTCCGTTGGTATCGAGCCAGGCTTTGCCGTTGGCGCCGGCGGTCTCGACCACGAGAGTGTCGCCATCCCAGTGGCCGATGGAATAACCCTGCCAGTCGGGGTTGGGATCGGCGGGCAGCGGACGGCCGTCGGTGAAGATCTGGCGGAAGATAGTGCGCGATTCGTAGAGGATCACGATCAGACCGGGCGTTTGCACGATCTTCCATGGTGAAGTGACCGCGTCCTTTTCGGGGATGCCGGAGGGGAGGCAGAAGTTGTTGGGATCGTCCTTGCCCGCGGTGTCCCTGCGGCGTTGGTATTCGGCCGCCGCCCAGGGCTGGAAGGGAACTTCTTTGAGGTCGGCCGCGATGTTGATGAGGTATTTAAGGCCGGGCACGAGCCAGATACCGCCGAGGTCGGGATGGCCGTCGGGGAGACGCGGCGCGGGCGCGTTGAGGTCGGCCTTGCCGTCCTTCGTGCGGGGGATACCGGGTGTTTTGACGTTCAGCCACTGCGCGGAGGCGGCGGGGATAAGTGTCAGGACGGCGAGTGCCGACAAGGCGAGGAGCGGCTTCTTCAACATTTTTGATCCAGCTACATATTGTATGCCCGGGAGCGGGAAGATTCAGTAACGGGTCGCCCTGTGGCTAACCAAGTGCGGGGTGTTCGTCGTGGACGAAAACATTTTGGCGCGGCTGAATCGGATTGCGTCGGACGTCCTGCCTGGCAAAATTCGCACAGAAACCATGGGCGAGAATTACTACTCGTTCCTGATGACGTACACCGACGGTACAACGACAGAACTGCCGCATATCTGGATCGATCCCGACAAAAGCGACGACGAAATCCGCGACAAACTGGGGCGGGCGATCGGGGAGGCACTCTACCCGGAGAACGGACCTGACGATGAGTCCGTGCCGAATATGCAGACGGAGGAGGCTGGGTCCTGGCACGATCGATGAAGCGCACAGGCCGAAGGGTCCGTTGTGCGCGCTAAAGGGTAGACTCACCGGGGCCGGGCGCACATCCGCTCGGCGTGCTCCCAGACCATCCAATGCCGGTTCAGATGCCCCGCTCCGTGGCGACTATAGAGAACTCGCGCGACAAGGTTTTCCGGCTCCACATCGACGCAGATGCGGCGCAGGTTTTGCGCGACAAACCATTCGCCCACGCGGCCCATCGGCTGTCCGGCAATGCGGGATAACCGATAAGGTTCAGTGTCCCACTCACAGGCGCGAATGACGGCCATGCCGGGAACGTCGGCGAACTCCGCGAGTCTGATTGCGACCGGCGCCATTAGCGTATTGTCCACGAAATAAATGCGATTCCTTTACAGCTTCTGGCGTCGCGTGTACCAACATTAGCCATGCTCCGGTGCGTCCGAACGCTCGGCCACAAGCCTTGCCATTTCTTCGCTGATTCCTGCACGTCGAAGACCGTCCTCGACACCCTGACGGTCCGCGGCAGGCCGGTTCTGGCTGACCTTCCACTTTCCTTCGATGGTGAGGATGGGGATTTCAACGCCGATGATGGCTTTGATCTGATCGGAGATGAAAGCCTCCGGTGCATCCGCCACCGACCACGGCGGTGCGCGCCGATTTTCCTGCGAGGAAGTCAACGCGCCGATCTGAGCGCGCAGCCAGGCGAGATCGTCGATCAGGCGCGGCGTTCCGCGCACCTGCACGACGGCATAATTCCACGTGGGAACCACGCGTCCGTGCTCCGTCTTCGAGGCGTACCAGGAAGGCGTAATGTAGGCTTCGGGTCCGTGAAAGACCACCAGCGTTTCCGCACCGGCCCGCAGCGCATCCACCTGATCGTTGGCTTTGGCGATGTGCGCGCTCAGCGTTCCCTTCTCGCCGCCATCGGACAAAATAAACGGCACGAAGTTGGCCATGAGTCCGCCCGGACCGGCAGTGATCAGCGTGGCGAGGGGATGAGCCCGAATGAGGGCGTGGAGGACCGGCAGGCGGTCCTCAACAAATGCGGGCGGCTGGTACATCAGGGGCGCTGGATCAGCTCAATCCGATTGCCCGCAGGGTCTACCGCGAACCCGAGGATGGTCCCGCTGTTGCGGAAAGGACGAGGCTCGCCCGTCATCGTTCCCCCGGCGGCCTTGATCGCAGCCACTGTTGCCGTCATATCTTTCACTCTGAGGATAATGTGGGGAACGGTGTCTTTCACATCATCGGAATCGCGGTGAAAGAGGATTATCAGCGGGTTCTTATTGGCTTTAGCTTCTTCCACAGTGGCGCCGAAGTTGACGAAGACTTCGGTTCCTCCCGGATTCACGACGCGATTTACTTCCTGCATGCCGAGCGCATCATGATAAAACTTCGCGAGCGCAATCGTGTCTTTCGCGCTGATGCGGACTGAGTCGAGGATCAGCTGGGCGTGGGCGGCGCCGGCGAGGAGCAGCGCGGCGGTAAGAAGTCTTTTCATCGAAGCCTCCGGTGATTCGATCATTGTATTATTGCGACCTTCATCGGAGGAGCGGACTTTCTGGAAGATGACGAGGGGAGCCCGCAGCCGGCTTTGATTGAGTAAGCCCACCGGCGGCAAGACCGCCGGCGTTACAAGTCCGGATCTCCGTCGCCAATTGACGTTCCCCAGACTGCAGTGGTTCCCCACACTGCCGTTGTGCCCCAGACCGCTGTAGATCCGGAATCCGTGCCCGTTCCCCACACAGCCGTAGTTCCCCAAACCGCTGTGGTGCCCCAGACCGCGGTCGAGGCCGAGGCACTGTTCCATACTGACGTGCCCCACACGGCGGTCGTACCCCAGACAGCTGTTGTCCCCCAGACCGCGGTCGAGCCCGAGTCACTGTTTCGGACGTAAACCGGAGAGCCCGGCGCGCCCGACGCGAGGACCGCGATCGGAGATGCGGCGCTTTTGTTGGCGGGAAGCGTCACCGTGCTCGCCAGCGCGGCATCCAGATCGAGATAGCCAGAGCCCACGGTGAAGATGTCGTACTGAATCGTGAATGTCTGGTTGGTGGTCGGATCGGTGATGACCGACCTGCTCGGAAAATTCTTCGTCGCGGTCAGCATCAGCCGGCCTTTGACCTGATCGGGTGTCAGATTCTGGCTGCTCAACAGCGCCGCGGCGGCGCCGCTGGTAACACCAGTGGCCATGCTGGTGCCGTTCAGGATGAAATACTTTGAGACCTCGCCGCTGACCGGATTCGCGACATACGAGGCGAGCGGCACGACATTCGAAGCTTCTGTGGTTTCGAGAGTCGCGTTGGGAACCAGAATCGAAAAGATCTTATTCCCCGGCGCCACCAGATCGGGCTTCACGACCAGATCCACCGAAGTAGGGCCTTTCGAGCTGTACGTCGTCATCAGGTCGTCGCTGCGCTGCGGAGTGCTCTCCGTGTTCATTGCGCCGACTGTGAGTACGAGGGGATCGTTGCCAGGCGCCGCGATCGTTCCGTATCCATTGGTGTTTGCGGTGTTGTTGCGGCCTTCGTTGCCCGCCGCGACAACAACGGTGATGCCGGCGCGCCACGCCGTCTCCACTTCCTGGCAGAGGGGGTCGTTTTTATAGCTCTCGAAAACAGCGCGTCCCAGCGACAGGTTGATGACTTTGATGTTGTAGACATCCTTCAGCTGAATCGCGCGGTCGATGGCCTTGATCACAGTGGCATCGTCGGCCGCGCCGTTCTTATCCAGAACCTTCAGGTTGATCAGATGAGCGCCCGGCGCGACGCCGTGAATGTCGTGCAGGTACGCCGGTCCGTATGAATTGGCTCCGTTGCCGGCAATGCTGCCCGCGATGTGAGTGCCGTGACCGTAGAGGTCGTCAACGCTTTCACCCGAAACAAAACTCTCCGCATAAACCACGTTCGGGAATATGCTCAGAAGCGAACCCGTGCCGTTTCCGATCAGGTCCTGATTCACCGTGATCCCGCTGTCGATCACCGCGACGCCGATTCCCCTGCCCAGCGCCGCGTTCGCCGATCCCGAGTTTGCGGATAGCGGCTGAATCGTCTGGGGCATGAAGTCGTAAACGGGCAGCGCTGTTCCGGTCGCATTGAGGGTGTGATTGATCGAGACATGCACGACCGCCGGGTTGTGCGCCAAAGTGACTGCGGAGCCGGCGGTCATGGAACAGAGGGCGCCAATGGGAAGGATTGAGAGAAGAATGCCACCGACGCCGGACAGAAGACCGCCGAGGAGACCGAGGAGACCGCCGAGGAGTCCACCGAGAAGTCCACCACCTGCCGAAGGCGCGAGCTGCACGATCACCTGAACGTTAGCGGACGGGTCCATCGCAGCGAGATCCGGCGCTACCGTGCCGGCCATGGCCGTGACTGCCGTCGCGAGCAGCAAAATGATTCCAGAGATGTGTGATTTTTTACCTGACCGGGATGCCATGCACCGATGATGCGCCCGGTTGGACGCGGAAGATAGAACCAAAGTACCGAGCAGGGATTGGCTCGCAAGGATACGGCGCGACGTTAACTAAGGCGAATGTGGCTGCCTGCGGCCGGGCTCTCCGATCATGCCCGCCGTTTTCAGGCGAACGCGGAAAAGATGCGTGCAAGCAGTGATGTAGAGCGTTTTTCCGTCGTCGCCGAATGCCAGATTAGTCGGGACAATGCGGGGCTTCGGCTCCACGCCCTTTGGCTGAGGAAGTTGGAGAGTCCCGAGGTGTTTCCCTTCTTTTGATGTGATCCAGATCTCGCCCGGCCCCACTGCGTTCGTGGAATACAGGTTTCCTTTGAGATCCGTCCGCATGCCGTCGTTGCCCGCGGGGATGAATGATCGGCCGTTCGCCACGGTATCGTCAGACAGGACATCGTAGCGCATGGTTTTTCCAAAGCCCGCGGTGACGTAGAGAACCTTCTCATCGGGAGAAAGAGTGATGCCGTTGGGCATCTCTCCCGGATGGTCTTTGTCGCTGCCCAGCAGCGTAACCTTGCCGTTCTTCACCAGATAGAAGCCGTTGAAAAGCAGTTCGCGCGACGGGCTGTCGGCGCCGCCGCGCATGCCGAACGGAGTGTCCGTGAAGTAGACGGCGCCATCGGACTTCACCACTACATCGTTGGGTCCGTTGAATCGCTTGCCGTCGTAGCGGTCGGCGATGAGGGTGCGTGTGCCGTCGGGTTCGAGGCGCACGACGTTCCGATCGGTCATCGCCGTAATGATCAAGCGGCCCTGAGGATCGAGCGCGAGGCCGTTCGAGCCGATGAGCAAAATGGCGAGGCGGCCGCTGATGGTCTGGGCGCCGACGTTTTTCACGTCTTTGCCCGTGTATCCGCTGTTCTCGAGAAATACGGAAAGCGGCGCATCCTGTTGCCATTTGTAAATCACGTTGGCGGCGTTGTCGCTGAACAGCAGGAAGCCGTTCGGGCCTTGCTGAATCCAGACCGGGCCTTCGGTCAGTCCAAAGTGCTCGCCGAGTGTTTCGAGTTTCGCGTCGGGCGCGATGATGTCGTCGAGCGCCGGATCCAGACGGATAATGCGGAACGGCGTGCCAGCGGGCGTCTGCGCATACATCGCACCGATGCCCGCGCACAGGAGAGCCAAGAGCGCTGCGGGAAACTTGTTCATCCGCACTCAGTATTATCACGGCTGCACGGGCGCGCCAATGGTCTGCTGCGTCGCAACTTCAAATTGCCGGAATGCGCTGAAGGTGGCCGTCTTTCGCGCAGTCCTGAACCAGGACGGCGGCTGGTTTTTAACTGGCTTGGCGGGGGCATAGAGCTCGAATACCATGCGTTCGGGCACAAGGGTACCGAATCGGCTCTCTGTATATGAGCTTTCCTGGCGAAATAAAATGACTGGCTCCTTGAGCGCCGGATGGAAATACACTAACTCCCAGCGGTCCCGGCGCAGCTGCGCAGTCGCCGCATCGAGCCAGACGCGGCCTCGGATAATACCCCCGGAGAATCCAAACCGCATGTAGAAATTTGCGTCGGAGTGATCCCGGTTCGGCTTGGTTTCCCGATAGTCGAGGACGAGGACATCATGACCGCCGACCCGATCGCTGCCGACCCAGTCGATGCTCATCTTCTCGCGCGACTTCAGCTCGGCGCCGGAGATCTCATTGATCGTGGCGCCGACAGTGCTGAAGCCGAGGTCGTACCGCTGACCCTCGCGGTTGATCAGGTCCAGTTCTTTCTGGATCGACGTGGACTGCGATGCGCGTGTCAACAGTTCCAGCGCACGCTGGCCCCGTTTCTTCACCGGCTTGCCGTCCACCGAAAGCACGTCACGGTACTCCGCCGTGTCTTTGGAATCGTGCGATCGGTATACGACCAGATCGGAAACAATCTCGCGCCTTTTTTGAGAGCGCCCGACTGGTCGAAGTTCTCGGCGACTTTGGTTTCCTCCGCGACGAGATTGAGGAAGACCCTTTGGTACTCGTCGGCGGTTTTCACGAAGCGAGCCACCAGCGCATCGATATCGGCCGGAGCGGGTGGATCCTGAGCGCGAACCGGGCAGACAACCGACATCGCCGAAAGCGCCAGGATCAGTGGCGTTCGAGACTCACTCATTAATTCGCCTGACCTGCTTGCTGAAACTGGAATTGCGAAATGTAAAGCCTGCGACGCGCCCGTGGCGATCCGTGTGGAAGTGCATTTCATAGTAGCCGTCGCGGGAATAGAAATCGCGTTCAGTCTCGGGGAAGTAAGCCACGGGATTACCGCCATCGGAATCGCCGTTCATTGTCAGGTGATCGCGGACACGCTTTACCGTGGCAGTCTGTTCGGGAAATCGGTAGTGCCCGGCGTAGCGATTAAGGACCTCTGTATGGAGCGAGATCTCCCTGTGTTTATGGAGACTCCGGGGGCCAAGCAGCGGCACCTTTGGGTTCAGAATATGAAAGCCGATATCTTCGACGCCCACAGAGTCGGCGTTCCCAAGGACGGCGACTCCCACGCGCGATTCCGCATTGAAGCCCAGGAAGGAGCGGTATCCCGGAAGGGCGCCGTCAGCCCATGAAACTATCGAGCCGCCTTCCCTGGATTCCAGCCACCCCAGATGAACGTTCAGGTCGGGAGCGAAGACGCGCAGAAAGGAAGGAACGCGAGAGCGCTTGACTTCGAGCATGCGGGACATCGCCGGGGCGAGCGGCGACGGCGCATAACCGAGTTGCGCGGCGAGCAGAGTCAGTAAGTCGCCCGCGCTCGATTGAATACCCCCGGCGCCTCCATATTGGGCCAGGCTGTCCGCAGGCAGTGGTTCGAATTCCGTATTATGGCCCGTCGCGCGATTGGCGGGCATAGGGTCGGAGAGCCCGCCGCTGGTGTTGCGCAAACCAAGGGGCGCGGCCACACGGACCTGGAGAAGCTGGTCATACCTGAGCCCGGCACGCCGTGCCAGCGCATCGCCGAGCAGGATGACGCCGAAGTTCGAGTACGCAAAGTGCGTGCCGATGTCATGCGTGAGCTTGTAAGACGCAAGGAATTGGACGGTCTCCTGAGTGGGCATGCCATCAGGCCCGATCGGCCCCTCCCTGGGAAGGCCGGAGGTGTGTGTGGCCAGATCCACGAGGGTAATCCTGCGTCCCCCGCGTTCAGGCATGTGAATGCCGAGGTATTTTTCGACGGGATCGTCAAGCGCCACTTCGCCACGCCCGACCATGTCGGCAAGGATGAGTGAAGTGAAGACTTTGGACACAGAAGCGATCGGAAATACGGTGTCGCGATCGACCGGTTCAGGGCGCGTCGCCTCACGCTTGCCGTAGGCGGCCACGCGGGGCCCCTGTGCATCGATGACGCCAACGACTGCTCCGACTCCATCGGAATATTTGTCGATCCGGTCGGCGAGTATCCTGCGAATCTCCTCATCCGGCGGGGCGAGTGCGGCAGACTGCACCTGGATCGGAAGCAGCAGGAATGCCGAGGTCCCGACGAGAAAAGCTGAACGCAGCCGCGCCCTCTGGTGCATCGCTAATTCGGGTCGGGGCGGATCACGCTATCCACCATCATTACGGGCACCATCACCTTTTCGGGCACGAGCTTCAGCCCGACCTGCTCGAGGGCCTGAGCGAGCGTCATATCTTTGGGCCTTTGCTCGGTCGGAACGCCGGTGAGATCCAGGCTGTCGAACTGCACACCGTCCGGCAACCAGGAAAGATTCGCGTCGTACCTGCCCTTAAGCCCTGATTTGTCGAGGACGGGGCGGCCGAACCTGACTGCGCCGATGTCGGCGATCAGCGCGCCGATCGGCATGTTGACCATCACCGCGCCGAAACGGGTTTGAGCCATGTCGCCGCAAGGCTGCCCTTCTTTGATCGCCTGCCTGCACTCACCTTTCTCCGCAGGCGTCAGTTTGATGCCCCGTGGGCCTACGGTCAGCGCATAGACAGCCATCTCGCGGTTTTCGAGGTGATACTTCAAATGGAAACGGTCGATCAGCAGCGATCGCATCATCTCCCAGACTTCCGGATTGCTGGCCCTCGGGTCCGGCCCCTTGGCGTCGACGTTGTATCTCTCCGTCTCTGCCCAGCTCGGGATGCCGAATACCATGTTGCGCTGCGTCCGGAACGACTGCACGATCAGCCCGCGCAGCGGAACATGCGTGATCTTGATGGTACCGTGCATGGGCGGGCCGAGCTGGAACGCCGGATCCTCCGAAGTATTGAGCTTCACCGAGGCTACTTCGAATTTCTTTTCGGCGGACGTGGCCAGCCCGCCGAAGCTGTTGCCTTCCTGAGCAGATGCCGCGGGAGCGGTCAGCAGACCCACGATCGGCGGTCCGATGACGCCAACGACCAGCGCCGCGGTGAGAATCCAGCGCCGGCCTTTGTCCAGAGCGCGAGGACGCGCGTTCTTCAGAATCGACTCGACACGCGCCCGGAGATCAGCGCCCGCTATACCGGCCGCGCAGGGCAGCGGCGAAGGAGTGTAGAGCTTGCAGACTTTGAGAATGCCCTCCGCGTAGCTTTCAACCTGGTCCGGTCCGGCATGTTCCAGCACTGCCTGGTCACACGCCAGCTCGCGTTCTTCGTTCAGCCGACGGCCGACCAGCCAGATGACCGGATAGAACCAGAAGATCGCCTCGGTCAGCATCTGCACGACAGCCGCCAGATTGTCACGCCGCTGGACATGACTCCACTCATGCGAGAGCACCGCCTCGTATTCGGCGGGTGTCAGCGCGGTTTCCATACCTTCGGGGATCAGGATGCGTTGCCGCCATAAGCCGAAGACGCCCGGCTCGATACGCTGCTGTCGCAGAGTTGGCGACAGCAAAACCGGAATTCCCCGGAAGGTGTCATGGGGCACGGACTGCCTTTCAGTCCGCCGGATTCTCCACCACGACAGGAGCCATTGCATCAGCACCACCGCGATGCCCAGCGCCCAGATCACCGCGGCTCCGATCAGCAGAGCGCGTGGAGACAAGGCCCCGGGATCACGAATGCGTGCCGTGCGAAACGGTTCGATCGTAAGGCTGCCGCTGCCGGCGACCAGATCCAGAACCTCCTGTGACTGACTGGGCGGGAGCACTGGGCGGGTGTAGAGCTGATGACCCACCCCGACGAGCACGTAGAAGGGAACCAGAAACTTCACGCACACCGCCATCCAGACGGCGAAGCGCACCGCCGGACTATTGGCCCTGAGCATTGTGCGGCACGCCAGCCACGCCACGCCGGCCACGAGCGTCGATTGCCACAGATGATTCAGAACGAAGAAGAGTGTCTCAGTCATTTGCGTTTACGCTCCTCCCGGTGTTTACGCAATGCGCGTTCGGCTTCCTGAATATCCGCCAGCGTTACCTGGCCTGTCTTGACGAGATGGGCCATCACAGGTTTAGTGCCGCCGCCGAACAGAGCGCGCATGTCGTCGAAGAGCCGGCGCCCGGCGTCGTCGCGGGAAATGGCGGCTTCAAAGATGAAAGCGTTGCCGGTTTTTCGGACGATTCTGACGGCTTTCTTGCCTTCGAGCAGCCGGTTCACCATGGTCTGAACCGTAGTGTAGGCGGGCCGATCCGGTTCAGGGAAGGCTTCCTGGATTTCGCGCACGGCGCAGGGGCCGCGGCTCCAGAGAATCTCCATGATCCGGAGTTCGAGTTTCGACAGTTTCGGGCGAGGCGTTTCGTTCACCGACATTTTGTAGTAGGACTGTACTACCATTTGTAGGTGAATGCAAGGGCCGGATCGGATTTATTCCTCACTCCTCACTCCTCACGCACATGTTCGACTTATCCTGAGTCCAGCTATAAGTTAAAACTTATATTAGTTATGCGTTATAATGCGAAGGTGGCGTGGGATGTCGAGGTCACGGACGAATTCAAGGCCTGGTGGAATCGGACTCACCGAAGACGAACGCATATCGTCGAGAGGACCGTATTGCTGCTGGAAGAGCGTGGCCCGCATCTTCCGTTTCCGTACAGCAGCAGGGTGAGCTGCTCGCGGCATTCCGCAATGCGTGAGCTCCGCGTGCAACACCAGGGCCAGCCTTACCGGGTGCTCTACATTTTCGATTCTCGCCGCGTGGCGCTGTTGCTCTTGGGTGGCGACAAAACCGGCGACGACCGCTGGTACGAGAAGAACGTGCCGCTGGCCGATCGGATTTACGACAACTACCTTGCCGAGATGGAGGAAGAAAACAATGCCAAAGACGACAAAGTTCAGTGAACTTCGGGCGCAGATGTCGCCTGAAGCGCGGGCCGAAGCTCGACGTCTCGCCGACGAGGATCTCAAAGAGATGCCGCTGCACGAACTGCGCGCCGCCCGGCATCTGACACAGCAACAACTCGCGAAATCTCTCGACATGACACAGGCGGCGGTTTCGCAGTTGGAGCAGCGCACGGATGTCTACCTGAGTACGCTCGAGAACTTCGTCGAAGCGATGGGCGGACGGCTGGAAATGTATGCCGTGTTTCCCGATGGGAAAGTGAAGCTCGGTCTTGAGCGCGAACCTTCGTAGGGGCCGGGATTATTCCTGACGCAGCGCGGTCATCGGATCCACGTGACTGGCGCGCCGCGCCGGCACGAAACTGGCTGCCATAGCGGCCGCGCCCAGCAGAACGACCATAAGCGCCACCGTCAGCGGATCGGAACCTTCAACGCCCGCGACCAGTCGATGCAGCACACGCGCTGCAGCCACAGCCGCGGCGACCCCCGCGATCGCACCTGCCGCCACCATGGTGAGGCTTTGTCCGAGGACCATACGCATCACGGTCGTGCCACGCGCGCCGAGCGCCATGCGCACGCCGATTTCCGGCACGCGCTGACTGGTGAGATACGCCAGCACACCGTAAATCCCGATGCTCGCCAGCAGGAGCGCGAGCCCGGCAAACACGCCGAAGAGCACGAGGAGAAACTTCTGCGACGACAGCGAATCGCTCGCCAGCTGTTCCATCGTGTACACGTTGTAAAGCACCGGATCGCCTGTCGCGCCGCGCACCTCGCGTCGCAGTGGTTCAAGCGTCGTTAAAGGCGGCACGCCGGTGCGCACGACGATCGACATCACGCCTGAGAACAGCCGCATCAGGCTGTCCGGCTGCTGCGCGAACGGATAGTAGATCTCGTCCCTCGTCGGCCCGGTTTCGTCTGAAGCCAGTCCCCAGTGCCGCACGTGACTGACGATGCCGATAATGCGGAACGATCCGCGACCCATCATTGGGACCCAGAGACTCCTCCCCAGCGCGTCCTGCCCCCCGAACGCGTGCTGCGCCATCACTTCGTCGATTACGATCACGGGTTCGCTGCCGAGGCGATCGTGTTCGTCGAAAAATCGCCCGCGGCGGAGTGGGATGCCCATGGCTTCCAGGTAGTCCGGAGTTGTGCATGTAGCTATCGCGAACGGCTGTTCGGTCAGCGGAGGAATTGCCGCGTTGGTCCAGTAGCCCAGGCTGTTCATTCCGGTTCGCATCGGTACGATGTCCACCAGCGCCGCCCGCTGCACGCCCGCGACGTGCCGGGCCCGGTCGAGAAAATGGTTCCACGCGGCCCGCATACGCGCGGGATCGGAGAGTGCGCCGGGCGAGATCGCGGCCCGCGCCGCCAGCACGTTGTGCATGTTGAAACCCGGGTCGAGCGCCGACAGCCGAAGGATCGTGCGGCCAAGCACTCCGGCGGACACCAGCAGCACCACGGCCAGGGCAATCTGGGCCGCGACAAAGATGCTGTGCAGCCGCCGCGAACTTCCCGTCATCGAGCGCGCGGCTGAGCGCAGCGTCTGTTCGAGTTCGTCTGCCGGCGCTCGCAGCGCCGACGCCAGTCCGGGAAGCACGCCGCTCGCGAGCGACACGGCCGCGGCAAACACCAGCACGTGCCAGTCGAGCCTGACTTCCTCGGCGCGCGGCAGCCCGCCTGGCCAGAGCGCGACGAACGGCCCGATGCCGAAGACCGCGACCAGCATTCCGAGCGCGCCCCCGCAGAGTCCGAGCAGCGCGCTTTCGGTGAGGCACTGCCGCGCCAGCCGGCCCCGCGTGGCGCCGAGAGCCGTGCGCATGGCGATCTCCCGGTCGCGTGAGACCGCGCGCGCCAGCAGCAGACTCGCGATGTTCACACACGCCATCAGCAGCAC
Organism: Terriglobia bacterium; assembly: GCA_963832905.1. Classification (GTDB taxonomy): domain Bacteria; phylum Acidobacteriota; class Terriglobia; order Bryobacterales; family Bryobacteraceae; genus BOG-234. The sequence continues at coordinate 635,109 of CAWHVO010000006.1, read as the reverse complement.
CACTCCGACTGCGCCCAACAGCAGCCACAGGGTGGAACCGACACCGCCCACCAGATCCTCACGCGCGGATCCCGCGACGAAATCGCGGCCCACGTTCGACTGCGGATACTGCGCTGCCAGATGCCGCCCGATCCGCCCCAGATCGGCCTGCGCCTGCGCCATTGACACGCCTGGCCGCAGCCGCGCGTACGCAATCAGGAAGCTGGCGCCCCTGTTCTGCATCCGCGGCAGCGAATCCTGCCCCAGCGGCGTCACGACATCGACTTCTCCTCCGACCCGGAAATCGGGGGGCAGTATCCCAACCACCGTTCGCGCGGTTCCTTCGAGCACAAGGCGCGAACCCAGCGCTGCGCCACTGCCGCCGTAACGCCGTCGCCACAAGTCATAGCCGATAAGGACCACTGGCGCGCCGCCGGGACGATCCTCCTCCGGCCGGAACGTTCGCCCGCGCTCCAGCTTTGTGCCCAGCGCCGCCAGCAGATCGGCCGAAACTTCGCGGCCGTTCTCGTAAGCAGCGGGTCCCGGTTCACTCACCGTGCCTCCGCCGTTATAGCTCAGCGCGCTCACTTTCTCCAGCGCGACCGAATCCTGCCGGATATCGAGCAGGTCGGGATACGACATCCAGTTCTCAAGACCCTTCGCCGATTTCCAGTGCACTCTCACCAGCCGCTCGGGCTCGGCCATGGCCAGCGGTTTCAGCAGGACGGAGTTGATCAGCGTGAACATGATCGTCGTTGCGCCGGTGCCGAGCGCGAGGGTCAGCAGAGCGATCGCAGTGAAGCCGGGTTTGTGGCGGAGCGTGCGCAGCGCGTAGCGGAAGTCCTGCCAGAGTTCCTCAATCCAGCGCGTGCCACGCGCATCGCGGCAGTCTTCTTTCAACTGCTCAGGACCGCCCAGCGCCAGCCTCGCCTTGCGGCGTGCTTCTGTACGACTGTGGCCGTTCGCCACCAGATCGTCTGCGTACTGCTCGACATGGAAACGCAGTTCGCGGTCGAGATCCTCTTCTATTTGTCTGCGGCGCAGCAGCCGGTTCCACCATGTCACAGGGCGTCTCCTTCCGAGAGCCGCAGGATGACACCGATGGCTTTGCTGAGCCTCATCCAGCTCGCCGTCTCGGCTTCCAGCTGCTCGCGGCCTTTCTTCGTCAGCCGGTAGAACTTCGCTTCACGCCCCGATTCAGTCTCTTTCCAGTCGGCGGCAAGCAGGCCCCGGTTCTCCAGCCGATGCAGCGCCGGATACAGCGATCCCTGCGGAACCTGCACGACATCATCCGAAACGCTCTGCAGCCGTTGCGCGATGGCGTAGCCGTGAACCGGCCCCAGGGCTACGATTTTCAGAATGAGGAGGTCGAGCGTACCCTGCGGCAGGTCCGATTTTTCTTTCACTATCCGTATACCTCGAACTTCTACATATTAACCGCCAATATGTAGAAGCGCAAGGTGTCGGCCCATGCCGTAACATCGGAATCGGTCCGCGATGCCACAAAACCGCCCGCTCGCGTGTTCTAACAGTGTGGACGCTGCGAACGAGGACGTGGTTGAACAGACTTTCGACGACGCCAAAGTCGATCTGGAAACCATTTTTCGGGCTCAGTACGAACGCATAGCCCGCGTCATTGCCGGCGTTATTCGCGATCCCGCGCGCGCCGAAGAGCTTGCCGTCGAAGTGTTTCTGAAATGGGAGCGAACCCGCAAGGCGCATGGGGAAGGCGCCGATGGCTGGCTGTACCGCGCCGCTGTCCGCGCGGCCCTGAACGAACTGCGGCGCAAAGCACTGGTGACCCGGTATGAACGCGTTCTGGAATTCGTGACAACGAGGAAGTTCGGAAGTTCGACGCCGCACGAAATCTACGCTGCCGAGGAAGAGCGTCGCAGGGTCCGGACAGTTCTGGCGGCGATCGAACCGCGCCAGGCGGAGATGCTGCTCCTGCGTTCGAACGATTTCAGCTATCGGGAACTGGCGTCAACACTGAACATCAATCCGGCGTCGGTGGGGACGCTGCTCAGCCGTGCGCTCGGGGCGTTCCGCAAAGAATTTCTGCAGCGTTATGGGAAGGAGCAATATGGACAGAAATGAACAGAGCGAGGTGGACCGGATGATTGCCGAACGGTTTTCCGCTTTTCGGCCCGAGGCCGACTGGCAGCCGAACCTGCAGCGCGGCCTCAGGATTCTGCATGAACGACGCGCCGCATCGCAGCAGGTGAGACGCCGCTGGGTGGCTGTGGTTGCCGGAATAGCCGTAGTCTGTCTCCCGATCATGGCACTTCCCGCATCCCGCGCGTTCACGGTGCGGTGCGTGTCGGCGTGCGTGCAGGAGACCGCGGTGGTGCGCCAGGCGCTTCTCGGCGGGACGGCCCCGTCGTTCGACACCTATTTGAAACACGGCGAGCGAAAATTGGCGCCGGATTTCATGCTCATGGATGCGTCGGGCCGGGTTGTCCGGCTGACGGACATGCGCGGCAAAGTGGTTCTGCTCAACTTCTGGGCCACATGGTGCGTTCCGTGTGGGCAGGAAATTCCCTGGTTCGTCGATTTTCAGAAGGCGAACGAGTCACGCGGCTTCGCGGTGCTGGGCGTCTCGATGGATCAGGGCGGCTGGACCGCAGTCCGGCCGTTTATGGCGGCGAAGCAAATCAACTATCCGGTGATGATCGGTGACGATCGCGTGGCAGCTCTGTTCGGCGGCCTGCAATCGCTGCCCCTGACTCTCGTGATCGATCGCGCCGGCCGGATCGCGGCTGTCCACGAGGGACTTTGCAAGCGGGATGAGTACGAACGCGACATCGACGCACTTCTGAATGAAAAGTGAAAGGAGCATCGGCATGAGAATCGTGAAACCGCTTCGGGCCGTCGGCCTCATCGCCCTCGCGGCGATCTGCACGCAGGGTAAGGAAGGCGCACCCTCCGCGCGTCAGGTGCTCGATTCGCAACTGACCGGCGTGGAACGCGAGGTTATGGGCGTAGTGGAAACAATGCCCGCGGACAAGTTCAGCTTCGCTCCCAAAGATGGCGCTTTCCGCACCGTCCGGACATTTGGCGTGCAGGCCCGCCACATCGGCTTTTGCCTGAATGAAGTCGCCGTGGCGCTGCTGGGAGAGCCGATGCTTCCGCACTCCGATCAGGAGGGGCCGCGGAATGTGACGAGCAAAGACGATGTCATTCGCTATCTGAAGGACGCCTTCGCGCACGCGCACCGCGCGCTTGGCACGCTGACGAACGACAATCTGCTGGAACAGATCGCCGATCCCTACGTGGAGAGGCTCCACACCAATCGGCTCAACGCGGCTGCGATCTTTCTGTCACACACGTGGGACCACTACGGACAGATGGTCGAGTATCTGCGAATGAATAACCTGACGCCTCCGGGGCACCAGTAGTTATTTTTCCGGAGATTCGTCCGCACGACGGTAAATTGTCTCGAAATTCGGTTTGTCGCCGAAGCTCACGCTCGACCCCGACGATGTGCCCGGGATGGGAGGCCCTGCATTGGGGCGCGGCGTGTAATCGGGTTCAGTCTGCTTTTCCGTCTTCTCAACACTCATTTTTCGGGGCGGGCTGAGCGGCCGCGCATCGATACGGTCGATATCGCTCTTCGGGATAGCGACCTGTTCGTTCTTCACAACGACGATGATCCGCTCGTCGCTCGCGTCGTTGAACGTGGCTTTGATTGGTTCGCGCGCGCCCTTCTTGTATATCCGAAGTTCCGCGTGGCTCTGCAGATCTTTCACTTTTGTCCAGGAAGTGTCGGCGCCCGGCAGCAGCGCCGCCGCGCAGATGAACATCACGAAGACGAATGTGGCGATTTTGGACATCAGCAATCCTCTGCCTCGCCAGTGTACCAGGGAATCAGTGCAATCGATACGGCTCCGCGGGAGCGGGTACCACGTCCGGCACTCTGGGGCCATCGATGGTGGCGGCGCCTTCCAGACCTTTGCCGCTGACGTTGTGCACCGAGATCAGGGGGCCGGTGAGGCCGGACACATTCACGTTGCGAATCTCCGCCTTTCGCATGTTCGCCAGAGAGATGCCTTTCCTGCAGTCGCCGGTGACGTTGATGAGCGCGAAGCCCTCGATCGGCTTGTCCGGATGAATGCGAACGGCATCCACCAGCTCCGGACAATTCGTCACGCGCACTCTGGAGAAGCGGAGATTCTTCGCCACCGGGATCCCTTCAACACCGGGTACCGGGTCCTGATCCCGAATTCCGCTGCTGAGAAAGTTGAGGCTGAGAAATCCGCGGGTGGTCCCGGCAACATCGAGATCGTCCGCAACGATATCTTCGATGAACGCCCCGCGGCCGACGCGCGTCTTGATGTAAATCGCGAACGTCTTAGCCGAAGTGAATCTGCAGTGCTCCACGCGAATATTGCGGATGCCGCCGGACGCTTCACTCCCGATCCCGATGCAGGCGAAGTTGGAATCCGCCATAGTGCAGTTCGAAATCACCACATCTTCGGTAGTCTGCATCAGCCGGTACGCTTCGCTGCCGCGGCCTGATTTGATGGCGATGCAGTCGTCTCCGGTGGCGATGTCGCAGCCTTCGATGCGCACCCGTTTGCAGGAATCGACATCGATGCCGTCGCCGTTGCCGCCGCTGCTGCGGATGTTCAGATTGCGCATCACGATGTCTTCGCAGTTGGTCGGATGGATCGACCACATCAGGCGATATTCGGTGGCGAAATCCTCGAGACGGATATCGCGGCAGCCGATCGTCTCGATCAGCGCAGGATGCCGAAGCGGGTTCTGCGCCGTGGGGCGGCCGCTCAGGTCGGGGTGCCCGATGATGCGTCCGGGTCCGGCAATACCGATGTGGCCGGCGTCGATCGCGTACAGCAATCCCACGTGCCCCTGAATCCACTTGCCTTCCCAGCGGACCTGCGTCACGGGGTAGTCGGCGAAATCATTGGTCCCGGCGATCACCGCATCTTTTTCGAGACGCAGAAGCGTGTTGGAACGAAGCGCGATCGCCCCGGTACGATAGTTGCCCGCGGGGACGACGACCTCGCCGCCGCCCAGCACGCCGCAGCGATCCACCGCCTGCTGGAACGCCGCCGTGTCTTTTGTCGCGCCATCGCCGGTGGCGCCGAAATCGCGCACGCTGAGCTTCAGGGCCGGCCTGGGAGATTCGCTCGTTTTTTCGCTGGTCTTGCGGCCCGCACCACGCGCCAGCGCGGCGGTGGCTATGCCTGCGAGCCATAAGCGGCGGGTCATTCCGGAAGAGTATCATTTTTTTGAGTACGCACCCATGACCGCGAGAGCCCTGACGATTCTTTGCACCGTGACGCTGCTGGGCATGTCGCAGACGGCGGATACCGAGATTCCGATCCCGCGCATCCAGACAAAACTCGGCGTCATGCCTGGCGTTGAACGAACTTCCGGTCCGCAGCGCGATGCCGGACGTTCTCGTGATGGAAGACGGAACGCGCGTCACGACGAAACAGCAGTGGACGAAACGCCGCGCAGAAATGCGGCGCATACTCAGCTATTACGCCGTCGGCCAGATGCCTCCGCCGCCGGGCAACGTCAAAGGGCGCGAGGTCAGCTCGGAGATGGTGCCCATCGGCGAGAATGCCGGGCAGGTCCGGTATCGGCAGGTCCGCTTAACGTTCGGCCCGAACAGCGCGCTGGGTCTGGATATCGGGATCTTCACGCCGCTGAGCGGCGGCCCGTTCCCCACGATCATCCTGCAAACCGGTTCCGTACCCGGCGCTCCCGTGCTGCCGCGTCTGCCGCAGGGGGCGAATCAGGGACGCGGTCAGGACGTGTTGCTGATCGTTGGACCGGAGCATCCCACCGCGATCGTCCCGGCCAACAACGGCCCTGCCCAGACCGCGGCAATGCTGGCCAGTCAGCGCGCCGACGTCTTCCGCCGAGGTTATGCGCTGGTGGTTTTCAATCCGAACGACTGCGCGGAGGACACCACGCTGCGCAATCCGGATGGCAGCTGGGCATTCCGCAACACGCGGTTCTTCCCTGCGTATCCGGGGTACGACTGGGGCATCCTTGCGGGATGGGCCTGGGGAGCGTCGCGTGTGGCCGACTATCTGGAACACGCCGCCGCCATCGACAGCACGAAGCTCATCATCACCGGCGCGTCGCGCAACGGAAAATCCGCTATGGTTGCGGCGGCGTTCGACGATCGGCTGGCGGCTGCGCCTGTGGTGACCGGCGGAGGCGGCATCGGCGCTTATCGGTTCGCGGGGCCGCGCAACAGCGAAACGCTGGATGTGATGCAGATGAAGTATCCGAACTGGTTCTCGCCGAATCTGCATCAGTTCCGGGGGCATCGCGAGAAGCTGCCGTTCGATGAACACTGGTTCCTCGCGCTGGCCGCGCCGCGTCCCTTCATCGCGCTTGAAGGAAACACCGACACCATCTCACTTCCGGAAGCGGTGAAGCAGTCGATTCTGGGCGCGCGGCCGGCGTATGCGCTGCTGGGCGTGCCTGACCGGATCGGCGTGCACTACTCGAATCACGGCCACGCATTCACCGCCGAGGACTGGACCGCGATGCTGGATTTCTTCGACAAGACCCTGCGCGGCAGGAAGGTGGATCGGACATTCGATCAGTTCCCACCGGAAGACCGGCCTTAAAAAAGGGCAGGGGACTTCTTCACAGTTTTCTCTCCAGCTCCCGGTACCTCGATCTGTCGAGCCATCTGCCGACCCATTCACTGGCCAGTTCGCGATAGTACGAATGGGTGTGCGGGCCGATACACGGGCCGAAGCAGCTCCCGGCTAGGCGGCGGTGGCGCCCAGCTCGGTACAGCCAGATCTGTGCCTCGTAATAGTTCGCGGCGTTCAGGCCGATTTCGATCTGGATCCAGTCAGACCCGGTTAGCAGACTCGGGCTGTCGGATTCCTTGTTCAGAGGTCTCTTCCTCAAACCAGCTCTCGCTGCTGCTTTCACCGGCAGTTTCAAGTGCCGGCTCAGGTGGGTGTCGTAATCGTCCTCAGGTACTAGCTCACGACAAAACGGGCACGCGAGCTTTTTCCTGAAGCACGGATGGATTGGCCACGGAGGTCCACGGTGATCGGCCCAAAAACTCCCGCCATTGTGCCTCACGAGGTAAGCGCGAACACCGCAAATAGGGCAAGGCATGAGTACAGAGGGAGGCTCGATACCGCCGTACTCGAGTAAACGCCTTGGATCAATCGCCACGTTTCTTAAGCAATCTATCCGAAGTCGGCCACCTTGTATTTCTGGCGTGAAGTTTGCGGATTTCGAAGCGTGGCCGCCCCCGCCGCCGCTCCCGCGCAAACGGTGAGGGACCGCCCTTCAGGGCTCAAACGGCTGTCCGTTGATTTTCACCCGGACCGCTTCGAGAGACTCGACATGCTCGACGACGTTCGGCTGCGCGACTCCATCGAACTCGCAGTCTTCGAGGTGAACGTCGCGAATGGGCGATGCCGCGAATCCGCGCAGCTGAAGGGCGTACTTGCTTTTCTGACACTTCACTGTCGCGATATGAATATCGCGCACCACCGGCTTTTCCGGCCCTTTTTCGCCTTCTTCATAGAGACAGTCGATTTGCAGGACGGCGTTCGCGACCTCACCGACTTTGATATCGCGAAAGAAAATGTGCTCGATCGTGCCGCCGCGCATGGCGTTGGTCTTGAAGCGCAGCGCCTGATCGAGGTGCGGGCTGTCCATGCGGCAGTTTTCGACGAAGACGCTGCGCACGCCGCCGGACATCTCACTGCCGATGGTGACGCCGCCGTGTCCGTCTTTCATACGGCAGTTGCGGATCACGATGTTCTCGCTGGGCACGTCCACGCGGCGGCCGTCGTGGTTGCGGCCCGACTTGATGGCGATGCAGTCGTCGCCGGTATCGAAGACGCAGTTCTCGATCAGCATGTCGCGGCAGGAGTCCGGATCGCAGCCGTCATTGTTGGGGCCGTGGCTGTCGATGTGAAGATTCCGAACGGTGACGTTCGAACAAAGCACCGGGTTCACTTCATACATCGGAGAATTCTTCATCGTCAGCCCGTCGATCAGAATGTTCGCGGAATGACAAAACTGCACCAGGTTGGGGCGCAGATATGAGCCTTCGCCAAACATGCGCTGGGCAACGGGAACGTCGCGCGCGCCCATGTCGAACAGGCGGTTTCGATCCGCCGCCGCCGAAGGGAGGCCCCGATGCCAGCCGCAGCTAGTGCGCCCGGTCCACGGCCACCATGCGGAGTCGCCGCCAGCGTTGCCATCCAGCGTGCCGGCGCCGGTGACAGCGATGTTTTCGACGTGATCGGCGTAGATGCATGCGGAATAGTTCATCAGCTCCACACCTTCCCATCGCGCGTAGACCGCGGGAAGGTAGCGGCGCGTGTCGCGTGTAAACAGCAGCGTGGCATCGCCGTCCAGATGCAGGTGAACGTTGCTCCGGAGGTGAACGGGAGCCGTGGGTAAATGCCCTTCGGGATGACGACGCGTCCGCCGCCTTTCGCGCTGCACTCGGCTATGCTTCGGGCGATCGCCTGCGTCGCATCCGTCTTGCCGTCGCCCACGGCGCCGAAGCGCTTCACATTGAAGTCGCGCGCGGGAAACGCGGGAGGCCGGATGCGCGCGAGGACCCCTGCCGCCTCATTCCAGGCAGATTCCTGCTGCGCCTGCAGCCTGACGAGCGCTGCCGCCGCTGCGCCCGACTGCAGAAAACGTCGGCGGCTGAGGTCCCCGATCAGAACAGCAGCTTCAGCGCGAACTGAATCTGCCGCGAGGACGTGGTGGTCGACAGGATCGTGCCGAGCGTCGGATTGGGGGCGCCACCGCCACCCGGCGTCTGCACGAATGCGCTCGCATTGGGCAAAGAGAAGTTCGGGTGGTTGAGGATATTGAAGAACTCGGCGCGGAACTGCGCGCGGAACCGTTCTTTGATTTGCGTGTCTTTCAGGACCGCGAAATCCACGGTCACAATGCCAGGACCGGCCAGAAAGTCCCTTTGCAGGCTGCCGAGCGTGCCCGCCGCAGGCAGAGTGAACGCCGCCGGATTAGCCCAATCGCCGATATTGCCGGTGACCGCATCCGACGCAACCAGGTTCGGCCGCTCGCTGCCGCTTACGCCGTTTCCCGCCTGATCGAATCCAACGGTCACGTTCCATGGCGAGCCGCTCTGCGCCAGCACATTGCCGCTCAACTGCCATCCTTTCACGAAAATATTCTGTTTGAACGGGAACGCATAAACGCCGCTCAGCCGGAAAACCTGCGGACGGTCGAACAGGCAGCGCCCCCGGTCAAATGAACCATCCAGCGGGTTGGACCAGGGAATGCCGCCTTCCAGTCCGTAGGTACCGGATGCGTCGTCCATACATTTCGACCACGTATACGAAAGCTGCGATTGCACGCCGTGCGAGAAGCGGTGGTTCATCCCCACCTGCAGTGAGTTGTAACTCGAGTTAGCGTCCGGGGCCTCGCTGCTCAATGACGCTCCCGCCGGATTGGCCCTTGGGTTGGAGGCAATGCCGGTAACTCCTGGCGTGGCATGGCCAAAGACATCCACCCCGTTTGCCACCGTGGGCTCCACGGGATTAATGTCGCGGTTCACATACAGGTGGAGACCGCGCGAGCCGACGTAGCCAACCGTCAACGTGGCATTAGAAAAAAGCTCGCGCTGGATATTCAGGTTGTACTGATACATGTGCGGCGTGTGGTTGGTGTTGTAGTCCACCGCTACGATTCCCGCCGGAGGCGGCAGCGCGCCCGGAAACGGATTGGGGAACTGCGGCAGCGGGACGAAGGCGAGCGCGTAAGGTGGATTGAAGTAATAGCCGGAGGCGAAGCTGCGCGCCTCAATCGGATCGAAGAACATGCCGGCGCCCACGCGGATGGAAGTCTTGTGATCGCCGAAAGGATCGAAGGCAAGGCCAAGCCTGGGTTGGAAGTTCTTCAGCGAGGGATTGCTTGCAAACACGTGGCTCACGCGCTGGAACGTCCCGAACGGCGGGCTGACAATCGTGTTGAGAGGGTGCTCGCTCGTGATCGGATCGGTCACAAAATCGTACCGCAGCCCCAGGTTCACCGTCAGCCTCGACGTCGCCTTCCACTCGTCGTTTACGTATCCGGACACGTCGATTTCACGGAAATCGCGTTCCGAGTCCCTCAATCCCGGCTCCGGCCCGATAAACAGGAAGGGGACACCCTGCAGGAACGGGACCAGGCCCCCGAAGCTGTAGAAGCCGCCATCCCACCCCAGCTGGTAGAAGTTGGTCTGCACCCGGCTGAACTCTCCGCCGAACCGGATGCTGTGCGCTCCCTTGTTCCAGATCACGTCATCCGCCAGCGGAAACTTGTTCTGCACTTCCTGCAGCGGCGCGAAGATGCTGGGCCCGATCGAGGAAAGACCCGTGATGTTAACCCCACCGTTCTGGGCGGCGACCGGAAAGAAGTCCAGCGCGGACGTTCTGGTCCGGATGCTGCTCCACGTCATCTTCGAAGGTTCGCGTATAGCTGAAGCGCACCAGGTTCACCAGCGTCGGTGAAATCACGCGCCGGTACTCAATGGTTGCGAATGAATTCATCGTCTGGCCGACCTCTGGCCACGTTGGGGCAACCGGCGAACCAAGAAACGGATTCACGATATTCCCGTAGTCCCGTATCCAGCGCACAAACAGCGAATCCTTCGTCGAGATGTTGTAATCGCCCCGCGTCAGCAGGTAGTTCTCATTGCCTACAGTGGCCGACACGTTGTTAATGGAACCGATGCCATTACCGAGTTCAGTGGTTGGCAGCGGATAGAGCGCCAGAATCGGCGCGACCTTGGGATTCACACCTACGTTCACCCCGTTTACGATGCCCTGGTGCGCAAGCGCGTCCGGAACCAGCGCGACCGCGGTCTGTCCCAGCGACTTCCGCAGCTCTTCGTCGTTCACGAAGAAAAACAGCTTGTCCTTCTTGATCGGCCCGCCGAAGCTGCCACCGAACTGATTCTGGCGGAACGCAGGAACCGACTTGCCGTCGAAAAAGTTCCGCGCATCCAGAGCGCTGTTGCGCAGAAACTCATACGCGGAACCATGCCACTCGTTAGTGCCGGATTTGCTGACTGTATTGACCACTGCTCCGTTGCCGCCGAACGCAGCGCTGTACGTGTTGGTAAGAACCGAGAACTCGGCGATGGCCTCAATGCCCAGCGTTGTACCCAGCACGCCCGATCCCGCGCCATGCTGCCAGAAATCCTGAATATCGGTGCCGTCCATCAGATAGGACTGGCCCTCGGCCCGTGCGCCGGATACGCTGAAGTTGTTCTGCAGGCCGTAGAGCAGGTTCGCGCCGCCGTTACCAACCTGACTCCCGCCCGATACTCCGGGGACGAGCGTGATCAGATCCGTGAAATTCCGCCCGTTCAGCGGCAGATCCTCCACCTGCTTCGTCTCCACAACGGACTGCACCGTGGTTGTCTCCGTGTTAACCTGCGACACCTGCGCCTCTACGGTGACGGTCTGCTGCGACTGGCCCACCATCAGCGAAAAATCCACCACTGCCTGCTGGCCGACGGTCAGCGTGATGCCGCGCCGCACCGTGGTCTGGAAGCCCATTGCGGAAGCCTGCGCCTCATATTCGCCGACGGGAAGCTCGGCTACCGTGTAGCGCCCCTGCGCGTCCGTCTTGATCTGCTGGGCTTGCCCAGTGCCCACGTTCTTCACCTGGACGGAGGCGTTCGGAACAACGGCGCCGCCCGGGTCCGTCACCGTCCCGAGAATCGTCGCGCTTGTCACGCCCTGCGCGTGGACGCGGCCGGCGAAAACCAGACCAACCGCCAAAACGAAAAAAGCCGCGCGAACGGCGGCGTAACGACTGAAATTTCCCTGAATCGTCATGGATCCCCCTCACTTGAAGGAGAAAATATTCCTTTGTAATCAAAAAGTCAAATCGTTGATGGTGTTTATCATTCCGGATGATTGACAAGCGGATGTTCGGGTACAATCGCAGCGCGGGCAGGGGAGCGCAAACGGGCCGCGCCATTCGCGCGATATCATCTCCGGCATGTCCACATATGTGCTGGTTCATGGAGCATGGCACGGCAGCTGGTGCTGGAAACGGGTACGCCTGCCACTGCAGAATCAGGGCATGAAGTCTTCACGCCAACACCGACAGGCGTCGGTGAACGATCGCATCTGATATCGCCACAGATCAGTCTGGAAACCCATATCCATGATGTGGTCAACTGCATCCGGTGGGAGGAACTTTCAGACGTGATCCTCTGCGGCCACTCCTACGGCGGATGCGTGATCCGAGATTGCGGCGGATCGAATTGCCGGCCGCATCGGAGCGCTCGTGCCCGAGTCGGGTCAGAGCCTGCACGATACACTCCCCGCCGAAATCGGAGACGCGCAAGTCGATCTCGCGAATACGCTGGGCGATGGCTGGAAGGTTCCGCCGAATCCCGGCCGAAGCGTTCCACGTCAACGAGAACGATCGCGACTGGGTCAACCGCCAGTGCACCTTTCAGCCGATTGAAACGTTCCGGCAGCCGCTGAACCTGACCGGTGCGATCGAAAGCATCCGGAATATCGCATCCATTCTTGCGGGTGGCTGGCAGCCTACTGTCTTCACGCCGTATTATGAGAACGCAAAAGGGAGAGGCTGGAAGACCGTGAATATCGAATGCGGTCACGACGTCATGCTGGACGAACCGGACCAGCTGACCCAGGCGCTGCTGGCCGCACGGGCTTGACCCCCGGGCGATCACAGCGCTCTCAAATAAATCTGGTTGCCCCCAACTCCCTCACGCGCCTCTCCGCGCTCGCCGCCTCCTGCCGCACGCGGGCTTTTCACCCTCACCGTGCTACATGTGTGTACACGCGGCGCAAGCCGCGTTCCTGCAGACTGGCGCGTATCCGCATGAATCCGCAGATCTGTGGGACACGCCAGCTCTACGGCTTGAGAACTTTCACCATGTAATAGTTGATCGACTTCGGAACTTCCCTGAACCAGTGCGGCGTCCCCGCGGGAATGGTGATCACATCACCTTTGGCGAGATGGTGGACTTCGCCGCCTTCGATGCTTTCGCCGAGCCACTGATCCGGGCGGGTCTGTTTGCCATTGATCATTTTTCCGCCGGTCACAAATGTCGCTTCGCCATCGACGACGTAGAAGATGTCGGTTTCCTTGTCGTGCACTTCGACTTTACCGGGGCCTGTGCGGCGCGCGCCCGACACCGTGAAGTCGGAGCCTTTCGCCAGTGCTCCGCCTTTCTCCAACACTGCGGCAACTTTCGCGGAGTCGACGTATGTCACCGGCGCGGGATCGGCGGCGAACAACACGGAGACTGCGACCGCGAGCAAGAGCACGAACTTCATGATGTTCTCCTTCTTAAGTCAGGCTGAGCGGGTCGGGCGTCAACCGGCCGGTGCTGTCGCCCAGCTTCTCGACCGGCATTCCGATTTTGTCCAGCATGCTGACGAGTAAGTTGGTCATCGGCGTCTTGTCCGGATAGTTGATGTGCCTGCCGCTGCGGATGGTCCCGTTGAGAACGTCCGGCGAGCAGGCACGGCAGATCGTAATGCCGATGCAGATTGCCGTCGCCCATGCCGCTGCCGCAGAGAATGAGCGAATGATCGAGCAGCGTGCCGTCGCCGTCCTTCGCGGCCTGCAGCTTCTCAAGGAAATATGCGACGAGCTGCATCTGGTAGAAGTCGATCTTCGCCTTCTTCGCGATCAGGTCGGGATCGTTGCGATGATGCGATACGGCGTGGTGCTGGTCAGGCACGCCGATGAAGGCGAAGGTGCGCGAACTCAGCTCGCGCGACAGGATCATGCTGAAGACGCGCGTCAGGTCGGCCCGAAATGCCAGCGTCTGGATGTCGAGCATCAGCTTGGTGTATTCGTCGAAGCTTTCGGGAACGTCGACCGGGCGGTCGATCAGCTCGATGTTCTGCGCCGACCTGGAGGCCGGAGCCTTGATGCGCTGTTCGATCTCGCGCACGGAGTCGAGATACTCGTCGAGCTTGGTGCGGTCGCCGGGTCCGAGATCGCGCGAGATGCGTCCGACTTCGTGCAGCACCGAATCGAGAATGCTGCCCGCGTCGCGGGTCTGCTCCTGACGCGAGGCCGCGTCGCCGCCGTCGCCGAAGAGCCGTTCAAAGACAACGCGCGGATTCGACTCGGCCGGGTTCGGCGTGGTTTCATTGCGCCACGAGACCGTGTTCACGTAAAAGCAGTCGCCGGAATCGCAGGCGCCCTGGGTGGGGAAATCGACGGTCAGCTCAAGCGAGGAAATGCGCGTGGTTTTCCCGATGTGCTGCGCGGCGAGCTGATCGGCGGTGGTTGCGAGACGGACTTCGGCGCCAGGCTGCGTGCGGTCGTAGGCGTGAACGCCGGTGAGCCATGCGGCGGAAGCGCGCGGATGATCGCCGGTGCCGTCGCCGAAAGTGTCCGCCTGCGCATGCGCGAGACCCGAGAGCACGTTGATGGAATCGCGCACGTTCGCCAGAGGCTTGAGCGTGGGGCTGAGTTCGAAATTGGCTCCGGTGGTGGCTGGATCCCAATTTTTCTGGATCACGCCGTTCGCGATGTAGATGAAGCCGAGTCGCGGCGGCGCGTTGGTCGCGGCGGAAAGCGCGGGCGCCATGGCATCGAGCATGGGGAGCGCGATGGCCGCGCCTATGCCGCGGAGAAATGTGCGGCGCGGCAGAGCTTTGCGGGTTATGTACATCAGTCGGCTCCTCTCAATCGGCTTGCCTAATTTGAAATGCCGGGGTCTTCACCACTGCCTCGATGAGCGAATGAACCGCATATGGCTTCGATTTATTCTCTCTCGCGGCGCGTACGATTTCGCGGATCGAAGGCTCATCGTAATACTGCACGTTGCGTCCCAGCGCGTACATCAGCAGATTCTCGGCCGCGGCGGATACAAACTGATCCGGATTGCGCAGCAGCTCCTCTTTCAATCCTGCAACACCCTGAAATTTTCTGCCATCGGGCAGAACGCCGGAGACGTCGATGGGGCTCTCATTGTCCCGCCTGCGGTACTTGCCATCGGCATCGAAGTTTTCCATGGCGAAGCCGATCGGGTCCATGCGCGCATGGCAGCCGGCGCAGGCGGGATTGGCGCGGTGCGCGGTCATGGCTTCGCGCATGGTCAGCCTGGTCCCCGGCTCGCGGCCTTCGGTTTTGAGCGCCGGCACATTCGGCGGAGGCGCGGGGGGCGGCGACGCGAGAAGATTCTGCAGAACCCACTTGCCGCGCAGCACGGGCGATGTGCGGTTGGAATACGAGGTGATCGTGAGAACGCTGCCCTGCCCCAGCAGTCCGCCGCGGGGGCTGTCCGGGGGGAACGTATAGCGGCGGAAATAGCTGCCGCGAATGCCAGGGATGCCGTAGTGTCGTGCCAGGCGTTCGTTGAGAAATGTGTAATTGGCGGAGAGGAGATCGAGAACGCTGCGGTTCTCGCGGAACACGCTGGTAAGGAACAGCTCTGTTTCCTCGTGCATGGCTTCGCGCAGCGTCTGATCGAACTCGGGGAACAGGATTTCATCGGGCTGCTTCGATTCGATATCGCGCAGATAGAGCCATTGCGCGGCGAAATTGGTGACCAGCGAGTCAGCGCGCGGATCGTCCAGCATGCGGCGCACTTCGGCATTGAGCACAGCAGGTTCGTGCAGCTTGTTCTGTTCGGCGAGCGAGAGCAGGCGGTCGTCCGGAATGCTGCTCCATAAGAAGAAGGACAGCCGCGAGGCGAGTTCCGTGTCGCTCACGCGCCAGGTCGATCCCGGTTTCGCGTTGGCCGGCTCATGTTCGATGCGATAGAGAAACTGCGGGCTCACCAGCAGACGCTCAACCGCCTTTTCGATGCCGAGATCGAAATCGCCTTTCGACTTTCCGTCGGCGTAGAAAGGCATCAGCTCGGCAATATCGGCGTCTTTCGCCGGACGCCGGTAAGCACGCCGCACCAGCGTAATCAGGATGCGTCGCGCGCAGTCGTCCGTCTGATCCGCGCAGACGAAAATGCGGTCGTGGATGGCCGAATCCTTCGCGGCGCCGAGATCGTAAGGCCCAAGCAGCGTGATCTGAGCAATCGCGGGCTGAATCCCGCGCGTGCGCATGCGCGGACGCAGCGTCGCTTCATCGAAGCCCTCGGAATGCTCCGCAAACGTGACGCCGAGCACATGATTGCCGGCGCTGACCGGGAATCGGAATTCGAGGGCCGGCGCCGGAGCACGTCCCCGGCTCGGTCCGCGTCCCGGAGTGGCGGAAGCTTTTCCCAGCGTGGTTCCTGCGACACGCGCGCCGTCCACGAGGATGTCCAGCTGCTGCGGCTCGCGGGGAGCGCCCGCCATGTCCACCTTCACGACGTACGTGCCATCGGCCGGAAAATCGCTGTGAATCGCGAGGCCGCCGCGCGTTCCGAATGGAAGCCCCTCTACCCGTTCATCTTGAGGCCGCTCGGGGTCCATTTTGTAAACGTTGACCAGCACCGGCATTTTCGGATCGCCCACGGCGAAGCGGCTGATCTTGTGCGCGGCGTCGATGTAGCGTTCCATCGTGCTGGGCGAGGTGAAGAGGAGATCGGCAAGATTGTCGAATCCGCTGCTCGAATTATCGGCGGGCAACAGCAGAGAAAAGTCGAGTTCCTTCGGCAGCGCTTCGACGCCCAGCAGATCGCGGATCGCATTGCTGTATTCAGTCCGGCTGAGGCGATGCAGCAGGGGGAGCTTGCCGGGGTTGGGATGCGCAGCGGCGGCGCGGTCGAGATCAGTTTCGAGAGATGTGCGCAGCGCGAGTGCCGCCGCGGCATCGGGCTTCGGAGCACCGGCGGGAGGCATCGCACCAGCACGGAGCTTGCGGATGACCTTCTCCCAGGTTTCGGCAGTTTCGGGAACGCGGGTTAGATTGGCCGGGTTCAGAACCAGGCCGCCGGTTTTGAGTTTGTCGTTGTGACAAGTGACGCAGTAGCGGTTCAGCAGTGCCGCATTCTGCGACTGCGCGTCGAGTGCGGGAATTGAAGCCAGCGCGGCCAGCAGCAGAGCAAAGCGCACGTAGTGATTATATTGCCGCGTCTTTTGGTTGATCGCGCATAATCCGCTCAAACCGAGGCCGCCGCGTTCGGATCGAAGAGCGAGTCGAAGAGGGCGGAAGGCGACGACTGGTGCACACCAAATTGACTGCACTACCATTTTGACTGCATAGGTCTGCGCGTGGCATAATTGATCGCAGACATCATGCCCGATGAACTTTTGCGGAAAGCCCTGGCGGAGCAAGAGACCGAGTTGGAGAAGTTGGACGCGCAACTCACAGAGCTGCGTCCGCTTCAAGTGCGCCGGGACAATCTCTTTCATCTCATATCGCAAATACGCCACACCTTGGGAATGGAGCCTTACACAGCTCCCGCTCCGGCACCTAAACACATTACGCCTGATCCCGTCGATAAGCCCCCGATCTGGGAAGTGGCTAAACAGGTAATCGAAAGGGCTGGTGGATCCATGTCACCTGGCGATATCGCGCACCTGCTTCGAAGTTTCGGCTACACGAATCTTGAAGGCAGGCCCGGAAAGGAAACCGTGCGCACGTTGCTAAACAAGAAAAAGGACGTTTTCCGCAAGCTGGCAGACGGAAGGTTCGAGGTCATCAAATGATTCAACCAATTGTGCACTACTAAACCAGCCAGGAACGACCACAAAGGACGTTTTTACATGGAAATCGAGAGAAAAGAGGTAGGCGATCAGGGCAGTCAGTTCCGGCCCGAAATGACCTTGCGCCTCCTGCGGCAACTCAGCCTGCGTGGTTTTTCCGCACTCCGGACAGACAGCGTTCTGGCATCGGTACTCGGTGATATGCGCTTCAATCGGCGGCAGTTCGGTCACCTGATGCCGGCGCGGTTCGCCGTGCGTTGACACCTTACGGCGGCCACCGGTCAATCGGCATTCGCAGTGACGGCAATGGGCGGGCAACAAATCAATCACCTCATTGACCCGATCCGCCGGCGCCAGGCCGCGCCAGTGCCCTCGATGACCAGGCTGGCCACCAGGCTTTCGTCGGCTCTTTCCCTTTTTCCGGCCACGCTCACGTTGCTCGCCAGCCAAGCCGTCCGATGATGGCGGCTTGGATGAGGTGACTGAGTTCTGCAGCCGCAAGGCCAGCTTCCGCTCCAGATCTGCAATCTGCTTTTCCGCTTCGGCCAGCTTCCGGTCGCGCTCGATCAGTTCCTGCCGCAATCTTTCGTTTTCCCGGCTAAGCCGCTCGAACGTCACGCTCCAGCCTTCCTTGCTCCGGTTGCTGCGGTTTCACCGGCTGTGATGCGCGATGTTTGCGGTTCGAGCCCCTCAAACATCTACACTGCCAGGTTTTTCAACTAAGCGCCAGGCCTAAAGTGAAGATTCTTCGATATTTCTGCGATCGAGCTTTTAGAGCACCTGAACTGTTACGAAAAGAGAATCGTGTCGTGACAGTGGCCGCTCCCGCTGGCTGCTGTGAGCAGGCTGGGTCAGCCCAACCCGGTCGAGAAGCAAAATGAAGCCAACTGACCCGATTACCCGGCAACAGCGGCGAAGAACGTCCAATGAGTCGGCCAGAATTATGCGGCAACTGGAGAAACTTCTGGATAGAGGAACGGAAGCGGAATTTGTTAAAGCTCTTAGCGAGTGGCGACCCGGTCTGAGCGCCGAAGAGTTCCAGTCACTCCTGCAGCTTTTCCGCGAGCACCGCCGATCTTAGCTCCGGCTCTTTCGAGAACGCGGACATTTCTCTCCCGCTGTTCGACAGTAAGACCGGCGTTGTCCATCTGGTTCTGAAGCAGAGCCGCCATTTGGCGCGCAGCCTTCTTTACATCATTTGTCGCCACGTTCTCATTATTGCATGTTCCCCGGAGTGCCACTCAGTCGGTCGTTCAGATTTGTACTATACTGATGCCGCGATGTGGTTGCGACTTCTCATTCCGTTACTCGCCGCCGGAATCCTGAACGCAGCCGGGCCAACACTGATCGACGCGGTCAAACAGGGGGACATTGCGGCCGTTCGCGCGCGCATCGCCACGCACGCCGATGTCAAAGCCCAGGAAGCGGATGGCTTCACGGCCCTGCACTGGGCCGCGCAGCGCAACAATGCCGAACTGGTCGACCTCCTCATCGCGGCCGGCGCCAACGTCAAAGCGGCTTCGCGCTATCGCGTCACGCCGCTTTATCTCGCCTGCAACAACGGAAACGCCGCCATCGCCGAGCGGCTTCTCAAGGCGGGCGCCGATCCCAACGAAACCGCACTCGAAGGCCAGACGGCGCTGATGACTGCGGCAGCCAACGGCAATCCGGAACTTGTCCGGCTTCTGCTGCGGCGCGGCGCGAACGCCAATGCGGCTGAGCCATCGCACGGCCAGACCGCGCTGATGTGGGCCGCCGCGGAAGGCAATACCGCCGCTGTCGAAGAGCTAGTCGAATTCGGCGCGCACGTGGATACGAAATCGAAGAGTGGTTTCACGCCGCTTCTGTTCGCGGTGCGCGAGGCGCGTATCGACACCGCGAAATCTCTGCTGCAGCACGGCGCCAACGTGAACGACGTTGCACCCGACGGCACCAGCGCCCTCAACATGGCCGTGGTGAACGCCTACTTCGAAATGGCGAGCGTGCTGCTCGACTTCGGCGCCGACCCCAACATGCCCGATCCGCGCGGCTCGGCGCTTCACACCATCGCGTGGCTGCGCAAGCCGGGAACCGATGGAGCAGCAGGCGTCGGCAACACGCCCCACGGACCGCCGCCGCCCACCGGCATCGTGAGCGCGCTCGATCTCGCAAAGAAGCTGCTGGCCAAAGGCGCCAATCCGAACATGCGCATCGACTGGAAAGAACCGCGTTTCGGCAAGGAAGGCGGCACGGCGAAGAATCCGCCGAATATCCAGCTGGGACGCCACTTCCTCAGCTATCGCGGCGCGACACCTTTTTATGTGGCGGCGAAAAACGGCGACTACCAGTACATGCGCGTTCTCCTCGAGGCAGGCGCCGACGGAAAGATTCCGACACTGGCCGGCATCACGCCGCTGATGGTCGCGGCGGGTCTCGACTACTGGGAAGGCGAAGCGCCCGGGCCATTCGCCGGCGTTTCGGAAGCCGAGCGGCTCGAAGCGGTGAAGCTGGCTGTCGCTTCGGGCAACGACGTCAACGCGCAGGCCGACTTCGGCAACTACACGATGACTGGCGAGCCCGAATACACGCGGCTTTATTATCCACACAACATCGACGATTTGCTCGACCTCGGCGTGGGCGATCCGCGCTGGAGCGGCAGCACGCCCCTGATTGGCGCAATCATTTCCAATCAGCCTTCGATCGTGCAGTATCTTATCGATCACGGCGCGCGGCCGAATACGAAGACCAAACTCGGCTGGACGCCGCTGATGGTTGCCGAAGGCGTCTTCTTTGCAAACGCGAAGAAGGAGTACCCGGCGGCCGCGCAGATCATTCGCAAAGCCCTGGGCGATAACCGCTGACATGATGCGTTCTCTGGCAGGCCTCGCGGGTACCGCTCTGATCGCGGCGATCGTGATGTGTGCAGCGCCGTCGGTTTATCCGACAGGTACAACGATCTACGATCCCTCCAAAGCGTGGAACGGCTTCACGGTGCTCTCGCCGCTGGGCGGTGACGGCGCGATCGTCATCGACATGGATGGCAATGTGGTGAAGCGATGGGAGGGATACAACAGCTCGGCGGGCGGTCCGGCGCGCGTGCTGCCCGGAGGCGTGGTAATAGCAGCCACAGGCGCGAATCCGGGCAAGCAGGAATCCGTCGCACTGGTGGCGCGCGATTTCGAAGGCAGGGAGCTGTGGCGCTTCGATCGGAACGAGCAGATCACGGGCCGCGGAGGCGCGGTAACTCCGGCTCTGCGGCAGCATCATGACTGGCAGCGCGAAGATTTTCCGGCAGGCTATTATGCCCCGGGCGTGAATCCCGCTGTCGCGCTGGACGCCGCGAAAACACTGGTGCTGACGCACACGACGCACAGCCATCGCCGGAGACGCGATGCTCGAAGACGACCGCATCATCGAACTGGGGACGGACGGCAAAGTCGTGTGGGAATGGACGGTGGGCGATCACATCGACGATCTGCATCTCGATAACGAAGCCCGCGAGGCGATCCGGCGGGCCAACGGGGGACGCGGCGCATTCGACTGGTTCCATATGAATTCGGCCACGTACGTAGGGCCGAATCATTGGTACGACGACGGCGATAAGCGCTTCGCCCCGGAGAATGTGATCGTCAGCAGCCGCGCGGCGTCGATTGTGGCGATTGTGGCGCGCGATGGCAGGATCGTCTGGCAGATCGGGCCGGACTACAGCGCAAGGCCTGAATTGCGCGCGCTGCGCCAGGTGATCGGACAGCACAACGCGCATCTCATCCCGAAAGGGCTGCCCGGAGCGGGCAACCTTCTCGTGTTCGACAACGGCGGCGCGAGCGGTTACGGACGGCCCAGCGCAATCGCTACGGAAGGTCAGAACATTTATGCACGCCCGACATCGCGGGTGCTGGAGATCGATCCGGTCAGTCTGAAACTGGTGTGGTCTTATACGTCCCCGACGTTTTTCGCCACGAACATCAGCGGGGCCCAGCGGCTTGAGAACGGCAACACGCTCATCACGGAGGGGCCGGACGGGCGGGTGTTTGAAGTGACGAAAGACGGCGCGATCGTGTGGGAATATGTGTATCCCGTCTTCACCGCCGGCAGAGGCCGGGCGACGAATACGGTGTACCGGGCCTACCGTGTGCCGTACGCCTGGATTCCCCAGCTGGCGCGGCCGGCCGAAAAGGCAGTGACACCTCCGCAGGTCTCCGAGTTTCGCGTGAAATAGATCTTAGTGGGGCCAGGCCTTCGGGCCTGCCGCAGGGCTTCTGCCCGGCGCGGAGCGTTACGAAGTTCTCGGGAATGCGCCGTTTTTGCTGAGCCGCGCGCTCCGACTGCTCTACCTCGCTGACGCGCGAATCGCGCGCTTCCGCTCGACGGCCGATGCCGCAAGATCCGCCGCGGCCTTCACGAGCGCCGCCATCTTCGGGTGCTGCGGCACGATATCGACGGGAAGGCCCGCTTCTTCGAGCGCCTCGGTCATGATCGGCCCGACCGATGCCACTACGACATCGTGCTGCAGCGCGCCGGCGATCTCCGCCTCAAGGCCCTCTTCGCGCGCAATCTCGAAAAGATGACTCAGCTGAATGGATGATGTGAACAGCACCACGTCGAAGTTTCGCGCCGCCAGACGCCGAACCGCGTCGCGCAAAGGGCCGACATCGGCCGGCAAATCCCAGCGATAAATCGCAAACGGCGTCACCGTTGCCCCGAGCGCTTCGAGCGCCGTCGTCATCTCCGGGTTCGGGCGGCCGTACTCCTGCACGGCGATGCGCCGCTCGGGCCGCGCCGCCACGGCCGCCACCACTTCTTTCCACGTGTTCGGCTCCGGCACCACAATCTGCGCTCGTGCGCCGAGCTCGCGCAGAATCGGCACCGGCTTGGGGCCGCGCGAAACGATAAAGGTGTTCCGCAAACCTTCCGCCAGCCGGCTGAGTGTCGTCAGATCGGTATCCTGAATTGCCAGGTCGCGCAGAAAAGACAGACCCGCCCCCGTCATGCACACCACGAGGTCGAATTCGCCGGCCTCCAGACGGTCGACAAACTTCAAAGTCTCGCGATGATCTTCCAGCGCGCGTTCCTGAACGGAGGGAGCGACGAACGCCTCGCCGCCCTCCCGCCGGATCAGCGTTTCCATCTCTTTCGCGCGCCGGCTTTCCAGACTGAGAACTTTCAGTCCTCCAAATGGCATTCCTGGGTGCGACCAACTCCTGTCTTTATTCTGATCTCCGGGCCTTCTTCAGAGCCCCTCCGGCTTTTTCAGAGCCCCTCCGGACTTTTTTAGAGCCCCTCCGGACTTTTTTAGAGCCGGAGAAGCGCTTCGAGATATCCGAACCGTCCGTCCTTTCCCGCGGGATAAATCAGTTTCATCACCGAGAGACCCTGCGTATAGCCGAGATATCCGGTGAATGTCATATGGCGGTTCGCGCGGTACTCCACGCTGGTGTCGTAGAGATTGCCGAGCGAGCGCTGACCCGCTGTGGCGCGTCCGACATAACCGAACGTCTACGGCTGATACGCGCCGCCGCCCGAATACCACAAGTCGTTCACGTTGGTGAGGCGCAGCGAATGATACTCGCTCGATGTCGTCACCTTCTTGTGGGGCCGCAGAATCAGCGATCCGAATGCATCCTCCGTATTCATCATGTTGAAGAACGGAAAGCGCGCATACGGCCGCGGCGTGGGCAGAATCTGGAAAAACGTTCCATGGGTATGGTCGTTCGGATTCCCGTCGCCCGACCCGTACGTGTAGCCGCCTTCCAGCCAGGGCTTCAGCGCCGGAAGAATCGCCGGCTGAAATCCCGCTTCCGCGTCGAAGGCCAGCGCGCGCTGCGTTTCCGTGCCCCATTTTCCGGTCTGACCCGCGAACCAGCCGACCGCATCGAACGTGCCGGCGCCGGTAGTGATGGCGTGAATGCTGTGCCCGCCCCACGTCTGAATGTGGATGTTTTCCGTATCGGTCTTGCGCACGGCAAGCGGGCGGTTGTCGGTCTTCAGGATGTGGCGGAAGTCGTCGTAATCGATCGCGAAGATGCGCGTATCCGCCGCACGTGCGCCGTGTCCCCACTCTTTCGTATAGGCAGCATAGCCGAATCCGATGCGATTCCAGCCCCAGCCATCGGTCTGGAAGACGCCGCGTGTGGGCGTGGCCCCGACGAAGGTGAAATCCTGATCGGGTTTCTGCCAGTCGTAATGCAGTCCATCGAAGCTGCGCCCGACATCCGAGAACGAGAATGTGCCGATGAGCCGCTGGCTGAGGCGGTCCCGTTTCAATGTGGCTAGCGTCGCGTTCTTGGGCGTGATCTCCGTGGCGTCATTAAACTCGAACCGCCCTGCCTGCAGGGTCTGCGATTCGGTGATGTGATCGCGCATGTAGAGCTGTTTCGGGAACGCCATCGCCGTATTCCGGTGGTTCAGGTTCGCGCTGTAATCGTTCGCACCCAGCCCCAGTGCTCCCTGCGGAGCGGGCGCGGTTGCCTTGGCCGGCAACCCGAAGATAAACGGTACGGCGATGTCCTCGTCGAAGTCGAATGACCCGCTCTTCTCCGCGAAATTCAGCCGCAGTAGATTAGCCGAATAGGTGTACTGATTCTGATACGGGCCGACCGGCTCGAACCAGTCCCAGAAGTAGACGCGAGAGCGCAGCGTCGCGGTGAAGCTAGCGTTGTCGCCAAGTTGGATGCCGTCGGCCGCCGCCGTGGTCTGCGCGCCAAGATTGGAAGAGAAGAGGCTCGCCGCAGAGAAAGCGATTGCCAGCAGAGTTTTTTTCATCATTAGTCTCCCATTGCTCCGGCAACGGCAAAGTCGCCCGTGAGGCGCGCCGCGATTTCCCGCTCCGCCGATTTCTCTTCCGCGTCGGAGAAACGAACCACAACAGTGAGAACCGAAATGGCGGTGACCGTCATGCCCAGCACCAGCAGCGCCTGCGTCCACGGCATGCTGCCCTTGAAAAGGAAGCTCGCCAACACCGAACCCACGTTGCCGCCGGCCCCCACAATCCCGGTGACAGCACCCAGTGCCTTTCGATTTACAAACGGAACAATCGAGTAGGTCGCGCCGTTCGCCATTTTGAGGAAGAGCCCGGTCAGCATCATCGCGCCGATAGCCAGGGGCAGCCAGCTCATACGGGAGAACAGCATCAGCGCAAGGCCCTCACAAAACAGCGTCAATCCCAGGAGCTGCACGCGGCCCCGGAGTCCCCGCCGTTTGTGGCACTGATCGCTTACCGCACCGCCCAGCAGACGGGCGAAGATGTTCATCATTCCGAACGAAGATGCGACGACTCCGGCGGCCGTGAGCCCGAGATGAAAATAGTCCGTGAAGTACAGCGCCGCGACGTTGTCGATTGTGAGCTCCATGCCGAAGCAGGCCGCGTAGATGACAAAGAGCGCCCACACGCGCGGATCGCGGCAGGCGGCCGCGAACGCACCGTTGGCGTGATTTGCCCCCGCTATTTCGCCACGGGCGCGCAATTCTTTGAAGTCGCCGTCGGCTGTGTCCGCCGTCAGAAAGTAATAGGCGACGCCGGTAATGAACATGATGATTCCCGGTACGACCATCGCCATACGCCAGCCCAAAGCTTTGCTCGCGCCAAGGCTGACGATCGCGGCGAACAGCAACGGCATAACCATCTGCGTGACGCCGCCCCCGAGATTGCCCCACCCGGCGGACGCGGCATTCGCAGTTCCCACCACGTTCGGCGCGAACATGACGGAGGTGTGGTACTGCGTGATCACGAACGACGCGCCGATCGCGCCGATGGCGAGGCGGAACAACAGAAACGTTTCGTAATCGTGCGCGAACCCCACTCCCATCACCGGCAGCGAACCAAGTATCAGCAGCCAGGTATAGGCACGTCGCGGGCCGATGCGGTCGCACAGAAATCCGATCAGCGCGCGCACGATAACCGTGATTGCCACCGAAGCGATGGTGAGATTACCGATCTCCGCTTTGGTGAGGTGAAGCTCCTGACGAATGACCGGCATCAGAGGCGCTAAGCCGAACCATCCGAAGAAGCAGATAAAGAACGCGAACCACGACATGTGGAACGCACGCATCGGAGCGCTGGAAAAATCGGCGAGCCGGATGCTGGTGGCTTTGTTTTTCAAAGTCATTGAGGTCCCTTTCCTTCCTTTGTGTTCCTGCTGAAAGCGCTCCGACACGGAGACATAAGTGAGCACAAGCGCACAGGCCGACGGGTCCGTTGTGCGCGGCTGGAAAAGGGATGCCCGTTCGCATCCGCATCGTTCACAGGCTGAAGCCTGTGCCACCTGATAGACCCTCACACGAGGAGGAAAAGAGTATTACAAGGGAGGAGCCGCTACGCCGCGGCGTCCTCCATGACCCTGTGGCCCGCCGTCAGATCGACGAGGACAATTCCGTCTTCCACCCGGGTCGGAAACACGGCCAGGCATTTTGGCTCAGCCGCACGTACCGGCATCCCGGTCTCGAGATCGAAATGACGACCGTGCAGCGGGCACACCACGGCCGTGCCCGTAACGATGCCGTCGCACAGCGGCCCGCCTTTGTGCGGGCAGGCATTCTCAATGGTCAGAAAACGCCCGTTCACATTGAATATGGCGATTTCGAGATCGCCGACGCGCACAGGCCGCCCTTCGCGCGGTGGAATGTTCTCGACGCGTGTTATTTTCGTCCAGTTCATACCAGCTGCGGCTCTCTTCTTTCATCGCGCACAACGGACCCTCCGGCCTGTGGGCTCGTGACCTTCTCCATCGGTTCGATCTGCACAAACTGTGTTGCGTTGGCGGGGCGGTCGCGCTCCAGCCACGCATCCTGCGACAGCGTCTTCGAGCGATGCAGGCGGTCGAGCAGGTTGCGCTTTTCTTCCGCGGACGCGTACACCGTTTCCTTGCGGATCTTCTCGATGCCCAGGCGTTCCACGAAATCGTAGCTGCGCTCCAGATAGTTGCCGTTCTCGCGGTAGTACTGGAAGAACAGTTCGCCGGCTTCGAGCGCTTCCTCCGTCGTCTCGACGGTGATCAGCAGATCGGCCTTGCGCACCGACTTGCCAGCCGCGCCGCCGACTACCACCTGCCAGCTGCCGTCCTGCCCGACGAAGCCGAGATCTTTCACCGTTGCTTCGGCGCAGTTACGCGGGCATCCCACGGCGCCCATCTTGAATTTGTGCGGCGTGAACAGGTTTTCCAGACGCCGCTCCAGCTCGATCCCGGTGTTCGTCGAATCCTGTACTCCAAAGCGGCAGAACTCAGTCCCCACGCATGTTTTCACCATGCGCACGCCCTTCGTGTAAGCCTGCCCCGAAGGCATGCCGAGATCGCGCCATACATTCGGCAGATCGGCCTTCTTCACGCCAAGCAGATCGATGCGCTGGCTGCCGGTGACCTTCACCATCGGCACGTTGTACTTTTCCGCGACGTTGGCGATGCGCCGCAATTCGTCGGGCGAAGTCACACCGCCGCGCATGCGCGGCACCACCGAGAACGTTCCGTCTTTCTGAATATTGGCGTGCACGCGGTCATTGATAAAGCGCGCCGAGCGGTCTTCATCGTGATCGCCGCACCAGAGCATGTCGAGCATGTAGCTGAGCGCGGGTTTGCAGACTTCACAGCCTTTGCGATTGCCGTAAACGGCGAGTACTTCTTCGACGGACTTCAGCTTCTGCCCGCGCACAATGTCGCGCAGCCGTTCGTAAGAGAACGGCACGCACGAGCACAGCGTCGTCTTCGTTTCTTCTTTGAAGTCGGGTGCCACAGCTCGCAGCAGCTTCTGGCAAAGCCCGCTGCAGGTGCCGCAGCTGGTCGATGCTTTCGTCCGTTCTTTGAGCTGGCCCAGCGTCGTGATGCCGTGTTTGTGAATCGCCTCGATGATTTCGCCCTTGCGTACGCCCATACAGCCGCAGATAGTTTCGCTGTCCGGCATGTCGGCGATCTCGAGGCCGGGATCGGCGGGCGCAGGCGGGAAAAGCAGCTGCCGCCGCATGGACGCCAGATCCGTCCCGCTGCGCATCCAGTCCATGTAGGTCGGCTCGTCTTCGATGTCGCCGACCAGAATCATGCCGTGCAGCCTGTTGTTTTTCAGCAGCAGTTTCTTGTAAGCGCCGAGCGAAGGATCTTCGTATCGAACCACCTCGACGCCCGGCTCCGTTTCATCGATGGACCCGGCCGAGAAGATGTCGACGCCCATGATTTTGAGCTTTGCCGCCGGGGCAGGCGGATTGAATACCGGTCCGCGGTCGCCCGTTATCGTGGACGCCAGCACGCGCGCCTGATCGAACAGCGGCGCCACCAGACCGAACGTCTGTCCGCGATGCTCCGTGCACTCGCCGACCGCGAAGATGTTCGGGTCGGACGTCTCCATGTAGTCGTTCACGACGATGCCGCGATTCACCTGCAGCCCGGTCTCGCGCGCCAGTCCCGCGTTTGGCTTAATGCCCGCCGCGATGACGATAAGTTCGGCTTCCAATTCCTCGCCCGACGCGAACCGCAGCCCGTCGACGTGGCCATTGCCCATGATGGCCGCCGTCTGGCGCGGCAGCATCACGCGAATTCCAAGGCTCTCGATGCGCCGCTTCAGATACTCGCCACCGGTCGCATCGAGCTGCCGTTCCATCAGCGAATCCATCAGATGGATCACGGTCACATCGCAGCCGCGCACCTGCAGGCCGCGCGCCGCTTCGAGGCCCAGCAGGCCGCCGCCGATCACGACCGTCTTCAGACCCTTGCGCGCCTTCGCCAGCAGCGCCCGCGTGTCGTCGAGCGTGCGGAAGACGTGCACGTTTTCTTTGTCGACACCGGGAATCGGCGGGATAAAGGCCATGCTCCCCATAGCCAGAATCAGCCGGTCGTAAGACGTCTCTGCTGCCGTCCTGATCGACGACAGTACGTGTTGCCCGATCAATGCTCGCGATGCGCACGCCGAGCCGCGCCTGAATGTCGTTGGCGCGATACCAGTCGGCATCGTTCAGCACGATATCCTCGGCCGACTTTTCCCCGGCCAGCACCATCGACAGCATGATGCGGTTGTAGTTGACGTGCGTCTCGTCGCCGAAGATCGTGATCTCGAATCCCGGATTGCGTTTGAGAATGTGTTCGACGCAGGCCACGCCGGCCATGCCGTTGCCGACCACAACGATTTTTTCAGGCCGCTTCTCAGGCAACTGCGGCTCCCGTGTTCACGATTTCCGTGGAAAGAGGCGTCACGGCCGCTGCGACTTCGGCGATCAACTCCTCGCTGACGCCCAGTTCGCGAAGGGTTTCGACGAGGTGGCAGGCGACGGCGCTGAAGTGACGCTGTTCGATGCGCAGATGTGTGTGTGCTTTGGACATTGTGGCGCCGGAATACTGCCGGAGACCTCCCAGCGCCTGCGAAAGAAACGCGGACTGATGACGCTTCAGCCGCGACATTTCCACGTTCGCAAAGAAAGGCGCCAGCATGGGATCGGCCAGGACGCGTGCGTAGAAATTTTCCACGACGGCGGCGATTGCAGGCTCGCCTCCGAGGCGTTCATACAAATTCATGCGCGTTGTCTCCTTTCTCTTTGATTCAGATGGCTCGGCTCCACGCGCACCGCGCAC
Organism: Terriglobia bacterium; assembly: GCA_963832905.1. Classification (GTDB taxonomy): domain Bacteria; phylum Acidobacteriota; class Terriglobia; order Bryobacterales; family Bryobacteraceae; genus BOG-234. Next base: position 606,023 of record CAWHVO010000006.1, on the reverse strand, counting down.
TGCTTGTAATTGGGCTCACGCGACACCGGATCGAACGCGCTTTGCGTGATCTCGTTCACGTTGGTTTCGAAAAAATGAAACGGCATGAAAACCTGTCCCGGCGCCGTGATCTCGGTCAGTCGCAGCTCCACGCCGCAGGTCCGCCCGCGCCGCGAAATCACATCGACAGAATCGTGGCTGCGCAGGCCAAGCCGCTGCGCATCGCGCGGATTGATCTCCAGCCACGCGCGCGGGGAAAGCCGCTCCAGAATCGGCACCTCGCGCGTCTTGGTGCGGGTGTGCCAGTGCTCGACGGTGCGGCCGGTATTCAGAATGAAAGGAAAATCGCCGCCCGGTTGTTCGGGGAACGGCGTCCACTCGGCGCAGATCAGCCGGGCTTTGCCATCCGGCGTCTTGAAGATGCCGTCGGCATAGAGCCGCGACGTCGGTGCCGGCTTCGCGCCTTCCGCCAGCGGCCACTGCACGGCGCCCTGCGCCAGCATGTCGTAGCCGATCCCCGAGTAGTCGCACAGCCTTCCGCGCGAAACGCGCCGCCACTCGTTGAAAGCGTCTTCGGGGCACGTCCATCCGGGGAACAGCGCTTTTCGGCATCCCAGTCGATCCGCAACATTGAGGAAGATGTCGAAATCCGTGTGCGCCTCCCCCGGCGGCTCGACGGCTTTGTTCACTTTGCTGACGCGCCGCTCCGAGTTCGTATAGGTGCCCTCTTTTTCGCCCCAGATTGCGGCGGGCAGCACAAGGTCAGCCAGTTCTGACGTTGGCGTGGGATGATAGCCATCCTGCACAACCAGAAAATCGAGGTTTGACAGGCCGTGCCGCAGCAGACCCTGATTGGGATAAGACACCAGCGGGTTGGTGGCGATGATCCACAGCGCGCGAATCTTCTTCGCTACCGTGGCCTCGATGATGTCCGGATAAGCGAGGCCGCGCTTTCGCGGGATGCGGGTTTCATCGACGCCGACCATAGCTGCGTACTCGGCGCGATCGTTCGCGTCTTCGAATTTTCGATAGCCAGGAATGCCGGTGGTGAAACACGTTTCGCGCGAGCCCATCGCATTGCACTGGCCGGTGATGGAAAATGGCGCCGCGCCGGGCCGCCCGATCTGCCCCGTCAGCAGCGAAAGATTGCAGATGGCGTTCACAGTCGCAGTGCCGATGGTGGAATGATTCACCCCCATCGTCCAGCCGATGAATCCGGCTTCCGCGCGTCCGTAAAGCAGCGCGGTGCGGAAGATGACATCGGGACTCAGCCCTGTGATCTCCGCTACGCGCTCCGGCGTGTAGCTTTCAAGAAACTTCGCCAGCTCGTCGAAACCTGTCGTGTGCTTCGCGATGTACGCGCGGTCGATCAGGTTGTACTGAATCAGAATATGCGCGATGCCGTTGAGCAGCGCCAGATCGGAGCGTGGCTTAAGCGGCAGATGCAGGTCCGCCATCATGGCGGTCTTCGTCACCCGCGGATCGGCCACGATCAGCGTCTTGTTCCGGTTGGCTTCCAGATACTGGCAGAGAATCGGATGGTTGTCCGCCAGATTCGCGCCGATAAGCAGCACCACGTCGGCGCGCTCCATATCTTCGTAACTGCCTGGCGGACCGTCGCTGCCAAGCGATGCCTTGTACCCCGAGACGGCAGTTGACATGCACAGCGTGGTGTTGCCGTCGTAGTTGCTCGTGCCGAATCCGAGCTGCACGAGTTTGCCCAGCGTGTAGAACTCTTCGGTAACCAGCTGGCCCGTGCTCAGCACGCCCAGCGCTTCCGGCCCGTATTTCGCCTGTACCGTCTGAAAGCGCTCGACCATCGTGCCGATCGCGTCGTCCCAGCTCACGCGCACGTGTTTCCCGTTCTTCCGCAGCAGCGGATATTTCGCGCGATTCTCCGCGTCGATGGTGTAGTGCTCCGAGAGCCCTTTCGGACACAGCTTCCCGCGATTGACCGGATGCGAATCCAGCGGACGTGCCGCAACCGCTTTGCCTTTTTTCACGCCGATCTCGATACCGCAGCCGACCGAACAATAACCGCACGTGGTCGCGACCCAGTGATCCGGAATCCGCCGCGCAGACGTGTAGCCGGTCGAGTCGCTGCGCTCGAACCGGTATTCGTCAGCCAGGTTGTCGATGCCGACCAGCCGCTTCAGGGTCCCGATCAAGGCGCCCTCCGATCGGAAGCAAACGCCGCCGCGATGTTTTTCGGCACCACACTGACGAAGAAGAGATACCGGCCCAGCAGTTCACCGAAGAGCGCCACTGCAAACGCGCTGCGGACCGCCCATGGCGCGACGCCATTCAGCGGAATCAGAATGCCTGCCGCGATCAGGATCGCGAGCCGCGTGGCAAAGAGCCCGCGCAGTTTGCCTGCCAGCAGCAGCGATGACGATCGCAGCTCAAACGTTTCCGCGCGCGATAGCCAGAAAAATTTCGCGGCCTGCACCATCAGCTGCAGTGCGCCGCCCGTAACCGACGCGAACAGAACTGCGGAAGGCAGCGACGGATCGAGCGCGTGTACAAACGCCGGCCCCAGCAGCAGCGCCGTCGAGAAGAATTCGGCAACCGTGTATCCGCTGAACCAGGCCGGACGCGCCCGCACCATATAGATGCGCGCCGAACAGGTGATTCCCGCGATTCCCGCCAGAGCCGTCGCCAGTCCCGCGGCGAAGCGACCCGGCATGCCGAAGAACAGGATCCCGGCAAAAGCTCCTGCTGCTCCGGCAAACAGCGAGAGCGTCAGGACCTCCCGGCTGAGCCAGGAACGCCGCAGCCCGCGCATCGCGCGCCATGCGTGAATCGGCCGTCCCAGATGCATGGTCGACGCACCGAGACTCATCCCGGCCAGCGCCAGCGACGCCAGGGCCGCAATCTTCATGCTTGTATTCGGCCCTTCGAAGCTCAGCAGCCACAGCGCAATAAATGCGCCGACGCAGAGCTGTGTCACCACCAGCATGAAAACGAGCGGCCAGTGCGGATGCTCCGGCCGGACGCGGTTCGTGTCCACGCGCCCCAGATCGGGCACCAGATTTCCGGGCAGCGTCACGCGCGTCGTCGAAATGCTGTCGTCGGCGGATGGCAGCCCCGGCGCATTCGCCGACAGATAATCCCGCCGCCACTCCGCGATGTTCACGATCTCAATCGCGATTGCGCCTTCCGGACATGCTGCCACGCAGGCCGGCGCCATCCCGTCACTCAGCCGGTTGTGGCACATGTCGCACTTGCCGACCACGCCCCGCGCCGCGTTGTACTGCGGCACGCCGTAGGAACAGTTCCACGTGCAGTACTGGCAGCCGATACAGGCGTCGGCGCTGTGCACCACGACGCCGGTCTCCGGGCTTTTCGTATATGCCTCGACAGGGCAACCGATCAGGCACGAGGGCTCGACGCAGTGGTTGCAGCCCATCGAAAGATAGTGCCGTTGCGTGTAGGGATAATAACCGCCTTCCACCTCGCCGACACGCCGCCAGTTCAGTTCCGCCGGATTTCCGTTCTGTTCATTGCACGCCACGACGCAGCATTTGCAGCCGATGCACTTCGTCATGTCGAAGTGGAAGCGATACTGCTCACCCTCCGCCGGCGCACGCGACGGAATCAGCTCGCGCGGCTCTGTTTGGGGATGGGTTTCGATCTGCACGAGACCGCGCATGGAGGGCGTCGCCGTATAAAGCAGCGGACTGTCCATGAGCGGAAGCGTCGTCACGAATCGGGATCCTTTCGAACACACTTCTCCTCTGCGGTTCTGTTAAGGGAACCGGGCGGAGAAAAATATCGACAGGTCGAACGCGTGCGCCCCGCGGTGTCAGTGATGCGCCGCGAAGCGAACTACGTTGACGAACTAAAGGCCGTATTGCTCAGACTGCTTTGGCTGATTTCGCTCCGGCAGGGAGCTCAATTTAGGTGGGAGACGCACATGGGTCCCGGGATTGCCCCGGAAAACCCGTTTGTTTCGCGGACGAGCTAGGCTCAGATTAGCAGGACACGGGGTCCTTGTGAAGAGCAAATCGATAGGTTTTTTCTATCGAATCAATTTTGGCACGAAATGTTACAGCCGGAACGTATCTCGCTTTCAGCGCGTTGGACAGACAGATGTGCGTCGATCCATAGGCTCCGCTGTATTAGTCCTGGTCGCTCAGGCAGGCCTCAGTGTCCTGGCCGTGGCGGCCGAACCGTCCGGGACCGATCTGCTGCTGCGCGCGGCACAGGTGGAAGACAACCAGGCATCGCTGCGCTCACAGTACGCCTATCATCAGCATTCGGAAATACAGGTTCTCGACGACAAAGGGAAACGAGTCTGAAAATCGGTTCGGGAAGACGGCAGTTCGGTTCCCTTGCCGATCTGGCGCGGCTGATGAACAACACGATCGTCCGGGAAGAGACGATCGGAGGCCGCCCCGCCTTCGTCGTGAAGTCGGAAGCGCCCCCGAACGCCGCCGGCAACGACTCCCGCGACGCCGAGATTCTGACTTACCGGCACACACTATGGATCGACCGCGAGGACGGCGCCATCGCACGCCATGAAATCGAGACAAAGGACGCTTCGAAGCTCGGACCTTATGGGTTCGTGCAGGTCTCGGACAGGAACGAGGCCGGGGTCTGGCTTCTGCGCGAGACACACGGTCGTTCTCCCGGGACGTACTATTTCCGGAAGCGGGACTTTCTGAGCACAAGCCGGTATTCCGACTACAGGAAGTTCGATGCCACCACCACAATCACGTTCGAGGACACACCGGCAAAGTAACCGGATCGGCTATCGCGCGCGGCGCACCACACGGCCCGGCTTTGCTCCCGTGTGCTCGCCGTCGCGGATCACCTCGACGCCGTTCACCCAGACGCCCGATACGCCCGTCGCGTATTGCCGCGGTTTTTCGAAAGTCGCGTGGTCCTGAATGGTCTGCGGGTCGAACACGACGACGTTGGCGAAGTAGCCGGGCTTCAGCATGCCGCGGCGCTCGATGCCGAGATTTCCAGCCGGGAGTGAAGTCATCCTGCGCACTGCTTCCTCCACGGTGAGCAGCTTGTCGTCGCGCACGTACTTTGCGTAAACCCGCGCAAAATTGCCGTACGCCCGGGGGTGGGCGCTCGATTTCAGAAAAACGCCATCGATGCCCCGCGTGTCTTCGTCCGACGCGAAGCTCACCCACGGCAGCACAATCTGCCGTTTCAGGTTTTCTTCGCTCATCAGGAAGTAAATCGTCGAGACGCGCGAGTCATCTTCAATCACCAGATCCATCGCCGTGTCTTCCGGCGAAGCGTGGCGCATCCTCGCCACCTCGCCCAGCGTTTTGCCGGTCAGCGGTTTCAGCTTTTCGCTTTTGAACCCGATCAGCAGGATTTTGTCGGGCGACCCCGCGAGGAAAAAGTTGTCCCACGTCGTGTTGGGGTCGTCCATTTCCCGTTTGACCCGCGCGCGGGTGGCCGGGTCCTGCAACCGCTTGCGCCACGCTTCGAGTCCGCCTTCCTGCACCCAGGGCGGCATGGAGGCGTCGAGACCGGTTGCCCCGGCGGGATAGGTATACATATCAGCTGTGATCTTCAGACCCTCGGCCTGCGCATCTTTGATTTGGCGGATGACTTCGGGGAGCCGCGGCCAGTTCTTCTCGCCCGATACTTTGAGGTGATAAATCTCGGCCGGAATTTTTGCCTGCCGCGCGATCGAAATCAGTTCATCAATCGCTGCCATCTCGTGATTCCCTTCATCGCGGATATGCGAAATGTAGATGCCGTGATATTTCGCCGCCACCTCGGCCAGCGCCACCAGCTCGTCGGTCTTCGCATAATTCCCTGGCTGGTAAATCAGCGCCGACGCCACGCCGAACGCGCCGTCCTGCATGGCCTTCTCGGTGAGCTGCCGCATCCGGTCGAGTTCGGCCGGTGTCGGCGCGCGATTGGCACGCCCCAGCACGTACACGCGCGGGGTAGCAGCGCCGATAAACGATCCGATATTCGGCGAGATGCCCCGCTTCGCCAGCGTTTCCAAACCCTCCGCCAGCGTGTGCCACGGCGCGTCGTAATGCGTATCGAGCTCCTGCTTCTCATACTCGGCTCGCATGGCGTCGTTCATCGGCCCCATAGACTCGCCTTCGCCGAAAACCTCGAGCGTGACGCCCTGGCGAATATCGCTCTGCGATCTTCCGTTGACGAACAGGCCCCACTCGCTCGACATCATGTTGATGAACCCAGGCGCGATCACCTGACCATGCACGTCGCGGTCGATTTTCCCCCGCGCATCGCCGATATCTCCGACCTGCGCGATGGCGTCGCCGTTGATCGCCACGCTCCCGGCCACGCAGGGAGAACCGCTGCCGTCGCAGATGCGGCCGTCGCGCAGCACGACGTTGTATTGTGGCGCGCGTGCACACCCCGCCAGCAGAGCCGATATGACGATGAGGAGGGACTTCTTCAAAAGGCCTCTGCCTACAGGCTACACTTCGGCCCGTAACCGCAATATAATCGTGGGCCATGTGTGCAAGGCATCTCTGCTCGATCGCCGCCGTCTTCGCCCTGATTCTCTGCGCCGCCCCGCTGGCCGCGCAGTGGAAGAATCTCCCCGCAAACAAAACCGCCCTCACCGCCCCCGCGCCCAAAGCCGCCGACGGCCACCCCGATCTCTCTGGTATCTGGGAACCCAGCGCCAACAAATACGTGGGCAACATCGCCGCCGACCTCAAGCCCGACGCCGTCCCCTTCCAGCCCTGGGCCAAAGCGCTCTACGACCAGCGCACCGACGGCTCGCACGAGAAGGAAGATCCCGACGCCAACTGCCTTCCGCAGGGCGTACCCAAGATTGACGCCGCCCCCGCGCCCTGGAAGATCGTCCAGTCGAAAGGCTTCATCGTGATCGTGTACGAAGCCTTCAATCTCTGGCGCCAGGTCTTCATGGACGGCCGCCAGCTCGAGCGCGACGTCAACCCCTCGTGGATGGGTTATTCAACGGGCCGTTGGGATGGCGACACGCTGGTCGTCGATTCGCGCGGCTTCAATGGCAAGGCGTGGCTCGATCAGCTGGGCAAGCCGTTCGACTGACGCGCTCCACGTGACCGAGCGTTTTCATCGTAAGGATTTCGGGCACATGGACCTCACCATCACGATTGACGATCCCAAAGCCTACACAAAGCCATGGACCGTCGTCGAAGAAGTCCATCTGCTGCCCAACACCGAGCTGCTCGAATTCATCTGCAACGAAAACAACCGGGATCTGGGGCATCTGCCAGGCAATTAGTGAGTTTTTGTGGGGCCAGGCCTTCCGGCCTGCGGACACGCTTTCCAGCGGGTCCCCGGCTGCGAAGCAGCCGCGAGGCGGATCAAACGCGATAGACTTGCGTGGTGCCGAATCCTCCGGGAAAGACAAGCGCACAGGCCGAAGGGTCCGTTGTGCGCGCCAACCAATCGAGTTCCGCGTTCGCATGGTACGTCGTCATCGTCCTGACGGCCTGCTACACGCTTTCCTTCATCGACCGCCAGATCCTTGGCCTTCTGGTCGGCCCGATTAAGAAGGACCTCGCGCTCAGCGACACCGGCATCGGCCTGCTGCAGGGGCTCGCGTTTTCGGTCTTCTACACGTTGCTCGGCCTGCCGCTCGGACGCATCGCCGACACGCGCAATCGCCGCAATCTGATCGGCGTATCGGTATTCCTCTGGAGTCTGTTCACCGGCAGTTGCAGTCTGGCGCGCAGCTTCTGGTCGCTGGTGCTGACGCGTATCGGTGTCGGCTTCGGCGAGGCGGGCCTCTCACCGGCCGTCTATTCGATGTTTTCCGATATGTTCCCCAAAGACCGGCTCGGCGTCGTGATGAGCATCTTCTATATGGGCGTGTTTCTCGGCCAGAGTCTGGCGCTGCTGGTCGGTGGCACCACGGTGCAGGCCGTATCGCACATGCAGTCGATCACGGTGCCTCTGCTCGGCACGATGGCGCCATGGCGGATCACCTTTCTGATCGCCGCCGCGCCCGGCATTCCTTTCGCGTTTCTGGTTTTCACACTGCGCGAACCCCTGCGTCGCGGACTGTTGCAGACCGGCGGATCATCCAGACTCAACGCGCGTGAGACGCTGGCGCAGGTCGGCATGCGCTGGTCGTCTGTCGCCGGAATCTGCGGCGCGATGATCTGCCAGGCGATCTGCAATTACGGCTTTATGGCCTGGGCTCCGACGTACTTCAGCCGCATCCACCACTGGATGCCCGCACAGACCGGCCGCGCCCTCGGCATTATTATCGCCACGTTCGGCTGCCTCGGCATGCTGGTGGGCGGCCGCATCAGCGATGTCCTGTTGAAGAGAGGCGTCTTCGACGCGCCGCTGCGGCTCGGCATACCCTGCGCCATTGGCACCGCAATCTTCCTGCCGGCCGCTTTCATCGCTCACAGCGCAACAGTATCGATGGCGCTGATCTGTGCGGGTCTGTTCTGTCTCGCGCTGCCGATGGGTACAACCGTCGCCGCGCTCCAGATGATCTTCCCCAACCAGGTGCGGGGACAGGTATCGGCCTTCTATCTCTTCTGCCTGAATCTCGGCGGACTGAGTCTCGGCCCGCTGATGCCGGGCGTGCTCAACGACTACGTGTTCCACAGCGAGACCGCCATCGGTAAATCGCTTGCAATTACCATCGGCGCGGGCGCGGTCCTGATGCTGCTGGCGTTCGCCGCCACACTGCGTCCCTACAGTGGTCATTACAGGCTTCTGCATCCGATGGAGACTAAGCAAACCGCGAAGGCGGCATGAGTCATGGGCCTGAAAGCCAGACGCAAACGCCACACTACCTTAGGAGCTATAGCTAAGCCAGCGGCCGATTCGGTCTCCGGCTATTCTTGATGAGAATGCGGAATCTGTACGATGACGCGCGGCACTATGACGCGCTCTTTCCAGGCCCAGCCGATTTGCCGTTTTATCAACGACAGATTGCGGCCTATGGCGGACCCGTTCTTGAGTTGGCTTGTGGGACTGGACGACTCACCATCCCCCTTGCCGCGGCTGGTTTGGACATTACCGGACTCGACCGGTCGCCTTCGATGTTGGAGGCGGCGCGCAACAGAGCAGCCCGGGATCAGGTTGAGGTTTCGTTTCTGGAACGAGACATGCGGGATTACGATCTCGGGCGGGAATTCAGGTTGATCTTCATTTCAACGAATTCCTTCTCTCATCTGCTGGAGCACGAAGAAATTGAGTCATGCCTTCGGCGCACTCGGGCTCACCTGGCGCCTGACGGAAGGTTTGTTATCGACATATTAACACCTTCGGCGCGAATGCTGGCACGTGACGGAAACGAAGTCTATACGGTAGGGGAATACGACGATCCGGATGGGAAAGGCAGGATTGTCGTGACGGACACTAATCGTTATGACGTGGTGACACAGGTGAACCATTCCATCTGGCGTTACACAAACAGAGATACGCAGGAGAACTGGGAGATTCCGTTCAGTCTCCGAATGTTCTACCCGCAGGAGATCGACGCATTACTCCGCTATAACGGCTTCGCCGTTGAGAACAAATTTGGCTGGTATGACGAGAGCCCCTATGGGGACGCCTCACCGAAGCAGTTAATCGTCAGCCGGTGACGTGCCGCGATCGGCCGCGTAGGCGTGGTGTAACTGAAGTCCGGATCCAGCTAGCGGCCGGCCAGAGGCACGGTCGCCGTCCCCGCCAGTAAAGAATTCCGATCCAGCACGATGACGCGTACCTCCGTCGCGGCGCCGTCAACCCTCGCCACGCGCGTGATCTCGATTCCTTCCTTCGACGCTTTCGCGTAATCCCCGGCGCTCAGATCCAGATCCGCCGGGGCTGCGCCGACAATCCCGACGCGGGCCGACTGCAGTTCGCCTCGCCTGCCGGCAAGCATAATGGCAAGGCTGCCTCTGTAGTGCCCGCCCTGCTGAATCAGTTCCACATCTGCAGCATCCACCCGGAGCGTGAGCTGAACCTGGCCCGGCGTGTTCGCCATGGGCGTCGCTTTCCCCGAAACCCCGATTGCATCGAAGTCGAACGGACTGCGGCTGATCGCCTCCTCCATTCCTTCCACGCGCTGGTCGGCATCAGGCTCCGCGCCGGCGACCGCGTAGTAATGGTCCGCGGTGTGAATCCGGATATCCCCGCGTGTCGTGGTGACGCGCAGCTTGTGGTATTTCCCGTCGAACCTTTCCGGCTCAAACGCTATGCGGTAATTCATGTGTGCCCCGTCGTTCACAGCCTGCCGGATCGCCTGCTCGACATTGTCCGGTGGCAGGGCATGCCCGCCGGTGAGTTCGCTGATCTTCTTCAGCGTGTCGCCGGGCGAGCCTTCGTTCACGGTCGCCAGAGAGCCGTTGGGCCTCTGCTCCACGGAATACGCCATCGCCCCGATCGCACTCAGATTCCCGGCAAACACCCGCAGCGGCGTTATGTCATGAAACCATTGATTGCCATAGTCGAAAAAGCCGCTGAGCACACCCTGCGTGATCCACACGAAACTCTTTGGACCAGGCACCTCCGCCATTTCGGCGATCAGCGTCGACATCGCCTTCCACGTCGGTTGGATGCGCAGCGCCGGAAACCGATCGTCCTGCGTCTTCAGCCCGTTCACCTGACGGAGCATCTCATCGAGCGCCGGCTTGATCGGCCGCGCCGGGGAGGCCGCATGCGCCGCCTCTTCCGGCGAAACCCCGCGCACCGGGACAATGCGTTCACTCGGCGTCAAAAGGTAGAGGTAGATGTTGTCGCCGGAACCCAGCTTCTCCAGAGCCCTTGTGATTTCCGTCGCGCTCAGACCGCGCGCCGCGAAGTCCGCGTTAAGCAGATCGAAAAGTATGAATATAGCCGGAGGCCGCTTCTGCCCGAGCGCGTGAGCCCACACCGCGCGGCGCGGTTTTCCGTTGTCGAGTACCTGAAAATCTTCCGCGTTCAGGCCCGCCACCGGCTGCCCCTGATTGTCCAAAGCGATGACGTTCAGGTTGACGATGCGGGCGGCGTCGGACCCCTTGGGGGCTTCGGAACCCGTCGCCGCAACGACTGACAACCAGATCACCAGCAGAATTCCGAAGATCCGCACGGTCGCGCCCTCCGGCACCGAGTATAGCCCGAATTCCGGGTGCCGGACATTTCGCTTCGGCGCCGTGTGTGCCAACATGGGTAATAGACGCGGGAGCCGGGTTGATTTCGAAACCCGGGCGCTGTAGCCTGCGTTCAGAGGATATATGGCGCGCAGGCTTCCGTACGTCTTGACAGCTCTCCTGCTGGCCAGCCTGCCGGGTTTTGGCCAGATCATCTTCGGCGGTCCCGGGATCGGATTCCCCGGCGGCGGAATTCCGGGCCGCCGGCAAGGTCAGGGACCCGTAGGTACCAACCAGGATCCCAACTCATCGACACTTGTCGGCATGCTGCGGAAGATCGAGGACAAAGATGTCGTTATTGAGGACGACGATCATAATGTGACCGTCGTCGCTGTCCACGACCGCACAAAGTGGCTCACCACATCCGGCGCCAAAACCACGAGCGGCGATTTCCAGCCCGGCGACCGCGTCAGCATCGCCACCTCGCAGGACAGGAACAAGAACTACAAGGCTTCATCGATCTCGATGATTCACGTCGGCACCACTGAGGAGCATTCGCTCGCCTCGCTGCACACTGACGACATGGCCCCGCTGCCGCGCGCGGACGGCTCTCCCTCTTCCTCTTCGTCGTCGGCAAGCAGTTCGCCGGATCCGAACAAACCGGTGCTGCGGCGTGCTTCCAGCTCCGATGACAACAGCAGTGTGGCGAGCCGTTCGTCCAGCTCGTCGGACGACGATGATCCCGACCGCCCGCGGCTGCGCCGGTCGTCCTCGTCGTCATCGGGTTCGGATGATTCGGGCCTCTCGAATGCTTCCTCAGGTTCATCGTCGAACAGTTCGTCGTCTTCCTCTTCGGGGAGCAGACCGCGCGCCGTTTCCGGTGCGGATGACGGAGGACCCCGCGCCGAAATCGCCCCGAGTGGTTCAGGTGGTTCAGGCAGCTCGTCCTCGTCTTCTTCCTCCTCTTCCTCGTCGTCTTCTTCCTCCGACCCCGATGCACCGCGGCTCCGTCGCAGTTCTTCGCCGTCGTCCGGTTCCGATTCCGGCAGCGTCGTCGCCTCGGCCCGGCCGAGCCTGCACGCGGACGACGTCAACGGAGCCACCCGTCTGCCATCGGATCCAACCCCTGGCGCGATAGCCGACACCGGCGACGGTCCTCGCTATGCGCGTATACCGCAGAGCGGCGACGAGATCATCGACAACGCGCGTGAGGCGGCATTCTCCTTCACTGAGACGCTTCCGAATTACGTCGTCAAACAATACACTACGCGTTACCAGACGGTCCTCAACCGCGCCGGTAGACAGCAGTGGCAGGCCCTCGATAATGTGACCGCGGACGTCGTCGAGCAGGACGGCGTCGAGCAATACAAGAACATCCTCGTCAACGGCAGGCCTCCGAGGGAAGACGTGGAAAAGTCCGGCTCGTGGTCGAAGGGCGAGTTCTCAAGCCTGCAGCTCGATATCCTTTCGCCGCTTTCCGCCGCCGATTTTCACGGCAAGCGGGCCACGACGATCGTGAACCGCGCCGCGTTCCGCTATGACTTCACCGTCGAGCAGCCGAATTCGCACTGGCATGTCGAATCCGACGGCCACGCGTATTCGCCTGGCTACACCGGTTCCATCTGGCTGGACAAACAAACCTACCGCGTGCTCCGCATCGAACTGCAGGCGCAGAATCTGCCGGGCGATTTTCCGCTCGACCAAGTCGAGTCGGCTGTCGATTACGATTTCGTCCTGATCGGCGAGGGCAAATATCTGCTTCCGACGCATTCGGAAGCTCTGAGCTGCGCGCGCGCCAATGGCCGCAATATCAGCGGATGCACGCGTAACGTGATTGAGTTCCGCAATTACAAGAAGTTCACGGCGGATACCAGCATCACATTCGACCCAGACGCGAAGTAATACGGCTGGCCTGATAAAATCCTTTCCGGAGAGCATCCGATGAATCGACGACTCGCACTTATTGCAGCCGCCGCGCTGGCGTGCGTCTATCAGATACCGGCTCAGCAGCCGTCCACCGCTGATCCCTACGCGAACAATGCCGAGGCGGGCAAACTGAAGTTCCCGCTCGCCGCGCCTGCCGGCAAAGACTCCGGCGCCATCTCGAAGGCCCCCGCTGCTGCTGTCAACCAGGGCACGCTCGATCCCAAAACGTGGAAGTACGGTCCGGCCTACGATGCGCCCGCCAACTCCAAAATCTGGAATCCGGTGAAGCTCAAAATGATGCGCGGCGAGAAAGTCACGGGCGGCACTGTCTTCAGCACAGACAGTCCCGAAACCTACTGCGCCATGGCCAACTCCGGCTACGATTTCATCTGGACCGAAATGCAGCACGATTCGCGCGACTGGGAGGCCGTCGGCCGCATGTGGAAGGCCTGTCCGCATGCGAAGGCCGTGCCCGGTGTGCGTGTGGCTTACACCGATGAGCGCGAAATTCAGCACGCCATGGATCTCGGCGCGCTGGTGATCGTGGTGCCCACCGTGCGTTCTGTGGAAGAAGGCACATTGGCGCGCAACTGGGCGTATTTTCCGCCACTCGGCCATCGCAGCCAAGGCGGCGGCCAGGCGTTCGACCCCTCAATGTGGGGCGGCGTGCCGGGCGGTTATCGCAACACGATCAACGACAACGTCGTGCTGATCGAGATGATCGAGACGCTTGACGGCGCTGTCGCCGCGCGTGAGATTGCGTCGATTCCCGGCGTCACGGCTATCTTCGCGGCCAGCGGCGATCTGGGCAATTTCTCCGGCTATAGACAGGGCACGCCGGACTACGAACGCCTGATCAATGTGGTGCACGATGCCGCGCTCGCCGCGGGCAAGCGCCTCTGCGGGCCGTTCGCCTGGCGCGATCGCCCCGACTTCACCTGCTTCCAGAACCAGAGCGAAACGGCCGCCATCTCGCGCGGCGTCGCGGCGGAGTTGGGGAGTCTCAAGGACACGCAGGGCAAGCCCGAGGTCGGCCCTTACGCCCCGAAGAAGTAGCTACCGCACCTCGCGGCGCATCAGTTCATCGACTTTTGGCAATGCGCGTTGGCGCGCGCGTTTGGCGTATCCGAACGTCCAGAAAATCGTCACGACAGTAAACGTCCCCAGCAGGACCGGTGAAATCACCAGCACCCACGAAACGGGCGCGATGAGAATCAGCAGCATGCGGATGGCGAATTCCCCAACGTAGACCGCGCCCCACACCGACGTGATCAGCCGCGCGGTGAACCGCACCTCCGGAAGCGTCCAGCTGACCTGGTATCGCCGGCGCTTCAGCGGATCGCCGCCAGCGAGAAAGTATTCGCCGATATAGAACATCATCGGCCGCGGCAGCAGCAGCGATCCGAAGCAGGCGAGTCCGAACGCGGCGGTGAAGATCGATTCGCGCATGAGCAGGATCCGCGGGCTTCCGCCAAAGAGCAGGGCAATGATGCCGGCGGCAATGCCGAGCAACACGATCATTGCGATCGGATCGACCCTGCGCCGCTTCGCGATGTCGAAGGCGCTTTTGGCCAGCGGAAATGTGGTCGCGATGGCGAGCGCAGTGAACTCCGAGGGCGAGATGAAACGCTTCGACAGGCGGTAGAGAAGCAGCGGAACAATCGCGTTCAGCGCGATGTCGAGAAGAAAGCCGCGGAATGCATGGCGGACAGGATCGTGGTTGGCGATGCCGTAATTTTATCTGCTTGACACGATCTACTATTTGATAGTAGATTCTGATTGAGCATAGGAGATCGATCCGATGGCGCGGCCCAAACTCACGCGATTGGAACTGCAGATTCTGGAGGCCCTCTGGGCGCACGGCAAAGCTTCGGTGCGCGAGATTCAGGAATCGTTCCCCGAACCGCGCCCCGCCTACACCACGATTCAGACCACCGTATATCGCCTCGAAGGCAAGCACGCGGTGCGCCGGGTACGAAAGATCGGCAATGCCCATATCTTCGAGCCGACCGTCGCGCGCGATGTGGCGCGGCACCGGCTGCTCGACGAAATCCTGAGCTTATTCGGCGGGCGTGCGCAGCCCATGATGGCGCAGCTGGCGGAAGCAGGAAAACTGACGCTCGCGGACGTGCGCGAACTGGAGCGGATGCTTGTTGAAAAAGCGGAAAGGACGCGTAAACCGAAATGACCGGCGAACTGATCAATCACCTCTGGCAGTCGACGCTGTTCGCGGCTGCGGCAGCGCTTCTTACTCTGGTGTTTCGCGACAGCCGCGCCGCGGTGCGGTACAGAATCTGGCTGAGCGCGTCGCTGAAATTCCTGGTTCCGTTTTCCGTACTGATGGATGCCGGCAGCCATCTGCGCCCCTTGCCACAGCCGAAAGCAGTCGCAGCGCAGGCTCTCTCGATCACGATCGCGCAGATCGCGCAGCCGTTCCATCAGGTGACGTTGGCAGTACCGGCACCGCGCAGCATCGACTGGCTTCCCATCGCGCTGGCAGCGTTGTGGGCCTGTGGATTCGCGTTCATCGTGATGATCCGGCTGCGAGCCTGGCTGCGCATTCGGGCGGCAATCCGATCCAGCAGCCCCCTGCCGCTGCCCGCCGCCATTCCGGTGTGTGCGACGCCGGGTTTGCTGGAGCCCGGCGTGGTGGGTCTGTTCCACCCCGTTCTGTTGTTGCCGGCGGACATCACGGAGCGTCTGACACCGGCGCAACTCGAAGCGGTGATCGCGCATGAAACACAGCACGTGACGAGACGCGACAACCTGACGGCGGCGCTGCACATGGTGGTCGAAACGCTGTTCTGGTTTCATCCGCTCGTTTGGTGGATTGGCGCACGTCTGATCGGCGAGCGCGAAAGAGCCTGCGATGAGGCGGTGCTCAGTCTGGGCTGCGAACCAGGCGTATACGCCGAGGGCATTGTCCGCGTCTGCCAGAGTTACGTGGAGTCGCCATTGCTCTGCGCTTCAGGCGTGAGCGGCGCCGATATGAAGAAGCGGGTCCGGGCGATTCTGACAGGCCACGTTCCTGCTGGACTAACGCGCGCGAAAAAATCCATCCTCGCGGCTGCCGCAGCTGCGGCCATCGCCGGGCCTGTTGTGATCGGTGTGATGAACGCACCGGCTTTGCGTGCACAGTTCCGCACCGGACCCGCGCCGCGATTCGCCGCAGCGTTCATCAAGTCGTGCAGCGACGGCGAGATCACCACCGGTCGCGGAGGCAGAGGCGTAGGCGCCTTTCTGGGTTCGGCAAAGGTCTCCGTAGATGAAAATGGCAACTTCGTCATTCCCGAAATACCGGCGAGGCTATATGTGAGTTGCATGAGCCCGAAGGATCTGATCCACTCGGCCTACGCGATGTTTGCGACCGGGCATGTGAACGAGTCGGTGGCGCGGCGCCCAGGTCTTTTTCCCGTCGAAGGCCCGGCATGGATCGCCTCCGAGCGCTTTAATATCGACGCCACGCCCGAGAGCCCGCAGGACAAGGACATCATCAACGGCCCGATGTTGCAGGGGCTTCTCGAAGACCGTTTCCAGCTGAAGGTCCACCGCGAGACGAGACAGGTTCAGGGCTATGTGCTCACAGTGGCCGATGGAGGTTTCAAGGCGTCGCCGTTCCGCCCAGGCGAATGTCTTCCGTTGAACTTCGGGCAGCTGCTTGGGGCTCTCCACAGGGCCACGTTCGCCGGCTGGGTGCTTGAGCCGACTTTCCGGCAACACGTCTGTCCTAATGGCGGCGGCGGCGATCAAACGATTCACCTCGAGGCGCGCGGAGCCACCGTCGATGAATTCGCAGCGCTCCTCCTTTTCGACGATAAGCCGCTCGCGAACAGGACCGGCATCAAAGGCCAGTATGACTTCCAGCTCGAATTCGCGACAGCCGATCCTGTCAACAGCGCGATCGCCGCACTGAACGATCAGCTCGGCCTGAACGTCGAGCCCGCCATACTGCCGCAGGAATTTCTTGTCGTTGACTCGATCCAGCGCCCGGCGGAAAACTGAGGTGCGCAAAATCGCATAAACTGATTTCCAGCGATGGACAAAGCGAAAAACGTGATTCTGTGGGTGCTTCAGATTGTGCTGGCCGCGGCATTCATCTCCGCAGGATGGCCGAAACTGGCAGGGGCGAAGATGATGGTTGACATGTTCACCACGATCGGCGTCGGCCAGTGGTTCCGTTATGTCACCGGCGGTCTGGAAGTCCTCTCCGCAATCCTGCTTCTGATTCCCGGCATGGCAGGCATCGCATCCCTTATCCTGACGTGCGTCATGGCGGGCGCCATCCTGACGCATCTCACCATCCTGCATAGCCCCCCGACCGGTCCGGTAGTTCTGCTGGTGGTCGCTGTCGTCGTGTTGGCGGGCCGCTGGAATCAGGTGGCGGCGCGTCTCAGGCCGGCTCGGGCTCAATGAAATACCGATTTGCCTTTCTGCCTCTGCTTCTCACCGTTGGCCTGCCCGCGCAGACCAAACAGTGGACGCAGCCGAAAACTTTCTGGGGCGATCCCGACATCCAGGGCGTCTGGCCGGGAACGGCGATGATCGGCACGCCGCTCGAACGCGACAGAAGCCTCGGCACCCGAGCGTTTCTCACCGAAGATGAATTTGCCAAAAGGCAGGAGCGCGCGCAGAAGCAGACCGCCATCGACAGCGAGGAAACGGTCAGCGATCTGACACGCTGCGACCCCGGTCGCGGCGGTCTGGGAAACACACCGACCACGTGCAGCAACGGCGTCAGCATCGGTCCGCCGCTCTACTGGGACGATCGCGGGAAGCCGTCGAAGCAGGCGTCGCTCGTGATGGACCCGCCGGACGGGCGCATCCCCGCGCTCACACCGGAAGCCCAGAAAGCGGCTGCCCAACGGGCTGCAGTGCGCCGCGCGCGTCCGTGCGCACAGACCGCGGGCGGGTGCCATGATTCGTGGGAAGACGAGAGTCTGTGGGATCGCTGCATTACGCGCGGCGCCGTCGGGTCGATTGTGCCGAATACTTACAATCAGGGCAACCAGATTCTGCAGATCCCCGGATACGTGGTGCTGCGCAACGAAATGATTCACGAAACGCGCGTGATACCGGTCAACGGGACCCCGCACGTGCCAGCGGGAATCCGCTCGTGGATGGGCGATTCGCGCGGACACTGGGAAGGCAACACACTGGTGGTGGAGACGACGAACTTCAGAGACGGAACGGTCGTCGGGCAGACGCCGGCGAGCGAGGACCTCAGGCTTGTCGAGCATTTCGCGCGCGCAAGCGCCGACACCCTGAACTACTCCGTGACCATCGACGATCCGAAGACCTGGACGAAGCCGTGGACCATTTCCTTTCCGCTCAAGAGTGAGCCCGCCTATGTGCTCTACGAGTATGCATGCCACGAGGGAAATTACTACATGCTGAACGCTCTCAAAGGTGCGCGCGCCGGGGAGAAAGCCGGGAGATGATTCCTATGCGCACAAAGATGAAGCGCACAGGGCGACGGCTCCGTTGTGCGCGGTGGGAAATGATTGCCGCGGGTCTGATTGCAGCTGCTCTTCCTGCCTGGGCGCACCATTCTTTTGCCGCGGAGTTCGATATCAACAAACCGGTGAAGCTGCAGGGAACCGTTACCTCCATGGAATGGATCAACCCCCACTCGTGGATTCATATCGATGTCAAAGGGCCTGACGGCAAAGTCGTCAGCTGGATGGTGGAAGGCGGCAGCCCGAATATTCTGCTGCGGCGCGGATTCACGAAGAAATCGCTCGAGCCCGGCACGGTGGTGATCGTTGACGGCTATATGGCGAAGAGCGGCGAGAACCGGGCCAACGGCGCCAACATCACATTCCCGGACGGCAAGAGGCTGTTCCTCGGCGGTTCCAACCCGAACGAGCTTCCGCAGCCTCACTGATTTTGTGGGGCAGGCCTTCGGGCCTGCCGCAGGGCTTCTGCCCGGCGCGGAGCGTTACGAATTCCGCGGGTCTTTCTGGTTTCTAGTGTGCCAACGCACCACAGTCCGCCGCGCTGATTGCCACATTCTGCAAGGTGATCGTAGGCACATCTATCGTGCAGCCTCTTTGCCTAAGATGCTTGATCCACAGGATGCTTTCGTCCTGCCCGACGTAGGCCCACTGTGTGTGCCGGTCTGAATAGAAGAGCCAGACTCGTCCGGCGTATCCGTGCGGCACCATGCGGTTGACATCCGCAAAGACTGCTTCAGCCTTCGACGAGTTCGGCATCGCATCCCGGTTGCGCGCACAGCATGGAAATCCAGTGTTGCCGAAGATCGCGTGATTGTCGCGCCACCCTTCCATCGCCGTATACAGCCGGAATCCCTCGATCACCGATGCGTGCACCAGAAGCAGATCGGACGGTGCCACGCGCTGGCGCAGCATCGCGACCGCGCCCTGGTAATCCTCTTCCGGACGTTCTCTGTGATCGCGGATCTGTTTCCGCCCCGCATCAACTCCCAGGCCGACAACAAGTACCCCCAGGACCACCCCGGCCCACGTCCGCTGGCCCATCGCCCGGTTCCAAAGGTCCTCGGCCGTCATCGCGGCCACGAGCAGAAAGCACGGCAGCAGGAACAGGCGCGAGCGCGGTTCCCCCGGATACACTCGCAGCAGATCGGCAACCGCGAACAGAAAGCACGCGAGCAGCGCGGCGATCTGCAACCAGTTCCTTCTGTACGCGGCCCGGATCGCCGCGAACGCGCAGAAAATCAGCGCCGCGATCAGCCCCGGCGACAAAGGCTTTGCTGTCGCGATCCAGAATGCGCGCAGTTGCGGCGCCATATTTTCGCGAATGAAAACGACGTACAGTATCGCCAGCCAGCCGCCGAATATCGCTGTCAGAGCTGCCGCTCTTTGCCAGCCGCCTCTCACCCACACCACGATTGCGACTCCCGGAAAAAGGAACGCTACCGACCATGCAAGCGGCAGCGCAATCACGAACCCTGTCACGATGCACGCGAACCGCCGGCGCGTCGGGCTTTCCAGATACAACACCAGCGCGAGCAGAATCACCGCGGTCGCGGCCAATTCCGCGCTGTACTGTTTGCAGGTGCGCGAGTATTCGATTGCGGTCGGATGAAACGCCACGAGCGCACTAGCCAGCATCGCGAACGGCACAGACAGCACCCGTCTGGTCACGGCAATCATAGCGGCGACGCCCGCAACCGAGAATGCCAGCGGCGCCACGCGAAACGCCGCATTCGAAATTCCGAAAACGCCGACCACCGCCCGCACCAGCAGCAGAAACAGCGGCGGGGTTGACTGCAGCCATTCCGGGTAATAGAACATCCGCGAAAGCGACGGCTCCAGCACGGAGTTTGCAACCCACGCCTCATCGAGCCACAGGCTGCGCCCGATTCCGTAGATGCCCAGAGCCAGCGTTGCGAGTAAGAGCGCGGCCGCGGCGGCGCGGCGGCTCGTAATGAAGACCAAGAGTTGTTTTACAACAATTAATTCAGCACGCGCAGTTCGTTGTTCGCCGGAACCGGCTCAGGCGCTTCCGGCGCGCGCTTCTGCCCGATCTTCACCGAAGCCCGGAATATCGCGCCCACCGGAATGATGCCGGCAATCTTATGCGCCGCGACAGCCGCGAGCCCCATCGACGCGATGCAGCCGCACGACCCGCAGTCCGGATTTCCGCCGAACTGGCACGGTGTGATTCTGGTTTTCAGGTCCGCCGAAATCGTCTGCGTCGTCAGCGCGAATACGCATTCGGCGGGACTGTGCGGCGGATGTGCAAACTGCCGCAGCATCCTCTCCGGCATGTCGAGCTCAGGACAAATCTTTCGCAGCGTCATCAGGTCCGCAATGGCCCGCACACGCTCCTCACGCGTCAGCATTTCCGGCAGCGCGTCGCCGGTCTGCGGCGTAAACATGCTGAACCACACTCTCGCAATCTCCGGCCGTGGCGTCCAGAATGCCAGGAACTCGCGCAGGTACCCGGGCCGCTTCATCATCTGCCCCGTGATGGTGCAGTGAACCGTGACCTTCTGACCGGCGATGTTCTGCAGAATCCGCTTGTATGTCGCGGGCGCGCGCCGCGCGTCATGCTCTGCCTCAAGCCCGTCGATCGAAACGACCGGATGTAACCGCGGCACGTTCGCCCAGCCCGCGGGCAGCGGCCGGAACGCGCTGGTTACGATCTGCACGTGAATGCCGCGGGCGAGAATCTGCGGCACCATGGCTTCCAGCTCGCGATACCGCACCAGCGGATCGCCGCCCACAATCGAAAGATGCAGCGGCTTCAGCCGGTCGATCACTTCGAGCACGCCGTCAATCAGCGCCTGCCCTTTGTAGTCGCTCAGACTGCGCAGCGTCACGCCGCCGCCCAGATGACCGTCCTCATAGGCGTAGCAGCCCGGACAGCGCAGCGGACACTCACGTGTGATTTCGATGGAAAGCGAGGGACGCTCGCCCCGCAGGATCTTGCTCCAGGCTTTGAGGATGTCGGAGGTCTGCAAAGTTCACGGATGATCCGTCCCCCGGCCCGGTTTCATCAAAAATTCATATTGAGAATTAAAATGGCGCCCGGATTTCTATCGCCGGAACCCGGCACTCGCCCGCGCTCGCGGTGCAGGCCTGCGGTTTTCGATTCCTGTCGAAGCAAACGCGCACTTCCTCTAACTCATCGCGCACGCACGAAGTGCGGAATGCGCCGCGCGGAAACGGCGGATTCGCCGTTGCGAACTGCGTTTCGATCTGCCCCGGACTCTCCCGCACTCCCCCTTCGATCGACGCAAACTGCACCGGAATCTGCACTGCGGCGCGCATTTCTACAATGGCCCCGAAATATTCAGTCGGCCTCAGTCCGGTGCAAACCCCGTGCGTGGCCCATTCGTGCTGAATCAGGCCCGGCGACGGCATGTAGCGAATCACGTAATCGACCACCGACTTCGACACCCGATCCGCCCGGCCGCACGATTCCGGCCCGCGGCCCGTATTCGCCTGCGGCCACAGCCCATGCACCACGAACCCCGTCATGCGGCCGGGCGTGCATTCCTGCGGGGTGCGCGCAGCGGAGTCTCCCTGCGAACAGAATTCCGGCGCCCACGAGAGTGACAGTACGTAGTAGTCGAAGGGCGCCGCCTGTCGCGCCCGCCGCGACTGCGCGGCCAGCATACCGGCGATCATCGCCAAAAGTACAAACGTGCTCCATTTACTAAGGCGGGCCATCCTCGTTTGAATGTACCGTGAGGATATGCGAGCAATCACCCGAACCATCTCCATCCGGCAGCGGACGCTGTTTCTCGTTGCCGCAGCCGCCGTGCTGATCGGCGTTTTTCTCCGGCCCGCCACCATCCGGGCGCAGCGCAATGCCCCTCCTGCGTCGCTGGCGCAGGTGGCCGTCGGCTCTCCCCTGCCTGTTTATGTGACGAACAATCCCCCGTCACAAGTGCCCGATGGTTTCGTCCCCGGTTCCACATGGAAGTTCACTACGTGGACGATCCCCAGCACACTCACGTTTACAGCGACTGTGAAAGACGTGCAAGGCGGATGGGCCGAACTGAACCTCTCGACGGACCCGCCGACCACGGCGAAATGGTACTTCATCGCGTACATGCCAGGCGTCTGGGAGCAGCAGTAGATCACGGCTCCACGATGAACCGTACTGCCGGCGGTCGGAGCTGCCGGTCGGTTTAGTTAATGAAAACCGGCCGTCAGGCCCTCCGCGCGGGCGTTTACGCCGACATCCGCGATTGTTCGTTCTCCTCAGTTTCTTCACAATCTTTTCCACGCAAATCCTGCTATAATTCCATCGGATGGTTTTTTCCTTCCCCGCGCAGACGCGGCAGCATAGCCCTCAGCCTTCGAAGTACCCGTTTGTCCCTCTTCGCACCGCCTGATGCCCGTACTGCCCACACGCTTTTTCCGGGAGGTCCTGCTCTAAACAAAATGAAAGCCACTGTTCAGGTTAGCCGCGGTATCGAGAGCCTTTTCGGCACCCGCGATGAAAATATCCGCCTGCTTGAGTCCGGTCTGAATATCAGCACGCGTCTCGGTGAGGACACGCTCGAAATCGAGGGTGAACCCGGCTCCGTCGCGCGCGCGGAAGGTATTCTGCAGGACTATTTCGCGCTCGTGCGCGAAGGCGTGGTTTTCAAAAACGGCGATCTGAACAGCCTGCTGCGCGTTGTCACTGCCGACCCTGAAGTGACTCTGCGCGGTCTTTTCAAGAGCGGCCAGCAGCGCAGTTTCGGCAAGAAGGTGCTCGCGCCCAAGACGGTCACGCAGCGCCGCTACCTCGAAGCCATCGAACGCAACGACCTCGTCTTCGGCATCGGCCCCGCGGGCACCGGCAAGACTTATCTCGCCGTCGCGATGGCCGTGCAGGCGCTCATCTCGAAACGCGTCACGCGCATCATTCTCACCCGCCCCGCCGTTGAAGCCGGCGAAAAGCTCGGCTTCCTGCCCGGAAGTCTGCAGGAAAAGATCGATCCCTATCTGCGCCCGCTCTACGACGCGCTCTACGACATGCTCGAGTCGGACAAGGTGGAGAAACTGCTGGAGCGCGCCTCCATCGAAGTCGCGCCCCTCGCCTTCATGCGCGGCCGCACGCTCAACGACAGCTTCATCATTCTCGATGAAGCGCAGAACAGCACCTGCGAGCAGATGAAGATGGTGCTCACGCGCCAGGGCTTCAATTCGAAAATGGTGGTCACCGGCGATATCACGCAGATCGATCTGCCCAATGGCCGGCGCTCCGGTCTGCTCGACGCCGTGGAGATTCTGAAGGGCGTTGAAGGCATTTCATTCGTGCAGTTCGACGAGCGCGACGTGGTGCGCCACAGCCTTGTGCAGCGCATCGTCCGGGCGTACGAAAAATACAACGAGGGCACCTCCGGACGCCAGCTTACGCTGAAGCTCTCGGACGGAATCGCGGAGGACTTGCCGAGGGAAGCGCCTCCGGCCGAATCCATAGCGTCAATGCCGCCTTCCGTGATGACGGCGCCGGCGCCATCCGTTCAGGTCCAGGCCTGAGCGCACGGGCGAAGGTCCGTTGTGCTTCTGGAAACAACGGGCGGAATGAAATGAAATCCGATCCGCTCATAACTTACCGGCGTAAGCCGGCCACTCTCGATCGGAAGAGCCTGCAGTCGTTCGCGCAAATCCTTCGTGACCGCGTCGCTCGTGGACGCGACTTCCATTGCCGCATCACCAATGACGCCGAGCTTCAGTCCCTGAATGCGCAGTTTCTGGGTAAAGATTATCCGACCGACGTACTGTCCTTCCCCTGCGCCGGCGCCGGTTCCATCGAAGCTTCGCTCGGCGACATCGCCATCTCAGTCCAGCGCGCCCGTGCGCAGGCCCGCCAGTGGAAGCACACGACTGAAGAAGAAATCCGTATCCTCATGCTGCACGGCGTCCTGCATCTCCTCGGCATGGATCACGAATCGGATTCCGGTAAGATGAGGCGTGTTGAAACCCGCTGGCGCCGCGCGCTCGGCCTGCCCGGCGGCCTGATCGAGCGAAGCCGCCTGATCGAGCGAAGCCGCCTGATCGAACGAGGCTATTCATGATCCTCGCCCTGCTCTTTGTTCTCCTGGTGCTCGTGCTGCTCTTCACCTGCATCCAGACGCTCTGGCTGGAGAGCATGCGCCTGCGTACGCGAGACCTGCCCTCGCTGCAGTACTTCAAATCCGATCTCGAAGAACGCCTTAACCTGCGCCCTGAAGAAGGCGCACTCACGTTCTCGCTGTGGAAGCACACCTGTCTTGTGCTGTTCGGCATCGCCGCGCTGGCGCAGGTCCTCGACGCCGCAGCGCTTTCGTGGCTCGCGTTGCTTGAAAGCGCGATCGGCGCGTGGCTTTCCATGATGGTCTTCGCCTACCTGATCCCGCAGCTCCTCTACCGGCGCACATCCGGTAAATGGATGGCGCGGCTGATCCCGTTCTATGCGGGCGCGGCGTTTGTTATCCGCCCCCTGGTCTTCGCGCTCAACTTCCTCCACTCCCTTCTCGATATCACGGGGCCCGAGACCGACCGCAGTGAGGCGCCCACTTCCGCGGAGAACATCGAAGCTCTGATCACCGCCGGCACCGAAGAAGGCCTCATCGAAGAAGAGGACCGCAAGCTCATCCAGTCCGTCGTTGAATTCGGCGACAAAGTGGTGCGCGAGGTCATGACCGCGCGTCCGAACATGGTCGCGATCCCGGCCGACGAGACGCTTGAAGCACTGCACCAGCTCGTGGTCACCGAACAGTACTCGCGCATACCCGTTTATCAGGACTCCATCGACAATGTCGTCGGCTTCGTGCACGTGCGCGATATGTTCGAGGTTCAGGAAGGCAACCGCAGCACCCGCAGGGTGCGCGAGCTGATGCGCCCCATTCGTTTCGTCCCGGAAACCAAGCCCGTGAACGACCTCATGCGCGAGATGCAGGCCGAGGGGGCCCACATGGTGATCGTCGTCGACGAATACGGCAACACCGCGGGCCTCGCCACCATGGAAGATCTCGTCGAAGTCATACTCGGCGAGATTCGCGACGAACACGAACCGGCCTCCGACGTCACCGAAGACGGCAACGGCGGCTTCATCGTGTCGGGTAATTTCGACATCGCGCGCGTCAGCGACATCATCGCGAATTTCGAACACGATGAAGAAATCGAATCGACCACCATCGGCGGCCTCGTCACCGAGTGGCTCGGACACGTTCCGAAATGCGGCGAATCCGTCGAACGCGACGGTATTCGCGCTGAGATCCTCGCCAGCGATGAAATGCGCGTCGAACAGGTTCGCCTCAGCCGCCTGCAGCCCCGCCACACTGGAGCAGAGGAAGCGCCGGAATCGGTAGGCGCGGAAGAATAATGTCCATGCACAAATCCGGCTTCGTCTCGATCATTGGGCGCCCCAACGCCGGCAAATCAACGCTCCTCAACGCGCTGGTCGGCCAGAAGGTCGCCATCGTCGCGGACAAACCGCAGACCACGCGCACCGCCATTCAGGGCGTGCTGACCACCCCTGATGCGCAGATCGTCTTCATCGACACGCCGGGCATTCACAAGTCCGACAGCCCCCTCAACAAGCGCATGATGGCCGCCGTGCGCGCCTCTCTCGAAGAGCGCGACCTGTTCATCTACGTGGTCGACGCCACAAAGGAATTCAGCAGCGAGGACGAAAAAGCGCTCAGCATCCTGAAGCGGGGTCACGACATGCCGCCGGTCATCCTCACGCTCAACAAGATCGATGCGCTGCCCTCCAAAGAACAGATTCTGCCGCTGCTCGAGGAATACCGGAAGCACTACGATTTCGAAGCCTATCTGCCGCTCTCCGCTTCCACCGGCGAAGGCCTCGACACACTGCGCAGCGAACTCCTGAAGCTGCTGCCTGATGGCCCGGAGTATTTTCCGCCGGATCATTACACCGATCAGCCCGCTCGTTTTCTCGCCGCCGAACTCGTACGTGAAAAAATTCTGCACGCCACGCGCCAGGAAGTCCCCCACTCGGTCACCGTTCTCATCGACAAATGGGAAGAGCAGCCGCGCATCATCCGCATCTTCGCCACCATCGTGGTCGAACGTGACGGCCAGAAAGCCATTGTCATCGGCTCAAAAGGTTCGATGCTGAAACAGATCGGCACCCAGGCGCGCCAGGAAATGGAAGCGCTATTCGACATGCCGGTCTATCTGGACCTCCACGTGAAGGTCGAAACCGCTTGGCGCGAGAACGCCGCATATCTGAACACAGTCGACTGGCGTACAATGGCGGGTAAAGACGAAACTTAGAGATGAAACTGAAACGCCTGCTTCTTCCGCTCGTGCTGCTTTTTTCGCTGGCTGCGGCTGTGTTTGCCGCGAGTAAGCCCGTGACCGACGATTTTCTGACCGACACCATCCGTTCGCGTCTGGCGGCCGATCAGATCGTGAAGGGCGGCGCAATCGAAGTCGTCGTGAAGGAAGGCGTGGTAACGCTCAAGGGCACAGTCGAGGAAGATAAGCAGAAGAGCAAGGCCGAGAAGATCGCGAAGAAGGTAAGCGGCGTCAAGAGCGTCACTAACCAGATCGTGGTTCACAAGCCCTGACCGATCTCCGTTTGCCCCCGCAAAGCACCAGCGTCAGCCCGAACTACGAAGCGGAGAAGATTGCCGCGAATTTCCAGTTCGCAGACGGGATGGCGTGGGCGCGTGCCGGGTTTCTGGCCGTCGCCGATGTCCGCCGCAACACGCTTTTCCGCTACGAAGGCGATCCGCATCCGGAGATCAGACCCTGGCGCGAAAACAGCGGCGGGGCATCCGGTCTGGCTTACGATCTGCAGGAGCGACTCTGCATCTGCGAATCGGCGAACCGGCGCGTGACTCGGCTGGATCCGAGCGGGAAACTCGAAACCCTGGCTGACAGCTATCAGGGCAAAAAATTCAACGCGCCGAACGACATCGTGGTGCGCCGTGACGGGCACGTGTATTTCACCGATCCCGCGTTCGGCGGCGCTGTCGACCGCCGCGAACTCGACTTCTACGGCATCTGGCACATCGGTCCGAAAGGAGATCTGGTTGTTCTGGCGAAGTGGCGGACACGGCCAAACGGAATCACGCTCTCGGCCGACGGCAGAACGCTGTATGTCACCGATTCCGATCGTCACGCCGTCGTTGTATTCGATCTCGATCGCAATGGTGCGGCATCGAATTCGCGTGATTTGATCGGGAACATCGCCGGCGTACCCGGCGGCATCCGCACCGATGTCGACGGCCGTCTCTACGTCGCCGCGAAAGGTGTTGCCGTCTATTCGCCACAGGGCAAGCTTCAGCGCACGCTTCTTGAAACCGAGAACATCACGAACTGCACGTTCGGCAGCGGCGATCTCGAATCGCTGTTTGTCTCCGCCCGCACCAGCGCCTACCGCGTGCGCCCGGGCGTGAAGGGAGCGTTGCAGTATTAGCCGCCAATATCCAGACAAGCCCGTGCTCGGCGTGGGCGCGCTCATCATCGAAGGCGAACGGATTCTGCTGGTCGAGCGCGGGCACGAACCGCTGAAAGGCTGGTGGTCGCTGCCCGGGGGCGCGGTGGAACCTGGGGAACTTCTGCACGCCGCAACGCTTCGTGAGGTACGCGAAGAAACCGGCCTCGAAGTCGAGATCGTCTGTTTGATCGAAATCTTTGAGCGCTTTCTCTACGACGATTCCGGCCGGCTCGAATATCACTTCGTGCTGATGGATTATCTGTGTCGTCCGCTCGGCGGTGAATTGTGCGCAGCGGACGACGCGAGCCGCGTGGCATGGGTCGCCGAGCGCGATCTGGACAAGCTTAGGATCACCGAAGGCACACCCGCCGTGATCGCGAAGGCATTCCGCTACGCGCGCGAGAATAGTGCTGAGTGAACTGCAACGTCGAAGCCCTGGAATGGGAGCATGTGCTGGCCCTTGTGGCCCGCTATATCGGCGGTCCGATGGGTGCTGCGGAACTGGCCAAAGTCGCGCCTTCCGCCGATCGTGAACCGCTCGAAAGCGCGCTTGCCGAAACCGGCGAGGCCGTCGCGTATCTGCGGGCCGCTTCCGCGCCGCAGCCTGCCGGGCAGGGCGCCGCCATTCGCATCAACTTCAACGGCCTGCCCGACGTCACGGTCTTCATTCAGAAGCTCCGCATCGAAGGCGCGGCGCTCGAGCCACGCGAAATCTTCGATCTGATCGGCTTCCTCGATCGCGCCGCCGATGCCGCGTCGTTTCTCAACGCGGCCGGTGAGCGCTTCCCTCTGCTGGCGCGACGCGCGCGTGGCATCGGCGATTTCCGCCCGCTTCTCAAAGCCGTCGAAGGCAAAATTCAGGGCGATGGCACGGTCCTCGATACCGCCAGTCCGCACCTCCATCGTCTGCGCAAAGACATTGAGAAGCAGAAGAAGTCCATTCAGGAATCGCTCGAGCGCTTCCTGCGCGCCAACAGCGGCGAAGGCATTCTGCAGGAAGAATACATCACGATCCGCAATGACCGCTTCGTCGTCCCGGTGATCGCCGGTCAGCGCCGCAGGCTTCCCGGCGTCATCCACGGCGCAAGTTCGACGGGCCAGACCCTCTTCCTCGAACCGCTCGAAACGATCGATCTCAACAACGAGCTGGTGCGCCTCGAAGAAGAGGAATCGCGCGAAGTTTTCCGTATCCTGCGCGAACTCACCGCGCAGCTGGGCGTCCATGCCGAACCGATCCGCGACGCCGCATCCGTGATGAGCGCACTGGATCTCGTCTTCGCCAAAGCGCGTTTCGCCATCGAATTCGACTGTTCGGTGCCGAAATTCGGCGATCGTTTGCATCTCGAAAACGCGCGCCATCCGTTGCTGATCGACGTGCTGCGCAAGACCACCCGTCGCGTTGTGCCTTTCACGCTGACTCTCGACCGCGAGTGCCGCACGCTCCTGATCAGCGGCCCGAACACCGGCGGCAAGACGGTTACTCTGAAGACAGTCGGCGTGATCGCCCTCATGGCCCAGGCCGGACTGCCCGTACCGTGCTCTGCGGCTGAACTGCCGGTCTTCGAACAGGTGCTGGCCGATATCGGCGACAACCAGTCGATTGAGCAGAATCTCAGCACGTTCTCCGCGCACGTATCGCAGCTTCGCGAAATGGCGCTCGACGCCACACCCGACTCGCTCGTACTGCTCGACGAAATCGGCTCCGGCACCGACCCGGAAGAAGGCGGCGCGCTCGGCGTAGCCCTCGTCGATCACTTCCGCGCCGCGGGCTCATTCACGCTCGCGTCCACGCATCTCACCGCGCTCAAAATCTACGGCGCGAACACGAAGACTGTCGTCAACGCATCCATGGGTTTCGACGACCACACGCTGGAACCAACGTACCAGCTGCAGGTCGGGCTCCCCGGCAAGTCGGCAGGTCTGGATATCGCCGAACGCCTCGGCATGCCGGAAGACATCATGAAGCGCGCGCGGGCTTCGCTCAGTACGCAGGAAATCGAGCTGACCACACTGATCGCTACCCTGCACCGGCGTCTGGAAGAAACCGGTGGCCTTCGTGCTTCGCTCGAACAGGAGCGCGCGGCACTCGCGGCTCGTGAACAGAAAATGATTCAGGACGCCGAGCGCCGGGAAGCCGCGAAGCTCCGCGATCTCGAAACGCGCTTTGATGAAATGCAGCGCCGCTGGCAGGAGCGCGGCGACGAAATCGTGGCCCGCATCGCCGAAACCGCCGAGCGCCGCAAAGCCGTCGATGAAGCGCATCGCCAGACCGCGCGAACCGGTCGCGAAATGCGCGAGGACTGGGAGAAATTCGTGCCTCAGGCGGAGGAAGCCTCGGCGCGCAAACTGAAAATAGATGAAGGCTCGCGCGTCCGTCTGAAAGGCATCCGCGAGCCGGCCCGCGTTCGCCGCATATTGAACGACGGCCGTTTCGAAGTGGAAGCGGGCTTCATGAAGATGCACGTTGCCACCGCCGACATCGAAGAAGTGCTGCCGGACGCCCCCGTCGCCTCAAAGCTGCCGAAAAACGTAACCTATCGGTCCGGTCCCGCGCTGAGCCCTTCGGTGCAGGAGATCAACGTGATCGGCGAGCGCGCAGAGGAGGCCGTCGAGCATGTCGAGCGCTTCCTCGACGCCGCCGTGATGGCGACCGCCGCCCGCGTCCGTATCGTCCACGGCCATGGCATGGGAATTCTGAAGCGCGCCATTCAGGAACTGCTGAAGCAGAGCCCGCATGTCGAGAAGTTCTATCCCGCCTCGCAGTCGGAAGGCGGCGCAGGCGCGACCATCGCGGAACTCAAAGAATAAGCGTTTTCGTGGGGCGCCCTTTCCAGGCTGCGGACGCGCTTTCCAACGGGTCCATCGGACGCAGTCCGACGAGGCGGTTGTAAGGTCCTGTATTTTCGGAAGAGCCGTTTTCGCCCGTTCAGCAGCCTGTATGAGCCCCATTGCTCATTCGCGCGCAGTCGAGTGGCTGCGGTCCTTTTCGTCTTCTGTGCAGAAGTATTCAAGGATGTCGCTATTCGGTTGAAGCAGGTACGTGACCTTGATGGTAAACGCGCGCGTGTACATCACGGGATCGTCGATGGTAATCGCCGCATCGATATGCCCGAAGTCGCGCCGCCGCAAGCGTTCCGTGACGCGCATGCGTTCGCTGTGCGGGTGGCCGGCCGAGTCCAGCCAGGATCTGTCGTTAAACCCAGCCGTTTCGACCACCAAAGTGTCGCCGTCCCATTTCCCCGCGGAATAGCCGTACCACGAAGGCTGCGGATCGACAGGCAGCTCACGGCCGTCCGTGTAAATCTGCCGAGTCGCGCCGCTGTCCACTTCGAGCATCATTACCATCAGACCCCGAGTCTCGACAATCTTGAACACGGGTGAGAACAGAGTGGAAGTTGGAATTCCCCACGGCAGACAATGAAGCGAGGGCCGATCCAGCTGCGAGCGTTTGCTGAGTATCGCGGCCGTTTCGGCGCGCATCGGGGAATCGTCCGGTTTGAAATCCACGAGAACGTTCAGCGCGTATTTAGAGATCGTGCCCGGCTCCATGCCGGGCAGCGCCGTCTGATCCAGGCCCTCGCCAAAGAGGCGTTTCATCTCTGCCACTGGCGTAGAATCCACATGCCAGACGCCGGACAGATCGGGCTTGCCGTTGGATAGACGCGGCGCACGGGCAGCCAGATTCGGCTTGCCGTCGGGTGTGCGGGGAATTCCGGGCGCAGGGTAGTTCAGCCATTGCCCGTACAGTCCGCCTGCAAGCATCACCGCAATGGCCCATAGCAGCCGTCTCCGCATGGCTACCGAGTTTAGTACGGCGGCCGCGCAAAAACCACCCTTTGATTATTGACATACGAAGTACCTCGTAGTAATGTCTTCGTAGATGGCCGACCCCCACCCGCGCCCGACCGATGCCGAACTCGAAATCCTCACCGTGCTCTGGAGCCGCGGGCCCTCAACTGTCCGTGACATCCACGAAATCATTGCGAGGCGCAAACCCGCGCAATACACCACGGTTCTGAAGCTGCTGCAGATCATGGCGGAAAAGGGTCTGGTGCGGCGCGATGAAAAGCAGCGTGCGCACGTGTACGAAGCGGCATATTCGCAGGAGCTGACACAGAAACAGCTCGCCGGCGACCTTCTCAACCGCGCGTTTGGCGGGTCCGCGGCGCGCCTGATGCAGGGTGCGCTCTCCGCCCGCAAAGCTTCAAAAACTGAACTCGCCGAACTCAGAAAACTTCTCGACGACTACGAGAAAGGAAAGCGATGATACTGCTCGAAATGCTGGTCCATACGCCGCTGGCGAATGCGTTCGGATGGGCGATTTTTCATTCGCTCTGGCAGGGCGCAGCTGCCGCGCTGCTGCTGGCCGTAACGCTCTCCCTGACGCGGTCGCCGCGTGTTCGTTATGGAATCGCGTCCCTGGCTTTACTCGCGATGTTCATCGGCCTCGTTGTCACGCTGTCATTCTCCATGCACACAGCGTCCGCAACTCCGATCGCTGTGCCAAGCTCCCTCGCGCATGCGGCTTCCGGCGCCTCCGGTTATGCCCGGATATCCGTCCCGAGCCGAATGGCGCGCGCGCTTCCATGGCTCACGCCGTTCTGGATCGCGGGCATGTTGCTGTTCCATCTGCGCAGTCTCGCGAGCTGGATCGTCACACGCCGCCTGCGCATGAAAGGCATCTGCTCCGCTCCGGACGGCTGGCAGCAAAGGCTCGACGAACTGCGAAACCGCTTGCGCGTGACGAAGCCCGTTGTCCTGCTCGAAACCGCTCTGGCGCAATCGCCCGCCGTCATCGGCTACCTGCGGCCCGTGATTCTGGCGCCGATCGGGATGCTGGCAGGAATGCCTGCGAGCCAGATCGAAGCCGTTCTCGCGCACGAACTCGCGCACATCCGCCGTCACGACTATCTCGCCAATCTGCTGCAGATGGTTGTGGAAGGTTGTCTTTTCTACCATCCAGCCGTCTGGTGGATTTCGCATGTCATCCGCACCGAGCGCGAGAACTGCTGCGACGATCTGGCGGTCGAAGTAAACGGAAGCCCGCGCGACTACGCGGCCGCTCTCACCGTGCTCGAAGAGAACCGCTGGGCCGCCGGTCAGGCCGCGCTGGCCGCTACAGGAGGTGTCCTCATGAAACGAATTCGTCGCCTGCTTTATCCGAAAGAAAATCCACGCAGCTTTCTGACGTCCGTGGTCTCGGCGGGGATTCTCGGCATCGTCATCGCGCTCGCTCTGCCCGCGTGGCAGCCGGCGCCGGATGATGTTTACGATCTCTGGCTGAATAATGAGGTCTCTTACATCATCACGGCTCAGGAGCGCGTGGCATTCCAGGCGCTCACGACGAATGAGGAGCGCGAGAAGTTCATCGAGCAGTTCTGGCTCCGGCGCGATCCTACGCCCGGCACGGTTCGGAACGAATACAAGGAAGAACACTACCGCCGCATCGCTTATACAGATGACCATTTCACGGCACAGTCCGGCGCGCCCGGCTGGAAAACAGATCGCGGACGAATCTACATCACCTTCGGGCCACCCGACGAACTCGATTCGCATCTGAACGGATCGCCGCCGTATGAAGAGTGGCTCTACCGCTACCTCGGAGGCATCGGCAACAACGTCACGATCATGTTCGTCGATGAGCAGCGGAACGGCGAATTCCACATGACAATGGATCCGAATCCCGGCGCGGGACGTGGTGTAACGAATCCCAATCGGCAGTAGAATAATCGGAGCATGTCCGCTCCGGCATTCAAACGCCAGCCTCCGCCTTTCGCCATGCAGCTGTTCGGCGCCGTGATGATGCGCTGTGTCTTCACGCCGATGATGTGGACGATGCAGAAGCTGGGCCAGGGCGAGAAGATGCTCGGCGCCATCGCCGACAGGCAGCGGCAGCGGTTCGAAAGCGACAATCCTTTCCGCGGCTACACGCCGGGTCCACAGGACGTTCTTCGTCATGACGTTCGCCAAGAGTGGCACGAACTGGATGATGCAGATCGTCTACCAGTTGATCTATCGCGGCAAAGGCGAATTCGATCACATCCATGAAGTGGTCCCGTGGCCCGACGCGAAGCTGTTGAGCCCCGCAATGCTGAAATACGCGATTCCGCTTGAACAGGCCACGGACTGGCAGACCGCTCCCGAGCACAAGCGCGTCATCAAGACTCACTTCAACTGGGAGCTGGTGCCCTATTCAGAGCAGGCCCGCTACATCGCAGTGATCCGCGATCCGAAGGACGCTTTCGTTTCCGCCTACTTCTTCATCAAGGACACAGCGATGGGCAGCGCGATGCCGTCAGTTGACCTGATGTATCGGAGTTTTCTGAAGGACAGGTTCATGCTCGGCCCGTCCTGGCCCGCCAATGCAGCTGGCTTCTGGGCGCAGCGGAACCGCCCTAACGTGCTCGTACTCTCGTTCAAATCGATGAAGCGCGATCTCGAAGGCGCGGTGCGGCGCGTCGCGGAATTCCTCGACATTCACGTCTCCGATGAAGTCATTCAGGAAGTCTGTCGCAAATCTTCTTTTGCCTACATGAAGGGCATCGACCACAAGTTCGCGCCCGGTAAGCTATCGCTCTGGGGAAAGCCGGCCACGATGATGCGCAAAGGGCAGCAGGGCGGTTCCGGCGAACTGCTCACGCCCGCCCAGCAGCAGGCGATCGACGAACACTGCATTGCGGAGCTGAAGCGGCTCGGTTGCGATCTTCCTTACGAAGAGTTCGCCGATTTAGCGGCGCCGGCCGCCGAAATGCATTCCCCCGCTGCTGCGGGGCGCTGAGCGCGGCGCGCCAAATCGCCTGCCCGCGCTCGGACTGCTGCTTCCCGAACCGAATCTCTGACCGCTGCCCGATCCGCCGAACCGTTTCCCCGCACCCGGATTCTCTTCCGGAGCACCGCGCGGCAGAAAACCGGAATCAGGCCTCGAGACCGTCGATCCCCCGGTCCGATTTGAAAGCGACCGGTTGGCATATCCGGAAGCCGAATATCCACCCGACTGCACATAGCGGCTGCTCGCGTAGCGCTGCTCGGTGAACGTGCCGTGGCTGCCGTACTTCGGCGCGGCGTTAGGCGTTTCCTGGCCATACCAGGGGCGGCCCGCGCGCATCGCGGTCTGATAGCCGTTGAACTCATTGATGTAGATCGGCCGGTAGCTGTGTCCCCACAGCAGATCCCGCAGGATCAGATACTCCGGCAGCCAGGTCCACACGCTCTGTCCGCCCGCGTGCGACCAGTAGCCGTACTGATTCGATCCCACCGATGGCGGCGCCATGTACGCGAATCCGGGCGGCTGCGCAGTGGTCTGCGCTTCGGAATCGAAAACGCCCGCGTCCTTATGCGCGATCACCATCCCGAGATCGTTTTGGACCGCCCGATACTGCGGTGCCGGTACATCGACCCACTTGTTGTCGTTCGAAACTTCGGTCGTCTTCGCCGCGACGTCGGTGTAGTGCGTGCGGACCGTGTCGATTTTCTCGGAATAAACCAAGTCGGCGCCGCGGTGCGCGACTTCGAGATCGGCCAGAATTTTGTCCCACGAATTGTAGAGCTGGCCGCAGGCGGCGCGCAGATCGTCCGCGCCATGCGTCAGCTGATTCTGGTCCCGCGTCAGCGCGTCGTTCGCCTGGATCAGCGTAGCCACTTCGGCGCCCGTCGCCTTCCCCGCCATCGAATCCTGCCGCGCCATGGCAGTTGCGGTCCACTGCATGTCGGCGTCTTTCTCCGATTGCTGCAGCCCCGCGAATCGCTCATCAAGCGCCGATTTCTTAGCCGGCCAGTCGTGTTCGGCCTTCTCGACGACCATCGAAACCGGCATCAGATCGACAGCGTGAATTTGATCGTACTCGCGCTGCATGGCCGCCAGATAGTGCGGCTGATTGTTCTCGAAGTCGAGCCAGTTGTTGGCGTCGGCCTCGATCGACTCCGCATCCCGAACCGCCGACTGGCGCAGCGAACGCGCTTCACTGACCAGCTGTGCCGCCCGCTCCGGCTTGACCTTGTCGATGTCCTTCAGATCGCTGGCCGCGCGATCCAGCGTCGCCCGCGCCGACGCCAGCTGCGCGGGCCATCCCTGCGCGACCGGAGTGTTCTTAAACAGATCCGGCGAATGCGCGAGATCGGCCTTCACCGTGTCGAGCGACCTTTGCAGCTGCGTCTTCGCCTGCGCGATGTTCTGTCTCTCGGCCGCAATCTGATTGCGAAGTGCCCGCGGCAACCCGCCGCAGGACGCTAACAGCAGCGCCCCTGTCACCGCCGCCATTGTTACCGCAATCGAGCGCTTACGCGCGTACATAGCTATGCTCCCCGAAACACCGTCACGTCGCCGGGCTCGACCTTGACGCGGATCGACGCCGTGAACGGCTCGCCTTCGAACTTGCGGATGACCATCCAGCGTTTGCCGTCCTGTTCGTGAAACTCCCAGCCATAGAAACCGCGGCCCGTCGACGCATCGTCGCTGAACGCGCCCATTTCGCGGCTCTGCCGGTACATCCAGAACTTCCCATCGTAGTCGAAGAAATCCGCCTGATTCTGCCGCGCGTCGATCTGCGCCAGATCTTCTTCGCTCATTCCGATCTCATCCAGCGTGATCCTGCGCCCGTCGAAGTTCCCGCGCACCTCGACGACGTCGTCGCTGTGCACTTCAAGCGTCACGCGCCGGTCGCGCCACATGCCGCTCAGCTCCATCCAGCGCTGGCTGCCGGCTTCGTATAAATCCCGCCGGTCAACCGTGAAATCGACATCGCTGAAGTCCTCGGCCGCGCCGCTTACCGACAGCGTGTCTTTGACGCGCGCGTCCGTGACCTTCAGGTTGGCGAGGTCTTCCTGCGGCTTGGGCTTCTTATCGAAGAACATCTGCTATTTCGACCCGGCCGCCGGAAGTTCCTTCTGCACCGTGACTGTCATGCCGCGCTCGCGCTTCAGCGCCGCCAGATCGTCGTCCACCGAATGCCCCGACAGCTTTGCGAACTCGGCCTCAAGCGGCGCGTCCGTACCCGAGTTGGCCAGTTCATTGAACGCCTTCGCCGTAGCTTCCTGCTTCGCCACCGACTTCTCGAAATTCGACAGCGTGGCAAACGCGTTGTCTGCCTTCCCCACGCCCGCCAGCGCTTCGGACACCTTCTGCTGCGCCATGGCGGCGTTCTTGCGCGCCACCAGAGTGGTAGCCGTGCGCTCGCCTTCCTCGATCTTGTGCTTCAGCTCGGTTACCTGCGCCTTCAGCGATTCGCTCGCCTGTTTCGCTGAATCGATCGCCGCCTGCAGCGAGGCAACCTGCCGGTCGCTCTCGGCTTTTTTCGCCAGAGCTTTCTTCGCCAGATCTTCGTTGCCGGCGTCGAGCGCCTGGTTCGCGCGGTCCTTCCACTCCTGCGACTGCTTGACGTATTTCTGATACTCGGCGTCGAGCTGATTATAGTTGCTCATGGCCGAAGCCGATGCGCGCACCACATTATTCAGCTCAGTCTTCATGTCGGCGACGGTCTGGCGCACGGTCGTTTCGAACGTAGCGTCCTCGATCGCGCTCATCCCCGAATTCACCTCTCCGCGCGCAACACGACCGGCGCGGCCGAACAATTCTGAAAAGAATGCCATGATTTTGTCCTCTTAGACTCGTCCTCTTTGCCGGGCTTACCTGAGATCCGCCCCGAGCAGGTCTTTTGCATGTACCACATCAGCCAGCAGAAAACTGACGCACGAGAGGATATCGTCCTCGTCGTCCGGCCCCATTTCCTGCAGTTTGCAGAAGTTGTTCAGTGTGACCGCAACGTCCCCGCCGCCGGTCGCATAAAGCTGGAAATACGAGGTCGAAATGCCGTTGTCGGAAGCCAGCATTTTGCGCAGGACTGCCGGCGTGAGGCTCGATTCCTTCACCGACATGCATACCAGCGAGAGAAACAGAATCTCGCCGGCCAGCACGGCCTGCAGCGTAATCCCACTCGACAATTCTTTGATCCGCAGTACACCGGCTCCGGCCTCACTGACCGAATAACCTTTCGCCGCCAGAAGCGAGTGAATCTGGTCAAGCGTCGTGTTCATAGTTGCTGTAGCCATAACTTTGTTTACGAAGTCGATTTGGAAGTTGTTCCGTTCCTTTTATAAAAGCACCGGCGGCAAGACCGCCGGCGTTACAACGACGCCAGGACTTCTTCGGCGTGCCCCTCGGGCTTGACGTTGGTAAATATCTTTACAATCTTCCCGTTTTCGATGACAAACGTCGTGCGCGCCACGCCCATCACCTTCTTGCCGTACATGTTCTTCTCTTTCATCACGCCGTACTTGTTGGCGATTTCCCTCTCCGAGTCCGCCAGCAGTGTGAAGTTGAGATCGAACTTCCCTTTGAATTTTGCCTGCGCGGAAGGCGTGTCGGGTGACACTCCGATGACCGTGACGCCCTTCTTCACGAACTTCTTCACCGAATCGCGGAAGGAGCACGATTCGACCGTGCATCCCGGCGTGTCCGCCCGCGGATAGAAATAGAGCACGATCTTCTCCTTCTTGTGCTTCGCCAGATCGAACTCCTCGCCCGTGTCGGTCAGAACTTTGAACTCCGGTGCCGCGTCGCCTTCCTGAAGAGCCATCGTGTTCTCCTAACCCAGTTTTGTTTTAAGCATTTCGTTGACCGTCGCGGGATTCGCCTGCCCGCGCGACGCCTTCATCACTTGTCCCACCAGAAATCCGATCACAGCCGTTTTGCCGCTCCTGTATTGTTCCACTTGTTTGGGATTGGCGGCGATGACTTCGTCGACGATGTTTTCGAGTACGCCCGTGTCGCTGATTTGCCTCAGCCCCTCGCGCTCCACGATGACCGCGGGCGCATCGCCGGTCCCGGCGATCTTCGGCAGAACCTCCTTCGCCATCTTGCCGGTCAGCTCGCCCTTCACGATCATACGCGACAAGCTCGCCCAGATACCGCGCAGGCACGGGCGATTCGGTGATCTCCTTGTTCGCGGCTTTCAACAAGCCAGCCAGGTCGCCCATCACCCAGTTGGCGGCCATCTTCGGATCTTCTGAAACCTCCGCCACGATTTCGTAATACTCCGCCATCGCCCGCGTCGCCGTCAGCACCTGCGCATCGTATTCGCGCAGCCCGTATGCCTCGACGAAACGCGCGCGCTTCGCCGCGGGAAGCTCCGGCATCGATGCCCGCACATTCCTCCCGCCACTTCTCGCTGATGCGCAGCGGCACCAGATCGGGCTCCGGAAAATACCGATAATCGTGCGCATCTTCCTTGCTGCGCATGCCGTGCGTCTCGCCAGTGTCCGAATCGAACAGCCGAGTCTCCTGATGAATCGTCCCGCCCGATTCGATGACCGCAACCTGGCGCGCAATTTCGTAATCGATCGCCTGCTTCAGGAACCGGAAAGAGTTCAGGTTCTTAGTTTCCGTGCGTGTGCCGAATTTGTCCGCGCCTTTCAGCCGGACCGAAACGTTCGCATCGCAGCGCAGATGCCCCTTCTCCATGTCGCAGCTCGAAACTTCGACGAACTGCAGCGTCTGCTTGAGCTGCGTCAGATACTCGAATGCCTCGTCGGCCGACCGCATGTCCGGCTCGCTGACGATTTCGATCAGCGGCGCGCCGCAGCGGTTGAGATCGACATAGGTGTATCGCGATGAGTCCGCGAACCCCTCGTGCTGGCTCTTTCCAGCGTCGTCTTCCATGTGGATGCGCGTGATGCCGATGCGTTTGATCGCCCCGTACATCTGGATATCAACCCATCCGTGTTCGGCGAGCGGCTCATCGTACATCGAAATCTGATAGCCCTTCGGCAGATCCGGATAGAAATAATTCTTGCGCGCGAACCGCGAGACCGGACGGATGGTGCAGTTGAGCGCCATCCCGGCCTTCATCGCCAGCTCGACCGCCTCGCGGCTCAGCACCGGCAGCGCGCCCGGCAGCCCGAGGCACACCGGACAAACGTTGGTATTCGGCGCGGCGCCGAACCCTGTCGGACACCCACAAAAAATCTTCGTCCGCGTCCCCAGCTGCACGTGCACTTCGAGCCCGATGACGGATTCGTACTTCGCGATCAGTTCCGGCGGAGCGAGGTCCACAGCCAGGGGGGACATACCTTATACAGGATAACGGGAGCCCGCGCGACAGGACCGCGAGGTTAACGCAAGGACGCCGTAGAGCGAAAGAGCGATTCGCAAAAACGAAGCCAATTCCCCGGTTTTGGTCTGTGGAATCAGTCCAGTGAGCGGCACTTTGGGCCCCGTATTCGCGTGCCTGAGGGAGCGCGCGACCGTTGTCGCGACTGACCACGATTATTTGTCTGGCCATAGGCAGCAGGACCTCTTTTCGGTCCTACCTGTACCACGGCGTCGGCGGAAACCGGCGTGCGACGGCACGTGGCTGGCGAGGAAATACCGCGCAAGACACTGCGTACCGGGGACTTGGAGCGGCGAAGAAGCTATTTTCGAAATTTGTGATTCGACGTTGAGGTTTCCTCAGAAAAAGACAAGTGCAGGCCCCTCCTGCGCCCGGAGGAGCGGCGAGGATTGCACGGACGATTTCGGCGTGGGGGGTGAAAAAACGAACCCATTGGTCTCAGCAAAGCGCGGGGTCATGCGACGTGATGCGACAACACGCATTTGCCCCGCCCCTTCCCAACAGCTGTTTCGCGATCGTTACCCTCTGCATATCGCTTATGCCCTCATAAATCCGGCCGCACTCCGGACCAATATCACATGCAATATCTCTCGACTTCTCCGATGTGGCGTTTCCGAAATTCCTTCATCATTTCGGACAGGGGGCCGGTGAAATTGCAAACGGACAGCGGGGTTAGCAACCCCGCCGCAGGATGGCATCCCACCCCACGTTGAGGGCACCGATGCTTTTCCCCGCGAACCGCAATATAATCCACCGAGAGACAGACCGGCGATCAGGCGGGAGGATGACATGAAGAGAATGTGCTCGTGGACGGTGTTTGCAGTATCCATGCTTATCGGGACGACATTGCCTGCGCGGGCGCAATCCGGAACGAAGAACGGAGAGTGGCCGAGCTACGGTGGCGACGTGGGCAGCACGCGCTACGCGCCGCTCGACCAGATCGACGCGGGCAACTTCTCCAAACTGCAGGTGGCCTGGCGATTCAGGACCGACAACCTGGGTCCAACGCCGGAGGCGAATCTCGAAGGCACTCCGCTGATGGTCAAGGGCGTCCTGTACGCGACCGCCGGGACGCGCCGGGACGTGATCGCGCTCGATGCCGCCAC
Source organism: Terriglobia bacterium (assembly GCA_963832905.1). Taxonomy (GTDB): domain Bacteria; phylum Acidobacteriota; class Terriglobia; order Bryobacterales; family Bryobacteraceae; genus BOG-234. The sequence continues at coordinate 565,007 of CAWHVO010000006.1, read as the reverse complement.
CGGCGAGCTGCTGTGGAAGTACGGCGAAAACGAAGGGGAACGCGGGAAGGCCGCGCCGCGGGCGCTGTCTGGCCGGGGCCTGGCTTACTGGACGGACGGGATCGAGGAACGAATCGTATACGTCACGCCCGGCTACCGGATGATCGCATTGAACGCCAAAACCGGCGCGCGGGTGACGTCGTTCGGCAACGGCGGCGTGGTGGATCTCAAGGACGACGACGATCAGCCGATCGATCCGTTGAGTCCCGATATCGGGCTGCACGCGGCGCCGATCATTGCCAATAATGTCATCGTGGTCGGCGCGGCGCACAAGCCAGGCGGAGTGCCGAAAAGCAAGACGAACGTGAAGGGCTACGTGCGCGGATTCGACGCGAAAACCGGCCGCCGTCTGTGGACCTTCCACACGATACCCAAGCCCGGTGAATACGGGCTCGATACGTGGCTGCAGGATTCGTGGTCTTATACCGGCAACACGGGTTCGTGGGGCCAGGCATCCATCGACGCGGATCTCAACATCGTTTATATCGGCGTCGAGATGCCGACGGGCGACTACTACGGCGGCCACCGCCCCGGCAACAACCTCTACAGCGAAAGTATTGTCGCGCTGGATCTGCATACGGGCGCGCGCAAATGGTATTTCCAATATGTCCATCACGGCATCTGGGACATGGATAATCCCTGCCCGCCGATGCTGACGGATATCACGATCGACGGACGGACTGTGAAGGCAGTGGCGCAGCCCACCAAGCAGGCGTTCATGTATGTTCTCAACCGGGAGACCGGCCAGCCGATCTGGCCGATCGTGGAACGGCCGGTTGAGAAGGGCACAGTGCCCGGCGAGTGGTATTCGCCGACGCAGCCGTTTCCCACCAAGCCGCCCGCGTTCGCCCCGCAGGGCGTGTCCATCGACGACCTGATCGATTTCACGCCGGAGCTGCGCGCGGAGGCGGTGAAGCTGGTAGCGCGTTACAAGATCGGTCCGATGTTCACGCCGCCGGTGGTCAGTAACCCCAGGGGGCCTTTGGCTTCGCTGACGCGGTCGACGGCGGGCGGCGGGGCGAACTGGCCGGGCGGTTCCTACGATCCGGAAACGCACATCGCTTATGTATCGGCGCAAACCACGGTCCAGCCGATCGGACTTCTGCCGCCGACAAACGGGCGATCGGACATGAACTTTATTTCGGGGCAAGCCCGGTACGAGTCGCTGCCGGGTCCCGCGGACAGCACGGCCGGTGAAGGCGGCGGTGGCCGCGGGGGGACGAATATCCAGGGGCTGCCGCTTATTAAGCCGCCCTACGGGACCATTACAGCGATCGATCTGAATCGCGGTGAAATCCTCTGGCAGGTGGCGCACGGTGACACGCCGGACAATATCCGGGATAACCCCGCGCTCAAGGGAGTACCCATAGCGAGAACCGGCCGGCCCGGTCAGGCGGGCCAATTAGTGACGAAGACGCTGCTGATCGTGGGCGAAAAAGGCGTCGCCACGCAGCCGGACGGGCGCAAGGGAGCGCTGCTGCGCGCCTACGACAAGGCCACCGGGAAAGATGCCGGTTCCGTATACATGCCCGCGCCGCAAAGCGGGTCGCCGATGACCTATATGGTGAACGGGAAGCAGTATATCGTTGTTGCCATCAGCGGGCAGGGATACAGCGGCGAGTATACGGCGTACAAGCTGCCGAACTGATTGCGGCGTTATTGAACGCGATCCGGCTCGACCGGGGGAACTTTCCCATTCCCGCGGCGTATCGACAGCATTGCCCTCATCAATCCCGAAAGGTGGATTCCTGCGGTGCAGCATTTCATGGCAGTTCGGACATACAGGGCGTAGATCGGATTGTGGGTTCAACCTATAGCGCCATACCTACGGGATTATGTCTCGCTCCTGAGTTCCCGGATGAGGGCGATATCGGTCAGAACCCGAATGTTGCGGGCTCTGCAGACTTCCTCCACCACCTTGTCGCTGAACGCCGAGTCCCTGCTGCAAAGCACGTCGGCGTTGCCAGCGATAGCAGTCTGAAGAATGGGGTCGTCGTCGGGATCGCGGATGATAACCGGAGAAGACTCAGGAACGGACTCGATAGAGTCACCCGCTTCGGCCAGCAAGAAAAGGTAATCCGCGATGTCTTCAGGAGTCAGGGGCCAGCGCGCCTGCACATTCGGATAAGAGAGCACGCGTCGAACCTCAGCGAGAATTGGTGCAGAAACCACCAGTACGTGTGGACCGCCCATGATCTTCGAGAGTAATTCACGGGCCAGGCTTAGAGGATAAGCTCTCGGGTTGGCACGAATGAGAATATTCGTGTCGAGGACGATTCTCACGACCGCCAGGCGCGACGCGGGCGAACGTGTTCAAGGGCTTCGTCCAGTGCGGATTCCAGCTCCTCGGGAGCCGTGCCGGGGACAATCTTAGAGGCCATGTAATCGAGATGCTCTATCAGTGCATCCGCCGCGCGGATCTGTTGGCGGTCCAGAGCACGCTCAACAATCCGGGCAAGATAGCTCTCGGTCGATATATTCATCGCCTTAGCCTGGGCCGCGAGGGCAGCGGCCTTCTGTTCAGGCAAATCGATCGTCAGGGTCATCGGAGGCCTTTTCCACAGCATAGCGCCAGCCGTGATCGCCGTCACCCAGGCCGCCTCCCCGGCAGCCTCGTCCCTACACAAATCGCTTCCTGGGCAATTAATCCATTCGTCTTCATCCTCGTCGTCGTCATCCGCACTATCGCGGCCGATCGCCAGGGCGATCGCTTCGTCGGCTGCCTCAGCAATTTCCGGATCGTCAGACGCTGTCAGGTCGAAAAGGATTTCATTTGCCTCAAGCGGCCGGATGTCCGCAACTGCGCCGATTGCGGCGAGCCGCAGGGGTTTGGGAGTTGCGGAGTCACGGGCGAGGGCGGCGATGTGACTCCAGGCGCCGTCCAGTTTCCAGTTACCGGCTGCGAGAACTGCTTCGCAGTGAATCTCAGGATCGTGGCTTTTCAGGGCATCCAGTATCAGATCGTCAAAGCCGCGAACCCATCGCATCGAAAATACAGCGGTCAGCATCCAGTCCCTGTCTCCACTGGAATACGCGCGGCTGATCGCGTCCCGATGCCAATCCTGGAGCGAGCGCACCGATGCTTCCAGAATCCGTCGCCGCACTTCTCCGGGAACGCTGTCATCGAGGTAAAGATTGTGAAGCGTGAGCTGAATACGGTCAAAGGTGTGCTCGGTAATGGGTACATCGTCGGGATCTTCGAATCCAGACGTGTCCGCGTGTTCGAGGACCGGCCCAAGGGAAATCGCCGAAGCGGCACGCAGCTCTTCCGGCTGCCCGGCGCTGCTCACAATTCCCATCAGCGTCTCGGACAGTGCGTCGTTGATAACGCTGAAATCGCCTGCAAGCCGGGCGGCTATGAGCCGGTCCGATGCGCTGGCCGTGCTGTCGGTCAGGATCTCGCGAAACATTTTCCCGGCATCTGCCGGCCAGTCCCAGGGCGGCGTGTCCACCAGAGCTTTGAGGCTCAGCGCTTCTGTCTGCCTATTCGCGCACAACGGACCTTCGGCCTGTGCGCTTCTTCCGCCACGGGATTTCCACTCCTTGAACTGTCGCTTCCTGCGAACCATACTGGCGCCCCAGGAACATTCTAAACTTTTCCGCGCGGCCGGGCGTTCCTTCGCCGGACTCAAAGCAGCATGCCGGTACCCGGTTCCTATGAGGCGGGCGGCGTGTCCGACAGAACCGCGCGCAGACCGGCAACTTCAGCGAGATGCCGACTACGCGTCAACTTGGGAGCGCCAAAGGTTGTTCGTGAATGCGTTTCCGTCAGTTCCCTTGAGAAACCCGTTTTTCTTGCCGGACGAAATGATTCAGGGAGGCGCATTCCTTGTGGTCATTCTCAGCCGGCGATCCAGTTACCATGGAATCCGTACGGCACGCGCCGTGGAAGTTGTACTCGAGCAACGGGCTTGCCTTGGAAGTCCGACGCATCGATGATTACCAGGTCACTGCCGTCCCGGACCGGGTTGTAGACGTAGGACAGATACCATCCGGAGAGTTCGTCCCCGTCCGAATCGGCGGGAGCGAACACAGCCTCAGCAGGCCCACAGGTAGCGGTACCGAAGGAATGTTCCTCAGCGGTGCCGTGTTCGAGGTCGTAGCGCACGAGTTTACCCGTGCCCACGGTTAGCCCATACCGCGCCGGCATACCCGCACGCCGATCATCCATGCGCGGGAACTCTATTGCGCGCTCGTCGATCTGCCGCTCTGCGACTGTGTTACGGGTCAGATTGATAGTCCAGGACCACATTACGGCATCGAAACCTGGCGCGCCATCATCTCGCCACAACTCGGGATAACGAGCGGCATGCAGCACGATAAATTTGCCATCATCAGTGGTCTTATCGAAGGCGTTGAGGACGTGAAAAACATAACACGGGTCGATCTCAAACCAGCGGATCGGACCATATGGGTCATCGCGGCGCAACACTGCCAGACGGGCGCCGTATTTGTCGCTCCAGCGGTAAGGCAGGTCGCGGGGACTATTGCGCGCGATGTCGAGCCGAAACACCAGCGGCAGGTCCATAAACACGATGTGCTCGGCACTCATGGCGAAGTCGTGCATCATGGTCAAACCGGGAACATCGACGCCGCGGTTAATGATCAGCTCCCCCGAGGCGGTCGCCCGGTGATAAGTGACATACGGGCTGGTGAGGCTTCCACAGCCGAAAAAAATGCAGCTCGCCGGTTCTCGGGCAGATCTTCGGATGGGCAGTCATCGAATCCGCAAGCTTGCCGCCGAAGTCGTAGACGCCCAGCGTTTCCAGTTCGTTCGTGATCTGATACGGGAGCGATGACTCAACCAGCGCGAGCGTCTTGCCGGCGTGATTCACAACGTTAGTATTGGCGACGCTGGCATGCAGGTTGCGCGTGCCATCATCGTTATAAAGCAGGAGAGGTTCATCAAAGCTGTTATAAAGCAGGAGAGGTTCATCAAAGCTCTCAGTACGCACCCATCGATTGCGGTACCAGGCGGCGCGCCCGTTCTCTAACCGCACGCCGTGGATCATGCCGTCGCCCGTGAACCAATGTGGCGTTTCGTTTCGCGGGTTGGGGCCGTTTTTCAAATACCAGCCGTTGAGTTCCCGGGTGATCGCTCCCTCAACCGGCAGATCGAACGTCGTCAACTCGTCGAAGACCGGTGCATAATTTCCGACGCGGAAGAACGGAACTTTCGACCTCGCCGACCAGGCATGGACCAGCGGGGCATCTGCTGCTTGTTGGTCCCATAATTCTCCCTCCCTGGCGCATTATATCGACACTTTATATCGACACTTTTGCCAGCCGCAGGCAAATTGTATGGAACATCGCGCTGAAGTGAATCCGCCCACGCGGGCCGGAAGTCCCGTTCTGAGAAGTGTATCCCGCAGATCACTCCGCGGAAGCAGTCACGGTCAAACAGGGTCGAAAGTTAACTTCAGGTCCGTGGCCACGCTTCGCAGTCTCTTGTCCACTGTCCAAAAGTGACATTCGGAAATCAGCGCCGCCGCCAGCAGGTGCGCATCAACCCATCCCAGGCCGCGTCCCCATAGCCGTTCCGCGCCGATCAGATGCATGACTTCGGCGTCAGAGGCGCGTTGAGCCGGTGGGAGCGCGCTGAGGTCAGACAGAAGCGGGACTCGATCCTTCAGGTTGCCGCACGCAAGTTCGCCACAGACAAATGGATGCATCAAAACCAGTCCATCCGCAAGGAGACGCGCGAGCACAGGTTGCCCATGCCTGAAATGAGCCACCCAGACCGAAGAGTTGAACGAGCACCATCACGCAGAACGCCGTCTGGAGACTTGGTTCAGCCGCGGCTGCGTTCCGCCGAGCTTTGCCAGTCGTTTGCCTGCTTCGCGTGAAATCAGGGATTCCAGACCCGCCCGAACCAGCGACGCCTTTTCTTTGATTCCAGTGGCCGCCCTCGCCCGATCCAGCAGAGCGTCATCAATAACGATGGTCGTTCGCATATGTATCAGTATGCATGAGCAATGCACATTCCGCAAAATGCGTCAGAAGAAAATGAACCATGACGGTCCATATGTCCGGTGGGAGGAAGTCCGGAGTTCGAGTGGCCGCGGGACGGGTTCCTCCCGTGACCCCGACCAACAATAGAACGGAGCCCTGCCGCTACCGGTGGCGGCTTCGCCGGCCGTGTTTGCCGGTCATCACTTCGGGATGGCGCGGCGCCGAATTCGACCAGCGGCCGAGCGTGTACTCACGACGGTATGAGCCCGAGCGGTCCCATATCGTCACTTTCACGACACCGCCGGCGTCGCACAGGTACTCTTCTTCGACGTCGGAGCCTAAGCCCTCGCCTTTGCGGCTCACATCGACCAGCGTCAGGTCTTCAGTCCCGCGTAAGGCAGGGTCGAAGGGAAACTGAATGTCGTCCCACAGGGTGAGGTCGCCCGACGGCTGGCCGTCCGCGCCGATGCTCGCCGCCTCCACATAGCGGAAGTGACCTATATTGTGGGCCGACCGATAGGAGCGCACGACACGCAGCGGAGGCGCGCCGCGCCGCGGCAACTCCAGACCGCGAGGGAAGAGCAGATCGAACGCCACGTCGCGGCCATGAGCGGTCTCCCGCCACACGCCGAAGTGACGCGCGAACCGGTCGCGGAGCACATAGCCGGAGCGCGCATCGGCGCTGATGGCAAGACCAATGGCGGTGGCCGCGCGCATATAGGCAGACCGCCGAACGGCCCTGCCGAACGTTTCCCGAAGCACGCGCGCCACAGCGGGAAGCTCGGAGCCACCGCCCGTAACATAGAGCGTTTCGATGGACCGGCCCGTTTGACCGGGGGGATGCGCCGCAAGCAGTTCTTCCACCACCTCCGCGGTCCGCTCCACCAATGGCCGGCAGAGTTCGTAATAAGACCCCACGGCGATCGAAACCTCTCCCCAGCCTTCGCGCACGCGATCGAGGTCCACTACAATACGGCGCGTATTGGGATTCAGCGATTCCTTGCGCTCGCGACACTCCTCCAGCAGGCGGAACGACTCGCCGGCGGAGAGCGAATCGCGTTCTTCGGCGCGACCCGCGTTTTCCAGCGCCAGACCGGCGAGAATCTCATCAAAGTCGTCGCCGCCGATATCCGGGAGGCCGAGGCTGGCCACCACGTTGTGGGTGTCCTCTTCCATTTCGACCAGGGACGCATCGAAGGTACCCCCGCCGAGGTCATAGACCAGCATCGACTTTCGCGGCTGACCTTTGCGCTGAGCCCGCTCCCGATGGCCGAACTCGACGCTGGCAGCCGAGGGCTCGTTGAGCATGCCCAGCACCTCAAAGCCCGCCGCGCGGAAGGCTTCCGCCGTCAGAAATCTCTGATTGCTGTGGGCATTGGCCGGCACTCCGATCATGGCCTCGATCGGCTCGCCGCGGTCGAGCGAGAGTGTAGACGCCTGGCGGAGATGCTGCCGGAACGCCGCCAGCATCTCGGTCAGCACTTCCATCACCGGTATCGTGCAGCCGGCGAAATCCAGCCGCGTCGTGAGACCGGCTCGTTTCAGCAGCCGTTTAAGCGAACGAAACACCGTCCATGCGCGATCGCCCCGCACCGCCCACGCGCTCCACCCGTATCGGCGCTCGTTACCACGTATCGCCAGCAAGGGCGGGAACCACTCCCGCGCCCGTCCCTCGGGCGATTCAAAACTCACCAGCGGATAGTTTCCACGGTCCGCCGCTGCAGCCACTATGAGCGTAGTGCCAAAATCGATTCCCAGTTTCATCGGAACGCACCAACAACTGCAATCGTAGCGCCCGCCGCCGCGCTGCCGTGCTGGCAGGCGCGTGTCTGGTGCTCGTCCGTGCCGCTTCGCGCAACCCGGCTTGCGCAGAACTGTTATTGCAATTGGGGGCGGCGGCTGCGCCGGCTCGGGTTCTGCCCCGCTTGTCGCAATGGCGCCAAACGCAGTCAGGACACTGGCGCGGCGCGTTTACAGCAAGGCGTAGATCGCCACAGGCTCCTGTCGGCCCTTCACCGTGACGGGTTCGAGCGCGCGACCGGAGAACTCGTCTTTGACGGCTTGCCATACGGTATCGGTGACGAGGACCACCGAGCTGTACTGTTTGTTGAGCTGTTCGACGCGAGAGGCCAGGTTCACGGTATCGCCGATGATGGTGTATTCCTTGCGCTCATCGCTGCCGACGCTTCCGGTCACGGCCGGCCCCGCGTGCAGGCCGATGCCGATGCGCGTGGGCGGAATCAACCCGTCGGCGTTCAGGCGCTCCACCGTGCCTGCAATGTCGATGGCTGCGCGGACTGCGTTCTGGGCATCCCGCCCGTCGGAGATCGGCGCCCCGAAACAGGCCATGAAGCCGTCGCCCAGAAATTTGTTGATGATCCCCTGGTTGGCATTGACGAGGCTGATCATCGCCCGGAACAGCGTGTTGAGGTACTCGACCACCTCGGTCGGCGTTCTGTGTTCGGCAAAGGTCGTGAAGTTGCGGATGTCGAGGAACATGATCGTGACGTGGCGCACCTCGCCCGCCTGGTCGGCGGGCTGGTGCAGGAGCTTTTCCACCACAGCCGGGCTGACGTACTGTCCGAACATGCCCACCACCCGATGCTTCTCGCTGAGGGATTGGAGCAGCGCCGTGATTCGCCGGCGGATCTGGGCTCCGACGAACCCGCAAACCACGCCAGCCACCACCATGACGAGCGACCTCACCATCATCGGCCAGGGAGAAGTGAAGAACGTCCCGGGCCCCGGTCCTCCAGGCAGGTAATAGAAGGCGAGGCTGGCGAACTCCACGGCCGCCACGCACCCGGTGAAGATTGACAGCGGCGCGGCCAGGCGCAGCGTGGACAGGATAATGAACAGGAAATACACCATGGACAGGGGCGAATTCAGCGCAATCTCCGGGCCGAGGGCCTTCGTCAGCAGGACCAGCATGATGGTCGGCATCGACGTTTCGGCCAGTGCGTTGCCGTAGCGCGGAAAATCCGGAACGTGGAAGCGCTTCTCGATTGCCTTGCCCACTGCTTTGTGGACGCCCAATTCGTAGACAAAGGCCAGTCCGTAGAAGAGGGCCGTGGCGGCGAAAGGGAATTTTTCTCCGACCAGTTGCCGGATTGGGTTCCACGACTGCGGGAGGACGAAGCCCATGATGAGCGAGCCCGCGAACAGAACGCCGAGGATGCACACCAGCGCAAACGCGCGCACCCGCTCGCTCTTGAGAATCTCGAACGAAAGGTCTTCCTCCAGCTGGGATCGGTCCTGGTTGGGCGGATCGGGAGCAAGCAGCATGGTTCTTACTCTTTCCCTCATCGTTCAAATTGCAGGAAATTCTAACCCTACGGGGCAGAAAACCTTACTGAGGTGAACCAGCGCCTGTTTTCCGAATTTTTTCGAATCCGCTGATGTCTTCAGGAGTCAGGGCCTTCGGGATCGGGTTCGCTGCCCGGTACAACGCCCGCGGACGATTTGTTTGCTGTGTAGCCCAAACATGCCAAAGCAGTGACAAATATCACAACGCGGAACCATAAATCAGGTGTACCTGGATTTCCGGTTCCGTACACTATGCGATAGGAGAAATCCGATGAGCAGCCCAAAAGTTATCGTCCCCGGAAGCAACAGGCAACCCATCGGCACGCGCGTGGCCGATCAGCCTGACGACGAAACGATCGAGGTATCGATCGTCCTGAAGCCGAAAAGACGCGCCGCAATCCCTCACGCGGGCGGCGCGGCCGTTTCGCGCGACGACTTCGCCGCCAATCATGGCGCTGACAGCGCCGTAATCGAGAAGTTCAGACATTTCGCAAAAGAACACAACCTTGATGTGACTGAGGTGTCGCCGGAACGCCGAACAATGAAACTGGAGGGAACCGCCGCGAACATGGTGCGGGCGTTCGAGGTCAAACTGGATCGTTATGAACACCAGGGACAACACTACCGCGCGCGTACCGGCGCCATCAAACTTCCCTCCGACCTGGTTTCCTCGGTTGAGGCAGTGCTGGGGCTCGACAACAGGCCGCAGGCCAGAGCGCATTTCAGGGTCCACGGTTCGCCCGGAACATCGGCAGCGGCCGCCATTTCCTATACGCCGCCTCAGGTTGCGCAGCTTTATCAGTTTCCCTCCGGCGTGGACGGAACAGGGCAGACCGTGGGCATTCTCGAGTTGGGCGGCGGGTATCGTCCGGCGGACCTGAAGAACTATTTTTCTTCTCTGGGAGTGAAGGAGCCTGCGGTAACCGCCGTATCGGTCGACAAGGGGAAGAACAAGCCCACCAATGCGAACAGTGCGGACGGCGAAGTGCTGCTCGATATCGAAGTGGTCGGCGCCATTGCGCCCGGCGCGCATGTGGTGGTGTATTTCGCGCCCAACACATCGCAGGGATTTCAGGATGCGCTTACGACGGCGATTCACGACACCACTCACAAGCCATCCGTAATTTCCATCAGCTGGGGTGGCGCGGAATCCACCTGGACAGCCCAGTCTATGGTGGCGTTCGATTCGGCCGCTCAGGACGCGGCTGCGCTCGGCGTCACCATTTGTGCGGCCTCGGGTGACAACGGGTCCGGCGACGGAGTGAGCGACGGCGCCAATCATGTGGATTTCCCCGCCTCCAGTCCGCATATTCTCGCGTGTGGCGGCACCAGCCTGCAGAGCGCCAACGGAGCAATTACGCGCGAAACCGTATGGAACGATGGCGCGCAGGGCGGCGCCGGCGGCGGTGGATTCAGCAACCAGTTTCCATTGCCGTCATGGCAGGTGAGCGCAAAGATCAAGCCTCCATCCGGTGGCGGTCGCGGGGTGCCCGACGTAGCCGGCGACGCCGACCCCGAGACCGGTTACAACGTTCTGGTGGACGGGGAGAAATTAGTGATCGGAGGAACCTCCGCGGTCGCTCCGCTGTGGAGCGGATTAATTGCGCGGTTGAATCAGAGCCTCGGGAAACCGGTGGGGTTCCTGCAACCCGCGTTGTATGGACTGCCGGCTGGATCGCAAGCCTTCCACGACGTTACAACCGGCTCGAACGGTGCATTCTCCGCCGGTCCCGGATGGGATGCAGCCAGCGGCCTTGGCTCGCCCGATGGAGTCAATTTGCTGCAGGCGTTGTCCGGCGGCACGACCACGATTTCGAGTAAGAAACGCAAATCCTCGGCGACTGGGTGACGTGCAGGCGACGAGGGGCAGTCGAACCGAAGTTTCAGGGAAACTGCCCGTCAACTTCACGCCGGTCGTTTCCCCAGCAGCTGCTTCGCGATGGTCATCCTCTGCATGTTGCTGGTGCCTTCGTAAATCCGCCCGATCTTCGCATCCCGGTACAGCTTCTCCACCGGATAATCCTTCGTGAACCCGACGCCGCCGAAAATCTCCACCGCGCGCGACGCCGTGCGCTCCGCCACCTGCGACGCGTAATACTTGCACATCGCCGCCTCCGTCAGAAACGGCCGCCCCGCGTCGTGCAGCCGCGCTGCGTTGTACACCATCAGCCGCGTGGCCTCGACTTCCACCGCCATCTCCGCCAGCTCGAACTGCACGCCCTGAAACTCCGCGATCGCCTGTCCGAACTGCTTCCGCTGCTGTGCGTACGCGAGCGCGTGATCGAGCGCCCCCTGCGCGAGACCCAGCATCTGCGCCCCGATCCCGATGCGTCCTTCGTTCAGCGTCTCGATCGCCACCTTATAACCTTTGCCCACCTCGCCCACCACGTTCTCCGCGGGCACGCGGCAGTTATCCAGAATCAGCTCGCAGGTTGACGACGCGCGAATCCCCAGCTTGTCTTCTTTCTTCCCGACCGCGAATCCCGCGAATCCGCGCTCAATCAGAAACGCCGTGATGCCCTTGTACCCTAGCGCCGGGTCCACCGTCGCGAACAGCAGAAAGAGTCCGGCCTCGGCCGCATTCGTGATCCACAGTTTGCGCCCCGTGATCGCCCACGCGTCTCCATCCCGCACCGCGCGTGTCGCCAGCGCAAACGCATCCGAGCCCGACCCCGCCTCCGACAGCGCATAACTCGCCGTCGTGTCCTTCGCCGCCCGCGGCAGCCAGCGCTGCTGCTGTTCCGCGGTGGCCCATTTCCGGATTGCATTGTGAAACAGCGTGTTCTGCACATCGACGATCACCGCGGCCGACGGGTCCACGCGCGCCAGTTCCTCGATCGCCAGAATCGACTGGAAAAACGTTCCGCCCTGGCCGCCGAGCTCCTCGGGCACTTCGATTCCCATCAGACCGAGATCGAAAAGTTCGGCGAGGAGATCCTTGCGGAACACGCCAGCTTCGTCCATGGCGCGCACGTGCGGAGCCAGCCGTTCGCGCGCAAAACGCCGCACTGAGGCCTGAAAAAGGGCCTCTTCTTCGCTTAGCTGCGTCAGGGGTGTCATCAGCCTACTGGCTCACCTTATCACTGGCTCGCCTTGTCCGGGATTAAGGTGAGTGAGCGCGAGGTTTCCTCACAGGATGTGCTTCGGCGCACGCCTCCTTTTTCGTGATTGCGGCATAGCTCCGGCGCCATCGGCCGGCGCCATCGGCTTCATCCGCACCCCCGCTGCGCAGTCAGGGAGGATCTGTCCCGATCTTTCCCGGATTCCGGATGGGGCGTTTCATCCCAAGTCGCTTACCACGCCGGATGCCATAAGTAAACGGTACCCGACCGGGGAGGAGTTATCGCGGCGGCGGTCCAGCTTTGTGCCCGCTCGCGCTGGCAAGGCGACGGCCTCAAAGCAGCTTTCCCGGTTTTTGAGGCCCAGAGATTAATCCCTCCATCTGCGTGGTGAACACAAACGGCTCGAAGAGAGAACTTCGACCGACGCTTACGCGCAGGCGAAGTGTTTAAATCCCCTTCGGACCATCAAATGCGGAGCGGGAGTCTGCAACGTTTCACTTCGAAGAGCGCTCTACTGTAGCGTGGCAGCGATACGGTACGTACCGTATCGCTGCTCGAACAACAAGGAGAAACGAGATGTATTTAGTCATGGGTATTACTGGAAAAGCTGGAGGCGCCACCGCGCGGCATCTGCTGAAGCAGGGCAAACGGGTGCGGGCACTTGTGCGCGATCGCGAGAAAGCGGCGAAGTGGGCAGACCAGGGCGTGGAGTTGGTGGATGGAGACTGGAACGATGCGAGAGCCATAGCGGCGGCGCTCAAAGGTGTTGAGGGCGCCTTTGTTATGTTGCCGGCTGTGTGGGCACCCTCGCCTGATTACAGAGAAGCAAAGGGCGTGATTGCCAACTATGTCGAGGCGCTGACCAAGGTAGTGCCCCCGCGGGTGGTAGCGCTGTCGTCGATGGGCGCGAATAGAACAAGCGGGCTGGGGATGATCACGGCCTTATCACTTTTGGAGCAAGGTTTTCGCAGCCTGCGATCCCCGATCGCATTTGTGCGCGCAGGCGGCTTTTTCGAAAACTTTCTTTTCGGCTTACAGGCCGCCCAGGGCGGAACACTACCGGTCTTCTACAATCCTACAAACCGGAAATCGACAATGGTCGCGTCAGACGACATCGGCGCAGAGGTGGCAACGCTTCTGACCGGGCCCGCGTGGTCAGGGCATCGCGTCATCGAGCTGGGTTCGATGGTAAGCGCGGATGAAGTGGCGGAACAATTGGGTGAAGTCCTGAAACGCGACGTAAAAGCCTTTGCAGTCCCGCGTGCAGGGTGGGCGGAAGCGTTCGAGCAGTTCGGCGTCCCGAAAGGCCACACTGGACCCGCCGAAGAAATGTTTGAGAGCGTTAACGCGGGACGGATGGACCTCGGAATCGCGGGTACGGAGCACGTAGCGGGTACGACGTCCGCGCGCGATGTGTTTGCGGCTGCACAGAACGCCGTCAAAAAGTCCGGGGCAAGCTGAATCGCTCGAAGGCGAGAGCCGATCTGCCGGAAGTAGACATGATCGAGGGCGATGCTCGTGACGAGGGCGCCCTCATCCGCGCCTTGAACGGCTGCGATGGCGTTGTCGGCTCGTTGGGCACCGGCCTGAGCCCGTTCCGCGGGGTGAGCCTGCTCACCGTCGCAACAGCCCGCCCGCAACGTGGCCACATGTGGCTATAATTCGGAACATGGAGACTGGCGTACGCGAATTGAAGGACAACCTCAGCCGGTACATCCGGCGAGTCGAGGCGGGGGAGCGTATCGTAGTCACTGCTCATGGTCGGATTGTCGCCGAGCTCGTTCCCCCTGCCGCGGGCCGTCACGGCCGGATTAGTCAGTTGGACCGGCTCGTGGCGTTTGGCGTGATCACGCCCCCCGTTGAGGACGGTGACCCCTTGGAAGATTGCCCTGAGATTCGGCTTCCTCCGGGTACGGCAGCCGCCCTGATTGACAGCGACCGTGGCGAAACGTAAGGCAGTTCCGCACCGCCGTACCCGGCCCCTCCGTTCGCCTGCCGCTGCCAGGGGTGTACCTGCCTGGCGTTACATTGAATCAAGCGCGTTGGTTGCGGCAATGCTCGAGGGGGATGCGGCCGGGAAAGCCTCAATCCGCGCCCGGGGACAGCGGGTCACGTCCGTTCTCACGATTGCCGAAACCACCCGCGCCGTTCTGCGCGCGCGCCTCTTGGGGAGGATCACGGCCCAACAGCATCGCGCAGCCCTGCTCACGCTCCAGAGATTTGCCAGGCGTTGCCACATTGTGAGCGTCACTGAAACGATCCTCACGCGCGCCGGACGCCCGTTTCCAGCGGAATCGATCCGCACGCTGGACGCCATTCATCTGGCGACAGCGGAAGCCCTGGGCGACCCACCAGCCCTGGTGATCGTCGTCACACGTGACTTCCGCGTTCGGGAAAACGCCACTGCGTTAGGCTATCCCGTTGAATGACTGGGCTATCCTTATAAGGTCCACAACCCGCGTTGGACTTCCGGATGGCGTCAACCTGGCCGCGTGACGACGAAGTATTAGGAGACCAATTGCCTCCTCGCCGCGTTGGATCGGCCGGACCTTTGGCCACGACGTAATAGCCTGGGACGCATTGCTATACGAACGTATTCGTTGACTTTACGAATCGTTTCGTGTGGTATCGGTCTCGATGGGTTAGGGCCTTGGGCTCGCGGCCATCTCGGAGGCCCGTGCCAGTGCCAGCGTGTCGATATACTCCCGGATGTTCGTCACTTTGCCATTTCGGACGGTAATGGCGAAGACCCAATGGTCCTCGAACGTCCTATTCGTGGCTTTGATTCTCCCCGTAGCGAAGCCGGCGACCAGAACCCGGTCTCCCTGGGCTATGAACTCGGGGGGCTCTGGGTACGAAGTTTCCACCGTTTCGTTAGCCTTCTGAAGTAAATTCTCCAATCCCGCGCGCCCGCGGTGCGTGCCGGCCAGCGGCCAGTCTTCGCCCGGAATGATCCACTCAATATCTTCGGCCGCCAACGCCAGCAAGCCTTGCTTATCGCGGCGGCCGAGTGCCGCAAGAAAATTCTTCACAATCTGGACATTCTTTTCGATGCTCATCGAAATCTCTCCTTTCCCCTTACATCAGGTCTGTCCGATCCAATCGGACGTTTCGGAAACCATCCTTCTCGCGCCAAATCACACGGTTAACGAATCGATTACTGCTCCTTCTTGAACAGATCCTGGAAGATGAGCTGACCCCAGGTGCGGCCGCGTGCGTGTACCAGCGCGCCACCCTCGTTGAGCTTTCCCAGCTTGACGGGTGCGAACCCGAGTTGTTTGGCCAAATCCGCCACGGGAGCGATCGCGTCCTCGTCGTCGCTCGACAGAAAGACGACCCGATGGCCCCCCTCGACGATCGGATCAGTCGCCAGGGTGGCCGCAGCCAGGTGATTAAAACCTTTCACGAACTTAGCGCCGGTGAACGACTTCGCAACGAAGGCGGAAGACGGGAGACCGTCCAGCTCCTCAGGTGGAACTAACGCGTTCATCGCGTCGATGACCGTCTTGCCTTTCCAGCTCGGCAGGGCCTTCGCGACCTCGCGATGTTCCCCGAACGGGACCGCCAGGATGATTGTGTCGGCATCGAGTGCATCCCGCAGCGACTTGGCGACGACCGTGGGTCCAATCGCCCGAGCCTGCGGCGCCAACGCCTCGGGCGGCCGGCGGCTCGCGACGGTCACGTCGATGTTTTTACGGGCGAAGGCGTGAGCGAGGGCCTGGCCTATCTTTCCGAATCCTGCAATCGCATAGCTCATAATAGTTCTCCAATCCGTCTTGATATGGATTCGCCCTCGTTTCAGATGGCCGACAAGCCGCCGTCGACAGCCAACTCCACCCCATTCACGAAGCTCGAGTCGTCTGAAGCAAGAAACAGCGCGACCGTCGCGATTTCCTCAGGTTGACCCATCTTTCCCCGCGGGATCAGGGATTCGAACATCTCCTTCGCCTCCCTGGTGAGGACTTCTTCCTGCATCGGTGTGGCGATTGGCCCCGGGCCCAGCACGTTCACCCGGATATTCCTGCCCTTCAGTTCGTTGAGCCACGTGCGTGCGAATGAGCGCAATGCCGCCTTGCTCGCCGCATACACGCCGAAACCTGGAAAACCTTTCACCGAAGCGACGGACCCGGTCATGATGATCGATCCGCCATCGTTGAACAGCGGCAACGCCTTCTGAACCGTAAAGAGCATGCCGCGCGTATTCAGGCCGAAGGTCGCATCGAAGTGCTGCTCGGTAATCTCGCCCAGTGGTACGGCCTCGCCCTTGCCGGCGCTCGCGAACAGGACGTCGATCTTGCCCTTTTCCCGCTTGACCGTATCGAACAGGCGGTCGAGGTCGTCGAGATTTGCCGCGTCGCCGCGCACGCCGGTCACGTTCCGGCCAATCAACTTGACGGCCTCATCGAGCTGCTCCTGCCTCCGGCCCGTGATGAAAACGTAGGCGCCTTCTTCAACGAACCGCTTGGCGCTCGCCAGCGCCATACCGCTCGATCCACCCGTGATGACTGCAACTTTACCCTCAAGCTTTCCCATAATTGCTCCCTTCGTGAATTAAAATCGCCATTGCACCGGATGCACCGGATTTCAACCGTGCTTTGGTCCGTCCGGATGTTCCGGAACACTTGTTACAGATGTATTCAAAGGCGAGTCGGATGCAGCGATTCCGCGATCTAAGATTCCAGTGGTGAGCAAAACGATGAAAACAGGGAACGGAAAGACTGGACGACCAATCGGCTTTGACAAAAACGCCGCTCTGGAGGCGGCGATGCTGCTTTTTTGGGAACGTGGGTACGAGGGAACATCCATGGCCGATCTTACTCAGGCGATGGGTCTCAACCCCTCAAGCATCTATGCGGCTTTCGGTGACAAGCACGCGTTGTTTCAGCTCGCGGTAAAGCGCTATATGGAAATGCGGGCGCAATACGCAGGTAAGGCCCTGGAGGAACCGACTCTCGAAAAGGTTGTCCGCGCACTCTTTGACAACACGGTTGCGTTCCTCACCACGCCCGGGCATCCGCCGACCTGCATGACGCTGGCGGGGGCGGTGGGATGCAGTCTGGATGCTTCACCGGCGAGAGATCTCATGACGGAGATACGCAAACAGAATCAAGTTGCCTTAAGGCAGCGCCTTCTTAAAGCGCGAAAGAGCGGAGAATTGTCGAAGGATATCGACGTGGACGACTACACGAGGTATTTGTCGGCGATTATCGCCGGTCTATCCATCCAGGCAGCCAATGGTTCAACGAAGGCGGAACTCAACCGGACCGCTCAGATGGCCCTTCGGCACCTTGGTTACTGAGCGGCCACTCCAATGGCTCTTCGATCTTCAGTTCCTGGCGGATGCTGCAAATCATCCTGGCAAAACATTGGCCAATCCGATTGAGCGACTCCGTTGCGGCTTGCAGTTGCCGACCGCTCCGACGAAACCATGGGCCATCCATTCCCCCACGTCCACATGTGCATCCACCCCCGCGGCCACTGCATGCTCCACGAAGCGGATCGAGTTGTCGAGCAACATTTCGTCGTTGGCCACATGGACACGGATCCGAGGGAGCCCGGAAAGATCGGCGTGGCGAAAGCTTCCTCCTGGCGCCAGCAGGTGGGACAGGTCGTCAACCGGATGTCGTCCCGCCCCACATATAATGATTGAGGTTATTTGACATGCCTCACCACCGCCACTTCTACGGATTCGCCGCGGCTGCGCTGCTTGTCAGTCAGCTCGCCTTCGCACAGGATGCGCCGAAAAAGTACAAAGCGCCCACCGTTGCCGACTGGACCGCCCTCGGCAAGCTACCCGACTTCACCGGCGTCTGGGAAATTCCTATGGGCGGAGGTGGACGTGGACGTGGCGCTCCTCCCGCCGGAGCTCCGGGCGCCGCGCGTGGTGGGGCCCCTGCAGGCGCTCCGGGCCGAGGCCGGGGCCGCGGATTCGGGCGCGCCATGGTCGCGCCGCCTCAGCTGACTCCCGAATACGCCGCTAAGGCAAAAGAAATGGCCGCCGCAGCTGCCGGCACGCGCCCTGAGGACAACCAGACCGCGAACTGCCTGCCGCCCGGCCTGCCCGGCATTATGGGCCAGCCTTACCCCATCGAGCTCCTCATGACGCCCGGCATGGTGACCGTCGTAATCGAAGCCTACGAACAGGTTCGCCATATCTACACCGATGGCCGTCCCCTTCCCGACGATCCCGATCCCAGCTTCAACGGCACATCCATCGGCCGCTGGCAAGGCGACACGCTGGTGGTGGATTCCGTCGGCTTTGAACCGGTGCCGCGCGGCATCAACTTCCCCTTCAGCGAGAAGATGAAAATCACTGAGCGCTTCCACCTCTCCGATCCGGACACGCTGAACATCGAGACCACCATCACCGATCCTCTCGCCCTCGCGCAGCCCTACTCGCTCGGCAACCGTGTCTTCAGGCGCCATCGCGCCTGGACCATCGCCGAGTATGTCTGTGAGGAGAACAACCGCAATTTCGTCGAACGCCAGCGGCAAGGCGGGAATCAATCTCGCCAACCCCACGGCATCGCCGAAATAGGATATTTTGATTAAGGAACCGATATGAATAAACCGATGCAGGCAATTGTCAACGGACTGTTTGCGGTGAGTCTGATCACCGGCGGCGCGAGCGTCGCCATGGCTCATCATTCGGCGGCCATTTTCGACGCCACCCAGACGAAGGTGATCACCGGCACGGTGAAGAAGTTTGACTACAGCAACCCGCATACGTGGGTCTGGCTGAACGTCACCGACGATCAGGGGAAGGTCGAAACGTGGGGCGTCGAGGGCATGAGCCCGAACTTCCTCAATCGCCGCGGCTGGACCCGCACCACGCTGAAGCCAGGCGACAAACTCTCCGTCACCATCCGCCCTATGAAGGACGGCCAGAAAGCCGGCATGTGGATCAGCGGCAAGCGCCCGGACGGCGAAGTGCTGCTGATGAACGGCGAAATCAAAGACAAAGAATAAGGCCGACGCCTGCGCGGTTGGTGAATTGCTTCACAACCGCAGTGCGCATTTAATCTTCATCCCGTCGACGTCCGCTCGCACTGCCGCGTCACAATACCGTGCGGCACATTAAAGGTGCGCGAAAGTCTTCTGAAAATCCGCGCGCAGCCTTGACACCCGCACGCGGAAATCTACAAACTGAATCGGAGCAACATTGGTTTGGCCAGTTGCCATCCGTTCCCGGCGGGCCGCAGGCATCTTTCGGCATCCTCTGATCAGGCCACTGCCGGCCGGGCGCTGTTGCTTTAATCATGGCGCAGAACGGACCGTTCGGCCCGTGCGCTTTAAATCATGGCGCAGACCGGCCCTTCGGCCGGCGTCGATCGCAGGAAAGATCGTACGGCGAAAGAAATACTATGAAGAAGTTATCCACTTACGAACCCTTACTCACAACGGCGGCAGTGGCGAAATGGCTGGGCATCTCCACCCGGGCAGTGTGTCTGTGGGCGGAGTGCCACGAACTGCCGGCCATCAAAGTCGGCCGGCAATGGCGGTTTCGAAAAGAGGAACTCGGCGAGTGGCTGGAAGGCTCCCGGGGTTCAAATGCTCTCCCTCGTCGGTCAACACAGCGCGAATCCGGCCCGAGCTATGAATTTCCAAAGACACCCGGCTCCGAAAGGACGAAACCTCACCCTGTCGCCGCCCGCGCATTCTCCTGATTTTTGAAGCGCTCGGAGAGATTTGCGGCAACTGCCGCATCGGGCGCATACAGTATTGCGGAGATCGTGGCATCATCGGGTCGTGCGGCCGCGGCAGGTCCGAAGCTGAACCGCCGCGCTATCCCGAAAATTCCTGGACAAAGCACCCGGGCGGGCCGCGTGGTCCCGCACGGGAGGAAGGTTTACTATGTTTGCTAACGATCTATTACAAAATCAACTATCGCTCGGCGCATATTCGGGAGCGATCAACCCCTTCACTTCGCCTTACGCAGGTTCCATGCAGGCCAATCCGTTCGCGGGTCAGCAGGGCTTCTCTCCGTACGGCCAACAGAGCTACGGCGGAGTCCCGAATTACGCCGTGATCGCGCAGCAGCAACAGCTCCAGCAGCAGCAACAGCTCCAGCAGCTGCAGGAGATTCAGCGGCTGCAGGAGATTCAGCGGCTGCAGACGCTGGCCTCGATTCTCGCCTCTCAGGGCGGGAATCCGCAGCTGCTCGGACTGTCACAGCAGAACAATCCATTTCAGAATCAGCCGTGGCAGATGCAGCAACCCAACATACTGCAGAACCCGCTGATCGCCGCCAGTCTGCAGAATCCCCTGATCAATCCGGTGCTCGCTCAGCAGCTGGCGCAGCAGCAGAATCCTTTCGCGCAGTCCGCTTTCCCGCTCGCCCCGCAGAGCTGGGTCGGGCAGCAGTTCAGCCCGCATCATCACCAGCTGGCGGGACGCGGAATTTACTGACCCATCGCCCACTTAACACGCTACGGGCCGGCGGCGCAAGCTCCGGCCCGTGGTTTCAGGAGCAGAATGGCAGATCAAAAAAGCCGGCGCGGGACTGAACGCCCCAGAGCGCGCCCCGTCGTGCGCCTGCAGGCCGAGTCCGTCGCAGGCGAATCGATTGCACAAAAGGAGACCGAAGCCATGTCAGCAACGTCACAGGTTCACAAGCTCGCACCGGTGCAGCCGGCCGAGGGAATCACCGTCACCGGAGAAGCCGTGCGCCGGGTTTCGCCCGAGAACGCCGAGTTCCTGATCGAAATCACGTCCAACGCCCCGACCGCGGCCCAGGCCCTGCGCGACAATCAGGCGAAGTTCACACAGGTCGCGCAGGCACTGCATAATCTCGGAGTGCAGGGGCACGACATTCAGACCATTTCGCAGAATATCGCCAACATGTACGCCCCGGTAATGCAGTCGCTGCCGCCCTACACCGGACCCCAGATCGGGCAGAGCGCTTATCCGTCTGTGGGGCTTGCCGTGCCCATGCAGCCCGATCTTCAGTTCGGCTCTTATCAGTCCCGGAACGTGGCGCGCATCCAGGTCCGTGACATCGCGCGCGCCGGCGACGTGCTCGATGCGGCAACTCGCGCCGGCGCCGTGGTAACCGGGACGTTCCAGATTCGGACCTCGGATGAGGCCAACGCCCGGCGTTCAGTCCTCGAAGCCGCCGGCAGGGACGCGCGGGCGAAAGCGGAGGCGCTGGCTGCGGCAACAGGCAAACAGCTGGGCGACCCGATTGCCATCTCAGAGGAACTGATCGCTTCCAACGGCATGTACACCGCACTCCGCACTGCGATGCCTTTCGCTTTTGGCGCCGGCGCGCCGCAGGCTGCCGGTGAACTGGAATACTACGCGCGGGTTTCCGCGAGTTTTCGCCTCCAGTAAACCTGGCAGGCTGAAAGCCTGCCCCACCATACTCTGCAGGCTGTTGGTTCTGCGTGGTGGCGCAGGCGAATCCGCCTGCGGTTTTCAGTAAGGTCAGGCCGCTTTTTCGACATCCGGCATGAACCCGATGCGGTGGCGGGGCTTCTCCGTCTCAAGCGGGTACGGGTACCGGTTTGCCGTCAGTTCGCCCCCCCGCAGCGCACCCTCGTGCTGACACACGGGGTTGTACGCCGAAACCAGCTCACTACAGAGCTCGCGGCGCTGCATGGTAGTCGTGTACGGCAGCGGCAGAACCGATAACATCAGCGTTCTCCCGCGGGCTGCCGCCAGCAGGCGCTGATAGTCGAACGGCATTGCATGCGGGGGGATATTGTTACCGAACTCACCGAAGCAGAGCGGCTGGAACTGCTTCGGAGCCCAGTTCGGATCGCTCACCATGACGGCGAACAGACCGGCGCACTTCGGCATCGACAACGTCGACGCCGGTACCGGTTCACTGAAGAAACAGTCGTTGAACCTGATCCCTGGAGCACCCGAGCGCGAGAGCATTGACATAAATGTAACCAATTTAACGAACGCCCGCCGTACCCGCAAGCGGAAATCTCCTCTGCGTCCGATAAATATCCTCGATCCACCTGTTTGTTAGACGCGTAACAGACGGGTTACGCTTCCCGTGAGGGTACGATCACTGCCGCGCCGTCGATTGCGTCCTTCTTCACCGCCGCCAGCGCTTCATTTGCCTGATCGAGAGTGAACACAGTGACGTTCGGCCGGATGCCGATCTCCGCCGCCACCGCCAGAAAGTCCCGCGCATCGGCGCGCGTCATGTTCGCCACGCTGCGGATTTGGCGTTCGCCCCAAAGCAGGCTGTCGTAATCGAACTCGGGAATCCGGTCCAGATGAATGGCGTTAATCGCCACCACCCCGCCTTTGCGCAGACTTGACAGCGCCGCCACCACGACGTCTCCGCTCGGCGCAAACGTAATCGCCCGATCCAGCCTCGCCGGCGGCTTCTCCCGATCGCTTCCGACCCAGTCCGCGCCCAGCGACTTTGCGAGCTTCTGGTGCGACTCACCCCGCGTCGAAACGTACACCCGGCATTTCCATGCCTGCAGAACCGAGATCGCCAGCGATGCCGACGCGCCGAACCCGAACAGCCCGACGTTCTCGCCTTTTTCCACCCCCGCTACGCGAATGCTGCGGAAACCGATAATCCCTGCGCACAGCAGCGGCGCCGCATGCAGATCGTCGAGGCTGTCAGGCAGGGGGAACAGGAAATCCGCGCGCGCCACTGTATACTCCGCATAGCCGCCATCCACCGAGTAGCCAGTGAACACCGGCGCGTCGCACAGATTCTCCACCCCGCGCCTGCAGTAATCGCAGGTGCCGTCGCCGCCGCCGATCCACGATACGCCGACCCGCTGACCCTTCATCGGGCCTTCGGCGACCTCGCCGACAATCTGATGTCCAGGGATGACGTGCTGCCGCACCACTGGCAGCTCGCCTTCGACAATATGCAGATCGGTCCGGCAAACGCCGCAGGCCCGTACACGCAGCAATACCTCACCCGCGCACGGCTCCGGCATCGCGGCGTTTCCGATGCGCAGCGGACGCTCGAAGATGCTTTTCGCTGATTCGAGAATTGCCGCCTTCACGCCTCTTTCGAGCTTACGCGATCAGGCACAGTACACGCGACGCCAGTCGCGTTCGCTGGTCGATTGGGAAAAGGCGACTGGCGTCGCGTGTGCGCTAAGAGCTGATGTGGATCGACTCGGCCACGTCCCCGCGCCCTTCGGGTATGAACTTCACCGATACGTCCTTATTGACATCCGCGGTGAGATCCCTGATCGCGACGGAATGATCGCCCGCTTTGATCTGCGTGTGACGCGTGAGGTCGAAGTCGAAAGGTATGCCGTCAGAGGTTTTCACCACGACCATGTTATTCGCCACCGAAATGATCTTTCCGGAAAGGGTTTCCGGCGGCCACGCAGCCTGCACAGCCGATTTCTTCGCAACCGGCTTCGTTGTCTCAGCCGCATTCATCGGGAGGGCCATCAGCATGGCGCCCGCAGCTACCGCAATGATCGAAAGCGTTGTCTTCATACTGTCTCCTGGTCTTATGTTTCGTCCAGGAGACGATCGTGACAATCCTGTCAGGGCACTACCTGTGTGCGCACCTGCACATTTACGCACCGAGGACAAGGCCCGACGGCAGCGCTTCGCCGAAAATGCGTCCCAGCGCACGTTCATCGCGTTCCGCTTCACCATCCATCTGCGCGATTATGTGCTCATCCGTCAGCCGCGCCCGCACCGCCGCGAAAGGCGCTGCCGACACATCGCGCACCGGATCGCCCGTGCGGCGCGCCAGCGACAACAGCGCATCTTCCGCTTTAGGCACCGTGAGGAGCGCTTCGATCCAGCGTGAAGCCACGGACGCCGCGAGCACCTGATTCGCCGGCCCATAGAAGAGCTGCCGCGCCCCCAGCCGCGAGAGGCACCAAAGCACGTAATCGTCCTTCGGCATCTTCGAGCAGCGCATCGCCCAGCTGGATGCGGTTCACCGCGGGAATCAGTTCCATGCTCGACGCCGTGCGCCACATTTCACGCAGCAGGCTGTTGTTGATGCGCTGCGGTTTCTTCCCGGGTTTCGGAATCAGAAACGGCAGCAGGCGCTGCACGATGTCCGACTGCTGATTGCGATTCAGTCCGCCCGCGAGGCGCCCCCAGAAAATCCACCAGTCGATCTCGTTCTGCGTCTGATTCGCGAACTGCGGACCCGCCGCATAGATCCGCCGCACCTGTTCGATGCGGTACTCATCGCCGAGATACCCGAAACCCGGCCGCAGACAGAACCCGCCGAGATTCAGCCAGCGCACCTCATACGCCGCACTGCGTTTGCGATTCTCCATCTGGTCGAGGAACACGTCCGCCAGCCGCCGCGCCACATCCACCGGCCACGAATTGCGCCCCAGCCCCAACGCGGCTTCGAGCCGCGACGGCAGCTCTTCCGGCGCAATCATTGCCGATCACGAAACGCCTCGCGCACCAGTTCGCACGCCGCATCGACCGCTTCCTGACTGACCACCGCTGCCGGCCTCCGCGGCGTGGTCTCCGCGGGCGCCGCTTTGCGCAGCTGAAACTGCAGCCGCCAGCGATTTTCGCTGATCTTCGAATCGCACCAGGTTTCGAGCGTGCCGATTTCAGTCAGCCGCGCGCCCGAGCTTCACCGGCACCAGACGCTCGCCGCCTTTGCCGAAACGAATCACGGCTTCGAGCGGCGCGTGCTGGTGAAGTTCTTCGGTTTCCCGCAAACTGCACCACTTCGCCGGGCTTATCGTCGGTGCGCGTCAGCGAACTGATCAGCCGGAACGCCACCGGCTTGTTCGCGACCAGCTGCAGATCTTCGCGATCCACTTCGACACTGTCGCCTTCCTCGGCCCCGCGCGGCACCAGACACACCGCAGTCGAATCGGCGAGGCCGACATAATAAGCGCGCGGCAGTCCGCCGCGCACCAGCACGCCGGCGCCGGTCGAGCGAACGTACGAATAGTAAGCCGCGCCGCTTGCCACCGCGAGATCCAGATCGCGGTTCTCGAAAATCTCCGGCCGCCTGCCGTACCAGTTTTCCAGCACGTCGGCCACGCGCGTGCGGCAGATTTCCGGGATGAAAAATCCGCCGTTGAACAGAATCGCGTCGGGCGCCTGGCCCGCGATTCCAGAAACGCCGCCAGATGCCGGCTGATCGCCGGGTCCGAAACGTAAGGCAGCCCGAGTTCACGGAACAGACTGCGCTTTTCTTCCTTCGGCTTTTCGCCGCGCGGCGTGAGCGGCAGAAAACCTTCGAGCGTCAGTTCCAGCGCTTCGGCGCGGGTGATCTCTGTCTTCATCGTGCCGCCGATGATCGACGACCCGCCGCCCAGCACGTTGATCTCAACGCTTTCGCGATGCGGATCGCACAGCAGAATTTCCTTGGCAGCCGAACACTGACGCCGCAGTCCGCTGCGCTGCCGGATGGAAAGCTGCTTGCCGAGCTTCGATTCCGCGAGCCACGCCAGCGTGAGATCGAGGTTGTCGCCGCCCAGCAGCAGATGCTTGCCCACCGCGGTGCGGGTGAAATCGATCTTGTCGCCGTCGCGCGACACGCTGATGAGCGAGAAGTCGCTCGTGCCGCCGCCCACGTCGCAGATCAGCACGATCTGGCCGTCGAACAGCAGCTTGCGCGAGCGCATGAAATTGTTGGCGATCCAGGAATAAAACGCGGCCGCGGGTTCTTCGATCAGCGTGAGCTTCGGCAGCCCGGCATCCTCCGCCGCCTTTACGGTGAGTTCGCGCGCTTCTTCGTCGAACGATGCCGGAACGGTGAGCACGACATCGTGCTCGGTCAGCGGACCGAATCGTCCGCTCTGATCCCATGCCTCGCGAATCGCGCTGAGAAAGCGCGTCGAAACCTCGACCGGCGACAGCACGCGCCCACCTTCGCCCGCATCCCACGGCAGAATCTTCGCCGTGCGGTCGACATCCGCGTTCGACAGCCACGATTTCGCGCTGTGCACAAGCCGCGTCGGCACAATCGCGCCCTGCTCGCGCGCATACGTGCCGACCGGCTTGGCCTTCTTCGAGAAACAGGAACGACGGCAGCGTGCGCCGCGGCTCCACGCGATTCGGCGCCACCAGCTGCGGAATGTCGAAAATGTGGATCGGCGGAAAGCTGGTGTCTTCGGCCTCCGCCGGATCGATCCAGGCGAGCGCGGAGTTGGTGGTGCCGAGGTCGATGCCGACCTTCATGCAACCGTCTCGCGCACGTTGAACTCCAGCTTCCAGCGGCGGCCGTCGCGCGCCACGCACCACAGCTGCAGCATGCCGGTTTCGGTGATCACGGTTTCGAAGGATACCGGCACCAAATCCGCTCGCCGGCTGCTCGGACGTCAGCTTCACTTCCACCGGCGAGAGCTCTTCCAGATCGCCGCCGAAAGTCCTCGATCAGCGCACCCGGCCGGTCATTCTTGCGCGTCGCCGAACAGAAGAACCGGAACTCGGCGGGCTGGTCCACGATCAGCCCAAACTCCCGGTCCGGAATCGGCAGCGATGTTCCTTCCTCCATGCCGAACTGCGCCACCGCCAGCGCTTTCACCGGCGCGGCGATGCCGGGCACTGCGGGCATGGCGGATTCGATGCCGACGTAGTAAGACCGCGCGATGCCACCGCGAATGCGCACGCCTTTGCCCTGCCGCGCGCGCCCGTAGTAAGCGGCGCCGCGCGCGACCGCGTGCATCAGGTCCTCTCCCGACAGCGGTCTCGACGGGCTTGAATCCTTCGTCGGCCAGCCATCCGTTCAGCACCGCAAGCAGCCGGTCGCGCACGAACTGCGCATGCATCACGCCGCCATTGAAAAGCACATGCGTCGGGCACGCCAGACCGCTCGCGCCGCGCCGCACCAACTCATGCTCCGAAGCCGCCGCCTGCTGTCGGAGGAACCGCGCGAGGTGCCGCGTGATCGCCGGATCCTGCGCGTAGGGCAGCCCCATTTCCTGCAATCCCGCGCGCCGCGCAATCTGCGGCATGTCGGTGCTCTGCGCGGGCGGCAGAAATCCGTCGAGTACCTGCTCGATCTGTTCGCGGTGCAGCTTGGCCTTTGATCGTGCCGCCGATCAGCCCCGAACCTTTGCCCAGAATCGTGACCGGCACTTCATCCGCCTTCGATTCCGGATCGAGCAGCTTTTCCTTCGCCAGGCGGCAGTTGTTCCACAGCGCCTGCAGCTGGAAGCCGTCGATCTTCTGCCCCTTCGCCGCCAGATCGCCGGCGATTGTGTGGGCCAGTGCGAGATCGATGTTGTCGCCGCCCAGCAGAATGTGTTCGCCGACCGCGATGCGCTCCAGCTGCAGCTCGCCTGCGCTGCTCCGTCACCGCGATCAGGGTGAAATCGGTGGTGCCGCCGCCGATATCGACCACCAGCACCAGGTCGCCCTTGCTGACGCGCTGCCGCCAGTCGGGATGCCGCTCGATCCACGCGTAGAACGCGGCCTGCGGCTCTTCGAGCATGGTGAGGTTTCTGATATCCGGCCGCCTCCGCCGCCTTGCCCGTCAGCTCGCGCGCGATGGCATCGAACGACGCGGGCACGGTGACCAGTACGTCCTGTTGGTCGAAAGGCGCGTCGGGATGTTCCGCGATCCCATGCCGCGCGCAGATGCTTCAGATATTCGCGCCGAGGCTTCGACGGGCGAAATGCGCGCCAGCCCTTCGGCGGCCTTCCACGGCAGCATCGCCGCCGTGCGGTCCACCGACGAATACGACAGCCAGCTTTTGGCGGACGACACCAGGCGGCTCGAAATCTCCGCGCCGCGGCGCTGCGCCAGCTTGCCTGTGACGAAGCGCGGCTTGTCATCCCACGGCAGCGCGATCGAGCCTGGCGGAAAATCGCGCTCGCCCGGAATGTAGAGGAACGACGGCAGCAGCGGCTCCGCCGGACTTCGTTGGCGTTCACCAGCTGCGGAATCGGCGCCGCACGGACTTCGCCGGCCTCGGTTCTTCCGCCGAAATCTCCGTGTACGCGAGCGCGCAGTTGGTGGTGCCGAGATCGATCCCGATCGAATATCGGGCTTTCGCTGAAGCCAAGCGTTACTCCACTTCGATTTCCGCCGGCGCGAGCACGGCCAGATCCTGAGCGCGAGTTGAGCTGCGGCAGTGAAACGGCCGTGGCGCGCCATCCGCGATGCCGCAGCACACCCGCCGGAGGCTTGCCCGAAGCCGGCACGTTGCCGATATATTTCACCAGCGCCGGATTGCCGTCGGGCGCGTTGCGCTGACGCTGCCTTCCACCGCGTCGATCACCGGCGCGGGCGCGAAATGCCGGATCAGCACTTCGCGCGTTTTCTGCGTGCACGTCGCGCGCGGCGGCGCCGACCTGTTCGTCCGTGTAGGGCGCGATGTCTTCCATGAAGAAGTCGAGAATGCGGGCGTCTCGCTGCAGCATGCCGAGCAGCTGCAGCGCGCCGTCGGTCGGCTTGACCTCAGGCGCGGGCGGTTTCGGCGGAGGCGGTGGAGGCGCGTTGCCTTTGGCGCGAGGCCGAGTTCGGCTACGATGTCCGCAGGCAGCTTGCCTCCGAACAGGAGCGCGAAAAATGCGCGAAAAGCCAACAGAATTCGGTTCAAAGTTGATTTTGCTCCAGATGCTCAGGATAGCAACCGGACCTGCCCCCAGCGTCCCGCCCGCCCATTGTTAGATAATGACATCGTGAGATACCGTAGCATTCAGGTCTTTGGTTTTCTCTTTCTCGGCGCCCTGTGTCTCGCTCAGACGGGCGACTGGCGCACCTCCGACGACATACCCGGCGTCAACTGGCACAACATCAGCGGCGCGAAGAAAGCCGCCGCCATGAAGTTCATCCGCACCGAGCACTGCACCTGCGGCTGCGACATGATGATGGCCGAGTGCCGCATGAAAGATCCGACGTGCAGCTACAGCCGCAAGGAAGCTTCGCTCGCCATGAAGCTGTTCGCCGAGGGCAAGAACGCCGGCGAAGTGCGCGCCGAGATCAAAAAAGTCGCCGGCGAGCCGCCGCCCGTTCTCGAAGACCCTGTGAAGATCTCCACTACGGGCGATCCTTCGAAAGGCCCCGACAACGCGCGCGTCACCGTCATCGAGTTCTCCGACTTCCAGTGCCCCTACTGCTCGCAGGCGGTCAAAGAAGCCAACAACGTCGTGAAGGCATTCCCCAAAGACGTGCGCCTCGTCTTCAAACAGTTCCCGCTCGACTTCCATGCCCAGGCTGAGTTTGCCGCCGAAGCCGCGCTTGCCGCCCAGGCTCAGGGCAAGTTCTGGGAGATGCACGACAAGATGTATGCCGGGTTCCCCGATCTGCGCGCCGGCACGATCATGCGTTACGCCCGCGAAATAGGCCTCGATCTTAATCGCTTCACGTCCGACGTGGGCAGCCACAAATACCGCGCGCGCGTGCAGAGCGAAGAACAACAGGGCGAGAACGCCGGGGTGGGCGGCACGCCCACGTTCTTCATCAACGGCAAAAAGTACAACGGTGTTTTCGACCTGGCTACTGTTTCGCCGCTGATTAAGAAAGAGCTTCGATAGCGCGGTCCCGCGATGGCAGCCTCACGGCTGGCTTTGCCTGAGCTTCTACATTTCGTTGTCATTTCGGACACGCGGATTGTATCCGCGTCGCACCGGCGGCTTCGCCCGCCGGTGGTACATGGCTATTTGGAGCGAACGGTCCGCTTCAGCCGGTCGAGCTGCTTGCGCGCCGCGCTGGCCCACGAGGTGGTCGAATCCAGCTTCAGATACGTCTGCCAGTACCCGATCGCCTGCAGCACTTCGCCGTTGCGCTCGCACAGCAGGGCAAGGTTGAAGAAGGCATCCGCATAACGCGGGCTCAGGCGGATGGCTTCCAGATAGTGCTTCCGCGCGAGTTCGAAATTGCCCTGCTCGTCGTACAGATTCGCCAGATTGAAATGCGCCAGAGGATACTGCGGATCGGCCAGGGTGGCGCGCGTGTAATACTGGGCCGCCTCGTTCATCCTGCGCATGCGGAACGCGATGGTGCCGAGATTCACCAGCGCCCCCGAGGCGTTGGGATTCGCCTCGATTGCTTTCCGGTAAGCCGCCTCAGCCTCCTCGACCTGCGCCCCTGTCTCCTCCAGCGCAAGCCCGCGCTGAAACCAGTCCTCCGCCAGCCGCTCCTTCGCGTTGCTCTCCGCTTCCGCCACCATCGGCACCGGGAACGCCTTGAGCTTCTCGATCTGCTTTGCCGCGTCGAAATCGAGCAGCAGCTGTCCGCTGATCGGCTCCATCATGCTGCCCGCAACCCGCACGGTTATCTTCCGACCCTCCACGGTGATGCGCAGCTGCGCCAGAGGGTGTTCCACGCCGTCGAGGCCCGACTTCAGCGATGTGATGGCGCGCTGGATCTGTTTCGGCGAAATTCGCTGCTCGCGCAGCGTCTTCAGCGTCTTCAGGGCGAGCAGATCGGAGAATCCGAACTGTTCATGCGATTCAACCAGACCCTGCTTCTCCCACGACCGCAGCTGGCGTTCCGTGATATCTGCAATACGACGCACATCTTCGCGCCTCCACACTTCGCCTGGTGTCATCAACAGCCGCCAAGCCGAAGTTTAGCAGTTCGCGCGCTAAAATCGATCATTGCTGATTCGGTGTCTTCTCGTACTCGCGGGCGGCGGCATGGGATCGCTTACGCGTTATCTCGCCACGCTCGGCGTCAACGAACACTACGACGGCCGTTTCCCGCTCGCGACATTTCTCATCAATGTTACGGGTTCGTTTATCATCGGCCTGCTGCTCGTGCTCCTCGATCGTGAAGATCTTCTCCATCCGAATCTCCGCCCGCTTTTGGTGACCGGTTTTCTCGGCGGTTACACCACGTTCTCCACCTTCGAGTGGGACGTTCTCGCACTCGGCCGCTCTGCACCGCCAATTGCGTTCTTCTACGCCTTCTCGAGCGTGGGCCTGGGCCTGCTGGCCTGCTGGGCCGGAGCCGCGATGGCCAGCCGTATTTAGTGTGGTACACGCGACGCCAGTCGCGTTCGTCATTCGCCGGGAAAACGCAGCTCCTGGCGTCGCGTGTACCGCTGGGGTTACTTTCTGCGCCCCGGGGCCGCAGTCGGCTTAAGACCCATCGCCCTCAGTTGTTCAGTTGCCAGGTCTGCGCTGTCTGAATGCGGATACTTCCGGATCAGCGTGCGCCAAACCTTCGCCGCCTCGTCACGCTGTCCGTTCGCCTTGAGCGCCTTGCCTTTCATGAAATAAGCTTCCGGCGTCTTGGCGTTCTCCGGGAACCGCTCCAGTATCGCGTCGAAGTCCATCACTGCCTGATCGTACTTCTGCTCGCTGAGGTGCACCTCGCCAATAGTGAACTGCGCTTCGGGCGCGTTTGGGTCGTCCGGATACATACGTACAAAATCGGCGAACTCGCTGGCCGCGATATCCGCCTTGCCGCTCGAGTAATCAGCTCTGGCGTTATCGTAAACCTGCCTCGCCGAGGGCGGAACTCCCCCTCGCGCCACCCCTCCGGCGGCAGCATCGCCACCCACTGGCGGCGGAGGCGCGGCCGCCGGCGCCTGCATCACTTTAATCGCGTTGTTAATGTCCGAGAGCTGCTGCTGCAGCTTGTTCATCTGTGAGGTAATCTCACCCATGGCGGCTTTCACATCGGATAGATCATTGTTCGCATTGTCAACTTTAGCCGTAAGCCCGGCGACCGGCCGCAGCGAATCCTTCAGCTCGCGGTCGAGCGTCTGCGAGACGCTGGTGGACAGTACGCTGACGCTCGTGTTGGCCTTGTTCCCCGCGTCCAGAGCCTGTTCGACCAGCGTCCGGATCGCGGCGATTTGCTGATCGAAGCTGCTCTGCAGCCTCTGCACCTGATCCTGCAGCTGGGCAATGTCGCGCTGCATTTCCTGCTGCTCCTTGCTCGCGGCAAAACCGGCCCCCGGAGTCAGCAAAACAGAGAGAGCAATTGCACTGATGTAACGCTTCATAGTTTTACTCTACTTCGAATCCGCCATTCCTCAAGTTACTGAAATTTCGCAGGATGCAGCCCGCTTCAACCCTTTACTGCCCCACGGAGAAGTGTGCGCGCCGGTTTCGCTGCCAGCAGGCTTCGTCCGATTCCGTACACACCGGCCGCTCCTTGCCGTAGCTGATGGTTTTCAGCCGAGCCGCCGGCACGCCCAGCTGGACCAGATAATCGCGCGCGGCACTGGCGCGGCGGTCGCCAAGGCCGAGATTGTATTCGGCCGACCCGCGCTCGTCGCAGTGGCCTTCCACATTGACAACCGCAGTCGGGAAGTCCATGAAGATACGCTTCAGCGCATCGGAGTCGGACGTAAGCGCGGCGCGCGCGTCGTCGCGAATGTTGTTCGAGTCGTAGTCGAACAGAGCATCGCGCAGATCGTTCTGGATGCGAACCTCGAGCGTGCGCGTGTCACGACCCGTATTGCGGCCCGTCAGGTTCGCCGGGGCAGCCGGACCGGTCACAGTGACGGTCGCCGCCGCCATCGACTCACCGGCGGGTCCGGTCGCAGTCAGATTGTATGTGATGGTGTCGTTCGGCGTGATGCGCTGCGTGCCGTCGGCCGCTACCGTGCCGATACCGTGGTCGATCGCCACGTTGTTCGCGCCCGTCACGTTCCAGCGCAGCACGGCGGACTGGCCGCGCTCGATCGACGACGGCTCCACGGTGAATTCGGCGATGACCGGACGGCCCGTACCGGTGTTCCCGCCTCCGGTTGCTCCGCCGCTGACGGATGGTGGAGGCGGCGGTGGGATTGGCGTCTTCTTACTGCACGCCGATGCGATCAGAATCATAACCACTGCGAGAACGAGCGAGAGTCGGAAGGAGAATTTGGTCATAATTACCTGGCGCAATTATTTAACACCCCAGACGGGCGTTCTGTTATCGCCCTGCGTGGTCAGCTGCTTCACCTGGCTGCCGTCAGCCAGCATTGTATAAATCTGCGATTTGCCGCTGCGCGTCGACGCAAACACAAGATGGCGTCCGTCGGGCGCCCAGCTTGGGTTTTCATTTCGTCCCTGGCCGTGCGTCAGCTGAGTATACTGACGGGAACCGAAATTCATGACGAAGATGTTAAAGTCGCCTTTCGCGATCCCGCTGGTCCATGCAAATGCGAAGAACTGGCCGTCCGGATTCCACGAGGGATTCGAGGCTTCGCCCTCGCCGTTCGTGACGCGCGAAACGCCCAGCCCGTCGGCGGTCATCTGATAAATCTGCTCGCTTCCCGGACCGCTCGAAAACAGCAGCAGATTCGGATTCTTCGGATTGACTTCCGGTTCGGACTCCACCGCGTCGCGGTGCGACACACGGCGGAACCCCTGCCCGTTGACACCCGCCGCGAAGATCTGCGCAATGCCTCCCGCGGTTGAGGCGTAGTAGATCTGCTTTCCGTCGGGCGTGAAGCTGACGTTGGCATTCATCGAAGCCTCCTGATTGTAGAACGGGAGCGCGCGGCCCGACATCGAATCAATCATCATAATGCGCGGCGTGCCTTTCGCCCATGTTGTGAACGCCACGCGGGATCCATCCGGCGAAACGGCGGGAAACGCCGACAGCGACCTCAGGTGCGTCAGCTGCGTCTGGTTGCTGCCATCCCAGTCCATGGCCCAGATCTCGTCGCTTCCCGTTCGTTTGGAAACGAAGTAAATCCGGCTGCCAAGCAGAGAAGCGCCGCCGCCGAATTTCTGGATGATGTCGTTTGCGAACTCATGCGCCACGTGTATTGCGCCCGCTTCATCCAGCGATCCTGCATAGCGCGACGCCAGCAACTGGGCCGACTGCGGATTCGCAATCCGTGCATCGTCCACATAGCCATACAGCACAAGCGCGCCGTTCTGCGCGGCGGTGTAGCCGAAGACCAGATGAGAAGCGTTGACCGGAGCGCCGGACCAGTCCACCAGTGCCAGGCCCTGGCCGCCATCCGACGACCGCAGGTCTTCCGGACGCTGCGGGTTCTGCAGCGGAAACATCCCCTTGGGTCTGAGATCGAAGAGGCCGGAGTTCTGCAGATCGCCGAACAATGTCGAATTGAACGCGGACATGAACTGCTGCGAACCGGAACCGCGAAACTCGATGACCGCCAGCGCGGGTTTGGCGCCATTGCCGCTGAGGACCCCGGTGATGTCCTGCGCCAGTGTTACAGCACCTGCCGCCAGAAAAAGTACGCAGAGTGATTGGAGAGGTGTAATCCGCATCATTGGTTCACGTGGAAGCTGAACTCCACTGTTGCTTCGTTGCGTGGAAAATCCGGCGGCAGAGAAGGCATGGGATTGGAATCGAGAACCGCCCTCTGTGCCGACGTGTTCAATAGGTAATCCCCACTTGGTTGGCTGATCTGCACGTTCGTTACCGAACCGTTCCGCGTAATAGTGAACGAAACCTTACATATCTGCCCCGGCGAAGGATGAAGGTTGGCTTGATTCCAGTGCTCTGCCAGCCGGTCACGCACCAGGTTGGCGTACGCGGCGTACCGGTCACCGAAGACCGAGGCCGGGCCAAGGTCGATCCCTCCCGCCCCCTTCATGCCGAACATGGGTGAATTTGCCGCTTGCGGTGTGTTGGAAAAGACCTGATTGCTCTTGTAGGGCTCGGGCGGCTTGTAGACATCACGCACCTGTTTCTGGGGCGAAAGCTTCTTCGGCTTCGGCGTCTTGTCGGGAATCTCGATGGCCTTCTCCGGCTCCGGTTTGACCTGCTTCTGATACCTCACTGGCGCGGGCTGCTGCGGCACTACCGAAGTCGAGTCGTTCGCCAGCGGATTTGTTGGCCCCTTTCGGCGCGGGATCGGAATCGTCTTGACGATGTCAACGCCCACCGACCCGCTGCTGGGCGTCGGTTCTCCGAAATGGGTGTGCGACAGCTTGAACAACCCCGTTGTCGTCACGAGCGCGATCACGACGCCATGGGCGATCAGAGATCCCGTGAAGGATTTCCCCATCGGGTCGTGCGCGCCTGCATAGTAGCTGCTGCTCATCCGTCAGCGTTTCCTGGTGACCCGGTCGTCGGGCTGCGTCATAATCTTGACCTGCAGTTTGGCCTGGCCGAGTTCGCTCAGCACGGTTGCGATGGGATCGAATGGCGTCTGGCCGTCGGCGCGAACGTAGACCGCGGTCTGGCCTGGATATTTGGCGTGAATTTCGTCCACCATGCGGTGGATGTTGACAGGCTCCTTGCCGAGGTAAGTGTTTCCGGTCTTGTCGATCTGAACCACCGCCGGGTTGTCCTTTAAGGTCGTGGACGAGACGGTTTTGGTTTTCGGAACGTCAATGTCGATGCCGTACTCCATGACCTGCGCCGTGATCATGAAGATAATCAGCAGCACCAGCGCGACGTCGACGAATGGCGTGACGTTGATCTCAGAAAGGGCAGCCGGACCGCGCGAGCGGCGTCCGCGATTCCCTGCCGCGTTTAGGCTGATAGCCACTCTTCAGTCTCCAAAGCTCCGCTCGATCAGATTCAGGAATTCGAGCGTGAAGTCGTCCATACGGTCGCCCATTTCTTTGAGCACATGGCCGAACTGGTTGTACGCGACAGCCGCCGGAATCGCCGCGAACAATCCCACGGCAGTGGCGATCAGCGCGTCCGCGATGCCGGGCCCTACGGCCTTCAGGCTCGTGCTTCCCGCCGTGCCGAGGTTGTTAAATGCGCGAATGATGCCGAGAACCGTGCCCAACAATCCTACAAACGGCGACACCGAAGCGATGGTTGCAAGCCAGTTGACGCGTTGTTCCAGCTGCGCCATCTGCTCGTTCACACCCAGCTGCAGACTGCGCGTGATGGCTTCGCGGTTTCCCATGTTGCCGCGCGATTTTACCTGGCGGCTGACTTCTTCGTAACCCCGGTCGAAGACCGCCACCAGCGGCGACGGGCGAAACTGTTCCGTCGCAGCCAGCACCGCGTCAAGCCCCTTTGCTTTGCGGAACGCGCGCATGAAGCGTCGATCGCTTTTGCGCGCCGATCCGAACGACGACATCTTTGAAAAAATTACCGTCCAGGAATAGATCGATGCCAGAAGAAGGATTCCGACAACACTGTAGGTAAGGTTCGTTCCCTGGCTGATGAGAGTCCAAATGTCATTCTGTTGCAGAACAAGAGCCGGAACCGGCAACGTTTCTCCCCTAACCAAATCTAACATGTGAACCGGATAAACCCGTTACGTTTCTTTCAATCACAAAGACGCAGCTAAACGAGAAAAGGGCTCACCTCTGACATGAAAGGAGCTTCACTTCGGACATAAGTCGGGTGCCGGTTTTTTCCCGGTCTGCAGAGGCTGCGGAAAAAGGCCCTCACAGGCTTAAGCCCGTGCACATGGCCTCTGCCCGACGTGGCACAGACTTTAGTCTGTGATCTGGCCTTTTTCCGCAGTGTCTATAATCGGATTCGAGTGCTGCAGGAACTGGTGGTGGAGGACTACGCGGTAGTCGACCGGCTGCGCGTACGGTTTCATCCAGGGCTGAACCTTCTGACTGGAGAGACGGGGAGCGGGAAATCAATCGTAGTGGATGCGCTTGGACTGCTGCTCGGCGGGCGCGCTTCCTCCGACATGATTCGTTCCGGCGAAGAGCGGGCGCGCGTTTCGGGCGTATTCGAAATCGGCCCGGCAGCGGGCGAGGTGCTGGAGCGGGCGGGGTTTGAGACGGAAGACGGCGAGCTCGTGCTGGATCGCGAAATCCAGGCGAACGGAAAGAGCCGCGTCTATGTGAATCATCGTCCGGCGTCCGTCTCGCTGCTGAAAGAACTCGCATCCCACCTCGGGGACATCCACGGACAGCACGATCAGCAGCTGTTATTCGAAGCCGGCGCGCAGTTGTCGATGCTCGACGCCTTCGCGAAGGCCGGCGAGAAGCGCGCCGGGGTGAGCGAGCTGTACGCTGCGTGGAAGCGCGTTTCGGGCGAGGTTGCCGCGCTGGAGAGCGCCGATCAGGAAAAGCTCCGCATGGTCGATCTCTGGCAGTTCCAGAAAAAAGAGATCGAGGGGGCGGAACTGCGCTCCGGTGAGGACGCGGAACTTGCGACCGAGCGTCGCGTGCAGCAGAACGCCGGGCGATTGCTGGAGACGGCAGGGGCTGCGTTCGATGCGCTGTATGAATCGCCGGAGTCCGCGCTGTCGGTGGTGAAGAACGTGGCAAAGAAGCTGGACGATCTGGCGCGATTCGATGAGCACATGTCCGCCATGCGACAGGCGCTTGACCCTGCCTTGATTGCGCTGCAGGACGTTTCGGATTCGCTGCGCGATTATCTCGGACGTGTCGAGGCGAATCCGGCGCGGCTCGAAGAGATTGAGTCCCGGCTCGCTGTGCTCGACAAGCTGAAGCGCAAGTATGGCGCATCGGTGGATGAGATTCTGGCGTTTCTCGAAGACGTGGCGCGGAAGATCGCGGAGGTTGAGACCGCGGGGGAACGGCTCGAAAGTCTGCGCGTCGGGCAGGTGAAGCTGGCGCACGAATATGAGAAAGCAGCCGCGGACCTGACGGCTCTGCGGAAAAACGCCGCGGCGAAACTGGCCAGGCGCGTCGAGGAAGAACTGAAGCCGCTGGCCATGGAGCGCACCGTGGTCCGGATTCCGGTTGAGCCGGCGCCGTGGTCGGAAGCGGGAGCGGACCGCGTCGCATTTCTGGTATCGCCGAATGCGGGCGAAGAGCCGCGGCCGCTGGAGCGTGTGGCCTCGGGCGGGGAATTGTCGCGCATCGCCCTGGCGCTGAAAACCTGTCTGGTGGGAGCGCAGCGTGCCACGTCCACGCCGCGCACCCTGGTGTTCGACGAAATCGACGCCGGTATCGGGGGCCGGGCCGCGGATGGCGTGGCGCGCCGTCTCAAGGCGCTGGCTGAAGAGAACCAGGTGCTGTGTGTGACGCATCTGCCGCAGATCGCGTGCTTCGCCGATCATCACTACCGCGTCGAAAAATTCGAACGCGCCGGCCGCACGGTGGCGGAGATCGAAGAGCTGACCGTCGGCGCCAGCACCGAAGAAATCGGTCGCATGCTGAGCGGGAAGAATCTCACGCCCGAAGCCCTGCAACATGCCGCCGAGCTGCAGCGGGCAGCCCGAGTCTGACTATTTCGCCAGCCTCTGCGCTTCGGCGAGCGCTTCCTTCGCGGCTGTCATCGAGGGATTCATCGCCAGCACGCGCCGAAAACCCGCGATCGCCGCCTCCAGCTGGTGCGCGTAAAACGCATCGAGCGATTTTTCAAACAGCTGGTATTCCGCGATGTGATCTTTGGGATCGGCGCCTCCGGTGGAAGTAGTGTTGCGAGGGGGCCCCGCCAGATAGCCCAGCGATTGCAGAGCACTGCGCGTGGTGGCGGACGTGTCGGACTTGGGTTGCAGTTGGTGCGGCTGATAGCGCGCGAGGAGCTTTGTCAGTTCCGCGCGCAGAGTGGTGACTTCGGCGGCGTTGGCCCGCACGATATTCACCAGTTCGCGCGGGTCCTTCGCGAGATCGTACATCTCCGCCCGCGGCGCTTCAATGAATTTGAACCGGCCGATCCGCAGAGTGCGCAGGGGCGCCCATCCGAACTCGTCACGCGTATACACACTCTCGCTGAAAACCGGATGCGCGGGAGCGTCATCGAACTTCATCAGGCTTGTGCCCGCGAACGACGCCGGGGCCGGTATATGCAGAAAATCGAGAATCGTCGGCGCGACGTTGACGAGTCCGGCCGGCTGCGCCACGCGCGCCGGATACGCCGGCGCCGTGTCGGGCCAATGCACGATCAATGGCACATGCAGCGTGCTTTCGTAAGCGAAATACCCGTGACTGGTCTCGCCGTGATCGCCAAGGCTTTCGCCGTGATCCGACACCAGCACAACCAGCGAGCGCTGCCAGAAGCCGTTCTGCACCAGTGTCTGCCGGAACCGGCCGAGAAGCTGATCCACATAACCGATCTCCGCATCGTAACCGGCTTTTTCCGGCAATGCCGACCCGGGCGTCTGCCCCGTTCGATACGGCGCGTGCAGATCGAAAAGGTGAATGAAAACGAATACGGGCTGTCCCTTCCGTGCGGAGAGCCACTGCGTTGCGCCGCGCAGCACGAGAGCGCCGTCACGCCGCACGCGTGCTGAATAGGGGCTTTCGGCTGCGGCCGCAGGTGCTCCGAAAGGGCTGTCGTATTCGTCGAATCCGCGATCCAGTCCCGCGCTCTTCGCCAGCAGAAAGCTTCCGATAAATGCGCCAGTCGTGTAACCGTGCGATTGCAGAACGGACGCCAGAGTCACGGCGGTCGGCGGAACGATCTGGCCGTTCTCCTCGATGCCGTTCTGAAACGGATACGTCGACGTGAAGAGCGACGTGTGCGATGGCAGCGTCAGAGGAACCTGCGAACTCACCGCGCTGAATAAGGTGCCCTGTTTCGCGAACCCGTCGATATTCGGAGTCGCAACACGATATCCGTAAGCTCCGAGATGGTCGGCGCGCAGGGTGTTAACTGAAATGAGAATGACCGGGGTCTGGGCCGCGGCCGCCGAGACAAACATCGTAACTGCACAGGCTAGAGCCTTTGTCTGGAGTTTCCACATTTCGCTGCCATTTCGGACACGCGGATTGTATCCGCGTTTGGTTCTGTTGTGGAGAAATCTGCCTGTTTCCGGCCACCTTCCATGTCTGGGCCGATTACCACTTTGGACCTTGGCCGGCAAAGCTTGCTTCCTGACGTGGCGACTTGCGGGCTCCCTTCCCACCGTGTTGAACACCGACGTGTACACCTGCGACGGCCCAAAGTTTGTCGCCTTCGATCGATTGCTCGACGCGCATGCAACCGGACCCGTCTGGCTGCGACGGCCCGAAATAGCTACTCTCCTGATGGCGGCCCTGCGGCGGGGAGAGGAATCGAACGCCTTCGAACTGGGCAGCTGGGTTGTCATGCCCAACCATGTTCATGCCCTGTTGTACCCCAATGTACCCGTCACACGCATTGTGGGCAGCATCAAACGGTTCAGCGCGCGGGAAGCGAACCGGGTGCCCGGCCGGGACGGCCCATTCCGGAGCAAAGACTACTTCGATCGTTGCATCCGCGACCGCGATTATGCAATCCGCGTACAACGCTATATCGAGAACAATCCAGTAAAAGCCGGTTTGTGCGCGAGTCCCGATCAGTGGCCGCATTCGAGCGTTTCCGCTAATTCGCCGCTCTAAAACGAAGACGCGGATACAATCCGCGCGTCCGAAATGGCAGCGATATGTAGAAACTCCAGGGACAAGCTTTAGCCTGTGTGCCCGGGAGTTCCGAATTGGCGGGTGACAGGCCAGCACGAACGCAATCACTATCTATAGGCTAGAGTAGCTGCACCGGAGATCAGAAAAAACCACACCAGCCAGTGTGCGCCCCAAACCGATCGGCGCGGATAGCGGATGTCGATCGTGCGGCTGCTGTATCCGCCAATGAAGCCTTCGCCCGTGACAATCCGCTTCGTCAATACGCGATCGCCCTGCCTGATCCTGAGGTCGCCCGCAGTCGTCCCCATGGGCCGCACGCGCCAGCTGACCTGATGATCGTGGAGCGAATGAACCGGCGGCGTCTCGATGTTGATTCCAGGCGGGGCCTCCAGCGTGGCATTCCCGTCGATTCGTACGCTGACGACCGAAGGCTCACCTGGCTTGAGGGGCGAATGACCATACAGCGCGTCGAATTGCGGATAGAGAGCGAGGAACACCGCCGCGAGCATGATCGACGGCAGCAGAATCAGGCGCAGCAGGCGCAGGTTTTCCAGCAGGAGGTCGCGCTGCCCGCGCAGCACGAGTGACGGCGTATCGAGGAACAGCCGGAACTCCATGACATGCGCGATCATGCGGTTCATCGAGGCGCGCACGGCGGCGCGGTCGGAGAATCGCCGCAGCACCAGCGCCGCGACCATTCCGTAAATCGCGCTGACGGGGATGAGTGTCCAGATCATGGGTAGACCGAATGTCCGTTCATTCCAGGTTCCGCTGCGACGCCGAACAACGCCAGCATCGAAACAGGCAGATCCTTGAGCCGCGGATGGACCGGATGAATCTTCCGCGTCGTGAACAGAACGCCGGGCACATCGGCGGCGTTAATGCAGTGGTCGGCGATCCAGGCGTCTGTATTGTCGGAGAATGTGGCATCGCCGGTGCCGCCGTTCGCGCTCTGCCACGACACCCGATAGCCCGGCGCATAGCCGACGATCAGGTCGGGAGCGTATCGCGCGTTGGGTCCCGTGACTTCAGTTTCGACGACCGTCTCAATCGGCGCCCGGCCGTTCGCCGGGTCGCGCAGGGCGAGCAGCCCCCCGCGAATTCGTTCGATCAGTGCCCGCCGTTCCGCGCCCGCCGCGTTGATGTAGAGCGCATTCAGACCCAGGGCGTGAGCTTTCGCCGCCAGTCCTTCTTCCCGAAGCCAGTGGTTCGGGTCGAACGCCCGATCGAAAGAAGTGAAGCCGTGGTCGGACATCACCATCACTTCCGCCGACGGCTTGCGGCGCATCACTTCACCGATAGAGGCATCGACGGCGCGGTAAACCTTCAGCAGTTCGTCGTCATGCTGCCCCCAGAGCATGTGCGAATTCTGATCTACCGACGAAAAGTAGAAGAAGAGCAGACCATCGCGAAAGTGTTCGAGCGAGTCGTTGAGAAGCCTCCGCTCGTCGTCGAGCACCAGCTGGCTCTGCCCGAGAAACTGCGCCAGATCGAACACACCCTGCCGCATCGCCGAAGTGTCTTCGGGAATTCCAAGTGTGTAGAAGCGTCCGATGCGATCGGCGATGTCGCGGCTGAAGTTCGCCGGTTCCGAAATCGGAAGATCCGGCGACTCGGGGTCGACATTCACCGGCGACACATAGATCTCGAAGCGCGGATGCAGCTGCTTCGCGAATACGCGCACCATTCCGTGAGCTGAAATCAGATGCGGCACGAGCGGAAAATCAACCGGCAGCCATCCCGACCATTCGCCCTCGCGCACAATTGCCACCGCATCGCCGACGGTGAGGCGGGCGAACGGCTGAGCCGGGTCGACATCGACAATCAAATCGGCGGACGCTGCGCGACGGTCGCGGCGCAGCGAATTGGATGGTCCTTCGATGTGCAGCACAGCCCGCCCATCCGTCACCTGTGCACGATAAATTGCCCCGCCGCTGACCGAACGCGGCGCGTCGCCCGTATCATCTGTGTAATAGCTGAACGTTCCTTCCGTGCCCTGAAGATCCGGCGTCCCCATGCCCGCCAGCGCTTCACCGGACTTGACCGGCGGATAGTTAACCGGCATGCGGATGATCGTCGCCGGAATCCCGTGTTCTTCGAGCGTCTGCCAGAAGGCTTTTCCTTTCCGCAGCGACATTACGCGCGACCGCGAGAGCGGCAGATCGTATGGGCCGATGGGCAGGTGAAAGCGCGGAGGAATGGTCTCCGCCATCGAAAGAAAAATGCGCTGTGTCGCCGGGTCCCGTTCCACAAAATCGAAGACTCCATGCTCCGCCGGATCGAGGCCGGTGATGAATGTCGACCACGCCGGCGGGCTCTGCGGCGGCGTCGTGGTCTCCAGACGCGAAAAGCTGCCGCGATCACGCAGGCCCGCGAGATTCGGCAGGTCAGCCCAGTGCCGCTCGACGAAGCCCGGGTCCATGCCATCCACACCGATCACGATCACCTGCTTGCCATTGGCGCGCGCGCGCGGCTGTCCGCACGAGGTCAGCGCAAGGAACAGAACGGGCCAGACGAATTCACGCAAAGCGGATGACCGGCTTTCCTTCCATCCCCTCCGGCGGCTGAATGCCGAAGAGACGCAGGACGGTTGGCGCCATGTCCTCCATCGCCGGGGCGTCCGCGTTCAGCTCGCGGTTCGAAAAGACAGCACTCCTGCCGCAAATAATGAACACCGTGGTGTTGCGATCGATGCACCGGAGCAGCCTCCCGACGAGGCGATCCGCCTGATCTCCATCCGGCACTTCGAAGACGCACGCCAGCAGCCCGCGTTTCTGATGATCGAGAGCACTGAAGAACAGAGCCTCCTGCTCCTGCAGCGTCATTCCGGAAAACGGACCCAGCAGCCGGACCAGATACTTCGCGTAATAGGGAGGCTGGCTGATTAACTCGCCGGCCTCGCTGCGCCAAAGCCGTCGTCCTCTGAATCCGTCATCCGGAAAATTCCCGGGAACCATGAGAACCGTGCTGTCCACCGCGTGCTCCGCAAGGATTTTCCAGAAGGCGGCTGGCGCCCATCCGTCGGACGCCGCCGCGCGTAGTCTTCTGTATGAGCCTTCGCTGCGCAATCCCGCCATCAGCTGCTCGGCGCGGTCAGGGTCAAGACCTTCAACTCCCAGCACGATCACTCGCGCGCGCACGCTTCTTCCGCGGAACATCCGCAATATCGCCCGAAAGGGCCACAGCAGAAGCGAGGCAATG
This sequence comes from Terriglobia bacterium, assembly GCA_963832905.1. GTDB lineage: Bacteria > Acidobacteriota > Terriglobia > Bryobacterales > Bryobacteraceae > BOG-234. The sequence goes on along the minus strand of CAWHVO010000006.1, from coordinate 521,418 downwards.
CCCGCCAGCAGCGACAGCAGAATCGAGAAGAACGAACCGAGGAAGGCGAATCCGGCGCCGGGACCGACGTACGCGAACGGAAAATGAACCACTGACGTTATTGAATCAGCTTATGCAGCCGCTCATCCCACGGGCTGCCGATAAACGGCATCAGCTTTTCGCGGAACTCCTTCGTATACGGCGCGGCGTCATGCGCCTCAAACGCCTCGCGATCCTTCCAGACTCCGACGACGGTGAAATGGTTGGGACGCCCGTCCTGCTGCATCACCTCAAAGCGGACGCAGTCCTTTTCCTTCGTCGTTTCCGCCGCCAGCTGCTTCAGCGCGGCAACACCCGGCGTCACACCGGTCGGCAGAAGATCGATGTGCGTGACCACGTAAACCGGCTCCGGCTGGGCGAATGCAAGGCTCGCGGCGCATATCGTCAGAACCGCCAGAATGAATCGCATGAGCCGATTGTATCCGAAACGTGGACAGTAACCGCAGTCTGTCCCCTTTTCCAGCCAGACGATACAATTTGAGCTAACCCCTGCATGTGGATCGTAAAACTGGCGCTGCGGCGGCCTTACACCTTCGTGATCATGGCGTTGCTGATCGTGATCCTGGGGGGCATTTCCATCGTCACCATGCCGGTGGATATTTTCCCTTATATCGACATTCCGATTCTCAGCATCATTTACCAGTACAACGGCCTGTCGCCGGAGGAGATGGCGAACCGCATCGTCACGGGCTTTGAGCGCGGCCTCACCACGAGCGTTAACGATATCGAACACATCGAGAGCCAGTCCTACAACGGCGTCGCGGTCATTCGCGTTTACTTCCACCCCGACGCGCGCATTGAACTCGCGCAGGCGCAGGTGGTGGCGAATGCGCAGTCGAATCTGCGCGGCAATCCGCCGGGCACCTTTCCGCCCAGCATTCTGAAATACGACGTTTCGAGCGTTCCCGTGCTGCAGCTCGGGCTCGGCAGCCCGACCATGAGCGAATCGCAGCTGTTCGACTACGGCAACGCATTTATCCGCACGCAACTCGCGACCGTTCAGGGCGCCACGGTACCGAATCCCTATGGCGGCAAGTTCCGCACCATCCTCGCGGATCTGGATCCCGACGCGATGTACGCCAAACAGGTTTCGGCCAGCCGACGTGTCGAACGCCATGTCAGCTGCAGAACCTGATTCTGCCTGCCGGCAACGCCAAATTCGGCGACCGCGACTATCAGATCAAGCTCAACAGCAGCCCGCGCACGATCGAGGAGCTGAACGACATGCCGGTCAAGATCGTCAACGGCGCGCCGGTCTACATGAAGGACGTGGCGCAGGTCCGCGACGGCGTCGGCGATCCAGACCTCCATTGTGCGCGTCGACGGGCAGCGGGGCGCGCTGATGGTGGTGATGCGCAACGGCCGCGCCTCCACGCTGCAGGTCGTCAACGACATCAAGAACGCGATGCAGAAGATCGTGCTGCCCCAGGCGCCGCCCGAGCTGCAGCTGCGCCAACTGGCGGATCAGTCGCTGTTCGTGCGCGCCTCCATCCAGGGCGTGCTGCGCGAAGCCGTCATCGCCGCATGCCTCACCGGCCTGATGATTCTGCTCTTCATCGGAAGCTGGCGCAGCACGATCATCGTCTGCATCTCGATTCCGCTTTCGATCCTGGTTTCGCTGATCGTGCTCAGTCTGACCGGGCAGACCATCAACGTGATGACGCTGGGCGGGCTGGCGCTGGCGGTCGGCATTCTGGTCGACGACGCCACGGTCGAAATCGAAAACACGCACCGCAACATGGCGATGAAGAAGCCGCTGGTGCGCGCGGTGCTCGATGGCGCGCAGCAGATTGCCGCTCCGGCTTTCGTTTCCACGCTCTGCATCTGCGTTGTATTCGTGCCGGTGCTGCTGCTGACCGGCGCGGCGCGGTACCTGTTCACGCCGCTCGCGCTGGCGGTGGTATTCGCCATGCTGGCGTCCTATCTGCTCTCGCGAACCCTCATCCCGAACATGGTGCACTACATGCTGCGGCCGGAAATGAAGCTCTACATTCTGGGCCGAGCATGGCGAAACCGCCGGCGGCAAAGGCCTCATCTGGCGGCTGCATTATGCATTCAACCGCCAGTTCGAGCGGATGCGCGAGCTTCTACGTTTCGCTGCTCGATCTGGCGCTCGACCACCGCGAGCCCGGTGCTCTGCGGATTTCGCGCTTTTCGCCGTGCGGATCGCTCGGCCTGAGTCCACTTCATCGGCAGCGATTTCTTCCCCACCGTCGATTCCGGCCAGATGCGCCTGCATGCGCGCGCTCCCGCCGGCACGCGCATCGAGCAGACCGAAGTGGTTTTCGCCCAGATCGAAGACGAGATCCGGCAGGTCATCCCGCCGCGCGAAATCGGCACCATCATCGACAACATCGGCATTCCGAACGGCGGATTCAATCTGGCGTTCGGCGACAATCCCACGCATCGGCACCGGCGACGGCGAAATTCTCATTTCGCTGAAAGACAAGAGCACGGCGACCACCGCCGAATATCACGATCGTCTGCGCAAGCGCCTTGAACGCAGCGTTTCCCGGGAGTCGACTTCTTTTTCGAAGCCGCCAATATCACCAACCAGATTCTGAACTTCGGCCTGCCCGCGCCCATCGACGTGCAGATCGGCAGCCGCAATCGCGCAGGCCGGCTACGCGATCGCGCAGCGATCTGCAGAGGAAGATCGCGCGCATTCCGGGGGCGGCCGACGTGCATGTTCATCAGGTCGTCGATTATCCGGAAATCCGCGTCAATGTGGATCGCAATAAAGCCGGCCAGGTGGGCCTTTCGCAGAGCGATGTGGCCAACAGCCTGCTGATCTCGCTCAGCGGCAGCGGCGCAGATCGCGGCCACGCAATGGCTCAACTGGAACACCGGCGTCAGTATCAGATCGGCGCGCAGACGCCGCAGCGCAAGATGGATTCGCTGGACGCGCTGATGCGCACGCCGATCGCGCGTCTCGGCCAGTTCGCCACCACGTCCGGCCAGGCGGGATCGGCCTCGGTTGGCGCGTCGCCCAGCCAGACCACGCTCGCATACGGCAACCCCGGGGCCAGACGGCGACGCCACGCAGCACCTCTCCAACCTGGCGACCACGACGCGCGGCGTCGCGCCGCAGATCGTCAACCACTACAATGTGCAGCCGGTTTTCGATGTCTACGCGAATGTCGACCGCCAGGATCTCGGCGCGGTCGGCGCCGCGGTGGAGAAGATCATGGACGACGCCGCGAAAAAAGCTGCCGCGCGGCATGACGATCGATCTGCGCGGCCAGATCGCCACCATGAGGAATTCGTTCTACCGGCTGGGCCTCGGCCTGATCTTCGCGATCGTGCTGGTCTACTTCCTGATGGCGGTGAATTTCCAGTCGTGGCTGGATCCGTTCATCATCCTGACGGCGCTGCCCGGCGCGCTGGCGGGCATCCTCTGGATGCTGTTCGTGACCCAGACCACTTTCAGCGTGCCGTCGCTCATGGGCGCGATCATGTGCATCGGCGTCGCCACCGCGAACAGCATTCTGATGGTGGTATTCGCCAACGACCAGCGGCTGGAAGGCATGGACGAGCGCGCGGCCGCGCTGGCCGCGGGCCAGACGCGCATCCGCCCCGTGCTGATGACGGCGACCGCCATGATCATCGGCATGCTGCCCATGGCGCTCGGCATGGGCGAAGGCGGCGAGCAGAATGCGCCGCTGGGCCGCGCCGTCATCGGCGGCCTGATGCTCGCCACCGTCACGACTCTGTTCGTCGTGCCGATGGTTTACAGCCTGCTGCGAAAAAGCCGCCCGTGGACTTTGACATAAACTGGAAGAAGAAGAGCGCGAAGACCTGAGCTCTTATTTGTCTGCGTGAGACACCCCGGACCGAATCGAAACGAATAAACAGACCTTCATGCAGACGCCAATCAACGACAGAACCGAAGAGCGATTGCTTGCCGAGATCGAGGATCTCAAGCGCCAGCTGCATGCCCAGCAGCACGGAAGGCCGGCGCAAGGCAGGCCGCCCCTCGGCGGCAACCCTGTGGGCGCTGGCAATCGTCGCCGTTGTCATCCTCGCCGGTGCGTTTTTGGCTGGATACCTGCCACAGATCACCCGCCAGACTGCGCTGGCTAAGGAAGCGCAGTGAAGACACCGCCGCGCTCCCGCCCGGTGAATGTTGCGATCGTCGAACAGGCGCCCGGAAAGAGCCAGCTGGTGCTGCCCGGAAATATTCAGGCGGTGACGGAGGCTCCGGTGCTGGCGCGGGCCAGCGGCTACATCCGGCACGGCTAGTCGATATCGGCGATCGCGTGCAGGAAGGCCAGGTTCTCGCCGAGATTGAAGCGCCCGAGCTCGATCATCAGGTACAGCAGGCAAAGGCCAATGTGGAACAGGCGAAGTCCGCGCTGGAAGAGGCGGAGGCGAATCTGCAGCAGGGCAAAACCAATCGCGACATGGCGCGGCTGACTTACGATCGGTACAACGCGCTGATCGCGAAAGGCGCTGTGGCGCGGCAGGACGTTGACACCTACAAAGCTCAGATACGACGCTCGCCGAAGCCAACGTGCAGTCGCGCTCGAAAAAGCCGTCAGCATGGCCAAGAACAATATCGCCGGGGCGGAGGCCAATCTGAGAGCGCGTCGCGGAAATGCAGGGCTACCTCAAAGTGCGCGCGCCGTTTGCGGGCGTGATCACGCTGCGCAATGTCGATACGGGCGCGCTGGTCGAAGATGGCCAAACGCTGCTGTTCCGCATCGCGCAGACCGACCGCCTGCGTACTTACGTCAACGTTCCGCAGGCGGACTCCACCACGATTCGGGTCGGCCAGCCCGCGCAGCTGAAGATTCCGGATCTTCCTTCCAGGACGTTCAATGGTACCGTCACGCGCACGGCCAACGCGCTCGATCCGGCCACGCGCACGCTGCTTGCGGAAGTTCAGGTAGTCAACAACGACGGTTTTCTTCTGCCGGGCATGTATTCGGAGGTGATTTTACGACGCCGCGCCTTGAGCCGCCCATGATCATTCGCGCCGATGCTTTGGTGGTGCGCGGAGACGGGCCGCATGTAGCTGTCGTGGGGGCCGACGGCGTTGTGCATTTCCGGACCGTCGTTGTTGGGCGCGATTACGGCGACAGGCTGGAGATTCTCGGCGGTATCGAGAAGGGCGAGCACGTGGTGGTGAGTCCGGGAGACGTGGTGCGCGAGAACGTCAAGGTGCACCCTGTCCTGGTAAGCGGACGCGGCGCCAAAGACTAGCAAATTTCGGACACGCGGATTGTATCCGCGTTTGGTTTTGTGTGAGCCGATCACCGCATTGGACGCCGGCCGGCAAGGCTTGCTTCCCGGCCCGAACAGGTCGCCGGCACATCGTGTTCACAGCCGAAGCAGATCTATATTGCCCCTCAAATCATCAATCGCGGGCCCTGCAGGTTCTGATCCCGCAAAACCTGTGTCACACTGAGTCCGCAATGAAAAGACCAGCAAAGCAAAGGGCGAAGCTGTTATGCGCGTTAATTAACAGCCCGTGGCAGAAGTCCGGCAGACTGAGTCACAAATTTTTCCACCAAAGTTCGCCGCGTTCCCAGCCGCTTACGCCTCCCCGGCCCCCGGATCCGCCCTCCTCGGGCGTACACTCTATCCTGAAAGCGGTCAACTCCGGACCCGCAGCTTGAGCCTCTGCCCCGGACCAGCCGCCCGCCGAAAGCAAATTTTTGCCAAACGAACCGGATCCGGGCCTAACCACCCGCGTTTCTAGTAATATAGAGGGCGTGTCGGAGCCCCGTAACATTCGGGCCCCACGCACGCCTTCTCAAAGGAGGTTTTCATCGATGTTCATCACGAAGAAGCATGTCGCGCGCCGCACATTCCTGCGAGGCGTGGGGGTCTCTCTAGCCTTGCCTCTGCTCGACTCCATGCTCCCCGCGCAGACGCCTCTCGCGAAGACCGCCGCCAAGCCCTGTCCCCGAATTGGCTTCGTTTATGTTCCGCACGGCGCCGTGATGGACAAATGGACCCCCTCCGCCGAAGGCACTGGCTTCGAATTTTCCCCCGTCCTCAAGCCGCTCGAACCGTTCCGCGACCGCCTCAACATCACCAGCGGCTTCGGCCATCACGCCGCCGACACTACCGCCGTCCACTCCCTCAGCCCCACCACCTGGCTCAGCGGCGTTCGTCCCAAGCCCACCCAGGGTGTCGACGCCTACGCAGGTGTCACCGCCGACCAGATCGCCGCCCGGCACTTCGGTCAGGACACCCCCCTGCCGTCCATGGAACTCGCCACCGAGGACCACGCCGGCCTCCTCGGCGCCTGCGACCGTGACTATGGCTGCATTTACATGAATACCCTCTCCTGGCGCACCCACACCACGCCGATGCCCATGGAGATCAATCCGCGCAAGGTTTTCGAGCGCCTCTTCGGCGGCGGCAGCACGCCCGCTGAACGCGCCGCCCGGAACGCCGAAGACCACAGCATCCTCGACGCGGTCCTGCAGGAGACCAACGGCCTGACGAAGACTCTCGGCGCGCACGATCGCGCCACCATGAGCGACTACCTCGACAGCGTGCGCGAAATCGAACGCCGCATCCAGAACGCCTCATCGCAGGCCACCGCCCATATCGAACTGCCGGCCGAACCGGTCGGTATCCCGTACTCCTACGACGACCACCTCAACATCATGTACGACCTCATCACGCTCGCGTGGCAGGCCGACATCACGCGCGTCTTCACCTTCATGGTGGCGCGCGAGGAGAGCAATCGCACCTATCCGCAGGTCGGCGTCTCGGACGGTCACCACGCCACTTCCCACCACCAGAACCGGCCCGAAAAGCTGGAAAAACTGGTGAAGATTCAGACGTATCACACCAACATGCTGGCTGGTTTCTTCGACCGCCTGAACAAAACGCGCGACGGCGAAGGCTCGCTGCTCGACAATTCGATCCTCGTCTACGGCAGCAACATGTCGAACAGCAACGTGCATAATCACTTCCCGCTGCCCACTCTGGTGGCGGGCGGCGGCGCGGGTCAGCTCAAAGGCGGACGCCACCTGAAGTATCCGGATCACACGCCGATGACGAACCTGCTGCTCACGGTGCTCAACAAGGCGGGCATTCCGATGGACTCGCTCGGCGACAGCACAGGCCTGCTGGAGAATCTGTAATGCGCGCGTCAGTCGCGCTGTTCTTCGCCGCGCTGAGTGCGTTCGGGGCGACAGCCGTCAACGCTCCCGAACCCGACGGCACGACGCCGCTCATGCGCGCCGTCCGCGACGACAAATCATCCGAAGTCGATCGTCTGATCCGCGCCGGCGCGGACGTCAAAGCGGCCAATCGCTACAGCGTCACGGCGCTCTCGCTGGCCTGCATCGATGGGGACGCCGCGGTCATCGGGAAGCTTCTCAAAGCCGGCGCCGATCCCAACGCCACCGGCCCGGAAAGCGAAACACCGCTGATGACCGTTGCGCGCACCGGCAACGTCGATGCCGCGAAGGTCCTGATCGCCCATGGTGCGAAAGTCGATGCACGCGAAACCTGGCATGGCGAAACGGCCCTGATGTGGGCGGCTGCCGAGCGTCATCCCGGGATGGTCGCCGCGCTCATCGCCGCGGGCGCCGACGTCAACGCAATGTCCACCGTCGTGCACTGGGAGCGCCAGACCACCGCCGAGCCCCGCGAGAAATGGCTGCCGCCGGGCGGTTTCACACCGCTGATGTTCGCCGCGCGCGAAAACTGCGTCGCCTGCGTGAAGGTGCTGGCCGAACACGGCGCTAATCTCAATCTCGCCGACCCCGACGACATCACCCCGATGGTGAATTCCATCTTCAACGGCCACTATGATGTCGCCGCGCTCCTCCTCGAAAAAGGCGCCGACCCGAATCTCTTCGACAAGACCGGCCGCGCGGCTCTCTACGCCGCTGTCGACGCGCACACCATGCCTTACTCGAACCGGCCGTCGCCCGATGAGTCTCCCAACGAAATCTCCAGCTTCGATCTCATCAAGTCGCTCGTCGCGCACGGCGCTCAGGTCAACATGCGGCTCACGAAGCAGCAGCCCTATCGCAGCAAGGTGGATCGCGGGGACGACACCATGCTCACCACCGGCACCACGCCTCTGCTGCGCGCAGCCAAAGCCGGCGACGTCCCCGTCATCGCTTTCCTGCTCGAACATGGCGCGGACGCGAAGCTCTCCACGCGCAACGGCATCAACCCCGTGATGGCCGCCGCCGGTCTTGGCACCAACGAATCCGACGGTGTGGGCCGCAAGAAAACCCAGAAGGAAGCCATCGACTCGATCGACCTGCTGCTCAAAGCGGGGGTCGACATCAACGCTCTCGACAGCCGCAAAGAGGGCGCTGTCTTCGGCGCAGCGCAGAAAGGCTGGGACGAGATCGTGCAGTATCTCGCCGACCACGGCGCGCGCCTCAATGACAAGGATTCGAAGGGCCTCACGCCGCTCGACGCCTCCATGGGCCTCGCCGGCGGTCTCGGCTTCGACAACACGACCGGCGACGTCCACGAATCCACCGCCGCCCTGCTGAAGAAGCTCATCGCTTCTAAATGAAGCGCACAGGCCGAAGGTCCGTTGTGCGCGTTGACAGATGGTGACCCGATCGCGAGCTGTCAATCTTGTCCTGCTGGTGTCGTCCGTTGCGGCGCTCGAGGCCTGCTCGCGCCGCCAGTGCATCGATCAGAACAACGTAGTCGTCGATGATCGCTATTGCGGAAGCCAGGCCCCCGCAGGGTCCTATGGCTACCGGTGGTTCACGCCATCCGGTTCCTCTGGTTATGTGCCGGTGGGAAGCCACGTCAGCCCGTCGTCGGGAACCGTGCACGGTGTCTTCGGTGGCGCGGGCGATGCCGCTGGTCACGGTGGCGCCGGAGCCGGTGGATGAAGCCATGAAACGCCTCTCCATCAAGCCGCGCCCCAACTGGCAGTCAGCCGTCGAAGAACTCGGTCTGAAGTTCCACACACCCGACGGCCATCCTTACTGGGACGAATCGGTCTGCTATCGCTTCAGCGCCCGCGAAGTTGACGAGATCGAAGCCGCGACCGAAGAGCTCCAGCGGCTCTGTCTCGCAGCCGGCCAGTTCATCATTGATCACGACCGCTTCGACGACTTCCGCATCCCGCCCGCCGCGCGTCGGGCCATCCGCGACGCGTGGGAAGCCGAGCCTCCTTCCGTCTACGGCCGCTTCGATCTGATGTACAACGGCAGCGGTCCGCCGAAGCTGCTCGAGTACAACGCCAACACGCCGACGTCGCTGCTCGAAGCCGCCGTCGTGCAGTGGTACTGGCTGGAAGCCGTCATGAAAGACAAGGATCAGTTCAACTCGATTCACGAGAAGCTGATCGACAAGTGGAAAGACCTCAAGCCTTACATCAAAGGCGGGTGCCTTTACTTCACCGCGATGGACAACGGCGAAGACACCACGACGGTCTCTTATCTGCGCGACACCGCCCATCAGGCCGGCATTACAACCGAAGCGCTGCTCATCAAACAGATCGGCTGGAACGAACGCGCCCGCGAATTCCGCGATAGCGACGAACGCCGCATCGACAGCATCTTCTCGCTCTATCCATGGGAGTGGCTGCTCAAAGACTTCTCCGGACCGCTTCTCGAAGTGCTGCCTTCGTCCGTCTGGATTGAGCCCGTGTGGAAGATGATGTGGTCCAACAAAGCTCTGCTGGCCGTGCTTTGGGAGATGTTCCCCAAACACCCCAATCTCCTCGAAGCCCATCTCGACGGCCAGCGCTCAATGTACGAATACGTGAAGAAGCCGCTGTTCGGCCGCGAGGGCGCGAACATCACCATGCACACTCTGAACTGGGAATCCTCCACCGAAGGTCCCTATGGTGACGAAGGTTACGTTTACCAGGCCCTTGCTCCGCGCGCAAACTTTGACGGCAAGACCCCTGTGCTGGGAAGCTGGTACATAACGGATCAGGGTTCCGCCGGCATCGGCATCCGCGAATCGGACGGTCCGATCACGGATAACCTGAGCCGCTTCGTACCGCACTACTTCGATTAGCGCACAGGCCGAAAGGTCCGTTGTGCGCGACAGGAGGAGACAACGAACATGCAGCAACGCAGACTCGCCCACACAACGCTCGATGTGCCCGTAATCATGCTCGGCGGCAACGTATTCGGATGGACCGTCGATGAAGCCGCATCCTTCCGCCTGCTCGACGCGGCTTTCGATGCCGGCCTGAACTTCATCGACACCGCAGATGTCTATTCGCGCTGGATTCCCGGCCACGCGGGCGGCGAATCCGAATCGATCCTCGGAAAGTGGTTCGCCCGCAGCCGCAAGCGCGACAAGGTGGTAATCGCCACCAAGCTCGGCATGGACATGGGCGAAGGCAAACAGGGGCTGTCGGCGAAGTACATCGTGGAGGCGGTGGAAGCCTCGCTGCGCCGCCTGCAGACCGACCGCATCGATCTCTATCAGGCGCACAAAGACGACGATAAAACATCGCTCGAAGAAACGCTCGGTGCGTTCGACAAGCTCGTGAAGCAGGGCAAAGTCCGCTTCATCGGCGCGTCGAACTACAACGGCGCGCGTCTGAAGGAAGCGATGCAGGTGAGCAAACGGAACAAGCTCGCCACCTACGTCACGCTCCAGCCGCATTACAACCTGGTCGAGCGCGACAGCTACGAATCCGACCTCGCGCCCGTGGTCGCCGAGTACAGCCTCGGCGTCATTCCGTATTTCTCGCTCGCCAGCGGATTCCTTACCGGCAAATACCGCGGCGCATCCGACCTCGGAGGTAAACCCCGCGGCCGCATGGTGGAAAAATACCTGAACTCCCGCGGACTCGCCGTGCTCGGCGCGCTCGACGCGGTTGCAAGGGAACACAGCTCAACGCCCGCCGCTGTGGCACTCGCATGGCTCAACGCGCAACCGGGAATCCTCGCCCCCATCGCGAGTGCGACGAACGAAAAACAACTGGCCGATCTCGTCGCCGCAGCGGAACTGAAACTGGATCGCTCGTCGCTGGAAAAGCTGACCGCTGCGAGCGCGTCTGCCACAGCAGCCGTGTAACGCCGGCGGTCTTGCCGCCGGTTCCTTTACTTAAGCAAAGCCGGCCGCAGGCTGTCCTACAACCTCGAAAGCGGCCGGCGGTGCCGCGACGCCTTCGTTTCTTCTTCTGAAACGATGCGCGGCCGGAAGCCTTCCGGGACGACGACAGGTCCAAGCTGCATTGCATCACTGAGCTGCTTCTCAAAAGGCTCGAAGGCGGCCGGCGAAACGCCCTGCTGGCCGGCAGGCGTGATGCCTTTCTGCTCGAACAGTCGTTCCACTGCCGAGATCAGCCGCTGGAAATTCTCTTCGGCTTCCACGGCCCGCCGGCTCAGCGCCGTGATCACGGCCGACTGATCGATCAGAGCCTTCTCCACTGCAGTCATGCGCGTCGAGACCTTGCTGTCGATCGACTCTTCGAACGCAGTGAGCCGCGTGTTCATCGATTCCTGCATGTCCGTCAGCAGCTGCGCGCGCAGCTTCCCGACGTAAGGCGCCAGAGTGGTTTCGAGTACGGTCTCAAGCGTCCGCCGGTTGGCATTCTCGACTGCTTCAAGCCGGTCTTCGATGCGGTCGAGCCGTGCTGTCAGTGTGGCGTGGTCGATGGTGGGGTCGTCCGGGAAATTGTTCATCGAAAGAGACCGGCGTTTCCGTCCGCCGCCGAATCCCACTGCCAGACCGGTCCCCGCGGCAACCGCAATGCCCTTCAGGATCCTGCTCGACATAGATTCAGACTAATCCGAGTATACGGCCCATGCTTCGGAGCGGCAAGCACCAGAAATCGTTCCGATCATCTGACCGATCATGTGCATCGTCTCGGCGACGCGCGGCCCCGGGCGGTTGAAATAACGGTTGCCATCGGCGATGAACAGGTGCCCGCCGCGCACGGCTTTCAGCCGCGGGAAGTCAGCGCGTTCCGTCAGCCAGTGCATTTCCCCGCGCGTGCGCGCCAGATCGAATCCGCACGGCGCCACGATCATCACGTCGGGATCCTGCTCGTGCAGCTGCTCCCATGTGATCCATGGAGAGTGAATGCCCGGCATCCCGAAAACGTCGATGCCACCCGCGAGCTCGATGAGTTCGGGTGTCCAGTTTCCCGCCGCCATCAGCGGCTCGATCCATTCGATACAGGCGACAGTAGGACGCACGGACGGGTTCACCGGCTGCATCCGGTTCTTCAGCCCACGGATCACCGGCTCCGGGTCGATGCCGACGGCTTCTCCCACGCGTCGGAAATCATCCCATATATCCGCGAGCGAAGCCGGATTGAGCGCGACGATCCGCGGCGCGCTGGCGAGCCGCGACGCGACGGACTTTTCGACATCGCGCAAACTGACGGCGCAGACATCGCACTGCACCTGTGTCAGGATATGCGTCGGCTGCAGGCGTTCCAGCAGATCGTCGAACACCTCATAGATCGAAAGCGCGTTGCGCGCCGAGTTTTTCACCTGTTGGTCGATCGCCCGGCTGTCTGCGTTGACGTCGATCAGCGGTTTCGTGCAGACAGGAAGGCTCAATACGGACGGCGGGTAATCGCACTCGTGCGAACGGCCGACAAGCAGATCGATCGCTCCGAGCGCGTCGACAATTTCCGTCGCGCTCGAAAGCAGCGAGACGATTCGCTGCGGCGGCACCGGTCAGGCCGCTACGGGTTTCGAGGTCGCGGTCCGGCGGACGAGCAGTTCGTACAGCCCGAAGATCGCGGCGGAATAAAGCAGGTCGCCAGCCAGCGTGCGGCCCCAGAAAGGCAGCGCCTGAACATAAGCTGTTATCAGCCCGCTCAGATTCGCGGTGACGCCGGGATAGTGCAGCGCCACGCCTTCGATCCAGTAACCGAAATTGGTCAGCATAAAAAACTGCGTGCTGCAGAGGAACGCTGCCGCGCCCACGCGCATCGGCGTCACGGTGCGAACCATCCGCCTTCCGATCCACACGTTGATCATGAACGCCGCGTAGATCAGCGGCGAGCCCAGACTGTATCCGCTGTGCGCGCCGCCCGCGCGTCCCACGATCGGATCGGTCGCCACCATCACAGCCAGCGGCAGCAGGTAAGCCCAGAATCCCGCGACGCGCGATCCCGCGAACAGGCACGAGCCGCCCACCGGCGTGACGTTCGGCGCGTGCGGAACCAGACGTCCCAACGCGCTGAGAAGCGTGAGTCCGAAAGTGAGCGGCCGGGAATGTTGTTCGTTCTGCATAACTTTGTCTCCCTTATGGTAGCCGAGAAGACGCCGCCTCGTTTGGTTCCCACAGCGTCTCCGCCACACCCGTCTGGTGGCTGGCCCACCGGCTCCACACGAACAGAGCGTCGCCGAGCCGGTTCACGTATTTGAGAATCGCCTCGTCCACTTCAGCCACGGCCGCCAGCGCGACACAAATGCGCTCCGCCCGCCGGCATACCGTGCGGCAGATGTGCAGTTCGGCGTTGAGCCGCGAACCGCCGGGCAAAACGAACGATCGCAGCGCGGGCAGTCCTTCGTTCATGCGATCGATTTCGCGTTCCAGTTGCGCAGTCTCGGCCGCCGTGATGCGCGCCTGATGCGGATGCACATCTTCGGGCAGGGTCGCAAGTATCGAGCCGAGATTGAACAGCTCATGCTGTACGCGCCTGAGAATCAGGTCCAGCTCCGGCAGATCGCGCGCCGATTCCCGCGCCAGTCCGATGAAGCTGTTGAGCTCATCGACCGTTCCATAGGCCTCGATGCGCAGGTCGTTTTTCGCCACGCGCTGCCCGCCGGCGAGGCTGGTCTGTCCGCTGTCACCGCGCTTTGTGTAAACGCGATTAATGGCGATGCGGGGGGCATCGAATTTATCGGGCACGGGCCAGACTCCATTTCACCCCCGCCACCACATTCAGGAACGGCGCCGGGTACCCGTAAATCTCCTCGTAATGCCGGTCCAGAGCGTTACGCAGATTGCCGTACAGCGTCAGATTGCTGCGCAGCCGGTAGTTCACGTTGATTCCGGTGTTGACGTATCCGCCGCTCCGGAACAGTCCGGCCGAAGCGCCGTAGTTGGGTTCGACATCGAGATCGCGGCCGCGGAAATAGCCGCTCAGGTCCACGTCGAACTTTCCGTAATGGAAGGTCACAACCGCCGAGCCCGACTGTTTCGGCTCGCGCAGCAGAGGCTGGCCCAGGTAGAAATACTGCTCCACCAGTCCGATGCCGCCGTTGAGCGACAGCACGCGCGTCTCGAGCCACATGTAGTTGCCTGTCACAGACAGCAGCGTGAACGGGCGATACTTCGCGCTCACCTCGGCGCCCTCCGCATTGGATTTCGCCAGATTGTCGGTCGAATACATCGACAACACAGAGAGCGATCCGCCCAGCCCCACGATCAGGTCGCGATAGTTGTTGTGAAAATAGGTCTCATCGAGCGAAAACTGGTTTCGCAGGAAGCGCTGCTCGATGCCGACGTCGTAACTTTCGGTGCGCTCCGGCCGCAGATTCGGATTGTCGGTGAACGCCAGATCCCCGCCGCCCGGCGGACGGATCCCGGTCGCATAAGAAGCATGCAGTCGCAGCCCGGGCTGAATCAGATATGCGCCCGCAATCCGCGGATTTAATCGTGAATAATCCTGCGCCGCAAAAAACGGACGCGGCGGAGAATTGCCGGCATCAGCGGGAACCGCGAATGTCTGAAACAACTCTTCACGCACACCGACGTTGAGGAAAAACTTCTTTACAAACGCGAAGTGATTGTCGAGATAGATGCCTTCGTTATCCCGGCGCAGCGGAAAGATGTTCGAGTTTGTATCGGTGACAAAGGTGTTTTCCATCTCTTCGCGCGCGAACGAGAATCCGGCGGCCAGCGTCCAGAACGGCAGCACATGGAACGTGCCGCGCGCATCGCCGTACGGCCGGATGTCCTTGTTGAAGCTGTCGCCGTACGGGCTGATGTAGAAGCTGTTGTTCAGACTGAATCCCGCGGTCACGTCGAGACGCGCGTCTGAAGTGAAATCATTCTGATAATGCAGACCCGTGGTGGGCGTGTTGTTCTTGCTGCGGCTGATCAGGTCGATGCCCGGAAACAGACCCAGCGGATTCGACCCGTAGGGTCCGGGCTCGCCGACATCGTTCGTAGTGAAATTCCCGAACACAAACAGGTTTTGTGTGTACCATCGATGTTCGCCCGACAGAAAGATGTTCTGATTGCGGTAGTCCGAATTCTGCACCGGGCCGTTGGTGAGGATGCTCGACACCGAGCCGGCCAGTCCCCAGCCGTGCGTCAGAAACGATCCGCTCAGCGCGAAGCGGTTCTCGTCGTGTGTCCCGCCCTCGGCAAGAAAATCGAGCGACGGGCCGTTCTCCGGCGAGCGTGTCACGAAATTGATCGCGCTCGCGATCGCATAAGAGCCGTACACCGCCGACTGCGGTCCGCGCGCCACATCGATCTCTGAAATGAAATCCGACGGAATCTGCGAGAAATCGAACAGCCCGCCGTAATAAAAGCTGTTGATCGGAATGCCATTCAGTTCGACCAGATTGTAATTCGAAGACCCGCCGCGCACGAAAAGATCAGCCACCGACCCGCGCGCGCCATTCTGCGCGAAGACCATCCCCGGCAGATCGCGCATCAGGTCGAACGGCTGCGCTTCATTCCGTTCGCGGATCTCGGCGCTGGTAATGATACTCACACTTGTGCCCTGCTCGCTCGCCGGAACGTCGATGGCCGATCCTTCTACGCGCACCGAGTCGGTGACAGGAGCCAGCTGGAGCACGATATTGGAAGCGCCGGGCGCCACGGTGACCATCTGGAATCCTGGCGCCGTCACCCGCAGCCGATAATTTTCAAACACCGGCGACACGTTGAAATCGAAGTGTCCCCGATCGTCTGTGATCTGCGCCACGATCACGCCGACATCGTTGACAGCGGCTACCTGCGCGCCCGGGACAGGCATCATCGACGGATCAAAAACGGTTCCCTGGATTTCCGCGGCGCGAAGCCCCGCGGGAGCTGACAAAAGAACAAGAGACGACGCTGCGAGCGCCGCCACCAGCGTATATGGTGTGCGCGTTTTCATATCGGGCAGCCCTGCGCTGCCGACCTTTCCGCTTCGGTATTGGTTACGGAAGATACTTCCGCAATCACGCGGGCCGGTCTCCTGACTTACGCGTCATCGGAATCCGCTCGCCTTCCCATCCCTGAGAGGGACAGTGGCATGTGAGCGGATCCTCGGCGCTTACAGTGGCGGGGCCGTGCTGGATTCTCACCAGCTTCCCAATACAACGCCTGCGTGCAACTAAAGCTCTCATAGAGTAACAGACGCGGGGACGGCGTCTGGCGCGCAGTCCCGACCACGGGCGAAGACGTTGAGGGTAGAATCGCAGTCAGCCGGCCATGCAGACCATTCTTGTAGTGGACGACGAACCGGAAATCCTGCGGATTGTTTCCGTGATGCTCGAGAAGGAGGGCTACCGGGTCTTGCGGGCTGCGAACGGCGACCAGGCCCTGCGCCTTTGTGACGTCAACCCTGAGATCGATCTCCTGCTTACAGATGTGGTCGCGCCGGGAATGAGCGGCCCGATGATCGCAGACCGGATTCTCGCGCGCCGGCCCGGCATCAAGGTCCTGTTCATGAGCGGTTACGATGCCACGCAGGTGGTGCAGCGCTACGTGCTTGAGCGGGGCCAGGCGCTGATTGCGAAGCCGTTCACCGCACCGGATCTGTCGAAAAAGGTGGAAGCCATCCTCTCCGGCAATGCCACATCCGCTGAAGAGACCTGAGAATTCACAGTGCGATAAGCTGACAAGAGGGCAGCGCGTTGCCGTTTCCGCGTTTTTCTTCCACCGTCGCGTTTTCCAGCATTCTCGTCCTGCTCGCCGGCTGCAATGCGAAGCCGGGGGCTTCGCCCGCCATCGGCCATGCTTTCGCCGGCCCCGCCACGCTGAATCTTCACCGGGACATCGAGCCGAAATCGCCCACCGTGGCCACTGTTCATCACGGCGACCGGCTCGACATCGTCGCGCAGCGCCGGCGCTGGTACAGAGTGCGGACGGCTGCCGGCGCCGAAGGCTGGACCAGCGATCGCGAGCTGCTCGATTCCGCCCAGATGCATCGCCTCAGGGCGCTCGCCGCCGAAACCAACGGTCTGCCGTCACAGGGCATCGCTACCACCTTCAGCACGCTCAACGTCCATACCGAACCGTCGCGTCAGTCGCCCAGCTTCGTGCAGATGAAGGAGCACGAAAAGGTGGATGTGATCGCACACAGGATCTCGCCGCGCGCCGCGGCGCTGGAAAAACGCGAGCTGGTGCCGCCGCGGCCGAAAATCGAGAAGAAGGCGACGGGGAACCCCCAAAAGTCGCCAGTTCCCCCTCCGCCGGCCCCGCCGGTTCCGCCTCCGCCCCCCGACTGGAAGGAGCTTTCGAAACGGGGCGAACCCGAGGAACCTGTCGAAACCCCGCGCGGCCCGGTCAACGACTGGACGCTGATCCGCACCGAAAGCGGACAGAGCGGATGGGTGCTGACCAGCGGTCTGTACCTGGCGATTCCGGATGAAGTCGCGCAATACGCCGAGGGCCATCGCATCACTTCCTATTTCTCGATCGGCAAAGTCCGCGACGGCGACAAACAGAAAGACATCTGGCTCTGGACGACGTCCGAGGGGCTCGGCGAGGACCACGATTTCGACAGCTATCGCGTCTTTACCTGGAGCATTCGGCACCACCGCTACGAGACCGCGTACATTCAGCGGCGCGAGCGCGGCTATTTCCCCGTGATCGCGAAACAAGGCGAGTTCTCGGTCTGCCTGGAGCAGCCCGACGGCTCGCGCGTCACAAAGCAGTTCCGGCTGCTCGACACCTCCGTCCGCCTTGCCGGGGCAGCACCCTGCAAGACAACTTCTGAGCAGGAAGTCGCGCCGCAGAGTCTTATCGATGCCGGTTCGCCCCAGCCATCGACGCACCAAATGAGCCTGGTTGCACGTCTCGAGGCGAAAGTCAAAACGAAAGTTAAATCACTGTTAGGAAAATGACCGATCCCCCCGCTGCATAGATCGCAGCCTGCACGCGCGGTCCAGATGCAATTCGTTACAGAGCCGCGACTGCGAAGGAGCGTTTTTTTACCACGGGCTCATAGCGCACAGGCTGGCCCGCTATCGGAAATGCTAAGTTCGGACCATGGGCAAGTTTCTGCTGGGCGTTGTCACTGGATTCGTTGTAACCGTCCTGATCGTCGTGATCGCGGGCTTCGCCATTGCGTCGCTGCGGTCGAAGCCGCCCGCGGTCGCGGATAATTCCACACTCATCCTTCGTCTCGATGGAGACGCCCCCGAAGCTCCCTCCATAGATTATTCGGTCTTCCCGGTCCTTCAGAACCGCACACCGATAACCGTCGAAGACGTTTGGAGCATGCTGCGCCGCGCCGCATCGGATTCCCGCATCAAAGCCGTGGTGTTTGAACCCTCCGGCGCCACCGTCGGATGGGCCAAGATGCAGGAAATCCGCGGCGATCTCGAACAGTTCCGCAAATCGGGCAAGCCGCTGATCGCATACCTGCAATCGCCGAACATGCGCGATTACTACATGGCGACGGCCTGTTCGAAGATCTACATGCAGCCGGCCAATCAGCTCGACCTCAAAGGCATCGGGCTCGAGCTCATGTATTACAAGAACACGCTCGACAAGCTCGGTGTCAAAGTGGATATCGAACACGCCGGCAAATACAAGGACTACGGCGATCAGTTCACCCGCTCGTCGATGAGCCCCGAAACGCATGAAGTGATGTCGAGCCTCGCCGACGAGTACTACGCCGATCTGGTCCGCACCATCGCGAAGGGCCGCAATAAGAGCGAAGACAGCATCCGCGCCGTGATCGACGACGGGCCGTTCCTCTCCGGCCAGGCACTGGCGAAGGGACTCGTGGACGAGCTCCGCTATGAGGATCAGGTGATGGGCGAGCTCAAGACAGCCCTGCATGAGTCCGAAATCAAAAAAATCAGCGAGCACGACTACGCCAACGTCGCGGACCCATCCGTGGCAACGGCCGACAAGATCGCTTTTGTGGTGGGCGAAGGCAGCATTACCCGCGGCGATCCGGACTCATCGACCGGCACAGGCCTCGAATCGGAGGCCTTCGACAAAATGGTCAATCGCGTCGCGAATGATCGCACCATCAAAGGCGTGATCGTGCGCATCGATTCGCCAGGCGGCGAAGTTTCCGCCTCCGACGACATGTGGCGCGCCATGAATGAGCTCCACAGGAAGAAGCCGGTGGTGATCTCGATGTCGGACGACGCAGCCTCGGGCGGTTATTACATGGTGATGTCCGGCGACACGATCATTGCCTATCCGGGCACCGTCACCGGCTCCATCGGCGTCGTTTTCGGCAAGCCCAATCTGCATGGGCTCTACGACAAGCTGGGGATCACCAAGGATTTCATCAGCCGCGGCCGCAACGCTCTGATCGAATCCGACTACGCTTCTCTTACCGACCCCGAACGCGCCAAACTGCGCGAAGGCATCGACATCGATTACGCGGATTTCGTCGGCAAGGTGGCGGCGGCGCGGCGCAAGCCGGTTTCGGCCATCGAACTTATCGCGCAGGGACGCGTCTGGCTGGGTGATCAGGCCAAGGCGAACGGCCTGGTGGACGAGCTCGGCGGCCTCGACCGGGCCGTCGAAGTCATCAAGGCGAAGGCCGGAATTCCGGCGTCGGGCAAGGTCAACCTGGTGCTGTATCCGGCGAAGAGGAGCCTGTTCGACCTCCTCTTCAGCTCAGGCAGCGATGCCGAGGCCGACGCTCTGCTCTCAGGTTTGGGGCTGGCCCCGGTTCGTGCAGCCTGGCACGATGCCAGCCTTCGTGTGTGGATGCGCGGCGGCATGATCCGCATGCTGCCTTTCACGATTCAAATCCGGTAACACGTTTCTCCCACGCGCACAACGGACCTTCGGCCTGTGCGCTTATTTTTCTCCGATTCCTGTCGTTCCGCTATTGCCTCGGCAGCCGGGCTTGCGGCATATTGAAAACAGACACGTCCGAACCCGATGTAAAGAGCGCCTAATCTGCTGGATTCACCGCGCACAACGCAGCGCCCGAGTGGCGGGCTGTGCGCCGGGGGTTTCGCTTCTTCGCCACCTGGCGTCGAATGCCGTTCATCAGGTGCAACGCGTTCGGGCCGAGAGCAGCGCATGGCGGAGAATTTCTTCTACTTCACGGACCTTCCCGGCCTTCCGGTCTATGACCTGAAGCACCGCCTCATCGGCCGTGTCCGAGATGCAGCTCTGGTTCCGCTGATTCATCCCGCCCGCATCGATCGTTATCTGGTCGGCGCCGGCTCCTCCTGGCTCTCCATCCGTTACGACCAGATCGCCACCATCTCTCTGAATGGCATTCAGCTCTCGAACGAAAAACTCTATCCGTATCACTCCGACGAATACATGCTCCGCATCCAGCGCGATCTGCTCGATCAGCAGATCATCGACGTCAACGGCCGCAAGGTGGTGCGCGTCACCGACGTCAGTCTGGAAAAAACCGAGGGTGACCACGAGCACGAGTCGCTGATGATTCTCGAAGTGGACGTAGGCGTACGCAGCATCCTGCGCCGCCTGCTGCAGGGATTTGTGCCGCGCCGCTGGATCCGCCGGCTGCAAAGGCCCATCTCGCCCAACTCCATCCGCTGGGAGTTCTGCAACATTGTGGAAGCCGACCCGCTGCGCCGTCTGCGCCTGAACATCTCGAACGAAAAACTGGAGCGCCTCCACCCCGCGGATCTGGCCGATATCGTCGAAGAACTCGGTCCGGCGGAGCGCGAAGCCATTTTCGAAACCATGGACAGCGAGGTCGCGGCCGAGACGCTTTCGGAAATCGATCCCGAGATGCAGGCCAGCATTCTCGAATCGCTGGAGCCGGAAGTGGCTGCGGACATCGTGGAGGAGATGTCCCCCGATGAGGCCGTCCACGCGCTTTCCGAGCTGGAAGACGAGACGACCGCCGAGATTCTCGAGGAGATGGAAAAGGAGCCGCTCTCCGAAGTGAAGGAGCTTCTCGAATACGAAGAAGGCACCGCGGGCGGCATGATGAATACCGAAGCCATCGTGCTGCCGGAAGAGACGACCCTCGCCGCTGCGATGCTGAGCCTGCGTGAGCACGAGCACCTGCTCGAAAATACCCATGTGATGTTTCTCGCCAATCCGGCCGGGCAGATTACCGGCGCCGTGCCGCTCGCCCGCCTGTTTCTGGCCGAGGGCTCAACGCCTCTGCGCGAACTTGCGACCGATCCGCTCATCTCCATCAAAGCCGACGAAAAGGAAAACAAAGTCACCGAGCTGTTCGACAAATACAACCTTCTGGCGCTCCCCGTGGTAGACGATGACGGCTCTCTTGCCGGCGTGATCACGGCTGACGACGTCATCTCGATTCTGCGCCAGCGGTAAACTTCCCAATGTGAGGCCGATCCGCCGCATCGCCGTGCTCGGAGCCGGGACCATGGGTTCCCGCATCGCCGCTCATCTGGCGAATGCCCAGGTGCCTTCGCTGCTGCTCGATGTGTCGCGTGACGCCGCCCGCCACGGCATGGAGGCCGCGCTCAAAGGGCGTCCGGGCGCATTCTTCATGCATGAGTTCACGAATCTCATCGCCACCGGCAGCTTCGACGAGGATCTCGAAAAAATCGCCGACTGCGGCTGGGTGATCGAAGCCGTTACGGAAAACCTCGCCATCAAGCGCGCGCTTTACGATCGCGCGATCCCGCTCCGGTCCGCGGGCACAATCGTCTCAACCAACACCAGCGGCATTCCCCTCGCGCAGATCGCCGAAGGCTATCCGGACGAGTTCCGCCAGCACTTCCTCGGTACGCATTTCTTCAATCCGCCGCGCTATCTGCACCTGGTCGAAATCATCCCCGGCGCCGACACAAAGCCCGAAATCGTTTCCTTCGTCGGCGATTTCTGCGACCGCCGTCTGGGCAAGGGCGTCGTGCCGTGCAAGGACACCCCGAACTTCATCGCCAACCGCATCGGCGCCTTCTTCGGCTCCACCATCCAGCGCCTCACTGTCGAGCATGACCTCACCATCGAAGAGGTCGATGCGCTCACGGGTCCGCTGATCGGCCTTCCCAAAAGCGCCAGCTACCGGCTCCTCGATATCGTCGGCCTCGACGTCTGGGAACACGTCACGACGAATCTCTACGAAGCGGTTCCCAACGATCCGTTCCGGGAACAATTCCGCGTCGCGCCGTTTGTGGCGGAGATGATCCAGCGTGGCTGGCTCGGCGATAAGCGCGGCCAGGGCTTCTATAGGCGCGTCGGCGAGGATCGCGAAATCCATGCGCTGGATCGCAGGACCTTCGAATATCATCCCGCCGGCAAACCGCGTTTTGCCTCGCTCGAAACCGTGCGTAAAACCGAGCCCCTGGCCGCTCGCCTGAAGGCATTGGTGGCGCTCGACGACAAGGTGGGCCGTTTCCTCTGGCAGCTGATCAGCGAACACATCCGCTACGCCGCGCAGATGGTGCCCGAAATCTCCGACCGCATCGTCGAGATCGACCGCGCCATGCGCTGGGGCTACGCCAACGCGCTCGGGCCGTTTGAAATGTGGGACGCCCTCGGCTTCGAAACCACTGCTGGCCGCATGGTGCGCGAAGGCCGCGAACTGCCCGAACACATCCTCCGCATGCTGGGCAGGCCCGGTTCGAACGCGGTCTCCTTTTATCGAGCGGCCGACGCATGGAAGATTCCCGTTACCGAATACTTCGACGTCTGTGCAGGCGAATACAAAGAGCTCGAAGCCCGTCACGGCATCACAGTCCTGACCGATCTCAAGCGCGCCCGCGGGGTAGTGAAAACCAACCCGGGTGCATCCCTGATCGATCTCGGCGACGGCGTTCTTTGCTGCGAGTTTCACAGCAAGGCCAACGCGATGGGTGAGGACATCCTGCAGATGGTGCGCGCCGGCCTGGCCGAACTGGAGACGAATTTCGACGCCATGGTGATTGGCAACCAGGGCGAAAATTTCTCCGCCGGCGCGAATCTGATGATGGTGCTGCTGGCCGCGCAGGAGCAGGAGTGGGACGAGCTCGACGCCGCGGTCCGGGCGTTTCAGCAGATGAACATGTCGCTGAAATACGCGCCGAAGCCTGTGGTGGCCGCGCCGTTCGGACTCGCGCTGGGCGGCGGCTGCGAACTGCCGCTGCATTGCCGGCGCATCCAGGCGTCGGCGGAACTCTACATGGGGCTGGTCGAGGTCGGTGTGGGTGTAATCCCCGCCGGCGGCGGCTGCAAAGAGATGCTGCTGCGCGCGCACGACCTCAAGAAGACCTTCGAGCAGATCGGCTTCGCGAAAGTGTCAGCCAGCGCTGTTGAAGCGCGCCACTTCCACTATCTGCGTGACGGCGATGGCATCTCGATGAACCCCGAGCGCCTGATCGACGATGCCAAACATCTCGCGCTTTCGCTTGTGCCGGGCTATGCGAGCGGCGCGCCGCGTACCGACATCACGGTCCCCGGGGATGAAGGTTTCGCACTGATGAAGATGGGCGTCTGGATGGCCCACGAGGGCGGTTACATTTCGGACTATGACGCCGTCATCGGCGAAAAGCTCGCATACGTTCTGAGCGGCGGCCGCCTGACTGGCACGCCGAAAGTATCGGAGCAGTACATTCTCGATCTCGAGCGCGAGGCGTTCCTGAGCCTGTGCGGCCGTCCTGAAACGCAGGCACGCATTCAGCACATGCTCAAAACAGGCAAGCCCCTCCGCAACTGATCACTCCAGCAGCCTCGCGTCTTCCTTCAGTTGAATTCCGGAAATTTTCCGGCGCCGCGACTCGGTCATCAGGAACACCAGTTTGCTGGCTGCCGCGGCGTAACTCAGCCCCTCAGCGCGAATATTCGAAATGCAGTTACGACCCGCGTCGGTCAGCCCGGACCGCGGATTCCAGCTCAGATAGACGCCCAGACTGTCGGGAGAACTCAGCCCCGGGCGCTCGCCGATCAGCACAATGGCGAGCGCGGCCCCGATGCGTTCCCCGATTTCATCGCCGATTGCGACGCGGCCCTGCCTGGCCACAACGAACGGCGCGATGCCCCAGTCCGCCCGATCCAGCAGGCTGAGTGTTGCGCCGATCGTCTGCGCCGCGTGCATCTGCACAGCGCGCGCGGAGAGTCCGTCTGCGATCACGAACACGGCGTCAAATCGGCCCCGGCGCTCCGCCACGACCGCGCGCGAAGCGTCACTCAACCGCCGTCCGAGATCAGGCCGTCGCACATAGGTTGCGCGATCCGGCGCTGCGCTTTCGACGACGAGAGCATCCTGCTTCAGTTCGAGCAGCACAGACGCCACATCCAGCTCCGAATGCACGGCTTCTCTTGCCCGCGCATGTGCCAACTGCAAGGCCAGCTGTTCACGCGTCGGCAGGCTGTTGCCGGCGCGGCGCAACCCGACGCGCGCGGGAGTGAAATCGGCGAGGTTCATGCCGTAAGCAAGGCCATCGCGCCCGGCAGTTCGGCCTTGCGCGTCTGCATCCAGGCCTCAAACTCCGGCGCGGGCTTCAGATTCAGAACACGGCGCAGATAAAGCGCATCGTGAAACGACGTGCTCTGGTAATTCAGCATGACGTCGTCGCCGCCCGGCACGCCCATGATGTAATTCACGCCCGCTGCACCAAGCATCGTCAGCATGGCATCCATGTCGTCCGCATCCGCCTCGGCGTGGTTCGTGTAGCAGACGTCACACCCCATCGGCAGGCCGAGCAGCTTGCCGCAGAAATGGTCCTCCAGCGCCGCGCGCAGAATCTGCTTGCCGTCGCAGAGATACTCCGGGCCGATGAAACCGACCACCGTGTTCACCAGCAGCGGATCCAGATGACGTGCCACCGCATACGCCCGCGCTTCGCACGTTTGCTGATCGATGCCGTGATGCGCGCCTGCGGACAACGCACTACCCTGGCCGGTTTCAAAATACATGACGTGCTCCGCTCCGCGCCTCAGTTCCAGCGCCTGCGCCCGGGCTTCCCGCAGCAGCGCCAGATCGACGCCGAAAGACCGATTCGCCGCCTCCGTCCCCGTGATCGACTGAAAAACCAGATCGACGGGCGCGCCCTGCCGCATCGCTTCCATCTGCGTCGTCACGTGCGCCAGTACACACGTCTGCGTCGGGATCCCGAACATCGTCCGGATGTGGTCAAGCATGTGCGTGACCTTCACCACGCCCGCGACGTTGTCCGAAACCGGATTAATCCCGATCACCGCATCCCCGCTGCCATACGTCAGTCCATCGATTATGCTCGCAGCGATGCCCACCGGATCGTCAGTCGGATGATTCGGCTGCAGCCGCGTGGATAGCCGCCCAGCCAGCCCGATCGTGTTGCGAAATCGTGTGACGACGCGGATTTTCGCCGCCACGGTCACCAGATCCTGCAGCCGCATGATCTTCGACACCGCCGCGGCCATCTCGGGCGTAATGCCGGGCGCAAGATTGCTTCAGGACCTCCGATGTTGCATCGTCGCTGAGCAGCCAGTCGCGGAAATCGCCCACACACATGGCGGCCACCGGAGCGAACGCCGCTGCATCGTGCGCGTCGATGATCAGGCGCGTGACTTCGTCCTCTTCATACGGCACGACCGTTTCCGACAGAAACCTGGCAAGCGGCAGATCGGCCAGCGCCATCTGCGCCCTCACGCGCTCCTCCGCCGAGCCCGCCGACACACCCGCCAGATCGTCTCCCGAACGCGCCGGTGTTGCCATCGCCAGCAGCGTCTTCAGGTCCATGCAGACACTCTAGACCATCGGTTTGATCAACGTGTGCGACATTTGAATGGAGCCCATGCCTGACGCAGTCATCGTCGATTGCCTCCGCACCCCCGTCGGAAAAGCTCCCCGCGGCGCCCTGCGCAACACGCGCCCCGACGATCTCGCCGCCACCGTCGTCCGCGCCCTTCTCGACCGCTATCCGCAGGCTCCCGAAGGACGATGTCGAAGACGTGATCCTCGGCTGTGCCATGCCCGAAGCCGAATCCGGCAGCAACATGGCGCGCATGGTCGCTCTTCGCGCCGGCCTGCCGGTCACCACCGCCGGCGTCACCATCAATCGCTTCTGCAGTTCCGGCCTGCAGGCCATCGCCATGGCGACCGACCGCATCCGCGCCGGCGGCGCCCACATCCTGATCGCGGGCGGCAGCGAATCCATGAGCATGATTCCGATGGCTGGCAACAAGCCTGCTCCCAATCCCTGGTTCGTCGATCACTACCCGCAGGTCTACATCAACATGGGTCTCACCGCCGAACAGGTGCAGCGCAAATACAACGTCTCGCGCGAAGACGCCGACGCTTTCTCGTACCGCAGTCATCAGAACGCCCTGCGCGCGCAGGCCGAGGGACGGTTCGCGATGAAATCGTGCCAGTGAATATCGCCGCGACTTCACTCAATGGCTCGGGCTCAAAACCCGTCCACACTGAAACGGTCTTCGACAAGGACGAAGGCCCGCGCGCCGATACTTCACCCGAAGCGCTCGCCAAACTGAAACCGGTCTTCCACGCGAACGGCACAGTGACGGCGGGCAATTCTTCGCAGACGTCAGCGATGGCGCAGCAGCCGCTCTCGTGATGTCCGCGATCGAAAGCGCACGAACTCGGCCTCAAAGCAAAGGCGCGCCTGGTCAGCTTCGCCACAGCCGGCGTGCCGCCCGAAATTATGGGCATCGGCCCCGTGGTCGCCATCCCCAAAGCTCTCGCGCTCGCGGGGCTGAAGCTGCGTGATATCGGCGTCATCGAACTCAACGAAGCGTTCGCCGCCCAGGCGCTGGCCGTCATCCGCGCTGCCGGTCTCGACCCCGATATCGTGAACGTCAACGGCGGCGCGATTGCGCTCGGCCACCCGCTCGGCTGCACCGGCGCCAAACTCACCGCGACCATCCTGCGCGAAATGGAACGCCGTGACGCACGCCACGGACTGGTCACGATGTGCGTCGGCGGCGGCCAGGGCGCGGCCGGCATTTTCGAACGGATCTGAATATGGCAACTGCACTCCACACCCCGGCAGTCGGCGGCGCCTTCCTTATTGAAGAAACATCCCCGCGCGACATCTTCACGCCGGAAGACCTCACCGCCCGAGCATCACGACATTGCCCGCACCGCGCGCGAATTCTTCGACAAAGAAGTCCGCCCGCACCTCGACGAAATGCAGCACGGCAATTTCGATGTCGCGGTCGATCTGATGCGGAAGGCTGCGGCGCTCGGGCTGGAATCCATCCTGACGCCGGAGCGCTATGGCGGCATGGAGCTCGATCTCACCTCCGCGATGGTCGTAGCCGAGCAGTTCGCGCGCGACGGTTCCTTCGGCGGCTGGCACGGCGCGCATGCCGGCATCGGCACGCTTCCGCTCCTGCTTTTCGGAACCGAAGCGCAGAAGCAGAAGTATCTGCCGAAGCTCTCCAGCTGCGAGTGGATCGCCTCGTTTTGTCTCAGCGAGCCGCAGGCCGGCTCCGACGCGCTCGCCGCCAAAACCCGCGCCGACCTTTCCCCCGATGGCTCGCACTACATCCTGAACGGCCAGAAGATGTGGATCACCAACGGCGGCAAGGCCGACTTGTTCACGGTCTTCGCGAAAATCGGCGGCGAACAGTTTTCCGCATTTCTCGTCGAGCGCACTTTCCCCGGCGTCTCGACCGGCGCCGAAGAAAAGAAGATGGGCATCAAAGGCAGCTCCACCACGCCCGTGTTTTTCGACAACGTGCCCGTGCCTGTCGAAAACCTGCTCGGCGAAGCCGGCCGCGGCCATATCATCGCGCTTGAACATCCTCAATATCGGGCGTCTCAAGCTCGGCGGATTCGCCACCGGCGCCGCGAAGAACGTGCTGCAGATTTCGCTCGCCTACGCGAAAGAACGCAAAGCGTTCGGCACGACCATCTCGCATTTCGGCATGATCCAGCACAAGCTCGCCGAAATGGCGATGCGCATTTATGCCGTCGAATCGATGACGTATCGCGTGGAAGGCCTGATCCAGAGCCATCTCGAAGGCTTTTCGTGGGACGATCCCGACGGCGCCGCATCGCATCATGAAAACCGTCGAAGAGTTCGCCGCCGAATGCGCCATCATCAAGGTCGCCGCTTCCGAGATGCTCGACTACGTGGTCGACGAAGGCGTGCAGATCCACGGCGGCTACGGCTACCACCAGGATTACGCTGTCGAACGCGCCTACCGCGATTCGCGCATCAACCGCATCTTTGAAGGATCGAACGAAATCAACCGCCTGCTGATTACAGGCATGCTTCTCAAACGTGCGCAGCAGGGCCGGCTCGGTCTGGTGAAGGCCGCGAAAGGCGTCATGGAGCAGGTCCTTGCCGGACCGTCTGAAGGCGGCACTCTGATTGGCAGCGCGAAGAAAATCGCGCTTCTTCTGATGGCCGTCGCCTTTGAAAAATACGGCACTGACCTCGACAAACAGCAGGAGGTGGTCGCGGGAATTTCCAACGTCATTATGGAACTCTTCGCCATGGAGTCGGCCGAACTGCGCGCGCAGAAAAAGTCCATCGCCGCCGATATCTGCGCCGTGCTGCTGCCGGATTCGATGGGGCGCATCGAAACCTTTGCCCGACCGGTGCTCGCCGCCTGTTCGGAAGGCGACGCCCTCCGCACCAATCTCGCCATCCTGCGTCGTTTCGCGAAATTCGAACCACCCGATTCCATCGCGCTGCGCCGCCGCATCGCCGCGCGCCTGCTGGAAGCCGGCCGCTACGTGGTGTGACTGTCATCCTGGCCATCGGCCTTCCCGGATCGGGCAAGTCAACGTATCTCGCGAAACTCGGCGCTCACGCCATCTCGAGCGACGCCATCCGCCTGCAGCTCGCCGACGACGAAACCGATCAGACCATCCACGGCCGCGTCTTCGCCACCGCGCGTTATCTGCTGAAGCAGCGTATCGAGCTGCAGCGCCCGGTGACGTACATCGACGCCACCAACCTGACGCGCCGCGATCGCCGCCCATTCATCCGGCTGGCTCAGGCGCACGCCTGCGACGTGGAAGCTCTCTTCTTCGACGTTCCGCTCGCCGTCTGCAAGCGGCGCAACGCCGCGCGCGGCCGCATCGTCCCCGAGGACGCTCTGGACAGAATGGCCGCGAAACTCCAGCCGCCTTCCATCGACGAAGGCTTCAGCCGGATTGAAATCGTCCGATACCTTCCCGGAACACGTCGCCCGGCGTCAAAAGGCTGACCACCATCCAGGCCGCGCTCTCGAAATCGTAGAAGTATCCAGGCTGCACCAGCACGTCATGCTCGCTGAGCAGCCGCAGTTCCGCGCCTTCCTCCTGTCCGACAATCGCATACCACCCGGCCTCGACATCGAGCACTCGCAGCCCCGACGCCCGCAGGTATTCCAGATTCCCCTGCAGCCGGTCGACGATCTGCCGCTGCACCGGCTCCCGCAGCTTCAGCAATTCCGGCAGCGCGCACTGCACCGGCGTCCCCGGCGACAAATAGGTGTCCGCGATGATCTCCAGCCTCTGCAGCGCCTCCAGCACCATATCCTCCGGACCATTCGCGATCATCCACGCCAGCTTCATCTGCGGCAGTCCCACGGTCTTCGAAAGACCATTCAGCGTGAACGTCAGCGTTTCTTCCACGCCCTGCAGCGTCAACACGCTGTCCGCCGCCGGATGCAGGCGATAATCGCGAAACACTTCATCCGAAATCATCGGCAGCCCGAACGACGCAAGCTGCGCCAATTCGTGCCGCCGCAGAAAATGGCCCGTCGGATTATTCGGATTCACCACCACAATGGCGCGCGTCCGCTCCTTGATCGAGCGCTCCAGCGTATGAAAGTCGATGAACCACCCGTGGTCGTAAAACAACCCGTAGTGCCGCACCTCGACCGATTCCAGCGCCGCCAGATAGTCGAACAGCGGATACGACGGCCGCGGCACGAGCACGTTCATCGCCCGGATCGCACAGCAGCTTGAACAGCCATGAATACGCCTCGCTCGTGCTGGCCGTCATGACGATGCGATCGACTGGCGCGCTGTACTCCCGCGCAATGACCGCGCGCGCCGCAGGCAATCCGAACGGCTCCGGCTCATATCGCACGACCGCCTCCGCCGCCAGGCTCCGCAGAAAGCCCTCCGGATACGCGATCCCCGCCTGCGTCGGATTCGACTCCGTCAGATCCAGCACGCGTTCGCCCGCCTCGTGCTTGGCCCGCAGCAGCTCAGTCAGCGCATTCGGCCGCATCTCATGCGGCAGCCGCCGGGAGAATCGCGTCACGCGCAGAAATCCCCGGATTCGATTCGGGCCTGCGCCGACGGCTCGCCGCGATACCGATAAATCCACGCCTCCCCGCGCGACGTTTCCACCTTCACCCGCTCGAAGCCTTCTCCCTCGTAATCATCCAGCGCCGCCAGCGTTGCCTCCGCGTCATTCAGCCGATAAACCTCCCCGTGTACCTCACCCGGCTCCTCTTTGTACGCCGGATAAAACTCCACGCGATAGATCGCCCCCCGCACAGTCGCTTTCCCCATCAGCTCTCCCTGCGACTGCAGCAGCCGCGCATACGGATTGTCGAACTCGCTCCGCAGCGTACCGTAGACAAACAATAAATCCGACATGCGATGTGCCGCCGGCGGTCGAAGCCGCCGGTTCTTTTATCGATAGAGCCCGGCCGAAGGCCGCACCGCTTATAGTAAATCCCAGATGCCCGAGAATCCCCCTTCCCCGGTCACCTCCGCTCTCCTCGAAGAACTGCGCCGCCTGGCCCGTCAGCTCTCGCCGGACGACACCCCGGCCACGGTCTTCCGCCCGTGACGATCGCCGAGGCGGCACAAAAACTCCGCGCGCGCCAGATTTCTTCGGTCGAACTCACCCAGGACTCCCTGCGCCGCATCCGTGACCTTCAGCCGCGCCTCAATGCCTTCATCACGATCACCGAAGATCTCGCCCTCGATCAGGCCCGCCGCGCCGACGACGAACTCTCGCGCGGCGGCATTCAAAAAATAGATCGCGGCCCGCTGCACGGCATCCCCTATGCGCTGAAAGACAACTTCGACACCCGCGGCATTCCCACGACGTGCGGCTCCCGCATCTTCGCCGCCCGCATCCCCGATCGCGATGCCGCCGTCTACACCCGGCTCACCGCCGCGGGCGCCGTGCTCACCGGCAAGACCGGCATGCACGAGTTCGCCTATGGCATCACGAGCAGCAATTCGAGTTTCGGCGACATCCGTAATCCGCACGATCCCGCCCGTATCCCCGGTGGATCGAGCGGCGGCTCCGGCGTAGCGGTGGCAGCCGATATGGTCTTCTTCGCCATGGGCACGGATACCGGCGGTTCCATCCGCGTCCCTGCTTCCTACTGCGGCTGCGTGGGCTTCAAGCCCGCCTATGGAACGCTGCGCCTCAATGGCGTGTTCCCGCTCGGCTTCAGCCTTGACACGGTTGGTCCGCTCACCCGCACGCCCGCCGATGCCGCGCTCGTGATGCAAGCCCTCACTGAAATCACCGCGCCCCCCTCTTCCGTCGCGCCGTGCCGCATCGGCGTTCCCCGCAACTTCTTCAACCAGGGTGTCGCGCACACGGTCGCGGCCGCCTATGACGAAGCTCTTCGCCGTGCCGAGCAGCTCGGCTGCCACCTGATCCCCCTCACCGTGCCCGATCCCGCCGAACTCAACACCGTCGGCCGCGTGATCCTTCTCGCCGAAGCTTCCACAGCGCTCCAGCCGTTCCTCGATCGCCGCGCCGAATTCGGCTCCGACGTCCTGACCCTCCTTGAGCAGGGCCGCCACGTCGCAGCAACCGACTATATCGATGCGCAGCGCCTTCGTCGGCTCTGTCAGGCACGCTGGAGGCAGGTCTGGGACGAGGTTGACGTCGTTTTCACCCCAACAACCCCGGTTCAGGCGCCTCTCATCGGCCAATCCCAGGTCGATGGCGAAGATGTTCGAATGGTTTCCACCCGATTCGTCCGTCCGTTCAACGTCCTCGGCATTCCCGCCCTTTCAATTCCGCTGAGTACCAGTGATTTGCCGGTCGGCCTGCAGCTCGCCGGTCCCCCTGGCCGGGAGCCGGAACTCCTTTCTTTGGCTGACCGGATCATAAACTGACCGCTGTCGTTTTACCCCAAAAGAGTTGACAAAACTTATAGTACTTACCCGTTTTGTATATATTCCGCCGCGGAAACGAGCCGAATCTTCTAGAAATGGAATCCGGTATAAATCCGCACATTCTAAGCGATTGTTTCGAAGGAGTTTATTCGGAATCGCATTGGTGTATCGTTTGCTACGGTTCGCCCCATGAACGTGACGGTAATCACCATCCACAACTTGGCCCGCGTCTACACCGCACGCGTCGGCCGCATTCTCCTCCTTGCCTTGGTTGCGCTCACATGCCTCCAGGCGCAGGACATAACCAAGGGTTCTATCGCAGGCGTCGTAAAGGATCCCAGCGGTTCGGTAGTGCCGGACGCCACGGTCACGGCACAGTCGCCCTATGGCGACCATACGACAACCACCAACGCCGCTGGCGAGTACAGCTTTCTCAACATCGTCATTGGTCCCGGCTATAAAGTAACGGTGGAAAAAACCGGTTTCGCCCCCGCGACGGCGGAGAATCTAACCGTCGGCATGAACCAGCAAATCACGCATGACTTCACCCTGACGGTCGGAACCACGGCCACAACGGTGAATGTGACCGAGGCCGTCAATGCCATCGACCTGAGCAGCACCAGTATCGGCGGCAACATTGACGACACGCTGTTCAAGAACGTGCCCGTAGGCCGAAACATTGCATCGGTGATGGCGATGGCTCCCGGCGTGGCCGACAGTGACGGCGCCGGCGCCTCGAATCCTTCCATTAACGGCGCCTCCGGTCTGGAAAACGAATACGTCATCGACGGCGCGAATACGACCGACCCGGGTTTCGGCGGCTTCGGCACTTACAGCCGCGTGTACGGCTCCCTCGGCAACGGCATCAATTTCGACTTTATCCAGGAAGTCCAGGTCCAGACCGGCGGCTTTGAAGCGCAATACGGGGAGGCGCTCGGCGGCATCGTGAACGTGGTCACCAAGAGCGGTACCGATCAGGTGCACGGCGATGTCTTCGGTTATTTCCAGCCCCAGCAGTTTGAAGCCACCCGCACGAATGCCAACCCGCTGCTGGTCAACAAATTCGATTATCTGATCCATCAGGGCTCGGTCGACTACGGCGCCGACATTGGCGGCCATGTCATCAAGGACAAGCTTTTCTACTATGGTGGCTTCAATCCGCTGAAAAACAGCACCTTCAGCGAAGCCGACCCCTTCTACGCGAATTACAAGCTGGGCGTGATCGACAACGTGCGCACGACCTACGACTACACCGCCAAGCTCGATTACAATCTCGGCAGCAAGCATCAATTTGAAGGCTCCGTTTTCGGCGATCCCTCGCACTCACCCATAACCTTCAACAGCCCCATCAGCACCGTCCCTGCCCCCGCTCCCGTCGATACGAGCGTGGAGAGCAAATTCCAGTACGGAACCCGGACCGAATCGGCGCGGTACAACGGAACTTTCACCCCGAACTGGGCGGTAACCGTAAACTACAGCAATTACCACAACAGTTTCACCAACACGCCGCTCGAAAACGGGTATGAAATTATCGACAATACCGCGGTGCAGTTGGGTACCGGTGGCTCGATCACGTATGGCGGTATTGGCTTCAATGAAGCCAGCGTGTCGAAGGTGAACCAAATGGCCGTCTCCAGCACGCACATCTTTCGCCTGTTTGGAGGCCACACCGTTACATACGGCTACCAGTTCGAAGACGACGTATATAACGACATCTATAAATACACAGGTGCCCCCTTTGTTCTGCCGAACATCCCGGCACTGGGCCCCGCCGCCGGCCAGACGGTCTACGGAGCCGCATTTACGCGCCAGTATGAAGGTACTCCCGGTGCTTCACCCATCGTGCTGGTGTTCACGCGCGGCAACTACTCCCCCCCGACCGTTGCCACCGATACTCGCTATAATTCGGGCTATTTCCAGGACTCGTGGACGTTCGGCCGGTTCACCATCAAGCCCGGTGTTCGATTCGAGCAGCAAAACCTGATCGGCGTCAATAACCATTACGATTTGACGCACAACTGGGCTCCCCGCATCGGGTTCATTGTGGATCCCTTTAACGATCGCAAGACCAAGGTTTACGCAACTTACGGCCGTTTCTTTGAAAAAGTTCCGCTGGATATCGCGGTCCGCTCATTGTCCGATGAGACCAGTATCACCGGAGCTCTCTATGCGGATCCCGGGTTGGGTAATCAACCGAATTTGTCAACAAGCAATTACATCCCCGGCGGCAATATCGCGTTCCAGGGCGGGGCTGCCAACCTGGAGTCGGTTGCCCCCGGAACGGGCGCGCAGTACCAGGATGAAGTTGTCGCGGGCGTTGAACACGAATTCCCACACGACCTGACATTTACCGGCCGGTTCGTCTATCGGGACCTGAAGCGGATCATTGAGGACATGTCGGGTATCAATGTTACCCAGGCTTTGGCGGGCGTGCCGCAGGTTTACGTCGTCGGCAATCCCTCCAAGACGTTGGACATCTTTCAGAACGCAGCACCTTGTTCCAGCCCCGGCGTTGGAAATTGCATCTCCTATCCCAATCCTTTCGGTCCCGGGAACATTGGCTACACGGCGTTTGCAAACGGCACCACTAACCCGAATGGCCCCGACGGCGTCCCGGACGGTTTCCCGAATCCCTACCGCGTCTACAAATCGGCGGAGTTCATCGTCAGCAAGCGCATTTCGAACCTTCAGTTCTATGGAAGCTACGTGTTGTCCAAGCTGTATGGGAACTTCCCGGGCTCATTCCGCACCGACAATGGACAGCAGGATCCCAACATCAGTTCGCTGTTCGATTTCACCAACTCGGATGGCCTGCTCACCGGTCAGGATATTCCGGGCGTTCTGGGTACCGATCGCACGAACCAGTTCAAACTCTTCGCCAATTACCAATGGAAGGGATTCACTTTCGGCACCAGCTGGACCCCAACCTCGGGCACTCCGATTACCGATTTTCTGGACCACCCGGCGTACCTGAACGCGGGTGAAGTCCCGGTCTGCCCCAATTCGAGCGGGGCACCGTTTTTGTCGACGACCGAGACAGCGGCGTCGTTCGTTTGCCCCGGCGGGCCCCGCGGAGCTTTTGGCCGCACGCCCTGGATTTTCCCCTTGAACGCGCACATCGAGTACGCAATGAAAATAAAAGGGGAGCGCATGCGAGCTAAGTTTGTCGCCGATCTTTTCAATATCGGTAACGAACAGGCGGTTGTCCGCGTGAATCAGTTCGGCGAACAAGGCGGCAGCCCCGGCGTCGCGAACCCGGATTTCCTGAAACCGGCTCTGGGACAGTTCGCCAATCCTTACCAGAACCCGTTCTCAGCCCGGTTGGCGGTTCGCTTCGAATTCTAACCGGATCCCGACTACTCATGGGAGGTCTCAGGGACCTCCCTTTTTCCTGTTGTTCGCACGGGCCAGACCGGACGCAGAGGCAGGGTCAGTCTGATCCCGGATAAGGTGAGCCAGGCGGCGGCGCCTCCGGTCAGTCCGTTGTGCGAAATAGAGTTGTAAGACAATAGAGAAATACAATTATGTACCGGGCACTTTCCGCTGTGGCTCTACTCGCATGCGCCCTTCCGTTGCTGGCAGCTCCCAAACCAAAGCTCCCCGAGCAATACCGCAAATGGGTTGATCAGGACGTCGTCTACATCATCACCGACGAGGAGCGCAAAGAATTCATCGGCCTGACCACCGACACGGAACGCGAGAAGTTCATCGAGAACTTCTGGGCGATTCGCAATCCGAAGCACGGCTCCGAGCGCAACGCCTACCGCGACGAACACTACGAACGCCTCGCGTATGCGAACGCCCATTTCGGACGCGAGTCGAACACTCCCGGCTGGATGACCGACCGCGGCCGGGCCTGGATTCTGTTCGGCAAACCGGCTTCGCAGCACCCTTTTGTCGGCTACGGCCAGATCTATCCGTTCGAGCTATGGATGTATGAGAACACGATAGACACTCCAAGCCTGCCGCGCTTCTTCTATCTCCTCTTCTACAGCGACGACGGCACCACTGAGATGAAGTTCTACCGTCCGTTCCTCGACGGTCCGCTGAAGCTCGTGCGCGGGTCTTCGTTTAACACGAATCAGGACGTCTACAAGTACATGCAGCGGCTCGGCGGCGACGTTGGCCACGCTGTCCTCTCTCTGATCCCCAGCGAGCCAGTCGATACAGCGAACTACACGCCGGATCTCTCCAGCGACATGATGGTCGCCCGCATCGAGAATATGGCGAATGATCCTTTCAATGTGAAGAAGCTGCGCGAAGCCCGCTCTCTGCATGCCAGGATCAGTTCGTTTTTCATGGTCCACCAGAATCGTCCGGTCTCGATCAGTTCCCTCGTCCTTACCGACCCCACTGGTAAATCCTGGCTCGACTACGGCGTCCTCATCGACGATCCGAAACTCGGCGTGCGGGCCGGGACGCAGCTGAAAGTGAACATCTCGTATCGCCTCACGACCACCGACGGCGAAGTGATCTTCGAAGACGGTGAAGAGCGCACGTGGCCGGCTTTCCCCACCGCCGCCGATGACGCGAAGTTCGCGCCATTCGTTCTTGCCAGCCGGCTTCCGATCGAGCCCGGCCCCTACAAACTGGAAATCCAGATCGACAACCACGATTCGCAGCAAAGCTTCAAGGGAGAAGTGGAGGCCGACGACACTCTAGCGAAGAAGACCTCTTTTACCGGACCTCTGCTGACCACCTCGGCTGAGCGCGTCGCGCGGCCCGGTCCCTTCCAGCCCTTCCAGTATTTCGGCATCCAGTTCCATCCCGCGACGCGCCAGGAAGCCGTCCGGTCCGAACCGTTGCGGCTGCTGTTCGAATTTCATGAGCCTGCGGGCGCTGCAGCCGATTATCAGATGGAGTATGTCTTCGCCAACCTTGAGGACAAGGCAGATCGCC
The DNA here is from genome assembly GCA_963832905.1 of Terriglobia bacterium. Taxonomy (GTDB): domain Bacteria; phylum Acidobacteriota; class Terriglobia; order Bryobacterales; family Bryobacteraceae; genus BOG-234. The sequence goes on along the minus strand of CAWHVO010000006.1, from coordinate 484,481 downwards.
GCACCCTCACCGAAGACGTACCCCATTCCGAATTCAAAGACGGCCGTCTGCTCAAGACGAAATCCATTTCGATCAGCGACCTCGAGGTCAGCGACTATCGCCTGGTGGTCACTCTGCGCGAAAAAGGGTCGCCGCAGGTGCTCGCATCTTCAAACCAGCCGCTCCGCATTGTCGCGGAGAAAAACGATCTGCCGCTTTATTTCCTCGCCGCAACGCAGGCGCTCGCCCGCCCGGGCATAGCGGCCTACATGAGGGCCCTCGAAGCCGTTGCGCAGAAGGACGATTCTGCTGCGGCGAATTACTTCTCGCAGGCCCTGAGCGAGAATCCTGCCAACTCCTTCGCCGGCCAGTCACTCGTGCAGCTTTATTTCGCGCAACGCAAGTACGCTCCCATCGCCGATCTCTACCGGCGTCTCGGCATCGATGCTTTCAAGAGTTCCCCCGTGACGCTGGCGCAGATCGCGCTGAGCTTCCGCGCCGGCGGCGACACCACTCAGGCGCGTAACGTCATTGCCGCCGGACTCGGACTGTTCCCCGGAAATACCACCCTCTCGGCGCTTCAGGCGCGCTGAGTGCGATGTCGCACCGATTCATGGTTTCGTTAGATATCTCACAGAAAACACGGCATTTTTCGGCCATTTCACCCCAATCTAATTGACACCAAGCGCGCCGATATTCCAATTTTGGAAGCCGACTTTTGCGGGTTGATTGTTAAGTCTCTGTTTCGAAAATATTTATGTTTTATTTGTAAGTGGAGTCTTAATTGCTTCAGCGCTCCGCATGACAAATAAGCCGAAGTCAGGCACCGCTGTGCGCTACCGCAGAGCAGCGGTGACTTTTCTCACAGTTCTCGGAGTTTCCCTCCTCTGTGTGCCCCGCTCATCCGCCCAGTCGATCACTTCCGGCGACGTAACGGGGACGGTCACGGATCCCACAGGTGCAGTCATACCGGGTGCTTCGTTGACCCTAACGAACGTCGCCACCAATGGATCGAAACAGGTGACGACCAGCGGGGACGGCACGTATCGCTTCGCCTTCGTCGATCCCGGCACCTACAAGCTCACTATCAGCGCCAAGGGTTTTCGCAATCAGGAACGCGACAATGTGAGCGTGGCGGCCGGTCAGCCCACGCCGATTAACGCGCAACTCGCCCTAGCCGGCGGAGCCCAGACCGTAGATGTTGTCGAAAGCGTGTCCGCCATTCAGACCGAAAATGCCGATGTCGGAACGAATGTCGATGCGCGAATGCTCCAGGATCTGCCGAACCCTGGCGGCGACCTCACCTTTTTGCCCAGACGATGCCGGGTGTTGTCATGAACACCCAATCGGGCTACGGCAATTTCTCGGCCCAGGGTATGCCCGGGATTTCGAATCCTGTTCAGCATCAACGGAATGAATTTCAACGATCCGTTCCTCGGCCTCAACAACAGTGGCGCGTCCAACCTTATGCTCGGCTCCAACGATATCGTGGAAGCGAACGTCATCAACAACGCCTACTCCGCACAGTATGGCCAGTATGCAGGAACGCAGATGACCTTATTTCGCGGATCCGGCAGCAACCAGTTCCACGGCGATGCCATCTACAACTGGAACGGCCGTCTGTGAACGCCAACCAGTTTTTCAGCAACTCCGAAGGCCTGCCCAGGCCCTTTAACAACTTCAACCAGGGGGCGACGTACGTGAGCGGTCCGATCTGGAAGAACCGCACCTTTTTCGACGTGGACTACGAACTTCTGCGCAACCTCCTGCCCACCAACGCGGTTTTGAACCTATTCCCAGCCCGCCGTTCCAGGCCGCCACGCTGGCGAATCTGGCGGCGATCGGCGACAGCTCCGAAATTCCGTTCTACAAGCAAGATTTTCGCGATCTATAATGTGGCTGCTGCCCGCGCCACGACCGTTCCGGACGGCGGCTGCGGTGGCAATACGTTCGCCGGGCCTTGCGGCTGGCGCTCCCTGCGCAGAGCATTTCCGTCCTACCCCCACCTCCCTGAATCACGAATACCTTTACAATGTCCGCGTCGATCATCAGTTCAGCGACAAGGACCGCGGCTATATCCGCGTCGGCCGCGACAACGGCTTCCAGCCCACCTACACCAGCCCGTTGGCCCCACGTTCAACGACATCAAGCAACCAGCCACAGATGTCGGCACAGGTGAACGAAGCTCACACCTTCAACCCCACTACGGTCAATACAGCTCAGCGGCTCGGTTCTGTACTACGCAGCGATCTTCGCTCCGTCGGATCCCACTGGCGCGCTGGCCGCTCTGCCTACGTTCCTGAACTTTACCGATGGCGCGTTCCAGAGATATCGGCGCCAATGGCGCACCGGGCGGCTTCTTCTTTCCGCAAGGCCGGCGAGTGTTCCAGTATCAGTTCCTCGACGATTTTTCGAAAGTCTGGGGACGGCACATCGTTCCGCCTCGGCTATAGCTGGCTCCATCAGACCGTCAGCGATCTTGATTTCGAAGGCTTGGCGGCCCGATCTACGGCGCGATAGAAACCAACCTCGTCGACTTCTTCAACGGCGGCGGCGGCGCATCCAGCGCCTCGACTCTGAATCTGGCCTTCCCGAGTTCCGCGGAGAACGCCATCCGCTTCAACACCAACGGCGGTTATTTCGCCGATGACTGGAAAGTGACCGATCGCCTGACCGTCTCTGCGAACCTCCGTCTGGAAAGCTACGCCAATCCCGACCTGCGATCAGAACTGCTTTTCCCGTCTGGCAATCACCGTTCAACGGTTCGGCGATTCCCGAATGCCACTCAACGCACCGTATAACCAGATGATCCTCTCCGGTCAGCACAACGCCTATGCGCAATGTGCAGACGGTTATCTGGGAGCCCCGCCTCGGCGTCGCGTTCCAGACCTTTCAACAACGACAATACGGTGGTCCGCGCGGGTGCGGGTGTTTTCGCGGATAATCTGCCGGGCGGCCTCGCGGAAAACGCGGGTTTCAACGCTTCCAGGTTATCTGCGTTCTTCGCCGCCCGCACCAAGCTCGCGCCGGGCTCACCGGGCAATCCATTCGCGGCGGCTGCGGCCTCTAATGCCGCTCTGCAGGCGGCTTCAAATCCGGCGGCACCTTTAACAGCATCTCGGCTCGTCTGTTCCCGGCTTTTCAGCGCCCAACTTCTTCGCCTTCCCGTCGACGTTCAACGCTCCCCACTATTACAAGTGGAACCTCGAGGTCGAACAGCAGCTGCCCTGGAAGCTGCTGCTTACGGTCAACTACGCCGGAATGCACGGCGATTGATCTCCCAATCGGCGACTTCCGGCTCAACGCGTACTGCCCCACGGGTTCGGGCAGCATCTGTCCCAACGGGATTTGCCGGCCTCCCGACCGCCGCGGCGAACCCGGCGCTCGGAATTGTCCAGCAGTACCTCAACGCCGGCGTCGCCAGCTACAACGGACTCATTACCAGTCTGCAGCGCCGCATTTCCGATGGTCTGACTTTCACCGTCAACTACACTTTCAGCCACGCGCTCGACGATGTCTCGAACGGAGGCATCGCGAACGAACCTTACGGTATCGTAGCCATAAACGCCAGCATAACGCCTTCCCCAGAATCCGTATAATGTCCGTGGCAACTACGGAAACTCCGACTACGATGTCCGCAACTACTTCAGCGCGAATGTTGTCCAGACGGATCTCATCCGCCACCTCGGATTCAAAAAAGGTTCGAATCAGATCTTCGGCGGCTTGACGATCTCGAGCAACTTGTTCTGGCGCAGCGGACTGCCGTTCAGCGCGATCGATGGCAGCGCCGCCGGCCCGCTCTCCGGGCTATGATCTACGAAGGCACGATTTTCGCCACGCAGACCTCGTGCCCATCACCAACACCAATTGCGGCCCCAGCGCCGTTAACGCTCCCTGCCTCAGTGCATCCCAGTTTGCGCCCACTTTCGGCGCCACCGGTGTCCTGGCCGGCTTCGGCAACGTCAGGCCGCAATACTTTCCGCGGCCCGCAATTCGTCGACGTTGATATGTCGGTCACGAAGGATTTCCGCATCAAAGAACGCGCCACGTTCCAAGTCGGTGCTCAGTTCTACAACCTGTTCAACCACCCGAATTTCGACAATCCGCTCGGCGACGTCTCCAACGCCGCTGGGCTCTTCGGTTCTGCGCTTAATACGGTTTCGCCGCCCACCAGCCTCCTCGGTTCGTTCCTTGGCGCCGGCGGTTCGCCGCGGTTTATCGAATTCAAGGGTAAGTTCTCGTTCTAAAGTCCGTTACCTCTTTACCACCCAAAGGAGCGCCCCGGGCGCTCCTTTTTTGTTGCCGATATACTTGAAACTGATACCCACTCCTTCTGATGCCCAGACGCCTTCTCTACAGTCTCGGTGCGGTTCTCCTGCTCGTCTCCGTGACGCTCATCGTGTGGCTTGGTTCGTTCTCCGGAAGCCTCGGCTCCTTCGCCGATCTCGATCCCGATCAGACCATCGTCGTTTACGGCGTCTCGACCATCATCTTTCTCCTGTTCGTCTATCTCGGTTTCATGCTCGTGAAACTGATATGGAAGGTCTGGATCGAGCGTACCAGCCACCGCCCGGGTTCCCGCATCAAGACCAAACTGGTGGCCGGCGCGCTGATGCTCAGCGTCACGCCGGTGTTCTTCATGGTCTTGTTCAGCATCTCCGTGCTGAACAACAGTCTGGCGAAATGGTTCACCCAGCCGGTACAGCACGAGTTGGGGGATTTCGACCGGATTTCGAAGGCGCTCACCCGCCAGACACTCGACAAAGCCAACGCCGAAGCCGCGCTCCTGGCCGCCACTCCCGAGACCCGCGTTCTGCTCGGCGGTGGCGCCGCCGATCCGTCGTGGCTGGCTGAATTCTGCCGCACCCGTAGCATCGTGGCTGCCGGTATCGTGCGCACCGATGGGAAATCTGTGGCTTCCTTCGGTATGTTTCCCGGCGCGGTATCCCATACCGTGACCGTCACCGCGCCGGTTGCCAGCAGGAGCGCACAGGCCGAAGGGTCCGTTGTGCGCGCCAATATTGGTTCCGTTCGTCTCTCCGTTGCTGTTCCGGTCGACGTAGCGGGGCTGCAGCAAAGGATCGAGGAATATCACCGCGACTTCGCCCAGCTCGGCCTGAGGCAGCACGCCGTGAGAGCCAACTACCTCTGGCTCCTGAGCGTCATCACGCTTTTCGTCCTGTTCGTGGCCAGCTGGCTCGCCCAGTACCTGGCGCGCCAGATCAGCGGCCCCATCTCCGCCGTCCTCAGCGCCATCCAGGAAGTCAGCCGCGGCAATCTCAGTTACCGCCTCCGGGTCAAGGCAGTCGATGAGCTCGCCCTGCTCGTCGGCGGATTCAACCGCATGACCGGCGACCTTGAAGCCAACCGCACGGAAATTGAAGCCCGCCGCCGTTTCACCGAGGCCATTCTCGAGAGCATTCCGACCGGCGTGATCTCGGTGGACGCGACAGGAGCGGTGCAGCTCGTCAACAAGGCGCTGACCGAGATATTCCCTGAGTCGAATGCCCGCACCGCGGCTGGCCTCGATGACCTCTTCGCCCGCGACGATGCCGGCGAAATCCGCTATCTGATGAACCGCGCCCGCCGCACCGGGCACGCGACTCAGCAGCTCGAAGTAAGAACGCCCCGCAAAACTGTGCATCTCGCCGTCACGGTGGCTGCTGTCGTTACTTCAGGTAATGCAGGCAGACGCGGCTCCGGATTCGTCATCGTCATCGAAGATACCAGCGATCTGCTGCGCGCGCAGAAAATGGCTGCATGGAGCGAGGTCGCGCGCCGCGTCGCCCACGAGATCAAAAACCCGCTGACGCCCATCGCGCTTTCCGCCGAGCGCATTCTGCGCCAGATGAATCGCCAGCGCACCGCGCTGCCCGCCGACATGGAGCGCCTCGTGCGCGAATGCGCCGAAACCATTCTCGAGGAGACGGCTTCGGTTAAGCGTCTGGTCAACGAGTTCTCCCAGTTCTCCCGTCTGCCTGCCGCGCAACCGGTGCTGTGCGATCTCAACGACGTCGTATCGAGCGGCCTCGCAGTCTTCGCCGATCGTCTCGAAGACATCGAATTTCAGGTGGAGCTTTCGCCCGGACTGCCGCAGGTTTCGGTCGATCCGGAGCAGTTCAGGCGGGTGGTCGTCAACCTGATTGACAATGCCGCCGAAGCCATGCAGGACTCGCCCACGAAGATTCTCACAGTGCAGACGCGCCTGGGCGCGGGAGACACCGTCGAGATCGTCTTCGCCGACACGGGCTGCGGCATCACCGCCGATCAGAAAGAGAAGCTCTTTCTTCCCTATTTCTCCACCAAAGGCCGGGGAACCGGTCTGGGCCTCGCCATCGTAAGTCACATTCTGACGGAGCACAACGCCACCATCCGGGTGGAAGATAATCAGCCCTGCGGCGCCTGGTTCGCCATCGAAGTGCCCGCTGCCATGGTCGCGGATAAGCAGCCCGCCGGCGTGGCCCTCAACGTCTGACCGGATGAAAACCCGCATCCTGATCGTCGATGACGAACCGGGCATCCGAAATTCTCTGTCCGGCATTCTGGAAGACGAGGGCTTCGCCGTCGAGGCCGTTGGGAACGGGGAAGCGTGTCTGGATCGTCTTTCGCGGTCAGTCTTCGAACTGGTCATGCTGGATATCTGGCTGCCGGGCATCGACGGGCTCGAGACGCTGGCCCGCATTCAGCAGATTGCCCAGGCCGACCGTCCGGTGGTCGTCGCGATATCGGGGCATGGAACCATCGAAACGGCAGTGAGAGCCACCAAACTCGGCGCTTACGACTTCCTCGAAAAGCCGCTGTCGATTGACCGCGTGCTGCTGGTCGCGCGCCACGCGATCGAACACCGCAGCCTGCGTCTGGAGAACGAGCAGTTTCGGGAAGCGGCCGCGGGTGCGCCGCATATCGTCGGCGACAGCGTCCCTATGAAGGCCCTCCGCCAGCAGCTGGCTCTGATGGCGGGAACCAACGGCCGTGTTCTCATCTACGGCGAAAGCGGCACCGGCAAGGAACTGGCCGCGCATGCGCTGCATGCCATGAGTCCGCGCGCGTCAAAGCCGTTCGTCGAAGTGAACTGCGCGGCGATCTCCGAAGGCATGATCGAGAGTGAGCTCTTTGGCCACATGAAGGGCAGCTTTACCGCGGCCCACGAACGCAAGGTCGGAAAATTCCAGAAGGCCGACGGCGGCACCCTGTTCCTCGACGAGGTTGGCGATATGAGTCTGCTCACGCAGTCGAAGGTTCTGCGCGTTCTCGAAGACCAGCGCTTCGAGCCGGTGGGCGCTTCGGAATCGATTCAGGTTGACGTCCGTGTGGTGGCCGCCACCAACAAGAACCTCGAAGCCGAAATCGAGCGCGGCAACTTCCGCGAAGATCTTTTCTACCGTCTGAACGTGATCCCGTTTCATGTGCCTCCGCTGCGCGAGCGCAAAGAGGACATACCCGCGCTGGCGGCGTTCTTTCTGGAGGAGTTTGCCCGCGCCTATGGACGCAAACCCAAGGAACTGACCTCGCAGGCGATTGAGGCCCTCGAAGCCCACAACTGGCCCGGCAACGTGCGCGAGCTGCGCAATCTGATCGAGCGCATCGTCATCCTCAACCCGCAGACCCGCATCGACGCCCGCCACATTCCGCTGCAGATCGCCCGCAAGCCCGGCCAGGAGAAATCGGTCGGACGCTACGGGAGCCTGCAGGACGTCCGCGAGGCCGCGGAGCGCGAATACATTCTGAAGAAGCTCGAGGAATCCAACGGCAACGTGAGCCGCACGGCCGAGCTGCTCGGTCTGGAGCGCAGCAACCTCTACCGCAAGATGCGCGCCCTCGGCATCGCCCCCCGCGATTAAGCTTTGAACTTTGCCTTTCCTCTGCGATCTCAGCGGCTCTGCGGTTGAACTTCCTACCCGCCCTTCTGCATCTCCCACAGGTAGATTTCATTGCCGTCGGGATCCTCCAGATGCAGGAACTTCCCGCCCGCTCCCTCCTCGATCCCGCCCGGAATCCTCACGCCCTTCTCGCCGAGCGTCTTCATCAGACCATCGACGGGTTCGTCGATTTCGAGTCCTATCATCATGGCGCCCTTCGTTCCGGGCGCCGGATACTTCTGCGACGCCGGATGCAGCCCGATGGTGAATCCATTGCCTGCCTCGACCGTCGCCCAATCGCTGCCATACCGTTCAGCCAGCCGCAGTCCCATCGTCTCTGTATAAAATCGGACCGCCCGGTCCATGTTGGAAATGAACACCGTTACATTGCCGCCCGTTACCATGCCTCTCCTCCCGCCTCACATCTTCGCAGAAATCACGCAAAAGAGGCACAATAGAGATGCCATGGCCGCGCTGACCGATCCCATGACCGCCGCCTCCGATGCCGCAGGGCCGGAGATCGTCGAGCTGCGTCATATCAGCGCCCATGAGCTTGACCCCCTGCTGCTCGAGGAAACTGTGGAGTGGCGCCGTGAACTCGACTGGGACTTCAGCCGCTCGGCCGACCTGGTGCGCCAGTTCGCCGACATGCGCGCCCTTCTCGGCTATGCCATGCTCGACCGCGGTGAAGTAGTGGGCTACGGCTACTCGGTGCTCGAGGACCACAAAGGGCTCATCGGCGATCTTTACGTTCGTCCTCCCTGGCGCGACGGTGTAAACGATGCGCGTCTGCTGCGGGCGATCTTTGACGGTCTCGTCGCCAGCCGGGGTCTGCGGCGCATCGAGAGCCAGCTGATGCTGGTGGATCCGCCGGTGGGGGAAGCTCTGCGGAACGAGCGTCCGGTGCGGCTTCAGGAGCGCATCCTGATGAGTCTCGATACCGCTGCGCCGCCTTATCTGCCTGCCCGGCCGGCGATGCGCCGTTTCCAGTTCGAGCCCTGGTCGGAGCACTTTCACGAGATGGCGGCCGGCGTCATTTCGCTCGCCTACGCCGACCATATCGACAGCCAGATCAACGACCAGTACCGCAGCGTCTCCGGCGCGCGGCGCTTTCTCCACAACATCGTGCAGTTCCCCGGATGCGGCACGTTTTTCCGCCAGGGCTCGTTCGTGGCGTTCGATCCGCGCACCAGCTGGATGGCGGGCGTCGTGCTGACCAGCTTTGTAGCCGAAAAGGTCGGACACATCACACAGCTCTGCGTCTCCCCGGGTTCGCAGGGTAAAGGCCTCGGTTACGAACTGCTGCGCGAAGCCGTCAACGCGCTGCGGATTTACGGCGCGCGCCGCATCAGCCTCACGGTGACCGCCTCGAATGAAGGCGCCGTCCGGCTCTACAGACAATGCGGTTTTCGCAAGACCCGCGGCTTTCTTTCCTGCGTCTGGGACTCCGGGAGCTTCTGAAAATCGCTTAGCATAAGGAATGGCTCTCAGACGATTCGCACTTCTGGCGGCGTCCGGCTTTGCCCTCGTATACGCGCAGGAACGGACCGATTACAACCTCATCCACCTCATTCGCGAAGAGGCCTCCGAACATTCCCGGGTGATGGATCATCTTTGGTTCCTCAGCGAACGCTACGGTCCGCGCCTCACCGCCTCGCCCGAGTTCGATGAAGCCGCAGCCTGGGCCATGGACCGCATGAAGAGCTGGGGCCTCGCCAACGTGCATGCCGAATCCTGGGGACCGTTCGGACGCAGCTGGTCGCTGAAGCACTATGCCGTCGAGATGGTGGAACCGCGTTACTCGCTGCTCGACGCCGTTCCGCTTGCCTGGAGCGAGCCCACAGGCAAACCGGTCACCGCCGAACCCGTAATGGCGCCGTTTGCGCCCACCGCCAACAACCTGGCAAAGACCGAAGAGGAATTCGAGAGGTACAAACGCGAATGGCACGGCAAACTGCGCGGCAAAATCGTTCTCCTCAACCGCGCGCGCAACGCCGCCGATGACGCCGAGAGCAAGCCTTACTTCTCGCGCTACACCGATGCCGACCTCGCGAATCTGGCAAAAATGCCCGACACCACGCCGAAGATCGCCATCCGCCTCGAAGACGTGAAGATTCCCGACGATCCGCAGGATGCGCAGCGTTATCTCGCCACGCTTCCGCCGGACGTTCGCACGGCGCTGGGCGACCGCAACCGCGAGGCCGGTGAAAAGCGCGACCGTTTCTTTGTCGACGAAGGCGCCGCCGCGATCTTCATGGAAGACAATCGCTCGCACGACGGCATGGTTTCCGCCGAAGCCGCCGGCACCCGCAAGGCTGCCGAGCATGCGTCCGTGCCCAAATTCCGCATCACCGAAGAGCATTACAACCGCATCGCGCGCCTGCTTGAACGTAAGCAGCCGGTTCAGCTGCGCATCGATCTGGAGGCCGCCGTGGGCAACCGCGATCTGAATGCCCGCAACATCGTCGCCGAAATTCCCGGCGGATCGAAGGCGGATGAAATCGTCGCCATCGGCGCGCACTTCGATTCCTGGCATGGCGGCACCGGCGCGACCGACAACGGTGCCGGCAGCGCCGTGATGATGGAGGTTATGCGCGTCCTGAGCACGCTGCACCTGAAGCTCGACCGTACGGTGCGCATCGTGCTCTGGAGCGGCGAAGAGGAAGGGCTCCTCGGCTCGAAGGCTTATGTCAAGGAGCACTTCGGCGAGCCTGGCAAGCCCACCGCGGAGCACGCAAAGCTGGCGGCGTATTTCAATCTCGACAACGGCAGCGGGCGCATTCGGGGCGTCTATCTGCAGGGCAACGACGCGGCGCGTCCGTTCTTCGAGCGCGCGCTGATCATGCCGTTCCGCGACCTCGGCGTCACCACCATCACGCTGCGTGACACCGGCGGCACCGACCATCTCTCCTTCAACGACGTCGGCCTGCCGGGCTTCCAGTTCATTCAGGACCCGCTCGACTACTCGACGGTCACGCATCACTCCAGCATGGACACCTACGATCACGCCATCGAGGCCGATCTGATTCAGGCGTCGACGGTGATCGCGAGCGTCGTGGCGCAGGAGGCCAATATGCCCGAAATGATGCCGCGCAAGCCGCTGCCCGCACCGCGCAAGGTGGCCGGGGGGAGCCGCTAGAGCTGTCGTGGTGCAGCAGATCGAAGTCGCGGGCAACGATCTCTGTTGCGTCCGGATACCGGGCCTCGATCTCGCGGCGCATTTGCTCGGCCGCCTGTTTCTTCACCCGGTTGTTTGGCGAGGGTCTCCAGGCGGGAATTCCGCGAGGATCAATCGTTGTTTGGCATGTTGTTGCGGGAGCATCGCCCGCACCGGCAAACTCCCTGAGGCAGTCAGGCCAGTTCTTGGCGATATCGCAGCCTCCGCCACCCTGCGGCCCGTCGCTCCCGACAAAAACGTACGTGTCCCGAATGCGCGGGCTATAGTTGCCACCCAAGGCGTCCCGAACCTAGAAGCCGGTTGTTTGACCGCATTTCGCGGTCGTCGCTAATCCAGTTGCTGGACGAAGACAAAATCGGATACCGGCGAGTCGGAAAGCATGGCCGGGTGGCCGGGTTCACAGCTATGGCACATCCTCCGGCCGTTTGGGATCACGGGAATCTGGAGAAGGAGTAGTTGCATGAGTATCGACATTTCACACGAGACCGAGGCCCGCCTCACCGACGAAGCGCGGAGGCAAGGCGTTTCCGTGGAAGCACTGCTCGAACGGCTCATGAGCGAACCGGCGCGGCGGTCCACATCGACACCGGCAACGGCTCAACAAGCCCCAAGGTGCCAATCCTGCATCTCGGAGTAATTGGCCCGCTTCACCGGCGCGACATCTACGACGATGTCGGTTGATCCGGGGGTACTGGATGCGAACGTTCTGGCCTATGCGGTAGATGCTGACGCCCCGCGGCACACGGCCGCATGCACTATGCTGGACGCGGCCGGCGATCCCTCGGTAACGCTCTACGTGACCTCGCAGATACTCTGCGGGTTTTGTTCGATCATCACCAATCCACGACGGGTTAAGGCGGTCTTGTCCTCAGCGCAGGCACTGAGCATCATTTCAGCGATGCTGGCCCTTCCCGGTATGTATGTGTTGCCGACCCCGGCCCGCGCGGTTGCGGGGTGGGTCGCCGCTTCACCAAAAAAGGGGCTGGTTTTCCGGTCCCTTTTCTCTTTTCCTGAACTGAAGACTTTGAGCGGTCACTACCCGGCATGCCGTTCAAGAATGGCTCGCAGTAATAGGGGATGCATCCGAAAGTTGGTTCGCTGGAGAGCTTCTATTGCTTCGGGAAGGCTTATCAGACCGTGCTTCGCAGCTGTTGCCAGCACGCCCAACGTGCCCTGAATCGGCAGGTCACGGCGGGCTGCCTCGCGGCGGCCTGGCTGGTCGTCGATCAACAGCGCGTCGGCGCGCAGTTCCTCGGCGAGGGTAATGGCCTCCCTTTCGCCGGCTCCGAGAGCGGCGGGAAACCCCGGCATTGCGACCGTTGGCGCGCGGATATGAGGCCACGCGGGAGGCGCTGTTATCCACCTGCGGACTGCCTCCGGCGTCTGCGCCCGACTCAGCTCGTCCAGAATTGCTGGCGGTGTCAGGATGCGTCCGTATAGGCGCCGGAAGAACGTTGACAGCGTCGATCAGCACGAGATAGCGGAGCGGGGATGCGTCCGCGACAACAACCATCTATTTGATAAATCTGGCTTTGACTCAAGCTCCGCCTGACGCCCCTGCCACAAATGTTCGCCCAAGGCAGATTCGCGCTGGAAATCCTCCAGAGAATAGTCGGGGAACACACCATGCGCCTTGAGAAACCCGTCAAGATCGTAGCGGCTCAGCCCGAGTAACTCAGCAGCCTCATGGTCGGACAGCCACCCAGCCCGGCAGCCTTCGGCTACCAGCCCCTCAAGCGCCGCGCGGGAAAGATCCTTGCCCGCCGACTGGCTCGCGATTTCATCGGGCAACTCGAGCGTGATCCGCATGGGCTTCGGTATTTCCATTATCCGCGATTTACGATTCTGGCGTATCACTCACTCCTGTGCGCGCAGGGCACGCGTACCAGCAGAAAAGTCTTTCAGAATCAGCTGCACCGTGGTGGGCGCGAGCATGCACACGCCGACCGGGCCGTTATGAAATCTGCGACCGTGTTCGCCGTTGCCGTTGCGGTCTGGCTCGCGCGCCCGGCTTACACACAAACAGTTCGCCCCGAATTCGAAGTCGCCTCGGTGAAGGCGAGTGCCGGCGATGGCCGGGCAAGCGTGGGCGTCACGCCGGGACGGATCGCGATCTCGCACGCACTGCTGCGGCCGTTGATTGCCTTCACATACAAGTTCCGGGAGTCGCTTGTAACAGGCGGTCCGGCGTGGCTGGATTCGGCCCCGTTCGACATCGAAGCAAAAACGAACTCGCCGGCAGGCACGGACCCGATGTTTCTCATGCTGCAGAGGCTGTTCGAGGACCGGTTTCAGCTGAAGGTGCATCGCGAGACCAGGGAGGGTCCGGTGTACGAGCTGACGATCGCGAAAGGAGGTTCGCGGCTGAAAGCATCGAACTGCGTGAAGTTCGATCGGAACAACCTGCCGCGTCCCAACCCGCCGGGAGAGACGCCGGTGCACTATTGCGGAAAGTCGCGGGTCGGCGTCGATGGCGCGCGGCGAACGCTGGACGGAGAGGGAATCGGGATGGTCAACGGGGACAACCTGCCGCTGAGCGGCCTGACGGAGAACCTGTCTGAGGCGCTCGACCGTATGGTGATCGACAAAACCGGGCTGACCGGTTTGTTCGATGTGCATCTCGAGTGGGCGGACGATGCGGGGCCATCCATATTCACGGCCGTCGAGGAGCAGTTGGGGCTGAAGCTGGAGTCCGCGCGTGGGCCGGTGGAGTATCTGGTGATTGACCGCGCGGAGAAGCCGTCGGGGAACTGAAGAAACCGTCGAGTGCCGGGCGGAATCCCACCTATTGGAAGTGCGACATCTCACGTTGAGAAAAACGCGCTGAATCCGGCACTCCCAGTCTGACCAGGCATGCGGAACCTTCACGCTATCTTCGAAGCGCAGGCGGAGTTGTGTCCGGACGCAATCGCAGTTGAGTTCGGCGAGCGGACGATTACGTACGGTGAGCTGGATCGGCGGGCCAATCAGCTGGCGCGGTATCTGCGGGCGCGGGGAGTCACGCGCGGGACGGCGGTCGCGATGCTGCTGCTGCGGTCGATCGAAGCGTACACGGCGATTCTGGCGATTCTGAAGGCGGGCGCGGCGTATGTGCCGGTCGATCCTGCTTATCCCGCGGAACGCGTGGCGTGGATGCTCGGCGATTCCGGCGCCTGCGCGCTGGTGACGCAGACGGAACTGGCCACGGAGTGCGCCGGAGAACATGCGCCGCTGGCGCCCGATGGGGAAGCCGCAGGACCGGAAGACCTCTGCTACCTGATTTACACGTCGGGCTCGACGGGACGGCCGAAAGGCGTGATGGTGGAGCATCGCAACGCGATACACCTGGTCGAAGCCGAGCGCCGGATTTTCGGAGTGCGGCCGGAGGACCGCGTTTATCAGGGCGCGTCGCTGTGTTTCGATCTGTCGGTGGAGGAGATGTGGCTGGCGTTTGCGGTGGGCGCGACGCTGGTGGCGGCGACGCCCGATCTGTGCCGTGCGGGTCCGGACCTTTCGAGGCGCCTCGATGAGCTTGGCGTCACGGTGCTGTCGTGCGTGCCGACGCTGCTCGCCATGATGGACGACGCGGAGCTACCCGCGCTGCGGCTGCTGATTGTGGGCGGCGAAACTTGTTCGGACGCGCTGGTGGCGCGATGGGCACGGGCGGGACGGCGGATGGTGAACACGTACGGTCCGACGGAGACCACGGTCATCGCGACGTACGCGGACGTTTCGCCGCAAAGTGCGGTCACGATCGGGCGCGCGGTGCCGGGATACCGGGTGTGCCTGCTCGACGGCGAGATATGCATTGCGGGCGCGGGCGTGGCGCGGGGATATCGGGGTCTTCCTGAGGAGACGCAGGCGCGATTTGTCGAGATTGACGGCGAGAGGATTTATCGCAGCGGCTATCTGGGGCGGTTCGACGGGGACGGGAACCTGGAGTTCATAGGACGCGCGGACGGGCAGGTGAAGCTGCGCGGGCTGCGCATCGAGCTGGGGGAAATTGAGTCCGCGCTGCTGCGGGATGAGAACGTGCGCGCCGCGGCTTGCGTGGTGCGCGACGAGCAGCTGGTGGCCTGCGTTGTGCCCCGGGAGGGCGCCATCGATGAAGTCCGGTTGCGCAGGCATCTGCGGACGTGGCTGCCGGCGTGGATGGTGCCGTCGCGATTCGAGATGCTGGGTGAGCTGCCGCGGCTGACCAGCGGGAAGCTCAACCACGCTGCGCTGCCGATGGATCCCACCGAAAGAAAACTGACGGAAGTCTGGAGCGCGCTGTTCGGCGTATCCACGATTTCGGTGGACGACGATTTCTTTCTCGAGCTGGGCGGACATTCGCTGCTGGCGGCGCGCATGGTCTCCGCGGCGCGGAAGAATACGCGATTCGCGTCGCTGACGATGCGCGATGTGTACAGCTATCCGACGATCGCGCTGCTGGCGTCGGCAATGCGCGCGCGCGCGCCGCAGGAAGCTGAGAAGCGCAAGGCAAGCGGCTTCGACCGGACGCGGCACCGCGTCGCCGGGGCGATTCAGGCGGTGAGCCTGTACTTGGTGTTCGCGTTCCGGGGCGTGCAGTGGATCGCGCCATGGCTGGTTTATTTCCTGGCTGGGAAATCGGTGCTGTGGGCGATGGCGGCGGCCGTGCTGGTGCTGCCGGTCACATTGACGATCGCGATCGGCGCGAAATGGGCGCTGCTCGGGCGGGTGCGGCCGGGAAGGTATCCGTTGTGGGGCGGATTCTATCTGCGTTGGTGGTTTGTCGGGACGCTGGTGCGAAGCGTTCCGCTGACGAGGCTGGGAGGAACGCCGCTGCTGCCGTTTGTATACCGGATGTTCGGCGCGCGGATCGGAGAGCACGTACATATCGCGACGGACGCGCTGGCGGCGTTCGATGCGATCTCAATCGGCGACGGCGCGAGCGTGGATGAAGGCGCGTCGCTCGCGGGGTATTCGGTCGAGGACAGTGAACTGGTGATCGACCGCGTCACGGTGGGACGCGAGTGTCTGGTGGGGACGCGTTCGGTATTGTGCCCGGGCGCGGCGATGGAGGACGGCGCGCGGCTGGAGGATTTGTCGCTGCTGCAGAGCGGCGAGCGGATTCCGGCGGGCGAGACGTGGGCTGGTTCGCCGGCGCAAAGACGCCAGGGGCTGAAGCCTGTGGAGCCACTTGCACCCAAGTTTTTAAACGGGCGGGAACGCAGCAGCAGGATCGGGACCTACGTTGCGCTGGTTCTCGCGTTTCCGCTGCTGGAGTTGGCGGCGTTCGTGCCGGGCGTCGCGCTGCTGATGCATTCCTTCCTGCTGGCGCCGCTGGCCGGGGCGTCCTTCATCCTGACGGCGATGGCGGGGGTTGTGCTGCTGAAGTGGGGGCTGGTCGGACGTGCGCGGGCTGGACGATATCCGGTTGACGGGTCCTTCTATATAAGGAACTGGGTAGTGGAGCAACTGCTCGCGTTCAGCGTTGACGTGGCCGGGCCGCTGCATTCGACGATCTTCCTGAAACCCTGGTATCGCGCGCTGGGAGCGAAGCTCGGACGGTTCGTCGAGATCTCGACAGCGAGCACAACGACGCCCGACCTGCTCGATATCGAGGCCGACTGCACGGTTGCGGACGACGTTCTCGCTGGGCGCGGCGCGCGTGGAACGCGGCTGGCTGACGCTGGCGCCGACGCGCCTGGGACGCCGTACGTTCGTCGGCAACGGTGCGGTGATTCCGGCGGGAACGACGATGGGGGCGCAGTCGCTTGTCGGTGTGCTGACCGTGGCCCCGGCGGATTCGCGGAGCGGAACGGCATGGCTGGGCTCGCCGCCGATGCTGCTGAAACGGCGCCACACCTGTAACACGTTTCCGGAGGAAACGACGTTCCGGCCGACACGGAGAATGCAGTGGGCGCGCGGATGCTGGGAGGTGCTGCGCGTGGTCTCGCCTGGCGCGGGGTTTGTGATCGCGACAGTCGGAGTCATCGAGACCGCGCTGCGGTTGTGGGATAAGCTCGGCGCGGCGGCAACGCTGCTGCTTCTGCCGGTCATTTTTGCGGCGTTCTGCGCGGCCGTGATGCTGGCGGTGGTTCCGATCAAGTGGGTCGTGATGGGCAGGTTCCGTCCGTTTGAGACGCCGCTGTGGAGCGCGTATCTGTGGCGGCTGGAGTTCGTGAACGCGCTGTTCGAATTCATGGCTGTGCCGATCGGACTTGAAGCACTGCAGGGGACGCCGATGCTCGCGTGGTACCTGCGGCTGCTGGGCTGCCGGATCGGGAGCGGCGTTTTCATCGAGACGACGGGCTTCATTGAGTTCGATCTGGTGGACGTGGGCGACCGAGCGATTTTGAACCGCGACTGTATTCTGCAGACGCATCTCTACGAAGACCGCGTGATGAAGGGGGCCAACCTGCGGATCGGGGCGGAGTGCGAATTGGGGACGAACTCGATCGTGCTGTACGACGCCGAGATGAAACCGGGAGCGCGGGTGGGCGCGCTGTCAGTGGTAATGAAAGGCGAGGAGGTGCCGGCGGGACGCGTGTGGGTGGGGAGTCCGCTGGGTGCGCACGAAGAGGCTGTCAGCTATCGGCTATCAGCTGTCAGCTAGAAGGCTGTACACTCGACGCCAGTCGCGTTCGTTATTCGCCGGGAAACGCGGCTTGCGCCGCGTGCATCCTTCTGAAGCGATAAACTCTTGCAGAGGAGAAGCACTCATGGCAAAGATTCAGGACGAAGAACTGGGACGGCGCGCGTTTGTGACAACGATGTCCGTCGTGGCGGGTGTCGCGGCTACAGCCACGGCGGAGGCAGCCGTCCAGGTAATCGAAAAAGACGTTGACATCAAGACCCCCGACGGAACCTGCGATGCGGCGTTTTTCCATCCGAGTAGCGGCACGCATGCGGGCGTGCTGATCTGGCCCGACGCGTTCGGACTGCGTCCGTCGCTGCGCGCGATGGGGAAGCGGCTGGCGGGCGAGGGATATGCGGTGCTCGTGCCGAATCCTTTTTATCGAGTGGCGAAGAATCCGTTCACGGATGCGTTGACCGTTCAACTTCGCTAAAGATCGGGGCAAGATTCAGCCGCTGATGGACTCGATCAATGCGGCGGGCGCGGCGGAGAAAGACGCACAGGCTTATATCACCTGGCTGGATGCGCAGAAGGAAGTGGACAAGCGGAAGAAGATCGGCACGCAGGGCTACTGCATGGGCGGGCCGCTGGTGGTGCGCACGGCGGCGACCGTGCCGGATCGCGTGGGCGCGGGCGGATCGTTTCATGGCGGGAATCTGGTCAACGCGCAGCCGAGCAGCCCGCATCTTCTCGCCCCGAAGATCAAGGCGAAGATGCTGTTCGCCATTGCGGAGAGCGACGACAAACGGCAGCCGGATGTAAGGGACAAACTGAAGGCGGCTTTCCCGGACGCGGCAGTCCAGGTGTTCGTGGGGACGCAGCACGGATGGTGCATTTCGGATATGCCGAAGCAGGCGAACGGCATGCCGACTTACGACATGACGGACGCGGAACAGGCATGGAGCGAACTGCTGGTGCTGTATAAGTCGGCACTTGCGTGAACAGTACACGCGACGCCAGTCGCGTTCCATGTGAGATCGAAAAACGCGGCTGGCGGCGCGTGTACCCTACTGTACTGGCGGTGGCGGCGCTGCTGGTTCTTACGGAATCGTTTTACCTGCGGCCGGCGCTGCTGACCGGCCGCGGCGTCCTCACGGGCCTCGATTACTATCAGCTGCACATCCGGCGTCTGCGCTTTGCGCGCGAGGCACTGTTCGGGGCGCGGCATACGCTGCCGGCGTGGTATCCGCGGGAGTTGCTGGGTGCGCCATTCCGGGCAAATCTGCAGAGTTTTCCGTGGATCCCGACGCGGCTCGTGCTGCTGGCGTTTGATCCGTCGGTCGCGTACACGGTGGGTGTGGCGATGGCGGCGGGGCTCGCGGCGCTCTTCACCTTTCTCTATTGCAGAAGCGCGGGAGTGAGCCGGCTCGGCGCGTTTGCGGCAGGGGGAACGTTCGCGAGCGCGGGATATTTCGCGTCGCGTGTGATGGCGGGGCATCTGCCGCTGCTCGAAGCGTATCCGGCGCTGCCGCTGTTGTTGTGGCTGGTGGATCGCGCGAAGCAAGCCGGGAAACAACGCCGCGATCTGGTCTGGCTGGCGATTGCGACGGCGTGCGTTGTGGCCGCGGGACATCCGCAATTACCGGCATACGCGGTGGGTGCAGCGCTCGCGTACGCCGTGCTGAAGAAACGCTTCAGAGCCGCGGGCGCGATGATTCTCGGCGCCGGTCTGACGCTCGCGGCGTGGTGGCCGATGCTGCTGCTGATCGGGCGAAGCACGCGCGTGCTGCATCTGGCGACACCGGAGAACGACATTTCGATCCCGTATAGGCGGCTGCTCGCGCTTATTCGTCCCGGCGCAGACGGATGGCCGTATCCAGTCTCGGAGTCTGTCCTGCATGAGTTCACGGGATATCCCGGTCATGCCTACTTCTGGGACACGGCGGCGTACGTTGGCATCCTGCCGCTCGTGGCGATCGCGGCGCTGGCTGTGCGATGCGTGGTGCTGCGGCGCAGGCCGGAATCACGGTGGACGTTTCTTGCTGTTCTGAGCGTGGCGGCATTCGTGTGCGCGCTGCCGATGGCGAGTCCGATCCTTCATGCTTTGCCGGGAACGCTGCTGCGCAGTCCGGCGCGTCTGCTGTATATTTCGACATTCGGCGCCGCGGCCGCGGTCGGCGTGTTCGTTGACTGGCTGCGAAAAGGGCGATGGACCAGGTATCTGGTCCTGGTGCTGCTGGCCGCGCACTTCGCGGATCTGCGTTGGTTTTGCGACCGGTTCATTCAGGTGAACCTGCGCGACGAGAGCCCGCCGCTGTTCCACGAGATCATCGACCGCGAAACCGGCGACGCACGCATCGCAGAGCAACGATTCAACGAACTCCACACGAACGACGACCGGCATGACGATGCGGGCGGCTTCGATTCGATTTTCCTCGCCGATTCGTACCGCGGCATCATGCGGCTGGCGGGATTTCCACCGAAGACGAACCGGCAGTTGATCGACGCCACGACGCTTCCGGAGAGCGCGCTCGAAGCGATGGGCGTCCGGTTTGTGATTACCGGCGAGTCGCGCCCGGATCTGGAGTTCGTGGCGACCAGCGACGACGTAAATCTCTACCGCGTGCCGAATCCGTTTCCACGTGCGAGCTTTCCGGGAACGGTCGATTACCAGCGGCCATCGAGCGACGAGATTCTGCTGCACACCAGAAGCGCGGAAGCGGGCGTGGCGGAGATTCTCGAATCCTGGGATCCAGGCTGGAGCGCATCGGTGGACGGCGCACCTGCACCGGTACGTCCATGGAACGGATTGGGCATGGCCATTTCTGTTCCCGGGGGAGAACACGTGGTCCGACTGATTTACAGGACTCCGGGTCGTGGGATGGGAGCGCTGCTTTCGCTCGCCAGTATGGCTGGCCTGGTGGCGCTGATCGCACGCACGTAATTCTCAAAGCGCGCGAGCCAGCCGGGCGCCGCCACCGACAAAACGCGGGCTGCTGCCGATGGGGCGGATCCAGCGCCGGTCCACGGCAACGGCAATGGAGCGCTGCAGCAGAGACACGGAAAGGATGAGCTGATCCTTTCCCCTGGTTGTGACCAGGATGCCTTCGAGAGAACGCAGCGGTCCCTCTTCAATCGACACGCGCTGTCCGGCTTTGAGGAAAGGCCAGAGCTGGAGGTGAACACCGGACGCGACGGCGGTGATCAGCGACTGCATTTCGATTTCATCGACCGGTTCAGGTGTCTTCCCGGCGCCGACAATCTGCACCACACCGGGTGTCTTGAGAACCGGCATCCGGTTCCGTACGTCGAAGCGGCAGAAAACGTAGCCGGGGATCAGGGGCAGGTCGAGTTCCTGTATGCGGTCCGACCACCGGCGCCGCGAACGGCAGACCGGGAGAAAGGTTTCGAGGCCCTTATTGGTGAGAATGTCGAGAACCGACTTTTCGTGGCGCGACCGCACCCAGAGTGCATACCAGGGATCGCGCGAATCTGCTGTTCCCGACGGCAACATGGCAACTTCCATCTTAGGGTTTTGTATCGCCCTTTTGCATCACTATCCTGCATAACATCAAGACGTTGGCTATCCACCACTACGACCAGAAGGGAACACGTTTCGATGCTGAAGTAGAGTGGTGGGATGACCGGCAAAACAGTGGTGATCACCGGCGGAACATCGGGTATCGGGCAGGTGGCGGCGGAGGCGCTGGCGGCGAAAGGCGCGCGCCTCGTTCTGATTGCGCGCAGCCGCGCGAGAGCCGAGGAAACCCTGGCCCGTCTGCGCGCCAAGAATCCTGACACCGCCCATTCTGTTTACTACGCGGACCTGTCGCGCGTGGGCGAAGTGAAGCGTGTGGGAGAAGAAATAGCCGCGCGTGAGCCGCGCGTGGATGTGCTGATCAATAATGCAGGGGCCATGTTTGCCAGGCGGCAAGTGACAGACGACGGTCTGGAGATGACGTTTGCCACCAATCACATGGCTTATTTTGTGCTGACGCACATGCTGCGTGAACGGTTGCTCGCGGCCGGTGCGGCACGCGTGGTCTCGACCGCGTCGCATGCCCACAAAGGCATGAAGCTCGACTTCGCAGACCTTCAGATGGCCAAAAAATACAGCGGGTTTCGCGCCTACGGGCGATCGAAGCTCTGCAATATCCTGTTTACGCGGGAACTCGCGAAGCAGCTTGCGGGAACGGGCGTCACCGCAAACAGCCTGCATCCGGGATTCGTGAACACACGCTTTGGGGACAACAGCGGAGGCGGAATCGGTGCGGCTGTGTTCGGGTTTTTGAAGAAGTTCGCCCTGTCGGCCGAAAACGGCGCGGAGACGATCATCTGGCTCGCGTCCGCGGATGCGCCGGCGAAGGTCAGCGGCGCTTATTTCTATAAATGCAAAGAAACGGAACCGACGGCCGAAGCTCGAAATGACGAATCGGCTCGGCGGCTCTGGCAGGAGACCGCTAAGCTGGTGGGGTTTGAGGACTAATGGCGCCCGATCCGATTACAAGACAATTTCTTGACATGCTGGCGGCAGGGCCGCCGGGACCGCAGCTGCATGAGTTGCCCGTCGCAGAGGCGCGCGAAATGGCATCCGGGATGCGCGCGGCGTTTCCGGATACGTTTCCAGAGCCCGCTGCCGATGTGGAGAAGCGCGTCGTTCCCGGCGGTCCGAATGGCGATCTGACGATTTACATCGTGCGTCCGCCCGGCAGGAGTGAGCCGCTGCCTGTGGTGATGTTCTTTCACGGCGGCGGCTGGGTGTTGTGCGATTTCGGCACGCATCGCAGGCTCGTGCATGAGATCGCCGTGGGGACCGGCGCGGCGGTGGTGTTTCCGGAATATTCGCTCTCGCCCGAGGTGCGTTTTCCGGTGGCGAACGAAGAAGCGTACTTCGCGACAAAGTATGTGGCGGAGAACGCGAGGGAGCTGAAGGTCGATGCGACGCGCATCGCCGTGGCCGGGGACAGCGCGGGAGCGAACATGGCGACGGTGGTCTCGATGCTCGCGAAGGAGCGGGGCGGCCCGAAGATTTCCGGCGCCGTGCTTTTCTTCCCGGTGACGAACACCGACTTCGACACTCCCACCTACAAACAGTTCGCCGATGGTTACTTTCTGACGCGGGACTCGATGAAGTGGATGTGGGACAACTATGCGCCTGGCGATTCGCAACGCAGCTCGCACGCCGCGATCCTGCATGCCACCGAGGAACAGCTGCGCGCACTGCCGCCGACGTTCCTCATGACCTGCGAGTTCGATGTGCTGCGTGACGAGGGCGAGTGGTTTGCACACAAACTGATTGCCGCCGGCGTGCCTGTTACGGCCATGAGGGCGCTGGGTGCGATCCACGGCTGCGTGACGCTGGGTCCGTTGGCGAACACGCCGGCCGTGCGCGCGGCGATCGGCGCGGCGAATGCGCATCTGAAATCGACCCTTTGAACTAGAATCGGCAAGGGGGCCTTTGGCCGTGCTACCGCGCGTTGCCGTTCTGTTTGCGCTGGCCATCTGGCCGCTGTGCGCGGCGGATGTCGTTCTGAACGGCCACGTGGTCGACGAAAACAACGCGCCAGTGGCAGGCGCTCACGTGACGGCCGGGCCGGAAGAAGCGCAGACGGATCCGGACGGCGCATTCCATATCACGCTGCCGGCAGCCGGAGAGTACCAGGTCAGTGTCGAACGCGAAGGATATTACGCGCTGAAGGACCGCGTGCTGCGCGTCGAGACGAATCAGGAAGTGACGCTCGTCATCAACACGGTGCGCGAGGTGTTTCAGTCGCAGAACGTCAATGAGGAGACATCGCCCGTCGATATCGATCAGTCGCAGAACGAGGAGCGGCTGACCGGGACGGAGATCAACGCGGTACCGTATGCAAACAGCCACAGCCTGCGCAGTTCGCTGACACTCATGCCGGGGGTTATCGAGGACCCGTCGGGCACGCTGCATGTAAACGGATCGTCCGAAAATCAACTCAACTTCGTTCTCAACGACTTCAACATCACGAATCCGATTTCCGGGCAGTTTCAGACCGATCTGGCGGTGGAGGGAATTCGCTCCGTCGATGTGTTTTCCAGTCAGTTTTCGCCGCGGTTCGGCAGGGGATCGGCGGGTGTGATGAACATCCAGACGGAAAACGGCACGGACAAATTCCACTACACGGCGACTGATTTCATCCCTGGCCTGAGCTTGCAGCAGGGCGTGCGGCTCGGAAACTGGTATCCGCGGTTCGGCGTCTCGGGGCCGATCGTCAAAGGGAAGGCGTGGTTCTCCGATATCTTCGATGCGGTCTACACGAACTCGCTGATTACCGGACTGCCGCACGGCGAAGATACGCGCAGCGGTTTCGTGGGCAGCAATCTGCTGCACACACAGATTAACCTGACGCCCTCCAATATTCTGTACACCGACTTCCTCGTGAACGTCAACAATGAAGGGCGGCTGGGGCTGGCGCCGCTGAATCCGATTGAGACAACCACGAGTCTGCACACCCACGAATACTTCACCAGCATCAAAGACCAGGCGTTCTTCGGACACGGCACGCTGGTCGAATTCGGCTACGCACACACGGAGTTCGCGAACGCGCAGACGCCGCAGGGCGACAGCCTCTACGTCATCTCCACCACCGGCAACAGCGGCAACTATTTTCTGAATGCGCAGCAGAACGCGTCGCGCGATGAGGGGATGGTGCACGCTTACCTGCCGAAGTTCAGTTTCCTCGGATCGCACCAGGTCGAAGTTGGCGCCGACGCCGACTGGCTGCGCTACTACGGTGACTTCAATCGCACCGGGTACGAAGTGCTGGGCCTCGCCGGGCAGTTGCTTTCGGAGACGGTGTTTCCGTCGCCTGCGACTTTTCAGGTCAGCGATACGGACGCAGCCTGGTACGCGCTGGACACCTGGCGGGCAGCGAAGGGGCTGCAGTTCACGGCCGGAATCCGGGCGGATTGGGACCGGCGCATTGACAGCACAGGATGGTCGCCGCGGGCCGCATTTTCGTGGGCGCCGTTCGGGTCGGACCGCACCAGAATCTCGGGCGGGTTCGCGCTGACGCACGATGCGGTGACGATGGACATCCTCGGGCACCCGCTCGATCAGGTCGCGTACACGACGCAATACACGACGAGCGGGACTCCCCTGGCGCCGCCCGCGACGACCTCATTCGCCATCGCAAATACCGGGCTGGTCCTGCCGCGCGCGACGAACTGGAATCTCGCTTTCGACAGGCAATTCGGCGAACGTGTCTTCGTCACGGCGAAATATCTGCGCAGGCGCGGGACGAGGGAGTTCGCGTTTGAGAACACGCTGGCTCCCGAAGCGTCACTGGAAAATGCCGCGGTGCCGTCGCTGCTGCCGCTGCCGGGCGCTGACGCGCCGGGTGTCTATCAGCTCACGAATCTGCGGCGCGACGACTACGATGCTTTTCAGGCCGCGGTGCGGAAGAAACTCTCCGGCCAATATGAGTTTATGGTGTCGTATACGCGTTCCCGCGCGATTTCGAATGCCGTCCTCGATCCTTACACGACGCAGCCGCTGCAGGTGCTGCCGAACCTCGTCCCCATGCCCTGGGATGCGCCGAACCGGCTGCTCGCGTGGGCTTATTTCCCGCTGCCGCAGAATCATCGGTTGACGAAGAACTGGGCGGTCTCGGTGCTCGCGGATGCGCGGTCCGGCTTCCCGTTTTCAGTGCGCGATCCAACCGGCATTGTGGTGGGCGCGTTCGATTCGTATCGCTACCCGCTCAACTTCGACCTGAACCTCGCCATCGAGCGTCTGATCACGTTGCGCGGCTATCGTTTCGCGCTGCGCGGCGGTGTGGACAACCTGACGAATCAATCCAATCCGACCGCGGTCTACAACGTGATCGGAACGCCTGGCTTCCGGCAGTTTCTGGGCGATGAAGGCCGGCACTACGTGGTGCGTATCCGCTTCTTCGGGCGCGCGGGCAAATAGTTTGCCGTCTTTCGGCTTGCCGTGAACCTTGATAGCTGGGCTTGATTCCTGATTCATATTGCAGCATCATGAAGCATTAAGAATGAAAGTGCTGCTATGCTCGCGACAAAAAACGAACCTGGACGGGTCAGCGTTGCCCTGACTCCTGAAATCTACGCTGAGATCAAAGCAAGAGCCGATCAGAATGAAATTAGCCTAAACCGTGCGATTCTCCAACTTCTGCGGGCGGGTCTTGAAGCCGAGAGCCAGAAGAAACAACGACTCGAAGAGATGCTTCGCCAATATCGTGAATGCACGGATGCCCGAGAAGCAGAGCGTCTGGGTGATGAACTGGGTGCTATGGTTTTTGGCCGGTGAGGCCAAATGCCTGGAGCCAATTTCCGATAGCCGTCCAACGCCACATCAGCGAGCGCTCGTGGATCGCAGCATCACCATAGACGATCTGAATAAGCTGCGCATATGGGTTGGATGTCAGCCGGAAGTGCCAGAGGATCGTTGGTTCAAAGACTTTGGATCTTTCAAGATTGTCGGCAAGGGGCCAAACCCACTCAGTTTTCTGGACTCCAAAAGAGTTGCGTACGGTGAGGGGATACCTGACGAGGACGAAGGCGCCGCAATAGCCGATTAAGAACGGTTTTTCCTGCGTCTTGCGTTTCACAGTACCCCTGAACTCCGGCGCTTTTCCGCATCCTGCTACTCGGTTGAAGACCGCTATCTCCGATATCGTCGGCAAGCGACTCTCTTTTCCGCACCCCTGCTACACTGGCGCAATGCGACCCGCCCTGCTCTCGGTTCTTCTTGCCGCCGCGCTTTCCGCGCAGACTCCCGACTGGCAGAAAGTCAACGCGGAAACTCTGAAGCACTTTCAGGCGCTGGTGCGGATCGATTCGAGCGATCCACCGGGGAATGAGACGCAGGTAGCGGAGTACGTCCGCAAAGTGCTCGAGGCGGAAGGCATTCCCGTGACGCTGGCGGCGAAAGAGCCGGCGCGCGCCAACGTCATTGCGCGGCTGAAGGGCAACGGCAGCAAGCGGCCGCTGCTGATCATGGGGCACAGCGACGTGGTGAAGGTCGATCCGATGAAGTGGAAATTTCCGCCGTTCAGCGCGGCGCGGGACGGCGGGTACATCTACGGCCGCGGCACGCTCGACGACAAGAGCGATCTCATCGCCGATCTGATGACGATGGTGTTGCTTAAGCGGCTCAAAGTGCCGCTGGACCGCGATGTCATTTTCGTATCAGAAGTGGGCGAAGAAGCATCCACCGGGCCGGGCATCGAGTATCTGATCAACGATCACTGGAAAGAAATCGAAGCCGAGTTCGTGCTGGCGGAAGGCGGCGGCGTGCGGCGGCGCGAGGGCAAGCCGGTCTTCGCGACGGTAGAGACAACGGAAAAACAGCCGAAAGGAGCGCGGCTGGTGGCGACCGGCCCGGCGGGGCACGGGTCAAGGCCGCTGCGCGCCAATGCGCTGGTGCATCTATCGAAGGCCGTAGCCACGATCGCGGCGTGGGAGCCGCCCACGCGCTTCAACGACACGACGCGCTATTACTTCGAGAAGCTCGCCACCGTCAGCGACCCTGTGACAGCGGCGCATTACCGCGATCTGTTCAATCCGGCGAAAGCGGCTGCGGCGCGCGAGTATCTGGCGGAAAACGAACCGACGCTTTACTCGATGCTGCATACGTCGATTTCGCCCAACATCATCCGGGGCGGTTATCAGGTGAACGTGATTCCGTCGGAGGCGGAAGCGACGCTCGATATCCGCGCCCTGCCGGATGAAAACATTGACGCGTTTTACGACGCGATGCGCAAAGTGATCAACGATCCGGCGGTGAAACTGATACCCGACGGGAAGAACGCGCGGCCGGGCGCGCCGCCTTCGCGGCTGGACTCAGATGCTTACAAGGCGATTGAGGCGGCGTATAAGAAGATTTACGGTGTGATCACGATGCCGCAGATGAGCACGGGCGCGACCGACATGGCGTTCCTGCGTGCGAAGGGCGTCGAATGCTACGGCGTCGGCGCGATGGTGGATGAAGAGGATGGGGCGAAAGGTTACGGGCCGCACAGCGATCAGGAGCGCGTACTCGAAGAGGCGATCTATAAGCACGTAGAGTTTTTCTGGGATACAGTGAATTCCATCGCGGGGAAACATTAGCGGGCTGTTGAAAAGGCTCCGGCAGGCTGAATGCCTGTTCGGTTCAGTGCGATTCTTTTACAGCTTCTTGCGCCGCGTATACCCTTACCGGCCGCGCGCGCCGCTTTGGATGTGATAGAGGCTGGCGCCGAGTTCTTTCACGTCGAGTTCGCCGTCATGATTGATATCGAGGCGGTTGAACTCGTCTTCCATGAATCGCATGTCTTGCGATCAACAAAATTTCTATGGCGAGGAAAGAATGATGACAGCAGGTGGAATTGTATTGTGCGGAGGGCGATCAAGTCGTATGGGCGCCTCCAAGGCACTGCTGCCGTTCGGGCCCGAAACCATGCTGCAGCGGGTGGTGAGGCTGGTGGGTTCTGTGGTGGCTCCCGTGGTTGTAGCGGCGGCACGGGGCCAGGAGCTGCCGGAGTTGCCGGCCGCGGTCATCGTGACACGCGATGAGAGCGACCAGCGCGGGCCGCTCGAGGGGTTGCGCGCCGCCTGGAACCTGATGCCCACGGGGACCGACACGGCGTATGTGACCAGCTGCGACGTACCGCTGGTGCAACCGGAGTTCATTGCCCGGATGGTTGACTTTGCTGCCGGATACGAGATTGCGGTGCCGGAGATCGACGGGTTTTCCCATCCGTTGTCGGGAGTTTATCGGCGCGAGACGCTGGAGACGGTGGAAGAGATGCTGGCGCGCGGTGAACTCCGGGTGACCAGGCTTCTGGATCTGGCAAAGACGCGGCGGGTGCGAGCGGAGGAGATCGCCAACGTCGATCCGCAGCTGCTTTCATTGCGCAACGTGAATACCCGCGACGAATATCTTGAAGCCCTGCGGCTCACCTGACGTGAGCGATGGGGACCCTCCCGTTCAGTATCATGAGGGCAGATGAAACTGCGGGTGAGGCACAATTCGATTCGGTTCCGGCTGGGACAGTCCGAAGTGGAAGCGCTGTGGGAAACGGGCGCTTTCCGGGAGAGGATTCTGTTCCCGGGAGGAGCGCGGCTGGAGTACGAATTGGTGGCTTCGGGCATCGGGTCGATCAGCGCGAAGTTTGCGGATGGTGTGGTTTCGGTAAGCGTCCCGAAAGCAGAGCTGGACACCTGGCATTCCACAGACCGGATCGGGATTCGGGCTTCGGTGGACGCGCCGGCGGGAGAGAAGCTGCTGGTGCTGATCGAGAAGGATTTCCGGTGCATCGATGAGGGCGTGGACGAAGACCAAACGGATGCATTCGCGAATCCGGCGGGCGTGCCGCAGAGCTGCGGGTGACAGTGGAAGCGGGTTTATATTCCTTGTCGAATCAACAATCGCAGCCGCCGCAGCGCTCCGTCCCGGAAAACGTGTGTCACACTGAAGCCGCAAATGAGAAAGACCGCAACGGCTCGGCCCGAATTGTTCTTTGGGTCTATCGGTTCTTATCCATTCACTCGAGGCGGAATAAGCGGCGCTGATTATTATGTATGCTATCATCCAACCTTGTAGCGACTTGTGGCCTATACGCTTGGCTTTGCTAACACCAGGCAGCTTCACCGGCACTATGCCCTGCACGGCGGGGATTTTAACGCTGGCAATGTCCAGCAGTACGAATTTTTGGCCGATATGTTTCTCGGCGGTCAGAAGCCTGCTCACGTACAAGAATGCAGGAGAAAGCAGGGCGATGTGCTGCGGTTCGATCCGGTAACCCAGGAATACGGTGTAGTCAGCGGAAGCGGTACCATTAGAACCTACTTCAAGCCCGTCGCCTGCGCGGATGTACCCCAGCCACAGCGCGCCGCCGTCTCACAAGCGGGGCGCTGCCATGGCCATGCAAATAACGTTCTCTACTTTCAATCGGAGTGTGCGCGATGGTAATTGATAATCTGTGCCCGGTTTGCGGATTCGAGATGGAAGACCCGCCGCGAGACTACAATATTTGTCCATCCTGCGGGACTGAGTTTGGCCACCACAACATAAACGCTTCTCTTCTTGATTTACGGAAGGCGTGGCTGAAGACCGGCCCGAAATGGTGGAGCGTTGTAGACGCTCAGCCCGAAGACTGGCAACCCTTCAATCAGATACTCAGAATTACCGCGCCAAATAGCGCTGTGTTCCCGGCGTCGGCTTTTGTTTCCGTGACGGTCTCATCCTCAAACACGATGCAGGATTGGGATGCATCGTCGCTCATGGCGTACCAGGGCCAATCCGTTGGTACACGACCCGAAGTGGTATCCTGGTGAACACCTGACCGTCCACGGATATCTCAAACCAGTAGACACCATCTTCCTGTGCCGGAAATCCGATGGGCGCAAACGCACCCACTCCGCGATCGTCATCTCCCTCGAAAAATACCGACGAGCCTATGATCGGCATAGCCACGCCACGGGGAGTGATCGGAGTAATATTCAGTTGCGAAGACCCTCTGTGAATGCCGGATTTGAACATCACCACGATGGTGAACTGAAGAATCGATAACGGCATTTCCGGGGCGTTGCCCTGAACGTTCCAGCGGTCCACGATTCGGATAAGGCTGACGACGTTATCCTGCTCCCGAAGAACTTTTTCGCATATGACGGCTACCCCTAAATATGGGCCGCCGGGGGCTTCGATTGGCATTCTTGTAAAGGATACCGCATCCATTCGTGGCTGAATTGGTTTTGCGTTTGCGGAAAAGTATATTTTGCCGAACGAACCGGGGACCGCGCAAAACCTTTGAAAACAAGTGGTTATCGGTTCAGCGACAGGGCGAGAGCGTTGGCGGCCCAGCCGGTGGCCATGGTGGAAATCCACTGGTCGTGGCCGTAGGGGAAGCCGCTTTCGAAATACTCCTGGAACTTTGTGGCGCGGCTGGCAACATGCCAGGAACCGTCGCTGGCCTGCGTGCCCAGGAGAAATTTCACGGCCTTCGCGTCGGGAGGCATGACACCGGATTCGTTGAGCGCCCAGATGGTCATCCCGGTGGCGTAGGCGTCGCTGGGAAAGCCCTGGCGCTGCGCCCAGCCGCCGTCGGAACGCTGCGCGGCGAGGATGGGCTCGGCGAGTTTATGCAACTCGGCGGGTGATGCGCCTGCCGCGGCGACACCGACGAGGCGCATATCCATGTCCTCGAGGATGTCGGGGGCGGCGTGCAACAGGAACTGCTTGCCGCGCGCGAGCCGCTCCTTCATTTCGGAAGCGCGACCGGGCGTGCCGTACGTTTTCAGCGCGCGCATCGCCATCGCGGTACGGGAGAAATCGCTGTCCTGCAGCGGAGAGCGCGAGTAGCCAGGCAGATGCCATCCGCCGTCGCCGCCCTGCGAGAGCGCGAGGTTGGCCGCAAGATAGTCGGTGATGCGGTTGGGCGCGTAGCCGGCCCGCACCAGAGCCTCGACGGAGTAAAGATTGTTATCCGCGCCACCCAGCGCGGCCGCGCCCTCGAGCGCGACAGCGTTGATCGTCGAGGTGATCTGCAGGAGGCGTTCGCGGAAAGCTTTATCGTCAATCGGAATGCCTTTGGCGCGCGCGGCGGCTGAGGCGAAAGTCGCGGGAGGCTGTTCGTGACAGGCAAAGCAGGCGGCCTTCCTGAAGAACTGGTCATCGGTGCGGCTGAGAAGGTCGAGGCTGCGGCTGATGGCGGTGCGCGTGTCGGGAAGTTCGGTTGAAAGCGCCGCGGGTTTGGCGATGGACCGCGGCTTGCCGCCGACGGCGCGGATCACTTCGGCATCGTTGAATTTGTACGCCCAGTCGAGCGCGGTTTCGCCGTCGTGGTTCAC
Organism: Terriglobia bacterium; assembly: GCA_963832905.1. GTDB lineage: Bacteria > Acidobacteriota > Terriglobia > Bryobacterales > Bryobacteraceae > BOG-234. The sequence goes on along the minus strand of CAWHVO010000006.1, from coordinate 453,118 downwards.
GGGGCGAAGGTCGGCGTGATGCGAGAGAAGAAGGTTGACAGTGCGGCGGTCGTAGCGGTCGGTGCCCACGGCGAGCATGAGAGGAGTGAAGCCGCGATAGTCCTGCGCGTCGATTTTGGCGCCGGAATTCAGGAGGATTCTTGACGGCTTCGGTGGGGCCGAACGCGGAGGCCATGAGGAGCGGCGTCCAGCCGCCGAATTCGACCGTGCCGGTCTGGATTTTGGGAAGGCCCTCGGTCTTCGAGACAGCGTTGACGGCAGCGCCTTTGGCAAGCAGGAGCCTGACGGCTTCGACATTACGATTCCCCGCGGCGTTCATGAGAGGTGTCAGGCCGATGAATGTGTCGGGCGTGTTGATATCGGCGTTGGCGTCGAGAAGCAGGCGGATGGTGGCGGTGTCGTCTCCGAACGTGGCGGCGTTGAGCGGCGTGACATGGCGCGTATCCATGACGTTGACCCTCGCGCCTTTGGCGAGGAGAAGCTTCACGACTTCGGCGGAGGGGTTGGCGAAGGCGGCGACGATGAGGGCGGTGCGTCCGCTGCGGGCGGCGGTGTTGACCGGCGCGTCGTGATCGAGCAGCAGGCGGACTTTGGCCGGATCGGAAACCGACCACATGAGCGCGGTGGAACCGAAATTGTTCTTCGCGTTGACGTCGGCGCCGCGGTCGATGAGCAGGCGCATGGCGTCGAGCGAGCCGATTTCGGCGGCGTACATCAGGGGAGTGATGCCGCGGTCGTCGGTGACGTTGGGATTGGAGTTGGCGTCGAGGAGGGATTTGAGCTGGGTGAGATTGTTTTCGCGGATGGCCGAGTAGAAGTTTTCGGAGGGGGTTTTGCCGGTGGGCTTTTCCAGAGTTTGGGCTAACCCGGCGACGGTGGCCGCCACAACGATCACGAGCGCGAAGGCTTTCCGCATGGAGGGATTATATCGGGCGGTGGGGTGGGATGCCATCCTGCGTGCTCTGACGCGGATGATACAGTGTAGCTGGCAGGCTACACACGTCACATGGCGCTTAATATTCGCAATCCGGAGACGGAACGGCTGGCGGCGGAACTGGCGAGGCGTACCGGTGAAAGCAAGACCGAGGCTGTCACCAAAGCCCTGCGCGATCGTCTGATGCGGGTGCGTCGCGAGGTCACAAAACGCAGCCTCGCCGAAGAACTGGAGGAGATTGCAAAGCACTGCGCGAGCCTGAAGGTACTCGATCGCAGACCGGCCGACCGGATACTCGGGTACGACAGGACGGGCCTCCCGCGCTGATGGTTGTCGATGCTTCAGCCATTCTGGCGATCCTGCAGGGCGAGCCTGAGCGACGGCGGTATCTGGAAGCCATCGAAGGCGCGGACTCCGCGAGAATGTCCGTCGCGAGTTTCGTCGAGGTCTCGATTGTTATTGAATCGCGATATGGCGCGGAGGGACTGCGCGACCTCGACCTGTTCATCGCGCGGGCAGGTATTGAGCTGATAGCGGTGGACGACGCCCAGGGACAAATAGCCCGTTCCGGGTTCAGCCGGTTCGGCAAGGGCCGTCACCGCGCGGGGCTCAACTATGGCGCTTGCTTCTCATACGCGGCTGCCATCCGCCTGGGGGAACCTCTGCTCGCCAAGGGCGACGACTTCGTGCATACCGACGTGGCCGTTCAGGACACTCGGAAGAGATGACGCGGACAGGTCCGATCTGGCACGCGACATCTATCTCCACATGGCTTCAGCTGGTGGTCGAAGGCAAGCCGGGCACAAAGGACGAACTGACGGTCTCCTCGATCGCCCCCGCCGGCTTATCTGGTCTGGCCTGCTGTTCCAGTTCAGAGGATTGCCTTGTGGGGCAGCCATTTCTGGTTGCGAGCCGACTCTCCAGTCGGCTGGACTCGCTGGAAAGCGAGTCCGCAGGCCGGAAGGCCTGCCCCACAACCTGAGAGCCGTGCCGAAGTTCTCGATGTAGAAGTTCGCTACGGCAGGGCGAAAACGAAGAGCCCTTTTTCGGTAGTCGCGCCGCGGCCGCCTCCGGTCGCCGCGACTATCGCTACGTACTGCTTGCCGTTCTTGCCCTGATAGGTCATCGGAACGGCGGTGGCGGTGTAGTCGAGTTTGTAGGTCCAGAGCTCCGCGCCGGTTTTTGAATCGAAGGCGCGGAAGCGGTTGTCGCTGGTGGAGCCGATGAAGACGAGTCCGCCCGCGGTGGCGATGGGACCCGCGGAATTCGACGCGCCGGTCTTGCGCTTGCCCTCGGGCAGCGTGTCGGTGACGCCGAGAGGAACCTGCCAGACGAAGTCGCCGGTGGCGGCGTTGACGGCCATGATACGTCCCCATGGCGGTTTGAAGCAGGGCCAGTTGCCGATGGTGCGTCCGGCGGAGTCGTGCACCACGGCGTTGAAGAAGCCGAGGCCGGGCGGGCCGGTGCGGATATACGGCATCAGGCCGTCGGGATTGTTGGGCGTGTAGCGCGGATTGTCTTCCATCCAGCCGGTGAGCGGAGCGTCCTTGGTGTTGACAAAAATGTAGCCGAGCTTCGGATCGGTGGCCGTGCCGCCCCAGTTGGCGCCGCCGGTCAGGCCGGGGAAGATGATCGAGGGCTGTGTCTGCGCGCCTTTCGCGTGATAGCGCAGCGTAGTGAAAGGTCCGTTGTTGTAGAGGCCGCCGAATTTGTCGAAGATGTCCTGGCAGGCTTTGGCGTGTTCCGGCGTGGTGTCGGCGGCGGTGACGATGTCGTCGCGCGAGAAACTCACGCGCGCAATGGGCGGCGGCTTCACCGGAATTGGCTGCGTCGGATAACTGGCTTCGCCGGGCACGTTGCTCTTGTCAACGGGGCGCTCGTTCACTTCATACACAGGCTTGCCGGTGACGCGATCGAGGATGAACATGTAGCCGGATTTGCCGACCTGGGCGAGCGCCTGAATCTTCCTGCCATTGCGTTTGATGTCGATGAGTCCGGGCGCGGGCGGGAGGTTGTAATCCCAGAGTTCGTGATGCACCACCTGGAAGTACCACTTGAGCTTGCCGGTCATGACGTCGAGCGCAACGAGCGTGTTGCCGAAGAGATTCGCGCCGGGGCGATCGCCACCGTAGAAGTTTGCGCCGGGGCCGCTGACCGGTTCATACACGATGCCGTGCTCTTCATCGACGGTGAGCGCGAAGGCCCAGACGTTGTTGCCGGTGCGGTTTTTCCAGCTGTCGTTTGCCCAGGTGTCGTTGCCGGTTTCGCCGGGATGCGGGAAGGTGTGGAATGTCCAGATCTCCTTGCCGGTGCGGACGTCGTAGCCATGCGCGTCGGGAATCTGCCCGCCGGCCTGTTCGAGCTGGGGACCGATGTGGCGCTCGCCGGGTCCGTAGAAATTGGTGCCGACGAGAAGAATGTTTTTGAAGATGGTGGGCGCGCCGTCGTAGGGGACGGTGAGCGGCACTTCGCCTTCGTTGCCGAAGCCGGGATCGATTTTGCCGGTGCGCGCGTTGAGAGCCATCATTTTGCGCGAAGTAGTGAAGATGATGCGCGGCGGATTGTTCCTGTCGCCGGGCCAGTAGGCAACACCGCGGAAAGAGGCGAGGCCGCTCTTCAGTTCGTGGGTCCAGATCTCTTTGCCGGTTTCGGGATCGAGCGCCACGATGCGGTCGCCCGAAGGCAGATACATGACGCCGTTGACGACGATCGGTGTGATTTCCTGGTAGAGCTCGCTGGGGCTATCGCCCTTGATCGGCTTGCCGGGGCGTTCGAAAGCATAGTTCCAGACTTTTTCGAGCTTCGCGACGTTGGTGGAGTTGATCTGGGTGAGCGGGGAATAGCGCGTGCCGGCGAGGTCGCGGTTGAACATGGGCCAGTCGGCGGCGGAAGTTTGGGCGCGGACGGCGGGCGTGTGGAGTGCGACAAGGAGGATAGCCGCCGGCGTGACGCGGTGAGCGATGGGCATGGCTCGAAAAGACATTTGGGACAAATATACTTCACAGCAGCTATGCTTCCGAACTCGCTACCGGGATGAGGTCTGCTGAACCCGAAGCCTGACAGGACCCCCGGCTATCTTTCGGACGAATATCCAGTTGGTTTCCCGGTCGCACGCACCACAGCGGGGGAATCTCTGGCCCTCCAGAATAGTTCGCTCCCTCGAATGACACACGGATTTATAGATGCCTGAAATTGCGTTCAGCCGGCTCGTGATGTTTGGCATACCTCACCGCGCATTTGCAGGATTCGCAAGGACAGATAAATTATGACGCTTAAAGCTTAGGTGGAAAATACTGTCCAGAGGGTAGAGCCGGATCAGGAGTGGCGATCGATACTCATCGCCTGGCTATTTTTCAAATGTCGTCTTAAGATCGTGCTCCAGCTTCCAGGCGAGGAACAGGCTCGCCAGCACGAAGCCAAGAAAGAGGTAGAAGCCGGCGAGGATCTTCGAGCTGTCGAGCGGAATGACAATCTGCGCGCCGGGGCTCTGCAGGCCGCCGAGAGCGGTCGAGATGACGCCGTTGAATGCGACGTAAGACATGAAAATCGCCAGCGCCATTACGTCCGCCATCGACCATTTCGAGGAATCCAGCGCGAAGAATTTCGCGATGCGGAAGCGGCGCAGCCAGTCGAGGCGCGCGATGCAGATGGTCAGTGTCAGTATTTTCAGAGTGGGGAAGATCACGCTGAAGGTGAGCAGAAGCACGGCAACAATCGTCATTTCCGGCTTTCCGATATCGAGCAGCGTGTGGAAGACCTCGAGCACCGTCTTGCTCTGGTAGTAGAGGATCTGCTGGTCGAAGGAGACGGGCTGGCCGAAGAACGTGAAGGCCACGCGCGAGATTCTGGCTTCCACTTCGAGCATCGGGGACAGGACGCCGCCCGCCAGCAGCACGATGCAGAAGAGCAGGGCGATGAGCACGTGGAACCAGCGCAGAGGCGTCCGGCGGATGAGGAGCAGCATGAACGCCAGTGCGGCTGAGGCCAGCGCGGAAAGATAAAAGCGATTGATGCGGCTATCGGCGTCCTTAATGCGATTGCCGAGTTCGGTGCGGCAGGCGGCGGCGTCGGCGCAGTTGTAGCGCTTCAGAATCGTGTTGTAAGTCGTCATGTCGACGGGGCTGAAGGTGGATTTGGCGCCGTCGGCGAGGATGCCCGCGAGGTAGTTCTTAATGGCCTTCTTGTTGTCCGTGCTGCCGAGTTCTGCGAGCACAATGCCGGCGAACTGCGGAATTTTCGGGCGCAGACCGTTGATCATGTTTCCGACCAGCATGGCCGTCGCCTGGGCGGCGAAGCCGGGGGCCGGCGCACCTGGGGCGGGTTTGGGGGCAAGCTGATCCTTCACCTGATCGAGCAGGCGGTTGAGCGAGCGCTCGACCATGGGGCGGAGGCTGGCGCTGTTCTGCGCAGTGAGATCGAGCGCGTCGATCTGCTTGTCGAGAATGGGCAGGATCTGCTCGACCCAGCGGTTGGCGTTGAACAGGCCGTAGCGGATGTGGCCCATTTCGGCGAGGTCCATGCGGAGGAGGCGGCGCGCGGCGAGGCCGTCCCAGGTGCGGAGTGTAAAGAAGACGGCGGGCGCGAGGAGCAGAAGCGCGATCAGGGCGCGGAAGTCGAATTTTCGCAAAGGGCCGCTGGAGTCCATTGGAGACCGAGACGATTATAGCGGGAGTGAAGCGCACAGGCTGGACCACAGGCGAAGCTGTACGGTCAACCTTATCCAGGATAAGGTGAGCCAGCCGACTGCGCCAGTGGTCAGTCCGTTGTGCGCGCCGGTGTTTGAATCATAATGATCGAATGCCACTGAAACTCACTCTCGCCGCACTGGCGGTCACTGTCGTCGCATTCGCCCAGGCCATCGTGCCCTATGGCGTCGCCATCAATGCCGACGCCGCGAAGAAGATTGCCGCTGCCGCGATTGCGGAAGCGAAGAAGAACAACTGGGCGATGGCGATCGCCGTCGTCGATCCGGCCGGGTACCTTGTGTACTTCGAGCGCATGCCGGAGACGCAGCTGGGCAGCGTCGACGTTGCGCTGGACAAGGCGAAATCCGCGGCGCTCTTCCGTCGTCCGACAAAAGCGTTTCAGGATGCGGTGGCTGGGGGCGGAGCGGGGCTGCGCCTCCTGGGGCTGAAAGGGGCGGTACCGGTCGAAGGCGGGATTCCCATCATCGTGGGCGGAAAAATCATCGGCGCGGTCGGAGCTTCCGGGGGCAACAGCGATCAGGACGGGATGACGGCGCAGGCTGGCGCGGCGGCGATGAAATAGGTTACGGCAGCGGGCCGCGGAACTGAGTCAGCGCGGCGTGGACGTAGCCGCCATCGGGATTGCCGGAGAACGCAGCCGGGATGGCGCGCCAGGGAATATCCGGACGCTCGTGGTGAACGCGGTGCAGATTGTGGTTCAGCACGAGGAACGAAGCCCAGCCGGCGAGACGCAGGTTCTTAGCTGCCGCATCGCCGCGTTCGCGCGTGCCGTAGTGGGGAAGGTTGTCCAGTGTCGAGTAGATCAGCGCGCGGCCATATAACGCGATCAGCAGCACGGGCCAGTTTGCGCGATATTGCAGGAAGAAAATCACGGCGAGAATAAGGCTGAGCAGGCAGTCGGCTCTGATGCGTACGATTCGGTTATGATTCCCGAACCGCTTCAACGCAGCCCGGCGAATCGCAGCGACATCGGAGCCTGTGCCGGAGAATCCGCGATCAATTAAAGGCGTTCGCAGGCGCGCGGGTATGAAAGCCACAACCGACACCAGACAGGTGAACAGCCAGTGGCCGCCGAGGAGGTGTCCATAGTGCTTCAGCCGGCTGATCCAAAGCGGGATCGAGGGATCGATACGGTCGGGGCGGAAGCGATGCCGAAGCAGACTGCCGTGAATGCCTTCATGCGCCAGTCCCCGGATGGTGGGCGTCAACAACAGAAACGCGGCCATCAGCACGGCGAACGGAGCGAGTAATAATGCAGCGTAGTGGCGGAGCGCATCGTTTACTGGCGCGCCGGGATCACCACGGCAGGCGGTTGCGCCGGCGCCAGTTCGGCGGGTAATGGAAAGTTGCCGTCGTAGGGCGGCCAGTTAGGCACGGGCTGATCGTTCGGCGGATAGAACATCGCCGAATAGACGTGGCGGATTTTGTTCGTGTCGATGACGAACCATTCGGCGAAGGCATTGCGGCGCGATGGCGAGCCAGGGCGGCGAATGAAGACCGCGTAGGCGAGAACGATCTGCGCTTCGGTATCGACCACAGGGAAGCGGCGGCCGCCCACGTTGGACAGATTGAAATTCTGCAGACCTGAGGCGCAGGAGCCCCTTGGTCGCGCGCCGGGAGCGGGCGGAGGAGGCGGCGGTGAACCGGGGCCGGCCGTGGGGTCGCCCGAAACGGTCTGGCCGTTTTCCAGGCGCGAGCAGCCGGGATGGGCCATGATCATGGAGCCATCGTGCGCGGTGATGCCGTCAAAGTAGCTGTTCGTGATGGCGATGAGTTCTTCGCGCGAGAGACGATCGTTGACGGGCACGACGCGCTGCTCGATGGGATGCATGGCGAGGTTCTCGGGCGAGAAGGCGTAAGCCCGGGGCTTGCCGTTCGCGTCGAATCCGTTGATGCCGGCGGCGACGCGGCGCGCGATGATCCATTCGCCTTCGGTGATTTTGCCGTTTTCGACGCGGATGCGGACCGTGGTGACCGTGGGCTCGGCGCCTTCGTTGAGCACGCCGAAGAAAGCGGCCTGTTCCGAGACCGGGTCGTAGTAGCGGCGGTTGACGGCGCCGATGGCGGTCATGGATTTCCATGCGCCTTCGCCGAGCTTGACCAGCTTCGCGTTTTCAGTGTGGCGATAGCCGAGGAAGAGCGGCGCAGCGGCGGGGTCGTGCTTCAGTACGGCCGACAGATACTGATCGAGCGAGGTTTTGAGGCAGGCGCGGTCGCACGGCGCGGCGACGGCCGGCAGCACGGCGGCCAGGATCAGGACGACAAGGTTGGGGCGCATCGGGATTCTCCAGACTATTGTGCAACTGTTGAGCGCGGTTTGGGGTAACAAAGAAACCGATGTAGGCTGGAACGTACGGAGAACGCATGAAAAAATCCTTTTGGGCGGTGCCGATAGCGGGGCTGTTCGCCATCGCGATGAGCGGGCAGGATGCGACGAACGGCGGCAACCTTTATAAGCAGCAGTGCGCATCGTGTCACGGCGAGCGGCTGGAGGGGCGCAGCGGACCGCCGCTGACGGGAGGCGATTTCCGATCGAGATGGCCTGCCGCCGAACTAATCGGCAAGATCAAGAACACGATGCCGCAGGACAATCCGGGCAAGCTCAGCGCCGGACAGGCGGCGGATCTCGCGGCGTACATCCAGCAGGCGAGTCCGGTGACGACGAGCACGGCCGCAGCAGCGTCTGCGGGGCCGAAATCGGACTTCCCGCCGGCCGCGAATCTGCAGCAGCTGATGCGCGGGATTATGTTCCCGAATTCGAACATCATCTTCACCGTGCAGACGCACGATCCCGGTGAGAAGAAGAAGCCGGGCAATGTGGGCGACGGCGGATTCAACTGGGCGCAGTGGGGAACCGATCTTTATTCCGGATGGGACATCGTCGACTATGCGGCGCTGGCGCTGGCCGAATCCGCGCCGCTGATGCTGACGCCCGGCCGGACCTGCCAGAACGGGAAGCCGGTTCCGGTGAACGATCCGGACTGGATTCGGTTCACGAAAGAAATGGCCCAAGTGGGGCGCGCGGTTTATGCGGCGTCTCAGACGAGAAACCAGGAGAAGGTGAGCGACATGAGCGGCGATGTCGCCGATGCGTGCCTGCACTGCCATCAGGTTTTCCGCGATCGGTTCCCCCGCGGCAGGGGGAGAGGTCGTGGCGCGGGCTCTCCTGCACGGCGGGGCAGGAACTGCGCTGCACGAAAGCTCAGTAGATGGGCTATCAGCTGTCAGCTGTCAGCTATCAGCTAAATAAGGTGCGCGGCTGGCGCCGCGGACTTACCTTCAGTGCGGCGTTGTTGTGCGCGGCAGGCTTGTTTGCCGACGAGGGGATGTGGCCGTTTAATCAGTTCCCGAAGGACTCCCTCGCGGAGAAGCACAAGCTCGATGTCACGCCGGATTTTCTGGATCGGCTGCGGCTGGCCTCGGTGCGGCTGAACGGCGGATCGGGATCGTTCGTTTCGCCGAACGGGCTGGTGGTTACCAACCAGCATCTGGTCGCCGATTGTCTGCGGCAGCACAACGCGCTGCAGAACGGATTCTATGCGGCGGCGCAGTCCGCTGAACTCAAATGCGACGGAACGCGGGCAGAAGTGCTGATGGGCGTCGAGGACGTGACGGCTCAGGTCAGAGGCACAATCGCGCAGCGGAACGCCGCGAGTGCGCGCGTGGAGAAAGAATGCGCGGAGAAGTCGCGCAACCGGTGCGCTGTTGTCACGCTGTTTTCGGGCGGCCGGTACGATCTGTATCAGTACAAGAGCTACACCGATCTGCGGCTGGTGTTTGCGCCGGAGTATGAGCTGGCATTTTTCGGACGCGAGCGCGACAGCATTACTTATCTGCGATACGGGCTCGATATCGCGTTTCTGCGGGCGTATGAAAACGATAGGCCCGCGGCGACACCGAATTATTTCAAATGGAGCACCGATGCGCCGCGCGAGAACGATCTGGTGCTGGCTGTCGGCAATCCGGCGGCGACCGGGCGTCTGGCCACTGCGGCTCAGCTGACCTTCTATCGGGACACGGAGCTTCCGCTGACGGTGCGCAGGCTGCAGACCGCGATCGGTCTCGTCAATGCGGCGCCCGAGAGCGCGGAGAAGCAGGCGATGATGACGGAGCTGCTCGCCAGCTACAAGATCAATGCCGGAAAACTGATCGGGCTGCGCGACGACCGGATGGTGGCGCGCAAGACGAATTTCGAGAGCCGGATCAAGCGGGCGGTGCAGGCTTCGAAGGCCGGAACGGACGGCACGAAGATATGGGACGAGGTCGCGACGGCTTATAAGAACTGGCAGCCGTATGAGAGGCCATACCAGATTCTCGAAGTGTCGCCGGCGGTGGGGTCCGTGTTGTTTCGCAACGCGCGGCGCATCGTGCGCGGTGAGCAGGCTGAGAACGAGACGGCCATCAGCGAACCGCTGGAGATCGCGGTGATGACGCAGTATCTGCAGGAGCTGAGGAATCTCGGCGACAAGGATGCACCGGAGAAGGCGATCTTCGGGGGACAAACGCCGAAGCAGGCGGCCGAAGCGTATGTCAAGGGCGGGCAGGACGGCGTGGTGAAGCTGGCCATGATTCTGGATGGTCCGGCGCACAAGCTGGCGAAGAAGCACGAGGAGATCATCGGCACGCTGGAGACTTCAGCGGCGGAGAAAATCGCGCAGTATCGCTTTAAATTATTCGGTGCGGCGGATTATCCCGACGCCACCGGCACGCCACGCGTCGAGTTCGGCGAGGTGAAGGGCTATGTGGACCGGGCGGGAACGTCGCTGCCTTATGCGTCCACATTCGGCGGACTTTTTTTCCGCAAAGACAATCAGGGGCCATGGCTCGTGCCGCAGCGCTGGGTGGACCGCAAGGCACAGCTCAATCTGGAACTGCCGCTGGATTTCGTCAGCACGTGCGATATCGGCGGTGGAGATTACGGCAGCCCGACGGTGAATCGCGCGGGCGAACTGGTGGGCGTCACGTTCGACGGCAATCTGGAGAGCCTGCCCGACCTTTACCTCTACACCAACGAGCAGGCGCGCGCAGTGCATGTGTCGACGGTGGGAATCGCGGAGTCGCTCGACAAGGTTTACGGCGCGACCGCACTCCTAAAAGAGCTGGGGGCGGTTCGGGAACAGAGCAGACTTCGATGAAGGCCTTGCGGCCGGCTTTGCTTCAGTAGAAGCACCGGCGGCAAGACCGCCGGCGTTACGGCGCTATCACAATCGGCGCCCGCGGAAAGGCGAACTTCCGCCCCGCTTCGTCAATAACATTGAACTGGCAGGTGTAGCGGCCCGGGGCGAGGTCCTTGAGCGGCACCTGAATTTTCACGGCGACGGTCTCAGGGCGGGTGTCGGCGAGATCCTTTTCATCCAGCGGACCGATTTCGAATGCCTTCGTGCCTTTCGCGTTGAAGAGATCGAGGCTGACCTTGACGCGGCGGAGCCTCGGGTTTGCGGGGTCGGGCAGGGCGTCGTAAACATCGAAGGTGACGTAGAGATTCTGGTTGCGGCGGAAAACGCGCGTGATGTTCGGGATCAGCTTCTCATCTCCGACAATCAGCGGATTGGCCGCGGCTTCGCGGCGCGAGACCGTCTGCGCGGCGCCGACAGCAGCTTTGATGGGTTCGCGCTGGCTGCTCCAGATGATGCTGCTCATCTTGAGGCCGGAAGTGTCGGCGGCAAGGTCGGGAACTGTGAAGTGGCTTTCAAAAGTTCCCATCTTGCCGGTTACGTTTTCGCGTACGAGAAACTTCATGTGATAGCGGCCGGGTTCGAGAGTGAAGCCGGCATCGTACTGATAGCTGCGATGCGCGGCGGCGGAGGCCTTTTCTTCGTCGAGTTTGATCTTGATGAAGTCGCGGACATTGCCGACGACGGCTTTGGTTTCGTCCTGAATCTGGCCCAGAAAATCGAACTGCGTGACGCCGCCCGCGTTGCCTTTTGCGGCCAGCGCGACGACCGACCCGGGAATTTTCACGGAGACCGGCACAAAGTAAGCGGTCGGCGAGACGCGGAAATAATCGATCTGCAGAGCGAGCGGGAGATCGGTGATGGGATCGCCCGCGGAGATGGCTTCGCGGAGCTGCTGCTCTTTGTCCGAGCCGTTCATCTTCTGCCAGGTGCGGCCGGCATAGTAGCCGGGCCGGTGTTCGAGCTTCGCCTGTAATCCGTTTGTCAGCCTGACTGTGATGCGGCGGTATTTGCCGTCTTCGGCGCTGTTGGTGGAGTAGTAGCCGAGAATGTAATAGCTGCGCACGTCCTGCTGAGCCTTCTCGACACCCAGCGCGATATCGTTGCTGTCGAGAAATGCCTTGCCGCCGGTGTCTTCGGCGAGGGTGACGAGCGTTTCCTGCGAGTCGTTGATCTGGGCGCGCTGCGAGTTGTAGACGGAGCCGTTGAAGATGCCGGCGCCGCGCGATGCGGCTTTGCTGGCGCCGCCGCCGGGAGGGTCGGCCATGAGACCGCGCGCGTCGATGGGATAAACGGACACGTTGGATTTCATCGCGGCGTTAATGGTGGCTTCGAGCTGGGCCTGATTATCGATGCCGGTTTTACTGACGCCGGAGGAGAAGTAGATCATCGCCTTCTTTTCGGGGAGCGCGGCCAGCATGCGCGCAGCCTGTTCGATGCCCTGCAGCTTCTGATCCGTATTGAAAATGTTGAATTCGGTTTCGTCGGCAACGAAGGCCGCGCCGGTGTCTTCGTTCGTGCAGTCGCCGTTATCGGCGAGACCAGCCAGTTCGCTCATCTCACCGATGGGAAGGCCGCGGATGATGTTGCCCAGCACTTCGCGATCGCCGGTGAAGTCGCTCAGGATCTGCACGGTGCTGGTGTAGAGCATGATGGCGACGAGGTCGTCTTTGGTGATTTGCTTGTTCAGATAGTCGAGGCCGGCGTCCTGCGCGCGAAGCTGTTCGGGGACGCCCATCGACGAAAAATCGAAATAGAAAACCAGCAGACGTTTGCCGTGATACTGAATTTCACCGGGCGTGTGCGTCGAGATGGTCGTCTTCCCCACTTCGGGAAGCTTGAGCTGATCGGAGAGCGTCAGTGTTTCGGGCGGCTCGGGATCGCTGGCCAGCTTCTCGTATTCGAAGACGGAGACCTTCTGCGGTTTGCCGTCTTCGAGCATGGAGAAATCGGACTGCTTCAGGCCTTCGATCAGCTTGCCGGCTTTGTCCTTCACGGTCACGTTGACGATGACGAGATTGCTGCGCGATACGAATGTGGGCGTGGCGGCGTCCTGGGCCAGAAGCGGAAGTGCGAGCGCGACGGTTGCGGCAATGAAGACTATGCGTAAAGCTCCGCGCCGGGTGAAACCCGGCGGCAGGCCCGAAGGCCTGGCCCCACAAAGCAGCAAATCCGCAACAAAACGCGGCTTGCGCCGCGTGTACATCAATCGTCGGGCCGCGCGAGGATTTTCAGGGATAGTAGTACAAAAGCTTTGAAAGTGCCGACTCATCAGAAATTGAACCTCAGGAGCAGCGTTGCGGTGCGCGTGCCGGATGCGGAAGTCGGCAACCCGTAGGTGAGCGAATTCACGGTAGTGCCGAATCCGTTGATGTAGACGTGATTCAGAACATTGCTGGTGTTGATGCGCAGCTGCAGCTGGCGCCGGCTTTCGCCGAAACGGAACGCGCGGTTGAGCGACGCGTTCAGGGAGAATTGCCCCGGGCCGGTGATAGTGTCGCGGCCCGCATCGCCGTATTCTCCGGGCGGGGGCGTAGTGAACGCGAGTTCGTTGAAATAGGGGAAATTGCCGCCGTTGACCGGCAGTCCGGTGGCCTCCGCGCGCAGGCTTCCACCGAGACCCGCGACACCGCCGGTGTTGGCCAGGTTGCCCGAAACATACGCGGTGAGCGGCATGCCGGTGGCGGCGGTGAGTGTGCTGTTGAGCGTCCAGCCCGCGAGCAGATGCGTTTTCCATCCGCCGTTTCGCATCATGCCGCGTACGCCGACGGGCGACGACAGGGTGGTGGTGAAGCTCAGCTTGTGCCGCTGATCGAATGTGGAAAGGCCGCGTTCGAGACCCAGGTTGTTGATGAACTGCACGGTAGTGCCGCCGGTGCCATTGAAACTCGACGCGTCGTCGATCGACTTCGAGAAAGTGTAGAGCGCCACAAACGACACGCCGCGCGCGAAGCGTTTCGTCACGCGCGCCTGAGCCGCATTGTAGATCGAATTGGCGCCATAAGTCTGGTAGTTGTAGCCGGTGGAGTTGGCAGTTGTCAGCTCGTTCTGCGAGGTGAGAACTGCGGCGGGCGGCGCGCGGTCGGGAATCTCGGCGACGCTCAGGTTGGTGCCCTTTGTGCCAATGTACTCGAGTTCGACCAGCAGGGTGCGGTGGATGGTGTTCTGAATGGCAGCCACCCAGGTCTGTGCATAGGCCAGCCGGTAATCCGGATTGATCGCGTAGGTATTGTTGAGCGTCTGCGAGGGCGACGGCGCGAACCCGTCTGCCAGTGTCAGAAGATTGGTGGGGCTCGTCGTAATGGTGGCGGTTTGCGCAAACGGCGGCTGCGCGGCCATCTGGCTGGCGATCTGTGAGTAGGGCGATCCGCTGTAGAAAATGCTGTAGCCGGCACGGACCACGGTGCTGTTGCTCTGCGAAGGGCGCCAAGCGATGCCAAAGCGCGGCGAGAAAGCGTTCTTCTGCGGGCGGACCAGGCTGGAAGGCAGGCCGAACTGCGAGGCTGTCGCGGGCGTCACCAGCTGCGCCGATGTGAATCCCGGCGAGAGGAGAAGATTCGCCAGCTCGCCGCGCTCTTCGGTGTATGGCGAGAAATATTCGTAGCGCAGACCGGCGTTGATGGAGAGTCCGCGGGATACGCGGTAATCGTCCTGGGCGAATCCGGCGGTCGCATTGCCGCGCAGATATTGATTCTGACTGCTGAAGCGCAGCGAACTCGACTGTGGAAGGCCGAGGAGGAAATCGGCGAAATCGAAACCGGTGCCCTGGACGGGCTGTCCGGATGAGTTGAGTTCGCTGGTGAGAAGGCCACTGAACGTGAACGATCCGCGCGCGTTCTGATAGTTATTGCTGTTCTGCTGAAGCCGGCGCAGCAGGTAGCCGAAGGTGAGGTTGTGCTTCCGCTTAAGGACGTAAGTAATGTTGTCCGTGAAGTTCACCGTCTGATTGTGCGAGAGCGTGGCGGAGGAATCCGAAAGGCCGCCGAAATTGGTGAAGGAAAGGTTGGGCGGTCCGTAGTTGACGGGAACTTCGGAGATGCCGGAAATTCCCAGCGCCGCCGCAATGTTTTGGCCGTACGCGAAATAGGGCGTGGTGTCGTTGGTGTTGCGGCTGAAGGTCAGCGTCGCGGAATTGTTGAAGCGCGCGGCAAAGCTGTGGCTCCATCCGGCGGAGACGCTGATGCCTGTGCCATTCGATGGATCGCGAAAGCCGAAGAGCTGCTCGCTGGTGGAATCGCGGAACTGATTCTGAACGTTGAAATTGATACGGTCTTTGTTGGTGAGCGGGGCGTTGAGGCGGACGCCGATGTTGTTGCTGTTGCTCGGCGTGGAAGTCAGGTTACGGAAATTCTGCACGCTGCCAGTGAACGTGGGCAGGGGGAAGTACGGGAGCAATCCGCTGGCAATGGGGCTGATGCGCGACTGCGGGATCGTGTTGTTGGGGAATGGCGCGCCGCTCAGCGGATCGTAGATCGTGACGGGCTGGTTGTTGGCCAGTGTCTGCGAGAAATCGCCGGCGCGCTCGGCGAGCGAAGGAACGGAAGACGCCTGATTGTAGGGATTGCGGCTGCGCGTGCCCTGGTAGGTGAAGTAGAAACTGGCGCGCTGCCAGTTCACGATTTTGGGAATGACCACGGGCCCGCCGATGTTCAGGCCGAAGGATGCGCTGTCCGACGACGGCTTCGCCGCTTGCTGGCCATTCAGCGAATAGGGCGCTGCGTTGAGGTAGGAGTTGGCCAGGTTGATGAATACCGAGCCGGTCAATGCCGGCTGCTGATTTCTGCGGCGATTGCCGAAGTTATTGAATTGACCGTTGAACGGACCGCGGCCATTCTGATTCTGACCGCGTCCGCCGCGTCCGCCGCCACCACGGCCACCACCGCCGCGTCCGCCACCGCCGCCGAAGCCTCCGCCACCAGGTGCGCCCCCGGGACCCCCGCCGAGACCGGCGTTGCCCGGACCGCCGAGACCGTCGGAGAATCCGCCGTTGATGGCATTGACGCCGAGGCCGCCGAGTCCGAGGTCGGCTCCGCCCATGCCGGGAGGAAGTCCGAGAGACTGGCCGAGGCCGGCGCTGACGTCGGCGGAAAGACCACCGCGTCCGCCTGCGTTACGCTGCCGGCGCGCTTCGTCGTCGCTGGCCTGGGTCAGGCCGCCGCTGGTGCTGCCGGTGATGGAGAAGGCGTCTTCGGAATCCGTGGCGGCGAGGCCGAGCGTGGCCTGGTTGGCGACGTTGACGAGGTCCGGTTGCGGCTGTTGCTGGCCTTCCGGGGTGGCGCGGACAGGCGCGCTCTGAAAACCCTGTTGAGCGGAAGGCTGAGTTCCCGGTTGAGCACCAGGCGTCGCGTTGCCTGCGTTCGCCGCTGCGCCGTTGGGACGCTGGAACGGGGGACCGCCGCGGCCGGGTCCCTGGCCTGCGCCGCGGCCGAATCCGCCGCGACCGAATCCGCCGCGACCACGACGCGTCGCCTGGGGGATGACCGGCACCGATGTGGCGCCCGCAAGGCGCGGCATTTCCATTGTCCAGTCTTTGTAGCCGGGCGACGAAGTAACGGCAAGCTGCCCATCGACCGGCGTGAACCCGAGCATATCGATGTGGATGTTCCAGACACCGGGCGCGAGGTCGAGCTTGTAGCGGCCGAATTCGTCGGTCCAGGCGACGACTTTGGTTTCGCCCTGGGTCGCGGTGACGGTGGCTCCGGGGATGAACTGGTCGGCGGCGCGCACGGATCCTGTCTGCTGCGCGACAGCCAGCGCAGGCGACAGACACACTAATAGGTACAGGTTCCGCGACCGCCTGGACAAAACGATCCCTATGTTACGTCTTATATGCGGTTCGGAGGGTGAATAGTTCCTCAAGTGTGGCGGTTCCGAAATTGCTGCAGCATTCCGGACTCGGGGCCGGTAGAGTTGCAAACGAACAGCGGGTTGACAACCCGCTCGCAGGATGGCATCCTGCCCCACTTGGTTGATAGCAGGGCGGCGGTCTGGGGCGCGTACCAGCGGCGGTCGATCTTCCGGGTCAAGCCGCTGCGTGCCAGGTGGCAATCAGCCACCCCCGGCTGTGACGGCGGTCGCCGTCGCGAGGATTCAGTAGTACAATCCGGCAGGTAGCTGGAGGGAACCACCATGACATCCACAAATCCTCAAGACAGATGGCGAGTGGCGCTCTCTGCAGTCTTATGTGGAGCAGTCGCAGTCCTGATCATCGTTGCGTCAACGGCTAAGCTGCATGCCCAGGCGCCCGCGGGTCGGGGGCGCGGTGCGGTTCCGCCGGGCGAGGCGTTATTCACATCGGCACAAGCGGTCGCGGGAAAGGCGGCATACGAGCGGAACTGCGCCAACTGCCACGGCCCGGCCGTAGATGACGGCAACTCTGCGCCTCCGCTCCGCGGTGCGGCTTTTCTGGCGAAATACGCCGGGAAACCCGCGGCCGGCTTGTTCACTTATGTGGCGACGAAGATGCCGCCGGCTAATCCCGGAACCATTAGCGGCGCCGAGTACGCGCAGATCGTCGCCTGGGTGCTTCAGCAGAATGGTTATGCGACCGGACGGAAGGAGTTCGCATCGGAAGCGTCAGCTCTCGCTTCCGTAACCATTCCGGCTCCGCCGGGAGGAGGACGCGGTGGCGGGGGCGGCGGCCTGCCGGCTGGCGTGAAGCTGCCTCCGGCGCCGAAGAAGGCGAATCCTCTGGATAAAATCACCCCGGTCACTGACGCGTTGCTGCAGAACCCGCCCGCAGGCGAGTGGCTCACGTGGCGGCGCAGTTTCGATTATCAGGGTTTCAGCCCGCTGAAGCAGATTACGAAATCGAATGTGAACAATCTGCGGGTCGCGTGGACATGGACGCTTTCCCCCGGCGCCAATGAAGCCACGCCCCTGGTGCATGACGGCGTGATGTTCCTGCACAGCCCGGGCGACAAACTCGAAGCGCTCGACGCCGCCACCGGCGACCTGCTCTGGCAGTATGCGCGGCTGCTGCCCCCGGGCGTCAACGCGGGCAACAAACGCGCCATCGCGATTTACGGGAACAAGGTCTACATGGGGACTTCCGACGTACATGTGGTGGCGCTCGACGTGAAGACAGGCAGGGTGGTGTGGGATCAGCCGCTGACCGAGGAAAGGGGTTTCGGACTCTCAGGCGGTCCGCTGGTGGCCAAAGGCAAGGTGATGATCGGAACCAGCGGACGCGTCGGCGGGAAGAATTACATCGTCGCGCTCGACGCCGAAACCGGCAACATCGCCTGGCGATTCAACACCATCGCGCAGCCTGGCGAGCCTGGCGGAGATACCTGGAACGATCACACAGCCGCGGAGCGCAACGGCGGCTCGGTCTGGATCGCGGGGAGCTATGACCCGGCACTGAACCTCGCGTTCTTCGGCGTAGCACAGACGTATGACACTGCTTTGTTGGCGAAGCCCGTGAGGCCGGGGGTCAAAACCGACGGCCTTTACACGGACTGTACCCTGGCCATCAATCCCGATACGGGCAAGCTCGTCTGGTATTACCAGCACCTGCCAAACGATCAGTGGGACTTCGACTGGGTGTTTGAACGCCAGATCGTGCGCATGCCGGTGAACGGTGTGGTTCGCACGGTGATCATGACTTCCGGCAAGCAGGCCACCTATGACGTTCTCGACGCGGAGACGGGCAAGTATCTTTACTCGAAGGATCTCGGGCTGCAAAACTTCGTTTCCTCAATCGATCCCGTCACCGGCAAAAAGACCATCAATAAAGATACGCTGCCCGGCGACGGGAAGACGGTCTTTGTCTGCCCTCATGTGGACGGGGCCAAGAGCTGGCTGCCGGGCTCTTACAATCCGAACACAAAGATCATGTATGTTCCGCTGGTGGAGGCGTGTATGGATCTGGCGCCGTTGACCGAGGGCGGCGGCCGTGGTCTGCTGTCCACCGGCTATCGCCCGCTGGTGCGGCCGCGTCCGGATTCGGACGGCAAGTACGGCCGGGTGGAAGCCGTCAACATGCTGACGCGCGAAGTACTGTGGACCGAGCGCCATCGCGCCCCGGTGTCGAGCGGCGCGCTGGATACGGCCGGCGGGGTGATTTTCAACGGCTCGATCGACCGGTTTTTCCGCGCTTACGACGACCAGACCGGCAAACTGCTGTGGGAAACGCGCCTGACCGATGTGCCGAGCAACGCGCCGATTTCGTATACGGTGAACGGTAAGCAGTACATCGCAATCGGCGTGGGCAACGGCGGCGCGCAGGCGACTGGGTTCACGGCGCTGGTGCCGGAAATCAAGAATCTGGACCGTGCTCCGGCGGTGTGGGTGTTCCAGCTGCCCTGATCGAAGTTATTTCGCCGCGCGAATTCCAGCCATGAGCCGTTTGGATATCACCTCGCATGTGCTGCGCCAACCTCGATATGTGGATCAGTTTTCGTGCATCGGCCCGGAATGCGAAGACAGCTGCTGTCGGGGCTGGGGAATTCCAGTGGATTCTCAGACCTATGAGAAATTCCGCAGTCTCGATTTCCGCATAGCAGGCAAGACCCTGAGCAGTCTGGTCGAAATCAATCCGGCGAGCTCGTCATCGGTCGACTACGCCAGGATACGGCTGGAAGGAACGGCCTGCCCCGCTCATAACGAAGGCTGGTGCTCAGTTCAACAGGAATTGGGTGAACCATACCTTCCGGATCTTTGCAGCAGTTACCCGAGGGCGCTGAACATAATCGGCGGAACAGTTGAAAAGTCCCTCCATCTGTCGTGTCCGGAAGCGGCGCGATTGGTGCTCCGCGATCCGGATGCGATGGTTGTCTGCGAGCGCATGGAAGAGTCGCTTCCCGATCGTGCCGGCTCTCTCACCGTGGTCACGGGGGCCGCGGACGAGAACGTCGATCGGGTTCGACAGCTGATGATCGAGGTGATCAGGGAAAGATCGGTGCCGCTGTGGCAGCGCATTGTCTCTCTGGGGTTTGCGGTGGACAGAATCGCCGGTGTTGACACGCCCCCCGCCGTCGGGATGCTGAAAAGTCATCTCAGCGCGCTCAGGCAGGGTTTGTTGCAGAGTATTTTCGCCAGCCTGCATGCGGATCCGGCGTTCCAGCTGGAAACGGTTATGAAGTTGGTTGTCGCCCGTCTTGAAGCAGATTACACTCCTCCCGGATTTGTGGAATGCTACAGAGAATTCATGCGTGGACTTGACTGGACGAATGAGTCGACCATGGAAGAACTCGCCTCTCGCTATCAGCGGGCCTCCGAGGATTGCCTGGTGCCGTTTCTGCATCGTCATGAGCACGTGCTCGAAAACTATCTGGCGAGCTATATTTTCAGAACAATTTTTCCGTATCGCCGCAGACAGCCAAACCAGACGTTTGCGATTGATTCAGGCAAAGAGTCAATGCAGGAGGCTTTTCTGCTGCTGGCGACGCATTACGCGATCGTCAAAACGCTGTTTGCCGGAATGGCGGCGCTGCATAAACAGAATCTGGATATGGGACATGCCGTCAAGCTGGTGCAATCGTACTCGAAAGCTTTTCTGCACAGCAGTTCCTTTGAGGCGATTGCAATCCAGGCTCTTCGGAAGAATGTCCAGCACCCCACCCGAATTGTCGCGGCCCTTGTCAGGGATTAAGTAAGCTTGTCGCCGATAGCAGCGGTTCCTTCTCTCAGAACCGGACTTTGGGAGCTAGAATGGAAATCCTGACCTGCATGAAAGAGACACGCGTAAGACCTTTGGGTTGCCGTGGCGGGTTAGAAGGATGAAGCGACTGTGCTGTTGGCTGAGCCTCGCTCTCTCGGCGAGTGCTTTCGGGGCGGACCGGATTCCCAAGCTTCGCCTCGCCGAAGTCGAGGATATTCAGCCCACCGGTTACAAGGCCGATCTGACGCTCGACCCTGCCAAAGACAAATTCCCGGGCTCGATCGAGATCCGCATGCAGGTGAACAAGCCTGCATCCACCATCTGGCTAAACCAGGAAAAGATTTCGATCCGGAGCGCCGTACTGACGTCGCAGGGCAAACAGCAGACGGCGAAAGTTGTTCCCGGCGGCGACGATTTCGTGGGGCTCAGCTTCGCCGCGCCTGTGGCCGCAGGAAGCGCCGTGCTCAGCATTCAATACGGCGGCGAGGTGATCACGAAAAACAGCAGCGGCATTTTCCGCCAGCAGGAGAGCGGGAACTGGTACCTGTTCACGCAGTTCGAATCCACCGACGCGCGGGCGGCTTTTCCGTGCTTCGACGAGCCGTCTTATAAGACGCCCTGGCAGGTAACGCTGCATATCCCCGCTGCCGACAGCGCGATCAGCAATACGCCGCCGGCGTCTGAGACCTCCGCCAACGGAACCAGGACGGTGGTCTTTCGGGAAACCAAACCGCTGCCGAGTTACCTCGTGGCATTCGCGGTTGGCCCGTTCGAATACGTGAACGCCGGTACAGCCGGCAGAAACAAAGTGCCGGTGCGCATTGTGGTGCCGAAGGGCAAAGCAGAGCAGGCAAAGTATGCGGCTGAGGTGACGGCTACTATCCTCACGCGTCTGGAAGACTATTTCGGCATTCCGTATCCGTACGAAAAGGCCGATCAGGTGGCGATTCCCAACACGTCCGGCTTCGGCGCCATGGAAAACGCGGCCATGGTCACCTACGAACAGAACATCATACTGGCGGATCCGAAGACCGATCGCATCTCGCGGCAGCGCCGCTACGCCGAAGATGCCGCGCACGAGCTCGCGCACCAGTGGTTCGGCGATCTGGTGACTACCGCGTGGTGGGACGATATCTGGCTCAACGAAGCCTTCGCCACGTGGATGGAGCGCAAGCTCATCGCGGAGTGGAAGCCCGAATGGGAGACGCGCGTCTCCGATGTGGCGGGCAAACTGCGCGCCGCGGGCGAAGACAGCCTGATCTCGGCGCGGAAGATCCGGCAGCCTATCGAGTCGAAGAGCGACATCAACAGTGCGTTCGACGACATCACTTACCAGAAGGGCGCTTCGGTCATCGGGATGTTCGAAAACTGGTTGGGACCGGAGGAGTTTCGCAAAGGCGTCCAGAGCTACCTGAAGCAGTACTCATACCGGGCGACGACAGCGGCTGAGTTCCTCGATGCCATCAGCTCGTCGAGCAAGCGCAACGTAACCACGGCGTTCTCCACGTTTCTGAATCAGGCGGGCATTCCGGTGGTTTCGGTGGCTCTCGATTGCGGCGGCGGCAAGCCGTCGCTGAAGGTTCAGCAACAGCGGTTTCTGCCGCTGGGCTCGAAGGGCTCGGCCAATCAGCGATGGAACATTCCTTTGTGCGTGCGTTATGGATCGGGTACAGCCGGGCAGGAGCAGTGTACGCTCGTCACCGAGACATCGCAGACGGTGGCGCTTGAGGGCGCGCGGGGCTGTCCGGCGTGGGTGCAGGCGAACAGTAACGCCAACGGTTATTACCGCGTCGATTACAAAGATCGTCTGCTGGCGTCGCTGGTTTCCGGTGACGCGGCATCCGGGGATGTGGACAAGCGGTTACCAGCCGCCGAGCGCGCCGACCTGCTGGGAAATGCGCAGGCCCTGTCCGAAGCAGGCAAACTGCCGGCAGCCGAGGTTTTTTCCCTGGTCGAGACGTTTCACAACGATCCCGAGCGCCATGTGCTTGCGAGCGCCATGTCGCTGGCGCTCGAACCGCGGGCTCATCTGGTGCCTGAAAACCTGCTGCCCAACTATCGGCGATTCCTGCTGAAGAATTTTCAGACTCGGGCGCGCGAGCTTGGGTGGAGTCCGAAGGCCGGCGAATCCGACGACACGCGGCTTCTGCGCGCGCAGATTGTGCAGCCTGTGGCTACAACGGGCCGGGGTGCGGAACTTGCCAGCCAGGCGAAAGAGCTCGCGGGCAAGTGGTTCGGCGACCACGCGGCGGTGGATCCGAATATGCTGGGTTCGGTGCTGGGTACCGCCGCTTACTACGGCGACAAGGCGCTTTTCGATCGCATGCTGGCCCAGTTCAAGGTCACGAAAGACATGCAGATCCGCCAGACATTGGCGGGCGCCATGAGTTCTTTCCGCGATCGCGCCGCCATCGAGGCGGGAATGAATGCGGTCGTGGCGGGCGATGTTCCGTTTATGGAAGGCGCGGGGATGCTGTTCAGCGGGCAGAATGAGGCATCGACGCGCGGACTCGCGCTGGATTTTCTCAAAGCGCACTGGGATCAGGTCGTTGCCAAAATGCCTACGGGCGGGGGATTCGATTTCGGCGCGGACCTTCCTTATGTCGGGGCATCGTTTTGCGACGCCACCTCACGCGATCAGTTGAAGGCCTTCTTTGCTCCCAAAGTGAGCAGGTTTATGGGCGCATCGCGTGCGCTCGATCAGACGATCGAGGGGATCGATCTGTGCATCGCCAACAAAGCGGCGCAGGAACCGGGTGTAGCCGCTTTCCTTGCGAAGTACTGAAGATTGCTGTCGTGGGTCAGATCATGGCGTGCGATGACAGCCTTGCGGCTGGCTTTGCCTGACTAAAGGCACCGGGGCAAGACCGCGGCGTCAGACATCGAGCCGAACGTTTCCGGACGGATGTCCGACGCACGTCAGGACGAAACCGCGCGCCCGGCTGTCGTCGTCGAGACCGTTTTCCGAATCCATAACGACCGAGCCCTCCAGCAGGCGCGTTTTGCAGGTGCCGCATTGTCCCTGTCTGCAGGAAAAGGGGATGCTGACGTTGTTGTCCTCTGCGATTTGCAGAATGGTCTGACTTTGCTGCATCGTGACCACCTTGCCTGACCTGGCGAAGTTGACGGTAACGGTTGGCGCCGCCGCATCGGTTGGGGGGGCCGGAGGTTTGATCGAGGGTCCGGCGAACCGCTCCTGCTGGACGTGCTCCGGGGTTGCGCCGAGCTCCAGCACAATAGCGCGTGCCGTTTCCATAAACGGAGCGGGACCGCAGATGAAAACCTCGCGTCCGCTGAAATCGCTCACGGCGGAGCGGACGAAATCGGCGCTGATGCGGCCTTTCCAGCCGGTCCAGTCCGGCGGCGGGTCGGAGATCTGTGCAATGTACCGGAACGATTTGAGCCGGGTCTGCAGGTCTTCCAGTTCGGCACGGAAGAAGATATCGCCGGGGTTGCGCACGCAGTAGAGAAGGGTGGCGTCGATGTCAAGACGCAGATCGTCGATGTAGCGCAGCATGGCCATCATGGGAGTCATGCCGCTGCCCGCCGCGATCAGAACGATGCGGCGATGGCGCTCCGGATCGAGACAGAATTCGCCATGCGGCCCGGAAGCCTCGACCGTCAGTCCGGCGGCTGCGTTTTCGTTGAGGTAGACCGATACGCAGCCGTTCGGGGCGCGCTTCGGAGTGATCTCGATGTAACCGGTGCGGGCCGGAGAAGAGCAGATCGAGTAGCAACGGGTTTCTTTGCGGCCGTCGTACAAAAATGTGAAGCTGAGAAACTGGCCCGGACGAGCGGTTATGTTCGAGCCGGGCGGCAGGGCGAAGCGAAGAGTTTTCGAATCCGATGTCTGCTGTGTGATATCGACCAGCCTCAGAATTGTCGGGCCTTTGGGGGCAGGTTTCGACGGAGCTTTGGCAGGGCCGGCCGGAGCAGGCGGCGCTGCGCGAGGCGCGGCCGCAGGCGAGCCGGGACGTTTCACGGCAAGGAAGGTCAGTGCGGCGAGAACAACCACACCGAGGCCGATGGGACGAAAATCGATGGAAGATGCCGCCACGGGCGGCGCAAGCGCGGGCGCCGGACTGCTCGGCTGCGCCGCTGCGTTCTTCGTCGAATCGGGGCTCTGCGTCTGCGCCAGATAATCGACGATCTGCTGTGTTTCGCCAGGACGAAAGGCGCCGGAACTTCCGGATGCATGCGCTTCCATGCGCGAGACGATGGCCTGCCATTCGGCGCGGGTATGCGATCCGGAATAAACGCGTTCGAGAGTGTGACAGCGGCTGCAGCGCTGGTCGATGATGGCCCTTGCCACGGTGAGAGCAGTTGAGCCGTTCTCCGGTGTGCTGCGCGAAGTCAGGTAGGCGGCGATGGTGCGGGCGTCGGAATCGCTGAGGCCGGAGTCCGGCCGCGCCTCCATGCGGGCAATGGTGGTCGCCCATCCTTTGGCGTCTTTCTGGGCGCCGACGACGCGTTCGAGCGTGTGGCATTTCGAGCACTTCTGCTGCATGAGAGCGCCCGCGGCGGCGACGTCCAGCGTCACCGGGGGCTGCCCGATCTGATCGAGGGAAACCTGCTCGACTTTCGTATCGCGGCTCAGATAAGGAAAGCCGGCAATGGCGACGACGACGAACGACAGCACGAAGATGAGGAGTCCCAGCGGCATCAGGGCCGACGCCTGATTTCGATAGCGGCGCGCCAGGAGCACCTTGACGAAGAGCAGCGGGGCCAGAATCAGCGCGAGCGTGAAGTGAATGGAGATGGAACCGGAGGTCTGGCTGCCGCCGCGCAGGCGGGCGGCCATGAACCAGAGCATCACGCAGAAGATGGCGATGAAAAGGTAGCCGCCGATGCGATGCGCGACGATCAGCCGCTGCGCGCGCCCGGCGCCCGTGCCGGGCCGGGAAGCCCCGCGCGACATCGATTCCAGAATCAGCCATACGTTGATGGCTGCCACCGCTACGAAGGCGGAGCCCAGGAAGAGGCTCCCGGTCGTTGGAAGCATAGTAATAGGTTAGGGGATTTGAGGGAATGAGGAGACGATACCTTCATTTCAATCTGGCTACGGCCGGCTGAGGGCAAGATTCCGGACGCTGGGCGGAAGCGCGGCTGCTGGTGTTTGTGCATTTCGCTGCCATTTCGGACACGCGGATTGTATCCGCGTCTTCGTTTTGGCAGAATGCGGGAAAAGTGAAACGGCAGCCCGAGGCCTGCTCCGCATGGCTGCAAGCTGCTGATTCTTCATTGTGGAGTAAGGCGATTTCGCCTTTGCCGGCTAAGGACTTTTTCAGCACCCTGCTCAACAACGAAACCAAACGCGGATACAATCCGCGCGTCCGAAATGTTGGAAACTCAGGCCGCCGGACGGAAGCCCGGCGGCCTGATATTGCTGTGCCGGAAGATCGCTAAAAATGCATGCATAATCATGTGCTAATGCATTCATAAAATTTCTCTGATATGCCTGTTGACTTCCGATTGCGGCGATTATAAAATTCTCGGACGATACTCAGGGTACTTCAAGCCTCGCCTCAGGGGCAGGATTTTACAGGGGGGTTCATGCGTAGCTGGTTTCTGAAAACGATTGTCTCTTTGTGTGTGGTGGCGTCGGCGGCATTCGCGCAGATAGGCAACGGAACGATCACCGGGACAATTACCGACCCGGCCGGCGCCGTCGTCGCGGGCGCGACGGTCGAGGCCACGAACACCGGGACAGGCGTACTCTATACGGGTGTCTCCACCAGTGCCGGAGACTACACGATCAGTAATCTGCCCGTCGGTACTTACTCCATATCCGCCAAGGTGACGGGCTTCAAGAACTACCAGCACACCAACCTTGCGGTCGCTGCCACGCAGGTCATCAGAGAAAACATCGCGCTGCAGGTCGGCAACGCCACAACGGAAACCGTGACGGTTACGGCCGAGGCTTCACTGCTCAAGACTGAAAGCGCTGACACCACGCACAACGTTTCCATCGACCAGCTGGACGATCTTCCTCTGCTCGGAATCGGCACCGCGAACTCCGGCTCGAGCGGCGTGCGCAACCCGTACAACACGCTGCAGACTCTGCCGGGCGTCAGCTCGTACGCCAGCAGCGGACAGTTCACCATGAACGGCTTGGGCGGCAACATGACGGAAACGATGAAAGTCGATGGTCAGGATGCGACGTCCCGCCTCTTCGGAACCTACGACTACACGCAGATGGCCCAGCCGAGCGCTGATTCCATTCAGGAAATCGCCTATCAGACCAGCAACTACGCGGCGGAATTCGGACAGGCGGGTTCGGTCGTCATCAACATGACGATGAAGTCGGGCACCAACAGCTACCACGGCACCGGGTACGACTACTTCGTCAATGAGGACCTGAACGCCGGCGATCCATTCACCGAGCAGATCGGTGTCGGGGGCAAAGTGAGGCCGATCAACCGCCGCAACGACTTCGGCGGAACCTTGGGTGGTCCGGTTTCGATTCCCAAACTCTATAACGGCAAGAACAGGACGTTCTTCTTCTTCAACTACGAAGAGTACCTTGAGAAGACGACGTACGCCTTCAGCGATACGGTGCCGAGCGCAGCTTATCTGCAGGGCAATTTCTCCGCCATCTCTCCCAACGGCAACTGCAGCGCCTGCGCTGCACTCGGTATTCCGACGGCGCCGATCGTACCGGCCAATCTGGCGCCGGGCGGCCAAGCCGTTTACGCGAACGAAATTTTCGACCCCAGCACGCGGCTGGCGAATGGCATGGCGACGCCTTTCCCCAACAACACGATCCCGCAGAGCCGCTTCGATCCGATTTCGCTGAAATTCCAGGCGCTTTTCCCGGCGGCCACAAACGGCAACGCCTTTCAGAACTACAGCGCCAGTATCAGTGGCGGCCGTTATTCGGCTATTCCATCGTTCAAGATCGACCAAAATATCTCGGATAAGGACAAGCTGTCGTTCTTCTACACCAGGCTCAACACGGAGAGCCAGATTGCCTCGCCTCTCGGCAATGCGGACGGTCTCCCGCTTGAGATCGGCGGCTATCGGGGTACCTTTATCCCGAACTACACACTGCGGCTGAACTACGACCGCACGCTGAAGCCCAACCTTCTGCTGCACCTGGGCGCGGGCTTTTTCCACACCCGGTTCTTCGATCATGCCGCGTTTCTGAATTTCGATCCGGCGCAGTTCGGACTGAGCAATTTCCTCATTCACCGCCAGTTCCCCAGCGTTACGGGGATGTGCGCGGCGCCGATTCCCGGCCAGACAGGATGCGGCGGCGTGCTCGGTGGCATGCAGAATATCGGCACCTCCGGCCAGATCCAGACTTTGAATTACGAGGAAAAGCCGACTTACAGCGGAAGCCTGACCTACGTCCGCGGCGCGCACACGTATAAGGCCGGCGTGGATTTCTACTTCCAGAACAATTTGAACGGCAGTTTCGCCGGCGTGACGCTGGCGAGCAGCACCGCTCCGACTTCGGAAGCGTTCACGCCGACCAACAGCCTCAACGGGCAGTCCATGGGCTTCGGTTACGCCAGCTTCCTGCTCGGCGATTATGGGACTGCGGCGGGCACCGCGACAACGCAGACGCCGCAGGAGAACTACCGGCAGGGCCAGCTTGTCTACGCCATGTACCTGCAGGACTCCTGGAAAGTGACGAGAAAGCTGACTCTGGACTACGGACTGCGCTGGGATTTTGCCGGGCAGTACAAAGAGCAGTACGGCCGACTGGGTCAGCTCAGCGCGAGCGTGCCAAACGCCGATGCGGGCGGAATCCTGGGTGGAACGGCTTACGCCAGCACATGCAACTGCTCGTTCTATCCGAAGACCTATCCCTATGCAATCGGACCGCGGATCGGCGTGGCCTATCAGATCACGCCCAAGACCGTGTTCCGTGCGGGTTATGGCATTAATTACCAGTTCGTCAACTTCTCCGGCGGCGGTATTGTGACCACTAACGGCGCGTACCCGCTGGCAGGTATCAATCCCTACGTGAACGACCAGACCCCGGGCTTTATTGTGCAGCCAGCCTGGCCTGTGACCAATCCCAGCCGGTTTCCTGCGGACGGCCTCTGCGGAGCGCCGAGCGCGACTTGTCTCGGCACGCTCACCGGCACCCC
Organism: Terriglobia bacterium; assembly: GCA_963832905.1. Classification (GTDB taxonomy): domain Bacteria; phylum Acidobacteriota; class Terriglobia; order Bryobacterales; family Bryobacteraceae; genus BOG-234. Next base: position 424,601 of record CAWHVO010000006.1, on the reverse strand, counting down.
GGTGGCGGTAGACCAGAACGCGCTGCGGCCGCCGCGCATCGCGCAGTTCAGCATCGGCATCCAGCAGGAAATCACGCCCAGCATGCTGATCGAGGGCTCGTGGATCGGGAACCACGGCGTGTGGGAGCAGGGCGCGACCTTCGCCGCCAGCGGACCTCTGGCCTTCCTCAGCCAGATTTCGCCGGCCGCATTCGCAAAATACGGCCTGTATCCCTATCCGGGAACCGGCCCTGCGGGTTACAACTACAGCATTCCGGGCAATTCCTGCGTGCCGGGCAACGACTGCGACCGCGCGCTGCTCAGTCTGCCGCTGACGAATCCGAATGTCATCGCCAAGCTGACGGCTGCGGGGGTCCCGGGCGGAAACATCTCGCCATATCCCGGATTCCCAGGCACCACGCTGCTGAGCGCGCTCTATAAGTATCCGCAGTTCGGAAACCTTGCGCTGTCGGACTCGCCGACGGGCGACTCGGTCTACAATTCCATGCAGATCAAGTTCACCAAACGGCTTTCGCACAACCTGCAGGCGCAGGGTGCTTATACGTGGGCGAAGGGTCTTGTCCGCGAGACTCCGGAAGACATTTTCAACTCAGCGGGCAGTCTCTGGACCCTGCAGCAGATTCCGCCACAGGCGCTGACTTTCAACGTCACCTATACGCTGCCGAAGTACGGGCGGCTGAACCATTGGGAGAACTACGCGGTCAGCGACTGGCAGATCGGTTTCTTCGCCCAGTATCAGAGCGGCATCTTCCTGCTGCCGCCGGTCAGCACCGTGAACGCGGAATACCTCCCGAGCGAGGATGTGCGGGTTCCGGGTCAGCCGCTGTACAACGTGAATATCAACGATATCCACAGCTACAACGCCCAAACCACCGTGGTCCTGAACCCGAACGCCTGGGCGCCGTGCCCCACAAACGCAACGTGCGGCGGCGCGTACAACGGAGCGGCGGGAGCGACGTTGCAGCTGCTGTATTCCGATTTCCGCGGACCTCGCCAGCCCAGAGAGAATGCGAATATCGGCCGTCACTTCCGGATCAAAGAGAAGTACGACTTCTATATCCGGGCCGAATTCGTGAACATCTTTAACCGGACGATCCTGCCAAACCCGATCACGACCCTTCCGGCGACGCCGGTTTCGCGCAACCAGCAGGGATTCCTGACTGGCGGATTCGGTACGTATACGGGCATTTACCAGGCTCCGGGCGCATATCCGGCGCCGACGGCCGGGGCGACGGCGCTGCTCGGCCGCACGGGCACGATCATCGCGCGGTTCCAGTTCTAGTGGGGCCAGGCTTTACAGCCCGGCGTCTTTTAATTCTGATCATCGGCGGCGCGGTCCTGCAGGGCCTCGCCGCCGAAGTTTTTTTAAAGCCGATTTTCACGCCTTGGACTGCGGCGAAACCGATACTCGATTCCGAGCGCGAATCGCCTCTGAGTACGGCCCCCCCCGAACTCCGTAACGCCGATGAGGCCCGCTGGAACGCATGGCGGCAAAAGCAGGATAAAGCCATCCGCGCACGGCTGCGGCAGGGCGATCTGGACTCCATGGTCAACCTGCTGCTGTTCGGGACTTCGTTCACCCGGCAGCCGCGCGTCAGCATGGCCAACCTCTCGGAGGCTTCGAAGAACGGAGTGGTGCGGGCCCGGGTGGACGATCTAACCGCCAGTCTGCGCCATCCCGGTGATAACGAACGCCTCATCTTCGTGCACGCGCTCCTCCGCGACGAGGGCGTTGACCCTGATGACGCCGGCCCCGCGGGCGTTTTCATTTACAACCAACTCCTGCGCGTTCTGAGAGAACGCCAGGCCCTCGCGCAGAGGGCTGAAGCGGCGCACACGGAATCGCCCCTCGACCGTGCGTCGCTCTTTCGCGATCGTGGCGTTTCGCTCGACACCAGCATCCTGCCGGACTTCGCGATCGAACAGACTTTGCGCGATCTGAAGCGGCGCGGCATCCTGCGGGAAGGCCAGGTCGAGCGCGTGGCGGTGGTGGGACCGGGCCTGGATTTTTCGGACAAGAACGAAGAATCGGCATTCGATTACTACCCGGAGCAGACTCTGCAGCCGTTTGCGCTCTACGATTCGCTGGTGCGGCTGGGTCTCGCGAGGGACAAGCGCGTTGCGGTGACGATTCTCGATATCAGTCCGCGGGTGATCGGTCATATACAGCGCGCACGTGCTGCCGCGGAGAAAGGCGCGGGTTACGTTATTCAGCTGCCGCACGATGTGTCGCGTCCGTGGCCGCCGGAACTTGTCGCATACTGGCGTGACCTCGGCGACCGCGTGGGAAGTCCGACAGCGCCGATTCGTCCGCCGCAGATTTTTCCGAACCTCGATACCAGGGCAGTGCGCGTCCGTCCGGAGGTGGTGCTGGCCTCGGATCCCGTCAATCTCAACATTGTTGTAGAGCGCATGGAACTACCGGCCGCGAACCGGTTCGATCTGCGCTTCGATCTGATCGTTGGCACCAACATCTTTGTGTATTACGACGCCTTCGAGCAGGCATTGGCTCTCGGGAATGCCGGCGCCATGCTCAAACCTGGCGGGCTGCTGCTGACGAACGACCGCCTGCCGGAGACGCCGGGCGGCTCGATGCACCAGGCGGGTACAACGGACATTCGCTACAGCGATGCGACGGCGCACGAAGTGGTGGGCTGGTATCAGAGACGGTAGGTGCACACGACGCCAGGAGCTGCAAAAGAATCGCGCTGAACCTGGCAGGCGATCTGCGATTCTTTTACAGCGGCTTGCGCCGCGTGTACCATCTTATGACAGGAGAGGGACGATGAAGAGATTTCTTACAACCGCAATGGCGATACTGCTGGCGGGCGCCGCGAGTGCCCAGGTGACGCTGAACTCGGTGCGCATCGGCGCGAAGGACAGCCCGGCCCTGGCTAAGTTCTATGAGTCCGCGTTCGGCATGCAGGAGACCAACCGGATCAATGCGCCGGGTGGGCCGGAGGTTTTCGTGAACTTCGGCGCCACGGTTGACGCCGCGAAGGCCAACAAGAGCGAACCCATCGTCATCATGCATCGCGATTCAGACGATATTAAGGATCCCATCGCCCACGTAATCCTGAACGTGAAGGATATGGCGGCCACAGTTGCGGCGATCAAGGCGGCGGGCGGTTCGATGGCGGGCGATCCGAGGCCTTTCGGGAATACCGGAGTGATGATCGGAATCGCTGTCGATCCGGCGGGCAACAGAATTGAGATGATTCATCGGCCTTAGGCCGGCTGGTGGGTTCCGGCTGCGGCGGTGCGTTTTGCCGCGACGAAGCCGCCCAAAGCGCCGCCGAGCACTTTAAGGACGTGCGCGAAGAGGTAGGCAATCGGCTCGGGGCGGCCGAGAGTCATGGCCACATAAATAACCGTCGCCACGACGCCAACGAGCGTGCCGTGGAGTAAGCGCCGACGCGGTGTTTTCCGCGCCGTCCACAGCCCGAGGGCGAAGGTTGCCACGAACGACGCCGGCGGGGCGCTGTAGAGAAGACTGTCCTGTCCGGCCAGCATGCTCAGCGGAATCACGATCGCGAAGACCAGGAGTTCGGCAAGAAAGCCGCCGAGCAGAATCCAGCCCCAGCGCATCGTCTATATGTTATCCCGGTTTTGCAGGCCTCAGACGCGGTATTGGTCGTCGCTTACCTGCTCCAGCCAGTCGACAACTTTGCCGTCGAGGCGTTCCTGAACAGCGATGTGTGTCATGGCCGTGGTGGGCGTGGCGCCGTGCCAGTGCTTTTCACCGGGCGCGAACCAGACGACATCGCCAGGGCGTATTTCTTCGATCGCTCCACCGGCGCGCTGCGCCCAGCCGCAGCCGCCAGTAACGATGAGGGTCTGACCCAGGGGATGTGTGTGCCATGCGGTGCGGGCGCCGGGTTCGAAAGTGACGCTGGCGCCTTGCACAAGGGCGGGGTCGGGCGCCTGAAACAGCGGATCGATGCGAACGGTTCCCGTGAACCAGTCTGACGGTCCCTTGCCGGACGGCTGGGTGCCGGCGCGTTTAATGTCCATGGTTTGAGATTACCGAAGCGATGCGATATCGATCACGAACCGGTACTTCACGTCGCCCTTCAGCAGGCGCTCGTAGGCTTCATTGATCTGCTGGATGCGGATGAGTTCGATATCCGAGGTGATGCCTTTTTCGCCGCAGAAATCGAGCATCTCCTGGGTTTCGCGAATGCCGCCGATGGCGGAACCCGCGAGGCTCCTGCGTCCCATGATCAGATTGAACGACGAGACCGGCGAAGGCTTTTCCGGCGCGCCCACCAGCGTCAGCGTGCCGTCGCGCTTCAGCAGCCGCAGGTATGCGTTGAGATCATGTTCGGCGGAAACGGCGTCGAGAATGAAATCGAAGCCGCCCGCGTGTTTCTCCATGGCCGAGGGATCGGTAGACACGATCACTTCGTCGGCGCCGAGGCGCACGGCATCCGAAGTTTTCTTCGGCGAGGTGGTGAAGAGGGCGACGTTCGCGCCGAAAGCTTTGGCGAATTTGAGTCCCATGTGGCCGAGGCCGCCGAGACCGACAATGCCGACTTTTTGTCCCTTGCCGACGTTCCAGTGGCGCAGGGGTGAGTAAGTCGTAATGCCCGCGCACAGCAGGGGCGCGGTACCGGCGGGATCGAGGCCATTGGGGACACGCAGCACGTAGTTTTCATCCACAACAATGCTGTCGGAATAGCCGCCGTAGGTGACGCCGCCGAGGAACTTGTCCTCTGCGTTATAAGTCAGCGTCATGAAGTTCTCGCAATACTGTTCCTCGCCGGCGAGACAGCTCGGGCAATGGCGGCAGGAGTCGACCATGCAGCCGACGGCGGCGATGTCGCCTTCTTTGAATTTCTTCACCGCGTTGCCGACCTTCACCACTCGCCCGACAATCTCGTGGCCGGGAACGCAGGGATAAACCGTGGGCATGACGCTGTGCCATTCGTCGCGCACCTGATGCAGGTCGGAATGGCAGACGCCGCAATAGAGGATTTCGAGCTGCACATCCGCCGGGCGGGGACTGCGGCGATTGAATGTAAACGGAGCCAGCCCCGACGAGGCGCCGCGGGCCGCGAATGCCTTCGCCGCAAATGTGGCGGGGACGGTTTCTTTTTGTCTAATTTCGGTTTCGATCATTTTCCCTCTTGGGCAAGTGATTCAGTGCAGGGTCTTTCGGTCGCATTAAGAATTCCGGAGTGTGCAGCCTCACACGTTATAAACTCTGAGCTGACACAGGAGGTCTATTATGAGGATCGCGCCCGCATTTTGCATCGTGCCGCTGACCGTCGGGGCATTCATCGCGCTTGCGCAGACGAATTCGGCTGACCAAAAGCCGCACATCCGCAGCCTGTCGCACGCCATCCACGCCGTTGACGATCTGGATACGACGCTGGCGTTTTACCGCGACGTGTTCGGCCTCAAAGGCAATCCGCAGGATTTTCCCAATCCCGCGGTGCCGCTGCTGACGAATGCGCCCGGTGTCACGCTGCGCATGTCCATGCTGGCGCTGCCCGGCGGGATGCGGTTTGAGCTGACGCATTTCAAAGGCGTCGAGCGCAAACCCGCGCGCGCGGCTTATACCGATCCCGGCGCGGCCAGCGTTGTGTTCTATGTGCGCGATATCGACGCCGCGGTTGCCGCCGCTAAGAAAGCGAATGCGCCGATCGTGACCACGGGCGGCATGCCGATTGAAGTCATGACGGCCAAAGGCAAAGCCCGTTCGATCGTCCTGCGCGATCCCGACGGCTTCTTCATCCAGTTGGTGCAGGAAACGCCCGCCGCCGGCGCGCCGGAAGGCAATGTGCATCGCGTCTCGCTGGCTTACACGATGGAAAGCGCGGATGCGACGGCGAAGTTCTACAGCGGCATGCTGGGCGTCGAACTGAACGGGCCTGGTGGGTTTGCGAGAGACCCGGCGATGGCGAAGCTGGTGGGCGCGCCGGAAGGCACGGAGTTTCGCAAACTGACCGGCACGCTTCCCGGGCCTAACAACGCCTATGTGGAATTCACCGAGTTTCGCGGTGTGCCGCGCACCAAATTCCATCTGCGCGTGCGCGATCCTGGCGCGCCGGCGATGGCGGTTCAGGTGAACAACCTGCCTGGCATGATCGCAATGATGAAGTCCGCGGGGGTGAATGTGATTTCCGCCAATGGAGAGATTGTGGACTTCGGCGGAGGCACGCACACCATCTTTGTGGAAGACCCGAACGGAATGAACATTGAGGTGTTCGAGCGCACGGGTGCGCCGGGACGCGGCCGAGGGAATTAGGTCGCCAGAAAAAGTTTTGCAAGATTTCGGACCTGCTCCGTTCTGAGGGATGGAGGCTCATATATGAAGATGTCCGCGGGGTTCGTGGAGGAACCTCGGGTGCAAACCTGCCGTCTACACTGCGGTGGGGGATTTATGCAGCTGAAGAGTCTCATAGGCGTTTTGCTCGGTGCAGTTCTCGTCAGTGCCGCGGAGTTGCCCGTGCGCACAGTTGTGCTGTATAAGCACGGTGTCGGCTACTTCGAACGCAGCGGCAATGCTGGGGCCGGGCGAATCGGCGCGTCTCGATTTCAAAGCGGAAGAAATGAACGACGTGCTGAAGTCGCTCACCGTTAACGATCAGGGCGGCAAGGTGACCGGGCTGCGCTACGATTCGAGCATTCCGCTCGAGTCAGAAGCTGGCGGATTTTCCGTTCCGGATCGAGGACGGCCAGCCGCTGAGCGCGGTGATCGATCAGCTCAAAGGCGCGCGCATCGAGATGGAGTTCGGTGCGCAGAAGACGGCGGGCGCGATCGTTTCGGCGCGCGCTGATTCGCCGGCGACAAGGATCACCAGGAGCGCGAACAGTTGACGCTGCTGATGGATTCGGGCGAACTGCGCAATGTGGATCTCGCCGCGGCCACCGCGATCCGATTCACCGATCCGAAGCTGCAGCTGCAGTTCAAGGATTATCTGGCGGCGCTGACCGGCGCGCGGTCGAAGGACAAGCGCAGCGTTTATATCGATTCCACCGATTCGAAATCGCGCGAGGTGCGGGCGGAATACATCATGCCCATGCCGGCGTGGAAGTCGAGTTACCGGCTGTTGTTCGGCGAGAACGGCGCGCAGCCGACGCTGGAAGGCTGGGCCATCGTCGATAACACGACCGGCGAGGACTGGACGAACGTGCGTCTGTCGCTGGTCTCGGGCAAACCGATTTCGTTCATCAGCCAGTTGTATGCGCCGAAATACATCACGCGGCTGGGCGCGGATCTGGCGGAGGATCAGGCCGTGGCGCCGACGGTTTACAGCGGCGCGGTTCAGAGCGAAGCCGCGCCAGTCCGCGCAGCGGCTTCCATGCCGCTGGTCGCCGGAACGGCACTGGCAGGCGGAGTGTGGCAGGTGGAGCGCTGGCCATCGGCGGCCGCCCGACCAATTCTCAGATGCTTTCCGCTTCAGGCGGCCGACAGTATCAGCAGTATCGTCCGGCCGGCATCCGGCACAGGAGATCGCCGATCTCTTCGAATACGACATCGCGACGCCCGTCACCGTCCGCAAAGACGAATCCGCCATGATGCCGTTCCTGCAGCAGAAAGATCTCCGCGCGCAAACTGATCATCTATTCCGACTCCGAGCCGTCCGAATCCGTTCAACGCGGCCGAACTGACCAACAACACCGGCAAGACGCTCGACGGCGGCCCGATCACGGTCTTCGACGCGGGCGCCTACGCGGGCGAAGCGCTGGTCGAAACCGTCAAGAACTGCCGACAAACGCTTCATCAGTTACGGCGTCGATCTCGGCACGCGCATCTGCGACCAATCTCGACTCCCGCAACGACGCCGTGCGCGAACTGCACGCCCACAACGGCCTGCTGATTACCAGAGCGGCGCAGGTGCAGAAGAAAACCTACTCCGTCCACAACGTCGACCCGCGCGCCAAGACGCTCATCATCGAACATCCCGTGCGCGCCGGCTACAGCCTGATCGACACCGCGAAACCCATCGAAACCGCGCGCGATGTCTACCGCTTCGAAATGAAGCTGCCGGCCAACGGCTCACGTCGATTTTCCGGTGACGGAAGAGCACGTCTACGATACGCAGACTTCGGTCTCCTCGCTGAACTCCGGACGGCCTGCTGACTTACATCCGCAACAAAGCCATCAGCGACAACGCGCGCCGGCAACTGCAGCAGATCGCCGATGTGAAAACGCAGATCGCCAACACCGACGCCGAGAAGACGCTCCGTAACCGATCAGATCAACAGCCTCACGCGCGACGAAGAACGCAATCGCCAGAACATCGCCAGCCTCTCCTCGGTCAGCGGCCAGCAGCAGATCGTGCAGGATTACGCGCGCAAACTGAGCCGATCAGGAAACGCAGATCGCGAAACTGCGCGACCGCGAGGCCGCGCTCGACCAGCAGCACGCGACGCTGCAGACCCAGCTGAACGGGCTGATCGAGAAGCTCGATTTTTAGCAAACGGCATACCCGAACGATGCGTAACGCTCCGCGCCGGGTAAAACCCGGCGGCAGGGCCGAAGCCCTGACCCCACAAAAGCAGCTGAACGGCCTGATCGAAAAACTTGATTTCTAAACCGCTTAGCGCCACGCTACATTGGTTACAGTGCCCCTCGACGACGCACTCCGCGACTGCCGCCGAGCGGAACGGAGTCCAACAGGATTTCTGGGACATTTTCGGGCGCCGTCACTTCACGGAGCCGGAAACCAACCGCGCCATCCTGACCGCGCTCGGCTTCGACTGCACGTCGGAGGAAACCCTGCGGTTGTCTGTCGACAAAGCGCGAAAAACGCAGAGAAACGCCGCGTCGCTGCCTCCTGTTCTCGTAATCAGCGAGAACGATCCGCTCGCGCATCGCGGTGAATTCCGACCTGCCGTTGATCTCGAAATCGTCACTGAACAAGGCGGCACACATGCATCGCATTCGCATAAATAACGGCGTGGCGCCAGCTCGGATCTGAAGCTGCCGCTGGGCTACCACGACGGCCAGCGCACGCAGACTGCGACGATGCGGCTGATCGTCACGCCCGACCGCGCACACGCGCCGGCGCCGGGCAAACACGCGGGCCTCGGCATCACGCTCTACGGTCTGCGCTCGCAACCGCAACTGGGGCATGCGGCGATTTCCGCGATCTGCGCGATCTCGATCGACTGGGCCGTGCCGCAGCTGCACGTGGATTTCATCGCGCTCAATCCGCTGCACGCGATTCACAACCGCCGGCCGTACAACACCAGCCCCTATCTGCCCAACAGCATCTTCTACCGGAATTTCATTTATCTCGACGTGGAAGACGTCGCCGGCTACGACCGCATCCGCGCAGCGCTTCGCGAACGCCGAAACCTGCGCCGCGATGGCGCGGCTGCGCGCATCGCCGATCGTGGAATACGAGCAGGTGGCCGCGCTGAAACGCCGGGCGCTCGAACTGATCTTCGAAGCCTCCGCCCGGACCCGACTGCGAAGAGTGGATCGCGGGCGAAGGCGATCTGCTGCGCCTCTACGCCACTTACTGCGCGCTTGACGAACATCTGCACGCCGAAAATCCCGACCTCTGGGTCTGGCCCGACTGGCCCGCCGAGTATCGCGACCCGGGAGCGACGCCGTGCGCGCAATTCGCCGCCGAACATGAGCGCGAGATTCTCTTCCACGGCTGGCTGCAGTGGAATGTCGACCGCCAGCTGGCCGCGCGTGCAGCAACACGCGCGGCGCGCCGGCATGCGCATCGGCCTCTATCACGATCTGGCGCTGGCCACCGACCGCTGCGGCAGCGACCTGTGGGCGCATCGCCAGTTCTTCATTGCCGGCTGCAGCGTGGGATCGCCGCCGGACGATTTTTCGCCCGTCCGGGCAGGACTGGTCGTTCCCGCCTCCTGACGCCCGGCGGCATCGCGAAGACGGTTACCGCCTATACAGCGAATCGATCCGCAAATCGCTGCGGCACGGCGGCGCGCTGCGCATCGATCACGTGATGCGCCTGTTCCGGCTCTACTGGATTCCCGAAGGGGCACGACGCGGCGCACGGCGCTTATGTGCGCGATCTCACGAAAGACCTGGTGCGGATCCTGGCTCTCGAAAGCGTCCGGAACAAGGTCGTGATCGTGGGCGAAGACCTCGGCACGGTGGAGCCCGAAGTGCGCGAAACGCTGTCGGGCTTCGGCATTCTCAGCTACCGGCTGCTGTATTTCGAACGGGTGGACGGCAGGTTCCGCGCGCCCGCGGAATATCCCGAACAGGCGCTGGCCTCGACCACCACGCACGATCTGGCCACAATCGCCGGCTTCTGGACAGCGAACGATATCGAAGCGCGCCGCGCCGCCGGCACCATCGATGAGGGTGCGTCCGGGGCGCAGATGCGGGACCGCGCGCGCGATAAGCAAAGCCTGCTCGACGCGCTGCACGCGGCCGGGCTGCTGCCCGCCACCTACGCGCGCCGCGCTGAGGATATCCCGGAACTCACGGGAGAGCTGCACTACGCGATCATCGGCTACCTTGCCAGTACGCCATCGGTGCTTTGGCTGGTCAATCAGGAGGATATGACCAAAGAGCTCTCGCAGCAGAACCTGCCCGGCACCACTGCGCAGTATCCGAACTGGAGCCGCAAGATGAACTGGTCGATTCACGACTTGTCGGAGCTGCCGGTGGCCAGGGACTGCGCCGTCATGGTGCGGAACTGGGTTGACCGCACCGGGCGATTCTTACGTTTGCCTTAGAGTGCACGTTTTCGGAAATACGCTCACGCTCGACGCTGGAGTTTCTACATTCGGCTGCCATTTCGCACACGCGGATTCGGGGACACGCGGATTGTATCCGCGTAAGGTCGAGCGCAGCTCGACGGAGATTCTGATTCGTGAGCGTACTTCCGAAAAGGACGACTTAGGCTCAGTTAATGGACCGATCGGACCGCGCGAAAACCGGTTCCACTGAAGAGGAAAGGCCCGCGTCGCCGTACCCTGTGCTTTATGCGCGTGGCGCGTCATCCGCCCGAAGTCGATCGGTTCTCGTTGCTTCTCCACGTGATCGATGACGAGGAACACGCCAGATCCTTTGGCAGCCTCCGGTTTCAGGCCGACCTTCGGCAGCGCGCATTGAAATTCTTTGGACAGAAGGTTTTAATCCCCTTCTAATCGGGGCAATCCTTCCTACCGACGGTGGTCGAACTGGCCGATGTCAGCTCCCGCGTTTCAAGTAGATTGTTTCAATCCCCTTCTAATCGGGGCAATCCTTCCTACTGAGGAGGAGATCCAGTTTGGCGACCCGCGAACCCAGATGTTTCAATCCGCTTCTAATCGGGGCAATCCTTCCTACCTGGCGCCGGAAGGGAAGCAGGAGTTCGCCAAGCTTGTGTTTCAATCCCCTTCTAATCGGGGCAATCCTTCCTACGACTGGTTGCAGTGGATGGCGGACTCGTTTCGATGGAGGTTTCAATCCCCTTCTAATCGGGGCAATCCTTCCTACCTCTTTCAAATCAACCGGGCTAGCCAAATCTGCCGTGGATTATCTCGTTTCAATCCCCTTCTAATCGGGGCAATCCTTCCTACACAATGGCTAACGGGGCATTCGCAAGGGGACGGGGCACGCGTTTCAAACCCCGAACCCGCGTTTCAATCCCCTTCTAATCGGGGCAATCCTTCCTACCCTTCGGTTTGCAAGTACCGAAGAAGCAGGTGTTTCGGATTGTAGTTTCCCGTACCCACCGAGTCAAGCCTGCAAGACCCGGAATCCGCGGGTCGAAACCTCAGGTCCGGGGAGCCCTTAACCTCATTCATTGCAACATCGCCAGACGCCGGCCCGGCCCCCCTGCCTCCGACCCGGAAATTTACGAAACGCCCCGGATCGCTGAAAATACGCGGTTTAGATGACATACCATGCCTCATCCTCGACAATCTTCGCCAGCCCCAGCACCCACTCCCGTTTCGCGCACGCCTCGCAGATCTCAAACACGTTGACCCGATCGAAATCCGCGTTCACTGCCGAATCCAGCCTCCGCCGCATTCGCCCCGCAAGCTCCGTGTTAAGGTGCGCCACAAAGACGCTCTCCTGCACCCGCGTCCCATAATCCAGCAGAAGGTTCGAAATCCGGCTGCGCCGCGCGTCGTCCGCAATGTCGTAACAGATCACGTATTGCATAGCCCTTCCTCAATCCGAATTTGCCTGCGCATCCGGCGTCCCGGCCGCGGCTCGCTTCGCGATCGCCGCGCCGCTGTTCGGGCTTGCCGCGGCTTCAGCCTCCCGGAAACGCCACGGATGAAACTCGCCCTCATCCCGCAGCGCCGCGCACAGCTTCTCCACCTCGTAGCGGACGCACTCGCGGAAACTGCTCTCCCCCTGGTTCGCCACACCCTCCGGCTTCTTCAGCATCCATCTCTCGTACTCCGCGAAATAGCGCTTCATCGGTTTCGGCGCCAGGAACAAGCCGTGGCCCGGCCCGCCGGGCTGAAAGTCCCCCGCATCCAGCACACGCGTGTTGACCATCGTCAGGACAAACCGGTCCGCTACCGCATGACGAAAAGGTTCCACTACGTCCAGCGCCAGCGACGGGCGGCCATAATCGATTTGGTGCAGGAAGCCCAGATAAGGGTCGAGCCCGGCACCTTCCAGCAGCGCAGCCACTTCGTTCATCAGCAGCGTGTAGGTGAGCGAAAGCAGGGCGTTGAGCGGGTCCGGGGCCGGATGTTTCGCGCGTCCCGTCCACGGCATCTCGGATTTGTTGAACTGCATGACCAGGCTGAAGTATTCCCGCGCCGCCGCGCCTTCGGTCCCGTCCAGAGCCGCGATGTCAGTGACTGCTCCAGCGGCCGTGACCGCCTCCGCCAGCGCCGCCCTGCGCCGCTCGAAATCATCGCTCACCTCGCCGTGCCGCCGGTAATGATCCAGTACCGCTGCGCCGTTCGCGATTTTTGCCTGCACCGTCGCGCGCGCGAAGGAAAGGGCGCGCCCGCTGTCCCGGTAAGCCGCGAACTGCGCGACGCGCAGGTCGATGTTCTTGCCTCGCGGCGGACTCAGCGCGCCCCGGTACATTCCATGGCTTGAAAACAGGCTCATGTTTACGCCTTTTTCCAGCAATTCCCCCATCGCCTGCGTGGTCACCTGGACGTTGCCAAACAGCAGCACCGTTTCCAGCTTGTGGTAAGGAATGTCGAGCAGTACCGTGTCCTCTTTCTCCACCAGCAGCCGGTCGCCGGCCTTGCGCAGGATCGTGCCCTGCTCGCTCAGGTAAAGGTAAGCCATGTCATCGCTCCTTTCAAGTGCGTGCGTTGCGGAAGGCGGCCTGACTTCGGCTCGTGTCAGAGCGATCTCCATAGCGCTTTGCGGCGGCGCCAGCTCATACCGTCCGCGCAGGTCGGGCGGCAGCGGGCGCGCCATGAACAGAATCCGTCCCTGCCGCTTCTCGTGCTTCCACGGTATCCAGATCGAGTCTCCCAGGAACAGCGCCCCGAGGAATCGGAAGCCGTGCTCGAAATCCGCGATGCGCGTCTTCTCCTCGTTGAGAGACACATGGACGGAGGCCAGCAGCGTTTCAGCCTGCAGCAGCGCCTGCTGGGCTTCGTCGGGCGTGTGCGACAGGATGACAAAGTCGTCCGCGTAACGGATCAGCTTGCGTCCCGATTTCTCCAGCTCGCGGTCGAAGTCTTCAAGGTAGAAGTTTGCCAGCAGCGGGCTGATCGGGGACCCCTGGGGCACGCCGGCGCGCAGGGGAGTCACCTTGACGCCGTCCCAGACGTGGGCTTTGACCCAAACCCGCAGCAGGGACTCAATCACCGCTCCCAGGGGCCGCGCGGCGAGCCGCTCCAGAAGGAGCTTATGGTCCACATGGTCGAAATAGGCGCTGATGTCTGCGTCTACGATGGACCGATACCCGAGTTCATGGCATTTGCGGATGCGTGCGATGGCGCGATCCACGGATCGGCCCGGCCGGTATCCATAGCTGCACTCCAGAAATTCCTCTTCGAACGAACGCGACATCTGCCGGGCCACGGCGGTCTGGAGGATGCGGTCGGCCACCGACGGAACCAGCAGCGTGCGAGTCGCGCCCGGTTTTTTCTCGACGACGATTCGCAGCAGCGGATAGGGCCGGTAATCGCCCGCGCCGACCCGCGCCAGCAGGTGTTCCATGCGCGCGCCCGCATCCCGCGCGAACTGCTCGACCGTGAGCCCGTCGGCCCCCGCGCACCCTGCGTTCTCCTGCACGCGCTCCCAGGCGTCCCAGAGCTGTTCCTGTGTCAGGGTGGACATGGAAGTTGTGCGATGGCGGCGATTGCCAGGCGGAACGCCGAGCGTCTGCAACCGGTGGGTCCCCGGTCCCAATGCGTTCGCCTGAGTCTACAGATCATCCAACGGCGCAATTTCGAAATCATTGCGCTCCAGCGCCTTCAGATTCTTGCCGCCTCCGCGCTCATTGGCCACAAACCACTTGTACGTTTCCGTTCGCGAACCGTTGGCCGCCTGTGTCCGGGTTACAGGCGTTTGAACGGAAAACTCCGAACGAACTTTCGCCGGATCGCCCAGGACCTCCAGGCTACGCCTCGTCTCCTCGCGCATCCCATCGCGCCATTCGCTGGCCAATCCGGCGATCTCGCCCGACGCGTCTCGGTCTCGCGGCGACATCCATCCGTCCGCGCTGTACCGCGTTGCCCTGTTTACGATCCGCAATTCGGCTGGCTCGATATCCACCGTTCCAAGCCCGATCGCCTTGCCCATACCAAGCTTGTGACGGAATTCCGGAGTCGGCCTGAGGCTGTAAAGCAATAGCCCCATTTCTTTGCGCGAAAGATTGTCAAACCGGATGCGGAAGGTAAATGTCGATTTCGCCGGAATAGGTCGTATCTTCACCTGCATGTTGGCGTCGAACGAGCCATCTCTCTCTTCTTCGTGCGCCCATGGAAATCGATCATTCGCTCCTGGGTGATGCAGATAAAACTTTCTGCCCTGCGGCCAATATCGGCCCGGCCGCAGTTCCGACTTGGTCACAAACCCATCCTCGCGTGGGTCTCTTGTCTTGAAATACATCGCTGGCGAGGGCGGTTTGGGGCCGTTCAGGACTCGCACCGGTACCTGATCACCGAATTGGCAATCCCCGTCCGGCATGCCGTCCGAGAAACGCAATCGCCCTTTCAAAGCCCGCGCGGATCCTTCCTCAATCGACGTCCCGGCGGTTCCCCTGCGCACTCGTTCTTCCACGAATCCGAACATTTGCTCCGTGATCGTTAGTTTCTGGCGGGCGTTCAAACCGTCGATCTCATCATGGAACGGCGGAAGATCGGCATCCACGCCCGCAAAAAAATGCCAGGCATTCGCTGCACTGTTCTGCAGCGTCTCCACGCGGTCCCGCCAAATGGCTGAATAGGAAATCTCGTTTACCTCCGAGCCGTCGGTGTTGACGTTGAAATAGACAAGATCTCCATCCTTTGGCTCAAGTTTCGTCCGCCCGCGGCCAGGGCGCGTATCTAGCGGCTCAAGGGGAAGAATGGGTTCTCGCGGTCGATCTTTCGTCGCGTCTGTTCTCTGGTTGGCCAGCATTTGGAACTTGCGCATCACTGCGTCCGGAATCTCTATCCATGTTGTCCCGGCATCGTCCGGCTCATAAGGCAGAAACATCTCCCAGTGCTTTGTGGCGACCACTCCTCGTCCGAATCCCAGCACTCGGACAACGCCTCGCGTCCACCCCGGCTGTCCCACCCGATCCGGCGGCCCGGCAACTGTTGGATTCTGGCTGATAACTTGCCGCTCTTTAATCTTCAAGCTTCCAGCGGGCATCTGAATGGTTGACTTCGTCGCATCCGCCCAGGCAACCGGCGCCAGGGCGAGGTGCAGGAAACCGTCTGTGTTTCCGTTCCAGGTACGAAGTTGGCCCGGATTGATGTAAACCCTCAGTGCCGGCTTAGGAAACACGCCACGCCACCTCTCATTCTCGCGATCCACTTTGATGGTCATCCCGTCGGAGCAAGGGAGTTGGGGCAGGGTAATAGGCTCCAGCCTCCACCCTTCGCTGGCCTTCCGCAACCGGCCGATTGCCGATAGTGCCTGATCCGCCGCCCTGCGAAATGAGTAACACGCCTCGCCATTCGTTTCGCGGCCGAGCACGCGTAGCGCCGACTCGCTGGCCGCCTCCGCCACATGGCTGATCATCCCCCTCAAGCTCGATGCCGGAATGGCCGGACGGCCACCGATTTCGAAGCCCTTTATGATCGGAGCCCCGTCTCGCGAGCTGCCAATGAAGAACGGTGTTTCCGCCGTCAGCTGGCACGTGACTTCGCCGGAATATGTCTCACTCGCGTAACTCGCGTGCGTTAAACGATCTGATAAAGGCAAATCGTCAAGAGCGACATCGTCAGCTCGTTGTCCCTCGTTTCGTTCGAATACCGGGACGAAATGGTAAGGATTGTATACGCTCATTACCTTATCTCGCCTCGCCTGATTTGCTCTCAACGATGCCCTTATTCAAGGCGTCCACCCACTTCCTGACAACCTCTTTTTTCGTCTCCCACCCGGATTCCGTCGTCATCGCGGTGTAGTCCTCATGTGTGATTGTGCTCCGCCACGCTTCCGGCAAATCCGCCCATGGGGGAGCGTCGTCCAACCGTGCCGTCAAGCGTTTCACTGCTCCGTAGCCTCTTGCCGAACCCCAACCGAACGTCACGTCTCCCTCCGCCACGTCTCGCAGAGTTAGCGCCATCAGCCCAAGACATTCAATTCCCCCGCCCGCGCGTTCGAGCCTTGCAGCATCCACTCTTAGCTGCCCTTTGAGTACCAGGCCTGCCGCCTGGCTCCGAGCGCCCTCCGCGTTGTACTTCCGCCCTTCGATCCCCCCGCCTGTAAACCGGTCTATTGCGATAAACTCCTGCCGGGGAAAGGCTGAATCCGCTTCCGAGGTCAGTTCGCTCACCTCCAAAGGTGATCGCCACCCGGGAGCACCGAACAAAGCCTGGGACAATCTCCCCAACTGTTTCAATTTGGGTAGCTCACGCACGCCGCGGATATCGAGGCCTTCCGACAGAATCCGCCCCAAGTGTGCGCAGAATGCGCTCAGCCTGATGCCGGAGGACTCCTCGTACGCTCTTTTCCGGCACGAAAGCTTTACTTCCGTGTCGAAGCGACGCGTGATTGGGTTTATTGTGCTGCTTGGTGCTTCCCGTTCGCGAGGGATCGTTCACTAGCACCGCGCCTTCCATCTCCAACCGGATTGTGATCGAAATCCTGGTGTTCTTTGGCTTTGCCCCGGACACCTCAACAGGCTCGCCGGTTTTCGCGGCCACCGATTCGAAGACGCTGCTGCGCTCGCCATTGACTGCACGCTGACCCATCCAGGCAGCAATCTCGCTGGCTGGCATCTTCTTGACAACTGGCTTCCTCACCCACGAGAACCCGCCCCATCCGTTCTGAACGGCAGCCCCAAGGATCGGCCGGCCGCTTCCGAGCGCGCTCAACCCCGGGTGCAAAGCAGCCAAAAGATCCGTAATCCTCTGGCCATCCGCGTCATAGCTTTTGCCCGAAAGCCTGATACCGAATGTCACTCCTGCGGGTACATATTCGAAGTGATAAAGCTTGTGTTCGTCTGCGACCCCGGTTTTCGCGTCAATAGCCGTCGAAGCCCGCACGCAGGTCCTCGTCTGGGGATTCCACGACTCGCCCTCACTCTCAGCACTGAATTCCGTCGCTGCCGAGTCGGCGAACGACACCAATCCCGCCGCCTCGAGCTTGCCGAAGGCCCGCTCTGCCACGCCCGCTCCCGCGGCCGCTCGCATCGCCCCTTTGAGCGAAGTCCCGGGGATGGCCGCAACCATATGTCCGCCGCTCGTGGTTTTTGCTACCGTGGCGATCCTTATCTTGTCGGCGGTCTCCTCGCCCCCGGGCGGCGTCGCTCTTCTTTCCTCACCATCGCCAATAATCAGAGGCGTGACGGTCTTCAGCGCACCCTCCACGATCCATATGAACTCAAGGCCTCGTGGCATCCAACTCCTCCTCTTTCAGCGCCAATTCAATGTGAAGCGCCTGATTGACTGCGATTTCACCGAAACCGTTTTGCGGGATGTACGGACAGTACTCCCAATCTGAGGCATCGCCGCTCAAACCGAAAACCTCGCGAACTCCCCGGCCAATAGGTAAGCCTGTCTCCAGCCAGCTCCGAATCCTTTGGCTGGCAGCCGTTGCATCCGTACTGGTGGCACGCAGGACGAACACCGAGCCCGGTTGAACCAGCAAATAGGGTTGATAACTCTCTCCGCCGTTCACCTGCCTCGACTGCAGATACTCACCCCCTGCCAGCTCCCAGCGCGCGAAATAATCGTCCAGAGCCATGTTCGCACCCGAGACATCCACCCAATACTGTTCGAGCAGGCCCCGCAGTTCATCTTCCGAAGCAGGCTCAGTGAATTTAGCCACAGCTACCAGGAGGGCCGGAGTCTGCAGAGTTACGATCCAAAGTCCGTCTGGAAGCGGCGCCGCCGTGCTTTCATTGACCGGCGTCCACTCTTGGTAGTGAACTCTGCAGTGCGTTTTCAGCTTGCCTACGCCGGGTATTCCATATTCCTGGAACACGGCCTTCAGATCCCTGGCTACCTCCGAGCGCAGAACAGGGTCGTCTATGGCCTTCAAGTTGACTTGCGACAACCACCGATACTCTTCGGTTTTGCCTTCCGCGCCTCTAGCCTTTGCGGCAGCTACCCGGTATGCGAACAGGCTCACGTTCCAACTGGTCCACCAGCTCCCAGCCTTTCAGGTCATCGGATTTCCCGTCGGCAGACTGATCCAGAATCTCAAGGGGCCAAAACAGAATCTGGTGATACTGTTCGAAGTATGGAATTTTTGACATACGCCAGCAGAATAGTACGAAACTCTACCACAAAATGTCCGACCTCTGGATTGTTAGTTTGAATGATCTCGAAAGTATCGAGATTCTGCGTCTTTTGGACGCCCTCCATCAGCCCGTGCTCATCAGTCACCAGGCATGGGGCGCCTCGTGGGCAGGGCTCGAAGCTCCGATTGTCAGATGCCTCGCCGCGACAGCAGATGGAACCCAAATCGTCGGGGTTGAGCTCCAGGGCCCGAACGCATATGGCGCGCTGAATATCGATCATCATCGCTACAAGGATGACGACCGTTCCGACCCGCTCTCCTCGCTCGAACAGGTAGCCCTGAAATTGGGTGCTTCACTGACTCCGTGGCAGCGAATGGTCGCTGTCAACGACAGGGCTTCGGCGCTCACGAAGAATGACCCACTTCCGCTCGCTTAAAGTGACCCACCTGGAGAACAGGATCTCGGTTTGAGCGCGCATCATCATCCACGCCGCAGGCGTGTGCAGTGTTCGGCGAAGATGCGGGGCACTCGATATCATCCGCGCCGAAGGCGCGTTCTGCTCGTGGTGAGGGAGTAAGTACGGGGCTATCGCGCTGGCGTGGAACGCTGGAGTTTGTTGCGGAGGTGCTGGAAGTATTCCGGGCCGACCTTGAGCTGCAGGACTTCTTCGATCACAGGCGCGAAGTAAATCAGCGACCGAATCGTACCGAGAGGCGCAGCGTCGGCAGGTCTGGCCGAACGCCGCGCCGCCGCGAGTATCAATGCATTTTCAACTGTGGCCAGAGGCACGGCGCGGTCGTGCAACTGAATCGCAAAGATGCGGTCCGCACGTCGAACCACGCCGGCTGTGCCGGGTGTGGCCCGATAAGCATTCAGAACCTGTCGCACATACTCGCGCTGCTCCATCGACCCACACCTTCAGCCCTGCGGATCGCGCAGCGACGGACCGTTGATGGTGACCGTGTGGCAGTAATGCCGCACACGGCTGAGCAACGCCTCGACCATGGACTTGTTGCCGAGGAAGTTCTGCCACTCGTCATAGCCAAGGTTCGTAGTAATGATCGTCGAGTGGCGATGATAACGCTCCTCCATCAGCTTGAAGAACGTGTTCGACTGCTCGGGCTTGAGATTTAAATACCCGAACTCATCGATCAGCAGGACGTCCAGACGCGCCAGCCGGTTTAACAACTGGCGCGTGGATCGATCCGCCAGCGAAGCATACATCTCATCGAACAGGTCCTGTGCCCGAACGAACTGACAGCGATGTCCGTTCTGCAACGCCTTTAGCAGAAGGCCGCAGGCCAGCCCGGTTTTGCCCACGCCGGTCGGGCCCACCAGCACCAGATTCTCGTGCTTTGCCACGAAGTCGAGGTCGGCGAACGTGCGCATCTGCTTGCGGTTCACGCCCGGCTGGCGCGACCACGGAAACGTTTCCAGGGACCATCGCTCCGGCAGATTCGCTCTGTGAATGCGCCATTCGAGCGCGCTTTCCTGCCGCTCATGCCACTGCGCCCGCAAGAGTCCCGCCACGAACTCCGTGTAAGGGATCTGCGCCTTTTCGGCGGCCTGCAACTGCTCGTCGTAAACGTTGAGCATGCGGCGCAGCTTGAGATTCTTCAGCAGTTGTTCGAGTTCTTCAGTCATTGCCTTGCGGCTCCTTGTCGCCGATCAGAAAATAGTCGCGGGCTACCCGCCGCAGAATCATTCGTTCCAGCCGGTCGAGATCGTAAAGTCCGTAGCGGGCGGCTTCGGCAACCGCGGCAAGGAAAGGTTCGCGGGGATACTCGCGCAGCAGTCGCAGCATTTGCCGCAGGGCAAGAGTCACCACTTTGCGCCCCTTCTGCTTCAGCGCCGATATATAAGGTGCGATCTCCGGCGCGGCTTCGATGAGCGTCTGTTCTTCCGGATGCGGATCGTTTCGCTTAACGCCCGCGCCGCGCGGCGGCCGGTGTTCGGCCAGCATGATCCGCTGATTCGGCGGCGTCAGAACGCGATCGTGTACAACAATGTGGCGCGGATCGAGTTCGATCTCGATCCGGTCGCGCGTCTCGCGAACGTCCACGCTCCGCCCGATCCAGGGAACCGGAACCGAGTAACGAATGGAGTTCACCGAGACATAGCCTTCCGTGTCTGCGGTGCGCCGGTGCAGCCGATACACTTCCGGGACCCATGCCGGCAACGGTTTCAGACGTAGCTGCTCGACCGCGAACAGCTCTCGCGGCACGGCGCGAAGATGCTTCTTATAGGTGGAGTTCACCTTGTCGCACCACTGGCGCGCCTGAAGGTTGAGATCCTGCCAGCTGGTGAAGGTACGGCCCGCCAGAAAGTTGTTTTCGATGAATGAGAAAGGCCGTTCCACGCGCGCCGAACGATTGGCGTCGCCGCGCTCATGCGCCACGAAACGGAAACCGAGGCGGTCGGCGAACGACTCCATCTCGGGCACCGGAATCATCTCGCGTCCCGTGCCGCGCAGCACCACCACGTGCGTGTTGTCGATCATCACGCGTTCCGGGGCGCCGTTCATGTAGCGCACCGCATCGGTGAGAAACACCTTGCAGTCGAAGCGCTGAAAGGTGGGATTGATCTGAAAGAACAGCATGCGCGAATAACACAGCACTGCAGAGGCGGTCTGCGCCTTATACTTCCTGCCGCCCACTTCCACTTCATGCGGAGACGTATCGTGCTGCATCTCCACACCGGGCTCGAAATGATACTGGCCCGAGGGCACAACCGGCGTTTGCCCGATACCCTGTCTGCGGCAGAATGAGGTCAGCGCCTGATATGACAGTGCCGCGCCGCTCGCCTGGAGTTCCTCATGGACTCGCACGAGATTCCCCTTGCAGGAAGCCAACAGCTCGATGATCTGTTGGCGGTAAGGTTCTGCTTTCTCCGAACGCTGAATCTCCGGCACGCTGACGGAGTTCGATTGCAGGACTTTGCGCACAGTGAGGCGCGACACCCGCAACACGCGTGCGATCTCGCGCTTGCTCACTCGTTGCTCGTGCAACTCCAGAATCGCGGTTCGCTGCGCCTGGCTCAGCATGTCTGCTTTCCTGTTCCTTTCCGATTCGTTCCGCCATCCGGTTCAGTTCCCGGCGCGTACTTTCGATCTCGCGCTGCGCCTGCTCCTGCTGTGCGGCGTTCATCTCCGGCAAAGCTTCGGTGAGCCTGCGGCCGGCGCGACGCAGAATGGCAAGCGCCATCTCCAGATCGCCCTGAACCTGTTCGGCCGCGGCGGGCTTCGCCGTCTGCGGCTGGCTCTGCGTTTTCAGAAACAGTTCCGGTTCGGCGAGAATGCGCTCGCGAGCCACCCGCGAACCTTCGCGCCATGCGGTGTAAAGCTGTGCCGCCTGCCTGGAATCGCAGCGGTGCGTCACGAATGCCGCAGCCATGCGCTCACAGTCTTCGGCGCTGACGCGAGCCACCGGCACCAGATACTTCATGGCGGTCTGCGCAGTGATGTTCCCTTCGCGCACATGACGCTGAACCGCTTCAGGCAACAACTCGACAAGCGCCAGTCGCCGCGATACCCAACTGATGCTCCGGTCGAAACGGCGCGCCAGTTCGTCGAGCGAGTAGCTGAAGCGCTGTTCCATCTCCGACAGCAGCCACCCCTGTTCGAGCGCGCTTTCCTGAGGGCTCATTCGCTGCGCACGCGATAACAGCAGGGCTTCGGCTTCGCCCATCGGCCAGACCGTGGCTTCGATGATGTCGCGGCCCAGTTGCCGGAGCGCGGCGATTCGTTTGTAACCGTCGATTACCAGGTAGCTGTCGCTGCCGTCTTTGGCGATCACAACAACGATGGGCGTCTGCTGGCCGCTCTCAGCCAGCGAGGCCAGCAGTTGGCGCTGGCGGTGCGGCTCGCGGACTCGCAGGTGCTCCCATCGCAGGTCGAGCTGGTGAAACTCCAGGTGCATGGTCGGGCGGCTGAACCCGAGTATGCGGGAGGTTGGGACTGGTCTTTTGCGGAAGCGGGGGAAGTGTGCCGGGAACTGCTGTGGGATCAGTGAGATAGGGCCGGATCTGGTCTTTCGCGGTGCGGACGATTAGTGCCCCCATAACGCCAATGAAATCAGCGCCTTGCGAGCCGAACTGGTCTTTCGCGACCTCCCAGGGAAGTTGCTTGAGAGGAGGGGGCAATCGCAGCGGTTCGGGTGATTCAGGGTGCGCCGCCGCGCGCCGGTCGATTCGCCATGCGATGGAATAGCCGGGGTTCTGATTACGCCAGTTTGCCTGGGTCTTCTGGCGCCGCGCCTTCTGGCAGTCCGGACTCCCGCAGGCTCGCTGCCGGCTTCCCACTCGCGGATTCGGCCGGAACCACCGGCGACAGATGGTGCACGGTCTCTTCCGGGCCTCGGGCATCGTGATGTTCTATCGCCTTCATCACGACTTCAGCCGCCGCGAGGCGCGATCAGTTCAGAATGCCTGGGTCATTTCTGACGAGCAGAGGTGGGTCACTTCTGGAAGGCGCCGAAGACAGGGCGTACATTCCGGGGCTCCTTCACGAATTTCCGGGCATTTCTCGTTCGGAAATCTCGAAAATCAGAAGACGTGACCGTCGCGCTCAGGGGCTGACGGAGGAGGACGAAGTACGGGCACGGAAGGATATCGGCAGAGCAAAACAAAAGCGGGGACGCTTCATCGTCCCAACCGAAGGCATTCCAAATGCCGCTCATCTGGACTTTCTTTGGACTTCGGGCGGCAGTAAATCCGAAGAGATCGAAGCCCCGGAAGACGCTCTCATTTGTTCTTCCTCCCAATGGCAGTATTCTGGTCCTCGCGCCAGGCATTTGGCGGCTCACGCTTGGCCGGAGCAATACTGGTCGGGCGGATCCTCCGCCAGTGGCTATTTCTGCATCGTCAAACCGAGCCCCGCGTCACTATCTGCCATCCTCCAGCTGCTCGACTGGTAATAGGCCGCGGCATCGGGCTGCGGGACCTCCAAGGTCGAAGTTCACCGGGCGGTTTCACCACCCGGCGGACCGGCCAGACCTGCGTTTTTTGCCGGTCTTCAACCGCTAAACTGACCCAACCTTTTTCGGTCACATAACCGGCCAATCTTCAGTCGCATTGGCGGCCTAACTCCTTTTGAATGTTTGAACTATCTCGCTTCCCAAAGATTGGCCCGATATGTGATCCGTTTACCGGCCAACCGACTTGTTTTCAATCGCTTGCGCAACATTTTCGGAAAAGTCTAAGTTGGCCGGTAAACGGTGACAGCCTTTCCCCAACTTTTTCACCCCCTATTTTCATCAATTTCGGCGAATAATTAAAACATTTTAATCATTCCCCGTGCTATAACGCGGACGCAATGGCACCTCATTTCCGGTCTCACACGCTCCGGACCGCACGCGCGCCCCGGAAGCCTGCCGGCCTTAACATCATCGATTTCGTCGAGCGGCGTCTCGCCTTCCACCCGGACCCACGGCAGCATCTCATTCTCACCTCCGCCTCCAACCGCGTCATCCTCAACTGCACTCGCCAGTGGGGCAAATCCACCGTCTCCGCAGCCAAGGCCGTTCACCGCGCCTTCACCGTTCCTAAAAGTCTGATCGTCGTCGCCAGCCCCTGCCTGCGCCAGAGCAATGAGTGGATGCGCCGCGCCGCCGCCATGCTCGTCCAGCTCGGCATCCGGCCCCGCGGCGACGGCTGCAACCCCATCTCGCTTCTGCTCCCCAACGGCTCCCGCATTGTCGGACTGCCCAAAGGCGAAGCCAACGTTCGCGGCTTCTCCGGGCTCTCTCTCCTTATCATCGATGAAGCCGCGCGTGTCTCCGATCAGGCCTATTACGAAGCCCTCCGCCCCATGCTCTCCGTTGGCAACTGCAGCCTCTGGCTGCTCAGCACGCCCTGCGGCCAGAGCGGCTTTTTCTATGAAACCTGGAGGGGTGACGACATGAGCGCACAGGCCTGCGGGTCAGTTGTGCGCGGTAAGAAGGAAGAGCGCGGTAAGAAGGAAGAATGGCTGCGCATCAGCGTTTCGGCCGACCAATGCCCGCGCATCTCGCCCGAATTCCTCGCCGAGCAGCGCGCCGTCATGACCGGCGACGCCTTCGGTCAGGAGCACATGTGCGAATTCAACGCCAGCCGCGACGCCGTCTTCGATCCCGCCCTCATCGCAGCCGCCATGGACGACAGCATCGAGCCAATCTGACCTTTCTTATCTGTTTTTATCCGTTTTTATCCGTGGCTAAATGTTTTTTCTTTAAGGAGGCATGTATGAGTTCAATAGTTCGTATCGATTCCAATCGCCGCAACGGCGCGAAATCCCGCGGCCCAACCACGCCCGATGGCAAACAGAAGTCCGCGGCCAACGCCGCCCATGCCACCGGACCGCGTACCCCCGAAGGCAAAGCGCGTGTCTCGCGGAACGCCATCAAACACGGCATCCTCGCCCAATCCGTCGTTCTCCCCACCGAGTGTCCCCGCGCCTTCGAAGAGGATCACGCCGGCTTTCGCAATGTCCTCATGCCGCGCAACTTTCTCGAAAACCAGCTTCTGATGGTCATCACGCACGCACACTGGCGGCGCAAACGCTCCTGGTTCGTTGAAAAGGACCTGCTCACGGAAGCCGTCGAAGCCCAGGGTGCCCAGGAAAGTTGTGCCCAGGAAAATTCCGAGTCCACCTGTTCGCCGTCGATGCGGACGGCTCGTGCTTTCCGCTCGGCCAGTGAGGGACCCGGCAACCTGAAAAGCATACGCCGCTATGAGGTTACGTACAGCCGCGAGTTCCAGCGCTATCTCGGGATCTACGACTCGCGCCGCCGCGACGAAGCCGCCGAACATGTTTTTACGAAACAAACCGAACCGAAAGCCGGATAAACCCGGAGCGATATGACCGAAGCTGCGCCCCAGTGGGGCGGGATGTAATCTGCAGGCCGATTGTTCCATCGGCCCCGTCGTCTACAAACCAGACCCGCAAGCGTTCCAGACGTTGACCGAAGGAGTCCCGGCGCCGTGCTGGACCGCACCGGGCGATTTTTACGTTTGCCTTAGGTTGTCGGCTTACCCTCGTTTACACTTAATCACGATCTACTATTGTAGAAAAAAGTAACAATTGAATTTGTCTGTCGTCTCAACGGAGACGGGTCCCCAGAAGATAAACATAATGAGAAAACGGATGAGATTTCATACGGTATTACTGACGCTCACGGCGCTCGTATGGGCAGGCGGCGCACCGCGTAAAGCGTTGGCGCAGAACATCGGTTCGCTCCGCGGAACCGTTACGGACCCCTCGAACGCGGTCATCCCAGGAGCTACGGTTGTGGCCACCGGAAACGGCACGGCGCGCACCGTTACTTCCGATGCGCAGGGCAAGTATGCGATGCCGAACCTGCCGCCGGGCAAGTACAACATCCGCGCCGACGCCAACGGCTTCGTAACGTACTCGAAGGCGGACGTGGACGTTTCCACCGGCCAGGGAAATTCGCTCGACATCGCCCTGCAGATTGCGGCCGAAGCGCAGCAGGTCAGCGTGACCGACACGGCCGCAGCCGCGCTATCGGTCGAGTCTTCCAGCAACGTCAGCGCGCTGGTGCTGAAAGACGCCGATATCGACGCCCTTCCCGACGATCCCGACGATCTGCAGTCGGATCTTGAAGCGCTCGCCGGCCCCGCAGCCGGACCCAACGGCGCGCAGTTCTTCGTTGACGGTTTCAGCGGCGGTCAGCTGCCTCCCAAGAGTTCCATCCGCGAAATCCGCATCAACTCGAATCCCTTCTCCGCTGAGTTCGACCAGCCGGGTTTCGGACGCGTGGAAATCCTCACGCGCCCCGGCACGGACCAATATCACGGCCAGGCGTTCATCAACTACGGCGACCGCATTTTCGACTCGCGGAATCCGCTGCTCACAACTCCCCAGGCCGGCTACCACTCCCTGCTGGGGACGGCAAATATCGGCGGCCCGCTGGGCAAGAAGACTTCGTTCTTCCTCGATTACAACCGCCGCGCCATCGAACAGAACGCGCTGGTGATCGCCAACGTTCTGACACCCGGTTTCGCGGAAGCGCCTCTCAACGGGCAGTACTTCATTCCGAACGCTCTGTGGCAGATCAGCCCGCGCATCGATTACGCAATCAACCAGAACAACACCCTGGTGATCCGGTACAACCACACGCAGTCGTCCAACTTCGGCGGCGTGGGCCAGTTCAGCCTGCCGTCGCAGGAAACGGAAAGCTATATCCGCAATAATCAGGTGCAGATTACGGAGACTTCGGTAATTGGAACGGTGGCCGTGGATGAAACCCGTTTTCAGTTCCGCGACAACCACAACGACTCCACCGCACTGGGCAGTTTTGACATTCCCGGCATCAATGTGAGCGGCGCTTTCAATTCCGGCGGTGCGCCGTACTCCGCGCAGGACAATTTCAATAAGGGCTACGAACTGCAGAATATCCTGACCACGACACGGGGCAAACACGCTCTGAAACTCGGTTTCCGCGCGCGCCAGTCGGACGTAACCACGATTTCCAATTCCAACTTCAACGGCAGCTATACCTTCAATGCGACTTTCGGCGCCGGTGTGGCGCAGTGCCCGGGCACGTTGACTTCGCTGGACGTTTACCAGCAGACGGAACTCATGCTCTCTGAAGGCGTTCCGATCGGGACCCTTCTGGGGCAGGGATGTGGTCCGAGCCAGTTTACGATCAGCAGCGGTATTCCGAATATTCAGGCGCGCGAGTTCGATCTGGGAGTTTTTCTGCAGGATGACTGGCGGGTGGCGCCGAACTTAACGGTCAACGCCGGCCTTCGCTACGAGACGCAGAACGACATCGGCGATCATCTGGATCTGGGCCCGAGACTCGGTGTCGCCTGGGCCCCCGGCGCCAGAGGCAAGACGGCTTCGAAGACCGTGCTCCGGGCCGGATACGGCATTTTCTTCACACGCTTCGCGGTTGGCAGCGTTCTGAACGCTCTGCGCTATAACGGGTTCACGCAGACGAATTATCTGGTTACAGCGGGGAGCACGCCGAACGCCAGCCAGGTTCTGTCGTATTACCCGGGCACCCCGCCCCTGAGTCTGCTGCAGGGTGCGCAGGAAAATCAGGCGATCTATACGGTCGACCCTTCGCTTCGCGCCCCCTACGAGGGGCAGTTCGCATTCGAGGTGGATCGGCAACTACCGGGCAGAACGCAGATGTCCATCAACTATGTCAATACGCGGGGCGTGCACGTGCTGCGCCAGCGGGACATCAATGCGCCGCTGACATACGGTCCCGATGCGTACGTGGCCCCTACGACACCCGGGGGCCCTCCAGTGGTCAGTGTGCGGCCATTTGCGGGCACCGACGTTTCGGGCGCAAACGGAGACATTTATCAGTACGAGACGAGCGGCATCTTCAAGCAGACCCAGCTGACCATCAACGCCAACACGCGACTGAATTCGCACATCCAGCTGCAGGGCTATTACACCTACGGCCAGGCGCACACCAATGCCAACGGTTTCCCGATGAATCAGTACAACGCCAATCAGGACTGGGGCCGCGCCAACTTCGATATCCGTAACCGCGGTTACTTCGGCGGCGGCATCGGCCTGCCCCTGAAGATTAATCTGAATCCGTTCATGACCGTCCAGTCGGGCGCCCCGTTCAACATTACGCTGCCGCAGGATTTCGATGGAGACGGCATCTACAATGCCCGGCCATACTTCGCGCCCTGTGCCACGGCAACGTATAAGAATACAAAGTACGGGTGCTTCAGCGCGACCGGAGGCCAACTGGTTCCGATCAATTACGGCGACGGCCCGGGCCAGATCAATCTGAATCTCCGCATCAGCCGGACTTGGGGATGGGGTGAGCGCGCCGCTGGCGGAAACAACCGGAACAACGGCGGCGGCGGATTCCCCGGCGGCGGCGGATTCCCTGGTGGTGGCGGCGGATTCCCCGGTGGCGGCGGCGGTCGTGGCGGCGGTGGTGGCGGCTTCGGCGGCGGCGGACGCGGCGGACGCGGTGGCGGCGGCTTCGGAAACGTCAACGGCAACACCGGCAACCGCTACAACCTCACTCTGAACGTGCAGGCGCGCAATGCCCTGAACCATGTGAACTACAATCCGCCCAGCGGCGCACTCGGTACGTCGTTCTTCGGCGAGTTCGACGTCGCTGAACACCGGCGGCGGCGGCGGCTTCGGCGGCAATAACGGCGCGGCGGGCAATCGCAAGGTCGAGATACAGCTGCGCTTCCAGTTCTAGTACACGCGACGCCAGTCGCGTTCGTTGTTCGCCGGGAGAAACGCGGCTTGCGCCGCGTGTACCATACACTGGTGTCCATGCAGCCCGAAATCGGCTCCGTTTGCCAGTCGCATCTTGAGTTCATGCAGTGGGCGGATCAGCAGCTCTATACCGCCCTTTCCCAGACTCCCGCCGACCAGATCAGTCAGGACCGCGGCAGTTCGTTCAAAAGCCTCTTCGACACGCTGAATCACGTCTACCTTGCCGAACTGGTGTGGATCAGCCGTATCGAGGGCGACCCCGGCACGACGATCGCCGACTTGAGCGCTCCCGCGGACATGGCCGCACTGGGCGCGGCCTGGTCCGTGCTGCACACGCGATGGATCGACTGGGGAAAGGCGCTCGACGACTGGTCGAAGCCTATGACGATCCGCAACCGTTCCGGGGAATTCCAACTGCCGTATTGGAAAGTCGTGATGCACCTGATGAATCATGGCAGCTATCATCGCGGTCAGCTGGCGACTATGCTGCGCCAGGCAGGGGTCAAGCCGCCGGCCACCGATCTGATGGTGTTTTACCGGTCGAAGGTCTGAAGGAGAAGCGCACAGGCCCGGCCACTGGCGAAGACGCAAGGTCAGCCTTATCCAGGACAAGGTAAACCATGCGGTTGCACCTGTGGTCAGTCCGTTGTGCGCGCAGAGAAATGGATGATCGCCATTGAGGTAGCGGTGGTGCTGTTCCTCGCCACCGTGATCCGTTCGGCGTTCGGCTTCGGGGAAGCGCTGGTAGCGGTGCCGCTGCTCGCGCTTACTGTTCCGGTCAAGACAGCGGCTCCGCTGGCAGTCCTCGCTTCGATCACGGTGGCGCTGGTTGTGGTGGCGCAGGACTGGCGGCACATCCATCTGCGCAGCGCGGTGTGGCTCGTAGTGCCCGCGCTGTTCGGGATTCCGATCGGGCTGATCGTGCTGAAGACGGTGCCGGAACAGGCGGTGAAGACGGTGCTGGCGATCGTGATCATCGGATTCTCCGTTTGGTCGCTGGTGCCGCGCGCGCCATTTGAACTGAAGAGCGAACGGCTGGCGGGGGTGTTCGGGTTTCTGTCCGGGATTCTGGGCGGCGCTTACGGGATGAACGGACCGCCGCTGGCGATCTACGGGTCGCTGCGGCGCTGGGCTCCGGCGAATTTCCGCGCCACGCTGCAGGGGTATTTTCTGCCGGCCAGCGCGGCGGGGATGACGGGCTACTGGATTTCAGGGCTGTGGACGACGACGGTGAATCACCTCTACCTGCTGTCGCTGCCGGGCGTGGCGCTGGGGATTTTTCTTGGCCGGCTGATCAACCGCCGTCTCAATGCGCGGCAGTTCGTGGTTTACGTGCACGTGATGCTGATCGGGATCGGGGTGGTGCTGCTGGCGCAGGCCCTGTAGGGCGTTCAGTCGGATTCGCCACGCTGCTGGTCGCGCATCATCCAGAAGAGATCGAGTACATAGGCGGCGATGACGGCGTCGCCGAGGAAGAGCGAAAGGCGGCCCTCCGGCAGGAGCTGCACGACGGCCCAGAGGAGAAAAGCAGCGGCGAGCAAGAGACGTTTCAGCAGCAGTCTGCGCGAAGGTTTCAGGCGAAACTGCAGGAGCGTGTAGCCGAGCCCCGCCAGCGCCAGAGGGAGGCTGCTGATCCACGCGTGTGCCTGCGGGGGGACCAGAACGCTCAGGAGCATCAGAACGCCCGCGCCGACCAGGGACAGGATTGCGAGTATGCCGACCAACTACGAAGTTAGCGCACGCGTCCACGGGGAGGCATGAAGGAGGCGTGGGGATTTGCGTGAACTCCATCCGCGTCCGGTCCTGCGGCCGCAAGATAGCTTGCTATTTTGATTGGTCGTATTCGATTCCAAGGATCCACCCGGAATTGCCGCGCCGGCAGTTTCTGACGATTCCCTCCAGAGTGTTGCGAAGTCCGCGGGCCACCTGAACGCGGGTTCCGACAGCGATCGGTGTGGAAACAACCACGCTGGCGCCCTTCGCAGATCTGTCCTCCTGAAATCCCGCCTGACGGATCTGCGCTTCGTTCTCCGGCGAGGCGATGACTTCGACACGGGAAATCGCAGCGCGCCTGGGTTCGGACCGGCGTTCGTGATTGCTCCCTTCCCCCGTGTGCCGCAGCAGCGTCGCCATTTCTGCAAGGAAGGCGTCGGAGAGCGCTTCCAGTTCCCGATGCCGGTCCGCGGATAGAATGCCGCGGAATTTTGTCAGAATTTCGTTCCGGGTCAAAATCCGGCGCACATATACAATTCTGCCATTCATCTTTTGGCGTGACTTCAGTTTTAATCCGTTCGATTTGGCGTGGATTTCGTAGAGACGGCAGGGAGCTCGAAAACCCACAAACGCGATGGCGCGGCCAGCACGGGGCATTTCGCGGATTATGGTCGCGATTGAATTATTCAGCAGATCGGCGGTCCTGCGTGCGCCACCTGGCGCAATCATTGAGCCAGGGGGCGCACAAACGGCGCGCAGGCCGACAGACGGTGCGGGAGGCCGGCAGTCGCATCCCCAACAGAAAGCCCGCTTCGAACTCCTCTGCTGAACGGCGCGAAGCTTGCTTACCAAACGCCATTCGTGCTTTCAAAGCTTGGATCCCCCTGTAGTTAGTTAAGGAGAACTAATGAAGAACCGTCCCGTCGCCATCGCCGTGAGCAAAGCCCTTGGCCTGCTCGCGCTCGCAGGGATCGCCACCGCCCAGACCCACTCGCTGGCTCCGCCTACAGGGAAACAGACCTCGGGCGAGTACTACAAGAACGTCACGTCGAGCACACTCAAGGGGCTTACACCGAGCGATTTCCTTGGAGCGATGGGCGTGATGACGGCGGCCCTCGGCTACGACTGCTCCAACTGCCATCCGGGCGCCGGCACGGACGCCATGGACTGGGTGACGGACGCCAATCCGAAAAAGGTCTTAAGCGCGGCGCATGGTGGAGATGGTGGCGAAGATCAATAAGGAGAACTTCGGCGGCGCGGCGCAGGTCACCTGCTTCACCTGCCATCACGGGCTCGATGAGCCGACGCAGTCGATCCAGCTCGACAAGCTTTATGGCGCGCCGCCCGACGAGAAGCCGGATATCGTCCAGAAGGGCGATGGCGAGCCGCCCGCGGCGCAGATACTCGACGATTACATCAAAGCGATGGGCGGCGCGGCGAAGCTTGCCACAGTGAAGACTTTCATTGCGACGGGCAGGAGCGAAGGCTACGGCGGCCTCGGCGGCAGCGCGGCGTTTCAGATCTACGCCGAAGCGCCGAATCACCGCGGCATGTGGATCAACTTCCCCGAGCACCCCGAGCGCGGCACCAGCGCGTGGACCTACGATGGCGCCGCCGGATGGATCAGCCAGCCGCGCGCCTACATGCCGCACTATTCGCTGGACGGCAACGATCTGGCAGGCGCGAAGCTCGATGCTGTGCTGGCCTTCCCCGCCGAAATCAAAAGCGCGCTCAACAACTGGCGCGTCGGACTGGAAGATGAGCTGCACGACCGCACGGTGTACGTCCTGCAGGGCACGGCGCCGGGCGGGCTGATCGGCACTCTGTACTTCGATAAAGGGACGCACCTGCTGACGCGCTATGTGCGGCAGACGCCATCGCCGGTGGGGCGCATCTCGATCCAGCAGGACTTCGAGGACTACCGCGACGTGAACGGCGTGAAGTTCCCGTTCAAGTACTCGTTCCTTTGGCTGGACGGACGCTTCACCGCGACAATAAGCGAGGTGAAGCTGAACGTACCAGTCGAGGCCGCGAAATTCGGTAGGCCGTAGTTAGCCTGTGGCAGAAGTCTCACTACTTCCCAAAGACAGGCGAAACCGCCTGGCGAAACCGCCTGCGCCACCGTTGAAGGATCAGCAGTTTACAAGCATGGTGGGACAGGCATTCAGCCTGTCGGGACTTCTGCCACGGGCTGTTAGCTTAGCTATGAGAAGTACTCGTCGCGAATTTTCAGGCATGCGGCGCGTTCGGCGGGACTTAATGTCTTCAGGCGCGCTCGCCCGGCGTTGAACACGGCGCGCGACGAAAGCTTCAGTCGCACCAGATTGTCGCGGTCTGTGCGCGGCAGCATCAGGTAGTGCTTGCGGCAGTCGAAAGTGCGGCAGAGCAGCGGCCGCCGCTCGTAAATCGTGCAGCCGCGTTTCCCGAGATAGACGCACCAGCCCTTTTCGTCCGTTGCGAGAACGAAGACGGCGCTCCCGTCTTCGCGGTGGCCGGCGATCCGGTGCACGTAGGACTCCACGTCGTCGCCCTCTTCAGGATGCAGCACAAGTCCCTGGCCGCTGCGGCAGCATTCCGTGCAGCCCTCGCAATTGACCATGGTTGGATCAGGGCTCATGGCACGGACCCGCGCCGATCAGCCGCCTTCTCGACTTCGCGCATTACGCGCAGGCTGTTACCGCCGAGGATTTTGAGGATGTCCGCGTCGGGAAAGCCGCGTTCGATCAGCCCCTGAACCAGATTCGGGATCTTCGAAATATCTTCCATGCCGGCCGGGAAAAGATCGTCCGCGCCGTCGAAATCCGAGCCCAGCCCGACGTGATCGACTCCCGCCACTTTCACCGCATGCTCGAACTGATCCAGCAGCTTACTCAGCGGAATGCGCCCCAGTCTGGCGATGCGCGCCGCGTTGATCCGCCGCACCTCGGGGCCGTTCCGGCTGCGGTCGCCGAATTTCGGCGTTCGATTGTCGATGGCGTCCTGCCGCGCCTGTTCATCTTTGAGCGCACCCACGCGCGCTTCAAAACCGGCTGCCACGAAGCCTTCATAGAAATTTATGTGAACCACGCCGCCGTTCCGCGCGAGCGCGCGCAGCATATCGTCGGTCATGTTGCGCGGCACATCGGCCAGGGCGCGGCACGAGGAATGCGAAGCAATCACCGGCGCCGAGGTGGTCGCGAGCACGTCCCGGAACGTCTTATCGGAAACGTGCGAAATGTTGACCATCATGCCCAGCCGGTTCATCTCGCGCACAACCTGCCGGCCGAAATCTGTCAGCCCGTTGTGCTCGGGTTTCGCACCGGATGAATCCGCCCAAGGTGTGTTCCGCGTGTGCGTAAGAGTCATGTAGCGGACGCCCAGGCTGTACCAGATGCGCAGCACCGCGAGATCGGAGTCGATCCCGTGACCGCCTTCGAGTCCCATGAGAACGGCGATGCGGCCGCGCTTCTTCGCCGCCAGAATCTGATCTGCCGTGGCGGCCATTTCGAGGGCCCCCGGGTTGCGCGCCACTTCGCGGCGTATGGCGTCGATTTGCTCCATAGTGCGGCGAATCGCTTCAGTGGGCGTGTAGCGGTCGGGATCGGTCCAGAGCGAAAAGAAAATGCCGGTGACGCCGCCTTCGCGCATCCGCGGAATATCCACCTGACCGAACGTGTGCCGCCGGCTCAGTCTGTAGCCTTCGTCCAGCATCATCTGGGTGGTGTCGTCGTGCAGATCGACGACGACCGCCTGATCCAGCAAAGTCTTCACACGCGCCGGATCGACCTTCACCTGTGCCGCGGCGCTCGATGCGATCAGCGCGAACCAGAACAATCGATGCATGGTTGCCGTTCATTGTACGAGGTCTTTCTGCGATAAACTCCATCGTGAAGCCGCCATGAAACCGGTCGTTCTCGCGCTCATTCCCTTCTGGCTCGCCTCCGCTCAGCCGGCCGGCCCGCCGAAGCTCGGCGCTAATGCTCCCGACATGGGCTACAGAGAAGTGCCCGAGTGGCCGGCGCAGGTCCTCAATGCAGCGGGTACGCGGGGCGGTCCGTGGAACTTCATTCAGGTATCCGGCATCGCGGTGTACAGCAACGGCAACATCCTCGTGCTGCATCGCGGGGCACATCCCATCATGGAGTTCGGGCCCGACGGGGAGTACGTGCGCTCGTGGGGCGACGGCATATTCAGCGAAGGCAAGGTGGGCGCCATCGCGGCGGCGCAGCGCGTGCCCGGCCGCGCGTTTTACTCGGCCATCTACGGGCCGGCGGGGTGCGACTCCTGCGGCGCCCACTCCATTCGCGTCGATGCGGAGCGCAACATCTGGGTGGTTGACGCACCGGGGCATGTGATTTACAAGATGAATCAGCAGGGGAAGATTCTGCTGCAGCTCGGACACAAGGGCGTGGCCGGAGCCGGGCGCGACACTTTCAATCTTCCGACCGACGTGGCGTTCGCGCCGAACGGAGACTTTTATGTTTCTGACGGCTACGCGGGCAATCGCGTGGTGAAATTTTCGCACGACGGCAAGTATCTGCTCGAATGGGGGACGCGCGGCACAGGCCCGGGCCAGTTCGAACTGCCGCACAATGTGGTGACCGACGCCGAAGGGAAGGTCTACGTGTCCGACCGCGAAACGCATCGCATCGAGGTCTTCGATCCCAACGGCAGATTTCTCGCCGAGTGGCCTGTGCTGGAGGCGGTGTCCGGGCTGGTGATGACAAAGGACCAAAAGATCTGGGCGGGCGCCGTGCTGTTGAATCTGAAAGGGGAAGTGCTGGGCAGATTGCCGGGCGGTACGGCCGCGGGATGTCACGCCGTCGCGGTGACCGATTCAGGCGACGTTTACCTTGCGCAGCTGAGCGGTAAGGTGCAGAAGTTCGTGAAGCCGTGAAGCGTCCAGCCCGTAGCTACCCCGCGCGGATGCGGCTCTCCAGGCCCACCTCGGCGGCACCAATTGGGAACCTGTCGCCGGACGGCAAGCGCCGAAGCAGGAACACGAGGTGGTCTTGCTCCTGAAACTTCGCCGACGAGCTGCAGCGCAAAGTGCCGGTGGGGAGATAGTTACCGCGCGAACAAATCTTCAATCCGCTGTGCATCGAGCAAGCGAAGCCCCACCCGCTTGAGCTGTGCGGGCTTCAAGGCCGCGATCCGCTGGGCGACCGCGGGAGGGATTCGGCCAAACCGTTTCTCGATCAGGCTGAACAGCATCTCCACCTGCCCTTCGACACGGCCTTGCCGCAGCCCCTTTCGGATCGCAGGCCCAAAAATTTCGTCATCCATAATGTCGAGCAAAATGGGCATCTTCTCCACCTCCCGTTTCAATTCACCGCTCAGGCGCCGCAATCTCGCGAGAATCAACAACTCGGCCAGAGCCCGATCGCGTTCCTGCCGCTGCCCGGCGGCAATCCGCTCCAATATCCGGCGGGCGGCCTTTCTTTGCTCACCCAACCTCGTTAGGATCGCAAGTACATTATCGCCCATGTTGGCGCTGGCCAACAATCGTTCACCGTCCAGATCCCGGATATCCACCAGATGAAATCGCACGGAGACATCCGGCCCCTCGACGCGATCCTTCATGCGCAACGGAGCTTCGCCGACGTACAGCGCCACCTGCCGCGGGAGCTTTCCGTATTTCCGCCGGATTCCGAAGAGGTACTCGGCCATCCGCAGCGGGAAATCCTTCTCGTTCTGCGACTGCAGCTCGATGTGAACCAGGTTCCCGTCGGGTAATTCTCCCAGCAGATCCACCCGCCGATTGCTCACCTTCGGCGCTTCCACGTTGATCCACTTCAGCGACGAGGCGCCAATGAGTTGGGTCAGCACTGAGCTGCCGGGCCGTGTCAGGATGTTTTTGAGGGCCACATCGTATTCGTGCATCGGGCCTGCGCGGATAGTGGCCGGGAACCCGAAAATTTCTCGCAAATGGTAACGTAAATCGATCTACCCACATGGAACTCAAGCCCGGCGACAAGCTCGGAGCGGGATGGGCGAGGTGTGGAGAGCGCGCGATCCAAGGCTGGGGCGCGATGTCGCGATCAAGGTTAGGGCAGTTTCGCAATCCGCGTAGCCCGCCCCCGACGGTTCAGGGAAGACCGATCCATTCCCAATGCGGTGGCACTTTCCACGAACGTGATGAGGATTTCAGGAGCGAGGGAGTTCCTTGCGGGACTCCCGCCCATGAAGTACGCGAAACAGGCGGCCCAGGACATATGCCTGGCGTCTCCCGGTTTGCGCGAATTCAAACTGCGAGCCGGAACGCGGCGTAGCCCAGCAGAGCGCCCGCGCCGGAGCCCACCAGCACGTCGCTCAGAAAATGCATCCCGACCACCACGCGCGAAATCGCCACGTTGGCGGCCAGCACCAGCAGCACAGGCATGATCTCGGGATAGAACGAACCCAGCGACAGCGCCACGGCAAAAGCCGTAGTCGAATGGCCGGACGGGAAGGAGAACCGGTCCCGCGTCACGATATTCGCCCAGCAGTGCGGCTCTATATCGCGGGGACGCGCCCGGCAGAAAATCCGTTTCACGCGGTGGAACATCAGAATCCCGCACGTTACTGCCAGGCCCGCAGCTGCAATGGCGCGAAAGCGGTTGGCGTCGGCGGAGAACAGCACGGCGATGCCGATCAGCCCCCACAGCCAGCCATTCCCGGCGCGGGTGGCGAGAAGCATCCACCAGCGTACCCAGCGCGGCGCACTCCAGCGGTTGATGCGGCGCATCAGCCGCCTATCGGGAGCCGAGAGGGTCGAGATCGCCTGTTCTCTGGTCACCGCGCTGCCTCGGGGGTAACCACCGGGTTGACGGGCCGGTTCCTCTGGCCCCAATACCAGGCAAACGCAACTTCGCGGAAATAATTCGCCAGCGTGACCATGGGCGCGAGGGCGAAGAGCCCGGCGCCGAGCGCCATCCACGGCGTGGAGCGTATGAGCGATGAGCCGATGGAAAAAATCGCTGAAGTCAGTTTGAAATAATCGCCCGATTCACCGATGGCAACGCTCTGGCCGCGGCGCATCCCGGCGAGAAACTCCTGCGCGCTGCGTGCGCCCGGAACTTCGGTGAAGGTGCGGGCCACACCGGCCAGCGTGTGCGAATCACTGCCGCCCATGACCGGCTTGCCATACAGCCGGGCGAAATCGTCCGCCAGGCGGTTGGACCATTTCAGCATCTGCCCGTTTAATGTTTCAACTCCGTGAAAATCGCGTGCAAAAACGGCGAAATCGTTTTCCGCCCGCGGGCCCGTGAGGCTGGAATAGAGATGATTGACCGTCACGAAGAGCTGGTTTTCGACGGCATACGCGAGCAGGCTCTCGATATCGGCGCGGCGGCGCTGCAGTTCGATGTGATCGTGCTCGCGGATGCCGTAAACACCGGCGTGCATCTCTGTGCCGCTGGGCATCGTGCAGGTGACTTCTTCGCTCAGAAAGAAATCCGGATACCGCCGTAACTGCTCGACTGCGTCGACGGAATCGTGATCCGTGACCGTGACAAGGTCCATGCCGCGCTGTTTCAGCCGTGCATACAGCGCCTGGGGTTCGTTATAAGACTCCAGACATACGCGGTTCAGCACCGGAATCGTGCACATGCCCGAGTGAACTGTGTGAACGTGGAGGTCGCACCTCATGTCACCGTTGTAAACCGCGGGCGGTTACAAAACGGTGATTTCCACACGAAACAATTGTGAATGAGGATGGTTTAATCAATGCGCCGAATGCGCGATTTCAAACGCGTGGGCCATCTGCAGCACTCCGCAGTCATCCCCCTGGCTGCCAGTGATTTGAATGCCGACGGGCAGGCCTCCAGGCGAAAAGCCGCAGGGAACGGAAATCGCCGGCGTGCCCATAACCGAAATGTAATAACAGGACTTCATCCAGTCGACATAGGTCGTCATTTCCACGCCGTCGATGGCGCGGGGCCAATGTTGAGTGACATCGAATGGCAGCACCTGGCTGACCGGAAGCACAAAGAATTCATGGGCTTCGAGGAAGGCGGCCATGCGGCGGCAGAGAGCGGCGTAGTCTGATTGCGCTTCCTTAATATCGCGCTCCGTGAGACGGCTGCCTTGTTCGATTTCCCAGCGCAATTCGTGTTTAATCAGGTGCGGATTCTTCTTCGCGAGATCGCCGAACCGGACGAACGAGCTGTGAAAGCGCAGCGTGCGAAAGGTTTCGTCTGCGCCGGAGAAATCGGGTTCGGCTTCTTCCACGATGCAGCCGAGCGATTCGAAGACACGGCGCTGCGCGTTGGTGATCTCCCGAACCCGCGGTTCGACGAGGATGCCGCCGAGATTTTTCCACCAGGCGATGCGGACGCCTGTGAAGTCGCGGGGGAGGGAAGTGTGATCGTTGGCGAGCGCATCGAAGTAAAAGGCAGCGTCCGCGACCGAACGCGCCATCGGCCCTTCGACGTTGAAGGCGAGCGAACCCGGCGCGGGACGCATGGGAATGCGGCCGGGTGTGGGGCGGAATCCGACAACATTGCAGAAGCTTGCGGGATTGCGCAGCGACCCGCCGAGATCCGTGCCATCCGCGATCGGGATCATGTGACAGGCCAGTGCGACGGCCGCGCCGCCGCTGCTGCCGCCACAGGTCTTCGTTGGGTCGAATGGATTGCGCGTGGGACCGAAGACTTCGTTATATGTCTGGGATCCGGCGCCGAATTCGGGCGTGTTGGTCTTGCCGAGCAGAATCGCCCCGTAAGACCGCACACGTTCCACCAGCAGGGAATCCTCGTCAGGGACAAAATCCTGAAAGATGCGTGAGCCGAACGTGGTGCGGATTCCCTTTGTCAGCTGCAGATCCTTGTGTGCGGTGGGGAGTCCGTGCAGCGGGCCGGGCGGAAGGCCCCGCGCCTGTGCTTCATCGGCTTCGAGAGCACGCTTCCGCGCGGCGTCTGCGGCCAGCGTGACGATGGCGTTGACGCGCGGGTTCTCACGCTCGATCTGTGCGAGATGGGCGTCGACGGTCTCGCGCGCGGAAAGCTTTCGCTGGCGAATCAGCCGCGCCATTTCAACCGCGCTCAGAGCGCAGATGTCGGAACCGGGGTTCAAGCGCCGATGGTACCCTGGACACACGCGCCTCGCCCTGCCTGCCTGCATGCGTGCTGTTGATTTCGGGTTCCCAGGGATTATCTCGACAAAGCCGCCAAAGAACGCGGGGCAGTAAAGACTTCCGGCGGTCTGATCTGTCGGGAACTGAGACCGGGACGGGTACGGGCGCGTCGCGTCACGGATACAGTGAAGGTGGACGGAGGGTGTGCAGAAGATGAAGGTCAGGGGGAAACCGCGGCTGGTGTGTCCGTAGACAATCGCCCGCGAGCGGAATTGAGAACGGCTTCAGCGGAATGTTTTCCATAGGCGTTCAGGGCGAGTGGCGGTGGACATCACGCGGCGGATTAGCCTCCGCCACTTCTGCCGGGGTGGCGTGCTCAATGGAGCAGCTCCAGGCGATCCGCCGCTGTCAGCCACAGCAGAGGGCCTTGACATTCCAGGTAACATTTCCTATTTTGATATCTCGAATGCCTAGGCATAATGAGAAACTGGCAGGCGACGCCGAGTTGCTGCAGGGCACCCTGGACATGCTGATCCTGAAAGTCGTCGCCATCCAGCCGATCCATGGCTATGGCATCGTGCAGAGACTTGGGGCGATGTCGAGAGAAGCTCTGTGGGTTCGACAGGGGGTGTACGACATAAAAGTGAGAGTGGTGGCGATCAGGCGGCACGGCTCTCGGCCCAGAAGTCTTCAAACCTCTGATTGAAACGGCAACAGCGCAGCGCAATGATGGCGTTGGCTCCTCGCAGGGTCCAGAACATGCCGGATTGCTTGAGGCGGACGCCGACGATGGACTTACAACCGGCTTCGATAACGCCGGAACCGACGAAGAACCCTTTTTCGCGAAACTCCGGGTACCGCATCCGATGCGTGTTGGTCTCAAAATAGTCAGCCTCTTTAGCGATTTCACCGGCCAGACCGGGCTGAGTTTCGGCGACCCCGGCGGCGATTTCGCGCAGCCATTCCACGAGGAGTTCCGTCCAACCATGATCGAGCAGATCTTTCATGGGCGTCATCCAGCGTTTCTTGGCCGCTGCGTCATGTGGATAAAGTAACGCAGCCACGTTCCACAAGTGTTGCCGGGCATGATAGAGGTCAACGATCTGCACAGCGCCCGGGAAGTGCCGGTCGGCGATGTTCCAGATCCAGACTGCGCCATCGCCAATGACGATTTTAATGGCGGCCCATTCCCAGCCTCTGTTCCAGGCTTCTGTGTATATGCGGTAGCCGAATTCGTCGGCACTTTCCACCGCGCCCACGTAAGTGGTGGAATCCGGATCGCGCACGGGCCAGCCATCTTTATCGACGGCGGTCTGCGTAAACACGGCGCCGAGCTTGCACTCGCGGGTGCGGGCTCGCTGCCCCTCGATTCTGCCGGCCCGGCCCTCGGTTTCAGCGGCCACAACCGGGACCTGGACGCCATCCATCAGAACGTACATTTTCGGAATGGTCTGTCTGGAAACAATGGGCAGGACGAGTTGTTTGGCGCCGTCGATTTCCTGCTGGTCACGGCGGGCGATTTCCGCGCCAATGCTTTCAGCGGCCCGTTCGATGGCTTTGGCGGGGACTTCCAGACCCGCCAGCAGCTTCATCGGTTCGCATGCCGGTACGAAGGGCATCTCGGCGCCCAGCATTGATTCCATGCGTCTGACGCCGGGTGAAGATTCCAGACCGGCAATGCCCAGTTCGCCATCGACCGGATGCTGTCCTTTCGAGCAATGAGAGCAGTGATAGTAGGGACGCCGAACCTCTACGGCACCGACTACCGAGAGAAATGTTTTGCTGCGCATTTCCTTGAAGCGTGCCGCGTGGCCGCAGGAACAGGGCGCCTCCATGTGGTCGGCATCCGGAGGTTCGAATTGCAGCAGTTGAGTCAGCGCACCGGCCCCGGCGCGATGCATCGCGGAACGGATCACGGCCTCGACA
Organism: Terriglobia bacterium; assembly: GCA_963832905.1. Taxonomy (GTDB): domain Bacteria; phylum Acidobacteriota; class Terriglobia; order Bryobacterales; family Bryobacteraceae; genus BOG-234. The sequence goes on along the minus strand of CAWHVO010000006.1, from coordinate 382,957 downwards.
CTCTCCAAATCGAATGGGCAGGTTGCTCTGCGTTCGCGGAAAATGACGCCAAGTAGTTGCTCTACTTCGCGGGCGACTTCTTTTTGGATCGCTTCGGTCGTTTTTTTTCCTGTTCGATCTGGCCGGTCTGTTCAACCGGGCGCAGGCGACAGATCTTCCGATTGACGCCCACCAGATCATCGGTGAGGTGCTGAAATCTGCGGTATTCTGCGATCTCGCCCTCCGCCTTACGGACAGCCGCCATGGAGGGAAGGCTTTGGGTAACCGTCTTACCTTCGATCTTCTGGGTGAGATGGTAATACGGCCCATGCCCCGGGTCGTCCGGCCGGGCACAATGACACGAGGGCTTCCCACACCTCAGGGTAGGACTCGAGACCGAACCGGGCTGGAAATCCCCCAGTTCGGCAAACTGACGTAACAGCGCAGACCGTTCATCAACCAAGGCAGACAGCGGATCGGGCATGGCGTTCGCCTCCTTTCTTTAAGTCTTACATACTTTAAGAAACTGAGCGAAAAAAAGAGAACCCAACGAGTCATCATTTTTGTGGCGCGCACCCTTCGACAGGGCTCCCTTTATCCCGCGCTTTACCGGCTAGAGAATAAAGGCTGGCTGAAATCAGCCTGGAAAACCACCGATGGCGGGCGCAACGCAAAATACTACAGTTTGACCAGGTCCGGACGCAAACGCCTGGACGAAGAACGAGCAAGCTGGCGCCGCCTGTGTGAAGCGGTTTCATTCGTTCTCGACTCGGCGGAATAGGCGGCGGCCCATGAGACTCTTTACCTGGTGGAAACGGCGCCAGTGGGAGACCCGGATGGACGAGGAGTTCGGATTCCATCTCGAGAGCCAGATTCGCGACTACATTCGGATTGGATTAAGTCGCAACGATGCGGAACGGCGCGCGCGGCAGGAATTCGGGACCCTGGAACTTGCCAGGGATGAATGTCGCGACGTGATGCCGCTGGCATGGCTGGATAGCCTCAGGCGGAGCCTTCGGCTCGCGGTCCACTGCCTTCGCCGCAACCCCGGTTTCGCCCTTACCGTAATCCTCACCCTCGCGCTGGGCATTGGCGCGAATACGGCCATCTTCACCGTGCATTACGCGACACTGCTCGCGCCATTACCTTATCCGCAGCCGGATCAGTTAGTGATGGTGTGGTCCAGGCATGAAGGTCAAGGCCGCGATTTTGTTTCAGCGGCCGATTTCATCGACTGGAAGCGTCAGAGCGCCGTTTTCCAGGATCTGAACGCATATACTGCGGACGACTTCAACGTTGCGGCACAGGACAGGCACCAGTTCCTGGACGGTATGGAAGCGACGCCCGGCTATTGCGCAATGCTGGGATACCCGCTCTTTCTCGGCCGCAGTTTCCTTCCGGAGGAGGGAGAGCCCGGCAAAGAACCCGTCGTGATCCTCACTCACAGGCTGTGGGAACGCCTCGGAGCGAATTCGGCGGTCATTGGCCAGAAGCTTCGGATCAACGGCTCTCCTTACACAGTAGTGGGCGTGCTGGCGGCTGGGGGCGCAGATCGTCAGGAAGAGGAATTGATTGTGCCGCTGGTTTTCCAGCCCGTCCAGCAGGTCGATCATGGTTCCCGGTACTGGGCGGTGGCGGGCAGGCTCAAACCTGGCGTCACCATTAAGCAGGCCCAGGCCAGGCTCGACTCGATCGCGGCAAACGAGGCGCAGGATTACCCGAAGACCAACCGGGGCTGGGGCGCACTTGTGGAGCCGCTCAAGAATGACTTTTTTCCGAAGGACAGGCAGGTGACGTTGTGGATGCTCTCAGGCGCCGTGGGATTCCTGCTGCTGATCGCGTGTCTCAACGTGGCGAATCTACTGCTGGCCCAGGGAATTACGCGGCAAAGGGAGGCGGCGATCCGCGGTGCTTTGGGAGCGAAACCAGCAACGATCTTCGCTCATTTTTTGCTGGAAGGCTGGTTCTCTCGGTGCTCGGCGGCATCCTTGGGATCGTCGCAGGGTATGCAATGCTTGCGGGCCTGCTGTCATTAATGCCCTCCAATGCTCTTCCGCCCGAAGCTGATTTGCGGCTGGAACGTCCCTATCCTGCTGATCATGTTCTGTACCGCCATGCTGTCTGGCGTAGCATTCGGTTGCGCTCCTGCATGGTATGCCTCTCGTCTGCATCCGGCCGAAGTTCTGAAGGACGGCGGGCGCGCGGGAATTGGCGCGGGCCGGCGCCGGCTCGGCCGCCTGCTGGTAATCGCGGAGTTTGCCCTGGCTTTACCCCTGCTTGCGGGCGCCGGGCTGACGATACACAGTCTCTGGAATCTTACTCACGTGGACCTCGGCATACGCACCGACCACGTTCTCGGGTTCTATCTCGACTCTCCTTCGATCCCGAAGAAGCGTGCGGAGATCAACGCATACTATCGGCGGATTCTGGCGAGCATCCGAGCGGTTCCGGGGGTGACTCACGTGTCCGCGATGGAACATTTGCCACTCGATAGCTTGCACTTCGCTGTGCCCTTCAGCATCTCCGGCAAACCCGCGCAGCCGGATTCACCGTCCCAAATGACAGCGGACGAACAGGCCCCGACGCCTGACTACTTCACCACGTTTGGTATTTGAATCGTACGGGGACGAACGTTCACCGACTATGACAATGAAACGAGCCCGAGGGTGGCTATGGTCAACGAAGCCTTCGCGAACAGTTTTCTTAATGGCCTCGATCCTCTCAGGCAGCGGGTCGTGATGGAACAGTTCATTTCCGGAAGCGCCAGTCATACGCCAGTCGAGTGGCAGATTGTGGGTTTGTTTCATACCGTAAAGAGTCGGGGCGCGAGGGAAGATTTTCCTCAAATTGCCGTGCCCTTCTGGCAGATGGGCCCTGAAGTTGGCGGCATCGGTGTGAGGACGGCGCCGGACCCGGCAGCGATGATCGGGAGCATTGCGGCGGCGGTTAATGCGGTGGACCCGGAGGCGGCCCTCGCTCTGACGCGCACCATGGACCAGGTGCACGACGAGGCATTGGCGAACGACCGGTTTACGCTGGTCCTTTTCTCGATCTTTGCCACCCTTGGGATCTTACTGGCGGCGGTCGGTATCTACGGCGTGCTCTCCTTTGCGGTTGGCCAACGTTCCAGGGAGATTGCGTTGCGGATGGCGCTCGGCAGCACCCGCAAACACATTGTTGCGTCCGTTATGCAAGAGGGCCTGGTGCTGGCTTGCGTGGGCTCAGGTCTGGGATTGATCGGGGCCTGTTTTGTGGGACGCGCAATGCAAAGCGTTTTGTTCGGAGTGGGCGCGACCGACTTCTCTGTTCTTGGCGCGGTGGCATTAACGCTTCTTTCGGTGGCGCTTCTGGCCTGCTACCTGCCGGCAATCAGGGCTGCGTCGGTGGAATTGGCGGAGGCACTGAGGGCGGATTAGCCATATCGCGAGATGGCAGAGATCCTTGCACACAACTATCCGCGCCCGCTGCGCTCCGGAACCAAATTTTCTGCAAACTGCAGCGCCATGCCGCACGTATTAACTGGAGATGCGCCTGGCTGCGCTCTGGTTCGTCGCCATTACTGCCTGGGGCGCGGAGTCCCCGGAGGACGCCCTCGCCATCATGAAAAAAACGGCGGCCAATACGGACGCCGCTGTCGAAGCCCGGCGTCAGTACGTCTACCACCAGCACGTGCGGTCCGGTTTGTCGAAAACCAACGGTCAGGTCATCTGCAAAGAGTCGCGCGAGTACACCGTCATCCCGCAGGAAACCACCACCGAAAGGAAGCTCGTCTCCTTCGACGGCCAATGCCGCCAGGGGAACAAAATGGTTCCGTACTCCCCGCCAGGTCAGGTGCAGCCGGGAATGCGCGAGAAGCCCGCGGCTGCCGGCGACCGCCTTGCGGCCCAGGTGACTTCCGATCGCGACAGCATCACGAGCGTGATCGGGGATTTCGCCACCGATCCGAAGTCGCGCGACGGCATTCCCCGCCAGTTGTTTCCGCTGAGCGGTCCTGAGCTGACTCGGTACAGGTTCACACTGAAAGGCGAGACCACGATCAAAGGCCGCCGCGCATACGACATTCTCTTCGATTCAATCGACCCGACGGAGCGCCACTGCATCGACATCGATGCACACGGCTGCAGTCCCTGGAAAGGCGAAGCTTGGATCGACGCCGGGGATTACCAGCCAGTCCGCATCGACACGCAGCTCGCGCACAGTGTTCCATGGGAAGCGAGGGTCTTTCTTGGTCTTAGTCTCCATCAACTGGGCTTTTCGGTGACCTACCAGCGCGTCGCCGCGGGCGTCTGGTTTCCGGCAACCTACGGAACCGAATTCCGCGTTACGGTGCTCTGGGGATACAAGCGCACGATCACGCTGTCGATGGAAAACACGGATTTCCGCAAGACCGATGCGCAGTCAACGGTCGAGTTCGGGTCGCCCGAACCTTAGTCCCCGTCAAAGCTGATCTTTGTATTGTTCCAGCGCGATCTTCACCAGCTGGCTGCGCGTCCGAACGTTAAGTTTCTCGCAGACATGCCGGACGGAAGCCTTCACGGCACCCTCGGAAATCTCGATTCGACCGCCGATCTCCCGGTTTGTCAGCCCCTGCAGAATGCACCGCAGTATCGTACGGTCACGATCGGTGAGAGAAACCTTCTTCGGCCCGCGCGTGCGATCCACGGCACGGAACAACGGTCCAAGATAAGCCTGCTCCAGGCAAACCTCCCCGCCGGCGACGCGGCGTATTCTCTCGCACAGCACGTCGATCGAGTGATGCTTGTGCAGGATGCCGGAGATTCCCACCTGCACCAGCTGAATCGCCTCGGGATCGCTTATTCCGGCGGTCACGACGAGAACGTGCCCGTCGAAGCCAAGCGCACGCGCGCCTTTCACAAAATCGATGGCACGGTCTGATCCAAGATCGACATCCAGCAGGACTACATTGGCGCTGCCGGACTGCAGGCCTTCGAGTCCTGCCGAAACGGAGCTGGCCTGACCGACGACGGAAAAATCGGCCTCCTTATCCAGCATGCGCGCGAGTCCTTCACGGAACATGGCGTGGTCGTCCACCAGCAGGATGCGGATCGTATCGAGCGCCGCGTGACTGATTGGGTTATTCATTGACTGCCTGTAATTCCACAGTAAAACAGGAGCCGGGCGATGCCGGCTCAAAACGCAGGTCGCCGCCATATCGACGCATGACCGCGCGCGAGATATACAGTCCCAGGCCGGTTCCGTTGGCACCGGGCTGGAATGGCGCGAACAGACGGTCCGGAGCTGCGACGCCGGGACCGGTGTCAACGAACCGGGCGATCACCCTGTTGTCGCTTGCGGAGACACAGATCGACAGCTCCCGGCGGGTGCAGGTCTGAACGGCCCGATGGCTGTTGTGGGCCAGGTTGAGGAACACCTGTAATAATCCGTGCCGCGCAGCAAGTACAGGCGGAATATCCATCGGGACCTGCCATTGGACGACGCCATCGATCTCACGCCAGTCCTGCTCGATGACGATCCTGAGGTCGTCGAGAACGCTTCGGAGATCCGTGACATCAACCGAGTCGCTCGACTTCGAGTGCAGTTCCACCGCGGCTACGCTTTCAAGCCCTCGCACCAGGGAAGCCAGAGCCTGAGAATCGTCATCCTCCGGAAACCCGCGCTTCTGCCTGAGGTTTGCCGCCACCACGGAAATGGCGCTGGAAAGATTCCGCACCTCGTGAAACACGGCGGAAGCGGCGATGCGATTCCGTTCCGACAGCTGGCGCAGACTTTGTTCTTCGCGGTCGCGGAGTTCTTCCGACGCATCGACAACAATCGCGGCGAGACGCTTGCCTTCGTCGGTTGCGTAAGAGGAAAACCAGGCCCGGGCCAGAAATATTTCCCGGTTTTCGCGCTGCCCTGGCGCTTCGGCTTCGGCACGCAGGCCGTCCGGCCCGGGATCGACCTGCAGGGCATCCGCCAGCATCGGCAGATATCGTTTGATCGACCGGCCCCGGATCGCCTCTTCCGGGGGGATCATGAAAAGCGAGTAGGCGGCGCGGTTCGCGGCAAGGATGTTCCCCTCGCCGTCCAGCGTCAGAACGGCGGCGGGGCTGCTGTCGACCAGAATTCTCAGCTGCTCTTCCGCTTCGCGGCGCAGTTCCTGCTCATGGCGAAGTTTGGCCAGATGAGCGATGGTGAGTTCGCGATTGCGCATCAGCACAGCCACAAGCAGACCGGCACTGGCATAGGCGAGGGTGGCAAATCCGAAGCGCAGAAACTGTTCGATTCGGGGAGTGGGAATATCGAACCACGAACGCAGCAGAGAACACCCAACCGCCAGCAGCACGATCCCCGGCCAGGAAAGTACGGTGGCCCCGATCACCATCGGCACGATGTAAAAGATGCCGAGGGACATTCTCGATCCGACAGACCAGTCGGCGGTGGCAATCAGCGCCATCAGGGCGGCGATTGCCACCAGCACTTTGGTGCGGCCGATTCTGAAAAAGACAGCGTCCACCCTTAATTACAATAAAACTTCGGGCAGCGGAGACCAAACTGTCAGACTATATCCATGCCCCCCCAGGCTATTGATTTTGCTGCGGGGTGGGATGTAATCCTGCTGCGCGATTGGTAATCGCGCTGGCGCTTTCGTTTTCAACAGGCCAGGCCGATTTGACAAATCGGCCGCGGGATTACATCCCACCCCACAAACCAGCTTATTCACGCGGCGGACGACATCACCCGCTGGGGCCTGAACTGCGCGAGAAGAGTACTGAGCGCGGGAGAGACCCACGCGCGCGGATGACGAATCACCTGCATCTCGACCATCATTTCGGCATCGACGACGGGCACTACACGCAGATCGTGGTTACGGACTTCGGTCTCCACGGCAAACAGGGGAAGGACGCCAAAACCGAGACCGGCCATCGCGCAGTGCTTGACCGCCTCCACGTTACCGGCTTCGATGGTGTTATCCATGCTGGCGCCGGCAAGCATCAGTGCGCGCTCGAACACCATTCGGACAGAGCAATTGGTCTCGCTGAACAGAACCTGATTCTGTGCGAGTTCCCTGATCGTAATCCCTCCGGCGAATCCCGCCAGGCGATGATCCGGAGAGCACACGACGACGAGTTTCTCCCTCGCGAGACTCTGCGAAATGAATCGATCGGTATGGATGCTCTCATCAAGGATGAATGCGACGTCCGCCGCGCCGTTTACAACGCCGTCGCCGAGAATCCGAGGGTCGGACCAGGCCGAGATAATCAGCCTAACGCGCGGGAACTGGAGCTGATACTGCCGCAGGACCGTCGCAAGGCGGTATGCGAGCAGGAGCGGATGGGCAGAGACTCTGAGCTGTCCGCCTGGCTCGGACTGGCAGCGAATTGCCGTGATGGTCTCTTGCTCAAGCGCGAGCAGTCAACTCGCATATTCCAGAGTCCGCTGCCCCGTCTCGGTCAGCGTGACCTCTTTCGAAAACCGGACCCGTTCAAAAAGAGGTGCGCCCACCTCGCGCTCTACCGATTGAATATGCGCCGTCACGGTGGACTGGGAGTATCCCAGTTGAGCGCTGGCACGGGTGAAGCTCCTCGTGTTGGCCACCGTGCGAAAAGTTTCCAGCTTCAATAAATCGAGCATGACTCCGCCTGTCCTGGATGATTGTTTTACCCGGCGGTTTTGTTGCGGGCTACAGGGCGGAGCAACAGCGGAAATCCGACGAGTATTTCACTTTAGCACCGGACAGACTCGGCCAGAGTGACTTTTTCCGGCAATAGTAAGACGGGCGCCGCACCGTGTGGGAGTCAACTCCTTTTGCCATCGGATTGTTAGTCGGTGGGTTCTATCTAAAGATAGTAAAGCCTGCATCCTTCGATGGATCGGATTTTCGAAATCCGATTCTCGTATTTCCAACATCGAATTTTCCTATTTCCATTCCCTGTCGGTTTCATTTCAGAATAGGTCATTTCACAGACCTGTTTTGGCGGTCGCGATGGCGTAGACGCAAACGCGTGAAGGCAAGTACTGGAGAACCGATGAAGAAAATCGAAGCGATCATACAGCCGTTTAAGCTCGACCCCGTCAAAGAGGCATTGCAGGGGATCGGCGTCGAAGGCATGACAATCAGCGAAGTGCGGGGGCATGGCCGGCAAAAGGGCCACAAGGAGACGTACCGCGGCCAGGAATACAACGTCGATCTGCTGCCGAAGGTCAAGATCGAGATCGTCGTGCCGGCCATCCGCTTCGACGAAGTTCTGTCGACACTGACCAGCGCAGCCAAGACGGGGAAGATCGGCGACGGCAAGGTGTTCGTCTACGAGGTCAGCGATGTGGTTCGCATTCGGAATGACGAGCGAGGGGAAGCGGCCCTTTGATTCGGGGCGCGACGGATGAGTTGGGCAGCGAAAGCTAAATCTTTGACGAGGTGAAAGGATGGGAGCAAATTCCACACAAGCGCAGGCCGTTACTCTTTTTCTGGCCGGGTGGGTCGGCATAGTCGGCGGTCTCGCCGGCGACATCAACTATTTGTGGCTGATTATCGGCTTGGCGTTAGTGGCCGGATCGGTCATGTTGTTCCTGAAGTGCAAATCCTGGGAAGGAAAGGAATCGGGGAGGTAAGGCGGACGGCTATGGAAATCATCGGACTTTTGGTAACAGTGCTGGGTTTTCTGATCGCGGCGGGCAGCGTGGGAATCAGCACGAATCTCACAGTGCGTCTGGTCATGGTTCTTATCGGAATCGCTGTCAGCCTGGCGGGGATCATGGGCATTATCGTCCCCGCGTTCCGGAAGAAGGCTGTCTGGAGGAATGAATAAATGACGCGAATCTCCCGTATAGCGGTTTTGGCTGCGCTGGTTTCCGCCGGTGCGTTTGCGCAGGCTCCGGCGGGCGCTGCCGCCCCCGCCGCCGCTGCGCCCCCGGCTGCTCCCATCACGATCGATGAGATAAAGAACCTCCCGACGCCCGATAACGCGGCGCGCATCAAAGGCGACCCCGACGGCGGCCTTACGGGCAACGTCGGCGATGTAGTGGTGTCTGACTCGAAGAAGGGCCTTACTGTCGGCGACGTTGTCAATCAGATCGGCCAGAACCGTATTGCGATTAACTTTGTCTGGACTCTGGTCACCGGGTTCCTCGTCATGTTCATGCAGGCGGGATTCGCCATCGTCGAGACCGGCCTTTGCCGGGCCAAGAATGCCAACCACACGATGATGATGAATTTCATGGTGTATGGCGTTGGCATGCTGGCTTACTGGCTGATCGGTTTCGCCATACAGGAAGGCGGTGTGGGCGGCGTCGCCACGCTCGGCGGGGCGAATCCCCTGAATGACGAATGGGCCATCACCCTGTTCGGGAAGGCGTGGGGCATCTTCGGCCGTCACGGCATCTTCCTGACGCAGGGGGGAACTTATAACGTCGGCGTAATGGTCATGTTCCTCTTTCAGATGGTCTTCATGGACACGGCCCTGACGATCGTCACCGGCACCGCCGCGGAGCGATGGAAGTATGCGGCCTTTGTCGTCTCGTCGTTCATTATGGGCGCATTCACTTATCCCCTGTACGCCAACTGGGCTTGGGGTGGTGGATGGCTGTCCACTCTTGGCGGGAACTACGGCCTCGGTCACGGCTACGCCGATTTCGCCGGTTCCGGTGTGGTTCACGCGGTGGGAGGCATCACCGCTCTCGCCCTGGGTATCATCATCGGACCAAGGATCGGCAAGTACACGCGGTCGGGCAAGCCGAACGCGCTTCTTGGCCACGATATCGTACTCGTACTTACAGGGTGCTTCATCCTCGCCTTCGGATGGTTCGGGTTCAATCCCGGATCGACACTGGCTGCGTCCGGCAATGGCGCCCTGCGCATCGGCTCCATCGCGGTCAACACGATGCTTGCGGGCATGACCGGCGGGTTCGGCGCCATGCTTTACATGTGGCTGCGTTACGGTAAGCCGGATGCCTCGATGTCGGGTAACGGACTGCTTGCGGGCCTCGTCGCAATCACCGCGCCCAGCGGATTTGTCAACTCGGTTGGCGCCTGTATCATCGGATTGATCGCCGGAGTACTGGTCTGCATCTCTGTTGAGTTCATCGATCGGGTGCTGAAGGTGGACGATCCCGTCGGTGCAATTTCCGTACACGGAACTAACGGCCTCTGGGGGGTGATCTCCGTCGGTCTCTTCGCCGATGGCAAGAGCAACTATGGCGGCACATGGAACGGCGTGAACGGATCGGTCACCGGACTCTTCTACGGCGATGCCGGCCAGTTGGTCGCCCAGCTGATCGGTGTTGCCACGCTGATCGGCTTTGTGTTCGCGTTCAGTTTCGCGGTAAACCTGGTCATCGACGCGTTGGTTGGTCAGCGGGTCGCGGCGAAGACGGAACTGGAAGGACTCGATCTGCCTGAGATGGGCCAGCTGGGCTATCCCGAGTTCGAGTTGAAATCGCCCATCGTGGCGGGAGCGTAGCCCATGAGCGCCGAAGTCGCGGTCCTCGATCCTCGTGCGCTTCAGGTGGGAGAAGCGGCAGCCCCGGTATATCCGCGGCGGCTGCCGCCTGTTCCCTGGCGTGACCCGCATTCGGTTCCGCCGGAGCTGCTAAAGGCGTACATCAACGACCTCGAGGCGGCCTGCGAGCGTGAACCGGCATCCGCGGGTGTGCGCACATGCCTTGGCATGGCATATGCCATGAACTATCAGGCCCACAAATCAATGGATGCCCTCGAAGCGGCGATTCGGCTGGAGCCCGATCATTTCTTCGCACAGTACAAGTACGCAGAACTGCACTATCGTCTGCGTGCTCTCGTTAAGGCGGAACGCGAGTGTGTCAAAGCCCTCGAACTTGCCGAAACTTCGTGGGAATATTCGCTGGCACGGCGCCAGCTGCAGGAGGTCCGCACGCTCATGCGTGCCGGGACGCAGAAGCCCGAATGGAACAAGTCGCTGCGCCTGCCCTTTCTGGCGCTCATCGCCCTGACCCTGTTCCTTTCTTTTGCGGTGCACTGGAAATGATCTGGAGATGGCGCTATTTCGCGGGGGCTGCCGCGGTCATCGGTTATCTCCTGATCAGCCACGGTGTGCCGCCCATGGCGGTGATCGCGGGGATTCTGGGCGTGGGCATGTTCATGAGGCGAAAACGATTCACCAGCTCAGACCGGTAGTCGCCCCGGGGTTGATATGACGTACGATCGCGTCACAAAACGGCGGTCGCCGCCTTCGGAGGAGGCATGCCCGCGCTGCTGATGCTCGCAGAAAACGGGAACGGCACGGTCAGTATTCCCATGGCCATGCTGATCCTGTTTGTATCGGCCAAACTGCTGGCCGAGGTTGCCGAGAGGCTGCATCAACCCGGCATTGTGGGCGAGATCGTGGCGGGCGTTCTGATCGGGCCAAGTGTTCTCGGCTGGCTGAAGCCGAACGAATTTCTTTCGGCGATGTCGGATCTCGGCGCGATGTTTCTTCTGTTCCGCGTCGGCCTCGAAGTAAAGTCTTCGGAGTTAATGCGAGTCGGCCCGGTTGCGACCGTTGTTGCTTTCTCCGGGGTCGTTTTTCCGTTCATCATGGGCGCGTTCATCATGCTCTTCTGGGGCGCGTCGCTCAACGAATCGATTTTCGTCGGGGCCGCGATGGTCGCCACAAGCGTAGGCATCACCGCGCAGGTGCTTTCCGCGAGAGGCCTGCTTCACGAGCTGTCCAGCAAAGTCATACTGACCGCCGCGGTCATCGATGACGTGCTGGGTCTGCTGGTGCTGGCGGTGGTCAGCAGTCTTACCCATGGGCGGTTCAACGGCCTTCAGCTGCTGCTCACCGGAGTTCTGGCGGCCGGATTCACTGTGGTCGTCGGCAGATGGGGCACTCATGCGATCAAACGGGTGAAGCCGCATGTCGAGCGTCTGAGAGCTGCTGAGTCCCACTTCGTAGTGGCTCTGTGCCTGCTGTTCGCGCTGGCCGTGCTGGCAATGTCAACCGGTGTGGCGGCCATTGTCGGAGCATTTCTGGCCGGCCTTGCTCTCGCCGAGAGCACGGGTGGGCGTGAGCGTGACCTCGCGCAGGGCGTGTCCGAACTCCTCGTTCCGTTTTTTCTCGCCGGTATCGGATTGCATGTCAACCTTTCCGCTTTTCGCCAGCCATCGACAGCGATTCTTGCCGTCGTCATCCTTCTCGCGGCGATTGTTTCGAAGTTCATCGGCTGTGGCTTAGGGAGTCTCGCTTTAGGCCGCTCCGAGGCTTTCAGGATCGGCGTCGGCATGATCCCGCGCGGTGAAGTCGGCATGATCGTGGCGCAGATCGGCCTGGGATTCGGAATTCTGTCGCGAGCCTCTTACGGCGTCGTCGTTTTCATGTCTGTGGCAAGCACGATCGTGGCCCCGCCGCTGATAAAAATCGCCTATCGCGGGGCGCTGAAGGCTGAGGTACCTGTGGACGAAGTAGTCCGGGTCGAATGAATGAAAAAGCCCTGGAATCCGAATCCGCCATACGGCGAACGAGGTTGTTATCGGAAGCTGACGGTTACCCTTCCCCAGGAATTGTATGAAAGGCTTATTCAGGAGTCGGCCCGCCGAAGAATCGCCGGCGCTCCCAACCAGTTGCTCTCTGCTCTGCTCCGCGAGGCGCTCTGCCAGTATCTCGAGAGGCTTGATGCGGAACAAACCGGAGCGGCACGAGAGCCGTAGAGCGGAATGTTCTTCCCCGTTAAGTTCCGGCGGCTCGGGCAGGACCCAATGATTTCGGGCGGTCGCCTTGACATGAGATATGCGTTAAGCATAAGAGCTGTCCGCACCGCGATCCGTAAACATCGTTTGTCTTTTCCCTCTCAGGTCCCCGTGTTTCTCAGTCTCCATCGCCCTGAAATTCAGTGGCGGATCGTTGTGCTCTATTTCGTTCGCGGCTGGTCGCCATTCAGGATCGGTCAGCGTTACGGGATTACGACCAGACGCGTAGCCCAGTTGGCACGGCAGTGGACCCGGCTCGCCATGCGACTCGGATATGTCGACCACATCCCTCCGGCGGAATGAGAATGCCTGAGACGGTCCGTACGCTGCTTCAGAGATACAACCTTTGGCGCTGGCGGCGCGCCGTGCTGGACGCGCTGGCGCTCCACCGGCGAGGCGAAGCGAGAAGCGACGGCCTGACACTGGTCAGCGCCTGCGAGAGCATTGAAATCTGCTGGCGCGCCCGCGCGGCGCATCCCTGGGACCGCCATCCGGACGCCGGAGAGCACGCGTCCGCATTCAGCGCCCAGGCTCTTGAGGATACCGAAGCCGCCCTGCTGAGGCTTTTCGAAGCCATGCCCGGAGCGGAGTCAATTGAATTCAAGGTTCTTGACCGGGACTGCGACCTCCCGATCATCGAGGGCAGGGTTAGTCGAGGGGATTTTCAGGAAACGATTTCGAGTCCGATTCAGTCAGTTCGAATGCGGCTGAAACACCTGGGGATCCGCGAATATCTGTCGGCGCCTAACGATGGAAAGATAGTATCTATCTAAAGAATGATATCCATTATCTCTTATGACATAAATAGCTTTTCGGGATGCTCTATATAGAATTTTCCGTTGTTAGCGAAGGTGCAACTGAGAAACAATGGACAGCGCTGGTAAGTGCGACTCCTTTCTTTCAGAAGACCCTGGCCGTCTATGAGGAACGCCCGTGCAGGGCTTCAGAAACGGCTGGCGGTTCTGTTTTCCCGTCCATGCGGACCCCGTGTCGAAGACGCGAGGGTCCCGGGTGGGGAATATCATTCCGAAGCTCTCGACGAGATACGGTCCGGCTGGACCGCGCGCGGGCTTGGAGAATCGCCATCCGACGGGGAGATCGTCAGTGTCGCACTGCACCTCATGCTGCTGGAAATCGATGCCGGCCTTGGAGACGAAGTTTTGGAAGATCTGCGTCGCGAAGTTGACTACCGGCGCTGGTGCGCCGCAGACGAGTGCGCACCCGTGGTCCCGATAACCGGGGGAAACGAAGCGGCATGACGCGGGGCATGGCTCACGAGCGGCAATCCGGCCCCAGCACGCAAACGAAAGTCGTGGTGGCGACCACGGTCATGCTGTCGTTCATATCTTTCTGGAGAGCGGCGGCAATTGTACTCAGCGATCTGGCATCCTCCGCTTACTATGCGGGCGGAATCGCCGAAACGCAGATCGGGAAATCGGCGCCATGGTTCATCCTCGCAGTGATGCTGTTCTCCTATGCTGTGCGGGCGATCTATGTCGAGAGCTGCAGTATGTTCGTCCGCGGCGGCGTGTACAAGGTGGTTCACGAAGCCATGGGAGGGACGCTGGCAAAGATTTCGGTTTCGGCTCTGATGTTCGACTACATCCTCACCGGACCGATCAGCGGCGTGAGCGCGGGGCTCTACCTCGCCGGAATTGTGAACGAAATGGGAGAACGGTTCCACATTCCCGCCCTGCATTTCTCGCCTCCGACGTTTGCCGCCGGATTCGCCATTCTGGCCACGGTGTACTTCTGGCGCAAGAACATCCTTGGCATGCACGAATCGAGCGAGAAAGCGCTGCGGATCATGCAGATCACCACCGTCATGGTGGTGGTTCTGATTGCGTGGTCGCTGCTGACCATGGCGCTGAAAGGCTTCCAGCCGGTGCCCCTGCCGATAAAGGCGAATCTGCGGCTGGGTGGCGATTCACTCGGCTGGCTCAAAGGAACGGCCGCGCCCACCATCACCGCTGTCGCCATCCTGATCGGGCTGGGGCACTCGCTGCTGGCCATGAGTGGATTCGAAACTCTGGCGCAGGTCTATCGCGAGCTCGCATCGCCGAAGCTGCAGAATCTGAAGCGCGCGGGCAACGTGATTTTCCTCTACAGCATGCTGTTCACTTCGCTCTCGGCATTCTTCGCGGTCATGCTGATTCCGGACACGGAGCGGCCGAAGTATCTGGATAATCTGCTCGGCGGACTGTCCATGTTCCTCGTCGGCCCTTCGATGCTGAAGCTGCTCTTCCATGCGTTCGTCGTTGTGGTGGGGACGCTGATTCTCGCCGGGGCTGTGAATACCGCCATCATCGGGTCGAACGGAGTGCTGAACCGCGTCGCGGAGGACGGTGTGCTCCCGAACTGGTTCCGAAAGCCCAACCGCAAATTCGGGACTTCCAGCCGGTTGATCAATACCGTGGTGATTCTGCAGCTCGTCACCATTCTGCTGAGCCGCGGAGACGTCAACCTCCTGGGTGAGGCTTACGCTTTCGGGGTGGTCTGGAGTTTTTCATTTAACGCCTTATCGGTGCTGGTGCTGCGTTTCCGCCAGCCTCTCAACCGGGAGTGGAAAGTTCCGCTGAATATCCGGATCGGCGGTATTGAGTTTCCCGTCGGGCTGTCGCTGATCACGCTTTTCCTGTTCACGCTGGCCTGCATCAACGTGTTCACGAAGGAGATCGCGACAATCGCGGGCGTGTCGTTCACACTCGCATTCTTTCTGGTGTTCACGATTTCCGAAAAGATCAACCGGAAGAAATCACAGTCCGTCCGGCAGGATCTTGAGCAGTTCCGGCTGGATCACAGCGTCGAGGTCTCGCACCAGAAGCTGCATACGCGGCCGGGCAACGTGGTGGTGGCGTGCCGCAATCCCTTCCATCTCGAGCATCTGGAAAGGACGCTGGCGAAGACGGATACGCGGAAGGTGGATATCGTGGTGCTCTCGGTGCACCGCGTGACGGCGGCGGCGTCGGGCGAGTTCGATCTGAGCGCCGATCAGATTTTCTCCGGCGCGGAACAGGATCTCTTCACGAAAGTCGTATCGATGGCCGAGAAGGCCGGTAAGCACGTCGAGCTGCTGGCGGTGGCGGCGGCAGACCCATGGCTGGGCATTATGCAGACGGCGCAGAAGCTGCAGTCGTCGCGCGTAGTGACTGGTCTCTCGCCGCTGTATGCGGCCAATCCGGCGGAACAGGGCAAAGCCGTGGGTGAGGCGTGGGAGTCTCTGGAGCCGCCGCGGCCATCGCTCTCGCTCGAAATCGTCCTGCCCGATCCGACGCAGTCGGTGTTCTTCAATCTCGGCCCCCATCCGCCGCGGCTGTGGCCGGAAGATATCGAGCTGGTGCATCGGTTGTGGCTGGAGCTGTGCGGAAGGGGCAATAGAGGCGATCTGCACCACAGAGACGTGGTCGGGGTGGCGCTGAACCGTTTGGAAAAACAGCTTCATTCGGAGCAGGCCGATGAAGTCCTGACGGAGATCGACGCCGAAGTCAGTCACCATCAGCCACCATCGGTCGATCTGACCACACAGATTCCGGCGGATGCCCCCCCCCCGGCTCAGTAGAAGACAAGGCGTTACCGAACCGCGACGGTAACGGAGCGGCAACGATCAGCCGCTGGATTCAACTGCCCCGCACATCGCCATTCAGGCGACGGATGCCTTTCTCCAGACGCCTTGGCCCCTGCGGACCCTGGCGGATTACTGCCCGTTATTCCTTCAAAAGTCTTGCTTCCGGGTGCTTCGTACAGCGGCAGCCAGCAGGCATAGGGTTAAGAACGTGATCACGGCTAACCTCGCCCAGGGGAGTGGTGCGCTTAGGAGGAGATTCAGTTCAGGGTCCCAATGCATGGTATTAAAATCTCCCATGGTCCACATCAGGTTCAAGCGCCAGTCGCGGACAGGAGGCCAGCTGGAAACCCCGGCATTCAGGATCAGGATCAGGAAGCAGGCCACCGGGGCCGTGTACTCTCCGGCCAGAATGACCGACAGGAAAAACGACACGGCAAATATGATTGAGCCGCAACAGAACCACAACACGCTGAAGTGCAGTGCCTGCGCGAACGGATAGTATTGATGGACAAGCTCCGGCAGCAGCGGTATCACCACGGCTGGTAACAAAGAGAGTACCGCCAGTTCCAGAAGTCCCACGGCCATCTGCGTGACTACCATTTGAAATCTGGTGGCGGGGAGCGCAAGAGTATAGATCGCTGTGCCGTGCGTCCGTTCCCTGCCCAAACCTCCGAGCCCGAGGAAAATGACGAGGATTGCGAACATTCCCTTGGCCGTGCCCGAGTAAACCAGTCTGTAGACGTGCTCGCTGAATGTGCGGCTGCGTAACCCGTGAAGCGCGTCTGTCAGCAGCGGTTCCGTCTGGTCGTGAAACAGAACAACCCCGGCGCAGAACAGGGTTAAGGCCACCGCAATGAGTGTGAATCTTGTCCGGCTTTCTATCCAGGCTTTATACCAAAGCATCAGTCACTCCGGATCCACTCCACTTATCCATCAGAAGTCCTGCTGTTGCGTAATGCGGCAAGCCACGCCGGCGAGAGCCGAGGCGATCAGAACAAAGACCAGGGCCGGAGTCCATGGGAACGGACCAATTAACTGTCCCGTACTCAGTTCAAACCAGGGCCTTCCCGTTCCACTCATGATGTCGTGCACATCGAGAGAATAGCGCTCCATGATTGGCATGTCGGAAAGAAACGAATAGGCCAGCAGAGCGAGGACCCCGGCGACAGGAGGCGTGTAAGGCCCGGTAAAAATACACGACGAAAGAAAGCCGATCATGAAGATGAATGCACCGCCCACTGCCCACAGGAGGGCGAACTGCCATGCCTGCGCGTAAGGATAGGATTCGCCGGCCACCGCAGAGAGACCCGGGATCAGGACGGCGGGTAACAAGGCCAGACCGATCACCTCCAGCAATCCCGTTGCGGCGCGAACCACCACCAGTCGTAACCGGCTTACCGGCAGCGCGATCGTGAACCCTGCTGTGCCGCTGTCCCGTTCGCGCATCAATCCTCCCATGCCGAGCAGCAACACGAGGACGACAAACACTTCGCGAAGGTAGCCTCTGTAGACTGCTTTCCAGATGTACACCGCATAGGGGAGAGGCTCATCCGATATTCCTCCGGCGGCTTCTTTGCGCAACAGAGCAAAAGCAGCGCAAAACAGCGAAATGGCAGCGGCACTCAAAAGGAATGTTCCCTGGCTTTCACGCCAGGCCTTGTACCACAGCATCAGGCCGCCCCTGTTTTCACGGTGTCGAGAAACACCTCCCGCAATCCGATGGGCGCCACGTCAACGGATACCGGCCCCATATCGCGTGCGATGTCAACGATGGCATCGGCGTTGCCACTCGCGATCATAGTAACTTGCCTGCCGCTGGTTTGAACGTTTCGTACACCGGGTAAACGGAATCTCCCCGGCTGCGGCTCGTTCGAAAATCCCAATGTTATCCGCCGGTAGTCCTTTCGCATATCCTCGAGCGAAAGGTCCGCCACAAGCTCCCCCTGATCGAGGATGCAGACTTGCTCGGCTATTCGCTCGACTTCCGCAATTTGATGCGATGAGAAGAAGATCGTAACAGTTCAGGTGGTTGATGCTGGTTTGAGCAGTGAGGGGACGGCCAGCCCTGTTCGGTATGAGCGTAACGCAGTCGCAAGATAATGCAGCGGAACTCGATTCTGCATGCGGCAGGTGCGAGCCACTGTGAGCAGGCGCGCAACCGCGATTTCGCCTTGAGGGCTGCGGCTACCGAAACTGATCTTGCGCCATTGCACGGCGCATCGAAGCGCGCGCTCCGCGACGTTATTGGTCGGCTCGACACCCTCATGGCGTAGAAAGGCGAAAAACCTTTCAAAGTGCTGCAGCAGCGCCCGCGCGAGATTCGCCACGTCTTTGTCGCGGCTATCAAGATAGCGGTCCGCCAGGGCGAAGAACTTCTTCTCCAGCGGAATCGACTTTGCAATCAACTGATCGCGTGTAAGGGGACCGTATCGAACGCCAGGTCCGTCGCGGAAACGATGCCACAGCCGGAACAACCGGGCATGCAGGGCCAGAGCGTCGCGGCAGAAGCGTTCCGCGTCGCTGGTCTTGCCGATTTCCAGTACGCCGAGGATATTTCGTTTGAAATGAGCCCAACAGAACTGGCCGACGCCTTTGTGGTACTTCAGGTAAGTGGGACAGCGGTCGCTGCAGAGAATGCCGGCGTATATTTCGCCCAGTAATTGCACCAGCACCTCGGCTCCGCGCGATGCGGCGATCCTGTAAAAGACGAAGCTCGTCGCCACCAGAGCCCACAGCCAGCGCTTTTCGCCGCTGGTCCGGTATCCGGTTTCATCGCTGTTGACGACCGGCTCGTTGGGCAGTTGCCGCTCCAGTTCCGCACAGGGGTCGGCGACCGCGTCGCTGACCTCTTCCCAACTGTTCTGAATACTGCCCAGACTGAGTGGGATGCCCAGAACCTGTTCCAGTAGTTCATGCACCACGCGGCGCGGCATTCGACAGACCACGGTCAGATAGGCAATGAGGGCGGTCAACTGCGCTCCGAAATGACGCCGTGCTTGCGGTGGCAGTTCGGCCTGGGTTGCCTTGCCGCATTCCGGACAGACGAGGCGGTGGCATTGATACTCGGTGACATGAGCTTTAATCGGCGGCAGTTCGGTCACCTGATGGCGACGCGGGTCGCCCTCGGTGGGCATCCCCGACGACAAACGGTGATCGCAATGGCGGCACCTGGTGGGGAACACCTTTTTCAATTCATCGACGCGACTCAAAGGCGCCAGTCCGCGCCAGCGTCCATGATGTCCAGGCTGGCCGCCCGGCTTGCGCAGGCTCTTCTTTCGCCGACTACCCCGCGACCGCTGCTCGCCCGCCATTCCATCTGAAGAGGGCGGTTTGGATGATGTCGTGGAGTTTTGCTGTCGAAGCGCCAGTTTACGTTCCAGATCGGCGATTTGCTTTTCCGCATCGGCGATCCTCTTATCGCGCTCGATCAATTCCTCGCGCAGCCTCTCGATCTCGCGGATTAAGCGCTTCTCACGCTCCAATTGCTCCGGGTTGACCGGTCGTTCTCGCGGCGACTGGCGATGCGATGCCCTCAAACATATACACTGCCAGGTTTTGGACCCAATATCCAGGTCCAAACGGCAGATTCTTAAAGATTTCCGTATCGCGACTTATACAGGCCTGAACTGTTACAGAAGATCGTAATGCCGTTCGCTCCGGCCGAGACTAAATCCTGCAAGAGCTCCTCGACCGCGACGGGATCGAGCCCCTCGCTGGGCTCGTCGAGGATCAGCAGTTGGGGCCGGCGTGAGAGTGCAAGCAGCAGAGCCAGTTTCGTTCGCATTCCCTTCGATAAGGCTTTTACTTTACGGCCCAGCGGCAACTGGTATCGCCTGAGTAAGCGCTGATGCATATCCGGCTCCCAATCCGAGTAGAACGACTGCGTAAACCGGATCAGTTGTTCAACTGTCATGTAACGGTAGAGTTGCTTATCTTCACCCACGTAGGCGATTTTCCTGCGCATTTCACGGTTCGCTTGTTCGTCCGTAACTGTCCGGCCAAGCACTGTCGCGTTGCCGCAGGTGGGATGTGTCATGCCCAGCAGCATTTTGATGGTTGTGCTCTTTCCCGCCCCGTTCCGGCCAAGAAAACCCGTGGTACGATTTGCGGCGACACGGAGATCGAGAGAGCGAACCGCGGTAAACTTTCCGAACTCCCTGGTTAACCCATGAGTTTCGATGGCGAAAGGCATGGACATCGCTTTCTCCTTATTCGTCGTTCTCCGCGAGCGCTGGATAGAACAGTTCGGCCTCGAATAGTCTGTGGATTTCTTCATTTGTCAGACCTTCCGACTGAAGTGTGGCCACAAGCTTCTGCACGCGATGGCGGGACAGGCGCAGTCTCTCCGCGCGGGATCGGGTGCCGCGGCGGGCCGAAACAAACGCTCCGGACCCGTGCCTCAATTCCAGAAGTCCTTCATGTTCCAGCTCGGAATAGGCTTTGGCGACAGTGTTATGGCTGACCACGATATCCCTGGCCAGGGTGCGGATTCCAGGTATCTCGTCCCCATGCTGAAGGACCCCGGTCTCAATCGCGTGGCGTATCTGCTGCATCAGCTGCAGGTAGAGCGGCTGGCCTGAGGACGGGTTGAGTGTAAAGATCATTTCGTCTGTACCACTGTTAGTGTACAGTATACACGAAACGCGTCAAGTGTAATTATGATGCGCCGCGGCGGCGACTCTCCGATTTCCGCCGGAACGACGCGCAGTCAACGGCAGAGCCCGAATCGCCTGAGCCTTAAAAGCCGGCGGCAAGACCGCCGGCGGTACATGTCAGTGCGTCAGATCGTAGACGAAATAATTCATCGCGATCTTGTACGCCAGCCCGGCCCACTTCTCTAAATACTGCGCTTCGTCGGAGTGCTCCCACGCATCGCCGAGATCCATGTTGTGGCAGATCGCGACCACAATGCGGCCGTGATCGTCGCGGATGCCGCGCCAGTGCGGAACCTTCCCGGTCGGCCCCTTTTCGTAGGTGATGCCGGTTTCGAAATACTGTGCGCCGGGCACCTGAAAACGGTCGCTCAGATCGTAGATCGTGTGAAAGATCGGATCGTCGTTCGGGATGTCGATGATTTCGCGGTCGGGAAAGACCTTGCTCATGCTCACCGACGAAGTTTTCCCACTCGTTGATCCGTTCGACCATGCCACCGCGTTTGGCGTCGTCGGCCGCGTGGTCGGCCGCATTCGATCCGTGGAAATCGTCCACCATGAGGAATCCACCGCGCAACAGGAATTCGCGCAACTGCGCCGCATTCTGGTCCCCGAGCTTCCAGTGCCCGACTTCGACCGCATAGAGCGTCGGGTAGTTGTAGATGTCGTCCGTGCCGTCGAGGCTCACTACCTGCTCGACTGATTTGCGATTCGATGCGCGTGAGCCGCCGCACGCCCTGGAGCAGATGCCGGTCGGAGCGCGGATAATCCATCGTCCAGTAGCCGGGAAACGGGCGGCCGTTGCTGTAAAAAAGCTGGGAATCGGGATAGCCGAGATATCCGGATAGCGCAGCCGCGCGCGCGTCCATTCGGCTTTTTGCTGGTAATCCGTCGGGCAGCGGGAAATTTTCGTACTCGATCGCCGGCCACTCCCGGAACGGCTTCTGCGCCAGCAGCACGCCGCAGACGACGAGCACGAGCACACCCAGACTCACTGCGAACCGCCGCATAATCAGTGCGTCATGGAATACATGACGTAATTCACTCCGATGCGGATGCCGAGCGCGGAATATTTTTCCGGATAGTTCGGATCGTCGGCCCACTCCCAGGAATCGCCCACGTCGGAATTGAAAGTCATCGCCACCATCACGCGGCCGTGGTCGTCGTAGATGCCCCGCCAGTGCGCCGTCGCGCCGTCGTTGCGGTACGTGGTGCCGCGCTGAATCGCCCACTGGCCCGGGACCTGATAACGGTCATCGAGATCGTAGACCACGTGGAAAATCGGGTCGTCACCAGGGATCTCGACAATGGGCCGGTCGGGAAAGACCATATCCATGCTTTCGGCGAAGCGGTTCCACTCCTCGGTTCCCCAGAAATCGTCGAGCATGAGGAAGCCGCCGCGCAGCAGATACTCGCGCAGCGACGCGGCCAGTGCGGGCGTGAGTTTCCAGTCGCCCATTTCGCCGGCGTTCATCCAGGGATAGTTGAATGCATCGTCGCCGTCCTCGAAGTTCACAGGCTGCTCGACCGACCGCACGTGGATACGGCTCAGACGCCGCAGGGCCGCAGCGAAGTGCCGGTCGGCGCGCGGATAATCCTGTGTCCAGCTGGTGCCGCCCTCGCGCCAGTCGCCGCCGCCGAAGCGCCGGAAGCCACCGAAGCGCGCGCGCGGATGCTGCGGATACATCAGGCGAGCGAACACCCATTCGGTCTGTTCGTTGAAATCGGCAGGCAGTTCGAACGTCGTCGTAGGGCTCCATGCTGGTGTAGACGCGGAACGGGCGTTTGGCTGCGAAGACCGCGGTGAGGAGCGTCGCGCCTGCGCTGATGAGCACAAGCGCCTTCCGGCAGATCATGAACTACCTGCCTCAGAGCATAGCAGGTGAGCGAATCGCATGACCGTGTGGGGCGAGTTGTCAACTTGCAGGGCGATTGCCAATCGCCCTCGCCTCTCGCGCGCAACAGACGAGGCGGGTAACCAACCCGCCTGCAGGATGGCATCCCACCCCGCGATAAAACGCTTCCGGATGCCAAACCGCTAAAATACGGATGCTTGTCTCAACTGCCGGCCGACGCCCTACTTGCTGCCTCGCGCACGCTGCGCGCGACCGCCAGCCGCGACGAGATCGCCAGTCTGTTGCCCGATCTCGTCGGGACGCTGGTCGCGGTTGACAGCATCTCGATAGATTCCGCAGCCGGACCCGACGGGCCGGGCGTTTCCCGCATTCCGCTCGCATCGGGAGTATTGACTGCCTACCGTGATCCGGCGCGTCCTTTCAGTAATGATGAACGGCAGATTCTGGCGCTGATCGCGGAGCAGATATCGGCGGTCCTCGTGTTTCAGGAGTCTGCCCTACGGCTGGCGCGCGCGGAACTGGTTCTGACCATCAACAACGCGATCGCCGCCAATCTCGAGCTGCAGGCGCTGCTCCGCTCAATCGCGCAGGTCCTGAGGCAGACGCTGGGGTGCGATTTCGTGGTCGTCTCGATCCCGGACTTCGAAGCAGGACAGATGTCCATTCTGGCAATGGATTTTCCTGAAAGCCGCGGCGCGTTTCGGGAAGGCGCGCGTGTGCCGATTGAAGGATCCGTCGTCGGAGCGGTGTTCCGCAGCCGCAAACGGCGCCTTGTGACCGATCTCAACGACCTCGACCCGATCATCCGGGCCCGCGTCGCCGCGGAAGGCATTGCGGAAGGCTGTTTCTGCCCGCTGGTCCATCAGGACCGCGCCCTCGGCGTGATGAGCGCAGGCTGGCGCGAACGCGGACGTTTCAGCGAAGCCATCGGGGAAACGCTGGATGCCGTCGCGTCGCAGGTCGCCATCGCGCTGGACAATGCGATGGCGTACCAGAAGATTTCGGAGCTGAAGGATCAGCTGGCGCAGGAGAAGCTTTATCTCGAAGACGAAATCCGCGGCGAGATGAACTTCACCGAAATCGTCGGCAACAGCCTTGCGCTGCGGCGTGTTCTGAAGCAGGTCGAGACCGTCGCGCCGACCGATTCCGGAGTTCTTATCTACGGCGAGACGGGAAGCGGCAAGGAGCTCGTCGCACGCGCCATTCACGATCTCAGCGGGCGCCGCGCAGGAACGTTTGTGAAGTTGAACTGCGCCGCGATTCCGACTGGCCTGCTGGAGAGCGAGCTTTTCGGCCACGAGAGAAACGCGTTCACCGGGGCCGTGGCGCAGCGTATCGGCCGTTTCGAGCTGGCCAATCGCGGCACGATTTTCCTCGACGAGATTGGCGAGATTCCGCTGGAACTGCAGCCGAAGCTGCTGCGCGTTCTGCAGGAGCGCGAATTCGAGCGGCTGGGCAGTTCGCGAACGCTGCGCACCGATGCCCGCCTGATCGCGGCGACGAACCGCGATCTCGGCGCCATGGTCGAAAAGCAGGCATTTCGCGCCGACCTTTATTACAGGCTCAACGTCTTCCCCGTTCATGTGCCGCCGCTTCGGGAGAGAGCGGAAGACATTCCTCTGCTGGTGCGGCACTTCGTGCAGCAGTTCGCGCGCCAGATGAACCGCGGGATCGACACCATTCCCGCGGAGAGCATGAGCGCGCTCAAACGCTATCCCTGGCCCGGCAACATTCGCGAGCTGCAGAACCTGATCGAACGCGCGGTCATTCTTTCGCCCGGATCTGTGCTGCGCGTTCCTGTCGAGGAATTGAAGGGACGCACGGCTGCGGCTCCGGAGCCTGAAACGCAGAAGACGCTGGCGGACGCGGATCGCGCCCACATCCTTGCGGTGCTCAAAGAAACCGACTGGGTACTGGCGGGCGCGAACGGTGCGGCTGCGCGCCTGGGGATGAATCGCTCGACACTGCGCTTTCGCATGAAGAAGCTCGGCATCGAGCGCGCGACGCCGGCGAGATAAGGCCGAGCGCTACGCCGGGTGTGCCTTGAGATACGCGCGAGCACGCGCGATTTGCGGAAGGCCGGCGTCTGCGTCCTTCCAGGCCGTTAGAAAATCGGCGTAGGTCTTTGATGCAACCTGGCTATCGCCGAGCTGTTCATTTGCTGCCGCGATGCCGTACAGCGCGAATCCGGAATGCGGGCGCTCCGCCAGTGCCTTTTCGAAAGCCGCTTTTGCATCGCTCCATCTGCGGGCACGGAGCATCGCAGCGCCTTCGGTCTCCCCCACTGGCCGGATGTAGTTTGGCGGCTCGCGATATCCCAGTGCCTTCTCTTCCGCAGCTGCGCGGGTAAACAGCGCTTTGGCTTCGTCGATGTTCCCCCGCGCGGCGGAAACGGATCCGCGCAGTTCGAGGGACATGACCGAAAGGGTACTGAGCAACGGGTCGAGAAGAGCGTCCGGCATCACGGCAAGCTTCGGTGGCTCATTGGGCGCCGCGGCTGCCCTCGGCGGCATTGCCGGCATAAATGACGATTGCTTATGCGCCTGAGACATCCTGTACAGTTCGGCGTCGAGCCGTTCCGACATCCGCTCAGCGGCTGCGCGATTACCGTGATTGACGGAATTCATGCCGGACGCGAAATCCGCCAGAGAACGGCGAAGGAACTCAAGGTTCGGCATTCCAGGCCGAACTGTGCTCGTCTTCAGCAGTGTCTGCACGCGCGGGAAATCGGCCGTGCGCAGCGCTACCGGCAGCTGCGGATCGAGGCGCGATATGGAATCGCGCGCCAAGTTGATGTAGAGCGTGGTCTCCAGCTTCCCGCGCGCCCCGCTGATCTTAGTCGAAATGCGCGTAGCCTCGTTGAATTTGCCTTCTTCGAGCAAATCCGCCACGAAATACATCAGGTTGTGAACGTAATTCCAGTCATTGTCGGGGTCCACGTGCTGCTCGCGCATGTAGCGCTCGTCGACTGCAAGCGAGCCAGCGAAAGCCTTTTCGGCACTGGCGTAATCGCCGACCCGAAAGAATATGTGGCCGGGCATGTGGACCATGTGACCGGAGCCGGGAGCCAGTCTGCCCAGTAGTTCTGCGCTGCGGAGCGCTTTCTCCGGGTTCCACGACTCGAGCGCGTGTATGTAGTAATGATTGGCTGCCGAATCGTCCGGGTGGTCCTTCAGCACTCCTTCCAGCACCGCGAGTTCGTTCTCCCCGCCGGCATTAGCAAGGAAGATTCTGGCCTGCACGTCCCGCGGATCATCTTTGACAAGTTTTTCCAGCAAGTGCCGCGAGTCGTCCTTCATCGGGCCAAGATTCGGGTCACGCATCGCCTTGTCATGAGCCACGGCAGCTTCAATGTAGAGCTGCTCGCGCGCGGTGACATGCTCCTTCAGCGCGTCGGCCTTATGGAGCGCATCGCCTGCGAGTCCCTGGGCGGTGCTGTGATAAAAGGACTCCGCCTGATATAGGCCCCAGAAGCACATCGCGCAATTGGGGTCGACCCGCACGCCCTGCTCGAATGCGCGAGCCGATTCATAGTCCCAGAAATCGTGGAGCAGATTCAGCCCCTGGTCGAACCATATCTGCGCTTCCGGCGCCGCGGTGATCTGCAGATGGGCGTTGCCGATCCCGGTCATGTGGACGGGCGGAGGCAGTTTCCCGGGCGGAATCTCATCCTGCATTTCCATCACGTGGGAGCCCATATTCATTTGCGCAGCAATGTGGGGCAGAGCAGGGCTGAGGAGCCCCAGGACAAGAATCCGCCAGTTGTGCGTCAAGTTCCGACTCATGACACGTGATTTCAGCTTACGATCAAATCACGCCCCCCGTGCTACGCTGCCCTCATCTCGCCACAGGTGGCAACCGGTTGCCACGTGGCAGCCCGTGGCCAGTGAAATCGTTGCCACCCCTCCCATGAAACCGACATAACTCCTTAATCTACAATGCGGTAGATATTGGCGCGCCGATTGCCATTTCCGGGGCATGCTACGCATTACAACCGAGGCAGAAACCCAAAAGGTCACGCTGAAACTTGAGGGTGAACTGACCGGGATCTGGGTCAGCGAGCTGTTCGACGCATGGCGCGCGGCTCTGCCCACTCGCGGCTTTCGCGCGCTGTCGATCGATCTGAGCGCCGTCGGCCGCGTGGATAAAGCCGGTGAATATCTGCTCGCCCTTGTGCGTTGTGTCGGCAGCACGCAACTGGTGGGTTCCGGAATCATCACGTGCGACCTCATCGGCAGCATCGCCCGCGACTGGCCAGTCGCCAGTCAAAACGCTGTTAAGGAGGCATGAAATGAATCGCACGATATCACTGTTTATGCTGACAGCCGCCAGCGCCGTGGCGGGGCTGGGGCAAAGCAGCCCCGATCCTCTGAGCTACTCGATCGACACGCCGCGGCCGATCAATCCGGCAGCCGGCAGCACCAACCCCAGCGCGCTGGCGACGCAGTCCCTGAATCCTTATCTCGGCAGCGTGCCGGGCGGCAGGCTGGTGCCGGGCGAAATCAAGCTGACGCTCGGGGACGCCATTGGGCGCGGTCTGAGCTTCAATCTGGGGCTGATCGAAAATCAGCAGACCGACGCGGGCGTGAAAGCCGAACGCGCGCGCGCGTTTGCGGCGCTGCTGCCGCAGATCACGGGCCGCGCGCAGCAGAGTTTCCAGCAGATCAGCCTTTCGGAAATCGGAATCAAACTACCCGCGCAGGCCGCATTCAGGCATCCCGCCACTACCGGCGGATTCGGTTATTCGGAAAGCCGCGTCGAGTTGCAGTACCCCGTGTTCGATGCATCGCTGCGTGCGCAGTATCAGGCGCGTAAAGCGGCGGAAGCTGCCTCGGCACTCAGCACAAGAGACGCGCGGGATGTCGTGGTTTATGCGGTCGGCACGGCGTACTTCCAGGTAGTGGCCAGCCAGGCGCGGCTGGCGACGGCAAAGGCCGCGCTCGCCTCCGCCCAGGAGCTCGACTCCCAGGTCAGAGACGAATTCAACGCGGAAACAGCGCCGGAGATCGACAGCCTGCGGGCTTCGGTCGAACTTCGCGCCGCCCGCCAGCGCGTCACCGACGCGAAGAACGATCTCGAAAAAGACAAGCTGACGCTCGACCGCATCACCGGCGTCCCGCTTGAGCAGCAGTGGACGCCGGCGCACGAGTACAGCTTCACGCCGCTGCCTGAGCAGAATCCGGTGCAGAACCGGTTCGATCTGAAGAGCGCGCAGCAGTCGGTTGCGGCCGCCGAGAAGGATGTGCGGACGGCCCGCGATCAGCATCTGCCGTCCGTTTCGCTCGATGCGAGCTACGGCGCAGGCGGCGTGAATCCGGGCAACTACAGCCAGGTTTACTCCGTCAGCGCGGACGTTTCGGTTCCGCTGTTCACCGGCGGACGCATCCGCGCCGACGTTCGCGAGGCCGAAGCCAGACTCGCCCAGCGCGAAGCGGAGTCTCGCGACCTTGAGGGCCGCGTCGCCTACGACGTGCGCGTGGCGCGGCTCGATGCGCAGGCTTCCGAAACGGCGGTCAAAGTCGCGGAGGGCAACAAGGCTCTTGCCGAGCGCGCGGCCGAACAGTCGGAAGACCGCTACCGGAACGGCGTCACGAATTATCTGGAAGTGGTACAGGCGCGGGAGGCGATTGTGACCGCCGAAGAGAACTACATTTCGAGCCTGTTTTCTTTCAACGTCGCAAAAATTTCGCTGGCGCGCGCGCTCGGTTCCGCCGAGAGCCGGCTGGCCGCTTTCTTTGGCGAGTAAGCGAATTTCTGGAATTTCTGAACGAGAGGAGACCTCCAATGCCGACCACTACGACAACCACCGAACTCGACGAGACACCCGAAGTAATGACGGGCGCGAAGGAAACAGAAACCGCGCAGGAAACAGAAACGACGCTGCGTCCGAAATGGCTGGCACGCGGCATCGCCGGGACGGTCCTCGTGGCTGCGATCGCCGCGGGAACGATGTTCTGGCTCGACGCGCGGCACTATGAATCCACCGATGACGCGCAGGTTGACGGTCACTTCGCCGAACTCAGCACGCGCATCGAAGGCACCGTGGTGTGGGTGAACCCGAATGCGGAAAACGACCACACTGTGAATGCCGGCGATCCTTTGCTGCAGCTCGATCCGCGCGATTTCGAAGTGGCGCTGGAGCGTGCCAGGGCCAATCTGAAGCTGCGTCAGGCGCAGGCCCGCGGGGCGCAGCTTGAAGTGCCGATTACCGATGCTGCGGCCTTCAATCAGCTGCGCGCAGCCGAAGCGGCTCAGCAGGAGGCGCTCGCGGCCGTCGAAACGGCGCAGGCGGATATGCTCGGCGCGCAGCATCGTCTGGAGCAGGATGAAGCCGTAGCCGGACGCGCCGAACGCGACCGCGTACGTTATCAGGCGCTGGTCGAGAAGCGCGAGATTTCCCGTTCGGCCTACGATTCGCGCGAGACAGAATCGATCTCGGCCGCGCAGACCGTCGAGACCGACCGCGCTGCAATCGCGGCGGACGAACGGAAGATCGCGCAGGCGCGCAGCCTAGTGGTGCAGCGCGAGGCGCAGATCGCCGGTGCGCGTACCGCCCCGCAGCAACTGCAGAACGCGCGCGCCAACAGCGAATCGGCCCAGGCGGCCATCGATCAGGCACTGGCCGAGGTGCACACCGCGGAACTGAATCTCAGCTACACGAAAGTCTACGCACCGGTCAGCGGAGTGGTCGGGCACAAGACCGTGGAACTCGGCCATCGCGTGCAGCCTGGCCAGACACTGCTGACCGTTGTGCCGGTCGACGACATCTGGATCACGGCGAATTTCAAAGGGACGCAGCTGCGCCACATGCGCGCCGGTCAGGCGGTCACGATTCACGTCGATTCCTTCGATCGCGACTACCACGGCGTCGTCGAAGACATGGCGGGCGCCTCGGGTCCCCTGTTCAGCCTTTTTCCGCCAGAAAACGCCACCGGGAACTACGTGAAGATCGTGCAGCGCTTCCCGGTTCGCGTGCACATCGGCAAGGACCAGGATCCGGAGCACAATCTGCGGCCGGGTATGTCGGTCGAAGCGAAGGTCCGGGTCAATTGAGGAGGACGCCATGCAGACGAAAGGTCCGATCAACCCGCCTCAGATCAACCCATGGTTCATCGCGATCACCGTCACGATCGCCGCGTTCATGGAACTGCTGGACACGTCGATCGCAAACGTGGCGCTGCCCTACATCGGCGGCGGACTCGGACGCAGCTACGACGAAGTGACGTGGATACTGACGACTTATCTGGTGGCGAACGCGGTCGTGCTGCCGATGAGCGCATGGCTGAGCCAGGCGATGGGCCGGAAGGTTTATTACCTGCTGAGCGTGGCGATGTTCACGGCGTCGTCATTCTTCTGCGGCGTGGCCCCAACGCTCAATTTCATGCTGATCGCGCGCATCGTGCAGGGCGTCGGCGGAGGCGGCCTCGCACCGGTGGCGCAGGC
This sequence comes from Terriglobia bacterium, assembly GCA_963832905.1. GTDB lineage: Bacteria > Acidobacteriota > Terriglobia > Bryobacterales > Bryobacteraceae > BOG-234. The sequence goes on along the minus strand of CAWHVO010000006.1, from coordinate 352,798 downwards.
AATTCTGTAGATACGCTGCCGCCGGCAAAGCGCGCCGCGGCGTTCGCGCTGTATACCGTCGTGATCGTGACCGCGCCCGCCGTAGGACCGGTGCTGGGCGGCTGGATTACGGACAACTATAGCTGGCGCTGGATCTTCTTCATCAACGTGCCGGTCGGCCTTCTTTCGCTCTACCTTTCGAACAAACTGATCAAAGATTCCGCGGAACTGACAGCAGAGCGCGCGGCGGCGAAAGCCAGGGGGCTGTCGATCGACGGCATCGGCATCGCGCTGATCGCCATCGCTTCCGCGGCGCTTGAAATCGCGCTCGACCGCGGCCAGATCGACGACTGGTTCAACGACCGCTTCATCACGACGATGATCGCGCTCGCGGTGTTCGGATGGATCGGGACGATTGTCTGGGAGCTCTACGTGAAGGACCCGATCGTGGACTTCCGTCTGCTCGGCACCCGCAATTTTGCGATCGCAGGCGTTCTTCTGTTCGTATTCGGCGTGGGACTGTTCGGCACGACCACGCTGATCCCGCAGATGCTGCAGTCGCTGTACGGATACCGCGCGATCGATGCAGGGCTGATCCTCGGCCCCGGTGCTTTCGCGATCACAATTCTGGCGCCGATTTCCGCGCAGTTGCTGCAGCGGCGGATGGTTTCGGCCAAGGTGATGGTGTTTGCCAGCATCTCGGTTATCGCGCTCTCGATGTTCGTCTACAGCTCGATGAACCTGGATACGAACGCGGCGCACTACCGCTGGGAGCGCGTGCTGCAGGGGGTCGGCTACGGACTTTTCCTCGTTCCGGTGAACCTCATCGCGTATTCGCAGCTGGGTCCCGATCAGAACAACAAGGCATCCAGCCTCACCAATCTTCTGCGCAACTGGGGCGGCAGTTTTGGCATCGCGTTTGTGACGACGGAGACCGTGCGGCGGCAGAGTTTCCACCAGTCGAATCTGGTCTCGCATCTCGACTCCGGCTCGCAGGCGCTGCAGCAGGCCGGACACGCGCTGACAAATTATCTGATGCAGCACGGTTTCACCAGCGCGGATGCGGCTATCGGCAGCCTGGGGGTCCTTTATCGCCAGATCGAAGGACAGAGCATGTTCCTCGCGTTCATGGACTGCTTCCGCGTGATCGGTTGGGTCACGCTGGCCATGATTCCGCTGGTCCTGGCGATCCGCAAATTCAGGCCGAGTGGTTCGGCGCCCGCCGGCCACTGAGGCCTGTCCCACTGTGGGGCGAGTTGTCAACTTGCAGGCGGGTTGTTTACCCGCCTGGCCTGGCGTCCTTACCGTTGATTCGCCTTCAGAATCTTCTTGCGAAGCCGGATCGACTGCGGGGTTACTTCCACCATCTCGTCTTCGCGCACGAATTCGATGGCCTGTTCGAGATTCAGCAGGCGCGGCGGCACCAGCCGGATCGCTTCATCGGCGGTCGATGCGCGCATGTTGGTGAGCTTCTTTTCCTTGACGATGTTGACGTCGAGATCGGCCGTTTTCGCGTTCTCGCCGACGATCATGCCTTCATAAACCTCGGTGCCGGGACTGACGAAAATCTCGCCGCGCTCCTGCAGATTGAAGATCGCGTTGCCGGTGGTTTTCCCGGCACGGTCCGCCACCAGCGAACCGGTCGGCCGCATCGGGATGTCGCCCTGCCATTCGATGTAGCCGTGGAAGAGCGAGTTCAGAATCGCGGTGCCGCGCGTGTCGGTGAGGATTTCGCCGCGCAGTCCGATCAGGCCGCGCGACGGAATGTGGAACTCGAGGCGTACGCGGCCGGAGCCGTGATTGATCATCTTGATCATCTTGCCCTTGCGGCTTCCGAGCTTCTCGATCACCACGCCGATGTAAGCTTCGGGGCAATCGATCACCAGCATTTCGACCGGCTCCATCACCTTGCCATCGACGGTCTTCGTGAGGATCTCCGGCTTGCCGACGGCGAGCTCGTAGCCCTCGCGGCGCATCATTTCGATCAGAATGGCGAGCTGCAGTTCGCCGCGGCCCATCACCTTGAAAGTCTCGGGTGTCAACGATTCCACGCGGATCGAAACGTTGGTCAGCAGTTCTTTTTCGAGGCGTTCTCTCAGATTGCGCGACGTGACGAACTGTCCTTCCCGGCCGGCGAAAGGCGACGTATTCACCGTAAACGTCATGCCGATGGTCGGTTTGTCGATCTGAATCGGAGGCATCGGCGCGGGCGTTTCCGCGCTGGTGATGGTCTCGCCGATGGTGATGCCTTCGACGCCCGCAATCGCCATCAGATCGCCGGGGCGCGCGATGGTTTCATCCACGCGCTTCAGCCCTTCGAACGAATAGAGCTTGGTGATTTTCGTCTTCTGGATTCTGCCGTCGAGATGACAGATGGCGACTTCATCGCCGTGCCGCAGCGTACCCTGGAACACGCGGCCGATGGCGAGGCGGCCGAGATAGTCGCTGTAATCCAGATTCGCGACAAGCGACTGCAGAACCGCATCGGGATCACCGGCGGGCGGCGGAATGTTCGCGATAATCGCTTCGAAAAGCGGCCGCAGATCCTCGGAGGTGTCTTCGAGCGACGTCTTCGCGATGCCAAGCTTCGCATTCGAATAGAGCACCGGAAAGTCCAGCTGATCTTCGTGCGCGTCGAGATCGATGAACAGGTCGTAGATCTCGTTGAGCACTTCCTGCGCGCGGGCGTCGGGGCGGTCGATCTTGTTGATGACGACGATCGGCTTGAGCTTCGCTTCAAGCGCTTTCATCAGCACGTAACGCGTCTGCGGCAGCGGACCTTCGCTGGCGTCGACAAGCAGCATCACGCCGTCGACGATTTTGAGGGCGCGCTCGACTTCGCCGCCGAAATCGCTGTGGCCGGGCGTGTCGACGATATTGATTTTGGTGCCGTGGAAACGCACGCCGGTAATCTTGGCGAGAATGGTGATGCCGCGCTCGCGTTCGAGGTCGTTGGAATCCATGACGCGCTCGGCGACTGCTTCGTGCGCGCCGAAAATGCCACTTTGGCGAAGCATGGCGTCCACGAGCGTGGTCTTGCCGTGGTCGACGTGCGCAATGATGGCGATGTTGCGGGTGTTCTCACTCATGAGGGGGAACTTCTATTATCGAACGCACACTCTTTTGTGGGGCGGGGCCGCGGCCCTGCCGCCGGGTTCTACCCGGCGCGGAGCGTGACGCATTGCGCAGGAACACTTTACCGCGTTACTCCTGGAGAGTTATTCTCCGTGCACGAGCCCCGTGATCGTCCAGCCGAACCTCTATCAACCTCTATGGACGCTTCAGGAATCTGAAATAGAACGCCACGAACACCAGGACGATTCCGACGTTCACCATCAGCCGCGGCCAGAACCGGTTCCTGAAGAACAGGACGTCCACGCCGACCACGACGGCTACCATCGCGAGCAGGTAAACCACGGCGGCTGTCTGCTTCCCCATGCTCCCTTTCTACTACGTGCGGCAGATCAGTTCGGAGACGGCCTTTCTATAGAATCGATGACCAGCGTATCGCCAGGTCCCTTGCCCGATTCCACTTTGAGTCCGAGTTGCTTCTGTAAGGCGGGAACGATCACGCCTCCATATCTCTGCTGCTGCCCGCGGATCATCGCCCTCAGGTCGGCCATCGGGTCGCCTGCGGGCGGCGGGGCGGCATCGGCGGGCTCGGGAGACGGCGAGTCTTCAGGAACGAGATCCATGTGGATGTCAAACACCCCTGTGAGCCCCGTGTTGTCGATGAGACGCCGATCGAAATATCGGGAGATTTGGCCGGCCAAATCTGCCATAGTGGCGCTGTACATCTCCAGACTTCTGCCATCGAACCGCGCTCCTCCGCATATTCGCGTACCGGGCTTTTCCCTCCGGAGCCCTACTCCTCGTGCACCACGTCGGCGGGCTGTAACCGGGCTGCAAACCGCGCGGGAAAAACGCCGGCCAGCGTGGTGACCGCCCAGATCAGCAGCCATGCGCCGGAGAGCAGCAGAACCGGCGGATGAAACTGAATCGTCCAGCCGAAGCTCTGCTTGTTGATCACGTAGATGAGCACGAGCGAAAGCGCCATGCCGAGCACGAGGCCGAGTATTCCGGCGAGTAATCCCAGCAGGCCGGCCTCGACCAGGATCATACGCCGCACCTGCGCAGTGGCGGCCCCGAGATAGCGAATGATGCCGATTTCGCGGCGGCGGTCCAGCACCAGCGCCAGCAGCGAATTCGCCGCACCCAGCATGGCGACGACGATCGCGACGGCTTCGAGCGCGTACGTCACGGCAAACGTGCGATCGAACACTTCCACCGCACCGCGGCGCAGTTCTGCGTTCGGCGCAATCATCAGCGGATAATCGCCCAGGCGGTCTTCGAGATCGCGCCGCACTTTGGCGGCATCGGCCCCAGGCTGCACATAAACCGCGATATTCGTGACGGGCTGCGCGGGCAGATATGCGAGCAACGTGGGCGCGTTGACCAGAACGGTGCCGCGATCGCTCGAGTAATCGTAATAGACACCCGAAACCGTGACGGTCGCCACGTGGTCGCCCAGCGGGATGCGCAGCATATCTCCGGTGTGAAGGTGATGTTTCTCCGAAAACGGTTCGGTGATCATCGCCTGATTCAGCTTCGGAAACGTGCCGGAGAGAAAGCGCAGCGCCCGATGCCGCCGCACGCCGTCAATGTTCGTGGCCGCGAACGTGGCGCGCGTTCCTTCATAGCGGAATTCGAACGCACGCAGAGTATCCGCCTCGGCGACGCCCGGCGTTGACGCCACGATGCCCGGCACGGCCGATGCAATAGGCGGATTGATTCCAGCGGTTGCGGGCCCCGCCGCGCGCAGAAAAATGTCGGCGCGCAGCTGGTTGTCGAGCCACACCTGCACGGTTTCGCGGAAACTTCCCACCATGACGCCGACACTGACCATCATCGAAATGGCGGTGGCAAGCGCCGTGACGATGACCGATGTGCGCGCCAGCGACGCCACCAGGCTGCGTCCCGCGATGAGCCCTTCCGCGCCCGCCATGCGCCGCAGCACGCCGCGCAGCAAAGCCGTGACGCCGGTGACGAATGCGGGCGAGACCATGGCTGCGGCGCCGACTGCGAACAGTGTCGCGGCGTAACCCAGCACGGGGCGTCCGTCGATCGGTCCGAAGGTACACAGCACCGCAGCCACGACTGCGGTCACAGCCGCGATGAGCAGATCCCGGCGCACGTGCAGTCGTGTCTGGTGTTCAACGATCGACCGCCGCATAGCCTCGGCAGGCGCCACGCGGGCCGCCTCACGCGCGGGAATCAGCGCGGAGAGCAGCGCCACGCCTGTTCCGGTAACGAGTGCGCCGGCAACCGAAACCGGCGATAACGCGATCGCCCCCGGCGCGCTGGTGGTGAACAGCGCATTCACGGTGTCGGAGATCATCCCCAGCAGCGCGGCGGCGAGACCGCGCCCGAGCAGGATACCGAGCGCCGATCCGGCGAGACCCAGCATGGCTGCTTCGCCGAGGAAGATGAGCAGCACGCCCCGCGAACTCGTGCCCAGCGCGCGCAGAACGCCGATCTCGGTTCGCCTGCGCACCACGCTTACCGCAATCGTGTTGTAAATGAGGAACGCGCCGACCAGCAGCGAAATGTAACTCAGGATGCGGAGATTCCATTTGAACGCGCGCAGCATGCGGCGGTTCTCTTCGCTGCGCGCGCCGGGCGTCTCGATATCCCAGGACGCGGGGATCGTGGCCTTGATTTGCCGTCCCACGTTCGCTGCGTTTTCGCCGGGCGCGAGAAAGACCTCGATGCGGTCGAGCTTCCCGAACATATCGAGCAGCCGCTGCGCCGCCGCGATATCGACTGCGACCCACTCGGTGTTCTGTTTCTCTGCAATCGAGCGGATGGTGAAATCGACCGATTGATCGCGGCCTTTCAGCCGGATCCGGTCGCCGGGTTTGAGACGCAGGCGCTCGGCGAGATCGTTCGACACGATCGCGAAGTCTTCGAATTTCTCCGGTTCAAACGTCTCGCCTCCGCCCGCTGCGTTCGCGATGAAATCGATTCCGTACACCGTTGTCGAGCCGCGGCCGTCGATGACAACGGGCTGTTCGATCAACGGTGAGAAACGCGCATTGACCGGCAGCGACGCGAGCTTTCCAATGTACGCTTCATCGACGCCGCCGTTGGCCGTGATCTCGTAGTCCACTTTGCCCAGCAGCGTGGTCATGGACGACGCGAACGATCCCGTGGCCGCGTCGCCGGAAAGCTCGATGGCAATCACCACGGCGACACCGAGCGCGATCGAGAGCAGCGTGAGAAGCGTGCGCGTCAGATCGCGCCGCAGCGGCCGCAGAATGAGACGGCGAAAAAGACTCATTGAAGTTCAACGCTTTCGATCCGTCCGTCCCCCATGCGCACCCGAACATCCGCAATCGCCGCCGCTTCGGAGCTGTGCGTGGCGATCAGCACCGCCGCGCCAAGTTCGTCCGCCGCACGCCGGATCAGCTTCAGGATGACGTCGCCGCTCGCGTTGTCGAGGTTTCCCGTCGGTTCATCGGCAATCAGCACCGCCGGATCGTGCACCAGCGCGCGTGCAATCGCGACGCGCTGCATCTGACCGCCCGAAAGCTGATACGGCAGTGCCCGCGCCTTCTCGGCGAGCCCGACCCAGGCGAGGCGTTCCATCGCCGTGGCTTCGGTCTTCTTCGCGCCGGCGAGCAGGAGCGGCAGTTCCACGTTTTCAAGCGCCGTGAGCGATGGCAGCAGCTGAAAGAACTGAAAGACGAATCCGATTTTTTCGCGGCGCAGACGCGTCAGCCCCGCGTCATCGAGCTTCGAGGTCACCGCGCCGGCAACAGACACTTCGCCGCTCGTCGGGAAGTCCATCGCCCCGCAAAGATTGAGCAGTGTGGTCTTGCCGCACCCGCTGCGCCCGAGGAGCGCGGTCACATGCCCCGGCTCGCAATCGAGCGAAACGCCGCGCAGCGCTTCAACGCCGCCCTCGTACGTTTTGGTCACATCACGAAGGGAGATGGCGGACAACCCCCATACTGACATGCATTGCGATACGATTTAACTTCGCGATGATCCGGCGCTGTTTCCTTATTCTCGCGGCTGCATCTCTGGCATACGGCCACGACATCATCACTACGAAGGTCACCTTCGACCGCGAGGTCGTCCGGCTGTTCAACGCGCACTGCATGTCGTGTCATCGCGAGGGCGGTACGGCATTCTCGCTCGAAACTTACAAGGTCGCGCGGCCGTGGGCCAAAGCCATCGGCGAGGAAGTGCTGCAGCGCCGCATGCCGCCCTGGGGTGCGGTGAAAGGCTTCGGAGATTTCCGCAACGATAAAGGACTCACCGAGGAACAGCTCGAACTGATCGTTCACTGGGAGGAAGGCGGCGCGCCGGAAGGCGAGGATAAGGATCTGCCGGCCCCGCCGAAGTTCGCGCCCGAGGATGCGATCCCGCATTCGCCGAAAGAACTCACCGTCAGCGGCGACTTCAAACTGACGCACTCGTTCCGGCTCGATGGCTTATTGCCAAAGACGGTGCCCGACAATGCGTCGATCCAGATCACGGCCGAAACGCCCGACGGCGCCGTCGAACCGCTGCTCTGGCTGCACAATTACAAACAGATGTTCGCGCATCCGTTCCTGCTGCGGACGCCGCTCGAGCTTCCGTCCGGCACGGTTATCCGCGGCGTGCCTGCGGACGCGAGCGTCGAACTCGTGCCCTGGAAGCCTTCGCACGCAAAAAAATAGCTTTCTCCGCGCCCTCTGCGTCCCCGCGGTTGATCTTTGCCTGGTTAACGCAGTTCCTGCACCGGAATATCGAACTGCGCGGTATTCACCATGCCCTTACGCTGGAACTGCACCCAGACCCGGTACATCGTCTCGCGCGGGAAATAGACATTGAACTGCATCTCCGGGCCGCCGTCGGCGATGAACGGATGCGTGTGAATCAGGTCGATGAGATCGTCGCTTGCAGCCAGCATGTGACCCCACGCGCCGATGTATTTCTCGATGCCGTCCGCCGGATCGAGATGGAAGAACATCATCGTCTTCTGCCCGGCGATGGGCTGCGGCGGATCGGTGGTCAGCGATACCTTCAGTTTTGCGGTCTGCTTCGCTGTGTAGTCGCGGGTGAGCATGGGCGGGCCCAGCTCCGGGTGCCCGGGCACAATCACGGTTTTCGAGATCAGCTGGGGCGTCGCGCCTTCCGGATAGAAATCCCCCAGCACGCGGTACAGGCCCGGCTGCGGGAACGCGATATCGTAGCGGAATTTCGCGTCTTCGCCAAATACCGGATGATCGTGCACGAAAAATTTCATGTCGCGGCCAACCACGAACATGTGAAACAGCTTTTCGTGGACGATCTCGAAATGCTGGATCTGCCGCCCGTTCTGCGGATCGCGCACCGTGAACTCAAGCTCCGTCTTTGCACCCGGCTTCGGTACGTGCGGCGTGACCTTCAGGTCCATGGGAAACTCGACCGGCTCGGGGATGCCGGCCCGCAGTTTCATGCCGCAGCGCGAACAAACTCCCTCTTTGTTTGACCGGATGTCGGGATCCATCGGGCACTGGTAAACCACGGCCTGTGCGCGCAGAGCGGTTCCGCGCAGTGCGCCCGCCGCAACGAGGCTCTCCAGAAACAGTCTCCTGGTCGTGTGATGTGCCGAACTCGCCATTTCCTTCTGTTCCGCCGCCTCCTTTTCTATTATGCTTGACAAAGAGGTTTCCAGATGCGTAAATTTTACGCGTTCGTCGTTCTCGCGGGTGTTTCCTCCCTGCTTCCCCACGCCTCCGGTCAGTCGGTGATTGCCGCGCGCTCGGGTGTCATCAACTACTTTGAAGGCGTCGTTTTCCTCGACGGCCAGCCGCTGGAGCGCAAGCCCGGCATTTTCGTGCGCATGCAGGAAGGCGCCACGCTCGCGACGGAAGGCGGGCGCGCCGAGGTGCTGCTGACCCCGGACACCTATCTGCGCATAGGCGCCGATACCAGCATCCACATGATCTCAACCGACATCGACGACACGAAGGTGGAGGTTCTCTCCGGTTCGGCCATTCTCGATTCCGCGCAGGCTCCGGCCGGCGCGTTCGTAAAGATCATTTTCAAAGGCGAGACCGTGCGTCCGATGAAGCCGGGCAACTATCGCATGGATGCCGACCCGCCCCAGCTCCGTGTGTTCAGAGGGCGAGGCCGAAGTTTCACGGAACGATGCGGGCCAGAACAACACAGCAAAGACCGGCGATCCGGTGACGGTGCTCGCCTCGCAGCTCATGCCGCTCGATGGCTCAACCGTGGTGAAGCGTTTCACCCAGGGCACGGACGGCCTGCTCGACATCTGGTCGGACGAGCGCGGCTCGCTGATCGCGAGCAATATAATCACTTCGCAGTCCATCAGCGATCCGCTGCTCGACAATGGTACCGCTGTGCCTGACGATCTGGCCTCCTTTATCGGCTATGGTGCTGCGCTGCCGCCTTCGCCCGGCGGAATGAGCACATATGGAGCAGGGGTTGCTTATCCGACATATCCGGTTTATCCGACTTATCCGGTTTATCCGGTTTATCCGGTTTATCCAGGCTATGCCGGTTATCCAGGCTATCCCGGCTATCCCGGTCTGGCGCTGTATCCGAGCGTGGCGACGCTGCTGATCCCGGCGTACCGGCGTCCGGCTTCGATCTCGCTGTACACGCCGCGCACCGGTTACAGTTCGTCGATCTTCACCTCGCGCCCGGGGTACACAGGATACACAGGGTACACAGGTGGCATCGGCCTTTCGTCGGGTTCGCGTACGACTTTTGCGCCGCGCCCGGTAACCGTGATGCCGCACATTGGGTCAGCGGGGCACGCTGTCGGCCATCGCTGAAGCTCTTCGGGATTCCTCTGGCAGGCTTCTGAAAAGGGCTTTGGCGGCTGAATGCCCGCCCCACCATGCTCTGCAAGCTGTTGGTTTTGCCTGGTGGCGCAGGGGTTTCGCCTGCGATTTTCGGGCTCCGTGGCCTTTTTTAGCAGCCTGCCAGCCAGTTCATTCGTTTCCGCAGTTCGGTAATGTGGGCGGTGTGATGCCGGGCGTGCCATGCCATCGCGCGCAGCACATTTTCGACGCTCAGCGTGCCCCACTCGGCGTTCACGAACTGGCGTGACCACTGCTCCGGCGTGAGCGAATCGAAGAAGCGCCGCCAGCGCACGCAGATGCCTTCGAAAATCTGCAGCGACGGCTCGACCGGGCAGCTGCGCGCATCGGCCAGTTCGGCCCAGAGCTGCTCGGCGTAGGGTTTCGTCATCGGCATGTCTTCCGTGACGGCGAGTTTAGGGCGGATGTACCAGTTCATATGCGCATCAGCGAGATGGTGGACGACCTGGCGCACGGTCCAGCCCCCGAGACGGTATGGCGTATCGAGCTGCGAGTCGGAAAGCCCGGCCACGGCTTCGCGCAGATTGGCGGGTGACGCAGTGAGCTGCATCAGCCAGAGGGGACGGTCTTCGGTGCGGTAAGGTTCTTTGAAATCGAAGCGTCCGACCGGGTAACGCACATCAGGCGAGGGCGTCATGCGGCAATCTTAGCAGGGTGCGATGCCCTGAAGTACTCTGGGTTCCGTCCGTGACCGGGAGTCATTCTCGTGCGGCGAAGCTCTTACGGATCTTCCGCCGGATGAGGCAGGACGTTTGCCGCGCTGCGCTCTTCGCCCGCTCCGCATTTCGATATATCGTTCGGATTCGGCTTCAGACTCTGAAGTTGCTACCATTTATTCAGGAAACGCATACGAAGCGACCTTCTCCTTCTGATACGGCGCGACATGACGCCATGGTTCCGCTGAGCAGACGATCACGCGATCGGCGCGTTGACACGGCCACTCTGGATCTTCTGACAGCCTGGCAGCGGGATGACGCCACTACTGATCCCGCGCAGGTTCGTGCAGCTGAATGCGGTCTGGCGGAGTTCAAGAAGAGTATGAATGAGGCGCGTGCGCCTTCAGGAGAATCGCTCTTGTATCCGTGAGCGACATTCTCGTACTTGATTCAGGTCCGCTCGGTCTCCTGACTCAACCCCAACGCACTGAGGAAGTGCTTGCAATCTCCGATTGGCTGCAGGAATGTATTCGGGCAGGCGCGCGCATTCTGATTCCTGCGATCGTCTACTGCGAGATCAGGCGCGAACTTCTGAGAGCCGACAAAACCACAGGCCTTCAACGGCTGGAAGCATTCGTCAACAGTATGCCGGGCCGTTATATCGTGTTCACTGACAATGCCCTTCGCCTGGCAGCGGAACTGTGGGCCCAAGCACGCCGCGACGGCAGGCCCACTGCGGATTCAACAGCTCTTGATTGTCGCGACCACGACATCCGTCTCCCCCAGCGTCAGAATCTGCGCAGCCAGGATCACGTCGAACAACAAACCCAAAGCATCTTTCGCGTTTCCTGCCCGCCAAACCCTGGCCGGAAATAGCTCCGTCCGATTTTCGTGCGATTTAAGCCCACCGAGGCGTAGACTGAAGCCAATGAAAGCAGCTTTGGCGGCGTTCCTGTTGGCTCAGGGGGCGTTTGCGCAGACGTCCGAGGAAGAACTGCGGCCGAAGATTCTGAGCGTCTTTTATCCGGCGCTTGCGAAGGCCGCTGGTGTTCAGGGTGATGTGCGCCTTAGGGTGGATTCGAACGGGGTCGCTCTGGTCTCGGGGCCTCCCCTGCTTCGCGAGGCTGCGATCGAAAATGCGAAGTCGCTCGGATTGCGCCCGGGCTCCGGCCTGACATACCACTTCGTCTTGTTTGCCAACACGATTATACCCGCCTCTATGAGCGTGAAGAGAGGCGATGCTTTCGACCGCTTCTTCCTGCGGATGTTCGGCCTGAAGACGGAAAAGGTAGTTCGGTATAACCAGTGCGTGGACGGGGCCGCTCGGCCGAACGACGTCAAGGTCGCCGCGGACACAATCGATATCTGGATCAATGCAGGTGCAATGTGCGCCATCGTCGATTGACCAGCCCCGCGGTCTCCCCCATTTCGATATATCATTTCTGAAGGATGATTTCCTTCAACTATCTCCGCCGCGCCCTGCCGATCGCCGCTCTCGCCGCTCTCGCCCTCGCCGCCGAGACCGCCGTTGACACCACCAACTGGACCTCCGCACAGGACCACCAGAATATGATGGACCAGCTCGGCATCAAGGCCCTCCGTCCCGGCCCCAGCGGCAACGAAAGCGCGCCCAATCACGCCAACTACGACGAGGCCACGGCGAATCCGTACCCCAACCTTCCCGATCCGCTGACTCTGAAGAACGGGAAGAAGGTCACCACGCCTGCCATGTGGTGGAATCAGCGCCGTCCCGAGATCGTGGAAGACTTCGATCGCGAAGTGCTCGGCCGCGTGCCGAAGAATGCTCCGAAAGTCACATGGGAGGTTACGAAGACCGCCGAAGCGAAACTGGGCGACCATGCCGTCATCGGCAAGCAGCTCCTTGGCCACGTCGACAACTCCGGCGATCCCGATATCAAGGTCGACATCCAGATGACGCTGGTGGTGCCGGCCAATGCGAAGGGACCTGTGCCGGTCATGATGATGTTCGGCGGACGCAGCATCCCCGAAGTCGCGTTTCCTGCGCCGGTGTTTCCAGGACGCGCCGGCCGTGCCGGTGCTGCCCGCGGCCCTGCGCCCGCAAGACCCGCGCCGCCTGCGAACGCCGATCCCCCCGCCACCGAGCAGCTCATCGCCGACGGCTGGGGCTTCGCGTCGATCAACCCCACCAGCGTCCAGGCCGACAACGGCGCCGGACTCACCAAGGGCGTCATCGGCCTCGTGAACAAAGGCCAGCCCCGCAAGCCCGACGACTGGGGCGCTCTGCGCGCGTGGGCGTGGGGTGCGTCGCGCGGTCTCGATTATCTCGAAACCGACACCGCCGTGAACGCGAAACAGGTCGGCATCGAAGGCGTATCGCGCTATGGCAAAGCCGCGCTCATCACCATGGCGTTCGATACGCGGTTCGCGGTCGTGCTGATCGGCTCCTCGGGCGAAGGCGGCGCGAAGCTGCATCGCCGCAACTGGGGCGAGGCCGTCGAGAACCTCACCGCGACCGGCGAGTATCACTGGATGGCCGGCAACTTCCTTAAGTACGGCGCGTCCGAAGCCACCTTCGGCAGCAAGAACGCCGGCGACATTCCGGTGGACGCGCACGAACTGATCGCGTTGTGCGCCCCGCGGCTCACGTTTGTCAGCTACGGCGTGCCGGAAAAAGGCGACGCGAAGTGGCTCGACCATCAGGGCAGCTTCATGGCGGCGATCGCCGCGCAGCCCGTGTTCCGCCTGCTGGGTGCGAAGGATCTCGGCCGCACGGACGATTACCACACGGAGAAAATGCCGCGCGGTGAATGTCGGCCTGCTCGACGGCCAGCTTGCGTGGCGGCAGCACGACGGCGGACACACCGACGCACCCAACTGGAAATATTTCATCCCCTGGGCGGATAAAAACCTGAAGCGCGGGTCGGCGCCGGCCGCCACTTCGGCTTCCCGCTGATGCGTTTTGCCCTGGCGCTGCTGGCGTGCAATATCGCATCAGCGCAGATGGTTCCTGCCGACGTGCCGCTCGCGCGATCGGATAAGAACTCGCAGACCGCTCACGAGCAGCTTCTGGCGAAGAAGACGCAGGGGCGCATCGATATCTATTTCGAGGGCGATTCCATCACGCGGCGCTGGGGCGCGACCGATTACCCGCCGCTGCTCGAAAACTGGCGGCAGAATTTCTCCGGCTGGAACGCCGCCGATTTCGGCTGGGGCGCCGACCGTGTTGAAAACATCCTCTGGCGTCTCGAAAACGGCGAGCTGGACGGGGTGCGTCCGAAGATCGTGGTGCTGCTGGCGGGGACGAACAACGTCGGCAACCGCGTTCCGCCGGAGGGTGCGGATGCGGTCGTCGGCAACCTCACGAAAGGCATGGCTGCCGTGCTGCGCGTGATTCAGGAAAAAGCACCGGATGCCACGATCGTTCTCACCGCCATCTTTCCGCGCAACGACAACATGGCCGTGATGCCGGAGATCGACCGCATCAATGAAAATTTCGCGAAGATGGCCGACGGCCGCCGCATCCGTTTCCTCAGCGTCAACGGGCAGCTTGCCGACTCTGCTGGCAACCTGCACGAAGGCATGATGAATCGGGACAGGCTGCATCCCGCACTCGCCGGTTATCAGGTGTGGGCCGATGCCCTGAAGCCGGTTTTCCGCGGGATTCTCGGTCCGCCTGCGTCCGAAGACCACGCACCGCCGCCCACGGGCGACCCCTCTGCGGCATCCAGGCCCTAAGCCCGCGCCCGAAACGCGGCCATCCAGGTGCTCCGTATGTTTCGTCACGGAGTCCACAGTCGAGCTGATCGCGGACGATCTGGTTTCCCGATACGCCCCGTCGCGGGCACTACTGCGGATCTCCCGCCGTGGAGGCACACAATGTCCGGGAACTATTGCATCAAAGATGCCGAGGTGGAAGTTCTGTCCACGAGGGCCGAAGCAATGAGCCGCTGGCTCAGAGAAAACGCGCCTTACTGTGAGGCATCTCAGAAGCACCTGGAGGAGGGCACGGTCGAACGCGCATACTGGCACTTCGGCTACGTCAGCGCGTTGCGCGATTGCCTGCGTCTGCTCCGGCGCAGTTCAGCCGAATAGCTCGCATCTCGGGCATCTCCAGGCGCTTCTCGGCGGTCGCGGCGGATGCGCGGGGTTATCGAGCGGCTTCAGATCGTGCCACAAATCGCACTCTGCCATAAACGCATCCTGTTCTGAGCCGCAGACTCGAAAATTAAAGAACCAGTAGTCGCCGACGTAAACGTGCAACTGGTTGTTGACGTCAATGTCCGACCGGCCTGTGAACACGTAATCGAGGTCGACAAAACCCGGCCTCGACAGGACGAAAACTCCCGCAAGGTGCTGGACCTCCCGGTCGATGGCGGCGTCGTTCAGATGGAATGGCCCCTTCAGGTCGCGCAAATGCATCGTTGCCGCCACCTCCCCGCTGGGCGAATCGCGTGGTGTCCCTGTACGCAAACCAATGGCCATTTGTCGCAGCAGAGAGGAAAGGTTCCATCCGACTCCGCAGGCGTGTAACTGCGCCATAACGCGCAGAACCAGCGCCATAACGCATCGAGCTCAGCCCAGCTGCCTGACTGCTTCGAGTGCGAGCGCATGGAGGCCCGCGCCGCCGTGCGCTACATAATCGCGGATCTGGCTCCGCATGCGTGGTTCCCAATATCGCTTCAGGTGGCTCAGCACGCCCGCCAGCGCTTCATCGTGAGGGTAAGACGCCCAGAACAACGCGATCTGATTCGCGTTGTGAATCATTTTTTCCGCTTCCATGATCCTGTCTGACTACCTTACCGATTCGGCTTCGATCTGCGTAGTCTGCCGGCGCGTTTCCAGATACTGCTTTTGCCACGCCGAAATCTGCTTCGCCGGCGTTACCTGCACGGCGGTGACTTTGTACTCCGGGCAGCTGGTCGCCCAGTCGGAAAACTCGGTCGTCACCACATTCGCGCCGGTGAACTGATGGTGGAACGTCGTATAAACCACGCCCGGCTGCATGCGCTCGGAGATGTGCGCCTTCAGCGACGTTTCGCCCGCCCGGCTCACCAGCGTCACCCGATCGCCTTCGCGGACGCCGCGATCCTCCGCATCCTGCGCGTGGATCTCCAGAATATCTTCCGGATGCCACACGTTGTTTTCCGTGCGCGCGGTCTGGGCACCGACGTTGTACTGGGTCAGGATTCGGCCCGTGGTCAGAATCAGCGGGAACTTCCGCGTGACCTTCTCGTCGGTCGGCACGAACTCGGTCAGCATGAAGCGGCCCTTGCCCCGCACGAATTTGCCGATGTGCATGATGGGCGTACCTTCGGGCGCATTGTCGTTGCAGGGCCATTGCACGCTGCCCATCTCCTCGATTTTTTCGTAGCTCACACCGGCGAAAGTCGGCGTCAGGCGCGCGATCTCATCCATGATTTCCGACGGATGGCTGTAGTGCATCGGATAGCCCATGGCCTCCGAAAGCTTCACCGTGATTTCCCAGTCCTCGAGCCCGGCCGGCGGCGGCACCGCTTTGCGCACCATACTCAGACGCCTCTCCGCATTCGTAAATGTGCCGTTCTTTTCGAGGAACGACGATCCTGGCAGGAACACGTGCGCGTAGCTCGCGGTTTCGTTCAGAAAGAGGTCCTGAACCACCACGCACTCCATCGACTCCAGCCCTTTCTGCATGTGCTTCGTGTTCGGATCGGACTGGATGATGTCCTCGCCCTGAATATAGATGCCCTTGTATGTGCCTTCGATCGCGGCATCGATCATGTTCGAGATGCGCAGCCCGGGCTCGGCCTGCATCCCGACGCCCCAGGCATCTTCAAAGAGCTTCCGCACCGCCGGGTCCGACACGTGCCGGTATCCCGAATATTCGTGCGGGAACGAACCCATATCGCACGACCCCTGCACGTTGTTCTGCCCGCGCAGCGGATTCACGCCTACGCCGCGGCGCCCCAGGTTTCCGGTCAGCATGGCGATATTCGCCATGCCGATCACCATGGTCGATCCCTGGCTGTGCTCGGTCACGCCCAGACCGTAGTAGATCGCCGAATTCGGACCCTTCGCATACAGCCGCGCCGCGCCGCGCAGATCCACCGCGGGCACCCCGGTGAAAGGCTCCATCGCCTCCGGCGAGTTGCGTTCTTCGCAAATAAACGTGCGCCACTTTTCGAACTCCGCCGTGTCGCAGCGTTCTTTGACGAATTCCTCGTTGGCGAGGCCTTCGGTCACGATGGTGTGCGCCAGCGCGTTGATAATGGCGACGTTCGTGCCCGGCCGCAGCGCCAGATGATAGTCGGCCTTTACATGCGCCGACTTCACCAGATCGATGCGCCGCGGATCGACCACAATAAGCCGCGCGCCTTCGCGCAGCCGCGCCTTCATCTGCGAGGCGAACACCGGATGTGCATCGGTCGGATTCGCGCCGATCACGACGATGACGTCGGCTTTCTCAACCGAATCGAAATCCTGCGTTCCGGCGGATGTGCCGAACGTGTTGCTGAGGCCGTACCCCGTGGGTGAATGGCAGACGCGCGCGCAGGTGTCGGTGTTGTTATTGCCGAACGCCGCGCGGATCATCTTCTGCACCAGGAAACCCTCTTCGTTCGTGCAGCGCGAAGAGACGATGCCGCCGATGGACTCACGCCCGTACTGTGCCTGAATGCGTTTGAACTCGCTCGCCGTGTGCTGGATCGCTTCGTCCCAGCTCACTTCCTTCCAAGGATCGGTGATCTTGGCGCGGATCATCGGCTTCGTGATGCGGTCCCTGTGAGTCGTGTAGCCCCACGCGAACCGGCCCTTCACGCAGGAGTGGCCGTGGTTCGCTTTGCCGTCCTTGTACGGCAGCATCCGCACAACTTCGTTGCCCTGCATTTCGGCCTTGAAGCTGCAGCCGACGCCGCAGTAACCGCAGGTGGTCACCACGCTGTGCTCGCCCTGCCCAAGTTCGACTACTGATTTTTCGATCAGCGTCGCGGTCGGGCATGCCTGTACGCAGGCGCCGCACGACACGCATTCCGAGCTCAGAAAATCCGCGCCGCCCGCTGCGGCGACTTTGGAAGCGAAGCCCCGCCCGTCGATCGTCAGCGCGAACGTCCCCTGCACTTCCTCGCAGGCGCGCACACAGCGCGAGCAGACGATGCACTTGGACGGCTCGAACTGGAAATAGGGGTTGCTGGTGTCTTTCGTCTTGTCCTGAAAATGATTCGCGCCTTCGTAGCCGTAGCGCACTTCGCGCAGGCCGACCACTCCCGCCATGTCCTGCAACTCGCAGTTGCCGTTGGCCGCGCAGGTCAGGCAGTCGAGCGGATGGTCGGAGATGTAGAGCTCCATCACGCCGCGCCGCAGCTTATGCAGCTTCGGCGAGGAGGTGCGCACTTTCATGCCAGGCTCCGCCAGCGTGGTGCAGGAAGCCGGCGTGCCGCGCCGTCCTTCAATCTCAACGAGACACAGCCGGCACGAACCGAATGACTTGACGTTGTCGGTTGCGCACAGCTTCGGCACCTGCACGCCGGCTTCAACCGCCGCGCGCATCACCGACGTCCCGGCTGGGACTGTGACCGCCTTACCGTCGATTTCGAGGCTGACCAGCGCGGTTGCCACGCTGGCCGGTGTGCCGTAATCGATCTCCTGCATTAACGCCATGGCTGAATCTCCTGGTTTGATCCGTGTGCCGCCGCGCCCGGCGGCACCGGTGCGGGTTTATGAAAGTCTTCGGGGAAATACTGGACCGCGCTCAGCACCGGATACGGCGTCAGGCCGCCCAGCGCGCACAGCGATCCATCCAGCATGAGTTCACAGAGGTCATCGAGAACCTCAAGGTTCTTCGTGCGATCTTCGTTCGCGACGATGCGATCTATCACTTCGACGCCGCGCGTCGAGCCAATGCGGCACGGCGTGCATTTGCCGCAGCTTTCGATGGCGCAGAACTCCATCGAAAAACGAGCCTGCTTCGCCAGGTCGACCGTATCGTCGAATACAACGATGCCGCCGTGGCCCACCAGACCGCGCTTCGCCGCGAACGCTTCGTAATCGAGAGGCGTGTCGAGCAGCGATTCGGGGAAGTAAGCGCCGAGCGGTCCGCCTACCTGCACAGCGCGCAGCGGACGCCCCGTTGCGGTACCGCCGCCGAAATCATAGATCGCCTCGCGCAGCGTAAGGCCGAATGCTTTTTCCACCAGCCCGCCGTATTTGATGTTGCCGGCGAGCTGAATCGTGAGCGTGCCGCGTGAACGGCCCATGCCGAAATCCTGATAGAACGTCGCGCCCTTGTCGAGAATGATCGGCACCGTGGCGAGCGAGATGACATTGTTCATCACGGTCGGTTTGCCGAACAGGCCTTCGATGGCCGGAAGCGGCGGCTTGGGACGAATCTGGCCGCGTTTGCCTTCCAGACTTTCGAGCAGCGATGTCTCTTCGCCGCAGATGTACGCGCCCGCACCGAGCCGCACTTCAAGATCGAAAGCCTTCCCGCTGCCCGCGATGTTCGCGCCCAGATAGCCCTTCGCGCGCGCCACTTCAATTGCGCGGCCCATGGTGCGGAATGCATGCGGATATTCGGAGCGGATGTAGATGTAGCCTTTCGTCGCACCCACCGCAAGGCCCGCGATCGTCATGCCCTCGATCAGCACGAAGGGATCGCCTTCGAGGATCATGCGGTCGGCATACGTGCCGCTGTCGCCCTCGTCGGCATTGCAGACGATGTACTTCTGCGAGGCCTGCTCTTTGAGAACCGTGCGCCACTTGATGCCCGTGGGAAAACCCGCGCCGCCGCGGCCGCGCAGACCGGAGCCGGCGACCTCTTCGACGATCGCCTCGGGGGTCATCTTCAGAGCTTTTTCGAGGCCGCGATAGCCGTCGTGCGCGATGTAATCGGCCAGCGACAGCGGATCGACGATGCCGCAGCGCGCGAAGGTCAGGCGCTCCTGCTTCTTCAGATAAGGAATCTCTTCGGTCGGCCCGTGACGCAGCGGGTGAGCACCGCCCTTATGGAAGCCTGCTTCAAACAGATCCGCGACCGACTCCACGGTCACCGGTCCATACGCCACGCGCCCTTCGGGCGTCTCCACTTCGACCAGCGGTTCAAGCCACAGCAATCCGCGCGATCCGTTGCGCACCACCTGCGCGTCAATTCTCCTTGTGGTAATCTGCACTTCGACCGCGCGCGCCACCGCATCCGCGCCCATGGCGAGCGCCGCCGCGTCGCCGGGAACGTAAACCTTCACTGCCGCCTCCGCGCACTATCGATCAGCATGTCGGCGACCTGCGGGGTGACGCGTCCGTGCGGCTGACCGTCGAGCATCCCGGCCGGCGATTGCGCGCACAGCCCGAGACAGAATACGTCGCGCAGCGTAAACGTGCCATCCGGGGTTGTCTCGCCAAGCTTAACGCCCAGCCGCTGCTCGACGTGGCTGATCGTCCTGTCGCAACCCATCGACTGGCAGGCCTCGGCGCGGCACAGACGCAGTTCATGACGGCCCGGTGGAAGACTCCGGAAATCGTGATAGAAACTGATCACGCCGTGCACTTCGGCCTTCGAGATGTTGAGCGCTTCGGCGATCATCGGCACCGTGGTTTCATCCACGTAGCCGAACTCTTCCTGCAATGCATGCAATATCGGCAGCAGCGCTCCGTCCATGTTCTCGAATGCCCGGATACGCGAAAGAGCCCGATCTGCATCGAAGGATTGTACGTTACTCATGAAAAGACACTTATATCCACTACTATTCAAGGCAAGTTTATCATAGGGGTTAACCGTGGCGACCCGAAGCATTCTCTCCGTTCCCGTTCGCAGGCAGACAGGTGAATCGACTCCAGTCGAGGATCAGGACCTCGTTGCCGTCGAAGAACCGCTGCAGATCCGCA
Organism: Terriglobia bacterium; assembly: GCA_963832905.1. Classification (GTDB taxonomy): domain Bacteria; phylum Acidobacteriota; class Terriglobia; order Bryobacterales; family Bryobacteraceae; genus BOG-234. Next base: position 332,442 of record CAWHVO010000006.1, on the reverse strand, counting down.
TTGGCGACCGGAACATTTCCGTCACCATGCGTACTCCTGGCCAGGACGCCGAACTGGCCGCCGGATTCCTGTTCAGCGAAGGCATTCTGCGTCCCGGCCAGATCGCAAAAATTGCATGCATTCGCAATATGGCGACCGTGACGCTCGCGCCCGGCGTCGACCTCGACGACTCCGCGCTGCAACGCAATTTCTACATGACTTCGAGCTGCGGCGTGTGTGGCAAGGCGTCGATCGAATCGATTGAAGCTGCGGGGTGCGAAATTCTGCCGCGCGATTCGCAGCGCTTTAACGTCTCGGTCATCCCGACCCTGCCGGACAAACTGCGCGAGGCGCAGCAGGTCTTCGACCGCACGGGCGGCCTGCACGGGTGCGGTCTGTTCGGCGCTTCGGGCGAATTGATCCTGGTACGCGAAGATGTCGGCAGGCACAACGCCGTGGACAAGCTCGTCGGACGTGCCTTCCTCGACAACAGGCTGCCGCTGGCGAATCACATCTTATTGGTAAGCGGGCGCGCCAGCTTCGAACTGGCGCAGAAAGCCGTGATGGCGGGCATCCCGGTGCTGGCGGCGGTTGGCGCGCCATCGAGTCTGGCCGTGAAAACCGCGCATCGCTTCGGCATGACGCTGATCGGCTTTCTGCGCGGCGACCGTTTCAACGTCTACACCGCCCCCTGGCGCCTCTGACTTTGCATTGCTCTGCGTTCTCAGCGTCTCCGCGGTTAAGACGCATTTACTTTCTGAGATGCGGCACGTCTTTCTCGTTATCCGCGCACACGAAATCCAGCACGTCCGTATCCAGCGCGATCACCTGATTCAGCTTCACTGTCCACGGCTTCGTATAAGCCTTCGGATCGTCCACGGTGATCTCAATTTCCATGTGTCCGAAGTCCGGCCGCCGGAACCGCTCGGTGATCTTCGCCGCATCTGTCATCGGATTCCCTATGCCATCCAGCCAGATGCCGTCGCGAAATCCAGTCGTCTCGACCACCAGCGTGTCGCCTTCCCATTTGCCGCTCGAATACCCGTTCCACGAGGGATTCGGATCCACCGGCAGCGGCCGCCCGTCGGTGTAAATCTGCCGGTAGCTGGTATCGAGCTCATTCAGGATGACGAGCAGTCCGGGCGTCTGTAGCATCTTCCGCGGCCCGTTCCACGTATGCAGCCTCACCGGCCCGATCGGCGCGCAGCGCGACATGGGATCATTTACCCGCTGTTCCGTGCGCCGCGTCTTCACGAGTTCCGCCGCCCACGGCTGGTAAGGCAGACCTTCCTTGATTCCCCCCGCGATGTTGATAAACGCATCGGAAACCGCCGCGCAGCCCGGAAAATCGGGATTGCCTACGCGTTTGGTTTCCATCACCCAGAGGCCCGAAAGATCGGGTTTGCCGTCGGCGGTGCGTGGACACGCCGCCCCGAGATTCGGTTTGCCGTCTTTCGTGCGCGGCACGTTGGCGGTCGGATAATTCAGCCACTGCGCCTGCACCGGAATACCCGCCGCACAAGCCAGCACGGCGCAAAACAGGACCCGCATTGGCACCTCGGTAAGGCAGTATATCGCTCTGCGCCCCAAAGCCCGCGAGAGATGATAGTTACACCGTGTCTCGATACACCTTTCATGACCTGGCGGAGAAGACGGCCGCGATGCGTGAATTCCGCAGGCTGCGCGACGCGGGTCTGCCGGTGCCGGAAGAGGTGCGCGACCGTCATGTCGCCGCCACTAATGACGGCTACGCGACCGGCCCCGAACCCGGTGAGCGCGTTCCGGAATTCGCCCTCCCCGATCAGAGCGGAGCTCTCAGAAACCGCGCGGAATCTGACCGGCCCGGCTGGCTTGTTTCTCGTCTTCCATCGCAGCGCCGACTGGTGACAGTACTGCCGCTCCCAGCTCGTGGAGCTGGAACAATCGCGCGCCCTGCTCGAAAAAAACGGCGTCACGATCGCCGCCATCAGCTATGACTCGCGGGAAATCCTTCCTGCCTTCGCGCGCAGGTATTCGATCGGCTACCCTCTGCTCTCCGACAGCGGCAGCGAAGTCATTCGGCGCTTCGGCATCTTCAATTTCAATATGGCGCCGGAACTGCGCTCCTTCGGGGTGCCGCATCCCGTCGAGTATCTGATCTCCCCGGACGGAATCGTAGTGAAGAAATACTTCGTACCCAACTATCAGCACCGCGTGACGGGATCCGCCGTGGCCCTCGAACAGTTCGGCGACCGTGCCGCCGACGCACCGGTAACCGAGCTTCGAAGCGGCGCGCTCGACGCGCGGATTGGTCTTGCCTCGGCACGCGCATTTGCGGGACAGGAGGTCAGCTTCTTCGCCCGCTTCACGCTGCAGCCGGGCTGGCACGTCTATGGATCGCCCGCGCCGGAAAACTACACGCAGGTCTCCATCGCATTCGAAGGCCCGGAGGTCCTGCACCAGGATTTCAGCTTTCCCGAACCGGAAACCGTTACCTTCCCTCTGCTGAACGAGACCCTGCCGGTCTACAGCGGTGCCTTCGAAGTTCGCGGCAGACTTCTGCTTCGCTTCCCGCTGCCGGAAGGCGTGCTGATACTGCGCGGGAATCTCCGTTTTCAGCAGTGCAGCGACAGCGTTTGCGAGCCCCCGCAGACCGTCCCTTTCGAACTGCCGCTGACGCTCGATCCTTTTCTCATCTCAGATCGTGATCGGAAGATTTCTGCGCAAAAGGACGCGAAAAGCTGATCGGTCAAGGCCAGGGCAGCAGCTGGTTCGCCGCCAGCCGCCCTGCGTGAGTTGACATAAAGGGGCGGGATTTGGCGCGGCTCGTCCGGCCCGACCCGCCGATGCTGCCATCAAAGGCTGCGGTCGTCCGATTGCTCTGTCAGAAAGAACAAACACGTGGACCCGGTCGTTCCCGGGGGACCGAGCAGGCCTTAAAGAGTCGTTACTATGCAGCGCTCCCGCGTTGCCGTACTGAAAACCGCGCCTTGCAGCGTCATCGCCGATTACGGACGTCTGATGCGCCTCGCATGCTATCAGCGCTTTCTGCCGCGGGACCGCGAAATCGCTCTGAAAATCAACATCAGCTGGCATCATTTCTATCCCGCCTGCTCGACAACGCCCTGGCAGCTCGACGGCGTTATCTCCACCTTCCTCGAAGACGGCTACCCGAGAGACAAGCTCTACGGCTGCCACAACCGCACCGTTGTGGTCAACGCGCGTAAAGGCGAAATCGCCAATAAACACATACAGGTGGTGGTCGGCAAGTTCGGCCTGCGCAACATCCACCTCTACGACCCCGGCGAAGAATGGGTTCACTTCGAGCCCAAAGCGCCCATGCTGGTGCTCGATCGAATCTACCCAGAGGGCCTCCGCATCCCGGCGCGCCTCATAGGCTCAAATATCATCCATCTGCCGACCATGAAAACGCACGTCTTCACGCAGGTGACCGGCGCCATGAAGAACGCGTTCGGCGGCCTGCTCTTCGAAAAGCGCCACTGGACGCACAGCGTCATTCACGAAACTCTGGTCGACCTGCTCGCGATTCAGAAGGAAATCCACCCCGGCATCTTCGCCGTCATGGACGGCACCTTCGCGGGCGACGGCCCCGGGCCGCGCTGCATGGTGCCAATGCGGAAGAACTACATCCTCGCCAGCGGCGATATGGTTGCGATCGACGCGGTGGCCGCGAAGATGATGGGATTCGATCCGCTTTCGATCAAATTCATTCGCCTCGCACACGAACGCGGTCTTGGCTGCGGCGATGTCAGGGAAATCGAAATCGTGGGCGAGGATATCGCGGGTGTCAACTTCCATTTTCACGCGCACGAAGACACCCTCGCCAGCCGCGGCCAGAAGCTGATTTACTGGGGACCGCTCAAGCCGCTCGAACACCTTCTCCTGCGGACATTTATCGCGCCATGGTCGTACATTGCCTCCAGGCTGTATCACGACGTCTACTGGTACAACTGTGTCGGGCGGCGCAGGGTCCGCGAAGCCCTGGCAACGGATTGGGGCCATCTTTTTACGACGTACTAAGCAAAAACTTACCCCGCTTGTCGTAGAATCGGAACATTGAGTTTAGTTAATCTTTCCCGCAACCGGGGAATTGTGGTTTTGGGTGTCTCATTGTGACCAACCGTAAGTGCTTTTACGGCTGTGGAAATCCGGGACTTGTCACCAGAAGCCTGCGCGGAAGGACGCACAGGCTGCGCAGTTTTCAGGAGAGGTATGGGATCCTCCGCCAGCCTGGCTCTGCGCGGGCCGGCTTTCGTCGGGTCCGGATCGCTTTCGTGATACTCTTGGACGAAGCATCGCAATGGCTCCTGCGAAACTGATCGTCTTCCTCGCAGCCGTGACGTTATTCAGCCAGACGCGGTGCGTTCTGGCCTGTGAAAACGGCTTGTGCAACAGCCAGACCCAGTCCGCGCCGCCTTGCCACAAACATCACGACCAGACTCCGGCTTCGTGTTCGTCCCGACCGTTAATCGGCCAGGCGACTTCACCCCACGCACCGCAATTCGAGATTCCGGTTCTGTCCGTGATCGGTTTGGCAGCGACGATCTCGCCGGTTTTGCCGGTTGACGTGCAGTGGCGGAGGCTGAATCTTTCCGACTCTTCACCGCCTGGCAACCCGGGTTTTTCCTCCACAATCCTCCGAATCTAGCCTTCCCCATTCAACTTCTCTGATTTGGTTTGTTGCGCGTTCGCGCGCCGTGCCACGTCCCCTCGTAGCGACCGTGCGCTCAATGTCCGATTCGGCAAGAGCTAAGACAAGAAAGGAGATACGCATTGAATCCGCGACGAAATTTCTTCAGGAGAGTCATCGGACTGACTGCGGGCGCGGCGGCTTTCACGCAGGCCGCGAGGGCGCAGCAGGGACCGGTGTCAGTCGTAACGCCAGACATCGCCGATTTGCCGTTCACCGTGGACAATGGCGTAAAGGTGTTTCATCTGGTTGCAGAGCCAGTGAAACAGACGGTCATTCCCGGTCGGACTTTCGACCTCTGGGGATTCAACGGAAGCGCCCCAGGGCCAACCATCCAGGCGGACGAGGGCGACCGTGTCCGGGTCGTGTTCGACAACCACCTTCCCGAGCCCACCAGCATTCATTGGCATGGCCTCGAATTACCCATTGATATGGATGGCGTACCGGGAATCGGCCAGAAGCCGGTTATGCCCGGCGCGCGTTTCGTTTACGAATTTCTGCTTCATCAGAATGGAACGTTCTTTTACCATTCGCACATGGCGATGCAGGAAATGGTGGGAATGCTGGGAGGCTTCATCATTCATCCAAAGACTCCATATTCACCGGCAGTGGATCACGACTACCTGATCTCCCTCCAGGAATACGCGGTTCTTCCCAACAGCACGATTCCCAACAGCATGAGCATGGAGTACAACTGGCTGACGTTCAACGGCAAGGCCGGGCCGGCATCGACGCCCCTGATTATCAAGCACGGCCAGCGCGTGCGCATACGCCTCGTCAATATGGGGATGGACCACCACCCCATTCATCTGCATGGGTTCACCTTCTGGGAGACGGGGCACGAAGCAGCCAGGCAGCCGGAAGCGATCTGGCAGCGAGGGAACACGGTGCTGGTGGGCGTAGCGCAGGCAAGGGATATCGAGTTTGTCGCGGATCGCCTCGGCGACTGGATGTTCCATTGCCATCTCCCCCACCACATGATGAACCAAATGTCTTCGAATGTCGGTCCGCTGACTCGTCTCGGCCAGGGCATGCAGGCGGGCGCCGGCATGGAGGAGGCATTGGGAATGCTTCGCGGGGGCGGGGCCACGTCGGAAAACGAGGCTCCCAGCCTCGGGCGCGGCCTCGGCATCGGATCTACAACCGAGACGGCGCTGGCCAACGGTCCCCTGTCTCGGAACGAAGCCGATAAGGCCATGGCCAACATGCCCGGTATGAAGATGCCCGAACTCCCCAGGAATGCGGACCAGGTACCCCTCTTTCCGCAGGACGCCTACATGGAAGGCCCGATGATGGCGATGGATAAGGCGGTGGCTAAACCCGAGACCTACGGGTTGCCCGCTGGATGGAGCGGATTTATCGGGGGAATGATGACCCTGGTCCGGATTCTGCCTCCGGAACAGTACGAAAAAATCATGCAGCTCAAAGGCAGCGAGGGGAACCAGGAGGGTGGCGCCAGATGAAAAACGTTCGCGGCGGCCACAGCATGGTGGCCCTTGGTGCAGCCCTGATTATCCTGACCCTGTCCCCCCTCTGCGCTCAACAGAGGGGCGAATCTTTTACGTTTCGTGGAAAAGTCGACTCAGTTGACAAAGCGGCCCGGCGGCTTAGCGTGACCAATGAGCCGATCGAGGGGTTGATGGGCACGATGACGATGGGCTATTCGGTCGACAACAACGAAGTACTCGATCGCGTGAAGGCCGGGGACCGGATCACCGCGAAGGTCTATGCGGGCGACTTTAAGCTATATGAGGTCCAGGTGGTTGCGCAGGGCAATGAATCCGCCCAGCCAGGGACCGCTAATCCAGTTGGCATGCGCTTGCAGGACCTGGAGCAGATGGCGCTGACGAGCAACCCGACCATGGGTCAGGTTCAGGCGAACATGCAGGTCGCTGCGGGCCTTGTCCGGCAGGCGGGTCTTTATCCCAATCCCACCGCCGGCTACTATGGCGACGAGATCCGGGGCGGGTCCTTTGGAGGCGGCGAAGAAGGCGGCTTCGTGAGCCAGTCCATTGTGCTGGGAGGGAAACTGGGTGCGGCCCGGCGAGTGGCGAGGTTAGAGGCAGGCGAAGTCGAAACAAGCGGACAGGTTCAGCGACTGCGCATTCTGAATAACGTTCGGGCGCTGTTCTATCAGGTTCTCGCAGCCCAGAGGATGCTGGAGGTCAGACAAAACCTTGTCAAACTGGCAACCGATGCCGTCGAAACGTCTCGTCAGCTGGGTAACGTCGGGCAGGCCGATCGTCCAGACATTCTGCAGGCCGAGGTCGAGCAACAACAGGCAAACGTGAGCGTCCGCGTGGCGCAGCAGAACCTGCAGGCTTCATGGCGGATTCTGGCAGCCGTGGTTGGGAAGCCCGATCTGCCTGTCACCACTCTTGAAGGGGATCTGGAAGCGATCCCCGACCTGGCTTACGAGGAATGGGTAGCCACGGCGATGCGGGAGAGCCCCGAAATAAAACTAGCCGAGCAGGGAGTTGAGCGCGCGGAGGCTTCACTGGTGCAAGCCCGGAAAGTGCCAATCCCGGATCTCCAGCTCACAGGAATCCTGATGCAGAGCTACGAAACTCTTCCGACAACGGGAAAGCCCACGGGACTGATCGGCGGCGCCCAGATCGGCGTTCAGTTACCGCTTTTTGATCGCAATCAAGGCAACATCGCGGCTGCAAAAGGTGAGATTGAGAGTGCGAAACAGGAACTCGCGCGGGTGAAACTCCGGCTGGAACGCAGACTGGCGGGTATCTTTCGCGATTACGATGCTGCCCGTGCCACCGTGCAGCAATACAAGGTGGAAATGTTGCCGCGCGCGGAGGAGGCCTACAGACTGTATCGGACCAATTATCAAAGAATGGCTGCGGCATATCCCCAGGTACTGATTTCCCAGCGAACGTTGTTCCAGCTGGAAGGTGATTACATTCAGGCACTCGATAGTGCGTGGCAGAGCGCACTGCTGATTCGCGGATTTGGGTTGACTGACGGGCTTGCCAGACCCGGAGATATGTCCACAACGAGCGCCGAAGGGATGGGGCGGCATGCAACACCGATTCCATAACCGCATGAAAAGGAACTACACGATATGCATCCATCCGCCTGCCTAGCCGCGACTGCGGGGTAATCTTTAAATTACGATGGCAGAAGCTTGCAATTCGCGCGGAGGGGCTGACGCGGAGTTTCGCGGCGGTTCGAGCCCTTGACGATCTCACGCTCGAGGTGCCGGCAGGCGCGGTGTTTGGTTTCCTTGGCCCCAACGGCGCAGGCAAGACCACGACCATCCGGCTGCTTGCTCGGCCTGATCGAACCGACGAGCGGAAGAGCCGAAGTGCTCGGGTTCGATACGCGAACGCAGGGCGCCGAGATTCGCTCCCGCACTGGCGCGCTGCTGGAACACTCCGGCCTCTACGAGAGGCTCAGCGCGGAGGACAACCTGCGTTTCTACGGGCGCGTGGCGCACATGCCCAATGCCCAGCTCGATCAGCGCATTCAGGAATTGCTGACGCATCTCGGGTTGTGGGATCGGCGCAGGGAAGCGGTGGTGAAGTGGAGCCGCGGCATGAAGCAGAAGCTGGCTATTGCGCGTCCGCTGCTGCACCGTCCCGGGCTCGTCTTCCTGGATGAGCCCACCGCGGGCCTCGATCCCGTTGCCGCCGCCAGCCTGCGCGACGATCTTGCCGCGCTGGCCTCGCGCCAGGGCGCGACCATCTTTCTCACAACCCACAACATGGCGGAAGCCGAGAAGCTGTGCAGCATGGTGGCCGTCATTCGCCAGGGCAAGCTGCTCGGTGTCGGCAGTCCCGCCGAGTTGCGCGCGCGCGGCGGAAGCCAGCGCACGGAAATCGCCGGCCGCGGATTTTCCGACGCCCTGCTCGATACTTTGAAGCAACAGGACGGCGTCTCGCAGGCGTTTGTGGAAGGTGGCCGGCTCATTCTCGTTTTGAAAAACGGTGCGGACGTGGCGCCGCTGGTCAGCCTCATCGTGCGCGAAGGCGGCGAAGTGCAGGAGATCCGCAGCCCTCAGGGGAGCCTGGAGGAAGTATTTCTCACGATGATGGGAGAAGAGAAATGAACGCCGATTTCGTAACCGTTCTTTGGAAAGAATGGAAGGAGATCGTCCTGGAACGGTCGGCCGGCGGCAGCGGGAGCTATCGACCCCTCATTCTGCTCGCGGTCCTCGGCATCTTCGTGCCTTTCCGCATGGGGCCGGAGAGATTCTTTAGCGTGACAGGACTTCTGGCTCCCACGTTTTTTTCCGCGATTGTGATCACCACCGTTATCGCCGATTCCTTCGCCGGCGAGCGGGAAAGGCACACTCTCGAAACGCTGCTTGCCAGCCGCCTTTCGGACGGCGCTATTCTCTTCGGCAAGATCGCCGCATCCATCGCTTACGGATGGCTGATCTCGATTTCCTGCATTGTGATCGGCGCGATTACAGTGAATGTGGTGAACTGGCACGGACAGATCCTGATGTTTCACGATGCGGCCAGTTGGCTCATCCTTATATTCGGGCCTCCTTTGATGGGCGGTGTTGTTGCGACAGCGGGTGTTCTGGTTTCGCTGCACGCCGCAACGGTGCGGCAGCGCTCAGCAGACTTTGAGTGTCGCGTTCGCGGTGCTGTTTCTGGGGATTCTTTTCGGGGGTAACGTCGCTGCCCGCGGAGTGGAAAGCCTGGTTCGCGCGGATTCTTCTCACGTGGTCCGCGGCGGACCTGGTGCTGGGCGCGGCCGGAGTGCTGCTGGCCATCGACCTCGCGTTGTTATTCGCCGGCATGGCCCGTTTCCAGCGGGCGAAGCTGGTTTTAGACTGATGTTCCTCGTCAATACCCCGGTATTCTGATTCGCCGTAGACGGCTGAACAGGCTTTACAATTCATCAAATTCCATTCGGTAACTATGAACCTGCACCGTCGTCTTATCTGATCAGAAGGCCGAGCGAGAACGCAGCAAGCGCTCGGGAGGCTGTTCGGAAATCAATACCAGGAGAGAACCATGTTGAACAGGATTCGTGTGGCTATTCGTGTGGGCAAACAGAAGAATTCCCGCATGCGGAACGTTGTTTTATGCGGTTTGGCCGGGTTCGCTCTGGCGATGACGGCTGCCGCGAAGGATGTCGTCCTGAATACGGCGGTAGACGTTGAAACAACCGTGGCGGCTATGCGCGAGGTGCCCGCCGGCAATCCGTTGCCGGGGCTCCATATTGACGCGAACGTGAAGGGCCGGGTCGTGGACGTTTACATCTCGCCCATGGATTTCGCCACCAGGTACGGCGTTAAGTTCTCGAAAGGAGCCTACGTACATATCGTCGGAACGCAGGTGAGGTCCGGCGCCGCGGATGTTGTGCTGGCTCGCGCGATCAGTACAGGATCGGTTGACAAGAGAACCGGAATCTTCCGCGAAGATATGACTATCTATCTGCGCAACGACGAAGGGCCGCTCTGGTAGGAGCGGCCTTGCTTGAAATCGGGGCGCTGTTGAAGGTCCCGTCGGCTGCTTCGCCATCGTGGCCGGTCTCGAATCGCTTCGACGCGAAGCCTCAGCGGTGTCCCCGCGACGGCGGCGGAAATCCGCGCCCGTAGGGATAGTGAAACTCACCGAAGGCATGCGGATAGCGGCCGTAGAACAAGTAGGGCGACCGATACGCGAAGATGGGCGAATAGAAGCCCCATCCAAACGGGCTCCAGAAGATTCCGTCGGCGGGAACAAACGTGTAAACGCCGAACCACGGGTCCCAATACCAGCCGAGGCCGGACCAACCAGGACCATACCAGCCGGGGCCGGGACCGACGTACCTCCCTGCCACGTTCACGCTGGCTTCGGAAAGATATCCGGAACGCAGGCCCGACCAGCGGTAGAACTCGTCCTCATACGCGCGGCCTTCGAAGTGGACCGCCTTCAGAGCGGTATCGCCGATCGTGACCTTCTGGTTGTCGCCGAGTTTGATATGGCGGTTTCCCGCGGTGATTTCCGCGGAACCATGAAAGACGCGCACTTCGTTGAGTGCGGCCTCGAAGTCGTACAGACCCTTTTGGGTGAGCCTGATGCTTGAGCCGTTTTCGAGGATGCGTATGTCGTTTTCCTTGCGGATGTCGAGCACCTCCACCATAGCCCGGCCCCGTTCCAGCCGGACCTGAGTGTTCGCCAGTTCGGGCGAAACCATCGTCACGGCGCTGTTGTCGGCAAGCCGGAGAAACACGCCGGGCGTCAGCAGGATCTCGACTTTGCCGGTCTGGGTCGAGAGCGTCTGGCCGCGCTCGAGTTCGATGCCGGCGGCAGAAGCCGGAGTCAGCGCGTTCTGTCCGATGAACGCCTGGCCCTCCACGTAGTTGATGGTTCCCGGACGGCCCGCATGAGGCGCCGGAAGCTGGACGTTCACGACGGCCATCAACGCGGGCGAAAGCAGAGAACTGCAGATCAGCACTCTGACGAAGTTTCTGGTCATTTCCGTCCTCCGCCGGATGAGGTGCAGGCGCCGCACCACGCGAGTCACCTTGTTTTGCTTCGGTTTGACGGAATGGACGCGCAGAAATCTGCGTCAATTGGCGCAGATTCGCCGGCGGGAACCGATTCTGCAGGGGAAAGATATTGGAAAGACGCTTGCACTCCCGCTGGCATGGCTAATACTCAACCGGCAGAAAAACGCGAAAGCGGAATGCCCGGCGGCGGCGCCGGGAGACAGGACGGTTACGGGGATCACGGAGAATCGGAGCTTTTCTATCGCCCGGCAGCACCGGAGAAATGCCGCGACATCATGACGAAAGACCCGTTCTGCTGCGTGCCGGAGGACACCGCGGCACAGGCGGCCCGGTTGATGAAGAGGCACGATATCGGGGTCCTGCCTGTGGTCGAAGACCGCGCCGGCAAGAAGCTCGTCGGCGTCGTCACCGATCGTGACCTGGCCCTGCGAGTGGTCGCCGGAGGACTCGATCCTTCCTCGATTGCCGTGAAGCTTGTGATGTCGAAGCCGGCCATTCTGTGCTCGCCGGATGACGGGTGTGAAGCAGCGCCCGATCTGATGGAGAAGCACCGCATCAGGCGCGTGTTTGTGACCGATCAGTCCGGCCGGGTGGTGGGTGTTATCGCCGAAAGCGATGTTGCCCTGCGTCTGCGCAGCCCGATCCGGCGCTGGTCTGAACAGTCAGGAAGGAGCCCGCTGTGAACAGAATCGTCCAGTACTTCGCGTTATGCGGTCTGGCCGCCTTCACTGTGGGATACGATTGCGACTGTAATCGGCGCCGACCGCGGGCCGTTCCGGGACCAAAACCCCGGGTCGGTAGCTAAAAGACCTTAACAGGGAGAAAACGAAAATGGCTGACGAACAGAAGTGCGCGCATCCGGCATGCAACTGCCCTGCGCCCGAAGACAGCAAGTACTGCAGCACGTATTGTCACGACGCGGGCCACACGCTGGAGCTGTCGTGTAACTGCGGGCATCCCGGCTGCGCTGAGGAAATGACTCATCGCGGATAAGGCGTCCCTGTCGTTCCTGGATCCGCAGGAAGGGAGAACCGCATGAGCAAGTGGGACAGATGGCAGGGGTCCTGCTGAAACGATGACGCGGATACAATTCGCTGCCATTCGGACACGCGGATTATATCCGCGTCCCTGCCGGGTTCCACCCGGCGCTGAGCATTACGAATTCCGCTGGAATGCCGTTTCTTCACTGAAGAGCGGTCCACATTAATCGTGAAACTGAAAATCTTCCACGATCGGCAAAGAATGTTCGCGCGTCAGAAGGCTGAGAGCCGCCGACATGATGGCCAACTGCAATGGGCTGTTTCCTGGCGCTCCGAGCGGAAATCCGAGCGGTCGGTCTACAGTCAAAACGCGCGGCGGCTCCACTTTTCTCGTGACCTCCATCAGGAGCGAGATAGACACTGTGGAGATGCCACTCTTCTCAATAATGCTTTGCAGCAACCCGGCTGCCTGATGGCAGAACGGTCAAACTGGGACGAGAAGAACACCGTCAATCGCGTCCAGCCGGAGCTTGGCGGCTATCTCTGGCCCGCTCTCGCGTATTAATCTCCCCGGCGCGATAATCGAGCCCATCAAGCTAAAGTGCCGGGGAGCCGCTTCGCCGACGATTCCCGTGTCAATCAACTCCCTCAGGCGGTCCAGAGGCAGCGCCAGATTTCGGTCCGATTCGATGCCCGAGTGATCGAAGGCATCGCTGGTATGGCCCATCTGCAGCACGTCCACCGGCGTCTGCCCCGGAATCTCACGGTACGAACAATCGTCATGCCGGAAGGACCGATCGAAGGGAGCCTGATTCGGCAGATAGAAGCCGGCAGTCGTAATGAGAGCGATGCGGGCCTTGTTCAGTGCCTTGGTCAATCGGGTCCCCGGGCGCCAGTCCACCCGGCGGAATGGGTATGCCTGAATCAAGGCCTGATACGTCAGCTTCAGATCCGACAGATGCGCCATCTTATGACCTTGCGGTCGCGTTCATGCGCCGATCATAGCGAATTCAAGGCAACGGCAGCAGCCGGTTCTGTATGCGTCGCGCCCTCCAGCATGCCAGTGCGAGCGCGATCACCAGATCGTCGTGTTGGCCGTAACCATCTGCGCCAATCCTGACTCTCCCCGCCGCGAAACCCGACCGCACCCTCACGCTCAGCATTTCTCTCACCAGCGCCCCGGCCTCGCGCAGCTCCCGCGCCACCCGCAGTTCGCCCCTTTCGAGCGCCAGGTGCAGACCGGTCATCAGATCCCGCTTCGGTACGCTATAGTTCGCCCCGCTGCGCGACTCTCTCGCCCCGCCTGTAATCGTGACCGCGACGATCTCGCACCCCAGCCCCGCGCGCCGCAGCGCATCCACCACAGGCTCACCCACCCCGGTCGCATCCACAATAACCGCGCATTTCTTCAGCCGCGACACCATCTGCGCGACCCTCTCCACCACTTTCGGATAAGGCGTCCCCAGTGCGACTCTTTCCAGGAACCGGACCCACATCTCCTGCCCCACCCTCTGCACAATCGCGATCGCCGAATTGTCGTGCCGTTGCCCCAAATCCAAACCCAGATAAACCACCCCTGCCCCCGCCCCGCCGTCTTTGTACCGCCGGCGATCTCGTCTCCGGTTCTTTTACTGACTCAAAGCCGGCGGCAAGCCGCCATCATCTTTTAAGCTGATAGCTGATAGCTGATAGCTGATAGCTGATAGCTGATAGCTGATAGCTGATAGCTGATAGCTGATAGCTGATAGCTGATAGCTGATAGCTGATAGCCGATAGCCTAAAACTCAAACGCCTCCACCCCGTCGTCGAGCATCCCCTCCACCAGTTCCCTCTCAAACCACCCCGTGCCCTGACCCACGAACTCGCACAAATACTCCTGCCGGAAACAGTCCGTGGTCATCATTTTTCTCTGTTCTTCCAGAAACTGCGCGCGGATCTGTGCGCACTCGGTCGCCGGCCCGCTCACCCTCAGCCATTCCGGACCGCCGTACTCCCACGTGTCATAGAAGAACCCGCTCTTGCCCCGCGGCGTGCTCATCATCCAGATATCCCCGTTCGTCACCGCCAGCATCGGCATCAGGGATGTGAACATTTCATCGGTCACCCGCGCCGCTTCATCGATCACCAGCATCGACACTGCCGAAAACCCGCGCGTCGTATCTGCCACGCCCGGCAGACCCACAATCCTCGACCCGTTATCCAGCCGCAGCGATACTTCGTTGTCGCCGTCCCCGTGCGTTGCCATGCCCATGTGCGCGGCCATGTTTTTCGCCTTGCGCATCCACTCCGCCGACTGTCTTTGCGAAGGACTCGCCGCCAGCACCAGACAATCCCGCCTCGCCTTCGCGCGAAACAGCGCCCTGGCCGCTGTCACGGTCGAACTTGCCCCACTGCCGCGAGCAGTTCAGAATGACTCGTTTCGATTGCGACCGCAGCACTGCCGCCTGCTGCTCGTTCGGCGTGAACCCGAGCCGCTCCCGCGCAAACGTGACTGCGTCGATCGATCTCGCCGGCCGCTTTACCAGCCGCGGCGCCATTTCTCCCAGAAGGATCATGATTCATCCGCACCCTACCACGCCCTTTTTGCGTTGCAGCCCCGGAAAACCGCAAAATATCGACAAATCGATGAAAATTAACCGGTTCCGCCGCTCAAAAAAACTTCGAACCCATGTGACCGTCGTTTCCGTACCTGCCGACAAAGTGTGAGTAGGCGATTTCGCCCATTTCGGACACGCGGATTGTATCCGCGTTGGACGAGCGAAGCTCGTCGAGAGCCGTCTGAAAGACGGCTGCAGCCATGATTGGCCACCCCACAATTGCTCAAGCAGACACCTGCACAATTCGGGAAGCAAAAACTACGTGGTATTGAGTTGCCAACCGGCGTGCAGCATGCCGTCCTGCCCGGCAACTGACTCGGGTCCGTACAAGGGAGGAAACCAAGTCACATTGGGCGATTTCGCCTGCGCCTTTGCCGGCTAAGGGCCTTTTCAGCACCCTGTCAGAACGGGAGTGCTTGCGGGCTCATTTCGCGATACACGCGTTTTTCAACCATGCAGCTCCGACGCCAGCCACGGTAAATCCCTGATCCCCGAAGAAATTGGAAACATCCTTACCCTGTTTGGCCAGCCGGGCAATTGCATCGGCGGAAACTCGTTTTTTAGCGGACTTACGAGTGTTCTTCATACAATCGGATTTCCTGTTTCGTCGATTTCCAGGGTGACGCGGTGAAGGACCTCTCCCTCATCTTCTCCTCTGACCTCAAAGATGACGGAATACAGCCGATTCGCCCACCCACCCACCCGACCGCAATGACCGCAACTCATCGGTTCCGGGTTCCCGTCAAGTTGACGTGACCCGGACTTACCATGGACTTAACCAAGACTGATCTCTGGCCTGCGGGAATCCGGAATGCGAGACGGCCTGTCGTCAGAACACCCAGGCAAACTGGCGCAATCGGAATCCCGGCTACATCGCGCGGCGGATTGACCAGCGCGCTGCGCCGCCAAGAGACTTCGAAGCACGCCCTACGATTTCGTAATGGTCGATCTCACCCGCACCAGCCGCGAAATCCTCACCCGCTACATGAGTACAGAGCAGGCGCAGAATTTCCTCGCCTGGCACGATATCCTGCCCTCGCGTCGCGTAGGTGCCCTTCAGCAATATGACCAGTAATTTTCCCAGTGTTACCCTCAGCCCGCACGCGGGAGAATTAAGTCGAAACAACAAGGAGAAATCCTTGTCCTGCCCGTTCGAGGAAGTGGAGGAAGTTATGAAAATCGCAGCCCAAAGTGGTGCGATGACGAAGTTGGGATTGCTGGCTATGACGGCTTGCATATCCCCTGTGTTTCTACAGGCGACGCCGCCTGCGTGCCCTTCAACAGTTGCGGCTGGTGCCGCTTTCCCTGACAGCACCTATGTCTGCAGCGAAACCGACAACTACTGGCTCGAATTCACCGACCTTGGCGCCATAACGCCGGGTGACACCGCTCTTCCCGCGGGCACAATTTTCCATATCGACACTGTGACGCCAGGTACCATCGCCGTCACAATCGAGCCCGGTGGCACGGCGCAGTTTGCTTCCGACGACACCTACTCCTGGGAATATGACGTTGTTGAGGACTCTGCGAGCAATGCCCCTTCCAATACGCTGGTTCCGATTACGGTGCGGAGGTTTCCAACCCAACCCTCGTAACGACGATCGACGCGCTCAACGTTGATTATTCGGGCGGCGGAGTTCCCGGCGTGACCGTGGGCAGCCAGCTTGCTTCGCTGACTCTCTCCAACGGCGCGCTGCAGACGGTAGGCGTTGGCGATATTGACGGACTCCAATTTGTGAACACACTCAGCGGGATCGGCGGGTCAACGAGCGTCCAGTCGGTATCGAACGAGGTCGGGGAAACTCCCGAGCCGCAGGCTGTGGTGCTGCTCGGAATCGGTCTGCTCTTCCTTATCCTGATCGTCCGCCGCTCCTTTGTGCGTGCGTAGAACCTCTTCCACTGGCAATGGGACGCGCGTCCATGACTCCCGTTGCCAGTGCTAATTTTGTGATCTGCACCCTCCCCGGATCAACGATGTTTCGGGCTCACTGCGGCAGTTTCCCCGCTGGTGGCAAGAAGTGCGGAACACGGAGACTCTGGAAAAGGAGTTGCCTGTGCAGCGTATTACCACTCTGTCCACTCTGTCCGTTCGTACCCCACTGGCGGCATTCGGCCGAAGGTGCTCGCAGCGGGCTACCGGAATGGCGGGGTTACTGACAGCCATTCTCTCCATTTTCATCAGCCCTCTGGGCGCTGCAACGATCGTCCCGTGTCCCACGACGGTTGTAATACAGGCTGCGTTCCCTCCTGGCGCAGGGTATGTCTGTGCGGAGACGGACAATCTTTGGTTCCTGCTTCAGGATGTTGGTGCGACGACCCCCGGGGATTCCGCTCTTCCCGCAGGCACCACATTCCACATAGATCAGCCAACACAGGGCGACATTGCGATCACCCTGGAGCCGTCGGCTACCGCCCAGTTCGTCCCAGGCGCCACTTATGCCTGGAGTTTTGATGTCGTCGAGGACAGTTTTACTAACCCTCCGTTCGTGGGAGCTGATTCCGATTACGGCCTCTCCTCAGGCCCCGCCCCTACTCTGACCACTGTCGTGAACGCGCTGAACGTTACGTCCTACAACGGAGACGGCACCGCTAATGTCACACCGGCCGGTTTGCTCGGGACTTTAATCAACACGACCGGGGCGTTGAATCAGTTTGGCTTTCAAAGCACAATCGGGTTGAGTGTTACCCAGACACTTACCGGTATCGGGGCGAATACGTCAATGCAGACGTTGTCCTTCAGCGCCACTGAGGCTTCTCACCCAATCACCGCGGACTCACCGTTTCAGGTGAAATACGCGGCCAACCTCAATATCGGTGAATCGTACATCAACATCACCAACACAGGCGCCAACGGTGCTTCGTTTCTGGGCCCCGGCTACGGCGGAGCAGTCGGCAACGTCTGTGTAAACGTGTATGCATTCGACGCGACCGATGAGCAACTCGTCTCGTGCTGTTCCTGCCTGATCACGCCGGACGCAACCGCTAACCTTGGCGTCAAGAGGGACCTTACGGTGAATACCCTTACCGGCTTCGCTCCGGCCTCAGTGACGGTAAAACTGCTCGCCACGCTGGCGGGAACGGGCGGCTCTGGTACGAGCTGCACCAACTCCGCGGCAGCCGTGACAGCTATCACGACCGGCGTTACCGGCATGGCCGCCTCGGGCACGACGATCCACCTCAACCCGACGGGCGGCTATGACACCACTGAGACACCTTTCACTCCGGCTACTCTGAGCGCGGGTGAAGCGGCCAGCATCGGTAACCGTTGCGCCAACATCCTCGGCAACGGCAGCGGTAGCGGCATTTGCAATTCGTGCCGGGGCGGCGCTCTGGGCGCTCAAACGCTAAAAGAGTAGTCGTAGGTCCAGGTTGGGTACGGTTCGTCCCCCACAAGAATCCTCCCCTCTGTCTGAATAACCGCGTTACCGACAGTGACATGGCAGCGTAAGCCTTGGCTCCCGTTTGCCTCCGGACCAACCGGTTATCGGTTTTCTTGCTTACCCCAGCAGACTCGGCGGAGCTTCAACACCAACAAGCCGAGCCCGGCCAGTATGAAGCTATCGGTGTTTAGCTCCCGGACGCAGATCGTTTCAGCGATTGCAGTGCGGGTATCCAGTGGCCGAACGAGAGGAAGCCGATCTTCTTCATGCAGGACCCGCGGATTCTCCCTTAGACGTTTGCTTTTTCCCAGATCGAAGCTAAAGCGCAACTGGTGTGACTGTCATACCATCTGGAAAGGCCGCGGCGGAGACCCGGTGAGGGAGGGGATCAGATCAGGATTCAAACGCGGATGCCTGGCGTTGGGTGAGCCGCACACCATGAACCGGCCGCCAGCGCGTTTACCAGGAGCAATCCTGCCTTGAGGCATCCGCCAAAGCCGGGCGATGTTCAGCAGGATCACCATCGAACCGGGTAAGCGTGGCGGGAAGCCGTGTGTCCGTGGACCCCGAGTCACGGTCTGGGATGTCCTCGGCTGGCTTGGCGCCGGGATGACCGAAGAGCAGATTCTCGACGAGCATCCCGACCTTGAGAAGGCCGATTTCGCGGCTGTCTACCAGTTTGCCGCCGATGCCGGGCGCCGGGCCAATCTCGTTTGAGCCTGCTTCTCGACGAGAACCTCTCACCGCGACTGATTCCTCGCCTGACCTCGCTGTTCCCCGGCCTGATCCATGTGCGGGAGTTGACCTCAAACAGGCGCATGACAGGACGATCTGGGATTGGGCCAGGCAGAACGGCTATACCGTGGTGACTGCAGACGCCGATTCGTAGCTATGGCCAGCCAGACTGGTCCGCCACCCAGGGTGGTTTATATCGAGCGGTGCGACTTCCCTTTTCCGGGCAATCGAGGAGCTCCTTCGCCAGAACGCGATTCGGATCTCCGAGTTTCGAGAAGGACGCCAACTCAGGCCCGCTCGTTCTTCGCCCGCCTCCGTTGAAGCCCGTCGGAAACATGGCGTGAGCGCCGGACAGAAACGGCGACAAGCGCGTTTGAACGAAGCCGCTCGCGCGGCGGACGCTGCGCGTGTGGTGAACCGGTGGAGTGCGTGGGGTTTTGAGATTAAATATGGGTCACAAGGAGGTCCCTGTGACCCAACTTCGAAAAATGATGCTGGAAGAGCTCCAGCGTCGGAATTACTCTCAGGCTACCGTACGCGCCTACCTGCACGCAGTGGAGGCGTTCGCCGGACATTTCCACACTCCGCCGGACCGTATGGGTCTCGATCATATCCGTACCTGGCAGGCACACCTGTTTCAGGAAAAGAAACTGTCGGCCAGTACTGTGACACAGATGACCGCCGGTTTACGGTTCTTCTTTGTCAGGATGTTGCGGCGGCCCTATCCGGTGGAATCGGTTCCGTATCCGAAGAGACCACGCCGCCTTCCCACGGTCCTCACACAAGAGGAAGCTGCCCGGCTGATCAACTCCGCGAGCAACCTGTTCCACCGCGCCATCCTGATGACGCTCTATGCGACCGGCATGCGCCGGGCCGAGGTGTGCAATCTCAAAGTCAGCGATATCGACAGTACGCAGATGGTCGTTCACGTTCGCAACGGCAAGGGAGCCCGCGACCGGGATATCCCGCTCGATCCGAAACTCCGGGAAACGCTGCGGGAGTACTGGCGCTGGATGCGGCCGAAGACATACCTCTTTCCGGGGACCATCAACAACTGGCGGGCCGATAAGCCAATCGATACCAAAGTAGTCTGGCAGGCATGCCGACAGGCGGCCCAAAGAGCCGGCATCACCAAACCGGTTACACCTCACGCCCTGCGGCACGCGTTCGCCACCCACCGTCTGGAAAGCGGCTGCGATCTCGTCACACTGCAAACGCTGCTCGGTCATGCCAACATCCGACACACCACGATCTACCTGCACCTGTCGCAACGCCACCTTCGGTCGGCCGGCAATCCACTGGACAACATCGATGTTTCCAGCCCTGACCAGATTAAGCGGTCCCGGAAGCTGATCAAAAGATGAAGAAGCCACCTTTCGAGGTGGCAGACATCATTCGCGCCCATGGCGACAGCTTCGTCGAAAGGAACCGCTCCTGGCTGACCTGGCTCCAACTCCGCATTCTCTTTGCCATCGAGCACTGTCGCACGGCTGCGCTCGGCGGACATCTGGATCGCTGTCGTCAGTGCGGCCATGAAGCTACCTCGTTTAACTCCTGCCGTTCCAGGCATTGTCCGAAGTGCCAGACCAATGCCCGCAACCGGTGGCTCGCCGATCGCCACAAAGAACTGCTGCCCGTGAGCTACGTACACGTCGTGTTTACTCTTCCCCACGAACTCGCCTGGCTGGCTCTGCAGAACAAGAAGGTTGTCTACGATCTTCTGTTCCGCGCGAGTGCCGCAACCCTGCTGGAGGTCGCAGCCGATCCCAAACACATGGGAGCGGAGATCGGCTTCCTCAGCGTTCTGCACACCTGGGGGCAGAATCTGCAGATCCATCCGCATGTTCATTGCGTGATCCCGGCCGGCGGTCTTGCTCCCGATCACCAGCGCTGGATTCACCCGCGCTATGATTTCTTTCTGCCGGTGAAGGTGCTGGGCAAGGTGTTCCGCGGAAAGTTTACCGACGGATTGAAAAGCGCCTTCTACGCAGGAGAACTCCGGTTCCCTGGCCGGATGAAAATGCTGTCCGAACGAAGAGCGTTCCACGCCTTCCTTCGACCACTGTTCCGTAAGCGCTGGGTAGTTTATGCCAAACGGCCTTTCGGAGGACCCGAGCATGTCCTCCACTACCTGGCCCGCTACACTCACCGCGTCGCCATTTCCAATCACCGCATCGTGAGCCTTGCCGACGGCAAGGTTACCTTCCGCTGGAAGGATTATGCCCATCACAACAAGCAGCGGCTGATGACTGTCAGCGCCGAAGAGTTCCTGAGGCGCTTCCTGCTCCACACTCTGCCGCGCGGTTTTGTGCGCATCCGCTTCTGTGGCTTTCTCGCCAACCGCCGTCGAGGTAACCTGCTCCCGGTGTGCCGCCAACTTCTCGCAGTCGTTTCGCCTTTGCAGAAGGCGTCAGGGCCGGAAGCCCCGGCTTTCGGCGCATGGCGTTGCCCTTGTTGCGGCGGAGCCATGAAACTCATCGAGAAACTCAATCCTCAACAGATGTTGCGAAGGACTGCAGCCCGGGAGAGCTTCGCTGACACGTCATAGCGATCGGTCATCGGCTAACCATGCGCTTGCTCCGGCACGCGGGTCCGAGGTGTGTCCCGTTGCCCCTGGCGCGCCCAGGAACAATCAAAACCCTATCCCGCAGCCCGTGCCATTCACCATTTACCCGGAGTTCCCGACATCAAAAACAGCCCCTGATCTTATCCACGGCTACCGATTCGCCGAACCAGAAGTTCCCCTGTGGATTGAACACCCATAGCCAGACCGCGCCCGCCGCAAACGCGAGCGGCCCCGTTCAAACGCCCCTATCTGAAGTGCCCCGGCGACACACATCTCGCCGTCCCCCGGCATCACGGCGCCGGGTCACCCCAGATAGGGTCATAGCGTTTAGACCGCGCCCGCCGCAAACGCGAGCGGCCCCGTTCAAACGCCCCTATCTGAAGTGCCCCGGCGACACACATCTCGCCGTCCCCCGGCATCACGGCGCCGGGTCACCCCAGATAGGGTCATAGCGTTTAACAGGATGAATCCCCCAGATTCGACTACAAGTAATTGGTTTTGCTTGACTTGCGGTATAGGCTGATTGACGTGAAACGGATTTCATGAGATGATGGCAATGAACATTTCTACGGTGCTTTAATGGCACCCGCGTGGACCGACTCGAAGAGAGCGGAAAAACGACAGAGTTTCGGCTTTGAGATCCGATGATCCCGATTTTGGGGTCCGATGGTTCCGGCGCAAGCTGGAAGCGTTGTGGTTGATTAGCTTCGGCTATTCTGACCGACCGGCTGGGACGTAGGTTAAACGCAACCGAAGATGTTCGGCATATCCGCCGCAGCGACTACCCAGTAGCGCTGCGGTATTTTTATTTCCGGGTTCACGCCGCCGGGTTCACGAAGTCGTTGGGATAGACTCTCGCATGGCTTCCCGACACAAAACATACACCCTTTTGAGAACAATCGAACTGCGTGTTGTGAAAATGCCGGCCGTACTCGAATTGGGCGTCGTGGTGGAACCCCTGCGGGAGCGACGTGCCGAATCGGTACACACTGCGAAGCATCTCGCGGAGCATCGGTGCTTCCGCGTCTGGATCAATCTCTTGAATACCGTGCATTTCGGTTGCGCGCGAGCACGGGTAAACGATCCCGCGTGCATCCTTAAATATCATCTGATGTTCCTCCCGCCGCCACAGGAAGCCCGGAAGCCTCTCATTGTCAAAGGTTTCCGCGGCGATGGTCTCCGGCATCATGTTCTCCCATGCCCTGGCGCCACGCGTCAGCTCACAAAATACACTCTTGAGCCGCTCACCTGGCAGATGGAAATTCGCGGGCGGGAGTAACAACGGCTCGTGCGACTTCCTGCTTTCGATACGTCCTTGCAGAGAACCTACAAGCACGCGTACATGTGTTTCCATTGCCCCGCGAATAGCGCTCTCGCATTCATGTCGGACGTGTCGTCTTTGCGTACCTGTTTCGTCGTAGGTGGACAAGTCGCGCAAAGGGACGGGAAACGCGAAGAAATCGAACGCTCTGATAAGCAGTTCATCGTTATCTGCAGGAACGTAGAACAAAGCGATCCTTCTGGGACGGGCAGTCTGGTCGTCGCTTCTGTTCTTGAGCCGACGGATCGCGAATCTGGCTCCGGCAGTAAAAAGCGTTTGAACTGACTTCTCCTTGTACAGTGCGCCATCATAGCTTGGAAACGGCGTAGCTATAGCCTTGGAGTGCCTTCGGCGCTCACGAAGAATGACCCACTTCCGCTCGCTTAAAGTGACCCACCTGGAGAACAGGATCTCGGTTTGAGCGCGCATCATCATCCACGCCGCAGGCGTGTGCAGTGTTCGGCGAAGATGCGGGGCACTCGATATCATCCGCGCCGAAGGCGCGTTCTGCTCGTGGTGAGGGAGTAAGTACGGGGCTATCGCGCTGGCGTGGAACGCTGGAGTTTGTTGCGGAGGTGCTGGAAGTATTCCGGGCCGACCTTGAGCTGCAGGACTTCTTCGATCACAGGCGCGAAGTAAATCAGCGACCGAATCGTACCGAGAGGCGCAGCGTCGGCAGGTCTGGCCGAACGCCGCGCCGCCGCGAGTATCAATGCATTTTCAACTGTGGCCAGAGGCACGGCGCGGTCGTGCAACTGAATCGCAAAGATGCGGTCCGCACGTCGAACCACGCCGGCTGTGCCGGGTGTGGCCCGATAAGCATTCAGAACCTGTCGCACATACTCGCGCTGCTCCATCGACCCACACCTTCAGCCCTGCGGATCGCGCAGCGACGGACCGTTGATGGTGACCGTGTGGCAGTAATGCCGCACACGGCTGAGCAACGCCTCGACCATGGACTTGTTGCCGAGGAAGTTCTGCCACTCGTCATAGCCAAGGTTCGTAGTAATGATCGTCGAGTGGCGATGATAACGCTCCTCCATCAGCTTGAAGAACGTGTTCGACTGCTCGGGCTTGAGATTTAAATACCCGAACTCATCGATCAGCAGGACGTCCAGACGCGCCAGCCGGTTTAACAACTGGCGCGTGGATCGATCCGCCAGCGAAGCATACATCTCATCGAACAGGTCCTGTGCCCGAACGAACTGACAGCGATGTCCGTTCTGCAACGCCTTTAGCAGAAGGCCGCAGGCCAGCCCGGTTTTGCCCACGCCGGTCGGGCCCACCAGCACCAGATTCTCGTGCTTTGCCACGAAGTCGAGGTCGGCGAACGTGCGCATCTGCTTGCGGTTCACGCCCGGCTGGCGCGACCACGGAAACGTTTCCAGGGACCATCGCTCCGGCAGATTCGCTCTGTGAATGCGCCATTCGAGCGCGCTTTCCTGCCGCTCATGCCACTGCGCCCGCAAGAGTCCCGCCACGAACTCCGTGTAAGGGATCTGCGCCTTTTCGGCGGCCTGCAACTGCTCGTCGTAAACGTTGAGCATGCGGCGCAGCTTGAGATTCTTCAGCAGTTGTTCGAGTTCTTCAGTCATTGCCTTGCGGCTCCTTGTCGCCGATCAGAAAATAGTCGCGGGCTACCCGCCGCAGAATCATTCGTTCCAGCCGGTCGAGATCGTAAAGTCCGTAGCGGGCGGCTTCGGCAACCGCGGCAAGGAAAGGTTCGCGGGGATACTCGCGCAGCAGTCGCAGCATTTGCCGCAGGGCAAGAGTCACCACTTTGCGCCCCTTCTGCTTCAGCGCCGATATATAAGGTGCGATCTCCGGCGCGGCTTCGATGAGCGTCTGTTCTTCCGGATGCGGATCGTTTCGCTTAACGCCCGCGCCGCGCGGCGGCCGGTGTTCGGCCAGCATGATCCGCTGATTCGGCGGCGTCAGAACGCGATCGTGTACAACAATGTGGCGCGGATCGAGTTCGATCTCGATCCGGTCGCGCGTCTCGCGAACGTCCACGCTCCGCCCGATCCAGGGAACCGGAACCGAGTAACGAATGGAGTTCACCGAGACATAGCCTTCCGTGTCTGCGGTGCGCCGGTGCAGCCGATACACTTCCGGGACCCATGCCGGCAACGGTTTCAGACGTAGCTGCTCGACCGCGAACAGCTCTCGCGGCACGGCGCGAAGATGCTTCTTATAGGTGGAGTTCACCTTGTCGCACCACTGGCGCGCCTGAAGGTTGAGATCCTGCCAGCTGGTGAAGGTACGGCCCGCCAGAAAGTTGTTTTCGATGAATGAGAAAGGCCGTTCCACGCGCGCCGAACGATTGGCGTCGCCGCGCTCATGCGCCACGAAACGGAAACCGAGGCGGTCGGCGAACGACTCCATCTCGGGCACCGGAATCATCTCGCGTCCCGTGCCGCGCAGCACCACCACGTGCGTGTTGTCGATCATCACGCGTTCCGGGGCGCCGTTCATGTAGCGCACCGCATCGGTGAGAAACACCTTGCAGTCGAAGCGCTGAAAGGTGGGATTGATCTGAAAGAACAGCATGCGCGAATAACACAGCACTGCAGAGGCGGTCTGCGCCTTATACTTCCTGCCGCCCACTTCCACTTCATGCGGAGACGTATCGTGCTGCATCTCCACACCGGGCTCGAAATGATACTGGCCCGAGGGCACAACCGGCGTTTGCCCGATACCCTGTCTGCGGCAGAATGAGGTCAGCGCCTGATATGACAGTGCCGCGCCGCTCGCCTGGAGTTCCTCATGGACTCGCACGAGATTCCCCTTGCAGGAAGCCAACAGCTCGATGATCTGTTGGCGGTAAGGTTCTGCTTTCTCCGAACGCTGAATCTCCGGCACGCTGACGGAGTTCGATTGCAGGACTTTGCGCACAGTGAGGCGCGACACCCGCAACACGCGTGCGATCTCGCGCTTGCTCACTCGTTGCTCGTGCAACTCCAGAATCGCGGTTCGCTGCGCCTGGCTCAGCATGTCTGCTTTCCTGTTCCTTTCCGATTCGTTCCGCCATCCGGTTCAGTTCCCGGCGCGTACTTTCGATCTCGCGCTGCGCCTGCTCCTGCTGTGCGGCGTTCATCTCCGGCAAAGCTTCGGTGAGCCTGCGGCCGGCGCGACGCAGAATGGCAAGCGCCATCTCCAGATCGCCCTGAACCTGTTCGGCCGCGGCGGGCTTCGCCGTCTGCGGCTGGCTCTGCGTTTTCAGAAACAGTTCCGGTTCGGCGAGAATGCGCTCGCGAGCCACCCGCGAACCTTCGCGCCATGCGGTGTAAAGCTGTGCCGCCTGCCTGGAATCGCAGCGGTGCGTCACGAATGCCGCAGCCATGCGCTCACAGTCTTCGGCGCTGACGCGAGCCACCGGCACCAGATACTTCATGGCGGTCTGCGCAGTGATGTTCCCTTCGCGCACATGACGCTGAACCGCTTCAGGCAACAACTCGACAAGCGCCAGTCGCCGCGATACCCAACTGATGCTCCGGTCGAAACGGCGCGCCAGTTCGTCGAGCGAGTAGCTGAAGCGCTGTTCCATCTCCGACAGCAGCCACCCCTGTTCGAGCGCGCTTTCCTGAGGGCTCATTCGCTGCGCACGCGATAACAGCAGGGCTTCGGCTTCGCCCATCGGCCAGACCGTGGCTTCGATGATGTCGCGGCCCAGTTGCCGGAGCGCGGCGATTCGTTTGTAACCGTCGATTACCAGGTAGCTGTCGCTGCCGTCTTTGGCGATCACAACAACGATGGGCGTCTGCTGGCCGCTCTCAGCCAGCGAGGCCAGCAGTTGGCGCTGGCGGTGCGGCTCGCGGACTCGCAGGTGCTCCCATCGCAGGTCGAGCTGGTGAAACTCCAGGTGCATGGTCGGGCGGCTGAACCCGAGTATGCGGGAGGTTGGGACTGGTCTTTTGCGGAAGCGGGGGAAGTGTGCCGGGAACTGCTGTGGGATCAGTGAGATAGGGCCGGATCTGGTCTTTCGCGGTGCGGACGATTAGTGCCCCCATAACGCCAATGAAATCAGCGCCTTGCGAGCCGAACTGGTCTTTCGCGACCTCCCAGGGAAGTTGCTTGAGAGGAGGGGGCAATCGCAGCGGTTCGGGTGATTCAGGGTGCGCCGCCGCGCGCCGGTCGATTCGCCATGCGATGGAATAGCCGGGGTTCTGATTACGCCAGTTTGCCTGGGTCTTCTGGCGCCGCGCCTTCTGGCAGTCCGGACTCCCGCAGGCTCGCTGCCGGCTTCCCACTCGCGGATTCGGCCGGAACCACCGGCGACAGATGGTGCACGGTCTCTTCCGGGCCTCGGGCATCGTGATGTTCTATCGTCTTCATCACGACTTCAGCCGCCGCGAGGCGCGATCAGTTCAGAATGCCTGGGTCATTTCTGACGAGCAGAGGTGGGTCACTTCTGGAAGGCGCCGAAGTTGGAGTGCCCACCAACGAGCGTTTGCAAGTACTCCTCGACTCGCGCAAGAAGGGGTTTAGGAAAGCCGGCAAGTAGGTAGAGATCGACCGCATTGGTGGAGGGCTGTGCTGGCAGGGGTAACGTGCGTCGCTTGTGCCTCGGCCTCGCCATATGTGATCGCTACCTGATTCGGGACAGAATTTGAGCTATGTCAGCGGGAATCACCATACGCTGCGCAACGTCCGCAGGTTGCGCAGCGAGGAGGCGGTCAAGCGCCGTCCTCGCCCCGTCTGAGGCCTCCTTCTCTTCCTGTTCGAGCCGGGAGAATTGCTCCATCTGCACCCCATGGACCGTCGCCCATCGTTGAATCCGGCTTTCGAGGTCCTTTCTATCGTTATGGGCAAGAAGATGCGGATGCTCGATTCTTAGGCCCGGGCGCCGGTACTCACGCTCGACGATGATGTAGTCGCCGGCGCGCTCGGCGGGGACGCCACCGACCTCGTATCGAAAAGGTCGGGTTCTCTTTACATAAATTGGCTGGTCTTCCACGTTGATGCAAAACGCCAACAGTACCGGTTTGACTACGTCTTCCAGCCGGACGGGCGCGACCTCGTTTTCGCCAAAGCGCTGGGCGATTTGCCCCTCCACATCCGCCCGAACATCCGGAGTAACGACAGCAATATACGCTGGCGAACGCTTATCACGGACAATATCAAGATCGGGGCCACAGGTGTCGATGATCAGCTGCTTGAGATTGCGCTGGCCCCGATCAGTTGGCCACGCATTCTCTTTTTCGATTTCAGCGCCGAGATTCGAGAGCAGGAGTGGTACCCGCGTTGCCGCGTAGTGGGCCAGAACTTTGGCTTTGACCCTTTCCTGGAACTCTTCCGGCGGGATCGGCATAAGCGCATTCTATCCCGGCTGATCGTCTATCTAACCGTATTACCCGGGGCTGGCTGTCCGGCAGTCGGGCGGAGACGGCGTCCGAGGAAGGGTTCCAGGTAAACGAGATCACGCCGCTGTTGGCAGACCGGTACTGCTATGTCGGCCAGCAGTCCCCCGTAGCATCAATCAGGTTCGATGCCGATGCGATCATTCACGGCGTTGCGGAACCGTTGCTTGCAGCCGAGATACCGCTCAGTCGTCTCGACGCTCACGTGGCCGAGCAAAAACTGAATTTGTTCCAGTTCGCCACCGGCCTCGTGACACAGGCGCGCAGGTTCGGCGGAGATCGTGTGGGGCGACGCCCGACATAGCGCATTTCGAACAAGCGTCCTTCACCACGCCCCAGATGACTTTCGGACTGAACCCCTTGGGCGCGATTCGGCCCGCTTTGTTTATTGCCCGAAAGATCGTCCCCGAACCGAGGTTCGCCGCCGTTATCCACGATTGCAAACCCGTGGCAACCCATGCCGGTATCGGAATCGTCCGTACATGACCTCCCTTGCCAACCATATCCGCGAAAACCCAGTGTTCCTCTCGTTGTTGAAGATGCTCGATCGTCACAGTCGAGAGTTCCGCGCGGCGTAGCCCGCATCCAAGGAGGACGGCGATCATGGCGTAGTCGCGCTTACCTCGCACCGTGCCGCGATCAAAGGCGGCGAGCAGCCGCTTGCCTTGCTCGCTTGTCAACCAGTTACCGAGACGCACGCCGTGCTTTTTCGCTCCTTTTACTCGACGGATGCCTGGCGGCCAGATCCGGACTCAGCAGCCCCGCATCGGCGGCCTCGTACGCGAGTCGGCGCACAGCCGCGAGTCGAAGATTGATTGTCGATGCAGCGTAGCGTGCCTGCTCCAGATTGATTCGGTATCGAGCCACGACGGTTTTGTTGAATGCGAGTCGCGGTTCCGAGCAGTACCAGTCGATGAAATCGCGAATGGCGTGGTCGTCCGCGCGTTGGGAGCTTGAGGACGTGAGGCTGTTGAGAACTGACGATCTGGACTGTTCGAGGTCGGGGAGCCGCAGAACAGTCTTGGGATTGCGCTTTCGTTTCGATTTGGGCATGCCGCATTGTGTGCCGGACACGACCCTATGGGATCTCAAAACCGTAAGCGCGTTTGCCGGGAGTAAGTTCCGGCAGCGTCAACCTTACAATCCGTTAGAGTATCTGAATGATGGATCAGAAATGGTTCGAGATGCCGGAAATCCGCAAACGCAGTTTCAATACGGCCGTTTGGATTCCGCTCCACGCTTCACGGTACGTCGAATTAATTGGCGAACGGGGGCGCCTGGGATTTCGGGCGGAGTACTTCAGTGCAGCGACTATCGCGGTTGCCATTGACCAGCGGATAGTCGCCGATGAGCTTGAATGGGAGGACGTTTGTCGCCTTCACTCACATTGCGGATGGGTGGACGGCGACCGCTATGTTCCCGCAGATGTCTTTGATCGTGGTGAATTCACGGCTGTTCGTTTGACGCTCGAACAGGAGGCTTATGGCGACGAGCCCAACGAGTGGCATCTCCATCAGGACCTGGCAATAACACTGAAATTGAAACGAGAGGGCGACACTTGGTTAGCTCCCAGCGAGAACTACATCGTAGTCGCCCGACTGAAACGAGACGAGAAGGGCCTTCCAATTCTTCTTGAATTTCGCGCAGAGCACCTGAAAGACTACCTCTGCGCCCGAAAAATGGCGCTCTGCCTCTCTTGGTATCGCGACCGCGAGGAAGTGGTCGCAGACGGAGGCCATATCACCTGGTCGAAGAACCCGACCACGGAAGACATTCAAGGAGGCCGATGGGAAGGTTGGAAAACAGAGATTTCAGATGGCGGGCACCCGTTCGGCGCTTCCTCGATGGTGATGTTTCTGGGTAGAGAAGGCGTGGTAGAGGCTGGAGAGGATGTACCAACGGTCGGCCCGGCGGATGAAAACCTGTATTCAAAACAGTGGACCAATAAGTTCGAGGGTGAGAAATTGTTTCGGATTGAGGGTAGGCTTTGGCGTAGCGAATGGGTAGAGCCCGCAGAGCATAGTCCCAGGGTTCGGGAAGACGAGCTACCGTCCGCAGTCTTCTTCATAATCGACGCTGAGGGTACCCGCTGCCCAGCCGACCAGCTCGAAGCCACCGGGGGCTGGCTGTGGTTCCGGCCTGAAGTCATCATGGCAGCTTTGAACAGGCGCAGAGGTGGCCTGCGATGGTACACCCGCAATACCGGTGGGGTGAAGAAATCATCCGGAACCTACATTCACTTTGGAGTGAACAAGCTCGGGCTGGTCAATGTGTATGCAAAAGACATTGGCTTTCTTCCTGAGTGGGAACAAAAGATCTGGTGCGGGTTTAACGTCGGTCCCGACGGCGGCGTGTCGGCGGAATTACTCGCCGCGCAGGCAGAAGGGATACCAGCACGCACCCAGGCCCCTGAAGCGTACCTGCCCAAGGCATTTTCCCTTTTAAACGAGGCCACGCAAGCGAATCTGGGATTCCAATTGTTTCGCTCACACACAGAATTCGACGCCCTTCTAACGGCCGCGCATCGTTTTAGGGCTACCGATCAGTCGGGAATCTTCGCATTGGCCAAGGACCTCGCTCGTCTCACGGCCGACAGCATCGAAGCTGGTGCGATTCAAAAGATAGTCTTACCGCCAAAGGGAGAGAAGTGGGGTTCACTCAAGTCTCTTGAAAAGTTCCTGGCCACTAAGGTTGGCGCCGAACGCGCCCGTTCGTTACTCGGACCATTGGCGGGAATCTACGAACTCAGACATGCAGATGCTCATTTGCCCGGCAGTGAGATTAACGCTTCGTTCGACTTAGTCGGCTTTGACCGTCAGGAACCATTCGTCTTTCAAGGGTACCGATTGCTTCATTCCTGCGTATCATCGTTATACGAAATTTTGCGAGCGCTCACACCTGAAGACGGCACATCAAACGCCCCGGGTGATCAGTGACTGTCCTCTCCCCAGGCGATCGCAACCCTTGGCCCCGAATATCCGGAGCATTAGGACCGGCAAGTCGGCTTTTCGGCGACTTTGCGCGAGTAATTTCGCGCTCACCATGCAGTCGTCGGCACTTGTCCGAGATGATGGATAAGACCAACGAGAGACTGCGTGCGAAGATCCGGTCGCGACGATGCGGAAACCGTTCACAGGAAATTTGCGCGTGGCCGGCAAACTCTCCGGGGTGTTGCGCTGGTTTTCAGAGCAGAATCGAGGCGGCAACGTATCGACAGGCATCCCACCATCCGTTTCCTGAGAGCCCCGTGGCACCCACCGGATTCACACTTGAAGGACTTCCATGCGAAAAGGGTTTACGAGAAAACCGCAAGAAGACGACCCCGCGACGCGAGGCAAGAACTACATAACGCCGAGCGGCCTGGAACGCCTCAAAGACGAGCATCGGTTTCTGCTCACCAGGGAACGCCCGGCCGTGACGAAGGTGGTGGCGTGGGCTGCGACCAACGGCGATCGCAGTGAAAACGCCGACTATCAGTACGGCAAGCGGCGCCTGCGTCAGATCGATGGGCGGATTCGCTTTCTCACGAAGCGAATCGAAGCCGCGGAAGTGGTGGACCCGGAAAGCCCGAGAGCGGGGCAGGCGGCGACGCGAGCTTTCTTCGGAGCGACCGTCCGATTTGCCAATGCCGCAGGAACGGAACGAGTGGTGAGCATCGTAGGCACCGACGAGGTCGATCTGAACCGCAACCACATCAGTTGGGTGTCACCTCTGGGGCGCGCGTTGCTCAAGTCGGCGGCAGGGGACCGCGTTGCTCTCGAAGCCCCGGGCGGCAGAGAATACCTCACGGTCCTGGAAGTGCGTTACGAGCGCATTCCTGTGGAACCGTTCCGTGAACCACCTGGGGCCGAGGCATCGGCAAAGGAACGCGATCGCGGACACCAAGCGATGTGAGAAAGTGAGGAATCCGGTCGAAGGCGATCACGATTCCGGGGCCAAGCCGATCACGATTCCGGCGGCAAGCCGATCACCCATTCCGGAGCCAAGCCGATCAGTGATTCCGGTCTGAAGGCGATCAGTAGTCGGTCGCCAGCGGAATGGTGATCGGCATCAACGGAATGTATTTGTTACAGGCGCGTGGAGCGAGTAGCGCTGGACATCACGCGGCAAGTTAGCCTCCCACGGGGAGGTGCGCTTGTCAGCCAGGAGATTGTCCATGCGTCGCATCAAAGAAGTTCTACGTTTGAAGTATGAGTTGGGACTCGGGCAGCGCCAGATTGCCCGGAGTTGTTCGATCGGTCAGTCCACCGTCCACGATTACCTGCGGCGGGCGGAAGTCGCCGGGCTTCGATGGCCGCTGACAGAAGAATGGGATGACGGCAGGATCGAAACTGAGCTGTTCGGACGAGCAGAGCAACCGTCTGCGCCACAGCCGCCGCGACCCCTGCCGGACTTCGCGTCGATACACGACCAGCTCCGGCAACACCGGCATCTGACGTTGCAGTTGCTCTGGGTCGAGTACCGACAGGCGCATCCCGACGGCTACGGCTACAGCCACTTCTGCGACTACTATCAGAAGTGGCGTCGCAAGATCGATGTCGTGCTTCGGCAGGAGCACAAGGCGGGCGAGAAGCTGTTTGTCGATTGGGCCGGACAGATGATTCCGGTCCACGACCGCACCACCAGTCTCGTCTCGTCGGCATCGCTGTTTGTTGCCGTCCTTGGAGCCAGTTCGTACACCTATGCCGAGGCTACGCGCGACCAGCAGATGGAATCGTGGATTCAAGCGCACGTCCACGCCTTCGAGTTTTATGGCGGTGTGCCATCGCTCATTGTTCCGGATAATGCCAGAACCGGCGTCACACGGGCCTGCCGCTACGATCCTGACCTGAACCCGACATATCAGGAGATGGCGATGCACTATGGCGTAGGTGTCGTGCCCGCACGTCCGTACAAGCCGAGGGATAAAGCGAAAGTCGAGTCGGGCGTTTTGCTGGCAGAGCGCTGGATCATCGCGGCGCTGCGGCATCGCCGATTTCACGACTTGGCGGAACTGAATCAGGCGATCCGCGAACTGCTGGTCAGACTGAATGACCGGCCATTCCGCAAACGCGAAGGCTCACGGTCGAGCGTCTTCGCCGCTGTGGATCGGCCGGCACTCCGTCAGTTTCCCGGCGAGCGATTCGATCTCAGCCAGTGGTCGCGCGCCAGAGTCAACATCGACTATCACATTGCGTTTGACGGCAGTTTCTATAGCGTGCCATACGCGCTGACCGGCGAACTTATCGAGGTACGGTCAACCGCCACAACGGTGGAGGTCTTTCACAAGAGCCAAAGAGTGGCCTCACATCTGCGCGCTCGCACGCGGGGCCAGACGGTGACGAATCCGGAGCACCGCCCGAGGTCCCATCAGGCGCATCTGGAATGGACGCCTTCACGAATGGTGCATTGGGCCGAAACCATCGGGCCATTCACCGCACGACTGTTTGAACGCATCATGGCCGAAAAGCCACATCCCGAGATGGGCTATCGCGGCTGCCTGGGGATCATCCGTCTTGCCGCCAGGTATTCCGTAGAGCGGATGGAGTCCGCCGCCGAACGGGCATTGCTCACCGGGGCGTGCCGGTATCAGAGCGTGAAGTCGATCCTGAAGAATGCGCTCGACCAGCAGCCGCTGGGGCTGTCAGCTTTACCGCCCACCCCGCCGTCACCGCACGACAACATCCGCGGCGCGGACTACTTCGAATAGGAGCCATGAACATGCTGGAACAGCCAATGATCGAAAAACTCCTCAGTATGCGGCTGCAGGGAATGGCGGACGCTCTCAAGGCGCAGGAACAGGATTCAGGTATACGGGAACTGAGTTTCGTTGAACGCCTGTCCTTATTAGTGGATCAGCAGTGGAACTGGCGCGAGAATCAGGCTCTGACGCGGCGGCTGAAGAGCGCCAAGCTCCGTCACAACGCCTGTGTCGAGGATATCGACTACCGGGCCGCACGAGGGCTGGAGAAGACCGTCATTCGCGGACTGGCGAAGGATTCGCAATGGGTGCAGAATCACGAGAATCTCTTCGTGCTCGGGCCAACCGGCGTGGGAAAGAGTTTCATCGCCTGCGCACTAGCGCAGAAAGCATGCCGGGATGGATACTCGGCATTTTATACACGGGCGGCAGCGCTGTTCCGCGACCTGGCGCTGGCACGCGCAGACGGAAGTTTCCGCAATCTGCTCGGGCGGCTGAGCCGGATTGATGTCGTGGTGATCGACGATTGGGCCATGGCGCCGATGTCGGAATCAGAGCGTCGTGATTTCTGGGAGATTTGCGAGGACCGTTATCAGGTCCGTTCACTGATTCTCACGTCGCAGCTGCCCGTGACCCGCTGGCATGAACAGATCGGCGATCCGACGGTGGCCGATGGCATCCTCGACCGACTGGTCCACAATGCTCATCGCATCGAGGTGCGCGGCGACTCGATGCGGAAAAATCGCGGGAAACCGAGCGCTTAGCAGTTACCGACCAGCCCACTCGGAATTTTGAATCAGGTCGAAGCCGTCGTCGGTAAGTGTCTCACGAAAACCAAAGGCAGCAAGGTCCCGGTCTGTGGCGGAGCGCAAGGGGAACCCTCTCATCTCGTTTTGAAGATACGTCGAGAGTACTGTGCCAGCTACGTCGTCAAACAGCTTTCGAGTGTCGATGCGCAATTTCATCGCCGAATAGTGTAGCGCTGCAAGGTAGAAAGTAAGATCCCTGATGTCGTCGATCTCTCCCAGAATTGCCAGCGCTATCAGGCCGTGAGTGATTAGCGCTGGCGAATCCCGCCGGACCGCCTGCACTGGAATAGACCCTGCGAACGTCCGCAGAATACCCTGCGCATCGGGATTGAGTTTTGCGGCAACGCGAGCACGATCACTCGTGTCCGCTGCCCCGAACGCCTCGACCACGGGGACCACCGCACCAAAAAGCTTGGCATAATCCCGAGTATGAGCGTTCCTAGCCAGTTGCTGCCACTCACCAGGGGTCCTCGCACGACGGAACTCAGTCTTCTGTAACTCCGTGGCCGCGGCGTTAAATCGATCAACCACCCCATCCAGCGTGCTGAGCGCCATCTTCCTGATCCTCCAGAGTCCGGTTAACGCCATTCTATCGGCTCGGATCGTTGGCAGCACAACTGTCACCACGTAATAATCGGAGCGCTGATTGCGCTCCGGGTTGCTGTGTGTTGAGGCGGGGACAAGGGCTGACGCCCCTTTCCCCGCACCCCTTTCTCCGCTAGCGGCATTCTGCCTCCGCTTCGCTCCGGACAGATTCCACTTGACGATTCCGATCAGTTTTGGCAACATCGAAGAGCCAGCGTCGCTTCGCTCCGACGCCTGATCGGTTTCCCTCCGGAACCGTGATCGGCTTCCCTCCGGAATAACTGATCGCCTTCAGCGGAATCCTCAAGAAAGGTTGGCGGCGCGGCTCATGCAACGAGCAAGGGCTGATTGTGAGCCGACTACAGTCCTATGGCGTTCCGCTATTGTCCCTGGCCAGGATCGCTCGCGTGTAACTCACGCGGGATTTGCCAATCGTTGGCTGCGCGGCCAAACTCTTCGGACGGCGTTCCGGGAAATCGGTACCGACCAGTCGGCATTTCGCCCCATTCTGCCGGGCACTGCCTCGCCCGGTGGAACGCCACTCACAGACAATAGGCTTATGCGGCCACCACGGCAAGGCCCAGATGCCGGGCGAACGGGTCAAAATCCCGGTCGTTGTGCAGCAGGTCGTACCCGCTTTCGATGCAGCGTGTTGCAATCACAGTATCGATAGTTTTGCGAACGGTCACGCCGAGTTTACGCAATGCCCGGAAATTCTTTGCCGCCTGCACGGCGATCTCCTCGCCGCCCAACTCGACTACCGTCAGCGCAGTCAACATCTTCCTGACATCGTTGAAGTCTCGCTCGTCGTCGAAGCCCTGCAGGACCTCGGTCAGAATCAAGTCGCCAATCGCCAGAGGCTCCTGGTCCAGAAGCGCGTCGAGCATTTCGGTCTGCGCCGTGATCGTTCCCCTGAAGTAATCGACCCAAACGCTGGAATCGACCAGGATCAATTGTCGCTCCTCATCGCGTCCAGGTCGCCCTGCCAGTCCAGCTTGCCGCGGAGTCGGCGAATCCCGGCTTGCCTCTTCAGGCGAAGTAAAGTCCGCAGCCCTTCTTCCACCGCCTCTCGCTTGGTCTTAAGGCCGGTTGCGCGCAGTGTGTCCCGCATCAACTTGTCGTCAATCACTATGTTCGTCCGCATTGATGTGTATCACCTTGCATAATTATACACATTCGGATGAGAACTGGCGATCTCAGGCACGCCCTCCCCGCGACCCTTGATTTCCGGGTGACAAAAACAATCAAGGAAAATTCCGCCTGATTTCAACCATTTAACCTCCCCACTCCCTCGAAACCCACCTCCCCCATGCCACACTGAGGCCGAAATCGAGATAGAACTTCGGGCGGCCCCCTGCATCGCACCACCGCAGCGCCGTCTGTTAACCTAACCCCGGGGGGAGTTTAACGCATATGTCCAGCATTCTTAAGATCGAAGCGAATCGCAAAAATGGCGCAAAATCCAAAGGGCCCGTCAGTGTCGACGGCAAACTCAAGTCTCTCGCCAACTCCGCCCGCTCCACCGGCCCCGTCACTCCCGAAGGCAAAGCCAGCTCCTCTCAGAACGCCCTCCGCCACGGCATCCTCGCCGAATCTGTCGTTCTCAACAGCGAATCCCGCGAAGCCTTCACTGAAATCCTGGCGGGCCTCGAGGACGAGCTTCACCCCGATACCATTGTCGAGCGCCGGTACGTCGAAACCATGGCCCTTGCCGACTGGCGTCGCCTGCGTTTGCTCTGTCTCGAGAAGGAATACCTTGCCATCGAAATCCGCCATCAGGAAGGCGTCGCGACCGAGAATCTCGCCGACTCAGACACTGCCGACGCTTCGCCCAACGACGCTTCAGACACCGGCGCTCCAGACAACGGCGCCCCCGTCGAAGTGAACCCGCTTCGCAATCTCGCGCTCGCCTTCCGCGCCCTCATCGACCAGTCCCGCGTTACGGAGCTGATCAACCGTTACGAAGCCCGCTACGATCGCCAGTACAACCGCGCCCTGCATGGCCTGCGCGCCCACCGTGCCGAAAAGCGCCGCGAGGCTTCGGAAAAAAATGCAAGCGAAACGAAGTGAACCCAACCCAGGGAAACTACGGAGGGCTGTACCGCCGGCGATCTTGTCGCCGGCTCTGTATCCATTCTCCTTTCCTTCGCCGTACGATAATAATTGGGTCATGTCGAACCTGTCCCATTTCGACCCCCTCGTCGCCGAATGGTTCACCAACCGTTTCGGTCAGCCCACCGAGCCGCAGATCGCCGGGTGGCGTGAGATCCACACAGGACGCAACGTGCTCATCTCCGCCCCCACCGGCTCGGGTAAGACGCTCGCTGCATTCCTCATCTGTCTCGACGGACTTGTGCGCGCTGCCCGCACCAACACGCTCGCAGACGAAACCCAGGTCCTCTATATCTCGCCCCTCAAAGCTCTCTCCAACGACGTCCGCAAGAACCTCGACATCCCTCTCGCCGAAATAGCCGAACTCGCCGTCCAGCGCGGCATCAGGCTCGCGCCCATCCACACCAACGTGCGCACCGGCGACACTACCGCGGCCGATCGCGCGCGGATGCGCCGCGAAGCCCCGCACATCCTCGTCACCACACCCGAGTCTCTTTTCATCCTTCTCACCGCCGAACGTTCCCGCAAAATGCTGCAGACCGTCCGCACCGTCATCGTCGACGAAATCCACGCCGTGGCAGACGACAAGCGCGGCGCCCATCTCGCCCTCACCCTTGCGCGCCTCGATGCCGTCGCCAATCATCCGCAGCGCATCGGCCTCTCCGCCACCGTCCGCCCCATTCAGGAAGTAGCCAACTACCTCACCGGCACAGGCTCCCCTCGTGGGGCAGGGCTTCGGCCCTGCGGAGGGGCTTCTGCCCCGACCAGTCTGTCCGAAATCCCTCCCCCCGCACCACCTCCCTCATCGACATCGGCCACCGCCGCGCCATGGACCTCTCCGTCGAAATCACCAACGACGAGCTCGGCGCCGTCGCCACCAGCGAGATGTGGGACGAAATTTACGACCGCGTCGCTGCCCACATTCTTCGCGAACGCACCACGCTGGTCTTCGTCAACACCCGCCGCCTCTCCGAACGCGTCGCCCATGCGCTCGCCGAACGCCTCGGCCCCGATGCCGTTCTTCCCCATCACGGCAGCCTCTCGCGCGCCCTCCGCCACGACGCCGAATCGCGCCTCAAGAACGGCCAGCTCCGCGCCGTCGTCGCCACCGCGTCTCTCGAACTCGGCATCGACATCGGCACCGTCGACCTCGCCGTCCAGATCGGCTCCCCGCGTAACATCGCTGTCGCCCTGCAGCGCATCGGCCGCTCCGGACACTGGGTCGGCGCGAAGCCGCGCGGTATTCTTTTCCCCACCACGCGCGACGAACTCATCGAATGCGCCGCCGTCATCCACGCCATTCGCAGCGGCGCGCTTGAGGAAATCCAAATCCCCGAAAACGCGCTCGACATCCTTGCCCAGCAGATCGTCGCCGAAACCGCCTGTCAGGACTGGGGCGAAGCCGAACTCTACGATCTCTTCCGCACCGCTTACCCCTATCGCAATCTCCCTCTCCACGATTACGAAGCCGTGCTCACCATGCTCTCCGATGGCATCGACACGTCGCGCGGACGCAGCGGCGCTCTCGTGCATCGCGATCAGGTCAATCACCGTCTGCGCGGACGCCGCGGCGCGCGGCTTGCCGCCATCACTTCCGGCGGCGCGATTCCCGATACAGCTGCCTACTCGGTCATTGTCGAGCCCGAAGGCAAGATCGTCGGCACTATCGATGAGGACTTTGCTGTCGAAAGCCTCACCGGCGATGTCTTCCTTCTCGGGACGCATTCCTGGCGCATTCGCCACATAGGCCGCGGACAGGTGCGCGTCGAGGACGCCCACGGCGCGAAGCCGTCGATTCCGTTTTGGCTCGGCGAAGCCCCCGGCCGCTCCATCGAACTCTCCGCCGCCGTCAGCCGGGTCCGAGAGGCTTTATCAGCCCAGGCTCCGTCATTGGTGGCACAGGCTTCAGCCTGTGAATTCCTCGGCCTCGAAGAAGGAGCCGCGAAGCAAGCCTTAGCCTACGTCGCTTCCGGCACTGCCTCTCTCGGCGCACTGCCCTCCACCGAATGCGTCGTCGCCGAGCGTTTCTTCGACGAATCCGGCGGCATGCAGCTCATCCTCCACGCCCCCTTCGGAGCCCGCATCAACCGCGCCTGGGGACTCGCTCTCCGCAAACGTTTCTGCCGCACCTTCAACTTCGAACTCCAGGCCGCCGCCACCGACAACGGCATCGTCATCTCACTCAGCGACAAGCACGCCTTCCCGCTCGAGACCGTTTTCGAATTTCTCAGCCCCGATACCGTCGAAGACGTTCTCCGCGAAGCTCTCCTCACCGCGCCCATGTTCGGACTGCGCTGGCGCTGGAACGCCAGCCGCGCCCTCATGATTCTGCGTTTCCGCGGTGGCACGAAGGTTCCGCCGCCCATCCAGCGTATGCGCGCCGAAGATCTTCTCGCTGCCGTATTCCCCGATCAGGTGGCCTGCGCCGAAAACCTCACCGGACCCATCCGCATCCCCGACCATCCTCTCGTCAACGAAACCATCGACAACTGCCTCCGTGAAGCCATGGATGTCGATGGCCTCCGCCGCGTCCTCGAACGCCTCGAATCGGGCGAAATCCGCCGCGTTGCCGTCGAGAATCCGATGCCGTCGGTCTTCTCGCACGAAATTCTCAACGCGAATCCGTATGCTTTTCTCGATGATGCGCCTCTTGAGGAGCGCCGCGCCCGCGCGGTTGAGCTGCGCAGCACATCACGCACAGAGGTTCAGCATGGCGTGCTCGATCCGGCCGCGATCGATCAGGTTTCCTCCGAAGTCTGGCCGGATCCGCGCAACGCCGACGAACTCCACGACGCCCTTCTGACATTCATCAAAGGTCCCGCCCTTCCCGAATGGCAGCCGTGGTTCGAGGAACTGCAGCGTACCGGTCGCGCCTCTGCCCACGGTGAATTCTGGGTCGCGACCGAACGCCGCGACGTGATCGACGACACGCTCGCCACCGTCCGCGGCTGGATGGAGTGCCTCGGCCCGACGACTTCCACCGAGCTCGCCGCGCGACTGGCCATCTCGATCGGCGATGTCGAAATCGCCCTCGCCACGCTCGAATCCGAAGGCCAGGTCTTCCAGGGCCGCTACCGCCAGTCGGACACGCGGATTGTATCCGCGTCTCTTTCTTCCCCACCCGAATGGTGCAACCGCCGCATCCTGGCCCGCATTCACCACCTCACTCTGGGACGCCTGCGCCGCGAGATTGCCCCGGTCACCGCGGCGCAGTTCCACCAGTTCCTCGCGCGCTGGCAACATCTCGCCCCCGGCACGCAACTCCACGGCGCGGATGGCGCGATGCAGATCGTCCGCCAGCTGCAGGGCTTCGAAATTCCCGCCTCCGCATGGGAAGAGAACATCCTCGCCCGCCGTATCGCCCAGTACGTTCCGGAGAATCTCGACGATCTCTGCCTCTCGGGCGAAGTCGCCTGGGCGCGCCTCTCTCCGCATCCCGCGCTGCAATCGCCCGATCGCCACGTCCGCCCCACGCGCATCGCGCCCATCAGCTTCTTCGCCCGTGAAGACGCCGACTGGCTGATCGATCCTTCATTCGGGCTAGTCGAAACCGTCGGCCTTTCCCACTCAGCCCGCGAAGTCCTCGATGCGCTCACCGCGCGCGGCGCCAGCTTCTTCAACGATCTGGTTCGCGAAACCCGCCGCCTGCCCAGCGAAGTCGAAGACGCGCTGTGGGAGCTCACCGCCGGAGGACTCGTCACTGCCGACGGCTTCGAAAATCTCCGCGCCCTCATCGATCCCAAACGCCGCCGTGGCGAAGGCCGTGGACAGCTGCGCCGTCCGCGTCACGCCGCCGGCCGCTGGGCGCTGGTCACCCGATCGGCGACAGTCGTCTCCCACGATGACCGCGTAAAGAAATTCGCCGAACAGCTTCTGCTGCGCTGGGGCGTTCTCTTCCGCGATCTGCTGACGCGCGAATCGGTGTCGCCTCCCTGGCGTGAACTGCTCCCTGTCCTTCGCCGCCTGGAGGCCCAGGGCGAAATCCGTGGCGGACGTTTCGTATCCGGCTTCACCGGCGAACAATTCGCGCGGCCGGAAGCGATAGATCTCTTGCGCTCGGTGCGGCGTCAGGAAATCTCGGAAGAGTTGGACATCGCTCCAGCCGACCCGCTGAACCTGATCGGCATCATCCTGCCGGGTCCGAGAGTAAGTGTGTTGTCCTCAGCCTAATTCCCGGCAGCCTTCAACTGCTCCGCCCTTCGCAGCGTAAACGCCGTTTCGTTGATATCGATCTCGCGCTTGTACCCCTCGGGATCGATAAACGGATTCGGCCCCTTGCCGATGCGCGCGTACTTTTCCGCCATGTTGTACATCGCCGGATGCGAGCCCAGCGGAATGTCGCAGTGCAGACTGCGCAGCACTTTGAAGCCGCGCATATACTCATCGGAGATATCCGGCACGGTCTTGTTGTTAACCAGCTGATATCCGGGGTTCACCCCCATGCTGCCGATGATCACCACGTCGTAGCTCTTGCCGCCTTCGCTGACCTTGAAGCTCCAGCTTGTGCAGCCGCGCGTGTGTCCCGGCGTAAGGTGCGCCGTCAGAGTCATGCCGCCCAGCGTGACCGTGTCGCCGTCGTGCAGCACGCGGTCGATCTTATGCGGCTTGCCGCCGGGCGTGATCTTCAAAAGCGCCGGGATGTCCTCGGACATCGCCATCAGCTTCGCTCCGGTGAGCTCCTGCACCATGGCGTCGCCCTCCATGTGGTCGGCATGCGCGTGGCTGCCCAGCAGGATTTTGGTGTCGCTGAATTTGAAGCCGAGCTTCTCGACGGAGTCGCGAATCGTCGGCACGTCGGCTTCATACATGCTGTTGATCAGAATGTTGCCTTCGGGCGTGACGATGAGAAAGGAGGCCAGACTCTCTGTGCCGACGTAATAAAGGTTGCCCGCAATCTTATGCGGGGGGAACTGCTTGTGCTGTTGTTCCCTCGTGCCGATGTTCCGCCGGAACAGGTCCTCAGGCATCAGCGGCTTCTGTGTCTGAGCGAAAGCAGTCGTCGCAAGAGTCAGCAATAGGAGATAACGCATGACACCGAACAGCCTATCAGTTTCGCGACTTGAGGAATATCTTCGCCTGCTCGGTCGCGGTGCGCCCGTCGGCGTTGCGGATGTTCGGATCCGCACCAGCCTTGATCAGCGCATTCCACACAGCCCGGTCGCCGAAATCGATCGTCGCCGCATACATCAGCGGTGTGTACTGGTTTTCATCCTTCGCGTTAATCGGAACACCCGCCTTCACCAACACCGGGATCACTGCCGGTCGATCCGCGATCGCCGCCCAGTGCAGCAGATTGATGCCCGAACTCTCCTTCATCTTCGCGGGCGCGCCCGCATCGACCAGAGTCTTCACGATATCCGGATATCCGAACGTGACTGCCTGCGACAGCGCCTCTGCCGACGGCTCCTCGCCATCCGCCAGAAACTTCCTGACAGCTCCGATGTCTCCGCGCATCGCGGCAAACTTGAGCGTATCCCTCATTTTCATTTTCATTTCGGGGACAGTCACCGCAACCACTTTTTTCACGGGCCTGCTGTGGCCGGACGTTTCAGGCAGTGCACTGAACAGCGCCATCGTCGCCCACACGGTTCCCGCATAGGACAGATACTCGTCCTTCTCATACGGAAACCCGGTTGTGAAGTACGGCGGACTCACCTCAGCCGGAGAAAGCATCCGCGTATGCACGCGCCAGGTTCCATCGCTCGCCTGTGTCGAAATCAGGAAGCGCAATGCCTGATCCGGCACCTCCAGCCCTGCCCCATGCAGGGCAAACAGCGATTCGCCGGTCGAGTACGCATCCGCCGGATATCCGGGCAACTCCGGCCATGCGCCCGAGTCATCCCGCATGGCCAGCAAATCGCGGCCCGCACTCCCGACTTCGTTCTTCGCCGCTCCAGCCCACACCAGCCCCATCAGCCGGAACGCCGCGTCTTCCGTCGAAGCCGGCTTTGTCTTCGCCAGCCACTGTCTGGCGCGCGCGATGCACTCGCGTTCTTCGGGCGCGTACTCCTGAATCGCCCGTACCGCACTGGCCGTCGCTGTGAAATAGCTGCTCGAATGCGGCGGACGGAAATCCGAAGTGATCCAGTGCCCGTCGCGCTGCCAGTGAACAAGGCGCCGGGCGTAAACCGTGGTCACCGTATCGGGCTCCAATCCGGCCGCATGCGCCGCCATCAGCAGGAAGCTGTCGTTGGGCGTCGGATCGTTGAGCGTCGCGCCCTCGACGGCGTCCTCCAGCGCCTTGGGTCCGCGCAGCGACCGGAAGGTCTTCGACTCAACCGCCTCCAGCACAGTCGCGTCGAACCGGACGCCGTGCGTCCGCGCCCATCCGCCAGCAGAATCGGCGAGGATGTT
Organism: Terriglobia bacterium; assembly: GCA_963832905.1. Classification (GTDB taxonomy): domain Bacteria; phylum Acidobacteriota; class Terriglobia; order Bryobacterales; family Bryobacteraceae; genus BOG-234. Next base: position 288,828 of record CAWHVO010000006.1, on the reverse strand, counting down.
GTGATGGCACGAAACACACGCCCGTTTGGCGACAAATGCCGATGCCGACCGTTCAATCGGCTGCATCGCTCGATCCACGGCCTGACGAATCTCCTGACGCGAAGCGTCACCAGCAAAGCTGGACTGCGCTCCGACCCACTGCGCCGCCAGCAAAATCAGGAGAAACTTGCGCATGCCGTAAGTGTAACTAAGGCCGCGTTTGATCCGCCTGAACCGGTGTGTTATCAATGAGTCAAATAGCTGGAGCATCCCGCTCTTCCAGCGCAGAAAGGAACCCGCGTGGAATCCGGCAACCGGAAACTGATCCGCCCGTCATTCAACGAATTCAAAGAGAAAGGCGATTCGCCGCGCAAAACGGCTGCCAGCCAGCAGAAGCGGCAGGTCCCGCCGGACCAGACCAACGCGGAAAATTTTTACTACGTCAAGCAGATGCAGTCGAAGACGCCCATGGTCATCACGCTGAAGGATGGCGAGGTGCTGAAGGGCGTCATCGAATGGTACGACCGCTCCTGCCTGAAGCTGAATCGCGACGGCGAACCCAATCTGTTGCTCTACAAGAGCAACATTAAGTACATGTACAAGGGCGAGGAAGCTTAGTCACCTCGGCGCTGCGACAGCCGGTACTCGCGCCGCTGGCCCGCTTCTTCGTAGCGCCGCTTCTCATCTTCGGTCTCCGGGATGACCGGTGGCACAGGTACGCCGCGTCCCTGGGCGTCGATGGCGACGAAGGTGAGGAACGCCGACGATACGTGCTGCTGTTCACCCTTGATCAGGTCCTCGACCCAGACCTTGACGCCGACTTCCATCGAAGTCCGGAACGCGCGGTTGACGCTCGACCGCAGCCGCACCATCTGCCCGATCCGCACCGGATGTATGAAGTCCATGTGATCGACCGACGCCGTGACTACGATGTTGCGGCAATGCTTCATCGCCGCAATCGCCCCCGCCAGATCGACCAGATGCATGATCTTGCCGCCGAGCAGGTTGCCCAGTACGTTGGCGTCGTTGGGAAGCGCGAGCTCCGAATACTCCGCGATGGATTCGCTGACGCGCCGTCCTTCCATAGTCAGGCGCCGATCTGACGCAGGTACGCGTCGGCATAAGCACGCGCCTGTCGTTCGAGTGGACATGCGTCTGCCGCAGCCGCGCCGCTTACCGTCAGCGTTCCCACCGCAACCGGATGATGATTCCGCTCGCTCGACCACGCGACGTCGACCGCGCCTCCGCGATTCGCTTTGATCGCGAATCGAAACGCATCGGCATCCGAGTGCGCGGCGCGCTCGCAGAATCCGCGCGCGTAACCGGCGTTGCAGCATTGCCGCAGGGTGTCGACCGGAATCGGCACATGGTTGTCAATCGCACAATCGCCGGCATAGAGATCGTTGAAACCCGCCAGCGGCGAGGAGGGCAGGAACAGCGGGCAGGCCATGGTTTGACCGATATCGTCGAACGCTATAGTAGCAAGTGCTCATGGCAACGAATCGTCTGGAAATACTGCTCTCGATGGTGGACCGGAATCCGGCGGACAGTTTCAGCCGCTACGGTCTCGCGATGGAGTACGTGAAATCAGGCGATCTCGTCACGGCGCTCGATCACTTCATGCAGCTGCTCCAGCACAATCCCAGCTACGCGGCGGCCTACTTCCATGGCGGACAGGCGCTCGAAAAACTCGGACGCATCGACGAAGCGAAAGGGCTTTACCGGCGCGGGATCGAAGTGACCGGCGCGATGGGTGACGACCACACCCGCAGTGAACTGCAGGCGGCATTAAGCGTGCTCGGGTGATTCAGCGCTGGAAGTCGATCAGCGTCGCCTCGCCCGCGTCTTTCGAACCCTTGGCAGCGGGTTTAAACGAGATGCTCACAGGCGTCGGTTTCTGCACTCCGCAGGCGAGCGCATCGCCGTCCCGGATTTCAAACTGTTTCGCATCCGGCACGAGAAAGGTGAGGGTCTGACCGGTATCGTTCTTCACGCTGAGGCGCAGCTGTTTCCCGAAGCATTCTACGCGCACGAGGCTGCCGGTCAGTTTCTGCGTTCCCGCGTCGTCGAACCACTCAACCGTCTTCGCCTTATCCTCTGTCGAAAGCGGATTGGCATTGGCGCGCGCTTCAAGCTGGGCGAGATGTTGGCGGGCTTCGTTCTTCAGGCGATCGAGTTCAGCTGCTTTTGCCTCGGCTTCCTTGCGCCGCTCCGCATCTTCCGCAGCGAGGCGCTGCTCATCAATGTGGCTGCGCGCGTTCAGATACTGCTCGCGAAGCTCGGAGGTCGGGGCGGCCTGCGCCGCGGCCATGAATGCGCGCCCGGCTTCCGCGTATTGCTTGAGATCCACGCAGAGCTCCGCGTACCGTGCCGCCCATTCATAGTTGCGCGGCGCCAGATTGACCGCCTGCTTCCACTCCATCATCATGCGCGGGGGCTGATCGTTCAGCTTCTCGCCCAAAATCCAGTGCGCCTGCGCGTATTTCGGATCGATTGTCAGCGCTTCTTTCAGAATCCCGATGGCCAGTGCGGGATCGTCGATCAGACTGGCGTATGTTGTGAGGGCGACGAAATTGTGTGTCCCGGCTTTGCGTGCGGCGTCCATGTAAGGCTTCGCCTTCGCGAGATCCTTGTCGCGCAGAGCGAGCATGGCGAGGCCTTCGTTGGCTTCAGCCGTCTGTTTCCCCGCCTGCAGCAGCGACTGATAAATGCCGGCTGACGCGGACGTGAGCAGATCGGCGCGCGCGAGCCGGCCTTCGTCGGACGTCAGAACCGTCGTGTTGAAATCGCGATCCGGATTCAGCGGCCGGTTCGGCGCAACCGCTGTGCCGAAAATGCCTGCGGCGTAATACCCATCGACCTCGGCGTCGAATTTCGTTCCGTCTTCACCAAACGCGTTGCGTGCGGCGTCCGCCTTGTCCATGCCCGCCGCGATATTGTGCAGGTAGATCTTCGCCTGACCGGACGTATCGGGCTGCGTGATGATGCGATGCAGCAGGGCCCACTCGCGCGTTCGTTCGGCCGGAGGCGGTGGGGCGCCCCATGTCACGTGTACCGCGGTGGACTGAACCGTACTGAAGAACGTTTCGAGCGCGGCTTCGATCGGCGCCGGCATTTTCGACAGATTGTTCTCCAGCAGCATGCGCGTCAGTTCACGAAGCAGACCCGCCGGGAGCTGGCCTTCGGCGGTGGTGCAGGCCATGGTTCGGTCGCGGCCCGTGATCATCCCGGGCGGGCATTGGTTCTGCATCTCCTGGGCGTTCTTGAAAACGATGATGCGCAGGGGCGGTTCAAGCCGCAAGTCGGGCTGGCCGAGCACGCTGCCAAGTGCAAAGCGGAACTGCTCGAACTGGCTGAGGGCCTGTGTGGCAGCGCGGCGGCCATCGTCGCTGATGGCTTCAAACGAACCGAGCCGCGCCTTGATCCAGTGCGGATCGGCACCCAGACCCGCTGTCGCGCAGGCGGCGAGAAGCGCTGCTCCGACTAAAATACGCATCAACTACTAGTATCATCAAGTTGAGTCGATGGTAGAGAACCTGGTCCGCCGCGCACGGCAACGATGCGTGCTGAATGAATCACTGGCGCAGCTTGCGTTTGCGGCAGCTGTGTTTGCAGCGGGCTTCGTGCTGATTCTGATCCTCGGGACACGCTTCCTTGCCGGCTGGACGCTGGCGGTGTTTGCGGCGGTGGGCATAGCGATCGGTTTGTGGCACGTGCTGCAGCGCACGCCGGACCGATATGCAACCGCGGTTCGGCTCGACGAGAACGCGAAGCTCCACGACGCACTGTCGACTGCGCTTTACTTCGCGGATCATCCGGGAGGCTCCGCCGAGTTCCGCGAGTCGCAGCGATTGCAGGCCGACACAGCCGCGGGACACGTGCAGCTCGATCAGGCGGTTCCGTTTGTTTTTCCAAAGTCGCTTTATGCCATGGCGGCGCTTTGCCTGCTGGCGTCGGCGCTGATCGCGCTGCGGTACGGTGCAGGGCACGGACTGAATCTGCGCGCACCTCTCACGCAGCTGCTTTTCGAAGATCAGTCCATTAAGGACGCAAAAAAGGCAAAATCGCTCTATCCGAAACCGAAGTCCTGGATGGATGAAGCGCAGTCGCTGATGTCGAAACTGGGGATGAAGTCCGATCCCGAGAATCCGCTGCCGAGCGATCCCGACGCGCTCAACAAAGCCATCGATGAGGCGCTGCAGAGCGAACCCAGTCCGGCGGCGCAGAGCCAGAAAGGTACGGGGCAGGGCGGCAAAGCGGGGCAGACGAAAGCGGGCGACTCCCAGAACGACGCGCAAAACGGCGATCCGATCGATAATCCCGATCAGCAGGCCAACGATCAGAGCGGACAGGAAGGTAACAATCCGCAGAGCGGCCAGCAAAGCGCCAAATCGCAATCCGGCAAGAGTGGCAGCCAGAGCAACAAGGAGAGTCTGCTTTCGCGGCTGAAAGAAGCGGTTTCAAATATGCTTTCGAAGTCCGACAAACAGGACAACGCCGGGGCGCAGCAGAAGAATCAGGAATCCGCGAAGAATCAGACGCCCAGTGGCGAAAAGGGGCAGGCGGGCAAGGGCGCGCAGGAGCAGGGTGACAGCCAGTCCGATGCGGAAGGGCAGCCCGATTCCTCCGACGCGCAGAACGGCCAGCAGTCGCAGGGGCGGCTGAACAGTGCGAACCAGACGCCGCAGCAGGGCGGCAGCGGCATTGGGAATCAGGACGGTTCAAAGGAGATCAAAGCCGCGGCGCAGCTGAAGGCCATGGGCAAGATCAGCGAGATCATCGGGCAGCGCGCGGCCACGGTTTCAGGCGAGACTTCGGTCGAGGTGCAGTCCGGAAATCAGAAGCTGCGCACGGATTATTCCAATACATCGGCGGCGCATGGCGAGGCCGACAGCGACGTAACACGCGATGAAATTCCGCTCTCGGTGCAGGCTTACGTGCAGCAGTATTTCGCCGAAGTGCGCAAATCCGACGGCAATACGAAGCCGAAAGCGACGTCGAAGCAGTAGCGATCGAATCCCACCGGATCCGCTGACGGCCTGCTCTAAGCAGGTGCCTGCCAGGGTCTTTTGTGTTTTCCGAAGTCGCGGTCTTCGACGCGGTCGTAAAGGTACAGATTGGAGACAGTGCCGAGTGATTCGTTGTACAGAGACACCAGGTTGAGGGCTTCGCGGAGATCTTCCTGGAAATTGTGAATTTCCTTCAGCTCTTCGGCCAATGCGGGTTTCCGCTTGCCGCCGGGGGTGGTGAAGAATTTCTGGAAGCCGCCGTCGGTGAGAGAGCCGATTTCTTTGCCCATCACCACACCAGCGCGCTCGACGGCCAGAGGTGTTCCGTCCGGTCCGGGCTGGAATACAGCCGCCACGCCGTTGCGCTCGATGCGGGTGTTTCCGCCGCCGACGGATTCGGTGCGAAATCCCGCGGCGCGGGCGGCGCTCATATGATCGTCAAACGTCAAGTGCTTCGGGCGTTCGCGGCGGAAGAACATAGGCTCCACTCATTATAGCCGAAGTGAGACGCACTGCGGCATAATCGTACCCATGAATGTTCCCGGCAGCAAGGTTGTGCTTGCGATCGACGAAGGAACCACCAACGCGCGCGCGGCTCTGTATAACCAGCGGGGCGAACGGATCGCGATGCACGCCGTTCCAACAAGGTCGTACTTTCCCCAGCCGGGCTGGGTCGAACAGGACGCCATGGAGATCTGGAGAGCGCAGATGTCCGCGGTCAAGGCGGTCGTGGAACGTTCGGAGATGAATATCGCTGCGTGCGGGATCACCAACCAGCGCGAGACCGTCGTCGTCTGGGATCCCCGTACGGGCGAGCCGATCGCCCCGGCGATCGTCTGGCAATGCCGCAGGACCGCGGATATGTGCGCCGAGCTCGCGCGCTCGAGGCGACGCCGCCTGGATCGAACAAAAGACCGGTCTCGTGATCGACGCGTATTTTTCCGCCAGCAAAATCCGCTGGATTCTCGACAACGTTCCGAACGCGCGCGCGCGGGCCGAAAACGGCGAGATTCTGTTCGGCAACATCGACACCTGGCTGATCTGGAAGCTGACGGGCGGCAAGGTCCACGTGACAGACGTCAACAACGCTTCGCGCACCATGCTGATGGATCTCGAAACCGGCGCAGTGGGACGACGAGCTGCTGCGCCATCTTCGAGGTGCCGCGGGCGATGCTGCCGCGGATCGTGCCTTCCTCGGGGCGCGTGGGGCAAATGACCGGGGACCTGCTGACCAAGGTGTTCCGATCAGCGGAATCGCAGGCGATCAGCAGGCGGCGCTGGCGGGGCAGGCGTGCTTTCGCGCCGGACTGTCGAAAAACACTTATGGAACCGGCTGCTTCGCGCTGACGCATGCGGGCGACCGTCGGCCGCGTTCGAAGCATCGGCTGCTGGCAACGCGCGCAGCCGCGGACGGGAAGAAGGCGCAATTTGCCGTCGAGGGCAGCGTGTTCATGGCGGGCGCGGTGGTGCAGTGGCTGCGCGACGAACTGCAGCCTGATCCGAAGCGCGAAGCGAAATCGAGGACCTGGCGACAAGCGTGCCGGACTCGGGCGGCGTGTACGCGGTTCCCGCGTTCGTCGGTCTGGGCGCGCCGCACTGGGATTCACGCGCGCGTGGACTGATCAGCGGTCTGAACCGCGCGACCGGGCGGGCGCATCTCGTGCGCGCGGCGCTGGAGAGCATCGCGCTTCAGTGCAAAGATCTGATCGACGCCATGGAAGCGGACTCAGGAGAGCCCATTCGCGAGCTGACGAGTGGACGGCGGCGCGTCGGTCAACAATTTCCTGATGCAGTTCCAGGCGGATATTCTCGGCAAGCGGGTGGTTCGGCCCATTGATGTCGAGACGACTGCCCGGGGAGCCGCCTTCCTGGCGGGTATGGCCGAACAGATCTGGTACGGGACCGACGAAGTAGAAGCTTTTTGGCGGGTGGAACGCTGTTTCGAACCGCAAATGCCGGAGGCGCGCCGGCTGGACATGATCGAGGGCTGGCGCAACGCGGTGGCGCGGGCAAGGTCTGACATAATCGCCTGACTTACAATAAAGGATTGGCATGCGCACCTTATTTCTGAATCCGCCGTCGTTTGAGGGCTTCGACGGCGGCGCCAGTTCCCGCTGGCCGGCATCGCGCGAAATCGAATCGTACTGGTACCCGGTATGGCTCTGCTATCCGGCGGGCATGCTGCCGGACAGCAAAGTGGTGGACGCGCCGCCGCATAAGATCTCCATCGAACAGACCGTCGAGATGGCGAAGGATTTCGAACTGCTGGTGCTCTTCACTTCCACGCCGGGCTTCGACGTCGACTGCAAGATCGCGGAGATGATGAAGGCGTCGAATCCGAGCCTGAAGGTCTGCTTCGTCGGGCCGCCGGTCACCGTGGAGCCGGAGAAATCGCTGCGCGCCAGCGAAGCCATCGATTTCGTGGTCCGCCGCGAGTTCGATTATCAGATCGTCGATTACGCCAACGGCAAGCCGCTCGAAGAAATGCCGGGCGCGAGCTTCCGCAAGAACGGCGAGATCGTCAACAATCCGGAAGGCCCGGCGATCGAAAATCTCGATGCGCTGCCGTGGGTCACCAAGATCTATAAGCGCGATCTCGACATCACGCGCTACAACGTTCCGTTCCTGCTGAACCCGTTCATCTCGATGTACACCTCGCGCGGCTGCCCGGCGATGTGCACGTTCTGCCTGTGGCCGCAGACGCATTCCGGCCATCGCTGGCGGCTGCGCTCGAGCGACGACATCGGCGACGAAGTGAAATACGCGCTCGAAGCATTTCCGCACATCAAGGAAATCTTCTTCGACGACGATACGTTCAACTACCGCAAGGAGCGCACCATCGAGCTGTGCAAGAAGCTGAAGCCGCTGAATTTCACCTGGTCGCTGCACCTCGCGCGTGACCACCGATTACGACACCCTGAAGGCCATGAAGGAAGCCGGCTGCCGGCTGCTGATCGTGGGTTATGAATCGGGCGACCCGCAGATCCTGAAGAACATCAAGAAGGGCGCGACCATCGACATGGCGGAGCGCTTCACGGCCAACTGCAAGAAGCTGGGCCTGGTGATCCACGGCGATTTCATCGTCGGGCTGCCGGGCGAGACGCGCGAGAGCATCCGCAAGACCATCGATTTCGCCAAGAGGCTGGACAACGAAACCATTCAGGTTTCGATCGCGCATCCCTATCCGGGCACCGAGTTCTACGATTACGCCAAGAAGAACGATCTGATCTCCATCGGCAACATCGTGGATGAGCGCGGCAACCAGCTTCCCAAGGTCATCTACGAGACCTGAACGAAGCGGAGCTGATGGACTGGGTGGAGCGCTTCTACGGCGAATACTACTTCCGCCCGCAGGTGATCTGGCGGATGGTGCGGAAGGTGATCTTCAACGCGCACGACCGCAGGCGGCTCACGAAGGAAGCGCGCGAATACATGGCGCTGCGGGAACGCGCGCAAGAAGTTCATCGCGGAGCAGCGGCAGCAGCACCAGACAGTTTCGGCCAATGCCGGCGACTAAGAACCGCCGAACGCGTCGACTAGCCAAGACCCGGCTGTTTACCGTACTGACGATTCTCAGCAACGTCGCCGGCAATTCGTTTCTCACGCGCGGCATGCATCAGCTGGGCGATGTCGGCAACTCGCCGCTCGCGCTGATTGCGGCGCTGTTCCATCCGCTGGGTGGCGCTGGGCGTGGCGCTGCTGATTGTCTGGACCCTTACGCACATGGCGCTGCTGAGCTGGGCCGATCTGAGCTATGTGATGCCGGTGACTGCGATCAGCTACGTGGTGACCGCCATTCGCGGCGCGGATATTCCTGGGTGAAGTGGTGTCGCCCGCGCGCTGGACCGGCATCGTGCTGGTCACCGCCGGGGTGACGCTCGTGGGCCGCACCGCAGCTGCGCACGATCACAATGAAGTGGATTCTGGTGGTCATTCTGATCTGCGCCACCACGCTGGGCGATGTGTTCCGGTCGCTCGGCATGCGGAAGCACGGCGAGATCCGCGACTTCCGTCCGGGCGCGATCGGCAGCGCCCTGGGGATGGTGGCGCGCAACTCATACGTGATCGTTTCGACCTGCGCGATGGCGGTCTCGTTCTTCTCGTTCATGAAGCTGGTGTCGATTGCGCCGATGAGTTTCGCGGTGCCGATGTCGGCGGCGGCGTTCATTCCCGGAGACTCTGTTCGCGCGGCTGCTCCTGAAAGAAGCCGTCGACTGGCGGCGCTGGGCAGGAGTCGGGCTGATCCTCGCCGGCGTCGTGTTCATTACGCAGTGATTGCCGTCGTACTGGTGGCCTGCGGGGTCGCCTACCATGTGCTGGCGATCGTCGCTGCGCTGCGCTTCCGGCCGCGTGACGGCAATTCCGGATTTCACGCCCCCGGTGTCGATTCTGAAGCCGGTGCGCGGCGGCGACCCGCAGTTCTACGAAGCCATTCGTCGCACGCGGTGCAGCAGTATCCGGAGTTCGAGCTGCTCTTCGGGACGGCCGATCCGGAAGATCCGGCGCTGGCGGATATTGAGAAGCTGCGCGCGGAATATCCGGCGATACCGATCCGCGTGATCGACACCGCGAACGACGCGCCCAACGGCAAAGTCGGCTCGCTCGAGATACTGGCCCGGCACGCGCAGCATGCGGTGCTGCTGGTAAACGACGGCGACATCGTGGTGCCGCGCGGGTTATCTGCGCGCGTGTCATCGGTGTGCTCGAGGACGAAAGCGTGGGACTGGTGACCTGCCTCTATACGGGGCGGGGATCCTCGATGGCCACCAGGGCTGAAGCGCTGGGCATCGCCACCGAATTCGCACCCAGCGTGCTGGTGGCGCGAATGCTCTCCAGCGAGCGGATTCGCGCTCGGCGCGACGATGGCTTTCCGCGCGGCCGACCTGAAGGCGATCGGGGGTTTGCGGCGATCCGGGAGTATCTGGCCGACGATTACCAGTTGGGCGCGCGGATTGCGGCGCTGGGCAAACGCGTGGCGCTGTCGGACTCGGTGGTCGAGACCAACCTCGGCGCGGGGACCTGGCGCGATGTCTGGAAGCATCAGGTGCGATGGTCGAGAACGATCCGGGTGTCCCGGCCCGCGGGGTACTTCGGCTACTCCTGACGCAGCTACGTTCTGGTGCATCGTCGCGGCGGCGTCCGGGCATTGGGTGATCGCGGTGTCGGGTCTGATCGTGCGGCTGATTTCCGCCGCCGTTGCGATGCGCGCGCTGGGGGCTAGCGGCTTGGCGATTCTGGCTCCATTCCGCGACCTGTTCGGGCTGGCGGTATGGGCGGCGGGGATGGTGGGAAACGAGGTCGAATGGCGGGGCATACGGTTCCGGCTGCTGCGGGACGGGCGGATCCGACCCCTGTAAGCCGCTGGATTGAAGGCGGTTACGCCGAATCCGGTTCGTTTGGCAAAAAAATACTTTGCCGCGGGCGAGTTATTCGGATGTCAGAGAACAAGGGCGGGCACTGGGGGGCCCTACCCGGCTGAATTGTATACCCGGGAAAAGGGGATCGAGATTGAATTTTGGGGAATGTGGTTTGTTTTCAGTGAAAATTTCTGAATTTGGAATGTGACCGATTTTTCGAGAAACCGCGTATGACGTTCGGCGCCGGAGGCGCTCATGCCGAGTCCGTTCTGATCGGTTGGGCGGGTGCACACATTCCAGAATTCCCTGACGTTCTGTGGCGCGAGGCAAAGCCGACGGCCATTCCGATGCAGACTCTTCAGCGCCTTCCGAGCGACGGGGCAGAGTGGATTGTCGCGCTGAATGGCGCGAAGCAGAACGTTGGTGTCAACGAGTATGGAAATGCGCTGCGGCGTTACCACCGGTCGGGATACCAGTTCTCGCGCCTGAATGTTTCCTCACTGAGAACCGGATGCTGGGGGAAGCTGTCGAGCCACTCGTCGAATTCCTTCTCCCATTGATCGGACCCAGCGGTGGGCGTTTCGGGCGATTGGGCAGGCGCAGCCGGAGCAATTGCCTCCAGCTCGCGGCTCAGGAATTGCGCCAGGGAGAGACCGGCGGCCTGAGCTTGCGCCTTCAGTCCGGCTTCGACTTCGGGTTTGAGGTCCAAGGTTATGGTCACGTTGCCTCGGCTCTTTTCAGTTTAAGCGAATTCGTTCGAACGCGAAGATCGCGGCCCCGCGATGACCGTCAATATCGGCTCGATGTCACATGTCGGCTGGCGGACGTTGTCGGATTCGATCATTCTGCGAAGCGATCAGGATGCAGCAAAATTCGAGATCATCGATTTCACTGTGGCTAAAAATCGCCCGAGCAGATTGACGCCTCGTTGGGGGCGCAAAGTATTCGGCGACAGCCTTGCGGCCCGTTTTTTTCAATAAAGGCACCGGCGGCTTCGACCGCCGGCGTTACAGCAGGCGCTCGAGCTCTGCTATGAGATAGTTTTCGCCGACGCGGCCGGTGCTGTGCGTACGGGCGTCGAAGTAGAACCAGTGCGCCGTCTCATCGCGCGGGCAGTAGAAGATCATCTGCTCGTTAACCGTGTGGTTTTCCAGAAAATCCTGATTGAACGAACGGACGGCGCCGCGCAGCACGTAGGGGTGGCGAAAATCGTCCTGCTCGTAGAGGTCGGCGGTGGGCGCAAACTCGATCTGCAGAATGCGGCCGCGGAGATTGATCTGGAACAGATTCACGCCGCCGTCGTTGTAACTGTTCTCGTGATACGCGGGCGGGTCGAGGAGAACAGAGGGCTCGGGTAGCTTTTCGTTCACCTTCGAGACGAACGTGCTGCAGATGCGCCAGAGATCCATGGCGCCGCGGATGCGGAGGCGGTCGACTTCGGCGCTCTGGGCGATCAGACGGCGGTCCGTCTCACCGATCGCTTCGATGGCGCGGGCCAGACGGGTCAGGCGATCCGGTCGGTTCTTTTTCCACTTCGCGGCCAATCCAAACAATTTGTGCCCTCACTATATCCAGAATATTCTGTCCATCGAGCGGGATCGCCTGCCAGTGGCAGGGGTGGTGGCGCGCAGCTTCGCCGGCGAGATAGAGATGAGTGGCAGTGCGGCGGAGATAACGGACGCTGAGGCAGGGGCCCTGCGCGACAACCCAGAGGTCGCCGTCGTCGCGGGGGGGTGGAGCGCAGACGCGGGTTCCGGTCGAGCAGAACGAGATCCCTTACAGCGAGCCGGGCGGGCATGGCGAGATCGGGACCCAGGCGGGCGGCGAGGGGGTCGACGAGGTTGCGGAGCAGGCGCTCGGGGAATGGATAGTCACCGCTGATTAAGGTGAGGATGCCGTCGGAGGCGGGTCCGATCCGGCTGCAAACCAGGGGAATAGCGCGCACGTCGGGCTCGGGGTCGGCGGCGGAACGCCAGAGGACATCCGAGACGCGGAGGTCGAGGGCCTTCATCAGGCGGTCCGTCGCGGCGGGCGAGAGAAGGCGTACGTGATTCAGAACATGATGGATGTGCGGCTGAGAAATGCCGCTCAGACGGGCCAGCCCCCGCTCGGTCAGCACACCGCCCCGGACGCGCACACGGGCGATGTCGATGAGACGCTCCTGCAGATCGCGGAAATACATCGCTGTTTAATGAGGAAATATATCCTTCAAAATTAAGGTTATATTACTCGCAGAAATAGGTAAACATATTTTTGTTATTTTGTTAGGATTGATGAAGAGACATTAAAATCAAGAAGATCAGGCGAATGAGTGGCTTGATGACTCAGGCCGGGGTGAGACGAAAATTAAACCCGGCCAGTACGGCGATGACTGATAGAAATAAAGCCCGGTAGTAAGCCGCGGACGGCCGCCGTTCCGGTGCCGGCGGACCGCGGTGTGGGATCAATTTGTGTCATCGGGAGGGAAGGCCAGTGAGTTTTGAGTGGAATCGTTCCGAGACGATCGCGATCGCGAAACAGTCGTGCACGCAATGCCAGGGATTCGGATTGCGCGGCAAGTCATCCAGAAGCGGTTCGGAAATACCCTGCAACTGTGTGCTGAGGGCAATCTTCCGTTCGTGCTATACGCGGTTCCGGCTATGCCTTGCGAAAGAGAAGCGCATGAGCCAGGCGCGGTTTGAAATCATCGGCGGACCCGAGCGCCGCGCGATGTGGGGGCGGAAGGACGAGGAATATGTGGCGGATTTCTGCCTGGTGAGCAGACGGGCCCTGAACGATTACGAGTACAGAATATTCCGGCTGCATTTTCTGCTGGGCGCGGACTGGCGGCTGTGCTGCGGCCAGCTCAAAATGGACAGAGGGGACTTCTTTCATGACGTGTACCGGATCGAGCAGAAGCTGGGGCGCGCGTTCCGGGAGGTCAAGCCGTATGCGCTGTTTCCGCTCAGCGAATATTTCGGGCCGGTGGTGAGGAAGGAATTTTCGCCGGAGACGAAGAGGGTGCTGCGCATGCCGAAGGAGAAGAAGCAGCGTCCTGTGAAGCCGCCGGTGAAGAAGGCGGCGTAAGGGGGGCGGGCCGGAGCGGTGCAAATGGGATGGCGCCGCTCCGGGCCGGGGAGCCGCATTGCTGAAAAACGCGCATGCCTCGGGGGATACGTAAAGTTCCGCGCCGGGTCAAACCCGGCGGCGCCGCCGAAGCGCCGGCCCTCCGTGGGAATAGAATTGTGAGTGGCGGAGTTCGTGAAGATTCTCGAAGAGAAACACAAGCTGGCCACGCGCTGGTTTCACTGGATCAACTTTCCGATCCTCGCGGCGATGATTTACAGCGGCGTGCTGATCTACTGGGCGTACGATCCTTATCGGATCGGCATGGGCAGCGTCACCCTGGTCCACTTTTTTCCCGACTGGTTTTACGCGATCACCGGCGTGGCGCAGAACCTGGCGCTGGGTATGGCGCTGCACTTTGTGCTGGCGTGGATCTTCGCGATCAACGGGATCGCCTATGTCGCGTACACCTTTATTTCAGGCGAGTGGCGCGAGCTGATTCCCGAAAGAAAATCACTTGGCGAGGCAATTCAGGTCGCGAAGCACGATGCCGGATTCAAAGTGCCGCTGCCGCCGCAGGGACGGTACAACGCGGCGCAGAGGATCAGCTATTCGGCGATCGTCCTGATGGGATTTCTGAGTCTGGTCACCGGACTGGCGATCTACAAACCGGCGCAGCTGCACTGGCTGACCACGATGTGCGGAGGGTACGAATGGGCACGCTGGGAGCACTTCTGGCTAATGATGGCCTATGTGGCGTTCTTTGTGATTCACATTGCGCAGGTGATTCGCGCGGGGTGGGCGAATTTCCGAGCCATCGTGTGCGGGTACGACCTCGTGACGAAGGAAGTGGTGGAAAAGGAGGCGGTGAATGGCGACTGATAAAGACAAGAAACCGCTGACGCCGGAGCAGGAACTGGCGCGGCGGTCGCGGCGGTCGTTCATCGCGCTGGGAGCCGGTGCGGTTGGCGCCGCGGCGGGCTGGTACTGGCTGAACAATTCGCCGCTCGACGATGAGATCCCGCATCCGCTGCGCAGCGTGTTGGGTGTCAACGAAAAAATCGTGCGCAACGGGCTGTACAGCGAAGGGCATAAGGTCCAGACGTATCCGGCGTCGGCGATCGGAAAGATCAAAGTTAATGGCGACATCGGAATCGAGCAGCCGATCGATGTCGCGTCATGGTGCATGGAGCTGGTGCCGTTCGAGGGGGAACAGCGGCAACTGAAGCTGGCGGATGTGCAGGCTCTGCCGCGATTCGAGGAGATCATCGACTTCAAGTGTGTGGAGGGCTGGAGCACGGTGACGCAGTTTGCGGGCGCGCGGCTCTCGGACTTCACCGCCCGGTTCGCGCCCGGGTCGGAGAAGGCGGCCTTCGTCGGCATGCAGTGCCCCGGGAACGGGTACTACGTCGGGTTCGATATGCCGAGCGCGCTGCATCCCCAGACGCTGCTGGCGTGGGAAATGAACGGGGCGCCGCTGTCGGACAAGCACGGGGCGCCACTGCGGCTGGTCATGCCGGTGAAGTACGGGATCAAGAATATAAAGAGGATAGGGCGGGTCGAGTACACGAACAAGCGGCCCGCGGACTACTGGGGCGAGCAGGGGTACGACTACTACTCGGGGCTCTAAAGCGATGACAGCCTTACGGCTGGCTTTGGCTGACTAAGGCACCGGCGGCGGAGACCGCCAGCGCTACAGAATCAGCGGTTTGCAACTATTTCAGCCTTCCTGCGTCTAACAAGGTGTGGCGAATCGGCCACAAAGGGCCGGTTTGGCGAAGGACATAATTACAAATATTTTCAATATGTTGCAGGTGCGGCAACGGTTCCGGAACGGACAAGTTTCTGCTCCTGTGTCATACTGAGTTAGCTTTTGGAAACAGTGGACTAAGAATGACGCAGCTCGACGAGGCGATATCCCGGTATCACCGGATTCTCGAATCTGAGCCCTACCGCGACCTGCGGTGGGTGAAAAATCTGCAGGACGAGATGGAAGCGCGCCAGCTATCGGCTGGCGGCCGCCTTCTGTGCCCGTTTCTGCGGCCGAATTTTGTTACCCAGAAGCAATACGACAATCTGGTCAAAACCGGCGAAGCGTTAATATCGGCTGTCGACCGGATGCTGCGCATGGCGCTGGCATCCCCGCAATTGCTTTCGCGCATGCAGCTGTTTCCCGCCGAAAAGATGCTGGCCGCGATCGATCCCGGATACGAGATGGCTGAGGTTTCCGCCCAGCTCGACCTGCAGATCCAGAACGGCTCGCTGCATGTCATGCAGTATAACGCGGACGCTTTGACGGGCGCGGCGTGGGCAGAAGCGGCTCTCCGATGTGTTCTACGACTGCCCGCCGGTGAAGCAGTTCCGCCGGCGCTACCATGCTGACACGAGTGGGCGGCAAGAAGCCGTTTCTGAATGCGCTGCTCAAGGCTTACAAGATGTTCGCCGGGAATTACGCAGCACCTGGCGGAAGGCCGAAGCCGAACATCGCGATTCTGGAATTCCGCGATCCGACGGGCCGCAGCGAATACGAAATCTATCGCGACTATCTTCCGCGGCGAGGGGTATCAGGCGGAGCTGGTGTCGCCCGATCAGCTGGAATACCGCAACGGCGTGCTGCGCAGCGGCGCATTCGAAATCGATCTGATTTACCGGCGCATGAGCGTGCAGGAATTCCTGCTGCGGTTCACGCTGAACCATCCGCTGGTGCAGGCGTACCGCGACCACCGGGTTTGCGTCGTGAACAGCTTCCGCTCCGAGCTTTCGCACAAGAAGGCGATGTTCGCGCTGCTGACCGATGAGGTGCTGACGGCGAAGTTTCCGGCGCCGGAACGCAAGGCCATCCGCGAGCATCTGCCATGGACGCGCGTGGTGCGGCCTGGCAGGGCGACGTATCACGAAGAGACGATCGAAGATCTGATCGAGTACATCAAAGAGCACCGCGAAAAGCTGGTGCTGCGTCCGAACGATGAATACAGCGATCTGCACAGCTATATTGGCTACGAACACGACGAAGGGTCGTGGGCGCGGGCGATCCGCGAATCGCTGCGGTCGCCGTACGTGGTGCAGGAGCGGGTGAAGCCGGCGCGCACGGTGTTTCCGCTGATGAACTACGGGCATCTGGAATTCAAAGAGATGCAGGTGGATGTGCAGCCGCAGGCGTATCTCGGAAAAGTGGCCGGGTGCTCGAGCTATGTTTCGTCGGGGCCGGGGAGTTATTCGCCGGCGGCGGGATTTGCGCCGACGTTCATTATTGATCCGAAGGGATAGCTGGTTCTCAGTTCTCCGCGTCTCTGCGGTAAGAGACACATTGATTCCACCGCAGAGACGCGGAGAACGCAGAGAAAACGTCTACTTAGCAAGCATTTCTTCGAGAAAGCTTCGCAGGATCGTGAGCGAGGGTGGTCCGTCCACCTTGTGCCGCTCCCCCTTGTACACAAACACAATGGTCGGCGTCTGATGGATCTGCTCCTTCGCCACCAGCGCGAGATCGCTGTTCACCGTGTCGTCAAGCTTCGAGTCCTTCGCGACCATCGTCCGGACCTGCTGCATGATTCCGGGCGGTAACACCTGCGCCACGACAGCGTCCACGTTGCCGTTTTCCGCCCAGTCGTCCTGATGCCGGAACAACTGCATGACGACTTCGTCGTAGTGTCCCAGTTCGCCTGCGGCATTCGCGTAGCGGGCGGCGAGCCGGGCGTAAGGATGCTGGGAAAGCGGGAAGTCCCGATGCACGACGCGCACTTTGCCGGTCTTCACAAACTCGGCAGCGAACTGCGGGAAGACGTTGGTATAGAAGTACGCGCACGCAGGGCATTCGTAGTCGGAAAAGATCTCGACCGTGACCGGCGCGGTGGGTGACCCCGACACTTTGTAATTGGCGACACCATGTGCCGAGGCGCTCTCCGCGACCGCCGGGGCGACCCCTTTGCATCCGACTCCCGCCAGCGCGCATTTGGCAGGGGCGGGTAAGGTGAGCATGACGATCGCGCACATCGCGGCCGTCGCGACCGACCACATCGAGCCTCGGTGCCACCCGCGCCGCCGGCCGTCGCGCCTCCGCAATCCCGCCAGAGCTGCCCCAGCGTCGGGATGCCAATCCGCCGCGGGGCCGAGCGACTGCATCCGCCGATCCACCCACTGTTCATCGTTCATAGTCCGGTTCTCCATGTTGGTTCACATATTCCTTTCGAAACGCCTGCTGGGCACGGCTGATCAGAGTACCGACGGAAGCCGGATTGAGATCGAGCGCCGCCGCCAGCTCGGCATAGCTGAGATCGCTGTTGCGAAGCAGGAGCAGTTCGGCCTGCCTCGGAGGGAGCGCAGCGAGGACGAGACGCACGCGCTTCCGCTCTTCGGATACCACATGTGCCTCCTCCGGGGTCTGCGCCGGAAGCCGGTTCGGCTGCCCGCTCTCGCGGCGAAGCCGGCGCGCTTCCTTCTTCAATTCATCGAGCGCCATACGGATCGCGGTCTTATAAAGCCACGCGGCAGCGTAGCCGCTGGCCGAGACTTTGGGATTCCGCCAGAATTTCCAAAATGCCTCGGCGGCGATTTCTTCGGCGCGGGCCGTGTCGCGGAGGATTCTGGCGACAGCGCGTGCCACCGGCTCGTAATGGCGATGAAAGACGCCCTCGAAGCCGGTCGATTCTTCAACCGCGGATTCTTCAGTCGCGCACAACGGACCCTTCGGCCTGTGCGCTTGGATTGCTTCGCCCAGCGTCTCCACGCACTTAATAACGACGCACGTGCTTCGTTTGTGACAGCACGGCTCTCAGCGGGCCGGCGCGATCGAGGAGACCTTCAGTTCGTTTTTTACGCCTGGCGTGCCTTCGACCACAACCTTTTTGCCAACAAAGCGGGCCGCGGTTTTCTGATCGCTGAGCACCCAGGCCCGGTCGGCGGTCTGCAGCGTGTACTTCGGCCTGATCACCGGACACTGCGTCGCGGTGTTCGATGCGACGGGCTTGTTGTCGTTGATGACGCCCGTGTAGGTCTTCGCGGACAACATACCGGCGGCGATCAGGAACAGAGTACAGTACTTCATGTTTTGGCGGGCACAACGGACCCTTCGGCCTGTGCGTTTCATCCATAATTATTTTAGCGCCAATTACAATAGGGATTTGTGAGCAAGACCTTCTACATCGAAACCTTCGGCTGTCAGATGAATGCGCACGACTCGGAAAAAGTTGTGGGCACGCTGCTCAATCAGGGCTACACGCGGGTCGATACGGTCGAGGAGGCGCAGTACGTTTTCTACAACACATGCAGCATCCGCGATAAGGCCGAGCAGAAGGTTTTTAACCGGCTGCAGCATTACAAGAAGGACAAGAGCAAGATATTCGCCGTGATCGGCTGCGTGGCGCAGCAGGAGGGCGAGAAGATTTTCGAACGGGCGCCGCATGTGAGTCTGGTGGCGGGATCGGCGAGCTACGCGAAACTGCCCGAGATGCTGGTGCAGCTGGAAACCGGCCACAAACGCGTCACCGGGCTGGCCTTCGATTCGGATGAAGCTTTCGACACGCCATTCACGCGGCGGGACAACCCGCATCGCGCCTACATCACGATCATCGAGGGATGCGACAAGAGCTGCTCGTACTGCGTGGTGCCGTTCACGCGCGGGCCGGAGCGCAGCCGCACGAGCGCCAGCGTGATCGACGAAGCGAAACGGCTGGCGGATTCGGGATACACCGAGATACAGCTGCTCGGCCAGAACGTGAACAGCTATCGGGACCCATCGGCGGCAGGATGGGATTTCGCCACGCTGCTGAATGAGGTGGGTTCGGTGCCGGGCATCCGGCGGGTGCGGTTCATGACTTCGCATCCGCGCGATTTCGTCAAGCCGATTGTGGACGCGATCGATTCCAATCCGAATTTGTGCAATCACGTGCATCTGCCGGTGCAGTCGGGGTCGTCGCGCGTGCTGGCGGAGATGCGGCGGCTCTATACGCGCGACCAGTACATGGAGAAGATCGCGTGGATGAAGCGCACGAAGCGGCCGATGTCGATCACGTCCGACATCATTGTGGGGTTCCCGGGCGAGACGGAGAAGGAGTTCGGGGACACGCTGCGGCTGATGGATGAAGTGGGGTACGACTCGATCTTCAGCTTTAAGTATTCGCCGCGTCCGAATACGGCGGCGCTCGGGATGGACGACCATATTCCCGACGAAGAGAAGACGCGGCGCATTCAGATCGTACAGGAGAAGCAGCGCGCGATTCAGATTCGCCGGAATGCCGAACTGATCGGGGCGGTCGAGGAAGTCAACGTGGAGGGGTACAACGAAGCGCTCAATGTGTGGGCCGGTCGCACGTCGCGCAACCGTACGCTGAGCTTCACGCACCCCGGTGCGCCATGCGCATCGCAGTTCGTCGGGAAGTACGTCAACGTGCGGATTACGCGCGGCGGACCGAATTCGCTGGGCGGCGAGTTGGCGAGCAACATTTAGAAGGACCTGCGCCGTTTCGTTGCCGCTCCCTCACGGTCGCGGTTCAGCAAGGCTGTGCTGTAATAAACACATGGAAGTCGAGATGAAGATCCGCGGGCTGATGATGGATCCGGTGACGAACATGCCGATTGTCATCCTCAAAGATGTCTGCGGCACGCATGTGCTTCCAATCTGGGTGGGGATCTATGAGGCGAATGCGATTGCCCTCGAGATCGAAAAAGTTTCCACGCCCCGCCCGATGACGCATGACCTGATCAAGACGCTTCTTGTCGGGCTGGAAGCGGGCATCCAGAAGGTCGTGGTCAATGAACTGAAGGATGATACTTTCTTCGCGGTGATCTGGGTGCAGCGCAACGGAGAGATGATCTCGGTGGACTCTCGTCCCAGCGATGCGCTGGCGCTGGCGCTGCGGCTGGACTGCCCGATCTTCGTTGACGATGCAGTGCTGAAGTCGTCGAAGCTGGCGAGCAACGTGGCGGAGAAGGTCAGCAACAATCAGGAACTGCGCCGCTGGCTGGAGAACCTGGGCGACGAGGATCTCGGCCGCTACAAGATGTAATCATTTCGATCGGCCGAAGATCAGCCAGATCACATACGCCAGAACGATCGCACTCACCGCGACCGAGATGGATGTGATGCGGAATATGGCGCGGCGGCGGGCGACGACGGTGGTCTTGCGGCGCTCCCGCCAGTCGCGCAGAATCGGTGCGTAACACTCGCGCGCCACTTCATAGCGGACTGTATCGGAGGTCTCCACCGGGCGCAGGAGTCCCGTGCCGGTAAGTTGTTCGAGAACACGCGGCACGAAACGACTGAGCTTACCCGCGGATTCCGTGAGCCCTTTTTCGGTGACCGCGAGGCGATGGTTTTCGGCAGAGATCAGAAGGTCGCACCAGCGGAAGAGAAGGTCCATCTGCGTGCTGCCGAGCCCGGCGATCAGGCCGTCGAAGGCAGTGAGCACGATGCGGTCGACGCCGTCCCGCGCTTCGATGGTGGCGGCGCGCACGTTGGGGGACTTGACGCGCGCCTCGGCGTCGAGAAGAATTCCGGTCGCGACCTTGAGGAAGAACGGGTGCACCTTCGGCTCGCTGTTGACTGCGGGATTCTCTCCGGGCCCTGCCTGGGGCCGAACGACGATGGGCGCGGTCACCAGGGCTTCGAGCGCTTCGGGTTCGACTTCGAGTTCGAGGGTGCGGGCTTCGGCCAGTACAGCTGCTCTGGCGTCCTCGGCTGAGATCGGCGGCAGCACGATCCGATAGCCCAGCAGATTGGGGATGTGCTGGCCCATGCGGTCGAATGCGGGGATGGCGTGATGCTGCAGCCCGATGACGAAGACACCTTTGCGCCGGGTGATGACGTTTGCCAGCGCGGCGTCGAACGAATCGGACAACATGGTGTTGGCATGGCAGCGGATGTAGTCCTCGAACTGATCGAGCAGAACGGCGACCCGCTTTTCGGTAAGCGTGCGGATACGGTCGAGCAGCTCCTCGAGATCCTCGTTCTGCGCGGCGAAGAGAGGATCAGCCTGTTCGCGCACGGCGTGGGCGATGGCTTCCTTCAGTTGAGTAAGGAAGGAGCGGCCGGGCCAGTCGTGGAACGTGGCGACGATGAAGCCGTCGCGGCGCAGTGCGGGGAATACGCCGGCCTGCAGGAGCGATGTGACGCCGAGACCGGCTTCGGAAGTGATGACGGTCAGGCGTTCGGCGCGGCAGTGTTCGATGGTCTCGCGGATTTCATCCGCGCGACCGCACAGTAACCCGGCATCGTCCTGTGTAAGGGGTTTCACGGATTCAGGAGAAATCCAGCATAACGTACGGCAGGGTTGTGAACGGGGCTTGCGGCGTGCGGGGATGCTCGACAGCCAGGGCGCTCACAGCGCGCGCGGACCGCTTGCCCGCTTCCTCGTGTGTGACTTTTTCTCACGCAGCCTGGAGGTGACGAAGCGCCAGGACATCAGGAGAAGATCCCTGAGCATGTCGGGCGGGATGAGGCTGAGGCGCACGAGAACGGCTGGATAGTCGTTGTAGTGGTCGATCAGGTAATAGATGTCGGGCGCGGCGGCGAGGAGTTCGGCGCGGTCGTCGAAGCCGATACGCAAGGCGAGCGTGCCGGGTTCGACGGACTTCTTCATCGGCATCCACGCGAGGAGCTGGCCCTGGACCTTGATCGCGGGAGAGTCGCGGGTGAGGGTTTCCTCGATCTCGCCGAGGGCGCGGGCGTAGCGGCGCACCATGTCGAAGTCGGGAACGCTGCGGGGCATGGAGCTAATTCTGTTTTCGCATGGATCGGCGTTTGTTAACTAGTTTTATTTGGCCACCGCGGAATTGTGGGTTATCGTACCTCACGCAACAACTGAGTAGCCCAGGCGCCGGCGCCGGCTCTTGTGAATCGAGTGGCGGGCTGCGCGCGTATCGTGCTCACAGCGTCGTCTGGCTCCTGCACTGCGCGTCTCAGCCGCGAGGTAGACGGCAACGCAATTTGTGCTACAGTGAGAGTGTCTTTGACCGCATTAGATACTATCGAGTGCCTTGCAGTCGCCCTCCCTTTCCATTCAGCGTGGTTTGGTTCCAGAGCAGTCTGAGCAAAGACAAATCCATCAAAGGAACAAACCATGACCAATATTTACGTCGGAAACCTGAGTTTCCGGACTACCCAGGCTGAGCTGCAGGAAGCTTTTGCACAATACGGCAATGTGGAGCGTGTGAATCTCGTTACGGATCGCGACTCCGGTCAGCCGCGCGGATTTGCTTTTGTCGAAATGACGGAACGCCGCGATGCCGAGACGGCGATCGCACAACTGAATGGCGCCGAACTCAGCGGGCGGGCTATAACGGTGAACGAAGCGCGGCCGAAGGCGGCCGGAGGCGGCGGCGGATTTGGCGGCGGCGGCGGTCGTCGTCCGAGTGGTGGTGGCGGTGGCAATCGCAGCCGCGCACCGCGCTGGTAGCTGCCCGAATCCTGTTCTGTCAACGTCAGGATGAGACCTCCGGCCTGCCGGGCCGGGGGACCTCAGCGGTGACGATTCATTTGTGAAATCATCGGCGAACCGTGGGCACGCGATCGGAAAGTCGTCTGCCTTTTTCTTCTGTTTCCGGCTGTGGTAAACGTGCGGGACTGACTGGCACCGCGCGCCTTGGCGTGCCAAGTGTTCCGAAGAAAGGCTTTCGGGTCTGCGGCGTTTTCCTCACCGCCCGCTCATAAGGCGCCGCATTGACGTAATCGGCCGTGAGACGCGGATACGGGTCCGCGATATCGTGTGTCGCTGCGCCTTCTGCGATTTTGCGAAGGCGAAGCTCGACCGGTATCCGGGTGCAGCGAATGACGGGTTTACCAAGCATTATTTTGGACTTGATCTCAATTCGGTCCCTCACTGGTCGTCCCTCTGGAACATAGTCGCAATACGCGCGGCATTGCTGCCGATTGTTCGGCGACATTCATTTAACTGAACCCACCGGCGACAAGATCGCCGGCGTTACAGGGCAGGGGCGGCGAAGTGATCCTTGACCTTTCGCGCCGCGGCTTTGCCTACTCGCTTCGCTAATTCCTCCTCCGACGCCTGCCGCACCAACTCGGAGCTGCCGAATTCCTTGAGGAGCTTGCGCACCGTGATTTCACCGATGCCGGGAATCTGGTCCAGTTCCGACGTCAGCGTGCGCGCGTTGCGGCGCGTGCGGTGGAAGGTCACGGCGAAGCGATGCGCTTCGTCGCGGATGGTCTGAATCGAGATGGAGGATGGGCGAGAAGCGGTCCAGCACGACCGGCTCGTTCTCCTGTCCGAGCACGTAGATGATCTCTTCGCGCTTGGCAATCGACGCGAGCGGCTGGTTGATGATGCCGATGGCTTCGAGCGCGTCGGCGGCGGCGTGGAGCTGGCCGAGTCCGCCGTCGATCAGGATCAGGCCGGGCATCGGCTGTCCCTCCGCCTGTAAGCGCGCATAACGCCGCGTCACGACTTCGCTCATGCTGGCGAAATCGTCGTTGCCTTCGACGGTGCGGATGATGAATTTACGGTAGTCGGCCTTCTTCATACGGCCTTCTTCCCAGACCACCATGCTCGCCACCTTGTCGGTGCCCTGGATGTGCGAGATGTCAAAGCACTCGATGCGCTTCGGGGCTTCGGGGAGGCCGAGCGCGTCCTGCAGGGCGGTCTGGATGGCGGCGGATGAGGGCTTCAGCACGCGAAAACGGCCATCGAAGCTGTGTTTCGCATTGGTCTGTGCGAGGTTCAGCATCGCCTTCTTGACGCCGCGCTTTGGCGTATGGATCTCGACCTTGCGCTGTTTCTTTTCTGAAAGCAGACTCCTCCATCACTTCCTGATCTTCGAAATCGATCGGGACGTGGATGATGTGCGGGACGTACTGCTGGTCGAGATAAATCTGCAGCAGAAGCGAAGAGAAGAATTCGGGTGCGTTGAATTCGTACTGGTCTTCCCAGAAGAAGTCGCGGCGGTCGACCACGACGCCGTTGCGCAGGTGGAAGAGATTGACGGCCACGAGCGGGGGCTCGGCGTAATAGCCGAAGATGTCGGCATCGTCGCCCTGGGCGGCGGCCATTTTCTGTCGCTGGTCCATTTCTTCGACGGTGGTGAGGAGATCGCGCAGGCTGGCGGCCTCTTCGAAACGCATGTCGTCCGAGGCCTGCTGGATCTGCGCACGCGGAGCTCGGCGGCGAGAGTGCTGTGTTTGCCTTCGAGAAACAGCTGCACCTTGCGGACGGCGCCTGGCGTAGGCCTCGGGAGTGGTCAGGCCTTCCACGCACGGCCCCTGGCAGCGATGAATGTGGTATTGCAGGCAGGGCTTGGGATGGTAGCGCCGGAGGTCGACCTTGCAGGAAGGAACCAGAAAATGGCGGTGAATGAAGTTGACCAGCGGTACGCCAGATTGCCGGGAAAGTAAGGGCCGTAGTAAGTGGAGCCGTCCTTGAAGAGGCGGCGCGTGACGTAAACGCGGGGGAATCGTTCGCTGGTGAGGCTGATGTAGGGGTAGGTTTTGTCGTCGCGCAGCAGGACGTTGAATCTGCGGCTTGTACTGCTTGATGAGGTTGTTCTCGAGAGCGAGAGCTTCCTTTTCGTTGTCGACCAGGATGTAGTCGATGTCGCGGGCTTCGGCGATGAGGGAGCCGGTCTTGACGTCGGAGAGTTTGTCGTCGTTGAAATAGCTGCGGACGCGGGCGCGGAGGATGCGGGCTTTGCCGACGTAGATGACCTTCCCGGAGTCGTCCTTGTACAGATAGACGCCGGGCGCGAGGGGGAGCTGGGCGACTTTTTCCCGGAGGGGATTTTGGGATTGCATTGCGAACGCCGATGCGTTTTGCAACGGCAGTACACTTGGATTATGTCACGCGTCCGAAGGGTTCTTTGGTGCGCGCTGTTCGCGGCGACGTCGCTGGTGCGCGCGCAGCAGCTGCCTCCTAAAGAAGCCGACAGTTTGCCGCCGAAAGAGGCCGACAGTCCGGCCACGCTCGATCAACTGCCTCCGCCGGAAGACAAGGTCAAGACCGAAGACGAGAAGTACCCGTTCAATCCGGTGAAGTCGAAGAAGGCATGTCGAGATCGGGGATTTTTATTTCAAGAAGGGCGACTCCAAGGCCGCGGCGGCGCGCTATCTCGAAGCCACAAAGTGGAACGACGGCAATCCGGACGCATGGCTGAAGCTGGGCGAGGCGGAAGAGAAGATGAACGACGCCAAGGCGGCGCGCGCGGCGTGGGAGAAGTATCTGCAGATGGCGCCACAGGGAAAGAATGCGGCGGCGATCCGGGGAAAGATGGAGAAGCTGAAGTAGGATTCAGCGTTTGAAATTCCAGTAGACCGTGCATGTGTCGCCCTCTTCCTTGCTGGAGTACAACTTCTTAAAGTCGTCTTCGGTGAGCTTGTGGCCTTTACCGCAGTCGACCGCAGTTGGATATCTGCCCGCCGCCAGCTGCTTCAGGATCTTCAGACTCGGAGATAAGGTGCAGCGGGGCGGCGCGGTCGGGCGGGAAGTCGAGCTTGTGCGAGTCGGCCAGTTCCATGCCTGACGGAGGAGGACGCTTCGTCAGAAAGTAGACAGCCTCGTCCGCGAAAACAGGTGCGCCTGGCGGCGTGACCTGATCGACTTTGGCGGCGACCTTTTCCAGATCGCGCCAGTTCACGTTGTCGTGTTTGTCGTAGAGGGCTTTGGCGAGTTCGAGGGAAAAGATCAGCGTGAGGGCGAACAGGGGCCAGAAAGGCTTCGCTTGTTCGTGCAGTACATGAGGGCCGAGGAGGCGCGCGGTCACGAGCCAGAGGCCTGCGGCGGCGAGTATCGTCAGGAACGGAAGCGCGAAGAGGTAGTAGCGGGCGAACGTCGGATGTGCGCTGGAGACGAATACCCCGATGCCGAGCGCGAGGCACGCGCACAGATATGATTCGCCGCGCTGCGGCTGTGGCCATTTGCGGACGGCAAAAATTCCGGCGAGCGCGAGCAGCCCCACGAGCAGGCCCTGCGCGGAATTGAGCCAGGCGAGCATCACGCCGATATCGTGTTCGATGGCACCGGGCCATTCCACCTGGCGGAAGACCAGATTGTACTGAACGATGTTGAAGAAGGCCTGGCGCGGTCCCTTCGGCGAAAAGCCAGGCGATGGGGATCATCGGGATTATGGCGGCAAGGACGAACGCGGTCAGTTTTGTCCAGCGATTGCCGGCGCGGTTCTGCAGCAGCATCCAAAGGGCGAGGATGGGGCAGACCGGAGACGTGAGCTGCGTGCATCCCGCGGCGGCCGCGGAGAGAAATCCGGCTGCGGCGGAATGCGCGATGCCAGGGCGATCCACCGCAACGACTGAGAAGCGGAACGCCGCGACCATCGAGGAATAGCGCCAGGCCGTAAGCCTGTCCGATCGGGCCGTATTGAACGACGTGCACATTCAAGCCGACGACGATGGCGGCCATCAGGGCGGCGGGTAATCGCCATCTTCAGTCGGGAAACGGACGAACACATAATCGGCGGTCATCAGCGTCGCGCCGATGGTCATCAGGGCGGCGATGGCGTGCGTGACATGCCAGCTCTGACCGAACACTGTCATCCAGAAAGCGTTCCAGTAGGCGTTGAGGGGCGTCTGGGAGAAATTGAAATCGATCCAAGGGCGTTTGCCGCGGGTGATGAGCTGGGCAGCGAGGACGTGGAAGCCTTCGTCCCAGGCGAAGGCGTCGGTCTGAGCGTAGATCATCAGACCGGCGCCGAGCAGCAGGATCACGCCGAGGAGAATCCAGTAGGGTTTCTGACTGCGGGGCTGCAAGGAACATTATGTGACGAGGCCCTTGCGCAGCTCGCGCTGCGCGTCCTATGCGGCGGCCGGCTTCGGCGTCTCGATGATGGCGAGGATGCGTTCGAAACCGGTGTCCCAGTCGGGGAAGAGATCGACGTACTGCGTTTCGCGCTGAATGCGGAGAGGAACCTGGCAGTCGTCGAGACGGACGGGGATGAGGTAGACGTCGTCGAGCGGGAGGCTGTCGGCGAAGTGGAGCGCGTGCCGGATCTCCACCTGAAATCCGCCGCGTTTGTTGACCGACTGGGAGGAGAAGCAGGCAATAAAGAAATCGGCGCTGGCGATGGCGTCTTCGACGCGCTGCTGCCAGTTCTGGCCGGGAAGGAGCTTGTGGTTGTCCAGCCAGGCGGCGAAACCGCGCGAGGTCAGTGCGCTGAAGAGGCGCTCGGCAGAGAGGCTGTCCTCCCTGGCATAGGAAATGAAGATGCGGGCCTTGCGCGAATGCTGGAAAGAATGCTGGAAGGAGATATTGCCGGCATCGTCCTTTTCAAAGAGGCCAAGACCTTCGATTTCCACGAATCGCGAACGGCGCAGTGAACGCTGGATCTTTCTGCTGAGGTCGTCAACAGTCATGCTGGGGGCTGCCTTCCTGGCTGAAGGTCCAGCTTTCACCGGGGTTTATCGTTCCGAGACCGGGCAAGCGGGCGGGCTTGCCCGAGCGGAGGGTGCGGATGATGCGATCGACAACGTGCTCTAAATCCGCCGCTTCGAGGCGGGGAATTCCACTGGCCACGTATGGGGTTTCTTTATCGGAACCTGACTTCGCCATGCGTCGAAAGCGTACCATGGCGAATTTGCCTTGGCCATGGAAGTGATTGATTACACGGGGGGAAATTGCCGAACCGGCGAATGAATCGAATTTAATCACTGGTTAAGGTGGGGTTCATCTGGGGTTGGCTATGATTCGGAAGGACAGGCAATTCCGTTCAATATTTTTCAGGAGAATCAAAACAAGATGAAAAAGATTCTGGCAATCGCGATCGGTATGGGCATCGCTCTCGGCACGATTTCGCTCTCGTTCGGGCAGGACACCACCTCAACCTCGAAGAAGATGAGCAAGAAGAAGGGCAAGAAGAAGAAGAGCGACAGCACCGACAAAAAGTAAGTTTCGCGTAGTTTTTGACCGCCCCGGGAAACCGGGGCGGTTTGCGTTTGAGCCTCTCCCGATTTTTCCTCAGTACTTTTCCATGACTTCACCTCTGTTTAATTTAAGGGCACCGGCGACAAGATCGCCAGCGGTGCGGTTGACGCCGCCTGATCAAACGAACTAATCTCTAGTTTTGCCCGGGGAATTCGGCGAGGCGCTTCCCAATGAACATTTCGGTCAAGGGCGAATATGCCCTTCAGGCCATTTTCGATCTTGCGGCGAACGCCGGCGCGAGCCGGTCAAAATCGCCGAAATCGCCCGCAGGCAGAAGATTCCGCAGAAGTTTCTGGAGCTGATCCTGGCCAGCCTCAAACAGGGCGGATTCGTCGAATCGCGCCGCGGCGCCGAAGGCGGCTACCTGCTCGCGCGGCGGGCCGAATCCATCACCGTGGGCGACGTTCTCCGTTTCGTCGAAGGCCGCCAGGAAGAGCGCGCGCGCCTGCGCAAGCAGGCCGATTCGCCGTTCGCCGACCTCTGGGAGCGCGTCGACTGCGCCATCGACAGCGTTCTCGATTCCACCAACTTCGCGCAACTGGTCCGCGAATGGACCGAGAAGCACAACCGTTTCGTACCAAATTGGGAGATCTGAATGTACTTCGACGACAATTCCTTCAGCATCGGCCACACGCCGCTGGTGCAGACTGAATCGCGTCATCGATGGCGCGCCCGGTCACGCTGCTGGGCAAGGTGGAGGGCCGCAACCCGGCTTATTCGGTGAAGTGCCGCATCGGCGCATCGATGATCTGGGACGCGGAGAAGCGCGGCGTTCTGAAGCCCGGCAAGGAACTGATCGAGCCCACCAGCGGAAATACGGGCATCGCGCTGGCTTTTGTGGCGGCGGCGCGCGGCTATCCGGTCACCCTCACCATGCCGGAAACCATGTCGATCGAGCGGCGCAAGGTGCTGGCGGCCTTCGGCGCCAATCTGGTTCTGACCGAAGGCTCGCGGGGCATGGCCGGGTCGATCGCGCAAAGCGCAGGAGATGGTGCAGTCCGATCCCGACCGCTACGTGCTGCTGCAGCAGTTCGATAATCCGGCGAATCCGGAGATCCACTTCAAGACCACCGGCCCGGAAATCTGGGACGATACCGAGGGCAAGATCGACGTGCTGGTTTCCGGCGTCGGCACCGGGCGGCACCATCACCGGCGTTTCGCGCTACATCAAGCAGGAGAAAGGGCAAGAAGATTCTGTCGGTGGCCGTGGAGCCGGTCGCCAGCCCGGTGATCAGCCAGACGCTGGCGGGCCAGCCGATCAAGCCGGGTCCGCACAAGATTCAGGGCATCGGCGCCGGGTTTCGTGCCGCGGAATCTCGATCTCGAGCATCGTGGACCGCGTGGAACTGGTTACCAACGAAGAATCGATCGAGATGGCCCGGCGGCTGGCGCGCGAGGAAGGGCTGCTCAGCGGGATCTCCTGCGGGGCGGCGGTGGCGGCGGCAGTGCGGATGGCGCGCGAGGAGCAATTCCAGGGCAAAACGATCGTTGTGATCCTGCCGGATTCGGGTGAACGCTATCTGAGCAGCGTGCTTTTTGAGGGAATGTTCGAAAGTTGATATTTTTTTTACGGTGCACGTAACATGGCAGAAAGCGCGTCGTCTGAATATGCAAATCCCCGTTACGACAAGCGGGCGCATTCACCCCTATCACCCAAATATGCGCCCGCGCCTCTTCCTTGGAGCGCTTTCCCGCTACCGAGCTGACACCTCGTGCTCATTGTGATGCGTGCGGCATCTGAGAGGCTCTGTCCGCTCAGGACCCGCGCAATGCCTGAATGAACCACGGCGAACCGATGCGACTTCTGCGCTATCGCCTGCGCCGGAGGAAGATTCTCCAATTGGGCCGGGCATGGCTTCCGTGCACCGACGACGAGCCCTGCGCCGTGTATCTCGAACTGAGCTGCGCGTCGGCTGCGCGGAGCGGCAGGATCGAGAATTCTGGCGGCGGGCGATCTGCATAGCAGCTCGGCCACGCTCGGCGTCCGTTCTGCTGCTGAGCGACGATTCGCGGGCGCCACATGGAAAGAGCCGGCAGCGCGGATCCGCGGCGACGCGCGATCGATCAGTTGCAGTTCTACAATCCGCAGGCACGGATGGGCCGCGGGCGAAACGCAGTATCCGCTGCCGCGCGATCCGTTTTTTCTTGCTGACAACCGATGGCGGCGCCTCGTGGCGGCAGCAGCCCGGTGGGCGAAGAAGGCAGCCCGGGGCGGTGCAGCGCTTCTGGTTCGATTCGCCGCAGCATGGCGAGACTGATCGTCGATGCCGGCAAGACGGCCGAGGGCGGGCGCTATCTCGCGTACGAATCGGAAACGGGGGCGAGAGCTGGAAGCTGACGCGGCGCGAGCGATCAAACTGCCGAAGCTGAAACACGCGCCGCCGCGATGAGAACCCGGACTGGCGAATCGGCGACATGCGAAGGACGGGAAGGCCGATCGAGATCGAGAAGCGTGCGGGCGATGATGGACGCCCGTGGCTCGTTCCTGATCGAGCGTCTGTCGCGACTGCAGGATCGAGCCCGGCCAGTGCGGACGAAGTCCGAAACAGACTGAAGCGCCGCACCAACTCGGTGGATCTCGAGATTTTCCGCAATCTGTTCGTCTCGATTGCGGACGAGATGGGCGCGGTGCTGCGCAAGACCGCGTTCAGCGCCAATATCAAAGAGCGGCGCGATTATTCGTGCGCGGTTTACGGATGCGCGGGCGAGACGATCGCGATGGGCGATCACATGCCGGTGCATCTCGGCGCGATGCCGCTGTCGGTGCAGCATGCGCTGGCGGCGTTCCGGCTGGGGCCGGGCGATGTGGCGATCGTCAACGATCCGTTTCGCGGCGGAACGCATTTGCCGGATATTACCGCGGTCTCGGGCGTGTTTCACGGGAAGAGCAAGACGGCCGAGTTCTATGTGGCGAACCGCGCGCATCATGCGGATGTGGGCGGGATGAGTCCGGGATCGATGCCGCTGGCGCGCGAGATTTATCAGGAAGGCCTGCGCATTCCGCCGGTGCTGCTGATGCGCGGCGGCGAAGTGCGAGCGCGACGTGATGCAGCTCGATCCTGGCGAACGTGCGGACGCCGGAAGAGCGCGAGGGCGATCTGATGGCGCAGGTGATGTCGAATCGGCGGGGCGAAGAGCGGCTGCGCGAAATCGTGGCGCGGTACGGACTGGCGCGCGGTGCGGCGCAGTGCGCGCGGACTTGCTCGATTACAGCGAGCGCGTGACGCGGGCGATGCTGCGCGGCGATTCCCGACGGCGAATACCGCTTCGAAGATTTTCTCGACGACGACGGCGTGACCGACGAGCCGGTGCGGATCGCGGTGGCGCTGCGCATCGAAGGGCGATCAGCGTCGATGTCGATTTCACGGGATCGAGCGCGCAGGTGGCGGGATCGGTGAACGCGAACTACGCGATTGCGGTGTCGGCGGCGATGTATTGTTTCCGCTGCCTGATCGCTGCGGACGTGCCTTACAACGCGGGGCTGCTGCGGCCGATTCGGTGATCGCGCCGGAGCGGAGCGTGGTGAATGCGCGGCCTCCGGCGGCGATGGCGGCGGGCAATGTGGAGACGTCGCAGCGCATCACCGATGTGATTCTGGGCGCGCTGGCGAAGGCGGCTGCCGGACCGGATTCCGGCGGCGAGTTCGGGGACGATGAACAACCTGAGCTTCGGCGGATGGGACACGCTGCGCGGACGGGCCATTCGCGTATTACGAAACCATTGCGGGCGGCATGGGGGCTTCGTCGCGAGGGCCACGGGCGGTCGGCCACGCATACGCACATGACGAACAGCTGGAACACGCCGATTGAGGCGTTCGAGCACGAGTATCCGGTGCGCGTGCGCGGCTACCGCGTGCGCGGCGGATCGGGCGGGGCGGGGAAGCATGCGGGCGGCGACGGCATCGTGCGCGAGCTGGAGTTTCTGGAGAGCGCGGATGTCACGATTCTTTCGGACCGGCATAAGCGCGGGCCGTATGGGCTGCAGGGCGGCGGGGATGGCGCGCCGGGACGGTGTGCGGTGGGCGGGAAGGAGCTGCCGTCGAAGATAAGGTTTGCGATTGCGCCGGGAGAGACGCTGCGGATCGAGACGCCTGGGGGCGGGGGCCGGGGGGATTCTCAGTTAGATGCCCAGACTCGCTTGAGCTTTTCGATTTCCGCCGTCCAACAACGTTCCTGATCGGAGACATCCCGGCCCCAGCTGGCAGCTCCTTCGAAGAAGCCCGAGCCAGGCTTGTAGTCGTCGGCTCTCACGACCAGCGCCGTCAGTAATCCACGTCCGACTTCCTCCTGCTCGTCGGAAAGTTGACCGAGCAAACAATGAAACACCGGATTGCGCGGGCTACCAGAATCAATGACCGGTCGCAATTCGCGCTCGAGATCTCCGTATGTCGTCAGCACGATGGCGTCGTTCCGGAGGTTCGAAACAATTCTGGTTCGCGCTGCGTTTTTGACGGCTTCCCAGGTAGCCGCGGCATATCCGTAAGTACCGTTCCGGTCGTAGATATCGATCCAGGCCATTGCAGAATTTACGCCAATGCGGATGGGAAAAGTCAACGTTGCATGGCGATGGCCTGTTCCAGCGTCAGGCGGATGAACCGCTGGTAGGGGATGCCCGCCCGCGCAGCACTCCTGCGCACGGCCTTGTAGAGGTCCTCTGACAGGCGCAGGTTGATCGATTTGTCTTTCGGCTTGATCTCGAAACGCATCAGGCGGGCGCCCGACAGATCGTATTGGGACAGATCGGCCTTGTCAACGAAAGAGGCGGCGCCGCGATCGCTCTTAAAGGCCGGGATTTTCTTTTTCATACGTCTCGATCTCCCTTTTGTGCATGTAGCGGGCGCTGATGGGGCGGATCAGCACGACGTTACCGGTGCGTCGCAGAGTGAATACGATGAAGACTCCCCGGTCTTTCTCCGTACGGCCCACCGCGCGATAACGCTGCTCCTCACCGGAATGGCCCGCGTCCGGAAAAACCGCAAGCGGGCGCGTGAAGAGGCCTTCGATAGTCGCAGCGGAGAGGCCATGTTCTTCGCATTTAGCGCGATTGCCTTTGTCCCAGTCAAAGCCGCTTACCTGCATGGCCATATTAGCGCGAAGCATAGGCGATTGTATAGGCAAAGTCAATTGCACCTGTCATGGGCGGGGGTAGGTAGGTTTTCAGAGTCTCAGCGCAGATGCCCGGGTGTCCAGCGTAGCTGCCAGTCGGAGCGGTCGCGCAGGGTGGCGTTCAGGTCTTCGAGCGAACCGAAGAATCCGACGAACGAGTTTTCCAGATGCGCGGGACGGCGGCGCGTCTGATGGAAGTCGCGGCGGCGGAACTGATCGGTGCGCGCGACGACGGCCGTGCCCATGGGGCGGTATTCGTGCGTGCCCTGGGCCCAGGCGAGGTTGGCGGCGGGATCGATCCAGAGAGCGAATCCCATATATTCAGCGTATAATTCCAGGGGAAGGAGCGCACAGGCCAGACCACGCACGAAGAGCTACCGGTCAGTCTTATCGCTGAGGCCCCCATAAAGGGGGCCGGTCAGCCAGGATAAGGCGAGCCATGCGGCTGCGCCTGTGGTCAGTCCGTTGTGCGCGTTTAAAAAAATGAGACGCAGAGATTTTTCGGCAACGGTGGCTTTCGCCGGATTGGCCGCGGCGCGCGGCGCTTTAGCACAATCGACGCCCAAAGGACGGCTGAAACAGTGCGTCACGGCCGGGGTGTTCGATCGCAAAATGCCGTTCGAAGATCAGTGCCGGACCGCGGCGGCACTCGGCTGCGTCGGGTTCGATCTGGTGCAGACGCGCGACTGGCCCACGCTGAAGAAGTACGGGCTGATTCCGACGATGTCGTCACCACAGGCGAGCGGCATTACGATTCCCGACGGGCTGAACGATAAGGCGAATCATGAGCGGCTGGAGAAGTTGACGCGGGCGGCGATCGATGACTGCGCGGCAGGAGGCTGTCCGAACCTGATTACGTTTTCGGGGAATCGGCATGGGATGGCGGACGACGTGGGTGCGGATAACTGTGTTGCCTTTCTGAACCGCGTGAAGGCGCAGGCGGAGGACAAGGGCGTCACCATCTGCATGGAGCTGCTGAACAGCAAGGTGAATCACAAGGACTACATGTGCGATCACGCGGCGTGGGGCGTAGGCGTGATGAAGCGCGTGAATTCACCGCGCGTGAAGCTGCTGTACGACATCTACCACATGCAGATCATGGACGGCGACATCTGCCGCACGATCGCGGAGAATCTGCAGTGGATCGCGCATTTTCATACCGGCGGCGTGCCGGGGCGGCATGAGATCGACGACACGCAGGAGCTGAATTACCGGTTCGTGGCGAAGACGATTGCGGATCTGGGGTACACGGGGTATGTGGCGCATGAGTACAGTCCGGCTGCGGGGCATGATCCGAGCGAAAGCCTGAAGCAGGCCATCGGGATCATGACAGTTTAGGAAAGCATGCCGAGCGAGAAAGAACTGCTGGAGCGGATTCGGCAACTGGAAGAGCAGAACAGCGCGCTGCAGGACAAGCTCGACATGATCTACGCCATTCTCGCGCCGGATTACGAAGAGGGCGACGAGGAGCCGGGTTTCGTGCAGATTGAGGGCGCCGGCAATCAGGAGAAGTTCGATTAGTGACGTCGGCGCCGGGCAGAAGCCCGGCGGGACCCAGAGGGTGCCCCTGAAAGCCCGGCCCCACCAAGCCTGATTAACTGATCGGAGTTTTTCGGCGCAGGTACCAGCCCGCGACGCCGATTGCCGCCGCGATGCCTACCGCGATCAGCGCACCACGATTGAAGCTGCGCGAAAGCTTCTCCCATTCCGCGCCCAGATAGTAGCCGATGGCGGTGAAGCACACCACCCAGATGAATCCGCCGGGGTATGCGTAAAGCATGAACGTGCGGATGCGGAGTTTGGATATTCCCGCGGCAAGCGCGGTGAAGTGACGCGCGCCGGCGATGAAATATCCGAAGAACAGAGTCCACTTGCCGTAGCGCACGAACCAGGCTTCGACCTGCGGGAGATGACGGCCTGTCCAGCGATGCAGGGGTTTGTACCGGTCAATCGCATAGACAGCGCCCGTGCGGCCCAGCAGGTAGCTCACCGTGATGCCGCACAGACTGCCGGCGAAGGCGCAGGCAATGCATCGGTAGAGTTCGAGCTCTCCGCGGTGCACGGCAATGCCGGAGAGCACCAGAATCGTTTCGTCCGGAATCAGAGGGCCGACGATGCCCAGCATCAGAAGGCCGAATATTGCGAAATAGCCGTAGTGCGCGAGGAAGAGGTCGATATGGTGCACGAGCGCTTCTGATCAGATCAGGCCGGCTGAGCGGCCTCCTGAAGCTCGGCGTGGATGGCGATCGATCAGGCGGCGCACGTTGTCCATGCCGGCGGCGGTGGATTCGAGGTTGAGGGCAATGATAACGGGGTCGTGCAGTGTCATAAAAGTCTGATCGGTTTATTGTCGCGCAGGAGTACTCGTCCGATGCGGACGGCGCCGGGGAGGCGCGATTCGAGTGCGGCGGCGTCGGGTTCCGGAAGAGAGATCAGAAGGCCGCCGGAGGTCTGGGGATCGTAGAGCAGATCGAGCAGCGCCAGGTCGATTTCTTTAGCCACGTGGACGGCGCAGGAGACGAAATCGCGGTTGTTGATGAGGCCGCCGGGCACGGCTCCGGCGCGAACGCAGTCGAGAGCACCAGGGAGAAGGCGCAGGCGCGAGGAGTCGATTTCGAGAGTGACATCGCTGCCGAGGGCCATCTCGCGCGCGTGGCCGAGAAAGCCGAAGCCAGTGATGTCGGTACAGCCATGCACATCGAATTCGAGCATGGCGCGGCAGGCGGCGCGATTCAGCGTGAGCATGGATTCGGCGGCAGCGTCTACCCAGACGGGCTGGGCGATGCCGCGCTTGAGCGCCGTCGCGATGACCCCGGTGCCGAGGGCTTTGGTGAAGACGAGGGCGTCGCCGGGGCGCGCGCCGCTGTTACGTTTGATGCGATCGGGGTGAATCGTGCCGGTGACGGCGTAGCCGAACTTGATTTCGGGATCGGAGACGCTGTGGCCGCCGATGACGGCGCAGCCGGCTTCGCGCATCTTCGCGATGCCGCCGTGCAGAATGCCTTCGAGGACGCCGGGGTCGCCATCGCCGGGGAAGGCCACAACGGACAGCGCGGAAATCGGCGTGCCGCCCATGGCATAAATGTCGCTGAGAGAATTCGCCGCGGCGATGGCGCCGAACTGGAAAGGGTCGTCGACGATCGGGGTGAAAAAGTCTACGGTCTGTACAAGGGCGAGCTCGTCGCTAAGACGATACACTCCGGCGTCGTCGGCGGTATCGAAGCCGACAAGGACGTTGGGATCGGCGATTTTCGGCATCGCGCTGAGCACTTTGTCCAACAACTTTGGACTCAGCTTGGACGCTCAACCGGCTGCTTTCACGTGCGCGGTGAGCTTACGTGAAAACGCTCTGTCCTCTGTCATTTCGTCTATCATCGCGCACAACGGATCCTTCGACCTGTGCGCCTGCGTCTTACAATCATTAGACTCCATGCATATCGAGCCGAGCCGTGTCGCCGGGGTGGAACTGATCGGGCCGGATACGGTGGAGTTCGGGCGGGCCATTGAGTTGCTGGTGGGCGGCGCACCGGATGGAGTGCTGAAGCCGGCGCTGCCTTATTCGGTGATCGTGCGGAACAACGGCGAACGGCCGCTGGTGCTGCTGGGCGTACGCTTCGACATGGTGAGCCGCGGGAACAAGCCGTACTCAGTGGTGCATTATGCCGACACGATGCGGTATCCGGAAAGGACGAGTCTGGCGCCGGGTGCGATGCGGTTTGTGTGCGCCGAGTCGCGATATACGGATATGGTGCTGCGGCGGGAAGCCAGGGTTGACCGGCGCGGTTCGATGAATCTGGAAAACCTCGCGGCGGCGGTGCGTGTGGCGGCGTCACTCGACTGCGTGGCTTTCGGCGACGGGCAGTTCGCGGGGCCGGATTCGCATGGGGCGTTCGATCGTTTCGCGCGCGAGCGCGAGGCGGAGAGTTCGCTGATCGAGGAAGTACGGAATGCGGGGTCGGCGATTGAGGAACTGCTGGTTAAGGAGATCGAGACCTCGGGTGAACCGGCGCGGCGCGCGCTGGCGAAACAATTTCATGCGGCGCTCGCCGGCGGAGAACTCGCGGCGCGCGTGGCCAATCACCGACTGCGTATTCCGCTTTGGCGCGACGGCGATGGGTTGCGATAAACTGCTGACTTCATGAGCACATCGAGCGTATCGCGCCCCGCTGCGCCGGTTCCGGCCGCGCAGGCTTCCGCATTAGCAAAGATCAAGTGGGTCCCGCTGCTGATCGCGGTGGTGATCGGGCTGGGGATCGCTTACGCGCCCACCCCGGAGGGGCTGACGCACAAGGCCCAGGTGGTGCTGGCGATTCTGGCGTTCACGGTGGTGGTGTGGGCGACCGATGTGATGAACAACGGCGTGGCGTCGATCCTGATGATGGCGCTGATGATTGCGTCGGGAGTGCGGCCGCTCGGGGTGGTGAACGGAACGGTCACCGGCGCGTTCAGTGGATATGCCGATCCGGCGTTCTGGATTCTGCTGACCGTCCTTTACTACGGCTTCGCGATGAAGAAGACGGGGCTGGCGGAGCGCATTGCGTATTACATCCTGTCGCTGTTTCCGGGGACGTACGGCGGCATTCTCAGCGCGTTCTTCGTGATCGGGCTGCTGCTGGCGATGGGGATACCGTCGATGACTGTGCGCACGGCGATCATGGCGCCGATCGCGTGGGCGCTGGTGCAGTCGCTCGATCTGGCGCCGCGGAGCAAAGGCTCGGCCCTGATCATGCTCACGGTGGTGGAGGCGGCGGTGTGTCCCGGCATCGCGTTCGAACTGGGCTCGCTGAACGGGCCGGTGGTGATCAAGATGTTCGGAGCGGCCCATGTGCCGCTGTCGCAGGGCTCCTATGCCCAGGTGATGACGCTGCCGACGTTGATTCTGTGCGGCCTGATTCTGGTGCTCAACCCGCTGCTGCTGAAACCGGAGAAGCCGCTCAACGCCTCGCGTGAGTTTGCGCGCACGCGTCTGGCCGCGCTGGGCGGTTTCAAGGCGCCGGAGGTGATCACGGCGCTCATCGTGGGTGCGTCGATTGTGCTGTGGGTGGCGACGAAGCTGCCGTCGTTCATGGTGGGCATGTTCGGTCTGGCGGCGCTGGCGCTGCTAGGCATTATTAAGGACTCCGATATAACGACCGGCATTTCGTGGACGCTGATGCTGTTCCTGGGCGGCATTTTCAGCCTGCAGAACGTGATCCCGGAATATAAGATCACGGACTGGATGGCGGGTCTCATGGTGCCGCATGTGCAGGCCATGGTGGCGACGCCGATCCTGCTGATTGTGGTGCTTTCGCTGGTGATGCTGGCGCTGCGATTCCTCGATCCGACGGCATTTATCGCGCTGCCGCTGGTGTTCCTGCCACTGGTGGCGCCCCTGCAGAAGGCGGGAATCGCGCCGATGATCCTGACTGCGCCGCTGCTGCTGTGCTCCGCGCCGTTCTGGCTGCCCTACACGAACTTCTGGATTGCGATGACGGAGGGCATCACGCTGCGGCAGGGTTTCGACCGCGTGCAGTTGCTGCGCATCGCGACTGTCTACGCATTTGCGGCGATTGTGGCCGGGGTGGTGGGGTACTTCTACTGGAAGGCGATCGGGCTGGTGTAACCCAAGGCGCAGTGCCGCGCTTGCTTTACAGATCCTTACAAATCGTTTTTTGATAAAAATTCCTGCGGAAACGGCAAGCTCGCGCGTCTAAACTGAGACAACCATGAGTGCGAGCGGTTCCACAGATCGCGCGCGGAAAAGCGCAGAAGCCAGCGGCCTCGCGGACGAGGCGTATGTGGTGGTGCGGGAGCGGATTCTGCGGGGTGAGCTGGCGGCTGGTCAGGTGATCTCGCGGCGCAAGATTGCCGCCGAGCTGGGGATGAGTTTTCTGCCGGTTTCCGAAGCGCTGCTGCGGCTGGAACACGACGGCCTGCTCGAAAGCCGTCCGCGCGCGGGAACGAGAGTGCGCGTCCCCACACGCGCCTATGTGGAAGGCCATTACACGGTTCGCGAAGCGCTGGAAGTGCAGGCGGCGATCCTGTTCGCTGAAAGAGCAACCCGCGAGGAGCGCGCCGAGCTGCTGAAACTGGCCGCCCGGGTAGACGCGCTTTATCAGCAGCCGGACGGCAACCGGCTCGTCTTTCTTGCCCTCCACGCGAAGCTGCACTGCCGCATCTCGCAGTGCGCGCGCTGTGCGGCGCTGACGGACGCGATCAGCCGCACCTGCGCCCTTGCTTCGACATGGCTTTGCGCGATGCGGCCTCCGGTTTCGGGCAGTGCGTCGAGGCACGAGAATCTGGTAAAGGCTCTGGTGAACGGCGATCCGGCGGCGGCGGGCGCGGCCATGCGCGAACACGTGAGGAGCAGCCGCGATCACTATCTGCGGAGCCTCGAGCCTTTCTTTCAGCAGCTGGATGAACATCCGCATACCTACGCGCGGACGGCGAAAAAAAGGATTTGTCTGGAAGCGCTGGCGGGTGAATCGGCGGCCTGATCAGTTCAGGTTCAGGCTTATTGCAACTTAATGCCGGGCTTCGAAAGGTCGGACAGTTTCGTTGTATTTTCGGCGTTGCCGAAATCGCGCGGATGCTGCTTGTCGTGGGTGAGCTTCGGTACGTCGGTGGTGACGAAGTCGATCAACTCGCCGATGGTGACGAAGCCGTCGTGATTCTCGTCGGCTTCCCCTTCGAGGCCACGCAGCACCGACCAGCTGAAGGCGCCGTGTCCGCCGCCGTAATCGGGACCTTCGATGGAAAGCTCGCGCGGACGCGCCGCCATTAAGCCAAGCAGCTCGCCGGGCGCTTCGCCGATCTGCTCGACCGCGCCGCCGACGGCCGTGGTCTTCTGGCCGGCTATGGTCGCGGCCCGGCAGACGTCGGCGAGAAGAATGACGTGGCCGGTTTTGGTGAGCGACTGCTCGACGAGCGAATGCAGCTCCGCCATGGGAAGCGCGGTGCCGGCCAGATTATTGGGATCGCTGTCGTAGGTCAGGATGTAGGCGCCGGTTTTGTCGACGGTGCCATGGCCGGCGATCAGGACGTAGACAGTGTCGTCCTTACCGGGCTTGGTTTCCAGAAAAGCCTTGAGTGCGCTACGGACGGCAGCGGTAGTGGCCTGGTCGTTGGTGAGCACCAGCATCTGGTCCGCCGGAACGGCGCCGCCGCGAGGACTCGCCAGGTGGGCGGCCAGGGCCTTTGCGTCCGCGTCAGGGTACTGCAGCCAGTTGTCCTGGGGCAGCTTCCCATATTTCGAAATGCCGACCAGCAGCGCCCAGGTCTTCGCACCCGGGGCGATTTCGGCCGCGTGAAGCGAAAAAAAGGCCGCCAGCGCGGTGGCGGCGAGACGCATCCTCATAAGCTCATGCTAGCCGATTCCGCCGGCCGGGGGAGGCTTGCAGCACGTCAATTTCCTTTTCTCTACAGTTTTGCTGGGATCTGGCCGATTATTCAGCAGGCAGTGATGGTATTTGCGTTCATGGGCGGCATCTTGCTGATCGCAGCGGCTTTCGCGGCTGCCGGCTGGGCGAGGACAGCCCAGCGGCTCAGGGAAAGCCTGCGGGATCGGGAGGATTTGGCCAACTCCTCGGCGGTCATCGAAGAGGAACGCCAGATGCTGGAGCTGATCGCCGACGGGGCGCCACTCGAGGAGGTACTGACGACGCTGAACCTGGCCATTGAGGGCATTTCGCCGGGAGCACTCTGCAGTGTCATGCTGCTCGACGAGGAGAGTCATCGATACCTCACCGTGGCCTCTGGGCCGAGTCTGCCCCGCGACTATCTGAAAGCGCTGGTTCGGCTTGAGATCGGGCCCGAAGCCGGCGCCTGCGGCACCGCCGCGTATAACAACGAGACGGTAGTGGTGACGGATATAGCGGCCGATCCGAAGTTCGCCGCGCCGCGCGATTTTATCCTCAGCCATGGGCTGCGTTCCTGCTGGAGTCAGCCAGTGCGTGATTCGCGGAACCGGGTTCTGGGAACGTTCGCCATTTATCACCGGTACGAAGCCAGCCCGCGTCCGGAAGAGCTGCGGATGGCGCGCGTGGCGGCGCAGTTGGCCGGGAACGCCATTGAGCGGACCCGTGCGCAAAAGGCGCTGGCGG
The DNA here is from genome assembly GCA_963832905.1 of Terriglobia bacterium. Lineage (GTDB taxonomy): Bacteria > Acidobacteriota > Terriglobia > Bryobacterales > Bryobacteraceae > BOG-234. The sequence goes on along the minus strand of CAWHVO010000006.1, from coordinate 247,379 downwards.
ACGCAGGCAAGCGGCTGAATCTGGCCGAAAAGGCGGCACGGTTTGGTATCTGGGAAGCCGATTTCGCAAAGGGAACATTCGCGATATCAAGGCAGTTGGGCCGGTTGATGGAGCTTTCCGACGACCAGTCCTGTCTGACGATGCAGGAGTTCGAAGCCGCGATCTTTCCCGACGATCTGTCCGCGATGCGTGCGGCGCTGGACCCGCGGAACGCCCGGGAAGGAACACTGCGGCTCGAATTTCGGCTGGTGCTGCCGGGCGGCGACTTCCGCTGGGTGCGAAGCTATTGGCGATTTGAGATGACAGCGGAGCCGCCCGAGCGGGCAACCGGCGCTATGATCGACATCACGTACGAAAGAAGAATGCTGGCGGAGTCGCAGAAGGCGCGGGCCGACGCCGAGGCTGCAGTAGCTGCGGCCCGGCACGCGGAAAGGCTGGAACAGGACCGCACGATCATTCTCGAGATGGTCGCCAAAGATGAGCCGCTCGGGGCGATCGCTCAGACGATGGCCTGCGCCATAGCCAGTCATTTTCCGCAATCGATGTGTCTGATACGGATAGAGCTGGCGGAGGCGATTCCTGTTTCTGCAAATTCGGGGCTGACAGACGGTTTCGCACCGGCTTTCGATCGCGTCGAAATCAGGACGATTCGGCAGACGATGCATCCGGAACCGGTGCAAAACCTGGCCGTCTGCCCGGCCTGGCAGGACTTCATCGCGAACCCGGAGGGTTTTCCTTTCCGCTTCTACCGCGCTGTCCCGATTCTTCGCAACTCGCAGCTGATCGGGCTGATCATTCTGTTCTTCGGAGGTGAGGCCGTCAGCCAGATGGATGAGTACCTGTTGGAATCGTGGAGTCAATACGCCACACTCGCCGTTGAGCGCCGCGGACTGTACGACCAGCTTTCCTTCCGGGCGCAGTACGATTCGCTGACCACCCTGCTGAACCGCGCGTCTCTTTACGACCGGGCCGGTCTGGAGATTCTCGGGGCGAGACCAGACGGCACTTCGATGGCCGTGCTCTACCTCGATCTCGACGATTTCAAGGAAGTAAACGACAGGCACGGGCACGCGGCGGGCGACAAGGTGCTGCAGGATGTGTCGCGGCGCATCACCCGGGGAATACGGCGCACGGATTATGCCGCGCGGATCGGAGGCGATGAATTCGTGGTGATTCTACCGGGGGTGGGCGACCGTCAGGAAGCCTGCCGTGTGGCCGCTCTGTTGGCTCGCGCCATCGAAGAACCGATTCTCTTCGAGGGCGGCACACTCTACGTCGGCGCCAGTTTCGGCGTCAGCATCGCGCCCGAGGACGGAACCGATATCGACGCCCTGCTTTCACAAGCCGATGAGGGGATGTACAGGACCAAGGTGATGCACCGGTCGAGAGATTCCGCACGCAGCCGCAGAGCGGATATGGAACAGGTGTTTACCGGCGAGAACGTCCCGGTAGCTTAGTGCGTCATAGCGTAAACGAGGTAGTTGATGCCGTAGCGATAGGCCAGTTCGGTCATGTGCTCCGGGTATTCCGGCGCGTCGGCGTACTCCCAGGCATCGCCGATATCCGTGTTGTAATTCACCGCGACGTTCATCCGGTTCCGGTCGTCGTACATGGCGCGCCAGGCCGGCTGCGTTCCAAAAGGCTGTTGCACCACGACGGTTCCGCCCGCTCCCCGCCGCAAGTGCCGCGTTCCGGGGATGAACGAGAGATCCTTCTGCTGGATGTCGTAGAGAACATGCATCACCGAATCATTCATACCGATATCGGAGATCGGCTTGTTCGGCATCACGCGCGCCATGGTTTCTTTGAAGATTTCATACTGTTCGGGATCGGGTCCCCAGAAATCGTTGACCATCAGGAAGCCGCCGCGCAGCAGATATTCTTTGAGACGCGCGATTTCGGCGTTGTTGAGGTCCCACCAGCCGGTCTGGGTGGCATAGATCCACGGGTTGTCGAAAAGACGGTCGTCGGTCAGGCTCATATGGAGCGGCGCGCCGGTCTCGACGCGCGTCAGGCGCTGCACTCCCATCGAGAAATGGTTGTCGGCATCCGGCCAGTCGACCACCCACCAGCCGTTGCCCCGGCCGTTGCGGGATGCAAAGCCGAAGCTCCGGTGGAATTCGGGGAGGTCGGTGTATTCGACGCGAATAAAGTGGAACTCGCCTTTGGCGGGGAAGACGGGGTCGGGGCCTTCGTCGTGGCCTTCGAAATCCAGGCCGCCGAAGCGCTGCGCGAGGCCCATGCCCGCGAGCAGTACAAACGCCGTCGAGATCAGGCCGGCGCGGCGACCAAAAAGCATGGGGTTCCTTTCGCTTTACAGTGTATAAGGTGACGGCTGCACGGTTGACCCGAAACGGCGTCTAATACTGGGCAGGAGGCTTGCGGGCATGCGGGTGCGGGTGTTTGTGCTGACCCCGGTCGTCGCCGCGGCGCTGGAGGCGCAGCAGTCGGCGTTTGAGGGGGCGTCGATTCGCGTGCATAATTCTCCGTTGACCCGAATCGCGCGGTTCTCCCCGTCCGGCCCGCGCCTGACGCTCGAAGGCTATAGCCTGGGCATTCTGGTTATGGAGGCATACGGTCTGAAGACCTGGCAGGTATCGTTTTCCGGGGCGACTTCGCAGGCCAATGCGACCTGGTACGACATTGTGGCGAAGGCGGCGGACAACACCACGCCGACGCGAGCGGAGTTCCCGCAGATGCTGCAGGGTCTGCTGGCAGAGCGGTTTCACCTGAAGGTGCATCGCGACACGAAGGAGACGCCGGTTTACGCGCTGGTGGTGGGCCGCGTTGGTCCGAAGTTTAAGGAGAGCCAGCCGGATGCGACGGCGGTCTCCCACCACGGCGTCAACGGACGCAACCAGACGGTGAATCTTTCCAGGACCACCATGGAGTTACTGGCTGATGACCTCGGAATCTTCGCGGACCGCCCCGTGGTGGATCGGACCGGTCTCACCGGCACCTACGACATAAAGCTGGAAGCGACGCCGGAGTTCCGGATCAGCCGCGATCAGCACCCGGATGACATCAGCATCTTCGAAGCTGTTCAGACGCAACTCGGTCTGAAGCTGGAGCCGCGCACCGAGCCGATGGAGATACTGGTCGTCAACAGCGTCGAAAAGCCCAGCGAGAACTGAGCGGTGGTGGGCCCTGCAGGATTTGAACCTGCAACCAACGGATTATGAGTCCGCTGCTCTAACCATTGAGCTAAGGGCCCAAACGGCGGGCGTCTCTTCAGTCTACTGCGCTGAATGAGGCCTTGGTTTCGAAGCGATGTAGGCGGCGACGTCCCAGGCGTCAACATCGGAGAGATCGGCGCGGCCGAGCGGCATCTTCGCTTTGATGAAACGTGGCAGCGTCTGCTCGCGATTCATTTCAGACGCGTCGGGAAAACTCTCCGGACCCCACAACGGAGGGAAGAGATAACCGCGGGCGGGATCGCGTGACGCCGGCAGCCCCGCTCCGTCCTGGCCATGGCAATCGGCGCAGCGCTGTTCGAACAGGCGCGCGCCGGATGCCGAATCGGCGGGGCGGTTCGGCGTCTGAAACAGCGCGGGATCGTGCGACTGGCGCTCGGCTGCGCCCGTGGCCGCGTTCGTGCCGGCCAGGAAGCGCAGCCAGGCGACTATGGCGGTCATCTCTTCGGCTCGTTCCGGCAATGGCTGCGCGTTCATGTTGCGGGTAAGGCATTCGTTGATGCGCAGCCGGATGCGGTCGCCGGGATAACGGGTGATTGCATTGACCAGAGTCAGATCGCCGGGTTCAGCGCCGGCGTCGATGTGGCACGACGCGCAGGCGAGTCGGTGGGGAACCATCGCGGCCATCAGGCGCCTGCCGTAGTCTTCGGTGGCGCGATCCGGTTTCGCGTGGCCAACCGCGAGCGTTGCAGCTACGGTCGCGATTCCGACAACTGCACAAACGATGATGGCGGTTTTCATTCGTGTCTTAGCACGCTCTCGTCATAGCTTTCGGTGTCGGCGAGGAAGCGGTATTTCGGGCGTTCGATCCAGGTGCGCAGATTCGGCGAGATGGCCCAGGCCGCCGTGAACGCGATCGCGAAGGCGACCGCGATCAGCACGATCAGCTCCATCATGGCTGGTAGAACCTCTGGATGTAGCGCATCACGGCGTCGGTTTCCGTGGAGTTGATTTGGCTGTTCCACGGGCCCATCGGCGTGCCTTCGATGCCGTCGCCGATGACCCGCAGGCCGGTTTCGTAATCGATTCGCTGGACGCGGAAGTCGGTCGAAGGGATCGGGAACCGCCCGGCCGCGGGACCGTCGCCCGCGCCGCTGTCACCGTGGCATTGCGCGCACCGGGCCGCGTAAATATCCGCGCCGGCTTCGGAAGCCGGACGTGGCGGCTGGGCAACGTGGAAGCCGCGCACCACCTCGGCGAGTGCAGACAGATCAGCGACGGGCAAATCGCGGAATGCGGGCATCGACGTTCCCGGGACGCCCTTCCACAATGCGCCGCTCAGGCGCCCGACGGTATACTCGTGTACCGCAAGATTCGTTGGACGGGGAAGCAATCCCGCCGCGCCTTTGCCGTTGCCTTCGCCGCGCGGGCCATGGCAGTTCGCACAGTCGCGAACGTACAGTCGCATCCCGCGCGTGCGGTCCGCAGGCAAAGCGAGCTTCGGCGGTTGGCTTTCGAGGCGGGGCATGGCGGCGCTTGCATTCAACAGCGGCGCGTCGAACGCCTGATGTGCCTCCTCGCCCGAGCAATCGCATGCGGCGCGGGCGTGCGTCTCACCTTCCACGCCCGCGAGCGCGCGATTGCGTCCCAGAGTTTCCAGATACGCGACCAGGTCGCGCGCGTCCTGTTTGGGACGGTCCGGCGCGCCGTCGAACAGCCAGTCGAACGGAGGCATCACCGAATCGGGCATCATGTGACGCGGATTGTAGAGATGCGCGAACTCCCAGTCTCGCGAATGCACGCCGCTTTCGCGCGAGAGATCCGGACCGATGCGCCGGGTGCCCCAGAGCTGCGGGTAATCGAAGATGGTCTCCCACGCGAGCGTCGCCCTTCCGAAGCGCCGCACATCGGCGTCGAGATAACGGATCTGCTGGGTATGGCAATACGGGCAGCCGTTGTGCCCGTAGATATCGCGTCCGCGCTGCTCGGCGACGGTCAGGGGTAGCGGATGAGCCGGTTCAGTGGCGCGAATCTGACGCTCGAGCACCACGCCAGGCCACACCGCCAGCAGCAGAACGGACAGGGCGAAGAATCCGAGGCCGCCGATTCCTGCTGCGAGATAGGACATGCGCAGGAAGCGTCTCATCCGGCTTCTGCCATGCGCGGGGCGATTTCCGCGACGGGTTCGAGGCCGATGGTCGTTTCGATCGTCGGCAGCCCGCCGCCGCGCGGACCGATGACAAGCCCGCAAAGCAGCGCCAAGAATCCAAGGATGATCGGCACGAAAATGACGGCGCGGACCAGCCAATAAGGTTTCGCGGCGCGGACGGAGTCCATCCACGGCGCGACGGATTGCCAGAAGTGCGCTTCAACGAGTCCGGCAATCGTCAGATCGATTACCATCAGCGACATTCCCGCGAGCAGCAGCCAGTAGGCCCAGCCAAGGATCATGGCGTCATAGCGCGCCCAGGGGATGCGCTGCCAGGCGTGAATCAGTCCGCCGGCTGCCGCGAACGTGGCAAATCCGAGCATGGCGAGATGTGAGTGTCCGATCACCCAGTCGGAAAAATGCACACTCTGATTCACCGACATCTGTGCCTGCACCGAGCCCTGAACGCTGACGATCAGATAGAGCACGGCCGAAGTGCCGACGAAGCGCAGCCCGATATCTCGCGGAAACCAGCCCGCGCCGCGCAGCGACAGGAGGAGATTCGCGACGTTGATGATGACGTCGACACCCAGCAGCGTCGAGGCGGCGATAGCGCCGATCTGAGCGTCCATCGGAATCACCGAAAAGATGTAATGGTGAGTGCCGTTCAGCGGGTAGAGAAAGAAGAGCATCCAGAACGCGAGCATCGAGAGGAAGTGGCTGTAGATCGGCCGCCGCGTCGATGCGGGAATCACGAAGTAGAGAATCGCGACGGCCATCGGGGTGACGTACAAACCGACCGCATCGTGAATCCAGAGACCGCTGAACGCCGCGCCGCGCGCGCCGGGGACGAGCTCCGGCACGATGTTGCCCATCGGATAGGCCAGAAGTGTGAAGATAAGCGAGCCGATGATGTACCAGCCCGAGACGTAGAGTTCTTCGAGGCCGCGCGCGAAGAACGGCGGCAGAAACTGAATCGCGGCGAGCAGCAGCGCCAGCACGACGAAGGCGTCGATGACGAGCGGGAACTCAGCCCATTCCAGCGGCTGGCTGAATCCGGCAAGCACCAGCACCCACCCCGGCAGCACCACGGCGAAATTCCAGAGCGCGAAGAGCCATTCGCCGAGGCGCGCGCTTGTGACCCGGCGCCCGGTGAGCAGCGGCACGGCGTGATAGAGGAATGCGAAGAACGCGTTGCCCAGCCAGCCAAAGAGAATGCCCTGCGTATGGTCGTAGCGGAGACGGCCCCAATTGAGGGCCGGCGTGTTACTCGCGATGTCGGGAGCGATCAGCTCGATGGCTGCGAGCGTTCCGAACACCACCGAGATCAGAAGCGTAACGATGGCGGCGATGCCATGCGCGAACACCAGCCTGGTTTCGACCTCGGGCCGGTTCGCGCGCGCGTTCATCCGAGATCAATACTATCCAACGGGCTTACGAAGTCGTCCCACCGGACGGAGGCGGCTGGTGCGATTCGGGCTGTCCGACGCGCTGGACCTTTTCCACGATGACAGTGAATTTCGCAGCCATCGTGGCGATCGCCGCGACAGCGGCAAGCACCGGAGCGAGGACGATTCCGACGGCCGCGACCGTCACGGGAATCTCGACGAAGGTGTTGCCCTGCGCGTCCTTGATTATGATGCGGCGGACGTTCCCTTCGTGAACCAGCTCTTTGACCTTGTCCACCAGCTCGTGCGCGACAACCTTAATCTCTTCGACAAAAGCTTTTCCTTTTTCGTTGTCCATATGGGCCTCCCCGCTACAGCACTCTTTCCACTACCCGCACCGGCAGCATCACCAGCGCCCAGATCAGTACCAGCACCGATCCCACGGCGATTCCAACCATCCGGAACGGCAGCAAAAGCAGCCACACGAGCGGATACATTACGAGGGCGGCAATCGCCAGGGGCCAGCACAGCACGAAGAGAACGCACCAGACCAGGAATTTCAGCATGGCTGCTCCACAGAGTCTATTACGCAGGCCGCGTTCGGGAAGTTCGTCAGGCACCGTGCTAATCTGGTAAATCGAGTCGAAAGAATAATGGCAAATACTTATGGCGCCCTGAAGCGCGCCCGTCAGACGGATCGCCGCACGGCGTTTAATCGGATCGCAAAAACGCGTCTGCGGCACCAGATCCGGGCTATGCGGCAGGCTCTGGCGGCGAAGACGCCTTCTTCCGCTGACATCATGACGGTCATGGCGGCCACGTTCTCGCTGGTCGACAAAGCCGCGCGCAAAGGCTATATCAAGCGCGGTACCGCGGCGCGTTATAAGAGCCGCCTGCATCATCGCGCGAAGACGGTGCTCGGCGAAGTGAAGAAGTAGTCCGCCTCTGAACCCACGGCCGTTCGCCCGGCGATGTGTGTTTCCGCACAGAGTATGCTGGTTTGATCGATGAACATTGAGGTTCTGCTCACCGAAGCGGAAATAGCCGATGAGTTCGCGGAAGCCATTGAGGCTCGCGACCTTCCCGAGAAGTTCTTCTACTGGACACCGCTGTCTGTGCGTGCCTGGAAGAGCGTCGCTGCGGTGGCCAATGAAAGTCTGCGCCAGACGTGGGAAGCGCTCGCGCTCAAGGCCGGCGAGCTGACAAAAGATTTCCGGGCGAAGGTGCCCGTCATCAGCTTCGGGGCGGGCGATGGACTCAAGGACCGCCTGATTCTCAAAGCGCTGCGCGAAGCCGGGCGCGAAGTGAAGTACTTTCCCATCGATGCGAGCCAGACGCTGCTCGAGACCGCGTGCGCCGGAGCCGAAGACGACGACTGCGAGGCGCTCGGCATCAAAGCAGACATTTCGAGCCCGGTGCACCTGCTTCTCGCGGCGGACGTTAGCGAGGCGCCGCGGTTGTTTCTGATGGTCGGCAACACGCTTGGCGGGTTCGATCCGATCGACCAGATCAAGCATGTGGCCGGCTGTCTGCACAAGGATGACATCCTGATCGTCGATGTGCGCATCGACGCGGAGGGACAGGAGCAGGAACCTGCTGCCGAAGTGGAGGCGCGGCGCCGTTTTGTTCTGGCGCCGCTGGCGAGCGTTGGTATCGCGGCGGAAGACGGCGAACTGAAGTTTGTGGAAAACAAGGACGACCGCCACGCCGGTCTCTTTCTGGCGGCACGGCGATTTCAGACCGCGCGCGACCTGACCGTAAAGGTCAACGGACGCGAACTGCAGGTGGAGCGGGGCGAGCGCTTTGTTCTGAATTTTCGCTATCGGTTTACGCGCGAGGCGTTTCGCTGGCTGCTGACGAAGCACGCCGGGCTGAAGATCAAAGGGGAAATCCCCAGCGCGGACGGAAAGTTCGTGACCGCGATCTGCACGAAGTAGAACCATCCACCAGGTAAAATACGATTTGGAGGAATGGCAGAGCGGTTGAATGCGCCGGTCTTGAAAACCGTTAGAGTCGAAAGGCTCTCGGGGGTTCGAATCCCTCTTCCTCCGCCAGTTTAAGTAACTGATAATAAGTAGGTTGCGCAGATAGGCTTCCAACTGTAGCGAGTTTGCGCTACAGTTGGGGTGTGCGCGACATCTACGTGAGGCATCGGAATGACTGCCGCCACGCCTCGCCAAACCCAAAAAAGCCGACGCGCCTGCCCGCCAGGCTGATTTTCGGCTGCGGTTGCCCGATCTACGCCAGGCTCCAGGTCCGGCATCCCGATCCCACTATCGCTCCGTTCGAGTTTAATGGCTCTCTCAGCAAACTCGGCGTGCGGGAAAAACTCGCAGCGGAGGAACTCGTCGAGCAGTGGACCGTTCAATTCCTGTCAACCGGGGGCCGGACTCCTGATCCGAATACCTTCAAGAGCGTCGAACAGGCCATCCACGATTACCTCGCGGAGAAGCGCGGCACACTCGACGCGAGCAAAGAAAGCACGAACCTGACGATTCAGAAGATCGGCGGGATTCTGAAGCCGCTCACGCCGTTTCTGAAAGATCGCGGCATCGTGTATCTGAAGGATGTGAAGACCGAGCACTTGTCGGCCTTTCAGGAAACATGGCTGGGCCGATTGCGTAAGAATCGCGCTTCGGCGCTCACGAAGAATGACCCACTTCCGCTCGCTTAAAGTGACCCACCTGGAGAACAGGATCTCGGTTTGAGCGCGCATCATCATCCACGCCGCAGGCGTGTGCAGTGTTCGGCGAAGATGCGGGGCACTCGATATCATCCGCGCCGAAGGCGCGTTCTGCTCGTGGTGAGGGAGTAAGTACGGGGCTATCGCGCTGGCGTGGAACGCTGGAGTTTGTTGCGGAGGTGCTGGAAGTATTCCGGGCCGACCTTGAGCTGCAGGACTTCTTCGATCACAGGCGCGAAGTAAATCAGCGACCGAATCGTACCGAGAGGCGCAGCGTCGGCAGGTCTGGCCGAACGCCGCGCCGCCGCGAGTATCAATGCATTTTCAACTGTGGCCAGAGGCACGGCGCGGTCGTGCAACTGAATCGCAAAGATGCGGTCCGCACGTCGAACCACGCCGGCTGTGCCGGGTGTGGCCCGATAAGCATTCAGAACCTGTCGCACATACTCGCGCTGCTCCATCGACCCACACCTTCAGCCCTGCGGATCGCGCAGCGACGGACCGTTGATGGTGACCGTGTGGCAGTAATGCCGCACACGGCTGAGCAACGCCTCGACCATGGACTTGTTGCCGAGGAAGTTCTGCCACTCGTCATAGCCAAGGTTCGTAGTAATGATCGTCGAGTGGCGATGATAACGCTCCTCCATCAGCTTGAAGAACGTGTTCGACTGCTCGGGCTTGAGATTTAAATACCCGAACTCATCGATCAGCAGGACGTCCAGACGCGCCAGCCGGTTTAACAACTGGCGCGTGGATCGATCCGCCAGCGAAGCATACATCTCATCGAACAGGTCCTGTGCCCGAACGAACTGACAGCGATGTCCGTTCTGCAACGCCTTTAGCAGAAGGCCGCAGGCCAGCCCGGTTTTGCCCACGCCGGTCGGGCCCACCAGCACCAGATTCTCGTGCTTTGCCACGAAGTCGAGGTCGGCGAACGTGCGCATCTGCTTGCGGTTCACGCCCGGCTGGCGCGACCACGGAAACGTTTCCAGGGACCATCGCTCCGGCAGATTCGCTCTGTGAATGCGCCATTCGAGCGCGCTTTCCTGCCGCTCATGCCACTGCGCCCGCAAGAGTCCCGCCACGAACTCCGTGTAAGGGATCTGCGCCTTTTCGGCGGCCTGCAACTGCTCGTCGTAAACGTTGAGCATGCGGCGCAGCTTGAGATTCTTCAGCAGTTGTTCGAGTTCTTCAGTCATTGCCTTGCGGCTCCTTGTCGCCGATCAGAAAATAGTCGCGGGCTACCCGCCGCAGAATCATTCGTTCCAGCCGGTCGAGATCGTAAAGTCCGTAGCGGGCGGCTTCGGCAACCGCGGCAAGGAAAGGTTCGCGGGGATACTCGCGCAGCAGTCGCAGCATTTGCCGCAGGGCAAGAGTCACCACTTTGCGCCCCTTCTGCTTCAGCGCCGATATATAAGGTGCGATCTCCGGCGCGGCTTCGATGAGCGTCTGTTCTTCCGGATGCGGATCGTTTCGCTTAACGCCCGCGCCGCGCGGCGGCCGGTGTTCGGCCAGCATGATCCGCTGATTCGGCGGCGTCAGAACGCGATCGTGTACAACAATGTGGCGCGGATCGAGTTCGATCTCGATCCGGTCGCGCGTCTCGCGAACGTCCACGCTCCGCCCGATCCAGGGAACCGGAACCGAGTAACGAATGGAGTTCACCGAGACATAGCCTTCCGTGTCTGCGGTGCGCCGGTGCAGCCGATACACTTCCGGGACCCATGCCGGCAACGGTTTCAGACGTAGCTGCTCGACCGCGAACAGCTCTCGCGGCACGGCGCGAAGATGCTTCTTATAGGTGGAGTTCACCTTGTCGCACCACTGGCGCGCCTGAAGGTTGAGATCCTGCCAGCTGGTGAAGGTACGGCCCGCCAGAAAGTTGTTTTCGATGAATGAGAAAGGCCGTTCCACGCGCGCCGAACGATTGGCGTCGCCGCGCTCATGCGCCACGAAACGGAAACCGAGGCGGTCGGCGAACGACTCCATCTCGGGCACCGGAATCATCTCGCGTCCCGTGCCGCGCAGCACCACCACGTGCGTGTTGTCGATCATCACGCGTTCCGGGGCGCCGTTCATGTAGCGCACCGCATCGGTGAGAAACACCTTGCAGTCGAAGCGCTGAAAGGTGGGATTGATCTGAAAGAACAGCATGCGCGAATAACACAGCACTGCAGAGGCGGTCTGCGCCTTATACTTCCTGCCGCCCACTTCCACTTCATGCGGAGACGTATCGTGCTGCATCTCCACACCGGGCTCGAAATGATACTGGCCCGAGGGCACAACCGGCGTTTGCCCGATACCCTGTCTGCGGCAGAATGAGGTCAGCGCCTGATATGACAGTGCCGCGCCGCTCGCCTGGAGTTCCTCATGGACTCGCACGAGATTCCCCTTGCAGGAAGCCAACAGCTCGATGATCTGTTGGCGGTAAGGTTCTGCTTTCTCCGAACGCTGAATCTCCGGCACGCTGACGGAGTTCGATTGCAGGACTTTGCGCACAGTGAGGCGCGACACCCGCAACACGCGTGCGATCTCGCGCTTGCTCACTCGTTGCTCGTGCAACTCCAGAATCGCGGTTCGCTGCGCCTGGCTCAGCATGTCTGCTTTCCTGTTCCTTTCCGATTCGTTCCGCCATCCGGTTCAGTTCCCGGCGCGTACTTTCGATCTCGCGCTGCGCCTGCTCCTGCTGTGCGGCGTTCATCTCCGGCAAAGCTTCGGTGAGCCTGCGGCCGGCGCGACGCAGAATGGCAAGCGCCATCTCCAGATCGCCCTGAACCTGTTCGGCCGCGGCGGGCTTCGCCGTCTGCGGCTGGCTCTGCGTTTTCAGAAACAGTTCCGGTTCGGCGAGAATGCGCTCGCGAGCCACCCGCGAACCTTCGCGCCATGCGGTGTAAAGCTGTGCCGCCTGCCTGGAATCGCAGCGGTGCGTCACGAATGCCGCAGCCATGCGCTCACAGTCTTCGGCGCTGACGCGAGCCACCGGCACCAGATACTTCATGGCGGTCTGCGCAGTGATGTTCCCTTCGCGCACATGACGCTGAACCGCTTCAGGCAACAACTCGACAAGCGCCAGTCGCCGCGATACCCAACTGATGCTCCGGTCGAAACGGCGCGCCAGTTCGTCGAGCGAGTAGCTGAAGCGCTGTTCCATCTCCGACAGCAGCCACCCCTGTTCGAGCGCGCTTTCCTGAGGGCTCATTCGCTGCGCACGCGATAACAGCAGGGCTTCGGCTTCGCCCATCGGCCAGACCGTGGCTTCGATGATGTCGCGGCCCAGTTGCCGGAGCGCGGCGATTCGTTTGTAACCGTCGATTACCAGGTAGCTGTCGCTGCCGTCTTTGGCGATCACAACAACGATGGGCGTCTGCTGGCCGCTCTCAGCCAGCGAGGCCAGCAGTTGGCGCTGGCGGTGCGGCTCGCGGACTCGCAGGTGCTCCCATCGCAGGTCGAGCTGGTGAAACTCCAGGTGCATGGTCGGGCGGCTGAACCCGAGTATGCGGGAGGTTGGGACTGGTCTTTTGCGGAAGCGGGGGAAGTGTGCCGGGAACTGCTGTGGGATCAGTGAGATAGGGCCGGATCTGGTCTTTCGCGGTGCGGACGATTAGTGCCCCCATAACGCCAATGAAATCAGCGCCTTGCGAGCCGAACTGGTCTTTCGCGACCTCCCAGGGAAGTTGCTTGAGAGGAGGGGGCAATCGCAGCGGTTCGGGTGATTCAGGGTGCGCCGCCGCGCGCCGGTCGATTCGCCATGCGATGGAATAGCCGGGGTTCTGATTACGCCAGTTTGCCTGGGTCTTCTGGCGCCGCGCCTTCTGGCAGTCCGGACTCCCGCAGGCTCGCTGCCGGCTTCCCACTCGCGGATTCGGCCGGAACCACCGGCGACAGATGGTGCACGGTCTCTTCCGGGCCTCGGGCATCGTGATGTTCTATCGTCTTCATCACGACTTCAGCCGCCGCGAGGCGCGATCAGTTCAGAATGCCTGGGTCATTTCTGACGAGCAGAGGTGGGTCACTTCTGGAAGGCGCCGAAGGAATCGCGAAACTGGCGAACTGGTGCGCCAGCAAAAGAGCCAGCTCGGCAAGCAGAAGAACCAGGAGTTCCTGAAAATGTTTTTCCGGCGGACGCGCGAACTCCGGTGGATTCCCGAGAACCCTGCAGAGCTCCTGCTTTCGGTCAGGACGCCGAAGATCGAAGTGAAGAAGAAGACGGCGGAGGAAAAGCAAAGCATCCTTGACGCGATCCCGCGCGCCTTCCCGAACATCGCGGAGGCCGTGAGGGCATTTGTGCTGATTCAGAGGTACAGCGGACTGCGCCTGGTCGATGTCGTGACGCTGCGAACCGACGCCGTGCGCGAAGATGGCCTGATGATCATGAGCCAGGAGAAGAACGAGCAGCCTGTATTCGTGCCTCTCCCGCCTGTCGTAATCGACCTGATCGGCAAGCTTCAGCCAAAGAGCCCCCAGTATTTTTTCTGGACGGGCACTTCGACGATCAAAACCGCTGTCAATGATTGGTCGGAAAAGATGCGGCAGCTTTACGTAGAGGCCGGCATCGAAGGAAAGCGCACTCACGAATGGCGCGATACGCTTGCCATTGAGGTGCTTGAGGGCGGCGGATCGCTCGAAGATGTGCAGTTGCTGCTCGGGCATAAATCGCGTAAGACGACCGAGAAATACTACGTCGCTCTGACGAAGAAGAGAATGGAAAAGGCGATTGATGCCCGGCGCCGGACATGGGACGCGGATGTAATCAGCGTTCCTGCGCCCCGGAGTTGAAAGACGGATAATGTTTGAAGGGTTCCACGATGTCTCTTGAACAGGCCATTCAGGAAATAATGCACGAACTGCCGCCGCATAAACAGCGAGAGCTTTTCGATTACGCTTCGCGTCTTCAGGCGGAGAGCGCCAAAAAGCCTCCGTTCCGGAGCATCGAAGGTTTGTGGGCCCACCTGGGGATTTCACTATCGGCTGAAGAAATCGATGAGAATCAGCGTGAGATGTGGCGTAACTTCCCCAGGGAAGATATCTGATGCCGGGTGTCGTTGCCGATACCCACACCATCGTCTGGTATTCGACAGTCGCGAGTCAGGACTGGTATGCCATACAAGTGAGCGGTCGCGGCGAGATCCGGTCGGGAAGATCGGGAACGTCCTCGCGAGAGATGGCTGCCATTAATGGCAATGGCCGACCACGGGAGTCAGGCCCTGCGAATCGCCGGTCAATGGCGTCACGAAGGGCAGCTTCATCGGGACGAGTCGGTCCGGATGGTAGTGCCAGGCAAACTGGCAACTGCGCAGCCGGATATCTTCCGGGGCGGTATAATGGCCTCGGCGTATGGGAGCGATGTCCGAAACAGCGGCATTCGAACAAGGGATTCGGCCCCTGATGGAGATTGTATTGCCCGACAAGAGAGACGCTGTCATCGGGTTCCGCGCCGACCCGCAGCTTCAGGCCCGCATCGAAGAACTGGCCCGAAAGTCAACAGAAGGCCGATTGACAGAAGAGGAGCGGGCAGAGTACTCGGGTTTCGTGCGCGCAAACAAATTTGTCGCCATTCTTAAACGCCAGGCTTCACGTCTTGGCTAAGCCAGCCCATCGATGGTCGGAGCGAGGACGAAAGCGCAAGTCCGTGAACGCGCCCGCAATACCTGCGAATATTGTCAATTGCGCCAGGACGACTCGCCGCTGGCCGCACTGCATATCGAGCACATCGTTCCGAAGATTCATGGCGGGACTGATGATCCCGACAACCTCGCCCTTGCCTGTATTGATTGCAACCTGCATAAAGGAACGAACCTGACCGGCATCGATCCGCAGACGAACGAGGTTACCGAACTATTCCATCCCCGGCGGCAAAATTGGGACGACCATTTTGAGTGGCGCGGAATTCATCTGATCGGAAAAACCGCCGTCGGCAGGACGACAGTCCGCGTTCTCAACATGAATTCGGAAGACCAGATCGCACTGCGCTCTTCGTGATCGCCCAAACCAGCAGGCTACGCGAGGCGGCGCGCCGTGGGAAGGCGGGATCAGACTTCCGATGATTCCCGATCTGAACCACACCCGAGGTAGCATGAGAAGGGAAACGGCGGGTTGGAAATTCGCATTCACTGTAGCGAGTTTGTATGTCAAAGCTGCCAAAAGTGCCGTTTTGATGCAAATTGCGCCAATCGTGCTAATCGAAAAATAAATAATTTATGCGTAATCAGTTAGTTACGGACCAGCGAATCCCACTTCCTCCGCCACTTTGCGCGCCGGTTTGGCGCGAGCAGCGCACGCGCCAGACCATGGGCGAAGACGTGCGCAAATAAGAAATGAATCGTGCGAATCGTTCTGCTTGCCTCGCGCCTTCTGCTGGCCGCGGTCTTTCTGCTCGCAGGATCCACTAAGCTCGCCGACCCGCGCGGCTGGCGCCAGGCGCTGCGCGATTTCAGCGTGCCGCGGTTCCTTATGGGACCGGCGATGGTCCTGCTGCCGCTCGTCGAGTTGTCGGTCGCCGTGGCGCTGCTGCCCGCGGCTCTGGCCTGGTACGGCGCGCGCGCGGCCGTGGCGCTGCTCGCCGCATTCATGCTCGCGGTGGCCTTCGCGATGATTCGCGGACGCAAACCGGATTGCCATTGTTTCGGACAGCTGCATTCCGCGCCGGTAGGATGGCGGACGCTCCTTCGCAACGCTTTGCTCGGCGTCCTGGCGGGATGGCTGGCGCTGCGGAAACCGGGCGGTCTCGGACCAGGCCTGTACGACTGGTACAACACGCTGGGCGAAGAAATGAGCAAATTCGCCCTCGTCGCGGCTGGCGTGGCGGCGTTTCTCTTTTTCGTTTTGGTGCTGAAGTCGCGTCCCAGGCCGCAACCTGTTGTCGCGCCTGTCGAGGAAGAAGAGGCAGATGAGCCGACGACCGAACAGCCGGTAGCCGTGGTGCCCAAACCGCGTGCCGTCTCTCCGCCGCCCTCACCTCCGCCTCCTCCCCCACCTGCCAGGGTCCCGCTCGGAATCGGATTGCCCGTCGGCACGCCCGCCCCCGCATTCGAACTGCCGCGCATGACGGGCGAGAAGCGCAGTTTGGAAACGCTGCTCGGACAGGGCCGCGATGTGATGCTGGTCTTCTCCAGTCCAGGCTGCAAGGCGTGTGAATCGATTCCGTCGAGCCTGGTGAAATGGGCGCGTGAGCTGGAACAGATTCCGAATATCGTCCTCATCAGTAAAGGCAGGCCGGAAGACATCAAGCCGAAGCTGAAGGATTTCGGCACCGCGCAGGTGCTGCTGCAGCGCGAATCGGAAGTGGCCGAACTCTACGACTGCATCTCGACGCCGTCGGCCGTGCTGATCGGCGCCGATGGCCTCATTCGCAGCGAGCTTGCCACGGGCGGACCCGCCATAAGACAACTGCTGTTGTCAGGAGCGAATCACCTGCCCACCAAATGATGTACGTCGCGTTCGTTCTCGTCGCAGACGAACTCGATCAGCTCAGTGTCCGGGACCAACTGCGGATGCAGATGCACGGTCCAGGGGCGGGTGTAGGCTTTCGGGTCGTCGATCGTAATGTCGATGTCCATGTGGCCCATGTCGCGGCGGCGCATGCGCTCAGTCAGACGCATGCCGTCGCTGGTCGGATAGCCCTGACCCGACAGCCACGCCTTTCCGTTGAAGCCGTTCGACTCGACCACCAGTGTGTCGCCTTCCCAGTGGCCCGTTGAATAACCCATCCACGTCGGATTCGGATCCGGCGGCAGTTTACGGCCGTCGAGGAAAATCTGGCGGAACATGTTCTGGTATTCGTACAGGATCAGCAGCAGCCCGGGCGTCTCGACGATCTTGTGCACATCGAACGCATCGGCTTTCGGCACGCCGCGCGGCAGACACTTCGATTCCGGATTATTCAGCTGGTTGTCGTCGAGGTTCCGCTGATAGACCTGGCGAAACCACGGCTGCCAGGGGATATCGACGCCATCGAGATAGTGCGCGGTGGTGCGCGCGTTCAGATGCTCCCAGACGCCCGAAAAATCGGGCTTGCCGTCAGCGGTGCGCGGCGTGGGCGCGGACAGGTTCGGCTTGCCGTCGGCTTTGCGCGGCAGTCCGGGAGACGGATAGCCGATCCACTGCGCGCCCAGGTTCGATGCGAGGGGCGCTGCGAGTATCAGCCACGAGACCGCGATTTTCAATCGAACCTCCGCGGCGTCAGAGCACGCCAGGGTTGGTCAGGATGATGTTGCCGACCGCCGTGTTCGAGGCCGGCACGTGGTAGAAGCGGTACGCTTCCGTCGCGTTGTCTTCGAGCGAGCCCCGCATGATGTGCCACATCACCAGCTCGATGCTTTCCGCGCCGCCTTCGGTCACGTAGGTCTTGTGGTCAATCTGGGCGAGCTTCCGCGGATCTTTGGTGAGGCCGTCGAGAAATGCCGTGTCGAATTTGGTGTTGATGAGGCCGCAGCGCTCGCCGTGAATCTGGTGCGACATGCCGCCAGTGCCGAAGACGACCACGCGCATGTCTTTCGGATATTCTTCGACGGCTCTTTTGATCGCTCTGCCCAGCGCGAAGCAGCGTTTGCCGGAAGGCGGCGGGTAGGTGACGACGTTGACCGGAAGCGGAATCACCGGACACGGCCATTCCTTCACCTGACCGAACATCAGCGACAGAGGCACAGTGAGACCGTGATCGACTTCCATCTCGTTGACGATGGTCATGTCGAAATCATTGAGTATCAGCGATTCGACGAGGTGCCATGCGAAGTCGGGATCGCCTTTGACGACGGGCACGGGGCGCGGTCCCCAGCCTTCATCGGCGGGCTGAAATTCGGCGGCGACACCCAGACAGAAAGTCGGGATGTACTGCAGTGAGAAGGCCGAGCCGTGATCGTTGTAGACTTCGATGACGATGTCGGGTTTCAGCTTCGCCATGATTTCACGCGAACGCGCGAAACCGTCGAATACAGGCTTCCAGTAAGGGTCTTCGGTTTTGCCCAGGTCGAGGGCAGCGCCGATCGCCGGCACGTGCGAGCAGCCGACACCGGCAATAATCTTCGCCATCTAAGAATTCCCTTTCTGCTGCTCTGCCTTGCTGCGATTGCCTTCGATGGAACGTCCGCCGCCGATCATCATCCCGCGGTATTGTTCGCGCGTGCAGCCGGCCATGGATGCCGCCATGGCTTCGAACGAGAAGCCGGAAGTGGCGCCGAGCTTCGACACGTAGTAGATGTTGCCACCTTCCTGAATCATCTTCAGCCAGTTGCGATCGAGCACGGCCTGGCGCTGCTCGGGCGTGAGTTTGAACTTGTCGAGATAGGCAGGTTCGTTGGCGAGGAACTCCTTGCGGTTGGTCTCTTTCATCAGCGACATGCAGAAGTTATTCAGGTTGTAGCCCTTGGCGCAGGCTCGCTTGTCGAACAGATAGGTGCCGGGAATGTCGGCGTATTCTTCGGATTTGGCCATGACTTTTAGTTGGGGCGCGGTTGCTCTCGACCGCAATTATATCTATCGGGAACTACGCGTCCTGGGCTTAGTCGGGAAACGCGTCGCTCAGAAACTCCACGCCCAGTTCTTTGAGCTTCGCGCGCAGGCCGTACATGTCGAGACCCAGCTCGCCGGTCTTAAGGCGCTCGCGGTTCTTCTCTTCTTTGATGCGCCGCTGATCGCTGAGTTTCGCAACTTCCGCGGCATCGGCGCGCGGCACCACGCAGACGCCATCGACATCGGCAACGATCACGTCGCCGGGATGCACCATGGCGCCCGCGCACACCACCGGGATGTTGACCGAACCGGCAGTCGCCTTCACGGTGCCCTGCGCGGAGATCGCTTTCGACCAGACGGGAAACTCCATCGTCGTAAGGTCGGCCACATCGCGCACGCCGGCATCGATGATCAGCCCCGCGCAGCCGCGCGCCCGCAGCGACGTCGCCAGCAGCTCGCCGAACATGCCATCGGTTGACTCGGCAGTCGTGGTGACAACCAGTACATCGCCCGGCTGAACCACTTCCACTGCCGCGTGAATCATCAGATTGTCGCCGGGCTGGCAGGAAACGGTAATGGCCGGCGCGCCGATCCTGGCGCTCGGATAAATGGGACGCATGTACGGCTTCATCAGGCCCTGGCGGCCCTGTGCCTCATGCACGGTGGCGACGCCGAGGTCGCGGAGAAGTTTCATCACTTCCGGATCGGCTCTTTTGATGTTGCGGTAAACGGCGGGCTTCATGTCAAGAAGCTTATGATACCCTCACAGGTTGAGCGGAAGACGCCGTGCTTCAGGCTCTGGTAATCAGCAAGGATTCTTCCGGCAATGTCATTATTCGAAATCTGCCAGTGGATTCAGCAAACGTCTATCGGTACGAGCATACGCGAGTCCACGTACACATTTCCTTTGATTGAAGCCACGCATGTCATCGGTCTGGCCGTTTCTGTGGGGACGATCGCGCTGGTGGATCTCCGCCTGATCGGCCTCGCAATGACGGATGAACCGGTGAGTGACGTGCTTGAGCAGCTGCAGCCCTGGACGCTCAGCGGCTTCACGGTACAGTTCCTCAGCGGCATTTTTCTTTTCTGGTCGGAAGCGGCGCGACTGTACCCAAGCTACAGCTATCGCGCGAAGTTTGTCTTTATGTTTCTGCTCGGCATCAACGCGTTGCTGTTCCACAGAACGATCTACAGATCGGTGGACAAATGGAACCGCGATGTCGTCACGCCGTGGCAGGCGCGGATGGCGGGCTGGATCGGCATCACATTCTGGGCTGCGGTCATCTTTTTCGGACGCTGGACGGCCTACAACCTGAAGTAGAGGAAACAAGCGAAATCATGTCCACGCTCGACTTCTTCAAATGGTGCGACTCGACCTGGATAAGCCAGGTCATCCGGGACTCGACTAACATTTTTCCGGTGGTGGAGGTCTTTCACCTCTTCGGTCTCACGCTGCTGCTGGCGGTCGTCACGGTGGTCGATATACGGATTCTCGGTTTCGGCCTGCGGCGCCAGTCCATCCAGACTGTTGCGAAAGGGCTCGAGAAGTGGGGAGTGGGTGCGGCTTTGCTGACCATCACCACCGGCATCCTGCTGTTTCTTTCGGAAGCCATGAAGTGCTACGCGAACCAGGCCTTTCCTTACAAGATGTGGTTTCTGTTGGCGGGCATCGTTCTTTACTTCCTGACACACCGAGGCATTACGAAGAACACGATGAGTCTCGGCATGATGAAAGTGGTTGCCGTGCTCACGCTGTTTGTCTGGTATGGCGTGGCGCTGGCGGGGCGCGCCATTGCGTTTGTCTGACGGATGAGCACAACCGAACCCGGCGTTACTAATCCGTACGTGGAGCAGGACCACCATCCGCATCCGCTGCATTTCACCATGCCGCACGGCGCGATCGACGCGCACATGCACGTCATCGGTCCGTTCGACCGGTTTCCGCTGTCACCCAAAGCGCAGTACAAACCATTCGCGGCCACCTGGCAGGAGCAGAAGGAAGTTCTGATCGAAAGCATGGGCTTCTGGGGATACGTTGCCGTGCAGGCGACGTGTCACGGGACGGATAACAGCGTGGTGGTGGATGCGCTGGAGCAAATGCAGGGCAGGGCGGCGGGTGTGGCGAGCGTCGAAGAAGATGTCACCGCGGACGAACTGAAACGCATGCATGCAGCCGGTGTGCGCGGCGTGCGTTTCGCCTTTCTGCCGCACATTGCCAGTGAAACGACGCCGCCCGAGGTCATCCAGCGCGTGGCTGCGAAGATCCAGCCGCTCGGCTGGCATATCGATCTCTACTTTCTGCCGCAGAATTTCGACGTGATGGAGCCGCTGATCCGCTCGCTGCCGACGCCGGTTATCATCGACCATATGGGCCGGCCCGACGTAAACACTCCGGTCGAAAAGAACGATTACTTCCAACGCCTGATCGAGCTCGGCAGCCGCCGCGACGACATCTTCTGGAAGCTCACTTCGCCGGACCGCTACACGCGCTCGGCGCGGCCGGAAGACTGGAGCATCGCGCTGCCATTCGCGCATGCGCTGCTGAAGCAGTTCCCGGGCAACGTGATCAGCGGCACGGATCGTCCGCGTCCGAACATGAATACGGTGATCGTGACGCCGCGCGGCAATCCGCCCACGAAGATGCCGAACGACGGGGACATCGCCAATCACTGGATCTGGCCCGTGGCGCATCGCGACCCCGCCATTCTGCGCCGCATGCTGGTGGAGAATCCGCGCAAGCTCTACGAATTCCGGGAGTCCTGATGCCGCATCTGAGAATTGAAGTCGCTGAGGAATGGCTGCGCGCGGATTTCATCGCCGCGACGGGTTTCGACGCGAAGAAACTGCTCGATCATCTGGTGCAGGTTGTTGCCGGGCTGAAGATGGCGCACCCGGATAATCCGGGCGAGCAGGTTCCGTTCATCAATCTCAGCAACCTGAAGCATGCGATCATTCCGGTACACCACGCGCATGTGGCGGGCGATCCGTCGAAGCGGTTCCTGCATATCACGATGTCGGCGGGAAACGAGACACGCGGCCGGACGGCGGAGGTGCGCAGGCGCGTCGCGCTCACCCTGGGCAATGAAGTTGACAAGTTCGTCGGCGATATGAAAGACCTCGCTTCGGTGACCGTGCACGTGCTGGACATCGACCGCGAGCGCGGCTACACGACGACGGCCGAGCGTAAGAAACTACGGGCTGAAGCGAAACGGGGCTAAAGCAGGGCCATAAGCTTTGCTTTCACGGTTTCTGCGGTCGCGGCATCCGGGCAGACGACGATGATCGTGTCGTCCCCGGCCATGGTCCCCACCACCTCGGGCCATTCTTCATCATCCAGCGCGACCGCGACGGAATTGGCGTGTCCGGGAGAGGTCTTCAGCACGATTTGGTTCTGCGCGATGCGCACGTCGCGCAGGAATTCGGAAGCCAGCGCCGCAAACTGCGTCCCCGTCGCTTCGGGCGCCAGTTCGCGATAGCCATCCGGAGTCTTCACGAGGCCGAGCTCGCGGATATCGCGCGACAGCGTAACCTGCGTGGCGTCGATGCCCGACTCTTTGAGCACGCGCGCCAGTTCCTCCTGCGTATAGATACTGCGGCCCCGGACTAGTTTGAGGATCTGTCCGTGGCGGTAGCTTTTGGTCATCGCAAAACCGTCATGCCAGATTCGCGAGGCGCATGCGCGCGGTCACAATCGCCGCCGCAACCGTCTCGGGCCCCGTGCCGCCGGCGATTTCGCGCGTTTTCACGCCTTCGCGTGGATCGAGGAGAACCGCAACGTCGGGCGTGAATTCCGGCGCGAACTTCGCAAGAGATTCGGCGTTCCAGTCCGCAGGCTTCTTCCCGCCGCGGACGCTTTCGAGAACCAGCCGGCCGACGATCTGATGTGCCTGATGGAACGAAGTGCCGTTGCGCGCCAGCGCCTCGGCGAGATCGGTCGCGACGACCCAGCTGGCGTCCGCCGCCTCAGCCGGCACAGCCTCGCGCAACACGACGGACTCCGCCACCACGCGCGCCATTTCAAGACAGCCGTTGAGCTGATCGCAGGCTTCGAACAGGGGTTCTTTGTCCTCCTGCATGTCGCGGTTGTAAGTCATCGGGAGCCCCTTCATGGTGAAGAGCAGCGCATTCAGCGCGCCGAGCACGCGGCCGGACTTGCCGCGGATGAGTTCGAGCGAGTCGGGATTCTTCTTCTGCGGCATCAGACTCGAGCCGCTGGTGACGCCGTCGCCCAGTTCGATCCAGCCGAATTCTTCCGATGAATAGAGAATCCAGTCCTCGGCGAGGCGGCTGAGGTGGATCATAGCGACGGACGCGGCGTACAGATAGTCGAGCACGAAATCGCGGTCGGCCGAAACATCCATGCTGTTGTGCGTGATGGAGTCGAAGGCAAGATCGCGCGCAATGGCTTCCCGATCGTGAGGAAATCCACTGCCAGCCAGCGCACCGGAGCCAAGCGGCATCACGTTGGTGCGCTGCCGGGCCTCACCGAAACGCTCGTGATCGCGCGCGAACATCTCGAAGTACGCCAGAAGATAGTGCGGCCAGAGCACCGGCTGGGCGCGGCGCAGATGCGTGTAGCCGGGAATGATCGCGTTCGGGTATTTCTCCGCGAGATCGAGCAGCGCGGCCATCAGTTCGCGCAGCAGCAGACGCGTGCGGTCGCACTCGTCGCGCAGCCAGAGGCGCGTATCGAGCGACACCTGCTCGTTGCGGCTGCGGCCGGTGTGGATCTTGTCCGCCAGCGCACCCACGCGCTGCTTCAGTTTGCCGATGACGAAGGAGTGGACATCTTCGTCTGTGGCTGCCATCAAAGAATCCGGGCGCGGCCGAGTCTTCGAGAATCGATTCGAAGGCCTCCACGATCTGCGCACACTCCGCCTCCGTCAGCACGCCGGCGCGCGTGAGCGAACGCGCGAAGGCCTGGGAGCCGCGCACATCCGCCGCGATCAGACGCCGGTCGAAACGGAGAGAATTCGAGAAGCGTTCGAAGACTTCCGAAGGTCCGGTCTCGAAACGCCCGCCCCAGAGCTTCATTTGACCTTGCCTGATGTGCCGGGGGCTTTCTGCAGCGCGCGCACCTGAATCGGCAGGCCGATCAGGTTGATGAAGCCGCGCGCGTCTTTCTGATCGTAATCGGCGCCCATCGTGAAGCTGGCGATGGCGAGCGAGTAGAGCGAATATGGCGACTTGCGGCTGACCGGATCCAGATTGCCCTTGTAGAGCCGCAGCGTGATTTCGCCCGTGGTGGTCTGGCGAGATGGATTCGAAGAACGCGTCCAGCGCCTCGCGCAGCGGCGTGAACCATAGGCCGGCATAGACCATTTCGGCGTAGTCGAGCGCGATCTTCTGTTTGTAATGCAGCATGGAGCGATCGAGCGTGAGCGCTTCCAATTCGCGAATCGCCGCCATGAGAATCGTGCCGCCCGGCGTCTCATAGCAACCGCGCGACTTCATGCCGACGAAGCGGTTCTCGACGAGATCGATGCGGCCAATGCCGTGTTTGCTGCCGATGGCGTTCAGCGTTTCGAGAATCTCCACTGCGCCGAGCTGCTTGCCATTGACCGACACGGGGATGCCCTTCTCGAAACCGACTGTCACTTCTTCCGGAGTGTCCGGCGCTTCTTTCGGGCTCGTCGTCAGCATCCAGATGTGATCCGGCGCCGCGTTGGCGGGGTCTTCGAGCTCACCGCCTTCATGCGAGATGTGCCAGATGTTGCGGTCGCGGCTGAATAGATTTTCGTCGTGGTCTGCGCGATCGGCACGTGGTGCTTCTTCGCGTACTCGATGCAGTCCTCGCGCGAAATGAGATTCCATTCGCGCCACGGAGCGATGACGGGCAGCTGCGGGCGCAAGGGCTTTGTAGGTCAGCTCGAAGCGGACCTGATCGTTGCCCTTGCCCGTGCAGCCGTGCGCGAGCGCGTCGCAGCCGGTGCGCAACGCCGCTTCCACCTGGCACTTCGCGAGCAAGGGCCGGGCAATGGAGGTGCCGAGCAGATACTTGTGCTCATAGACGCCGCCCGAGCGCACGAGCTTCCACAGGTAGTCGCTGCACAAACTCTTCCCGCATGTCGGCCACTTCGACTTCGGAAGCGCCTGTGCTGCGGGCTTTAGCTTCGAGGCCGGTCAGCTCATCGCCGCCCTGGCCGATGTCGCCGCACACCGCGACGACTTCGCAGCCGTAGTTTTCCTTCAGCCACGGAATGATGATGGACGTGTCCAGTCCGCCCGAATAGGCTAGTGCGACTTTTTTTGCGTTCATAAGCTTGTGTACACGCGGCCCAGCCGCGTTCATGGACCGGAGAAGTTTAGGGGGAAACGCGGCTGGCGCCGCGTGTACCACCGCTAGGCGAGCAGCATCAGCAGCAGCGCCTTCTGCGCGTGCAGCCGGTTTTCTGCCTGATCGAATACGACAGAGCGCGACGATTCAATCACGCTGTCGGTCACTTCCTCGCCGCGCTTGGCGGGGAGGCAATGCATAAAAATCGCGTCCGGGTCGGCGTGACGAAACAGATCATCGTCGACCTGATAATCGGCGAATGCGGTGCGGCGCTCGGCCGCTTCGTTCTCCGCGCCCATGCTGGCCCAGACATCGGTGTAAATAGCATGCGCGCCGGCGGCGGCTTCGGCCGGATCATGCGTAACGATGAACTTCGATTCGGAGCACGCGGCAAACGCGCGCGCTTCAGCGATAACCTCGGCGTTGGCTTCGTACTTCTGCGGCGTGGCCAGGGCAAAATCCATGCCCAGCCGCGCGGCGTTCAGCATGAGCGAATGCGCCATGTTGTTGCCGTCGCCGACGAATGCGAATCTGATGCCGCGGAAGGCGCCGAAGTGCTCGCGCACGGTCTGCATGTCGGCCAGCGCCTGGCAGGGATGGTACATATCGCTGAGCGCATTGATGACCGGAACCTTCGACCAGTGCGCGAGGCCGTCCACAGTCTTCTGCAGGAACGTGCGTGCGACGATGCCGTTGACCCAGCGGTCGAGATTGCGCGCCATGTCCTTGAGGGGTTCGCGGACGCCGATGGGGCCTTCGTTCACCAGCGCGAATCCGCCGAGCTGCTGGATGGCGAGTTCGAACGTCATGCGGGTACGCAGCGACGGTTTTTCGAAGAGCAGCGCGATGCGACTTGCCCGCCAGCGCGGAGGCGTAGTGGCGTGGCGACCGCTTGACGTCGGATGCGAGATCGAGGAGGGCGAAGAGCTCTTCGAGAGTGAGATCGAGATCTTTCGTCGAGATCTCCGTTGGAGATTTTTTCCAGCGACAAGGCCGCAACGGTCATGAATTTTTATTCACTCCACTGAATATTTAAACACAAGCGGGCGACCGCGTCAAGGAAAAAACGCTCGGAACAAACAAAGCCAATTTGTGGGTTTTGGCTGTGGAATCAGTGTCTCGGCGACACTTATATCACGGCGTGGACGGCGAGCCGGGGTGCGATGGGCGGCTGGCGCACGCAAGATGATGCGAGACGGGGAGTTGGAGGCGGCGAAGTTATTTTCGAAGCTTGTGAACCTTGTTTCAATCTGAACGAGCGTTGGGAAGCCCAGCACGGAACCAGCAGGCCGCGCCCGGAGCAGTCTGCGATGCGGGCCTGCCGCAGACTGCAGATTCCCGAACAGCTTGACTGCAGGTAGCCCCGGAAGCCGCCCGCGTAACGTATTCTCAAAGAAGGAGTGCAGAGCATGGCAACAGCAACCCTCGACTGGTCACAATGCCCCGCTGTGGAGAGCGTCCCCGGCAGACGCAGCGGCGCATGGGTGTTTCGGGATACGCGGATGCCAGTGGCTACGGTGTTTGAAAATCTTGAACTGGGTACGAGCATTGAGGAAATCATCGAGCAGTACGATGTAACTCGGGAGCAGATTCAGGCGGTGCTTGAATTTGCGGCGCGTAGTCTCGACGCTCCGCCGCCGGTGCAGCACTCCGCCGCCGTCGAAACGGTCGATGCGCATTCTCTTTGATCAAGGCGTCCCAAGAGGCCTTGCCGCATCGCTGGGAAGTCACGATGTCACGGAGGCAAGGAAACTCAACTGGGAAAGAATTTCAAACGGAGTACTGCTTAAGCTGGCGGAAGAAGCTGGCTTCAATCTGCTGCTGACGACCGACAAGAACGTGCGCTATCAGCAGAACCTGGCCGACCGGAAAATCTCAATCGTTGTTCCTGGGCAATCACCCTGGTGGCTTGTGCGGGAGCATCTTGACGCGATAGCAGCCGCCGTGAACGCAGCGACACCCGGCAGTTATGCCGAGGTGGACATTCCTTTCGAGTAAAGCCCCCGCCCGTGTTTCCAGGCGGCGCGTAAGAGCCGCTCGAATTTGTCGGACCTGCCCTGCCTCTCCGTCACGGGCACCTGCCCGTTTCCGATAACGGGCGTTTCGTAAAATCGGCGGCCTTTGTTCCGGGGGGTTAAAGGCTTAGATGTCTGCGCTTCCAAAACCACAATCCGCCCCCGGTCAGGATCAAACTCAGCGACATGATGTAAACGGTCGGATGCGAATAAAACCAGAAAAGATACTGGATAAGCACAGGATCGCCGTGAGGTTGCATGGAAGAAATACTAACACGTGCCTCTGAACCTCGGCGCTCACGAGAAATGACCCACTTGTGCTCGGATAGAATGACCCACCCGGAGAACACGTTTTGCCCGTGGGCAAGAAAAGCCGGAGTCGATATCATCCGCGCCGAAGGCGCGCAAGTGCCCTGCGTCCAACAGGGCTGTCCACGGACTCGGTCGCCCGGTGCTGGATGCACCCTCGGCAAGTGCTCCACCCGCGACCAGTTTTGTGGGTCACTTTTGGTGAGCAAACCTGGGTCATTTCTCGCGAGTGCCGAAGCTCTGAACGTTACTTCGGTTTTCCGTCTCAGAAACGGTCCTTGTGCGACCTGAAAAGCAAAGGGCTGAGTGTCCTGCCCCATCGTGTTACCCTCAGCGTCATGAAGCCGGACCTCTACACAAGAACGGTTCTCGTTGTGGTGGGGTTCGCGCTAATCACATCCGGTAGCGGCCGATACGTCCATGCACAGACAATGGCCGCCGCACCAGCGGCGCGCTTTGACGTGGCTGTAGTGAAACCGAGCGGCGCGAACGAGCAGATGAGTCAGCGCGTGACTCCAAGCGGCATGTGGTTCGCGAGCGGGGTTACGCTGCGATTTCTCCTGACGCTGGCGTGGCGTGTGCGTGACGATCAGGTCACTGGCGGACCGTCGTGGCTCGATAACGACCGGTGGGATATCGCGGCGAAATCAGAGAGCGATCCGGGATTGAAGGATTTTCAGCCGATGGTGCAGGCGCTGCTCGAAGACCAGTTCAAACTGGCGGTTCACGAGACCAACAGAGAGGGTCCGATTTATGAGCTGGTGACGGCGAAAAAGGGACCACGGCTCGTCGCGACGGCGAGGAGTCAGGATTGCACGAAGAACGTAGATCCGCCGTGCGGAGGTTTCCAGTTCCTTGAGCGACGGCATTTGATCGGGAAGAGCGTGACCATGCCGGTTCTCGCATTGGCGCTCGCAAGAATTCTGCAGAAAACAGTAGCTGACCGCACGGGCATCCAAGGTGCATGGGATATGGATGTTCAGTGGGACCCGGCACAATCCGATGGGCCTTCGATATTCACCGCGCTCGAAGAGCAGGCAGGCCTGCGCCTTCAACCGGGCAGGGGGCCAGTTGCGGTGATTGTTGTAGATAGCGCTAAGCGGCCAACCGAAAACTGAAATTGGATGTCAAAGTTTGGCGGTGTCTCAAAACGGGTAAGTTTTGACACGTCGCCGGAAGGCTCGTAAACAAAGGGCCTGGCATGTTGCAAATGTCCAGTGCAAAATGAGGGCATGAAATACGGCTACGCCCGCGTCTCGACGGACGACCAATCCCCCGCCCTGCAACTCGCGGCCCTCAAGAAGGCCGGCGCAAAACCATTTTCAAAGATGACGGTCGGGAGCCACGACGAAGCGCCCCGCCCTTCTCCGTTGCCTGAAGAAGCTCGAACACGGCGACACGCGCAGGCGATCCAAAAGCGGCTGCACCTACGAAGAAGCCTAAAAGGCCCCGCGCAGGAATCTGATGAAGTGCCTGACTTGCGCGGGTTGAAGAATATTGGATCTCCGGTCACCGGGTCCCTCGCCGCCGATCCTGTCATATCATGAATCCTGACATGACAAGGCGTATTTCACCCACGCGATCGATCTGCCGCATCGCGCTCCCCATCCTTCTTGCTGCCGCTCCGGCCGTTCTTTCCGCCCAGTGGCTCGGTTACGCGACTCCCGGCGTGCCGCACACACCCGACGGAAAGCCGGACCTCGCTGCCCCGGCGCCGCGCACTGCCGACGGCAAGCCCGACCTCTCCGGGATGTGGGGGTGGATCAACATCGGAACGCCGTGCGGAGCGCAGTGCACCGACACGCAGATTTCGCGCGAGTTCATCAATATCGCGTCCACGCTGAAGGGCAAGCCGCCTTATCAGCCGTGGGCTGCGGAACTGGTAAAAAAGCGCAGCCTCGAGCAGGGTTCCGACCCCAACGTTCACTGCATGCCGCGCGACGCGCCGCGCATCTGGACCGACGATTACTATAAGCGCGTTTTCGAAGTGCCCGGGCGCATCATCGTTCTGACCGAGCGCAACATGCAGTACCGGCAGATCATGACGGATGGCAGGACGTTTCCGAAGGATCCGAATCCGACGTGGAACGGATATTCGGTCGGTCACTGGGAAGGGGACACGATGGTGATCGAAACGGTCGGCTATCGCGATGATTTGTGGCTCGACGCCGCGGGCAATCCGATCACCGAAGCCGGCAAAACGATCGAGAGGATCACGCGGCCAAATTTCGGGACGCTTGAGGTTCAGATCACGATCGACGATCCGAAGGCGTACACCGCGCCGTGGACCGTGACGATTAAGCAGCCGCTGATTCTGGATAGCGAACTGATCGACTACTACTGCCTTGAGAATGAGCGCGACTTCAAACACATGAAAACGCAGGATACGCCGATCGGCGGGTTCGCACAGACGCCGCGATAAGGGGAGAGGAAAGGCGGCTGACGCCGCGTGGACAGGCTGGAAAGCCTGTCCGCAGGGCGGAAGCCCTGCCCCACAAAAATCAGGGTGTGAGACAGGTTGTTTCGTAGGCGTGGCGGTGCTGGATGCCGCCCGTCGATTCGAACACCGTGAGCGATTGCTCGTAGAGGTCGCGCGGGATTTCGATGCCGCCGTCCCATGCACCGATCGCCTTGTATTGCGCAATGGCGCCGGTCAAGACAGCTTTGTTGACGCCGGGGAAGAATGAAGCTTCCTTTGCGGCGATTTCCTCCGGCGCGGTCTCACTCACCCAGGCTTTGGCTTCGGCGAAAGCGCGGGCGAATGCCTTGCACGCATCGCTCGCAATGAATTCGCGCGACGCACAGAGCGAGCTGAACGCGTTCGAGGGCATTGAAGCGCCGACGGAACTGCGCGCGAAATCGTTCAACTCCGGCACCGGCGTCTGAAGATGGACGAAGTCGCCGCTGCCCGCGAGAAACGCCGCAGTCATCTCGCGAGGCGAACCGGCGTTGACCACGTGAATCTTCTGCCAGTCGCCACCGTTGTACTGGACGGCGTAGCGGAGCATGGCGAGAGGCTGGGAGCCGTGGTCGGCGAGAAGGGTCTTGCCTTCGAGATCCTTCCAACGGAAATTTTCGGTCTGGCGGAAGAGGAAGAAGCCGTCGCGCTGGTTGATGAGCGCGAAGTGGAGGGGGAAGCCGGTCTCGCCTTTGTCCATCTTCGCCCAGTTGGTGGAGGGCGCGGACTGCATGATGTCGGTCTTGCCGGATCGAATCATGCTGGCAGCGGTTTCGCCGGGCTGCAGCGTGTCGTAGGTGTACTCGATGCCGTGTTTTTCAAGAAAGCCCGCAGCCATCGACGCAAGAAGCGGCGTGTAGAAGGCGGTGTGGCGGCTCGCCGTGATGCGAATTTTCATGCTTGTTGAACTTTGCGGCGGCGCTGATCGAGATTGGGCAGGAAGCCGGTAAGCAGGCCGATGGCGGGCAGGAACGCACAGACCTGATAGACGAAATAGATGTTGGTGCGGTCGGCGAGTTTACCCAGCAGGGCGGCGCCGATGCCGCCGAGTCCGAAGGCGAGTCCGAAGAACATGCCGGAGATCGCGCCGATGCGGCCGGGCATCAGTTCCTGGGCGTATACGACGATGGCGGAAAACGCCGAGGCGAGGATGATGCCGATGATCACGCTGAGGACGCCGGTCCAGAAAAGATTCGCGTAGGGCAGCACGAGGGTGAACGGCAGAACGCCGAGGATCGAGACCCAGATGACGTATTTGCGGCCGATGCGGTCGCCCACGGGTCCGCCGATGATGGTGCCGGCGGCCACGGCGCCGAGGAAGACGAAGAGATGAATTTCGGCGTTGCTCACGGCTACGTGAAACTTGGAGATCAGGAAGAACGTGTAGTAACTGCTCAGGCTCGAAAGATAGAAGAACTTCGAAAACATCAGCGCGATCAGGACGGCGAGCGACACGGCGACGCGCGTGGAGGAAAGGTCGGGATGAATGAGGGCTTTCTTTGCGCGTTTGGTGAGGCCGAGCGCTTCGCGGCGTTTATACCAGCGGCCGACATTGCTGAGCAGAATGATGGCCGCGAGCGCGGCGAGAGTGAACCAGACGATGGAGTGCTGTCCGCGGGGAAGCACAACGAACGCGGCGAGGAGTGGTCCGAGTGAGGTGCCAAAGTTGCCGCCCACCTGGAAGACCGACTGCGCCAGACCATGCTGGCCGCCCGATGCCATGCGGGCCACGCGCGAGGATTCCGGATGGAACACGGCGGATCCCATACCGACCAGGCCGGCGGCGACGAGAATGAACGCGTAGTTTGAAGCCATGGAGAGCAGCGCGATACCGCACAGCGTAAAGCCCATCCCGAAGGGCAGCGAGTAGGGCTTCGGCTTCTTGTCCGTATAGAGCCCGATCAGCGGCTGCAGCATGGAGGCGGTGAGCTGCGTGGTGAGGGTGATCAGGCCGACTTTGGCGAAATCGAGATGAAAGTTGGTTTTGAGGATGGGGTAGATGGCGGGCAGCAACGACTGAATCATGTCGTTGAGCATGTGCGAAAAGCTGATGGCGGCGAGGATGGGGTAAACCGTACCCTCGACGGCTTTGCGCTGCGGCTCTGTGGAAATGGTGGCCATGTGATTTTCTGAACCGCGCTTCCTCTTTTAATTATCCATGCCGAATTCGCGGGCGATCAGCTCGTAGGAGCGCAGCCGGGCGGCGTGGCTGTGGAGGATGTTGACGAGCAGAACTTCGTCGGCTTCGTAGTCGCGGGCGACATTTTCGATGGACTCGCGCACGCGGGCGGGTGTACCGGTGATAATGCGGCGGCCGGCGGGAACCTGATCCGGCATCAGACCTTCCTCTTCGAGAAAACGCTGCGCGGTTTCGATGGTGGGCACAGCGATGGATCGCCCGCGGAAGAGCATCGTCATCATCATGCGGAAACTGAGTGAGAGGCGTTCGGCTTCTTCGTCGGATTCGGCGCAGATTGCCCAGACGGCGACCGAATTGCGCGGAGCAGGCAGCAGATCGGATGGCGTGAACGCCTGGCGGTAATAGCGCGCCACACGGGCGCCGTTGGGATTGATGAAATCGGCGAAAACGTAGGGCAGGCCGAGTTCGGCGGCCCAGGCGGAGCTGTCGGGCGAGGAGCCGAGGAGCGAGAGCTCGGGGCTGTCGAACCGATAAGGCGTGCGATTCGCCAGGTAGGTGATGAGTTCGTCGAGTTGTTCGCGGAAGTCGTCGGGCGCGGCCTGGCGGCGATCGCGCTGCAGAGCGAAGGCGACTTTGGGGCTGGTGCCGGCGGCGCGTCCGATACCGAGATCGATGCGTCCGGGATAGAGGCCGGTCAGCATACTGAAGGACTCTGCGACTTTGAGCGGACTGTAATGCGGCAGCATGACGCCGCCCGAGCCGACGCGGATGCGCGATGTGGCGGCGGCGATCGGGCCGATCAGAACTTCGGGGCTGTTACAGGCAAGGCCGCGCGTGCCGTGATGTTCGGCGACCCAGTAGCGGGTGTAGCCGAGGCGGTCGGCAAGCTGTGCGAGTTCGAGCGAATTGCGCAGCGCGTCGCCGGCGGCGGAGCCTTCGGGAATGGGGGACTGGTCGAGAACGCTCAAGCGCATCGGTTATGATGATTGTGCAACTCCCTCAGGAATACCAAATTGCACCGAAGACAGTTCCTCGGGTGCGGCGTGTCTCTGCTTGCCGCATCCTGTTTCAACCGGCTGTATCCTTTTACGCGCACAACGGACCTTCGGCCTGTGCGCTTCCCTGTTACGCGCACAACGGACCTTCGGCCTGTGCGCTTCCCTGCCGGCGTTTCCACACGCGCCATCGATCTGGTCACGCAGTCCAATGTGATCGACATGCTCGGGCTGCTGACACTGAACTGGACACTGCTTGAGAGATGGCAGAGCGCGCCGGAGAGATTCGGCGAAGCGGACTTTAAGAAGCTGCAGGATTCGGGAATCGACATTTTCCATCCGGCGGTGGCGTTCGAAGGCGGGCAGGCGTATGACATCACGCGCGAATGGTTTGTGAAATGGAATCGCCTGATCGATCAGCATCCGCAGTGGTTCCTGCGCGTCGATTGCGCTGAGGACCTGACGCGGGCGAAGCGCGGGAACAGAATCGGCATCATTTTGGGGATGCAGGACGCGAATCATCTGCGCAGCCTCGACGATCTGGATGCGTTCTACGCCATGGGCCAGCGGCTGACGCAGATGACCTATAACTCGTCCAACCGTCTCGGCGCGGGATGCATGGTGGCGGGCGACCGCGGGCTGACGAAGTTCGGCGAGGCCGTGGTGGGGAAGATGAACGATATCGGCATGGCGATCGATGTGTCGCACTGCGGCGAGAGGACGACACTGGATACGATTGCGGCGTCGACGAGGCCGGTGCTGATCACGCATTCGAACTGCAAAGCGCTGGCACGCGGTGTGCCGCGGTGCAAGACGGATGAAGCGATCGTTGCTGCGACGAATAAGGGCGGCGTTATCGGACTGACGGGTGTGCGCCACTTCGTCAAGGCTGCCGATCCGGTGACGATTGAGGATGCGCTCGATCATTTCGACCACGCGGTGAAGATTGCGGGAATCGAGCATGTCGGGCTGGGAAGCGATTTTGACCTGGATGGACGCGGGCCGAAGGCTGATATTGCGGGACTCAACCGGGCGGATCGCGTGTTCGAGCTGACTGAGGGACTGGTCCGGCGCGGCTACAGCGATGAGAATATCCGGATGATGCTCGGCGGGAACTTCGAGCGGGCGCTGCGGGGGATTTGGAGCTAACGGAAAATGCGCCGGCGGCAAGACCGCCAGCGGTACATCAGCGCAGAAGGTCTTCGAGCTGAATGCGCGCGCCGGTTTTGTCATCGCGATACTTCACGATGACCGGCGTGTAGATCGAGATGCCCCAGTCGCGGCCGGGTCCAATGGTGACGGCACGGGAACCGGCGACGACAACGGCGCCTTCGGGGATGACGAGAGGCTGCTCGTCGGTCGCGCGATAGATTTTGCCGAGGACCAGATCGTAGACGGGCGTGGAGCGGTTGAGGATCGTGCCCGTGCCGAGGACGGCCTTGGTTTTAACTACGGTCCCTTCGTAAATGCCGCAGTTGCCGCCGACGAGGACGTTGTCTTCGACGATGACCGGCAGTGCACCGATGGGTTCAATCACACCGCCGATCTGCGAAGCGGCGGAGATGTGGCAGTTGCGTCCGACCTGAGCACAGCTACCGACGAGAGCGTGCGAATCGATCATGGTGCCGTCGCCGACGTAGGCGCCGACGTTGACGTACATCGGCGGCATGCAGACGACGCCTTTGCCGATGAAGCTGCCGTCGCGGATGCTGGAGCCTCCGGGGACGATACGGACGCCGTCGCCGAGGCCGATCTGCTTCACGGGGTAGGTGGATTTGTCGAGGAAGGGCTGCTTCACCGGATCGATCGACATGTCGACGATACCGCCCATGCGAAAGCCGAGCAGGATGCCCTTCTTCACCCAGGCGTTCACGCGCCACCCGCTGGGGTGGATGGACGCGTCGGGTTCGGCGGCGCGGATGGTGCCGTCGTTGATGCCTTGTTTGAAGACGGAGAACAGCGAGAAGTGTTCGGGCGTGTACCGGGCCGGAGGGTTATCAAAAAGATCGGTTATCGCTTGAGAATGGGGGTGCGGCAAACTAGTGGGCCCCCGCGGTGGCGAGAAGCCCGGACGATACGAGAACGTCTTCGATCTTCTTCCTGCTGGCTTCGGTGGGCTCGACCATGGGCAGACGCCAGGCGGCTTCGAGCAGCCCCATGACGTGCATGCCCCACTTGACCGGACCCGGATTGGCCTCCACGAAGTTGATCTGCATGAGGGAGAACCACTGGCGCTGAAGTTTGCGCGCGGCGGCGAAGTCGCCGTTGTTGGCGTGGCGGGTGAGTTCGGACATCGCGCCGGGGATTTGATTGGAGACGACCGAGATGATGCCGCGGCCTCCGAGCGAGATCACGGGGATCGTCATGGCGTCGTCACCGGACAGCACGATGAATTCGGGGACGCGATGGATAATGTCGGCGATCTGCGAGATGTTGCCGGAAGCTTCCTTGACGCCGACGATGTTGTCGATCTCAGAGAGGCGAACGATGGTGGCGGGTTCGATGTTGATGCCGGTGCGGCCCTGAATGCTGTAAAGAACGATCGGAATTCTGACGGAGGAGGCGATGGCTTTGAAGTGCTGGTAGACGCCTTCCTGCGTGGGTTTGTTGTAGTAGGGCGTGACGGAGAGGATGCCATTGGCGCCGAGCTTTTCACATTCGCGCGCGAGCCCGATGACTTCATGCGTGTTATAGCCGCCCGCGCCCGCGAGGACGGGGACGCGCTTCTTTGCTTCCTCGATTGTGATCGCGACCACGCGGAGGTGTTCTTCGCGTGTCAGTGTGGGGCTCTCACCGGTGGTGCCGCAGGGGACGAGGAAGTCGATGCCCTGATCGATCTGACGGCGCACCAGTTTGCGCAGAGTTGCTTCGTCGAGTGAACCGTTTGCCCGAAACGGGGTTACCATTGCCGTGCCGCATCCTGTAAACATGTGCCACCTCCCAGTTCCTTAACCAACTGCACCGGCGACAAGATCGCCGGCGGTACAAAGCGTGATAAGTACTACCTGAAAAGAATATCGCCGAACTCGTAAAAACCTTTTTTGCCCGCCACCCACTCGGCGGCTTTTACGGCGCCCAGAGCGAAGCCTTCGCGGCTGCGCGCGGTGTGCCGCAATGTGATTGTATCCGCCGGGGAATCGAAGCCGATCTCGTGGGTGCCGGCGATGGCGCCGGCGCGGTTCGACGCCACGTCGACTTTGCGCGCGTAACCGGCGCTCCACATTTCGTCCACCAGTTTGAGCAGAGTGCCGGAGGGCGCATCTTTCTTGGCCGAGTGATGAATTTCCCAGGCCCAGGCTTCATACTCCGGCTCGGTGGAAAGAAGTTTCGCGGCGGCATTCACGATGCGGAAAAACGCGTTGACGCCGATGGAGTAATTAGGACTCCAGACAAGTCCGAT
Organism: Terriglobia bacterium; assembly: GCA_963832905.1. GTDB lineage: Bacteria > Acidobacteriota > Terriglobia > Bryobacterales > Bryobacteraceae > BOG-234. Next base: position 210,984 of record CAWHVO010000006.1, on the reverse strand, counting down.
CTCGCGCTTTTCGACAAGATTTCTGACGTGGGGCATATGTTCCTGCCAGCCCGTAGTGCCGATCACAAGATTGACGCCCAGGCCGGCGATGCGTTCGATGTTGCCGACGACAGTATGCGGCGTGGAGAATTCGATGGCGACGTCGATGCCGTTGAAGTTGGAGGGGGTGATGCCTGTGTAGCCGGCGTTGTTGAATTCGTCGAGCCTGAGCGCGACCGTGATGCCGCGATCGGCAGCGAGGCGCTCGATCAGGCGGCCCATTTTGCCGTAACCGACGATGGCGATTTTCATTTCATATCTCCGTGCACAACGGACCGGACCACATGCGCAGCTGAGTGGCTCACCTTATCCTGACTGACCGGCCCCCTTATAGGAACCTCAGCGATAAGGCTGACCGTGCATCTTTGCCCCTGGTCGGGCCTGTGGGCTCTCATCCAAACACCGCCGGATCCAATTCGGAAAAGAATTCTGCGTGCAGCGCTGCGACGGCGCGGCGGAGATCTTTTTCCGCGACTACGATGCTCAGATTCAGGAGCGATGCGCCCTGGGAGATCATCCGGATGTTCATGTCGCGCAGCGCGACTGAAGACGCGCGCGGCCACTCCCGGAGTGTAGCGGATATTTTCGCCGACGAGACAGACGATGGACTGGTCGGGCTCCATTTCGGCCGCGGAAAATTCGCTGAGCTCCTGGCAGATGCGCTGCGTCCTGCGTGGTGTTGTCGATGGTGAGTGACACGCTGACTTCGCTGGTCGCGACCATATCGACCGAAGTTTCGTGCCGGTCGAAGATTTCGAAGATACGGCGCAGGAAGCCGTGCGCCATGAGCATGCGCGTGGAGTGCATGTTGACCAGCGTGATACTGGCGCTTGCAGGCGATCGATTTCACGACGTTCGTGCAGTGGACGCTCTCGGCGACGATGCGCGTGCCGGCGGCGTCGGGCCGGCGCGAATTCAGAATCAGCACGGGGATGTTGCGCTCGATGGCCGGGATCACGGTCGAAGGGTGCAGGACCTTCGCGCCGAAGTAGGCGAGTTCGGCGGCTTCCTCGAAGGAGATGGTTTTGACGCGATGGCCGCCGGGAAGATGGTCGGGATCGGCGGTGAGCATGCCGTCGACGTCGGTCCAGATCTGAATTTCTTTCGCATCCATGCCGGCGCCGACGATGGACGCGGTGAAGTCGGAGCCGCCGCGTCCGAGGGTGGAGGTGACGCCGTCTTCGGTGGAGGCGATGAAGCCGCCCATGACGACGACCTTCGATTCGGCGAGCGGCGGGATGATTTCGGCGAGGCGCTTGTAGGTTTCGGGGAAGATGGGCGCGGCCTGGGTGTGGCGCTGGTCGGTGACGATGACGCGGCGCGAATCGAGGTGTACGGAGGGCAGACCGAAGTGTTCGAAAGCGAGCGAGACGATGTAGCTGGAGAGGCGCTCGCCGTAGCTCGAGATGGCGTCGATGGAGCGCGGCGTGAGTTCGCCGAGGACGGCGATGCCTTTGACGAGCTCGGTCATTTCCTGGAAGTGGTCGTCGAGCGTGCGGTCGAGTTCAGCGCGATGGGCGAGCGGCACGACCTGACGAGCTTCGCGCGAGTGGAAGTCGCGGAGGTCGTGCAGCTGGCGGATGTAGTCTTCGCGCTTGCCGGAGACGGCGGAGTTGGCGATGGCGAGGAGCTTGTTGGTGGTCTTGCCCATCGCGGAGACGACGACGATGGGATGCTGATCGGCGCGGGCTTTGACGATGGAGGCGACACGCTCGATGGCGGCAGCGGATTCGACGGACGTGCCGCCGAATTTCATGACGATCATCAGAAAAAACCCTTAAAACATCTGGCCACGGATGAAAACGGATAAAAACTGATAAAAACCGGATAAGAAAATTTCATTTAGTCCAAGAGCCCTTCGGTGTGCATCAGTTCGGCGTTGAGTACGGCTGCGCCGGCCGCACCGCGGATGGTGTTGTGACTGAGCGCGACGAATTTCCAGTCGAAGACCGGGCAGGGGCGGAGCCGGCCGACGAAGGTGCCATGCCGCGGTCGCGTTCGGCATCCTTGCGCGGCTGCGGGCGATCGGCCTCGGGCATGTACTGCACCGGGATGCTTCGGCGCGCTGGGAAGATTGCGCTGCTGCGGCACGGCGGTGAACGTATCGAAGGCGTTGCGCAGATCGGCGAGGCTCGGGCTGGAGGAGAATTCGACCGAGACCGTAACGGTGTGGCCGTCGACGACCGCGACCCGGTTGCAGTGCGCGCTGACTTTGGCGGCGAGGGGCTCGATGTGGTCGCCGGCGAAAGCCCCGAGAATTTTCTGCGTCTCCTGCTGTACTTTTTCCTCTTCTCCGCCGATATAAGGAATGACGTTGCCGACGATGTCCATCGAGGCGACACCCGGATAGCCGGCGCCGGAGATCGCCTGCAGAGTGGTGCAGACGATGCGCGTGATGCCGAACTGCTTCAGCGGGCCGAGAGCCATGGTGAGGACGATGGTCGAGCAGTTGGGATTGGTGACGATCTGGCCTTTCCAGTCGCGCGCGCGCTGCTGGCCGGGGATGAGCTGGAGGTGTTCGGCGTTGAGTTCGGGAACGAGAAGGGGGACGTCGCGATCCATGCGGTGATTTTTTGAATTCGAGACAACGACGTGTCCGGCCTGGGCGAAGGCCTGCTCGATCTCGGTGGCGACGGAGGCGTCCATGGCGGAGAAGACGAGCTGGGGGGCGTTGCCGGGCTTCGCCTCTTCGACGGTGAGGCTGGCGACGGACTCGGGCGTAACCGCGCCGAGGTGCCATTTCGCGGCTTCATGATAACGCTTGCCCGCGGAACGCTCGCTGGCGCCCAGCCAGGTGAGTTCGAAACAGCGGGTGACCATCGAGAAACCTAATGAAATGCTGGCCGACCATGCCGGTAGCGCCGAGGATGCCGACTTCGATTTTGCTCATGAATTGTATGTGCCTTGTAAATGGATCACCATTTGCTGGTAGATTTCGACTGCTTCGAGCAGCTCCTTCTTCGGGACGCGCTCTTCGAGCGTGTGCGCGACATGAATCGTGCCGGGGCCGAGTAAGAGTGGACGGCCCCAGACGCCGAGGAATGCAGGGATGTCGGTGGTGTACGCGACCACTGTCGTCGGGAGGCCTTCGACCGCCGTGAGGTGGAGCGCCGGGATTTCGAGGACGAAATTGAGTTCGACTCCGGGATTTTGACCGCCGCCGACGGCTTGGGCGAGGGCTGCTTTAGTGCCGGCCGAGTCGCCGACGAGGCGGATGAAGATTTCGGCCCGGGCTTCGTCGGGAATGACGTTGGGCGCGCGGCCGCCGTGGATGGTGCCGATGTTCAGCGTGCTCGGGCCGAGGATATCGTCCACCGGAAGCTCGACTTTGCGAATCGCTTCGAGGGCATCGAGGAGCTTGTCGATGGCGGAGTCGCCTAACTCGGGATAGGCCGAGTGGGCCATTCTGCCGCGGGCGACCAGTTCGTATCGCAGGGCGCCTTTGGAGCCGAGGGCGAGCTGGTTCGAAGTGGGCTCGCCGTTGATGATGAACTTCGAGCCGCGCGGATGCTCGGCGGCGTACTGCGCGCCGGCGCTGTTGCGCTCTTCGCCGACGACGAAGAGCATGGCGAAGCTGCGCGTGCCGCGTTCGAGGAGGCGTTCGGCGGCGGTGATCATGGAGGCGATGATGCCTTTGGTGTCGCAGGCACCGCGTCCCCAGATGAATTCGTCGTCGACGCGAGACGGGACGTAGGGCGGAACGGTGTCCATGTGCGTCGAGAGCGTGACGACGGGGTCGCCGAAGGAGGCGAAGACGTTGTAGCGATGCGGCTCGACTTCATGCTTCTCGACGATGCCGTTGTGTGTCGAAGCGAGGCGGGAAAGATAGTTATACAGGTATTCGCCGACGGCTTCCTCTTCCGGTGTGACGGAAGGGATGTCGATGAGAGCCCGGGTTAAATCGAATACGTGCATCGTCGCTCACTAAGTGCACCGGCGACAAGATCGCCGGCGGTACATTGGCGCTAGTGGGGACGTGGAAAGACTCACGGTCCGGATAGCGCTCCACCCGCTCCCTGATGGAAGGGGTGACAGTGGCGGAGATTTGACTCCGGCCCCCAACCGACGCTGACCGATCCGCCGCGCCGATTTCGGCGACGAGCCCCTCCCAGCGCGCTTCCCCGTGATCGGAGAACTTCCGCGCGCGGTTTTGGCCGCCGCACCTCTACCAGAAACCCGATCATAACACGGGGGTTGGGTCGGGATCCGGTTCGTTTGGCAAAATTTCACTCTTCCCCGGAGAAGACGCGGCGGCGGCGTCCGGGGAGACCTCCGGAGCGTCGTCAACGGGAACCTGCCGCGCAGTGACGGTGATCAGGACGGAGTGTTCTTCATCCTCGTCCCAGTCGGGGACGGGTTTTGCCTTGAGCTCCATCAGGGCCTGGTGGGAGCGGATGAAGGTGCGGGCGAACTGCGTCTCGTAGCGGCTCAGAAGATCGAGCGAGCGGGACTGGTCGGAGAGACTTTTGAAAGCCAGGGAGGCGCGGGTGCGGTGTCCCTGGCCGTTGACGGCGGCGGCGAGTTTTTCGATCTCGTGATTGAGGCAGGCGCTTTCGAATTCCCATACGCGATGCAGACGCCAGCGGCACATGATCATGGTTTCGACGTGGTGCGTTTCGGTTTGAGTGCGGGGATGGAACTCGGCGTGGAAGCGGGCGGAGAGAGCGGCAAGATGGTCGGCCCCTTCGCCGCTGATGACGATAGCTTCGGCGAGAAGTCCGTGTTTAAGAGCGTTGGCCGAAGAAACTGCTTTGCCTGCGGGCGTAACAGGCCCGCGCGAAAGTGCCCCGTTTTTGCGGGCGGAATCGATTTGACGTAGCGTGCTCATATGCGGCCACAGTATAGGCGCGGGCGCGGAGGTATGGATGGTTAAGTCTTGTGGAATCAGATAAAAATTGCTGTGAACGGATAGGCGCAGGTTTCATGTTAGTGTCGGATCATGATCGACGTGAAACAGGCGGTGCAGGCGGCACGGTCCTATGCGCAGGACGTGCTTGGCTTCAGGGTGTTTGGCGTGGGTATCCTGCCAAAGGAATACAAGTCGTTCTATGTGGATGCCGAAAGCGGCGAGGTACACGCCGTGAAGATTCGCGAACTGGCTGCCTGATGGCGCGGCAATTCCTTCCTGAAGCAGAAGGCCAAGGACGGCTTCTCGTCGATTCGAATCTTCTGGTGCTCTACGTCGTGGGACGGGTGAACCTCGATCGGATTGCCCGCTTCAAGAGAACCGAAAAAACATGATCGGGGATTATCAGCTTCTGTCCGAGATTATGGGTGAGTTCCCTGAGATATGGACGGTACCGCAGGTGATGGCGGAGGTCAGCAATCTGACCGATCTCGACGGACGCGAGCAATCGCTCGCGCGGAGAGCTCTGCGCGCGTTCATTCACGACGCGTCCGAATCGGGAACGTCAAGCAGGACAGCATCTGACCACGCGGTCTTCCCGCCATTGGGAATTACCGATGCGGCGATCGCGTCGGCCGCCAAGCAGATCAACTGTGCCGTGTTAACCGACGACCTTCCGTTATATCTGCGCTTGCTCCACAAAAATGTGCAGGCCTTCAACTTCACGCATTTGCGGGAGCGGTTCCACATCGTCTGAAGGCGCGCGATCACAGCGAAGTCAATCTTTGTTTTGTTGGAGTTGACTTCCGAGGCGGCTTTGCCGGGTGTAGAAGGGTGGCGTGTGGGGGCAATTTTATCTGCATGACGACGAGCCGCAAAAGTCTGACGAGCACGCGGGCGAGAGCCAGGACATCGCTGAATTTGCGCGAAAGCAGCTCGGGTTCGAGCCGGACGAGAAGCAGATGGAAGTACTGCGGTCAGGGGCGAAGCGCGGCATTCTGAACTGCACGCGGCAGTGGGGGAAGTTGACCACAGCGGCCGTGATGGCGGTGCATCGGGCATACAGGGACGAGAGTAGTGTGGTTCTGGTGGCGAGTCCGTCGGCGCGGCAGTCGGCGGAACTCGTGGAGAAGGCGCGGGACATGCTGCTCGCGATGGGGATCGCGGCGCACGGCGACGGGCATAACGACATTTCTCTCGAGTTGCCGAACGGGTCGAGGATCATCGGTCTGCCGGAGAATGCGGCGAAGGTGCGCGGGTTCTCCGCGGTGTCGCTGATGCTGATCGATGAAGCCGCGCAGGTGGCCGACGGGACCTACAAATCGCTGCGGCCGATGCTGGCGGTGTCGGATGGCGATCTGTGGCTGATGAGCACGCCGTACGGCAAGCGCGGATTCTTCTATGAATGCTGGGCGAACGGCGGGGATGAGTGGACGCGGTTCTCGGTGAAGGCGACGGAGTGTCCGCGGATCGGGGCGGATTTTCTCGAAGAAGAACGGAGGGAGATGGGCGCGGCATGGTTCGGACAGGAGTATATGACGGAGTTCATTGATAACGGCGACGCGGTGTTCGGGCGCGATGTGGTGGAGCGCGCGCTCGACGACGACGTGGATCCGATATGGCCGAGCTGAGGTTTTATGTCGGGCTGGACCTCGGGCAGAAACGCGACCACGCGGCGATTGCGGTGGTCGAGAAGGAGCCGGCCGAGGGGTTAATCAGAGTAAGGCACCTGGAGAGGATCGCGCTGGGGACGTTGTATCCGCGGGTCGTCAGGCGGGTTCAGGAGCTGGTGACGGATGAAAAGCTGGCGGGACAGTGCGCGCTCGCGGTGGACGGCACGGGCGTGGGGGCGCCGGTGGTCGATCTGCTGCGGGAAGCGAGGCTGGGGTGCGAGCTGGCGGCGGTGACGATCAGCGCGGGCGAGCGCGAGAGCTTTGTGGGCGGGATGCACAGCGTGCCGAAGCGCGATCTGATTGCGGGCGTGCAGGTGCTGCTGGAGCAGGGCGAAATGAAGATCGCGCGCGAGCTGCGGGATGCGGGGGCGCTGGTGCGCGAGCTGATGGATGTGAAGATGACGATGTCGGGCGGCGGGTATGTGAGGCTGGGCGCGGACGGGTCGGGGGAGCACGACGATCTGGTGATCGCGCTGGCGCTGGCGTGCTGGATGTCGAAAAGGAAAATCAGGCCGGAGGTGCATGGGCGGCAGAGAATCCCGGGGCTTTGAAAAAAGAACATTGCGTGTCAGAATTGTTTCGAGACAATGGAGCGCCGATCCTTTAAGTTCATCGATCTGTTTGCGGGGATCGGCGGGCTGCGGCGGGGATTCGAGGGGCTCGGCGGGAAGTGCGTCTTTACCTGCGAGCGCGACCTGAATTCGCAGCGCACGTATCGCGCGAATTTTCCGGACGACGATCACGAAATCGCGGGCGACATCAAGCAGGTCCGCGAGGCGGAGGTTCCGGCGCACGATGTGCTGCTCGCCGGCTTTCCGTGCCAGCCGTTTTCCATCGCGGGTGTTTCGAAGAAGAACGCGCTCGGGAGGCCGCACGGCTTTCGCGATGCGGCGCAGGGGACGCTGTTTTTCGACGTTGCGCGGATTATCGATTATCATCGGCCGGCGGCGTTCCTGCTGGAGAATGTAAAGAACCTGCGATCGCACGATGGCGGGCGCACCTTTGACGTGATCATGCGGACGCTGCGCGAGGAACTCGGTTATCATGTTCAGTTCCGGATTCTCAACGCGCAGGGCCTCGTGCCACAGCATCGGCAGCGAATTTTTCTGGCGGGATTTCGGGACCGGACGGAGTTCGATATCGAACGGATCGGTATTCCGGCAGCGGAGGCCGGTCCGAAGCTCAGCTCCATTCTGCATCCGGAGGACGGATCGGAAGAAGCCGAACCGCCGTATACCGAAGGCGACAAGGCGGCTGTTTCCGCGAAGTACGTGCTGACCGAGAAGCTGTGGGAGTATCTGCGGAACTATGCGGAGAAGCACCGGGCGGCGGGCCACGGCTTTGGGTTTGGGCTGTGCGGGCCGGACGATGCGGCGCGCACGCTGTCTGCGCGGTATTACAAGGATGGTTCGGAGATTCTGATCCGGCATCCGATGCGTCCGCGGCGATTGACGCCGAGGGAGTGCGCGCGGCTGATGGGATTCGACACACGCGCGGCGGATGGGCGGTGGAATCCGGCGTTTCAGATTCCGGTTTCGGACACGCAGGCTTATCGGCAGTTTGGGAATGCGGTGGTGGTGCCTCTTGTTGCGCGAATTGCGTCAAAGATGGTCCCGCACGTGCTGGGTACAGTTGAAGAAACCGGAGTGCAATTACCCCTGTGGACCCGGCTGGCGGTCGTGTAGCAATGGCACGTCCCGCCGCAGTAATTTTCCTCGTGCTGGGTTTTACGGCGGCGTGTCCTGCGCAGACGAGTCTGATTCGGGCCGCGACCGGGTTTGTGCCGGGCGTGAGGTGGAAAACGAAGTCGGTCGTGGTGGCGGATTTCACATGCGAGGGGCATAAGCAGCAGGCGATTCTGGGAATCGATGCAAAGGACCTGATGATTGTCGCGATTTTCCTGCACGGGCTGAACACAAAGCCTGAGGTGCTTACGTTAACGAGATATCCGAACTCGGTAAGGCTGGAGGCCGACGATCTGGATTACGATCCCAGGAAAGATCTCGGTTACGAATTGCACGGGTTTCGGCGCTCAAAAGTTTGCATGGGCCTGGCTGTCATTGATGATGAGACTGACGCAGGCCATCTCTACCGGGATCATGTTGCGCACGAGTTCGGCAGCTGGTCGAACTGAATTCGGCGACATAGTGGGCGCCGCACCCGGGCGACAGATCGCGACCGAAGGGGCCCGCGGGTTGGGCTTTTTTCTGGCCACGATCGATGAAGGCATTGCCGCGCGGGATCTGCAGGAGATTCTGGATTCACGCATCATTCTGGTGGTTCCCACGCGTGTGAAACAAAGTCGCGCCGACTACGCATCGGCGATGAACGTCATCACTTTCGAGTTCTTCTTTGAGCACCACCTTGATCCGGCTATGGCTATGAGGCGTCGGTTGGCAAGCGGGGTGATTCATTGATTGCGTCTGTAAAAGAACCGGCGACAAGATCGCCGGCGGTACATTGCTTCTCCGATATACTGGACGCCGCATGAGGATGAGAACGATTGTCGCGCTATTGGCGGCGTGTTTGCCGGCGGGAGCGCAGTGGTTCAATGTGCCGTCGAAAAATCTGCCGCGGACGGCGAACGGCAAAGTCTACATGACCGCACCCACGCCACGCACGCCCGACGGGAAGCCCGATCTGCAGGCCATCTGGATGCCGCAGGGCGGATTCGTGTTCAATATCGCGGTCGGGATGAAACCCGGGGATGTCCCGTTTCAGCCGTGGGCGAAGGCGCTGTACGATTCCCGGCAGGCGAATGAGAGCATCGACGATCCCGTCGGGCACTGCATTCCGGCCGGCGTGCCGCGCGCCGATGCGGTGCCGTATCCGTGGAAGCTTGCGAAGCTGCCCGATGAGTACGTGATCCTTTATGAAGCTGTACACGGGTGGCGGCAGATTTTCATGGACGGGCGCGCCATGCCGAAGGATCCGAATCCGACGTGGATGGGATATTCGATCGGACACTGGGATGGCGACACGCTGGTGATCGAGACGACAGGGTTCAACGATAAGGGTTGGCTGGATAACGCGGGGCGTCCGGCGACCGATGCGCTGAAGGTGACCGAGCGGCTGACGCGGAAGAATATCGGCACGCTGAGTGCAGCGATCACGATCGACGATGCGAAAGCTTATACGAAGCCGTGGGTGGTGAATGAAACGTTCCGGCTGCTGCCCGATACCGAGCTGCTTGAGTACGTGTGCAACGAGAACAACAAAGACCTGGGGCATCTGGTAGGCAAGTAGACGGCCGCCTGCGGCGGCTGGACAAGCTGGAAAGCTTGTCCGCAGGCCGGAAGGCCTGCCTCACATCAAGCTAAACTGAGAGCGATGGGTCACCACCGGATCACGCGGCGGGTCCTGCTAAGTCAGCTGGCTGCCATGTCGGTGGCGCTGGCGCAGAATGACGACGATCCGCTGCGTCAATTGCGCCCCGCGCATCCGAGACTGATCCTGCCTGACACCGAGCTGGACCGCATACGCGCACTGGTACGCGACAACGCGCTGGCGCGGCGCATATACGGCGATCTGGAAAAGGAATCCGAGCGGCTGCTGACGGCGCCAGTGTCTGAGTACAAACTTGTCGGGCCGAGGCTGCGGGCAGTGGCGCGCAGGATTATGGATCGCGTCGGGACGCTGGCGATCATGTACCGGCTCACACTGAAGGAGCCTTATCTGCGGCGGGCGGTGGCGGAGCTGAAGGCCGGCGCGGCGTTCCGCGACTGGAATCCGGCGCTGTTTTCGGATACGGCCGACATGGCGCACGCGTTCGCGCTGGGCTACGACTGGCTGTACAATGCGCTGTCGCACGGAAGAGCGCGCGTGGATGCGCGATGCGGTGGTGGCCAAGGCGTTCGATCCGGCGATTCCGGTTTATCAGCGCGACACGGGCTGGCCGCGCGATCATTACAACGTCACCATGATTTCGAACGCGGGGCTGGGGCTGGCGGCGCTGGCGATGGCGGGCGACAAGATCGACGACTCCGATCAGTTGGTGACGGACAAGTGCGGCGCCGTGCTGCGCTACGTGCTCGAATCGCTGCCGCACGGGCTCGCCACATATGGCGTGGAAGGGTCATGGCCGGAGGGGATGGCGTACTGGGAAGCCGTCACGCGGGGTGTGTCGGCGCCTTCTTCAGTGCGCTGCAGACGGCGCTGGGAAACGACTACGGGCTGAGTTCTTTTCACGGCGTGGACCGGGCGGGCCGGTTCCGGATTCACATGACGGGCCCGACGGGGAAAGTTTTCAATTTCGGCGATGCGCCGGAGGACAGCGGGCGGTCGCCGGAGATGTTCTGGATGGCGAAGCGGTTCGGCGTTTCGGCGTATGCGTGGAGCGAGCAGAAGGCGCTCGAAAGGACACGGGCATCCGGACGCGCATGACCTCGCGTGGTTCGACGCAAATGCGAAACCGCCGCAGCAGCAGGCGCCGCCGTGGGGGCAGGACGCGATTTTCCGCGGGCGTGGATATCGCGTGTTTCCGAAGCGCGTGGGACGACCCGAACGCGATTTATCTGGCCGTGAAGGGCGGCGATAACAACGACCCGCATGCGCATCTCGATCTGGGGAGTTTCGTGCTGGACGCGGGCGGCGTGCGGTGGGCGGCCGATCTGGGGACGGATGATTACGATCTGCCTGGCTACCTCGGGCGGCAGAGGTTTACTTACTACCGCACGCGGACGGAATCGCACAACACGCTGCTGATCGACGATCAGAATCAGGATACGCGGGCGGAGGCGCGGATAACGCGGCAGGATTTCGCGCCGGATTTCAGCTGGGTGCAGATCGATCTGGGGCGGGCGAATCCGGGCCGGGTGAAGCAGTGGACGCGGCGGTTCGCGCTGGCGCAGAGGCAGACCGTGCTGATGGAGGATTCGGTGCGCAGCGATCAGCCGGTGGAAGTGATCTGGGGGATGATGACGGACGCCGACATCACGCTGGGCGGGCAGACGGCGACGCTGAAAAAGAATGGCTGGGTGCTGGCGGCGGAAATACGGTCGCCAAGACACGCCGTGTTCGATGTGGCGCCGCTGCGGTACGACGGCCGCCCCAGGCGGCGAATCCCGGGTATCAGAAGCTGATCGTACGGCTGGGGGACAGGGTAACGGAGCTGGATCTCAATATCAGCCTGACGCCGTATCGGGACGGGCAGGCGAGGCCGAAGGTGACGGCGCAGTTTCCGGTTTGAGCAAAAACCGATTTCGCCACAGATGCACAGAGATTAAAGGCAATGGCTGCGCGCCGCTTTGCGTTACAATGTAATTTGTGAAACAATCGATCATGCGTTCAAACACCGGCCCGTCCTTAAGAGACCCACTGGCTTTTGTTCCGATCGTATGCTCTCTCGCAGCTTTAGCCATGACAACGATTGTCATCACCGTAAACGGCGTTGTTCGTGAGGCCGATGAAGGTGCCGCGGCCCATCTCTTTCAGTTGCTCATGGTCGCCTCATTCATCATGTCGGCCGCGTTCGTGATCCGATGGCTGGTCCGCGACCCGTGGCAAACGCTGCGCATCCTGGCGATCCAGATCGGTGCTGCGCTCGTTGCCCTCGCACCCGTCTTCTACTTCAAGCTGTGACGGGCCCGATTCGGGAGAGTCGGCGCGCCTCCAGTGCGGAACCCATCGCGCGGCAGCGAATTCAGTTCACCATTCAGAAACGAAGCGAGCGGGTTGTGAAGCCGGGCCGGGAATGGCCTCGCATGGGAGCCTCCGCAACAAACGCGCAAGCGTCGTAAATCGCTTGTTCTATGCGGTCGGCGGCGAACTCACCCAAGGTACGCGAAAACCGGAAACGTGGCAACCGTAGCCCGGATCAAAGGACAGTAGATAGTCGCCCGCTGGGCTTATCTGTGTTCAGCCGTGTCCATCCGCGGCCCTGAAGAAAAAAGCAGCCCCGCGATCACTACCACTACTGTCCCGATCACGTTGAACCAGAGGAACGCGATATGCGTGAAGAGCGAACAGGCTATGATCCCCGCCTCGCCCGTCAGCATCGCCCAGAAAGCCGCCGAGCCGTGCACGCGTTTGAAAAAGAACGCGAGCACGAAGACCCCCAGCAGAACGGGGTAGAAATACGATCCGACCTGGTTCACGGCCTCGACCAGCGAACCGAGGTTTTTCGCATACTGCGCGAAGATGACCGCCCACGTCCCCCAGATGGCCGTGCAGATGCGCGAGACCACGAGGTAGTGGCGGTCGCTTTCGTCGGGACGCCAGAGACGGCGGTAGAGATCCATCACGCTGACGGCGGCGAGTGAATTCAGTTCGCCGGAACTGGACGACATGGCGGCGTTCATGATCACCGCGATGACGAGGCCGATCACGCCGGCCGGAAAATATTTCGTGACGAACGAAAGGAAGATGTAGTTGGTGTCGTTGAAGCCGGATTTGCCCTGCGACTTTTCGTAGAGCCGGATGCCGGACTGGCGCGGCGGCGTCGATTTCATGCTGCGCGGCGCGGTACGCGGCAGTGGAGGCGGAGACGTCGGCCGCGATCGTCCTGCTTGCGCGCGGCGTTCAGATCTTCGGCGGCTTTCTCGCGGCTGCGCCAGGCACGCGTCGAAGCGGCTCTCGGTTTCGGTGTAGCCGGGCTGCGATGCGATGGCCTTCATCGCGTTACTTTCAAACAGCAGCGGCGGCTGCGCGAAAAGATAAAAGACGAACACCATCGCGCCGACGAAGAGAATGAAGAACTGCATCGGCACTTTGGCCATGGCGTTGAACAGCATGCTGAGCTTGCTCTGCGCGACGGACTTTCCGGTGAGATAGCGCTGCACCTGGGACTGGTCGCATCCGAAATAGCCGAGCATCAGAAACGTGCCGCCGAGCAGTCCGCTCCAGAGGTTGTAGCGGTTGTTCCAGTCGAGCTTCGTGATCCACCGCGTTGAGCTTGCCGACCGCGCCTGCGAGATAAACCGCATCGCGCGAAGCTGACACCGTGCGGCATCAGCGAGATCACCGTCAGCAGCGCCAGAATCAGGCCCGCGAAGATGATGATCATCTGCAGCACGTCGGTCCAGGTGACGGCGGGAATTCCGCCGATAGTCGTGTAGAGCACGCAGACGATGCCGATGATCAGCGTGGTGACGCGGTCGTTCCAGCCGAAGATGACGCTCATCACGATGGCGGGCGCGTAGAGCGCGAGCCCGACCGCCGCGCCGCGCTGAATCAGGAAAACGATGCCGGCGAGGGCGCGCGTCTTGGCGTCGAAGCGGCGCTCCAGATATTCGTAGGCCGTGTAGACGCCGGCTTTGTGAAAGATGGGGACGGCGGTGGCGGAGAGGATCACCATCGCGATGGGCAGGCCGAAATAGAACTGCACGAAGCGCATGCCATCGACGTAAGCCTGGCCGGTGGTGGCGATGAAGGTGATGGCGCTGGCCTGGGTGGCCATGATGGAGAGGCCCATGGCGTACCAGGGCATGGTTTTGCCGGCGAGCAGGTAGTGGCTGGTGGTGCTGCCGCCGCGTCCGCGCCACAGGCCGAAGCTGGGGATGGCGATCATGGTGGCGATCATGACGATCCAGTCGAGGGTGGTCATGGCGGGATGGTCAGGCGAAGTAGCGCGTAAAGACGTAGAACACGGCGATCAGAAACAGCAGCCAGCCGAGAACGAACAGATAAACATTGCGCCAGGAGCCGAGGAAGGGAGGCGGTTCGGCGTCGTAGGTTTCGGGCGGAAGCCGGAACTTCACAGGACAAGCTTACGGTATGGGTTTGTGGGGCAGGCCTTCCGGCCTGCGGACTGGCTTTCCAGCCAGTCCAGCCGACTCGAAAGTCGGCTTGCAGCCAGGAATGGCTGCCCACAAGAAATCTGACCCGGAGAGCGCGACGCGATCGTCGATGCTCGCTTAACCAGAACCGCGTCGCGGCCCCCAAAAGGAGCTCGAACGACAGCGAAGGCATCAACGACAGCCGTACTTTACATAGTCGCGGCTGGTGCAGCCCTCAGGGTCAGGTTTGACCTCAGCCAGACGCTTCAGAAATGCCTTGAGCGTCTATGACCGTCATTGCTGTGTTCAGGATAACGTGATTCAGAACAGCAGATCGCCGCGCATGACGGTGACGGCCTGGCCGGAGAGCGCGACGCGGTCGCCCATCATTTTCACTTTGACGACGCCGCCGCGGGCCGAAGCCTGGAAGCCGACCATCTCGGTCCGGCTGAGGCGATGGCTCCAGAAGGGCGCAAGCGCGGCGTGCGCGGAGCCGGTGACCGGGTCTTCGTCAACGCCGGCGCCCGGGGCGAAGAAGCGCGAGACGAAATCGTAGTCTGTGCCGCGCGCCGTAACTATGACGCCGCGTACCGGGAGCTGGCGCAGCAGATGGTGGTTTGGGTTGATCGCGCGCAGCGTGGGCTCGTCGGCGACCAGGACAAGATAGTCGAATGCGTTGCGGCCCACGAAGAGAAGCTCCGCGCCGAGCGCTTCGGCGAGTTGCGCAGGCGGTTCGGCGGGCTCGGCGATCTTGGCTGGAAAGTTCATCTCGATCCAGTCATCATTCTTATTGCAGGTAAGCAAGCCGCTGCGCGTGTGGAAGCGGGCTTCGGCGTCGGCGGCGATGTGGCCGTCCTCCCAGAGGACGTGCGCGCTGGCGAGGGTAGCGTGTCCGCAGAGATCGACTTCAATTGCAGGGGTCAGCCAGCGCAGACGGTAGCCGGCGTCTTCCGGATGCAGAAACGCGGTCTCGGAAAGATTCATTTCGCTGGCCACGTGACGCATCCAGGTTTCATCCGCGGCGGCGGGCAGGACGCATACGGCGGCGGGATTTCCGGCGAAGGGTTTCGAAGTGAAGGCATCGACCTGGACAACTTTTACGGACATGGACCGATTATGCCAATGTGGAGGCGTGAGTGGGCTTGTCGTTTGGAGGGGCGAAAGCGACGATTTCGATGCCGCGTGGCGAATCGTAAGCGAATACTACGACGCGGTCGCCGTGGTGGCGTGCGAGGACCGCGCAGAGTTCCTGGCGAATTATTTCGGCGAAGGTGCGGGGCTGTGGCTGGCGCGGGACGGCGACGAGATCGTGGGATGCATCGCGCTGCGGCCACTTCGTTTGGTTCAGGCGGCGGGTGAAGTGAAACGGTTATACGTGAAGCCGCAGGCGCGCGGCCGCGGCGTCGCGGGGCGGCTTCTCGATGCGCTGCACCATACTTAACGCGCACAACGGACCCTTCGGCCTGTGCGCTTTACGCGGGAAGCGCGGGATACGCGACGCTTTACCTCGATTCGAAGGACGATCTGACAGATGCGATCCGCTTCTATCGGAAGCGCGGCTATCGGCCGTGCGAGCGGTACAACGACAATCCGCAGGCGACGGTTTTTATGAAGCTCGATCTGTGAACAGAAGCGCACCGGGCAGAAGCCCGGCGGCAGGCCGGAAGGCCTGGCCCCACTAAGCTTCCGGCCGAGCACTTTGTCCGGGGCTTCGATCCATGGGGCATGAGCGGCTCCTTCGACGGTGTGTAGCCGGGCGTTGGGAAGCATCGAAGCCCAGTCGCGTCCCGCGCCGTAGGGGGCGTTGCGGTCTTTGGTGCCATGAATCGTGAGCACCGGCGCAGTAGCCTTCGACACCTCTTCGGAAATACGCAGGCTCTGGATCGAAGGCAGCAGGCGCCGGGTCCAGGACATCATGAAGCCGCGTTCATTCGGCAGATCGCAGCAGCCCCAGTCGATGCGGGCGGCATTGGCCGGATCCGTCACGTAGAGCGGGCGGGCCGACGTAGGACTGACCGAGCAAGTTCAGGTGTCCGAATGTCGAAATATCGACGCACCGATTCGACATCTTTGACATCCCGGCTGATGTCGCCGTCGCTGGTCGCGTCCGAATGATCCCGTTGGGAATGACGATCTGCGGCCCGCTGCCGCGGGTTTTGAAGTGGAGGCGGACGCCGTCGCCGGTGGTGACGTGGGTCATGCGACCTCGCTGTGTTTCAACTGTGATACGATCCCCTCGTAAAAACCGAGGCGCTCCATGAAAATATACGACACGAAGGACATTCGAAACGTTGGCATTGTAGGTCACGGCCACTGCGGGAAGACCTCCGTGGTGGCCGGGCTTCTCTACGCGGCGGGCGCCACCAATCGCCTGACGCGCGTTGACGATGGCAACACGATTACGGATTACGACGAGGAGGAAATCAACCGCAAGTTAACGATCTCGTCGTCGATCGCCTCCATTGAATGGAAAGGCACCCGCATCAACCTCATCGACACTCCCGGCTTCAACCTGTTCACCAACGACGCTTTTTCCGCACTTATCGCCGCTGATGCTCTCATCATCGTCGTGGACGCCGTGGCCGGGGTCGAAGCCATCACCGAGAAGATGTGGCAGTACGCGGAGGAGCGTAATCTTCCGCACGCCATCGTGATCAACAAGCTCGATCGCGAAAACGCATCGTTCGAGCGCGCGGTGGAGTCGATCCACGGACGCTTCGGCCGCAACGCGGTGCCGATCCACCTGCCGCTGGGCAAAGAGCACGACTTCCGGGGCGTCATCGACCTGGTTCACATGAAGGCGCACACATTCGTCCCGGACGGCGACGGCAAATCCACCATGGGCGACATCCCGGCCGACTACGCCGAAGCCGCGAAGGCAGCGCATGACGAACTGGTCGAGATCGTCGCCGAGGGCAAGGACGATCTGATGGAGGAGTTCTTCGAGAAAGGCACCCTGCCCGAAGAGCACATCGTCGCGGGGCTTGACGAGGAAATGCGCGAGGACAAGATTTTCCCCGTGCTCTGCATGTCCGGGCTGCACGACGTCGGGTCGGACCGGCTGCTCGATCTGATCGTGGAAGCGTTCCCGTCGCCTGTGGACCGTCCGCCTGCCAAAGTCACGCTGAACGGAGCGGAGACGGAGCGCAAGTGCTCGATCTCCGAACCGACGGCGACGTTCGTTTTCAAGACTACGGCCGACGCCTTTGCGGGGCGAATTACCTTTTTCAAGGTGCTGTCGGGCGTGGTCAAGAACGACGCCAACCTCTTCAATGCGGGTAAGAACTCGCAGGAGCGGCTGGCGCATATCGGCGTGCCGGTGGGGAAGACGATCCAGCCGGTCAACGAACTGCAGGCGGGCGACATCGGCGCGGTGGCGAAGCTCAAGGACACGCTGACCGGGGACACGCTGGCCGATAAAGCCTCGCCGATCGCGTTCCCGCCGGTGAAGCTGAGCGAGCCGTCGATCGCGTTCGCCATCGAGGCCAAGAGCCGCAACGACGAAGACCGCATGGGCAACGCGCTGCACAAGCTGCTGGAAGAGGATCTGTCGCTCCGGTTCTACCGGGATCCGCAGACCAAGGAGTTTCTGGTGGCCGGGACCGGCCAGCAGCATGTGGAAATTGCCGTCAGCCGGCTGAAGAAGCGGTACGGCGTGGACGTGACCCTGAAGGCGCCTAAGATTCCCTACCGCGAGACCATCCGCGGCACGGCCGACGTGCAGGGCCGGCACAAGAAGCAGACCGGCGGCCACGGGCAGTTCGGCGACTGCTGGATCCGCATGGAGCCGCTGCCGCGCGGCGGGAAGTTCGAGTTCGTCAACGACATCTTCGGCGGCTCGATTCCAAAAAATTATATTCCAGCCGTGGAAAAAGGAATTATTGAAACAGCCGAGCGCGGTTATCTGGCCGGATTTCCGATGGTCGATTTCAAGGTGACGGTGTATGACGGGTCGTACCACGACGTGGATTCGTCCGAACTGGCTTTCAAGCTGGCGGCGCGGAAGGCGTTCCGGAACGCCATGCAAACTGCGAAACCGGCACTGCTCGAGCCGGTGATGAATGTCGAGGTGCAGGCGCCGGTGGAATACGCGGGCGATCTGATGGGCGACCTGAACGGCCGCCGCGGACGCATTTCGGGCATGGATACGCAGGGCGGGACGCAGATCATCAAGGCCCAGGTGCCGATGGGGGAAATGCTCAGCTATCAGAGCGACCTGACATCGATAACTCAAGGCCGGGCTTCATTTACGATGGAGTTCGACCACTACGATTATGTGCCGCAGCTACAGGCCGACAAGATCATTGCGGCGGCCAAGGCGGCGCGCACCGGCGAGGAAGAAGCAGAAGACGAGTAATGGGCTATAAAGTTCATCGGGACCGCGACGATATACTGTTAGAGGACATTTCGACTGAGTGAAATAACGCAGCGTATTGTTTCATACGCGGGTTGACGCAGTTGTAACGTGTGCGTTAGCCTGAAGGGGTCGTTTTACGGGCAATGAGCCCAAGTTGTCTACGGCCTCGTTAGCAGTACGTTTTTAACTTCGAGGAGAGTGAATGACCCGGAACGTCAGAACCACCGGAATCGTTTTTGTAGCCGTTCTATTACTTATTTCCTCCGCTTCCTCTTTTGCTCAGCAACCCAATCTCCAAACTTCGTTCTTCGCGCCAGCCGCCATCCGGACACCCAGCCCGAACCCCGGCATCGGGGCGACCGTCATCGATACCCCCCAACATCTCCCCTACCTAAAAGAAGTGGCCAAAGAAGCCGTTCCGAGCCCGGTGGTGTTCCGTCCGACGGCTTCTGACCTTTTGATCCAGCAGGCCGAAGAAAGATTCCGCAACGGCAAAAAAGCTTTTCAGGACCGGGATTTTGACCGCGCGCGGACAGAGTTCGACGCGGCGATTGACGTTATGTTGACAGCGTCGGATAACCCGACCGACCGCCGCCTCTTCGAGGCCAAGCTGGAAGATATGGTGGATACGATCCACCGCGACGACCTTTCCGGCATGGGCGCGGCCGCCGTGGACGAGGTCCCCGGTTTCGACAAGGCGCCGCTGGACGACATTGTCACGATGACTTTTTCGGTCGACCCGCGCATTAAAGATAAGGTCCAGACCGAGATGAAGAACACGACCTCCGCCCTGCCTCTGGTGGTCAACGACACCGTTCTCGGGTACATCAACTACTTCAACAACCGCGGGCACCGCACCATTGAAGCCGGTCTGGAGCGCGCCGGGAAGTACCGCGCGATGATTTCGAAAGTTCTGGCGGAGGAAGGCATCCCGCAGGAGCTGATTCACCTGGCGCAGGCCGAATCCGGCTTTCTGCCGCGCGCTGTCTCGCGCGCCGCCGCCGACGGGCATGTGGCAGTTCGTGAAGTTCCGCGGCAATGAGTACGGTCTGAAGCAGACGCCGTATTCGGACGAACGGCTGGATCCAGAGAAGGCCACGCGGGCGGCCGCCCAGCATCTCCACGATCTTTACAACGAATTCGGCGACTGGTATCTGGCGATTGCGGCTTACAACTGCGGGCCCGGCGCCATCGAGCAGCGCTGTCGAACGCACGGGCTACGCCGATTTCTGGGAACTGCGCGCGCGGCACGCCATTCCGACCGAGACCACGAACTACGTGCCGATCATTCTGGCCATGACCATCATGGCGAAGAACGCGCCGGAATACGGGCTGGACGGCATCGTACCGGATGCGCCGATCGAGTACGACACCATCGTCACGACCGCTCCCACCAACCTCGCGCTCATCAGCGATCTGGCGGACGCGCCGGTCTCGGAGCTGGTGCAGCTCAATCCGGCGCTCCTGCGCAGCACCGCGCCGGAGAATTTCGAGATTCGCGTGCCGAAGGGCACTGGCGAGCAGATCATGGCCGGACTCAAGGGTCTGCCGGACGGGCTGCTGGCGTCGTCGCGCATACACCGCGTCGAAGCCGGCCAGACGCTGTCGTCAATAGCCCGCCTGTACAACTCGTCTCCCAACCAGATTTCGCTTACCAATAACCTGAACGGCGCCGATCCGGCGGAAGGCGATCGCCTGGTGGTTCCGGCTGCGTATCAAGAAGTAGTTCCGGCGCTGCACACGCCACACGTCGGGAAGAGCACGAAGACGACGGTTAAGAGCAGCCTGGCGAACCGCAAAGCGAAGAAGGCGGTCCGCAGTGCGACCGTCGTGGCTGCGTCGAAGGCGCCCGCGGCGCATCGCCCCCTCCATCCGGCGAGTGCCACGCTGGCGCAGCTGAAGGACCGCAGTAACCCGATCAACAGATAGGGTGGCTGTTCCGAAGACAGAAGGCCGTCCTGCGCGCGATTGTCAATTTGGGCCGCGCTGTGGTTTGCAAACGGCCAGGCCGATTTACCAAACCCGCCTCCGGGATTTCATCCACCCCACAAAATGCGAATTTGATCGCCCCGAATAGTTGCGCGCAAAACAAAAAGGGGTATGCTAATGGAGACTGTGCCCGAAACAGGAGACTGATTGGATGTTCGACGACCTGAAGTTCGCTCCCAGACGAAGACGAGATGGAAGATTTTCGCGACTACGGTGACGAAGGCGATGAGTTGGAGTCAAAGCTCGACGACTACGAAGACGACGAGGACGAGGACGACGACGAGGATGAAGTTATCGCCGTAGCGCCGGTGGAAGGACGTCGTCGTCGTCACGATCGTCGAGGAGCCGGAGAGCGGAGGGACTGCCGGAAGCGCCACCGGAGCGGAAGCCGGTGAAGTCGGCGAAGAAGGCCGCGCCCAAGAAGGCCGCCGCGCCGAAGAAGGCTGCCGCGCCCAAAAAGGCTGCCGCGCCGAAGAAAGCGGTGAAGAAAGCCGCACCGAAGAAAGCAGCTAAGAAAGCCGCGCCCAAAAAGGCGGCCAAGAAAGCTGCGCACAAAAAGGCGGCGAAGAAGGCAGCGCCCAAAAAGGCAGTGAAGAAAGCAGCGAAGAAAGCTGCACCGAAAAAGGCCGTAAAGAAGGCTGCGGCGAAAAAGAGTGCGCCGAAGAAGAAGGCCGCTAAGAAATCGCGCCGTTAGCAGAATTCACAGACTAAAGTCTGTGCCACATTTACGCGAACCAGTGGCACAGGCTTCAGCCTGTGAAGGCGGATTTCTCTACGAAACCGGTTTCGCGACCACGGACCGGCATTTCTCAAACAGCTGGATCAGCGCATCGGCGTACTCCTCGGCCGACTTGCGCCGGCTTTCCCGAAAAGCCCGCGGCGGCGCTGTTGCCCTTGCCGTACCCTGTGGTCACGGCGATGAACTTCATCAGTTCGAGCGCGACTTCATCGCGGTTCTTCGCCGCATCTTTTGCGCTGTCTGCCGCCGGATTCTCGGCCGCGCTTCGCTTTTGTTCCGTCTGGTGTCAAGTGATTCGCTCCCTCATTGCCGACATTGCCGCCGACTTTTGCCTCCCGCAAAACCGATGCCCGTAAACGCGCGCCGGTTCATCCGGAAGATGAGAGGCGGCGCACAGGCGCATTTGCTGGAAGCCGACGACGGCGACTGTTACATCGTCAAGTTCCAGAATAACCCGCAGCACCGGCGGATTCTCGTCAACGAATTCGTGGCGGCGGAAATTCTCGCGCATCTGCAGATCTCCTGCCCGGGCCATCGAGATCGTGCGCGGTGTCGGCGGAGTTTCTGGCGGCTAACCCGGAAGTGCGGCTGCAAATCCGGCGAACGGCATATCGCGATCGCCGCCGGGCTGGCATTTCGGATCCCGGCACCCGGGCAAACCCGAATCGACCGCGATCTACGATTTCATTCCCGATGCGCTGCTCAACCAGGTGGCCAATGCGGAACAGTTCCTGGCGGTGCTGGCGTTCGATCGCTGGGTGGCGAACGCGGACGGGCGGCAGATCGCATCTTCTTCCGTGCGCAGCTGAAAGACTGGCTGGCGCAGCCGGGCGTCCCGCCGCGCAAACTCGGCTTTGTGGCGCTGATGATCGACCACGGCTTTGCGTTCAACGGACCGCACTGGGATTTCCCGGATTCGGCGGTCACCGGTCTTTATCCGCGGCGGACGGTTTACGATGCCGTGCGGTCGGTTGGGGGACTTCGAGCCATGGCTGGAACGCATCAGACATTTTCCCGAGGAGGTTTTCGACAGGGCTTTGCGACGCATTCCGCCGGAGTGGCTGGCGGACGACGAAGAGCAGCTGGAGCGGTTGTTCGAGTCGCTGCTGCGCAGAAGGCAGAGGATCCCGGAACTGGTGGAGGATTGCCGCAAGGCGCCGGGCAATCCGTTTCCGCGGTGGAATTAAAGGCACCGGCGACAAGATCGCCGGCGTTACATGCTTGTGACTAGTTCTTCAATTCTGCGGGCCGTGTCCGGGGCCAGCAGTATTCCGTTTCGGTAGTGCCCGAACGCCGTCCAGATTCGCGTGCCGTCCACTCTGCCGATCGCCGGAACGTCGCCTTCGATACCGGGCCGGAATCCGTTCCATCGCTCAGCGGGCGCCATGAATGCGAGGGTGGGCATCAGTTTCGACGCGCGGCGATGGATGTCATCGACGATGCTTTCATCGATGGCGCGGTTAAATCCGACATGCTCGGTGGAAGATCCGGCGATGAGAGAACCGGTGTCCCGCTGAAGCAGGTAAGTGTGGCCGTAACGCAGGATGGTTCCGAGCATGCCCGCGGCGGCGCGGTAAGCGATCAGATGACCGCGCACCGGTCTGGTTTTCGCGATCGGCAGGGTGGGAATGAGTTCGGAACTCCAGGCGCCGGCTGCCAGCAGCACGCCGTCGTCGCGATGCGCGGCGGCTCTGGTGCGCACGCCGGAGCCGTTGGGGAGGATTTCCACAACCGGTTCGTATTCGCGAATGGAAACACCGCGGCGAACGCAGGCGACGCGCAGCGCTGCCATAATGTCGCGCGGATTGACGAGTGCGTCATCCGGATAGAATCGGGCCAAACCCGCGGGATGGCGTATGGATTCCGAGCGAATGCCGAGGGACGCCTGGCGCGCGGCCCGACTGTCCAGCGCTTCCGCTTCGGGCGCACTGAAAGCGACTTCGATCGCGCCGCAGCGCTGATAGTCGATGGAGACCCCCGAGGCTTCGCGCAGCGAGTTCGACAAAGGCGGGATAAAGGGCGAGGCTGCATAGAGCCATGTTCGTCAAAAGTGATGATTCGTCCATTTCTCCGCCAGGCGCCAGCATGCCTGCTCCGGCCCAGCTGGCCTCGCCTCCGGCGGCGCCCGCGTCGAAAACCGTAACTGGAATTCCGCAGTGTGCGAGACGCCACGCGCATGTCAGTCCGATGATCCCCGCGCCCACTATAATCATTGCTAATCTTCGTCATGATAACGTCCCTCTCAACTAGTAGTGTTTTGCGCGAATTCTATGCAAGACTTAGACTTAGTGAGTGGCGCGTTCGAAAGCAGATGACGAAGACTGCTGGGAAGCTGCGGCGCTGCGTGCGCGCTCCTTTTGCTGCTCACTGCCGGAGTGCGGGCGAATGGCGTACCACCGGACCTTTCGGCGGCGATGCGGAACTGGTGCGCGTGGTGCCGAAGACGCGCGGACTTGGTCATCGCGGGCACGCACAATGGCCTGCTGTTTACTCTCGTCGAACGGCGGCGCCTCCTGGACTAATATTCCGTTCGAAGGACAGTTGACGGCACCCTGCACGCGCTCGAAGTCGATCCGCGGTCGGCCGGCACCTGGTACGCCGGTATGGAAGGCGACCATCCGTGGACCTCGGGCGTTATACAAGACAACGAACGGCGGCAAGACCTGGACGCTGCTCGCCGGCAGCAAGGGCAAGGCTGTCTGGTCGCTGGCGCTGTTCCCGGCGAATCCGGATGTGATCGCAGCCGGGACGGAAGACGGCGTGTATCGCAGCATGGATGGCGGCGCGTCATGGAAGCACATCTCTGCGCCGGATAATGCGGAGTTCCGGCCAGTGGTTTCGCTGGCTTTCGATCCCGCCGAACCGCGAGATCGTGTATGCCGGTACAACGCATCTGCCGTGGCGAACCAGCTAACGGCGGCGCGTCGTGGGAATCGATTCACACCGGCATGATTGACGACTCCGACGTGTTCAGCATTCAGGTGGACGCGCGGCGGCCGGGATCGGTCTATGCCAGCGCCTGCAGCGGGCTTGTATGCGAGTGCGGACAGCGCAGCGCACTGGAAACAGCTGCCTACGCCGAAAGGCGCGTTCCGGACGTAGTTCGTATCGCTCGATCCGAAGCGCGCGGGCGTCGTCTTCGCCGGAACGACCGCGGGGCTGCTGCGCTCTGAAGACGGCGGCAAAGTCTTCCGCGTGGTGAGCACGGAAGCGGTTCGGTCCATCGCGTTCGATCCTTTCGTTCCGGAGCGCATCTTTTTCGCTTCCACCACGGGCGGGACTGATGCTGAGTACCGACGGCGGGCGCACGCTTCGCACTTCCAACACCGGTTTCACCAACCGGAGCTTCACCGCGCTGACCGGCGCGCACGGCGCGCTCTACGCCAGAGCGTGTTCGATACAGGTTCCGGCTTCTACCACACGGAGAATTTCGGATTACGCTGGGACCGCGCGGGCGTTGGAGGCTCCGAGCGCGAAATCCGCGTGATCAGCGCGGCTCCGGATCAGCCCGGAACGCTGTTTGCTGCCGGATATCACGGACTGGTCAAATCGAAGGACGGCGGGAAGACCTGGGCGGGAATCAAGTAGGTCCCACCGATTCCGGCCAGTTCACCGCTTTGGCGGCTCTGCCGCATGATGTCGTGCTGGCGGGGACCGGCCGGGGGCTTTTCGCGATCCGCGACGCAAATTCCTGGCAGGCTGATCCCATTGGTTTGCCGGGTGGTATTTCGGCGCTGGAGGCGTCGGGCGATCAAATCATCACAGCCATTAATACGCATGGCGCCGGTGAGCGCTGATGCGGGGCGCACGTGGAGTACGTGCGGCGAGCCGCGCCGGGCGTCGCCTGGTATGGTCTCGCATTCGACGGGCTCCGGCGGATAAGCCGTCGCACACAGCGCTGGCTGGGCACATCGGCCGGACTGTTCCGCTCAACCGACGATTGCAGATCATGGACCAAGGTTAGCGGACTGTTGTTGGCGATCGGTCAGCGTTGTTTTGTTCCATCCCAGCCGGCTCCGGAGAGGCATTTGTTGCGCAGGACGGGCGGGTTCTCCGGTCCACAGACGGTGGCAGGAACTGGCAACAACTCGGCGAAGAAGGGGACGGCAAGGTATGG
Source organism: Terriglobia bacterium (assembly GCA_963832905.1). Taxonomy (GTDB): domain Bacteria; phylum Acidobacteriota; class Terriglobia; order Bryobacterales; family Bryobacteraceae; genus BOG-234. The sequence continues at coordinate 185,509 of CAWHVO010000006.1, read as the reverse complement.
CCGACGGCGCTGGTAGTGCCTGCCGGAGGTGCCTGACCGTGTTTATGCCCTGTTCCCCAGGCGAGGGGTATCGTTCACCGCCTTTGATCCGAGAAGGGTGGAAGTCGCACAGTTTCCTCAGCTTGCGCTCCAAAGCTATGATAAATGAGGCACAATAGAAATTTGATTCCGCACCCGGAAGTACGGCACGTTCAATTTCGAGGAGGTATGTCCGTTAATGACGAAGCATGTCCGAATTCAACCGGGCGCGATGGCGAAAAACGCTGCTGGCGCTCACGGCGGCAATCGGGACGGCAGGCGCCGCGTTCGCGCAGAGTACTAACGTGGCGCAAACCAATCAGGATGAAGGCGAATATTCCACCTGGGACATCGGTGTTTTCTTCGGCTCACAGTGATTCCAACGCTATCAGGAGAGCAATTTCGGCGAGAACCATCTGCTGCTTAGCCCGAGGCCCATTTTCGGCGTTCGCGGGGCATTGATCTTGGCAGTATACTGGGGTATTGAAGGCGCGTTTTCAGTCGGATTCAACCGTCTGGCGCTGCTGCCATACGGCGGCTCCGCTTATGCGGCGCTGCCTGAACAGAATTATCAGTTTGCGGTGCACGGCTTGCCGTATCGTTACGCCGCGTACTTCGCAATTCCGTCCGTTTATCCTGTTCGGACCGACCGGCGTGGTCTATCGGCCTACAACCTGCCGGCGATCTTCAGGAGCCGCCACCGGCGGTTGGTATTCAGGCAATTGTGCCGGCTTCATTCTCGACGAAGGTGGAACCAGGCACCGTTTACGGTGTCGGTCTGAATATACCTTTGTCGAGCCACAGTCTTGAAGCGCGCATCGACTTCATGGGCCTGTATACGCCAACGCCGGATTTCGGGCTTCCCAACGCTCCCGGCGCTCCGGGCTCGCTCTGTATCTGATGACCAACCGCAATGAAAACGCGATGGCAGTTGATACCGGAAATTTCCTGGCGCGGTGGATTCCATGAACCGCTCCGCCGCCGGCTTGCCGCCGCCTCCGCCACCGCCGGCTCCGCCACCCCCGCCGTGTCACCGTTTCCGCCATTCAGGGAGGGCGTGATGTTTGCCCTGGCGACAATATGCAGCTGAGTGTCAATGCCAGCGGCGGCACCGGTAAACGGAGTTATCAGTGGTTCGTCAACGGCAACCGCCGGCGCCCGGCGGAACGGGACCGGACGTTCAATCGTGAACACCACGAACGTTCCGGCAACCTGGCGTCCGCGTTACCGTCAGCGCCGGCGGACAAAGTCGGCAACTCCAGCCCTGTGAACGTGCTGGTGCGAACGCTCGGGCCTCCGACTATCCAGTTCGCCGTGACATCCGACGACGATAAATTACGGTGACCGGCTCCCGCTGAACGCCAACGGATGTGGTCTCTTCAGTGCGCCACGGCGACGCCGATTCGTTATACGGCGAGCGAAGGAACGATTACGGGGAACACGTTCGATTCGAGCGGCGTCAGCTTCGACCCGAATGCCATCCGGCGTGCAGATCGATATGGTCGTCGCGCTGACCGCCACTGAGACGGATTCGCGGAACGAGACAGCCAGCGCCAACGCAAACGTTACGGTGAACAAGAGTGCCGTGGCTTCGAGGGAGGATATCGTCTTCGCCAACCGCAGCCCGCGGGTCAACAACGCAGCCAAGCGTTATCTGATCGAAGTGCTGACGCCGAAGCTGCAGGCGGATCCGGGTTCGAGCGTGATCCTGATCGGCCACCGCGATACGAGTGAAACCGGCCGGGGCCGCCGCGACTCTTGACACCAGCGCGTCTACAACACGGCTGCGGTGCTGAGCGCCGGGAAGGGAATTTGTCGCGTCGCTCGATCTCAGCCGCGTTCAGGTATGCCTACGCCGGAACCGATCAGACCGACACCGCCGATGCCGTTCGGCGACGCTTCTGTGAAGGAACGGGCAGGACAGTCGGCCACCGATCAGCGCGCGCAATTCCGGCGCGTTGAAGTCTGGTTCATCCCGAGCGGCGCCGACAAGCCGAATGTACCCGGCCTGATGCCTGCGCCGGAGAAGGAAATCAAGGCGAAGGGCTGCCCGAGGTAGCGTTCGCCGAGTACCAATAACCTGGCCCCTCGTCCGAAGATTCGGGCGAGGGGCCTTTTGTTTTACCGCTCACAGCGGCCGGCGCCTGCTGAAGAAAAAGCGTGGCGGCCTGTGCGCTCTCGATCCAAACTGCGTAAGAAGGCAGGCGCCGGACTATAAGCCGGTTTCTGTACCCTTGCGGGCGATAGCCATTCGTCTTGGCCGGACATTGCTGTCCGGCTCTAGCGACCTACCCGGAAGTTGTAACGGAGCGGGCCGCTCCTCCTCCCCTATTTGGTCTTGCTCCGCGTGGGGTTTGCCCTGCCGGCCGAATTACTCCGGCCGCGGTGCGCTCTTACCGCACCATTTCACCCTTACCGGCTGACCGAAGCCCCGGCGGTATATTTTCTGTGGCACTTTCCGTAAAAATCCCTTTGAGAGATCCCCCCGGCCGTTAGCCGGCACGCTGCCCTGTGGAGACCGGACTTTCCTCCCGCCTGAAGCGAGCGGCTATCCGTCCGGCACCTGCCATGCTTAGTGTTGCATGAACTACCATGTGGTTGTGACGACGCGCGCTCTCATGACGGTGGCGGAGTTCGAGAAATTGCCCGACGACGGCAATCGACACGAGCTCGACGAAGGGGAGTTGATCGTTATGCCGCCACCGGAAACCAGACACGGAATTGTGCAGTTGGCCGTCGGCGAGGCACTGAGACAGGCGGTAAGAAAAGCCGGTGGCGGAATCGTGGCGAGCGAGTGCGGTTTTCGACTAAGCCCCGGTGTGGTCCGTGGCCCGGACGTCGCTTTTGTCAGTGAGGAGAAACGCTCCAGGATACCGCGGCGGGGCTATTGCGAATTCGCGCCGGATATTGCGGTGGAGATACTCTCGCCAAACGACAACGCCGGTCAGCTGCAGCGAAAGATTGCCCAATACCTTGCCGCCGGAACAACGATCGTCTGGATACTCGATGCGGACGCGCTCACCGCGACGATTTATGAGAAATCCGGCGAATTTCGCACGCTGAACGCAGACGACATGATCGATGCACCTGCGTTGCTGCCCGGTTTTGCTGTGCCGGTTCGAACGCTGTTTGAATAACGAATGTTAAAATCGTTATCGAATGCGCACAACGGAGCCTTCGCCCTGTGCGCTGTTATCGAACGGCGGGGTAGCTCAGCTGGCTAGAGCGACGGTCTCATAATCCGTAGGTCGGGAGTTCGAGTCTCCCCCCCGCCACCACGTCACCTGCGCCGTTCCGGCTCGAAGCGCAGCAGCCTGGTTCGCTCCTCGCCGATTGTGCCGTGGTGAATCTCTTCCTCGCGAACGATTCCCACGCCTTTCTCAAACCAGATATCCACCGACATTCCGGAGCCGGGATAGCCGGAGATGTTGGTGACATGAAATGCCGGCCCGACAACGTCTGCTACTTTCCAGTCGCGGGCCAGTTCGGGACGCGTCACATGCCAGTCCGGCAGACCGTGAGGCGCACCCCAGGTCTTGCCGACGACGAGGGGGAAACAGAAATCCGGCGCGAGCCAGCCGACGGTAAGGCCTTTCAGAAAATCGGGACTCGGAGTGTGCGTCGCCGAATCCCACGCAGCCTCCCCATAGTAGCCATAGAAGCAGGCACCGCGAATAAAGTAGGCCGGATCGTCCGTGAGTTGGTAATCGGCCGCGGAGATCCTTCGATCACGCGAACGCGCCTGCCGATGAGAATGCCGTTCGGCGTCCTCCACGAGCCGGCAATCGTCTCTTCAGTTTTCCAGCTGTGAGTTTCGAATTCGTTGTTGCCGATCTGATCGCGTGTGTCGTGCTGGTAGACCCATTTGTCCCCGGTTTGGACGGGCAGCCAGTCGGAGACGACGTTTTGCGCGCAGGCGGCGGCGCCGAACCACAGCAGGGCGAAGAGCCGCTCGGATCTCACACGGCTGCCTATCTGCCCACAACACCAGCCAGCGGACTGCTCGCGCTCGCATAGAGCTTCTTCTCCATGCGGCCCGCTTCGAAAGCCAGCCGGCCTGCTTCCACGGCGAGCTTCATGGCCTGGGCCATTTTCTCCGCGTCGTCTGCTGCTGCGACTGCGGTGTTCATGAGAATGCCGTCCGCGCCGAGTTCCATGGCGATCGCCGCGTCCGACGCGGTGCCCACGCCGGCATCGACAATCAACGGTACCTCGGTGATCATCTCGCGCATGATGCGCAGGTTCGTGATGTTCTGAATGCCGAGCCCGGAACCGATGGGAGCGGCCAGCGGCATCACTGCGGCGGCGCCCGCGTCGATCAGACGGCGCGCATTCACCACATCGTCGTTCGTATACGGCAGAACGACGAAGCCCTCTTTGACGAGCACGCGGGTGGCTTCAAGGAGGCCGGCATTATCCGGGAACAGCGTCTTTTCGTCGCCGATGACTTCGAGTTTCACCCAGTTGGAGAGACCGACTTCGCGGCCGAGGCGCGCCGTCCGGATGGCATCGTCCGCCGTGTAGCAGCCCGCCGTGTTGGGCAGGATGAACATGCGCGCGCGGTCGATGTAGTCGAGCATCGATTCCTTGGAGCGGTCCGTGAGATTGACGCGCCGCACCGCAACCGTCACGACTTCGGCGCCCGATGCCGCGTGACAGCGCGCCATTTCCTGGAAGCTGCGGTACTTGCCGGTACCGATCATCAGGCGCGAGCGGAAAGTGCGGCCGGATATCGTCAGGGACATGACTTAAGGCTATCAGCCCCGGGGCATTCGCCCGATGTGCAGCGCCACAATTCCGAACGTCAGGTATTCCCACTCGACGGCGGCAAACCCGGCGTCGCGCATCAGTTGCGCCAGCGCCGGCGCGCCGGGAAATCCGCGCACGGATTCGGGAAGATATTCGTACGCCTCGCGCGCGCCTGATATGGCGCCGCCGATCGCCGGCAGAATGCGTCGCGAATACCAGTTGTAGAGCGCCGCGAACGTTTTGTTGGGAGGCTGGGTGAATTCGAGAATCGCCAGTGCGCCGCCGGGCCGGAGAACGCGGCGCATCTCGGTGAGACCGGCGCGATAGTCGGCGAGGTTGCGGTACCCGAACGCGATGGTAATCAGATCCAGACTCGCATCCGCGAAAGGCAGTGCCAGCGCGTCCGATTCCACGAGCGCGGAAGCGAGACGCTCACGTGCGAGCTTGGTCCGTGCCCCGGTCAGCATCGGGTGGCAGAAATCGCTGCCGATGAGGCGGCGGCCGGCCTCGCGTTCCAGCGCAATGAGCAGATCGCCGGTGCCGCAGGCAAGGTCCATGACCCGGGCATCGGGGCGGCGCAGAATGTCTCCGACCCGCGCTACCGTGCGGTTGCGCCAGTAACGATCGACATTCGCGGAAAGCAGATGATTGGCGAGATCGTAGCGAGGCGCGACGCGGCCGAACATCGACCGCACCCAGCGCGACGCTTCCTGCTGCGACTTAATTCCTGTGGGGGTAGTTCCAAGGGCGCTCATGCGCCTCTGCAGTCCGCCAGCGCGTGATCGATGGCCTCGTGGACGGCGGCGAGCGGCACGTCCGAGCGCACTTCGACTTCGCCAATCTTCACCGGCAGCACCAAGTGAACGCGGCGCTGGAGGGTTTTCTTGTCCTTCAGCATGCGCACCTGAAGCTCGGAGCGGCCGATGCCCGCGCAGTCCGGGATGGGGCCATAGCGGTCCAGCACGTCGATGATGGCAGCGCTGTCGGCATCGGGGAGCATCTTCAGGCCCGCGGCGAGGTGAGTGGCGGCGCGCATGCCCCAGGATACCGCCTCGCCGTGCAGAAACCGCGTATAGCCGGTTTCGGCTTCGAGTGCATGACCGAAGGTGTGGCCGAAATTGAGAATGCGGCGCAGGCCGGATTCGCGCTCGTCGGCCGTGACGACGTCGGCTTTGATGCGCACAGACTCGGCGATGATGTGGTCGACCACCTCGGGCTTCTGCGCCAGCACGTCGTCGCGGCGCTCGACGAAGATGCGGAACAGCGGTTCGCTGCGGATGACGCCGGACTTGATGATTTCGTACAGCCCCGCATGATATTCGCGGGGCGGCAGCGATACCAGCACCGAGGGATCGATCAGCACCGCGAGCGGCTGATGAAAACTGCCAATCAGGTTTTTCCCCGCCGCGAGGTTCACGCCGGTCTTGCCGCCGACGGCGGCATCGACCTGTGCAAGCAGGGTGGTGGGGATCTGAATGACCGGGATGCCGCGCATGAAAATCGCGGCGAGGAATCCGGCCATATCCGTGACAATGCCGCCGCCCAGGGCAATCACCACGGCCGCGCGGTCGGCGCCGTGCTCAACCATCTGCTCCGCCATGCGCTCGATATGAGACAGCCGCTTGTTGTCTTCGCCGCCGGTGAAGAAGATCGTGTGGGATTTACGGCCGCCAAGTGCCGCCAGTATGCGACTGCCGTAGAGACCCCAGACATCGCGTGTCGACACCACAAAGATGCTGCCGTGATTGGCAGGCAGATACTTCGTCAGGCATTCGATGGATCCCCGCTCCACCATTGCCGGATAAGTGCTCTGAGGTGTCAACACCTCGAATACAGGCATTCAATCCAATCATAACGGCGGTCCGCATGGCGACGCAGAGTGGCTGAGTACGTTACTTTACTTTGAACGAGGGGTTTTCGCTGCCGATGAGTGCGTTTCGCAACGCAAGTATGGCCTTCGCCTCGCCGGAACGGTGCATCGCTTTCAGGAGGTCCGCGTAGCGCTCCATCATAACGACGCCGACCGCGCTCGATTCCGGATGCGCGCGCGCGATGGCGACAGCGCGGGCGAAATGCCGCGCGGCTGTATCGAGATTTCGCGCGCGCTGCTCCACGCCCGCCTGATTCGTCAGGGCTGCCGCTTCGGCCATGGAACTTTCGCCGAATGCGCGGCTCATGGCATCCGCGGCCTGCGCCGCATAATCGCGCGCCACAGCGAATTCGCCGCGCGCGGAGTAAACGTCGGACAGCATCTCCATGAGAATGGCGACCTGCGGGTGATGTTCTCCCAGCAGGGGCCGGTCGATCTCAAGTGCGCGCGTCCACTCGTCTTCGGCCAGCGTCAGTTTGTTCTCCGCACGGTAGAGCTCTGCCATCGCCGCGTGGGAGGTGGCCACCTCTTCCTGCGGCAGGTCAGGGTTTGCGTCCGCGAGTTTCAGCGACCGCCGCAGCAACGGCTCGGCACGCGAGGCTGCGCCCGACTGGAGCCAGGTCTGCCCCAGCCCGCGCAGAATGATGGCTTCCGCCGGTTCATCGTTTGTGATCTGCGCGCTTTCCAGCGCTTCATTCCAGCGGCCGATGCTCGAATTCCACGCCTTGTTCTGTCGGTCGATGTCCGCCAGACCGATGAGCGCGGAGATGCGTTCGCGCGCAGGGAGGTCGGGGGTGGAGAGCGACTCTGTGAAAAGCCGCTGCGCTTCCGTGCTTTTGCCTTGCTCGCGCAGCAGATCGGCGAGGTTGTTGCGGAGGAATCCGCGGGATTCGGCGTCGCACGGGTCGGAGTCGAGAGCCTTCCGCAATACCGCCTCGGCGGCGGGATAGTCCCCGCTGTCGCGTTCAAGATCGGCGAGACTGGCCGTGGCAACGGCGAGCCGGAGAGATTGTCTCAGGTCTTTACTGAAAGCCTCCGTCGCGCGTTCGAGCCACATTCTGGCCTCTTTGAGGCGGCCAAGGCGCTGGATTGTCTGGCCGAGACCGTCAGCTGCCAGTCCACGCTCTTCGTCGTTGTCTGCCGTCTGCCAGCTCTGTTCGAGAAGACTGAGCGCTTCGTCGTCGCGGTGCCGGTTACTTGCCTCCACGGCGGCCTGATACACGCTTTTCCACTGCGAAAGGGCGTTATCCGGCGCGACGATCTGTGTTACCGCCGAACTCTCCGCAAAAGCGGACAGCGCGAAGCAAAACGATACCGCCGGCGCGATGAAGGCGCGCATACAAAAACCTCCTCGACGTTAATGTTGTGTTTGGACGGGGAGGCTATTCTCATCCGAAGCGGGAGACTTTGCCTGGGACATTTGCGGCCGACGCGTACATCTGGCCGTTCGGGAATTACGGGATCAGCAGGGATTGAGCGCGGAGATGACGGGCGCGCGCGCCGGTTTATTCAGTACTCGGAGCGGAGGTGGTAAAACGTACGATCTGCCTCACTGCTCAAGCTCAGTATGGCATGGATTTGAGCAATTTTTGATGACGAATCGTCTCGATCAGCAAGTTCGATGGAGAAGGGTTATGGCTCCGATAAGCGTTGTTTCAGGGGCGTTCGGCCGCCTGTGGAATGTCGGTAAACGCTTCTCGGCGCAAGAATTTCCACCGGCCGTTTTCGCGCATCAGCGTGTCTTCGTAGTGGCCGCCCTGCGCGATGGAAGGCTTCTTGTCCGCGCCGGGAACCACGTACGCCCAGCGTGACCAGGCGGTGGCCGAATTGCCATGCACGTCGATGATGAAGTTCGTGAGCAGGTGATAAGTCCCGTTTGGTTTGCCCGGTGCGCCGATGTTTTTGATCATGAACGCCTCAATGGCAGCGGGGCCTTTTACCGAACCAAACCCGCCGATCCACAAGCCGTCTTTCGCGAACAGACGCGAGTAGGCCGCGAAGTCGTGGGCATCGAGCGTGCGGCCGTAGTTCACCAGGACGGTGCGAATCTCTTCTTTGTCGGCAAGCAGCTGCACCTTTGCCGCAAGCGAGCTATCGTTCTGTGCGAACGCGGTAGCGGCAACCAGAAGAGCCGCGGGCAACATGCGGGTTTTCATACGGGAATTCTGTCACACTTCCGGCTGGCTGCTGAGAAACGACTCACAGGCTAAAGCCCCTGCGCCACTACCTGATAACAGGTGGCACAGACTTTACTCTATGATTCAGGCGCTTTTGAGCACCCTGCTAGAATCGCAAGGGCGATGGACTCGGACTTTCTCGTCATCGGCGCCGGCGTCGCCGGTTTGCGTGCAGCCATCGAACTGGCTGAGTCCGGAAGTGTCCTCGTGATCGCGAAGGATTCGCTGCGGGAGTCGTCTTCCGAATACGCGCAGGGCGGAATTGCCGTCGCGCTCAGTGACGATGACGAGGTCGCGCTGCATGAACAGGACACGCTGTACGCCGGTGACGGACTCTGCGAGCGCGCAGCCGTGCACACACTGGTCGAAGAAGGTCCGGCGGCGATTCAGGACCTCATCGAATGGGGAGCGGAGTTCGACCGCGAAGGCAACCGGCTTTCGTTCACGCGGGAGGGCGCACACAGCCGCAACCGCATCCTGCACGCGCATGGCGATTCGACGGGGCGCGAGATCGCCCGCACGCTCTGGCGCAAAGCCGCATCGCTCGGCAATGTGCGGTTCGAGAGTTATGCCGCCGTTACCGACCTGCTGATTGCGAACGAGCGCGCGGCCGGAGCCGTGATCTTCGATGAGAAGAGCGGTGTGCTGCGCGATGTGCGCGCACGCGCTGTTCTGCTGGCCACGGGCGGACTCGGGCGCGTGTTCAAGGAAACCACGAATCCTGACGTGGCGACAGGGGACGGCGTAGCGATGGCGTGGCGCGCAGGGGCGGAGATCGGCAACATCGAGTTCGTGCAGTTTCACCCGACCGCGCTGCATGTGGAAGGGGCGCCGCGCTTCCTGCTCTCTGAGGCGCTGCGCGGCGAGGGCGCGATCCTGCGCAACAAAGACGGTGAAGCGTTCATGAAGCGGTACCACGAACTGGGGGATCTGGCGCCGCGCGACGTGGTGTCGCGTTCCATAGTAAGCGAAATGCGGCGCACGGGATCGCCGCATGTGTGGCTGGATCTGACGGCCCGCGACGCCGCCTTCATTCGCCAGCGCTTTCCGCGAATCTACGAAACCTGCCTGGCCTACGGCGTCGATATAGCGCGTGAGCCGGCGCCAGTGCATCCGGCGGCGCACTACGCGATGGGCGGGGTGTGGTCGGACCTCGAAGGCCGCAGTACAGTGGAGGGTCTTTACGCCGCGGGCGAAGTGGCCTGCACGGGCGTGCACGGGGCGAATCGGCTGGCGAGCAACTCGCTGCTCGAAGCGGTGGTCTTCGGTGTGCGCGCCGGAAGAGCGATGCGATCGGAAGCGCGCGCCATTGCGGGAGCTACGCCAATGCGGGAGCCGATGTACGCGCCTGCCACCAATGAGCGCGCGGTGCGCGAACTGACGTGGGAGCGGTGCGGGATCGTACGCGACCGCGCCGGTCTGGAAACCGCCATCCGCACGCTGGATGGGGCGGAATGGAGCGTCGTGGATACCCCCGCGCTCGCCACCATCGAGCTGCGCAATATGCACCTGGTGGCGACGCTGATCGCGCGATGCGCGCTGTGGCGCGAGGAGAGCCGCGGCGCGCACTTTCGCACCGACTTTCCGGATAAGCGCGAGGAATTCGCACGGGCGTCGCGAGTGTCGCGAGCGCACGCGGCGGCGCGTTACAGCGCGCCTTCGACGCCCAGATGAAATTCCTCCTGACCGCTTTCTTTCTGGCGGGTGAAACAACTTTTGAGGCCGGCAGTCCCTGGGCAGTCCTGTGGACGGGTCCGGCCATTCTCATTTCGAGCCTGATGATTGCGTGGGGCGCGGAGGCCACGCAGTTTTTCCTGGCGCAGGGCATCGCCCTGGCCATGCTCGCGCTGCTGCAGACGCTGCCGGAGTTTGCGGTCGAAGCCGTGCTCGCGTGGCATCAGCAGACGCCGCTGCTGTTCGCCAGCCTTACCGGCGCTCTGATGTATCTCACGGGCCTCGGCTGGCCGATGATCTACTTTTCGGCGGCCACGGCGCATCGGAGAGAGGGTAAAGGGCCGCTGCGGTCGATCCGGCTGGAAGACGATCATGCCATACAGATCGTGAGCCTGTTCGTCGCCATCGGGTACGAGTTCATCGTGTGGTGGAAGGGTTCTTTGACGGTGGCCGACGGCATCGTGCTGCTGGCGATCTATGGCGCTTATCTCTGGATCATGCGCCGGCTGCCGCCCGAGGAGCCGGAGACGCTCGACGAGATCACGGGCATACCGAAGGCGATTGTGCTGGCGCGGAAGCCGGTGCGCATTGGCGCGATTCTCGGGTTATTTGTTATCGGCGGTGCGGCGGTGTTTCTTATTGCGGAGCCCTTCCTCGCCGGACTGTTCGGTGTCTCGCTGCTGCTCGGCGTGTCACGCTTCCGTTTCATTTCGTGGATTGCGCCGCTGGTTTCCGAAGCGCCGGAGGGTATCTCGGCGTACTATTGGGCGCGCGATCCGGGCCGCGCTTCCATTGCGCTGATGAATCTGGTGTCGAGCAACATCAATCAGTGGACTCTGCTCGCCGCGCTGCTTCCGATGGTGCTCTCGGTGAGTACGCGCCATTTCACGCCAATCCCGCTCGACGCTACGCAGAGCCGCGATTTTCTGCTGACGCTCTCGCAGGCATCGCTGGGCGCGATGTTTCTGCTCAATATGGAGCTCGTATGGTGGGAAGCGGTGGGTCTGCTTGTGCTGTTCATCGTGCAGTTCGCCGATGTCGGCGGAATTCGTGTCTATGTCACGTGGATATACCTTGCGTGGGCGGGCGTGGAGCTTCTGCTCGTGATTACGGGGAACCGGAAAGCCGCCGCGCTGCGCCATTTCCGCCGTATACTGCGGCACAAGTAATGAAGCGGCTGATTGCCAGGGCGCTGGAGCGCGCCGGATACGTCGTATTCAATACCCGCAGCCCGTACGGCTACGCGCGCGACGGTCTGTTCACCATGAACAACGATCATTTCCGGCGCGATCCGCGATTCGTGGCGGCGTATGCGCGGGGCATCGCGGCGAGCCACGGCGTGGATCCGAAGATGGAGTGGCGCGTTCACGTGGCGCTCTGGGCCGCCGCGACAGCGCTCGCCGCGCCGGGCGATTTCGTCGAATGCGGCGTCAACGCGGGGTTCGTCAGTTCCGCCATCATGCAGTATCTGGGCTGGCAGAAAACCGGACGGAAGTTTTATCTCGTCAACACGTTCACGGGGCCGGTTCTGGCGCAATACTCACGAGCTGAGATCGAACGCGGCCGCCTCGAAACCGCCGAATCGGCGATCGCCGCGGGCGCCTACGTCACCGACGTCGAACGCATCCGCGCCAACTTCGCGGAATGGCCGGATGCCGTCCTCGTGCAGGGACCGGTGCCGGATATCCTGCCCGCCGCCGGCGTGCGTCAGGTGGCTTTTCTGCACCTCGATATGAACTGCGCTCTGCCGGAACAGGCCGCGCTCGGGTTCTTCTGGCCGCGGATTCCGCCGGGCGGCGTCGTGCTGCTCGACGACTATGCGTACTACGAAAATGAGAGCCTTGCGGAAGCTGTCGATTCACTTTCCGCGCGGCTGGGTTTCAGGGTTTTGTCGCTGCCGACGGGACAGGGTCTGATTGTGAAGTGAGGCCCGGGTTACTCCTCGTCCTCTTCTTCATCTTCTTCATCGTCCTCGTCGTCGAGATCTTCTTCGTCGTCTAAGTCCTCGTCTTCATCTTCATCGTCCAGGTCTTCGTCGTCTTCTTCGAGGTCTTCGTCCTCTTCTTCCAGGTCGTCCTCGTCTTCATCTTCTTCGTCGAGATCGTCGTCGAGATCTTCTTCGTCGATTTCGTCGTCCTCGTCTTCCATTTCGTCGAAGCCCAGGTCGTCCGGATTACGCTTAGGCGGGCTCAGCAGCCACTCACGGGCGGTCGCGAAGTTTTCGAGATAATCCATATCCCCTCGTTTGCAGTTTACACGGTCGGCGCACGTGCGCAACGGGAATAAAGGAGCCGATTTCGCCCGCTGGGTTACACTGAAATTTCAACAAAATGAAGCCGCGTATTCGTTCCACGACGGTGCTGTGTGTGCGCCGCGATGGAAAGGTTGTAATGGCCGGTGACGGCCAGGTCACACTGGGTTCGGAAGTTCTCAAATCGACAGCCCGCAAGCTGCGCAGGCTCTACAACGATAAAATCGTGGCCGGCTTTGCGGGTTCGACAGCAGACGCTTTTTCACTGTTCGCGCGGTTCGAGGCCAAGCTCGAACAGTTCAACGGCAATCTGCCGCGCGCCGTGGTGGAACTCGCCAAAGACTGGCGGACCGACAGGGTTCTGCGCCATCTGGAGGCCCTGCTGCTGGTGGCCGATGTGAAAAACACGTTCATCCTCAGCGGCAACGGCGACGTGATCGAGCCTGATGAGGATGTGGCCGCGATCGGTTCCGGCGGGCCATTCGCGCTCTCCGCCGCGACGGCGCTGATGCGCCACACAAAGCTTCCGGCGCGGCAGATTGCCGAGGAAGCCATGCGCATCGCGGGGAAAACGTGCATCTATACCAACGACAATGTGACATGGGAAGAATTGGGCTGAAATGGTGATCTATCTCCCGGGCCAGTCGGTCGATGAGGGGCCGGTGCTGGATGAACTGACGCCGCGCGAGATTGTGCGCGAGCTGGATAAGTACGTCATCGGACAGCCGGACGCCAAACGCGCCGTGGCCATCGCGCTGCGCAACCGTCTGCGCCGGCAGAAGCTGCCGCCGGAGATGGCCGACGACGTGATGCCGAAGAACATCCTCATGATCGGCCCGACCGGGGTGGGGAAGACGGAACTGGCGCGCCGCCTCGCCAAGCTGGCCAATTCGCCGTTCATGAAGGTGGAAGCCAGTAAGTTCACCGAGGTCGGCTATGTGGGGCGCGACGTGGAATCGATGATCCGCGATCTGGTGGACATCGCGATCGACATGATCCGCGAAGAGAAGCTCGACGAGATCGGCGACCGGGCCGAAACCAACGCCGAAAACCGCCTGCTGGATATTCTCGTCCCGCCTGCGCCGGAAAACGCGGAAGCAGATAACGCGAAAACACGCGAGAAGATCCGCGAGCGCCTGCGCGACGGCAAGCTCGACGAGCGCATGGTCGAGGTGGATGTAAAGGACCGGGCGCCCACGTTTGAGATCGCGAGCAACGTCAATCTGGAAGAAATGGGCATCAACATTAAGGACATGCTGCCCGCCATGTTCGGCTCGCGCGGATCGAAGAAGCGCAACATGCGCGTGGCCGACGCCATGGATTATCTGGTTCAGGAAGAGGAGCAGAAGCTCATCGACATGGATCAGGTGACGCGCATCGCGCTGGAACGCGTCGAATCGGGCGGCATCATCTTTCTGGATGAGATCGACAAGATCGCCGGCCGCGAGGGCGGGCACGGCCCCGAACGTCAGCCGCGAAGGCGTGCAGCGCGACATTCTGCCGATTGTCGAAGGTACGACGGTGAACACGCGCCATGGTTTCGTACGTACCGACCACATCCTGTTCATCGCGGCGGGCGCGTTTCATGTTTCGAAGCCGAGCGACCTGATTCCGGAACTGCAGGGACGTTTTCCCATCCGCGTCGAGCTGAAATCGCTGACGACGGACGATTTCGTGCGCATTCTCAAAGAGCCGAAGAACGCGCTGGCCAAGCAGTATGTGGCGCTGATGGACACAGAGGGCATCAAGCTGACTCTCACCGACGATGCACTCGAAGAGGTGGCGAAGTTCGCCGCGCAGGTGAACGAGTCGTCGGAAAACATCGGCGCGCGCCGGCTGCATACCATCATGGAAAAGCTGCTCGAAGAGATTTCCTTCGAGGGGCCGGATATGCGGAAGAAGACGGTCAAAGTGGATGCGGCATATGTGCGCAAACAACTCGCCGACATTGTGAAAGACCAGGACCTGAGCCGGTACATTCTCTGATGCGCTTCCCGGGGTTGGCCGCCGCGATTTTCGCCGCCATTCCGGTTCTGCTGACCGGCTGCGGTTACATCGGCGATCCGCTGCCGCCCGCCCTGCGCCGTCCGCTGCGCGTCACCGATCTGGCCGCGGTCGAGCGGGGGATCGAACCTCATCATTCAGTTCACGATTCCGCAGACCACGACCGAAGATCTGCCTCTGCACGGCAACGAGCAAGTGGAGCTTCGTGTCGGCCCGCCCGCGGACGATGTGAACGCCTGGGCCCGCGGCGCGGAACGCGAGCGCATCAAGGCGATCGGCAATGCCGCGCACGTGGAGGTGCCTGCGTCGAAGTGGTACAACAAGACCGTCAACATTGCGGTCAATGTGAACGGGCCGACGGGCCACTCGCTGGGCTGGAGTCCGTACGTTTCGGTCGTGGTCGTTCCTGCGCTGCCGAAACCGGAGGGCCTGACGGCAGCCAACGCGCCGGATGCGGTGCGTCTGACATGGCACGCCGGCGCGCCCGAGTTTCGCATCTACCGCAAACTGCCGGACGAAACCGCCTTTCCAGCAGCACCGATCGGGACTTCGACAAAACCGGAATACACCGACGCCACGATCGAATACGGGAAGACCTACGACTACATGGTGCAGTCGGTGGAGAAGAGCGGGGAGGCATATGCGGAGAGCGAAGTATCGGACACAACGAGCTTCAAACCGAAGGACACGTTCCCGCCTGCGGTGCCGACGGGCCTCACAGCCGTGCCCGGCGCGCGCAGCATCGACCTGGTGTGGGATCGGAATACGGAAAAGGATTTCGCGGGCTACCGGGTTTTCCGCGACGGGAAGCAGATCGCCGAAGGTGTGACCGCGCCCGCTTTCAGCGACCGGGATGTGAAGCCCGGCACGAAATATCAGTATCGGGTGAGCGCCCTGGATAATGCCGGTAATGAAAGTGCAAAATCCCCGGTGGCGGAGGCGGTTATTCCGTGAGAGTTGCCGGTTTCCGCCGATATACTGGGGGGACAAATGAAGTTTTTTCTCGATACCGCAAATCTGGATGAGATCCGGAAAGGCGTCGAATGGGGTATCGTGGACGGCGTCACCACGAACCCGACGCTGATCGCAAGAGAAGGCAGGCCAATTCGCGACAGGATTACGGAAATCTGTGAAATCGTGGACGGGCCGGTCAGTGCGGAAGTCGTTTCCGTCGAAACGAAGGAAATGATCCGCGAAGGGCGCGATCTGTCGAAGATCCACAGCAATGTGGTGGTGAAGTGCCCGCTGACGCGCAACGGCATCGAAGCCTGCGCGGCGCTGACCAGGGACGGAATCCGCGTCAACGTCACACTGTGCTTCTCGCCGGGACAGGCGCTGATTGCGGCAAAGGCCGGAGCATATTTCATCAGCCCGTTTGTGGGGCGCATCGACGACGAGGGCGGGAACGGCATGGATCTGGTGCGTCAGATCGTCGCGATTTACAGGAACTACGAATTTCACACGCAGATTCTGGCGGCCTCGCTGCGCGGACCCACGCATGTGATCGAGTCGGCGCTGGCGGGGGCGCACATCGGCACCATGCCGTTCAAAGTGATGGATGCTTTGTTCAATCATTCACTGACCGATAAGGGTCTGGACCAGTTTCTGAAAGACTATAAGAAGGCATTTCAGCAGGAGCCCGTGAAGACGCGATAGCCGCTAACCGCCGGGCGGGTTGAGAGGGGAATGGCCGATTTCTGGAGGGGCTTGGCAGCGACGCCGGTGACGGTCGGTGTTGCCCTTGGCGCGGTGTGCGTTTTGGCAGCCGTGCTTTTCTATCTGCTGCGGAAGCGGCGCAGGCGCCCTTCGCCCGAAGAACTGGAACGCCGCCGCCGCGTGCAAATCCATCAGACGGGGAAGATGGGCGACGGGGAGATTGTTGACGTCGCGAGGGAGTCGTCGTCGATCGTTTATTCGTACAGCGTGGCGGGGGTGGTGTACACAGCTTCGCAGGATCTCACGGCGCTGGAGTCGTCGCTGCCGCCCGACGTGATGACCATGGTGGGTCCGGTTTCGGTCAAGTTCGATCCGCGTAACCCGGCGAACTCGATCGTGATCTGCGAAGACTGGAGCGGTCTGCGGAACAGGAGCAGCTGAGACACATTCCTGCGGAGTGCGTAAAGCTCCGCGCCGGGCGGAAGCCCAGCGGCAGGCCGAAGCCCTGACCCCACAAAAGCTACTCGCCGCGGTGGTTGTCGACGAAGTGCTGATCGATAGGCCGCCGCCCGCGAAAGCCCTCCTGACGCCGTGCCAGAAGTCGATGTCGTCCTCGTCCATACGCCAGCAAAGATAAACTTCCTCGCCGCGAAAGAGCGTCGGGAAATCGACCAGGCCGACGTCGAGGTCCTTCACCAGAACGCCCAGCTCTTCGATGCGCTCGAGGGCGGCCTTCAGCGTCTGGGCGTTGGAATCGCGCTGCGACTTCCAGGCTTCGGCGGCGGCGGTATCCACCTGCATGCCGCCGCGCATCAGAATGCGCTGCACAAGTTCCTGGATGGCTTTTTCGGCTTCCGTGTAATGCGCTTTGGCCTGTACCGCTTCGCGGATGCTGCGGCCGACCACAGGCAGAGCGGCGCGCGCTTCCGCGAGCGTGAAGTAGCGGGGCATTGAGTCAGACGCGTGACCGGTTCGTCAGCTTCAGCTACAGGCGTGTAATGCGTATCGACGTACTTGTTCAGAATGCCGATGAACTCGGCGACGATGGCGTCGCCGCGCAGCGTGATGGAGAGCTTGCCATCGACGTAAACCGGCGCGACCGGCTCTTCGAAAGTGCCGGGCAGCGAGATGCCGAGATTGGCGTGCTTCGATTCGCCGGGGCCGTTGACGATGCAGCCCATCACCGCGACCTTCATCTCTTCGACGCCCTCGTACTGCTCCTTCCAGATCGGCATGCGTTCGCGCAGATAGGTCTGGATCTGGTCGGCCATGTCCTGGAAGAAGGTGCTGGTGGTGCGGCCGCAGCCGGGGCAGGCGGTGACCTGCGGGGCGAAGCTGCGGATGCCGAGCGATTGCAGAATCTGCTGGCTGACGAAAACTTCTTCGGTGCGGTCGCCATCGGGCAGCGGCGTGAGCGAGGCGCGAATGGTATCGCCGATGCCTTCCTGCAGAAGCACGGAGAGCGCGGCGGTGGTGGCGACGATTCCCTTCGCGCCGAGGCCGGCTTCGGTCAGGCCGAGATGCAGCGCGTAATCGCTCCGGGCGGCCATGGCGCGGTAGGCGTCGATCAGATCCTGCACGCCGCTGACTTTCGCGCTGAGGATGATGCGGTCCGCGGGCAGGCCGTAGCGCTCGGCGGCCTCGGCGGATTGAAGCGCGCTGGCGACGATGGCGTCGAGCGTGACTTCGCGCGCGTCTTTCGGCTCGGCGAGCTTGTTGTTTTCGTCCATCATGCGCGTGAGCAGCGCGCCATCGAGCGAGCCCCAGTTGACGCCGATGCGCACCGGCTTGCCGTATTCGATGGCGGCTTCGATCATGGTGCGGAAATTATCGTCGTGCTTTTTGCCGATGTTGACGTTGCCGGGATTGATGCGGTATTTCGCCAGCGCGCGGGCGCAGGCGGGATACTTCTTCAGCAGCAGATGGCCGTTGTAGTGGAAGTCGCCGATGATGGGCACGCGCACGCCGAACATGTTCAGCGTGTCGACGATCTTCGGGACGGCGGCGGCGGCGGCTTCGGTGTTGACGGTGACGCGCACGAGTTCGGAGCCGGCGCGCGCGAGCGCCATGACCTGATTGACGGTGGAGGTGACGTCGGCCGTATCCGTGTTGGTCATGGACTGGACGACGATCGGATTCGCGCCGCCTACCTTCACACCGCCGATATTCACCGCCACCGATTTGCGGCGCGTGATCTGTGCCATCCAGCCTCCAGTTGATAAGGAAACGACCATTTTAACAGCGGGGCGCTGCGAAGGATAATAGAAACATGGCGACGTTTCCCACGGCACTCGATAAACAGGCTGCGATCAATGCGGTTGTATCGGACATCCTGCGGGAGATGTCGCCCGACGTGGTGCGCATCCGGTTTGACTTCCATGAAGACTGGAGCGGTGACCCGGGGGTTTTCTTCCGGGTGCTTTTGTCGGACGAACTGGACAGGAAGCGCTTCCATGAGGTCGCGACGCGCGTGAGGAACACAATATGGGACCGCGTGGATTTCCCAAGTATGGGGATGTTCCCTTATGAGAATTTTCGGAAGGAAAGCGAACAGGCTGTTTTGAGGGAAAAAAGCTGGGAATAAATAGTGTCGTTCCCTCAGGAGTTGCTCGAGCTGGCATACTACCTCGTCCTGGACGACGAGAAAAATCCAAGGCAAGCCTACCTTCGCCGGGGAGTTTCCACGGCATATTACGCAGTTTTTCACCTGCTGATCGACGAAGCCGTAGGCAAGTGGGCGATCCAGCGACAACGGAGCAGGCTCGCCAGAAACTTCAGGCATCAGGAGATGAAGAAGACCTGCGAACGACTGCAGGAGAAGGCGAAGAGCGGCGCAAACCTTCCTGCCAAGCTGATCACAGTTGCACAGAGCTTTGTTAAGCTGCGGCAGAATCGCGAAACGGCAGACTACGACAATTCCAAAGTCTGGTCCGTTGAAGAAGCTTTTGAGTCTCTCGATCTGGCCTCCGATGCCTTCGCGGCATGGCAGGAGATCAGCAGCCGCGATGAATCCGAGGACTTCCTACTCGAGCTCTTCCTGCCGAAGCTGCCCGCGCAGTAGAATCCAGCCCGCCAGCTTCTGCGGTCCATGCACATGGCTACATCACGTAGCTACAATAAACATATGGAAGTCGGCATCCGCGATGCAAAGAACAGTCTGTCGAAGCTCGTCGAAGCTGTACGCGACGGTGAGGAAGTCTTTCTGACAAACAGGGGAGAGAGGGTCGCGCAACTGGTCCCGGCTCCCAGACCGGCCCTTGCAACGCGGGGACGGGGCATCTGGAAAGGGAAGGTCAATCTCTACCCGGGCTGGGACTCGCCCGAGGAAGATAAGAAAATCGAAGATATGTTCGAGGATCTCGACCCCGGACGCTGAGTGCGGGTACTTCTGGACACGAACGCGCTTCTGCGATGGATGGCGGGTAGTCCGCTTCCGCGGGTCGCTGAGCGTCTCATAGCGAGGCGGGATAGCGCGTTGGTGGTTAGCATCGTCACCGGATGGGAAATCGTGCTGAAACCGAAGCTGGAGCGGAGCGCAGCCGATGTGGAAGCTGCTATCGCGGCCATGGGAGCCAATCTGCTGCCCATCCGTTTCGCACATCTGGATGAATTCTCGAACCTGCCGTTCCGCGACGATCACCGCGACCCTTTCGACCGAATGCTGATCGCGCAGGCGCTCGCCGAAGACTTGCCGATCATCAGCGGCGACACGCGGTTCACCGGCTATAAGCGTCTTCGTGTGTTCTGGGATTAAGCGTCCGCAGCAGCATCCACCCCGCCATCGGCGGCAGGGCCACCAGCCAGCAGACCGGGGTGAATCCAAAGTGGTCCACCAGATTTCCGATCACGGGCGAGATCCCCGTTTGCAGCAGTCCATACCCGAACACCAGCGCTGAGATCGCTGTGCCGGCGTTCTGTCCGCCCCAGATATCCAGCGGAATCGTGTAGAGATTCGTGCTGCCCGCCGTCACCCAGAAGTAGCTCGCCGAAATTCCGAGCATCGCCCACACCGGCGTCGGACTGAGCGGCACCAGCACCGTCACGAGGCATCCGATCGCGCTCACCAGCGCGGCCAGTACCCGCGCTTTCACCGGCATCAACCCCCGCTGGATGGCGCGGCGCGAAATCCATCCGCCCGCGAATGCGCCCAGCATCGACGCCACCGGCGGCACCCAGGCGTAGCCGTTCGCGACTGTGGTTGAGAGCCCAAAGTTCGTCGTCAGGTAAAGTGTCGTCCAGTTCGACCAAAGCGTGTAAGGGCCCATCCAGAGAATGTTGGCGATGACCAGCATGATCAGCCTTCGGTCCCCGGCTAGCTGGCGCAACGCGCCCGGCGCGCGTCGCGGGGCCACTTCCTCATAAGGCCCAACCGTGCGGCGCACCGCCATCCACAGCGGAATCCATGCGAACCCCAGCGCGGCGCAGACGAAGAACGGATTCCGCCACCCGGCCATATGCGCGACGAGCAATGGCGCGCTCACACCCGCGATGCTCAGTCCCAGCTGCGTCATCGCCGCGCCCACCGCGCGGTTCTTCGGTTCGAGATAAATCGCGTTCAGCTTGCCCGCCGCCGGGATACCCGCTGATTCCCATACGCCGAGAAAAATCCGCGCGCCGACCAGCTGCACCAGATTCCGGCTCCATCCGCAGAGCGCCGCGGCGAGCGACCACAGGCCCACCGCCCACACGATCCCGGTCTCCAGCCCCAGCCGATCCAGATACCAGCCGACCGCCGGCGATGCGAACGTGTACGACAGCGAAAATGCCGACAGCAGCCAGCCGTAATCCGTCTTGCTCAGATGGAACTCGGCCATGATGCGCGGCGCTGCCGCCGAGAGCGTCAGGCGGTCGAGATAGTTCCATGTCGACGCGAGAGCGAACACGGACACTGCAACCCAGCGCGCAGGTGTGGAAGCTGTTATCGAACGCAAGGTGGAAGAAGAAGTGTAACGCTTCGGAATGAGCGCACAACGGACTTGCGCCTGTGCGCCAAGAGGGAAGAAGAAAAACCCCTCCTGCTGCAACCCCTCAAGCGCAGGATAACGAGCCGATCGTGTTACCGGCTACTGGCACCCGAATGCCAATCGCCTCGGACCCGTCATCCCAACACGCCCGGCGTTGCAGCAGAGGGCAGGTTGAGTTACTTCAAACGATTCGCGCACTAGAATAGCAAACCCGGGTCCACAATGTCCCATTTTTAACTCGTTGATTTAATTCGGGGAGTGAGCCCGCTCACGCTGGTACCCGTACCCCTTGGCCGGGCAGGTGTGTCGGTTTGACCCAAACCGTCAAAAACCTGCCACCAAGGGTCCCCGGTCCCGGCCGGCACGCGCCGTTTTTGCACGCCCGGAAAACGTTCGGGCACGATGGGGCAAAAGCTACGCCGGAATCACCCGCCCTGCACGCGCCGGTCTTTGCCCTCCCAGAACGGCTCGCGGAGTTCGCGCTTGAGAATCTTTCCGGTGCCCCCCTTCGGCAGCGGCTCGTTCTGCAGAACGTACTTCTTCGGCAGCTTGAATTTCGCCAGCCGCCCGGCCGCGAATTCGCGGAGCACCTGTTCGGTCAGCGTCTGGTTCGGCTTCGGCACCACGAACGCCACCGGTATCTCGCCCCACAAGGGATCGGGCGCGCTCACCACCGCAACCTCCGCCACGCGCGGATGCGCGGCCAGGGCGTTTTCCACTTCGATCGAAGAAATGTTTTCGCCGCCGCTGATGATGATGTCCTTCTGGCGGTCGACGATCTGCACGTACCCTTCGCTGTCCCACACCGCCATGTCGCCGCTGTGAAACCAGGCGCCGGACATCACCGCCTTCGTGCCTTCCGGATCTTTGTAATAGCCGTCCATCACGTTATCGCCGAATATCACGACCTCGCCGATGGTCTGCATGTCGTGCGGCACATCGCGCATATTCGCATCGACCACGCGCAGTTCGGTGCCCTGCAGCGGCCATCCGGCCATCGCCTGACGCCGGTATCGCTCGTGTCCTTCAGCATGGCGGACCGTGCCTTTCGAACGCGCGCTCGATGCCACCGGGCTGGTTTCGGTGAGGCCGTATCCGGCCAGCACTTCGCAATGAAAGGCGTGCTCCATGCGCTCGATCAGCTCGGGCGACGCAGCAGCGCCGCCGATGTTGATCTGTTTTACCGACGACAGATTGTATTCCGGCAGCTGATGGAACATGAGCAGCGCGCCGGCCATGGTGGGTACGAGCGACATGGAGGTCGCGCCCTCTTCCTGAATCAGGCGGCAGACCGTCGCGGGATCGAAGCGGCGCATCATCACCTGCTTGATTCCCATCATGGTGGCCGTCTGCGCGCGGCCCCAGCCATTGGCGTGAAACAGCGGAATGGTGTGGAGTTCCACGGCGTTGTCGTCGTGATTGAACACCCCCGCGACGGCCATGGCGTGCATGTAGATGGTGCGATGCGACAGCATCACTCCCTTCGGTGTCCCCGTGCTGCCGCTGGTGTAGAAAAGCTCCGCGATGGAATCCTCGTCGTAAGTCAGAACGTCCGCGCGCTGTGCCATGCCGGTCCCGAGAAAGTCCTCGTACTCAGTGTCGAGATTGATCGGGCGCATCGCCGGCCAGGCTTTCAGGAGCGGCTCGATGTGTCCGGCGAAGTCGTTTTCATAGAACAGAATGCCCGGCTCGGCATGTTTCAGAATCGCGCCCAGCTCGGGTGGCGTCAGACGGATATTGAGCGGCATCAGAATGGCGCGCGCCTGCGGGACGCCGAAGTAACCTTCCAGCAACTGGTGAGTATTGAAACTCAGATAGCCGATGCGGTCGCCCGCATGGACGCCGGCATGCTCCAGAGCGCCGGCCAGTTTCTCGCAGCGCGCGCCGAACTCTGCGTAAGTGAACCGCTGTGCGCCGCAGATGACGCCTTCTTTGGAGCCGTACAGATCGACGCCGCGGTGCAGGCAGCGCAGCGGCGTCAGGGGAATTCTCATGGGCGGTCCTTACGCATTCTGTTGTAGCATTCATGGTTGGCAGTATTGGCCCCTGATCCCAAAGTCGACGGCAAGGTCGATAACGACGCGGAATCCACTTCGGCGGCGCAGGCTTCCACGCAGCCCTGGCAGATTCTCGGCGGACTCGTCTTCTCGGGTTTTCTGCTGGCGCTGCCCGGCGGGCTGCTGCCGCTCTGGGGCTTTCATATCCAGCCGGATTTTGCCACCGCGGGCAATTTCTTTCTTCAGCTTGGCATCGGCGTGATCGGCGGCGGCGTTCTGGGACAGGCTCTGGCGCGGCGCGCGCATGTGTCCCGCCTGCTCGCGGGCAGCTATTTCACGGCCGCTATCGCCATCCTGCTGCTGGCGGCTGCGGAGCCGCCCGCTCAGACCTGGTATCGGTTTTTCGCCCTGTTCGTCGCAGGGGGCTCGGCGGGAATGATCAACACTGCAGTGTTTGAAGCGGTGACGCCCTGCTACGGATCGAATCCCGCGGCCATCACTCTCATGGGCGGCATCTTTTTCGGTGCGGGAAGTGTTCTCGCAGCGATTCTGCTGTCATTTTCGTTTGGTGAAACCGGCGCCACACGCCTTCTCGCGGCGACCGCAGTCGTTCCCGCCCTCGCTGGTGCGATCGTCGGAATGCGCCGCATCGGCAATCTCGCCGCGGGAACCAGAGCGCTCGCGGAAGTCTCCCTCGCAGAGTCGGTCGGCGATCTGCGCAGCCCGCTCGCCGTGTTGTTCGCCCTTCTGCTGTTCTTTCAGTTCGGCAATGAGTGGTCGCTGGCGGGGTGGCTGCCCATTCTTCTGATCGACAGCCGCGGCATGAGCCCGACGACGGCTGTGGGTTTGCTGGCGCTCTACTGGGCTGCGCTGATGGCCGGCAGGATCATTGCCGCGCGGCTGCTGCGCAGAGTGCGCCACGGCAGGCTGCTGGCGCTCAGCGCCTTCTGTGCGCTTTTCGGCTGTACGGCGCTGCTGGCGGCCGGGACCCGGTTCGGCGTGGTGATGGGTCTGCTGCTGACCGGTGCGGGTTTTTCCACCATCTATCCGCTCGTCGCCGAACGTATCGCCAGCCGCTTCTCCTACTATCACCCGGGCTATTTCAACGGCATCTTCACGTTTGCGCTGACCGGCGGCATTCTGGCGCCCTTCGCGCTGGGACACATGGCCGCCGATTTCGGCCTCAAGGTGGTGCCGCTCGCGGCCATGGCTGACAGCTGCGCCGTTTTCGCGCTCGTGCTGCTGATCTGGCTGGGACACAAAGTGTCCGGTTGAACCTGATATACTGGCGTCCTGTAGAATAAGAGTCGAGAGGTGGCCGAAATGTTTGCGCAAAACTTTCAGACTGCTGGGTTTGGTGGCCTTTCCGGAACGGAACTCCTGGTGGTGCTCGGCGTCGCGGTGCTGCTGTTTGGCGGCAAGAAGATTCCCGAGGTTGCCAAGGGTCTGGGTGAAGGAATCAAGAACTTCAAACAAGCCATGAAGGACGAAGATCAGCCAGCCAGCACGAAGGAAGCGAAGAAGGAAGAGGAAGAAGTCAGGAAGTAGAAGCAGACATCAGCTTCACACGCCGCCGGCAAGACGGGCGGCAAACGGCTTCCAAAGATTCTCATCACAAAAGGTTCGGACAAAAGAAAACCCCGCAAACGCCGGTCCGGCTTTTGCGGGGTTACTGTTTTCGAGCGCGATCGAGTCGCCTTTTATTTCTTCTTCGGCGGAACGATGGCGTCCTTCGCCGCTTTGGCGACGCGGAACTTCACCACCTTCTTGGCCGGAATCTTGATCGTTTCGCCGGTCGCGGGATTGCGGCCGAGCCGCGCCTTCCGATCCACGCGAACGAGTCTGCCGATGCCCGGCAGCACGAAGACTCCATTCTTCTTGACTTCGCTGATCGCGAGAGCGGACAGACCGTCCAGAATCGCCCGCGACTGTTTATTCGTGACTTCCCCGTCTTCCGCCAGTTTGCGGATTACCTGGGTCTGCGTCATTCTCGTTGTTGCCATCAAACCTCCCTAAACTTTTCTCCCGTAACTTTTTCCCGATCTGGCCGGAACACGCACGGAGAGCCTGTATTTATTGGGTTCCGGAGCGCTGCCAGCTCGCGAGTCGTTACAATCATACGGAACGGTTTCGGCGATGTAAAGTGGAAACTTCGTTTAAAAGCCCCGTTTTCCACTGTTTTTTCGCTTTTTCAGCCAATGGATCAACGGAAGGCACACAGCCGGGCGTTGCGCGCATCGAAAGGTAGACTAGTAGATTCATGCCATTTGAGGAAGTCGTCGAGGCCGAAGGCCATCTGATCGATTCGCACGTCATGGAGCAGATCTTCGACAAAGTTGTCGAAGGAAACGGTCGTTTTGAAGTCGAACAGTTCCGCATCGGACGCACCAACGGCGATCCTTCTTACCTCCGTTTGCGCGTCGAAACGCCCACCCGCCAGCAGATGGAGCACGTGCTGGCGCAGTTGCTCGCCATCGGCTGCTCTCCATACGAGAGCGGCGACGCCGTGCTGGGCCTTGTCGAGCGCGACAAATGCGCGCCGGAGGATTTCTACTCGACCAGCAACCACGCCACTTCCGTGCGCATTAATGGCGACTTCGTCGATGTGCGGAACCAGCGCATGGACGCCATGATCGTGGTCACCGAGGGGCCGAATGGCGTGGAAGCCACCTGCCGCCGGCTGCGCGATCTCAAGGCCGGGGACAGGGTGGTGACCGGCATGCGCGGCATCCGCGTGCATCCGGAGTCGAAGGAGCGCGACCGCCTCGCGTTTGCCTTCATGTCGAACGAAATCTCTTCCGAGCGCCAGGTGGAGACGGCGGTGCGGCAGACCGCGGCCCTGGCCCGTCAGACGAGCGAGCAGGGCAAGACTATCGTGGCCGTTGCCGGACCCGTGGTGGTGCATACCGGCGGCGTGACAGGCCTTTCGCGCCTGATCCGCGGCCACTGGATCGACGCCGTGCTCAGCGGCAATGCGCTGGGCGTGCACGACATCGAGTCCGCGTTGTTCGGTACGTCGCTCGGGATTCGCCTGGCCGACGGCCGGCAGGCCGAACACGGCCACCGCAACCATATGCGCGCCATCAACGCGATCTATCATGCGGGCGGCATTAAGGGCGCGGTCGAAAGCGGGCGCCTCAAATCGGGCGTCATGTACGAATGCGTAAAGAACAACGTGCCGTTCGTGCTGGCCGGCAGCCTGCGCGACGACGGCCCGCTGCCGGAGACCATCACCGACATGAACGCCGCGCAGGACGCCTATGCCGAGCTGCTCAAGCCTGCCGGGCTGGTGATCTGCCTTGGTTCCATGCTGCACTCGATCGCTACCGGCAACATGCTGCCCAGCTGGGTGAAGATCGTCTGCGTCGATATCAATCCGGCTGTGGCGACGAAAGTCAGCGACCGCGGCACGGGACAGGCCGTCGGCGTCGTCACCGATGTCGGGCAGTTTCTCGATCTGCTTTCGAAGGAACTGGGCGAATGAAGTCCCGCCCGGCGAAGCCCATTTCAAAAGAGCCGGCCTACACGGACGAACACGCCGCCGCGGGCATCGATGCGCCGCTGCCTGAACTTGAAACCTGGCCCAACCAGTTTCCGCATTACGAGATCGAAATCGCGGTGCCGGAGTTTACCTCGGTGTGTCCGAAAACCGGCCTGCCCGACTTCGGCACCATCACGATCCGCTATGTGCCGGACAAGCTGTGCCTGGAGCTGAAATCGCTCAAGATGTATACGCTCGCTTACCGCGACCTCGGCATCTTTCAGGAAAACGTGGTGAACTGTATTCTGCGCGACATCGTGAAAGCCTGCAGACCAGACAGCGCGACGGTAACCGGTGAGTTCGCCTCGCGCGGCGGTCTGACTTCGCGCATGGTGGCGACCTTTAGCAGGAAGAAGCCGTAATGGAATCCGACGCCGCGAAAATCGCCGAACTGCGCGCGATTGTGGAAGCGGTGCGCGACCGGGTGCGCGCGCGTTATCCCGAGCCTTCCACAAACGGCGCGGCCGATTCCTCCGTGCCGTCTTCTTTTGAGCAGCGCATCCGCGTGCCGCTGGCGGATCTGATGCCGCTGGTCCACGCGCGGGATGCCGCGCAGGCGAAGATCGCGGCTATCGGCAGCGTCAACCCGCGCGCCGGCGGTGTCGTCAATCGGCTGATCCAGGCGGTCAAGAAAACCATCGCGCGCGCTTTGCAGTGGTTCGTGCGCGATCAGATCTCTTTCAATCGCGAAGCCGTAGCCGCCATTGAAGCCGCCATGGAAGCGCTCAACGAGCACAACCGCGCTCTGGTGGAACTGGCTTCGAAAGTAAACGAGAATCTCGTCCCGATGCAGGAGGACGCGCGCGAGCTGAAGGACATGCGCAGCCACTGGCCGGAATGGCGCGCCGAATGGGATCGGAAGGTCGCCGCCAACGAGATCCAGTTTCTGCGCAGCGTCGCCGATCTGCAGGGCGCATTCCAATACCGCGCCACGCTCATGGAGTCGAATTTCCGCGAGATCGTGAAAGCGCAGCACGCCGACTATCTCGGCGCGCTGGATCGCGCGAATGTCGACATTCAGAAGCGGCTCTGGGCGGATATGGAGAAGATCCGCGCGGAGTACTCGCGGCTGATTCACGATGAACTGCGCGTGATCCGTTTGCGTCAACGGTCGTCCCCGCCCGCGGTTCAGCCGGCTGTGCCAGTGCAGGCCTCTGCGCCAGCCGCACCCGATCTCGACTACACACGTTTCGCGCATCGTTTTCGCGGCCCCGAAGAGGTGGTCCGCCGCACGGAAGAGTTCTACCGGCCATACTTCGCGCCATGCCACAACGTGCTGGACATCGGCTGCGGGCGTGGAGAATTCCTCGAACTGATGCGCGAAATGGGCATTCCGGCGCAAGGCATCGATCTGGGCGAAGAATCCATCGCGGAGTGCCGCGATAAAGGGCTGGATGCGGAAGCGGCCGACCTGTTCGCCTTTCTCGGCCCTCACACCGAGGCCCAATTCGACGGCATTTTCGCATCGCAGATTGTCGAGCACATCGACCCGGCGCGACTTCCCGAAATGATCCGGCTCTGCGCGGCGAGTCTTCGGCGCGGCGGCGTGATCGCGATTGAAACGCCGAATCCGGACTGCCTCGCCATCTTCGCGACCTACTTTTATCTGGATCCCACGCACACGCGCCCGGTGCCCCACCCGCTGATGGCACTTTTATCTGGAAGAAGCGGGCTTCGGTCAGATCGAGGTGCATGAACTTTCACCGGCCGTCGAATCGATTCCCGAGGTCGGCGAACTGCCCGAAAACTTCCGCAAGCGCTTCTTCGGCGGACTCGACTACGCAATCATCGGGCGCAGGTTGTAGAATGGTGGGTGACGCAATCGCCTCCCGCGCACAGGCCGTAGGTCCTGTTGTGCGCGGGTTTCAATGTGTTCCGCTGAAATTGCGCGGTTTGCCTCCATGCTGGGAGGTCGTCCAATGGTAGGACTGCAGACTCTGGATCTGCCTATCGGGGTTCGAGTCCCTGCCTCCCAGCCATACAATGAACGAGCATGATTGCAGTTCACCTCGACGCGGGGAAAGTGGAAGTGCGCCAATCCGCCGTGCCGGAACGCCCCGCTGGCTTTGCGCTCATTCGGCTCCTGCAGGCCGGCATCTGCAACACCGATCTCGAACTGCAGCGCGGGTACTACGGATTCTCCGGCGTTCCCGGCCATGAGTTTGTCGGCGAAGTAGTGGACGCCGATACGAAGGACCTCATCGGCAAGCGCGTGGTTGGCGAAATCAACCTCGCCTGCGGCGGCTGCTCCTGGTGCGCGCGCGGACTGGGACGCCATTGCCCCAACCGGACCGTGCTCGGGATCGTGCGGCATCCGGGCGCGTTTCGCGAATTCCTCACGCTGCCCGAATCCAACCTGCACGTGGTGCCCGATTCGATTCCGACCGAGATCGCCGTGTTCGCTGAGCCGCTCGCCGCCGCCTGCGAGATTCTGGATCAGGTGCAGATACCGTGCGGCAGCGCGGTCGCGGTGCTCGGCGATGGCAAGCTCGGGCTGCTGGTCGCGCAGGTGCTTCAGGCTAACGGGCTGCGGGTGCACCAGTTCGGACGACACGCGGAGAAGCTGAAGATCGCGGCGAATGCCGGTGTCACCACGGAGATTCGCGGCGCGCATCTGCCGGAGTCCGCGTATCAGTGGGTGGTGGACGCGACCGGCTCGCAGGCGGGACTGCACGCGGCGATAAAAATGGTCGAGCCGCGCGGCACGATCATTCTGAAGTCGACTGTGCACGGCGAGATTCCGCTCGACACGGCGCCGGTGATCGTGAACGAGATCACGCTTGTGGGCTCGCGCTGCGGCCGTTTCGAACCGGCGCTCGAACTGCTGCAACTGGGGGCGGTGGACGTGAGTTCGATGATCTCCGAACGCCTGCCACTTGCGAGCGCACCCGCGGCGTTTGACCGCGCTGCACAAAAAGGCGTGATGAAGGTGCTGCTTTCGAACTGAACACAATTTTCATCCCGCGCACAACGGACCCTTCGGCCTGTGCGCTCTTGCTATGATTGCCCTCGGCGGCGGAGTGTTCCAAGCCTGGCCGCGGTTGAGCCTTCGGGTTCGATCTGAGCCTCTCCGGGGTTACCCCGGGGAAATTCGAATAGCTGGTATTTCGTCGCGTGAGCGACGCTGCGCTCCACGCAGTAATGCTCACGCAGAGTGAGAATGTTGGAGCTTCGCCGCTGATTTTCCGCTCCGGCCTGTCATCCCATGCCTAATCCGTCGCTCGTGCGCGTTCTGGCCCGATCTCTTGCCGCGGGCGAGCAGAGCGTGGAACATGCGGTGGGGCGCGCGGCGCGCACGCTCGGCCGCGAATGGCGCTGGCTGCGTCCGCTGGCCCGCCGCTATCTGAAAGCCACCCAGGGCCGCGCACGTCCGCGTCATGCCAACGTCATGCGTTTCCTGCTCGAGGCCGATTGCCTGCTGTCCCGGCGTGATATATTTGCGCCGATGGAACGAAGAACATTCTTAACGGGCGCGGCTGTGCCCCTGGTTGCCGCGGCTGTCGGCAAAGTGTCCGCGCAGACTCCGGCAACCGGCGGTGGGCGCATCAGGCAAAGCGTGATGGCTTCTGTCTGGACAGGCTCGACGTGACCTCGTTCGAGGAGAGGTGCAAGATTCTCGCGCGCATCGGTTTCAAGGGCGTGGATCTGCCCAATGAAAAGCAAGTGCCGATCCTTACGCAGAATGGCCTGGCGCCCGGCATGATGGTCGGCACGGGAACCAGCTTCAAGGATGGTCTGATCCGCAAAGAACTCCACGACAAGATTGAAGAGGCCACGCATGCCGGCATCGACATGTGCGTTCGCAGCGGATGCTCGGTTCTGATTGCGATCCCCGGCGAACGGCGGGGTATGTCGCGGGAAGAAGGCGCGGATAATGCGGTCGCGATACTGAGCCGCGTGAAGGGCTATGCCGAGCAAAAGGGCGTCAACGTCTGCATGGAAATCACGAACTCCAAGATCGCCGCCGACCAGCGTACCGATCAGGTCTTCGATCATGTGGCATGGGGTCTGGATGTGTGCAAGCGCGTCAATTCACCGCGCGTGAAAATCCTGTATGACATCTACCACGCGCAGATCATGGATGGCGACATCACGCGGACGCTGCGCGAGAACATTGACCACATCTGCCACATCCACGTCGCGGGCGTGCCCACCCGCCAGGAAATCGACGACAAACAGGAACTCAACTTCCGTTTCATCGCCGGCGTGATCGCCGATCTCCCTTACACCGGATTTGTGGCCCATGAGTGGCGGCCTTCGCCGGGTAACGATTCGGTGAAGGACCTGGAGCGGTGCTTCGGGATTCTGAACGTTTGATTTGCAGGGGGAAAGGGTATCCTACTCTGGTGGAGGGTGCTTCTATGCCGCGCGATAACCCGTCGCCGAAACTTGCGCGGAAGGCATTGCAACGCCGGGCTGGTTTGGCGAAAGTGGCCCTGTGGGAAAAACAACACGGGCGCTTCACCGCGGAAGACACGAATGAAGCTCGCCGCAGCGTGCGAACGCAGCTCCGAATGTCGCGAACAGTCCGGCATCCCGCGTGACCAAAAGCGAATGGCAACCGGGTTTCCGTACCAGGAGAAAAGCATGACGTGCATCCATTGCGGGCGGAAAATGATGCGCACGCGGGCGCCGTTCCACGTCAACCGCAAAAGTTACCACCTCTCGCTCGATTCTGTGCCGGCATGGGTGTGCGGAAAATGCGGCGAGCCGTATTTTGAACAACGCGAAGTCAAAGCGATCCAGCGCTTGCTTCAGCAACTGGACCAACAGACGAACGGACTGGCCTCGGTCGCCTGACCACTGACTGATTACTTCGCTCTGCCCGTATAACCCTGCGCGATCGTCGGAATGGCGATGATTTTGTTGCGTGCGCTCGGCGTGCCCCATCCGCCGTAAAACACGATGCCGAAAAGCATCTTCCTGTCGCGGCCGCCGAAAAACGTGCCGTGCAGGCCCTGTGGCCCCGGGATGGTGCCGAGGAACTTACCGTCGGGCGCGAAAACGTCCACCGACTTGCCCGTCGCAACATACACGCGGCCCTGCTGATCGACGGCCGAACCGTCGCCGCCATCGCCGCCCTTCAGTCTGCCGAACTCGCGCTGATTGGCGAGCGAGCCGTCCGCCTTGACATCGAACGCGTACACCACGGCTCCGTTCGTTACGTAGAGCGTCTGCTCGTCCGGGCTCAGAATGATGCCGTTGGCGAGCGGAACATCCTTCCCATACTGCGAGACCACCCCTTTCGGGTCCGCGTAGAACACGCCGCTGCCGGCTGCGCCGGTGACCGAGAAATAGACGCCGCCGCGCGCGTCGGCCATCAAATCGTTCATAACGCCGCCCACGCATTCGAGGGGCTCGCCGTTAAATGAGTTCGCCAGCATCTTCCGCTGTGGCGCCAGCTGTTCGATGGCCGAACCGAGCCCGCGTTCGGCGACGAACAGCGCGCCGTTCTTACTGCGCGAGACCGCGCCGCCGCTGTTCGTGTCGCGATAGACGATCTTTGCGAGGCCGGTCGACGGGTCCATCTGCATGACGTTGCTCGCATCATTGTTTGCGAACAACACCGTGCCGTTGTCGCCGGCGATGGGGCCGTCGACATTGTTCCCCTGCCAGGACCAGACGACCTTCCACGACTGCCCCGCTGCCAGCACGCCGGGAATTGCTGTCGTGGCCGGCAGGACAGGTTCCGGCGGCGCGGCGTTGGTCTTCGCCGATGGGACGATGGGAATCCGGAAAGGCTTCGGCGCCACCTTGCACTTGGCGATCACGTTCTTCATCCCGGGATTCTGCCAGTTCTGCAGGCTGCTGCCGCGCGGAAACGAAGACGACGGACTCTGCGCGGAGACAACACCAACCGCGCAGACGCTGCGATTTACCGTCCTAGAGCGATCACGGACTTCATCAGTTGATTCCTTTCGAACGCGTGTCCCAGTTCGCATTAGTGCACAGGCCGCAGTCCGGCACGTGGCTGATCAGGTCGAACGTCGCCGCCGACGTGGCCATCACGAGGTCGGGTTCGCCGCCGTTGACGAGCAGTACGGGTCCGTGCAGTTTGGGCAGAGCGTCCGCGGTGGGATAGGGCGACGGTGCTTTCTGGACACCTGAATTGAACACGCCGATGGTTCTGACGCGCGGATCGGCGCCAAGCGCGATGGAGAGAAATCCGCCGCAGGAGTGGCCCATGACCGCGACTTTGTCCATGGCGATTTTGCCCTGGAGCGGCGAGCCGGCGCGCTCGTTTTCTTTCCCGGCCCAGTCAATTGCGGCGCGCAGATCGTCGGCGGTGGCCTGTCGCGACTTCGCGCCCTCCAGCGGTAGCGTGGCCGGGCGGAAGACGAGATGGCCCGGCGAGCCGAACGCGGGTTCGGACGTTACCTTATAAGGTCCGGCGAGCGGCGCGCCTTCGCGAGGCAACGCCCGCTCGATCATCCCGCGAGTGATGCCGGGCGGTTTGCGCGAGGCCCAGACCGGCAGTTGTGACAAGCCCTGCGGCTGCGGCAAGGATGGTCTTATGCATGAGTCGTCTCCCATAGCGTTTGTTAAGTATGACACTCGCCGGGTGAGTTCAGCCTTGACCTTCCGGGGCCAATTAAACGTCATAGACCTCACAAATCCGGCTGTTTGTTTTTCCGGGCTTCGCTATAATCGGCCTGTACTTTTGACACGCCACCTGCCCTCCGAGGAGTCCCCAAGTGCCAGCTATTGCGAATTCGATTAGTCAGGTTATTTCCCGCAGGGAACAAGAGATCATGAACCAATGGCTGGACAACCTCGCCAAATCCGTCAGGAGAACGTCCGGAGCTGAAAAGCACGAAGTCACGCGGGAAGCCAGGGAATTTATGGGCGCGCTGAAATCGGCGTCCGAAAATGAGCAACTGGAGGACATCAGCAGTCCCGGCTGGTTGAACCATGCGCGATCTGCTGGACGACATCTCGGCCCGTCGCGCGAAGGGCGGCTATACCCCGAGCGAAACAGCAACCTTTATCTTCTCCCTGAAAGAGCCATTCTTCGCCGCGGTTCAGGATGAACTCAGCAAAGACCCTCCGGCCTTTCTCGCAGCCATTCGCCAGCTGACGTCGCTGGTCGATCAAACTCGGTCTCTACACGATGGAGGCTTTTCAGAAAACGCGCGAAGAAGTGATTTCGCGCCAGCAGCAGGAGCTGCTGGAACTTTCCACCCCGGTGGTGCGCCTTTGGGAGAACATTCTGGCGCTGCCGCTGATCGGCACGCTGGATAGCGCGCGCACGCAGGTCGTGATGCAGAACCTTCTCGAGGCGATCGTGCAGACGCGTTCGGATTTCGCCATTATCGATATCACCGGCGTGCCGGTAGTGGACACGCTGGTCGCGCAGCATCTGCTGAAGACGGTCGCCGCGGCGCGGCTGATGGGCGCGGACTGCCTGATCAGCGGAATCCGCCCGCAGATCGCCCAGACGATCATCCATCTCGGCGTGGATCTCACCGACGTCACCACCAAGGCCACGCTGGCGGACGCCTTCGCGGTAGCGCTGCGGCGGAGCGGCCACGGTTTCGTGGCGCGAGCAGCGCGAGAGGCAAGCCGGTCAGCCGAGGCGAGATAGACCGATGGAACGAATTCCGATTCTGAAGATGGGCGAGTTTCTGCTCGTCACCATTCAGGTGGACATGCACGACCGCCTCGCGCTGACTCTGCAGGACGATCTGACCGCACAGATCGTCAAGCATCGGGCGCGCGGCGTGCTGATCGATATTTCCGCGCTGGAAATGGTCGATTCGTTTATCGGCACGATGCTCGGCACCATCGCGGCCATGGCGCGCCTGCTGGATGCCGCAGACGGTGGTGGTGGGCATGCAGCCTTCGGTGGCGATTACGCTGGTGGAACTGGGGCTTTCGCTGCAAGGGATCCGCACCGCGCTCGACGTGGAAAAGGGCATGGCCGCCCTCGAGTCGCGTTGGCCGAAGCAGAGGAGACGATGGCGATGCAGGTTCTGAATTCTGAAGCTCATGGAGATTCGGTCATCCGAAGACATCGTCTTGGTGCGCCAGGCGGTGCGGAAGAAAGCCGTCGCGCTTGGGCTTCGGGCTGGTGGATCAGACCAAGTTCGTCACGGCCGCCAGCGAACTGGCGCGCAACACGCTCGATTACGGCGGGGGCGGCACCGTGCAGCTCGAAGTGATCCGAAACGAACGCAGAACCGGTATCCGGCTGATTTTCGAAGATCAGGGACCGGGTATTCGCCGATATCGAGCAGGCGCTGACCGACGGCTTTACGTCCGGCAACGGCATGGGCCTTGGCCTGGGCGGCGCCAAGCGGCTCTCTCATGAATTCGAAATTTCGTCGCAAGCCCGGCGAAGGCACCAGGTATCGATCCTGAGGTGGAAGTGAAATGCCGGACTATCCGTTCGGATCGCGATCGAAGAAGCAAGCCAGACGGCGGAGGCGCGCCGCGGTCGCGCGCGACATGGCCGCGATCGGGTTTCGATGAAGTCGGCGCCGAGCAGGTCGCGATCGTGGTTACCGAGGCCTGCACTAACATTCTGAAGCACGCGGGCAGAGGCGAGATCCTGCTGCAGCGTCAGTGAGGGATCCCGATCGTCCGAGCTGGAACTCCTGGCGCTCGACCGGGGCCCGGGCATGCGCCAATCTGAGCATGTCTGCGCGGACGGATACAGCACGGGCAGTTCGCCGGGCAACGGCCTGGGCGCGATCGTGCGGCTCTCGCCGACGCTCGGATTTTTATTCCGCGCCCGGGCGCGGCACCGCCGTACTCGCGCGCTGGCGAGTCGCCGCGGCGGCCGAGCACATCCGGCGAATCGCCGGCTGCGCATCGGCGCGGTCAATGTGTGCAAGCCCGGACAGGAGGTCTGCGGCGACTCCTGGGGAGTGGAGCAGACGGAGACCGACTCCACCATTCTGGTCGCCGACGGGCTGGGCCACGGCTACCGAAGCCGCGTCGCATGGAAGCCGTGCGCATGTCTGCATGCTCACCCGGATCTTCCGCCCGGAGCTTTGGTGGAGCATCGCGCATCAGGCGCTGCGCAGTTCCCGCGGCGCCGCCGTTGCGGTGGCCCGGATCGACCGGATGCGCGGCAACGTCATCTTCGCCGGCCTGGGCAATGTTGGCGGCGCAAATCTACGCGCGGCCCGCGCGACGAGCCAGCATCTGGTCTCCGTCAACGGCACCGCGGGTCACAGCACTGCGCATATCCGCGAATTCAGCTATCCATGGCCCGACGACGGCATTCTGGTGATGCATTCGGACGGGCTACTCACCGACACCAGCCTCGATACGCACCCGGGCCTGGCGCTGCGCGATCCCAGCTCTGATCGCCGGCGTGCTCTATCGGGATTTTTCGCGGCGGCACGACGATGCCACGGTCGTGGTCGCGAAGGCCGCGTAATCCGTATGAGTCTCCCCATTCTTTCCGTCGACGATCCATCTACGAACACGATACCGTCACTGCGCGGCAGCGGGCGCGGCAGATCGCCCGGCTGCTCGGATTCGATGCCGCAGGACCAGACGCGCATCTCCACCGCCGTCTCCGAAATCGCGCGCAACGCTTTCAACTACGCGGGCGGCGGCCGCGTGGAGTACCTGGTGGAAGGCCGTACGCGCGCCGCAGTTGTTCATCGTCCAAGTCGCCGACCGCGGACCCGGGATTCGCGAATCTCGATGACAATTCTGGAGGGCCGCTACCAGTCTCAGACCGGCATGGGCCTCGGGATCATCGGCGCGCGGCGGCTGATGGACCAATTTCAGATCGAATCCGCGCCGGGCGGCGGCACGACGTCTGGCTGAAGAAGTTGCTTCCCAAGCGCGCCCCGCTCGTCACGCGATGCCGAGATCTCGCCCGCATCGCGGGCGCCTGGCCGCCGAACGCCCGCAGGATGCCTTTCAGGAACTGCAGCATCAGAACCAGGAACTGCTCCGCGCGCTCGAAGAAATCCGCACCCGGCAGGCAGGAACTGACTCGCCGTCAACCGCGAACTCGAAGACACCAATCGCGGCGTGGTGGCGCTCTATGCGGAACTGGACGAAAAGGCCGACCACCTGCGCCGCGCCGACGAGCTGAAGTCGAAGTTCCTCTCCAACATGAGCCATGAGTTCCGCTCTCCGCTGAACTCCATCCTGGCCCTCACCGGCCTGCTGCTGCGACCGCTGCCGACGGCGCCGCTGACGCCGGAACAGGCGCAGCAGGTGGATTACATCCGGCGCGCGGCGCAGGATCTGCTGGAACTGGTCAACGATCTGCTCGATCTGGCCAAGGTCGAGGCCGGCAAACTGGAAGCCCGGCCGGTGGAATTCGAAGTCGACCAATCTGTTCGCCGCGCTGCGCGGCATGCTGCGCCCGCTGCTGCTGAATCACTCCGTCGATCTGGTCTTCGAAGACGCCGGCCACATCCCGCCGCTCTATTCCGATGAAGGCAAGATCTCGCAGATCCTGCGGAACTTCATTTCCAATGCCCTGAAATTCACCGAACGCGGCGAAGTTCGCGTCTCCGCCGCACTGACCGGACCAGGATGAGGTCCGCTTCTCTGTCTCCGACACCGGCATCGGCATCGCGCCCGCAGACCAGGAGCTGATTTTCCAGGATTTCGTGCAGATCGATCATCCGATTCAGCGCCAGGTCAAGGGCACCGGCCTCGGTCTTCCGCTCTCGCGAAAACTGGCGAATTTTCTGGGGGGTGGCGTGGAGGTCCGCAGCGAGCCGGGTGTTGGATCGACTTTCACGGTACGTGTGCCGCGCCTCTACCGCGGTCCTGTACAGCCCGAAGCGCCGGCGCGTGGCGAAGTCCTCACGGACGCCTCGTCAAAGGCTGTTCTGTTTGTGGAAAACGACCGTGACACTGTGTTGGCCTACCGCACCTTCCTGCGGGATTCCGGTTACCAGCTGCTCCATGCTTCCACCACGCGTGAAGCAAAGAAGATCCTCGAAACCGCCGAACCCTGCGCCATCGTTCTGGACATCGTTCTGCGTTCGGAGGAAACCTGGAGCTTACTGGCTGAACTGAAAGCGGGTCCGCGCACGCGGCACATCCCCGTCATCATCGCCAGCATCGTGGAGGACCAGGCCAAAGGCTTCCATCTGGGCGCGGATGCGTACCTCGTCAAGCCTGTGGTGCGCGCCGATCTGCTGCGCCATCTCAACCACTTCGCATCCGAGCCCGTTCTGCCGCGCGTCCTGATCATCGACGACAGCGAGGCCGACCGGTATGTCATCCGCCAGCATCTGCGAAACGTGCCTGTCAGGGTGTCCGAAGAAAGCGGCGGCCTTGCAGGCGTCGGGCGCGCCAGCGCTGTCCGCCCCGATCTGATTCTGCTCGACCTCAGCATGCCGGGCATGACCGGTTTCGAAGTCCTCGATGAGCTGAAACGCCGGCCCGAGACGAACACCATTCCGGTTGCTGTCATCACATCACGGGTTCTGACACCATATGAGAGAGACTGCCTGGCGGAAAGGTGTGCCGCTCTCATCGGCAAGGAAACACTGAGCGAGACGGCAACCGGCGACGCGGTGCGTCGTATCCTCAGAATCGCTTCTTAAGAATACTTCTCCATGATTGAAGTTACCCCTGGCGACTGCGTGATTCTCAACGTGGACGATTACGCCCCTGGCCGCTACGCCCGGACCAGGCTTCTGCGGCAGCCGGGATACCGGATTATCGAGGCCGGCAGCGGACAGGAGACTCTGGATGCGATTGCTCTGCATGAACCGGATCTGGTACTACTCGACGTCAATCTGCCCGACATGAGCGGATTCGAGGTCTGCCGGCGGATCCGGGACAACCCCCAGACCTCGGCCTTGACGATTCTCCATATCTCGGCGTCCTCCGTGCTCGCGCAGCACCAGGTCAACGGCCTCGATTCCGGCGCCGACGGCTATCTGGTCGAACCCGTGGATCCGGCGGTGCTGCTGGCAACCGTCAGGGCGTTTCTTCGGGCGCGCCGCGCGGAAGAAGGGATGCTCCGCTCCATCGAAGAACTCCGCTGGTTTGCGCACCGCGTGGGGCACGATCTGAACGAGCCATTGCGCACCATGACGGCTTATTCCCAGTTGCTGCAGCGCCAGCTGCAGGACAGGCCGGAGAGTGCGACTGCGCTTGAGTTCATCGTGGACGGGGCGGAAAAGATGCGGCTCTTCCTCGACGGCCTGCTTCAGTATTCACTGGCGTCCACAGACAAACCGGCCATGCAGGACGTGGACAGCGGGCAGATGATCCAACGCGTCCTTGACAGCCTCGATTCCGTGATCCGCGAGAGCAGCGCTTCCATTACCTGCGACAGCCTGCCCGGCATCGTCGCATCGCCGCAGCTGGAACAGGTATTTCAGAACCTCATCAGCAACGCCATCAAATACCGAAGACCGGGAGTCGCGCCGGAGGTACATATCTCGGCGAGGCCGGAAGATGGCGCATGGGTTTTCTCTGTGAGCGACAACGGCGTCGGAATCGCGCCTGAACACCGGGACAAGATTTTTCAGGTATTCCGCCGGCTGCACGGGCAGGAGATACCGGGCAGCGGGATCGGCCTTGCGCTGGTGCGAAAAGTAGCGGAAGCCCACGGCGGCGAGGTCTGGGTGGAATCCGAGGAGGGGCGCGGCTCCGTGTTCAGTCTTCGGCTACCCCGGCCCGCGGCGCGGAACGAGAGACAGAATTAGAGTGCCGGGCTGCGGCAGCCGAAGGTTTCACGGCGGTCCGGCGTGTGCAGATGGCCTGCAGAGTCTCGATCACATCTTCGTAGGAGACATCCGGCGGTTTTCTGCCAGCCGGCTTCTGCGCGTGCAGCGCGATATCGTTAATCGACACGATACCCTCCAGCAAGCCGGCCTTGTTCACGACGGGAAGGCGATAAACCCGGTGCGTCCGCATGGTTTTGAGCGCCGACCCGACATCGGCGTCGGATGCGCAAACGACTGGGTGCAAAACGGCTGCGTCGGCGACCTTCAGGGATGAAGCATGGCGGTCGCTCGTCGTCAGAGCGATACACACGTCGCGGTCCGTAATCATCCCGATCACTTTTCTGTGTTCATCGACGATGGGCAGCACGCCACAGTCGGTTTCCCACAGCAATGCCCCGGCGGCCGCCAGATTGGTCTCGGGACGGCAGCTGGCTGCGCTTTTTGTCATCAGGTCGCGGACCTTCATAAGCGACTCCTGACTCTGCCAATTAAGGGGCACGCACGGGGCCAGTGGATGTTCTGACACCTCCGCACTCTGGAGAAGCGCTTGCACTCGAACGGGTATGGCAAAATCCAAAGCATTCGATAAACGTGAAAGCGGGATGCCCGGCGGCGGAGCCGGAAGAAAAGATGTGGTCGGAAGATCGGGTGTATACCGGGTGTCCGGCCCGCAGCCGCACGGAGACGCGCCGATCGTCGGGATGGCTTCGTGGGGGCAGGGATCGCGGGGAGCGGCAGGTTACGAGGATCACGGAGAATCGGAGTTTTTCTATCGCCCGGTTACGCCGGAAAAATGCCGCGACATCATGACGAAAGATCCGTTCTGCTGCGTGACGACGGATACCACGGCCCAAGCGGCGCGCCTGATGAAGAGGCACGACATCGGCGTGCTGCCGGTGGTCGGGGACCGCGCGGGCAAGAAGCTTGTCGGCGTGGTTACCGATCGCGATCTGGCCCTTCGGGTCGTCGCCCGGGGACTCGATCCCTCCTCGATCGCGGTGAAAGCTGTTATGTCTAAGCCGGCCGTTCAATGCTCCCCGGACGAGGGGTACGAAACGGCAATCGCTCTGATGGAGAAGTGGCGTATCCGGCGCGTGTTCGCGACCGATCGGTCCGGGCGAGTGGTGGGTGTCATCGCCGAAAGCGACGTTGCCCTGCGCCTGCACCATCCGGAGAAAACAGGTGAAGTGGTGGCATGGGTTTCGCAGCCCGATCCGGTATGGCTGAAAAGGGACCGGCCAGTGGCATAAGACACCTCCCGCAACTCCTGGTTCGAAGAAGGCGCGCGGCTGATTTACATTTGGCCCGAAAGCGCCGTCAATGCGATGGTGCCGCTGGAGAGTGCCGCCAGAGAGTGCTGCATTTTCTGATGACGCATTCGCAGGACACCTACGGACAGCTGGTTGTGTACGCGCGGCTGAACGGCATCGCACCGCCGGCAAGCCGGCAGCCCTGACCCGCGGCAGAAGTCCGAAAACACCGCTTGCTTGCGCGCGCGGCTCAGTAAGTGCAAGTGCGTTACAGAGCCGCGACTGCGAAGGAGCGGTTTTTGCCATGGGCTGCTGACACGATACAGAACGCCGCTTGACCACGGGCGGAGCCGCGGTATATGCTTCGCCTGGAATCCAAAGTATGAAACTATCCCTGCTCGTCGTTCCTGTTGTGCTCATCGCGGCATCCGCCGCTTTCGCACAGAAGAACACCGCAATCCCGCGCATGCCGGATGGCCATCCCAACCTGCAGGGCGTGTGGCAGCACCCTTACGTGCCGGACATGTCGAAAGACGGCGCGAATCAGAAGGGCGCGGGTCCACTGCCTTACACACCGGCCGGGGCCGACAACTTCAAGAACTACGACGTCTCGAAGTTCGACTACACCGGCCACTGCCTGCCGTTCGGGCTGCTGCGGTCGATGAATGTCGGCGGGTATCCGGTTCAGATCATGCAGAATCCGGATTACCTCGCGTTCCTGTTCGAACAGAACACGTGGTTCAATGTGGTTTATATGGATGGCCGGCCGCATCCGAAGGATCTCGATCCGACGTGGTTCGGGCACTCGATCGGCAAATGGGACGGCGACACGCTCGTCGTAGACACGGTGGGATTCAACGGCAAGACGCGGCTCGACACGCTGGGGCATCCGCTTTCAGATCAACTGCATGTCATCCAGCGGCTCACGCTGACCGACGCCGATCACATGAACTATGAGGTGACGGTCAACGATCCGAAGTATTACACGCGGCCGTGGAAAAACACGCGGACCTACTGGCGCATGCCGCACGGTCAGGAACTGATTGAGTATTCGTGCGAAGAGAATAACCGCGATCTGACTGAAGGCCACCTGAAATGAAATTGCTGCTGCTGGTTGTGCTGGCGGCGGCAGCCTTCGGTGCGCCCTGCGACAACGCGCGCGATCTGCGGCTGGTGAACGGCCACATCGTCACGATGGACCGGAAGAATACCGTGGTGCGCGAAGTCACGATTCAGAATGGGCGCTTCGAGGCGGTGGGGAAGGCTGCGAACCTGCGGCTGAGTCCGTGTACGAAGACGATCGACCTGCATGGACGCACGGCGGTGCCGGGCCTGATCGACAATCACAATCACATTGTGCTGCTGGGGATGCGGCCGGGATACGACGTGCGGATCGAGACGGCGGCGTCGATTGCGGATGTACAGGCCATTCTGCGGGAACGCGCGCGGACCGTGCCGGCCGGGGCGTTTATCACGACGCTGGGCGACTATAACGTCAAACAATTCGCCGAGAAGCGGCTGCCGACGCTGCAGGAACTGGATGCCGCGCTGCCGGATCATCCATATCTGATGAACGGCGGGGGTACGGTGACGAACAGCCGGGGCAAGGCTTTCTTCGAGTCGAAAGGCATTGAGGTGAGCCCGGCGGGGGTGATTGCGAATCGGTCGTTTCCAGCCGCGCTGAATCTGCTGCGCGCGGCACAGACTTTCGACGACATGAAGCGCGGCACGATGGACGCGATGGCTTATCTCGACAGCTTTGGCGTGACCACGAGTTCCGATATGGGCGCGTTTGCGCTGCCCGGGTCGCCCGATCTGGAAGATGCGTCGGCGGCGGACACAGTGGAGAGTCTGAATCCCTGGACGATGTACGATGCGTTTCTCGCACTGCACCGCGAAGGCAAAATGACGCACCGGCTGCGTATCTTTTTTCTGAGTCAGGATACGCGGGCTGATGTTCCGCTGCTGAAACGGCGGCTGCTGAATTCATTTCCCGATTTCGGCGACGACATGCTGAAGATATCCGGCATCGGGGAATTCGCGGCCGCGTGGAATTTCCGCGGAGGCGCCACACCGGCGAATTACGAAACTGCGCTGAAGCTTGTCGCGCAGAAGGGATGGGCGTTTCAGCAGCACACGCTGTCGCTCAACGAAGAAAAATTCACGACGAGCACGTTCGAGAAGGTGAACGCCGTAACGCCGATCGCGGGGCTGCATTGGGCGGTCGGGCATGTGCCGAAGATTGACATCGAGACGCTGAACCGGCTGAAGGCGATTGGCGCGGGCGTGGCAGTGCATGGCTGGCTGTATCTGTCGGGCACGCCGGCGAATGGCGGTCCGCCGTTCCGCACGATTATGGACAGCGGGATTCATGTGGGCGCGGGGTCGGATGCGGCGGCGGTTTCGGTGTTCGATCCGTGGCTGGAGATTTACTACATGGTGACCGGGAAGAATGCGGCCGGCGAGCTGATCAACGATAAGCAGCAGCTCACGCGCGAAGAGGCATTGCGGCTTTATACGGCGGAGAACGGCTGGTTCACGCACGAGGAAGACACGCTGGGGACGATCGAGCCGGGGAAGCTGGCGGACGTTGCGGTGCTGAGCGAGGATTTCCTCGATGCGAAGAAGGTGCCGGATGACGGGATCAAGAAGATCCGGTCGGTGCTGACGATCGTGCAGGGGAAGGTGGTGCACGGAGATGCGAAAGCTCTCGTAAACTGAAAGAAGCGCAGAGGCTGAAGAGTCCATTGTGCGCGAAGAGGAAACAGAGAGGCAGCCCACCGTGCAGGACTACGTGGAAGAGCGCGACGGCGCGTATTACATCGTTGGGACCAGAATCAGTCTGGACAGTATCATTTTCGCGTTCAAGGACGGAGAATCGCCGGAGTCGATTCTGGAGTCGTTTCCGCTGGCGGGTCCGCTGGTGCGGATCTACGGGGCGATCACGTTCTATCTGGAGAACACGGAAAAGGTGGAGGCGTATCTGAGGGAGCAGGAACGGCTCTGGGCCGAGTTCAAGAATCCGGAGTTGCCACCGCGACTGGCCCAGCGACTTCGCGAGCGTAAGGAGAGACCGGCACTGAAGCCTGTTTGAAGATTTGTTTTCTCGCCGATGCGAATTTCAACCGCAAAATCGTGTCGGGCCTGTTGCTGCGCGAGCCACAGATCGATTTCCAATTGCCAACACAAAGCATACGCGACGGCGCGGACGACCCCGAAGTTCTTGCCATCGGCGCAGAGCTTGGCCGGGTGCTCGTTACTCACGACATCAGGACCATGTCGGCGCATTTTCAGAGGTTTGTGACTGCGCGGGTATGCCCCGGGCTGATTCTTGTGCCGCAGGACCTGGCCATCGGAGCTGCGATTGAAGACCTCCTCCTCATATGGGAGGCGTCGGAGGCGGATGAGTTGGTCAACCAGGAGTGGCATCTTCCACTTTGACGAGCGGTGGTTTCTGAGCCGGATGCTTTGGGGATAGGGTCGTCAAGATGAGCTTTCGCAAGCGAGGCTTCTTCCATTTCGTTCAGAACCACGCTGACCCATTAGGAGAACTTCGCCGATCCCTTGACCGGGAGAAGGCCAAAGAGTCTATCGAGGACTCCCTGATAGTACTGCCGGAGGCGTTCAACATCAGGAAGTAT
Source organism: Terriglobia bacterium (assembly GCA_963832905.1). GTDB lineage: Bacteria > Acidobacteriota > Terriglobia > Bryobacterales > Bryobacteraceae > BOG-234. The sequence goes on along the minus strand of CAWHVO010000006.1, from coordinate 141,049 downwards.
TACAAGGCCAACGGGGACTCGGACCACGATCCTCGCGTTTTGACAGATATTCAACTCATCGCCGGCGAATTTCAGGTCGCCTTTGTCGTGGGAGTGATCATCTCGGAAGAAGGCGGGCCAAATCCTCCCTACAGTTCAGCTTGGCTTGTTGACTCAGATGGCAGTCGGCTGATCTGCCGAAAAAAGTGGCGCGACGGTACGACGGGAGAGTATACGCCGTGCGACGCGAAGTATAGCCGCGATGCGATCGCTTCGGGGAAGGGCCACTATGTAGTGTTTGCTAACTCTGACACCAACCTCGCTGACATAGGCAGCTTTGTAGGGCAGGGCGGCAAAGTAGTACTGAGTGAGACAGGCGCGCAGAATAGGGTGGCCCTGTGGTGAAGATGGACGACCCCCTTGTGGGGCGGATGCGGTCGTTGGCCGCTCCGATATCCGTTGTGTCTTACGATCCGCGGTGGCCTGTGTTGTATGAACAGCAAGCAGAGGGAATCCGGCGTGCGCTCGGTAATCGTGCCGTGTGCCTTGAGCATGTGGGTTCGACGGCTGTGCCAGGACTTGCGGCGAAGCCGGTGATCGACATCGTTCTGGCGGGTTGCTGAATCTGCCAACGAAGCCAGCTACGCGCCTGCAATGGAGGCGTCGGGTCACCGCTTGTTGATTCGCGAGCCCGACTGGTACGAGCATCGGATGTTCAAGGGTACTGATCCAGAAGTGAACCTGCACGTGTTTTCGCCGGGTTGCGAGGAGATCGGGCGCATGCCGAGGTTCCGCGACTGGCTGCGGGGCAGCGTTGCCGATCGCGAATCGTATACGCAAACCAAGCAGAGCCTCGCACAGAAGATGTGGAGTGATGTCCAGGATTACGCCGATGCCAAGACGACTGTGGTTCAGGAAATCATGGCGCGGTCCTCCTTGCGATGACAACAATTTCCGAAGTTTTCGTATCGAGCCTTCGGCCACTTACAGCATTTCGGCCGTCGAGCCCGACGCCACGGGTGCATACTGTTCTCGCAGCACCAACTCTTTGCCAACCGAATATCGTCCCCGGTCTTGCGCCGGATCGGTTTAGAGAAAAATCATAATTTTGCCGAACGAGCCCGGCCATATGGTTGAAAATAAAGCCGAGCGGCTTGGTCGCCGGTTGTCCGCATAAAAACGGTCGGCCCCAATTGGCTTCGTTTTTTCTTTGAGCCTCCACAGAGCGCCCCCACGGATGCGCCCCCACGGATTGCACCCGATCAAGCCGTTTGATAACCTCGATTCCAACCCTATGTCGAAGCTGCTAAGTGCTGGATTCGTGCTGCTTTTCGGGATGTCGGCGGTGTCTGCCTGGGCGGGTGATTCGCGCGTCGCCGCGGCGGCGCTGGATGGCGACAAGGCCGCGGTTCGCAACCTTATTAAGGATGGCGCGGACGTCAATGGCGCTTTGTCCGATGGCACGACGGCATTGCACTGGGCGGTGCGGGCGGATGACGCGGAAATGGCCGATGCGCTGATTGGCGCGAAGGCCAATGTCACGGCGAAGGACCCCGACGGCGTCACGCCGCTGGCGCTCGCGTGCGCGAATGCGAATCCGGCGCTGGTTCGCAGGCTTTTGACGGCCGGCGCGGATTCCAATACCGCCGATTTCGCGGGCGAAACCGTGCTTATGATTGCGGCGCGCATGGGGAATGTCGAGTCGGTGAAGGCCTTGATCGATGCTGGTGCGACGGTCAATGCGAAAGATCCGGAGGCCGAGACGGCGCTGATGGTCGCGGTGCGGGCGAATCGTGCGGACGTTGTGAAGCTGCTCATCGATCGCGGCGCGGATGTGGATGCGGCGACGCGCGTGGGCAGGACTCCGGCGAAGCGCGCGCCGAATGCGGGCGGCGGCTCGCATGGCGCGGGCATCGTGCGCGGCGGATGGCCGGATCGCGGCTATCAGGAAGCGACTCCCGGGGGCATGACGGCGCTGTCGTATGCCTCGCGCGACGGTCGGCTGAATATCGTGCAGATGCTGCTGGCGGCGGGCGCGGACCTGAAGCGCGACGACGTGAATAAAATTTCGCCGTTTGCGATGGCGATCACGAATAACCATATGGAACTCGCACAGTTTCTGCTGGAGCGCGGTGCGGATGTAACGGAGCGCGACAACTGGGGACGCACGCCGCTGTGGGAAGCGGTCGAGATGCGCAATCTGGAGACCGGTCGCTCGGGTCGAATCGGCGTGGATCGCGAGAAGGTGCTGAGTCTGATTCAGGCGATCGTGGCGCGCGGTGCGGATGTGAATGCGCGCACTACCGAAATTCCTCCGCTGCGGCGATTCCTGATGGGGCTGGGCGATTTGTCGTGGGTGGATTTCACGGGGCAGACGCCGTTTCTGCGTGCGGCGCTCTCGGGCGACGTGACTGTGATGAAGCTGTTGCTCGCGCACGGCGCCGATCCGAACATCCCGACGGTGGCGGGATCGACCGCGCTGATGGCCGCGGCGGGCATCAACTGGATGGGCGGGCAGACGTATACCGAGTCGAAGGAATCGCTGATGGAGGCGGTGAAGATATGCCTCGATCATGGCGCGGATGTGAATGCGGAGAACTCGATGGGGCTGCGCGCGATCTTCGGCGCGGTGAACCGCGGGTCGGACGACATTGTGCAGCTGCTGGTGGACAAGGGCGCGCAGATCGATCTGAAAGACAAAGAGGGCCGTACGCTGATGAACTGGGCGGAGGGCGTGTTTCTGGAGACGAATCCGCCGGAGCGCAAGCCTTCGACGATCGCGCTGCTTGAGCAATTGCAACAGAAACAGGTGGCGACGAAGTAATGGTTCTTCAAGGTACACGCGGCGCCAGCCGCGTCCGGTTCGGACACGCGGATTGTATCCGCGTTTTGGTCACTCTGCTCGTTTTCGCCGCGTTCGCAACGGCCCAGACTCCAGAGCGGCATTTTCTCGATCAGTACTGCGTCGGCTGCCACAACGAAAAGCTCAAAACCGCGGGCCTGATGCTCGACAAAATGGACCCGGCCCAAGTGGGCAGCCAGCCGGAGCAGTGGGAAAAGGTTGTTCGCAAACTGCGCGCCGGAATGATGCCGCCCGCCGGGGCGACGCGTCCTGATCGGCCCGCAATCGATGCATTCACGGTGAAGCTGGAAGCGTCGCTGGATCGCGCGGCCGCCGCGAAGCCCAATCCGGGCAATATTGGCGTGCACCGGCTGAATCGCGCGGAGTACGCGAATGCGGTGCGCGATCTGATTGCGGTTGACGTGGACGCCGAGACGCTGCTGCCCGCCGACGATTCGAGCGAAGGATTCGACAACATCGCTGATGCGCTGGGCGTGTCACCCGCGCTTCTCGAGCGGTATGTGTCGGCGGCTACAAAGATCAGCCGCGTTGCGGTGGGCGATCCGTCGATTTCGCCGATGACGGCGACATTCCGTGTGCCGGGTGACGAATCGCAGCTGGAACACATCGAAGGCCTGCCGCTGGGGACGCGCGGCGGATTTCAGTTTCACTACACGTTTCCGCTGGATGCGGAGTACACGTTCAAGATCCGCGCGCGGAGTTCAGGGCTCGGAGTGGGCGCCGGCGCGGCGCTGCCCGATCTCGAAGTTGCGATCGACGGCGTGCGCGTGAAGCCGACGGGCACGAGAGGTGCGGCCGACCTGCGCACGGAGGTGAAGGCGGGTCCGCACACCATCGGCGTGGCGCTGAAGCAGAAGAATCTGGCGGGCGTTGACGACATCTACGCGACATTCGCGAATAACGCGGGCGTGCAGAGCGTGGCGATTACGGGTCCGCTGAAATCGACCGGAGCGGGCGACACGCCGAGCCGCCGGAAGATTTTCATTTGTCATCCGGCGTCGGAGTCGGAAGAGACCGCGTGCGCGAAGAAGATTCTGACAACGCTGGCAACGCGCGCGTACCGGCGTCCGGCCACGGACAAGGATCTCGAAACGCTGATGAGCTTTTATCAGGGCGCGCGGAATGATGCGACATTCGAGCGCGGGGTTGAAGCGGCGCTGGCACGGGTGCTGATCGATCCGTGGTTTGTTTTCCGCTTCGAGAAGGAACCGGCCGGGACGAAGCCGGGCGGGATTTACGCGATCGGCGATATCGAGCTGGCGTCGCGGCTGTCGTTCTTTTTGTGGAGCTGCATTCCCGATGACGAGCTGCTGAATCTGGCGGAACAGAATAAGCTGCATGAGCCGGCGGTGCTGGCGCGACAGGTGCGACGAATGCTGGCGGACCCCAAGTCGCAGGCGCTGGTCGAGAATTTCGCTGGGCAGTGGCTGTTCCTGCGGGAACTGAAGAGCGCGCGGCCGGATTCGCGGGAGTTCAACGACAATCTGCGGCAGGCGTTCCGGCGCGAGACGGAGATGTTCTTTGAGAGCATCATCCGCGAGGACCGCAGCGTGGTCGATCTGCTGACGGCGGACTATACGTTCGTGGATGAGCGGCTGGCGAAGCTTTACGGGATTCCGGGCGTGTATGGGAGCCGGTTCCGGCGCGTCGAGCTGACGGGTGATGCGAATGATGCGCGGCGCGGATTGCTGGGCCAGGGCAGTGTGTTGCTGGTGACGTCGGTGGCCAACCGGACATCCCCGGTGGGGCGCGGCAAGTGGGTGCTGGAAAACATTCTGGGGTCGCCGCCGCCGCTGCCGCCGCCGAATGTGCCCGCATTGCCGGACGACGGAACGGCTGCGAAGGCGCCGACGACGGTGCGCGAGAAGATGGAGGCGCATCGTAAGAATCCGGTATGCGCGTCGTGCCACAAGATTATGGACCCGATCGGATTTTCGCTGGAGAATTTCGATCTGATCGGAAAATGGCGCGCGACCGACGGCGGTGTGCCGATCGATGCGTCCGGGCAGCTGGTGGACGGGACAAAGCTGTCGGGTCCCGCGAGTCTGCGGGAAGCGCTGCTGAGCCGGTCGGACGTGTTCGTTTCGACGCTGACCCAGAAGCTGATGACCTATGGGCTGGGGCGCGCGCTGAAGTATTACGACATGCCGACGGTGCGTGCGATCACGGCGCAGGCCGGCCGCAGGGATGACCGGTTCTCGGCGATTGTGGTCGGCATTGTGACGAGTGCGCCGTTTCAGATGAAAATGAAACCGATGGACGCGGACAAAGAGGGAGAATAGAAGCCATGAACTTCATCACACGAAAGCATCTGCCGAGGCGGTCGTTCCTGCGCGGCGCGGGCGCGGTGGTGGCGCTGCCGCTGCTCGATTCGATGATTCCGGCGGGCACGGCGCTGGCTGAAACGGCGGCGAATCCGAAGAGCCGGCTTTCGTGTATCTACGTGCCGCATGGCGCCACCATGTACAAGTGGACGCCGGCGGCGGAAGGCAAGGGCTTCGAATTCCCCGAGACGCTCCAGCCGCTCGAGAAGCTGCGGGACCGTGTGGTGGTGGTCAGCAATCTGGCGCATCCGCAGGCGGGCGGCGTGGGCAGCGACGCGGGCGCGGATCATGCGCGATCCGCGGCGGTATTTCTGAGCGGTTCGCATCCGGAGCAGGGGAGTGTCCATGTCGGCACGACGATCGATCAGCTCGTGGCGGCGAAGCTGGGGCAGGATACGCCGCTGCCGTCGATTGAACTGGCCATCGAAGAGAACGGGCTGAACTGCGGTTCGGGTTACGCGTGCGCGTACACGAACACGATTTCGTGGAAGACGCCGACACTGCCGCTGCCGATGGAGCACAATCCGCAGGTGCTGTTCGAAAAACTGTTCGGCGAGGGTGCGACGACGGCGGAGCGCATGGCGCGCAAAGTAGAGTCGCGCAGTCTGCTGGATTCGGTGATGCAGGAAGTGGCGTCCTTAAATAAGGAGCTGCCGGCGCAGGACCGCGCGCGCCTCAGCGAATATCTCGACGACGTGCGCGAGATCGAACGGCGCATTCAGAAGGCGCAGAATCAGACGCCGAAAGATATGAAGCTGCCCGAGCCGCCGGTGGGAGTGCCCGAGCAGTTCGACGAGCACTTCAAAGTCATGTACGATCTGCAGGTGCTGGCGTTCCGCGCGAACATCACGCGCGTGGCGACGCTGATGTATGCGCGCGACACGAGCGGCGCGGTGTATCCGCAGAGCGGCGTACGCGACGGATTCCATGTGGCCTCGCATCATTCGAACGTGCGGGCGAGCATGGATAAGTTTGCGCTGATCAACAAATATCACGTGAGTCTGCTGGCGTACTTCCTCGACAAGCTGAAGGCCACGCCGGACGGCGACGGCACGCTGCTCGATCACTCGATGGTGCTCTATGGAAGCAGCATGAGCAACGGCAATCAGCACGACCACGATCCGCTTCCGGTGGTGCTGGCGGGCGGTGCGTCGGGTGCGCTGCAGGGCGACCGGCATCTGACGTTCGCGCCGCATACGCCGATGTCGAATCTGCTGCTTTCGATGCTGGATAAGCTCGGGATCGAGCAGAGTTCGTTCGGCGACAGCACCGGGAAGCTGGAGATTTGATGCTGAGCCGGCGCGATGCGTTGATGATGCTCGCGGCGGGGCCGCTGGTATCGCGTGCGTTCGGGCAGACCGGGCCGCTGCCGCTGAATACAACCGGGCTCGAGCATCTCGGATTTACGGTGCCGGATCAGAAGGCGGCGGCGGAATGGTACGGGCGGATATTCGATCCGCAGCTGTTTCAGGAACGCGATCCACCGCCGCGTTATTACGTGCGGCTGGGCTCGGCGTACATTGCGTTCGGCGGCACAAAGGCGCCCGACCAGCCGGCGAGCATCGATCACTTCTGCGCGCTGGTGAAAGACTACAATCCTGCCGACATGCGCAAGGCGCTGGAAGCGGCGGGGATTACAATGGGGCCCGGGCGGATGGGCATGCCGACGGATGGGGACAACCTGCGGCTACAGCTGCTGGGCGTGCCGGGCGGTCTGGCGCGGACGATTATTCCGTCAACGCGCATCACGACCGACGATGCCGCGGTGGCGGCGGTGGGGCTGGATCACATCGTGCTGACGGTGACCGATATGGAGAAGGCGTCGGCGCATTACGAGAAGTTTTTCGGTGCGCCGGTCAGTAAGACGAAAAAGCCGGAGCGGGTGTCCTTCGCGGTGGCGCAGACGCACCTGGTGCTGGAGCCGGTAGTGGCGGGAGCCAAGCCTGCGATTGAACGCGTGTGCGTGCGCATCGCGGGATTCGACCGGAAGATGACGGCGGAGAAGCTGAAGAAGGTTAGCGTGGAGACGACGCTGACCGACGAGCATCTGCTGCGGTTCAAAGATCCGAACGGCTTCACCATCGAGCTGAAAGCAGCTTGAGACCCCGCACTTGAGGATAGACAAGTGGCTCTGGGCGGCGCGCTTTTCAAGACGCGCGCAATGGCGGCTCGGGCGTGCGAGTTGGGGCGCATCGAATCCAGCGGCCAACCGGCCAAGCCCGCACGAGAGGTGCGCGTGGGCGACATACTGCGCGTGAAAAACGACAGCGGCGAGTTCTTGGTCGAGGTGTTCGGTGTGAGCGAGATGCGTGGACCGGCGTCGGTGGCACAGGCGCTTTATCGCGAAACTGAGGCGAGCCGGGAAGCGCGCGCGTTGCTTGCGGAACAGACGAAGGCAATGCCGCCGTTCGATTTTCCGGAAGGCCGCCCGTCGAAGAAGGATCGGCGGGATATGGAGAAGTGGCGGGGAAGAGGGTAAAAGCCGTTCTGAAGAGCGCGATCGGATGCGGCTTAGCGATGGCGTGCGTCGCGGTGGGGGCGTGGGCGCAGTCGCTGGCCGTCTCAAACGATAAAGCCGAGCCGGCCGGAGGAAGGTTACGAGGTGTTCGTGCAGGGGCGGAGGTTCATCACGCGGCAGACATCGCTGAAGGAGATCATCGGCTACGGGTACATGATGAACGTCAGGCAGATCGTGGGGGGGCCGGGGTGGATCGAGTCGGACAAGTTCGATGTAGAGGCCGAGGCGGACAGCGATGCGAAGCTGACGCAGCCGGTGGCGCGCGCGATGGTGCAGCAACTGCTGGCGGAGCGGTTCCATCTGGCGATGCATCGCGACCGGAAGGAGCTTTCGGTGTACGCGGTGACGGCAGGGAGCGAGGCGCCAAAGCTGACGAAGAGCGGGGGGAGCGAATACGGATTCGGTACGATTGGAATCCAGGCATTCGGGCAGATGACGGTGAAGAACGCGACGATGGGCGAGTTCGCGAATTTGCTGCAGCGCTATGTGCTGGACCGGCCGGTGCTGGATCAGACGGGGATCGAGGGGCGGTACGACCTGATGCTGCAGTGGACCGCGGACGATGCGCAGTTTAACGGACGCGGCGGTCAGTTGCCGACGCTCAAGAGCAGCTTCGAGCCGCCGGACATTTTCGGGGCGTTCCGCGAGCAGCTGGGACTTAGGCTGGTGGCGAAGAAGGACCTGGCGCCGGTGGTGGTGGTGGACCGGGTGGAGAGGCCGACTGAGAACTGAGGCCTGAGTTGAATCGAAGCGTGGCGCGGAAGGGTTCGACGTTACAATGGAGCCTGATCGGGCCTGAATCGCCAGCATAGAGCGGCCGAATCCCAAGCTACAGGTCGGCAGTTCGAATCTGCCCGGGTCACCAGAATGTTCGAATGACGCGCGCGACGCTGAGTAGCTTGAGCCTGGCTGTTGCGTTCCTGCTTACTCATTCCGCATTCGCGCAGACCACGCAGGCGCTCATTTCCGGCCGCATCACCAATGCGCTCTCGGGCGCGCCGGTCGCCTCCGGTACGCTGACGTGCACGGGCACGGCGACGAACACCGTCATCGGCACTACGACCGATCGCGAAGGCTTCTACACCGTGCCGCTGCTGCCGCCGGGCGAGTACGAACTCGAAGTCAACGCGCCGGGTTTTCAGGCGAAGGCGCAGTTTTGAGATTCCGCTGGGAGTCGCGTCGTTACAATGGCACCTGATCGGGCAGGTAGCTCAGTAGGATAGAGCGGCCTCCTCCCAAGACACAGGTCGGCAGTTCGAATCCGTCCGGGCCTGCCAAAATCCTCTCCGCGAGTGGCGGCGGTGGGGTGAGCACGCCCCCCTGCTACCGTACGCTGAGATTCACCGCCACGCTGGTCTGTCCGGCCGTCGAAAGCACCACCCGCACCTGATCTCCTGTCCCCGTATTCGGCGGCACAGTGAGATTGATCTGGTACAACCCTGCCAGCGTTGGCGTGAGTCCGGCGAAGATCACATTCGCAGTCTGGCCGCCCACCGTCACGGTGACCGGGTTCACGGTCGACGCCGGTGGATTCCCCGGCGCGGCAGCTCCGTCTGCGACCATGGGCGACACCGCGCCGAGGCCGAGGCAGTAGAACACGACTGTGTCGCCCGCACGCGCGGGATTCGACGGCCCAACCAGATTGCCATTGACATCCACGGCGACGGCTTCCTGATTGCCGTACTCCAGAACCCCCGGCTGCGCCGCGGCCACATCCACGTAGACCGGCGTCGCGTAGGTGTTATCGCGTTGCACCAGCAACTGCAGATTCGTATTCACGGGCGGCTCGTATGGGACGAGCGCATTGATTTGGTTCTGCGTGCCGTTGTTGGTGTAAAACAGCGGCAGGAGCTCATCGCCCAGCTTCACCGTCGTGTTGTTGAGCATCGTCGGCAGCGGGAAAACGGACGCCGAACTCGTTGCGTCCGACAGCAGCGATCCGAAGATCGAAATGAATCCGCCCGGCGCCACCGGCGTCGCAATGAAGCTCGCCGCCGAAACCACACCGCGATCAGTCACCTGCGGCGGCGCCTGTAGTGCGCCCAGCGCCCCGTTGATCTGCGCTTGTCCCGTGAGCGTCTGCGTTGGGTCCGTGGCAAGGACGGTCAGTGTCACCGACGAAGCCTGCTGCGAGCCCGTATTCCAGGTCAGATCCCAACGGCCGTTGTTCAGCGACTGCATGTAGGTCAGTCCCTGGCCGGTCGAAAACGCCACCGACACCCGGCCCTGCATCAAAGGATTTCCGCAGTCGTCCGTAATCTGGGCTGTCAGCCCTTCGGGGGGACCGGCGGGAATATTGAACCCGGTACCGAGCGTGGTCAGTACCGGAATAAGCTTCGTTGGCGTGCAGGAGACTGAGTCGCGCGGAATCGCGCGCGAATCCGCTGAGCTTGAACCTGGCGATCCGGTCACGACGAACGTGATTCCCACCGCGCTAACGCGCCCATCGGAAAACTGCAGCGTCAGCGTGCCGGGATAGGTACCGGGCTTGAGATTGTTCACGATCGGCTGCACCACGACCTGCACAGGCTCAGTCGGAGGAATGGTCGCATCGGTCGGCAGCGTCACCAGAGAACCGGCCCCGCTCGCCGTCGAGCTGAAACTCTTGCTGGTTCCCGTAGGATCGTAAACCAGCACATTCTGCGAAGAAGGAGAAGACACTCCCGCCGGTGCCGTGAAAATCAGCGAAGTCGGCTGCACGATGGGCGCGACATCGGTACCTGCCTGAAGTACCTGCAGCACAGCGACCACCTCCTGCGGCGTGTTGGCCGCTCCGGCGGAGACTACCTTCACCAGACCGTAGTAAACCCCTGGCGCAAGACCAGCGGGATTCACGCTGACCGTGACGAGCGGTGCCCCACCCGCATTGGCCGAACTGGTCGATCCGCTGTTCGGGGTCGCACTCAGCCAGTTCCCTCCTGTCAACGTCGTCGGCTGGGGCACCGTCCAGTTCAACGTTCCCGAGCCCAGATTTAGTACACCGAACGTCTGCGGCGGAATCGCCCCGCCGTTCTGCACAGCAGTGAAAGTGAGCCCGGACTGCGACAGCAGCAGCACGAGCCGATTCGCTGTGATTGTCATCGCGATCGGGATTGTCACCGATCCAGCGCTTCCGCCATTGATGGTCAGGCTCGCCGTGTAAGTACCCGCAGGCAGCATCGAAGGATCGGCGCGCACGGCCAGCGCCACCGGACTCCCAGGCGTGGCAGTTCCGCTCTGCGGCGTGACGCTCAGCCAGTTTGCGGATTGGCCGGAAAAGAGCGTGACCGAGGTGGTGAAGTTCAGCGATCCGCCGCCCGGGTTTGAAACGATCAGCGTCTGACTGCGCGCCGCGGATGTCGTCGCGTAGGTGAACGACATGTGGCTCTGGTCGACCGAGATGGAGGCCGGCACGCCGGGCGTAACTTTAAGTTGAATGCTCACCGTTTCCATCGGTGGGTTGGCCAGGGGGACGCTGAGAACAATAACTCCGTTATAGGTACCCGGAGACAGATTCAAAGGATCGGCCGTGACCGTAATCAGGCCCGGCGTGCTTCCGTTCTGAGGTGACACCGACAGCCACGAACTGCCGCTGCTGACCGCAGCTGAGTACGCCATGCCCGGTACGGCTTCAGAACTGTTTTCGGTAATAGTTATGTCCGCGTTCAGGCTGGCGGTAACTGGCTTGCCGCCGCTCGCCTGCGACAGCGATAGAGAAACAACACCTGCCGGAAGCGGACTCGCAAAGGACGGAGAATTAGACAGCACTTCCCGGATGCGGTTATCGCCGCTGTCGGCGATATAGAGATTGCCAACCGAATCGACGGCCACTGCAAAAGGATTTAATCCCGCGCTGGTAGCAGGTCCCCCGTCGCCAAGATCAAACCCGCCCCCGGCGACCGTTGTGATTATCCCGTTTGACACCTTCCGGATCAACCCGTTGCCCGAGTCGGCGATGAAGATGTTGCCGGCCGAGTCCACGGCCACTCCGTAGGGGAGGTTAAGGGTAGCGGCGGTGGCGGGCCCTCCGTCACCCGAAAATCCTCCGTTTCCAAATTCGACGGCTCCGCTTCCGGCGATCGTCGTGATTATGCCGTTCGACACCTCCCGTATCCGGTTGTTGTAATAGTCGGCGATATAGATGTTGCCGGCTGAATCCACGGCCACTCCGGTCGGCCTGTTAAGGGATGCGCTGGTGGCGGGCCCTCCGTCGCCGGAGAAGCCGAGGGTCCCGTTTCCCGCAACCGTGCTGATAGTCCCGTTCGACACCTTCCGCACCCGGCTGCCGAAAAGATCGACGACGTAAAGGTTGCCAGCCAAATCCAGGGCCACTCCAGTGGGAAACGAGATCTCCGCGCTCGTCGCGGGCCCTCCGTCGCCTATCCCGTCAGGAGGGCTGCCGCCTCCCGCAGCCGTCGTGATCGTCCCGTTCGACAGCTTCCGTACCCGCGAGTTAAATGAGTCGGCGATGTATAGGTTGCCGTCCGGATCGACGACCACTCCTTCGGGCATATAAAGGGAGGCGGCGGAGGCAGGCCCTCCGTCGCCGGAAAATGCCGGATTTCCATTTCCGGCTACCGTAGTGATCGTCCCATTCGAGACTTTCCGTATCCGATTATTGTTCTGGTCGCCGATGTAGATGTTCCCGGCCGAGTCGACGGCGACGCCAAAGGGATCATTCAGCGATGCGCTCGTTGCCGGCCCTCCGTCGCCGGAGAATTGGTAATTTGCATTGCCGGCGAACGTCACGATGGTCCCGCCCGACACCTTCCGAATCCGCTGGTTGTAAGAGTCGGCGATATAGAGGTTGCCCGCCGCATCAACTGCCACTCCTCCGGGGAAGTAAAGTGACGCGCTGGTCGCCGGCCCTCCGTCGCCCGCGAATCCGCGAATTCCATTTCCGGCGACGGTCGTGATCGTCCCGTTGGTCACCTTGCGAATCCGCTCATTGCCATAGTCGGCGATATAGAGGTTGCCCGCCGCATCGACAGCCACGCCAACGGGATAGTTAATCTGGGCGCTGGTGGCGGGCCCTCCGTCGCCGGAGAGAAAAGAACTTCCATTGCCGGCGACCGTTGTGATCGTTCCGTTCGACACCTTCCGTACACGTTCGTTGGCAGTGTCGCCAATATAAAGGTTGCCGGCCGAATCGACGGCGATTGCACCCGCGATATAGAAGTTGAACTGTGCGCTGGTAGCGGGGCCTCCATCTCCGGAGAATCCCGCATTCCCGGCTCCGGCGACCATCGTGATGGTTCCGTTCGAAATCTTCCGGATGCGCTGGTTGTATGTATCGACTACGTAGAGATCGCCAGCCGAATCCACGGCCACTCCGGAGGGTAATGAAAGGGATGCGCTGGTGGCGGGCCCTCCGTCGCCGGAAAACCCCTGATTCCCATTCCCGGCGACCGTGGTAATCGTCCCGTTCGACACCTTCCGGATCCGTTGGTTGTATTGGTCGGCGATGTACAGGTTGCCGGCCGAATCGACGGCCACTCCATAGGGAGTGCTGAGCGATGCACTGGTGGCCGGGCCTCCATCGCCGGAGAAACCCGAAATTCCATTTCCCGCGACAATATTCAGTGTGCCGTTCACCGAGATCCGCACCACTATGTTGTCGCTCTCGTCGGCGACAAACACATTGCCCGCTGTATCAACCGCAACACCAGGCAACTGTCCCAACGGCGCGTTGACCGCCGCGAGACTACCGGTGGGGAAAGACCAGTCGGTGCCCGCAACGGTGGTAATGATCTGCGCGCTCGCCGCCGAGGCCAACAGTCCGCACGCCGCAATCATTGGCAAAGTGCCCCAGGTGGCTCGCATCGAATCGACCGTTTGCCGGATTCCTGCCATTCTACAGCGAACCAGGGCTACTGCACGCTCAGATTCACCGCCACGCTGGTCTGCTGGCCAGTCGAAACCATCACGGGCACCTGATCGCCCATGCCCGCGTTCTGCGGCACGTAGAAGTCGATTTGATACAGGCCCGCGAGCGTAGGTGTGAGGCCGGCGAAATAAACATTCGCGGTCTGGCCTCCTACCGTCACAGTAACGGTATTCACTGTGGATGCCGGCGGATTCGAAGGCGCCGCAGCGCCGTCCGCGACGGCGGGTGAAACCGCTCCCAGCCCCAGACAATACATCGTCAGCAAATCCCCCGCATGCGCGGGATTCGACGGCCCGATCAGATTGCCATTCATATCCACGGCAACCGCTTCCTGATTCCCGTACTCCAGCACTCCCGGCTGCGCCGCCGCCACGTTAACGTAAACCGGTGTCGCGTACGTGTTATCGCGCTGCACCAGCAGCTGCTGATTCGTGTTCAGCGGCGTCTCGTACGGCACCAGTGCATTCAGCTGGCTCGTCGCGCCGTTGTTGGTGTAGAACAGCGGCAAGGTCAGATCGCCCAGCTTCACTGTCGTGTTGTTGAGCATCGTCGGCAGCGGCAGCACCTGCGCCGAACTCGTAGCGTCCGACAGCAGCGATCCGAAGATCGAGATGAATCCGCCCGGCGCGATGGGCGTTGCTGTGAAGCTGGCGGAAGACACCACGCCGCGATCGGCCACCTGCGGCGGCGCCTGCAGGTTTCCCAAGGCACCGGTGATCTGCGCGGAGCCCGTGATCGGCAGGGTCGGATGAGTCGCATGCACAGTGAGCGTCACCGACGGCGTCTGCGGGCCGGTCTGCCACGTGACATCCCACCGGCCGTTGTTGAGCGACTGCATGTACTTCAGCCCCTGGCCGGTGGAGAACTCGACCGACACCTGTCCCTGGGTGAGCGCATTGCCGCAATCATCAGTAACCTGCGCAGTCAGGCCCTCGGGAAAACCCGCGGGCACGGTGAAGCCCGAACCCAATGAAGTCAGCACGGGAATCAGCTTCGTCGGCGAACAGCTTCCGGAGTCATGCGAAATTGAGTGAGGGTTCTCAGAGGTCGTGCCCGGGGTGCCGGTCACAACAAACGTGACTCCTACGGTGCTCACGCGGCCGTCGGAAAACTGCAGGGTGAGTGTACCGGTGTAAGTTCCCGGGGCCAGGCCGTTCACGATGGGCTGCACGACGATCTCCGCGGGAGCTGTGGCTGGAATGGTGGCATCGGCGGGCACCGCCACCAGCCAGTTGCCACCGGCGGATGTGGCGACGCCCGATTGAAAATCCTTGCTGGTCCCTGTCGGATCGTAGACGGCCACGGTTTGAGAAGAAGGAGAAGCGACGCCTGCCGATGCACTGAAGAGCAGGGAAGTCGGCTGAACGATGGGCGCCAGGTCGCTGCCGGCATGCAGCACCTGCAAGACGACGACCACCTCCTGCGGCGTGTTGGCCGCGCCGGGCGAGATCACCTTCATCAGTCCGTAATACACGCCGGGCGGGAGTCCTGCCGGATCCACGCTGACCCTCACGAGCGGCGCCCCGTTTACATCCGCCGCTGTGCTTGAGCCGCTCGATGGCATGGCATTGAGCCAGTTGCCGCCGGTGAGCGTGGATGGCTGCACAGTCCAGTTCAGCGTTCCCGATCCCAGATTCAGCACGCCGAACGTCTGCGGCGGAATCACGCCACCGTTCTGAATGGCTGTGAACGTGAGTCCCGCCTGGGACAGCAGCATCACGAGCGGATTCTTGGTGATGGTCATCGTGATCGGAATCATGACCGATCCCGCCGGGCCGCCGTTAACGGTGAGACTCGCGGTGTATGTTCCGGGGCCCAGCAGCGCGAGTTGCGAAGGATCGGCCGTCACGGCCAGTGACACGGGATTTCCCGGCGAGGCCGTTCCGCTTTGCGGCGCAACGCTGAGCCAGTTCGCCGACGCGCCGGAGTTGTACTGAATTGACGTCGTGAAGTTCACCGAGCCGCCGCCGGAATTGGAAACAACCAGTGTCTGACTGCGCGCCGCGGATGTCGTCGCATAGTTGAACGACATGTGCGACTGGTCAAGCGAGACGGCCGGGGGAACACCCTGGCCCACGGTGAACTGCACGTTGATGGTGCGCTGTCCGGGTGTCGCGTTGGCCAGCGAGAGGACGAGGCTTCCCGAATAATTGCCCGGGGCCAGACTCGAAGGGTCAGCCGTCACGGTGACCAGGCCTGGGGAAGTTCCGCTCGTCGGCGAGACGGACAACCAGTTGCTGCCACTGGTGACCTGCACGAAATAGGGCATCTGGGATACAAGGATCGGACCCGCGGCAGTGCCGGAAGCTGCGATGTCGAGCGATGCCGTCGCCGCTTTGCCGGTGCTCGAGCCGGAGAGCGAGAGGGTACCCGACGAAACAGGATTCAGGAACGCCGGCGCGCCAGCGAGCACAACCCGGATGCGGTTGTTGCTGTAGTCGGAAATGTAAAGATTGCCGCTGTTATCCACGGCCACACCGGTAGCGAAGTTAAATGACGCGCCGGTGGCGGCTCCGCCGTCGCCGGAGAAGCCCGGGGTCCCGTTGCCCGCGACGGTGTTGATGATGCCTCCGGTAACTTTGCGGATGCGCGAGTTGCCGGTGTCGGCGATGTAGAGATCGCCCGATGCGTCCACGGCCACGGCCCACGGCGTGTTGAGAGACGCCGCAAGGGCGCTGCCGCCATCGCCCGTAAAAGCGGCGGCGCCGTTTCCCGCGATGGTGGTGATTGTGCCGCCGGAGACCACGCGCACGCGGTTGTTCCCCTGATCGGCTATGTACAGGTTGCCGGAGCCATCCACCGCAATGCCCTCCGGGAAGTTCAGGGACGCGCTCGCCGCCGGTCCGCCGTCGCCGGAAAAGGCCGCGGCGCCGTTCCCGGCCACGGTCGTAATGACGCCGTTGGAAACTTTGCGCACCCGGTTATTGAACGAATCGCTGATATAGACATTGCCGAGCCCGTCAACGGCGACGCCTTCGGGAATGCTCAGTGTGGCGGAGGTGGCGGGTCCGCCATCGCCCGAAAAACCGTCACCGCCGTTGCCGGCGATCGGTTCGAGCACGCCGCCGGCCAGCCTGACGACACGAAGGTTCGACTGGTCGGCGATATAGAGGGTCTGATCGGGGCCGACGGCAACGCTGGTGGGCGTGAGCGTGGCGCTGGTGGCGGGTCCGCCGTACCCGGTCGAACCGTAGTAGTTGCCCGTCCCGGCGATGGTGGCGATGATGCCGCCGGACACTTCGCGCAGGCGCGAATTATCGTAGTCCGCGATATAGATGTTGCCGGCGGCATCGGCGGCCATGGTGCGGGGATTGAAGAGCGTGGCCGCAGTGGCGGCGCCGCCGTCGCCGGCGTCGTAGATCTGGCCATCGCCCGCGATTGTCTGGATGATGCCGGCGGTAACGCAGCGGACACGGCCGTTGTAGCCGGCCACATCGCCGAAACAGATGCGCCCGGTCGGGTCGATGGCGATTCCGTACGGGGTGTTGATGGAGGCCTGGTTGGCGGGTCCGCCGTCGCCCGCGAAGCCGGGGTAGCCGACGCCGGCGATGGTGGTGGACGTGCCGGGGGACAACTCGAGAACGCGATACGAGTCCGTTTGCGACACGTAGAACGTCACCCGCGAGATCGACGGCGATGCCTTCCACGAGGCCCACGCCGTTGATGAGCGTAGAGATCGTCCCCTGGCTGATCCGGCGGATGCTCTCGTTGGAGTTGTCTTCCGCAAAAATGTCTCCGGCGGCATCGACGGCAATTGTGCCGGGCGCAAGGGAGGCATTCAGGGCGGGTCCGCCGTCGCCGGAGGAGGCGAGATTTCCGTTGCCGGCCACGGTGGTGATGATGCCGCCCGATACTTTGCGAATGCGGAAATTGCCGGAATCCGAGATGAAGAGGTTACCGGCGGAGTCTACCGCCAGCCCGGTGGGGCTGCTCAGTGAGGCGCTGGTTGCGGGGCCGCCATCGCCGGAGAATCCGCCCATGCCGTTGCCGGCCACCGTGGTGATCAGACCGTTCGAGACTTTGCGAACGCGCGCGTTCAGGGTGTCGGCAATATAGATGTCTCCGGCGGCATCCACGGCGAGACCAAGCAGGCCGATCGGTGCGAAGGGCGCTCCCGGTACACCGACGCCGGAGTTGAGCGCGGCGCTGGTGGCCGGACCGCCGTCGCCCGAGTACCCCGAGATACCGTTGCCCGCGACCACGGTGAGAGTGCCGGTGCGGGAGATTTCGACCACGATGTTGTTGCTGCTGTCGGTGGCATAGATGTTTCCGGAGACGTCGGCCGCGAGGGCGGAAAGCTGACCGAGCGGCGCGCTCAGCGCGGGCAGCGTCTGCGCGGGGAAGTGCCAGGCGACGCCGGCAAGGGTGGTGATAATGCTTGCCGACTGGCCGGTTGTGCCGGCGGCGGTGATGGTGAAGGGCAGGGACGGCGTGGTTACGGCCACAATGGGGTTCGCGGTGAGCAGCAGAGGGCCAGCTATGTCCGGCACGGGAGAGTCGGCGCCGCTTGTGTACGCGAACGTAGCCCCGTTGAAGGTGACCGGAATGATCGTGGGGTTCGTATCGGCTCCCGTAAAGAACTGTCCGGGGTTGGACGAAGCGGCCGTCAGGAATGACACCCCGGCACTCGCGGTGCTTGCGGACACTTCCACGCCACCGCCGTTCGAGGCGTCAAAAAAAATCGCCTGACCGGTGACGCCTGGAACCGCACTGCCGTTCAGCGTGTATGCGAACGAATTGAACCGGGTCACGAAGAAATTCAGTCCGGCCTCAGGCTCGAAACCGATGGGAGTCGTGTTAACAACGAATGAATACGACCACGTCTGACCCGGCGCGCTGACCGCACTGACCGCACCCCCGGCGCCCCAGGTCCCGCTTTGCGAAACCGTTACCGTAGCGGGCAAACTGACCACGGTGACGGACGCCGTACCGCTCGATGTGAGCAGCGTCGAGCTGACTGTAGCCTGCAGTTTCGTGCTGCTGACGAAATCAGTGGGGAGCGCCGATCCGTTCCAGTTGACGAGATCGCCCGATGCGAAGTTGACGCCCGTGACGGTAAGCGTGAAACCGCTGCTGCCGGCGGGCGCGGATGCGGGCTCAATGCTCGTGATGGTCTGCGCGGAAGCTGCAAACAGTCCGGAAGCGGCAATGATCAGCAATCGGATCGTGCGAACCATTTCAACCGTCTCGCCCTTTGGGTCTCCTGACATTCTACAAGGCCAGGCGGGGCGGATGTGTAAATTACCGCACGCTGAGGTTCACCGCCACGCTGGTTTGTCCGGCTGTTGAGAGCACGACCGGCACCTGATCGCCCGTGCCGGAATTCTGCGGCACATAGAAGTCAATTTGATAGAGGCCGGCGAGCGTGGGCGTTAGTCCGGCGAAGTAGACGTTCGCGGTCTGGCCGCCTACTGTCACGGTCACGGTGTTCGCGGTGGACGCGGGAGGATTGGAAGGAGCCGCGGCGCCGTCGGCAACGGCAGGCGATACCGCGCCGAGCCCCAGACAATACATCGTCAGCAAATCCCCCGCATGCGCGGGATTCGACGGCCCGATCAGATTGCCATTCATATCCACGGCAACCGCTTCCTGATTCCCGTACTCCAGCACTCCCGGCTGCGCCGCCGCCACGTCAACGTAAACCGGTGTCGCGTACGTGTTATCGCGCTGCACCAGCAGCTGCTGATTCGTGTTCAGCGGCGTCTCGTACGGCACCAGTGCATTCAGCTGGCTCGTCGCGCCGTTGTTGGTGTAGAACAGCGGCAAGGTCAGATCGCCCAGCTTCACTGTCGTGTTGTTGAGCATCGTCGGCAGCGGCAGCACCTGCGCCGAACTCGTAGCGTCCGACAGCAGCGATCCGAAGATCGAGATGAATCCGCCCGGCGCCACCGGTGTTGCCGTAAAGCTTGCCGACGAAACCACGCCGCGATCGGCCACCTGCGGCGGGGCCAGCAGCGCTCCCAGCGCTCCGGTAATCTGCGCATCGCCCTTGATCGGCAGCGTGGGATGCGTCGCGTGTACGGTCAGCGTCACCGCCGAACTTTGCGAGCCGGTATTCCACGTCACGTCCCAGCGGCCATTGTTGAGCGACTGCATGTATTTCAATCCCTGACCGGTCGAAAACTCCACCGACACCTGGCCCTCCGTCAGCGGATTGCCGCAGTCGTCGGTCACCTGCACGGTCAGTCCCTCGGGATAACCAGCCGGAACATTGAAACCCTGACCCAATGTCGTGAGCACCGGAATCAGCTTCGTGGGCGTGCAGGAACCGGAATCATGCGGGATTTCCCGCGGGTTCTCGGATGCTGCAGTCGATCCGCTGGTGACCACAAACGTGACTCCCACCGCGCTCACGCGGCCATCCGAAAACTGCAGCGTCAGCGTGCCCGGATAGGTGCCCGGGTTAAGACCATTCACGACTGGCTGCACCACCACCTGCACAGGCTCGGCCGGAGGAATCGTCGCATCGGTCGGCAGCGTCACGAGCGATCCGGCGCCGCTCGCCGTCGAGCTGAAACTTTTGCTGGTCCCGGTGGGATCGTAAACCAGCACATTCTGCGAGGAAGGAGACGACACTCCCGCCGGAGCCGTGAATATCAGCGAGGTGGGTTGGACAATGGGCGCGACATCGCTACCTGCCTGAAGCACCTGCAGCACCGCAACGACCTCCTGCGGTGTGTTGGCCGCGCCCGCCGAGATCACCTTCACCAGACCGTAGTAAACCCCCGGCGCGAGACCAGCGGGATTCACGCTCACGCTGACCAGCGGCGCACCGTTGACGTCGGCAGAAGCGCTCGCCCCGCTCGACGGCGTAGCACTCAGCCAATTGCCGCCAGTGAGTGTCAACGTTTGCACCGTCCAGTTGAGCGTTCCCGAGCCGAGATTCAGCACGCCGAACGTCTGCGCCGGAATTACTCCACCGTTCTGGATCGCGGTAAACGTGAGTCCCGCCTGCGAGAGCAGCATCACCAGCGGGTTCGTCGTGATGGTCATCGTGATCGGAATCGTCGCCGACCCGGCCGACCCGGCGTTTACGGTGAGACTCGCCGTGTAGGTGCCGGGCCCGAGCTTCGAAGGATCGGCTGTCACTGCCAACGACACAGGATTCCCCGGCGTGGCCGTGCCAATCTGCGGCACAACACTCAGCCAGTTCGCCGACACACCGGAGTTGAGCACAATCGAAGTGATGAAGTTGAGCGAACCGCCCCCTGTATTCGCAACGATCAGCGTCTGGCTGCGCGCCGCTGATGTCGTTGCATAGGTGAACGACATGTGCGACTGATCGAGCGAGAGCGTGGGCGGAATTGCGGCAGTCACTGTGAACTGAACATTGACTGATCTGACCGAAGGATTCGCCAGCGGCACCGTAATCGTTATCGCCCCGGTGTAGTTTCCCGGCTCAAGGACGAGCGGGTCCGCCTTGATCGTCAGCAATCCCGGCGTGTTTCCCGATGGCGGCGTTACCGACAGCCATGACGCACCAGCCGTCACGGCCGAGGTATAGGACATACCGGGCACCGCGGAGCCGGTTGAATTCACCGATGTGAGTACTTGAAGGCTGCCTGTGGCCGCCTTGCCACCGCCGGGAGCTGAGAGGAGCACTGTTTCCGACGAAGTCAACTCGGCGAAAAAAGGAGCAGTGGCGAGGATCTCCCGAATGCGGTTCTGCGAGGAATCCGCGATATAGATGTTACCTGCCGAATCCACCGCTATGCCTCGGGGATTGCCCACCGATGCGTTGATTGCAGGGCCACCATCTCCCGAAAATTGAGCGTTTCCGCCGCGTCCGGCGATAGTTGTGATCACGCCGTCCGTGGATACTTCACGGACATGGCCAAAGTTATAATCGGCGATGTAAAGGTTACCCGAAGCATCAACTGCAATACCGATCGGCAAGGTCACGGTCGCCGCTGTTGCCGGACCACCGTCTCCGGTGAAGCCCTCGTTTCCTCTCCCTGCGACCGTGGTGATGATACCCGCAGGGTCCACCTTTCGCACTCGGTTATTGAACTGGTCGGCTATGTAGACGCTTCCCTCAGCATCGACGGCAAGTCCGGAAGGCTGGTTAAGACAGGCGCTGGTGGCAGCTCCTCCATCGCCGCAGTAGCCGGGTGTTCCGTTGCCCGCGATTGTGGTCCGGATGCCGCCGGGCGTTATCTTCTGAACTGTGGAAGAATCGGAGACATACAGATTACTGAATCTGTCTACTGCCACTGCGGTCGGGTAAACACCGCCAGTGTCGACCGAGTTGATGATTCCCTGTGGCGTCACCTTTCGCAACCTGCCGTTATTGAAGTCCGAAATATACAGATTCCCGGCTGTGTCGAAGGCGACACCTGAGTAAATGAGGTTGAGCGGAGCTAGATTCGCGGGTCCGCCGTCACCTCCATAACTTCGGATTCCGTTTCCGGCAAAGGTGGTGATTTTTGGCACCTGCGCGACACCTACTTTCCGTATCCGATCATTATTGTCGTCACCAATGGCTAAGTTCCCCGTCGCATCCAAGGCTACGCTCCCAGGGAAGTTCAGAGCCGCGGACGTGGCAGGTCCTCCGTCTCCGGAAAATGAAAACTGCCGGTTTCCGGCTACCGTGCTGATCGTTCCCGCCTTGGTTACTCTCCTGATGACCTCGTTTCCCGCGTCGGCGACATAGAGGTTGCCACTTGCGTCTATCGCCATTCCGTTCGGAGAATTTAATAGGGCCTGGCTTGCTGCTGCACCGTCGCCGGAGTAACCTGAACCACCCGTGCCTGCGACCAAATGCAAAGTTCCATCGGCGGCACGCATGTAGATCTGATATGCAGTGGAAATATAGAGGTTGTCGGCGGAATCGACGGCCACCCCATACGGGTAGAGTCCTGCCTGCGTTCCGGCAACAGTAGTGATTATTCCAGCCGGGGTTACTTTGCGGACGCGAAAGTTAAAGTGGTCCGCGATGTAGACGTTACCAGCCGAGTCCACAGTGACGCTAGTTGGAAAGTTCAACGCCGCCTGATTCGCCGGGCCGCCGTCTCCGGAAAAGCCCTGTGTCCCATTGCCAGCCAGAGTATTTATTATTCCCGCTGGAGTGACCTTGCGTATCCAACTTCCGTCAAGCCTTGGGCTTGCGTCGGCAATGTAGATGTTCCCGGACCGGTCAACGGCTAACGCAAGTGGCTGGATCAGGGATGCGTTGACCGCAAGTCCGCCGTCCCCGGCGCTCTGATAAGAACCGTTACCGGCGACGGTGCGGATGGTGCCGTCGGGCGTGATTACGCGTATCCTTGCGTTGTCCGTATCCGCCACGAAGACGTTGCCGGCGGTGTCCACTGCTACACCGTTGGGTCTGTTCAGCGCGGCACTAACTGCTGCACCGCCGTCGCCCGAAAAACCTGCGATCCCGTTTCCGGCCACGGTAACCAGTGTTCCGTCGGGAACTACCTTGAGTATTCGGTTGTTGCCAGAGTCCGCAATCAGAAGATTGCCTGCTTGATCGAGCACAACCGCTTGAGGGTTTATCGGTGCTTGGAGCGCGGATTTGCCGTCCCCGTTGAAAACGAAGTCGGTACCAGCCACAGTGGTGATCACCGCCTGCGCCTGCGCGCCAATTGAGTTAAGTGCAAGAGCGCCGATGATGATCCCAATCTGAACAAGCGGGCAGATGGCAGAGCGACTCATTGGCTTTGTTCCGCAACGTGACAGCGGGCATCGGCACCTCTGGTGATCGCACTCATTGGTATTGGTAAAGCAACCCCGAGCAGCTCGCATCGAAATTCGGTCTCTGTCGGGTTTCCGTCATTTTACAACTAAGTGGCCACCCCGGTCCCACGCCTCCCCACAAAGAATTGCTCGTAAAATCAGTCGATTACCGCCGCACCACCCTTTCAGCTGCCTTTTCACCTGCGATAATGCAGCCGCAAATGGGAAATGCGCTGATCTTTACTCCGACGACCCCCAACCCGCATACCTTGCTGGAACTGCGGCCGTCGAAAAATCGTGTTTTTTCCAAACAAACTAACCTAACCTCGGAAATTACTGAACCGCGACACGACCACCGCATCCTATCCAAAGCCAACAGAATCAGCCCACTGACGCAGATCTGCATCTTCGAAAACGTAAAATTACGAAACAAACCGAACCCAAAATCGGAGATCTACGGACGTCCCCTGCACTTGCTCACTTCGCTAGAATGGTCGCCATGTCTCGCATGACAGTGGCCGGACCCATCGGAGAATGCGAACCATGCGCTCACCGTTGAGTAGCCTCTGCCTGGCAGCTCTCGTGTTCCTGCTCACAGACGCCGGTTCGGCACTCGCCCAAACCACCCAGGCGCTCATTTCCGGCCGCATCACGAATGCACTCTCCGGCGCGCCGGTCGCCTCTGGCACCCTCACGTGCACCGGCGCGGCCACGAACACCGTCATCGGCACCACGACGGATCGCGAAGGCTTCTACACGGTGCCGCTGCTGCCGCCGGGCGACTACGAACTCGAAGTCAACGCGCCGGGCTTTCAGGCCAAAGCGCAGTTTGAGATTCCGCTGGGCGTGGCCTCGTCGCTTGAACTGGATTTCGCGCTGCGCCCCCTGATGAATATTCAGGAGCCCATTCTGCCGCGCACGGTGCTGATTCCCGACGGCAAGTCGCTGCTGAATTTTTATGGGCCGGATGTGGATCCGAATTTCTGGACCACGTATTCGGTGAACGCGGGCGAGCCTGGGAAGCTGGAGGCCAGCATCTCGGATGCGGTGCAGCCGGCGGACATCCAGCAGCTGCCGCTCGAAGGCAACAACATCTATTCGATCCTGCTGTTCGAGCCGGGCACGACGGCGAGCAACGCGACCTCGCGCAGTCTGGGCATATCGGCGAACGGACAGCGGCCGTCGTCATCGAGCTTTCTGCTGGACGGTGTGGAGTCGAATTTCTATTTAGTCAGCGGGCCGCTGCTGGCGGTTGCGCCCGAGGCGGTGCAGGAGTACCGGCTGTCGACGAACAATTTTTCGGCGGAGTACGGCGGCGCGGCGGGATATATCGCGAACGCCGTTACGCGGGCGGGAGGTCCGGCGTGGCACGGGCAGGCTTACTTCGATCTGGAGAACGAAATCCTGAACGCGAATGACTTCCAGGATAATGCGCAGGGATTTGCGCGGCGGCCGTCGAAGGAAGATCGCGCGGGATTTTTCGCGGGCGGTCCGGTGGTGCGCGACCGGTTGTTTGTGGGGCTGTCAACGGAGTATTTCCGGACACGCGATTTCGAACCGCCTACGCAGATCAATCTGCCAAACACGCAGCTCATTCAGTTAGCCTGCTACAACGCGGCCAGCATCGCGTGCGGCCTGCTGAAGAATTATCCGGCGCCAACGTCCACTGCGATCGATCCATACATCGCGCCGATGACCTTCGACATCCCGGTGGCGCTGAACCGGTGGCTGGGTGTGGGGCGGGCGGATTATGTATCGCGCAAAGGGTTTCTTCACGGGACGTTTCGCGCGGCGGTGTCGCGTCTGGAGCAGCCGGATTTCATCTGGTCGCCCTATCCGGCTTACATTTCGCCGCTGACGCAGCCGGTGGTGAGTCTGGCGTCGAGCTGGACGTTCGCAATTTCGCCCGGTGTGATGAATCAGCTCACGGCGGGGTTCGACAGCGAGACTGTGCTGTTTAACCGCGCGCAACCGAACGTGCCAACGCTTTTTGCGAACATTGGCAACACGCTGGAGCCGACCCTGCCTGGCAGCCCGGCCGCGTACGGACTGAACGACCGCAACCGCACGGTCGATCTGCACGATGAGCACGTGATGGTGCGCGGGCGCCATATCGTCAAGGTCGGGGGCGGGATTCTGCTGCGTCATCTGGACGATCTGCTCAGCTATGCGTCGGCGGGCGTGTACTCGTTCGGCAGCGTAGTGCAGTTTGCATTCGATCAGCCGGACTTCTTCCACACGTCGCTGTCGCGCCTTTCAACCACATATGAGCAGCCCGATCTGCAGCGCGTTTATCGCGAGGATCAGTTCTTCATGTTCGTCGAGGACACGTTCCGCGTGTCGTCGCGGCTCACCCTGAATGCGGGGCTGCGCTACGACAATTTCGGCGGGCCCGTCAGCATCGGCGCGGTGCACGATCCGGTTGTCGATCTGAGCGGCGGTGTGGCGGCAGCGCAGCTGGTCCCGGCAACCTCGAACGACCCGGTTTATCCCGGCGCCAACAAATCGTTCGCGCCGCGCGTGGGTTTTTCGTACGATGTGCTGCCGCGCTTCGGCACGCTGCTGCGCGGCGGCTTCGGAATTTTCTACGATCGGATTTTCGACAATCTCTGGCTGAATGCGCGCAACAACACCTTCAGTTTTTCGGGCGTCGGATTCCCGGTCAATACGACCGGCAATTACAACTACCTCGCGCCGATCAGTGCGGTGCTGCCGACCTACAACGGCCAGGGGATCGATACGGAATTTCCCAATCTCACGGCGTTTCAGAAGCCAATGCCGAATGGGTATGCGGAGGATTTTTTTGTCGGCGTGCAGCAGCCGGGGCCGCAGAATTTTTCGTTTGAGCTGAACGGCGCGGGTTCGCTGGGACGGCGGCTGGTCACGACGGACGTCCTCAATTACAACCAGCTTCAGAACAGCACTCTGCCGCCGATCAACTATATTTCGGCGCAGGGTCTGTCGGATTACTATTCGCTGAACTTTGTGACGCGCTGGCGCGGACGGCATGGGTTTCTGCAGGCGGCTTACACATGGAGCCACGCGATCGATGAACAGAGCGATCCGATTCAGGGAGACTTCTTCAACCTGCTGTTCGTGAATCTCGCCGGACAGCCGCAGGTACTGCCGGGCGCAGGATTTTCAACTCCCGGCGACAGCCGGGGGGATCGCGGGAATGCGGATTTCGATCAGCGGCATGCGTTCACGATCTACGGCGCGCTTTCGCCCGGAGGTCGATGGATACAGGGGTGGACGTTCTCCACGGTGGCGGCAGTGCGGTCGGGATTTCCATACAGCGTTTACGCCGTGGACAACAATCCGAACCTGCTGAACCTGCGTGCCAGCGCGGTGAATCCGGGTAGTCCGCTGCTTGAGACGCCGCTGCCGGCGCCGGGTGGCGAGCAGTTGTTTCTGCCGTCGGCGTTTTGTGCAAACTACCAGGACCCCGCCTGCACAGCCGCGCCGACCGGACGAAATGCCTTCGCAGGACCGGGGCTGGTCAGCTTCGATCTGTCGGCGGCGCGGCGTTTTGCTGTTCGGAAGCTGGGCGAAGGTGGAGGCATCACGCTGCGTGCGGATTTCTTCAACGTGCTCAACCACGCGAATCTTAATCCGCCGGGGAACATACCCGGGAACAGCAACTACGGTGTTGCGTTGTATGGAACGCCGCCGGCGAGCGCGGGCTTTCCGGCGCTGGTGCCGCTGGCTGAGACGGCGCGGCGCATACAGCTTGTCGTGCGGGTGACGTTCTGATGCGGGGAGTTTCTACATTTTCGGACACGCGGATTGTATCCGCGTACGCGGCTGGCGCCGCGTGTACGCTGCTGGCGATGCTGCCGATGCATGCGATGGCGGAATCGCATCCGGTGGGCATTGTACTCGCGACGACCGGAACAGCGGAATACAAACGGGCGGATACGGACTCGTGGCTTCCGGCGGGCGCGGGCATGGTCTTCTCGGCTGGCGACAACCTGAAGGCCACAGACGGCACGATTCGTTTTGCATTCTGTCCGGACAAGATGGCGGCCACGCTGAGTGCGGGCAGGCCTCTGGTGATTCCGGCGTCGAATCTGGATGCAGGCGCGGTGACGGATCGCGTAGCGGCGCCGTCGTGCGAGATACCCGCGATCCCGGAAACCAGCGGCGTGATGGCGCGCGGAAACGTCAGCGCAGCGCTGGCGACACCGGATTGCAATGGGCAGAAGACAGATCTGCTGCAAGCGCTCGCCGATGTGGCGAATGCCGCGAAGACGGGCGACACCGCGAAAGAGACAGCGACGCTGGGGGAGATTTCCTGCTACCCGCAGGCGACGTGGACACGCGGCGTGGTGGCGCATCTGTCGGCACTGCCGATCACGGCAGAAGCAACGGGACCCGGCGAAACCTATGCGCTGCTGGTCGGGATCTCGGATTATCCTCCCGAAACCAAAGAAGGCAAACTTCAGTACGCGCATGCGGACGCAGAGACATTTGCAAAGTTTCTGCGCGAGCGGCGCGGCGGCGCGATCCCCGATAGTCACATTCGGCTGCTGACGAATAAGGATGCCACGCTGGCGCACGTCGAGGAGGGGGTTTCCACGTTCGTGCGTAATGCGCGGAATCCGAAGAACACGCTGATCATCCTGCTGGCAGGGCACGGCGATTATCTGCCGACGAAGATGGACCCGGCGACGGGCAAGGCGGTAGAAACTGCGCCGTTCTTCATCACCTACGACAGCTATGCCCAGGATCAGAAGACCACCGGGCTGAAGATGTCGCGGTTTCAGGAAATCATTTCGGAAGAGGCGCTGTCGTTCCGGAGGGTGATCGCGTTTGTTGATGTTTGTCACGCGGGCCACGTGCAGGAGACGAGCGACAAAGAACTGCCCGACGCGGTTAAGAAAGTTTTCAATGACAACAAGGGCGTGCTGGGGCTGATGATGGCGACGGGCCCCCGCGGTGTCGCGTATGAATCGGACACGTTCGGCGGCGGTCACGGCGCCTTCACGTACGCGGTGCTCGAAGGCCTCAACGGCAAAGTGGAGCCGAACGAGAAGCACGAGATCACGTACGACGATCTGTACAACCAAGTCATCGGTCGCGTTCGCTATCTGACGAACAACGCGCAGACGCCCACGCAGCTTGAGGTCCGCTACGATCCGGTCATTTTTGAAAATGCGGTGGCCGAGCCGGCTATCGATCTGGGCACGGCCACGAAGATGCCGAAGGAAGAGACCGGTCGGCGTGAGCGCGGGAAACCCGAGCCTCCGGGAACCGCCGCGCCGGCAGGAGCGCCCCCGACCTTGCAACCGCTGGCAAGAGTGGAGGCCGAGGACCGCGGGCAGCGGATACTGATCCGCTATCTGCGCGGCGAACAGAACGCCATGGTGAAGGCCGATTTCGAGCAGTGTGCGGGTTACTTTGAAACGGCTCTGCGGCTGCAGCCGGCGAATGCGTTCGATGAAAGCCGGATGCTGTTCTGCCAGGGACGCGCGGCGATTTTCGACCGCACATCGCAGGCATATGCGAGCGGCATGGCCCTGCTCGAAAGATCGATCCTGCTCGATCCCGAGCGAGGCTATGCCTACAACGCGCTGGGCATCGCGTATCTCGAACAGGCGCGCGGCGATGCGAATAACTATGCGCGCGCGATTGACGCTTTTCAGGATGCGATGCGGTTTGCGCCGCAGTGGGCGTATCCGCTGCACAATCTGGCGCTGGCATATTCGGAGCAGGGGAATTTTCTGGCGGCCTCGCGGGCGTATCAGCAGGCGATCGATCTGGCGCCGAATTATTCGTACCTGCCGTACAACCTGGGGCTGCTGAATCAGAATGTGAATCGCCTCGATGAAGCCGAACGCTATTACCGGCAGGCCATCGCGGCGGCGCAGAGGGCTCGCGACATGAGAATCGAGCCGAGGACGGCGACGTGGCGCGAGCGCGCGGTGATCTGGAATGCGCTGGCGACGGTCGAGATGGCGCGGAAGAAGTACAAACAGGCGGAGGAGGATCTGAAGCTGGCGAAGGCGGACGATCCGGGCCTCGGCGCAATGAAACATAACGAAGCGCTGCTGCTGAGCCGCAAGGGTCCCTCGGCGGAAGCGGAGCGGTTATGGCGCGAGGCGATTCAGGCCGATCCGCCGGGCTTCGCGTCACGAATTGCGCTCGCGGAGTATCTTCTGCACAACCAGCGCGCGGCAGAAGCACGAGAGGAGTTCGAAGGCCTGATCGCCAGCCTCGCGCTGCCCGGCGGCGGCCTGCCGAAGCTCGATGATCTGCGGAACCATTTGCCGTTCGATGCCGAACTGTTCGAGCTGTATGGCGACGAAGCAGCGCAGAAAGGTCAGACGGCCGACGCGAATGCAGGATATGCTACCGCGGAGCGCGCGTATCGCGCGAAGAAGGATCGCGCGCGTGTGGAGAAGAAACGCGCTACTGTACGCTGAGATTGACCGCTACGCTGATCTGTCCGCCGGTTGAGACGACCACCGGCACCTGATCGCCTGTACCCGTATTCGACGGCACCGTGAGATCGATTTGATAGAGACCTGCAAGTGTCGGCGTGAGGCCCGCGAAACTGACGTTGGCGGTTTGTCCGCCCACCGTCACCGCGACCGGGTTCACGGTCGATGCGGGCGGATTCGACGGCGCGGCAGCTCCGTCTGCGACCGTGGGCGACACCGCACCGAGGCCGAGGCAGTACATCACCAGCACATTGCCCGCGTGCGTGGGATTCGACGGGCCGATCAGATTGCCGTTCGTATCCACGGCAATAGCTTCCTGTGCGCCCGGATTGCCATAGACAAGCACCCCCGGCTGCGCGGCGGCGATGTTCATGCTAACCGGCCCCGCATAAGTGGTGTTGCGCTGCACTAACAACGGCAGAGTGGTGTTGAGCGGGACTTCGTAAGGCACCAGCGCATTCACCTGCCCCATAGTTCCTGTGCTCGTATAGAACAGCGGCAGAGTGAGATCGCCCAGCGTAACGGTGGTAAAGTTCAGATCTCCAGGCAGTGGCAGCGATGCGGCCCCGCCGGTACCCTCCGAAAGCAGCGATCCAAAGATCGCAATGAACCCTCCCGGCGCTACTGCCGTTGGCGTGTAGCTGGCTGCCGACACTACCCCGCCAGGCGAGATCAGCGGAGAAGGCTGCGGCACTCCAATCGCACCCGTGATCTGGGCCTGTCCTGTCAGATTCCCCGTCGAATCGGTGGCGAGTACGGTCAGCGTCACCGACGATGCCTGTACCGAGCCGGTCTGCCACGTCACGTCCCAGCGCCCGTTGTTCAGCGACTGCATGTAGGTGGCTCCCTGACCGGTCGAGAACTGGACTGTCACCTTGCCATCGGTCAGAGGGTTTCCGCAGTTGTCGGTAACCAGTGCTGTCAGGCCCTGCGGAAACACAGCTGGCACCGTGAAGTTCTGGCCAAGCGTGGTCAGCTGCGGGTTCAGTGTCATCGGGGTGCAGCCGGTTGTATCGCGCGGAACCGCCTGCGGGTTCTCGCCGGATGCCGCCGCGGCGCCGGTCACCACAAACGTGATGCCCACCGTGCTCACCCGGCCATCGGAGAACTGCAGCGTGAGCGTGCCGGTGTAAGTTCCGGGGGCAAGATTATTGACAAGCGGCTGGACCACGATTTCGGTCGGCTCGCTCGGTGCGATGGTGGCGTCGGTCGGCAGCGTCTCAAGAAAGTTCCCTCCGCTCGTGGTCACCACTCCCGAGCGGAAACTCTTGTTCGTGCCGGTCGGATCGTAGACGGACACAATCTGAGACGACGGCGAAGAGACGCCCGCGGGTGAGCTGAAAATCAGCGTTGCCGGCTGCACGATGGGCGCAACGTCCGTACCCGCGGCAAGCACCTGCAGGACCGCGACCGCTTCCTGTGGCGTGTTGGATGCTCCCGGCGAGATCACTTTAACCAGCCCGTAGTACACGCCCGGCGCGAGTCCCGCCGGATTCACGCTGACTGTAACGAGCGGTGCGCCACCCGCATCGGCCGAACTGGTCGATCCGCTGTTCGGGGTTGCAATCAGCCAGTTCCCGCCCGTGAGTGTCGACGTTTGAACCGTCCAGTTCAGCGTTCCCGAGCCGAGGTTCAGCACCCCGAACGTCTGCGGCGGGATCGCGCCGCCGTTCTCGACAGCGGTGAAAGTCAGTCCTGCCTGCGAGAGCAGCATCACGAGCGGATTCGTCGTGATCGTCATCGTCACCTGCACCTTCGCTGTCCCCGCGGAGCCGCCATTGATCGTCACGCTGCCCGTGTAAGTACCGGCGGACAGCATCGTTGGATCGGCGGTCACAGCCAGCGACACCGGATTGCCAGGCGTCGCTGTGCCATTTTGCGGCGAGACACTCAGCCAGTTGGCCGACACACCGGACTGCAGCGAAACCGAGGTTGTGAAGTTCAGCGACCCGCCGCCCGAGTTCGACACGATCAGCGTCTGGCTGCGCGCGGCCGAAGTGGTTGCGTAATTGAACGACAGCTGCGACTGATCCACTTTCAGCGTGGGCGGTACGCCGGGCGTAACCGTGAACTGAACGTTCACGGTTTGCATCGGCGGGTTGGCCAGCGGCACATTGATCACGATCGTCCCGTTGTAAATGCCCGGCGCCAGATTGAGTGGATTCGCCGTCACGCTGATCAGTCCCGGCGTGCTTCCGCTTGCCGGTGAGACGGAGAGCCAGGAATTGCCTGTTGTGACCGATGCGGAATAGCTCATGCCCGGAACGCTGACCGAACTGCTTCCGGCGATCGCGGCATCGACGTTAAGGGAAGCCGTGACCGGTTTGCCTCCGCTGGCCTGCGTCAGAGACAGCGAATCACCTGATACGACAACGCCAAACGCGGGCGGACTCGCCAGCACCTCCCGGATGCGGCTGTTGGTCGAGTCGGCAATATAGAGGTTCCCCGCGGAATCGACCGTTACCACAGTTGGGAAGTTCAGCGAAGCTGCTGTCGCCAGTCCGCCGTCACCGGCGAATGCCGCACGTCCGTTCCCGGCTACGGTCGTCATGTTTCCGTTCGATACTTTGCGGATTCGGTTGTTGCCGGTGTCGGCGATGTAGAGATTGCCGGAGGCGTTGACCGCCACTCCATACGGCTTGTTCAGAGACGCGCCAATCGCACTTCCTCCATCGCCGGAGAAACCCTGAATACCGTCGCCCGCCACAGTCGTGACGATCCCGTTGGTTACTTTCCGAATCCGGTTGTTGTATGTGTCGGCGATGTAAATGTTCCCGGCGGCGTCAACCGTCACGCCATTCGGCTGGCTTAGGGTTGCGCTTGTCGCGGGTCCTCCATCACCGGAGAAGCTCCCACAACTTGTAGGGGAGCATGAAGGCCCGCTACCCGCCACGGTCGTGATGATCCCGTTCGATACCTCCCTGATTCGGTTGTTGCCGTTGTCTGCCATGAAAATATTCCCGGCAGCATCGAGCGCCACACTGTAGGGCCCTTCTAAAGACGCGCTGGTGGCTGGGCCGCCATCGCCCGAGAATGCGACCTTTCCGTTACCCGCGACAGTCGTGATCGTCCCGTTCGATACTTTCCGAATTCGGCTATTGCCAATATCGGCAATATAGAGGTTTCCGCCCGCATCCACAGCCACCCCTGTGGATTGAATTGCGGCACTTGTGGCCGATGCGCCATCGCCAGAGAAGCCGTAAGATCCGTTCCCGGCGACAGTCGTAATGATCCCGTTCGACACCTTTCGAATCCGGTTGCCATCGCCGATGTAGACGTTAGCGGCCGCATCCATTGCCAGCCCCTGTGGGCTATAAAACGTCGCGCTTATGGCTGGCCCGCCATCGCCCGAAAATCGATACTGACCGTTACCCGCGAACGTATTGATGATCCCGTTCGACACCTTCCTGATCCTGCGGTTGCTGGCGTCCGCAATGTAAAGGTTTCCGGCCGCATCCACTGCCACACCGTACGGCGCATAGAGTTCCGCGGCGGTCGCAGGCCCACCGTCGCCTGAGAACCCGAGCGTACCGGTTCCCGCCACGGTCGTGATAATTCCGTTTGACACTTCCCGGATCCTGTAATTCAAGGTGTCGGCGATGTACAGGTTTCCGGCCGCGTCGAAGGTCAGTCCCGACGGGTAATTAAAATACGCGCTGGTGGCCGGCCCGCCGTCGCCGCCGAACCCGGGGTTACCGTTTCCCGCCACGGTCGTGATGATGCCGTTCGATACCTTCCGCACGCGTTGGTTGCCGCTGTCCGCGATGTAGAGATTCCCGGCCCCATCGAGCGTCACCCGGCTGGGGCCATTCAGCGCCGCATTTATAGCGGGGCCGCCGTCGCCGGAAAAACCCTGCGTGCCGTTTCCCGCCACGGTCGTGATGATGCCGTTCGACACCTTCCGCACGCGCTGGTTGAGATCGTCCGCGATGTAGATGTTCCCGGCCGCATCGATCGCGATGCCACCGTAGTTGACGTTAATCGATGCGCTGGTGGCCGGCCCTCCATCGCCAGAGAATGTGGGGATGCCGTTTCCCGCTATCGTAGTAATTATGCCGTTCGACACCTTCCGGATGCGCGAATTGAAAACGTCCAGAATATAGACGTTGCCGGCCGCATCCGCCGCCACCCCTTGCGGATAGTCCAGCGAGGCGAACGCGGCTGGCCCTCCGTCGCCGGAGAAGTCCGGGATACCGTTTCCCGCCACCACATTCAGGGTGCCGCCGATGGTTATCCGGAACACCTGGTTGTTGCTGGGATCGGCGGTAAGAACGTTACCGGAGGGATCGACCGTCACCGCGAGAACATCCCCCAGCGGCGCATTGAGGGCCGGCAAACTGCCGGTGGGGAAATGAAAGTCTGTACCCGCAATCGTCGTGATGACCTGCGCGTCAGCGGCCGACGCTAACAGCAGGAATAAGGCGAGGACCGACAACGGAATAACGGGCACCTTAGTTAAGTTAGGTCGCAATGTGCCATTTTACAAATATCGCGCGATAACTACCTCAGGCTCAGATTGACCGCTACGCTGGTCTGGCCGGCTGTCGAGAGCACCACCGGCACCTGATCGCCGGTACCCTACGCGGAACCGGTCCACTGTCGGGAGCCACGAACGCTGCGATCTAATGGTAGATTGGCGATTGCTGGTATGGAAATCACCGCCATTCACCACGTTGCGCTCACTGTCACCGACATCGAGCGGTCGAGAAGGTTCTACCACGAGATCCTGTCGATCGAAGAGATCCCCCGGCCGCCATTCAGTTTTCCGGGCGCCTGGTTTCAACTCGGCGATTCCCAGCAGGTACACCTGATCGTTCACGACCGTGCCACTTTCCGTGAGAAGCCGCTCGACACGCGCGACGTCCATTTCGCGGTTCGCGTAGCGAGTTATCACGCGGCGGTGGAGTTCCTCCAAGGGAAAGGCTACCGGGAGGATGCCGCACCTGACGATCCGTACTGCATGGTCCTGCAACCCCATGCCACCGCTGGGTACCCGCAGATATACATCTGCGACCCCGACCGGCACGTTATTGAGATCAACTCCGAGCGGCTGGATTAGCCGCGCGAGCACAAAACCACTCACAGGCTGAAACCTGTGCCACCACTTCCTCGCAAGCGGCTGATAACAGGTGGCACGGACTTTAGTCTGTGATTCGCTTCGGGTCGCGCCCGATGGCGCACTTCGAGAGCAGCTCACGTACCCTTGCGAGCACGGCTCCCGTCCCCTCTCCCTTGACCATGACGCTCTCCACATGTCCGGTAAGACGATTTCGGTCTTCCCTGGTAAGGTCCTTTGCGGTCAGAACGACAATGGGCACATCACTCACGTCCTGCCGCCGCCGGAACTCGTCAACGAATGAGAATCCGTCCATTTCCGGCATCATCAAATCCAGCAGAACGAGGCAGGGTCGCGTTTCCGTCACCTTCTTCATGGCGATCCTGCCATTCTCGGCTGTTTGCACCGCCCAACCGTCTCTCGTGAGGATTGCGCAGAGCAGATCGCGCGTGTTTGCGTCGTCTTCAATAACGAGAATAGGGTCCTTGCCGCGCAGCCGGCCGTACTTGCGCAGGACCGCCGCCAGACGTTCGCGATCGACCGGCTTCATCAGATAGTCAGTAGCGCCAAGCGCGTATCCCATGTTCCGGCTGTCGACCATCGTCAGGACGATTACCGGCGTATCGCTGAGATCGGGGTCGCTCTTGAGCGCCGCCAGAACGCTCCACCCGTCCATGCTCGGCATCAGGATGTCCAGCGTGATTATGTCGGGCCGTATTCGCCGCGCGCAACGCAGGCCTTCCTCGCCGCTAGTGGCGACAGTCACGGAGTAGCCCTCCCGCGTGAGGAAAGCTCTCATCAGATCCTGGGTCGTCGGATCGTCGTCAATGACCAGCACGGACCCATTAGCCCCCGTGGCCCTGAAAGCCGGTTCGCTCTGTCCGGCGGGCGGCTGCACGGTGTCTGCCGAGACTGTACGATGCCCGGCCCGCCTCGGCAGGCGCACGGTGAATGTCGACCCTCTTCCGGTCTCGCTTTCGACCGCGATATCGCCTCCCATCATGTCGCAGAACTTTCGCGTTATCGCCAGCCCGAGTCCGGTTCCGCCGTATTTCCGAGTCGTAGACGAATCGGCCTGGGCGAATGCCTCGAACACGTGGGCAACCTGATCCGGAGTCATTCCGATACCCGAATCGCGAACCTTAAACACGACGTTGTCCTGATCGCCCGGCAAGTCGCTCTCGACCGTCAGCTCGACTGTCCCCGACTCGGTGAACTTGCAGGCGTTGCTCAGCAAGTTGAACAATATCTGCCGTACTCTGGTCAGGTCGGAGTGCATTGGGCTGGCATTATCGGAAAGCCGGACGATCAGCTTGTTGGAGTTCCTGGCGGCAAGAGGTTCGGTAATCGCCGAGACTTCATCGATCATTTCCCGGATATCAAAACTCTCGAAGTGTAGTTCGACCTTGCCCGCTTCGATCTTTGACAAGTCCAGAATGTCGTTGATCAGCGCCAGTAATTGCTTGCCGGCCAGGCGGATTTTACCAAGATCGGGAATCAGCTGCGGAAACCCCAGATCCTCGGCTTCGTCGGTGAGCATCTCGCTGTAGCCGATAATCGCGTTCATGGGCGTGCGCAGTTCGTGACTCATGTTCGCCAGAAACTGGCTCTTGGCCCGGTTGGCAGACTGCGCTTCGTCGGCGAGCACTTCGAGATCCCGCTGGCGGTGGCGGAGTTCCTCTTCCGAACGCTTCAGCGCCGACTCCATCTCCAGGCGTTCGGTAACATCTTCGGCCACAACAACTGTGTGCGTCGGCTTGCCGTGCGCGTCGCGAATCGGGCGAGCGACCACAGACTCCCAGAACAGCTCGCCGCTCTTTTTTCTGGTTCGTACAATCCCCTGCCAGTGTCCGGTCCGAACTCCATCGGCGATCGCGGGCACATCCTCTGGCCGCGTTGCGCCGGACAGCTTCCGGGGATTCTGCCCCCTCAGTTCTTCGAGTATGTAACCGGTGGACTCTGTCAGCCGGGCGTTGACGTACTCGATTTCGTTGTCCAGATTCGCAATCATCACACTGACGGGGCATTGTTCGACTGCGCTCGAAAGGATTCGCAGCCGCTCTTCGGTTTGCTTATGTTCGGTGATATCGAAGTCCACGCCGATGACGCGTTGGGCCTGGCCGGATTCGTTGAGGATCACCCTGCATTTGCTGTGAAGCCAGTGCACCGATCCGTCAGGCCAGAATACGCGGAACTGCCGGTCGAAGTATTCGCCGTCCTGAACGAGGGCCTTCATCCAATCGACGTTCTTCGGCCTGTCGTCCGGGTGGACGACATTGTGCCACTCCTCGAAGCTCATTCCTTCGCGTGGTTCGGTAATGCCGTAAAGGCGCAGAACCTCCTCCGAGCACAGGACGGTTTCAGAACTGAGATCCACCTCCCAGGTTCCGAGGGACAGCGCGGATTGCGCCAGTTTCAGGCGGTGCTCGGAATCGCGCAGCGCCTGTTCCAACTGCTTCGGCGCCGTCAGGTCCGTATGAATTCCCGCAACCTGCATGGCATTCCCGTGCGGGTCGCGCAGAACCGACCACGACACATGCACCATAAACTGCATGCCTTCCCGGTTCGTGCAGATGATCTCGCCGGTCCAGGAGCCGCGATTGAAAATGTCCGCGTGAATGGCTTCGCGTTCCGCCTGGGTAACTTTCGTACCCGCCACAACGCGATACGGCTGGCCAACGGCTTCTTTGGCCGACCAGCCGAACAGCCGTTCGGCTGCCGCATTGCAGTACAGGACGCGGAAGTCCCTGTCCAGCGTCAGCACGGCATCGTTGATCTGATCGAGCACGTTGGTTTGAAACTCTGTTTCCCGATGCGCCCGGCTCTCCTCTGCCTCGCGGGAGACTATCCCGATCATTCAGCCCTCATGTGTAAAGCCAGCTTGTCGTTTAAGGTGCGCACAGCGTCCGCCGGAACAAAGCAACCGGAGACGGGCGCAAAACCAAATCCTCGTCTCGATTAGCCCATGCCGGTTCAACTCCGGGCAACGTTCTCTTTGGATAAGCAGATCGCCGAGGCGGCGCCGCCGGTTTACTCCCATAATCGTCACGCGGTTGC
Organism: Terriglobia bacterium; assembly: GCA_963832905.1. Classification (GTDB taxonomy): domain Bacteria; phylum Acidobacteriota; class Terriglobia; order Bryobacterales; family Bryobacteraceae; genus BOG-234. The sequence goes on along the minus strand of CAWHVO010000006.1, from coordinate 103,265 downwards.
GCCCGTAAAGCCAATTCAGTTACCCGCGCACAACGGACCCTTCGGCCGGTGCGCTGATTTAATTACCCGCGCACAACGGACCCTTCGGCCTGTGCGCTAATTTAACCAAATGCATTATTTACGGCAAGTAATATCAATCGGACACTGAATCATGTATCTCGGCTGAGAGATGGAACCTCAGCACGATACGGAGGGGGAGACTGCCGCGCGGAAGCGAATACTCCAGCGACTTTTGATCAGGAGGGAAGTCCATGCCCAGGGTGTTGCTTGTCGAAGACAATGAGATGAACAGGGATATGCTCTCGCGCCGGCTGACGCGGCTCGGATTCCAGGTACTGATGGCAACTGACGGTGAGCAGGGCGTCGAAATGGCCAGAACACAGCGGCCGGATCTGATTCTGATGGACATGAGTTTGCCGGTGCTGGACGGATGGGGCGCCACGCGGCGGATTAAAGCCGAAATGGGCACGCAGTCAATTCCGTTGATCGCGTTGACGGCGCACGCGATGGCCGGCGATCGCGACAAAGCCCTCGATGCCGGCTGCGACGACTACGATACAAAGCCAATCGAATTGCCAAGGTTACTGGCAAAGATGGAGCGTCTTCTGAACGGCGCGCGCGAGACAGCGCCGGCGACCGCAGCACTTCCGTAGAATCAAGCAGCCTCATGATCGAAGCACTGAAAGCGGAGTCCTCGGCGCACCTCCGGCATGAGTACCGCACGTCCGTCAACCACATCCTGGGCTACAGTGAGTTGTTGATCGAAGACGCTGGTGAGCGCCACCTGGAATCGCTGATCCCGGTCTTCAGACAGATCCAGCAGCGTGGTCGCGAACTGCTGGAATCCATCCAGAATACTTTCAGCGACCTTCGTCCCGCGAGCGATGCGGAATTCAGGGCTTTCAGAATAAACCTTCACGCCACGGCGCTGGAAATGTCGCGGACACTGGCGTGCCTGGTTGATGATTTCGAGCGCGGTCGCCGCCAAACTCTGGCCGACGTGGATGCGATCTCTCTGGCTGTCCGGCGCCTTCTCGCGTTGGCGGGCGAGAAGGGTGACATCGCGGAAGCGAAGTGCCCCGAGGTTGACTGTCGCGTCAACAATCGGTCCGGCAACGACGTGCAGGTTCCGGTGAAGAAGGGTTTCGGAAGAATTCTCATCGCTGACGATGACGCCGCCAGCCGTCACCTTCTGCGCCGTCACCTGGAGTGCGAAGGTCACGAGGTGGTGGAAGCATGCAACGGTCTGGAGGCGCTCGAAACGCTCAAAGCCTCGCCGTGCGACCTCGTTCTGCTGGATATCATGATGCCGGCGATGGATGGGTTTCAGGCCCTTGCCCAACTGAAGACGGATGCCCGGCTGCGCGAACTGCCGGTCATCATGATCTCGGCGCTCGATGAGCTGAGCAGTGTTGTGCGCTGCATCGAAATGGGCGCGGAAGACTACCTGCCCAAGCCCTTTAACCGAGTGCTGCTTCGCGCCCGGATTGGCGCGAGTATCGAGAAAAAATGGCTGCGGGATCGGGAACGCCGCAAGACCAGCGAACTGGAGCAGACGCTGGGGCTTCTGGAACAAGCCAAGGAACAACTGGCCCTGCTGGCATCGCGGGACGCTTTGACCGGGCTGGCCAACAGGCGCACGCTGGAGACGCACCTCGATTTCCTCGTGAAACGCGGAACTCACTTCACCGCGGTTTACATCGACCTGAACGGCTTCAAGAAGATCAACGACACTTATGGCCATTCGGGCGGAGACGCCTTGCTCAGGCAGGTCGGCGACAGACTGCAAACGGCTTTCCGTTCGACGGACGTTGTCGGGCGCTGGGGAGGCGACGAGTTTGTTGCGCTGGTGGATGCGGATTTCGCCGACGCCCAGGAACATCTTTCCAGAATCGCGGAGTGCCTCGCGCGCGAGTTTGTGGTCGGCAATGGCGAGGCTGAATACAGAGTGTGCATTGGAGCCGCGGTTGGAGTTGCCACGTGGAACCCGGGCGATACGGCGACAGAGGTAGTCCATCGCGCCGACTTTGCAATGTACGAGCAGAAAGTCCGCAGTACCCGCTGACTCAGGCTCTGGAGGTTCCGGCGTACTGATCGCGCGCGCCGGCGCGCATCAGGTTCACCGTCCCGACAACATTCATCGTTCAGGCGGGGGACAGGTCCTGCGGCAGACCGAACTTGCCTTGCTGATAGTCTTCGATAGCAGCCACAATCTCTTCGCGGGTGTTCATCACGAAGGGGCCGTGGGCAACGATCGGCTCATTAAACGGAACGGCGTGGCCTAACAGGATCATGGCGGCGGAATGCGCAGTTACTGTGATCTCCGAACCTTCAGATTCGAATTCCACCAGCTGAAACTGGTGTGCGGTCTGGCCGTTCACTTCAACTTCGCCGAGGGCGACATAGAAGAAGATGTTGCGGCCGGGGGCGATCGTGAACGTCTTCCGGGCGCCGGCATCGAAATGGACTTCGGCGATCGCGATGTCGTAGAGGGGGTCGATGGCCGGCTTTGCCTCTCCCCAGTCACCGGAGATCGCGCGGATGGTGGTGCCCTCGCCGCGGATCTCGGGGATGTGCTGCCGTTGCAGGCCCGTATAACGAGGTGCGGTCATCTTCAGGCGCGCGGGGAGGTTCACCCAAAGCTGCAGGCATTCCATGGCGCCGCCGCGCTTTTTAAACGCCGCAGAGGATGCCTCCATGTGGACCAGGCCGCTGCCGGCGGTCATCCACTGCACGCCGCCCGCTTCGATGACGCTTTCGTGGCCGCCGGTATCGCTGTGGGCAATATCGCCTTCCAGAATGAACGTCACGGTCTCGAAGCCGCGATGGGGATGAGGTCCAAAGGGCAGGCCGCGGTTCGGCGAAGGGTAGTTCTGAGGTCCATGGTGATTCAGGAAAAGGAACGGGTCGATGTGGTCGATGGAAGCAGTGGGCATGGCGCGGCGCGTCACCAGATCGGCGATGTCATCGCGCACGGCTTTGTGGATGGCGCGTACAGTTCGAAGAGACATGCCTTCTAAGTTACAGGAAGCGCCCTGCCTGAAGTTCACGTGGCCGCTCCCTGACGGTCACGGTTCGGAAGCCCTTTCTGAACCGCGCGCGCCAGCAAGCGGCAACGCCTCCTCCGATCTGCTTACGACCCGCAATATTCCGAGGCACTACACCGACAGCGACCTGATGCACGACCCCGAATATGCTCGCGGTCAGTAACACGTCGCCAATTTCAAATCTCGCCAGCATCGGACAACTGAATCTCCTGAAGCTTCAGTTTTGGGAACTGTGGATACCCAGTGCCGTCGCGGCGGAACTGGCGGCACATCCCGACCCCACCCTTGCAATCGTGCTCGGAAACCAGCTCCCCGAAAGCCGAATAGCAGGCCGCGGCCCGGACGCTAATCGCCCGGGACGAGTGTTTCCTGGCGCGCACTGGCCTCCAGCATCTCCAGCACGTGATCGCTCGGCGCGGGGTCCTGTTCGCGGATCGCAGGCAAGGGTCCGGTCGCCGTGAAGTAGTGCTGGCCCGCCACCAGCAGCTGATCGGCGGGGAATCGCGTGATGATTTCGTGACCGGTTTCCGTAACCACGATTTCTTCTTCGATCCGCGCGGCGCTCCAGCCGTCTTTCGAGGGCCAGAACGTCTCGAGCGCGAACACCATGCCGGGTTCGATCTCATAGGAATGCTGGAGCGAAACCAGACGGCTGATGACAGGTTTTTCCCAGATGGCGAGGCCGATGCCGTGTCCGTACTGCAGGCCAAAAGCGGCTTCTTCGTTCGGGAAGCCGAACTCCTGCGCCTTTGGCCACACCGAGGCGATTTCCGCGGTCTGGCGGCCGGGACGCACCAGAGCGATGGCCGCATCGAGATAGTCGCGGCAGCGTTTGTACGCGTCAACCAGAGCGTGCGAGCCGAAACCGATCGCGAAGCACCGGTAATAGCACGTGCGGTAGCCCATGTAGGAATGCAGAATGTCGTAATACACGGGATCGCCCGGCCGCAGCACCCGATCCGAGAACACATGCGGGTGCGGATTACAGCGTTCGCCTGAGATGGCGTTGATGGCCTCGACGTACTCGGAGCCAAGATCGTAGAGGACTTTACTGGCCAGCCCGACCGCCTGATTTTCGCTCATGCCCGGCTTCATGGCGCGATAGAGTTCGTCGTAGGCGGCGTCCACCATCATGGCGGAGTGGTTGAGCAGCGAGATCTCGTCCTGGGTCTTGATGACGCGCGCGGCCGACATGACCGGCTGCCCGTCGAGCACCGTGATGCCTTCCTTCTGTAACGCAAACAAGACAGGTGGTTCGACAACGTCGATACCGAGCGGCTGCTTGTGGAGGCCGCGCATTTCGAGCTCGATTTTGATCTTGCGCGCGACATCCTCGGCGCGGCCCATTTCCGGGGACATGGCGCCGCGCAGCATCGATATGCCGGCGCGCGAGCGCTCGCCCAGCCAGGGGCAATTCAGCTGGTGGTGTTTGGCGGCGGAACCGAAGTCCCACATGATTGGCTCGTCGTTCTGGGGGAGAAGCGCGAACCGGCTGATCTTATCCTGCGCCCAGGTGCCGATCGTGGTGGCCGTCAGGTAGCGGACGTTGTTCATGTCGAAGACGAGCAGAGCGCCCATTTCCGACTTCGCGAGCTCGGCTTTAGCCTTGTCGAGGCGCTCCCTGCGCAGCCGATCAAAGTTGATGCGCTGTTCCCAGTCGAACAGCCATCGATCCGTAGGTTTTGATTGCCACTTACAATACCTCCAATAATCAATCCAGCGAGGCCCGGCATGCGAGCCGGAACCTGAAAGACAACCGCGAAGTCTTACTCGACCCAGATCGTCTTGATATTCGTAAACTCGCGTATTCCGTGCGCGCCGCCCAGTTCACGCCCATGGCCGGACCATTTTACGCCGCCGAACGGCATGCGCGGATCCGACACCACCATCTTGTTGATGAAGACCATGCCGGCGTCAATCTCACTGGCGAACCGGTCGCGCTCGGCGGCATTATTGGTCCATGCGCTGGCGCCCAGTCCGAAGCGGCTGTCGTTGGCGAGACGAATCGCCGCGTCGATATCCGCCACACGGAACATACACGCCACCGGGCCGAACAGCTCTTCCCGGTATCCCGGCGAGTCTTTCGGAATGTTGGTCAGAACCGTCGGGGCATAGAAACTGCCGGGGCCATCCAGCGGCTTGCCGCCCGCGAGTACGCGCGCACCGGCCTTGACGGTGGCGTCAACATCGGCCTGCAGTGAAGCCCTGGCGTCCGCTGAGGCCAGAGGACCGACCTCGGTCGCCGCGTCCATGGGGTCGCCCACTTTCAGGGCTTTCATTTTGGCGACGAACGCGCTCTCGAATCGGTCCGCGATCTCCTCCGCCACGATGAACCGTTTCGCGCAAATGCAGGATTGCCCGTTGTTGATGGCGCGCGCTTTCACGGCGCTGTCGACTGCCAGATCCACATCGGCGCTCGGCATGACGATGAACGGATCGCTTCCGCCCAGTTCGAGCACCACCTTCTTGATCCGCTTCGCCGCCGAGACGCCGACTTCCACGCCGGCTCCCTCGCTCCCGGTGAGTGTGGCGGCGGCCACGCGCGCATCGCTCAGAACGGCATCGACCTGCCTGGCGCCAATCAGGAGCGTCTGGAATGACCCTTCCGGAAAGCCTGCGCGCCGCAGAATCTCTTCTATCTTCAGGGCGCACTGGGGGACATTCGACGCATGTTTCAGCAACCCCACATTGCCCGCCATCAGGCCCGGCGCGATGAACCGGAATACCTGCCAGAAGGGGAAGTTCCACGGCATGATCGCGAGCACCACGCCGACGGGCTGGTATTTGACGTAACTGCGTTTCGCGTTCGTCGCTACATCCTCATCGGCGAGGAAGCGTTCGGCGTTCTCCGCGTAATAGCGGCAGGCCCATGCGCACTTCGCCGCTTCGTCGACGGCGGAGCGAAACGTCTTCCCCATCTCGAGCGTCATCAGACGGCCCAGATCTTCCTTGTCGCTTTCGAGAATGCCCGCGGCTTTGTTCATCATCGCGGCGCGTTCGGCGAATGTGAGTCTGCGGAATTCCGGGAACGTCGCGGCGGCGAGTTTCAGCTTCGCTTCAATTTGCGAATCTGAGAGAGGCTCGAACGACTTGACGAGTTGCCCCGTGGCTGGGTTGATGGTCGCGATTGCCATAGATTTACTTCGGGAAGAACCAGTTTATCCAGGAGGCTGGTGTGGCGGCAGTTCACGCTTCAATGAGCCGGTGAAAACGATTCGATGCCTCAGGACGGCAGGCGGCTCCTCACCTCGGCTGTCCGCGTGATAAAGAGCAGGGTGATCGTCGCCAACAGCGGCGCACAACTCGCTGTGCGCGGGCAATTCTCCGCCTCTCGGGAGCCACCCGGAATCCGTTCTGCGCCCGGACGCCGCTGGGCGGCCCTTCCGCCAGGCGGACTGGGTCCCGCGTGGCCAATTCGACGGTTTGCGCGTTTCCCTGCAAAGTGGATTACCTCCGGATGGCTCGGTGCTAATCTGAAAATCCGATGCGCGGCGGCCGCCTTGATTTTTTGCCGAGGCCGCTCGCAGTCGGTATCTGTATCCGCTAGCGGGATTTGGATGGCTGAGAGCTCGTTCTATGATCGGTTGGAGTTATCTCTGCCCGGTGCGTGGATTGACCACACCGACGGCGAGCACGCGTGGACGGTACACGATCTGCTGGGCCACGCCGCAACTCAGTTCAATGATGCGGTCGTGGCATGCCAGTTCTTCGAGCCGATTACAGCCGGTGACTTTAAACGGGACGCCTTCGGCGAGCCATCAGCGCGGTGTAATCCGGTTGAAGCCCGCCTCCGCGGCATATACGCGAGAGCCTACGTGTACGCGCTCGACACGACATCTAGTTTTGTGAAGATTCTGGCGGAGCAGCCCCTCAACGCACAGCACACTACCGTTGCGTGTAATGCCCTGCTGCGCCGCTTTCAGGATGTTCGTCACATCCGTAACTCGCTGGCGCATGTTGATGAGCGGTCTCAGGCCATAGGCTCGCGCGGAAAGAAATTGCCCGGCCCGGTCCTGGTAATTGGCGGTGGTCTTAGCGGCAACCGGTTTGGCTTAACTTGCGGCGATGGGCGGTACGCGGAGGTGGAAATTTCGAAGCAGTACCTGTCGTGTTTGAGGTCTGCGCTTCTCGAAATCATCTGGTCGTTTGAATGGATTGTGATTGGCAACATACGCGCCAAGCGGCCCGAGCACACCGTTTAAACGATTTCGGTTTCGCCCATCACATGCCGGAGAGACGACCGGGTGAACAATGGCAACATCAAAACTCGGAGCCAACCCAATCCAAGTCGATCGCTGACTGAATAATCCACTTGGCTGCGTAGTCGGCTACGGTTCCTTTTGCCAGCGCCCGCGACCGCATCCGGTCAACATGGCGGGACGCGCGACAGACGCTAAGTTGACCGGCGGGCGAGCCATTGGCGGGCCCGCATGTCTCTGTGCCGGGCAATGCATGCGCTCGCGGTTTGCACAACTGCGGGATAATGTGGCTGAAGGACAGAAGTATGGATGTTCATTTCGATGTCCCCGAAGACCTGGCGCGGCAGTTTACCGCGGAGCCTGGCGGAATCGCTCGCGCGGCAATCGAAGGACTTGCCGCCGAAGGCGTGCGCTTTGGTAAGCTGACGGTGTATCAGGCCCGCCAGATGCTGGGAATTCGGTCCCGCTATGAGATGGACGGCTTCCTCAAGGCTCGCGGTTTGCTGCTATCCGACACCATTCAACAGATTGTTGCGGATAGCGAGACCGCCATCGCTTTCGCGAAATGACGGTAGTCATAGCAGACACCTCCCCGATAAACTACCTGTTGCTTATCGGCGAGGTTGCAATCTTGCCCCAACTGTACGGTCAGGTTCTCATTCCGCCGGAGGTGTTGGCTGAGTTATCCGATGCGGATGCTCCGCCCGAAGTGGTGCAGTGGGTACGATTGCGCCCGATCTGGCTTCAGACGCGGCAGGTTCGAATCGTGCAAGATGACCCGGCATTACGGCAACTCGATCCAGGCGAGCGAGCCGCGATTCTACTCGCACAGCAGGAAGCCGGGACGCTATTGCTGATCGACGACGCGGCGGGTCGCAGCGAGGCGATTCGGCGCGGTATCCCGAGTACGGGAACTCTCGGCATACTGAGAGCCGCCGCCATCCGTCAAATGCTGGACCTTCCCACCGCGTTGAGGAATTTGGCGACGACCAATTTCCGGGTTTCCCAACGCCTTATCGCGGAGCTCCTGGCGGAAGATAACGCACGAAAACGGCACGTGGACCCGTAGTCGGCATCCCGGACCGTGATGCTGCGACAGTAAATCTCGCGTCTAAAGTAGCAGGACCGTCCGCAGCCCTTCATCGACCGAGCGCTGAAGGCGCGGCGTTAGCGTGCCGGCATGTTCAGTCAGGAAACTGCGATCCAGAGTCAGCAGTTGGGAGACGTTTACGACCGAGTCTCGGAGGAGGCCCGCCGAACGCGCCGGCAACAAGACATTCCCCGGGGCCTCCGCCAGTTCGATATGGCTGGTGATTGCAGCTACGATTGCGGTCTGAATCCGGCTGCCATTGAAAGAATCTGCCTGCACAATAAGCACCGGCCGCCTATATCCAGGCTCCGAACGACGGGGCTTGGGAAGTTCTGCCCACCAGATTTCCCGTCGCTGGATCTTCGGCCCTGTCTACCAGGAGTCCCTCGCGAGCGTTTTCAGTTGCGCCCGATGCAAGCCGGAATCGAGATTCGCGGCGCGCCGCGAATACACGTCGTTCAGGCGCTCCCTGATTGAATTCTCCTGCTGTCCCTTCAGAAACTCCGAAATTGCTCTGGCATACAGCTTGCTTCTCGATACCCGGAGGCGACGCGCCGTTGCTTCCGCCACGCGAAAAAGCTCGTCAGGCAACGAAACGGCGGTCTTCACGCTTCTAGTATGACCCAGGTTATACCCAAGTCCCTTCGTCTCGAATCCACGTGAGTGGGAAGTCGGCAAGCAGCTGATTGAGGTCCAGCACGGCCGTCGCCGTGGCTTGTTCGTCGCCCGCTTCAGTTCGCTGGCGCAATTTGAATCTCACGCGCTTCGAAGGTTTTCTGAAAGACGGCATCTCCGGCTTGTTCCGCGTGCGGTCCACAAACGGCGTTCGCGGAAATCGCTCCCGCGAAGCGGGTAGCCCTCATTTCGGTACCTCGCAGCGGCATGAACGCGCCCTAACCCGCACACTCCCCGATTGAGCTGAAGCCCTCGATCCCCACTCGCCCTCCGGTCAGCCCGTTTCATCCCCCGTTGCGGCGACCCACCGTGGGTCATTCACAAATCGCCCAAATAAACCCCACGCCGCTATCTCCATGCACCCACGCCGCCTTCCGCCCCTTCCCGGCGCTCGCACAACCGCGCGCCCTCCGTTTTCCGCTTCCCCCGTGCTACTTCTTATGCCGAAAGGATTTCTCCATGGCCACTGATAAACTGATCGAAGCCAACCGCCTCAACGCGCAGAAATCGACCGGCCCCCGCACCGAGGCAGGCCGCGCCGTTTCCCGCCTCAACGCCTGGAAGCACGGCCTCACCGGTCACCTCAACGTCATGACTGAGGAGCAAAAGCAGGCCCACGACACCTTTGTCGCCGAAATCCTCGACAGCCTCAAACCCGCCGATGCCATCGAGCGCCAGCTCGCTCACTCCATCGCCGACGCCTACTGGCGCATCAACCGCGTCTCCACCATCGAAAACAACTTCCTTGCGGCCGATGCATACAATCGGGAACTCGACCGCCTCTCCGAATCCGAACAGCCGGAGGTCGATTCGGCCCTCGCTTCCGCCCTGACCTTCATCCAACACCCCGCGTGCTTCCAGCTCCTCACCGTCTACGAAATGCGTCTGCACCGCAAAGTCAGGCTCGACCTGCAGCAGTTGCGCGACATCCAGGCTGCCCGCCGCGCCGATGAGGCTAAGAAAGCGGAGGAGGAGGCAGCCGCGCACCGCAAGGCCTTCGAGGAGTCCTGCGCGCTGCTCGAGCTGAACCTGCGCCACGACGGCCAGACCGATCTCGACGGCAGCTTCACTCACCCGAATGGGTTCGTTTATTCGATTCCGAAATTACTCCACGCCATGTCCGTCAACCGGCGTATGCAGCACGCCAGACAGAATCTCGCCCGCAATCCCTTCACCGCCGCCGAGCTGGAAACTTTATGTGCGGCAGGTTGAAACCCGGTGGTACGCGCGGCGCAAAGCCGCGTTCCCCGGGGAACCTGCTTTTCGAACACCGGCGCCACCGTCGCATCTTCCCTGCGCATTCCCCGGCGGAATGCGCGAAACGTCGCGGCGGCGAGTTTCAGTTTCGCTTCGATTTGCGATTCTGAGAGAGGCTCGAAACGATTTGACGAGTTGCCCCGTGGCTGGGTTGATGGTCGCGATTGTCATAGATTTACTTCGGGAAGAACCAGTTCATCCAGGAGGCTTATCCCTCCAGGTCTTTACCTCGCTGCTCCCATTCGGCTGAGAACCGGAAGACATTTTCGGCGGGCGGCTGCGGCGCGAACGTTTCCAGCCACCGCACCGGCTGGTTCGAGACATTGGTGAACGAGTGAATACAGCCCACGCCGGTCCAGAGGACATCCCCGGCTTTCGCGATCCGGCGTTCCCCGTCCATCACGCCTTCGATTTCGCCGCTCAGGATGAAGTACGACTCTTCGAAAGTGTGGTCGTGCAGCGGAATGCCCGCGCCGGGCTGATATTCGACGAACAGCATGCGGTGATGGCCGGCGCCGAACTTCTCATCGATCAGCCAGTTGAGATAGACGCCCTTCGATCCCACCAGGGCGGCGGGCCTTTGCTCCACGGGAGGGATCTGGCTGGCATCAAAATGGCCGAGCAGATTGCCTTTCAGATCGCTCGTATCGAGTGGTTTGCCCTCCGTCGGAAGCCGCCCGCTTTTGGGAAAAAAAGTGTCGCGTTCCCGGCCCTGCGGACGGGGTTGCGGCGCCGCCATCTGCAGCCAGCGCACGGGCGACGATCCCGCATTTCGCCATGCGTGGGGCGTTCCGACTTTGAGAGCGCCGTAATCTCCCGGTCCCAGGAGGTAAGCCTGATCGTTGATACTCACCAGCGCGTGCCCATCGAGAATGTAGAAACCTTCCTCGAAGGAATGAACATGCTCGGCAAGCGTGCCCTGCGCGGCGAGCTGGTTCATGCTCAGGCCCGAGTGAACCGACCCGGACCTGTGATCCACCAACGGGGCATAAGCGTAACACTGACTGTGGTTCTCATACACGGGATGGGAAATCAGGGCACTGTCTTCGTATCTGCCGGCAAAATGCATACAAGAGACATTCTACTTGCGTTCTTCAGTGCGGCATCCAGGGGTGTACGACATGGAAGAGGTGCCGGTTTGCCGATCATGCCCGGAAGACCACCTGGAGTGCGGGCGCGCTCAGGCGCTGCGGACGGTGAGAGCGGCTTTTACGCGCTCCGGGGTGAAGGGGCTTTGGCGAAGGCGCGCGCTGGTGGCGTCGAAAATGGCGTTGCCGATGGCGGCGCCGATAACGGTGATCGAGGTTTCTCCCGCGCCCGTCGCTTCTTCATCGGGGCGATTGACCAGAGTGATTTCGATCTTCGGCACGGGGATGCCAAGCGGCAGACTGTGATACGTCCGCCAGTCGAAGGACGTGATTTTTTCGTTGTCCCAGGTGACTTCTTCGCCAAGCACGCGGCTCATACCCTGCAGCGCGCCGCCTTCGATCTGGTTGCGCAGGCCGTCGGGGTTGGAGATCGGTCCGCAGTCGTTCGCAACGACGATGCGCTTGACAGCGACGGCGCCGGTATCCTGATTCACTTCGGCTTCGACGATCATGGCGACATATCCGTTGTCGCCTTCGTATGCCACGCAGGCGATGCCCCGTCCGGTGACGATGCCGGTGCGGGGATTGCCCGGCTTGGGTGAAGGACGGGGGTCCCAGTTTGCGGTCTTCGCGGCGGTGAGAACCATCTCGCGCAGACGCGCGTGGCTGAGATGACGCGCGCGGAACGCGACGGGGTCGTCCTTCACTTTGGCCGCGAGTTCGTCCATGAAGCATTCGTGCGCGAACGTGTTCTGCAGGCGCGCCGGAGAGCGCAGAGGGCCGGTCCAGAAGGGCGAAACGACGGCGTGCAGGAGCACGCGCTCGCTGGTCACGGTGCCTGCGCCCTTAGTCACGCCGCCGAAGCGAGCGGCCATGTAAGACGGAATGCCATTGCTGTTGTTGCTGAAGTTCGGCGGCGCGGGCGGGTTGGAGCGCGGCGTGAAGGGAGCGGGCTGGAAGCCGGCGAGGAAGCCGGTGATCACGTTGCCGGGCGAGCCTGTGCCGGGGCGATTGCCGAGGGAAGGAGACCACGATTCGTGATCCCAGGCGATGATGTTTCCCTCGGCGTCGAGGCCGGCGCGCTCGTCGATGAGAAAAGCGTTGCCGTAGTTCTCCCAGGCCATTTCGTCTTTGCGCGAAAGCTGTACGCGGATCGGTTTGCCGACGGCCTGGGAGAGAAGCGCGGCGTCGTAGGTCACCGTGTCGGCACCGTTGAGTCCGTAGCAGCCGGAGCCGCGGCGGAAGATGACGCGGATGTTTTCGGCCTTCAGTCCGAGGACCATGGCGGCGGTCGTTTTCTGATACCAGACGGCCTGTGTGGCAGACCAGATGACAGCGCGGTCGCCCTGAACGTCGGCTACGGCGCAGGAGCTGCCCATCGAGCCGTGCATCTGATAGGGGTGGTAATAAGTGGCCTTCAGAACCATGGCGGCCTGCGCGAGTTTCTCGTTCGACATCTTTGGAATCGACCAGCAGCGTGTCGCGCGTGGGTTTCTGGCTGCGGAGATGATCGGGGAAATCGGCGTGATTCGGGAGGCCGGTGCCGGGACTCCAGTTGACTTTGAGTTTGGCGGCGGCCTGCGTCGCCTGCCACGGTTTCCCGGCGACAACGCCGACGAAGTTTTTCTTCACAACGACTTTGACGAGGCCGGGCATGCCTTGCACCGAGGCTTCGTCGACGCCGATCACTGTTGCGCCCACAGCGGGCGGGCGGACGACGCGGCCGTGCAGCATACCGGGAACACGAACGTTGTGAACGAACTCGAAACGGCCAGTGGCGATTTCGGGAAGATCGGGGCGAGGGATCGGGCGCCCGAGGACGGTCCATTCGCGCGGGTCTTTTCTTTTGGCTTTAGGATCGAGCGTGAGGTTGAATTTGCGGCCGCCAACCAGGTCGCCGTAGGTGATTTTCTTTGCCGGATCGTTCTTCGAGCCGACGATGCCGTCGGTGACGATGAGCTGATCGGCGGGCACATTGAGCCGTTCGGATGCGAGGCGCACCAGAGCTTCACGAGCGGTGGCGCCGGCCTGGGCGAGATTGCTGTGGTTGAAATTCGCGGGATGCGACTGGCTGCCGGCGGTGTAGGCCTGATCGGGCGTGATGGCGGTGTCGCAGTAGATCAGCTTCACGCGACTGAATGGCACCGAGAGCTCTTCGGCGACCAACTGGGTTTGCGCGACGAAGATTCCCTGGCCGAGTTCTTCTTTGCCGCTGTAGGCGGTGATGCTGCCGTCGGCGGCGATGGCGATCCAGGAATCGAGCCGGCCTATGGGCGGCGAGCCGCTGACGGGTCTGCCAAACTGGGCGGTGGCGGGGGAGTCGGTGATGTTGAAACTGACGATCAGCGCGCCGGCGGTCTTGAGGAAGTCACGGCGCGAGGTCATGCCTTCTGCCTTTCGCGGGCATAGCGGTTGATGGCGGCGAGCATGCGGACGCTGGTGAAGCAGCGGCAGAGAACGCCCGACATGGCCTGCTGAATCTGCTCTTCGGTGGCGCGCGGGTTTTTGTCGAGGAAGGCTTTGGCGGTCATGATGACTGCGTTGACGCAGAAGCCGCACTGGGCGGCCTGTTCGTCGATGAAGGTCTGCTGGAGCGGGTGAGGCTTGTCGGGGGAGCCGAGGCCTTCGAGCGTGGTGATTTCGGTGCCTGTCACCGAATTAACGGGGGTGATGCAGGAGCGGATGGCGTTGCCTCTGACGATGACCGTGCAGGCGCCGCACTGGCCCAGACCGCAGCCGAATTTGGGGCCGCGAAGATCGAGATCGTCGCTCAGCGCGTAGAGCAGGGGGGTGGCGGGATCGATATCCAGAGTGTGCGTGGCCCCGTTTACATTCAGTCTAATGGCCGCCATTGATGTTTATGATACCTGTGTATCGCGTGCTCAGATTCCGCAACTATTCGATCCGGCAGAAGCTGACGTGGATGAACATGCTGGTCAGCGGCGCGGCACTGCTGCTGGCGTGTACGGTGTTTGGGATATACGAACTGCAGGACTTCCGCGCGACGCTGGTGAGCCGGACCCTGACGCAGGCGCAGATCGTGGGTGCGAACAGTGTGACGGCGTTGCTGTCCAACGATCCGGCGCCGGCGCGAAACACGCTGTCCGCGCTCAGCGGGGCGCAGAACGTGATGGCGGCGGCCATATATGCGCCCTCGGGCGCGGTGTTTGCCACGTACACACGGGACCGCGGCGACGGCTCAGCGCCCGCGCAGATCGCGGCGCCGACGCGACCTGAAGAATACCGCTTCACTTCGGACGAGCTGATCCTGACACGCGTGATCGAGTTTCAGGGGAAGAACATCGGAACGGTGCGGATCCAGTCGGATCTGAGCCAACTGGAGGGGCGGCTGATGCGCTACGCGGGCATCGTGGCGCTGGTGCTGGTGGTCTCGCTGCTGGCGGCGTTTCTGCTGTCCACCGTTTTCCAGAAAGCTATGGCGCGGCCGATCGTCGAACTGGCGGAGACGGCGCGAGTGGTGTCGCGCGAGAAAACATATTCAGTGCGCGCGCCCGTGACGCAGAATGCGGACGAGATCGAGGTGCTGATCGCGGCATTCAACGAGATGCTGGAGCAGATTCAGGAGCGCGATACGGCGCTCGAGACGGCGCGCGATGAGCTGGAAGCCAGAGTGGAGCGGCGTACGGAGCAGCTCGAGGCGGTGAACCGCGAGCTGGAATCGTTTACGTATTCGGTGGCGCACGATCTGCGGGCCCCGCTGCGGCATATCCAGGGCTTCGCCGACGCGCTGAAAGAGGACTGCGCTGACACGCTGGAGCCGGCGGCGGTCGGGTATGTCAATCGCATCGTGGACAGCACGCGGCGGATGGATCAGCTGATCAGCGATCTGCTGGGCCTCGCGCAGGTCGGCCGGCAGGAGATGCATTTCCGGCCGACCGTGCTGAAGACTCTCGTCGAGGACGTGGTGCGGGAGGTCGCGCAGGAATACCAGGGCAGGAAGATCGAGTGGCACATTGGCGATCTGCCCGTGGTGGACTGCGATCCGGGGCTCATCAGGCTGGCGCTTTACAATCTGCTGGCGAATGCCGTGAAGTACACGAAACCGCGCGACCCGGCGGTGATTGAGATCGGAATGAAGCCGGATGACGGCGAGCGGGTGATTTTTGTGAGGGACAATGGGGTTGGGTTCAATATGAAGTACGCGCACAAGCTGTTCGGCGTGTTTGAACGTCTGCACCGGCGCGAGGACTTCGAAGGGACCGGCGTGGGACTGGCGACGGTGCAGAGGATCATTCACAAACACGGCGGTCGAATATGGGCGGAAGCCGAGGTCGACCGCGGGGCAACGTTCTTCTTTACACTCAAACCGAACGCTTTACGCGCACACGCGTGAGATCATGACGGGCGCCGCCAGAATTCTTCTTGTCGAGGACGACCCGCAGGACGTGGAGCTGACGGTACGCGCGTTCCGCAGCGAGAACGTGGAGAGTCCGATTGAGGTTGTGCGGGATGGCGAGGAAGCGCTGGATTATCTTTTCTGCCGCGGACAATACCGGACGCGGGCAGCCGATCCGCCGCCGACGCTGGTTCTGCTCGATCTGAAACTGCCGAAGATCGACGGGCTGCAGGTGATCGGGGAGCTGAAGTCGAACGTGGCGTGCCAGCCGATTCCGCTGATTGTGCTGAGTTCCTCCGGGGAGCAGAGAGATATCGCGGAAAGCTACCGGCTGGGAGTCAACGGCTATATTCAGAAGCCGGTGGACATCCGCGAATTCCGCAAAGCGATCCACGCGGTGGCGCAGTACTGGCTGGGAGTGAACCGGTCGCCGTTTGGGCAGAAGCCAATGATGAAGCTGCAATGAGCGAGACGGTCCGGATTCTCATCGTGGAGGACGACCCGGCGGACGCGGAGCTCATGATCCGCGAGCTGAAGCGCGGCGGTCTGACGCCGGAATGGGTGCGGGTGCAGACCGAGGCGGAGTATCTGGAGCAGCTGGAGAGCGAGCCTGAGGTCATTCTGTCGGACTCCAATCTGCCGCTGTTCGACGGTCTGGACGCGCTGGACCGGCTTAAGAAGCGGGGACTCGATATTCCGTTCATTCTGGTGTCGGGGCGGGTGGGCGAAGACCTCGCCGTGGAGGCCATGAAGCGGGGGGCGTGCGATTACCTGCTGAAGGACCGGCTGGCGCGGCTGGGCGAAGCGGTTCGGCGGGCGATAGCCGACAAGCGTGTGCGGTCGGAACGGGAGTGGGCGATCAGGGCGCTGCGCAAGAGCGAGGAGCGCTATCGGCTGGTTTCAGAGGCAAGCTCGGATTACGTGTACTCCATACGCGTGGACCCGGACCGCACGATGACGTTGGAATGGATCACCGATCCGTTTGTCCGCATCACTGGGTACGAGTCGGCCGAGACTGAATGAGCGGGGTCTGACAAGCCTGGTGTATCCCGAGGACGACGCGATCGTGGAACAACACGTGGAATCGCTGCTGGCGGGCGAAGCAGGGAGCATCGACATCCGCATTGTCACCAAGGATAAGCGGGTGCGATGGATACGCGTGCACCAGCGGCCGGTTTTTTCGGAGAATGAGCCGGGTGGTTCTGAATCAAGGAGAGTCGAGCGGATTTACGGAGCGGCCCAGGACATCACGGAACAGAAGGAGCTCGCGGAGCAGCTGCTGCAGTCGCGCAAGATGGAGGCCATCGGCCAATTGGCAGGGGGAGTGGCGCACGACTTCAATAACCTGCTGACGGTGATCTGCGGCTACGGCGATCTGATGCTGAGGGTGCCCGGGCTGGGTGAAGCGGAGCGCGAATACGCGCGGGAGATTCTGGAAGCGGCCAGGCGGGCGTCGCAGCTGACGCGGCAACTGCTGGCTTTCGGAAGGCGGCAGACGCTGCAGATGCGCACGCTCAGTCTCAACAAGGTGGTCGGCGATCTGGAAAAGATGCTGGGCAGGCTGATCGGCGAAGACGTGGAAATGCGCACTGTCTGTGCCGCCGACCTCGGTCTGGTCAAAGCCGACCCGGGGCAGATCGGGCAGGTGATCATGAATCTGGTGGTCAACGCGCGCGATGCGATGCCGGAGGGCGGGCGGCTGACGATCGGGACGGCGAATCACGGATCGGAGGTGATGCTGTCGGTCAGTGACACGGGGATTGGCATGGATTCGGAAACGGCGGCGCGCGTGTTCGAGCCGTTCTACACGACGAAGGAAGTCGGCAAGGGCACGGGGCTCGGGCTCGCGATGGCGTACGGGATTGTCAAGCAGAGCGGCGGCGATATCCGGGTGGAATCGGAGCCGGGGCTTGGCACGACGTTCCGCATCTTTCTGCCGCGGCTGGACAGTGCGGCAGCGGAACAGATGCCGGAGCCGGTGCCGTTCGAACTCAGGCA
Organism: Terriglobia bacterium; assembly: GCA_963832905.1. GTDB lineage: Bacteria > Acidobacteriota > Terriglobia > Bryobacterales > Bryobacteraceae > BOG-234. The sequence continues at coordinate 85,554 of CAWHVO010000006.1, read as the reverse complement.
CGGGCACGGGAGGGAGACGATACTCGTGCTGGAAGATGAGGCGCCGCTGCGGAGTTTAATACGCCAGGTGCTGCGGAACGCGGGGCATGAGGTGCTGGATACGGACGATCCGGAGCAGGCGATTAAGATGTGCGAGAGCCATCCGGGTGAGATTGCGCTGCTCATCACCGATATGGTGCTGCCGAAGATGAGCGGGACGCAGGTAGCCGAGCGCGTGCGCGAACTGCGGCCGGAAACCAGGATCATGTATACGACGGGATATTCCGGCAGGGCGGCGATGCCGAACGGCGCGCACAGGAACGGGATGGATCTGTTTGAGAAGCCGTTTACCCCGGAAACGCTGGTGGCTAAGGTTCGCGCGGTGCTGGCAGCGGAGGTGCGCGCGGAATGAAGCTGCCGGTTGTCGCTGTGTGCGTTGCCGCGAGTCTTGTGACTGCGACCAGGGCGGCTGAGCTGAAGATCGATCATGTGACGGTGGCGGGTACGCATCTGGATGAGATGCGGCAGGCGTTCACAGCCGCGACCGGAATGCCGACTGAATACGGCGGGCCGCATTCGAATCATGCGACGGAGATGGCGCTGGTGAGTTTTCCGGACGGGTCGTATCTGGAGCTGATGGGCATTCAGGCGAAGGCGGATCCGGCGGCGGTGCGGAGGCATGAGTGGCACACGTGCCTGGCGGGAAAACCCGGGCCTTGCGCCTTTGCACTGCGTGTGAACGATCTGGCGCGCGAGGTGGGGGAGTTGAAGTCAGCCGGGGTCGAAATGAGTGAGCCCGTTACAGCTGGGCGCACGCGCCCGGACGGAAGAAAGCTTGAGTGGCAAACCGTGAACATCGGGTCGGGCGTCCGAGGGCAGTACTTTCCGTTTCTGATCGCAGACCAGACGCTGCGGGAACTGCGGGCGTATCCGGGCGGCAAGCCGACGACGGATGGATTTCGCGGGATTGCGCAGGTTGTGGTTGGCGTGCGCGGTCTGGATGGCGCGATTGCCCGGTATGAGAGAGCGTTCCATCTTTCACCGCCTGTGCGGCAGCGCGATCGGAGATTCGGAGCAATGGCCTGGTTTCCGGGAACGCCGATCGTGCTGGCGCAGGGTGTCGGCGCGGATTCATGGCTGAACAAGCGCGTGGCGGAATATGGCGATGCGCCCGTGGCGTTTCTGCTCGGGAATGGGAAGAAGATGGGCTCGGTTTTCGGGTCGAATTGGTTCGGGCGTTCGGTGCTCTGGATGGACGAATCGAAGCTAGGGTGGCGGCTGGGCATTCTGATATGATTCGACTCTTATGGAATCAGTCGATCGCAGAACGTTCCTCGCTCTGGCTGCGGTAGCAGCGCCTCCGCTGATGAATGCGCAGTCGGGCGGCGGGATGTTCGTGAGCATGCACGAAGCCAGCGCGGCACGGTTCGATTTCAAAACCGCCATGGAAGGCTGGGCGAAGGCGGGGATCAAGGCGGTCGAGCCGGATCTGAACAAAGTACGCGATTTTGCCCAGAAGGAATCGCCGGCAAAGGCGAAGCAGCTGCTGGACGATCTGGGGCTGAAGGCGGTATCGTCGAGCAATCAGTTGTTTCTTCCCGAACCGGGTGACCGGCGGGCAAACGCGATTGAAGACCTGAAGTGGAAGGTTGAGCTGGCGCAGCAGATCGGCGCGGACCGGCTGGTGTGTCCGTCGGCGGGCGCCGGGAATTACACGGCGGACGATTACAAGAAGGGCGTCAACAATATGCGCGAGGCGGCGGAGATTGCGAAGCCGCATGGCATCACGCTGATGCTGGAGTTTGCGCGGACAAGCCGGTTTGCGCAGTGTCTGCCGACTGCGCTGAAGCTGGTGCGGGAATGCAATCATCCGAACTTCCGGGTGATGATGGACACCTGGCACTTCTGGGGCGGGACGAGTAAGTTCGAAGATCTGGATTTGCTCCGCGATGGCGAGTTGGCGCATCTGCATTTCGAAGACGTGCCTGCCGAGCCGGTGCGCGAACTGCAGCAGCAGGCGAACCGGGTTTATCCGGGTGAGGGGATTGCGCCGCTGCGCAGGATCGTGGAAGTGCTGAAGAAAAAGAAATATTCGGGACCGGCGTCGCTCGAGATGTTTAATCCGGCGATTCAGGGCGCGGATCCGTATGAGGTGGCGAAGCGGGCGCGGGCGGCGATTGAGCCGCTGATTGCGTAGCACGGGCGCGGCTTCCGGATTTTGACGCCCGGCGGAGCCGGGCGGCAGCGCGAAGCGCCGGCCCTCCAAAAAAGAAAGGCAGGACCGAAGCCCTGCCTTTTTATCGTTCGGATTGAGAGTGAGTTTACTTCGCCAGCGGATCGGGGCGGATCTGGAACTTCACGATCTTGCCCTTCGTTCCTTTTCCGCCTTCGATGTGCCACACGAGGTGAGTCCCGTAGTTGGAGTAAAGCGCGCGGCCTTTCCAGCCGGCGTTGGGATCGTCGATGCGTCCGTCCATGCCGCGGGAGTAGAAACCGAGCGGATAGGGGACGCGCAGATAGGTCCACTTCTTAGTCTGCGGGTTCAGCGCCAGCAGCGCATCGGAGTTCGAGCCGGTGGCGAAGGGTGTGTTCACGCCGAATCCTGAAATGTTGTGCTGGTCAACCCAGTTGTAATAGTGGAAGTCGGCCGGAACATCGGTGCCCTTCAGCTTCGGACCATCGGTCTGATACAGCGTCCAGCCTTCTTTGCACTGGCTTCCGTCGTATTTCGCGGGGCCATTCAGGTCTTTGCACTTGCGTACGTCGAAGCTGGCGAGATCGCTGCTGGCTGCGAGTGCGGTCCAGACCACACCGTTGGTATCGATATCGACGCCACGGGGATCGAAACCCGGCGCGGGCACCCTGAAGAGCTCTGACTTGCAGGTCTCGGGAGGATTGGTGCCGCGCTGCATGCGCACGAGGAAGCCCGGATAAGTTTCGCTGATTCCCCAGATGGAGTCGTCCACCGGACTGGGGATCACCGAATAAAGGCTGTAGGAGACAAGCGTATCGAGCTTGGGATCGTACGCCGTCTGGGCCGCCCCGCGTCCGCGTCCCCGCCCGGCAGCGGGAGGGCCGCCGACGCGCGTAGGCTGCCCGCCGGTGTCGCCGGCATACAACTGGTCTTCTCCGCCGCGGCCCGGCCGGACGACGTTAAACGGACGAGTGATTTTGCCGTCGCCGTTGGTATCGAGCACCTGTCCACACCAGCCCTGAGCCTTCTGCTCGTCGTGAGTCTGATCGTAAACCTTCGTGTCAACCCAGCCGATGATGGGGCCGATCAGCTCGTTGTAGTAAACGGTCTCGTCGGCATCGTTGGCGATCTGCAGGTGATGAGTGGAAAAACAGGTATCAATCAGGGTGAACTGGCGCGTCTTCGGATCGAAGTACGATGTCTGCCGGCCGCTGCGCTGCAGCGGGAACCAGTCGGCATACTTGTTCGATTTGTCGCTGCACCACGCGGGATCCGTGTTGCCGCGGATCTTCGAAGTCAGCCAGACGCGGCCTTTGCTGTCGATCATCGGGTTGTGCGGGTCGGCAGGATCGTAGTCGGGACCGCTCCAAAGATGCTCATCGCCCCAGAAGAGGGACGGGCGGTTCGGCGGCGGGAATCGCGAGGGAACCTTGTCTTTCGGTTCGCGGGTGGGGATATCGAGGGTGAAGGTGTTGTTTTCCTGAGTGTCGAGCACCACGAGCTGGCCATGACCGGCGCTGACGGCATAGTTGCGGCCGAAAGCGTTCACGGTGGGATGATTCTTGTCGGTTGAGATCTGGTCGTGCATGAAGGAGTGGTCGTCACCGACATCCCAGAGGGTCACGACAACATCCCGCTCGACGCCTTTGGGGCGAGGCGGCGCAGGGGGGACTTCACCCGCGGCGATGCGGTTGGTCCAATCGACGAAAGTCCTCAGCGACCCGTCTTTACCCATGGTGCTCAGCGCGCCGTACATGGAATTGCCGCGGACGCCGGTGCCGAGACGCCATTCCCAGGCTTCGGTGGGCGTCTTCGCATCCGGGTGGCCCTTCATGACATGCGTCAGATCACGCGTGACAGCATTGCCCAGCTGATGGCAGAAATTGCAGTTCGATTTGAGTTGGTTGATCCAGTGGTCCTGGTCGGTCATGGTTCTGCCGAAACCGTTCCGAGGCGTTGCCGGGAAAATCGCTGGGCGGGGGCGGGGCCATCAGTGAGAGCCAGTAATTGCCCGGATAAACTTTGGCGGCTTCCTGCGGCGTTTTGGCAGAGTTGACTTTGAGGGTGATCTTCTGCGTCTCGGGCTTCATCTCGACGGGAGTGGAATCGACGAGGCCGTAGCCGCGCACCCAGACCTTATAGGTCGCGCTCGGAAGATCGGGGACCAGGAAGCGGCCGCGATCATCGGTGACCACGATTTTGATGAAACCGGTCTGCAGATCTTTGGTCTCTGCGATGACCCAGACGCCGGCTTCGGGACCTTTCTCGCCCTGCACGGTGCCTGTGATGAAACTGTTGGCAAGCTTGTTGGCCTGCGACTGCCCGCTCACGGTGCTGACGGCAACCGCGGCCAGGGCGGCACTCAACAGGATTGTCTTTACCCACACACGGGGTCTCTTCATTGAAAACCTCCTCACGGAATCCATAAATATATCAAAGGCGTTACGCGGCGTGCGCCGCGCGGCGTTTCTTCACTAAAGGCACCGGCGACAAGATCGCCGGCGTTACTTTCGGTCTGGGAGTGAGAAGACGTAGAGCGCGTTGCCGTACGACGGATAGTGCACGTCGGGATCAAGCACCGTCGGCACCATGCGCGGGCTGCCGCCGCCCAGACCGCTTGTGACAGCGATGTACTGCTTGCCATCGATGCTGAACGTCAGCGGGAAGCCCTGCACCGAAGTGCCAAGACGCGTCTCCCAGAGAGTCTTGCCGGTTTTCACATCCACCGCGCGGAAGACGCGGTTCATATCGCCGACGAACGCAATGCCGCTCGCGGTGGAAAGAATGGCGGTCATGAACGGCGAGTGCTGGCGCACGGCCCACAGTTCTTTCAACGTGCGGACATCATAGGCGGCCAGCTTTCCGACATTGCCGTCCGAACCAGGAGAAGAATAGAACCGTCGCGAAGCCCCGCCCGCGCTGCCGCCGCCTTCCTTCAGATCGATCTTCTGCGCCTTCATTTCCTGGCAGCTTTCGGCAACAGGAATAATAAGCGCGTTGATGCCGGGGTTGTAGCTCATGGCGTGCCAGTTGTGGCCGCCTTCGGAAGTGGGGCAGCTCTGAATCCACTGGTCGTACTGCTGCTCGACGATGTCGTTGCGATAGTGCGGCTCGCCGGTCACCGGGTCGTAGGAGTCGTAGATGTTCTGGAAAACCGTTTCCTTGTGGCCGAGGTACTTGCCGGTCCTGCGGTCGAGTTTCCAGAGCACGCCCGCTTTGCCGGCGCTGAAGACAAGCTTCTGGCCGCCGTCGTCAACGAGGACGCGCTCGAAGACTTCGTCGAGATCCAGCGACTCGCCGGGCGCGTGGCTGTAATACCAGGCGAGCTTGCCGGTATCGAGATCGAGCGCAACGGTGGAGTTGGCATAGGCAGTGGCACCGTTGCCGGACTGGCGGCTGATGCGCATCCAGGGCTTCGACTGCGCGACACCCCAGTAAGTCAGATTGAGGTCCGGATCGATGCTGCCGGTGATCCAGGTGTCGCCGCCGGCGCGGAACAGGTTGGAAAGTTTGCCCCAGCTATCGCCGCCGGGCTCGCCGTCTTTGGCAATCGTGTGGAACTTCCAGAGTAGTTTGCCGGTTTCGGCGTCGTAGGCGCTGATGAAACATTTCTCTTCGCGGTACTGATCGCAGAGGGAGCCGCCGAGGCCCTGGATGAGTTTGCCTTTATAGCTGATGGGGCCGCTCGAGGTGCTGTAGTTGCCGTTGGTGCGGTCGCCGATCACGGTGTCCCAGACGTTCTTGCCGGTGCGCGCGTCGAGAGCCCAGATGTGGGCGTCGCTGGTGGTGATGTAGACCTTGTCGCCGTAAAGCGCGAGGCCGCGCTGCGAGCTGCTGTTGGCCTGAGTGCCAATGCGGTTTTCCCAGATGAGATCGCCGGTTTTGGCGTTGATGGCCTGCACGATGTTGCCGGGATTGTTGAGGAACATGACGCCGCTGTGCACGAGCGGGGCGGCCTGATTGGTGCCTGCGTTCATGGCCCAGACCCAGCGGAGCTGGAGATCCTTCACGTTCGACGCAGTGATCTGGTTCAGCGTGGAGTAATTGTTGGCGTGGAGATCGTGACGCATCATGATCCATTCGGTGGGATCGGGATTGCGCATCATGGCATCGGTAATCGGCGTGTAGTTTTTGACCGTGCCGGGGACGGTGAGGCCGCGCGGAGTGGGCGGGACGGGAGCTTCGGCGCGTCCGCCGAGAGGTTCGTTGGGGCCGCCGCGGCCACGACCACGTCCACCTTGAGCGGCTTGCGCGACCTGCAGACGCTGGCCTGTGGCGATCGAGCTGATCTGAACTGTTGTTGCGGGAGTGAGAGGCTGATTGCCGGCGCGCGCGCCGTTGGAATTAAGAATGAAAGCGGCGATGGCGAGGTACGTGGGTTCACCGAGTCCACCGGGATTGGTGGGGGGCATGGAGCCTTCGAGGAAACCGATGAGGTCCTTCGTGGTGCGCCCGCCCCAGCTTCCCATGAAGAGACCGCCCTGCAGCGCGGAGGCATCGTTGCGTCCGCCGAGGTCGGCGCCATGGCATCCGGCGCAGTTGGCCTGGTAGGCGGCGCGGCCGGTGTCAACCTGTGCGGCGGTAAAGGGGCCGGGCTGCTGCTGTGAGAAGAGAGCCGGCGACGAGATCGCCAGCGGTACAGCGAGCCAGAAAAGATGCTTCTTATTCATTGGAATCTCCTTACTTCAGGAACCAGCCCCAGATGACGCCTTCGGGAGCTTTCTCGCTGTGAATCTCAAGATAGAGGCCGCCGTGCTGCATCTCCTTCAGCTGCTCAGGCGTGAGGTCGATGGAGCCGCTGATGGTGCCGCTGGTCGCTTTGGTGATGGTGACATCGCCGATGGAGGGTCCGCGCACGCCGGCGGCCACGGCGCATGTGCAGGTTCGCCGTGGTGGCGTTGGTTTTCAGGTCTTCGAATTTGCCGCTAACGGTGACCTTCGAGCCTTCGAGCATGGCGGTCGCGCTGCCGGAGCCGGTGAGTTCGGCGCGTGTGCGCGCGTCGGCGGGAACCGCGGAAAGGCGCGCCTTCCAGGTTTGTTTCGTCTGGGCGGTGAGGGAAATCGCGAGCGCTGCGATCACCGCGTATCGCATGAATGTCATGGTGGTCCTCGATTGTCCGAGAACGATTCTACATGTTCCTTACGCGATGTGTGCGCCGGTGGTGTGGACGTAGACGACGTAGAGAGACTGGCTGGCGGCCATGAACAGCCGGTTTCGCTTGGTGCCGCCGAAGCAGATGTTGGCGCAGTTCTCGGGCAGGCGGATGATGCCGATCGAGTTCGCCCGTCGGGCGCGACGATCTGCACGCCGGGCGCGCGCGCCGCACCACAGATTGCCGTCGACGTCGCAGCGGATGCCGTCGGCCGCAGCGGGCGCGCCGCTGCCGGGAACGGTGAGCTGCACGAAGCGCTTGCCGTTGCGGATGGTCTTGCCGTCGACGTCCTAGACGCGGGTTTCGCGCCCGCGTGCCGGTGTCGGCGATGTAGACCTTCTTATAGTCGGGCGAGAAGCAGATGCCGTTGGGGCCGGTCATGTCGTCGATGCAGCTTTGTCGATCTGGCCGGATTTGGGATCGACGCGATAGACGGCCTCCTTGAGTTCCTTGTCTGCGCCTGGAAACCTTCGTAGTTGCCGTTGATGCCGTAGGTGGGATCGGTGAACCAGATGCTGCCGTCGGGATGCACGACGATGTCGTTGGGCGAGTTGAGGCGCTTGCCTTCGAATTTGTCGGCGATGACCGTGACGGTGCCGTTGTATTCGTAGCGCACCACGCGGCGGCCGCCGTGTTCGCAGGAAAGCTGGCGCCCTTCGAAATCGAAGGTGTTGCCGTTGCTGTAGCCGGAGGGATTGCGGAAGGTGGTGACGCGGCCGTCCTCTTCGATCCAGCGCATCTGCACGTTGTTGGGGATGTCGCTCCAGACCAGGTAGCGGCCGACGCCGTTCCATGCGGGGCCTTCCGACCAAAGCGTGCCGGTGTAGAGGCGCTTGATGGCGGTGTTGCCGACGATGTAGCGGCGGAAGCGGTTGTCGAGGTCGACGATGTCGGGATCGGGATATTGGACGGGCGTCTGGCCGGACCAGTCGCGCGGCGTGGCGTTGGGGCTGATGGTTTGCTGGGCGAGGATCGGGAGGGCGGCGCCTGTGCCAAGAGCGGCGGTGAGGAAGGAGCGGCGGCTGGTGTGGTGGCGGATGGTCATCGAGAACAATTTACACCCGTTGGGGCGAGGTCTACTGCTCGGATGAATCTCCAAACTCCTGAGCTTCCCTTGCTGGTGCGGATTTCGTCCAGGGTTTTGTCGCCGTACATCCAGTAGTCGGAGCCGCTTGCCGCTGACGTCTTATAGCCGAGTTTGTGGAGGGCAGTCAGCGCCGCCTTAGAAAGGCTCATCGGCTCGCCTTCATAAATGACCTGGTTTCCGCCGATCACGGTAGCGACGGCATTCTCGCCGCGTGAGAGTGTGAGCTGCGTTCCGGGCATTATTCCGATAACCTCAAAGAACTCACGCGCCGGATTGCCCCGGGGCCGGACTGCCCTTCCATCGCAGTCCTCAGAATACGGTTGATGCGTGTCTGATACCCCCGGCCATTCGATTTGAGCCAGGCGAGAACGCTGCGTCGAGGCGGATGGTCAGTTGTTGTTTGGAGGGCGGCCAGGGCTCCGTTGCTTTGGTGAAAAACGACTTGTCGAGAGGTGGGACATCCGAATAATCGATCTCTTTATCCTTCATCCGATCAATTCTGGCCAAGTCGCCCCTGATAGATTTTTTGCTCACGTCGGTTTGCCTTCCTCATTGAAATATGCGTGTCAAGTCGCCGCCGCGCGGCGAGTGGGAAACGACTGTGCGACCGGCGAGTACTCCCAAGGTGATCAATCGCTTCTCGCCATACTCGAAACGATCATCCGCGAACGTGACGCAGGCACCGGCGAGAACCTGCCCGGCATCTGAGAAATACAGGCCATGCTTCGCCACGTTGCCGCGTTTTTTTACTTCGCTCCACTCGTACTTTATGTAACTCTTTTTGTAGTTACATCAAAGCACTCAGGTAGTCGTCCAGAGTTTCGTTCAGGCGGCGGTAGAGAAGATCGGTGAAACTTTGATCGCTTTCACCGGCCTGCGATTGTTGCAGGGCGCGTATGTATGCGAGGCGGTCCTCGGGGCGAACCGCAATGGGCGGATATCCGGCGCGGAGCAGGATCAGATTCATGAGCAGACGCGCAGTACGGCCGTTGCCGTCGTTAAAGGGATGAATATCGACAAGGCGGCGGTGCGCGATGAATGCGGTGCCGGGCGTGGCTGGTGCGGCTGCGAGCCACGCGGCAAAATCTCCCATGAGAGCGGGAATCTCCGCGGGCAAAGGGAACGTCTGGCGTCCGGTTTCGGTGCGGACGAAGCGAGGGAGATGGGCGTATTGGCCCGCGATCTCCGGCGCGGAACGCTGCATCACGAGCTTATGCAGATTGCGCATGTCGCTTTCAGTGAGTGGCATGGTGTGATGCGCAAGTTCCCGAACGTAGCGGATCGCGTCGTAGTGATCGAGCGCTTCGAGGTGGTCCTTAAGCGGCTTGCCACTGATGGTGATGCCTTTTTCGATGACAAGTGTGGTTTCGACAGCGGAGAGCGTGTTGCCTTCGATGGCATTAGAGGTATAGGTCAGTTCGATGTCGTAATAATGATCGAGCCGGGCGAGAGCCTGCGGCGAAAGCGGACGAAGTTCGTCGAGACGCCGCTTTTTCGCGGGTATGGATAGAGGATCGTCTGTCAAGCTTTCATGGTAAGCGCGTCTCGCGCCGCGCGGCTCTGCCTCACTAACTGCACCGGCGACAAGATCGCCGGCGTTACAGCCTTCGCACGATCATGCAGGTGATGTCGTCGTGCTGACGCGTGGCGCCGACAAACACATCGACTGACGACATCAGATGCGAGAGAACTTCTTTGGCGGCACCGGGTGATGCGGCGAGTGCCTGCAGCATGCGCGGTTCGTCGAATTCCTCTTCGCGCGCGTTCTCGGCTTCGACCAGGCCATCAGTGAAGATTACGAGGAGGTCTCCCTGAGTGAGCGTTGTCGTGCCGGATTCATAGCGCTTCACCTTCGAGATGCCGAGCGGAAGACCTCCGGTTTCGAGGCGTTCGATGGCGCCTGAGCTGCGGCGCAGCACTGGCCAGTTGTGCCCGGCGTTGACCCATTCGAGGCGGCCGGATGCAGGTTCAAGCTCGGCGAGGAAGGCGGTCGTGAAGCGGCGTCCGCCCTGATTCTGGGCGCAGGCGTAGTCGTTGAAGCGGGCGACGAGATCGAGAAGCGATCCGGGAAGCGCGGCGAGTGTGCGGAGGCTGGCCTGGAGCGTGGCCATCACAAGCGCGGCGGGAATGCTTTTGCCGGCGACATCGGCGACGACAAGCAACAGTCGCGGTGGTTCGCCCGGAGCGGCGGGACGGAAGAAAGCGTCGTAGTAATCGCCAGCGACCGTGTTTTGCGGGCGGGTAGCGAACGCGATATCGACGCCTGGAACCTGCGGAGGTTCGGCCGGCATCAGCCAGCCCTGGATCTCGCGCGCGATTTCCAGATCGCGTTTCATCGTGACACGGTCGGCGAGTTCGAGAGCGAGCAGGATGAGAAAGCCGAGGCCGCCGAAGAAGCGGAAGCCTTCCGTGCTGAGCTGGAAGTCTTCATCTGAGTAGCTGACGACCGGGAAAAAAAGCAGGACGAGCGAAATCAGGAAAAGCACGCGGCGCCCCGGCGAAAGCTTCATCGCCATGGCCCAGAGGATGGCGCGCGCGACGCGGAAGAACCAGCGCATGCCCGACTCGCGTTCTTTGCGGGTCAGATCGGCATCCGCTGTATAAAACTTATACGTGGCCTGGGCGTCGGCGCGGAACTGCGCCCAGAGCTGCTGGGTGGCGGCGCCTTCCGTGACGCGCTGCCAGAACTGGCGGGTGCGCTCGAGGAGGGCCATGATCAGTCGAGAGCCCTGCCGGGATGGATGTTCATCAGCTCGGCGTAACCGGTGAGGAGATCGGTCTGGAGGACGGCGAGGCGGGCGCGGTCCATGAGTTTATGAACTCCGATGGTAGCGTGTTCGTGCCTGGGTTGCCCACCTGTGAGCGAGGGGCACATTGAGACGCCGGGACAAGTCCACTAGAATGAGGAATTCACCCGATAGCGCGCGAGCGTGCAATGCGGGGCACGAGGAGCGCGTTAATGATCCCCTGCACAAAGCCGGGAAGGAATCGGGATTTTATAAATTCAGTCAGGCCGATACGTCTGACGAGCGCGATGGTTTGCCTCTGCGGCCTGGCAGCTGTTTTGCCGGCGTTGGCGCAGCAGAATCGGAACAATCCGTTCGAAACCATTCCACCGGCCGCCCAGGCTCAGCAACCCGCGGTGGGGTCGAACGTGATCGAGGGCATCGAGTTTCGCGGTGCGCGCCGAATTCCGCAGGACACGCTGCGGCTCATCATTTTCAGCAGGGCGGGTGACGTTCTATAACGAAGACAGGCTGCGCCGGGATTTCACCACGCTGTGGAACACGAACCGCTTTGACGACATCAAGCTCGAAACCGCGAAGGGCGAACGAGGGGGAATCATCGTGCGATTCGTCGTGACCGAGCGGCCCGTGACCGGCGACAAAAAATGAAATCGTTCCGGCTGCGGGAACGCCGCCGGGAAGGCTAAGCAGAGCATCCGAAACATGTTCGTGCCTGAGTTGCCCACCTGTGCGGGCGGGGCACATTGAGCCGTAAGAACAAGTCCGGTAGAATGAGAAATTCACCCAATAGCGCGCAGGCGTGCAAGGGAAACGCGGGGCACGCAGTGGGCGTCACTGATCGCTTGCGCAGGTTGGAAAGGAATCGCGACTTCATGAAATCAATCAGGCCGACGAGCCTGACGGGTGTGCTGGTGTACTTGTGCATCTCGGCGGCGGTTTTGTCCGCGCAGAATGCGCCGGCGCCCGCGCCCGCGCCGCAGCAACCAGCGCCGCAGCAGAAAGGGAACAATCCCTTCGAGGCCGTCCCGCAGGCCACGCCGGCAGCACCGGCACAGGGCGCGACGCCGCCGCAGTTTGAGGCTCCGAAACCGCCGCCCGGGCAGGGATTTCAACAGCCCACGGTGGGGTCGAATACGGTGGAGGGGATCGAATTCAGCGGTGCGCGCCGCGTTCCGCAGGACACGCTGCGCGCCATGATCTTCACGAAGGTGGGCGACCCATACAACGAAGACGCGCTGCGCCGTGACTTCAATCAGCTGTGGAACACGCAGCGGTTCGACGACATCAAGCTGGAGACTGAGAGGGGCGAAAAGGGCGGCGTCATCGTGCGCTTCGTGGTGACGGAGCGGCCGGTGATTCGCGATATCAAATACGACGGCGCGAAATCGGTTTCGACGTCGGATATTCTCGACCGGTTCAAGGAACGCAAGGTCGGTCTGACGGTGGAATCGATGTACGATCCGAACGTGATCAACCGCGCGGCGGTTGTGATCAAAGAGCTGCTGGCGGAGCACGGCCATCAGTTCGCGACGGTGGATCCGCAGCTGCGGCGCATCCCTCCGTCGTCGCTCGAAGTGGTGTTCAACATCATGGAAGGGCCGAAGATCAAGGTCGGCGAGATCACGATTCTGGGTAACAAGGCTTTCTCGAGACGCCAGGTGGTTGAGGCGATGAAGAATATGAAGCCGTACGGCATTCCGCATTCGATCTTCCTTGAAGAGCTGTTCCCGGCGACATTCGACGCGGCGAAGCTGGAAGAAGACAAAGAACGCGTGCGTGATGCGTATCAGAAGCAGGGCTTTTTCACGGCAAAGGCGCTCGACCAGACGCTGAAGATCCGCGATGTGGGCGGCTTTAACGGCCAGATCCACATTCCGCTCTTCAAGGAGAACAAGCCCGGCAAGGTGGAAGACATCACGCTGCCGGTGGAAGAAGGCAACCGTTACTATCTGGCGAAGATCGATTTCGAGGGCGTGAAACTTTTCCGCTCGACGGCCTTTCTGGGCAACCTTTTTCAGATGCAGCCGGGCGATGTGTTCTCGACCGGGAAACTGCGCGACGGTCTGAAGAACCTGACGAAGGTGTACGCCCAGTTCGGCTATATCGACTACGTGGCAGAGCCGCAGATCGACATCGTGCCGAACTCGAACAAGATAAATCTGACGCTGAACGCGGATGAAGGCAAGCAGTTCTTCGTGCGGCGCATTGAATTCACGGGGAACACGACAACGCGGGACCGGATCATCCGGCGGCAGATTCTGATTGACGAAGGCGACGTTTACAACTCGACGCTGTGGGACGCCAGCATTCTGCGCCTGAATCAGCTGGGCTATTTCGAAACGCTCAAAGAGAACGACTCGTACGACCTGAAGCGGAATCCGGGCACGAACACCATCGACATCACGCTGAAGGTCAAAGAACGCGGCAAGAACTCGATCAGTCTGAACGGCGGCGTGTCAGGCATTGCGGGATCGTTCATCGGCGCCAACTATACAACCAACAATTTCCTCGGGCTCGGCGAGACGCTTTCGGTGCAGAGCCAGGTGGGAACGCTGCTGGACCGGATCACGCTGGGCTTCACCCAGCCGTACCTGTTCAACCGCCCGCTGTCGGCGGGAGTCACGGTTTATCTGAGCCGGTATAACTACAACGAAGCGCAGCAGGAGTCCCTGCTGACGGGCGAGGATCTGACGTTGTTTTACAACGCGCTGGGCGGCGCCAACATTCTGAACTACGTGCAGGATTCGAAGGGGATCACGCTGTCGGCGAGCTACCCGATTCTGCGCACGTTTGCGCGGCTCGGAGTCGCTCTGGGCTACGACATTTCGAGCATCAAGCCGGAATCGTCGGGTGCGTCAACGTATTTCAACTACATCAATTTCGAAGGCGTGAACGGGCCGAACGCTCTGAACGGCATCAAGACCATCAGCATCACGCCGTCGTACAGCTACGACTCGCGGAACAATTATCTGAATCCGACGGGGGGAAAGAGCATCTTCTTCTCGGTCAAGGCATCGGCCAGCGTGCTGGGCGCGAACGTGAACTCGATTCAGCCCACCCTCGACATGCAGTATTATCACCGCAGCCCGCGCTGGCACCGGAACACACTGGCGTTCCATTTCCTGGCCACGACGGTCACGGGCTACGGAGGCAAAGAGGCACCGCCGTTTTCGAGGGCCTTTATCGGCGGCGAGAACGACATCCGGGGATTCGATTTCTTCAGTATTACGCCGATTGCGTATCTGCCGAGCAGCGCGAGTATCAACGTGCTGAATCCGGACGGCAGCCAGCGTACGCAGCAGTCGATTGTGGGCGGCGTGCTGACGAGCACAAATGTGGTGCAGAATGTTCCTGTATACCAGATCATTACGCCGGGCGGCGACTCGCACGCGGTGTTCAATTTCGAGTACCGTATTCCGCTGGTGGGGCCGGTCTCGCTGGCGCCGTTTATGGATGCCGGCGTGAACAGGATTCTCTACAAGAACCAGTTGACGGTCAACCCGGGCCAGGTGTCGAACCTGAACGCACAGTTTCCGTCGGCGGACTTTTCGGCGACCGACGTGCCGGTCGCGCCGGGAACGCAGAAGATCCGCATGTCGACCGGACTGGAAATAGACGTTGTGCTGCCGGTGGTGAACGCCCCGTTCCGCGTATACTACTCATACAATCCGCTGGTGGTGCGGCAGTATCTGCAGCCGCCCATAGTGTTCGATCCGTCTACATTTCCGAACGCGGCGACCCTCGGGAACGCGGTCGGGTCGTACGGCACGGCGTTTCCGCTGTTCGAGCCTCACGGGACGTTCCGGTTTACGATCGGCAGGACGTTCTGAGGATGCCCGCGCGGCGGCGCGATCGATTATATTAACCTTGAATTTCGGGGCAAAGAGTTTTGAAGGAGTTTAACCGTGAGAAGTGAACGTATGCTGCCGATGGCAGCTCTCGCAGCAGTTCTGGTGTTTTCCGGCGCGGCGCAGGCACAGGTGAAGATCGGTGTAATCGATATGCAGAGCGCACTGCTGAGCACCAAGGACGGCCAGAAGGCGGCAGCCGAACTGAAAGCGAAGTTCGCGCCGAAAGAGGCGGATTTACAGAAGCGCTCGCAGGAACTGCAGGCGAAGCAGGATCAGTACCGCAAGACCGAGAATACGATCAGCGACGAGGCGAAAGCGGCACTGGCACGGGATATCGACGCGATGACCAAGAACCTGCAGCGGGATTCGGACGACGCGCGGGCGGACGTGGATCAGGACCAGCAGAAGGTTCTCAACGAGCTGGGCAACAAGATGATGCAGGTCCTGCAGAAGTACGCGAATGAGAAACAGCTGACGCTGGTGCTCGATGTGAGCGGCGAGCCGAACAACATCCGGTTTGCATCGAGCACCGTCGATATTACGCGGGACATCATCACGATGTATGACAACGCGCCGCCGATGACGAACGTGGCGAAGCCATCGGCCAATATCACGTCTGCCGCGCCGGCGCCCAGGCCTGCGGCTCCGGCGCCGAAGCCCGCGACTCCGCCGGCCAAGTAGCTTTGAGTGTTGTCAACGACTTGACCGTTATTCGCGCGGGAACCATGGTTCTCGCAGCAGTTCTGATGTTTCGCAGCGCAGGCACAGGTGAAGATCGCCGTAATCGACACGGAGAGTGCGCTGCTGAAAACAAAGGAAGGCCAGAAGGCGAAAGCGGCTCTGGCGCGCGATACAGATACGATGACCAGGAACCTGCAGCGCGACACGGACGCCGGGCAGGAGCAGCAGAAGGTTTTCAACGAGCTGGGCCCAGAAGGTGATGCAGGTCATGCAGAAATACGCGAGTGAACATCAGGTGACGCTGGCACTCGATGTGGGGGCAGCCGAGCAACATCCTGTTTGCGTCGAGCACGGCGGATATTACGCGGGACATCGTCACGATGTATGACAACGCGCCGCCGATGACGAACGTGGCAAAGCCCACGGGCAATGTCGCGCCTGAAACGCCGAAGCCCGCGACTCCGCCGAAATAAACAGAGGCGCAGAGGCAGGGCCGCCGGCGGTACACTGGGGGCGAGGGAGGTTGTATGAAGTCTCTCACCGTATTCATCTGCACGGGGCTACTGGCCGCAGCTCCCGCGGCTGCGCAGTTCAGCCTGCGAACGGGAGCGCTCGGCGGACCGGCCAGCGCGAGAGCGTTCAGCCGTCCCCTGGGTGGAGTCGGACCCGGATTCGGATTCAATGGCTTCGGAGCCGGTCGTTATGCGCGCGGCAACTATCGCGGACCGCTGGGGTATCCATATCTTTACTCGACCTGGGTGCCCGATTACTACGACTATCTCGACTACCAGAATCAGTATGCTGGACCGTATCCGCCTCCTCCCGACCCGTACGCGCCTGCGCCGCCGGCAGTCGCGCCGCAGCAGCCCGTGATCATCAATCAGTATTTCGGTGCGCCTCCTCCGGCGCCGAACACGCAGCAGGGCGCGGTTCCCGACACAGGTAACACCAGTGCGCAGGCGCCGGGCGATCCGATCGGTACACCCAAGAACTACTATCTGATCGCGTACAAGAATCATTCGGTATATTCGGCGCTGGCGTACTGGGTGGAAGACAAGACGCTTCACTACGTCACAACGGACAATACGCATAATCAGGCATCGCTCGATCTGATTGATGTCCCGCTGACGAAGTCTCTGAATCAGCGGAACGATGTGCCGTTCTCACTGCCCGGGCAATAAGAGCAGGGCCGCCAGGAACTTTGCGTCGCCTTCGAGGAAATCGTAGGTCGCGAGGGCCTGCGGTTTCTCCCAGAGGACATCTTCGAATATTCGGTTTTCGATTTCGCCGCGCCAGTCAACGACTTCCAGGAAGATCAGAAGGATTGGGTTCTTTTCGGGGTAGGCGAATTCATAACGCATGAGTTCGGTGCCTGCGGCGGATTCGATGCCGAGTTCTTCGCGAAGTTCGCGGGTGAGTGCGGTCAGCAGAGATTCGCCCGGTTCGAGTTTGCCGCCGGGGAACTCCCATTTGAGAGGATGCGGCTGGTCCGCGCGACGGCGGCAGATGAGGATGCGGCCTTCGCGCTTCAGGATTCCGGCGACAACCGTGGTCATTGAATCATTTCCTGTTGTACCGCTGGCGATCTTGTCGCCGGCGAGGTTGGCGCTTGACCAGGGCCGGACCGCCGGAGACGACACAAATCCGGTTGAGACGGGATTCCCTTCTATGTAGGCGGTTACGCGTGCCAATTCGTCGCGCGAGCGGATCCAGTGGTCATAGTATTCGCGCTGCCAGAATCGTCCTCTGGAGATGCCAATGATGCAGCGAGCGCGATTCGCAGTCGCGGTTTTAAGCCAGCGCACGATTTCGGGGAGAGATTGATGCGGCTGGATCACGAGATGTATGTGATTCGGCATAACTACCCAGGCGCCGAGATCGTACGAACGGCGAACGTCTGCCCCATGATGCAGCGCTTCGGCGAACATGTT
Organism: Terriglobia bacterium; assembly: GCA_963832905.1. Taxonomy (GTDB): domain Bacteria; phylum Acidobacteriota; class Terriglobia; order Bryobacterales; family Bryobacteraceae; genus BOG-234. Next base: position 67,931 of record CAWHVO010000006.1, on the reverse strand, counting down.
GGCTACGCGTGCATCCGCCAGCCAGCGCGGGACGAACTGGCTGCGATCGAGTTGACGGTCGAATTCGGCGAAGGTCTTGCCCGGATTCGGATCGTTATGGAGTATCGCGGGTGGGGCTACCGGGATTGAGCCTGCCAGACGCCAGGTTACAAATACGGCCTGACTATCGGGGGCGACGTGCGGGAGGTATCTGCGCCAGAACATAAAAGAGCCGGCGGCAAGACCGCCAGCGGTACATGTACATTGAGAGTGCGTTCTCGCATCGCCATGTCTCCGGAATTGATTGACCATTTCAAAAATCCACGTAATGTGGGCGAGCTGGAGAAACCAGCGATTACGGTCGAGGTGTCGAATCCGGTGTGCGGCGACATCCTGCGGCTGTCGGCGCTGATTGAAGGCGGACGTGTGGTGAAGACCGGATTCAAAGTGCGCGGCTGCGCGGCGTCGATTGCGTCCGGATCGGCGCTCACGGAGATCGTCAGTGGCTGCGACAAGAGCGGGCTTAAGAGCATTACTGCTTCCGATGTCGAGACGGCTGTCGGCGGGCTGTCGAATGAATCGAAACACGCGGCTGCGCTGTGCGTGGACGCGGTGCGCGCGTTAGTGGTTCAGTTTCCGGTTTAGAACATCAAGCGCCATCTGCGCGGCGAAGGCGCGGATGCGGGGCCGGTCGCTGGTTGGCCACACGCGATGGAAAGTGACCGTTTCCACTGGTCCGCTGAGGCCGACGTGGATCATGCCGACGGGAGCTTCATCGCCGTCTGTCGTGGGGCCCGCGTTGCCGGTGATCGAGACGGCCCAGGTGGCACCGGTGCGGCGGCGCGCACCGATCGCCATGGCTTCAGCGGTCTCGGCGCTGACTGTGCCGAAGCGTTCGAGGATTTCCGGGGCGACGCCGAGCTGATCGATCTTCATGCGCTTCGAATAAGTGACGAAGCCGCCGAGAAACCAGGCGGAGCTGCCGGGAACGCTTGTGATGCGCTCGGCAAGTCCGCCGCCGGTGGCGCTCTCGGCCACCGCGAGAGTGGCGTGTGCCGCGACGAGCTTGTGGCCGACGACGGCCTCAAGCGGTTCACCGTTGCGCGAGTAGATGCGGTCGCCGAGCACGACGTCGATTTTTGCGCCGACCTCGGCGAGCAGCGCCGCGGCTTCCCCTTCCGTTGAACAGCGCGCGCGCAGATGCACCTGCATGTCGCCATTGTGGGCGAGGATCGTCGTCACCGGGTTGTCGTACTTCTTGTATACGGGGGCGATGGCCTGATCGAGTTCGGATTCGGACATACCGGTGATGCGGAGTTCGAGAGTGCGGATGGCGAGTGGCGGAACAATGCGCTCAAGGCGCGGCAGGCAATGGCGCGTGAACATCGACTTCAGTTCGTGCGGCGGGCCGGGGAGAATCATGAGCACGCCGCCGCCGTCTTCGATCCACTGGCCGGGCGCGGTGCCGCGGTCGTTGGAAAGGATGTGCGCGCCTTCGATGATCATGGCCTGGCGGCGATTGATTTCGGGCATGGTGCGGTTCATGGCGCGGAAGCGCTGCTCGATGCCGTCGTTGACGGCGGCGTTGAAGACCAGACGGCGATCGAGAGCCATGGCGACGGCGTCGCGCGTGAGATCGTCTTCAGTCGGGCCGAGGCCGCCCGAGAGCACCACGAACTGGGCGGAGCCAAGCGCGCGCCGGATGGTGCCGGCGAGACGTTCCAGATCGTCGCCAATGACGTGTTTCGCCGTAACCTCGACGCCGATGTTGTTGAGGTGCTCGGTGATGAAGAGAGAATTGGTGTCGACGCGCTGATGCGTCAGCATCTCGGAGCCAACTGCGATGATTTCGGCGTTCATATTTCATTAAGAAGAACCGGCGGCAAGACCGCCGGCGCTACAGGAACTGCGCACCGCGGACGCCGACATCCACACGGAAGATCGCGTTGGTGGTGGAGACGATCATGGCGCGCGAAGGAGAAAACGCGAGGCCGACGATGCCGGGGCCGGAAACAAAGAGATCTCGCATTGCGGTCGGGCGTGATGCGCACGACGCCTTTGCGGCCCTGCCAGGAAGAAGCGGAGTAGAGATTGCCGTCGGCGTCGAAGGCCATACCCTGGGGGCGGCCGAGCCCTCGATAGAAGGTTTCGACGTCGCCGTTGTCTGTGACGCGGTAGATGGCGTCGAAGCTCGATGTGGTGGGGCCGCTGACGTAGAGATGCTGGTCGGGTCCCCAGGCGAGATGGTAGGCGGAGATGGAGGGCTCGATGGTGGCAAAGACGAAGATCTGGCGGTTGGGGCTGATCTTGAAGACGGTGCCGCTGCGGTCGCCGACGTAGAGATTGTTTTCCTTGTCGAAACAAATACCGGTGGCGACGCCCATGCCTTCGACGAACACCGACATGCTGCCGCCGGGCGTGACCTGATAGACCACGCCGTCGAAGCGGCTCGAAATGTAGATGAGGCCGTCGCGACCGACAGCGATGCCGGTGGCGTTCATCATGTCGTTGATAAACGGCGTGGCGTTGAAGTTCAGATCGATGCGGTAGACGGCGACGGGGACTTTCTGACCGCGCGATCCGCTGAACGTGGTGTAGATGTTGCCGATGGAATCGACAGCGGGGCTGGTGACCGGGTGCAGGTTGTCGGCGATCTGTAGGCCGATGTCGCAGGTCCAGGCGTCGCTCGATCTGCACGCCGTTTTCGACGATGAGTTCGCCGGCGGAAGCGCCTTCGGGAACCTTCACGATCACGAGAGAACTGGAACCGATGACGACGGGCGCGGCGACATCGCCGATGGTGACGTGCGGACGATCGGATGTGGCAAGGCTTTTGCCGCGGATGTAGAGTTCGCCGCCGGTAATTGCGGCTTCAGGCTGAACCTGCGAGATGACCGGTCTGCCGTTGGATTCTTTTCGGATTGCCATGGTTTATGAACGGAATGAATACTACTGATGATTGAACCACCCTGCTGCAAATAAGACAAGTGCGCCGTAAATGCCGGCCATCATGTCGTCGAGAACGATGCCGGCGCCGCCGGGATGCGTTCGATGAGGCGGATGGGCGGAGGTTTCCAGATGTCGAACAGGCGGAAGAGAGCGAAGGCGAGGGCGAATGTCAGCAGATTGAAACGCGCGGCTCCGGCGAGCGTGAGCCACTGGCCGAGAACTTCGTCGATGACGACGATTTGCGGGTCTTTTCGCCCGGTGTTCGTGGCGACGATGCCGGCGCAGAGGATGGCTGGGTAGAGGAGGATCAGGGCGAGAATCGCGAAATGCGCGGGGCCGAAGCCCACCCGTGACAGCGGCCACGCGATGAGGATGGCGGCAAGAGAGCCGACGGTGCCGGGCGCGATTGGGGATCTCCCGCAGCCGAAAAAAGTGGCGAAGAGCGTGGCGAGGCTAGTCTTCATCCGGCTCGCGATCGGGTTGAGGACGAGCCGGGGTGGATATGACGTATTTCTCAGTCGCCCAGTTGCCGAGGTCAATTTCGCGGCAGCGCGGACTGCAAAAGGGAGCGTCGGGATCGGTGAGATTGACGGGCTTTTGACAAATCGGGCACTGCACTTCTTTCACTGCACCTCTGTCACCTGGCCGGGATCTGGTTGGGAATGACGAACGCCGGTGCGATGTTGATGAGCGCCGGTGCGGCGGGGCGCACGGCAGGTTCAGTCGATTCGAGAAGCGTGCCGATGAGGTCATAATCGTGCGCTTCGGTGATGCGCAGCACGCGCATCTGGCCGGGCGCGGGAGCGGCGCCTTCGACATCGTTGATCAGAACGACGCCGTCGATTTCGGGCGCCTGGGTGGACAGACGGGCCTGCCAGAGAAGATCGGTGTCGGGCGAGGGTCCTTCGACGAGCACCGGCAGTTCGCGACCCGGCTCATTCGTGATCAGAGCGCGGTTCTTTGCGCGCGAGATTCTGCGCTGGATTGCCATCAGGCGGCGTTTGCGATTGTTGATGGTGCGGGCATCGACCTTGCCGTCGAGCGCGTAGCTCTTGCTGGTGTCTTCGTCGGAGTAGGAAAAAACGCCGAGGCGGTCGAACTGAGCGGCTTCGACGAACTGGCAGAGAGTTTCGAAATCCGCGGCGGTTTCGCCGGGAAAACCGGCGATGAAACTGGTGCGGATGGCGACGCCGGGGATGGTCCGGCGAATGCGCTCGATCAGCTTCAGGAAAATCTCGCCGCGAAGCCCCGCGCTTCATGCGCTTCAGTACCGGCGCGCTGGCGTGCTGCAGAGGCATGTCGATGTACTTGACCAGATCGGCGTGTTCGGCGATGGTGTCGAGCAGTTTTTGCGTGACTTTATTCGGATAGGCGTAGAGGAAGCGCACCCATTTCGGCGTGCGGCGTTTCGATCTGCGCGAGACGGGCGAGCAGCTGCGCGAGGCCGTCTTTGATGCCGAAGTCTTCGCCGTAACAGGTGGTGTCCTGGCCGATCAGATTGATTTCGCGCACGCCCTGTGAGAAGAGGCGCGTGGCTTCGGAAATGACAGATTCGAAGCGGCGGCTGCGGAATTTGCCGCGATATTGGGGGATTACGCAGAAGGTGCAGGGATGGTCGCAGCCTTCGGCGATTTTGAGATAGGCGAAATGGCGCGGTGTGGCGAGGATGCGCGGCGTGAGGTCGTGATAAAGGTACGGCGCGGGGTTGGCATCCGGTTGGTCGATTCCTTCGCATACGGCGACGATGCGGTCGATTTCGTTGGTGCCGATGATGGCGTCGACTTCGGGCATATCCTTGCGGATATCGCCGCGATAGCGTTCGACGAGGCATCCGGCGACGACCAGGCGTTGCGCACGGCCGACCTTTTTGTACTCGGCCATTTCGAGGATAGTGTCGATCGATTCCTGTTTGGCGGGGTCGATGAAGCTGCAGGTGTTGACGACGAGGACGTCGGCCTGATCGGGATGGGCGGTGAGTTCGTGGCCGCGGGCGGCGAGCTGGCCCATCATGACTTCGCTGTCGACGAGGTTCTTCGGGCAGCCGAGACTGACGAAACCGATTTTCAAAGATACTTCTATTCTAACGACTCGGCAGGAGATTTCCTGCGAACCATCAGCAGGTGAATGGCAAGGGGGACTTCGTCCGGATGCGTGGCGCACCAGACGATGATGCTGTTCAGTTTCATCTGGTCATCCGCCATGGCGCTGATTTCGACCAGCTCGGCTTCGACATCTTCGGGATCGCGCATGAAACTTCAGCATCGCACAAGGCCGCCTTTTTTTGACCGTGCACGCATCAGTCAGTTTTCGATGGGCACTCTTTCGGCGCGATCGATGACCATTACATCAAGCGGGCCTTTGGCCGGCTTCAACTTCAGCCCAAGCTGCTCCTCGATAGCGGTGGTCAGATCCGGAGGAGGATCGTCGGCCTGGTTGTTTGCGGGAGCCAGGTTGGGCGGCGGCCCGGGCATCGGCATACCGAGCATTCCGATTGTTCCCGGCACGAGGGCGTACTCCAGAACGAAATCGTAATTGCCCACGAGCCCGGTCTTGTCAACGACCGGCCTTCCGGCCTGATTGCCGATCGCCCGGACCAACTCGGAGACGGGCTCATTTCTGCCCGTGACGCGCACGCGTCCGGTCGGGTCGTAAGGGTCGATACCCTGCCACAAGCCAGTAGTTCTTTCCGACGGTATTTCGGGGAAGCCTTTGTTATTGTCTGGCGCCGATACCGCCCTTCTGCCGGCTGCGCGGTTCAGTTTCACTCGTTTCGTTTGCACCAGCTCGTAGAGCGGCAACTCTCTGGTCGCGTGATGAAAAACCAGGCGGAATCGTTCTGTGATCAGACTCCTGAGCATCTCGTTGACCTGCTCGGTGGTGGCTCCGGCGCCCACGCTCGCGAGTAGATCGTATGTGGCGATTTGAATCCATTCCGGACCCGAAATCTGTTCGTACCGCAGGCCATAAGCCCTCATGAAAAGCGTCTTCGGGGTGACATTGATAGCTCTGATACGCGTAGGGTCGGAGCTTCCTGGTCCTCCGAACGGACCGGCGGAGAACACTCCGACAACTGGGGGGCCGGCCGGAGGGATGCTGCATCGAATTCAAGTGCCGGGGCTTTCGCCTGACCCGGCAGCGCGGACGCCAATATCGTGAGGTATATGGCGGCCGCGCAGATCAACAGTTCAGGCGCTCGCATGAAGCCGGTTACAGCAGCTTGAAATTGATTTCGATACTGGCGCGTACGGCGACGGGCTCGCCGTTCAGAGTGCCGGGCTGGAAGTGCCACTTCGCGACTGCTTCGATGGCTTTCTCGTCAAGACCGGCGCCGATGCCTTTGACGATGCTGATGTCGTGCGCCAGCCCGTCAGTCCCGATTACCATGTTCAGGAGGACGGTGCCCGCCACTTTGTCGGCGCGTGCCTGCTCGGTGTACTGCGGGTCCTCCCTGTACAGCACCCTCGGAGAGGTGACACCGTCGCCCACTTTGTAAACATGCTCCGGTGTGTCATCGGCGCGGCTGTTCCGCAGGCCGATGGTGGCGAAACCGGCAAGCACAACGGAAAAAGCGGCGGTGGTGCGGATCAGATTACGGCGTGAAGTGGAGCGGGCGATGCTCTGGTCGAGCAGGCGCGCGATACGGGATTTCAGGTTCGTCTGTGTAGTCATGGAACATCCTTGCAGCAGAGTTGAGTGCGTTGCGGTTTTCGCCACGGCGAGCAGGGCCTCGGCGTAGGTTGCGGGTTCGAAACCGGAAAAGAGGACGGCGTCGTCGCAGGCGGTTTCCTGGAAGTCGTGGAGACGCGTGGAGAGCATCCAGGCCAGCGGATGGAACCACCAGACGGCGCAGGCGATGCGGGCGATCAGAATCGTCCAGAGATCGTTGCGGCGCACGTGCGTGAGTTCGTGGCGCACAGCGGCGTCGAACTGCCATGCGGGCCACTCGGAAGATGCGCGCGGCATAAGGACGCGGGGGCGCAGGAGGCCGCACACGACCGGAACGCTGACGTCGGCCATATAAAGCGCGTCGGGCGTAACAGGAGTCGCAGCACGGATGAGTCGCGCGATCTGCAGATGCCCGACGGCCAGGCGGATCAGCAGCACGATCGAGCCGAGCGCCCACACGGTGAGAATCAGAGTTGAGGGCGACCAGCTCGCGACGCGGGCCATCGTGTGTCCCGTTGCACTGATGTCAATGACGGGCAGGCGGATCGCAAACGCGCCGGACATGCGTGAAGGCACCAATGCGGTGAGCGGGATCAGCATCGAGCCCGCGAGTGCGCACACGCAAAGCAGATGGCGCATGGCGGCGGTGGCGCGCTTCGCGAAGTAAAGCAGCGCGAGCGCGGCGGTGAAAAACACGGTGACTTTGAGCAGAATCAGCGGCATTTATGTTCTCTCCTTACGGGCTTTGCGGATCATACGTTCCAGATCGAGCAGATCCTCATCGGAGAGCTGCGATGTGGAGGGGTCGACGAACGCGGCGGCCGCGGCTTTCGCGGAGCCGCCGAAGAACGTGCTGACAAGGCGGTCGATGGCGGATTTGGTGGCTTTTTCGCGCGTCATCACGGGCAGGTAAATGTAGCGCATGCCTTCCTCGATGTGGCGGACGTGGCCTTTGCGTTCGAGCACACGCAGGATGGTGCGGACGCCGGAATAGCTGGGCTGGCCGGGAAGACGCTCCTGAATCTCGGGTCCGCTGGCGCGGCCGAGGGAAAAAAGGATATCCATGATCTGGCGTTCGCGGCGGCTGAGCGTGTCGTTCATATATGTTTAAAAATTAGCAACCTGCGTTGAAATTAACATCGACGGCCCGGGCGTGTCAAGAGGGAGTTACTTTTTTCGCGGTTCTTTGCCCGGAAGGGAGGCGGGGTTTTCCTGCACGCGTTCGCGATAGCGGCCGCGCATGCCGGAGCCGAGCGCGACCGCGGATTCGCCGTAGCGGTCGCGCAGTCGGTCGGCGGCTTCGAGGGCCTGACGCCAGCGTTCGGAACGGCCGCCATCTATCAGATCGAGCTGGCCCTGGTCCTTTTCGAAGCCTGAGGTCTGCACGCCGAGCAGGCGGATCGCGCGGCGCGTGTCCCAGTTGGCGTGGAGCAGGTTGCGCGATTGTTCGACGAGATCGATATCGAGCTGCGTGGGAGCGGCGAAAGTGTGGGCGCGGGTGATGGTCGAGAAATCGGAGTAGCGGAGTTTGAGTTGGATGGTGCGGGCGTAGAGGCCGTGTTCGCGCAGGCGGCGGGCGACTTTTTCGGCGAGGTGCGTGAGTGTGGCTTCGAGCTGGGCGGCGTCCTTTGTGTCGGTGTTGAACGTGTGTTCGTGGCTGATGGATTTCGGATCGCCGCGTTCGCCGATCTCGGAATCCGCACTTCTCGTCAAACCAGCCGCCGGCATCCAGGCCCTGAGATTTGCCGGCGAGGGCGAGCCCCCATTTGCCGAAGCGCGATTCGAGAACGTTTTCTTCGAGCGCGGCGAGATCGCCGATGCGGCGGATGCCGAGCGCGTGGAGGTTCTTCTCCATCACCTTGCCGACGCCGGGAACTTTGCGCACTTCGAGCGGCGCGAGGAAACGCGCTTCCACGCCCGGCATGACGCGCAGAATACCGTTGGGCTTGGCCTGATCGGAGGAGATCTTGGCGACGAGGCGCGAGGTGGCGATGCCGATCGAACAGTTGAGTTTCGTTTCTGATTTCACCGTTTCGTGCAGCGTGTGGGCGGCGCGGAGGGCGGGGCCGTGCAGGCGCTCGGTGCCGGTCATGTCGAGATAGGCTTCGTCGACCGAGGCCATTTCGACGAGTGGTGAAAAGCGGCGCAGGATTTCGAAGACGCGGCCGGAGTATTCGCGATAGCGCTCCGGATGGCCTTCGACGAAGATGGCGTGCGGGCAGAGTTTGTAGGCCGTGCGCAGCGGCAGCGCGGAGTGGACGCCGAATTTGCGGGCTTCGTAAGATGCGGCGGAAACGACGCCGCGCTCGTTGCTCTTGCCGCCGACGACTACGGCTTTGCCTTTGAGCGACGGGTCGAAGAGCTCTTCGACAGAGACGAAGAAGGCGTCCATGTCGACGTGGAAGATGGTGCGGGTCACGGTCGTCGCACACCATGACGCGCGGGATGCCCGCGAGGTCGGGGATGAGTTTGTGGTTTGCGCCAGTCGGCGGCGAGTTCGCGTATGGCATCGGCTTGGGTGAATCCGATTTCAAGCGCGAGGATGCCGCCCGGTTTCAGAACGCGGCGGGCTTCGGGGATCAGGCGCTGGTAGATTTCGACGCCGGTCCGGGACCGCCGTAGAGCGCGAGCGATGGCTCCCAGTCGCGCACTTCACGCTGCAGCATGGCGCGATCGGAGAGCGGAACGTAGGGCGGATTGGAGACGACGATGTCGATGGAGCCGTCGGCGAAGGGTTTCGAGCAGATCGGCCGTGAGGAACTGAACATTCGCGCCAAGTCGAACGGCGTTGTCGCGCGCCACGGCGCAGGCATCGAAGGAAAGGTCGGTCGCGATGATCGCGTGGCCGAGTTCGAGCGCAAGCGTGATGGCGATGATGCCCGAGCCGGTGCCGACGTCGACGATGACGTTCCGGGCGCGGGGCGGAGTTTGAGGATTGCGTTTCGACGAGCAGTTCCGTTTCGGGGCGGGGAATCAGGACATCGCGCGAGACGCGGAACTCGCGGCCGTAGAACTCCTGGCGCTTCGTGATGTACTGCGTCGGTTTGCCTCTGAGTCGCTCGTCGAGATAGCGGCCGTAGTGGATCCATTCCACTTCGCGCAGTTCCTGTTCGGGATGCGCGTAGAAGTAAGTCGCGATCGCAGTGAATGGCGTGGCCGAGCAGGACTTCGGCGGTGAGCCGCGGTTCAGCGATTCCGTCGCGCCCGAGGAGTTCCGATCCCTGCTCGAGAGCTGTGCGGATGGTCATCGGATGACTCACAGGCCGAAGCCTGTGCCACCTTATCTAAGCGGCGGCGCCTTCTTTTTGCAGTTTTTCGGCCTGATAGTGGGCGGTCAGCGCGTCGAAGATCGGGTCGAGTTTGCCGTCCATGACGAGATCGAGCTGGTGGAGCGTGAGGCCGATGCGGTGGTCGGTCAGGCGGTTCTGCGGGAAGTTGTAGGTGCGGATTTTTTCGCTGCGGTCGCCGGTACCGACCATGGTGCGGCGCTCGGCGCCGATGGCGGCCTGCTGTTTTTCGAGCTCCATTTCATAGAGGCGCGAACGAAGCACGCGCATGGCTTTGGCGCGGTTCTTGATCTGCGATTTTTCGTCCTGACAGGAAACGATGAGGCCGGTGGGCAGGTGCGTGATGCGCACCGCGGAGTAAGTGGTGTTGACCGACTGGCCGCCCGGGACCTGAAGAACAGAACGTGTCGATGCGGATGTCTTTCTCTTCGATCTTGACTTCGACTTCGTCGGCTTCGGGAAGAACGGCGACGGTGATGGCGGAGGTGTGGACGCGGCCCTGCTGCTCGGTGGCCGGGACGCGCTGCACGCGGTGCACGCCGCTTTCGTACTTCAGCTTGCTGTAAACCTTGTTGCCGCTGACGAGCGCGAGAACTTCCTTGAGCGCCGCCGACGGCCGACTCGCTGACTGGACGTGACTTCCACTTTCCAGCGCTGCGTTTCGGCGTAGCGCGTGTACATGCGGAAAACTTCGGCGGCGAAGAGGCTGGCTTCATCGCCGCCTGTGCCGGCGCGGATTTCGAGCACGACGTCCTTTTCGTCGAGAGGATCTTTGGGCAGCAGGAGAACTTTGAGGTCCTCCTCCATCTGGGTGACGTTCGGGCTCGAGCCGTTCGATTTCGAGCGTGGCGAGCTCGCGCATGTCGGGATCGGACTCGTCGAGCATGGCTTTCGCCTGGGCGAGCTGATTCGAGGCTTCGCGATACTCGCGGTATTTCGCCGACGACTTCGGAGAGATCGCTGTGCGCTTTCGAGACTTTGCGGTACTGCTCGCCGTCGCTGATGACGGCGGGGTCGGCCATCTGGGCGGTCAGCTCTTCGAAATGCTTTTCCAGCTGGTCGAGTTTGTTGGCGTATTGCATGAGATCACCTCCGCGATTAGGCGATCACGAGTTCGCCGCCCTGTTTCGCCTCGAGCGCCATGGCGCCTTCGAGAGCGTGAATGGCGACGGCGGTCTGTTCGTCGGAAGGAGGTTGCGTGGTGATGCGCTGCGTCCAGAGGCCAGGTGCGGTCAGCATGGCGAGAAACGAGCCGCGGCGTCTGGCGGCGAAGCGGATGAGTTCGTAGCTGAGGCCGACGATCAGTGGCAGGAAGGCGATGCGCTCGACCATCTTGGCGGTGAAGCTGGGCGCGGGCACGACCATGTAGACCAGCATCGAAATCAGCATGATCACGAAGAGGAAGCTGGTGCCGCAGCGCGGATGCCACGTGACGAACTGCTGGGCGTTCTCGACCGTGACGGGCTTGCCGGATTCGAAATTGAAAACCACCTTGTGCTCGGCGCCGTGGAATTCGAACACGCGGCGGATGTCTTTGGATCGCGAGATGCCGAAGAGGAAGACGAACGAAGATGGCGAGACGGATGAGGCCGTCGACGGCGTTGAAGGCGATCTGGCCTTTGAGCGACGGCGCCCAGTTGCTGAGGTATGTCGTCAAGCTTCAGCGGGATGAATTTGTAAACGACGACGAAGAAGAGCAGCATGAAGATCAGCTGAACGGACATGACCCAGCCGGGGAGTTCGGTGGGCTTTTCGGTGGAGCCGTCTTTCTCAAGGTCGCTGAGCGCAGCGTTGGTGGAGAATTTGAGGGCTTTCATGCCGAGCATCAGGGCCTGGCCGAGCGTGGCAAGACCGCGCAGAACGGGGTATTTTGCCCACGGATATTTTTCGGAGAGGCGAGGGATGGGGAGTTCTTCGGTGACGATGTCGCCCGAAGCTTTGCGGACCGCGACGCAATAGCTGTGCGGGGCGCGCATCATGACGCCTTCCATGACGGCCTGTCCGCCGACCAGCGTCTCTTCACCGGATTCGAGAATGGGGAGAAGCTGGGCGTGGAGGAAAAAGCGAAGGAAAGTGCGGATGGTCAAGTAGACGGAACCTCGAAACTACTATTATACGTGCATTGGCAGGGCGGGTTGAGCGCTAACGGAGGTTAACGAAGCACTGGCGCGGTACCCCGGGCGGCACCCCGGGCGGCACCTCGGGGGATGGGGGCGGGGCGAGCGGGAGTTTGATTGTGGCGGCCTTTGCCTTCAGGTCATCGATACGGCGGTTGAAGAGGGTTTTGGCGAAGGCGAGGCGAGCGGTGTGGTCGATCTCCTCGCGGATGAGGGAATTTGAAAAATCGAAGCCATTTTGATGGCGGAAGACGCCGGCGGGGTCGATGGTTTTTCCTTCTTCTTCATCGAGATTGACGAGCCAGCCGGCTTCGGCGAGGGCGGCGGAGCGGCGGGTTTCCAGCGTGGCGTCGTGGCGCGCCTCGGCGTTTTTGCGGCGCTCGGTTTCTTCCGATTGGCGACGAGCTTCGCGCTCGGCTTTGGCGACGCGGGCGTTCTGAAGAGAGAGAAGCTGGCGGAGCTCGGACTGTGCGCGGCGCGAGAGGCGCATTTCGTAGATAGTGAGGAGGTGGAGGTGTGCGGGGTCGTCGGGGAAGGGAGCGTCGGCCGCGGCGAACAATTGGGATTCGATGAGCGGAACACGGTTGAGACGCCAGCGGGTTTCGGCGATGGACCGGGCGAGCTCGTGCTCGGCGGGTCCGACGGGCTGGAAGCCGTTGATGAGGTCCGCGATGAAGGCATCGCGGGCCTGCTGTTGTTCGGCGGACATGGGGTCGAGGTGGGCGGTGAGGCCGTGTTTGTAAGAGTTGAGGCGAGAGCTGCGTTTGCCGGCTTCGGTGCGGGGACCGGTGGAACGAAGAGCGTTGCGGCGGTTGGCTGCGATCTGCTTGTCGGACTGCATGCGTGAATGACCTCGCTTTCGGACGTAGATGTACCACGGCGAGCGCGGAAAACCGGGTGGCGGGAGGCGCACGCGGGAGCGGGGAATACGCGTAAGGCGATGGCTGCGAGCGGTTTCCGGGACGGCAATATTTATTTGGGGGATCGGTGACCGGTGGCCCCAACGGCCAGGGCGGCGGATCAGGGCTGGCGAGGTTGTGTTCCGAGAACGTGAAATGATGGGGAAAGAGGCTACGGTGAACAACAGGGAAATCATCGACTGGTCGGAATGCCCGCTCATCGAAGTCAAGCCAGGGGTTCAGAGCGGCGCCCCGGTGCTGCGCGGTACGCGAATGCCGGTGAGCGCGATTGCGGATAACTTCGACTTTGGCGTGAGCGTGCCGGAGATCGCTGAACAGTTCGAAATTCCAGCTGAGCTTGTCGAGGCGATTGTGAGTTACGCCCAGAGCCATCGCGTTGCGCATCCTGTTTGATAAAAACGTTCCGGTTGGTGTGCGCGCCTTCCTCACGGGGCATGAGGTCCGTACGGTCGTCGAGATGGGCTGGCCGGATCAACTGGAAAACGGCGAACTTCTCAAAGCAGCGGAACAGTCGGGTTTCGACGTGATGGTGACGTCCGATCAAAACATCCGGTATCAACAAAACCTGGCAGACCGGAAGCTCGCTCTGGTTGTGCTGGGGTCGAACATCTGGCCGGTGGTTCGGAAGCACGACGCGGCGATCAGTGCATGCATCGATGCGGCCGAGGAGGGAGGTTATGAATTTATCGAAATGCCGCTCCCACCGAAACCGCGAAGAACGGGCGGCCCGTCGGGTCGATCAACCTGATGAGCGTCGCACCGGGAGCTCAGGTCGAGCGAGGCCGGTTGGACAGGGCGGATTTTGACATAGTCTGGGACTATCGGAAGCTGCGCGCGTCCCCGTGCGGGTCAGCAATGCTGTTTTGTCTTTCAAGTCCGACAGCGTGGCGGTTGGTGATCCTGGCCACAAGCATCAATCTCGGCGTCACCGGGCAGGCAAGGGCCGAGGCAACCGACAGGGAACTTGAAGCAAAACTGACGCGATCAGCGGAGCAACAGGGCCGCCACCTGACGAGCTGGTACAGGACGTTCTCGCGCAGTATTTCGACGAAGAGGCTCGGTTTTCGCTGCCGTCGAACGCGGAGGTGGGTCCCTTCGCCGCGGCGAGTACCTGACCCATGAGGAGGTTGACGAGCGCTGAAGCGGTTTCTGCAACCCTCCTGATGCAAATCCGCTGGTCGCCCGCAGCGAGATTTTTATTCCCCCCGCAGCACCCGGCCCAGCAGCTTCGAAACCTGCGAATCCGACCGGCCAAAATTGAGCGTGCGGATTTCCGGCGCTTTCGTCTCCTGTGTTGCCTCGACGCCGGATTTCGCGTACCTTTAGGGCATGGAAGTACATTTCACCCCGGAGCAACAGGCGCAGCTTGCGCAGATCGCCACCCAGGCCGGAACCGCCCCCGAACGGCTGGTGACGAATGTTGTTGCCCGTTATCTCGACGAAGAAGCGCGTTTCCTTGCCGCCGTGGAAAAAGGAATCGCCGCCGCCGAGCGGGGCGAGTTCATCGAGGAAGAAGAAATGGACGCCCGCGTTGAAGCGATGTTCAAGGCCTGATGCGCGTTCGTTGGACCGTTCCAGCCGCCGACGATTTAGCGAGCATCAAAAGTTATCTTCAATGGCACTACCCGCAGTTTGCGGAACCGACCGTGCGGACGATCTATCAACGTATTCGTTCCCTGAAGGCCTCACCCTACCGGGGCAGACCCGGACACCGCAGCGGCACAAGAGAATTGCCGCTTACACCGCTTCCCTACGTTGTGGTCTATTCTGTGAAGCCGGAAGCCGTCGAGATACTCCACATCTACCACGGGGCGCAAGACTGGCGCTGATGCGCGATCGCGCTTACCGCTCGCTGATCGTGCTCTGGCTTTTTTTCTTCGGGTATGCTTGCTTCGGTGCGGGGACCGGTGGAACGAAGAGCGTTGCGGCGGTTGGCCGCGATCTGCTTGTCGGACTGCATGCGTGAAGGACCTCGCTTTCGGACGTAGATGTACCACGGCTAGCGCGGAAAACCGGGTGGCGGGAGGCGCGCGCCGGAGCAGGGAATACGCGTAAGGCGATGGCTGCGCGGGAGTTGTGAGACAGGAGGATTTATTTGAGAGACAGGGGAACGGAATCGGGGCGTTGGGGGTCTGGGGCAGCGAACGTTAAGATAACGCGTTGCGGGACGACACCGGTGTGCCGATCCAGCCCTCGCACATGTTGATTCCAAAATTCCCCGGAACCGGACTTCCTGGGAGCGTGATCCGGCCCTTTTTCCCCTGTGATACCGTTGAGTTATGAACGCCGCTACGGGACTCGACGGTCTCCTGGAGCCCTTAAGCCTCTGTCTCGATGCGGAATCGGCTCGGCGTTTGGTGGCGTTCCGAATCGATCCACACGTGCTGGCGCGGATAGAAATGCTGGGTGAACGCGCAAACGAGGGCAACCTCACCGCTGATGAGAGATCTGAATACGAAGCCCTGATCAACGCTGCCGACTTTATCGCCATCCTCCGGCTCAAAGCCAGGCGGCATCTCGCCCGGATTGCCAATTAACGGTGGATGCCGGAATCCGGCTGTTTGTCCGTGACAGGGCTGGAGATTGCTGCGAGTACTGCCATCTTCGCCAGGAGCATAGTCCGGTACCGCATCAGATCGAGCACATAGTCGCTCGTCAGCACGGCGGCAGCGACGATAGCGGGAATCTCGCGCTCGCTTGCCATCGCTGCAATCTGCACAAGGGACCAAACCTGAGTGGAGTCGACCCGATGACCGGCAAGATAGAAGTTCTGTTTCATCCTCGGCAAGACCGTTGGGCGGAGCACTTTACGTTCCGCGGCGCGTATGTTCAGGGTTTAGCAGCCTCGGGCCGGACTACCGTTGCCGTACTTGCCCTGAACGATGCCCGGCGCGTCGAGCTTAGAGAAGAACTCCTCGGGCTGGATGGGCGGATCTGAAATCCGCGCCCGAGGCCGGTTCAATCTCCCTCAAGGGGACTCCCGTCCCGGCTCGATCCGAGGCAAACTGCCCGCTGTGTGTTCCTCGCCAGGTTTTGAAGGATGCAACATGGCGGGGCTGCTCGGCCCTAACCGCGCCACGGTTGATGAGGTCCGCGATGAAGGCATCGCGGGCCTGCTGTTGTTCGGCGGACATGGGGTCGAGGTGGGCGGTGAGGCCGTGTTTGTAAGAGTTGAGGCGAGAGCTGCGTTTGCCGGCTTCGGTGCGGGGACCGGTGGAACGAAGAGCGTTGCGGCGGTTGGCCGCGATCTGCTTGTCGGACTGCATGGATGAAGGACCTCGCTTTCGGACGTAGATGTACCACGGCGAGCGCGGAAAACCGGGTGGCGGGAGGGGTGCGCCGGAGCGGGGAATACGCGTAAGGCGATGGCTGCGCGGGAGTTGTGAGACAGGAGGATTTATTTGAGAGATGGGGGAACGGAATCGGGGCGTTGGGGGCCTGGGGCAGCGAGCGTTAAGATAACGCCTTGCGGGACGACACCGGTGTGCCGATCCAGCCCTCGCACATGTTTGATTCCAAGATTCCCAGAACGGACTTGGGGCCGGTGGGCACTTCGGTGATTCGCGCGTTTTTCGCCCTTCTGGCCCAGATGGCTCGACACTGCAAGACTTGCCGGAGCTATGCTGTTTGGTGGGCTTTCCGCAAGCAATGCAACAATCGCACTACAGGCATCGGATAATGGCGTGAGGGAGTTCTAACCATGACCATCGCCGCCGGAATCGAGTTGCCGGAATCCGCCATCGCCGATATCTGCCGCCTCCACGAGGTGAAGGAACTTTCGCTTTTCGGTTCGGCTGCTCGCGGCGAGATGCGGCCAGACAGTGATTTCGACCTTCTCGTCGACTTTCTACCCGGGGCGCGCCCAGGGCTGCTGGGAGTTTCGGCGATGACGCGCGAACTCAGTAACCTGCTTGGTCGACGGGTCGATCTTGCAGTCAAGCCAGCTCTGAAACCGTTGATCCGTTCAGGCGTGCTTGCCGAAGCCCGCCTGATCTATGCGGCGTGACGAGCAGCGGCTGAGCGACATACTGGAAGCCCTCGACTGGATTGCGAAAGCGGTTTCCGGCAAGACGGAAGACGATTTCGTGGCTGATGAGACGCTTTGCTACGCTGTCGCACAACGGCTCACGACGGTGGGAGAAGCGGTCGCGAGGCTGAGGCCCGAAATTAAGGCGCGGTACAGTGCTGTGCCGTGGCAGGACATTGTGGGCTTACGCAACATTCTGGTGCACGAGTACTTCGGGATCTATTGGCCATTGGTCTGGCAGACGGCGGTAGATCACGCACCGGTCCTGCGCGCTCAGATCGCGGCAATCGGCGGAGAGTAGCGAATCGTGCGCCACATCGGCGGGATGCGCGTTGTACGTCAAATGAATGATCGGGCCCGATGTCGGACAGATTTGATAAAATGGCAGACGAGAATATATGAAAGACGATCGCATCACGGTTCGTTTTTCGCTTGAGACACGCCGGCGGCTTCGGGCCGCGGCCCGCCGTGGCGGAAGGCGCGAGTCCGATCTGGTTCGCGATGCCGTGGAAGCGCAGCTTGCCATAGAGGATCGCGCACCCACGGCCTACGAGCACGCGAAGAGGGCCGGATTGATCGGGGCGGCGAAGGGGAAAGTCCGTGACCTCAGTACGAACCCGAAGTATTTTGATGGATTTGGTGGCTCTTGACCGCCAAGCTGCTCGTCGATACCGGCCCGATCGTAGCAATCCTCCTGGACTCCGATGAACACCACGATGCATGCGTTCAACCAACTTCGGAGCATCAGAGGTCCGCTACTGACGTGCTGGCCCGTGATTACCGAAGCGGCATGGCTCTTGCGTGCATATCCCGAGGCCATCCGGAGACTCCTGGCATCTTTCAGTGGCCGCCCCTTTGAGTTTCTGCCTCTGGACGAGACGGATCTTCCGGCCATTGCCGCGATTCTGGCCAAGTACGCCAGCCTGGGAATACAGCTGGCCGATGCATCGCTGGTGCACCTGGCCAACCGCGAACAGATCGAGTCGATCTTCACGCTGGACCGGCGAGACTTTGGGGTGCTCCGTTTGGCGCACGGGAAAAAGATGCGGGTGATTCCATGAATACATCTTCACCGTTCATTCAGACCCGTGCCTGGGCGGACCAGCAATTCCCACCAACGGGGGTTATACGGCCAAGTGCGCCATTTCTTAGATCGCGATGCCGAGGCGGCTCACGGCTATTGAATCAGCGCTCTAAGGTCGTCCCAAATCGGCTGGGTCCGGGCGGCGGCCGTCTCCTGTGCCCGCGCGGTTAGAGGCCGGAGGGATTGGATCGCGTTGCATAGCTGCCATTGAACAGCCGCTGCATCCGCGCGATCCCGTCGATCTCCGGGCCCTCTAACGGCTCATCCTCCGGGAGGCTGCTCAGGAGGTTCTCTATTTCGTTGATCGGGAAAAACCGGTCCACCAACGGGCCGGGAGGGGTGTCCCAAACCGAGCCACCTGGATAGATAACGTTGATTACCTGTGCCAATTTTTTTCGGCTTCGGCCCACGAAGGCGCGTATACACTTCTGTGCGCGGTCTCTATCCTCATCAGAGGTCTCGACCCAGCGTCTCAGGGCTCTCCAATCGCTCTGCGCCCAGTTAATGACCGAGTCCGGGGTGTATCGGGCCCGCATTCTCTCCAGAAACGCGAGGCGGATGGCTGCCACGTCAACGTTTGAAAAGTCCGTGAGGACTTTGTTTTGAGAAGAATCCTCTACGGAATCCAGAAGCCGAATCGCAAGGGTGTCGTGAGAGGCCCGGGTCATAGCTCCATCCAGAACCCGTCGGACCGCTGGGGTCCTGGATAGCTTTTGTGCGGCTTTGAGGATTATGATTAGGGCGCGACCAAGTTCACCCATTGTCCAAAGGTCGTAACGCAAGTCAGCAGCGCGCGTGAGGTCCGTACGGTCGTCGAGATGGGCTGGCCGGATCAACTGGAAAACGGCGAACTTCTCAAAGCAGCGGAACAGTCGGGTTTCGACGTGATGGTAACGTCCGATCAAAACATCCGGTATCAACAAAACCTGGCAGGCCGGAAGCTCGCTCTGGTTGTGCTGGGGTCGAACATCTGGCCGGTGGTTCGGAAGCACGACGCGGCGATCAGTGCATGCATCGATGCGGCCGAGGAGGGAGGTTATGAATTTATCGAAATGCCGCTCCCACCGAAACCGCGAAGAACGGGCGGCCCGTCGGGTCGATCAACCTGATGAGCGTCGCACCGGGAGCTCAGGTCGAGCGAGGCCGGTTGGACAGGGCGGATTTTGACATAGTCCGGGATTATCGGCAGCTGCGCGCGTCCCCCCGCGGGGGCCCTCGACTTCACCGAAATGTGCGTCACGCGTCACCAGCGTCAGGCCGTGAGAGAGTGCGGCAGCGGCGATCCAGATGTCATTTTCGGGAATCGGCCGGCCTTTCACCGTAAGTCGCCATCTCACGCGCCCATATTCGCGAGCCACATTGAGATCGCAGACGACAATAGCTCTGCCTTCGGCGAACGCCTGGACGCGATCGATGTTGCCGGAAGCCCGCGTGGATTTGGCGGCGCCGAAAAGGTAAACCTGGCGGTGCGGTAGGCCATGGAAGTACATTTCAGGCCGGAGCAGCAGGCGCAGCTTGCGGAGATCGCCAATCAGGCCGGGACCGCCCCCGAACGGCTGGTGTCGAATGTTGTGGCCCGTTATCTCGACGAAGAAGCGCGTTTCCTCGCCGCCGTGGAAAGAGGAATAGCTGCCGCCGAGCGGGGCGAGTTCATAGAGGAAGAAGAAATGGACGCCCGCCTTGAAGCGATGTTCAAGGCCTGATGCGCGTTCGTTGGACCGTTCCGGCCGCCGACGATTTAGGGAGCATCAAGAATGCGGACGCTCTATCAACGCATTCGTTCCCTGAAGGCCTCACCCACCGGGGCAGACCCGGACACCGCAGGGGCACAAGAGAATTGCCGCTTACACCGCTTCCTTCCCTACGTTGTGGTCTATTCTGTGAAGCCGGAAGCGGTCGAAATCCTGCACATCTACCACGGGGCGCAAGACTGGCGCTGATGTGGAATCGGCTTTCGCTCCTCTGCGGCTCTCTATAACGTTATTCGGGAGAAAGGAGCCGATAAACGTGGAAGTGCACTTCACACGGGATGTTCAGGCAAAGCTTGATCAGCTCCGCTTGCGCGCGAGACCGGCAGGCCGAGTGATGAACTGGTAGCGGATGCCGTGGCCGGGCTGTTCGACGAACTCGCCTTGACCCGCGGGATGCTCGATCGCCGTTACGACGACTTGGAAAACGGGAGAGTGCAGCCCATCGACGGCGAGGAAGCATATCGGCGTTTGATGGCGAAGACTGCGGAACGTCGTCAGCAGCGGCGCGCGTGAGCGGGCACGCGCTTCACCCGGAGGCATACAACGACCTCGATGAAATCCGCGCTTACATAGCCGAGGATAATCCGGACGCTGCCGAATCGCGATTTGATCGCGCAGCATGCTGCATTCGGGACAGGACATAGAAGAACCGGCGGCTTCGACCGCCGGCGTTACATCATTTCTTCGGGTCTTCGATCTTCGGAAGTTCGGCTTTGCCGTCGAGGACGAAGGTCAGCATCTTCGGTTTCGCGCTCGGTCCGCCGCCGAATCCGGGCGGTGGTGGAGGCGGCGGCGCTGCGGCTGCGCCCGCGGGAGGCGTCTGAATGTGAATGCCATCGCCATTGCCTGCCGGTGCGGCTGGCGCTGCGCCGCCCGGCATCGTGAACTGCACCGCGCCCGTGCCGCCAGCCAGCGTGATGTACTGCTTGCCGTCGAGTTCGTAGGTGATGGGCGGTCCCATGCCGCCGCGCAGACCGGTCTGGATGTCGAGAAGCTTCTCGCCTTTATCGGCGCTCCAGGCGATCAGGTGTCCGTCGGGCACAACCTGAATCACGAGATTGCCGGCCGTCGTGACCGTGCCGCCGCCGATGCCGCCGCCGCCGTTCACGATCCATCTGCGCGTCTGCGTGGCGGGATCCCAGGCGACGAGCGCGCCGCGGTCGATGCCCTTCGGAAGTTTGGGTCCGATGGTGGGCGGAGCATCCAGCCGCTTGGCCGGAATGACCGGGCCGTTGGCACCGAACAACATCGGAATGGCCATGTTCTGCTGGCCGGCCTTGAAAACGAACTTCGGATCGATCGAATAGTTGAAGCTGCCGGTGGTGGTTGACGGGATGTAAACGAGTCCTGTCGTGGGGTTGAACGACATGGGTGACCAGTTATGCGCGCCGCCGGGGCCGGGCGTAATCGGAATAGGCGTTTCGCCGTAGAAGGCTTCCTTATTCATGATGGGGCGGCCGGTGGCTTCGTCGAGACCCTTGGCCCAGGTTTCTTCCACCCACGGCTGTCCGGAAATGAACTTGCCGGTGACGCGGTCGATCACATAGTAGAAGCCGTTCTTGTTGGCCTGCATCAGGGCCTTGCGCGGCTGGCCTTTGACGGTGATGTCGGCGAGCAGAAGCTGCTGCACGCTGTCGAAGTCCCACTCGTCGCCGGGGACGTTCTGGAAATACCATTTGAGCTGGCCGTTGTCTGGATTCACGGCCAGGATGGACGCGGCGTAGAGGTTGTCCTTGTGGTCTTCAGCCTTCTGACCGCGGGAAGCTTCCGTCCAAGGGCCGGCGTTGCCGGTGCCGACATAGAGCAGATTGGCGTCGGGGTCGTAAGCCATGGCATCCCAGACGCTGGCGCCGCCGCCCATCTTCCACCAGCCATCCGCCCAAGTGGCCGCGGCTTTGCGCATGGCGTCGTTTTCGAAACCTTTGGAAGGATCGCCGGGCACGGTGTAGAACCTCCAGGCGAACGCACCAGTGTCGGCGTTATAAGCGGCGAAGAAGCCGCGCACCGGAAATTCGCCGCCCGCTACGCCGATGACCACCTTGCCGTGGGCGATGCGCGGGGCCATGGTGAGCGTGTAGCTTTCCTGGGAAAAAGACACGCGCGATTCCCAGACGACCTTGCCGGTTTCGGCGTCGAGCGCATCGAGGCGGCCGTCGTTGATCGGCGCGATGACTTTGCCGTTATAGAGCGCAATGCCGCGGTTGACAACGCCGCAGCAAAGCTTGGGGCGAACCTTCGTCTGATTGACTTCGGGGTCCCAGCGCCATTTCTCTTTGCCGGTGCGGGCGTCGACGGCGTAGACGACGCTCCAGTTGGTGATGCTGTAAATGGTGCCGTTCGAGTAGAGCGGAGTCGCTTCCTGATTGCCGCCGCCGTCGCCGACGTCGTAGGACCAGGCGAGGCCGAGGCGGCTCACATTCGACGCGCTGATCTGATTGAGCGGGCTGTAGCGGGTTTCGCCGGGCGTCAGTCCGTAGGAAGGCCACTCGGCGCCGGTCTTGCCGGCGTTCTTCAGGACGGCGTCGGTGATGGTTTTCGAATTCTGCGCGACTACAGCGGATACGGCGATCAGGCCGATGCCCGTTACGAGCGTGAACTTCTTCTGCATTTGAGGAACCTCTTCGAGTGCGACGGTTAGTCGAGATTTTATCGCATGCGTGGGTATTCTTAACTTTTATGGGGCGAATGATTACGCTGATCCGGCACGGGCAGGCGGGATCGCGTGTGGTGTATGACGACCTGTCCGATGTGGGACGGACGCAGGCGAGGGCGCTCGGCGCATGGTTCGTGGAGCGCGGACATCGGTTCGATGTCGTCGTGACCGGAGGGCTCAGGCGACAGCAGTTCACGGCGGAAGAGATGCTCGGCGCGATGGAGCAGCGCGGTGTGGCGAGACCTGCGGTGGCGGTCGATCCGCGGTGGGATGAATTCGATCTGGACGCGGTGTATGCAGGTGTGGGACCGCAGCTGGCGGAAGCAGACGAACAGTTCCGCGCCGAGTACGAAGAGCTCATGCACGATGCCGCGGATCCGGATTCGACGGCGCACCGGTCGTGGCGGAGCTGCGATGTAACGGTGGTGCGGGCGTGGATCTCGGGGAGGTTTCAGTACGAGGGAGAGTCGTTCAACGATGTCTGTGCGCGCGTGCGAAAGGCGCTGGCGGAACTGCCCGAGGGCGCGAGTGTCGCGGTGGTGACATCGGGAACGCCGATCGGGATTACGGTCGGCACGGCGCTCGAGGTGTCTCCACATTACATAATGCGGCTGGCGGGCGGGTTCAATTCGGCGTATTCGGAACTCGATCTGCGGGAGGACGGACCGCGTGTGGTGTCGTTCAACAATGTGCCGCATCTGGCGGATGCGCGGCTGCGGACTCTGAGGTAAGAATCGGCATGCGGCATGCAGGGCAGAAGCCGAGGTACGCCAATGTACAAGCAGCCGTTTTTGACCGACGTGGAGAATCTGCGCGCCAAAGCGCGGGAGAGCATCGGGAAGGGCGCCGTCACGCCAAACTATGAAGGCGATGTCCGGCAGACAATCGACATTCTGCAGAGTGTGCTCGCGACCGAGATCGTGTGTGTGCTGCGATACACCATGAATGCGGTAGCGGCAACGGGCATTTCGAGCGAAAGCGTGAAAAAAGAGTTCGATGAACACGCCGTCGAAGAACAGCAGCACGTGCGCCAGGTAGCCGAGCGGATCAACCAGCTGGGAGGGCTGCCGAATTTCGATCCCGAGGGGCTGGCGGTGCGGGCAGCTTCGCAGTATACCGTCGGTGCGAATCTCGTCGAGATGATCAAAGAGAACCTGATCGCCGAAAGGATAGCCTGCGAACATTACAGGGAGCTGATCCGGTTCTTCGAGGAGAAGGATCCGACGACGCGGGTGATGATTGAGAGCATCCTCGCGAAAGAAGAAGAGCACGCGAACGACATGCAGGATCTGCTGGTCGCGCACCAGGCGTGAGATTGCGCACCGTTAGCGGGGTACCAGTTAACTCACGCCTAATTGCGGGCAGTACGGGTACTACTTGACAATTGGACACGTGAAGGTACTTCGCACGTTGACGCTCGCGACGACAATCGCGCTGGGCGTCGTGCTGGGCGCGGCCATGGCGGGTGTTCTGAAGCCGGATGGAAGCACAGCGCAGGCGAGATTGTTTTCGTTCGGCAGCACATTGATCGCGATGACGATCATGGGCAAACGATTCCCGTTCTGAACGAAAGACCGCCGGCGTTACAGCAGAGTCAGGGGGTCGACGTCGATCACCAGCGCGGTCGCATTCCACTTCTGCTCGCGCGCGAACTGCTGTGCCTTCCTGAGAAGCGCGTTGAGGTCTTTGCGGCTGGCGGACTTGATCAGAATCTGATAACGATATTCCGCCTTCAGGCGCGGCACCGGGGCTTCGGCAGGTCCCATGATGCGCATGTTGTCGGGCGCGGGCGTCAGGTGATGACCCAGTTCGGTGCACATGCGCAGCGCGTCCTCCTGCTTCACGGCGCGGATCAGCACATTGGCCATGGCGGCGAACGGCGGGTACTTCATAAAGCGGCGGAATTGGAGCTCCTTTTCGAAGAAGCCAGCGTAATCCTGACGCGCGGCGAAACGGATGGCGTAGTGGTCGGGGTTGATGGTCTGCAGATAGACCATGCCGGGGAGATCGCCGCGTCCGGCGCGTCCGGCGACCTGGGTGAGGATCTGGAACGTGCGTTCGGCGGCGCGGAAATCGGGCATGCCGATGCCGACATCCGCCGAGACGACGCCGACGAGCGTGACGTTCGGGATGTCGTGGCCTTTGGCGATCATCTGCGTGCCGACGAGGATGTCGAAGTTGCGCTCGCGGAAATTCTGCAGGATGTCTTCGAACTGGCGTTTGCCGGCTACGGTGTCGCGGTCGAGGCGCGCGATGCGCGCTTCGGGAAATTCGCCGTGCAGTTCGTCTTCGACGCGCTCGGAACCGGAGCCGAGGAAGTGGATGTGCTCGCTTTCGCACTTCGGGCAGACGGAAGGGACGCTCTCGGCGTAACCGCAGTAGTGACAGAGCAGACGGCGGTCGCGGCGATGGATAAGTCAGCGTGACGGCGCAGTTCATGCACTCGACGCGCGCGCCGCAGGAACGGCAGGCGACGAAAGTGGAGAAGCCGCGGCGGTTGAGCAGGATCATGGCCTGCTCGTTGTTCCCGAGGCGATCGCGGATGGCGCCGAGCAGAGTGCGGGAGAAGATGGCGTGTTTGCGCGTTTCGAGAAACTCCGTGCGCATGTCGATGACTTCGACTTTCGGCATAGGGCGTTCTGCGATGCGGTCGGGAAGTTCGAGCAGCGTGTATTTGCCAGATGAAGAGTTGAAGCGGGTTTCCAGGCTGGGAGTGGCGGAGCCGAGAACCACGCAGGCGTTGGCGGCGCGGGCGCGCACGATGGCCACGTCGCGGCCGTGATAGCGCGGCGTCTCTTCCTGCTTGTAGCTGGAGTCGTGTTCTTCGTCGACCACGATCAGGCCGAGATTGCGCACGGGCGCGAAGACTGCCGATCGCGTGCCAACGACGACGCGCGCGCCGCCCTCGCGAATGCGGCGCCACTGACCGGCCCGCTCGACTGTCACTGAAGGCGCTGTGGAGAATGGCGACGCGGTCGCCGAAGCGCGCGTAGAACTGGCCGGCGACGGCGGGCGTGAGGGCGATCTCCGGCACCAGCATGAGGGCGCTGCGTCCGGAGGCCAGCGTGGCGTCGATAGCGTTGAGGTAGACCTCGGTCTTGCCGGAGCCGGTGACGCCGTGCAGCAGGAATGTACAGAATCTGTGCGTGGCGATGCCGGCGTCGATGAGATCGAACGCGTTGCGCTGCGAGACGTTGAGCTGGTGCGGGGCGCGGATGGGAACATTGCGGATTGCCAGGGGCTCCGCGGTCAGCGTGACGGCCTGTTTGCGCGCGAGCGACCGCGCGGCCTGGCTGGCGTTGTGGACCAGCGGTTCAAGATCGGCGAGATTGTGGGAGCCGGGATGGAGCGCGAGACAGGCGAGAAGTTCGCGCTCGGCTTTGGGAATTTTTCCAGAGGGTTCGGCGCCGGTGAGCGCGATGCGGAGTTTGGCTGAGGGGGCGCGGAGGGGATCTCGGTCGTGCGAGACTTCTTCGGATTCGATCCAGCCGCGGCGTTCGAGCGATTTCAGAATGCGGTCGGACAACGGGAATTTCTTCTTGACGTAAGCCGCGGAAAGCGGGCGTGCGGCGAGGGCCTGCAGGAGTTGGTTCATGGCGTCGCCTTCCTGCGGCGCGATGGAGAGCTGGCGCGAGGCGTCGCGGCCGGCGCCGGTGAGCGAATAGACTTTGCCGGTGCGGATTTCGGAAGCCAGCGGCAGCATGGAGCGCAGGACTTCGCCGAGCGGAGCGCAGTAGTAGCCGGCGATCCAGTTGCCGAGGCCGAGGAGTTCGTCGTCGAGGACAGGTTCGGAATCGATCAGGCGGAGGGCGTCTTTGAGATTCGCGTCGGGCGCATCGTCATGAACACGGAGGATGACGCCGGTGAGTTTGCGAGGGCCGAAGGGGACGAGGATGCGTGCGCCGGGCTGGACGCGATGCTGGAGAGTGAGAGGGAGCGAGTAGGTGAAAGCCTGATCGAGCGGGACTGGCAGGCTGACGTCGCAGAATTGAGGCAAAAGATCAGTGTAAGCGGCGGCAGCGGCCCTTCATTTGTTTCCGGCCCCCTTGTGTTTGAGAAGAAGGGCTTCCAGCAAGCCCGTTGGCCTTCGGAACGTCGTACCTTCAAGCAACCGGATCGCCTGCCCGAAATCGAGCAGGCCGCGCTCCGCCGCAAGATCAAGCACACCCAGCGTGCCGGTGACACGCAGGCCCTGCCGTTCCGCAGCGCGGACGCCTCTGCGCTCATCGATGAGCAGCAGATCGGCCTGGAGAGATGCCGCCAGGGCGATTGCGGCGGCTTCTCCCTTGTGAAGTCCCGCGTCCGCGACGGGTTCGAGGGCTTCGGTTCCGATGACCTCAAGCCAGGTGGGCAGGGCGGCGATCCAGCGCTGGACCAGCGGAGGCGCGACCGGATCGGAGAGTTCAGTCCGGACCACGCCTGGAAGCGCTACCCTTTCAAACAAGCGGGGAAGAATTTCGATATGGCCGATCAGGATCAGATAATTGATCGGGCCGGTGTCGGCGATCACCAGCCGCACGTGTCAGAGCCCCAGTTCTTTTAAAGCCCGCCGCTCCTTCTCGAAGTCTTCGAGGGTATAGTCTGCGTATACGTTATGGGCCTTCAGGAAGCCATCCATCTGTAAACGTTCCAACCCCAGCATGTGGCAGAGTTCAGGCTCCGTGATCCGTCCTGCCCTCAACTCCTCGAGGGCGAAAGATTCCAAAGCCCGGCGCGGCAAGTCGCTGCCGGCTACGGCCAGGTGGCTGGCGATTTCGTCCGGGATATGCAGGATCACTTCCATGGCTCCACGCTACCCCTGGGGGTGGAAGGGAGTCAAGTGTCTCGTGGCGCAGTAGTTCAAGCGTGACGGTCATTGGCAGGGCCTCCTGGTCCTACCCGATCATCGCTGTTCGTTCGAACCGGACCTCAGGCCCGACGACAGGCTCGGTGCAGTCCGTGAAAAGCTGGAAGAGTACCGCACGTGGGGCGTGCCGCATGTCTGGCTGGTGGATCCGCGGTCGCGCCGTTTTTACACATGTGACGCCGGGCTCACGGAAACTTCATCGCTCAGGGTGCCCGAACTGGGCATTGAAATCACGCCGCACGAACTCTTCCGGTAGTTATCCCGCGCTGCGCCACCTGGGCTATCGGGTTGTAGATTTTGTTGGAGCGAAGGCGTGTGAGATGGCGCGCGCGATCAGGTTTAGCGGAACCACTTCATCGGCCGCACCGAGACGGATGGCCTGCATCGGCATGCCGAAGACGACGCAGCTCGATTCGTCCTGCGCGATGGTGTGGGCGCCGGCGAATTTCATTTTTTTCAGACCCTGCGCGCCGTCGGAGCCCATGCCGGTGAGGAGCGCGCCGACCGCGTGTGCGCCGGCCGCTTCGGCGACGGAGGAGAAGAGCACGTCTACGGAAGGTCGCTGGTAGCAGACGAGGGGTCCGTCTTTGACCGTGACGCGGTAGCCGCCGCCGGACTGACGCACGAGCATGTGGAAGTTGCCCGGCGCGACGAGGGCGAGACCGGGTTCGACGCGGTCGCCGTCGCAGGCTTCGGCGACACGCATGGGGCAGATGCCGTTCAGGCGTTCCGCGAAGGCGCGCGAGAAACCGGCGGGAATGTGCTGCGCAATGACGATGCCGGGAGAGCCGGCAGGCAGGCGCGTGAGGACCTCCTCAATCGCCTGTGTGCCGCCGGTGGAAGCGCCGATGGCGATGAGGGCGCGGGGATCCGGTTTATCGAATGACGCGGGAGCAGGTGCAGGCGGAGGATCGGTTTTGTGACACGGCCGCACGTGCGACACCGCGGCAGCGCGGATTTTCGCGGCGAGCGTGACCGTGAGTTCACCGACGGAGTAAGGACCGCCGGGCTTGGCCATAACTTCGACCGCGCCGGCGTGCAAGGCGTCCATGCCGATCTGACAGGACGCCTGCGCCAGCGAGCTGATCACGATCACCGGCATGGGCCGGTAGACCATCAGCTTGCGGAGGAAGGTGAGGCCGTCCATGCGCGGCATTTCGATGTCGAGCGTGAGGACATCGGGAGACAGGGCGAGAATTTTGTCGCGCGCGATGTAAGGGTCGGGCGCCGCGCCCACGACCTCGATGTCAGGTTCCGCGGCGAGCGCTTCGCCGAGAAGCTTGCGGACGATGGCGGAATCGTCGACGATCAGGACGCGGATTTTGCGGCTGAGGCTCATGTCCCGAACGACAGGAAGAGAATCAGTGTGCCTTCGGCGAATTCGAGGCGGCAGACGAACGGTGAGCCGGCGGCGAATTCGGGAAAGGGTTCGGAGGCGGCGAGGCGGAAGGTCTTCGGCGCGGCGAGGTCGAAACCGGCGCCGGATTCGACGCGGGTGAGCGCGGCGCCGCATATCATGTTGGTCAGTTCGGCAATCACGCCGGTGAAGTGGCCCGAAGCCATTTCCGAGCCTTCATCGCATCCGAAAAAGTTTGCCGCGAGAGTGCGGGCGAGAGGTTCGGATACGAGCACGCCGAAGCTGCCGTGCGGGGTGCCGCGGAAGGTGAGGCTGGCGGCGATGAGGTCGCCGGGGGACGCCGGGGGGACGCGGAGACGGTGTCGGGCACCGCGAAGAACATGGTTTCGAGGGTGCGCCGCGCGGCTTCGGGAAGTTCAGTCATGCCCGACTCCCAGAAGCTTTTCGATCGTGTTACGCAGCATTTCGGGCGTGAACGGTTTGGTGACGTAGCCTTTGGCGCCGAGGGACATCATGCGTTCGACGCGGTGGTGCGTGCCGTCAGTGGAAACCACCAGAACCGGGATGGTGCGCAGCACTTCGTCGGCTGCCATGCAGACGAGAAATTCCTCGCCGTTCATGACGGGCATGTTGACGTCGGTCAGAACGATATCGATCCAGGTGGAGCGCAGGGTTTCGAGCGCTTCCCGGCCGTTGGACGCGTGATGGCACTGGCCGATATCGAAGCCGGAGAGGCTGATGACACGGCCAATGAATTCGCGCATGGTTTCGGAGTCGTCGACGATGAGGAGCTGAAATGCCATGGTTCAGAGTTCCTTTTCCGCGGCATCGCGGGGCGAGCGAAGGAATACGCGGCCGGAGGCAACTTCAAGGCGCATGGTGCGCGCTTCGGTGCCGCCGGTATCCTCGGCGGCAAGCATGACGCCCGCCCGCCAGAGGATTCTGCGCAGAGCGACGCAGTTGCGCTGTCCGATATTGAAGACGCCGCTTTCGTCCATGATCTGTGCGCCGCCCGCCGCGCGAACACGCAGCCGGCACTTCTGTGCACCGTGCCCGTAAGCTTCGTGAAACAGCAGGGGAATGCCGCTGTCGGCATACATCCAGGGGCTTCTGCCGGACTCCGCGAGACCGGGCGGCGCGCAGGGCAGCATGAAGTGCAGCAGCCCGCCGACGTGCGCCACCGGATCCCAGACGGAGAGGCCGACGCAGGAGCCGAGCGCATATGTGATGAGCACGCTTTCGGGATCCGAAGTGACGCAGCAGTCGCCGACGCCCACGACGACGTTCACGATCGCCTCCGGTAGACGGCGGGCTGCACGTATTCGTAGGGGTGCGAGAGTCCGGTGAGCGATTCGGAATGGCCGATCAGCAGCCAGCCGCCAGGCTCGAGAAAAGAAGCCAGGCGGTTGACGAGGCGGCCCTGGGTTTCCTTGTCGAAATAGATCATCACGTTGCGGCAGAAGATGGCGTGAAAGGCGGGCGCGGCGGGGAACGGCTCGTTGAGATTGATGCGCGTGAATTCGATTAAACGGCGGACTGCCGGTTTGATGCGGTAGAAGCCGGCGGCGCGTTCGGCGCCGCGGAGGAGATACTTGCTGCGCCAGTCGGGAGGGAAGTCGCGGAAACGATCGGACTCGTAGATGCCGCGTGCGGCGGTGGCCAGCGCGCGCGTCGAGATGTCGGAAGCAAGAATCTGAACTCGGCCGGCCGCGGCGGCTCCGAGTTCTTCGAGCAGGGATATTGCGATGGTGTACGGTTCTTCGCCGGTGGAACAGGCCGCGCTCCAGATGCGTATGGCGCCGTCGAGGGAACGGACGATATTTCGGCGCAGGAAGTCGAAATGCACGGGCTCGCGCAGGAAGGATGTGAAGTTTGTGGTGAGCGCGTCGAGGAGCGCAAGAAGTTCCTCGCCGGTGTGATCGGCGGTGACGTGGTCGTAATACTGGCGGAAGGAAGCGAAGTTACCCTGGCGGATTTTCCTGCCGAGGCGCGCCTGGATCAGTTCCTTCCTGCCTTTGCTGAGGTCGATGCCGCAAGAGCTGTGAGCGAGGTCGATGATGCGGTCGATCTCGCGATCCGTGAGGGCTCCGGTCTCGGCGGGAGAGTTCAGAACAGCGCCTCTACGTCGAGAATGAGGCCCACGCGGCCGTCGCCGAGGATGGAATCCGCCGGCGACACCGGTGACATCTTTGAAAGCCGGCCCGAGGCTTTTGATCACGACCTCCTGTTTGCCCAGAAGTTCGTCGACCAGCAGGCAGAAGGTGCGCCGGTGGCTTTCGATGACGATCAGGATGCCGGCGGAGGGGTCTTCGGACGCGGCCGCGATATCGAAACGGCGATGCAGGCGAAGGATGGGGAGGAGAGAGCCGCGCACCAGTACAATTTCACCGCCGTCGGGAACGGTGGAGAGCGCGCCCGCGGCGGGGCGGAAGGTTTCGCGTACGGAGAAAAGCGGAACGATGTAGCGCTGACTGCCGACGCCGACGATCAGCCCGTCGATTACCGCCAGGGTGAGCGGCAGTTTGATGGTGAAAGTGCTGCCCGCGCCGGGGCGCGATGCGATGTCGACGCGTCCGCGCAGCTTGGCGATGTGTTTCCGCACCACGTCCATGCCGACGCCGCGGCCGGAAACATCGGTGATTTTTTCGGCTGTGGAGAAGCCAGGTTCGAAGATGAACGCGAAGACTTCGGCGTCGGTGAGGTTGTCTCCGCTGGCGATGAGGCCGCGTTCGCGCGCTTTGGCCAGAATTTTTTCGCGCACCAGACCGCGTCCGTCGTCGGAGACTTCGATGTTGATGAAGCCGCCCGTATGCCAGGCTTTGAGGCCGAGCCGGGCGACAGGGCTTTTGCCGGCTGCGATGCGGGCCTCGGGCGCCTCAGCGCCATGATCGACGGCGTTGCGGATCATGTGCATGAGGGGGTCGGCGAGTTCTTCGACCATGTTGCGGTCGAGCTCGGTGTCTTCGCCGGAGAGTTCCAGAGTGGCCTGCTTGCCGGACTTACGGGCAAGATCGCGGACGAGGCGGGCCATACGGCCGAAGAGCTGGCTGACGGGGATCATGCGCATGGCCATGGCGACGCGCTGAACTTCCGCGGTGATGCGGTTAAGCTGGCCCAGATTGCGCGCGATGCGCGGATTGTGGAGAGCGGCGATGTCCGGATCGTGGCGGACCTGAGCCTGTGCGATGGCCAGTTCGCCGACCATTTCGACGAGGTAATCGAGCTTGACGGTATCGACTTTGACGGAGCGGGGGCCTGCCGCAGTATCGGCGGCCGCGGGTGCCGTTACCGGGCCGGATTCGGGCGGAGGCGGCTCGGCAACGGCCTGCGCCAGGCGAAAAAGATCGTTGCCGGCGGGATTGGCAATGCGCTCGCGGACACGGGCGATCAGAAGGGCGGCGTCGGGCGTTGCCGTGCCGTTTTCGACGGCGGCGAGCGCCTGGCGCATGTGGTCGGCGCTCTGCAGAATGATGTCGATCAGGGCGGAGTCGACGGTGAGCTTCGAGTTCCGCGCGAGATCGAGCAGGGTCTCGACTTCGTGCGTGAAAGACTGGATGGCGCCGAATTCGAGGAAGCCGGCGAGGCCCTTCATGGTGTGGAAGCCGCGGAAAATCGTGTTGACGGCTTCGGCGTTGCGGGGGTTCTGTTCGAGCGCAAGCAGCTGCGCTTCGATGGCGGCGAGATGCTCGCGGGATTCGAGGATGAAGTCGCCGACGAGTTCGGGGTCCTGGTTGAGAGGCGGGGGAGACGGCGCGGGCGCAGCGGCGATCTCAAGCTTCTGCAGGGTCAGGACGAGGTCGCGCCAGCCGCATTCGGAATCGGGCACGTTTTCGACAGCGGCTGCCAGCGCCGCCAGTCCGCACGTTTCCGCTTCACGGCGGATGGCGTTGAGGGCTGGCAGCAGAGGGGCGGCGTGGTCCGGCGAGGTGAGATCGCGCAGCGCGACTTCGAGCGCCAGCGCTTCGATGTTTTCGTGCAGCGCGGCGGACACGATCAGAATTCCTTAAACTCGCTGTCGTCGAGGGGAATGCTCCGGCCCGCGGAAACAGGGACCAAAGCGGGCGGACGCGGCGCAGCGGGCTTCACCGCCTTGGGCCGCCGGCCGGAATTGGGTCTGCGCGCGACCGCGGCATGGTTGGATTCGGCCCCCACCAGAGTGCGGAGTTGTTCCACCACCGCCATCAGCGCCTGCGACTGGGCGTTCAGTTCCTCGCTCGCCGAAGCGCTCTCTTCGGCATTCGCCGCAGTCTGCTGAGTAACAGAGTCCATCTGTACGATGGCCTTGGAAATCTGTCCGATGCCTTTGGCCTGTTCGCGGCTGGAGGCGTCAACTTCGTCAACCAGCGTCCTCACCTGCGTGGCGCCTTCGGTGATGGCCTGAATCGAACCGGCGACCTCGGTGAGCCGGCGGCTGCCTTCGCCCGATTTCTGAATCGAGTCCTCGATGAGCAAAGCCGTATCCTTGGCGGCCTGGGCGCTGCGCTGCGCAAGATTTCGAACTTCCTCGGCCACCACGGCGAATCCCATGCCCGCTTCGCCGGCGCGGGCGGCTTCGACGGCGGCATTGAGCGCGAGGATATTGGTCTGGAAGGCGATTTCGTCGATGACCTTGATGATGCGCGAGATCTTATTCGACGACTCGCCGATTTCCTCCATGGATTTAACCATCACGGCGAGGGTGTGGTTGGCGTCGGTGACGCGTGCGCTGACGGTAGTCATGACGGTCGCGGCCTGTTGGGAGTTCTCGGCGTTCTTGCGGGTCATGGATGCCAGCTCTTCGCCGGATGCGGAGGTTTGCTGCAGAGCCGCGGCCTGTTCGGAGGCTCCCTGCGCAAGGGACTGGCTGGAGCCGGAAACCTGGCCGGCGGCGCTTGAAACCTGCTCGGCGCCTTCGCTCAGTTCCGTCACCGCGCGCGTGAGAACGGTGTTGATGCCGCGCACGATGAAGACGACAAGCGCGGTACCCAAGCCGACGGCGAGCACCAGAATCAGGATGGCCCAGAATCGCGCGGATTCGCCGCGGGAGATAGCGGCTCTCGCCTCCTCGTCGCCAGACTCCTTGCGAAGATCGAGCATCTCTTTGAAAAGATCGGCCCGCTGTTGCATCGCGGCGGCGGCGTCGCCGTTCCACATGGCCATGGCTTCAGCGAATTTCTGACCCCGGCTCAGGGGCAGAATCGCGTTCCACTGGTGCATGACGTTCGCCTGCGCGGGTGTTAGCCTTTCGAGCTGAGCGCGCCCTTTGGCAGTCTCAACCGTCTTCTCGTAGGGTTTCATTTCGGCCTGAAATTTGTTCTCGAGATCCGCAATGGTGTTTTCGAGAGCAGCTTTCCGGGCGGGGCTGTCAGCGGCGATGTGCTCGAGCATCGCGGTCTTCTGCTCCTTGGCATCGCCCTCAAGCTGGCCCAGTAAATAGGTGCCGGGCAGCGGACCCTCGACCAGGTCGTGAATGTGTGAATTCATGTTGCCGATGCTCAGCATGCCGACGCCTCCGATCAGGAGGGTGAAGCACGCGAGAACAGCGCACGCGAGCGAGATTTTGCTTCCAACGGTTAGTGTTTTCATTTGCATCCTTTACTTAATGCAGTGCGGCCTCGAGGCTGCGAATCTCCTGGCTGGTGAGAACTTTGTCAATGTCGAGCAGGATTTTGACCTTGCCTTTGATCTTGGCCATGCCGAGAATGTAGGCGGTATCCACGCCGCTGCCGAAATCGGGCGTGTCCTCGATGTCGCCGGCACTCATGGTGAGAACCTCGGAAACCTCGTCGACGACGATTCCCGTGGAGAGGAGATCTGCGCCGCTGCGGATCTGGACGACGACGATGCACGTGCGCTCGGTGTAGGTCGCCGACGCGAGCCCGAACTTCAGGCGCAGATCGACCACAGGGATGATCTTGCCGCGCAGGTTGATCACGCCTTTAATCCAGGCGGGCGTGCGCGGTACTGCGGTCACTTCCTGGATGCCCATGATTTCGCGGACCTTCAGAACGGCGACGCCGAACTCTTCACGATCCACGATGAAAGTGAGATATTTGCCCGCGCGGTCATCTGTGGTGAGGGCCGGCGCGCCGGGGGACACGGTTGCTTGCATTGTTGCTCCAGAGGCATAGTGAGGCGGCGGGCGGTTATTCTCCGCAGCGGCCGGGATTTTCGGCTCGTCCGGAGGACGCGCCGCGCGAGCCGCGCTCTCCCGTGAGTCGGAGGCAGACGCAGCTTGCGCTGCGTGCGCCGGGTGAAACCCGGCGAGACGCGGATATAATCCGCGTGTCCGAAATGGCAGCGAAATGTAGAAACTCCAGGACGCAGCTTTCGCTGCGTGTCCTTCGGCGTGTCAGCCGGCGGCGACCGGATTGCGCAGAGTGCCGATGCCTTCGATCTCCACTTCAATGACATCTCCGGGAACCATACGCTGCGTATTGCCCGGCGTGCCGGTGTAGATGACGTCGCCCGGGACCAGCGTCACGTAGCGGCTGACGAAGCTGACGATCGTGGGAATGTCGAAGATGAGATCGCTCGTGCGCTGCTGCTGCACAATCCCGCCATTGCGGCGCGTGGTCAGCAGGAGGTTCGAGTAGTCGAGGCCGGTCACAATCACGGGGCCCAGCGGCGCGAATGTGTCACAGCCTTTGGCTCGCCAATACTGCACGTCTTTGCCGGGGCCGCGCTGCCAGTTGCGGTCGCTCACGTCGTTACCGCAGGTGATGCCGAAAACAGCGGCTGCGGCTTCCGCGCGCGCGGCATGGCGGATGGTTTTTCCGATCACCACGACGAGCTCGCCCTCGTAGTGGACGTCTTCGGCGTCTGGAGGGATCACGATAGGGCCGCCGGGGTCCTGCAGAGAGGAGACAGGCTTATAGAACATTTCGGGGTTCTTCGGCATGGGCCGCCCGCCGAGGTGGCTCGCATAGTTCTGCCCGACCGCAAGGATTTTGGGGGGCAGGCAGGGCGCCAGAAGTTCAGGCTCGCTTAACGGCAACCCGCGTCCGGTGGGTTGAGGATCGGCGAAGAGATCGCCTGAGAGTTCGAGGGCGCGGCCATCTTCGACCAGCGCGTAACGGGGTTCGCCACCGAACATAAGTCGCGCATACGTAATCATTTGTGTTGTCATTAAATAGGTGCAGAAAAATACATTGCGGCTGAGTTACAATAAAGCGGCCCTGCCTCCGAAGGAATGACTCTATCAGGGCGTGGATCACAGACTGAGATGGACAAACCGGCGCAAAACATTCAAGACAGTTTTCTCAATAATGCGCGCAAGGACAAAGGGTTGGTCACCATCTACCTTTTGAGCGGCGTAAAACTTTCCGGGCGAATCAAGAGTTTCGATAAGTATTCGCTGGTGCTTGAAACCAGCAATCAGGAACAGCTGATTTTCAAGCATGCTATATCGACGGTCGTCACGACTCGCGCAGTGCAGCAGCAGCACGCGGGCGCGATTCATCAGACCTCCGCGGCGGCCCCGACGCCGATCGCGGCAGGTTAGTGTAGTGGTCAGCAAGTAACCGGAGACAACGCTCCAGGCGGTGCACGCGGGGCCAGCCGCGTTTTCCCGCCGGATAACGAACGCGACTGGCGTCGCGTGTACCATAGCCACAGGAACGGCAGCGACGATTTCCCTCGAACAGCACCCGGAAAAGGCGATCCTCGCGGGGTTTGAACGGCGGCGGGGAGCAGTGTCGGCGGCGGCGTCGGAATCGTTTCGCGAACTGGCGGAACTGGCGGCCGGCGCGGGCGCGGCTGTGGTCGCCGAGGCGTTTCAGGTGCGGCCTGTCGTGGAGGCGGCGACGCTGCTCGGACACGGCAAGGTTCAGGAGCTGAACGAACTCGCGCAGGCAACTGCGGCCGATGTTCTGATCGTCGACAACGAGCTGACGCCGACGCAGCAGCGCAACCTCGAAGCGGCGGTCGGGATCAAGGTCATCGACCGGACGCAGCTTATTCTCGATATCTTCGCGCGGCGCGCACGCACAGCGGAAGGACGCCTGCAGGTGGAGCTGGCGCAGTTGAAGTATGCGCTGCCGCGCCTCGCGGGGCAGGGACATTCGCTGTCGCGTCTGGGTGGCGGCATCGGAACCCGCGGACCGGGCGAAACCAAACTGGAAACCGACCGGCGGCGCATATCCGTACGTATTAAGAAAGTGGAGCTGGAGCTGGAGAAGGTGCGCACCGGGCGCGCGCGGCATCGCGAGAAACGGGGCGCGGTGCCGGTGCCCACGATTTCGCTGGCCGGATACACCAACGCGGGGAAATCGACGCTGTTCAACCGGCTGACAGTTTTTCCCGGCCGCGGCGCTGGGGCGGGCGTGCTGGCGGACGCACGCATGTTCGCGACGCTGGATCCGACGATCCGGTCGGTCACGCTGCCGTCGCGGCGCAGGGTGCTGCTGAGCGACACAGTAGGGTTCGTGCGCAATCTGCCGACGACGCTGATTGAAGCGTTCCGCGCCACGCTGGAGGAAGTGGCGGACGCGGCGCTGATCCTGCATGTGGTCGACGTATCGGCGGAGCAGGCCGGACAGCATGTGGCGGAAGTGTTTCGCGTGCTGGGCGAGATCGGCGCGGCGGCGACCCCGCAGATTCTGGTACTGAACAAGGCGGACCGTCTGCCCGCGGGAGAACATGATGTCCGTGTGGTGGCGGGAAGGCTGCTGGAGGAGGCCGGGCAGAGTCCGCTGATCCCGGCGGTGATGGTGAGTGGTCTGACGGGTGAAGGACTGAGCCGGCTGTTTGACGCGATTGACGAAGCGGTACCGTTCGATGCGCTCGAAACGGTGCGGTTCCGCATTCCGCTGCGGGACGGGGCCGCCATCGCATTGCTGCACGAGCACGGGCGGGTGCGGGCAGAGGATTATGATGGAAATTTATGCGAGTTGGAGGTGGATGCGCCCGAATCGCTCAGGCGGCGGCTGTGCCGTTACCTGGTCAGGAATTCCACTTCGTCTGTGGAAAATTCTGTGTACAAGTGAGCCTCGAAACGCGCAAAGTATTGGAATCCGGCATGTTGCAGGGCTTTGAACAGAAACGCAGCAAGTGCGTTAAGAGCCTCACCCGGAAAGAGTTATCGTACAGGGCGCACTACGCGTATGGAGCGCGCGCGGGCGCGCCGAAACATATTAAATTCGGGCCGATTTCCACAGTTGGGGGGGGCCGATGAATCTTCCCAACACCCTCACCATCGCGCGAATATTCATCGTGCCGTTACTGGTGGCAGTACTGGTACAGGAAAGAATCATACTCCATTGGAACGGCGCTGTCATCACAAATGATGTCATTGCTTTAATAATTTTCTGGATCGCGGCGGCGACCGATCTGGTGGATGGCTATCTGGCGCGGCGCTGGGGGCAGGTGACGACGATCGGCACGCTGCTCGATCCGATCGCCGACAAGCTGCTGGTTTCGGCGGCGCTGATCTCGCTCGTGCAGGTGCGCGTCGTCCCGGGTTGGCTCGTGGTGGTGATCGTGGGGCGCGAGTTCGCGGTCTCCGGACTGCGCAGCATTGCGGCGGCGGAAGGCTACACGATCAAAGCGAGCGAACTGGGCAAGACGAAAACTTTCCTGCAGGTACTGGCGATTTCCCTGCTGATGCTGACGCGGCATCATCCGCGGTTTGCCATCTGGGCGAATCTGGCGTTGTATGTCGTGGTGTTTTTCGCGCTCTGGTCAGCCGTGAGCTACTTCAATAAATTCTGGCGGAAGATCGATATCCGCACCAAGCAGGGGCGGCGTCAGGAATTGCTGGTTGCAGAGCGGACGCGCAGGCGGCTGTTGCTGGCGCAGCGGCGTGAGGCGATGCGGAACCGCAGGCGGATGGCTAAAGCTGGTCGGACGCCGGTTGGGCCCGGGGATCTTTCCGGACGAACTCCGGACCTTCCGCCGTCAGTCTGAGTTCGCGGAACTGGCCGAAGCCGCCGAGCGATTCCAGCGTCTTCCCGTTGAGTGAAACGGTGAGCGCGCCGGCGTTGCCGGTCTGCAGCCTGATCTGTTGGCTGGCGGAAACTTCTTTGGTTTCGTTCGGTGTCAGCGTGCCCATGAATGCGGTTTTGCCGTCGACATCGAGCCGGATCCACGTACGGGCGTGCGCGGTGAGAGATACCGTTACCGGGCCGGAGACGGCGGCAACATAGCCCGATGCAGAGCTGCCCGATGCAGAGCTGCCCGATGCAGAGCTGCCCGACGCAGAGCTGCCCGACGCAGAGCTGCCCGATGCAGAGCCGGCGGGCACCGCGTTTTCGGTACCGTTGACAGGCCCGGCGACCGCAGTTGCCGTTTCGGCAGGGTGCGAGGCAACAACCACGGGGCCTTTCGCCTGAGCGGGAGCAGCAACGGGACCCGCGGCCTTCACAACGTCGTGATTCGGCGGCGCCATCAGGCGCAGCGAAGAGTGATTGGAATAGAAGTACGCAACAGCACCGACGCCGCCGACGCCCAGCGCCCATGCCGCGAAAGTCATCAGGGCGCGCACCTGACGCTCTTTGCGATAGAGCGAACGCCCGCGTGGGTGCGCCGGAGGATTCGGCAGCGGCGCGGTATTCTCGTCCACCTTAGGCAGTGCGTCGAGGAGGGGATCGGGATCGAGACCAAGTATCAGAGCGTACTGACGAACGAAGCTGCGCGTGAAGATGAGGCCGGGTAAACTGGAGTAGTCTTCGGTTTCGATTGCTTCTATAAAGCGGGGCGCAATTCGGGTGTCGCGGGAAATGTCGTCGATGGCCAGGCCTTTGCCGACCCTCGCGTTCTTCAGCTTCCGACCGATGCCGGGCGCGGTCACACCAACTGCCTCCAATTTTCGTTATACCACGGAATCTGGCAAGTTGTTGTGATAGATGAAGTTATGCAGAATTAGGGGTACTGGTTCTACTGCCATGGGGTGGAAAGAAATGGAATTGAGATGAACGTAAACCTGAGTACGGTGTCCTGGCTCGCGAGTGTGGGTGTCACCGTTGCGTGTGTCACCATTGCGTGTCCTGCGGCAGCCGCCCCCGCGCAGAAAAGTTTCAGCGGCGCGGATGCATTCGCTTACACGCAGCAGGCAGTGGCGCTGGGTCCGCGTCCGGACGGTTCGCCGGCGATCGCGAAACTGCGTGCGACGATCAAAGCCCGGCTGGCGAAGCGCGGGTGCGAAGTGATCGGCGACAGCTTCACCGCGCAGACGCCCGCGGGGCCGATTCCGATGGAGAACATCATCGCGAAGTTTCCAGGAAAATCGGGGCGTGCGATTGTGGTGAGCGGCCACTACGACACGAAGAAACTCCCCGATTTTGTGGGCGCGAACGATGGCGGCTCGTCGACGGGAATGCTGCTGGAGTTCGCGACCGTGCTGCAGGGCGAGGCGCGCACGGACGACGTTTACGTCGTGTTCCTGGACGGCGAAGAAGCCGTGCGCAAAGAATGGGCGGGTACGGACAATACGTACGGCAGCCGTCATCTGGCGGAGAAGTGGACGAAGGACGGGACCGCGCGGCGCATCAAAGCGCTGATCAATGTGGACATGACGGGCGACAAAAATCTGCGGCTGGTCTATGACGAAATGTCGACGCCGTCGCTGCGCAAGCTGGTGTGGGATGTGGCCGATTCGCTGGGCTATGCGGCGGCGTTTCCGCGCCAGCCGGCTGCGATGGAAGACGATCACATCTCGTTTATCAACGCCGGGATTCGCGCGGTCGATCTGATCGATAGCGACTCGATGTCGTCGTTCTGGCATACGCCGCAGGACACGATGGACAAGCTCGACCCGCGCAGCTTCGAGATCGTCGGCAGAGTGGTGATGAAGTCGATTGCGGAGCTGGAACAGCAGCAGTGAATTTCGACGGCGTCATTGTAGTGGATAAGCCGGAAGGATGGACGTCGCACGACGTAGTGGCGAAGATGCGCGGCATCGCGGGAACGCGGCGCGTCGGGCATCTGGGCACGCTGGATCCGATTGCCACGGGCGTTCTGCCGCTGATGATAGGGCACGCCACCCGGCTCGCGCGGTTCTGGGACGGCGCGGAGAAATGCTATGAGGCGACGGTGCGCTTCGGGTTCGCGACGACAACATACGACCGTGCCGGCGAAGTGGCCGGAGGCGTGACGGAGCCCTCCGTTACCGCGGAAGAGATTGAAGCATGCCTTGCGCCCATGCGCGGGGAGATCGAGCAGACGCCGCCGCCGGTCTCGGCGAAGAAGATCGGCGGCATTCCGGCGTATAAGCTGGCGCGGCAGAATGTCGCAGTCGCGCTGGCGCCGGTGCAGGTTTCGGTGTACGAACTGATACTTGTGGAAGTGGCGGGCGCGCGGGCGCGGATTCGCGTGCGCTGCTCGGCGGGAACGTACATCAGATCGATAGCGCATCGGATGGGAGCGGAGCTGGGGTGCGGGGCGCATATCGAATCGCTGGTGCGAACGCGTTCGGGACCGTTCCCGATCGAACAGGCTTCGACGCTGGAGAGACTGCAGACGCTGAAGAGCGAGGGCCGGCTGTGCGAGGCGCTGCTTCCCATGGGCGATCTGCTGCCGGAGTTTCCGGGCGTGGTGGTGGATGATACGATTGCGAGGAATATCCGGCAGGGACGGGACTTTACGGTTTCGGCGTTCCGCGTCAATCAGGGAGCGCCGCATGTGCGGGCGATCGCGTCGGACGGGAAGCTGATTGCGATCGGGCGGATTGCGCTGCCGAACGTCTATCATCCGGTAGTCGTGCTGGCCGGATGAGGGCAAGGCACCAAACCGATTGCGGATTTTGCGCGTATCATAATAGAGGACCGGAAGAAACTCAGGAGATCGAATGCGAAACAGAATCTTGTTATACGGTGCGGCGGTCACGGCCATCGCGATTGGT
This sequence comes from Terriglobia bacterium, assembly GCA_963832905.1. Taxonomy (GTDB): domain Bacteria; phylum Acidobacteriota; class Terriglobia; order Bryobacterales; family Bryobacteraceae; genus BOG-234. Next base: position 26,478 of record CAWHVO010000006.1, on the reverse strand, counting down.
GTGTTTTCGTCAGCCCATGCGGCGAGCTTTCCCGATCCGCCAAAGACGCCGCAGGCAACGGGCACGGCATCGATCGTTCTGGCGGGCGGATGCTTCTGGGGCATGCAGGGCATCTACGAGCACATGAAGGGCGTCACCAACACCGTCGTCGGCTACGCCGGCGGCAAGAAGGGCACGGCGCACTACGACCGCATCGAAGAAGGCGATACGAATCACGCCGAGTCGGTGAAGGTCACCTACGACCCCTCGCAGATCAGTTACGGCGATCTGCTGAAGGTTTACTTCTCGGTGGCGCACGACCCCACCACGCTCAACCGCCAGCACTACGATGTGGGCACGCAGTACCGTTCGTCGATCTTCTACACGACCGACGAACAGAAGACGATCGCCGAGGAGTACATCAAACAACTGAATGCCGCGCATGTATTTAAAGACAGGATCGTGACGCAGGTGGTGCCGCTTACCACGTACCCGTTCTTTTCCGCCGAGGATTATCATCAGCACTATCTGGATCAGGTGGTGGCGTGCGACGCCAAACCGACTATCAAGTGCGGCTCGCTCAATCTGGGTTACATCCGCGGCCTCGACATTCCGCTTCTGAAAGAGTTCCAGTCCAAATATCCCGAATTGTATGTGAAGGAGAGTCGATAGAGATGTTCAGCAAAAATAACGCGCACAACGGACCCTTCGGCCTGTGCGCTAAATCGTTTGGCAGGCGGGGATTTCTGACGGGTCTGGCGGGCGTGGCGGGTGCTTCCACGCTGCTCGCGGCGATCGACAAGACGGTGAGGAAGGTGCGCATCGTCATGTTCGATGCGAACGGAGTCAGGACAGGCGTGGACGAGGTCGATAAGGTCTTCAAGACCGATGCCGAATGGCGGAAGCAGCTCAACGGCGAGCAGTTCGATGTGACACGTCACGAAGGCACAGAGCCCGCGGGCACGGGCAAATACGCCTACAACCACGCCGACGGCATCTATCACTGCATCTGCTGCAACACGGTGCTGTTCGATTCGAAGACGAAGTTCGAATCGGGCACGGGCTGGCCGAGCTTCTATCAGCCGATCGCGAAAGAGAACGTGGTCGAGCAAACGGACCGCAGCTTCGGCGAGGTACGCACCAAGGTGAGCTGCACGCGCTGCGACGGGCATCTGGGCCACGTGTTTGACGACGGTCCCAGACCGACCGGACTGCGCTACTGCATGAATTCGGCGTCGCTGAGCTTCGTGCCGCGCGGGAAGACGTTGTAAAGGGCGCGGCTTAGTGGTGCCCAGGGGCGGGAATTGGTGGTCTATCGCCTAGTGTTGATGGCGCATAAGTTATTGATTCTAAAAAAAGCATCATAAGCGAAATGCGCATGTTTCGCAATCGGGCACTCATATTCTCACCCACCGGGCGCCCAAAGTGGCTTGCGCGGATTTGCTTCCGCCACGCTGGCGCTCTTGTGCGCTAAAACAGGCCACAGATTCCCAAGCGCCCTTTCCCTGATATCCAGGTCAGTCTTTCGCAGCGGCCCGGAGCGGTCAAGGCTGCGCGCAGCGCGCACCCGGAGGGCTTGGCCTTGACGGCGAGGACCGCTGTGGAACATCGCTCGACAGGGAAAGGGGGCGCTACCTCTCAGAACGGAATGACGGTCAAGTTGGGGATTTTTTTGAAATGGCGGGGATTGCGAGTTGCCACCGCATACCCGCGCTCCAGAGCGCAGGCACCGATCAAAAGATCGTCGAACGGAATCGTAACACCCTTGGCAGCCGACTCAGCGCCGATTCTGCCAACCAACTCGGCTGTGATCTCGGTAACCGGGTAGACCATCACCGCCGCTTTCAATTCATCGAGGAATAGACGGCGGCGCTCCCGCCGCTCTGGAGTGTCCGCCCGATAGATCCCGTGCGCCAGTTCTGCGACCGTGATGACACTGAGGGATACTTCCCGTTCTCCGATGGTCACGGCGATCCGCCTGAGAAAGTCGGTGACGTTGAGTTGCTCGCGCTCCGCCTCGATGGCTACGCTGGAATCGAGCACTACTCCCAAGTCGGCGGATTCCATGGCTGGCTGCGGCGTGCAATACCTTCTTCAACGTCCTTCATGAAGCCTTCATCCAGCGTCACTGTGGAACCACGCCCCTCTGCCAGTACAATCGATTCCGAGAGCAACCGGCCCGTACCCTGCGGCGTTTTAATGACGGCCACCGGGCGATGATCCTGCTCCACGATCACCTCGACACCTTCCTGGACCTTTGCCAGCACGGCATGTATATCGCGTGCGAGTTCGGCTTCTGTAATATGGACCGTCATCCCACCTTCGATCATAGCGGTTATTGGCTCTCGTCCGCTGCCTGATGCTGAGACTCGCCAACATGGGTCCGCTTTTCCGCTTGGCCGCGCGCCGGACCGGCACGGGACGAATGTCCTATTTTTCAGTGGGTTCCCCTATGGGAACATCCCGCTCCTGTGCAGCACCCTTTCAGGGGTGGCGTGTCACCCTTCTCCCGGCGCGTCAGCGCCGTTTTCGGGGACCCGAAGTAAGCGCTGCCAGCAGCACGACCGAGCCATGCCCCGGAACATCGACAATGGCGAAGCCCGCCAACACGTGGCCGACCTTTCTGAAGATTGACAGCTCGACGCTCTACCGCCCTTTCCCCTCCCTCGATGACGTAACCTGAAAGAAGGAGCGCAGATCATGGCAACAGCAACCCTCGACTGGTCACAATGCCCCGCCGTGGAGAGCGTTCCCGGCAAGCGCAGCGGCGCATGGGTATTCCGGGACACGCGGACGCCGGTTTCCGTTGTCTTTGACAATCTGGAAGTGGGAGCCTCCATCAGCGAGATTATGGAATGGTTTCATTTGTCGCATGAACAGGTGGTAGCGGTGATCGAGTTCGCGGCGCGGAGCCTTGACACGCCCCCGGCCTTGCAGCAGCCATCAGCCCACGGGGTCGATGCTCATACTCTTTGATAACGGCACCCCTGCCCCGCTCCGGTATGCTCTCAAGGGTCATGTGGTAGTTGAAGCCATCGAGCGCGGTTGGGATCGGCTGGTAAACGGCGAACTGATAGCAGAGGCCGAGGCCGCAGGTTTCGAACTTTTGCTGACGACGGACAAAAACATGGAAACATTCGTTACCAGCAAAATCTGACGGGCCGCAAAATCGCCTTCGTGGTGATCGGCAATCAGCAATGGCCGACCTTGCGCCGTTACGTTGACCGGGTGGTGGCGGCGGTTAACGCGGCAACACCAGGCAGCTTCGCCGAGGTGGACATCCCTTTCGAGTAAAGCCCCCCCGCCCGTGTTTCTCTGTGGCGCGAAGCGTCGGACGAATTTGTCCGGCCCTCCCCCGCCTCGCTTCCGCTAATCCGCCGTTACGTAAAATCGCTGCCCCCGGCACGGGACTGGTTGGAGAGCCATTGCCGCGCCACGCTGTGGTATCGAAAAGGTTAAGTTTCGAGACTGGCTGCGCTGCCCCCCCAGAATCAGCTACGGCGAGAGATTCCGTGATTTCCTGAACGTGCTGTATTCCTTCCGCGCCTTACTGCGAATGCTCTCCAGTTCCGCGTGAAGCCGGTCGATTTGTGCGTCTAGTTCGGCTGGACTATAGCAGCCCGATGTGAGCACGAGAACACCATCTGCATATGGTGGGCTGTGCGCGTGGACCACCGACACATGCGATATCGCTGGCACCGACAGGTCTGTATCAGGTGGAGGCTCAACGAACAGTAGGTCAAGATTGGATGGCACGTTTTTCAGGTTACTTCTTCTTAACGAACGGTGCGAGCTTCCACACTGAGACCGAAGGCTTTCCTTCTTGGCTTCTAAGGATGAGATCAATCCGGTAACTAGCTCCATTCGCCGTATCTGCGAATATCATTCGCGACGATGAACCCGGCGTTCTCTGTTCAATTTCTCGGGTGGTGAAGTGAACGTACGTTTCGGTCTCCTTCCAATCACGGTCCGGCGAAGGGAACGCTTTTCCGTTGTCGTAGAGAAGCCAGTACAAAGCCTCTCCAAGATCAATTGGACCGCCCTCTTGCCCTGTGTAAACACGCTCCTCTACGCTTGTGACGCGCCCGTGTTCGACGATGAATTCGCCAATGTATTTGTCTTTTAGGGACACCTCCCAGATTGCGATGACATCGCTGACGGGTGCATCTTCTGGCACATGGGCCAGAGCGTAACCTTGCTTTGTCAGTGCGGCAATCACGGCGTCGGCAGACATGCCAATTTCAATATCCTCGATAGTGTCAATCGCCTTGGCGGCCCTAGGAACCGCAGTTTGAGCCGCAGCAGGAAGCGAGACAATCAGCAGAAGGACAATAAACGCGGTGTAAAGGCGCATGGTGGCCGCGATTATACCAACCGGGCGCGGGCGGCCCGTGTTTCGCAAACGCTTAAGTGTAGGGATTCACTCCCTGCCCCTTTCCTGCGCGTGACGCCGCCGGGTAGCGCCTGAAAAGTGCGTTGATCCCAGATGTTAGACACCACCGTCCACGTCCAGCCTTACGGACATTCAAACAAGGGAATATAGCGCGGGCTGGCTGCTGGGTTCTCACCACGCACTACTGAATGGAAGTGCGGCTTCGGATATCGCCCGAGCACATCGAATGGAATTGTGGTTGCCCCGCACGCCAACCCGTCGCAGTCTGGCGCTGGTTCGATCTTGACAAACACATCTGCCGACTCCATCGGGTCGTGGAGGTCCGCATCACTAAAACGGATTTTTATCATACGCGATTCTAGGCATGAGGTATAGGGCATTGCAAGAAGTTTTAAGTGTTCACTCGAAGTTAAGTGTTCACTTCGTTATTCGTTGAACAGATTTGACCCCGCGGCTACGTCCACGCTCACATTTCAGAACCGGTGAGTTTTGAACCATTCACGGCAACGCTGCAAACGGGGTTGACGTGTGTCATATATCAGGTTCAAAATGAAGCGCATGAAATACGGCTACGCCCGCGTATCGACCGACGACCAGAACCCCGCCCTGCAACTCCCAGCGCTGAAGAAAGCCGGATGCCAGACCGTTTTCAAAGATGAGGGATTGTCGGGAGCCACCAAAAAGCGCCCTGCCCTGCTCCGCTGCCTGAAGAAACTGGAACACGGTGACACCTTAATCGTCTGGAAGCTCGACCGGCTGGGCCGCAGCTTGCGCGACCTCATAACGATGCTCGACGACCTCCGCGCCCGTGGCGTGAAATTTCATTCCCTCACCGAGGCAATCGACACCGCGACACCAACGGGCCGCGCTATGTGGCAGATGATCGGCGTACTGGCAGAGCTGGAACGTAGCCTGATCTCGGAGCGCACTCGCGCCGGGGTGAAGGCGGCACAGCGCCGCGGCGTGAAGTTTGGCCGGAAGGTAAGCTCATGAAACGTGCCCGCTGCCGATCCCCACACACGCAAACCCGAAACCGTTTTTGATCGAATGCGAAGTACTCACCTGTGCCGCCCTGAAGAGTCCGCAAAAGCTCAATAACCGTTTCGGGCGAAACAAATATCTGATATCTCTTGCGAATTGCCGTCAAGAGGCCCTGCAACCGCTCCGCATACGGTGGATTGAGCAGGTGTTCGCAGACATTTGTATCGAGAAACAGCTTAGGTCTCGCCATGCGTAGGAGGTTATGTGAGTTCCTATGGAACGCAACCCGCAAGGCGGGGCAGTATTTGGTGTGCCACCAACTCATACATTCGCTCGATGCCGTGAATCTGCATGGTGATTCCCGTCAACCTATCACCAAACACTATTAAAGGAACGAACTCAGGATCGATTTCCGATCCGGGTGCGCCAAACGGTATCACGACTTCGCACCCATTCTCAATCGGTGTTATCGGAGGGCTGAAACACGTGTCGATACGGGCTGCGGTTGCACGAACCGAAATCCGTCGATGTTTATCGATTCGATTTATTTCATGGAGTTGCCAAAGAAGATTGTCCAAAAGTGGAGTCCCGGCACGGCGATTGTACGGCTGAAACGACTCGATCACGGCAACTGCTTTGTGGGGAACGCCTTTGGTGTATTTGGTTAACGTCTGCCTCGTCTGCGCATTGTCTTCCGCAAAGATCGGGAATTGCGTCCAAGTGGGATCGGCGTGATATTTGCTGGCGAACCACCAGACGGCCTGATCCAGTGCTGTTCGAAGGCACTGAAAAACATCCCCGGCGACGAGATAGGTCCAGACGTGGGGCTGCTTGAAGACTGCACGGTATCGGCGCTCCTGCTTTTCAGCGTCCTCTTCAATCGAGACCGCAACCGGGTCGTTAGCCAAGAAGTCGGCAATGGCCGTTTTCAGTTCCTCAAGGTGCCGCTTCGCCCTTTCGGTTTTGAAATACGAGTCGATGAGAACGTGATCCGAGTCCCCCATTACTGCAACTCCAACTGCAATATGACCAGCGCATCCTGAGCGCTTTCGTAGTGCCCGGTCCAATCGGACTGCGTGTTGTCGGCGTTGATTCGCATCACACGCCAGTTGACCCGATTGGGCGCTCCGAAGTTCGCAATCCTCGCCGTCTCGCCATCGGCCATCCCGCCGACCCGGTATCCGACGACCTCTCCGCAGGCGAATTCCGAACCTTCTCGAATCCAAGCGTCCGGGTGTAGCGTGAGCGATTGCATTTGGTGATTGTCCTCACTCAATTTTAGCCGAAAACAAATGCGGCCAGAAATGTCGTGGTAGCGCTGACGCTAACGTGGAAGACCACCGTCTGTATTGCGGAAGATTCTCGCTCGGAATTTGCCACGCGAAGTCCTCTGACCCTGGTCAAGGTGACGATCCCGTCACTAGACACAACTCTCGCTCGGAAACGTGTTGCACTTCGTGATGGGGCGCGCGTCGAGCACGATAGCCCTTCCTTGAATGGAACCGCCGACAGGAACACCACGATCCTTTCGCCGGCTTTGTTGATGGCGCTGGTGGTATAGGCTGGTCGGAGTTTCGGTTGATCGCCCCGTTCAAGTGACCGAATGCCTAGCTGTTCTTCCGAATGAAGACGTTCTAACTGTACCGACCGCGCCCCCGGCGCGCGTGGCCGGCGGAGGGCGGCCAGAACTTCGTTACGATTGCGAACCACCACGCTGCCAGCGCCGGCATTCGCAAGATAGACCGCGACGTTTCGACCGACGCCTGTCGCGGACGGAAAAACGACACTCTCGACGCCCTTCGCAATCCAGATCCCAGCCAACTCCTGGGACGCAGAATACCCGCGGCCACCAAGACAGAGCCCGACAATACTTGCCAATTCCGATTCAAGCGTGGACGCAAGATCAAGATTTCTGTGCGTGGTCACAGACAGGACGTATGTCATACGGGGATATTCCCCGACATCGATTTGATTTCGACCGCTCAAAGCGGTCTTGCGGGTCGTGACTTCACGCATAGCCGTTTCTTCTTCGAGACTCGCATAGACTGCCCTCACGCCTGCCGGCACAAAGCGACCGCCGTTCAATCGGGTCCCTTCGCCGCTGATCACGTCGTCGGGGTGAAAATACCGGAACGCCACGGACCGGAAGAAATCGCCTTGGAGTGAGGTCGCGCCTGCGATCAGCCCCGCGAGCTGCTTTCGTGCAGCGCGTCCCAGCTTCAAGTCGGCTCTCCAGCCTGCAGGCGCCGAAATTCGACAATAATGTCGCGGGCTTTCCCTTCTTTCAGAAGTTCGATCGGGCGCGCTCCGGCAAAAGCCTCGCTTTCCGATCTCAGCCAGACCGGAATGTCCGTGCCCTTAATCGAGTCCTTCAGAATGGTCCACAGCTCTTCAAGGTCCCGAAGTTGCCGCGGACTCCTGGCGACACCATTGCGCTCCCAGTTTTGTACCGTTCGCAGACTGACACCGAGAGCGTGAGCCAGTTCGGTTTGGGTCAATCCAAAGTGCTCGCGCAGCTGCCGGGCGCGAGCAACTGAAGACGACGCGCCGTTTTCTTTAGCGGAAGATCGCGAATGCTGCAACATTGATGCGGCTGCGGTCTTCGCCTCAAACACGACGCTGGTGTGATTTGGACGCGTCTCGCCGACTAGTTTACCGAGTTGTGCGGCATCCTGCGGCGCAACACGGCTCGCGTAATAAATCACCACGTCGGGACTTCCGGGCTTCAGAATCTGCAGAAGCGAGCGGAGGTGATCATAGTCCGGATGGGTCAGGTACACGAGTACGGGCTGAACCGGCGCTCGTCGTCCGAGATCCTCAAAACTTCTTAACTCCGCGTCGCCGAGGACTTTTGTCGCGAAACGACCCGCCTGCTGCCAACTGTTGGGTTCTGCACACACTACGACGCTTGCCATAACATTCCTCGATCTATTATACGCAATATTGCATACTAGAGCGCAAATCTGCGTATAGCAACGGTCACGGCCTTTGGGAACGGAGGCTCCATAATGCTCGGCGTCGTTCCAGTCGGCAATCGCGATCCGCGTTGGTTTGCGGTGGATCTTGATGTGTCTTATACAAAAGGCAGCCTTTCTTTGATGGTCCACTTTTCCGTTTCGGACACCGTTCTCGCGAGCCGTCAGTTAGTGTCGGGAGGCTGGAGTTTCGCCTCATCGCAACAGTCCAGCATCGAGGCCACTTGTTTGGCGGCGTTCGCCCTTGCAGATGAAATGCCGGCAAACGCTGGTGCATCGACTCAGTTTCTCCTGAAATCGCAATTTGCGGATGGTTGCTGGCCAGCATTTGAAGGTGATTCCGAAGGTTCCTGGACAACCGCCCTTTCTCTTTGTTACCTCAACGGCATGACTGATTTTGCGAGCGCCCGCGAGAAAGCCTCTCACTGGCTCGTCGAAGAGCGGGGTCGAGAAGCGCATTGGTTCTGGCGGTGGAAATTCAAAACGGCTGATCGCAACGTTAGCTTCGATCCCGACAAGTACGGGTGGCCCTGGATTTCGGGTTCTGCGAGTTGGGTCATCCCCACAGCATTCAGCGTCATTGCCCTCAAACAATTCACGGTCTGCAATCGTTCTGAGCTGTCGGAGAAACGAATTCGACTGGGTGTCGATATGCTTCTTGATCGAGCCTGTGCCGGCGGCGGCTGGAATTCGGGAAACAGCATCGTTTACGGAGTGCCGCTTCCGGCTCATGCGGAGGCCACCGCCATTGCTCTGTTGGCGCTGCAGGACGAGGAACGGACGTCGGTGATTCGCGCGAGCCTTGCCTGGCTTAAACAGAAATCCGCCGCCATCGAGTCTGTGGAGAGTCTCGCCTGGTGCATCCTTTGCCTGTTCGTGTATCAAGAACCGGTCGACCATCTCAAGGCCGGACTGGCGACGCTCGTCGGAGACGGCCGCGACATTCGGAACAATGCCACGCTCGCCACCGCGATTCTGGCGCTGAGGTGTGGGGAGATGATTCATCCGTTCGTGGTGCTGCGATGAATATCGATCGGCGACGCTTCGTCGGCTCGGCGGCGGGCATGGCGGCGACAACAGGCGTGGCAGCCGACTGGTTTTGGCCGAAGCATTCGGTGTCCTATCGAAGGGCTCGATCATTTGTAGCGATTCTGAACGCGACCGAATACTCCGAAAAGGTTGAGGCGCTGCTCATGGACGGGTTGCGGCTGTTCCGTTTGAACGTCGCTGGCAGGAGGGTTCTCCTCAAGCCAAATCTGGTGGAGGACCTGCCGGGTCCGGTAAACACGAACGCGAACATCATCGGAGCTGCGGCCCGTTGTTTCCTTCGTCTGGGCGCCGCCAGGGTCGTTGTCGGTGAAGGTCCGGGCCATCAACGCGACACCGAGCTCGTAGTACAGGCTGCGAACCTGAAACCTCATCTCGCGGACCGGCGGATCGACTTCGTCGACCTCAACCGCGACGAACTCGCGCGAGTGAAGCTGAAGGCTAGCTACAGCGGTCTCGGAGAGCTGTGGTTGCCGCGCACCGTTCTCGATTCCGATTTCATCGTCTCAATGCCCAAGGTGAAGACTCATCACTGGGCTGGCGTCACTCTGAGCCTGAAGAATATGTTCGGCATCGTGCCCGGGATGAAGTATGGCTGGCCGAAGAATCTGCTCCACTGGCACGGAATCCACGAATGCATTCTCGATATTTGTGCGACGGTTCCGATCCATTTCGTGATCGCGGACGGTATTTCGGCCATGGAAGGCAACGGCCCGTTGCAGGGAACCGCGCGTGACCTTGGGAAAATCGTCCTCGCCGACGATCCAGTAGCCGCGGACGCAGCCTGCGCACGCTTGATGGGTCTTGATCCGCTTCGGGTCCAGCACCTGTCAGACGGGGGGCGTTTCCTCGGCAATCTGAACGCCAACCGGATCACGATGTTGGGCGAGCGAGTCGAACCTCCGGCGCGACCCTTCTCCGTACTCCCCGACTTCGAATACCTCATTGCTCCGACACGTTAGAACGCTTAATACTGCGAGCGCATTAGGCACGTGCCCCACGGAATGAGGAAAAGTGGGTCCACCCCGATTAATTGGATCGCTACCGCATGGACGGCACTCTGGGCTTTCGACCATCTCGCGACGAATGAGTAAAACTGGGTCCGCCTCGATAAAGAAAATTATCTTCGTCCGCCAGTTCGACTGAAAAAAAGAGGATTGAGCAAAAGTGGGTCCACTCGAAGAATTCAGGCGCAGGCGCCACGACTACGATTTGGGCTCAGCCTGGGCTCGTTACTCGAAGAGAAAGTATGAGTAAAAGTGGGTCCAGTCAAAAGAAGCCGACGTGATCGTCGCCGATGCTGAATCCGAAGAGCTTGAATCCCGGCGCCCGCGGTTGGTTGAGCGCCGGGACACAGCATCAATCGGAAGCTCTTCAGCGATTCCGCTCTAACATGGGGCTTCAAGGAGCGGAGGTACGTGTTCGCCTCGATCCAAGAGCTGTCGGAGAGACTGGATGCCGCGAGGTATGTGGCCGATCCCGTGACGTTGAAGGTCATCTATCTGGCCGCGCAGATGCACAAGCCGGTTCTCGCGGAGGGACCGCCTGGCTCCGGGAAGACCGAACTCGCCAAAGTAGTCGCTCTCGCGGCGGACACCACGATTGAGCGCCTTCAATGCTACGAGGGCATCAATGAGGAGAAGGCCATCGGCAAGTTTGACGAGTCCTTGCAGCGTCTCTACCTGACCGCGCAGGGTAATGCTTCGGGTGCGGGTTGGGCATCGCTGCGCCGCAACCTCCATACACTCGAGTTCTTCCAGGAAGGCCCGCTGCTGCGGGCGCTTTTGTGCGAAAAGCCGTGCGTCCTACTGATCGACGAAATAGACAAGGTGGGCGAGGAATTCGAAGCGGAACTCCTCGAAATCCTGAGCGACTGGCAAATCTCCATCCCAAAAATCGGCACCATCAAAGCGAAGAGCAGACCCTTCGTTGTGCTGACCTCGAACGAGGTCCGCCGTATCGGCGACCCACTGCGGCGCCGGAGTTTATACTTGCGTTTCGAGCATCCAACGATCGAGCGGGAGACACGAATCCTTGAGAAGCGAACGGCCGGAACACACCCGGAATTGCATGGGCAACTTGCCGGATTCGCGCAGGCGCTGCGCGGCTACACACTGGAGAAGCCGCCCTCGATCGCAGAAATGCTGGATTTGGCGGAGGCGCTGAACCTCCTTGGCGCTCACGAAATCCGACCCGAGTTGCGAGATGTACTGCTGCCCTTGATCGCGAAGACACAGAATGATCGGAAACGTTTATTGCTGAGGGATGGTTTCGAGAGCCTCGTCTATGACACGCAGCGGTACAGCAGAGAATTCGGCCGTACGGAGGGTGACGGACAGGAACCGGTATGCGCAGAGCGACGACGTTACTGAGCATCGCTGTTGCGGCGATTCCGGCATTGGCAGCAGACCCGCCCAACGTGCGCGAGTACGAGGAACGATGCGTAAACTATTACGCCCGCGAGTATGGAGTTTCGCCTGCCCTCGTGCGAGCAGTCATTCAGGTCGAGTCCGCGTGGCAGCCGGGAGCCGTGTCCTCGAAGGGTGCCATGGGCTTGATGCAATTGATGCCCGCAACCGCCCAGCATTTCGGGGTCGTACATCCCTTCTACATTCACGAAAATGTGCGCGGCGGGGTTGCCTATCTGGCTGAACTTCAGCAACTTTTTCATGGCGACCTTCGCCTGGTAATGGCCGCCTATGCCGCCGGCGAGCGGCAAATTCGTCCACGCGGGTTGAGCTACTCCTCCCAAGAGGTCTACGCCTACGTTCAGCGGATTGCACAACAGTATCGCGCCGAATTACGGCGCTCAGGAGGGAATTAACATGCACCGATTGACAGCCTGCTTCTGTGCGATGGGATTACTGGGTATCGCCTCTGGGCAAAACAAAAAGGCTCCGCCGGCGGCAGCGCCTCCTGTCTCGATCGGACCGGCAACTAGCATGACGAAGCTCGAACCGGTGATACTCACGCGCGCCAGTCTCGACGAGAAGGTCATCACGCTTCGTCTGACTCCCCGTGTAGCGACGTCGATCCGAATGCCGGAACCCGTCAATTCTGTCGTACTGGGGGATCCGGAAAACTTTCAGGCTGAGCATTCAGAACACGAGCCGGAACTGGTGACCGTGAAACCGGTTGCCGCCGGGCCGGCGCAGACCAACCTGCTGATCACGACCACGCTCGGACACCAGGTGAATCTCCTGCTGATCAGTTCCGGGGAGCAAACCGCAGGAACTCAGACAGTAGATGTGCTGCTGAGATATGGTCGGCCTGCTGGAGGAAGCTTTCTCGTTGAAGAGAATCCTTTCTCTGCGTCGCTGATTGCCGAAACCCAACGGCTCGACATGCAGGCGAAGGCGCCAGAGACTGTAACAACTGGTCTGCAGATGCCTTCGCGGGTGGCATTGACTAAGACAGCGTCCATCGGCGGATCTGGCGGCATCGACGAGAAATCCGCCCCAGTGCTGGACAAGCTGCTCGACAGGCAGAAACAAGCGGCGCTTCCGGTATTGTATGGACAGCATCCCGGACAGATCGAGGCCGGTCCGCGAGTCAAAGCCGGTGTCAGCGAGGTTCTCGACGAGGGAGAGGACGTCGTTGTGCTGTTTTCCGTTGTGAACCCGGCAAACCATGCAATTGAGATTCTTCCGCCGCAAGTGCAACTCGGAGGCAAGGTCAAGAAAAAATGGACCACCGCCGAGCAACTTCACGTGATCGACTTCCGTTTGAGCACACGGCGCCTGGGCGCGGGTCAGAGAGCGGATGGAGTTGTCGTTTTTGAACGGCCGGGTTTCAAAGAGTCAAACGAAACCCTGTTTTTACAAGTCGCCGATTCGGGTGCCGTCGATCTGCCTGCACTGGCCCCGATCGGTTTCGGAATCAGCAGCTTTCGAGGAGGTTCGGCTCATGAAACCCGATGACAAAACCAGACGAATTGAACCCGCCGAGGATCGCGGAGAAGCCGCCAGGATCGAATCCGATCCCGAAGTTGATGCGGCAGGGGCACAAGAAAACGAGCCCACGGGATGGGTCGGCCTATTGCGGCGAGCGATGCAGCGTTCTACCCACGGCGAGGTCAGGACCAACATCAAACGTCAGCAACTCAAAGAGGACCGGACAAAGAGCTTTTTGTTGCTGGCCGGGCTTGCCGTCGTGCTTTCGCTCGCTTTCTTTGCGATGTTCTCGACACCGAACACGGCCAGAAAGGACACCGCGAGAGTAAACCATCCGAACCTTGGCCGCGGACAAAGCGGAGCGGCCGCAGACACAAGCCGGTCTGTGACGCCACTGCTGAACGCCGACACCCGGCGCCCGGACGAGGGCGGCGGTAACGTCAGCCCCGAGGACATCCACAATACGGCGAAGCAGCGGACGTTGGCTCAAGCCCGGCCATCGTTTGGAACTTCGGCGGAGCCACCAGCGCCCTCACCCGCCCCGACTGACTATGCTTTGAACAGAATTCAGTTTCCGGCGGAGACCCCGGCAGCACCAGTGCCCCCACCTGACCCGAACGTTGCGAAGCTAACGAAGGCGTCGCTGGTGTTCGTGAGTGCGACAACCGGGACTCGTGGGGCTAATCCCGCCAGAAGCAATATTCAGCCGGCCGTGATCGAGCGGGAGCCGGAAGTTTCGGCTCTTCCCGCCGGCACACGACTTGTTGCGCGATTGCAAACTCCTGTGAGTTCCGCGGTCAAGACTCCGGTTGTGGCTGCCATCGAATACAACTACGAACGGGATGGCGAAACTGTAATACCGGCGGGATCAAAGGCCTTTGGTGAGCTTGTTCAGGCGAACGAACACGGCTATGTCGGCATCCAGTTCCATACGATCCAGATGCCGGACGAGACGACGCAGAAGATTGAGGGGCACGCGGTTGGATTGCAATTTCAGCCGCTGCGCGGCGAGGTGACGGGCCGGAACACCGGTACAAAATTTCTGGTTCGCAGCCTGACGGGCGTTGGCACAATTCTCGCGGCGACAGTCGGGGTTCAAAGCGGCACTGGAGTTACGAACTCCCTCTCAAATAACGTCTTGCTGCGCGAGCGTGTCGCCGACAACGTCGCCGTCGCCGGAGAGCAGCAATTGAACGATCTCGCCTATCACCAGAACATTGTCGTGACGGTGCCGGGCAACACGCGGTTTTACATCGTGTTGGCGAAGCCCGCGGGCGCTGAAGGCGGTGGCGCGACGCGGGCAGGATCGGTTCCAGCCAGCAATTCCGGTGGTGCTATTTCGAGCTACGCTTCGGCTCCCGCGCCGAGCGTACAGGAACTGCGGGAATTGCTCGAGCTGAAGCAGGAACTGAATCAAATGTACCAGCAGCAACAGAAGGCACAAATCACACAGACCTCGGCTGCACAACAGTAGGATCACACGGGGAAGGGGAACCGTCCGTTTTTGCTTTTGCCCCACCAACGAATTGGGTTAAAGTGGTGGCGAGGAGAGTTGTATGTTCTCGTGGCCTGCGTTCTTCGGTGCCGCGCTTGTGATTTGGCTCCTCCTCCGGGGGCCAGCAGCCGAGACTCCTATCTGGGTCCAAAAAGCCTGCCACGCCGCGATGGCGTTCTTCCTGTACGGCGGGTTCTTATATCTCTTGAAATGGACTACGTTCTGGCGGGTGATGCCGGCAACCGGGTTGGACCGAACCAAGACAGAAGGTTTTCTGATTCTGATATCGACCCTCGTCTGGCTGATTGTGACACTACGAATCTTGCTTCGGGGGCTCCCAATCTCTGCTGCCCGTTCACGTGCCCTTGAGAATCCCAAGAAGACTGGGCGCCGCTTCACGTTGACCGACTGGATTCTCTTTTACTATTTTTTCAACCCCAAGTAAACAACAACTACCCTAATCTTCGGGTGACCAATCGAAGTTCCGAGCGGGTTCCAGAGGAATTGCCCCCGTAGCATGCTTCTCGCCGACCTGACCTCCTTTATCCACATCCAGCGAGATCCCACAGCGTAAAATCCGTTTGCGCGAGTTTTCAAATCGGGTTACTTTTCTTCCATCCCCACACGGGGAAGAAAGGAGCAACTAATCCCGATGATGCAAAATTCTCGGCAGCGAGAGGTCATGATCGCAGTCGTTCTCGTGCTGTTCGTTTTCGCTGTGCAAGCGAGCTTGATGGCCCAGAATCTCGGAACGGCCCCTCAGGTCAACGTAGCCGTTCAGGGTCAACAGGCCACGCAGCCAGAAGGAACCTTCCTGAACCTGATCAACTGGATCGGAAACGTAATCGCGCCGGTCGGCGCCGGCGGCGCTGCCCTTATGGCGATCGGATCGTTCGCCATGGGCCGCGGATTCGCCAAATGGGTGTTCACGGCAATCGGTCTCCTGATGGTTTCAGGAGTCACACGACTGCTCGAATACTGGATTTCCCAAGGCACCGCCGGAGTCACATAGACCTGCATTCGGCGAGCGCCGCCGGGGAGACACGACGGCGCCCGTCGGTTTCGATTTGAAAGGAAACGACTATGGCCCCTCCACCGCTGATTACAGATTTCATGAGATTGATGCTGTTGCTTGCGCCTTCCGCCGCTGTCATCTGCCTGGTGCTGTCAGGACTCAGTCTGCGGCAGGGATCTGTTCCCGACGCGTTGATCGGTGGGAATTTCGCGAAATGGATGTTCTGGGCGATCGTCTTTCTAACTCTGCCCCAGCTCATCAGCTGGTTCCCGTCGTTCGGAGTGCCAGCGTCTTTGCCTGGCGGCGGCATCGGTACCGGGTGGATGGCCACCCTTCAAAGCGACCTCGCGAACTTTGTGCAGAATTTTGTACTGACCAGGCTCGCCACCTCCTTTGCCGCGTTCTTTGTGTTGCGAGCGATCCTCGACACAGTTCAGGGAGGGCATCCGCTGCCTTCAGTTCTGGGCGCGATGTTTCTGCTTGCGATTCAGACAACGCTGAACCTGATTAACAGCTACAACAGCGGGACGTCGTACGCGACCGCGGATGTGCTCGACAGCCTGTGGAACTATCTCGCGGGGACCCTCTGCCCGATCGCCGCCGGGCTGGCCGTCATCGGAGGGATCTGGAACTTCGTGTCACGGAAACCCGTGATGCCGATGATCGGCGCCACCATCGGGCTACTGACGGTCTCAGCCATCTGGAAGCTGATCACCTCGATGATGTAGGAGCTGGAAAAGAACATGTCCCTCTATAACGGAATCCTGAATCTGACAAACTGGGCCGGTAACGTGATTATGCCGACCCTGGGAGCGTTATTCATCGCTCTCGCCGTCATTCAGTACGCGCGCGGCTATCACCAGATTTACTCGATGTGGGCCTATGGAGGGTTGATGTGCCTGATGGTCTCGGGTCTTCTCCGAATGTTCGAGAAGTTCACGGGTCAACTCGGGTGGAACAACCCGGACCTTTACTGGAACTCGGTTCTGAACCTGGTCGATTGGTTCGCCAACGTCATCCTTCCCGTGTATGCAGGAATGCATGTCGCTATTGGGGCGCTGAAGTTCGGTGGACTGTTCGAACACCAGGTCCACCACCAGTTCAACCATACCCGGCATTTCCTGGGAGCCATACTGTGCCTCATGGCTTCGGGTCTTCTCCGGCTCGGCGAGTTCTTCGTGGCGAGAGGTACGGCAGGCGTGAGCTGAGGGAGCGATGCGATGCGAACTGAAAAGAGAGGTCGAAGGAGAGAGATATGGCGCTCACAGTGACACCGGTTCCGAGGAATCTGACGACGAAGGTCACGTTCCTCTATCTGGAGTTTGAGGACCTGTTCGTCATCCTCGGATTGGCCGTCGTGATGAACATGTTCGGCAGATTCCTGCAGAGGGAGATGTTCGGAATCCCTATGAATGTCTTTCTGCAGTACGTCGTCCCCGTATTGAGTATTCCCGCCCTCATCCTGTTCAAGTACGGGAAACCGCGCGGCTACCTCCAGGACTGGCTGAGGTTTCACATGAAGCCGCATGTCTACTGCGCCCTCGAGCCGGACTCAGAACAGCGCGTGGAATACCTGAAAGCCGAGGAGTCCTGAATGCCGATGACCCGCCGCCAATGGGAAGATTCTCTCCGCCAGCCGGCGCTTTGCGAGCTGCTGCCGGTTCGAGACTATCTGGATGGGTGCATTGTCCGCACAAACGGCAGCTTCGTGGCGGGCTATGAAGCCAACGGACTGAATACATTTTTTCATGCGGACGAAACGCGCAATCGAACCAAAGAGGTGCTGGAGGCGCTGGTGCGCTCGTTGCCCGAGCGGTCGATGCGAATGCAGATTCGATACGAGGTCACGGACGGTCACGGGGACCTGACCGAGCGTTACGTCAAAGAACAACGGATCGAGAACGCAGTACTTCAGGCGCTCGACCGGGAACGCATCCGATTGTGGAACACACGCCAACAGGAAGGACACTACCTGCGGCGGCGCCTGCATGTTTACTTCATCTGGAATCCTGACGTCCACCACGAAAGCCGGGATTTCGAATGGCGGAAGACCCGGGGGAAAGCGAGCGGGTGGAGTTTGTCAGCGAACAAGTGCATCCAGCGAACTTTCCGCGAACACGAGGATTTCCTTTCGGAATTCGAGAGCCTGATGGCGGGAGCACAGGCCACACTCGAAGCCACGGGAATGCAACCGCGGCGCATGACCGATCAGGAGATGTTCCTCGAAGTCAAGCGGGCGCTGAACCCGATCGCAAGCGATGCACGCCCCTATAAGCAGGGACTCACCTACGAGAGCGCGCGGGCCCAGGTCGCGAACGTCAACATCGAAGACGAACAGGACGGCCACCTGAAGGTTGGAGGTCTCCTGTACTCCTGGGTCAGCGTCAAGGAAATGCCGGATGCGACATTCCCGGGCATTACGCGCGAACTCGTGGGACAGGAGTTTCCGCTCGTCGTCAGCGCGGAGATCGCGATTCCGGATCAAAGCAAGATCATGCGCTCGTACAAACGACGGCTTCTCCGGATGCAGGCGGCGCAGAGAGATATCCATGGGGGGTTCAAGATCAATGTTGAGGCTCAGATCGCGCAGGAACAGCTGATTCACACTCTGCAGGACGTCGTGTCCAGTTCGTTGAAGGTATGCCAACTCAGTCTGGTCGTTGGGTTACGAACCTCCAGGCCTGTCTGCAATTCAAAGGAGTTGGAAGAAGCCGAGCGGACTCTTGCGGACCGACGCCAGCGCGTCCTCCACGCAATCGCGCGGATGAATGGCGCCCGCGGCATTCCGGAGACGCTGGCACAGAAGCGGATCTACATCGGGACGCTTCCCGGGATGGCTGAAGAGACGAAGCGGGAGCTGGAGTGCCTGACCCTGCACGCGGCAGACCTGTTGCCGGCCGAAGTCCCGTGGCAAGGTTTGGCGTCATCGGCGATTCTGCTCGAAACCCCATCCCGTCAGATGGTGCCCGTTTTCTCCGTTCGATGCGAACCTGGGCGACGCCAACATGCTGATCATGGCCAAGAGCGGTGGTGGCAAGACCTTCATGGCGCAGTTGCTGCTGCTTATGCTGGCCCGGACGGGTACTCAGATCTCGATCCTCGAACGCGGCGATTCCTACCGGCCGCTCGTCGAACTCATGGGCGGCCGAGTGATCGACGTGAATCTCGACGGAAACGAAACTCTGAATCCCTGGGATCTCCCGCAGGGCGAAAAGACACCTTCGAAGGAGAAGATCGCGTTTCTGAAGAATCTCACGCGGCACATGATCGGCGACGCGCCCGGTTCCGACAACACACTCGTCGATAACGTCATCAGCGAGGCGATCGGGCGGACATATAAGCGCGTCGGCCTTCGTTACGCCAATCCGGTCCCAACCTTCTCGGACCTCCGGGACGAGCTTGCTCAGTGGCAGGACGAAGAAAAGATGCAGCGGTCCGTCGATGAAGCAAAACTCGCGGCCATCAAGCTGCGGACCTGGACAGACAAGGGCATTTACAGCCGATTGTTCGACCGGCACACAAATATCCGCACCGAGAATAATTGGCTTTTCTTCAACGTCGAGGGGTTGAGTTCAGACTCTCATCTGGAAACCGCGATGAGCATGCTGATCGCGAATGCGATGGCGGAACGGGCTTCGGGAAGGAGCGGACAGTCCAGCATCACGGTGCTCGATGAGTGCTGGTCTTTACTCGACTCGCCCGTGCTCGCTCCGGAGGTCGTTCAACTATTCAGGACAGCGCGCAAGCGGAACTCCAGCGTCTGGGGCATTTCGCAGACGCTCGAAGACTTCGTTGGAACCCCCTCGCAGCCTCGTCTGCACGGTCCGGGCATCGTGAAGAACGCGAACACGAAGCTGATTGGCCAGCAGCCCGGAGACATGAGCGCACTCGAAAGTCAGCTTCATTTGAATGATGTGTCGCTCGCTGCCATCAAGCGATTCAGTTCGCCGCAAAAGGGCCGATTCGCCGAAATGTTGCTGGTCATTGGTGAGAAATCGGAAACGACCCAGACAGTGCGACTGGTGCCAACCCCGATCGACTACTGGATATGCACGACATATCCGCGCGAGCGCGCCTATAGAGCCTGGTCTCTGAGGCAGAACCCCGAGCAGCCCTTGCTGGAGTGCTACGAGGACTTGGCGCGGAGATTTCCCCAGGGGCTTGCCGGACTGCCGCAGTTGCCGGAAGAGCTGTCCGGCGCGGTGAATACAAACGAGGCGATTCACGTCTAGGAGATTCCGATGTTGCTGTTCACAACGATATTTGGCGGTCTGATGCTGCTCAGCCTGGAGAACCCGCGCCGCACGATTGCGATTCTGCTGATCGGGTGTGTCGCGATTCTCGGCGTTTCACCGCCGCCAGCGCAAGCCCAGTTCTGCCTTCCGTGCGTGATTCAAACGGTTCTGACCACTGTCAGCCAGACGATCGGCAACTGGTTGAATTCGATAAATGGGGTGTTCTCCAATATCCGCAACCTGTACGAACAGACGATTTGGTCCATCAATGCGATCAACCTGGCCAAGGCGCAAATTCAGTCGATCGTCGCGCAGTTCCGCGCAGTGATTCAGTCGATCATGACGATCAACCCCCACACCGCCACATTGCCCAATCCGACAGCTCTGGAAAGCATCATCCGCAATCGTGCCACCGGGGACATTAACTCCGTTCCGCAGTTGTACGTGAACGCTTTCCGGCCGGTTCCCCAGGCGGGAGCCATCGCACCCCAGGACCGGGACATGACGGACATGGATGACGCACTGGCTCAGGATAACCTCATGATGCTGAAGATTGCCGACCAGGCGCAGGACCTGGAACTGCAGGCGGCCGACCAAATCGAGAATATGGTCGGAAATTCGAGCATCAACATATCCGCACCGGGTTCGTCGTCCCTGATCACGGCGGCGGCTGTTTCGGCGGAAATCAAGAGCCAGGCCATCATGCAGAAAATGATGGCGGCGATGATGCGCCAGGAGGCCGGCCGCGTCGCGCACGACAACGCCCTGCGCAAGCGAACCGCGACGTTTGCCGGCCAGTTGCAAAACAACCTGACTAATGCTCTTCAGCACAGATGAGGGAGGAATTTGAAATGCGAAATCGGATCATCCTTTGGATCGGCAAAGCGAGGAATGGAGCTATCCGTGGGGGCCGATATATCCGGCGTCATACCGTGCTGGCCGCCATGTTGCTGCTGTTGGCGGCGCTCGTTTCGCCGAGGAAGATTCAGGGACAGCTTCCAAGTCCCTGTTGCGCAGTCCTCGCGGCCGGACTGGGAACGATTAACAGCACGTTGGGTAGCGTTATCGGAGGCGGCCTGCAGTCGATCAACACTGTCCTTTCGGATATCAGTAATTTCGAACAGACCGTCATATGGCCGCGGCAGGCCATCGCGCAGGCCCTTGGCATGGCTGGCCAAATCCAGGGTTTCTACGCACAGATTCGTGCGATTTTCCGAATCCCGATTTCGAGCGCCACGCTGCAGAACCCGAAGCAGCTTGAAGGCATTCTGCTCTCGCGCAACCCCGGTCAGATTCCGAACACGACAGGCGGGTATGGCGCCGTTTATGGCGTTGTGCCCACCCCTCAGAACGCCCCGCCCCCCGTTCGCGACATTATCGACATGACGGACGCGGTAGCGCAGGATGCGATGGAGCGCGCGATCGCCATCGACGCAATCGCGGACCAGGAGCTCGCAGCGGCCGACCAGATCAACA
The DNA here is from genome assembly GCA_963832905.1 of Terriglobia bacterium. Taxonomy (GTDB): domain Bacteria; phylum Acidobacteriota; class Terriglobia; order Bryobacterales; family Bryobacteraceae; genus BOG-234. The sequence continues at coordinate 4,989 of CAWHVO010000006.1, read as the reverse complement.
CGAACGTGCAGAGCGCTACGCCAGGCAGCGCGCCTATCATCGAGGCGCAGGCGGACGCGTGGCTGGTGAGAGCGCACGCATACACGCAATCGGCACTGGCGGATTTGATGAGGGTTCGAGCGATCGATCTTGCGAATAACGCCGCCCATATGAAGCTGGGCAGCGCGGGGGCGGTAACGATGCAACAGAATGTGACGACAACGCTGCAACACCAATAGCCATGTTTTATTTTCAGCAGCTTTTCAATACGGCGATAGGCGGAATCGACTCGGGCGGCGCAACTGCCGGGGCGGTTCAGGTCGCACAGTACATTCTGCTGGCCAGCCTGCTGTTCGGCATTTACGAGTCCTGGGCGCGCGGCGGCGACACTCATTTTCTGGGAGCCACAGCGGTGCGCTACTTCGCCGTAGGTCTTGTGATGCTCAACTACAGCGCCGCGTTCCGGGACGTCAACGGCATGTTCAACAACGTGGCGAGCTTCATCAATACCAGTACGGCCGGCGGCGGGGATGTGTTCGGCCAGTGGATGTCCGATCTGTCGAACTACTGGAACAACAATAACGGCATTCAGGCATTGTGGGGCCTGATTACGGGCGCCTTTTCGGGAGTGCTCGAATCTCTGCTGCTTTTAGTTGGATACATTCTCTTCCCGATCACATACGCGCTGTTCTCCCTGTTCTACACACTGTATGGCTCGATTCTCTACGTTGTCGGGCCGTTCGTCCTGGCGCTTTATCCCGCACTCGGTTTTGGCGTGATGGCACGAAAGTATCTGGTGAATCTGATGATTTTCAATGCCTGGGGATTGATCTATTCGATCTTCGGTGCGCTGATGGCGGCGATCAACATGAACTCGGTGAACACGGTACTCAACAGCGGGAATTTCGTCGGCGCTTTCAACGGCGTCACGGGGTCATTGCTCCTCGGTCTTGCCAGTATCCTTTTGTCGCTGTGCATAGCGCTTATCCCCTATCTTGCAAAGCGAGTTGTAGAAGGAGACGTTGGGCAAACCATGACCGCAGTGATCAGCACAGCCGGACTTGCCGGCAGAGGCGTTGGGTCGCTGTTCAAGGGCGGAGGTGGAGGCAAATGAGGACACATGAGTCGCGACCGGAGGCGGAGATGGCAATCGTCACTGATCGGCAGAATATGCCCGAGAAGACCCGATATACGCGCTATTACGAGCACGATGGAATGCTGCGCGCATATGCGAACCGTTCAATGGTTCTCGCGATGGTGTTTGGTGCTATCGCACTGAGTTCCCTCGCATTTGCGGTGTACGTCCGTCTGCAACCGCCCACGGTCATCCGGGTGGACAGCGAAGGCGACGCGACAGTGGTGGCGGGCACGCCGGTTCCCGGGCACTCGCGCGGACTGAATTTCGTGGCGTCCGCCGCGGAAGCGGCGCCCACGGATGTAGAGGCCAAGGCGGTCGTTCGTCGGTTTCTGGACCGCTACCTCAACCTGACGCCTGCCACAGTGGATCGCCAAATGGCCGACGCGCTGAACATGATGACTGGCAACTTCAAGGCCCTGGTTCTTGGCCGCCTTCGGGAAGACGACACGATCAACAAAATTCAGGACGACCATATCGTCACAAATTTCACTATCCGTACTATCGCGGTGGTCCAGGGTTCACCGCTGACGTTCACGGCGTTCGGCGTGAAGGAGATTCACCGGCTGAAGAACAATCAGGAGACGACGGACCAAATCGTGGGGCGTTACAACGTTCGATTGGCACTCGACCGGCGTACGGAGTACAACCCGAGCGGCCTACTGGTAGCGGATTACTGGGAGCAGCAGATGGTCGGGGACAAGAATACCGGCCTTTCACAACCGGACGAACTCTCGCGCGAGGCAACGGACAAGAACCGGTAGCGCGAGGAGCGGAGAACCGGAGGGAGACGATCCATGATCGATCCGAAGACAAACCAAAATCGCGAAAACTCCGGGTTCTGGACGCTGTCAAAATTCGGTGGCCTCGATCAACTGGACTGGCTCATGATTTTGGTCTCAGTTTTGATCGGGACCATCGCAAAACAACATCACTTCCTGCAACTCCCGGACGGATTCCTCGAATGGGTCCTTCCGTTCCTCCTGATGATGGCTGGCTACAAGGCGCGCGGCAAGATTACCGAAATCATCGAGGTCCGGCGAGCGAAGGCTAAGCAGGCTCCGAACGAGTAAAAGAGAGGCGAGTATGCGTTTGTTATTTCCTTCGAACTATGACCGGGCGGACGTGCTGATGAGCGCCGGCTGCAGCACATTAGTCAGTGCCGCGTTGATTCTGGCCATTCCGCGCATCGGCGTCCTTCTGCTCGAAATTCTGTTCGGCCTTTTCTTCATCGGCTGTGCCCTGATGGCGCGAGCGCGCGTCCGGAGGCGGGTACTGGGCAAGGAGGGACCCAAGAAGTCAAGCGACGCCAAAGCGAAGTGGTTCGACAGGTATGACTTTCTCATGATTCTCGCCGTGATCGTGATTCAGACCGTGGCCGCAAGATTCTTGCGGAAAGCAGGCTGGTCGGAAGGCACTGTCAGTATTCTGCCGCTCATGATGTTCGCGGCGGGGATTCTGCTGAAGCCACGGGTGGTCGAATTCGTCGGACGCCGCAGAAAAACGCAACCGGTCGTTTCAGATTGCGGGAACACAGCATCCCAGCCGGGGAACCTCGATCCAACCGATCATGTTCTTGGCCCGGAGTAAGCGAGATCTCAAAAGAAAGGAAAAAGACAAGCGATGTCAGTCAACGGAACAGAAACGATGGCAGAGTCGAAGGCTCCTCAGCCGCCTCCCGCCAATGGAAGAACGACGCGCGTGGCCGCGGAGTCCAAAGCGACTCCAGCGAGGGGTACGACGACACGACGCCGGCGGGATCGCCAGGACGGCGAAAGATCCGCGGGAGAAGAACGCTTCTTTCTTGCTGGTGGAAGCCGTAACGGAGACGTCCCGGCGCTCGGCCGCGAATTTACCTCCGAAGCGGAAGCCATCATCAATGCGTTTCGCGAACAGGTGAACTTTTACAGGGTCTCTGAGTTTCAAACCCGAGCGGACGTCGGCCCGTCCGGGGAACCGATCTTACGGAAGGATGGACTAAAGAAAAATAATCCGGCTTCTTAAACATGGAAACTTCGGTTTCCTTGAAGCACCCAGACTTTCTGGGATTCTGCTGTTCCGAAAACGGGCAGCGCAACTTCACTTGCAGTCAAAAAGGAGAAGCCGATGTCAGACAAGAACCAGATCGTCGTGGTTTTGGTTGTGGCGCTCTCACTGGGAGCATTCGTCGACCGGATCACGGCTCTAAAGATAGTCGCTGGAGTGGCTCTGCTGTGGACACTGCAGAACCAGCCAACGGTCTTCGAATGCATCCGGAAAGTGTTCTCGCTTAGGCGAGGGCGATTTTCGGTGCGAGAGTACCGAGGAGGCGCAAGAACAGCTCGCGTCTCTTAGGAATTGATGAGTTGGTGAGGCCGGTTCGTATTCGACGATTCATCCTCACCAGTTAGACAACTGAACCGCATAGCAAGTGGTCGGGCTCTTCGGGGCCAGGCCGGGAACTTTCACAGTTTTCGGCAGGGCAGGAGGGGAGCGCGGCTCCGTTCTCTGCTCTGTCATAACCAACCAGATCAGAGAAAAGGGAGAACTTGAGATGCCTAACGTGAACCATGCGACGGATATTCTGCGCGTGAAACAGATCGCAATCGATGAGGACGGCAACGTGACTAGGAGATTCCCCCGGATCGACGTGGAAGGGCAGCTGAAAAACACGCTGCTTTTTGCGATCCACCCGGAAATCTGCGTCCTCTCGATGCAAGTACCGGGAGGTCTTCTGGACGCCTACGAGCAAGCGCGAATCAGCCAGGTGCTGATGCGCATGCGCTACGAGGGCCGGGAGTATTGTCTCATCGGCGCCAGTGGATCGGCGAAAGACGGAAAGTTCTATGCCGTCGATGCCGAGCACGAAAAGCTGATCGCCGACCGGTTTCAGAAATGGCCACAGGCTGCCATCACGTACTTCGGCATTCTGGTTTCCGACTGCAAGGTCGTAATCCAGGAGCCGGACGTCAACCTGCTTGTGGTCGAGGACCACGCCCTGGGAACAAACGATTGCCGCGGGTGGATTGCTGAGAGACTGTTCCGCAAGCTCAATTTGCCGGATCAGCGCTTCTATCAATTCCGCCTTGCTTTCGACCGGACCCAGGCCAAAGGCTCCTTCAAAATCATGCAGGACGATGTTGCCGATCTGTTGAAGGCCGACATCATTGTCCCGGAAAGCTCGGTCAAACCAAAGCTTGAGCTGGGTTTCCTCAACGAATGCCAAAAGTGGTTTGGCAGCTTGTCGAGCGGAATCCGGGGAGTACGGTTCCGGTCTCCCGTAGTTCTGGGGATTCGGGATTACTCCCGCGAGCTTCAGTTCAAATCGAGCTACACGCTGACCGAACACGCGCCGCTCGACTCTCTCAGGACCGAGATCATTCCTCGGGCGCTTGAGGAGGTCCGCGACGTAGTTTCCTCCGCACTGGCCGGCGATTACCAGAAGCTCCTCGAAGCGATTGGGACGTCCACGGCGCAGCCAAAGGTGGAGGACTCCGAAGCCGAAGAATTTACTTCTTACGAGCACAGCATTGTCGAGGCCGTATTGAAAGCAGACGGCAGCGGCATGCTGGTCAGGCACCCTTTCATCAACGGCAAGCTGCAACAGCTGCTGGCGAAATGGGCGTTCAAAGTGTCTACTGGCGGTGGCTTTCGGATGCCGGCGTTCGCGCTGGCGGACGACGGATTCCTGTTTGCCGACAACGGACAGGTGTTCGCGGGGTCCGACTGGATTCCGGAAGGTTCGAGCATCAGTTCGCTTTCTACAAGGCGGGGGCTGGTGATTCGCTATCCGATCCGGATGAAGGAAGACCTGCTGCCGATTCAGATACTCACTTTCGAGGATACGGCGCTCCTCCTGGAGCAGGTCCTTCGCGGGATCGGCTGCGGGATGGATT